>NZ_CP080773.1:0-214050 GCF_025137635.1 Aliiroseovarius crassostreae | reverse complement strand
CGGCTCTCTCATCATGTTTGAGGGTCAGGGAAAGACGAGGAAAGCCGCAGATGTCAAATCTGGGGAGATATGTACGGCTTTCCTCAAGGATCCGGCCACCAAGAGGAACAAGTGGCCGGATCTGTTCGAAGGGATCAGGCGAAGGCCTGCAGCCCGGTCTGGGCGCGGCCCAGGATCAGCGCATGCACGTCATGGGTGCCTTCATAGGTGTTCACGGTCTCAAGGTTCACCATGTGACGGATCACGTGGAAGTCCTGGCTGATGCCGTTGCCGCCATGCATGTCACGGGCCAGACGCGCAATATCCAGCGCCTTGCCGCAATTGTTGCGCTTGATCAGCGACACCATCTCGGGCGCGGCTTTCGCCTCGTCCATCAGGCGGCCAACCCGCAGCGCCGCCTGCAGGCCCAGCGAGATCTCGGTCTGCATATTGGCGAGCTTCAGCTGGAACAGTTGCATCTGCGCCAGCGGCTTGCCGAACTGCTTGCGGTCCAGCCCATATTGGCGGGCACCGTGCCAGCAGGCCTCAGCCGCCCCCATCGCGCCCCAGGCAATGCCGTAACGCGCGCGGTTCAGACAGCCAAACGGACCTTTCAGACCGGAGACATCCGGCAGCAGGGCGTCTTCGCCCACTTCCACATTCTCCATCACGATCTCGCCGGTGATCGACGCGCGCAATGACAGCTTGCCTTCGATCTTCGGAGCAGACAGCCCCTTGGTGCCTTTGTCCAGCACAAAGCCCTTGATCTTGCCATCATGGGCGTCCGATTTGGCCCAGACCACAAACACATCCGCGATCGGCGCGTTCGAGATCCACATTTTCGAGCCGTTCAGAACATAGCCGCCGTCGACCTTCTTGGCGGTGGTTTTCATCGAACCGGGATCGGACCCCGCATCCGGCTCGGTCAGGCCAAAGCAGCCGATCCATTCGCCCGACGCCAGTTTCGGCAGGTATTTCGCGCGCTGCTCTTCGGTGCCATAGGCATAGATCGGATACATCACCAGCGAGCTCTGCACCGACATCATCGAACGATAACCACTGTCAATGCGCTCCACTTCGCGCGCCACCAGACCATAGGTCACGTAACCTGCGCCAATGCCGCCGAACTTTTCCGGGATGGTGGTGCCCAGCAGGCCCATTTCACCCATCTCACGGAAGATCTCCGGATCGGTCTCTTCCTTCGCAAACGCCTCGGTCACACGCGGCATCAGCTTGTCTTCGCTGTAGGCGCGGGCCGCATCACGGACCATACGCTCATCTTCGGTCAGCTGGTCTTCCAGCAAGAAGGCATCGTCCCAGTTGAAGGACGCAAGCGCCGGCTGGGATTGGGGGGAAAGATCTTTCGCCATATCTTTGTCTCCTGTTCGCGGCTTACGCGGCGGTTTTGCTGATAGCAGCTTCAATCGAAGCCTCGATGATGTCCATCGCCTCGTCGAGCTGTTCCATCGGAATGGTCAGTGGCGGCAGAAGGCGCACAGCATTGGCGCGGGTGCCGCAGGGCAGAATGATCAGACCACGCGCCTCGGCCTCGGCCACAATGGCCTGGGTCAGCGCGGGATCCGGGGCGTTGGTGTCACGGTCGGTGACCAGTTCAAAGGCAATCATCGCGCCCAGGCCACGCACGTCGCCAATCGCTTCCATCCCCTGACGCGCCGCCAGCGCGTTCAGACGGGATTTGACCTTCTCACCAATGTCAGTGGCGCGGTCGCAAAGCTTCTCTTCCTCGATCACGTCAAAAACAGCATTGGCCGCCGCCACCGCCAGCGGGTTGCCCGCATAGGTGCCGCCGATGCCGCCCACCGGGGCAGCATCGACAACCTCGGCCCGGCCAGTCACGGCTGAGAGCGGGAAGCCGCCCGCCAGGCCCTTGGCCATGGTCACCAGATCGGCGGCCACGCCCGCATGCTCAAACGCAAAAAGTTTACCCGTCCGCGCAATCCCCGCCTGCACCTCATCCGCAATCAGGATGATGCCGTAATCGTCACAGATCTTACGCAGCGCGCGCAGGAATTCAGGCTGGGCGATGTTGAAGCCCCCTTCGCCCTGCACCGGTTCAATGATCATCGCCGCCACGCGTTCCGGGTCGATCGAGCTTTTGAACATATTGTCCAGGATCGCCAGCGACTGTTCGACACTCACACCGTGGAATTCATTCGGGAACGGCGCATGCAGCACTTCCGGCGGCATCGCCCCGAAGGCTTTCTTGTAAGGGGTCACCTTGCCGCAAAGCGCCATGCCCATCAGGGTGCGCCCATGGAAGGCGCCGGAAAAGGCAATCACACCCGAGCGGCCGGTATAAGCGCGCGCCATCTTGACCGCGTTTTCCACCGCTTCCGCGCCGGTCGTGACCATCATGGTCTTCTTCTTGAACGCCCCCGGCGTCGACGCGTTCAGACGCTCCGCCAGCGCGATATAGCTTTCATAAGGCGCCACGTGGAAACAGGTATGGGTGAACGCCTCGGACTGCGCCGCCACCGCCGCCATCAGCTTCGGATGACGATGGCCGGTATTGTTCACGGCAATGCCCGCCGCAAAGTCGATATAACGCTTGCCATCGGCATCCCACAGCTCGGCATTCTCTGCGCGCACCGCATAAATGCCACGGGTGGCCACACCATTGGCAACAGCCTCGGCGCGGCGGGATTTGAGGGTTTCAGTCTTGCTCACGTGAGGCTCCTCCACAGGTGACGGTATGTGTCTCCCCCAAAAAATCCGGGATCGATTCACATATTCATTGATTCTCGCATCCTGTATTGCTCAATTTATTGAGCATTGCTAGAGGTGAGTTTGGACAAAACTCGCTGAATCGCCCAATCTGGCAAAAAGCGATGAAAGGACCCAATCCATGGTGGACGAATTTGACGTTGGCACCCGTTTGAAGCAGCTAAGACAGCAATTCAACATGTCTCAAAGGCAGCTCGCCGAATCCGCAGGCGTGCCACACGGGCAGATCTCGATGATCGAAACCAACAGATCCAGCCCTTCCGTCGCAAGTTTGCGCAAAATTCTGGGCGGTTTCGGAATTTCCATGTCAGAGTTTTTTGAACCCGACGCAACAACAACCTCACAAAACTTCTTCACACCCGCTGAACTCAGAGACCTCACATCCCTCCTCTACCAGGGAAACGAAGCCGCCCAGAAAAAAATAACCCTCAAACAGGTCGGAGACGCAAAACTCCACGGCCTCCAGATCCTACACGAAAGATACGAACCCGGCGCCGATACAGGCGAAACCATGATCGAACATGACGCAAATGAAGGCGGTATCGTCATCGAAGGCGAACTCGAAATCACCGTCGGACCAGAAACCAGAACCCTCAAAGCCGGCGACGCATACCTCTTCAACTCAAGAGAACCACACAGATTCAAAAATAACTCAGACAGAGTATGCAAAGTCATCTCAGCTTGCACTCCACCATACCTATAAAGGATCGGAGCGGGCGGAGGGATCAGGGAACGACCCGGCAGGCGCCACGCGGGTCAGGATGCCGGCTGGGGGCGATATCCTATCTGCCAAGCCCCTCATCACATAACCGATACCAGGCAAAGGCCGCGGACAGGGCACTGCGCCGCCAACGGCCCAGTTCGAACCGGCGCAAAGGTCGTTGCATCAAACCGGGATGCGGACGGGCAGACCGCCCAAGCGCCATATCGGCGATCAACGCCCCCGCATAGGGCGCCATGGTCACGCCGCCGCCGTGAAACCCAAGCGCAGCCCAGGCCCTGTCCATCCCCGGCACCGGCCCCGCAAATGGCACGAGGTTGCGGGTCATGCAGATAAGGCCGGACCAGAAATACTCTGTCTCCACCTGCTGCCAGGCCGGGAACATCCGGTCGAAATCCGCCCGTGCTGTGGCCTCGGTGCGGGCCATCTCTGCCTCTGTCACCCGCACGGAGCCGCGCAACCCAAGCAACATGCGCCGATCCGGCAGCAGGCGGAAATAATGCAGCAATGTCCGGCTGTCGACGCACATCTGGTCCGAGGTCCAGCCCTGCGCCGCCAACTCGTCCTCGGCCATTGGGCGCGTCACAAGGATATTTGACTGCACCGGCAGATACCGCCCGGCCAAGGCGTCGGGCAGGTCCTCTGAGGAATAGCCATTGGTGCAGATCAGCAGGTGCCTGGCCCGCAGCCTGCCCTGAGGCGTCTGCAGGATATGCGGTGACCCTGGCGTGATCTCCATGACCGGCGCGTGGGAATGGATCCGCACCCCGGCGCGCTCTGCCGCCCCGGTCAGCCCCAGCACGAATTTCATCGGGTTGAGCGCAAAGCCGATCGGCAGGGTCACCGCCCCGTGAAAATCCGGGCTGGTCATGCCGCGGGCGGGCATCTCGTCTTTCGGGATGAACTGATAGGGCAACCCGTAGCGGCTGGTATATTGCTGGCCGTATTCTTTCAGCCCCTGCACCGCCTCGGGGCGATGGGCCAGATAGGTGTAACCGCTGGACTGGCGGTCCACATCCAGCGCAAACCGCTCCAGATAGGTTTCAACCAGATCCACCGCCGCCCGCTCAGCGTCAAAAAACAGCCGCGCATCCTCCGGCCCGTATCGGCGCAGGATCTGCCCATCATCGAGCTTTGCGGCCCCCAGTGAGACCAGCCCGCCATTGCGCCCCGATGCGCCCCAGCCGGGGGTCATCGCATCCAGCACCGTCACATCGGCCCCGGCTTCGGCCAGTTGGAGGGCTGCAGACAGGCCCGCATACCCGCCGCCAATCACGGCAAAATCCGTCTCTGCCTCACCATTCAGGGCTGGATATTCCGGTGCCGGGTCCGGCAGGAAGCGGCTCCAATACCGGTCGCGGATCGGGCGATCCGAATAGGCCAGATTTTCATAGATCCGCCGCATGCGCCCCCCTCAGCCGCGTCTCAGAGCCTGTCCCTGAGACTAAACCACAACATGGCCAGAACCAGAAGGGGCGAGCGCAGCGCGGGCCCGCCGGGGAAGCGTTGGGTCGGCACATTGGCCATGATGTCAAACCGTTCCGCCTGCCCCGCGATGGCTTCGGCCGCGATCTGACCCGACAGGGTGGCCAGCGCCACCCCATGGCCCGAAAAACCGGACAGCGAGAGGATATTGCCGCTGATCCGTTCCACATGTGGCATCCGGTTCATGGTGATCCCCAGCGTGCCGCCCCAGGCATAGTCGATGCCGATGCCTTTGAGCTGCGGAAAGATCTCCTCCATCGGGCGCCGCACCGCACCGGCAATATCGGACGGAAACTTGTAACGATAGCTTTCCGTGCCGCCGAAAAGCAGGCGGTGATCGTCGGAAAAGCGGAAGTAGTTGATCACGAATTTACTGTCGGCCACGGCATAGTTGTTGCGGATCAGATCTTCCTGCTGCGCCGGGGTCATGGGCGTGGTGGCGACAATGTAATTGTTGATCGGCATCACCCGCTCGGCCACATGGCGCTGCAGTTTTCCAAGATAGCCATTGCACCCCATCACCACATGGCGCGCCGACAGGGTGGCCCCGTCGGTGACCACCTTAGCCGGGTCCCCTTCGATGACCTCGCGGACCTTGCTTTCCTCAAAGATCCGCACCCCGGCCTGAACCGCCATCCGCGCCAGTCCCAAGGCAAATTCCAGCGGGTGGATATGCCCCGCCCCCAGATCCAGCGTCCCACCGTAATAGGCAGGCGAGTTCACCAGATGGCGACATTCCTCTTCATCGACAAAACGGATCTTGTCATAGCCGTATTCGTCATTGAGCTTGCGGGCATAGTCCCGGCTATGGGCAACATAGCGTCGGCGGTGATCGGTGTGCAGCACCCCATCGTGAAACTCCGCCCGCACCAGATCGGATTTCGACAGGTCCCGCACCAGATCCACCGATTGATTGGCCAGCGCCCACAATTCCTGCGCATGGGCCTTGCCAACCATATTTTCCAGATCATCCTGATCGAGGCGCTGCCCCTGCCCGACCTGCCCGCCATTGCGCCCCGAGGCCCCGAACCCCACGCGTTGCGCCTCAAGCAGCACCACATCATAGCCCTTCTGCGCCAGGTGCAGCGCGCTTGAAAGCCCCATGAACCCACCTCCCACAACACAGACGTCGCAGGTGATCTCTCCCCGGGCCTTCTCGAACCGATCCAGCGGCGTGGCGGTGGCAGCATAATAGGAGTGCGGATATTCCCCCGCACGATCATTGACGGTCAGCAGATCCATAATGTCCTCGCATTTCCCGGTTGGATATCAAGCATTCAGAAGAAGGTGACGGCGTTCCCAGGGCGAGATTTCACGCTGGTATTCCTCGTGCTCCGCCCATTTGATATCGGAATAGAGCTTGCAAAACTCCTCCCCCAGCACGGCCCGGATCTCATGCGCTTCATCAAACAGCTCCAGCGCCGCCTGCAACGAAACCGGCAGCGGCTCCTCCGCCTCCCAGACCTCCTTGGTCGCCTCCGCGCGCGGCTCGACCCTGTTCATCATGCCCAGATAGCCGCAGGCCAGCGAGGCCGCGATGGCGATATACGGGTTGCAATCCATGCCAATCACCCGGTTTTCCAGCCGCCGCGCCGCGGGGCCGGAATGGGGCACGCGCAGCCCGGTGGTGCGGTTGTCCGCCGCCCATTCCAGATTTGACGGCGCCGACTGCCCTTCAACCGTGATCCGCCGGAACGAGTTCACATAGGGCGCCAGCAGCGGCACCACATCCATCATGTATTTCTGCGATCCGCCGGTGAACCAGCGAAACAGGTCCGACGCGGCGCCATCTGCGTCCGAGAACACGTTCTGGCCGGTGCTGCTGTCCACAACCGACTGGTGCACATGCATCGCACTGCCCGGTTCATCCCGCATCGGTTTGGCCATGAAAGTGGCAAAAACACCGTTTTTCAACGCGGCCTCGCGAATGGTGCGTTTGAACAGAAAGACCTGATCGGCCAGATAGACCGGGTTGCCATGATTGAGGTTGATCTCGATCTGACCAGCCCCGCCTTCCTGGATGACCGTGTCGATTTCCAGCCCCTGCGCCTCGGCAAAGTCGAAAATCGTGTCGATCACCGGCCCGTATTCATCCACCGCCGACATCGAATATACCTGACGGCTGGCCCCTTGCCGCCCGGTGCGCCCGATCGGCGCTTCGATCGGTTCATTCGGGTCAAGATTGGGCTTGGTCAGGTAAAATTCCAGCTCTGGCGCCACCACCGGATCCCATCCCTGCGCCCGGTAAAGACCCACCACATGTTTGAGCAGGTTGCGCGGCGCAATCGGCAACGGATCCCCCTCGCGGGTGAACATGTCACAGATGATCTGCACCGTGGCATCATCAGCCCAGGGCACCGCATTGGCGGTGGACATGTCCGGGTGCAGCACCACGTCGCGCTCCAGCCACTGGTTCTCGATCTCCATGTCCACATATTCGCCGGAAATCGTCTGGTAAAAGAGGGAAATCGGCAGCGCCAGCGCCTCGTCCGGGTCAAATTTGACCGCGGGCATCGCTTTGCCGCGCGAGGTACCGGCAAGGTCGGGAATGATGCATTCCACCTCCTCCACGCGGCGCCCGCGTGCGTATTCGGTAAACTCTTCGGGCAGGGTGCTCATCCAGCCGCTGCGGCGATCCTGTGTCATCTGTCCTCCTTTGACGCCCAATTGACATGGGGCGCTCAGATCTGGATGCACTTTTGATCAAAAGTGTGCAGCGCGTCAAGATATTCCTTCACCGCGCACCCGGCCAGCGAGGGTCATGCGGTGAGGGATTTTTGCACAAACCCCATACCCTGGCGGATATCTTCGGCCATGGCAGCCCCGACGGCTGT
Organism: Aliiroseovarius crassostreae; assembly: GCF_025137635.1. Taxonomy (NCBI): domain Bacteria; kingdom Pseudomonadati; phylum Pseudomonadota; class Alphaproteobacteria; order Rhodobacterales; family Paracoccaceae; genus Aliiroseovarius; species Aliiroseovarius crassostreae. Next base: position 206,286 of record NZ_CP080773.1, on the reverse strand, counting down.
CGGATCTTTTGCCCGCAATGCCCGGATCGCTTCCATATGCTGGTCACTCTGACCTGACGTGCCAAACCGGCCACACCCCACCCGCAAGGAGGGGCCAATCTGCAGCCAGAGCATCTCGGCATGGCGCAACAGAATATCGGCCTCAGATGGGGCATATAGCGCAAAATGGAACCGGTAATTGGTTTCCAGATAGCCCCGGATATCGCCCAGATCAATCGCCTCGCCCATGGCGTCGTCAATTTCCTCTAAGCCATCAATACCGTTTTTATCCAGACGCTTAGCGCCCATCTCTGCCAATTTTGGCTCAACTGAAAGACGCAGGATTTCGATCTGGTCAAACCGCTCCTTGGTCATGACCGGAACCGCCACACGCCGGTTTTCCAGAACTTCAAGCGCGCCTTCCGTGGTCAGTTTTCGAATGGCTTCACGCACGGGAGTCACCCCCGCCCCAATCGCCTCTGCCAAGCCGTGAATGGTCAGTGGCTGACCGGGCAGCACCTCTCCAAACAGGATCATTTCCTTGATTTTCGTGTAATAGGTTTCATGAACCGGACGGCGACCTGTCAATCTGCTCATCACATTCTCCAACTGGCGGCGAACCTTCTGTCAGGGTGTAGCAGATCGCGCCGCGCGCAGCAAACCGGTCACGCCACGAGGGGTTGCAGTTTTGATAAAAACTGTAACACGCTCCGGGAAATCACCCCCCGAACAGGTCCGGAGGGCGCGGTATTTTCAGAATCGCACCAGTTTGCGCCCTTCCAGCCGATAGCCTTCCGGCGCGATTTCAGAGCGAAATTCCGGCACATGGCTGACCAGCAGAATCGCCTGATCCAACCCTTTGAGGATTTCGATCAGGCGGGCGTAATTGTCCGGGTCAAGCGCATTGGTGGGTTCATCAAGGATCAGCACCTCGGGCTCCATCGCCAGAACCGTGGCCAGCGTGACCAGTCGCTTCTCACCACCCGAAAGCTTGTGAGTGACCCGATCACGCAGATGGATCAGCCTCAGGCGCGACAGCACCCGGTCCACAATCGCCAGCGCCTCGTGCTTGGATTTGCCCAGGTTGAGCGGCCCGAAGGCCACATCTTCGGCGACGGTCGGACAGAACAGTTGATCATCCGCATCCTGGAAAACAAGCCCGACCCGACGGCGCATTTCGTGGAAATCCGCCTCGGCGATGCAGGGTTTGCCAAAGGCTTTCACCGTGCCGCTCATGGGGGTGATCAACCCCATGATGATCTTGAGCAGGGTAGATTTGCCCGCCCCGTTTGGCCCGACCAGCGACAGGCGTTCCCCCGGTTCCAGCCGCAGCGCCGCCCCTTCCAGCACCGGGTCCAGCCCCGGATAGGCAAAGTGGATATCTTCCAGCTCAATGAGTGGCATAGAGAACCTCGGCGCCGATCAGTGTCAGCAATGCAACCGCCAGAGACAGGGCAAACAGGATGTCGGACCGGCTCAGCCGGAACTCTTCAAGCAGCAGGATACGGCCCGAGAACCCCCGGCATTTCATCGCCGCCAGAATGCGTTCGGAGCGCTCGATCGCCCGCACCAGCATCATCCCCACCAGATAGCCATAGCTGCGATAGGTGTGCCAGTTGGTGCCGGGGCGAAATCCGCGCAGTTTCATCGAGACACGCAGGCGCAGGTATTCCTCACGCAGCACTTCGATATAGCGGATCGTGAACATCATCAGATGCACCAGCCGCGCCGGGGTTTTCAGCGCAAATAGCGCATGCCCCATGGTCACCGGCTCCATCGTGCCCACCAGTGTCATCACCGCAAGGATCACCGCGTTGGCGGTCAGCGCAATTTCCACCGCGCGCCACAACCCTTCCCAGCTGGCGGCAACCCCCCAGATCGTGAAGATCGGCGTCCCCGGCATGGTAAAGGGCAGCAGCACCAGCATGAAGATGATGAAACTGTCCATCATCGCCATCCGTTTCAGGGTCTGGCGAAACGGCAGGCCGGACAGGCAGAGCAGCCAGACCGACAGGCCCATGGCGCCGGTCAGGACCCGAAGGTCACTGAGCCCAACCACGACAATCGCATAGGCCAGGGTCATCACGATCCGCATCCGCGGGTCCAGCGCAGAGACGGCGGCGCGAAAGGCGCCAAAGCCGGACAGGGGTTTTTCGACACCCGTCAGAACATAGGTCATTGTCCATCCCCCATCTTGCGCCGTGCGGCGATATAGAAGACCACGCCGAACAGGCCGAAAATATAGCCGATCCCGCCAAGGATGGACTGGAAATTCGCCTCATTCTTCAGCGCGGTGATTTCCTTGCGCAGCGGGCGCAATTCGGTGCGCAGCATGGTCGCAAGCTCGGATTGGGCCTGATCAGACAGCCCGGCATTTGACGCCATCATCTGTCCGGGCACACCTTGCAGCACCGACGCCGCGGCGGCGGGGTTGGGGGCGGTGGGGCTTTGCCCCATCAGCTCTGCCACTTCCGCACCGGGCATGATCACCTCAGCCACATGCCCCGCCCCCAGATCGCCCCGAAACACATGGGTGATCGGCTGGGCCGGTGTGAACAGAAAGAACCCGTCCGCATCGGTTTTGGTCTCTCCGATCTTGGTGCCCGCCTCATCAAACACCTCAATCAGCAGGTCAACGGCCATGTCCCCATTGGAAAACCCGACCTCGCCCTCGATATTCGATCCGGACGGGAAGACGGCAGAAATCACGTTATGGGCATAAGCCGGCAGGACCGGCAACGCCAGAAGCGCGGTCAGAAAGAAGGCCCGGATCATGTCAGCCCTCCTTTCACATCCATGAACAATTCAGGTTTGACACGGCGGGCCAGGAAAATGGCGGCGCCGGACAACAACGCCTCGATCACCATCACCGGGATATGGGCAAAAAACACCAGCTTTGCAGCGGGCAGGAACTCATCCCCGGTCAGCGCGAGGGAAATCGCCACGGCAATGGTGGTGGCCGCGATGGCCATACCCCCGCCGATGCCCCCCCAGATCGCGCCCTGACGCGGAGAGCCCCGCGCCACAAGCGGGCGAAACGCCAGCCCGACCAGCACCGCAGGCAGCGCGATATTCACCGCATTCACCCCCAAAACGGTCAGACCGCCAAACCCAAAGAACACCGCCTGCAGCAACAGCCCGACAAACAGGGCCGGAAAGGCGGCCCAGCCCAGCACAAGCCCGGCCAGCCCGTTCAGGATCAAATGGACCGAACTGGGCCCGATCGGCACGTGGATCAGCGAGGCCACAAAAAAGCTTGCCGACAGCACACCTGCCGCAGGAATGCGTTCAAGGGTGAGATCCTTCAGGCCCATGGCAAGCCCGCCAACGGCCAGAACCGCACCGCCAATCACCACCGGGTTGGACAGGGCGCCATCTACGATATGCATTCTGCCCCCTCCCCTTTTTGACTGTGGAATGCGCGCGTCATTTCAGATCCTCCGCCCGGATCCACAACACGGCATCCTGGCTCAGTTCCTTGCCCTCATGTTCCGTCTCAGGTCCGGTTCCCAGGGCCGCGAAGCCCCAATAGCCGGATTTCGGAATGCCGAAGGTAAAGACGCCATTGGCATCCGTCAGCGCAACAATGCTCCCTCCGCCCATTGGCTGAACGGTGCTGCCGGAGGTGGCAAACCGCTCCAGATCCGGTTCGGCCGCCATATATTCGATTTCGATCTCGGCGCCGGCAACGGGTTTCCCTTCGGACAGGACCTGCCCCGAGAAGGTCGAGCCGGTGATCACGTTATAAGGTTTGTTGAGCGGCAGGATTTCGGTCGGCAGACCCACCGGCTGATCCCAATCGGTGGGCAGGGTGTTGCGATTCAGAACAACCTTGGCAATCTGCTGGATATAGATGTCTTCGCTTTGCTCATAATAGGGGGCGGGCACCGTCACCACCACGTAATCGCCCGACCGTTTGACCGGCACGCTGGCCCGATAGGCGGCAGCCTCGTTCGAGGCCCCTTTGAAGGTCGCAGGCTCCAGACGATCCATCAGGTCGGTCTTTTCGCCATTATGCACCATGAAAAATTCCTGCGGCTGGCCCATGTCCATTGCGTGCCCGTTTTCCATCGGGTGCCAGAAGATCAGCCCCATCGGCACGTCCCCCGGACGCGCGATCAGCGCATCCTTGGTATAGTTCAGCTGGAAATGCGCAGAGGCCGTGACCGGCAGCAATGCGGGAAGGGAAATGGCCAGTGCTTTGGCCAGAAGGGTCGTTTTCATATCGTCCTCATTCGACAGTGCGGACACGTCTTTCGCGCGCCCTGCAAGCAGGAATGAACAACGGGGAGTTGGCACGGTGGGTCCGGTTTTCGTTCTGGGACCGCCGGGCCAGACGCTCACCCCGGCGTCCGGTTGGAAATGGGCAAGGTCTCCCTGGCCCAGTGTCCGGCAGGTCTCCTGACTCGCGGGTCAAAGCTTGGCTGGCCTTCCCGAGGCGCCTTTCGGCGGCTTCCCAGTGGCATGTTCAGCGTCGCTCACCGCTCACAGTTGCGGGGGCAGTCACGGAATTGGCGCCTGTTGGCTACACCTCACCGTATTCCCTATTGCTACCGCGGAGCCTCTGCTCGCGCGGAACCGATCACAGGGTCTGAATGTCAGATCAAGGCCCCGGATGTCAAGATGCAGCGCCCCTTTCCACAGGTCGCAATCAGGCGACAGTCGGTCGCGAGTTTGCGCAAGGCGTTGAATTCAATCACATTTGAAAAGGTAAGAAAAACGGGCCCTAAAGCCGCCACCCAAATCCGCGGCGAATCACCACCCGCAGGGACTGTCACGTTGTCAGTCGCGCAGCATCCGCAGCGCCCCGAGGGCCACCAGAACCAGATAGGCCACACTGCACAGCAGGAGCGTCAGCCAGATATAGGTCACAAAGGCCGCCCCGAACACGCCCACAGCAACCAGCACGTATTTCACATGCTCCCGATGCACCCGCGTGGTTTTGAAAGACGGGGTCGGAATGCGACTGATCAGCAGGAACGCCACCAGCATCAGGTAAAGCACCGTGATCCCGTCCGGCAGAGGGCCCGACTGCACAAACACCCGGTCCAGATAGATCGGCACCAAGGCCAAAAGCGCCCCGGCCGGCGCGGGCACCCCAACGAAATGCGCCGAGCTGCCGCCCTGTTCGGATTTGTTGCCCACATTGAACCGCGCCAGACGGATCAGGCAGCAGATCGCAAAGGTCAGCGCCGCCAGCCATCCCAGAGAGCGCAGATCCTGCAGCCCCCAGAAATAAAGAATGAATGCGGGCGCCACGCCAAAATTCAGGAAATCGGCCAGGCTGTCCAGCTCGGCCCCCATTTCGGACTGCCCATTGACCAGCCGCGCCATCCGGCCATCCAGACCATCCAGCACCGCCGCCAGCAAGATAAACCCAACCGCCCAGCTGACATGGCCCTGAATGGCAAACCGGATCGCGGTCATACCCGCACAGACCGCCGCCACGGTCATCACATTCGGCACCAGTTGGATCAGGGCAACCTTGCGGGGCGCCTTTTGGGGGTCATCAAGCATCGGCGCTGCCGTCTGCCTCGGACGCGTCGGTCAGCTCTGCAATCAGCGTCTCACCCGCGATCATGGTCTGGCCCAGACGCACCATCGGCGCGACCCCTTCCGGCAGATAAACATCCAGACGAGAGCCGAAACGGATCAGGCCGAACCGCTCCCCAAGTCCCAGACGCTGCCCTTCGCCGGTGAAACAGACAATGCGGCGCGCCACGAGACCCGCGATTTGCACCACGGCAATGTCGCGCCCGTCGGGCATTTCGATCCGCAGGCTGTTGCGCTCATTGTCCTTGCTGGCCTTGTCGAGCGAGGCGTTGAAGAACTTGCCCGGGCGATAGGCGATCTTGACGATCTTGCCGCCCACCGGCATCCGGTTCACATGGCAGTTGAAGACCGACATGAACACGCTGACGCGGGTCAGCGGCTTGTCTTCCATCCCCAGTTCCGCCGGGGGCACCGCCGGTTCGATCAGCGACACCACCCCGTCCGCCGGGCTGATGATTACATCATCGCGCACCGGCGACATGCGTTCGGGATCGCGGAAGAAATAGTAACACCAGACGGTCAGCCCGACCCCGATCCAGCCGAGCGGCTCCCACAGCAAAAACAGCACCACGGTGATCGCGGCAAAAATGGCAACAAACCGACGCCCCTCGGGATGCATCGGTTTGACGAAGGTAGACATCATATTCACGGCAGGTTTTCCGATCAAAAAAGTTCGCCCCAAAATACGCAGCGCGATTGGGAAAGCAAGCGGCATCACCCGCCCCCGCCTTTGGACCGGCGCCTGTGATCCGGCACGGCGTTGCAAACAGCCCGAGTTTGGCCTGTTCTTTTGTCGTCATCTGCGGTTTACAGTTTGACCATGACATCACCTTCCGCCCCCTCCGCCCCCTGCCAGACGCAACCGGTCATCGCCGTGGATGGCGGCGGCACCAAATGCCGGATGGTGCTGGATTGTGGCACCACCCGGCATGACGTCGAAGGCGGGTCGGTGAATGTGAACTCCGATTTCGAGGGCGCGATGGCCGAGATCAGGCGCTGTCTGGATCTGCTGTCGCACCGCTCCGGCCAGACGGCAGACCAGCTTGCCGCCCTGCCCAGCTATCTTGGACTGGCCGGGATTATCAGCCCGGCGCAGATCCCCGCGATCCGCGCGGCCCTGCCCTTTGCCCATGCAAAGATCGAAGATGACCAGCCTGCCGCGCTCAAAGGTGTGCTGGGGGAAGAGGACGGATATCTTGCCCATTGCGGCACCGGGTCTTTCGTGGCGTCCCAGATCAGCGGAAGGATGCGCTTTATTGGCGGATGGGGCGCGGTTCTGGGCGATCCGGCCTCGGCAATGTGGGTGGGACGAACGGCGCTCAACTATAGTCTGGATGTGGTGGACGGGCTGCGCGCGCCCTCGGACCTTGCCAGTCATTTCCTTGATCAGTTTGCCGACCCGCTTGGCATCCTGCGCTTTGCCGCCGGGGCCTCGCCTGCGGATTTCGGGCAACTGGCCCGGGCCGTGACCCGATTTGCCGAAACCGGTGACGCGCTGGCGCTGGCGGTGATGGAGGCCGGGGCGGACGCAATTGCCGACCGGCTGATCCGAATGGGCTGGCAGCAGGGCCAGCCGCTCTGCCTGACCGGTGGGATCGGGCCGGAATTTGCCGCCTATCTGCCCGACCAGATGCAACAGAGCCTGATCGCGCCCAAAGCCACGCCGCTTGAGGGGGCGCTGGCGCTGGCGCATCTTTTTGCCAGGGAGGGTCAGCCATGACCGCTGCCACGCTGCGCGTCTCGGGCGGGCCGATTTTCGACGGCACCCAGCTGCGGATGGGCCATGTGGCCCTGTTTGTGGACGGGGCGCTGCAGACACTCCTGCCCGAGGACGGGACCAGGCCGGATATCGACCTTGGCGGGGACATCCTGTCGCCCGGCTATGCGGATCTGCAGGTCAATGGCGGCGGCGGGGTGATGCTGGGGGACGCCCCCGGGATCGACACTTTGCGCATCATCTCCAAAGCGCACCGCGGGCTTGGCGTGGCGCAATTCCTGCCCACGCTGATCACGGATCGGCCCGAAACCACCCGCGCCACCATTGCCGCCGTGCAACAGGCCATCCATGCACAGGTGCCCGGCATTGCCGGATTGCATCTGGAAGGCCCGCACCTGTCACTGGCCCGCAAAGGGGCCCATGACGCCGGCCTGATCCGGGCCATGACCGAGGCCGATCTGGACACGCTCATGGCCGCCGCACAGGCCCTCCCCGTGCTGAAAGTCACAATCGCCCCGGAAAACGTTACCCCCGAACAGGTGCACGCATTGGCCAAGGCCGGGGTTCTGGTCTCGCTTGGTCATACGGATGCGGATTTCGACACCTGCCTGCGTTATGTCGAAGCGGGCGTGCGCTGCGTCACCCATCTGTTCAACGCGATGAGCCCGCTTGCCAGCCGCGCGCCGGGCTGCGTGGGCGCGGCCCTCGGGGAGGGGCGGCTTTGGGCCGGGGTGATCGCGGACGGGATCCATGTGCATCCGCAGACCTTGCGCACCGCATGGGCCGCCAAATCTGGCCCCGGTGAGATTTTCCTCGTCTCCGACGCAATGGCCGTGGCGGGAAGTGACCGGACGGGGTTTGATCTGAACGGGCGCCGGATCACGCGGGATCAGGGACGGCTGACGCTGGCGGATGGCACGCTCGCCGGGGCCGATCTGGACCTGACCCGCGCCATTCAGGTGATGGTTGAGGAGGTCGGCGTGCCGATGGCTGCGGCCCTGCGCGCCGCCACCTCTGCGCCTCGGGCGCTGGCAGGGCTGGCACCGCCAACAGCCGCCAAGGATTTCATCCGTCTCAGCCCGGACCTGCGCACGCTGCACTGGCTGACAGAAAAATAAACCCACCCCCGAGCCGATCCGTTCCGTTCAGACAGTCTGGTCTGAGCGGAACCGGCCGGGGGTGGATCTGTCTTGCAGGGCTTTCAGCGCGCCCGTCTGCGCTGAGGCAGAACGGGTCAGCCCAAATGCCCCCGGATCAGCCCAGACGCCCGTTATCTTCGCGTTTCACCGCGATGACAGATGAGCGCGGCAGGCCGGTTTCCGCAGGCCAGGATCCACCCGGATGCTGGATCCCGACAAAAGCGGTGCGCCGGTCCGATGACCAGCACAGCCCGGTCACCTCACTGCCTTTTGGCCCGGTCATAAAGCGCGCAATCTCTCCGGTCAGCGGATCCCCAACCAGCATCTGGTTGTTGCCCATCCCGGCATAATCGCCCTCGTTGCTGTCCTTGCCATCGGTCTGGATCCACAGAAGCCCGCTGTCATCAAACGCCATCCCGTCGGGCGAGTTGAACAGGTTGCCCTCGGTGATATTCGCGGATCCGCCATAGATATTGTCATAAAGCGTGGGATTGCCCGCCATTACATAAAGGTCCCAGTCGAACCGGTCAGAGGCATGATCTTCCTGATGCGGGCGCCAGCGCAGGATCTGGCCGTAATGGTTGGTTTCACGCGGGTTCGGCCCGTTGACCGACGTGTCATCCCCACCGGCATTGGGCTTTACCCCCCGGTTCTTGTTATTGGTCAGCGCGCAATAGACCTCGGTCGCAACCGGGTTTGCGGCCACCCATTCGGGACGGTCCATGGTGGTGGCCCCCACGGCCGAACCTGCGTCGCGCGCAAAGATCAGCACTTCGGCCAGGCTCTCCATGCCGGTGGTTTCCGGGGTCAGGGCCAGCCATTCCCCGGTGCCGTCATCGTGAAACTTCGCCACGAAAAGCGTCCCGTCATCCAGCAATCCTTCGGTGGAGCCGCCCGGCTGATACCGGCCATGGGAGACGAAACGATAGAGGAATTCGCCACGTTCATCATCCCCCATATAGACCACAACCTGCCCGGAGGGGGCCAGCACCACCTCGGCGTTTTCATGTTTGAAACGGCCAAGGCCCGTGTGTTTCACCGGCGTGCTGCTGGGGTCGGTCGGGTCAATCTCGACGATCCAGCCCGCCCGGTTGGGTTCATTCGGGGTCTTCGACGTGTCAAACCGCGCATCCCATTTGTGATAGTCATAGCCCCAGCCATCCGCGCCGATCCCGTAACGCTGAAAACCGCGCGGCAGCGGGTCGGCCTCACCAGTGGTGGACCCGAAATAGCCGTTGAAGTTCTCCTCGCAGGTCAGATAGGTCCCCCACGGGGTCTTGCCAGAGCCGCAATTGTTCAGCGTGCCCAGCGACCGGGTGCCAGTCGGGTCCGCCTCGGTTTGCAAAAGGGCGTGACCCGCGGCAGGCCCCACCAGTTTCATCGGTGAGTTATGGGTGATCCGGCGGTTGAACGGGCTGTCCACAACCACCTGCCAGCCCTCCGGCCCTTCGGCCAGTTCCATCACCGTCACGCCCTGAAGGTTCTGCAGCTTCTGCACATCCCCGGCCCCGGCCGGCACCCCGCCCTGCGCGGCCGGCAGGTTGATCTTGCGGTTGGCATATTCATGGTTGATCACAATCAGCTCGTGACCCTGATGGCTGAAACATTCCATCCCATCGGTATTTTCGCCAAAAATCCGGTCTGACTTGGCAACCGGGCCACCGTCCTGAACGTCATAGCCCGCACCGTCTGCAAACAGCGCATCCCCCCAGCTGGCCAGAACCTGACTGCGATAGCCCTCCGGCACATGCACCAGATGATCGGTGGCGATCGGAATGGGTTTGAACGGGAAACGCGCCGCGATCTGCGCCTGGGCCGAGGTGGCGTTCAGCACCCCTGCGCCCACACCTGCCCCCATGACGGCAGCCCCGGACCCGAAGGCCAGAATGCCGCCGAGAAACCCCCGGCGGCTCAGCGCACGTTCAACCACATGGTCAAACTCGTTTTCATCAGGGCGCGGGAAGTGTTTTTCATCCCAGTCATCCGCGGACAGGTCGTGCATTTGGTCCATATCTTCTCTCCAACCAGACATGTGGCCCACACCAGATCGGGCGGGCTTTTCGTTTTGGCGTAAGGAACCCCTGAAATGTAACAGTAAGACCATCGCAATATGAAGGTTTCGCAACGCTGCCGGTTTTCGCAGACAAACACGCGGATGGACCAGACGGGCAGGTGACAGAGCACCCGCCCTGCCCTATGTTGCCGGGGATTCGTTACGGCCTTCAACCGGGTCTCCATCTGGAATTTATCAGGGGGATTATGGGGGGATTACCGGGGAAAATCTTTGGGATTGCCCTTAATTTTCAGGGCAAAAGGGGTTGCATACAAATGTATGCTGAAATATATCACCCATAGCTAGCTTCCCCCGGCCCGCCAGATTCTGCTCTGCCCCGGCGTCGAAAGCTGAAACCAAACTCTAACGCGTAGGGATCGTCATGAGCTTGTATACCGACTATCTGACCGAGATCGAAACCCGTAAGGCCCAAGGCCTGAACCCCAAGCCGATTGACGGTGGTGACCTGGTTGCCGAGCTGATCGAACAGATCAAGGACACCGGCAACGAACACCGCGAAGACAGCCTCAAGTTCTTCATTTACAACACCCTGCCCGGCACCACCTCTGCCGCTGGTGTGAAAGCGGCCTTTCTGAAAGAGATCATTCTGGGCACGGCCAGCGTGGCCGAAATCACCCCGGATTTCGCCTTTGAACTGCTGTCGCACATGAAAGGCGGCCCGTCGGTCAAGGTGCTTCTGGATCTGGCTCTGGGCGATGACGCTGCCGTGGCAGCACCGGCCGCCGAAGTGCTGAAGACGCAGGTCTTCCTTTACGAAGCAGATACTGACCGTCTTGAAGACGCCTACAAGGCCGGCAATGCCGTCGCCAAAGAGCTGCTGGAAAGCTATGCCAAGGCTGAGTTCTTCACCAAGCTGCCCGAGGTGGAAGAAGAGATTAAAGTGGTCACCTATATCGCCGCCGAAGGGGATATTTCGACCGACCTGATGTCGCCGGGCGCCGAGGCGCATTCGCGCGCTGACCGCGAATTGCACGGCCAGTGTTTCATCACCCCGGAAGCGCAGGCCGAGATCCGCGCCCTGCAAAAGGCGCATCCCGATGCACGCGTGATGATGATTTCCGAAAAAGGCACCATGGGCGTGGGTTCCTCGCGTATGTCCGGGATCAACAACGTGGCGCTGTGGATGGGCAAACAGGCCAGCCCCTATGTGCCCTTCATCAACATCGCCCCGGTTGTGGCTGGCACCAACGGCATCTCGCCGATTTTCCTGACCACTGTTGGCGTGACCGGTGGCATCGGCATTGACCTGCAGAACTGGGTCAAGAAGACCGACGCTGATGGCAATGCGGTTCTGGACGAAAACGGCGACCCGGTGCTGGAACAGGCCTATTCGGTGGAAACCGGCAAGGTGCTGACCATCAACACCAAGACCAAGAAACTCTATGATGCGGATGGCAACGAGCTGGTCGATGTCTCGTCCTCCTTCACCGCGCAAAAGGTCGAATTTATGCGCGCCGGTGGCTCTTACGCCGTGGTCTTCGGCAAGAAACTGCAGACATTCGCGGCCGAAACCCTGGGGCAGGAGCTGAAATCGGCTTATGCACCCTCGCGAGAGTTTTCCGTTGAAGGTCAGGGCCTGACCGCCGTTGAGAAGATCTTCAACCGCAACGCCCGCGGCGTGGCGCCGGGCAAAGTGCTGCACGCTGGATCCGACGTGCGCGTCACGGTGAACGTGGTGGGATCGCAGGACACCACCGGCCCGATGACCGCGCAGGAACTGGAGGCGATGGCCGCCACCGTGATTTCCCCGTCGGTTGACGTAGGCTATCAATCGGGCTGTCACACCGCGTCTGTGTGGGACAAGAAGGCCCAGGCCAACATTCCGAAACTGATGCAGTTCATGAATGATTTCGGCCTGATCACTGCGCGTGATCCGAAAGGCGTCTATCATTCCATGACCGACGTGATCCACAAGGTGCTCAATGACATCACCGTGGATGACTGGGACGTGATCATCGGCGGCGACAGCCACACCCGTATGTCGAAAGGCGTGGCCTTCGGCGCAGATAGCGGCACCGTGGCGCTGGCGCTGGCAACCGGTGAAGCCGCCATGCCGATCCCGGAATCGGTTAAAGTGACCTTCAAAGGTCAGATGGCCGATCACATGGATTTCCGCGACGTGGTGCACGCCACTCAGGCGCAGATGCTGCAGCAACATGGCGACAACGTGTTCCAGGGCCGCATCATCGAGGTGCATATCGGCACATTGCTGGCTGACCAGGCCTTCACCTTCACCGACTGGACCGCCGAGATGAAGGCGAAAGCCTCGATCTGTATCTCGAATGACGAGACACTGATCGGTTCGCTGGAACTGGCCAAGTCGCGCATCCAGATCATGATCGACAAGGGCATGGACAATGCGGGCAAGACCCTGCAGGGCCTGATCGACAAAGCGGACAAGCGCATTGCCGAGATTAAGTCGGGCGAAAATCCTGCCCTGACCCCGGACGCAAACGCGAATTACTTTGCCGAAGTTGTGGTGGATCTGGACCAGATCGTTGAACCGATGATCGCCGACCCGGATGTGAACAACGACGATGTGTCCAAGCGCTACACCCACGACACGATCCGCCCGATCAGCTATTACAACGCAGAAAAGACCGTGGATCTGGGCTTTGTCGGCTCGTGCATGGTGCACAAGGGCGACATCAAGATCGTGGCACAGATGCTGAAGAACCTCGAAAAGATCCATGGCTCTGTCACCTTCAAGGCCCCGCTTGTGGTGGCGGCCCCGACCTACAACATCATTGATGAGCTGAAGGAAGAAGGCGACTGGGAGATCTTGCAGAAATATTCGGGCTTCGAGTTTGACGACCTGTTCCCGAAAACCCAGGCACGGACCGAGTATGAGAACATTCTCTATCTCGAACGTCCGGGCTGCAGCCTCTGCATGGGCAATCAGGAAAAGGCCGAAAAAGGCGATACGGTGCTGGCCACCTCAACCCGCCTGTTCCAGGGCCGCGTCGTGGCCGACCTGCCCGAGAAGAAGGGCGAAAGCCTGCTCGCCTCGACCCCGGTTGTGGTCCTGTCCGCCATTCTCGGCCGCACCCCGACCCTTGAGGAATACAAGGACGCCGTGGACGGTATCGACCTGACCAAATTCGCCCCGCCGCAAGAAGTGCCCGGCACCGCGAAATCGGTCCATTTCTAAGATCCCGCTTCTTTTCCCGACGGGACAACAGAACACGGCAGGGGGGCGCATGCGTCCCCCTGTTTCATTTCACCTGTTTCATTTCAAATACCCCATTTGGGTCAGAAGGCTTCGTCCTTGACCGACTGCATCGACACATGGGTTGAGGTGCTGGCCACAAAAGGCAGGCCGGAAATCACCTCTCCCAGAATGGTGCGATAGGATTGCATGTCGCGCGTGCGCAGCTTCAGCAGATAATCAAACGCCCCGGCAATCATGTGGCACTGTTCGATTTCAGGCGCCGCCTGCACCGCCGCATTGAACGCGCTCAGCGCCGCTTCGGTTGTATCCGTCAACTCCACTTCGACAAACACGACCTGATCCAGCCCAAGCTTCTCTGGATCCAGCATCGCCTTGAAGCCGTGGATATACCCCTCCGCCATCAGGCGCTTCATGCGCAGCTGGCACGGTGTCTTGGACAGGCCCACCCGGTTTGCAAGCTCGGTCACCGGCAGGCGCCCCTCCCCTGACAGAATCTTCAATATTTCCCGGTCATATCGGTCGAGATTCCCATTTTCAGCCATTCTTCAAATCCTTTGACCCATTCTAAACAGCAAAATAGGTCTTTACGGCCACAAACTCAATCACTTTAGGCATTCTGCCTTTCTGTTCTACGCTACACTTATCCAACCTTGAAACCCCGCCGACCTTTGACACGGCCCACTCTCACGAGGACCGCAATGACCAAGCTGACCCATATCCGCTCCACCCTGCGCGCAAATCACCTGCGCGACGAGCGTGCCGTGCTGGCCGATCTGACCGCCGCCCACCCGTTCAGCGCCGCCGAGCGCGCCATGGCCCGCAATGCCGCCACCCGGCTGGTCGAGGACATTCGCGGCCACAGCGATCCGGGGCTGATGGAAGTGTTCCTGGCCGAATATGGCCTGTCGACCAGCGAAGGCGTCGCCCTGATGTGCCTGGCCGAGGCGCTGCTGCGCGTGCCCGATGCAGACACGATCGACGCGCTGATCGAAGACAAGATCGCCCCCTCGTCCTGGGGCCAGCACCTTGGCCAATCCTCCTCCTCTCTGGTCAATGCCTCGACCTGGGCCTTGATGCTGACCGGCAAGGTTCTGAAAGAAGGCGAAGGGGTGATTGCCACGCTCAAGGGCGCCGTGAAACGTCTGGGTGAACCGGTGATCCGGGCGGCTGTTGGCCGCGCGATGAAAGAGATGGGCGCGCAGTTCGTGCTGGGGGAAACCATCAAGGAAGCCGTGAAGCGGGGCAAGAAGAAGGAAAAGGAAGGCTATACCTATTCCTATGACATGCTGGGCGAAGCAGCGCTGACCGCCGAAGACGCCAAGGACTTCCTTACCGCTTATTCCGATGCGATTGCCAATCTGGCCGCGGAATGCCGCTCAGGTGACATTCGTGAAAATCCGGGCATCTCGATCAAACTGTCCGCCCTGCACCCGCGTTACGAAGTGGGGCAGCGCGACCGGGTGATGAGCGAACTGGTGCCGGTGACACTGAAACTGGCCCAACAGGCCAAGGCCGCCGGGATGGGCTTCAATATCGACGCGGAAGAGGCCGACCGGCTGGAACTGTCGATGGATGTGATCGAAACCGTGCTGCGCGACCCGTCGCTGGCCGGTTGGGACGGGTTTGGCGTGGTGGTGCAGGCCTATGGCAAACGCGCAGCCCAGGTGATCGACTGGCTTTATACACTGGCCGAAGATCTGGATCGCAAGATCATGGTGCGCCTGGTGAAAGGGGCCTATTGGGACACCGAGGTAAAACGCGCACAGGTCGAAGGGCTGAAGGGCTTCCCGGTCTATACCCGCAAGGTTGCCACCGACATCTCTTATATCTGCAACGCGCGCAAGCTGCTGGGCATGACCAACCGGATCTACCCGCAATTTGCCACCCACAACGCCCACACCGTGGCCGCGATCCTGCAGATGGCCGGCGACAACAGGTCGTTTGAATTCCAGCGCCTGCACGGGATGGGCGAAAGCCTGCACGACATTGTGCTGAAACAAAACGGCACCCGCTGCCGCATCTATGCCCCGGTTGGCGCCCATCGCGACCTGTTGGCCTATCTGGTGCGCCGCCTGCTTGAAAACGGCGCCAACTCCTCTTTCGTGAACCAGATCGTCGACGAAGACGTGCCCGCCGAAACCGTCGCCGCCGACCCGTTTGAGGCCTATGGCGCCGGGGGGCAAAACGCCGCGGTCAAAACGCCTGCAAACCTGTTCGGTTCGGAACGGGTCAACTCGAAAGGCTGGGATCTGCATGATGAAGACGACCTGACCGATATTGTGGCCGCCCGCACCCCGTTCAAAACCAAAACCTGGGCCGTGGGCCCGCTGATCGCAGGCGATGTGGAAGGAGACAGCGCGCATAAGGTGATCAATCCCGCCAATCCTTCAGACGTGCTGGGCGAGGTCACTCAGGTCTCCGCCAAAGATGTGGAAACCGCGCTGAACGCCGCCGCCCCCTGGGATGCGGATGCCACCACCCGCGCCGAGGTGCTGAACCGCGCCGCCGACCTTTACGAAGAACATTTCGGCGAAATCTTTGCCATCCTCACCCGCGAAGCCGGGAAAACGCCGATGGATGCCATTGCCGAGCTGCGCGAGGCGGTCGATTTCCTGCGCTATTACGCAGCGCGGGGCCTGGAACAGAAACTGCCCGCCCGCGGTGTCATGGCCTGCATTTCCCCCTGGAACTTCCCGCTGGCGATCTTCTCGGGCCAGATTGCCGCAGCCCTGGCAGCAGGCAATGGCGTGCTGGCGAAACCGGCTGAACCCACCGCCATCATCGCCACCCGCGCCGTGCAACTGATGCATGAGGCCGGCGTGCCGGTCTCAGCCCTGCAACTCCTGCCCGGTCGCGGATCGGTTGTCGGCGCGCGCATCACCTCGGATCCGCGCATCAAAGGTGTCTGCTTCACCGGCTCCACCGCCACCGCCCAGACCATCAACCGCGCCATGGCCGAAGGCGTCGCCCCCGGCGCCCCGCTGATCGCCGAAACCGGCGGGCTGAACGCCATGATCGTTGACAGCACCGCCCTGCCCGAACAGGCAATCAAGGATATCGTGGCCTCAAGTTTCCAATCCGCCGGCCAGCGCTGCTCGGCCCTGCGCATGCTTTACGTGCAGGAAGATGTGGCCGCCCCGTTCCTTAAAATGCTGTATGGCGCAATGGACGAACTGGTGGTCGGCAACCCCTGGAACCTGTCCACCGATACCGGCCCGGTCATCAATGAAGGGGCCCGGCGCGAGATCCAGGACTATATCGAAGCCGCGCGACGTGACGGACGCCTGCTGAAAGAACTCGACACCCCGCAAGACGGCACCTTCATCGCCCCCACCGTTCTGTCGGTCTCCGGCATTGCCGATCTGGAAAAAGAAGTGTTCGGTCCGGTCATGCATGTGGCCACCTTCAAATCCGATGAGCTCGACGACGTGGTGGCCGCCATCAACGCCACCGGGTTCGGGCTGACCTTCGGGATGCACACCCGCATCGACGATCGGGTCGAACAGGTGACCTCGCAGCTGAATGTCGGCAATATGTATATCAACCGCAACCAGATCGGCGCCATCGTCGGATCACAACCCTTCGGGGGCGAGGGCCTTTCCGGCACCGGCCCAAAGGCGGGCGGCCCGAACTACGTGCCCCGCTTCACCCAACCCGACAGCCGCACCCTCGCCGCCGAGGCAGGATCAACCGTGGATCTGGCCCGCCTGCAGGCCGCAATTGACGCAGCCCCCCGCCCCGCCCGACGGGCCCTGACCTGCGACGCCCTGCCCGGCCCAACCGGCGAAAGCAACATGCTGTCCGTCTATGGTCGCGGGCTGTTCCTCTGCACCGGCCCCACATTGGCCGCCGCAAAAGAACAGGCCGAAATTGCCCGAGCCCATGGCTGCACCAGTGTGATCATTGCCCCCGGCGCTTCGGGTGAGCACGCAGTGGACGGAACACTGGATCCGGCCAACCTCACCGCGCTGACCGGCATCGACGGCGTGGTATCCTGGGCAGAAGACACCCCCCTGCGCGACATGCGCAAGGCGCTCGCCGCCCGCAGCGGTGCGCTGGTGGCACTGATCACGGACGAGGATTTCGGCCCGCGCTGCCTGATGGAGCGCCACATCTGTGTCGACACCACCGCAGCCGGCGGCAATGCCTCCCTGCTCGCGCAAGCGAGCTAAACCGCCCACCACATGAAAAACCGGGAGCCCGCCATATGCGGCTCCCGGCCCTCTTTTTCTTGCTGAAAATACCTCGGGGTGAGACCCGCAGGGTCGAGGGGCAGCGCCCCTCCCCTCACACCGCAATCCGGGGGCGCCCCGAAGCCTCGGCACTCACATCCGCATCCAAGAACACTTCGCGCCCATCAATTGTGGCGGTGCGGATATTGCGATCTGCCCGGGTGTGGATCCCCTCCGCCCCCGCCGCTTCCGCCTCAGCCTGCGCTTGCACCAACAACAGCTCTTCCACCCGGGCCATGGCCGCATCAGCCGAAGGGAAATCCTCGGGGCCCTGTTCCAGATGCGCCCGGAACTTGCCTTCGGAGGGGCTTGTCACACTCGCGCTATGGCGAATGGTGATCCGCCCCACCACCGCGCCAATGGCATTGGCCACATGGGCGTGGCGCGGCAGTTTCATCTCACAGCCCAGCCGCGCGCCAACGGCGGGGTAATAGGTCGGCGCCGACGCCCCCAGCCCCACCACCGGAAGGTTCAGACCGGTGTCGATGCGCACAAGCCCACGATGCGCGCCCAGCCCACGCTGAGTCAGCACATGGCGGGCCAGCTCCTCTGGCGACAGGTCAAACCCACCCTCTTCCTGCGCAAAGGCGCTTTCCAGCAGCGCGATCCCGGTCTGGTGTGTCAGCTGATCAATGATCATCCGCGCCACCTCTTCGGCGGATTGCGTCAGCACCTTACCCGCCCCGGTGCGCTGGCGGCCAAACAGCACCAGCGCCTTTTCCGCCGCCGCCCGGTCCCAGGCCGCATTCAGCCCCAGAACATGGCTCGCATCCGAAGGGGTAATGCCTGAAATCTGCACCAGCCCACGCTCGATCAGGCGGCGCAGCGCCATATATTCCAACCGGGAGGAGAGCACATCCCCCAGCGCATGAATCTCCTCCCCGATCCGGTCCAGCAGCCCTGTTTCCCGCGCGCTCAACCCGGTGCGCAGCGCCCCTTTCACAGGGCGCACGAAACGGGCAAAATGCTCCCCCAGATAGGTGCTTTTCAGCTGTGTATCCAATACCTTATGCACCAAATCAGGGGCTTCTGTGGCAATCAAGGATACCGGCAGGACACGGCGCGGGCCAAGGGTGATCTGGCCTTCAAGGCCGGTTTTCACCAGATGCGCCTCACTGTCTCCGCCGAGGCCGGTGGTGCGCATCGCAACCGCTTCGACCATGGTGCGATAGGGGCCAACGCGGGCGCCATCGGGGTCAATCGCCGGGCGCCCATCGCGCAGCAGCGCCACATCGGTGGTGGTGCCGCCAATATCGCTGACCAGCGCCTCGGCCACACCCGTCATCCAACGCGCCCCCACAATACTCGCCGCCGGACCGGAGAGGATGGTTTCAATCGGGCGCTCCAGCGCAAACTCCGCCGAAATCAGCGCGCCATCCCCGCGCACAACCATCAACGGCGCATCCACACCCAGTTCCGCCAGCCGGGCCTGCGCCCGCGTGATCAGCCGGTTGATCATGCCGATCAGCCGCGCATTCAACACGGCGGTCAGGGCGCGTTTCGGACCGCCCAGCTTGGCCGACAGGTGGTGCGAGCAGCTGACCGGTTTGCCCAGACGGTCTTGAATGATCTCCGCCACCCGCCGCTCATGCCCGGTATTGCGGGTGGCAAATTGCGCGCCGATCGCAAAGGCGGACACCTCATCACCATGCGCCTCCAGCCATTCCACCAGCGCCGCCTCATCCAACGGGGCCGCCTCATTGCCGGCATAGTCATGGCCGCCCGCGACCAGCGCAAAAGGATCGTCCCCAATCGCCTCGGAAAGCCCGTTGCGCGCCATGTCCTTTTCGTCAAAGCCGATCAGGACAAGCCCCACCCGCTCGCCCTGCCCTTCGATCAGGGCATTGGTGGCCAGCGTGGTCGAAAGCGACGCGAGTGTCACATCTTTGGGCGACACCCCCGCCTCCGCAAACACCGCCTGTGCCGCCAGACCGATTCCCTCAGCCAGATCATGGCGCGTGGTCAGGGATTTGGCGGCGGCAATCACCGTTTTTTCATCTTCGATCAGAACCGCATCCGTATAGGTGCCGCCCGTATCCACGCCCAATGCCAATGCCATGTATCTTCTCCTGTTTCGCCCTTCTCACATAGCGTCCCACCCTGCCCCCTGTCAGGCGATTTCCGACCGCAGGAGTCGTTTTTCACATGTCCCGACACAAAGCACCGCTTGCCTTTTCAAAAACTATAGATAATATCCCCGATCAAATGTCACCTAACGGGGTTTTATCTATAAAATGGAAAACGGCAAGAAAATCTGGACCCGGGAAGAGGCGCTCGCCCTGCATGACCAACCGCTGATGGACCTGCTGTTTCAGGCCCAGACCGTGCATCGGGCCAATTTCGACCCCAACAAGGTGCAGATGTCGCGCCTGCTGTCGATCAAGACCGGCGGCTGCGCCGAAGACTGCTCCTATTGCTCACAATCGGCCCGGAATGGCTCAAAACTCACCGCCTCCAAACTGATCGAGGTCGAGCGCGTCCTGTCCGAAGCCCGCAAGGCCAAAGAGGCCGGGGCCACGCGCTATTGCATGGGGGCGGCCTGGCGCGAACCCAAAGAACGCGACATGGACCAGCTCATCGCCATGGTCGAAGGCGTCAAGGCCATTGGCATGGAAAGCTGCATGACGCTGGGGATGCTCGACGATACGCAGGTCATTCGCCTGAAAAATGCAGGCCTGGATTACTACAACCACAATGTCGACACCTCGGAACGGTTTTACCCCGAGGTGATCACCACCCGCACCTATGCGGACCGGATCGACACGCTCAATCGGGTGCGCGAAGCGGGGATCAAGGTCTGCTCTGGTGGCATCCTTGGCATGGGCGAGGAAGGACAGGACCGGGTTGATATGCTGGTGACCCTGGCCAACCTCGAAGAGGCCCCCGACAGCGTGCCGATCAACATGCTGATGCCGCAGGAAAACACCCCGCTGGCAGACCTGAAACCGATTGATCCGATCGCTTTTGTCCGCGTCATCGCCACCGCCCGCATCATGATGCCGCTCTCACATGTGCGCCTGTCCGCAGGCCGCAGCGACATGACGGATGAGATGCAGGCAATGTGTTTCTTCGCCGGGGCCAACTCGATCTTCTGTGGCGACACGCTGCTGACCGCGGACAACCCCGAAGACGACAAGGACATGGCGCTGTTTGCCCGGCTCGGCCTTAAACCGATGGTCGCGGCCGACCATATGGATTGCGAAAAGAAGAAAGCCGCACAGCAGCAGCCCCCGATCCCCAACCTGCGCCCTTTTGGGGCCAGCACCGCCCCGGTTGAGGCCGCTGAATGAGCGTCACCGCCCGCCTGTCCGGCGCACTTGACGCCCTGTCCACGCGCCATCGCAGGCGGGAGCTCATCCCGCGCGCGGGGCTGGATTTTGCCTCGAATGACTATCTTGGTCTGGCCGGGTCAGAGCTTTTGCAGGCGGCGGCGCGGGACGCATTGTCGCGCAATGTGCCCCTGGGGTCGGGCGGATCCCGGCTTTTGCGGGGCAACCACGCAGAGCATCAGGCGCTTGAGGAGGAGGCCGCGCTGTTTTTCGGCGCCGAGGCCGCGCTTTTCATGGGCGGGGGGTTTCAGGCCAATCAGGCGATTTTCTCCACCCTTCCCGCGCACGGCGACCTGATCTTGCATGACGCGCTGGTCCACGCGTCGGCCCATGAAGGGATGCGGCTGGGCCGGGCGGCGGCGCGCGCATTTGCCCATAATGACCTGTCTTCAGCCCGCAGCACACTGGCCCGATGGCGCGCAGAGGGCGGGGCGAAGCGGGAGCGCGCTCAGGTCTGGATTGCGGTGGAATCGGTCTATTCGATGGAAGGCGACGTGGCCCCGCTGAAGGAGCTGGCCCGGTTCGCCGCTGAGGAAAACGCGGTTCTCGTGGTGGATGAGGCCCATGCCACCGGTGTGTTCGGGGCGCGCGGTGAAGGGCTTGCCCATGGGGCGGCGGGGCATCTTGGCGATCACCTGCTCACGCTGCATACCTGTGGCAAGGGGCTGGGGGTTTCCGGCGGGCTGATCTGTGGCGCGCGCGTCATGATCGACACGCTGGTCAACCGCGCGCGGCCCTTCATCTTTGCCACGGCCCCTTCGCCTTTTGATGCGGCCCTTGTGCGGGCGGTGCTGGCCGGACTGGCCGAACACCCCACCCGCGTATTGGCCACACAGGCCCGGATCCGCCATGCCCATGACGAAGCCGCACGAGTGCTGGCCCTGCCTGACCTCTCAAGCCAGATCATCCCGGTGGTGCTGGGGACCGATCAGGCGGCAATGCAGGCGGCGCAGGATCTGCAAAATCTGGGGTTCGACATTCGTGCCATCCGTCCGCCCACCGTTGCGCGGGGCACCGCACGGCTGCGTGTCTCAATCACCGGGAATGTGACCCGTCCGCAGATCACGCAGTTGATGGAGGCCATCGCCGCCACCTGCCCCAAGGCACATCCTCACCCCTCAATGGAGCCCCTCGCATGAAACCGCTTGTCGTGACCGGAACCGATACCGGGGTCGGGAAATCCATCGTCGCAGCCGGGCTGACCGCAGCCCTTGGCGCGGCTTATTGGAAGCCGGTGCAATCCGGGTTGGAGGACGAAACCGACAGCGCGCTGGTGGCCCGTCTGACCGGCGTCACCCCGCTGCCCGAAACCTATCGCCTGCCCCTTCCGGCCTCGCCGCACCTGTCCGCCGAAGCGGCCGGGGTCGAGATCGACCTTGCAGAGCTGGCCCTGCCCGAGATCGACGGGCCTTTGGTGGTGGAGGGCGCGGGCGGCGTGATGGTGCCGCTGACACGCCGGCATTTCTACCTCGACCTGTTTGCCCGCTGGCAGGCGCCGATTGTGCTGGTCGCACGCACCCAGCTGGGCACGATCAACCATACCACCCTGTCGCTGCGCGCCCTGCGCGGGGCGGGGTGCCACGTGGTTGGCGTGATTTTCAACGGCCCGCCAGAACCCGAGGTCGAACAGACCATTTCCGAGATGAATTCCGTCACCCATCTTGGCCGCCTCGCCCCCCTGGACGAGATCACACCCGACACATTGCACAGGGGCTTTGCCGCGATCGACATGCCCACCATCCGGAGCGCGCTATGAAAGACACACTTTCGCCCCGCGCCTTTGACGCCACCCATCTGTGGCACCCCTATACCAACGTGGCCGATCCCGGCCCGATGCATCTGATCACCGGGGCAGAAGGCATCTGGCTGACCCGGGACGATGGCGGGCAGATGATCGACGCCATGTCCTCGTGGTGGTGCACCATTCACGGCCACCGCCACAAGCAGATCACCGCGGCGATGAAAGCGCAGATCGACACGCTGCCACATGTGATGTTCGGCGGCCTCACCCATGACCCGGCGATTGAGCTGGGCCGCAAGCTGGTGGGGCTTCTCCCGGACGGGCTGGACCGGATCTTCTATTGCGACAGCGGGTCCGTGGCGGTGGAAGTGGCCATGAAAATGGCGGTGCAATACCAGATCGCCACCGGCCACAGGGACAAGGTGGAATTTGCGACCATCCGCGGCGGCTATCATGGGGATACCTGGAAGGCGATGAGCGTCTGCGATCCGGTGAACGGGATGCATGGCCTCTTTCACGGCGCGCTGCAGATCCAGCATTTCCTGCCCCGCCCCGCCGTGACCATTGATCAGGACTGGAGCGACGACCCGGTGACAAACGGCCTCGCGGCCCTGTCAAAACTGCTGATCGACAAGGGCGACCGCATCGCAGCCCTGATTGTCGAACCGGTGGTGCAGGGCGCTGGCGGAATGTATTTTTACCACCCGCACTACCTGAAAGAGGCAAAAGCCCTCTGTGCTGCCCATGACGTGCTGCTGATTTTTGATGAGATTGCCACCGGCTTTGGCCGCACCGGCGCGCTGTTTGCCGCCGAGATGGCCGACACGACGCCGGACATCCTGTGCCTCGGAAAGGCCCTGACCGGCGGGCATATCTCTTTTGCCGCCACCGTGACCACACAGGACATCGCCTATGGCATCGGCCGATCAGAGGCGGGCGTGTTCATGCATGGGCCGACCTATATGGGCAACCCCCTTGCCTGTGCGGCCGGGGTGGCTAGCCTGTCGCTGATCGAAACCGGTGCGTGGAAGGCACAAACCGCCGCAATAGAGACACAGATGAAGGCGGAACTCGCCCCTGCCCGCAGCCTGCCCGGCGTGCGGGACGTGCGGGTTCTGGGGGCAATTGGAGTGATCGAAATGCACACTCCGGTTGACCCGCGCGTGGCCCATGCGGCCGCCCCCCGCACCGGGGTCTGGCTGCGGCCCTTTGCCCATAACATCTATACCATGCCGCCCTTCATCATCCCCCCCGACGACCTGTCGCGTGTGACCGCCGCCATGGTCGAGCTTGCAAGGGGGCACGGATGAACGCCCGCTGGCTGACCCGAACCGGCGCCCCCGCGCTGATTATCCTTTTTGGGGGATGGGCGCTTGGACCCGAGCCATTTGCGCCACTCACCGGGGGGCAGGCCAGAGATCAAGCCAGAGATCAAGCCGGGGATCAAACAGGGGATCAGGATCTGCTGTTTGTCGATGATTACCGCTGTCTTGACCTGCCCCCGCCCGACCGCACGGCCTATGAAACCGTCACTGTTCTGGCCTATTCCTTCGGGGTCGCTTCGGCATTGCACTGGCTTGATCAGACCGGCTTTTCCCCGGATCACCTTGTTGCCGTGAACGGCACCCCCTGCCCCGCCGATCCGCAAAAGGGCATCCGGCCAGAGGTGGTCCGCGCCACTGCCGACGGGTTGACCGAGGCAAGCTTTGCCCGGTTTTGCCGCCGCGCCGGGATGACCGCCCCGCCACAAATCGACATCGCCCCCCGGCGGGACGAGCTGCGCGCAATCCTTGCACGGGGCAATGCCAGACCACGGCATTTCGACAGGATCTGGATCTCGGCCCAGGACCGGATCATCCCCAGCGCCGCCCAACGCCAGGCCTGGGCTGCGCAGACAGATCAGATCCGAGAGATCAACGCCCCACATATGCCGTTTGCCCCCGGCCAAACCTGGCAGGGCTGGCTGTCATGAATGCGCTCCCCTCCCCTTCGGTGCCCCCCTCCGCCCGCGTCGGGCGCAGCTTTGCCCGCAATTTCCAGACCTATCACGCCAATGCCCGCCTGCAGGCCGCCATTGCAAAGCTTCTGGCCCGCCGGTTGCAGCACCATGGCGCACCGTCCCATTTTGCCAGCGGGTTCGAGTTTGGCTGCGGCACCGGGCATTTGACCGGGGCGCTCCGCGCGCGGTTCACCTTTGGAGAGCTGACCCTGAACGATCTGGTGCCTGAGGCGGCCAAGGTGGCGCGCGCCCATGGGGCCGCGTTCCACCCCGGAGACATCCGTCGCACCCCCTGGCCGGACAGGCCCACCCTGATCGCCTCGGCCTCGACCCTGCAATGGATGCGGGATCCGGCGGCACTGGTGGCGCGGGCGGCGGACCAGCTTGCCCCCGGTGGCTGGCTGGCGCTGTCCGGGTTCGGACCACAGCAATATCGCGAACTGTCCGCATTGGGGTCGGCGGCGGGCGCACCGGGCCTGTGCCACCCCGAAACACTTGCCAGCCCCCTAGAAGGGTTCAGGATCCATGAAGCACGCGGGCGCTGTCACAGGCTTTGGTTCACCTCTGCGCAGGAGGTGTTGCGTCATTTGCGGGCAACCGGTGTGAACGGGGCGGCCCGCGCGGTCTGGACCCGGGCGCGTCTGCGCGACTTCTGTGACGGGTATCGGGCCCGGTTCGAGCAGGATGGGCAGGTCTCGCTGACCTATCACCCGGTCTGGCTGATTGCGCAGAAACCGGCGGTGTGAAGAGGGGCGCGCAGGGGCGGAGCCTGCAAGCAAAAACTTTAAACTTCGCCTCTGCGGCGGTCAGAAACTTTAAACTTTGGCATTTTGACCCGTGTGAAACTTTAAAGTTTCACACCGGCCGGATATTCAGCCCCGCGCCGGCCCACGCCCCTCACAGCACATCAAGAGAGGTCTTGACCCGATCCATCACCACCGCCGTTTTGAACCGGTTGATATTGCTCTCCTCAAAGAAATAATCCTGGGTGAAGGCCTCGTATTCCTTGATATCCTTCACCGTGAGGATCAGCACGAAATCCCCCTCGCCGGTGGTATAATAACATTGCTGCACAGCGGGGGCATGGCGCATCTTGCGTTTGAACGCATCCAGCGAGGCGCGGTTCTCACGCTCCATCATCACCTCAACGATAATGGTCATTTCACGACCAAGTTTTGCGGGCGACAGCACGGCGATCTCCTTTTCGATCACACCGCTGGCGCGCAGTTTCTGGAGCCGCTTCTGCACCGCGGGTGGTGACAGACCGACATCCTGTCCAATCGCCTCTGCGGTCATGCGCGCATTTCCCTGCACAAGGCGCAGGATCGCCAGGTCCTTCTCATCCATTCTGATTTCCATCACAGTTTTGCCAATTTGGTCTGAATTTTATCGCATATTGCCGAAATTGATACGCCATACCTCGTCTATTTTGCGGAATTCTAAACCTACCACAGCACGAGGACCCCCACGAGGACCCCATGGACGACTTCCATCGCCGCCTGACCGCTTTGCGACACGACCTTCACCGGCACCCCGAACTGGGTTTTGAGGAAACCCGGACCAGGCAGGTGATTGCCGACCACCTTCGCGCCTTGGGGATCGAGGTGGAGGAAGGTGTTGGGGTCGTTGGTATTTTGCGCGCGGGGCGGGGCAACCGGGCGATTGGTCTGCGCGCTGATATGGACGCGTTGCCAATCCACGAAACCACGCAACATGACCATGTTTCGACCACACCGGGGAAAATGCATGCCTGCGGCCATGACGGCCATGTCACCATGCTGCTGGGGGCCGCCGAGCGACTGGCCCGGACCCCGGATTTCGACGGCACGGTGGTGTTCCTCTTCCAACCGAACGAGGAGCACGGGCTGGGCGCCAAAGCGATGATCGACGACGGCCTGCTGACCCGTCACCCGATTGACGAGGTCTATGCCATCCACAATCTTCCCGGCGCGCCACTGGGTCAGATCTCATCCCGGACCGGTCAGATCTGCGCCAGCGAAAGCCTGTTTGAAATCACCCTCCAGGGTCAGGGCGGTCATGCCTCGATGCCCCATACCGGCGTGGACGCAATCACGGTCGGGGCGGAACTGGTGCTTGCCTTGCAGACCATCGTGTCGCGCAAACTGGCACCCGGCGCCGGTGCCGTGGTCTCGGTGACCGAGTTTCTGACCGACGGGCAGCGCAACGTCTTGCCCGGACGGGCCGTTTTGAAAGGCGATGTGCGCGCCCGCCTCCCCGAAGACCGCGAGGCGGTGGCGGGGTTTATGCATCAGATTGCACAGGGCGTTGCCGCCACACATGGCGTCACGGTGAACGTGCAGTTCAACACCGAATTCATTGAAACCCTTAATGCCGAAGCCCCGACACAGGCGGTCTACCGCGCGGGCGAGGCCGCGGGCTGTGATGTGGTTCGCAACCGCCCCCCAATGAGCTTTTCCGAGGATTTTGCCCATTTCTCCGCCGCCGTTCCGGGATGTTTCCTGCTCCTGGGCAATGGCGAAGAGGGGCCGCATGGCCAGCCGCTGCACGCCAGCGATTACGACTTCAACGACGCTCTGCTGCCCATTGGGTCAGAGTTCTGGGTGCAGCTGGTCCGCGACCGTCTGCCCCCCCGCACAGACTGAAAGGACACCTGATGCACAGCGCCTTCTCGACGGCATCCCTCCTCCACACCAAGGGCAATCCGCAGCCCGCCAAGGCGGCTTTTTCCGTTCTGTCAGAACAGGATTTCGCCGCAAGCTGGGCCGAGATCACCGCCTGGCCGGGCTATGCTCCGACCCCGCTGATCTCACTTGCCGGGCTTGCGCGCGAAATCAATGTGGGTGCAATCCACTATAAACACGAAGGGCCGCGGTTCGGGTTGGGCAGTTTCAAGGCGCTTGGCGGGTCTTACGCCGCCTTGCGGGTGCTGGCACGTGAACTGTCCGCCCGGCTGGGACAGGAAATCACCCCCGCTGATATCCGCACGGGCCGTTATGCCGACGAGGTGAAAGACATCACTCTGGTTTCTGCCACTGATGGCAATCACGGCCGGTCGCTGGCCTGGGGGTGTCAGACCGTGGGCGCCCCCTGTCGCATCTATATCCATGCCGAGGTCAGCGAAGGGCGCGCCGAAGCCATGCGCGCGCTGGGGGCGGACGTGGTCCGCATCACGGGCGATTACGACGAAAGCGTCCTGCTGGCCAAATCCGAAGCCGACGAAAACGGCTGGTTCGTGGTCTCGGACACTTCGTGGGAAGGGTATACCGAACCGCCCCGCGATGTGATGGCAGGGTATGGCGTGATGACGCGCGAGCTCTGCGAGGCCCTCGATCAGGCCCCGACCCATGTGTTTTTACAAGGGGGGGTGGGCGGGCTGGCCGCCTCGGTCGCAGCCGGATTGCGGCAGTATTGGGGGCAGGACGCGCCACGCGTGGTGATCGTCGAACCCGAACTGGCGGCCTGCCTGTTTGACAGCGCCAGGGCGGGCAAGGCCACCAATTTTGCCATTCAGCACGAAACCATCATGGCCGGACTGTCCTGTGGGGAACCTTCGGAAATGGCATGGGACATCCTTACGGAGGAGGCCAGTGACTTCCTGACCATTCCCGACAGCATTGTCGCACCAACCGTGCGTCTTCTGGCGCGGCCCGAATTTGGGGATGAGGCGATCGAGGCCGGGGAAAGCGCCGTGGCGGGGCTTGCCGCCCTGATTGCAGCCCGACAGGATCCATCCCTGTCCGACACACTTGGGCTGGACGCCCATTCGCGGGTGTTGTTTATCGGCTCAGAAGGGGTGACCGACCCGGATATTTTTGCAGCCATCATGGACGGGCAGGACAATGTCTGATGAATTGACCCGCGGCTTTCCTGAACAGGAGTTTGCCACCCGCACCGCAGCAGCGCAGGCGCGCATGGCGGAAACCGGACTGGCGGGGATGTTGCTGCTAAGCGAAGCAGAGCTGCGTTATTTCAGCGGGTTTCACACGCTATTTTGGCAAAGCCCGACCCGCCCGTGGTTCCTGTTTGTGCCCCTTGAGGGCAAACCGATTGCAATCATCCCCGAAATCGGGGCCGCCCTGATGCGCCAGACCTGGGTTGAGGACATTCGCACATGGGCCGCCCCTGCCCCGGACGATGATGGGATCAGCCTGCTGACCGACCTTCTGTCGCCCCTTGCCGCACGGGGCGCAACCATTGGTGTGATGAAGGGCCACGAAACCGCCCTGCGCATGCCGCTTGGCGATTACGAGCGGCTGATGGCGCAGCTCCCCGGTCTGCATATCGCCGATTGCACGGCGGTTGTGCGCGGGCTTCGCATGGTCAAATCCGAACGCGAGATTGAAAAGCTCACCCGGATCTGTGCCATCGGTTCACACACATTCGCTGAGGTGCCCATACTGGCCCATGAGGGGCAGGCCTTTGAGGACACGTTCCGCACCTTTCGCCGCGAAGCCCTTTTGCAGGGCGCGGATGATGTGCCCTATCTGGTCGGTGGGGCCGATCAGGGGGGCTATCATGACGTGATTTCCCCCCCGTCCCGTCGCCCGCTGCAAAAAGGGGACATCATGATGCTGGATACCGGAATGACCTGGGACGGGTATTTCTGCGATTTTGACCGCAACTGGGCAATTGGTCAGGCGGATGATGCGTCACGCCGCGCCTATGATGTTTTGTGGCGGGCCACCGAAGCCGGGATGGAGGCGGCCCGGCCCGGAGCCACCTGCGCAGAGCTGTTCCACGCGATGCAGCGGGTCATTTCCGAACTGGATCAGGGCGGTGCCTCGGATGGCGATGTCGGTCGGTTGGGTCATGGGCTGGGAATGCAGCTGACCGAATGGCCCTCTCACGTGGCCTGGGACCAGACGGTGATCAAAGAAAACATGGTGCTGACGCTGGAACCCTCGCTGAGCTATGGCGATGGCCGTATCATGGTGCATGAAGAAAACATCGTGGTGCGGGCGGAGGGGGCCGAGCTGATCTCTCACCGCGCGGCCCCGGAATTGCCGGTGATCTCATGAAACTTCCCTTTGAAACCGACATGGGCATTGGCACCCAAGCCACCCTTGGCACCGTGGTCTTGGAAACGGATGAGACGCTGGAGCCGGAATTTGCCCGGATGGTGCCCCGCCCCGGTGTGGCGCTTTACCATACCCGCATTCCGATGGTGGCAGAGATCGCCCCGGACACATTGGCGAAAATGGAGGCAGACCTGCCCGCTGTGGTCCGGCTTCTGCCCCCGTCCCTGACATTTGATGTGATCGGCTATGGCTGCACCTCTGCCGCCACCGTGATCGGATCAGAACAGGTGGCAAAAGCCATCCAAACCGTGTTTCCCGGTGTTTTGGTCACGGACCCCCTTGCCGCCCTGATCGCCGCCGGGCGGAAAATCGGGGCAAGACGGCTTGGGTTTCTGACACCCTATGTGGCCAATGTCTCCACCCGGATGCGCGACAGATTGCAGGATGCCGGGTTTGAAATCGCGGGGTTCGGCTCTTTCGAAGAAGGGCGCGACCCGGTGGTGGCCCGGATCAGCGAGGCCTCCATCCTGAACGCGGCGGTCACGGTTGCCAGAGCGCAGCCCTGTGACGCGATCGTCATCTCCTGCACCAACCTGCGCTGCCTCGATATTCTGGACGAGATCGAGGCCCGCACCGGGGTGACGGCGCTTTCCAGCAATCAGGCCCTGGCCTGGCACATGCTGCGACTGGCCGGCGTGCAGGACCCCCAGATCGGGGCGGGCCGACTGTTTCGAGAGTTCTGAGCGGGGTCACATCTCGGCCTGTTTCATCCGCGCAATCAGGTTGGTTTTCAGCACAAACTGGTGAAACAGCGCCGCCGCCACATGAAGGACCGACAGGATCAGAAGCGGCGCTTTCAGCACGTCATGGGCAAAAGCCGCCTGTTCAACACTGCCGAACCAGGCCAGCGCACCGGTGACCGGCATCAGGATCATCAACACATAAAGCGTCCAATGGGTCAGATGGGCGGCGGCTTGCAGAAGGGCATGTTCCTGTTCAGGCGGCTTCGGCGCCCCTCGCGTCAGGCGCAGCGACAGACGCCAGATCACAAGCAGCAGCACCAACCCGCCACCGGCAACATGTGCCAGGATAAGCGGATTGAACACCACTTCGCCCCCCTTGAGATAGGTATCCCAAGCCTGTTCGATCGGTTCCTTCAGTAGATACTGCGCCGCAATCAGGGCTGCCACAATCCAATGCAGCCGGATCTGGGCGAGCGAATAACCTTTCGGCTGTGCCATGATGTCCTCGTGTCATTATCAGGCCCCGGGGCTCCGGGCCTTTCTGAGTGTGAAACGGGCAGCAGCGCATTTTCCGTCGCAGCCTGCCCGACAAATTTCCAGCGCCTCAGCCCAGATCCCGACATTCCCCCAGTCCAATGCGTCAAAGGCACGTTTTGCCCTTGCCCTGCCGCGCACAGTAGCGTTCTCTTTCCCGGTTACCTCTGCTGCGGAGTCCCCATGTCACCGACACGTAAAATCAGAATTGGCCTGAATGGGTTTGGCCGGATCGGCCGCTCGATCCTGCGCATCCTGCTGGCAGGCCAGAACGAGTTTGAGGTCGTTTTCATCAACGATATCGAGCCGTTGGATACCTGTGCCTATCTGTTCAAATATGACAGCGTGTTCGGGCCCTGGACCGGCTCGGTCGAAACCGGGCCGGAAGCGCTGATTGTCAACGGCCAGAGGATCCCCTTTCATGCCCATCCCGACATCAGCGTGATGGGCCTGTCGGATGTGGATATCGTGTTCGAATGCACCGGCATGGCGGGCAAACGCGCCATGGCCGAGCGGGGTCTGGCAGCGGGGGCCTCTCGGGTGCTGATTTCCGGCCCCTCGGACGAGGCGGACGTGACCGTGGTTCTGGGTGCAAATGATGCGGATATTGCTGACCACAAGATCATCTCAAATGCCTCCTGCACCACCAATGCGCTGGCTCCGCTGCTGGCGGTGATCGACCGGGAGTGGGGGTTGATCGGTGGTCACATGACCACGGTGCATTGTTATACCGGAAGCCAGCCAACCGTGGACAAACCCCGCGCCAACCCGGCGCGTTCACGGGCCGCCGCCCTGTCAATGGTGCCCACCACCACCTCTGCACATCAGCTGGTGGGGAAAGTTCTGCCTGCGCTTGCCGGGAAAATTGAAGCCCGCGCCATCCGCGTGCCCACCGCCTCGGTCTCCTGCATTGACCTTGTGGTCGAAGTGGAACACGACATTCCCGAGGATCTGGCCCGCGCCCGGCTGAAGGAGATTGCCCAGTCCAGCGCGGTGCTGGGATGGACCGAAGAGCCGCTGGTTTCGTCAGATCTGCGGATGCGTCCGGAAAGCCTGGTGATTTCGGGACCTGAACTGTCGATCA
This sequence comes from Aliiroseovarius crassostreae, assembly GCF_025137635.1. Classification (NCBI taxonomy): domain Bacteria; kingdom Pseudomonadati; phylum Pseudomonadota; class Alphaproteobacteria; order Rhodobacterales; family Paracoccaceae; genus Aliiroseovarius; species Aliiroseovarius crassostreae. The sequence goes on along the minus strand of NZ_CP080773.1, from coordinate 173,990 downwards.
GCCCTGGGGGGCTGCTGCGCGTCTTTGGCTGGTATGACAATGAATGGGGCTTTTCCAACCGAATGCTCGACATGGCGCGGCGGATGCGGCAGGGTATGGATTGTTGACAATCTATCAAACCATCGGGCGAGGATCCCATGACCGGCTATCTCACCACCCATGTTCTTGACACCGCGCGCGGCTGCCCCGCCGAGGGCATTTCCATCACCCTGTTTCGCCTTATCGGGGATGCGCGGGAAGACATTGCTCAGGCCGTAACCAATTCAGATGGGCGGACCGACACGCCGATCCTGCCGCCTGACAGGTTTCAAACGGGTCAATACGAGCTGGTTTTCTCTTGCGGGGCCTATCTGCGCAAATCCGGTCAGGTCGGCGACTGGACCGGCGATGATCTGTTGTTTCTTGATCAGGTGCCGATCCGTTTCGCCATGTCGCAAGAGGCACATTACCACGTGCCCCTACTGCTCTCCCCATACGGCTATTCCACCTATCGGGGCAGCTAAGCGTTTCCGGGCAGATCTGGAACACAGCTGCAACCGGAAACGCCTCATGTTCAGCTGCGCGACAACACGCTGGCGGGACGCGCCCGGAACAGGGCCTGTGTCAGCAAGCCCGCGATCACCGCTTTCACAATATCCCCCGGCACGAAGGGCGCCATGATCGTCGCGGACGCAACCAATCCTTTGCCCGTCACAAAGGCAAATCCAGCAATGCCAAACGCATAGACCACCACGATGCCGCCGATCATCGCCGCCAGCCCCGCGACCACAGCCAGATTGCCTGCGCGCATCTTTTCAACAATCAGACCGATGATAAATGCGCCGATCGGGAAGCCTACAAGAAACCCAGCGGTCGGTCCGGCGAACACTCCAAACCCGCCACGGCCACCGGCCAGAAGCGGCAAACCGATTGCCACAAGCAGCAAAAACAGCAGCACCGCCAGCGCACCGCGACGGGCGCCCAGCACCGTACCGCACAACATCACCCCAAGGCTTTGCGCCGTGATTGGCACCCCGAACCCCAGCGCAATCGGCGGGATCAGCCCCAGCGCGGCAATCAACGCCGCAAACAGCGCAATCAAAGTCACATTCCGTTCCATAACCCTCACTCCTTCAGGATCGTATTATTTATTTGTGTCTGACATCTGCATGGCCTGAAACCCACCCCTTGCGCGCAAGGCATCGGCCACATGATCCGCATCATCCAGCGCCTGCACCGTAAAAGGCAGCACGATACGCCAGCCGGGCCGGCGGGTCGAGCGCGCCTGCCACGCCATGCGCAACCCCTGCCCTTTCTCAACCAGAACCGGTGTGAAACGGATGACCAGAGCGATAGCGATTTCAAGCGCCTCCGCCCGCAGCCCAACCCGCCGCAACGGCCGGGTGATCCAGCGGATCACCGCAATGAAATCCGACAGGCGCGTGGTCATGGTAACAAGATTGGCCAGCCCGACCGCCGTCATCATCCGCAGAACGATCACACTGCCCGCCTCGTAATCTGCGGTGACCAGATGCCAGGCCGCCATCAGGGCCACAAACGGCCAGATCACCCGCACCGCGCGCCAGCCCGCTTTGGCAAACTCCACTCCGGGCAGCACATAGAGCACCACCATCAGGACAAAACCTGCCAGCTGCGGTGGAATCGTGCGCGCCGAGAAAAGGACGACAGTTGCGCCCCCCAAAAGCGCCAGCTTAACCCCGGCGGGCCAATCATGTGCGGGGGTCTTAATTGGCGAGGTCAGCGAGATCATTACTCTCTCCTTGCCGCGCCATTTCATCCAGATAGGCAGGCAGCAGAGTATCCGGTGCCCCCTGCCCCACCAAACGGCCCTGATCCAGCCAGATCACATCGTCATACCCGGTCAGGTCCTCTGGCGCATGGGTCACATGCAATATGTGGCCATCATAGCGGGCAAGACGCCGTGTCAACTGTGCCCGAATGGGCAGGTCCAGACCGGAAAAGGGTTCATCAAGGATCAACCATTTCGGCCGCATCGCCAGCACTGACATCAGGCACAAAAGTTGCTTTTGCCCCTGTGACAACTGACTGACATGAGCATCGCGCCAATGTGTCACCTGATAGTCTGCAAGCCATGTTAGAGCCTGTTTTTCCGCCGCCTCCCTCGTCTCTCCCATCTGGGTCAGACCAAAACACAGCTCTTCCAGAACCGTCGGGAAAATGATCTGGTGATCCGGGTTCTGAAACAGGATCCCAACAGCGGACAACGCCGCTTTGCGATTTTTGGAAGGAGAGATGCCGGCGACCCTGATTTCGCCCGTATCCGGGTCCAAAAGGCCGGCCACAAGGCGAGACAGCGTGGTTTTCCCGGACCCATTGCGCCCAACAACTCCCACGCGCCGCGCAGAGACCGACAGTGACACATCCGCCAGGATTGCCTTTCCATCGCGTGCATAAGATACGTCGTCAAACCGTATCCCGTTCATGGGCTGCTGCTGTTGCATGTGTTGCATCGGTCCCGAAAATCTCCCGGCCATCCACCGGATTCGTTCATTGGCAGGGTTTTACGCGCATCGCACCATAAATGCCGCAAGAAAATGCACCAACATCATTTGCGAGAAACCTGGGCCGTGCATAGATCCCCACCCCTCAATGAGATTGAGATCTTTTGAAATCAGTCTTGGTGAACCACTGGAAGGGTAGATCCGGGCAGGTTAGAGACTGTTTTCGACAGAATTCTCCCCAAGAACCACAAGCGACCCGGCGGCGGCCAAGGCATCCTCGCGATCATGGGTCACCATCAGAACGGGCAGGTTTTGCGACCTCGCCTGCTCAAACACAACTGCGCGGATCTGATGGCGCAAAGTTTCATCCAGCCCTGAGAACGGTTCATCCAGTAGAAGGGCCCGCGGTTGTGACAGCAGGACACGCATCAAAGCCACACGTGCGCGCTGCCCCCCCGATAGCGTCGCGGGATCGCGGTCCGCAAACCCTTCCAACCCAACTTGAGCCAAGGCGTGCTCGACCGTGGCCTTGCGCTGTTCACGCCCGCCCCCAGGCGCAAGGCCAAACGCCAAGTTCCCGCCAACCGACAGGTGCGGAAACAACAGGGCATCCTGGAAAAGGATCCCAATCCGGCGCAAATGAGGAGGTCTGTCGGTGATGTCCTCTCCGTTCAAAATGATCCTGCCGCGCAGATCAAAGGCCGGAGCCAGGGATCCGATCACGGCAGACAGAAGGGTCGATTTCCCGACCCCGGATGGCCCCATGAGCGTCAGCACCTCTCCGGGGCTGATATGCCGGTCCAATGATACCAACGGCGTTTGATTGTGAGTGATTTCGACCCTATTCAGGCTCAATCCCATGGATTTATCCTTCATGTCGCAACCCCAACCTATTGCGCCAGAGCAGCGCAGGGACCAATAATGCCAGAGCGAAGGGCGCAAGCGCCACCACGGTCTGCAACAAGGCAAACACGCCAATCGCGCGACGATCGCCCCCGGATGACAGGGCCAGAGCTTCTGTTGTCAGGGTTTCCACCCGGCCGCCGCCCATCAGAAGGGTTGGCAGATATTGCCCAACCGAAACCGCCACGCCAACCGCAAGCGCCGTCAGGACTGGTCCCAACAGCATTGGCAGGCGGATCTGCCAAAGCACCCGGTTCGCAGAAGCGCCGAGCGACGCTGCCACCAAAGCCTGCCGCTGATCCCATTGTCGCCACGGATCCTGAAGAGAAAGGCGCATATAAGGCAACACAAAGACCAGATGAGCCAGCAGCACCCCTGCCCTGCCCGTCTCGATCCCAAACGACAGCATCAAGGTCTGCAGGCCCGGCAGGAACGCGGTTTGCGGCACCAGAAGCGGCAGATACAGAAGCCACATCCCACGGCTGCTCAGACGTTTGCCCTGACGCTCTTCCGCTTCAAGGCATCCTATGGTCAGAAATAGACCCAAACTTACCACAATTCCCGCAATCAAAGCGGTTTCAAGCGTGGCATTCAGGCTGCCCGTGGCATGTCGTTGCCAACTGCGCAGGGTAAACTGGTCCGGCAACAGGTCAGGAAAGGTCCAAAACCCTGCAAATGACCAAACCAGCATTCCCAGCAGGCCCAGTATGAGCCACAGAACGACGCTGAACGCCAAGAACAGCCCTCCGCCCCGCGCGGCACCGTCCGCTTCAAACCGAACGCCACGCGCCACCAGACGGCCACAGAGGCCCGCCAATACCCGTTCCAGCCCCCACCATAGGGCGAGCCCCCCCAGAACCAGCCCAAATTGCAGCAACGCGCCTGCTGCGGCGCGCAATCTGAACACCAGATCGGGGTCCGACATCCAGCGCACAATCTGAACAGAAAGGGTGGACGGCGTGGAGGGCCCAAGGATAACCGCGACGTCAACCACCGACATGGACCATGCCAGCACGACCAGAACCGGCAGTCGAATCCTTTGATAAATGGCGGGGAACACAGCGATCAGCCAACCAGCGACACGCCCGTAGCCCAGAGATTGCGCCACAATCAGCCGCCGGCCTCCCCCAACCTGGCCCAATGCAGCAATGGACATCAGCAGCAAGAACGGAACCTCTTTCATCACCATTCCAGCGATCAGTGAGAGCCCCGCCGGGTCCTGCAGGATCAACAGATCCGGCGGTCGCTCCCACCCGGTCAGACCAGGTGAGAGCAGTCGAAACACCCAACCGGATGGCGCAATGAGGAACGCGAACCCAAAGGCTGCGGCCGCGTGCGGCACCGACAGTAATGGTGAGAGCGCGCGTTCAACCCAGGCAAACCATCGGGTGCCCGACCACCCCGCAAGGATCAGCGCCACAATGAGCAGTGACAAAGCGGCTGCCGCAAAACCGGTGGTCAGAGACAACCGAACCGATGCCCCCAACCCCGGCCAGGCCAACAGGTCCCGAAACGGCTCGAACGATGGTCCGACATAGCCGGCGGCGGGCAAATGGCCCAAAGCGGGTAGGACCACGCCATAGAGTCCCGCCAAAACCGGGCCAAGCAACACCAGAAGGGTCAAGCCTGGTAAGACAGACAATAGGCTGGCTCGGTTTGACATTCACACTCCCGACTGATGCAAATCAGTCCCTAAACAGGCGAATAGAGACGGTTTTACTGCGACACACCATACCGGGTTTGCCAGTCTTCCGAAATGCGCGTCATCCAGCTCGGATGAGGTTCAGCCTGCGCTTGCCCCAACTCTTCCGGCGACAAGGTCGCAATCCCCAGATCGAGGTCGGCAAACCGGGCTTTATCAGCCTCAGGCAGCGACGCAACATCCAGCACAGTGCCATATCCAAGCACATTCGGGTCCTGGGCACGGGCCTGTGCTTCTGGGCTCAGCAGGAAGTCGGCCAAGACCATGGCCCCTTCCTTGGATCCGGAATTATAGGGAATTGCCACGAAGGAGGCATTGCCAATGGTACCCTTTTGCAGGACGAACGTGCGAACCGTGTCAGGCAACTCATAGTTTGCAATGGCGGTTGACGCTGCACCCGGGCTGAAGGAAATCGCCAGATCCAGCTCTCCGTCATTGATCAGCTGGATTTGTCTGGTTCCGTTGGGAGGATACGCCCTGCCCTCGCGCCACAGAACCGGAGTGAGCTCTTCCAGATATGCCCAAAGCGGTTCGGTTACGTCGGCATAGGTTTCATCCGACACCGGTTGCGACAACAACGCAGGGTCTTTGATCAGGTCGACCAGCACCTGTTTGAGAAACGTGGTTCCCAGAAAATCAGGCGGTTGAGGATAGGTGAATCGACCCGGATGCGTTTTGGCCCACTCAAGGATCTGCTTGGCAGACGGCAAAGGCGCATCGATATCTGCGGTGTCATACATGAACACGACTTGCGCCATTGCCCAGGGGCTTTCATACCCCTCAACCGGAACGGTGAAATCGGTGCGTACGGTTTTGCCCTCAACGTCAACATACCGCCAGCCGGGAAGCTGTTCGGCAAAAGGCCCAAACAACAGGTTTGCTTCTTTCATCGAAGCAAAATTCGCACCATTGATCCAGATAAGATCAATCGCACCATCATCGTCCTTGCCCGCCTGTTTTTCCGCAAGCACCCGTGTCACCGCATCGGCCGTATCAGTCAACTTCACATGTTCAACCGTTACCCCATATGCTTCCTGCACCCGCTGACCTGCCCAGGCAATGAACGCATTGGTCGTTGGCGATCCGCCCCAGGCATTCCAATAGACAGTTTGCCCTTCAGCTTTTTGGAGCACGTCACTCCAGTTGCCCGGATCTGTGTCGGCCTGCGCAGAGAACGGGACCAACGCCCCGAAAACGGCTGCCTTCAACATTGTTTTGATCATGGTCTCTCCATCTTTCATATCTGGTCAGAACAGTTTGGACGCGCCAAATACGCGCAACCCGGCCGTGAGGAAGCAAAGGATACCGAACCCCCAGGCCAAAACCGGGAAAATTGCCGGGAAGAGGCAAAGAATAACAAAAAATGCAATAGTTTCAGTGCCTTCCAGAATTCCATTGGAGTAATAAAGCGTTTTCACACCTTGCGCACGCGTCTCCATGCCAGCTTTGGCCGCCAGAATGGCATATCCAAGGAAGCTGGCGCCATTGGCATAGAAGGACAAAAGCAGAAAGGCCCCTGCGGAAGCGTTGGTCGCGGGGTCCGCAAGGACAAATGCAAACGGAACAGCCCCGTAAAACACAAAGTCGCAAACGATATCGAGATAGCCTCCGAATGCGGTCGGCCCGCGAGTTCGAGCCACCGCACCGTCAAGCCCATCCGCCATTCGAGAAAGCAACACGAAGACAAGTGCAACAGAATAGATTTGCGCAACGATAAGGCTGGCAGCAATCAGCCCCAACCCAAGCCCAATCAGGGTCACCATGTTGGCAGAGATGCCCAACGCCGCCACGCCCTGCCCCATTGCATTCAACGGAGGATCAATCAGTTTTCGCATGACACGGTCGAGCATCAGTTTCTTGTTCATCTTGTTGGTTTCGGATCTCGTCACCATCCGGTCTAGGCGGAATAACGCCCCTGGTCCATTGCGCAAACGGAAACGTGAGAACTTGTTAAAACGGCAAGTCCGGTCCCGCCAATCTGGGATACAGGAAGGTTTCGCGGCGAAACCTCTTTCAGTCCGAGAGGAGTGCTGTGAGTTCAGCAGTCAGAGCCTCTACAATAGCTTCGTCCACACCAGCCCCTTCCAACCGCAGAAAAAATCCACTGGCATCTTTGCCGGATTTTATGACCACAGGCTCCCCACGGCGAAGCGCCTTGAACCGATCCTTGGCGGAAGTTGCTTTTCGTGAACTTTTCGGACGCCCCCCTCGGGTACTGTCTTTTGGACCTTCTTCCGCCGCTTCGATCACTGGCAACAGAGCTGACCATTCCTCCTCTGCAGAGTGCACCTCTCCATGGGCAAGGCACTCACGCAAGGCCTGAACATGTCCCATGCGCAGAGCACCCGCTAGGCGCAGCCCCTGCTTCTCCGTCAGCTCCGATGCAAACAACATCAGGTCACCCATCTCCTCAAAGACATGCGCAAACGAACGTACCTTCGATCGCTTTGCTTTGGACGCCGACGCAAACAAGGCAGACACTGCGCCCTCAACAGTCTCAAATGCGCCCTTTTGGGTCGAAATCACGGCGATTCTACCGCGCTCAAAGTGGCTCAGCTGTGAACGCACTTCGTTTTCTTCGACCATAGCGACGAATGCGTCCGGAACAGTCTCTATTGGCTTGATTAGAGCCTTAACTGTCTTGAATTGATCCCGCCCGGTTTCAGCAAGGAGGTCTTTGATCGCCAGGACACGCCTAAACCCGGAAACAACGCCAAAACGGTGAGGGTTGCTAGCGTCGTTCAACTCGTAAAGCTCGACGGGCAGTCGAAGCCCATTGGCCGAAATCGAGGTCTTCAGTTCCTCAAGTTCAACTGGGTCGATATTCACGCGATCCCTGATCATATCCTCAAGATCGATCTCACTCAGATCAACCTCTACCATGACAAGACCTCGCCCTCGGGCAACCCGAAGCTCATCAGCATCTGCGGCGTCTTTTGCGATTTTTTCCCGCGATGCCGTATCAAGAACGGGGCTTTGGCCAGCCGCGTCCGCCGCCACTTGGGCAATCGGCGCCATGGCACCTTTCATCGGGGTTTCGCGGCGAAACTCTTGCTCCAGCCTGTCCAGATCTGCTGCTGAAGGGGCTTGTAGTTTCCGTCGTTTTGCCATCTCAAACCTCCTCAGCATCATTCATTTGAAGATCTCGCCACCAGCACCCAAGGATCAGCTCCTTCACCTCGGCCCATGTGCGATCAAAGGTTTCCCGGCCCCGCACATATGTATCCCGATTAAACTCTCGATAATCAGCCTCATAAATCCCATTCACCTGCTCACCTGCTTGCCCGACCATGGCCGTGACTTCCTGGCGATAGGTGGTCATGAAATCCCCGAAATATGCCTGGATGACATTTGCCAGATCCGTCTGCTGAGCGGCGTCAAATCTGGTGATCAAGGCGCGGACCGCGTCCCATTCAAAGCGGACCTCCTCCAGCCCATGCTGACGTCGCATGGCATTTTCACCTTCTTCGATTGAGGCGAAGGTGGAATACAACATGTCAAAAAACCGGCCCGTAGAGTCGAATTCCAGAAAAGATGCGCCGAGCGGGATCAACAGAATATCGGCGGCCGCCAGGGCATTGATGGTCAGATATCCTAGGGCAGGGGGGGTATCCAGGATGATCAGGTCATATTGAGAGAGCAGATCTTCACTCTCCAGAAAACCCGTCAACGCGTCCCAAAGCGGCCAGGAGCGCAGTTGCATCCGCCAGACCGGCACCTGAAACTCAGCCCAATACAGGTTCAATTGGGCACCGATCAGATCGATATTTGGCCAATGGGTGTTTTGAATAACGCGCGTGGCGTCAAACTCCAGCGCCTCCTTGAGTGTCTCGTCAAGTGGCAGGGTAGGGTGCCCGGCAGCGGCACGCACCTTGTTCTCTTCTTCGAGGAACTGGGCATAGTGTTTTGCCATGAGCGGAAAAGCGGTTTGCCATTCATCCTCAACCTGACCGCCCATGATCGAGGTCATTGACCCCTGACTGTCAAGATCAATGACCAGAACCTTATACCCGTCCAGCGCTGCGGACATGGCCAGATGCGCCGCGGTTGAGGTCTTCCCAACACCGCCTTTGAAATTCGCAACCGCCAAAACCTTTGCGTCCAATCCCTCAGGACGCCAAGGGCGGTATTCACGTGTCGACACACCTTCTGCGGCGAAGTAATCGCGCAATGTCAGAACGTCGGATAATGTGAACCATTTTGAGCCACCATCACCTTCGCCTTGAGGGAGTGACGGGTTTTGTTTCAGAACTCTTCGAAAATGCGCGGGAGCCACGGGAATGAGGTATTTGCAAACTTCCCAGGTTGAAAACTTACGTAGCCGTTTGCGGCCATCCGGGGCATAGCCTCGCTTGGCCAGGTCATCACGACCACGGGCTGCAAAGCTGGCAGCTTTGGCAAATCTTGCGGTGTTGATTGGTTCGGAGAGTTTGCCTGCGGCCTCTTCTGGGTTAATGTTGAAATACGGAGGAGGAGGTGTTTGAGCTGCTCTAGCCATGGTTTTTCCCATATGTGCGCTTTTTCTGCATTTATTGCGTAAACCATATGACATGGCGGTTGCAATGAAAACATCCCATTGGAAAGGGAAGGGTTTCGTGACGAAACCATAAATAATGGCAACAACAATGCTTTATTTTTTTTAAGATATTTAGAATCTTTCGGATCGAAAACAAACCTTATTTCAAACACTTAACTATATTAGGGGACCTGAATACGGGAGCAAAGGCACCCTTTGACAGGACCAGAAGCACCAATACCCGTGCTGGAGAGGGCTGATTCGCAGGGAGAAGGGGTCCTGACTCCGGTTTCTGAGGATAACTCGTGGTTTTTGTGGATAACTGGACCAAATGGGCGCGCCGCAGTCCCGTGTATGGGTACCTAAAACCCCCAAAGGTACCTGTTTCCGGTCTCGCGGAAATTCGCAAAGGAACCCGCTGCCGACTTGTCATGAGGTGCCTATCATGCGATTGTTGGCCAGTTTCAAAGAGGTCGAGCAGAATGGACCCGATTCCCAAAGACCGCCTGACGGGCGCATTACGGCGTGAAAGCGTCAAAAAGAACGTGGCGGCGATCCACGTATCCGGCAAGTTGTCTCTGTTGCAGCGAAAGCTGTCCAATGTGCTGTTGCTGAATGCCTATGATACGTTGACCTCTCAGGCCAGCCACAGGATTGATGCCCGAACCCTGTGCGCGATGATTGGGTATAACTCAAACGATTTCGATACATTGAAAGCCTCGTTGCGTGGATTGGCCGAGACGGTTGCGGAATGGGATATGCTGGACGAAGCGGGGCGGCAGGAATGGGGCGTTTCGGCGTTGTTGTCCTATGCCAAGCTGAAAGGGGGAATCTGTGAATATGCCTATTCCCCTGCGTTGGCAGAGAAATTGCATGACCCCAAGGTATTTGCCCTCATAAACCTCAATATCCAGCGGCAGTTCACCGGCGGGCATGCGCTGGCGCTTTATGAGAACTGCTTTCGGTTTGTGAATACCGGGTCAACCGGATGGTGGACGCTGGAGATCTTTCGTCGCCTGATGGGGGTGGATGACAGTGACTATTACAAAAGTTTCAAACACCTGAATGCCAAGATTATCAAACCCGCCGTGGCAGAGGTGAACAAGGTCAGTGATATCATCGTCACGCCGGAAACCCGAAAGATGGGGCGGGCGGTGACGGACATTCGTTTCCTGATCAAACGCAACCCACAGCTGACCATTCTGGATATTGATGATGGCAAGGGGCTGCGCAACACGGCGACCTATGACCGCCTGACCAAGCTTGGTGTGAGTGATCGCCTGGCGCGCCAGTGGATCGGCCAGCATGGGGATGTTTATGTGTCAGAGAAGATTGATCTGGTCGAGGCGCGGGATGGGGTGAAAAGCCCGGTCAAATACCTGTCGGCCGCGATTACCGAGGATTACCAGCCAACCGAAACCGGGCAGGGCAGGGCGGTCACGCCACAAACGCGTGCCCGCGGGGCCCGGATTGGGCGTGTGCTGGAGGTGGCCAACAAGCGTTCCCCTACACAAAAAGACGCTGATCGCCGCCTGTTCATGAGCCAATTGTCCGACCCGGATGCGCGGGATGATTTTGAACGGCATGGATGGACCTCGGCATTGAATGTCGAGGCGATCTTTGCCTTTTGGGAAGATATGGTGCCTGGCCTGTTCGAGGATCTGAGCAGCTGACCGAGATTGGGGGCGCTGCACTCAGGCGGCTGATGCGGTGTAAGAGGATTGTCGCAACGCGCAGGGCGTCACCTCATACACGGTGCGGAACCAGCGGGTCAGGTTTGATGTTGCGCCAAACCCCGTGGCAATAGAGATTTCACGCAGCGGCATGCTGGTCAGCGTGATCAGTTGATGCGCCCGTTCAAGCCGCAGGTTTCGATAAACGGTAAGGGGCGTCTCCCCTGTCAGATCCATGAACCGGCGCTGCAACTGCCGGGAGGAAATATTGTGCCGCTCCGCCAGCTCTTCAATCGCCAGGGGTTGCTCCAGATCCGCCTGCATCGTGTCTAATGCCGCGCAAATCAGGCGATCGCCCCCGGATTTTTGGCGGATCTTCAGGGCAAACTTGCTCTGGCTGCGCTCAAAGCCGGTTTCCAGCCCGATATAGTCGCCCAGAGCGCCCGCCACATAGTCGCCGTGACGATGGGCAAATTGTTTCAGCAACAGGGTCAGGGCGGCAAAGTTGCTGATGGCGCTGTCGATGCGGCCGGACGAGGCGTATTTCAAGCCGATATCACCGCAGATCAGGCCTTCCTCTTCCGCGGCGGCGAGGAAGTTCGGGTGAATGGCCAGGGGCAGGTTAGAGGCCTGACCGGACTGGCACAGCAGAAAGATGGCACCGCCAACGAGGACAGACCGCCCGGAAAGACGCAGGATCTGTTGGGCGCGGCCACGTTCCTCGCGCGAAAAGGACCAGCGAGACCGGATATCCCCCAGAAACAGGACGGTTCGGTCGCGCCAGTATAACGGGTCACTTGCAGGGCTGTCGGTAAGCGTATGGGTGTCGACAACATAAACGCTGTTCGGTGCCAGATCATTGGCCGCCGAGAAAAGGTCGTTGAACATCTGGGCGCTGGCTGCGTTTGCGCGGGCCGGCAGGATAATGTTCACGCGATGCATGGTCAGGTGGGCCGCGGGGGCGGGCAGGGCGGTCTCATTATCGAGAGCGGCGGGAGAAATCTGGTTCATTTCTGTCTCCTGCTTGGGGTCAGACCCCGCCAGCGAACTGGCGGGGCAGAGTGTTTTGGACGTGCCAGGCCTTACTCGGCTGCGTCTTCGTAGGCCTCCATCGGGGGGCAGGTGCACACGAGGTTACGGTCGCCATAGGCGTTGTCCACGCGGTTGACTGGGGACCAGTATTTGTCGACCCCCAGGGACCCGGCCGGGAAACAGGCTTCTTCGCGGGAATAGGGTCGATCCCAGTCCCCCACCAGATCACGCACCGTGTGCGGCGCGTTTTTCAGCGGGTTGTTTTCCGCGTCGATCTTGCCGTCGATGATGTCCTGCGCTTCACCGCGGATCGAGATCATGGCGTCGCAGAAACGGTCCAGCTCGTCCTTGGGTTCCGACTCGGTCGGTTCCACCATCAGCGTTCCGGCCACCGGCCAGGACATGGTCGGTGCGTGGAAGCCGCTGTCAACGAGGCGCTTGGCGATGTCGTCCACGGTCACGTGGCCCGCTTCGTCCAGCGGACGGGTGTCGAGGATGCATTCATGCGCCACCCGGCCCGTTTCAGAGGTGTAAAGGATCGGGTAGGCATCTTTGAGGCGCGCCGCGATATAGTTGGCGTTCAGGATCGCCACTTTTGTCGCTTGCGTCAGGCCAGCCCCGCCCATCAGCAGCACATAGGCCCAGCTGACCGGCAGGATCGAGGGCGAACCGAAGGGTGCGGCGGAAACCGGTCCAATGGCATCGTTCAGCTCCGGGTGACCGGGCAGATAGGGTTCGAGATGTGCACGCACACCGATCGGACCCATGCCGGGGCCGCCCCCACCATGCGGAATGCAGAAGGTTTTGTGCAGGTTCAGGTGGCTCACATCACCGCCGATCTTGCCCGGTTGGGCCAGCCCGACCATGGCGTTCATATTGGCGCCGTCGATATAGACCTGACCGCCAAAATCATGGGTGATCTGGCAGACCTCCTGGACGGTTTCTTCAAACACGCCGTGGGTGGACGGGTAGGTGATCATGCAGGCGGCCAGCTGTTCGGAATGTTCCGCAGCCTTGGCCTTGAAATCCACCACGTCGATATTGCCGTTCTCATCCGCTTTCACCGGCACAACCTTATAGCCCACCATCTGTGCGGTGGCCGGGTTGGTGCCGTGGGCCGATGTCGGGATCAGGCACACGTTGCGGTGTCCCTCCCCACGGGCCTCGTGGTAGTTGCGGATGGTCATGAGCCCCGCATATTCGCCCTGGGCGCCCGAGTTCGGCTGCATCGAGATCGCGTCATATCCGGTGATCTGGCACAGCTTGTCGCTGAGATCCTCGATCATTTCCTTATACCCAAGCGCCTGATCTTCCGGCACAAACGGGTGCAGGTTGGCAAATTCGGGCCAGGTGACCGGGATCATTTCGATCGTGGCATTCAGCTTCATCGTGCAGGACCCGAGCGGGATCATCGCGCGGTCCAGTGCCAGGTCACGGTCGGCCAGACGGCGCATGTAGCGGGTGATCTCGGCCTCGGCCCGGTTCTTGTGGAAAATCGGGTGGGTCAGATACTCGCTTTCACGCAGCGCATAGTCGGGCAGGCGATAGGCGCGGTTGGCGACACTGTCGTCTTTCTTGTCGATGCCAAAGGCGCCCCAGACCGCTTCGATGGTCTCGGCGCGGGTCTGTTCGTCCAGCGAGATACCGATGCGGTCGTCACCCACTTTGCGCAGGTTCACGCCACGGGCCACGGCGGCCTCCATCACGGTTTTCTGCAGCGGGCCAACCTTGATCGTGATCGTGTCGAAGAACACGGCCGGATCCACCTTGAACCCGTGCTCTTCCAGCCCGGCGGCAAGGCGCGAGGTCTTGCGGTGCACCGATTGGGCAATCGCCTTGATTCCGTCGGGGCCGTGGTAAACGGCATACATCGACGCCATGACCGCCAACAGCGCCTGGGCGGTGCAGACGTTGGAGTTGGCTTTTTCGCGGCGGATATGCTGTTCGCGGGTCTGCAGGGCAAGGCGATAGGCCTTGTTGCCGCGACTGTCGATCGACACGCCGATGATCCGGCCCGGCATGGAGCGTTTCAGCTTGTCGCTGGTCGACATATAGGCCGCGTGCGGACCACCATATCCCATCGGCACACCAAAGCGCTGGGTTGAGCCAATGGCGATATCGGCCCCCATCTCGCCGGGAGATTTCAAAAGCGCCAGAGCCAGAATATCTGCGGCAATAATCGCGATGCCCTTGTGTTCATGGATTGCGGCGATCTCGGCGGTGAAATCACGCACATGGCCGTAAGTGCCGGGATATTGGAAAATGGCCCCGAAATAGGCGCCGGGTTCCAGCTCGTCGGGGTCGGCCACGGTCACGTCAACCCCCAGCGGCTTGGCGCGGGTCTTGATCACTTCGATGGTTTGGGCGTGGCAGTTGCGGTCGACAAAGAAAGCGGCGGCGTTCGATTTCGACTTGCTGGCGCGTTTCGCCATTGCCATGGCCTCGGCCGCGGCGGTGGCTTCGTCCAGAAGTGAGGCGTTGGCCACGGGCAGCCCGGTGAAATCCGACACCATGGTCTGGAAGTTCAGAAGCGCCTCAAGGCGGCCTTGGGAAATCTCGGGCTGATAGGGGGTGTAAGCCGTGTACCAGGCCGGGTTTTCCAGAATGTTACGCAGGATCGGGGCAGGCGTGGTTGTGCCATAGTAACCCTGACCGATCAGAGAGGTCAGAACCTTGTTCTTGTCCGCCACCTGTTTCATGTGGAAAAGCGCGTCGCGCTCGGTCATTGCATCGCCCCAGTCCAGCGCGTCTTGCTGGCGGATGGAGGAGGGAACGGTGGCGTCGATCAGCTCATCAAGGGTTTTGAAGCCGATCACTTGCAGCATGTCGGCCATCTCTTGCGGCGATGGGCCGATATGGCGTCGATTGGCGAAATCATAGGCTTCGTAGTCGGTCAGTTTGAAAGCCATGCTGTGATCCTTTACGTGGGAGGGTCCCCCGCCGGGACGGGTCCGGCGGGGCCGTGAGTGGATGTGGTGGATTTAACCGATAAAGGCTTTGTAGCCGTCCAGATCCATCAGATCTTCCAGCTGCGCAGCGTCGGACAGTTTGATCTTGTAGATCCAGGCACCGCTTTCCGGGCTTTCGTTGAGCGAACCGGGGTTGCCTTCCAGATCCTCGTTCACTTCGACGACAACGCCGTCCACCGGAGCATAGATCTCAGAGGCGGCTTTTACCGACTCGATCACACCGATCTCATCGCCTTTTTCAAATTCATCATCGGCTTCTTTTTGCTCGATGAAAACAACTTCGCCCAGCTGGTCGGCAGCGTGTTGGGTGATACCGATCGTGGCGGTGTCCCCTTCAACGGTCAGCCATTCATGTTCTTCGGAATAATAGGTGGTCATAGGGACTCTCCTGTCTGGTAGTGGGGCGCGGCGGGAAAGGTAGTCGCCGCGCCGTTTTCAAAGCGTTAGCGTTTGTAGTTCTGCTGGACGAAGGGCAGGGCAACAATCTCAGCCGGTTGTGCCTTGCCGCGGATGATCAGATTGACCTTCTCGCCGGTTTCGCCATGTCCTTTGGCAACATAGCCCATGGCAACCGGACCACCAACCGTGGGGCCAAAACCACCCGAGGTGATCTCGCCGATGGTGTTGCCGTCAAGGTCCTGGATCTCCACATGTTGGCGAGCCGGTGCGCGGCCTTCGGGCTTGATGCCAACCAGTTTGCGGGCCGGTCCCTCAGCCAGTTCCTTTTGAACGCGATCAGCCCCCGGAAACCCGCCTTCTTCCTTGCGGCGCTTCTGGATTGCCCAGCTCAGGGACGCTTCGATCGGCGAGGTGTCATTGTCGATATCGTTGCCATAAAGGCAAAGACCGGCCTCAAGGCGGAGCGAGTCACGCGCGCCGAGGCCTGCGGGTTCACAATCCTCATGGGCAAGGAAAGCACGGGCCAAGTCGACGGCTTTGTCTTCCGGGATCGAAATCTCATAGCCATCTTCGCCGGTATAGCCCAGACGCGAGATGCGGCATTCGATGCCGTTTATGTCAGCCACGGTGGTTTCCATGAATTTCAGCTCGCGCGCAGCGGGGCACAGTTCGCCCACCACGTCTTCGGCCTTCGGGCCTTGCACGGCCACCAGTGCGCGGTCGAAGATCTCGGTCACTTCAACGCCGTCCAGATGGGCCTTCATATGCGGGATGTCCTGGTGACGCATCGAGGCGTTCACCACAACAAAGAAATACTCACCGGCGTTCGAGACGATCAGGTCGTCCATGATGCCGCCGTTTTCATTGGTGAAGAAGCCGTAGCGGGCCTTGCCCTCTTTCAGGGTCGCATAGGCCTGTGGGCAGATGGTTTCCAGCTTCTCGCCGATGTTTTCGCCTTTCAGGATCACCTGACCCATGTGGCTCACGTCAAAGAGGGCGGCCTTCTCGCGGCAATGCTTGTGTTCGCCCATGATCCCCATCGGGTATTGCACGGGCATATCCCAGCCGGCGAAATCAACCATCTTGCCGCCAAGTTCCACATGCAGGTCATAAAGCGGGGTGCGTTTGGGGGCATCGGTCATGTCAGTGCCTTTCCTCTGAGCGTCGGCGGGCCTGCCGCCAGTAATGTCGTGTAGGGTAGAGTGCCGATGGCCGGCACTCGTTGATTTTTGTCAGTCGCGCACAACGGTCACAGTGCAATGTGCGTTGCGCACCACGCGGGCCAGGTTCGGGCCGATTTCGTAATTCGGGAAATCGCCCTTGGACGAGGCCATGATAATGTGGTCAAAGCCTTCCTTATGGGCCAGCTTCAGGATCTCGCGGTAAATGCTGCCTTGCTGAATATGCACAGGCAGGTTTGCGGCACCATTGGCGGCCAGAATCGCTTCGATCTTGCCACGAACAAAGTCCTTTGCGCCAGAACCATAGCCTTCCGGCAGGTTTGGCAGCTGGATGATCTCGGGCACAACCTCAACCACATGCAGGCCAGCGCCGTAGAATTTGGCCTGTTCCAGCGCCAGCGGCAGAGCTTTTTTCCACGAGCGATCATCGGTGTGATCAATCGGCAAAAGAATTTTTGTCGCCATTGTCTTGTCTCCTTTGAAGGATGGAGAGGGGGGCCGGATTGGCTGGCCCCCCGGTGGTGGCTTACTCGGCAGGCTCTGACGTGCCGTTCTGATTGGCGAAATACTCTTTGGTGAGTTTCACCACGACCGGCGACAGAAGTGCCAGGGCAATCAGGTTCGGGATGGCCATCATGGCGTTCAGCGTATCGGCCAAGAGCCAGATAAAGCCCAGATCAGCGGTCGCACCGAAATAGATCATTACGATCCACAGCACGCGGTAGGGCACCAGGGCACGGGCGCCGAAGAAGAAGCCGACACATTTCTCGCCGTAGAACGACCAGCCAAGGATGGTGGTGAAGGCGAAGATCGACAGCGAAATGGCGATCAGCGATCCACCAATACCCGGCAGCGAGGTTTCAAAGGCCAGCGAGGTCAGAGCCGCGCCGCTTTCGCCTGAGGTCCAGGCACCCGACGAGATGATCGCAAGACCCGTGATCGAGCAGACGATGATCGTGTCGATGAACGTGCCCAGCATGGCCACCAGACCCTGGTTCACCGGGCTGTTGTTCGAAGCCGCCGCGTGGGCGATCGGTGCCGAGCCAAGACCGGCTTCGTTCGAGAACACACCACGGGCCACACCAAAGCGGATCGCCGCCCAGACAGCTGCACCTGCAAAACCACCGGTCGCGGCCGAGGGGGTGAAGGCATAGGTGAAGACCAGCGAAAGCGCATTGCCGATTTCAGAGATGTTGATCAGCAGAACAAGCAGACCAGCGAGGATATAGCTCACCGCCATGAACGGCACCAGCTTACCGGCCACCGCACCAATGCGGGTGATGCCGCCGAGGATCACAGCTGCGGTCAGCACCATCAGGATCACGCCGGTGACCGACGTGTTCACGCCGAAGTTCGAGTCCAGCACCTGCGCCACGCCGTTGGCCTGCACACCGTTGCCGATGCCGAAGGCGGCAATCGCGCCAAACAGTGCAAAGGCCGGCGCTAGCCAGTACCACTTCGCCGACAGGCCGTTTTTGATGTAATACATCGGGCCGCCCACATAGTTGCCCAGTTCGTCAGTTTCACGGTATTTCACCGCGCAGACGGCTTCTGCGTATTTGGTGGCCATACCGACAAGTGCGGTCATCCACATCCAGAACAATGCACCCGGACCACCAAGGAAGACGGCGGTCGCAACACCGGCAATGTTGCCGGTGCCGATGGTGGCCGACAGGGATGTCATCAGGGCGTTGAAGGGGCTGATCTGTCCTTCACCCTGGGCTTCGCGGCCCTGAAACAGCATCTTGAAGCCCGTGCCGACCTTCAGGATCGGCATGAATTTCAGCATCACCTGAAGCAGAAACCCTACCCCAAGAATCAGGACCAGCATCAGCGGCCCCCACACGACGCCATTGATGGCACCTACGATATCGTTCAACGCTTCCATGGTTTCCTCCCCATTGCGTTTATCCCGCCGCGCCAATAACGGCCTGACCCGTTTGGCGCGGTTTAGTCTGGTTCATGTGTCGCTTTTGGGGGCCAGAGCGGCGTCTTTTCCCCAACGTCACGTGAAGCGCGTTCCTTATAGGAAACTTTTCCATAATAGGCAACAAAAGTATGCCAATGTGCACATATCGGGATTTTGACATGTGAAGTGCGCACGGATAGGCTTTTAGAAAATAGGGAGAAAAGTGCCGATGGAGTGGATTCCACGCGAGGAAAACATCGCAAATGCGGATGCAGAACAGGCCCCGGATGGTGAGGTTCTGGGCAAAATGATTCGAGAAGCGCGCAAAGAGAAAGGGCTGACACTGGAAGAAGCCGCAGGGGCGGCCGGTATTGGCAGATCGACCCTGTCCAAGATCGAAAACAACCAGACAAAGCCCAGTTTCGATATCATTCGCCGCCTGATGCAGACGTTGGAATTGGAAACCCCACAGCTTTTCGTGCAATCCGCCAAGTCCGATATCTCGGGGCGCCGTGACTTTACCTCCTCGGGCAAAGGCGAACACAAGGAAACGCGCACCTATGACCATGAACTCCTGTGCAACGAACTGACGTCAAAACGCATGGTGCCCTATATCTCGACCATCAAGGCGCGCGAGGCAGCTGATTTTGATGGCTGGGTGCGTCACAGCGGCGAAGAGTTCATGTTTGTCCTCTCCGGTGCGCTGACACTTTATACCGAACATTACCGCCCTTTGCAGATGGGGCCGGGTGACAGTGTCTATTATGACAGTGGGATGGGGCATGGCTGCGTGTCGACCAGCGAAGAAGATGCCAAGGTGCTGTGGGTGTCGCTGCAAGACTGAGCAGGGCATCCGGTATACCGAAGGATGCGGGGGGCGCATCCTGCCCGCCACCTGTCGCAACCTGCTGCTTGCGCGTCCGGTATTCTGATAGGTTTCGTCAGACGTGAAACCGGGATGACCAGCGGGGATGATCCATGAATGATCTGTGGGATGGGATGATGCAGGCCGTGTGGCTTCTGATCTCGCTTGACCGCGATCTGGTCGAGATCACTTTGCGCAGCCTTGCCGTCACCTGTTCCGCCGTGGTGATCGCATCGGCCATCGCCCTGCCGCTTGGCGCGTTGCTGGCGGTGCGCCGGTTCCGACATCGCCGTCTGACCATCGCGGTTCTGAACGCGCTGATGGGTCTGCCCCCCGTGGTTGTAGGGCTGATCGTCTATGTGATCTTTTCACGTTCCGGCCCTCTGGGGGTCATGGGGCTGCTGTTCACGCCAACCGCCATGATCATTGCGCAGGTCATCATCATCGTGCCGCTGATTGCGTCGATCACGCAGCAGGCGTTGCGAGAGCTTTGGTCTGACTACCGCGATCTTCTGATCTCGCTGAACACATCCCTGCCGCAGCGCCTGGGCACGCTGTTGTGGGATGGACGTCGCGCCCTCCTGACGGCCGCGCTGGCGGGGTTTGGTCGTGCGATTGGTGAAGTGGGGGCGATCATGATTGTGGGCGGCAATATCGACCACCACACCCGGGTGCTGACAACCGCCATTGCGCTGGAAACCGGCAAGGGGGAGTTTGCCATGGCGCTTGGGCTGGGCTTTATCCTGATTGGCCTGGCCATCGCGGTGAATATCGCCATCCACACCCTTAGCCATACCGAACAGGAGGGACGTTGGTGATGTCATCCCAATCCCTCTTTCCGATCGACGCCCGCGCGGTCACCGTGCGCCGTCGGGGCCGAAACCTGATCGGTCCGCTTGACCTGACCGTAGAGGGGCAGGGGGTCACGATTGTCCTTGGTCCAAACGGGGCCGGCAAGACCACGCTTCTGCGGGCGCTACATGGGATCGAGCGGCTGAGTGGCGGACAGATCACCTATGGCTGCCCGCGGCCCGATGCGCTGGCCGCCCAGGCATTTGTCTTCCAGACCCCGGTGATCATGCGGCGCAGTGTGCGCGAAAACATGTCCTATCCGCTGGCCCTGCGCAAAATGCCCAAGGCGGACATCGCGGCACGGGTGGAAGAGGTGGCGGATCGGGTCGGTCTGAGCTTTGCCCTGAACCGCCCCGCTCGGGTCCTGTCGGGCGGCGAACGCCAGAAGCTCGCCCTTGGTCGCGCCCTGACCCTGCGACCGGAGCTTTTGTTTCTGGATGAACCCTGTGCCTCGCTGGATGGTCGCGCCACCCGTGAGATCGAGGATGTGTTGCAGCATGAGATTGCTCGTGGCCGCCGGATCATCATGTCGACCCACAATCTTGGCCAGGCCCGCCGTCTGGCCCAGGATGTCTGGTTTGTCCACAAAGGCCAGATCCATGAGGCGGCCCCGGCGGAGCAGTTTTTCAACACCCCCGCCACCGAAGCGGCGCGGGCATTCTTAAACGGAGATATTGTCGAATGAAGAAGATCCTGACGGGGTTTTTTGCCCTCCTGCTGCTGACGGGGCTGGCTCAGGCGGACAGTATGAAGATGGCGGTCACCACCTCATTTCATAATTCCGGTCTGGCCGAGGTGCTGTTGCCGGAAATTCAGAATGATCTGGGGCTTGAGGTGCAGCTTCTGGTCGTGGGGACCGGGCAGGCGCTGAAGCTTGGTCGGGCAGGGGATGTGGATGCCATCCTCGTGCATTCGCGCAAATCCGAAGAGGCGTTTGTGGCTGAGGGCTTTGCCCCTCATCGCACCGAGATCATGTATAACGACTTTGTGCTGATCGGCCCGAAATCCGACCCGGCGCAGATTGCCGGCGCCAACAGTGCCGCGGATGCCTTGGCGCGTATTGCCAAAGCCGAGGCGCCTTTCGTCAGTCGCGGCGATGATAGCGGCACCCACAAAAAGGAACGCAGCCTCTGGGTGGCAGCCGAAGTGGCCCCTGCCGGGGACTGGTATCGGGAAGTGGGGGCGGGCATGGGCGCGTCGCTCAACACCGCTGCCGGGATGGGGGCCTATATCCTTTCGGACCGCGCCAGCTGGCTGAACTTTGCCAATAAGGCCGACCAGGCGCTTCTGTTTGCAGGGGACAAGGTTCTGTTCAATCAATACGCCTATTTGCCGATCAGTGCGGAACGCCACCCGCATGTGAAATCTGAACTGGTCGCCAAACTTGAGGCTTGGCTGGTCTCGGACCGGGCAAAAGCCCTGATCGACGGCTATCGCCTGTCGGGTGAACAGCTTTTCACCTTCAATGCAAAGTAACGGCGGGGGCGGAGGATGAGCCTGCGCCCGCCTATTTCGTAATGACCCGAAATTTTTGCCCAAACCCTTAGGGTTTGGGCTTTGCCCTGAAAAGGGCAGCGCAGGCGCCGCCTCAGATCAATTTGATCTTGTCGCTCTCGCCTAAACCCGTCACTCTCCGCACATGTTTTTGCGCCTGATCAAATCCCTTATGGCCCTTGCGCTTCCCGTGTGCTTTGCGGTGCCATCCGTGGCCGGTCAGGTCACAATCTTTGCCGCGGCCAGCCTGAAAACCGCGTTAGAGGATCTTGCGCCGGTTTTGGAAAATGCCACCGGGCATGAGCTGACCCTGTCTTTTGCCGGCACCTCGGCGCTTGCGCGGCAGATCGAGTATGGCGCCCCTGTTGATATCTTTATTTCCGCCAATCCCGACTGGATGGATTATCTGGAGGCCAAAGGTCTGACCCAGCCCACCAGCCGGACTGACCTTGTTGGCAACCGGCTGGTCCTGGTGGGGCAGGGCGGGGCGGCTGATCTCAACAACAGTTTCGACTTTGGTGCCCGCCTGAAGGGAGGGCGGCTTGCCATGGCGCTGGTTGATGCGGTGCCTGCCGGTATTTATGGCAAGGCGGCGCTGCAATCGCTGGGCAAGTGGGAAGCACTGATGCCGCAGGTTGCGCAGGCCGACAATGTGCGCGCTGCCCTTGCCCTCGTGGCACAGGGGGCCGCTCCGCTGGGGATTGTCTATGAAAGTGACGCAAGTGCCGAACCACGCACCCCTGTTATCGGTGTCTTCCCGGCAGACACGCATCCGCCGATCCGCTATCCGGCGGCCTTGACCCTGGGCGCAGCCGGTGACGCGCGCGAGGTGCTCGATTGGCTGATGGGTCCTGTTGCGCAGGATGGTTTCCGAAGCCACGGGTTTCAGGTTCCGGGGCAGGGGATGCAATGATGGACTGGCTTGGGCCACAGGAATGGGACGCGGTGCGCCTGTCGCTCAAGGTTGCCTTCTGGGCAACGCTTCTGGCCCTGCCGCCGGGTGTGCTGGTGGCGTTGCTCCTCGCACGAGGGCAGTTTTTCGGCAAACAGATCTTGAACGGGCTGGTGCATCTGCCGCTGGTCATGCCGCCGGTGGTGACAGGGTATCTGCTGTTGGTGGGCTTTGGTCCCAACGGGCCTTTGGGCTGGCTGTTCGGACAGATTGGTGTGGTGTTTGCGTTCCGCTGGACCGGGGCCGCCCTGGCCGCGGCCATCATGGGGTTTCCTTTGATGGTGCGGGCCATCCGCCTGTCAATCGAGGCGGTGGATCGCAAGCTGGAACAGGCCGCGTCGACCCTTGGGGCCTCGCAGGTCATGGTGTTTTTCACCGTCACCTTGCCCTTGATCCTGCCCGGCCTGCTGACCGGTGCAATTCTGGCCTTCGCCAAGGCGATGGGAGAGTTCGGCGCCACCATTACCTTTGTGTCCAACATTCCCGGTCAGACCCAAACCCTGCCATCGGCCATTTACGCGTTCTTGCAGGTGCCAGGTGGAGAGGCGGCGGCCACGCGCCTGGTGGTGATCTCAATCGCCATCGCGATGGTCGCTCTTGTCGCCTCGGAAGTGCTGGCGCACCGATTGGCCAAACGGATCGGGGGCGAGGATGCTTGACGTCTGGCTGAAACACCGGTTTTCCGGCTTGGATCTGGACCTGGAATTTACCGCTCCGGATGGGCTGACCGTGCTTTATGGGGCGTCTGGATCCGGCAAGACAACTGTCGTGAATGCGGTGGCAGGTCTGTTGCGCCCGGATCAGGGTCGGGTTGTGGTTGGGGACGAGGTGCTGGGCGATACGTCGCGCGGGATCTGGCTGCCGCCACACAAGCGCGGGTTGGGCTATGTGTTTCAGGAAGCGCGGCTGTTTCCGCACCTGACCGTGCGCCAGAACCTTGCCTACGGGGGCTGGTTCGCTCGCCGTCCCTCGGCGCCCGACACCGTTGCCAGCTTTGATCAGGTGGTCGACATGCTGGGTATTGCCCCGTTGCTGACCCGTCGTCCCGCCAGCCTCTCGGGCGGGGAAAAACAGCGTGTTGCCATAGGGCGTGCCTTGCTGGCCCGTCCAAGATTGCTTTTGGCGGATGAGCCCCTCGCGGCGCTGGATCAGGGGCGGAAATCTGAAATTCTGCCCTATTTCGAACGGCTGCGGGATGAGATCGCGTTGCCGATCCTCTATGTCTGCCATGCCCCCGAGGAAGTCGCGCGTCTGGCCACCACCGTTGTGGCGCTGGATCAGGGGCGGATCCTCAAAGTGGGGCCAGCAGAAGATGTGCTGGCAGATCCGGGCTTTACCCCGCAGGGCCCGCGCGCCGTGGGCGCCATTTTGCGGGCGCAGGTGGCTGTTCAGCACGAGGATGGCCTGACTGAGCTGGACGCAGGAGGTGTGCCGCTTTTTGTCCCGCATATCCAAAAACCTACCGGGAGCAGGCTGCGCCTGCGCATTGCCGCCCAGGATGTGATCCTGGCCCGGGACCTGCCCGGTGATATGTCTGCGCTCAATGTCTTGCCGGGCGTGATTGATGAGCTGCGTGTAGGGGATGGTCCGGGGGCCATCGTGTCCCTGACGACCCCCGCAGGAAAACTCCTGGCCCGGATCACCCGCCGGTCCGCCGACTCCATGCAGCTTGCACCGGGACAGCCCATGAACGCGATCGTGAAAACCGTTGCCATCGCTCCCGAGGATGTGGGGCGTTAACCTCCCCTTTTCCCTTTGCTCCAAATATCCCGGGGTGAGGTCCCGCTCACAGAGCGGGATCGAGGGGCAGCGCCCCTGCCGCATTGCGGCTGGAAAAACAGCCGAGCGAAGCGAGGCCACCCCCAAGCAGTGGCGATCCTCACAGAGGATCAGTCGCACGCGGGAGCATCACCGCCGTCGGGAAAAATGCCGGGGTCCTGAGTGGGTAATCATATCCATCGACAATGTGTGATCCATATTGCGCATTCGGTGACGCAGCATCTGTCGGGACATGCGTGCGAGATCCGCCGCGTAAGAGGGGTTGCGCGCCACATTCTCAGTCTCGCCATTTGCGCGATGGTCAAACAGGATCGGGTCCAGCGTTTCGGCTGCAAATTCAATCAGCGTCAGTTGCTCGTCACGCAGGATCGACAGGTTGGACGTGCTGGGATCTGTTCCGAGCTCGCGTTCCCACCGGGTTGGGTGTTCGGGATCCGCGAAATCCAGTTCTGAGAAGGAATAGCGCCGCCAATCCGATGGGATATCGCCTTGGGCCAATGGCAGGAGTGAGCGGCCATCAACGGAGTTTGGCACCTCCTGTCCAACCCAGTCGAGGATCGTGGGCATCAGGTCGATCGACTCGGTGGGCTGGGAAACCCGCTCTCCTGCCCGCTCGTCATTTCCCGGAAGGCGTATGATCAATGGGGTATGATAGGCCGCGTCATGCAAAGTCATCTTCCCCCAGAGGTGATGATCCCCCAGCATTTCTCCGTGATCAGCGGTCACGATCAGCAATGTGTCGTCATATTGTCCGCTGTCTTTCAGGAACTGAACGACCCGTCCGATGTGATGATCTACCTCGGTGGCCAACCCCAGATAAACGGCGCGCAGGGTCTGGATGGCCTCGTCCGTCGGGGACAGGTCAGGGAACCCTTTGACAAAATCCGCCACGGTGCTGCTTTTCTGAGCGGGGGCAAAATACGGGTGCAGGGCCGCGTCCCTTTCAGCGCTGTCCAGCCGGTTGGGCAGGGGCAGCCCGGCCGGGTCATACATGTCATTATAGGGGGCAGGTGCCACCAGCGGAGGGTGGGGGCGAATATAGGTCAGATGCGCAAACCAGCCCTGTTTTGCATAGGCATCCATCGTTTCCAGAAACCGGCCGGTCAGAAACGCCGTATCGCTGTGTTCGGCCTTGTAAACTGCGGGATCATTCAGCTTTGGGGGTTTGCCGCATGGGGAGACCGGTTTGTAAAGATCCCAGTAATCGTCAAACTGATACCCGTTGCGGATCAGGTAACTCTGCCACGGCAGCGATTGTTCCAGACGCATTTCGAGCATCTCGTGAAACCCGGCCATCGGGTATTCATAGCTTTGCACCGCGGGATCGTTGGGGTGGTGAATGCGTGGGTCGCCGGATGTGTCGGTATACCCAAACAGCATCGGCAAATACCCCGCCTTGCGCATCTCCGTCGCCACATTGGGCGTGTCATGGCGCAGCGGGGTGCCATTTCGGACCGAGCGGTGGTTCATCGAATATTGCCCAGTCAGGATCGAGGCACGTGACGGTCCGCACGGGTTGACCACCGAAAAATGGCGTTCGAATGAAACGGCATCCTCCATCAGGCTGCGCAGGTTGGGCAGATCGACATGATCTGCCATCGCGCCACTCACGCAATCTGCGCGCAACTGGTCGATGATGATAAAGAGCACGTTCTTGCGGGGCGGTGTCTGGGCTGTCATGGGTTTCCCGATCGGTAATGACCTCTGTTCCCTCTGAACAGGTCGCATATCTGTGCTGGCGTCAAGATTGGAGTGTGGCTCGCGCGTCTTCACGGCGCGGGAAAGGATGATTTCGGTTTGCCACGAATCAGCCTGATCCTGCCAAAGGGTGGCCGGGGAAATTCAATTCAGGTGTCGCAAAACTGTGATCTCCCCGTGGAAAAACGAGGTTTCGTTGCTCCGTGACAAGAGAAGGAGGGAAATGCTACGCTCAGCTCTAGGGCCAATTGGACCGAAAAAGGATTTTCAATTGGCGCTATCCGTTGTGCCGGAAATTACCAAAACTAATGACACAATCAAAAAAACAAATCCAACGGGAGTTTGTCATGACAACCAAACAGAACCTTACCCGCCGCTCGGTGCTGAAGGGTGCGACCACAATGGGGGCCGCTGCTCTGGCATCGCCGCTCTATGTGAAATCTGCCCTGGCCTCGTCGGGTGAGATCAATATCCTGATGTGGTCGGATTATCTGCCACCCGAGTTCATCGCGGGTTTCGAGGCTGAGACCGGCATCAAGGTGAATTATACCGGGATCGGGTCGAACGAAGAGATCATCAACAAGATGAAGGCCACCAAGGGCCAGGGGTTCGACATCGTTTCGCCGACCAACAACCGGTCCCTGCAATGGGGCCCGCTTGAGCTTCTGAAACCGTTTGACCTGAACAAGGTCAACCTGGATGCGGTCAACCCGGCCATGTCGAAGATCGGCACGGATGCATGGGACTTTGGCGGCAACGGGGCACATTGGCTGCCGCATATCTGGGGCACCGAAGGGATTGCCTATCGCACCGACAAATGGCTGCCGGCGGGTGATGCGCCGAGCTATGGCGATGTCTGGTCGGAAGAGAATGCCGGCAAGACCATGGGGCGTGCGCATTCGATGATGCTGGGTGCCGGTCTTTACATGGAAGCGTCTGGTGAGATGGAGCCGGGCTCGATCTGGGCTGCCTACAACGATGAAGAAACCATGCGCAAAGTCTGGGGTCAGGTGGCGGATTGGTGCATTGCACGCAAGTCGCGCATCAAACTGATCTGGAACGATGCCGACACCCAGAAAAACGGCCTGCTGAACGAAGGAGTTGTGGTTGGCCAGACCTGGGATGGTCCGCCTCTGGCGCTGAAATCAGCAGGTGAGCCTGTGCATTACCAGGCGCCGGTCGAAGGGGCGATGGCCTGGGTCGACGGCATGTCGATGCCAATTGGCGCGAAAAATGAAGAGCAGGTTTATGCTTTCGTCGACTACGCCTATCGCAAGGAACCGGCCGGTAAGGCGATTGACAGCCACGGCTACAACTCGCCGGTGCTGGGTGCCGACACCTATTCGGGCGACACCTATAAAAAGAACTTTGCCGAAGCCTATCCTGGCGACAGCCTGGCGAACCTGAACCCATGGCCGGCTGAGGCCCCGTGGTATGCGGATGTCCGCACCGAGTTCGTCAACAAGTTCAAGAGCGCCTGATCGCTCAGACGTATCGGCCCTGCCTTTGACGGGCAGGGCCAACCAACCGTTTTCAACAGGCTCAGCTGTCAACCCTTCACGAGGGACCGAGAGAGCTATGTGCCAATGAGGAGAAGCCATATGAGTGCCGGAGTAGGCGTCGATCTGGAAAACCTGTGGATCCGCTTTGGGGACTTCGTCGCCGTGCGCGATGCCAATGTGAACATCAAAGGGGGCGATTTCTTTTCGTTCCTCGGGCCATCGGGCTGTGGCAAGACCACCATCCTGCGGGCGGTATCGGGTTTTCTTGACCCCAGCGAAGGCAATGTGCTGATCGGTGGGAAAAACATGAAGGGCATCGGGCCGAATAAACGCCCGACCGCCCTGATCTTTCAGAACCTCGCGCTTTTCCCACTGATGAAAATCTGGGAAAACATTACCTTCTCGATGGAGATCCAAGGTGCCAGCGCGCGGGAGCGCCGCAAGCGTGCCGATGAGCTTCTGGACATGATCGCGCTGCCGGGGCAGGGCGACAAACTGCCATCCGAGCTGTCGGGTGGCCAGAAACAGCGTGTGGCAATTGCCCGTGCGCTTTGTGCCGAACCGGATGTGCTGCTTCTGGACGAACCGCTGTCAGCCCTTGACCTCAAGCTGCGTCAGCATATGCGCACCGAGCTGCGGGAGATCCAGCAGCGGGTGGGGATTACCTTTATTTACATCACCCATGACCAGGGTGAAGCTCTGACCATGTCTGATGATATTGCGGTGATGCGGGCCGGTGTGATCGACCAGATTGCGGACGGTAAGACCATCTACAATGACCCGGCCACCGCCTTTGCGGCCAGCTTTGTTGGTGAGAACAATGTCTTCCGCGGCAAGGTCAGCAAAATCATCGGCAATGAGGCGCTGATCAGCACCAACCGCTCAGGCGAACTGCACGCGCGGATTTCCACCGCCAATCAGGGAAAGTTGCAGGTTGGTGACGATGCCATGATGTTCATCCGGCCAGAGGCACTTTCGCTGGCACCCACCGGCACCACGGGGGACCATTTCGTGACCGCGCAGGTGACCCATGAGGAGTTTGAGGGCAACACCTATAACATCTTCACCGAGGGCGATGGCGGCAAGGAGATCAAGATCTCAATCCCCAATCTTGGCCAGTCGTTTGACGATCACACCGGCCAACCCATTACGCTGGAATATGACGTCAACAACGCGGTTGTTGTGCCTGCCGGCGAACTGGCAAGCGAGTAAGGGGGACAGATATGCCTGGCTTCCTGAAAGAATTTTTCAATCGCAACGGCACGCTTATGGGGTCGATCATGTTGGGGCTTGTCCTCTTCTGGGTCGTGGGCCTGATCATACTGCCCCAGCTGTCGATGCTTGATTTCTCGTTCCGGCCCAACCTGCCCCCCCCGGAGATCGGCGGGCCAAAGGATGTCTATACGCTGGAGAACTACAAATACCTGATCTATGGCCCGGAAGGCGGGTCGCAGGATTACAATGCGGTGGACCTGAAAGTGTTCTTCCGCACGCTGGTGGCTGCGGTCTGTGTGACCGTCTTCAACCTGCTGTTCTGTTATCCGATCGCTTATTATCTGGGGCAGAGCAAAGGCAATCACATTCGCATCTTCGCCCTGATGCTGATCATTCCCTACTGGATCAATGAGATCCTGCGGGCCTTTGCCCTGCGGATCATTTTTGGCGAAAGCGGGGTGCTGAACACGCTCCTTGTGGGGTCCGGGATCTTTGACACGCCGTTTGATTTTATCCGCAATGACATCGCGCTCTATGCCGGTCTGGGCTATGCCTATATCCTGTTGATGATCTTCCCGATGTATAACGTGATCGAAAGCCTTGATGGCAATCAGATCGAGGCCGCCCGTGATCTGGGTGCGCCCTGGTGGCGGATCCATTGGCGGGTGGTCATCCCTTACGCCAAACCGGGGATCAGCTCGGGCTGCACCATGGTGTTCATGTTGTCTGCCGGTGCGCTCGCGGCGCCGCAGATCCTTGGCGGTCCTTCGTCGCTCTGGTTCACCCAGTTGATATACCAGCAGTTCAACGACAACTCTGACTGGCCACAGGGGGCGGCCTACGCAATTGTCCTTCTGGTCACCTGTATTCTGCTGGTTCTGGCAGTGATGCGCCTGTTCAAAGTGAACATGGGGGATATCGGCAAATGAGCTCTGATAAAATCATCCGTATCTCGATCTGGATCTATCTGGGCATCTTCTTCGCCTATCTGCTGGGTCCGTTGATCATCATGTCGATGACGGCGTTCAATTCGCCGACATTTCCCAGCATGACACCATGGGAGTGCCTGACCTTCGACTGGTTTGGGGTTCTGTTTCAGGATGAACGTATCCTTACGGGCATCTGGAACTCGATCCTGGTGGGCGCTGGCACGGTGATCCTGTCGGTGTCGATGGGGCTGGCGGGGGCGCTGATGCTGACCCAGATCTGGCCAAAACTTCGGGCCACCTACTACACCATTATCATTGCGCCAATCCTTATTCCCGGCGTGGTGCTGGGGATCTCGACCCTGGTGTTCTGGGATCGCATCAACCGGATGCTAGGGCTGGGGGCGGACAGCTTCCTGTCAAACGGGCTGTTTCTGACCATCATCGGTCAGTCCACCTTTATCGCCAGCTATTGCATGCTGGTGCTGGTGGCCCGTCTGCAGCGTTATGACACGACGCTGACCGAAGCGGCACTGGATCTGGGGGCCACCCATGCCCAGGCCTTCCGCAAGGTGATGCTTCCGTTCATGTTCCCGGCAATTGCCTCGGCCGCGGTGCTGGCGTTCCTCGCCTCGTTCGAGAACTACAACACCACCACCTTCACCTTCGGGGAATACCCGACGCTGACCATCGAACTGGCGCAGAAAGTGCGTTACGGCATCAACCCGTCAATCTCGGCCCTGGCCTTTATGATTGTCGCCCTGACCGTGATTTTTGCCCTGATCAACGAGGCAAATATCAAGCGCAAGGCCCTGGTTGCCGAGGCGCGCAAGGATGCCACTGTAAGCGAGCTGGCCGGCAAGGTCGAAGTGCCCGGTATCATCAGCCGCAACCCGGCTGCGATTGCGCTGATCGTGGTGCTGCTTGGCATGGCTTCGGTGATTGGCTCTGCGATGGCCTATAGCCCCGATCAATGTATCGCCGGTGTGCAGGAGCAAAAGCGCCTGGAAACCGAGCGCCGCATTCAGGAGCTGCGCGACAAACGCGCCAAGGAAGCTGCTGAGAAAGCCCAGCAACAGGGCGGGGCAGGGGCGCAAACGGCACCGAAACCTTCGAACAACTCGGGGTTTGGGAACGTGTTTGCACCAAACACCCTGGGTGGCGATGAAGGCAGCAATGGGGAAGAGGCCGCCCCGTCAGATAGTGGTGGCAACAACTCCGGGTTCGGAAATGTGTTTGATCCAAACGCACTGAATTCCGACGGGAACTGATCCTCTAAAGCGTTTCGAGATTAACTTGAGTCACAAGTTGATTTCGAAACGCCCGCAACATTAGTAGGTTTCGAGTGTTTCGCCTCATTATTGTGTCTCAATAATAAGGCGAAACACTTTAACAAACCAACAAAACGGCCCGCCCTGAGCGGGCCGTTTTTTGTCAGGTGGTTTTGGAACCTGTCACTTTTCTGTTTCATACTTCATTTATTCATGAAATATGGAAGCCTTAGAAGAGGACCACCTTATGGACAAATTGCAGATCGAACGCCTCACAGCTTTGGGACATGCAGGCCGCATGGCGCTGTATCGCCTGCTGGTGCGACGCTATCCAGATTATGTCGCGTCGGGCGATCTTGCTGAAATTCTGGGTCAGCGAACCAACACCATGTCAGTCTATCTGGGAACTTTGCTTCGTGCCGGTCTGATTGAACAGAAGCGCGAGGGCCGCAGCCAGCTTTACCGCTTTGACCCGGAGGGGGCCGATAGTCTGACAAGCTATCTTTACAAGGATTGCTGCCGGGGGCGCCCAGCCAATTGTGCGGTGCCGGAGATCTTTTCTCCGCCGCGGGACAAGCAGAAAGTTCTGTTCCTCTGCACCGGAAATTCGGCCCGCTCAATCATGGCAGAGGTGATTCTGCGCGACCTTGCAGGCGGGCGGTTTGAGGTCCGTTCCGCAGGCACCCGACCCGCCGTGGCGCTGAATCCGGTTTGTTTGCAGATTTTGCAGGACAAGGGGCATGACGTGACGGGGTTGCGTCCCCGGCACCTGTCCGACCTGAAGGACGAGGTGTTCGACTTTGTGTTCACCGTCTGTGACCGGGCTGCAAATGAAGATTGTCCGAGCTGGCCGGGTTTGCCAGTGACGGCCCATTGGGGGGTGCCGGATCCGGCAACTCCGCAAAACCACGCCACCCCAGCCGAGATGTTGCTGGGGTTTCAGCGGGTATATGGCGAACTCCATCGCCGTCTGACCCTGTTTGCGGCACTTGATGTCCATGCGCTGGACCGCCTGTCGCTGCAAAACGAACTTGATGAAATTTCCCAGTCTGGAGAAAAGAAATGACCACCTACGCGATCAATGGCCTGGGCCGGATGGGCAAACTTGCCCTGCGCCCGCTTCTGGAACGCGGCGCAAAAATTGCCTTTCTGAACGATGCGGTCGGCGACCCCGAGATGCATGCGCATCTGTTGGAATTCGACACGGTGCATGGCCGTTGGCCCGCGGCGTTTTCCCACGACGCGGACAGCATCACCATCGACGGCACCCGCCTGCCGGTGACCTGCACCCGCAATCTGGAAGAGCTGCCTTTGCACGGCGTTGACGTGGTGATCGACTGCACCGGCGCCTTCAAAACCGCCGAGAAGCTTGCGCCCTATTTCGCGGCAGGTGTGAAGAAGGTTGTGGTCTCAGCTCCGGTCAAAGAAGACGAAGCCGCCAATGTCGTGTTCGGTGTGAACGATCATATCTATGACGCCGACATCCACCGCATCGTCACCGCAGCCAGCTGCACCACCAATTGCCTCGCGCCCGTGGTGAAAGTGGTTCTGGACAATTTCGGCATCAAACACGGATCCATGACCACGATCCACGATGTGACCAACACGCAGACCATCGTCGATCGCCCGGCAAAAGATCTGCGTCGTGCGCGTTCTGCCCTGAATTCGCTGATCCCCACCACCACCGGCTCGGCCAAGGCGATCACCCAGATTTTCCCGGAGCTGACCGGCAAGCTCAATGGCCACGCGGTGCGGGTGCCGCTCTTGAATGCCTCGCTGACCGACATTGTGTTTGAGCTGGAGCGTGAGACCACGGCCGAAGAGGTGAACGCGGCCTTCAAAGCTGCCGCCGACGGGCCGCTCAGGGGCATTCTGGGCTATGAGGAGCGCCCGCTGGTGTCCACCGATTACACCAATGATGACCGCAGTTCGATCATTGATGCGCTCTCGACCATGGTTGTGAACGGCACCCAACTGAAAATCTATGCCTGGTATGACAATGAATGGGGCTATGCGATGCGTCTGGCGGATGTGGCCCTGATGGTTGGGAAATCACTGTGACACAACCTGCGGAACGGCCCACCGGCATGGCGGCCTATATGGCCGTTACCGCCGCCTATTGGGCTTTCATGCTGAGTGATGGCGCGCTGCGCATGTTGGTGCTGTTGCACTTTCACACGCTGGGGTTTTCGCCGGTTGAGCTGGCCTATCTCTTTGTTTTGTATGAGATCGCAGGGGTCATCACCAACCTGTCTGCGGGCTGGATCGCCGCGCGATTTGGTCTGACATCGACGCTATATGCGGGGCTTGGGCTTCAGATCATCGCCCTTCTGGCGCTGACACAATTGGACCCGACATGGACCGTCACCCTGTCCGTTGCCTATGTGATGCTGGTGCAGGGCGCGTCCGGCGTGGCCAAGGATCTGGCGAAAATGTCGTCGAAATCGGCGGTCAAACTGCTCGCCCCTACCGAAGGGGATGGGCTCTTCCGTTGGGTTGCTGTGCTGACTGGGTCGAAAAACGCGGTAAAAGGGCTGGGCTTTTTGCTGGGCGCGGCGCTTTTGGCGCTCGCCGGGTTCAACTCGGCCCTGCTTGGCATGGCCGCTGTGCTGGGCGTGATCCTCGCAGCCATTATGGCAAAAATGCCCACGGGTCTGCCAGCCGGGCGCAAAGATGCCAAATTCCGAGAGGTCTTTTCCAAGAACCGCAATATCAACTGGCTCAGCTTCGCCCGCGTCTTCCTGTTCGGTGCGCGGGATGTGTGGTTTGTGGTCGGCATCCCGATCTATTTCCATGCTGTTTTGTCAGATGGCAGCTCCAAAGGGGATCACAGGGCATTCTTTCTGGTGGGCGGGTTCATGGCGCTCTGGATCATCTTCTACGGCGTGGTGCAGGCCAATGCGCCCCGGCTGTTGCGGGCCAAGGCGCGCGGGGCAGGGGAGTTGACCCGGCTGGCAACCCGCGCGGTCGCATGGCTTGCATTGGTGCCTGCGGTGCTGGCATTGGTGACCTACCTGGCGGGATCCCCCGCGATGTGGCTCACCCTCACTCTGGTGGTCGGACTTTTGCTCTTTGGTGCGCTCTTTGCGCTGAATTCGTCCCTGCATTCCTACCTGATCCTCGCCTTTACGGATGAAAAACGGGTCACGATGGATGTGGGGTTTTACTATATGGCGAATGCGGCCGGGCGGCTGATTGGCACAGTTCTGTCCGGGGTGAGCTACCAGCTCGGCGGTTTGCCTGCCTGTCTGGCCGTGGCCGCCCTGATGCTGGGTCTGTCGGCGCTTGGCGCGGCACGATTGTCGCCACAACAGACCGCCTGAAAACGCCCCGGCCTGATTTGACCGGGGCGTCATTTCATTTCTTCTTCATCGCATCCAAAAGCGCCGATCCAAGCCCACCCACCTGAGGCCCGCCCGATGATTTCGGGCCGGAGGATATATTGCGCCCACCTGGTTTGCCGCCACGCGGTGGGCGGCGGTCCTGTTGCTTGCCCGGACCCCGTGCATTGCGATCTTCCTTGGCTGACGCCCCGCCATCCTTGCGCATGGTCAACCCGATACGTTTGCGCGGAATGTCCACCTCGGTCACGGTCACCTTGACCACATCGCCGGTTTTCACCACCTCATGCGGGTCTTTCACGAACCGATCGGCCAGTTGGCTGATATGCACCAGCCCATCCTGATGCACCCCAATATCCACGAAGGCCCCGAAGGCGGCCACATTGGTCACCGTGCCTTCCAGCACCATGCCGGGTTTCAGGTCTGAAATCTCTTCCACGCCATCGGTAAAGCTCGCGGTTTTGAAGCTGGGTCGCGGGTCGCGGCCCGGTTTTTCCAGTTCCGAAAAGATGTCGCGCACGGTCGGCAGGCCGAAATCACCACTGACAAAATCCGCCGCTTTGAGAGATTTCAAAGCGCCTTCATTGCCCATCAGGTCCCGCAGATCCCGCCCGCAGGCGGACACGATTTTCCGCGCGACATCATAGGCTTCCGGGTGCACGGCGGAGGCATCAAGCGGTTCTTCCCCGTCCCGGATGCGCAAAAACCCCGCGCATTGTTCAAAGGCGCGCGGCCCAAGGCCCGACACCTTCAAAAGCGCCTTGCGCGACGGAAATGCGCCGTGGATATCGCGATGGGTGACAATGGATTGCGCCAGCGATGACGACAGGCCCGACACATGGGCAAGCAGTGGCGCCGAGGCCATGTTCAGGTCCACCCCCACCGCGTTCACTGCGTCCTCAACCACCGCTTCCAGCGATTTTGACAGGCGGCGCTGGTCCACGTCATGCTGATATTGCCCGACGCCGATGGATTGCGGGTCAATTTTCACCAGCTCGGCCAGCGGGTCCTGCAAGCGCCGTGCAATTGACACCGCGCCCCGCAGCGATACGTCGAGCTCGGGGAATTCCTTTGCGGCCAGTTCGGACGCGGAATAAACCGACGCCCCGGCCTCACTGACCACAACCTTGGTTGGGGCTTTCATGCCCGCAGGCAGGCGTTTCAGCGTGTCGGCGACCAGGCGCTCTGTCTCGCGCGAGGCGGTGCCGTTGCCAATGGCAATCAGTTCGATTTTGTGTTTGGCGATCAACGCAAGGATTGCGGTCTGTGCCCCCTGCACATCCATTCTTGGCTGAAACGGATAAAGCGTGGCCGTGTCCAAAAGCTTGCCGGTGGCATCCACAACGGCGGCCTTCACCCCGGTGCGAATGCCCGGATCCAGACCCAATGTGGTGCGCGGCCCGGCTGGGGCGGCCAGAAGCAAGTCTTTGAGGTTTCGGGCAAAAACATCAATCGCTTCGTCATGGGCGCGGGCACGCAGGTCCCCCATCAAATCCAGCGTCATCGACAGCGCAAGCTTTACCCGCCACGCCCAGCGGGCGACGGTGCGCAGCCACTCATCCCCGGGGGTTTGACCGCCGGCCTCCAACCGGGCCGCAACCATATCCACCGCCCGCACCGCGCCCTCTTCATCGGGTGCAATATCAAGTGTGATCACCCCTTCTTTTGAGGCGCGCAGCATGGCCAGCGCCCGGTGTGACGGGGTTTTTGACCACAATTCCTGATGGTCGAAATAATCCGAGAACTTTGCCCCGGCCTGTTCCTGACCTGCGACAAGCTTGGCCGTCAGAAGGGCCTCGCGCTGCATGAATACGCGCAGGGCACCGACAAGTTCCGCATTTTCCGAGAGCTCTTCGACCAGAATGTCCCGAGCGCCATTGAGCGCGTCTTTTGCTGTCGGAACGGCCTCGCTCAGGTAAGCTTCGGCATGGGTCACGGGGGCGATGGTTCGGTTGCTGCGGATTTTGTCCAGAAGCGGTTCCAGCCCGTTTTCCCGCGCGATCATCGCCTTGGTGCGGCGCTTGGGTTTATAGGGTAGATAAAGGTCTTCGAGTGTGGATTTCGTGTCTGCCGCGGCGATGGATCTGGCCAGGTCTTCGGTGAGTTTTCCCTGATCCCGGATGCTGCCCAGAATGACCTCGCGCCGGGCTTCCATCTCACGCAGATAGGTCAGCCGGTCGGCAAGTGTGCGCAGTTGGGTGTCATCCAGCCCGCCGGTGACTTCTTTCCGGTATCGGGCGATGAAAGGCACGGTGGCACCGCCATCAAGCAACTCAACTGCTGCATTAACTTGTTGGGAAGACGCGGAAATATCGGTTGCGATGGTCTGGGAAATGCGGGTGTTGGTGTCCATGATCTCTCCTGTTCGGGTGACCTGTTTAGCGTCAGTTCCGAGGCTGGGGAAGGGGGAATGAAAAGGCGTGCTGGCGGATTATCGCCCGCGTTTGGTCGAGAGCAGCAGGTTGGTTTCGGACCGCGTGATACCTTCCATCCGACGAATGGCAAAGAGCACCTGATCCAGTTCTTCCAGGGTCTGGGTGCCGATTTCGGCAATCAGGTCCCAGGTGCCGTTTGTGGAATGCACGGCCATGACCTGCGGAAGGGCGGCGACGCGGGACATGAGCCGTTCGGTGCCGCGCCCCTCGATGCCCAGCATCATCAGCCCCCGAACGGGGTTGGGGGCCACGTCCTGCCGGGTGACAACGGTGAAGCCAACCACCTCTCCTCGTGCCTTGAGGGCGTCAAGCCGGCTGCGCACCGTGGTGCGTGTGACCCCAAGGTGGTCGGCAAGCTCTGACACCGAGGCACGGCCATCGCGATGCAGCAGTGTCAGGAGGCGAGTGTCCAGTTTGTCCATCAATGCTTTCCAATTTGATCAATGCTGGCTCATTTTGAGCAATTTAATCCCTTCCGGCAAGCCGGATCCTCGCGAATAGATGAGATATGGAACAGAAAAACATCATTCTCGTTGGGGCCCCGATGGATTCGGGCAAGAAGCGTCAGGGGTGCCGGATGGGCCCGGACGCCTATCGGGTGGCTGGTCTGGCCGAGGCGCTGGCGGCACTAGGACATCAGGTGGAAGATATCGGGGATGTGGTCCCGGACCCGGAGAACATGCCCGCGCATGATCATCTGGTTCAACTGCCGGAATGTGTCGGTTGGACACGGGCCTTGAGCCGCGCGGCCCAGGCATCTGCAGCGCGAGGGATGCCGATTTTTCTGGGCGGAGATCATGCGCTTGCGATGGGCTCGGTGGCCGGGATGGCGGCCTATGCCAAGTCGCAGGGGCGCCCTCTTTTTGTTCTTTGGCTGGACGCGCATACGGATTTCCACACGCCACAAAGCACCGAGAGTGGCAACCTGCATGGCACCCCGGTCGCTTATTTTACCGGGCAGCCGGGGTTTCATGATTTTCCCGCGCTGGAAGCCAAGGTAGAGGTTGAACATGTGGGCATGATGGGTCTGCGCTCGGTCGATCCTGCGGAACATGCGGCGCTGGCCAAACATAATGCGATGCTGGCCGATATGCGGGCGATTGATGAACATGGGATCAAGGCACCCCTGGTGTCATTTCTGGATCGGGTGAAAGCGGCAAACGGGATGCTGCATGTGTCGCTGGATGTGGATTTTCTGGATCCGTCCATCGCGCCCGCGGTTGGCACAACCGTCCCCGGGGGGGCAACCGAACGCGAGGCGCATCTGGTGATGGAGCTTCTCTGTGACAGTGGGCTTGTAACCTCTTTGGATCTGGTTGAGCTGAACCCGTTTCTGGATGAGCGTGGGCGCACGGCCATGCTGATGGTGGACCTCACGGCCTCGCTTCTGGGGCGGCGTGTGTTTGATCGTCCCACCCGGAGCTTTTGATGATTGCGCTTCAGGCCCCTAGCGCGGTGGTCATGATCCGGCCCCATGCCTTCATGTCAAACCCCGAGACACGGGATGACAACGCGTTTCAGACCCTGTCGAACCGGTCGGCAAAAGCGACGTCGGTGGCGGCGCGCGACGAACATGATGCAGCGGTTGAGGCTTTGCGGGCCGCCGGGGTTCGGGTGCATGTATTTGATGATCTGGGGGAAAAGAATACACCGGACAGCGTGTTTCCGAACAATTGGTTTTCCACCCATCCCGGTGGTCATGTGGCCATCTATCCGATGTTTGTCCCGTCCCGGCGCCGCGAACGGCGGGCCGATGTGATCGAGATGCTCAAGGCGGAATACCGGGTGCAGGATGTGATTGATTACTCGGGACTTGAGGCCGACAATCTTGCCCTGGAAGGAACGGGGGCGATGGTGCTCGACCACCTGGCGCGCATTGCCTATACGGTGTCGTCGCATCGGGCCGATCCGGTGCTGCTGGAGCGGTTCTGCACCCATTTCAACTATGAACCCATGGTGTTCGAGGCACGCGATGCGCAGGGTCGGGATGTCTATCACACCAATGTCCTGATGGGGATCGGCACGGAATATGCGTTGATTTGCCTTGATATGATCGTTGATCCGGCGCGGCGCGCCGAGCTGCGGGCGCGGCTGGAAGAGACGGGGCGCAAGGTGATTGACCTCAGCCATGAGCAGATCGGTGAATTTGCCGGCAATGCGATTGAGCTGACCGGGCGGGACGGGCGCATTCTGGCCCTGTCCGCACGCGCCCTAAAGGCGCTGCGCCCGGATCAGATCGCC
Source organism: Aliiroseovarius crassostreae (assembly GCF_025137635.1). Taxonomy (NCBI): domain Bacteria; kingdom Pseudomonadati; phylum Pseudomonadota; class Alphaproteobacteria; order Rhodobacterales; family Paracoccaceae; genus Aliiroseovarius; species Aliiroseovarius crassostreae. Next base: position 134,673 of record NZ_CP080773.1, on the reverse strand, counting down.
ATTATCGAACAAAGTGCGGCGCCGTTGCCGCTGTCCATACCCACAATCGAAACTGCGGGTGGATCCGTGCGCTGCATGATTGCCGGCATCCACCTTGCTCGCCGTTAAGGAGCCATGACCATGCAACCGTCCGACAAGGCGCTGGTGCCTTTTGTATCCGTCGACCACATGATGAAACTGATCCACCATATCGGGCTGGAACAGATGATGACCGGGATCGCGGCCGAGATTGAACGCGATTTCAAACGTTGGGAAAGTTTCGACAAGACCCCGCGTGTGCCCGCCCACTCACCGCATGGGGTGATTGAGCTGATGCCGACCTCAGATGGTGAGGCCTATGGGTTCAAATATGTGAACGGGCATCCGAAAAACACCTCGGAGGGGTTGCAGACCGTGACCGCCTTTGGCCTGCTCGCGGATGTCTATACCGGTTATCCGACGCTTCTGACCGAAATGACGATCCTCACGGCACTGCGCACTGCGGCGACTTCGGCCCTGGTGGGGAAATACCTCGCCCCCAAGGGCGCGACCACCATGGCGATGATCGGAAATGGCGCGCAGTCAGAGTTCCAGTGTCTGGCCTTCAAGGCGCTTTGCGGCATCGACACTGTGCGCCTTTATGATACCGACCCGGCGGCAACTGCAAAATGTGCGGCAAACCTTGCCGGGCGTGGATTGACCGTGGTGCAATGTAAAACGCCTGAAGAGGTGATCGAAGGCGCGCAGATCATCACCACCTGCACGGCTGACAAGAAAAACGCTACGATCCTGACCGACAACATGGTCGGAGCGGGTGTGCATATCAATGCCATCGGGGGGGATTGTCCGGGCAAGACCGAGTTGCATCGCGACATCCTGTTGCGCTCAGATATTTTTGTCGAATACCCGGAACAGACCCGCATTGAGGGTGAGATTCAGGCGTTGGACGCTGATCATCCGGTGATCGAAATGTGGCAGGTGATGACCGGGCAGGTCCAAGGCCGCAAGGATGACCGCCAGATCACGCTGTTTGACAGTGTCGGCTTTGCAATCGAGGACTTCTCGGCGTTGCGATATGTCAAGCAAGCCATTGAAGGCACCGAGTTCTTTGAAACTCTGGACATGTTGGCCGACCCGGATGACCCACGGGACCTGTTTGGCATGGTCAATCGGGCGAAATAACGCAACCATACCGAACGGGTGGAAAGCGTGCCCCGCTTTAGCGTCAAAAAGCAATAAACTGCCGAGTATTCAATACGGGTGGTGGCCGAATTCTATTACGGTTAGGTTAGGGCAATCTATCTTGTCTGATGCCTTCTGGTGACTGGAATTCTGCCGTGACACGCCTGCGCTCTGCTATTGGATCATTGGTGCTGGGCACCGGTTTTTTGCTTGGGCTGGCATGGCCGGGACTGGCATTGGATCAGCTTACGTTCAAAGTGACAGGCGCGTCGTCTGAGCTTCGGGACAGTCTGAAATCCGCCTCTTTGCTGGAACAGGCCCACCGGGCGCAGGACGGCACCCCGCGTGAGCTTTTTGCCGCAGCTCTTGCTGATTATGGCCGCCTGACCGAGGCCCTTTATGGTGAGGGCTACTATGGTGGCGTGGTCCAGATCAGGGTGGACGGACGAGAGGCGGCGGATGTCCCGCTTTTCTCAGTGCCCAAACACATTCAGCGCATCGACATACAGATTGATCCCGGCCCGCTGTTTCGCTTTGACAGGGCAGGGGTGTCGCCGCTGGCCCCCGGTCACGCCCTGCCGGAGAATTTTCGTGCAGGCAAGGTGGCGCGAAGCGGCGAGGTGCAGATAGCCCTTGATGGGGCGGCCGAGGCCTGGCGCGATGCCGGGTATGCCAAGGTCGGGCTGGCAGCCCAGACATTGCGGGCAAATCACGCCACCCGAAAACTGACCGCCCTCCTAAAGCTTGATCCGGGGCCGAAAGTGCGTTTTGGCACACTGGTTCAACAAAGCGAAAGCGGTGTGCGGGCCGCGCGCATTCAGCGGATTGCCGGCCTGCCGACAGGGGAAGTGTTCTCCCCCGCAACCCTGCGCAAGGTGGCGACGCGTTTGCGGCGCACCGGGGCGTTCGCCTCTGTATCGCTGAGCGAAGGTGAGGTTCTGCGGGCTGGAAATGTGATGGATATCGGCCTGTCTCTTGTGGATGAAAGGCCCCGCCGTTTTGGGGCCGGGGCAGAGCTGTCCACGTTGGATGGCCTGACCCTGACAGGTTTCTGGATGCATCGAAACCTCTTGGGGGGCGCGGAACGTTTTCGCGTGGATGGAGAGGTCAGCGGGATCGGCAGCGTGGATGGTGGGCTGGATTACAGGCTCGGCGCGCGCCTGGACCAACCGGCCACGTTCGGCGCGGATACAAACGGGTATCTGCTCGCCACCCTGTCCTATGAAGATGAACCGGGTTTCATTTCCCGGAAAGTGGAATTGGGGGCAGGTGCCAGCCGGATCTTTTCGGACAGTCTGACGGGCGAGCTGGGGGTCGGGCTGAGCTATGCCGAAACCACTGATTTCAAAGGGGATCGCCGGTTTGTTCTGCTGACCCTGCCGGGGGCGCTGACATGGGACCGGCGCGACAATGAGTTAAACCCGACCGAAGGCTTTTATCTGCGGGCAGATGCCAAACCTTTCCTGTCGCTCGAAGGGGAAGGTGCCGGGCTGTGGGCGCTGACGGATGCCCGCGTCTTTCATGCGCTGGATACGGAGGCCCGCTATGTGCTGGCCGGCCGGATGCAGCTGGGAGGGGTTTTTGCAGGTGCGACGGGCCACATCCCACCCGATTTCCTGTTCTACTCCGGCGGGGGCAACTCCGTGCGGGGGCAACCCTATAAATCTCTGGGCGTGACCCGAAACGGAAAAATGACAGGCGGTCAGGGATATCTGGCCCTGTCGGCTGAAATGCGGGCGGACGTGACGGACAAGATCGGCGTTGTCGGCTTTTTTGATGCGGGTCACGTGGGGGATGCCGGGGTTTTCCAAGGGAAAGACAGCTGGCATTCCGGGGCAGGTCTGGGGCTTCGATACCAGACCCCAATCGGCCCGCTGCGATTGGATCTTGGGGTGCCGGTGACAGGGGATACTGGCAACGGGCTGCAACTCTATCTCGGGATTGGACAAGCATTTTGAAGCGCATTCTTCTCATATGGCTGGTGACCGTGCTGCTGCCCGGCCTGGCATGGGCGCAAGAGGCTCGTTTGCAGTCGGAACTGGACGACCGCGGCTATCTTCAGGCGTTTTTGGAGGACAACCTTTCGGATGTGGGGCGCGATATTCGCATCATCGGCTTTGAAGGGGCGCTGAGTGCCAAAGCCAAGGTGGCCCAGATCACGGTTGCGGATGAAAAGGGGATCTGGCTGACATTGAACGAGGTGGGGCTGGGCTGGAACCGGACCGCAGTTCTGGGCGGGGTGCTGGATATTTCCGAGCTTTCCGCTGAGGAAATCCTCCTGACCCGCCGCCCCATCACAAGCAACGAGGCTCCCTCTCCCGAGGCAACCGGGTTTTCCCTGCCGGACCTGCCAATTTCAATTGATGTGGAGAAAATTTCAGCCTCTCGGATTGTCATCGGGGCCGAGGTGTTCGGTCAGGCGGCAACCATGTCTTTGCAGGGCGAGGCGCATTTGTATGGGGGCAGCGGGTCTGCCCGGCTTGTGCTGGAACGCGAAGACGGAGTGTCTGGGCAGTTCTCGCTGGAAGGGGCGTTCACGAATGTCACCCGCGAGTTGACGCTGGACCTTGATCTGTCCGAAGCGCCGGATGGGATCGCGGCCAATCTGATCAACCTGCCGGGGCTTCCTTCCGTGGATATGCGTGTAAGCGGTAGCGGGCCGTTGACAGATTTCGTGGCCGACATCCAGTTGTCGACCGATGGCGAGGAACGGTTGGCCGGTCAGGTGAAGCTGGGTGAAGATCAAGAAGGCCAGTCACAGTTCAAGGTTGAGCTGGCAGGGGATATCGCCCCCGTTTTCCTGCCGGATTACCGCGCGTTTTTCGGAGACGAGATCAGCCTGACCAGCCTGGGGCATCGTCAGGCCAGTGGCGCATTGGTTCTGGAACAGCTGGCACTGTCTACCCGGGCCTTTTCCATGCAGGGGTACGCAGCCCTTTCCCCGGATGGCTGGCCTGATCAGGTTGAGCTGAGCGGGCAGCTTGCAGGGAACGCGGATGGACGGGTGCTTTTGCCTCTGCCGGGGGAAAAAACCTATGTGAACGCGGGTGACTTCTCCCTTCAATATGATCGCAGCGAAGGTCAGGACTGGCGATTTCGCGCGGCCTTGGACAGGGTGGAACGGGCGGATGTTTCCCTTGAATCCGCGGCAATCGTCGGTCGCGGACAGCTTGGGCCTGCGACGGCGGGCAAGACCGGGTATGCCTCCGGTGATTTGTCCGTCACCCTTGCAGGGCTGACCTTTGTTGACCCGGCCCTGACCAAGGCGATCGGGTCAAAAGTAACGGGCAAGCTTCAGGTTGACTGGCACGAAGGCGCGCCCGTGGTCCTGTCCGGGCTTGATCTGACCAATGGCATTGCCCGCCTGCAGGGCGAGCTGGTTGTGCGGGATTTCGCGTCTGGAATGGTGGTCAAAACCCGCCCGGCGCTCTTGTTGTCGGTATCCGATCTTGCGCCATTTGACCAATGGGTCGGGCAGGATCTGCGCGGTGCGGCTGATCTGGTGCTGACCGGGCAGGCCAACCTTCTGGGCGGCGCGTTTGACGTGCGACTGGTTGGGACCGGAGAGGCGCTTGCCTTGGGGCAGCCGCGTGTGGATCCCCTTTTGGCGGGGCAGACCCGGCTGGAAGTCATTGCGGTGCGCGATGCTGAGGGGCTGCGCCTGCAAAAGGCGGATATCGTTTCAGACCACGCCTCTTTCCATGCCAGTGCGGATCTGAAAACCGGGGCCTCAAAGCTGGATTTTTATGCGGAGGTCAAACAGGTCGCGGTGGTGGATCCCGGCCTGACCGGTGCGGTCACCCTGTCAGGGACGGCCATACAGACCCAGGACCGCTGGGCCCTGAATGCCGAAGGAGAAGGGCCCGGTAGGGCGACGCTTATGTTCTCGGGTATCGTGGCGACCAAAGATGGTGCTCCAGAGCGTATCGAGGGACAGGTGACAGGGCGCATTGCCCGTTTGGCAGACCTGCAGGGGGTGATTGGCCAACCGGTCTCTGGCGATATTGAGCTTTCGGCGCAGGGTAATATGGCGGTGGAAAGTGGCGCGTTTGACGTGTCGCTCGATGGGACCGGGCGCAACCTGTCCATTGGCAATGCCATGCTGGATCCGCTGACCCTCGGGAACAGCCAGCTGTCGCTTGCGGCGCACAGAGAGGCCGGGCAACCCATCCTGTTGGATGACCTGCGCCTGACAACGCGTGAGGTGACGCTGACAGCAAGTGGGGAAAGTGGCGACAGGGGGCATTTGCTGCGCTTTGACGGGCGGTTGCGGGATCTGGGCCTGTTGGCAGAGGGTGTTTCGGGGCCCGCAGTGGCGCAGGGCACCGCCCATCTGAACGGTTCGGAATGGGAGATCGAGATTGACGGGCAGGGCCCGAACCAGGCGGATATCAAGGCAAGGGGGAAGGTTGCGTCGGATGCGTCGCGGGCCGATCTGGATATTGACGGATCCGTGCACATGGCGCTGCTAAACCCGCTGATCCGGCCACGGGTGATGACTGGCACGGCGCAATTGGATCTTTCCTTGACGGGACCTCTGGCCCTATCCTCCCTGACCGGACAGGTGGATGTTGCAAATGGGCGGCTGATCCTGCCGCTTTACAATGTGTCTTTGAACCTGAACCGGGCGCAGGCCCGTCTGGCCAATGGACAGGCGCAGGTGGATGTTCTGGCTGCGGTGCAGTCAGGGGGAACGCTGACCGCTCAGGGCAGGTTCGGCCTGTCCGCCCCTTATCAAGCAGATATGCAGATCCGGGCAGATCAGGTGCATCTGAGTGATGGCGTTCTTTATGATACGACGGTGAACGGTAAGGCCGATCTGGCTGGCCCGTTGCGGGGGGGCGCTCAACTGAGCGCCAAACTCACCCTTGGCACCACCGAGATCCGCATCCCGGAGGCGGGCCCAAGTGCTGTGCCGATCATGGCTGATCTGGAACATGTGAACAGGCCCGCGGCGGTGACGCGGACATTGAAGAATGCCGGCATGATATCCGAGCCGGGCGAAGATCAGACCGGTCTGGTGTATCCGCTCGACATTACCATTGACGCCCCGTCCCGGATTTTTGTGCGGGGCCGTGGTCTGGATGCCGAACTGGGGGGGCGGTTGCGCATCACGGGCACCAGTGCTGATGTCATCCCGCAGGGACGGTTTGAACTGGTGCGGGGGCGGCTGGACATTCTGGGCAAACGTCTGACCCTGACCACGGGGCAGGTCGGGATGCAGGGCAGCTTTGATCCGATGCTGTATTTCGTTGCTACAAGCCAGACGGATGTGGCGGATGTGTTTATCACCGTTGAGGGGCTGGCATCTGCGCCGGAAGTGCGGTTCTCCTCGGTGCCGGATCGCCCGCAGGATGAGGTGCTGGCCTTGTTGTTGTTTGGCCGGGACATTACCCAGATTTCCCCGCTTCAGGCGCTGCAGATGGCGGCGGCCGTTCGAACCTTGGCAGGTCAGGGGGGGGACGGGGTTGTCGCCAAGCTGCGGGGATCCTTTGCCCTTGATGATCTGGATGTCGCGACCGATGAAAGTGGCGTGACCAATTTGCGCGTTGGCAAATACATCTCGGACAATATCTATAGCGACGTGGTGGTCGGATCCGATGGCACCAGCGAGGTGAATCTGAACCTGAATATCAGCCCCTCGGTCAAGGCGCGCGGTGGGGTGCGGTCAACCGGCGAAAGCACGCTCGGGATCTTTTTTGAGCGCGATTACTGATGTTTAAAGCGTTTCGGGATAAACTTGAGGCTCATGTTTGTTCCGAAACGCCCACGACATTGATATCTCTGACAGTGTTTCGACTTTCCCCTGTCTCAGGTTAAAGTCGAAACGCTTTAACCCCTGTTCAGTCGGGCGATCCCATATCTGACAAGCGAAACGGGCCGCCAAAAGGCAGCCCGTTCCATTGGGGTAATCAAGACAGATCAGCGCAGATCAAACCGATCCGCATTCATGACCTTGACCCATGCCGTCACGAAGTCTGCAATGAATTTCGCCCCCGCATCCTTTTGTGCGTAAACCTCTGACAGCGCGCGCAATTGGGAATTGGAGCCGAACACCAGATCAACGCGGGTGCCCGTCCATTTCACCTTGCCGGTTGCCCGATCGCGCCCTTCAAACAGGGTTTCGGTTTTGTCCGTGGCGGACCAGGATGTGGCCATATCCAGCACATTGACAAAGAAGTCATTGCTCAACGCGCCGGGCCGGTCGGTGAAGACGCCATGCGTGCTGCCGCCATGGTTTGCCCCGATCACCCGAAGCCCCCCAACCAGCACGGTCATTTCCGGTGCGCTCAGGGTCAGAAGCTGCGCACGATCCACCAGGAGCTCTTCCGCAGAGACGGAATAGCGGGCTTTTTGGTAATTGCGGAACCCATCTGCCACCGGCTCCAGCACATCGAAACTCTCCGCATCGGTCTGATCTTCGCGCGCATCCATCCGACCGGGCGTGAAGGGCACGTCGATTGTGTGGCCCGCCGCATGGGCCGCCTGTTCCACGCCAACAGACCCTGCCAGCACAATCACATCAGCCAGCGAGATCTTCTTGCCGCCGGTGGCGTTTGCGTTGAATGCGCTGCGGATGCCCTCAAGCACATCCAGGACACGAGACAGGTTTTCCGGTTCATTCACCTCCCAATTTTTCTGAGGGGCCAGGCGAATGCGTGCGCCGTTGGCGCCACCCCGCATGTCGGACCCGCGGTAGGTTGAGGCCGAGGCCCAGGCGGTGGTCACAAGATCGCGGGTGGACAGGCCAGCGTTTGCAATCTTCGCTTTCAGCGCCGCAATATCGGCCGCATCGACCAGCGGATGATCGACCGCTGGGATCGGGTCCTGCCAGATCAGATCCTCTTTCGGCACATCCGGCCCAAGGTAACGTGTTTTTGGCCCCATATCGCGGTGGGTCAGCTTGAACCAGGCCCGCGCAAACGCATCGGCAAACGCCTCGGGATCTGCGAGGAACCGCCGGGCAATTGGTTCGTAGACCGGATCATATCGCAGCGAGAGGTCCGCGGTGGTCATCATCGGGCGATGTTTTTTCGAAGGATCAAATGCGTCTTCGACCATGTCGGCGTCGTCCACATCCTTGGCCAGCCACATATTGGCCCCGGCCGGGCTTTTCACCAGTTCCCAGTCGTATTTGAACAGAACCTCAAGATAACCCATGTCCCAGGTGGTGGGTTTGGGCTTCCACGCACCCTCGATACCGGATCCGATCGCGTCACCCGCCTTGCCGGAGCCATGGCTGCTGGTCCAGCCCAGCCCCATTTCCTGCAGGCTGGCGGCCTCGGGCTCCGGCCCGACAAGGGCCGCATCCCCTGCGCCATGGGCCTTGCCGAACGTGTGCCCCCCCGCAATCAGGGCGACGGTTTCTTCGTCATTCATCGCCATGCGGCCAAAGGTGTCGCGCACATCAAAGCCAGAGGCCACGGGGTCAGGATTGCCGTTTGGCCCCTCCGGGTTCACATAGATTAGCCCCATTTGCACAGCAGCCAGCGGGTTTTCCAGATCACGCTCACCAGAATAGCGCTCATCGGCGAGCCACTCACCTTCGGCCCCCCAATAGATGTCTTCTTCCGGTTCCCAGATATCCGCGCGGCCACCGCCAAACCCGAAGGGTTTCAGCCCCATGGAGTCAATGGCCACATTGCCTGCCAGAATGAACAGATCCGCCCAGGACAGGGCGTTGCCGTATTTCTGTTTCACCGGCCACAGAAGGCGACGGGCCTTGTCGAGGTTCACATTGTCCGGCCAGCTGTTCAGAGGTGCAAAACGCTGGTTCCCGGTGTTGCCGCCGCCGCGCCCGTCAGCCGAACGATATGTCCCGGCCGCGTGCCAGGCCATGCGTACGAACAGCGGGCCATAATGGCCATAATCGGCGGGCCACCAGTCCTGACTGTCGGTCATCAGGGCGGTCAGATCGGCCTTGACTGCTTCCAGGTCCAGCCCTTCAAAGGCTTTGGCATAGTCAAAGTCGTCGCCCATCGGGTTCGACTTTGCACCATGCTGGTGCAGAATGCGCAGGTTCAGCTGTCCCGGCCACCAATCGCTGTTTGACCGCGTGCCGGTTGAGGTTGCGCCATGGGCCACCGGGCATCCTGTCTTGGCATTTCCGTCCATCATTCTCTCCATTCCTTGACCATGAATTCCGGGCTGAAATTGCCCGTGACAGGATCAGGCTAGGGGGAGAGGTTGATAAAGGGAAATTGCCTTTCTCAATCACTGTGATAAGTTTAAATTATGATTGATATCACTCTGAGAAAGCTGCGCTATTTCGATGCGCTGGCCCGCACCGGGCATTTTGGGCGCGCAGCGGAAATCTGCGCGGTTTCCCAGCCAGCCCTGTCTGTTCAGATCAAGGAGTTGGAGGAGATGCTGGCCACGCCGCTTTTTGAGCGCAGTCCGCGCCACCTGCGCCTGACCCGGTTCGGGCAGACCTTCCTGACCCGCGCCCGCGAGATCCTGCGTGCGGTGGATGATCTTGAACAGCTTGCCCGCACCTCGCAGGGGCGGCTGGTGGGGTCCTTGCGTATCGGGGTGATTCCGACCATTGCGCCTTATCTTTTGCCGCGGATCATCCAGCGTCTCAGCGCGGAATATGATGAGGCGGAAATCCATGTGCGGGAAACGCAGACCTCAACCTTGATCAAGGAACTAAAAGAGGGGCGGATCGACATGGCGATCCTTGCGCTGCCGATCGCTGATCCCGCTTTTGCCGAACTGGCCCTGTTTGATGAGCGTTTTGTCCTCGTGCGCCCCGAAGGGGAGGCCCGGACCCCGGTGCCCAGCCCGGAGAAGCTTCGGGAAATGCGCCTGCTGCTGCTGGAAGAGGGGCATTGTTTTCGCGATCAGGCCCTGTCCTTTTGCAACCTGCCAACCGGTGCGATGGGCGGGGGCCGTGTTGAGTTGCGCGAAATGCTGGATGGCAGTTCCCTTGCCACTTTGGTGCAGATGGTCGGGGCAGGCATTGGCGTGACGCTGATCCCGGAAATGGCCGTGTCGGTGGAAACAGCCTCGGCCCCCGTATCGGTGGCGCATTTCCCGGATCCACAACCCTCGCGCACAATCGGGATGATCTGGCGGAAATCCAGCCCGATGGGGCCGATGTTTCATGATATTGCCCAGACCGTGCGGGACTGCGCGCAGTTGGGGTCTGTGCCCGGTAACGAAAGCGTTGCGACTTTGACCTGAGACTGGGAAATGTCGAAACGCTGTAAGAGACCTCAATGATAGGCGCAGAATACGCGTCTTATGGGCCTGCCTCTATTCCCTTTGCCGATGCAATGTGGCAATTCTAACCTCAGCACCCGCCCGGATCCGTTCACGTCACACCCGGGTCTTATCACCCTTTGCCCAACCTCTAGAAAGCAAGAGAGTTTTTCATGTCTGCAAAACGCATCGTTCTGTCCAGCGACCACGCAGCCATCGACCTTCGTCAGGCCGTGGCCAAACATATTGCGGAACAAGGTTACGAGGTGGTGGATATCGGCCCGACCACACCCGAAAGCACCCATTATCCGAGACATGGCGCAGCTGCGGCTGAACGTGTAGCATCCGGAGATTGCGATCTGGGCATCATCTTTTGCGGCACCGGGCAGGGGATCATGATGGCGGCCAACAAAGTGCCGGGCATTCGCTGCGGGGTCTGTTCCGACAGTTTTTCGGCCCGGATGATCCGCCAGCACAACAATGCGCAAATCCTGTCGATTGGGGCGCGTGTGGTCGGTGAGGGTCTGGCCCTTGAGATTGTGGATGCGTTTCTTGGCGCCGAGTTCGAGGGCGGCCGTCATGCCACCCGTGTTGACATGATCGAGGCCCCCGTCGCGGATTGACAGACCCTTCAGCTGCGCCATTCAACGATGAGTGTCGTGGCGTTGCTGTTCTGAAAGGGACCGGGGGTGGCAGTGAATAATTTCCTGTCTCCCCAGGTGCCGGGGCATATTGCAAAAACATTGCAAAAAACCCCGTAAAATAATAGCAAAACTTGACCATCAGGTCACTGTTTCGCCACCGTTTGCCCACCAAAATTCCTGTCCGGTTTTCCATCTTTCCCATGGGTATTGGGGAAGGGTGAAGAGCCATGAGTGGGTATTTCTCAGGCGGCCAGTTCATCAGTGTTGACGTGACTTTGCATGACGCTTTGGCGCCGGGCATTGAAATCTCTGGTACCGGGGCGGATCTGGATATTTCGGTCCACCTGTCGGGTGGAAACACAAATTTAAACTACAGTTTGACCAACGGAACGCTGAGCCTGCTGGGCACTGAGCTTGAGAAAGGCGGCTATACCAAGTTTGATCTCGGGAGCAGCCAGATCTGGCTCTACCGTGCCGACCTTCTGCGCATCCGAGACGGCATTGGCCCCCAAAACCGCTCAGAAATGCTGTTTCACAATCAGGAAGGCTGGAGTGGCAACCGGGCCACCGTGATGATGTTACAGGTGGGCGGGGAAGACATTTTGCTGGCATCGCGGCATGGCATGTCGGGCTTTGCCAGCTTTTCCATGGATGCGGATGGGCTGCTGTCTCCTCTGGCCTCTGTCAGTGACAATGCGCAAAGCTATGCGGCGGATGTCTATCTGATGGCCAGCGCCGAAATCGGCGGGCGGACCTTTGTCTTTACGGCGTCGCAAAGTGAATCCGGGATCAGCAGTTATGAACTGAAATCCGATGACAGCATCACCTTGACCCACAGTATCGGAGCGGCCGAGGGGGTGGGTATGAACGCGCCCAACGTGATGCTGGTGGCCAATGTAAACGGGCAGGATTTCCTTCTGGTTGGGGATGCCGGGACGCATATGATCAAGGTGCTGCAGATCTCGGCCAACGGGGTGTTGAGTGAAGTGCACAGCGTGATGGACAGCACGGACACGCGTTTTGCGGATATCAGTGTCTTGCAGACGATCGAGGTGAGCGGCAGAACCCTGGTGCTGGCAGGGGGCAGTGATGACGGGTTGTCGCTTTTCATTCTGACACCGACCGGGCAGCTTGTTTTGCTGGATACGATCGAAGATACGAATGCGCTTGGGCTGACCAATGTCACCAATATCGAATTGCGTCTTGATCAGGATGTGATCCACGGATTTGTCACCTCGGAATCCGTGCCCGGCCTGACCCATATCACAATTGACATCTCCTCTCTTGGGAATGTGCTTGTGGGTGATGGGGGGGCTGACACCCTGACAGGCGGGGGGAAAAACGACATTCTGCTGGATGGGGCGGGGCAGGACGTGCTGACCGGTGGCGCGGGGGCAGACCTGTTTGTCCTGGCTGCGGATGGCGCGCGCGATGACATCATGGATTTTACCATTGGACAGGACCGGGTGGATCTGTCCCGCTGGGAAAACCTTTATTCTGTGGCGCAGTTGGAGATTGTGTCCATCACCGATGGCGCAAGGGTGAGCTATGGCACGGAGATTATTTACCTGCACACGGCCAATGGTCAGCCGCTGACCTATCAGGATTTCATCGACAACGATCTTCTGGGTCTTTATCGCCCCCCCCTGACCTTCAATCAGCCAAAGGTCAGGATGGGCACGTCAGAGAATGATCGCCTGACGGGCACTTCCGCTGATGAAAAACTGCAGGGCATGGAAGGGGATGACTGGCTGGAAGGCCTGGATGGCGCAGACGAGATCGACGGCAATCAGGGCAATGACACTTTGGTTGGCGGGAATGACAATGACCTTCTCATTGGGGGTGTGGGCAACGACCGCGTTTGGGCCGGAAACGGTCGGGACGTTGCGTGGCTCGGGTCAGGGCACGATATTTTCAATGACAATGGACAAAGTGGTGAGAATGGCCGGGACACGGTCCATGGTGGCAGCGGCAAGGACCTTATCAACGGCGGTGATGGCGACGACCATTTTTATGGCGACAGCGGAGATGACACGATTTTTGGTGGGGACGGAGATGACGTTCTGTCCGGCGGATCGGAATGGGACCAGCTTTCAGGGGGCGAAGGAAATGACCGCGTTTGGGGTGGGAATGGATGCGACCGGGTCTGGCTTGAGGGCGGGCATGACGTGTTTTTTGACAATGAGCAGACCGGGGCCATGGCGAAAGACACGGTTTCCGGCGGTTGGGGCAATGACACTATCAATGGGGGCGGTGGGAATGATTATGTCTATGGTGACGACGGCGAAGATCGTCTGTTCGGAGGCGCGGGTGACGATGTTCTGGCAGGCGGGAATGGCTGGGATCAACTGACGGGTGGGTCCGGCAACGATCGTGTCTGGTCCGGCAACGGTCGGGATGTTGCGTGGCTTGGGTCAGGTGACGACATCTTCCACGACAACGGGCAGGGTGGCGATAATGGCCGGGACACGGTCTATGGCGGCAGCGGCAAAGACCTTATCAAAGGCGGTGCTGGCGATGACCAGTTTTATGGCGACAGCGGAGATGACACGATTTCTGGTGGGGACGGAAACGACGTTTTGTCCGGTGGATCGGAATGGGACCAGCTTTCAGGGGGCGCCGGAAATGACCGCGTTTGGGGCGGCAACGGATGCGACCGGGTCTGGCTTGGCGATGGCAATGACACCTTCTATGACAATACTCAGACCGGGGAAAATGGGGCGGATTCCATTTGGGGAGGCAGCGGTTCCGACACCATTCATCTCGGAGGGGGGAATGATCTGGTGTCAGGAGGTGCGGATGCGGATGTTTTTGTCTGGAATACAACACAGTCGACCGGTGCGGATCGGATAACTGATTTTCAGGATGGTCTGGATCTGCTGCAGATGAGTGGTGTCAGTTTTGCCGACCTGACCATCAACTCGACAGCTGACGGAGCGTTGGTGTCCTGGTCAACAGGGTCGGTCCTGCTGCTGGATGTAGAGATCGCGAACATAACCGCAGATGATTTTGTATTCATTTGAGGCGCGTGTTGAAACGTGATCTCTACACGGTTCGGTTGTATGGGGAAGTGGCGGTTTTCCGCTATGGTATGGTGGATCGACCTTTTCAGGAAGGCTGAAAATTGTTAGGCAGGACGAGATTTGGAGCAAAGCGCTGATGTGGTGATTGCTTATTTGTAATGAGAACGCTGGAAAGCTTTATGACGATGATCCCCTTCCTGAAACCCAATCTGGACCTGAGCACCTTCGGCGAGCGTCTTTCCGAACTAACGGTTGGTTGGTACTCCAATTTTGGCCCGGTCGAGACCCGGTATTGCGATGCCATGCGGGAGCAGTTCTTCCACCCCGATCACCATATCGTTGGTGTGAATAACGCAACTGTCGGGCTTTCGGTCGCCTTGCGGATGGTGGATGAAGCCTTTCACGACACGCCGGCAGAAATTGTTCTGTGCCCGTCCTTCACATTTGCAGCGACGGGGCTGGCTGCCCTGTCGATTGGCAAGAAAGTGGTGTTTTATGATCTGGACCGGCAGTTCCAGCCGGATCTGGATCAGATCCTCGGCTTCATGGATGCTCAGGCAGGTGCGCCTGTTTCCCTGATCCTGTATGAAACCTTTGGAAATCAGATTGATCCGGCCATTCTGGACCGGTTGCATGACAAAGGCATCCCCTATGTGCTGGATTGCGCGGCCAGCCTGACCCTGCCGTCAAATCACAAGACGCGCCGCCCGAAATGTATTCAGGTCTTTTCGACCCACGCAACCAAGCCGTTCCCCACCATCGAAGGGGGCTTGATTGTGTGTAATGGGGATGAACTCGACCTTCTGCAGATCCGCTCCTACCTGAACTTTGGGTTCCGCGGCAGCCGCAGCGCGCAGGTGAATGCCACCAACGGAAAGCTTGGCGAAATGCATTCTCTGGTCGGCCTTGGCACCGTGGAACGCTTCCCCGCCCTGATGCGCAGCTATCACGAACGGGCAAACCGCTATCGTGAGCGGTTGCATGATATCCTCGCTCCGATGCCGCAACATGGTCATGAACCGGCCTATCAATTCTTTCCCTGCCTGTTGAAAGATGGCCTGCCCGCGAAGGACATCATTGAGACGCTGACCAATCAGGAAGAGTTCGGGACCGGGCGCTACTTTGTACCATGCCTGCACGAACAGCCCGCCTTTTCCGAAGCGACATGCGCGGGGCCATTAAACGGCACCCAATGGCTGGCGGATCATATCATTGCACTGCCGCTCTATTCCTCACTTTCGATGCAGGATGTGGACCGCATTTGCGACCGGGTGCTGGAAGCGGCAGATGCCCGCATGAGTGTTGTCTGATCCCTGCTACCCCCGTCTTTTTCTTCATCCTGTGAGATCGGCGTCATGGCCATAACTATGCCCAACTTTTGACGACACTTGCTGATAGGCTCTCTCCGCCAGAAAGGATTTTCGCGATGACCAAAACCTCCCCCGATCAAATCTCTCTCGTGTTGAATCAGATCGTCAATGAGAGTGGGGATGCGGCTGCCGGTATTCAGACCACAGCCACCATGTCGGTGGGGGATGAGTTTCGGGGCACGCTTGGGAGCTCTGGGGATGCGGACTGGGTCCGGATCTCGCTCACCGCAGGTGAAAAATATGTTTTCACCGTTTGGGGCACCGGGGGGAGCGCTTCGGGCGTGGATGACACGACCCTGACACTTTACGATGCAAATGGCAGCCGGATCCTTTTCAATGACGATTCTGATGCCTCGAACGGGGTGCGCTTCTCGCAGATCAGCTATACAGCTGCGACCTCTGGCACCTATTATCTGAAAGTGGACAATTACTCCGATGCGGATACAGGAAACTATATTCTGGAGGCTGCAACGGATGTGTTCACCGTTGATCAGGTGGTCAATCAGCTGGTTGAGCACGGATGGGGGTTTTCCACGCCCGTTGCCTTTGATCACACCAATATCACGGTCAACCTGACAGGGCTGACCGCAGAAGGGCGCCAGCTTGCGCTATGGGCCCTGGAGGCGTGGGAAGCCGTATCAACGCTTCGTTTCACGACCACAACCTCCAGCTCTGCCGACATTATCTTTGATGATAATCAGCCAGGTGCTTTTGCCGGGCCTGGGCAGATCAACCCGAACACCGGGACAAACACCCAATCAACCGTCAATGTCAGCACAAGCTGGATTAATGCCTATGGCAGTGAAATCGGGTCGTATTCATTCCTGACTTACATGCATGAAATTGGCCATGCGCTGGGGTTGATGCATGCTGGGCCGTATGATGGGAACGCAACCTACGGCAGCGACAATACCTATCGCAATGACAGCCTTCAGATGACGATCATGTCGTATTTCAACGCAAATACGAATACCTTTGTAAATGGCAGCGAATACAATCCGATCACACCGATGATCGCGGATATCGCGGGGATCTGGCAGCTGTATGGCACGCCTGCAGATGTCAACGCGGGGAATACGGTCTGGGGGCATAATTCCAATGTCGGCGGTTATCTGGGGGAAGTTTCGGCAATTCTTTTTGACGGGGCCGCTGACCGGAACCGGATCCTTGATGAAAACGCCCCGATTGGACTGACAATTGTTGATACCGGTGGGTTTGACACGCTGGATCTCTCGACTGCCAGCGGCACCCAGACTGTGAATATGGCAGCGGGCGGTATCAGCGATATTGGTGGCCTGACCGGCAATCTGGTCATCGCGCAGGGCACGGTGCTTGAGAAATATGTGGGCGGCGCGGGGCGGGACAATGTCACGGGCAATGATGTGGGGAATGTCATCAAGACCGGCGGCGGCGATGACAAGCTCTTTGGTCAGAGTGGCAATGATACGTTGGATGGTGGCGCCGGAAATGACACGCTGTCCGGGGGATCGGACTGGGATCAGCTGACCGGGGGCGACGGCAATGACCGGGTCTGGGGCGGCGACGGACGTGACAAGGCGTGGCTTGGCGCCGGGAATGATTTCTTCTTTGATAATGCGCAGGCTGGCAGCAACGGTGCCGATACCGTGTATGGCGGTGGTGGCCATGACAAAATCAATGGCGGCGGCGGCAATGACGTTTTCTATGGCGATGCTGGCAATGACACATTGTCAGGCGGTGATGGTGACGATGTCCTGTCCGGTGGGACTGATTGGGACCAGTTGACCGGTGGAAACGGCAATGATCGCATCTGGGCCGGCAATGGTCGTGACAAAGCCTGGATGGGCAATGGCGACGACATTTTTTATGACAATGATCAGACCGGAACCAATGCGGTTGATACGGTATATGGCGGCGCGGGCAAGGATCGCATCAACGGTGGCGGCGGAGATGACGCCTTCTACGGTGATAGCGGCAATGACACGCTGTTTGGCGGCGAAGGCAACGATATTCTGTCCGGTGGGACCGATTGGGATCAGCTGTCGGGTGGAAACGGTAATGACCGTGTCTGGGCTGGCAATGGCAGCGACAAAGTTTGGCTCGGGGGCGGCAATGACACGTTCTTTGACAACACCCAGACCGGCAGCAATGGCAAAGATACGGTGTATGGGGGGCTCGGCGACGATACGATCAACCTCGGGGGTGGTGATGACTGGGCCTCTGGTGGCGCAGGGGCCGATACCTTTGTCTGGAATGCGGATCAGAATACCGGGGCCGATCTGATCTCGGACTTCGAGGATGGCACCGATATTCTGAAGATGAAGAACATCACCTTTGCCGAACTTTCGATTTCGCAAACGGCAAATGGCGCAGAAGTGTCCTGGGACAATGGATCCATCCTGTTGGAGGGGGTCGCGTCCTCCGCCATAACTGCGGATGATTTTGTCTTTGTCTGATCGGATCCTGACGGGTCGGATATGTGATTTGCGGTGAAACCGGGCCTGTGAACGGGGCACGTCCGATCCTGATTGTTTGATCCGTTGTCCCCGCGTATTGGGCTTGCACCTCTCTGGTGTTCCTCAGGCGTTTCGAGATAAAATGAAACACATGTTTATTCCGAAACGCCCACAACAATGATATCTCTTGCGGGCTTCGCCTTTTCCCTGTCTCAGGCTAAAGTCGAAATGCTTTCGCACATCGCTAAAGCTAGACTTGAAACGGATTGACCCATGCTGACAGTTGTCGTGACAGCCTACGAATGCGCGGCAACCATCGAATATGTGCTTGATGGGATCCGCTGGCAGAAATTGCCGGACAATATGCCTGTCAGGATCCTTGTCGGATATGAAAACTCGGCAGACCGGACGCTTGAGGTTTTGGAAGCGTGGGAGGCAAAGCTGCCCCCAAAGGGATCCGTTTCAATGCAGATTCTGATGTCGCCCGGGCAACAGATCATTCACGGGCGTGTCACCGGGCGAGGCAACCTGTTCAACGTGCT
This sequence comes from Aliiroseovarius crassostreae, assembly GCF_025137635.1. NCBI lineage: Bacteria > Pseudomonadati > Pseudomonadota > Alphaproteobacteria > Rhodobacterales > Paracoccaceae > Aliiroseovarius > Aliiroseovarius crassostreae. The sequence continues at coordinate 116,294 of NZ_CP080773.1, read as the reverse complement.
GAAGCAGGTGGGCGAGACGCCGTTTCTCGCGTTTTGTGATTGTGATGATATCTGGGTTGATCCAAACAAGATTGCCAAACAGATCGAGGTTTTGAAAGATCAGAAGGTTGCTGCTGTCTACGGGCAGACGGCGCCTCCGCAGCGCCAGTTTGATGGGTCCAAAAACCTGTTCTGGCGGGGCAATCGCTACTGTTTTTCAAGCCTCCTGACGCGCGGCACATGCCTTCAAAGCAGCCTGAAACAACATGAAGAGCTTTTGCAAAAGACCCCGGTCTTTGACTGGATGTTCGCGATTGCCCTGCAGCAACAGGGAAAGCTGGTTCATCTGGCGGATCCAATGGTTGCCTTTGGGGTGCAGACCGATGAGGAAGCCGGGTCGGTTTCCAGTTGGCACGGTGACAGCGTGTCCGCTCAAAAGCGATACAGCGCCATAACTGCCAGCCAAATTGCCTTTTCCATGACTGGGATCAGCAGCGCCAGCAGGGTGGGCGCGGCACTGCTGGCGCTTAGGCTTTATTGCGGTTCGAAAAGGTTTATGCGCCGTGCCGTGCGCAGCTCGGACCCGTCCAGATAAGTCTCGCGGTATTTCCGGACAAACCGGCGGTATTTGGGATAGCCCCACATCAGATGCAATGTGGTCAAGGCGAGGTTGACGAGGATCAACGGGTTTTTTGTGCGCCTCAGGGCTTTGAGCGCCTCATTGCGATAAATGCGCAGGTTCTGATACCAGCCCACCCAAAGCGCCGTTTTCTTCTCTCCGTCATAGAGCTGCATCAGGTCTTCCCGGATCCACAGCCGGCTTCTGAGCTTTTCAAGCTGGGTCAGCGAGGACCAGACACCGGCGCCGGTGATATTATAGGCCGTCATCGGACGGTCCATATACCGGCATTTGCCATGTTCCAGAAAATAGAGCGCAATGCCGTAATCGGTGAAATACGGTTCCTTGAAGCGTTCGGGAACGGTTCCCATCGGGAAAATCCGGCGATACATGAAGCTGTGCAGGAAGAAATACTTGTCTCCCGATGCCACCGCGTCAAACGTAACCTCATTGTCGCGCTGCTTGGTTTCCAGATGACGCCGCAGAAACCGTTTGCCACGCCAGATGCCAGTATCGTGGCAGCAGGCCACATACTCTTCTTCCTGATCGAGGAAAGAGGCCTGAAGGTCCAGTTTGCGCTCGTCCATGTAGAAATCATCACCGTCGATAAAGGTGATGAACCGCCCGCGCGCCTTGGTGATCAGATCACTATGCAGGTGGCGGGCCGTGGGATAGCCAAGCCGATAAGTGTTTTGAAACCGTGGTGCTTCGTAAAGGCGCACGATATGCGGGGCGAGTTTTGCGGCGCGTTCCAGCAATTTGATGGTGCCATCGGTGGACCCGTCATCGCCCACAATGATCTCAAAGGTGAATTTCGTGCGCTGGGTCAGAATGCTTTCAATGCAGCGCCAGGCCGTTTTTGCGTGGTTGTAAGTGGTGACGATAACCGAAATATCAACGGCATTGTCATCGTGTTTGACGTCTGCAGGAGCGGTCTGGGCCGGGGTCGCAGGGATCATGACTGGTGCCCCTCTTCGTCGCGGATAATTTGCCGGATTTCTTCGATCTCCGGTGCGTATGGCTTGCTGCGTGGTGCGATCCGTCGCCGCTTTTGATAGGCACCAGCAGGCGCAGTTTCGGTCGACTCCATCAGATAATCGACCAGTCGCGTGACCTGCCCGGCGGGTTCCAATTGCAGAAAGTCAAAGATCTGCGCCAGCACGGCTTTCGGGTCGGCGACCAGATCTTCATAATCGAGGCTCAGCACCCGTGATGGGTAGCGGGCTTTCAGCAGCGAAGAGATCTCACGGAATTCCGCAATCTTTTCATAGCCGTAAAAGCTGTTTTCATCATTGCCGTTCTTTTGCTCGGCGCGGCGCCAGGTGTCTTCTGTCAACTCGTATTGGCCAAGTTCGGCAAAGGCCGTCAGCTGGGAGGCAATCAGATCTTCGGGCTTGCGATTGAGCAAGATAAGCTGTGCAAGCGGCGAGCGCATCCAGTCATTCAAGTGGTTGTGAAACCGGACCTGCTTGATCAACATGACCGGCGCTGGTCTGCGAGAGACGGATTGGATATGGGTGTCCAGATCTTCGCGGCGCCACTGGCGAATGAAGGGATCCTGGGTGGTGCGCAATTCGGTGGCAAGCGTTTCCAGCCCTTCGTGACCAAGATACTCCTCCAGCCGATCCCGATATTCGTATGACACCAGCGGCTGGTAGCGATAGGCAATGTCCGGATGCCCGGCCAGCAGCATGCCCAGAAGAGAGGTCCCGCTGCGTGGCAGACCGTGCAGAAGGGCGATGCCGTCATCGCGGTTGCGGGGAAGATGGGGTTGTAGGTTCATCGGTCCCATTCAGCTTCTTCCAAAGTATAGTTGCCCAGGGCGGCTTGTAGGTCTGCGATCGGATTGCGTGCAATCAGATCCAGAACAGAAAGGAAATTCCCCCAGCCTTCAGGTTGCCCCTCCGGGGCCATGCGCAGGAAGTTCAGTTTCAACCCAGCTTCCGAGAAGTCCTTGTTGAAGTAAAGCGTCTTGCCGCCGATTGGATTGATGTAATGGGTGCCACCCACGGCTTTGACCAGGCCGATGACCTTGTCAGTTGCGCGCAGGTCCGCGGACAGGTTCAGATCGCTGGACAGCTCAATCGGTGTTGTAATCCCAAGCACCTCACAGGTTTTGCGCAGGTAGTGGACGTTGATATCGCTGATCCGGGTAGAGGTTGGCATGTCGCGCAGGATATCCAGAACCAGTTTGCGGTTCGGGGTTTTTGCATAGAAGCTTTCAAACTGGCCGATGACCTTGCGCATATCCTTGGCAAATTGCGGGGTTTCAATCGCGTTGATATGCGCCTCGACAGGGGCCTTTTGCACCGTTACCCGAAAGTATTCAGGAGTGCCGTTTTTCGACAGCCGGTTTCGTGCAATCCACCCCCCTTTGATGAATTGAACATCGTCATGGATGATGAAACGGTCGGTGGCATTTATGTGCTGGAAATACCCGAAATAGGGGAAGAAATATGGCTGCATAATGCCAACAATCATGATGTCACCTCTATGTTCTGCCGTTTCGGCAGGCTATAGCAAAAAACCAAAACGCACTTGTACCAATTCATGTGGCCTCCTTGTTTCCGGTATTTTCTGAGAGGTCAACCCTTTCCCCCAAGAACATTCCCTCTTGGCAAACAAGAGCAACTTTCGTAGGAAAATACCTGCAATTTTAGTTTATTTTTAGGAGCAGAGCACATGGCGACATATACGCTTGGCGGATATTCATGGGGTTACGACGCAGCAGATAATCCAACGGGTTTTTCTACGACAACTGTTCAGGTTGTGGGCACGGATAACTTGCAGATTTTGTTTGACCCATTTGCGGACCAGTCCGCAAATCCGATGAATGATGTTGAAATCGTTGACGCGGTTGGGCGGACGTATAGCGTGGAGCTGGGGGACGCAGATCCCGACAATATCGAGGTCATCGTTGGCACCATCACCTGGGGTGGTGGACAGACAACCCAGATCCTGGATCTGTATGACTACGTGAACGATGTTGAATATGTTTTCTATCTTTCAGGGGCGACCCTTCCGGCCCTTTCCAGCGCGCAGGACGTTATGGACTTCAGTGATACCATGACTGGCATGTCCACCAATATGGGATCGACCTTCTCGCTCAACTCGACTTTCTCGATCGCCAGTATCCCCGGAACCATCGTGACGCATGATGACACGCTTTACGGGACCGCTGATAATGACATCTATTATATCGGGCAAGGAAATGACCTGGTGCTGGCGGGCGAAGGCAAGGACACGGTCTATGGCAGTGATGGCAATGACATCCTTTGGGGTCAGAACGGGGCAGACCTTTTGAACGGTGGCAATGACTCCGACCGGCTGCACGGCGGCAATGGCGATGACATCCTTGTCGGGGGCGCTGGTCAGGACAAGCTGTATGGCGGCAACTGGTCAGATCGCCTCTGGGGGGGGGATGATCGCGATATTCTCTATGGAGAGGCCGGGAATGACCGCCTCTACGGATCTCATGGGGATGACATCCTGATTGGCGGCAACGGCCAGGATCAGCTTTACGGTGGTATCTGGAGTGATCGCCTCTGGGGTGGGAACCACAACGATACTCTGGATGGCGGTGCGGGTAACGACCGTCTGGCCGGTGGGGCCGGAAATGATGTGCATACTGGCGGGGCAGGGGCCGACCTGTTCATCTTTGCCAGCAATGGCGGCATCGACCGTGTTACCGATTATGCCCAGGGTGAAGACCAGATCCGCATCGAAGGACATTCAGGCGGCTTTGGTGGTCTGACCATCACCAACTACAATGGCAACAAGATCGTGTTCTATGATGGCGGTCGCATTGTGCTGGAAGGGGATGCCGGCCTGACCCTGACTGTCGATGACTTTGTGTTCGGGTGATGGAATGGTTTGTCAGATCATCTGACAAGCCGGTGGAGTGCCACACTCCGTAAAAGTCAAAAGGTGGTCCGCAGGGAATTTGCGGACCACCTGTTTTCAAAGATCTACAGGTTCAGGGCGAACCGCCTCAGTGATCTGCGACAAGCGACAGCAGGTATTTGCCGTATTCGTTCTTGATGAACTTCTGGGCACGTTCGCGCAGCAGTTCTGCGCTGATCCAGCCTTTTTCAAATGCGATCTCATCGGGGCTGCCGGTTTGCAGGCCCTGCCGACGCTCAAGTGTGCGCACGAAATTCCCTGCATCCAGCAGGCTGCCATGGGTGCCGGTATCCAGCCAGGCATGTCCGCGCCCGAGTTTTTTGACCGTCAGAGAGCCTTCGCCGAGATACATCTCCAAAAGCGTGGTGATCTCAAGTTCACCGCGGGCCGATGGGCGCACCTGCCGGGCCCTTTCCGGGGCTGATCCATCCAGGAAATAAAGGCCTGTCACCGCATAGCTGGAGGGTGGGTGCTCCGGCTTTTCGATGATCTCGGTAACCTGTCCGGTGCTGTCAAACCCCACAACACCATATCGTTCGGGGTCTGCGACGCGATACCCGAACACGGTGCCGCCCTGATCCTGTGCGCTGGCCTCTTGCAGGATGCGCGACAGGTCGTGTCCAAAGAAGATATTGTCGCCCAGAACCATCGCGCTGGGGGCGCCATCCAGAAACTCTTCGGCCAGAATATAGGCCTGCGACAACCCGTCGGGAGTGGGTTGTTCGATATAGGTCAGGTCTAGCCCCCATTGGCTGCCATCCCCCAACGTGTTCTTAAACTGTTCCTGATCCTGAGGCGTGGTGATCACAGCGATCTCACGGATGCCCGCCAGCATCAGCGTGGTCAGCGGGTAATAGATCATGGGTTTGTCATAGATTGGCAAAAGCTGTTTCGATACGCCAATGGTGATGGGGTAAAGTCGGGTGCCAGAGCCGCCGGCCAGGATGATACCTTTACGCTGTGTCATGATTAAACCTTCCTGTAAATTTCGGCTTAGGGAGTGATCTTGTCCAGATCACTCAGAATATCGTTGAGACCCTTGCGCCAGTCCGGGCGGCAATATCCAAATTCCGCAAGGGTGGAACTATTATCGAGCCGCGAGTTCAGCGGACGTTTGGCAGGGGTCGGATAGGCCGCGCTGGGAATATCCTCGACCTGGCAGGGCAGGCCGGATTGCCGGAAAATCTCACGCGCGAAATCTGCCCAGCTGACGTCAGGGGCGCCGGAGATGTGATAGGTCCCGCTTTTCTCGGGGGCGTCAATCAGCTGCCGTGCGACCGTCAGGCAAAGATCCGCGATGTCGGCGGCAGGGGTCGGGCCGCCGATCTGATCGGCAACGATGCTCAGCTGGTCCCGCTCGGCCCCAAGTCGCAGCATGGTCTTGACGAAATTGTTTCCATGCGCGCTGACCACCCATGACGTGCGCAGGATCGCGTGGGGGCCAGCCGCCGCGCGCACCTGTTGCTCTCCCGCAAGTTTGCTGCGCCCATAGGCGCCAAGGGGGGCGGTGGGGTGATCGGTGTGAAACGGTTCCGTTCCTGCGCCATCAAAGACATAATCTGTCGAGATATGAACGAAAGGTAGCCCGCGTCCGGCGGCGGCCTGTGCCATACGGCCCGGCGTGCTGCCATTCACCACAGTTGCAAGTGCTTCGTCCTCTTCGGCCTGGTCAACAGCGGTATAGCCCACCGCGTTGATCACCGCGTCGGCATCTGTGGTCTCGATCAGCTGCACACAGGTATCGGGATCTGAAAAATCCGCACTGTCACGTCCGTGAACGTCCAGGATCACGGCACCGGCGCGGCGTTGCAGTTCGGTGGCCACCTGACCGGTTTTGCCAAATAGGAGGATTTTCATCTCAGTTCTTTCCCGAAGTCTGCCCCCGTTTTACGCCTTGGTGCCAAGCCGCTGGCCGACCCCCTCGCGATTTTGCAATGCCTGCCACCAGGAGGTGTTTTCAAGATACCAGTCCACGGTCTTGTCCAGCCCTTCCTCGACCGTCACGCTGGGCCGCCAGCCCAATTCAGTGCGGATCCGTGTCGGATCAATTGCATAGCGGGCATCATGGCCCGGGCGGTCGGTCACAAAGGTGATCTGATCGGCATAAGACCCGGTGTCGCGCGGGCGTTTGCGGTCGAGAATGGCGCAGATGGTCTGCACCAGTTCAAGGTTGGTGCACTCATTCTCGCCGCCAATATTATAGCTGCGTCCATTTTCACCGCGCTGCAGCACGGTCAGCAGCGCATCGGCGTGATCCTCGACATACAGCCAGTCGCGGATGTTGGACCCGTCGCCGTAGATCGGCAGCGGCTTGCCCGCCAGCGCATTCAGGATCACCACCGGGATAAGCTTTTCCGGGAAGTGATAGGGGCCATAATTGTTTGAACAATTGGTCAGGACAATCGGCAGCCCATAGGTTTCATGCCAGGCGCGCACCAAATGGTCCGAGCTGGCTTTCGATGCGGAATAGGGCGAGCGCGGATCATAAGCCGTGTCTTCGGTAAACTGTTCGGATGGGTCCGGTGAGAGAGAGCCGAAGACTTCGTCTGTGGAAATATGGTGAAAGCGGAACCCGTCGGGTTTGCCCTGCCGTTCCCACAGCGCACGTGCGGATTGCAACAGGTTGAACGTGCCCATTACATTGGTTTCGATAAACACGCCCGGCCCGTCAATCGACCGGTCCACATGGCTTTCAGCAGCCAGGTGCATGATTGCATCAGGGGCATGTTTGGCAATCACGGCCTCAACCGCCTCAGCCTCACGGATATCAACCTTTTCAAAGGTATAAAGCGGGTTGTCCGCCACCGGGGCCAGGTTATCCAGGCAGGCGGCATAGGTCAGCGCATCGAGGTTGATCACCTCATGCCCTTGCGCCACAGCCTGTCGAACGACGGCTGATCCGATGAACCCGGCGCCGCCGGTGACCAAGAGCTTCATCACGCATCTCCTTCATAGGTGAAAGGGCTGTCAAACTTATCCAGTGAAGGGGCGGTTTCGTCTTTTTCGGAAAGGACGGGGGTGATCCCTGTCAGAGGCCAGTCGATGCCACAGCTGTCCCATCGCACCGCGCCATCGCATTCGGGCGCGTAGTGATCGGTGCATTTATAGATGATCTCGGTCTCGGGCTCGAGGGTCATGAACCCATGCAGGAACCCTTCGGGGATCCATAGTTGACGACCGTTTTCGAAACTCAGCTCCTGACTGGCCCATTTCCCATAGGTCGGGCTGCCTTTGCGAATATCCACCGCCACATCGAAAAACCGCCCGCGCCCGCAGCGCACCAGTTTTCCCTGAGCGTGCGGAGGGGACTGGAAATGCAGCCCCCGGATCGTGCCGACAGTGGTCGAGAGTGAGTGGTTGTCCTGCACGAACTCGGGCAGGTTGACCCCGGCCGTTTCCAGGGCTTTCTTGTTCCAGCTTTCCGAAAAAAACCCACGGTTATCGCCAAATCGTGGAGGGGTAAGGACAAGCACGCCATCCAGCGCGGTCTTTGCGATTTCCAAACTCTGCTCCTCTACTCACTCAAACAAAATGGTCTTGCTGGGTGCCTACCAAACTGGTCGAAACATGTCATCCCCATTTTCCGCGCCCGCCCTGCGGGTGGGGGAAGTGCGCTCACAGCATTTCGGGATTTTGCCGCGGCGCATGATCTGTTCTGAGGGGCCATGACGGGACAGGCTGTAGCGGATGGATTTGGGGATTGCTTGAGGCCACGAGGGGCTTGCTGTAAGCCGGAGCATATGTGTGGCGAAGCTGAGCACGCGGAATTGTTGCCCCGCTTGCTCAGCCCGTTTACCCGGCCGCTTTCGTGGCCCGTTCTCTTGGTCGGTGAGGTGAGTGATTGTCTGATGCGTTATCGTGATGAGGTGTGATGTGAGCGACCACCCAAAAAGAACGCTTATTCTGCTGGCCACCTATAATGGGGGTCAGTATCTGCGTGCGCAGCTGGACAGTTTCCTGGCACAAACAAATGACCAATGGGACCTCTTGGTGTCAGATGACGGATCGTCTGACGATACATTGGAAATCCTGACTGGGTTCAAAGCGCAGGTGTCTGGCAGGCATGAGGTCACCCTATTGTCAGGCCCGCGAAAAGGCTGTGCTCAGAACTTTCTGTCTCTTATCCGCCATGTCCCCGAAGGCACGGGATTTCTCATGTTCTCCGATCAGGATGATGTCTGGTTGCCGGAAAAAATTGCCCGCGCGCAGGCGGCCCTTGCGCAGGAGGGGGCACAGCAACAGCCTGTCCTTTATGCGGCGGGAAGCCTTGTGAGCAATGAGAGCCTGACGCAGTCTGTCAAATCACCCGCCCTGCGGCGCGCGCCGAGTTTCGGGAATGCATTGGTGCAATCCATCGGCGGCGGAAATACGATGATGCTGAACGGTGCGGCTACGGCGCTTTTGCGTGCGGCGGCTGAGGATGTGGACACGGTTGTTGTGCATGACTGGTGGGCGTATCAGGTGATTTCCGGATGCGGAGGAAAGGTGATCCGGGAGCAATCTCATCTGCTTTACTATCGCCAGCACGGGGGAAATGTGATTGGGGCAAACAGTTCCATTCGCGGCAAGCTCTATCGCCTTGCCTTTGTTGCCGGGCGCCAGTTTGCGCAATGGAATGACACGAATATCAAGGCCCTTACCGCCTCCTCCCATCGGTTGACACCTGAGGCCAGAGAGGCGCTTTTCCAATACGGTGAAGCCCGCAAAGGGGGCGTGTTGCATCGGCTGCGGGCGCTGTGGAAATCAGGTGCTGCGCGCCAGACCTGGAAAGGCACCGCTGCCCTCTATCTTGCCTGCATCGCGCGCAAACTCTGACATTGGCCGACCCTTTCGTGCAGGGCCCAGCGGGGGAGGGGGCGTCAGTTTTCCAGCAGGCGCTGGTGATTGCGGTAAAGAAGCAGCAGCCCGAGGCACATGAGGGTCAAACCGGTGAGCACAGGGAAAGCAAAGGACAGATAGGCGCCCTCGTAAAGCGGGGCATAGATCCCTTTGCGAAGAAATCCCACCACATGCATCAGCGGGTTCCACCACAAGATCTCCTGCGCAATCCGCGGCATTGCTTCAAATGGCAAAAACAGGCCTGAGACAAAGATCAGTGGTCGGGTGAGGATCTGCCAGACCCGTTCCCATACCGGAAAGCTCATCATCACGTAGCAGTTGAAACATCCGACGCCAAAGCCCAGCACCCCGCCGACCAGATAGGCAAGGGCGATTTGCGTGTAATCCGGGTGCAGCTTCAGATCGAGAAAGATGACCATGCCGAAAAACACGATGTAACCCACAAGGATATGGGTCAGCAGGTGCAGCAATGCGCGCGCCATCAGCGCGTCAAGGAAGGTCACCGCCGGATAGCGCAGCAATGGCCGGGAATAATTCAGCGATGTGGCGGTCTTGTTGGCCACGTCATTGAACAGCATGAAAGGCAGATAGCCGGTGGCATAGAACAGTGGGAAACTGTCCCCAAGCGGAGGGGTGCGGATCACGAGGGAAAAGATGATCGACAGGGCAGACAGTGCCAGAACCGGCTCAAGGATGGCCCAGGCATAACCACCCGGCGACCGGCCATATGTGGTCGACATCTCGCGCATCATCAGGGCAAACACTGTCCTGAAGGTGCGAAATTTCCGGGCGCGCATGGTATCGCGTTCCAGAATGTCCTGGCTGGGCGTTTCACCGGTCACTTCATGTTCTCCATGTGATGCGCAATCCCCTGTTCCACATCGTCATACATTGTCAGGCGCCCGTTTTCGAGCACGGCCGCCTTGCTGCATAAATCGCGGATGACGGCCATGGAATGCGACACCACAATGGCGCCGGACGCGCCGATCCGGCGCTTGAACAGGGCGCTTGCCTTGCGGCGGAACTGTTCGTCCCCGACGCTGGTCACCTCGTCGACGAGATAGGTGTCAAACCGGATGCCCATCGACACACCAAAGGCCAGCCGCGACCGCATTCCCGAGGAATAGGTGCGGAAGGGATAATGGAAATGCGGACCCAGCTCGGCAAAATCCTCGACGAAATCATTCAGCATGTCAGTGTCGACACCGTAGATCCGGGCGACAAATCGCACATTCTGTGCCCCGGTCAATTCGCCATGGAACGACCCTGCAAACCCCACCGGCCAGGAAATGGTTCCGTCACTCCAGATCCGTCCGCTGGTGGGTTTCTGATTGCCCGCAATCAACCGCATCAATGTGGACTTGCCCGCGCCGTTTCGCCCCAGAAGCGCCACGGCGATGCCGGTGGGAAACACGGCATTGATGTCGCGGGCGACAACCTTTTCCTCCCCCTGCGTTCGATAGACTTTCCACAGATTTTCGCAGACGATCATGGTTCAGCGCCGATCCCGGATGCTGTAGAAAATCAACAGGCCGATTGACCACAGAAGGGTCATGAACAGAGAGATCACGACCAGCGTCGTCGGGCGCTTCGGATAGAGGCTTTTCTCAGCCAGCGTTGGTTTGACATGCGCCACCAGATAGCTGGCTTTGCGCTTGGCTTCTGACAGGGCCGACTGATAGGTCAGCTGGGCGGTGCGATACGCTTCCTCGGCAAAGGTCAGATCAGATACCAGCCGTTCGTAGCGGGAAAACAGCGTTGCATAATCTTCGCCTCCCGGCCCGTCCCCACCGTAGCCAAACTTTTTCTGCTCAATGTCGATCTGCAGTTGCAGGGCTGAGATTTTGCGGTTCAGGTCCTCCATCCGCGGATCATGTTCGCCCACGGTCTGGCTGAGCAGGTCTTTTTGAATAAGGGCTTCGGCCTGTTGGGTCTGCAATTGCGCAAGGATCCCCATCTGGGCCTGAAGTGTCGCATTGGGGTCAACGATCTGCGCGCTCAGGCGAAAGCTGGTCATGGCTTCGCGGGCAGCCCCCAGGCGCTCCTCTGCGGCCTGAAGCTCGTCGCGGCTGAAGCGGGTGGCGTCCAGCCTAGCCTCTTCGGACAGGCGATTGATCAGATCGCGGCTGTTGCTGTAGATCCGTTCGGTGATCTGCAACGTGGTTTGCGGATCATAGCTGCGCACGGTCAGCGTGACGATGCCATTTTCCGATTGTGTGGTGACATTGTTTTGCCAGTAATCCTGCAGGTCCTCAAACTCACCGGATGGATCATAGGCAAACACGAAATCCATCGGCCATTCCGCCGAGAATACCGAGGCCAGATCAATTTCGGAGTTTACGAGCTGGATCAGGTCGCCGCTGGCGATGAACTGGGTCAGGATGTCAACATCACTGCTGCTGCTGCCCGTGATCGAAGACAGCCCCCCCAGAAGGTCCGTTGCGGATTGCAGGCTTTCGGTGCGCACCGAGAAAGACATGCTTGAAACATATTGGTCTTTTGCAAAGCCCCACAGATAGATTGCTGCCAGAATGATCGGCGCAATCACGACGATTGCGAAGGACTGCATCAGCCGATAATGGCGGGGTTTCATCCGGGCTGGACCAGCAATGTTCGCGACATCGTTCATTACGCTTACCTTCATAAAATTTGTCTCGAACCCGAACGCACCATGTGGTGAGAGGACAGGGGCCGGTTTGCTCAGCCCATACTATTTCTACACCGCAAGCGCAAAATCAATTCATGGATCGGTGTTTTTGCCCGTGTCGAAAGGATTGCACCGGCAGAACGGGTGAATGTCATCGGGGTCTGAGTTCAGCCTTTTTCATCAGTTCGAGATGTTGTTAACCGAGGCGCCAATGCCAACCGCCGCGCCAATCACACCCAGCACGGTGCGGGCAGAGGACACAATGGTTTCGGTACCCAGCACCGTATCTTGCGGGTTGATCTGGAATTTGCGTGCCGCAAACAGCCCATCCGCCGTGGTCAGGTCAAACGCAAAGACAACCTGTTCTTTCTCGGGTCCCAATCCATTCTGGCGCAGTGCCGAGGGGGCATAGTCGCGCAGCACCAGCACCGCGTTGAGGTTTGCGCGCGTATCTGACAACCCCCCAATCATGGACAAGGCTTCCAGCGCCGTGATCTGGTCACGGTCAAAATAGACCAGCTCCTCGCGCCCGGTTGAACCCAGTGCGGTAAAGAACCGTTTGTCTTCTTCCACCACAATCTTGTCGCCGCCCAGAAGGGGGGTGTTCATCTCGGGGTTTGACAGCAGCTTGTCCACCCTGACCTCATAGGCGCGTCCGCGACGCAGAAGGCGCAGGATCGGGTTGCGCAGATCGGGCAGAACACCGCCACCTTCCGCAAGCAGGTTCAGCACCGAGTAGTCACGATTGAGCAATGGATAGCTGCCTGGACGCGATACGCCGCCAACCAGCGCCGCCGAATTGCGTTGCCCGGCACCAACCGAAAGCTGGACCTGCGCCGAGGGGGCAATATTCTCCATTGCCTTTTGAATCTTCTGCCGCGCTGCCTCCGGCGTCATATTGGCAATTTTGACGTCGCCCAGATAGGGGATGAAGATCATCCCGGTGGGGGAGACGAGCATTGGGGGCAGGGCGGCCTGTTTTGCGGTGGCCGGGGCCAGAAGGGAATTTTCCTGCCCTTCCCAGATGACAAGGCTGACCTCGTCCCCCTTGCGCACCAGCTCTGCCTGAGATCCCCGGGTGTTGCTGATCCAGCTCAGCGGCTGTTCCACAGCAGGCTTGGGCCAATCTGCAAGTTGCGGAACGTTGTCCCGACCAACCTGCACAACCTGATAGTCCTTGGTGGCATTGCTGTTTTCAGACAGGATTTCGGAGGACAATGCAGCCCCGCGCGGGATGGCGCAGCCGGACAGCCCCAATAGCACCAAACACAGAAGCACCTTACACGTGTTTCGCGACACTGACCTGACCTCTTTCGTTTGCCTGTCTCAGGCGGATCCCCGGGCAAAACAGCTGCCCGTTTCGTGCGAATATCTATGAACTTCCGACACCGTGCAACACCACGATTGGGCTGCCGGCGAATTTGTGTCGCATCGTTGCGTTTCAGCGATCCCGGCCGCCTGGTCTGTTGCAACGGCGTCACATAGGATCGAGGTTGATACCTTCCATAAGCTTGTGGGAGTAGCGATACGGGTTTTGGGAATTCTCTGGTGCCTGTGTGGTTCATATAATTACCATAACAACTATTATCGGTAGAGCGTTTGTAGCCGGTGGATTTGTCGGAGTGCGTAAATAATGAGACCGAATTGTTGAGGCACCGAATCGTATGTTCTCAACATCTTAGCGTTTTCGCAAAATTTTGAAGAAAACGGCCCTGCCCGTCAACGCAGCCTGGAAATTGTGGTATGAGCTACACCAAGATCCAATGAGATAGCGCGACAGCTCTCACCATTTGCCAAGCGCTCGCGGGCAATCTGGCGCTGATGCTCGGTCAGCTTCGGTTTCTGTCCAAATCTGACACCTTGCTTGGGGGCAATGGCGCGCCCCTCGTTTGTTCGGCGGATGGTACGTTCCCGCTCGTCTTCTGCAAGAGCAGACAGAAACGCCAGGATGCCCTTGCCCATCGGTGTGGTCAGGTCGAGCCAGAGCTTATCAAAAACTTCCACATATGCCCCGCGCTCAGCAATCCGCTGAGTGATGTTGATGCCGTCAATCATGGATCGCGTGGCCCTGTCCCACTCAGCGATCACAAACACGTCCCCTGCCCCAAGAGCGTCTATCGCCCGTTCGAGCTGCGGCCTGCCCTTGACGGATTTCCCTGATATCTTCTCACGAAATATCTTATCGACACTGGCGGCATTCAATGCGCCGATCTGACGATCAAGGGATTGCCCACGACTGGACACTCTGGCGTAACCAATAAGCATGGTTCAAGCCTACCAAACGCGCCCAATATATGCACCGGAAATATGCAACATCTGAATGGCCTTGTTTTCATGGGGCTGAGGTTTTGGTGCAAATATTATGAATTACGCAACAGAGCCGCCATCCGGTGCGTTGTGGGAGAACTGGTAAGGTGCGGACGAAGATAACTTTCACGGTGTCTGTACCAAAGACCGCTTTCGATTTGGTACGGTGAAAACGGTTGATACTGCTGAATAGATCGGCCTGATCAGACGCGGCCATGGGTCTTTGCGAAAATGTCCCAGTCTTTGTCTTGATGCCAGTCATACTCGCTAAACGTTGGGACTTTCTCGGTAGTCTCTTGGTCGTGCATTCCCGCGATTGACCCGCTCTGTACGTTGCGTCAGCGTGAACACGCGGTGGACTGATCCCGGACCCGTTTTCTATACCCTGACGCAAACCGTGTAGTATGTGCAGAAATGCTGGCCGAGATGCTGAGTTTAATCAGGATTTGCTTCGGTTCCTAGCAGCGATTGGCCAAGCACCCCGCGGGTCGAAACCCACGAGGTGCTATTATTGGATCAGAATTTCAGCTCATACAGAAGGCTGCCCCCCCATGTCTCGGATGCGTTGTCGCCAATGCCGTCATAGAACAGGTCAACACTGACGGATGAGCGCTCCGACAGGGTAACAAGCCCCCCGAACTCCACCCCGAACGAGGATGAACTGGTATGGGTTCCCCCATTGTCCGTGTCACTAAAGCGCGCGTGTATACCGGGGGTCAGAAGGATGTCGAAGTCGTTCAGCGTGACAGGGATTTCCAGATCCAAGCCAAGATGTGCTGTCTTCTGTTCCAACGTCTGTTCCGGCACCACAGCACCGACGCTGTTGGTATAGGCGTGTTGGTAATCACGCAGGTACAGAAGATCCACGGATGGGACCAAGGTCATGCCATTTGCCATCGCAATGCTGCCTTCCACCCCAAGCGTTGCCAGTGTGCGGGTGCTGTCAAAGCGATCGGTGGGCCGCCCAGCCAATGTCAGATCATTTTCGGTGCGTCCATGCAGCAGGCTGCCGGTAAAGACCAGTGGTTGATTAGCAAGGCGTGCAGCGAAATACGGCCCAATCAGATAGCCCCTGCTTTCGATGTCGCGCGTGCTGCTCTCGGAACCGGTCCAATCGAATTGTACCATCGCACCGATAATCAGATCCTCGGATACCGAGAAATGGGATCCGAATGTCAGATGCGTATAGGACTGATGATCGTCTCCCTCTTGGTTCCATAGCGCGGTGCCGTCCGCCCAGATATACGCGCCATAGCTGGTCGAGAAGTCGATTTTTCCACGCGTGGCTGTGGCCGAAGCTCTCAGCGAACCGCCACCGGGTTTCAGGAAACGCGACAGTTTTGGCTGCGCCCGGACCAAAAGCCCTGCACGGTATGACATGAAATCACGGATTTCTTCCTGTGACATCGCAACCGAGCTGCCAGCAATGCTGATGATCGCCGAGGCTTCGTTCAGGTTGCCACTTGCGCCAAGGGCACCGTCTTCCTGCACCCGAACCGTGACGGCCTGGTTCTGATCCTGTGGCGTGATCACCAGGCTGTACGTGTCACCGCTGCCCGTAACCCCAGTAACAGCCGCGTTCTGGACGGACACGTCGCTGGCCGTGAACCCGGTGACCGCCTCCGAGAAGAGAACAGTCAGCATGAAGGGCGTGTTGCCGTCATGATAGCTGGGTGCACCAGATAGCGTGACGGTCGGTCGCGTGGTGTTTGCGGCGCCGTTCACGGTGATCGTGACGGTGGAGGCAGGCGAGGCCTCGATGCCGTCATTGACGATCAGCTGGAAGGTCAGCAGCTCGCTTGCGCCAATCGCCACGGTGGGCGCGGTGAAGCTGGGGCTTTGCGCCGTCGCGTCCGACAGGGTGACGCTTGTGCCCGCGGTCTGGGTCCAGGCATAGGTCAGCGACTGCCCCACATCATTGGCATCCGACCCCGAGCCATCCAGCGTGACACTGCTGGCCGAGGGGACACTCTGCGCGCTGCCCGCATCCGCAGTGGGCGTGGTGTTCGCCGCGCCATTGACGGTGATCGTGACGGTGGAGGCGGCTGAGGCCTCGATGCCGTCATTGACGATCAGCTGGAAGGTCAGCAGCTCGCTTGCGCCAATCGCCACGGTGGGCGCGGTGAAGCTGGGGCTTTGCGCCGTCGCGTCCGACAGGGTGACGCTTGTGCCTGCGGTCTGGGTCCAGGCATAGGTCAGCGACTGCCCCACATCATTGGCATCCGACCCCGAGCCATCCAGCGTGACACTGCTGGCCGAGGGGACACTCTGCGCGCTGCCCGCATCCGCAGTGGGCGTGGTGTTCGCCGCGCCATTGACGGTGATCGTGACGGTGGAGGCGGCTGAGGCCTCGATGCCGTCATTGACGATCAGCTGGAAGGTCAGCAGCTCGCTTGCGCCAATCGCCACGGTGGGCGCGGTGAAGCTGGGGCTTTGCGCCGTCGCGTCCGACAGGGTGACGCTTGTGCCTGCGGTCTGGGTCCAGGCATAGGTCAGCGACTGCCCCACATCATTGGCATCCGACCCCGAGCCATCCAGCGTGACACTGCTGGCCGAGGGGACACTCTGCGCGCTGCCCGCATCCGCAGTGGGCGTGGTGTTCGCCGCGCCATTGACGGTGATCGTGACGGTGGAGGCGGCTGAGGCCTCGATGCCGTCATTGACGATCAGCTGGAAGGTCAGCAGCTCGCTTGCGCCAATCGCCACGGTGGGCGCGGTGAAGCTGGGGCTTTGCGCCGTCGCGTCCGACAGGGTGACGCTTGTGCCTGCGGTCTGGGTCCAGGCATAGGTCAGCGACTGCCCCACATCATTGGCATCCGACCCCGAGCCATCCAGCGTGACACTGCTGGCCGAGGGGACACTCTGCGCGCTGCCCGCATCCGCAGTGGGCGTGGTGTTCGCCGCGCCATTGACGGTGATCGTGACGGTGGAGGCGGCTGAGGCCTCGATGCCGTCATTGACGATCAGCTGGAAGGTCAGCAGCTCGCTTGCGCCAATCGCCACGGTGGGCGCGGTGAAGCTGGGGCTTTGCGCCGTCGCGTCCGACAGGGTGACGCTTGTGCCTGCGGTCTGGGTCCAGGCATAGGTCAGCGACTGCCCCACATCATTGGCATCCGACCCCGAGCCATCCAGCGTGACACTGCTGGCCGAGGGGACACTCTGCGCGCTGCCCGCATCCGCAGTGGGCGTGGTGTTCGCCGCGCCATTGACGGTGATCGTGACGGTGGAGGCGGCTGAGGCCTCGATGCCGTCATTGACGATCAGCTGGAAGGTCAGCAGCTCGCTTGCGCCAATCGCCACGGTGGGCGCGGTGAAGCTGGGGCTTTGCGCCGTCGCGTCCGACAGGGTGACGCTTGTGCCTGCGGTCTGGGTCCAGGCATAGGTCAGCGACTGCCCCACATCATTGGCATCCGACCCCGAGCCATCCAGCGTGACACTGCTGGCCGAGGGGACACTCTGCGCGCTGCCCGCATCCGCAGTGGGCGTGGTGTTCGCCGCGCCATTGACGGTGATCGTGACGGTGGAGGCGGCTGAGGCCTCGATGCCGTCATTGACGATCAGCTGGAAGGTCAGCAGCTCGCTTGCGCCAATCGCCACGGTGGGCGCGGTGAAGCTGGGGCTTTGCGCCGTCGCGTCCGACAGGGTGACGCTTGTGCCTGCGGTCTGGGTCCAGGCATAGGTCAGCGACTGCCCCACATCATTGGCATCCGACCCCGAGCCATCCAGCGTGACACTGCTGGCCGAGGGGACACTCTGCGCGCTGCCCGCATCCGCAGTGGGCGTGGTGTTCGCCGCGCCATTGACGGTGATCGTGACGGTGGAGGCGGCTGAGGCCTCGATGCCGTCATTGACGATCAGCTGGAAGGTCAGCAGCTCGCTTGCGCCAATCGCCACGGTGGGCGCGGTGAAGCTGGGGCTTTGCGCCGTCGCGTCCGACAGGGTGACGCTTGTGCCTGCGGTCTGGGTCCAGGCATAGGTCAGCGACTGCCCCACATCATTGGCATCCGACCCCGAGCCATCCAGCGTGACACTGCTGGCCGAGGGGACACTCTGCGCGCTGCCCGCATCCGCAGTGGGCGTGGTGTTCGCCGCGCCATTGACGGTGATCGTGACGGTGGAGGCGGCTGAGGCCTCGATGCCGTCATTGACGATCAGCTGGAAGGTCAGCAGCTCGCTTGCGCCGATCGCCACGGTGGGCGCGGTGAAGCTGGGGCTTTGGGCGGTGGTGTCCGACAGGGTGACACTTGTGCCCGCGGTCTGGGTCCAGGCATAGGTCAGCGACTGCCCCGCATCATTGGCATCCGAGCCGGAGCCATCCAGCGTGACACTGCTGGCCGAGGCAACCGTCTGCGCGCTGCCCGCATCGGCGGTGGGCGTGGTGTTTGCGGCGCCATTCACGGTGATCGTGACGGTGGAGGCAGGTGATGCCGCGATGCCGTCATTGACGATCAGCTGGAAGGTCAGCATCTCGCTTGCGCCGATCGCCACGGTGGGCGCGGTGAAGCTGGGGCTTTGGGCGGTGGTGTCCGACAGGGTGACACTTGTGCCCGCGGTCTGGGTCCAGGCATAGGTCAGCGACTGCCCCGCATCATTGGCATCCGAGCCGGAGCCATCCAGCGTGACACTGCTGGCCGAGGCAACCGTCTGCGCGCTGCCCGCATCGGCGGTGGGCGTGGTGTTTGGAGGCGTTGCAGCAACGCGACTGTTCACAAGTTGGGTGCCGCTCGCCCCTTTGACACCGATTTCGTAGTCATACCATTGGCCGCCATATTGACCGGTAAAGCTTACGCCGACAAAATCATCCGCCGCGTATGTCCCATTGGCACCATCCGAAACATAGTTCGTGATCCCTGTGATGTTGCAACGGGTCGCGATCTCGGATGCGAGGATATCACCTGGTCCCCAGCTCTGAATGCTCCCTCCAAGCCAATAGTTCCCCCCCGACGACCCGCTGGCGAAGTTTACCTGCGCCTCGCTTGTGCCCGGATCATAATATGGATTGAAGTTACAGTTGGTTTCGGTCACGCCAACCGGTTTCAGAACTGTGTCAAAGAAAGTGCCCCCACCAAGCGCGTGGGCTTGAGTGGCCGATAAAACCCCCAGTGTCAGGGCCATAAATGTATTGCGTCGCAAGCAGTTCAGTATCATCGCATCATCCGTTGGTAGTCGGCGCCGCACGCCATCAAAAACGATGATCAGGATAGTTTGAGAAAAATTTATTTCTGTGCGCCGAAGCACAGAGCACGCCGCGGCTGGTGGTTCAGGATTAAGGGGATCTCTGCCTTGGCGGGGACATGAAAGATTTACCCTATTCGGAGTTGACCCATGGAACCATTCCTTGCCCAAATCATGCTGTTTGGTGGAAACTTTGCCCCGCGCGGATGGGCATTCTGCGACGGACAGCTGTTGCCTATTTCTTCAAACAGCGCGTTGTTCAGCTTGCTTGGAACGATCTATGGCGGCGACGGGCGCACTACATTTGCCCTGCCCGACCTTCGTGGACGCGCCCCGATTCACGCCGGAACTGGTCCAGGTCTCTCCCCCCGGCGGCTGGGAGAGAAAATGGGGGTGGAAGACGTCACTTTGAATGTGACCCAGATGCCATCGCATAACCACGGTTTGATGGTTGCAAATCAGCCGGCCGACAACAGCCGTCCCAGTGCGGATATGTTGGCGCGTGCCGAAATCTACACCTCCAACTTAACGTCTCCGACACCGCTTGCCACGCAATCCATTGCAAATGCGGGTGGCGGCCAGTCGCACGAAAACATGCAGCCCAGCATTGCCATGAACTATATCATTGCGCTGCAGGGGATTTTCCCGTCGCGCAGCTGATCCGTTGAAGATCCCAACGTTAAACGTTTGGGCGGGATGCAATTCCCGCCTAAGCTGTTTTTTGAAACAACCACATAAGGCACTGAAATGAAAAATCCATTCTCGTTTTTCTCGGCAGCGATACTGTGTTCCGCACTTGTAGCAGGCGTGGTTTGGGCGTCTGACCATCGGGATGCACCAGCGACGCAAATGGACCCGATGTCCGACATTGGCGACAGTTTCTTGTTCCGTGGCGCGCAGACTGGTGGTCTGACCATGGCTTATACGCTGAACCCGCTGTCGGGCAGTGGCGCGCCGGGGACGCAGGCATCGGATGAAATCCGGCTCGATCCGGAACGTGTCTATATGTTCAAGCTGGATACGGACGGGGATCTGCTTGCAGACATTGCCTATAAGATCCGCGTCAGGGATATCGATGGCGAGAAACAGAAACAGCGTGTCGAGATGCTGCGCGCCGAAGGCCGAGAGGCGCAGTCCCATGAATGGATTGGAAAGCCGGTGGGCAAGGGCTTCACCACGGCGCTGAATGCACCACTTGAAGTGACCCAAGGCGAGAACGGAGAGCTTTTGTTCATCGGCCCACGCCGGGATCCATTCTTTTTTAATTTCACCTCGGTTCAGGCACCCGCTGCCCAGGCGATCAAACAAGCATTGGCCGGCGGCGATCATCTGCCTGCGGCCCCCACATCCCTTGGCGCGTTTGGCATCACCGATATGACCTTGATTGTGCTAGAGGTTCCAGAGCTGGCCGAACAGGCATTGGGCTACTGGGCCGTTGTCGCCGACAGCCTGGGCCATTCCGTAGACCGTATGGGCCGGGCGGGCGTTCAGGGGATCTTCTTCGTGGATCCCCCGGTGGGCTATAACAAGTGGCATTATCTGCCAGTTGAAAACAATGGGCGCCATTATGACACTGTCGGCGAATTCAATGATGCTTACAACGCGGCCAGCCCTGATCAGGGTCTCGAAGATTTCGGGGCGCAATTCCGGTTCAGTTTCAAGCGGCTGGAAGTGCTTGAGGACACAATCGAAGAACACGTCACCTTCTATGCCCCGGATATGCTGCGCTGGGACCCGACGCTAAAGCCCGGATATCCGAATGGTCGGAGCTTTGCAGAGGACGCGATCTATTGGACGATCAAGGATGTGAACCCGTTCATGTGGGAAGATCCGGACAGTTTCCTGCCCCGCACATCGGATCAGAATCTGAACCCTGAAAAATTCCCATATGCTGCGCCATCCATTAATCAGGCTTGGAAGCCCGGCGTGCCGGTGCGGCCTGTTGCCCCGATCTATATGGAGTAATCCTGTGCGGGCCGGAATATATTGACCGGCCCGCGTCCGCGCACGTCGATCTGGCCGTCGGATCGAAATGCGTTTGAGCGCCTCAGCAGCTCAAACGTGCTTTCAGACAACAGCATACTGTTCACATGGCTCGCCCTGACCAGCCGCGCGGCAAGGTTGACCGTATCCCCCCACACATCAAAGCTTAGGCGATCCTGACCAATGACCCCTGTCGACACGGGACCCGAGTTGATGCCGATCCGGATCTGCCACAGCGGCATATCTTCCGTGATCCCAAACGGACGCACGGTCTTGACGTATGTCAGGCAGTTCTGCGCGGCCTGGAGCATCCGATCGGCTGATGCAACATCATCGCTCAACCCGGCGACGCACATATAGGCGTCCCCGATGGTCTTCACTTTCTCGACGCCATGTTTGGCGGCAATGCGGTCGAACTCGGAATAGTACTGGTCCAGAATCTGCACCAGGATCATTGGATCCAGAGTTTCCGCATGGGCGGTAAACCCTACGAAATCCGCAAACATTACCGTTGCGTTCTCAAACCGGCGGGGCACCACGCCGCCATTTTGACGTAGCTCATGCGCCACGGTTTCAGGCATAATGGAATGCAGAAGCTTTTCTGTGCGACGCTGTTCCTTCTGCAGCTGCGCATGCAGTTTCTCAAGCTCTGCTTTTGCGGTCTCAACCTCGGCCAGAACGCGGCGTTGGAAGGACTGGCCCGTGTCAATCAGATGCTCCAGTTCAGCGCGGCGCAGTTGCGATCGTTCCAGCCTTCTCTTCAGCCGTAAGATCTCGCGTTCTGCTTCGCTGCTGGCCCCGGACATGTGCGGTTTACCCTTCTTTTTCCCCTATAAAGACCGCAACAAATGCATTGGTGTGGGTTAGTGGCGGTCCCCCCGGTGTATCCGGACTGATTTCACCATAGCAATAGAAACCGGCTGTGGGGACATCATGGCCAACGATTTCGCGGATCCCGTCGTATTCCTCGCGGGTGCGGGTGCCCAGTGTGGCACGACGTCCACCACAGGAGAACAAGAGCGCGGCGTCAATGCGTCCGCCATCAAATCCGGCCACCGCTTGCCCGGCGGCGTTGCGGGCGGCATCAATGATCTCTTGCCGGGATGCAGTGGCGATCTGCACGGTGCTACCTTCGGCCACCGGGTTTACAAGGTGAAGCGCTCCGGTTTCCGCATCGAAGTTCAACGGTGACGACAGCACCAGTGACTTGCGGCTTTCATCTTTCACAGCCAGCGGAAAGAAGACCGAGGGTTGTTGAAGGTATTCTGCATAAAGATCTGCGGCTGGCCGGTCATCGATGCAATGCACCACCGGGCCATCGGCTTTGGTGACTTTGTGTGGCTGGCCCAAGGGGACGTAACCGGTGGACACACCTGTCGAGACATTCAGCGCGCCAAACACCATCAACACAACAACGCCGTCGCTCATCACCTGATCATTGCAAAGCTGCTTGGTCCCTTCAAAGCGCAGCTGATCCCCGGCCGCGCCGCCAACGATCATCGCATCGGGGCCCGTCGCGTCGCGCAGCCCATCAAGCAGGTGGTGGATATTGGTGCCCAGCCCCTCCAGAAGCGCGACGGTAAGGGCGGGCGGTCCATCTTCACCGGCCTGCGCCATGTCGACAGCCGCTTTTGTGGCGCCTTTCGGGTCTGCGATTGCGCCGGACCCACAGCCGACCGCGAACCGAATACTGTCCGAGGCAAACAAAGTGATAACCAGACTGTCCTCGATAAAGCCTTCTCCGCTGGCGATCTCACCATCCGTGCTGCATCCAGCAATCACAATGTCGGGGAACCGGTCGCGCAGCACCTGTGCTGCGACGGCCAAATCCATGTCGACAGCCGCATAGACCAGCGCAGCTCGAGGCGTTTGCCCATCCAGTGCGTTGACGGCGCTGGTCAGAGCATCTTCTGCAGACAGCTTGGTATCCGGATCATCGGACCAACCGGTTCCAACTTTGAACATTGTATCTCCTTCAAACTCATCGGCTGATTGCCGTTACGGTGCTATCCCCTGGACAGGCCGTGTTCCTTCATAACCGCAAGCGCTGCATCCTGTGCAGTTTTACGGAAACTTTTTACCACTTCAGGCAGATAGTTTCCTTCAGACGTCGCCGAGACCCATGGATCCTGTGTTGTGGAAATCAGGAATGACAGCGCGGCACCTTCGGTCGGTTGCAACCCGGCACGCGCGCCGAAAGCATCCACGAACTCCTGTCCGTAATCGGGTACGTCAAACGCAGACGAGGTCACAAACATCGGCTGTTTCGGAACCGTCCCACCGTCAAAGACACTGATCGACAGCGCCTGATAGATTGCGGTGTTCAGCGCATTCATCAATGCAGGATCGCTGTTCCAACCGTCCCTGGTTTTAAAGTTCGCACTATAGGTAACGATGTTCTGATCCGAGCCCAGCTCTTTGAACAGTTTCAGCGCCTCAGGATCGTTCAGCAGGAACTCGACCAGCTCGTCATTCTGCTTTGGCACGATGTGATCACGGATAAAGGCAATCTGGCGGGCCACCTCGTCCGGCCCCAGCCCCTCTTTCTCAGCGGGCAGTCTTTGGAAGGGAACAACCTTGATGAAATCATCCGTCCCATCCAACGCGACAAGTTCCGCATAAAGACGTTTCGAATTGAAGATACATTTCCCAAGAAGTTTCCCATAGCCGGATTTATCCGGGCGGATCATGGCGTGGGACAGATACACACCTGCCGCCGCTGCGCCGGGCTTGGATCCTTCGATCCCGTAGACCCCGACCGTCGGATCGACACCCCCGTGATACACCACGGGCGCGGTGAAGGTGATCATGTCGCGCATCGCCCCATTGCGATAGCACAGCGCGCCCGCCGGATAGGGAATGAACCCCGCCTTGTGCGGGTCGACAGTTTGCGTATCGGCATGTTTGAAGGCGCGGTATTGGCGCAGGACATAGTCGCTCATGATCATGGCGGGGGTCTGTTCCCACGCACCCGCCTGATCCGGGTCAATGGGATCCTTGCTGTCGCGCAGCATCGAGGCGAAATACCCGCCCCACGCGCCATCCACATGCAAACAGAACTCCAGACCTTTGGCGCGGAATTCTTCGCGCAGCTCGACAATATCTGCCAGCGGGTCAACTGCGCTTTCCTCGGTCGAGCCGATGACGGCCACAACTTCGATCACAGGGCGCTTGTTATCCAGACAGTCCTGCAACATCTCGCGCAGGCGATCCATCCGCATCCGTCCGTTCAGATCCACATGCACGCGGTGCAGCTGGTTTGCACCCAGCCCAATCAGTGCCGCAGATTTCGGCCAGGAATAGTGCGCCGTCGCAGGGGCCAGAACAATCGGAAGGGCCTGCACATCTTTTGCAATGAAGCGTTGCTGATATTCCGCAAGCCCCAGATTCTGTACAGAGTACTTATCCAGTGCGGCCTTGATCGCGGCCTGTGTCACACCAAAGTCCGATTGCAGACGCGGGGACAGGGCAATCACGTCATCCACGGCGACGTTCAAAAGCTCCCAGCAGCTAAGATCCAGCAGCTTGGCAATCTGTCCGTTTGCCAGCGTGACGGTCACGTCCTTGCCTGCCGCCATGCCTGGTTCATTCCGAATGGCCTCGGCCAGAGTGATCGGCATGTATTTCAGATTGCGCGCGGCCCACATGGATTCACCATTGGCGACAGATCCATCGCAGGTGATATGCGCCCATGGGGTGATCTGGTTTGCACCCGAGGCATTATCCTCCGGGACCTCGTAGCCCAGCATCCGGGCCAGATCTTTGCCGACTTCGATTTCCAGCAGGGTTGTCACGGGCGACGCTTCGGCCGCGACATTGTTCTGGTTGTACAGCATCGCCGCGAAATAGCCGATCGCGCCGGGCATGGTGATGTCCCAGTACATATGCGACTGGTTGCGATAGCTGGACAGTGGGATGGAGCCGTGCAGCGCGCCCAGAAGATCGTCAAGCTTATGATCCAGTGCGTCAATGGTGCGCTTATACTCTCCTGAGGCTTTGATCTCGGGCGTTACAAAGGGAGGATCATCGAATTGCGCACCATATTCACGACGGGCGTTACAATGCGCCTCAACCGCGCGCCCCACCGAACGCGACAGGACGTCCTGATTTTCTGCCAGGGGCCCAAGGAACCAACCGGCAAGAGATTCACTGCCCTTGCTACGGTCAAGATCCATCCGTCCCGCATCTTTTTCTTTCTGATGAAACTCCGTCAGGACGGATTGAATGCGCGCCTGTTTCCCTGTCAAACTCATGGGGGTCTCCTCGTTTTTCCTGACGCCCCGATGTCAATGTCGACGGGCGTGCCTGTTCCCACAAATCATCATGCGGAGTTTCTGGTTTCCGACTGTGTCGAGGCGCACGTTTCTGATGGAATGACCTCGTTACATCTCTGCGGAAAGAAGCGCGTTCAGATCGCGAATGACGACCTTCTTGCGCGTGGTTTCGATCACACCCGCCTTGCTCAGTCGGGCCACTGCGCGGCTCACGGCTTCGCGGTTCGATCCGACATAGCCAGCCATCACTTCATGGGTGGGCATGTCCGTAATCTCGCCACCTTCGATCAATTGCTCTTGTTCTTGTGCCAGTTGCATTAACCGGATGCGCAGACGGGTTTCGACGTCGTGTACGATCAGACCAAACACGCGTTCATTCATGTGGCGCAGACGCTCAGCAAGATCACGTGCCAGATTGATGGCAACTTGCGGGAAGCGGTTCAGAAGGTCCAAGAAATCCTCTTTGCGAAGTTTCGCCAGAACGCAATCCGTCTGCGCCGAGATCGTGATCGAACGCTCGGCCCCATCCAACGCCGCCAGTTCGCCAAAATATCCACCCTGCCCGATTTTATTGAACAAGATCTCGCGGCCATTCTGCGCAACAATCTGGCCGATAATCGACCCCGAGATCAGGAAATATGTGTCGGTGGTTTGGTCCCCGCTCATCACGATCAGCCTGCCCTTGGGTGCGGTGACGATCTCGGCGTTCTGGGTAAAACTTTCGACGATTTGCGCAGGCAAATCAGCAAACAGAGAACACTGTCCGAGGGCAGTCGGAATATCTGATGGCTGTATCTTCTGACGCAACATTCTGGCCCCCAATTGGGCGCCCCGAAATACCCGAAAATCAGATTTCCGGCAGTTTTCCGGCCTCCTGTGCCCTGAGACACATATGCAGCACTGCTTGCGCGATAGTCAAGCAACACCATAAGGCGAGTAATCGTCATGGTCGAAACCGAACACCTTCAGAGGAGATTTATTATGTGTGTTAGTGTTGCATTTACAGCAGGTTGCACTTTCTCGGACGTCGCCGAGGCAACCAAAGCTGCTTCGAACGCTCAACTATCTGCAAGCGATAACTGCGTCAGCGTTCTGTTTACCGCTGGCTGCAGCTTTGACAGTGTTGCCGAAGCGCAGGCCGCAGCCCAGCCCCATCTGGATGCCATGGCGGAAGCCGCTGGCAGCTGCGGGAAGGTCATGTTCACGGCTGTCTGCTCTGTCTGATCAAAGCTTGGGGGCAGCACCGTCTGGTTGCTGCCCCTTTTTTCTGATGTTTGACCGAGGCCATCATGGAACCTGTTGCACGCAATATCATGCAAAAGCTTCTGGATCAGAAGCTGATCACAAACCGGGATATTGTGAACGGATCCATCGCCATTCTGATGGGTCGCCAGCGGAACCGTTTCTTCGCGTTCAAACAACTTAACGGCCCGTCCTTTTTTATGAAGCAGGCCCATGAAGCCGAGCCTGGCACGCAAGAGTCGCTTGCGCTTGAAGCGGGTATCTATCAGGCGGTCTCGGACCATCCAGCGTTTGGCAGCCTGCGCAAACTGATGCCGCGGTTGCTGCATTTTGATCCTGACAGCTCGACCCTGACACTGGAGCTGATCCGCGATGCAAGCGACATTGGGTCGGCATCACGAAACGCGTCACATATCGACCCAGAGCTTGTCCGGCAGGCAGGCGTAATTGCGGCCAGGTTTCACTCGGTACCATTGGCGGATATCGAGGATCTGAACCTGAATTTCGACAGAAAACCGCATTGGATCTTCCGCCTGGAAGAAGACCCAAGCCCGCTGCCGTCATTGCGTGGGCGCAGCAAAGCGAGCGCGGAATTGATCGATCTGATCCGCAGTCAGCCTGACCTGAAGACTTGCCTTTCTGACTGCTGCCAGGACAGCTCGTCCGAAGTATTGATCCACGGGGATTTCAAATGGGAGAACTTCCTGATCACGGATCACACTGCAACTGAAAAACTGAAATTGATCGACTGGGAACGCGCAAATATCGGTGATCCCGCATGGGATGTGGGCTGCGGTATAGCTGCGTTTCTGATCCATCAGATCATGCGACCGGACGCCCCCGAAAACCCCGAACAAATTCTTGGTGCCCCGGAAAACGTCAGCAGCATGCAGGCATATTGGTCAGGCTATATGTCAACCCGCCCCTTCACGATGGACCCGCTTGCAGACTTCCGCGCGCATTGTCTGAACATGGCCGCCGCGCGGATGTTGGTTGCTGCATATGAGTACTGCTTTGCACAGGATGAATTGCCGGCGCAGTCACGGGCATTCGTGAACATGGCGCAGTATCTGATTGCCGCTGAAGGGCAGGCTCAGGCGGTCCGCGCATTGTCCGGCACGGAAAGAGCAGCAGCATGAAACAGCGCTTGCAAGACTTCGTATCCCACATCCGTTTCGGCCCACAGGACGCGTTGATTTTCCGCGATCAGCCGACCCAGTCGACATCGACGCCCGAGGTTGATCAGCTGACGCAAGTGACTGAGTTTGTTTACAAATACCTCTATACGCACCCGTCTGGTGACATTGCCCAGGCCTTCCGCGCGACGCCGCCAGATGCAAAGCTGATTGCCAAGCTTTCAAACGCCAACACGACCCGCGCGGATGTTCAGCAAGGGTGGGTCATGCGGACAGCTCTGCCTGATGGCGCCGTAATTGCCGAGCGTTTTGGGAAAGTATGCAAGTTTCTGCCCGGCCAGTTTCTGGCGGATCCCATGTCGCTGCCAATCCGCACGGGCTCGGCTCTGACGGTGACGCATATGACGGGCACCGCCCTTATGCAGCCTGGCTTTTTCCATATGTTCGGGCAAGAACAGATGGATCTGGCAGAACAGGCCAGGACGGTCAGGCTGTATCTGAATCTGAAAGGCGCCGGGGCAGCCGAGCCCGCCGCAGCTTTGCTGACCGGTATGCTGAATAGCTACAAGATTCCGTTTACCTGCAAGTTTGCAACCCGATTGACGGACTATTCGCGCGCCGACACTGCCGTGTTGTACCTGCCCCAGCGATTTGTCCGCATCTTTCAGCTGGCATTTGCGGATGTCCAGACAGCTCTTGGTGCCCATTTGGGTGCCGAGGTCCCGGTATTCACACGCAGGATCGCTCCGGGGGTCGGCTTTGCGGAAGATCCGACCGGAGAAATCAGTTTCGGAGCGGCGCGCAGCAAACTTGTGGCCGAAGCGATGCTGTCCAGCCGTATCTCCAACCGGATGGATACAGACAAATTCTGGTCTGAGTTCTTGGCGCTCTGTGCCGCGCGCGGCCTTGATCCGGATGCGCTGCACCTGAACCCCGGATCGTCAGATACGTTCTATTTCCCCGCCGAAATCGCAGAGGTGGCCGCATGAATGATACCGAAATCCTGAACGCCGCCTTGACCATCGGCAAGATGTTGGCGCGTGACGCGATTTGGGACGGTGACCGTTGCAACTGGCTGGGTCCGGTCAACGATTTCTTCTTTGGCACCATGTTGTCCGGATATGGAACCATGGGCCCTGCGCTCTATGACGGAACCGCCGGCATCGCGTTGTTTTTGGCTGAGCTGGGCAACCTGACAGATGATCATGTCATCACCCAGACGGCGATCGGGGCGATGAACCACTCCGTGTCCCGATATCAGGATTGCCCTGCTTCTGTGTCCTTGTCCTTTTATACCGGGCATGTTGGGATTGGCTATGCCGCCATCCGGGTCGGTCAGCTTTTCGATCGCAAAGCGCTTATCGCCGGTGGGGTGGAGATCATCCGGCAGGCTCTGCACAGCGATAGTTCCGGCAAGTGCATTCTGGACGTGATGTTGGGTGTCGCGGCCTCTATTCCAGCGGTTCTTTCGCTACGCACCGCATTCAATGGGGACGAGCTTGAAGCGCCTTTGCTAAGCTGGGGGCATGCCATTCTGGGCCAAGGTCAGACGAATGATGCGGGCCTATCGTGGAACACCAGCGCCGAGATGAAACGAAATGCGGGCGATGCCGAGTGGCTTCAATCGGATTTGGCCGCGCGCCCAAACCTGCTGGGATATGGCCACGGCGCGGGGGGGATCGGGCTTGCATTGCTTGAACTGGGGACGGCGTTCGGTATCCCGGCAATGTCCAAGGCCGGGTTGCAGGCATTCGCCTACGAGGATCATTGGTTCGATGATGACCGGCAATGCTGGCCGGATTTGCGGTTTCATGACAATCCAGACGCGAAGGGGCGCACCGAAGTCGCATGGTGCCACGGTGCGACCGGGATCGGTCTGGCCCGTTTTCGCGCCTTCGAACTGACGGGGATGCCCGCACTTCTGGAAGATGCCCAAAAAGCAACACGACTGACCCGACAGGCGCTTGCGACGCGATTGACGCCTGCCACCAATCTATGTCTCTGCCATGGGGTTGGCAGTGACCTGGAGCTGATTTTGCGGGCGCGTCAAGAATGCTGCGGCGAAGACCACGAGCTTATCAACAATGTGCATGACTTCATCGCGGGTGACTTTCTGGATCAGCAGCGCCCCCTGCCATATGGAGGAGGGGAACGTCATCAGCCGCCGGGCTTGATGACGGGTCTGGCAGGCACGGGTTACACCTTTCTGCGCAGCCTTGAACAAGCACCGCCATCCTTGCTGTGCCCCGGATTGGGATCAGATGTGACGAGCACGGCCCAACAGCGATTAGCGGGCTGAGCGCCGCTGAAAAGAGCTACTCCAAACGCAGCGAGGTCTCGGTCTCGGACGTGCCGCTCTCATTGCTGAAAGCTGCGCGGTGTGCCGAAACAATGACCCCTGCCCCACCATGCTGGCAGAGGTCTTGCGCTCTACTCAAACTTCTCAGGCGATACTGGCGCCCTTCCTTCAAAGCTGCAGGGGAGCGCAATGTGACAGATCATTCAGTTGTTGTCAGATGATCTCGATGCCTGGTTCTCTGCAACCGAAAGTCTCAAGCAGTTTTCCGATGGTTGGTATCGCCAAGTGTATAATCTCGAATATGCAGCAAAGCGACTGGGGCTTCTGCCTGCCAGGTTGGCGTACCATCATGCAGTCGTTTGCACTGCGCAAGGGCATGCTGAAACCGCCATGAGGATAGCCGACACTGCGGTGGCAAAAACGGGGCCAAAGGCCACAACGCTTCGAGCGTGGATTAAGGCATTTCAGAAAGAGGTAAGTGGCACCTGAGAATTCGACGTTTCAGATTGAAAATCATTGGGTCTTAAAACTTAAGAATTCAAATCGCTAAGTGCTTGATCTTATTGCACTCGGGGTCTCGTCAATGAGCTGGTCCGACAGAATTTTCAAACGAAGCGCTAATTCAGTATCAAAACAGATGTTTGCTTGGGGGCGCTGACCTTCTGTGGACGCTTTCCGACCTAGTGAATGATTTCCTATTCCCCGGAAGATGGGCTTTCAAAGATGAAATGCCAGTCATTATAGGTGGTTAATATGACTTCCTGGCCAGATTGCAGGCGAGAAACCTTGCGCGCAGGTGTCCTGGTGGAGGCAAGAAAAATACCATGGATCTGCCCTTTGGCATTTCTCAAAAGCTCCCATTCGGCGTCCTCGAACGGAGAGACAGGTGCGCGACGCAGGTGGCGATGCTGTCCCATGCGGCTATCATTGAGAAGCTGGTCCAGGCGTGAGGGCAAGGTCGGGTTTGTTGGGTCCAGCTTCCAGTAAAACGCCAGCGCCCGGACAAACGCCTCTCCTTCGGCGGACACACGCTGGTCCAGATGCCGCCGGGCCGCGTGACTTTGGCGAAGCGCAACCCCCTGCCCTGCCACGGCAAGCACAAGCAAAACCCCAAGAATGATCGGATATGAAAACCCGCCCTGCCCCCTTAAAACATTTTGAGGAAAACCGGCGACACTGGGGTTGCTCGAAACGCGTGGAATCTTTTGATTTTGCACGCATTTTGAAATCATCTTGTGGCTCAAGTCAGTTTTGAAACGCTTTAGTTGGACCATGAGGTCAGATCCTGGTTTTCACCGGTGCCCCCCTCGACCCCATCCGCGCCATAGGACAGGATTTCAAAATGCCCGTCCCGACCGGGATACAGGTAAACATAGGGGTTGCCCCAGGGATCCAGGGGAATGTTCTTGCGCAGATATGGCCCGTTCCAACCGGAAATGCCGGGATTTTCGCGTAGAACTGCAAGCCCTTGCTGGGTTGAGGGGAACTGGCCGGTATCCACCCAGAAGCTTTCCAAGGCGGTGGTGAAATTGCCAATCTGCCCGCGGGCAATGGTCTGTTTTGCCGGGTTGATCTTGTTGTAAAGCAAGGGGCCGACAAGCCCGGCCAGCAGGCCGATGATCACCAGGACAACCAAAAGCTCCATCAATGTGAACCCGGCGTCGTCTTTGAGGCGGGATTTGAAATGGTTACCAATCTGCATAAATACTCCCATCAAGCGCGGTTTGCGTTGATCTGCTTTTCACATCCATGATGCCGGCCCGGTCTTCGGTCAGCACCACGTCCCAGTCGGATTGACCCCGCTCTATCGTGTCTTCCGGCAAGGCGCGCAAATACCCCTCTTTCACCAACGCATCGAGTGTTTCAGGATAGGCCAGGTGATCGGCATAATACTCGTCGAGCACCACGCGCATGGTTTTGAGATTGCCCCGCAAACTGGCCTCGCGCGCTTTTTGAACCGAGCTGGTCATCAGCGGGGCGGCCAGCCCGGCCAGCAGACCGACAATCGCCAACACCACCAGAACCTCTGTGATGGTATACCCCTTTTCGGATCGCAGCT
Organism: Aliiroseovarius crassostreae; assembly: GCF_025137635.1. Classification (NCBI taxonomy): domain Bacteria; kingdom Pseudomonadati; phylum Pseudomonadota; class Alphaproteobacteria; order Rhodobacterales; family Paracoccaceae; genus Aliiroseovarius; species Aliiroseovarius crassostreae. Next base: position 83,832 of record NZ_CP080773.1, on the reverse strand, counting down.
TACCATTCATCTATTCTGGTCCCATCCAAGGCAATCCGGTCGGTATTGGCGCGCAGATCAAAAATATCGACCTTGTTCCACCGCGTCGCGTCCGGGGCATCGCGCAGGCCCAAAAGCCGCCATGGCATTTCGGGATCAAGCGCAAAGGGGTTGGGCGGCACCTGTCGTAAATAGCGGCGTGGCCCCTTGCCGTCGCTGGTCGGCACCCCTTCGGTCAGGCTGTCCCAATTGCGGGGATACCCGTCTGGGCTGACCCCCGCCGCCCCGTCCATCAAGGCCCCGTCCATCCAGTCGGCATGAAACCGATCTATGGCGTCGCGCACGGAAATCAGATCCCGGCGCAGCTGGTATTCTTTCTCGCGCAAGGCTCTTTTTTGCACCTGAGGAACAGCAATCATGGTGATGATCGACAGGATCAAAAGCACCATGATCATCTCGACAAGCGTGGCCCCACGCGGATCGCTGAGTTTACTTCGCCACAATTTTCGCAGATCCCAGTTCCGGTTTGACGCCCCCGGCCGGAGGTGTCTCCATCTCGATCAGAAAATAGGACAGGCCCGGCTTGCGGCCCGACAGGGTGAGCTGGGCAAGGGCCCCTGACCCGGTCCTGACCCCGGCGATCGTGACAATCCCTGCATCATTGTCATAGGTGACCTGCGCGCCGCTTCCATTTGCGGCGGTGCCGGATTTCACCAACACGATATTGCGGTTGAACCGGATGCGGAACGTTGCATTGGTCCCTGCGGGCAGGCCTGTTGCCTGCACATCAACCGTCACCTCACCATCCGATGGGATTTCATAGATTGAATTGCTGAACCCGATTTTTGGGGGTGTTGCAGAAGGCGCTGCACCGGCTGCGGGGGCTGTCCCCAATGTCGGTTTCGGAGGTGTTGCAATCACCGGGCTGAGGGTGGCGGGTTTTGCACCGGATTTGCCATCCATATCCAGACGAATGACGGCCCCTCCCGGCGCGCCACTGGACAGGAATTTGAATTCGTTTTCCGAACTCACCCTGCTGCCGGTGCCGGAATAAAACTCGGTATCCGCCGGTGAAGGAATATCCCATCCTTTCACGATCCGTGGTGTCAGGGTCAGCAGGATGTCGGTCCGCGTGCCCTGCCCGTCCCGCACCTGAAACAGCTTGCCAATGATCGGGATCTCTCCCAATCCGGGAACACGCTTCACCGTTGCGCGTTCTTCATCGCGGATCAGCCCCCCCATGATGGCAGTCTCATTGTCATTGAGCACCATATTGGTCGACACATTCCGGGTGCCGATGGAAAAGGCGCTTTCCTCGGCGGTGCCAAGGTTCTGCCCGAGGCTGCTGACCTCAAGGTTCAGGGCAACATCAACGGTATTGTCCAGTAAGACTTTCGGCGTGACCTCCAGTTTGATCCCGATATCGCGATATTCAAACGACGTGCGGGTCTGGCCATTTGGGTCCAGAACGGTGGCGGCGCGAAGTGGCACGCGGTCACCGATATGGATGGTGGCGGGTTTCTGGCTTACCGTTCGGATGCGGGGGCTTGCCAGTGTGCGTGCATCCACATCCTGTTTGAAGAACTTGATGCTGGCCGCCGGAAGCGTGACCACGGAAGAGGCAAGTTCGCTCTCGGCTGATCCATCCCGGATCTGTGAGAGGGTGAGTTTCGGCGGGGATACGGTGATCTGCGACCCGTAATCCACCCCGAGATTTTCACTTTTCGTGCGGTTGACCTCAAGGATCTCCACTTCCATCGACACTTCGGCCAGTCGCCGGTCATTGGCCCGGATCAGGCGATCGGCCAAGGCGAGTTTTTCGCGGGTGGCCCGCAGGGTGATCGAGTTGTTGTCGGTATTGGCGCTGACATTGGACACGTCCAGCACGCGCTCCACCAACCCGCGGATCTGTTCGGCGGGTGCGGTTTCAAGGAAGAAGGTCCGCACATGGTAATCGGAATTGGCCGCGCGCGCTTCCGGGCTGTCCTTGAAAATCAGCACGGCATTGTCCCCCATTGGGCGGAAATGCGTGCCGCTGGCTTTCAGCATCAGCCGAAAGGCCTGATCAAAGGACACCCGTTCGGCGTAAAGAGACAGGCGTTGATCATCGAGACCTGCGTCAAAAATGATGTTCAACCCGTAATTCTTACCAAGTGCCAGAAAGGCATCTTTCATATCCGCATCCCGGAAATTGACCGTTGCGGGCGCCGCGGATTTCAGGCGAATGGGTTTGGGCGCCGTGTGAATCGGGTTGCTGCCATAAGCCCGGTTCAACAGCTGCAGCGCCTCGCGGTTGTTCGGATCAACCTGTAGCGCCTCTTCAAGCTGGGAAATGGCCCGTTCAGTACGGCCGAGTTTCAGGCTGGAACGTCCCTGTGCCATCAGGGCCTGGGACCGGCGCCTGTCTTTGATGTCCTCGAGGGCCGCGCGCAAAAGCTGGCTTTCGGGCACCACCAGCAATCCCTTGCTGAACAGACCTTCTGCTGATCCCAAATCCCCTTCCGCCAGCACCGCTCGCCCGGATTTGAGGTAATGATCTTCCGCGCCTTGAATTGCGCTCAACAGGGCGGTGCGGTGTTCGCTTTGGTCGGGATAGGCATAGGCTTTTTCGCGGGCCAGAGAAACGGTGACCGGCCAATGCGATCCATCTTTCCCCGTTGCCACAAGGGATGGCGGGCGCGTGCGGTCTTCCATACAGCCCTGCAGGAGAAGCCCAATCAGCACGGCACAAGTCGCGCGCAATACCCAAGCCGAAATCGTATTCATGCACTCACTCGACAACAATGTCCCGTACCAAGTCCAATTCCGGATGTGAAATCCGCACCTCGGTCAGGCTCACCACCTCCAAACGCAGCCCTTCCCCCAGATCGGTCCCGGCCAGCGCCGTGCCGTTGAAGAAAGGAGCATTAACCATAGCACTTAAACCACTTTTGGACGAAAGAATACCCGTTATACGAATATTGCGCAGGTTGATGCGGGCGGTTTCAAGGGCGACTTCCCTTGGGTCAGGGGATTGGGGTGCCTTGGGCGGAACCGGTTGCGACAATTTCGGGGCCGTGGGCTGAGGTGGGGCTTTGACGAACACAAACAGGTCCCGTGGGGTCCCGTTCGCCCTCTCCGCGCGAAGTCCGGGGGCATGAAGGTCCGGCAGGGTCGTGGGGGCCAGCGATGTGGAACGCAGTTGTTCCTCGCTGTTTGGCAGTGCTGGCCCGGTCCAGTAGCGATAGAGGTTCAACCCTCCCAGTGTCAGGATCAATAATGCAGCGATCCATGCCCGTCTTGTCATTGCTGCCCCTCCCGCAGGAACGTCACAAGCTTCACCCGCGCCTTCTGTTTGCCCGCCTTCTGAGGTTTCCAGTCCACCTCTTCGATCACATTCAGATAATCGGACCCTTCCAGCAAATGCAGGAAATAGCGGATACCGGCATAGCTGCCTTCAACCGTCAGTTCCTGTCGGAACTGCATCAGCTTGTCCGAAACCGCCACCAAGGTGTTGTCACCGTGCACCACATCAATTGCGGCGCGGCGCACCAGCCGATTGGTCTGGGACACGAGCTGGGCCTGATCCAGCGGGTGAGAAATCAACCCGTCAAGGGTTTGCAACTCGGTGCGGGCCTCTTCGACCCTTTCTGCAATCGCCCGTCGGGATCGCAGATCACGCAATTGCGCGGTTGCGTCACGATGGGTCTGTTGCGCCGCATCAAACGCCTTCCTCTGCGTCTGCCATCCGGTCAGGAACAGTCCAAGATGCGCAATCAGCAGGCCCGCTACGATCATTGTCAGCAAGGCGATGGACGGAATTCTGAGATATCTGAGGATATGTCGGGTCATGGCATCACCCGGAGATCGTATTGCACCAGTCGGCCGGAGGCTCCGTCGAGCGTGATCTGCCGCTCAACCGCAAACTGATTGGGGGCGAGGATGTCACGCAGCTTATGAAGGGTGGCCAGCAGGGTCTGTTCGGTTTCAGACAGGATCGACAGTTGGACAAATTCCCCCGCCCGATCATATGTCAGCCCGCCCAGACGGACGTCTGGCCCGATCCCTTGTTCCAACCCGTCCAGAATTGCGGGCAGGTCAAGAGTGCGGGCCGGAATTCTATCATTGTACCAGTGAATGCGCTGCGCCAATGCGTCAATCTCGGCCTGAGAGGGCAGCGTGCCTTCAGCGGCCTGTTCCTGGGCAAGTTGCCCAGATACGCGTGCTGTTTGCGCCTGAAGGCGGTCTGTCTCGGCTCCAAGCTGTTCAATCTCATCAACCCGAACCCAAAGGCCAAGGATCAATAGAAGGGATATTGCCAAAAGCACCGTGACCAAGGGGCGTTTCAATGACCGTGGGGGGGAGATAACAGACAGTGTCAATTTGCATCCTCCGTCACAAGGCTAGACAGAGGTTTGCCCTTGCAGTGCGGCATGAAATCCACCTCAAGACCAAGCTCGCGCGCAATTTCTGTCACATGGGTAATATCCCGTTCCGGGTGATGTATCAGGCGCAGGATCCCGGCGTTGCCCCAGCTTGCCCCCTGCGACATCACCATCCGTTTCAGTCGCGACCAGACCGGGGCAAGTGAAGCGTCTTTTTCTGACCAGGCTGCAAAATAGAGCGGCGAAAGCCCGGTTCCGCGTAAATGGAAACGCCACCACCCGTTCCCTATAAACAGGTCAATCCCGTCGCTCTGCGCCTGGTGCGTGGGCTGGGCAAACAGGTAAGACCCCAACGCATCTATCCGTGAGGGCAACAGGGCGTGTTCCCACAGCTGGGATTGCAGGGCAGTGACCAGTTCCTGCGATACGGAATGGGCAAAAACTTTTGTTGTCCCGCCCTCAGTTCCACCCGTGACATGGCCCACCGCCCGCGTGGCGGGGTCCAGATCAAGCACTGCCGCATGTTGCCAGGCCACCAGATCATCCGCGGCCTTCTTCTGCGCGGGAAAAACCTCAAATTCCAGTTCTGTGGATTGGAAAAGCGGATCCGGAAGGGCGACATTCAGCGTGACATCAGCCCGTTTCACCGCTCGCGGGAAGCGGTCCACCAATTCGGCCAGGCAGGGTTGGAGATCCGCCAGTTGCCCCTGTCGCAGCCCGGTTTCACAGCTGAGGGTTTCGGTCTGAACGACCTGCCCCTGACCTGTGCGGTAACTCATAGAAAGCTCGTCGCTCCCCAGCACCAGACCCAACCGGCGTTTCTCAGTTCTCATGACGCTTGCCCAATACCCGTTCCACTTCTGCCTGCGAGGTGATGCCCTGCTGCACCAGCTGTTCTGCCGCCTGTTGCAAGCTGCGCATTCCCTTGCGGTTTCGGGCCGCGTTCAGATTGCCAAAAACAGATCGGTTCACGATCAGCTCGGCGATCTCTTCATCCAGAACCAGATGTTCAAGGGCTGCCAGCCGACCGCGATAACCGGTATCGGAACAGGATATGCACCCCACCGCCCGAAACAGGCCTGCCCCCGCTTCGTGGTCAGCTTCTTTGCAGTTCTCGCAAAGCCTGCGAAACAGACGTTGGGCAAAAACAGAGTTCAGTGCGGCGACAAAGTCATGCAAATCAATGCCCCAATGGGTAAACCGGCCGATCACATCCAAAGTATTGTTCGCGTGGATTGAGGCGAGCACCAGATGACCGGTCAGGGCGGCCTGAATGGCAATCTCGGCCGTTTCACGGTCGCGGATTTCGCCAACCATGATCTTGTCCGGGTCGTGACGCAGGATCGAGCGTAGCCCGGCGGCAAAGCTCAGTCCTTTCTTTTCGTTCACGGGAATTTGCACGACATTGGAGATCTGGTACTCGATGGGATCTTCGATGGTGATGATCTTTTGCATGCCATCATTCATTTCACCCAGCGTGCCATAAAGCGTTGTGGTTTTCCCGCTGCCGGTCGGCCCGGTGATCAGCATCAGCCCATAGGGTGCGCGCGCTTCTTCAAGCAGCACTTTCAGGTCTTCTTCGGCGATACCGAGCCCGCGCAGCGACAGCGGGTCACCGGTTTTGGACAACGACCCCTTGTCCAGCACCCGGATCACCACATCTTCGCCAAACTGCGTGGGCAGCACAGAGACCCGAAAATCGATATCCCGGTTTTCAAAGCGCATCCGGAACCGGCCGTCCTGGGGAATGCGCTGTTCAGCGATATCAAGCTCCGCCAGCACCTTGATCCGCGAGACAAGCTCTTCGTGGTGGCTGGCGTCAATATGATCGGTGGCAGGCTGCAAGATCCCATCGATCCGGTATTTGAGTTCCAGCCGCGCTTCGGCCAGTTCAAAATGAATATCGCTGACCTGTTTTTCCAGTGCCGCCATCAGGATCGAGTTCAGCAGGCGCACGATGCCAGTCTGCCCGACGACAGAAGCCAGATCCACCACGTCTTCTTTTCCGCCGCCCGTGTCACGGATCACCTGAGGTTGGAAATCGCGGGCCACATTGCGCAAGACCTGACCGCTGCCATCTGCCCGGCGCAAATAGGCCAGGATGTCGGATTTCTCGGCCACAGCAAGTTCAACCTCACCCCCGGCCAGATGCAGCAATTGATGCTCCAGCGCCATGTTGCCGGGATCAGTGATGGCAATGCGCACGGCCCCGTTATCTGCACGAAAGGGCGCCGCGGTCAGACGCAGGGCATGTTCGACAGACAGGATGTTGAACAGGTCCGGGTCGACCCGGCGGCCGGACAGGGATACCCAGTCAACACCCAAGGCCGCCGCCCGCGCCCGCAGCGTCTCGTGTTGTGACAGGTCTGTGTTGGTCTGGTCCATTTTCGCTTTATCCAATCACGTTTGTGATGCCGAAAATCGGCAGGTAAACCACGATCACGATGACACCGATGACCGCCCCGACCAGCACCATCAGAACCGGCTCAATCAACGAGGTGACCACGTCAACACGGTCCCCCAGATCCTGTTCGTGCAAGCGCGCGATGTGGTGCAGCATCTGGGCCAGTGCCCCGGTGCGCTCACCTGCCCTGAGCAACCCTTCTCCGGCCCCTGTAAACAGGCCATTTTCGTGGCACAGATCAGAAAAACGCCGTCCCGTATTCAGGCCGGCTCCGATCTGCTGCAGCGCGGCCACCAGCACAGTGTTCGGCAAGGTGTTGGCCATCAGGTCAATGGCGGATTTCAAGGGCATTCCCGAATGCAGGAGCAGGGACAGGCCAGACGCCAGCTGCACCATATACCCTTCGCGCTGAAGGGGGCCGTAGAGTGGAAATGAAAGCGTGATCTGGTCAAGCCATCGTCGCCCTGATGTGGTTCGTCCGAGCAGGTTCATCCCGAGCCAGCTGAACCCGGTGCCCGCGATAATCGCTCCGCCCCAGAGCGGGGCTGTTTCAACTGCCCGGATCAGGAATTGCGTGGCCCAGGGGAGCTCCGCCCCGAACTCTGAATACAGGTCAACGAAATTGGGCAGGATCAGGGTGAACAGCACCACTAGAACCACGGCAAGCAGGCCCAGCAGGAACAACGGATAGGTCATGGCCTTTCGAAACTTGCGGCGCAGTTCAATCCGGGTGGAAAGATCCGTTTCATAGCGTTCCAGGGCCATATCCAGATCACCAGAGGACATGCCGATCTGCAGGGTGGTGGCCAGCGCGGGTTCAAACATATGTGGTCGTTCCCGCACCGCCTGGGCGAGGGGCTTGCCACGCCGCACCTCCTGATTGATATCGCGTAGCGCCTGCGTCAGCGGCGCGTTGTTTGGCCGGGTTTCAACCATGCTCAGAGCCTCGGTGACCGAAAGCCCGGCCCCAAGAATGGTTCGCAATTCCCGAAGCAGGGACAGGATCCCGTTTTCCCGTAGGCTTTTGCGCCGGATTCCAGAGGTCCGACGCCAAAATCGCCAGACGCGCTGTTCCCGGATACATGACACCAGCAGACCTTCTGTCAGCAGGGTCTGTCGTAGCCTGTCTTTGGATGGGGCCTGGCGGGTGGATACGACCTCTTTACCGGTTGCATCACGGGCGGTGACCTCAAAGCTCTTCATGCCTGACCTCCGACCATCTGCCACAGCCATGCGCCGAAGATCGCCACGGAAAGATAGGGACCAAAAGCCAGTGGTGCCCCCTGCTTTTCCAGACCAAACATCAGGCCAACAAGTGCCAAGGCGGAGGCCGTGGTCAGAACCAGTGGCATCGGAGACAGGCCAAGCCACAGGGCCGCCACGGCATATAGTTTTACATCCCCCATGCCAAGCGCCTCCCGGCGCAGCAGCCGCGCCGCGATGCTTGCAACCAAGATGCCTGCCGCCAGCAAGCCGAGGCTGGCAACCATACGGGGTGCAATCCCCGCGGTGTCATAGACCCAAGAGAAACATATGCCACCAACAAGCAGGGCAAGGATATGGGTGTTCGGGATGATCCTGCGGCGCAGGTCTGTCAGGGACAGGCTGATCAGAACGGCAAACAGAAATAATGAGAACCCAAACCAGATCACAACACAGCCACGCCCAAGCAACAAAAATCACACAATTCTTGGAATAATGGTAACGCTTCGCCTTTTGGCAATCAACGAGGGAATGTTGAAATGCGTGTAGGCAAGGTGCCGCTGGCGGTTGGGCGTCAGAGCATGTGATGTCCAGACCCGCCAGCGTCCCCTGTGGGAGATACGGGGTTTGTTCGCCAAAAGGTTCAGAAACTGCGCCGGGTGCGTTCCAATAGGGAGGCCGGGCATGTCGCGTCGATCCAGCTGCGGCAGGGCGGGCTGCCCCCGTGGTTTTGCCAGTTGGGCGTTTGTGAAGGATCCATGCGCAGCGGAGGGAACCCGCTTAACTCGTGACAATCTCGTGCGAGGTTGCAACGCGTGGTCATGGCCCAGTTCACATCTGCGTCACAGGTCAGGTCAATGTCGCTGTCGACGAAAACGATGGTCTTCGTGAAGGGCATAACCGTGATAATGTCCCGTGCAAGGCCTGCCTTGTTCACTTTTGCCTCGGGTTTGAGTGCCACGTAAAGCAACAGCATGCCCCCACCTGCCGACGAATAGTGCAGATCAGCAATGTCGTCTGTCAGCTGATCTGAAAGCGCCAGAGAGAGCGCCAAACTGCCCCCCAACCCCAGAATGGCGGACTGCTCGCGTCCGGGTCCCAGCGTGGCTTGAAACACTGCCCCGGGCCGCTGGCTGATTGCGCTCAGGCGGATCACCTGCAGATCTGCCCCGGCCTGGCCGTCATATCCAAGAAACTCGGGCATTGTGACCCCCTTGGGGCGGGGGGAAAGGGTTTCTGCACAGGTTTCCGGGGTCAGGACCCCATGCAGGACCACCTCTGCGGACGAGAGGAATGTTGCAGGCGCGCGGGCATCCCGCGACAGCAAAACCGGTGCCTGTGCCAGACCACCCGCAAGGGAAAGCTTGTCGAAGGCAACAGGCAAATGCGCGGTGGCCGTCGCCGATGCAATCGCAACGGCCGGGGGCACGCCAATATTGATCGAAATTGGCAAATCTCGCCCCGCATCCCACGCGGATTGCGCCATATGCCGCAAATGCCGGCTTGAGAGCATGGAAATGCCCAGATGCTTTTGATCCAACACCAGCATGCGATGTGCGGACAGGGCTGGTGGCTGATCGGGTTCTTCGGCCAATACGAACCCCATGGTCACATAGCGCCCCGCGTCACGTGGGCTGGACTTCGGAATTGGCAGCCCCGCCAGATCAACCTGTGGCCAAAACTGATGATCGTGACCTGACGGGACAGGCGCACGCGGTGTCAGATTGCGAGCGGCAGCGGGCATGGGGGCAGACCTCAATGCCGGGGTCCAGTTGCGCAACCGCGTCTCGGACCCATACAGACCTAGCAGCAGATCCGGTGTGTCCGGCTGGGCATAGAGCACAGCCGGTTCGTCTGTTGCGGCAGGGCGCGCGGGCAAGCCCGCATGATGACGTGCGAAATCGGCACATGCGGCATCCGGAGCAAGGCCCCTTTTGAAAAGAAAAGGCGCAGGTTGCGTTGATCTTACGGCCGGGGCGGCGGTCTGAAGCTCGGCCAGAGCTGCCTGCAGATCGCATGCAGACCAGTTTTTTTCCATGAGATCAGGCTGTTGCATCTTGCGCCCCCAACTGTGCCTGAACCCTGTCCCCGGTTCGGGCCTTTAGGAATTTTGCATAAAGCATCAACACGGCCGGCCCGACAAACAGCTCTGACATCAGTGCCAAAATGGCTCCGCTGGCCATCAGCAACCCAAAGCTCTGAATGTTGTTCATTGAGGACAGGGTGAAGACGGTGAAGCCTGCGGTGACCACCAAGGTTGTGGTGAAAAGGGCGCGTCCGATGTCGGACATGGTATTGGCAATGGCCTTTTCCATTTCTTCCCCAGCGGCAAAACGTTCGCGCACCCCGTGGAAGAAATGCAGCGTGTCGTCCACGATCAGTCCGGTGATGATCCCGCCAATCAAAACGGTGAAAGTATCAAGCGGAATGCCCAGATATCCCATCAACCCCAACAGCAACGCAAAGGGCACAACATTGGGAACCATGGACACCAATCCCAATCCGACCGATCTCAGCGCCAGTGCCATCATCGTGGTCACCAGAGCCAAGGCAAGACCGTAAGAGATCGTCATGCTGTCCAGCACTTTCTTTGACGTTTTTGCCAGCAGCGCAATCAGGCCGGTGCTTTCGACTTTGGCGGTGGCGCCAAGTGCTGCGTTGAACCGCGCTTCGATTGTGTTGATCACGTCCGTATAGGCCTTTGCTTCCAGCCAAGGGGTTTGAAAGGATACCCGGCCCGAGGAGTAATCAAGGGACACATAACGCTTCATGTCGTCGATCCCCTGCCCTTCAAGCAGCAGAAGCTGGTCCCAAATGGCCTCCTGCTCGGGAATGCGCAATTCCTGCGGGTCTCCATCGTGAATGGCCTGGTTGGTCTCTTCGACAAAAGAGATGATGCTGGTGTGTCGCCCAATGGGGATGTCCACGGCGTCGTAAGATCCGCGGGCGGTTGTTTCCACCGCTTTCAGCAAGGTTTCATCGCGGAAATCAAACCCTTCGGTCGGGGTGATGACCATTTCCAGGTTCACGGTTCCCTTGAAATTGGCGTCCATGAATTCTGTGGAACGGCGCGCATCATTGTCCTGTGGAAGCCACAAAAGCGAGTTGTGGGAATAGCTGAGCTGTGTCATCGCAACGCCTGCTATCATCAGCAGAACAGACGTTGCCCCCAATGTCAGACCGGGTGCGCGCGCAGCTGAAACCGCCAAGGATCGCATGCCAGAGGCAATCATGCCAGCCGTGTCGCGCTGTGCATTCAGGAACCGTTCCGGCAGGGTGCGGAACACCAATGTCGCCCAGACCATGGCCAGAATATATGACAGGCCAACGGACACCGCCCCAAAGACTCCAAGCGCAAAAATGGGGGCAAGTGGGGCGGCTGCAAGGCCCATCAAACCGCCCGCCGTCGTCAATGCCGTGAACAGGATCGGCGTGTTGGTGGCCGCCACAGCCTTGGCCAGCGCGGTTGGGCCATGGGGTTCCGTGCTGCGGGTTTTCAGCAAGGTTGCGATGAAATGGATGTAGGTGCAAAGCACGACGACCAATGTCATCGGGATCAACAGCTGCGTGGGCGGCGTCATGGCAATTCCGGATGCAGCCACGGTTGCAAGGGTGGACAGCAGCGCCGAGGCAAAGGATAAAAACGCCCCTAGCGCGATAAGAAAACTGCGGTGCAGGATCAGCATCGTGAGCACTGTCAGCACGACACATGCCAGGGTGAAGCGCGGCATGTCCTGTTCCATCATCTTCACAATCTCGGTGGACAGAACCGGGGCCCCTGCGATGTGGATGTCAAACCCCTCGCCCTCGTATCTGGCGGCAATCTCTTGTGCGACTGCGGTCATCTCGGCGTATTGCGGTGCCCCGAGCAGCGCGCGTTCGGAGAGGGGGGTGAACACGACGGGACAGGTTATCCCCTCGGACGGGTTGGGCACACAATCGGCCTTGGCCGGCGCATAGCGATAGGGCTCAATCACCACGGCGGCAGTGTGGCCATCTTCGGAAATGATGAAGTTCCGATAAAGCGGTGTGGTCAGGATCCGATCCCGCAGCTCCATCGGATCGCGGCCCCGCGCCAGCAGGTTGCGCACCAGTTCTTCCAGATACACACCGCCATTTTCATGTTCGATGAACGGAATATTATAGGGTGAGAAGACTTCTGAAACATACGGAACTTTCTCGGCCAGTTCGCGGTGCATCTGCGAGAATTTTGTCAGGAATTCCGTGCTGAACACGGCGTCCGAGGTTACCGCCACGACAACACGATTGTCCTGACCAAATTCGCGGCGCATCGCATAATATGTGGCAAGCGCCGGGTCGTCGTCATGCATGAAAGCTTCGACGCGACCGTCTTTTTGAATGTTGGGCAGGTTGCTTGAGATAAAGCCGAACAAGGCGGCAATCAGAACAATGACGGCTTTGATCCGGTATGTGTAAACCAGAGTCAGCAATCCCGTCATCACCCTTTGAAACAGGGAGATCAGCTGCATGGTGGGTATCCTATTTTGGGGCAGGATTGGTCAGGAAAGTGATGCGGGAACCAAGGGGTTCCCGCGTTGGTAACCTGTCAATGCTCAATGAGAGGCGATGGAGGTGCTGCGAAAATCTTTGAAACCGCTTTCCGCGCGCCCCAGATCGTCGAGCGAGAACCATTCCGCAGGAAGGCCAATATTGAAACGTTCGCCTTCCGTATGGAAGTTCGAGAAAGAAACCACCCTGCCCTCTTTGATGGTTGAGACGCGGTAATGTTCCGGGGCAAAAACACCATCCACCCAGCGCAGATTGAGAGTTTCCAGCACGCGTTGCTCATTTGGCGCATCAGCGTTGAAACTGGAATAAAGCGGCATGAAGGTTTCGGTATCGACCCAAAGCTCTCCATCGCGCAGCCCCAGGCGGATCACCTCGTCTTCGGTGCGTGGGTTCACATAGATCTTGTAGATCGGGTAATTGAGGTACACATCGGTGCCCAGCATTTTGCAGTCATAATCATCTGCCTGGCGGATCAGCATTTCCCCAACAGCCAGATCGGATCCATACAGCCGTTGGGACAGGTCTTCGGATTTCACTTCGATGTTCTTTTCAGCCGATGGAACATGCAGCCACACCCGGTCCGGCACGCCCTCTTCAAAGCTGTCGCGCACAAAGGATTGCACATTCGCCAGCTCCTCCGGGTCGAACACATGTGAGCGCAATTTGCGATTGATGCCGTCATTGCGGTGCGCCGCGGCGATCCGGCGGGTTTTGATCGCGCCGGTTTCATCGGTGATTTCCATATGCACGATGCGCCAGCTGTCATACCCGTTATAGCGGTTCTGAACGCCTTCCATCACATCACGACAGGTTGTCAGCACGGGTGAGGTCGGGGTGGCGGGAGCCAGAAGAACGTCACCCTCCGCGTTGGCTGTGGAAGCTCCAAAAATGGGGAGAAGTGCTGCGGTCAGAGCCATGGCGGGTAAATTGATCTTGGTGAACATGATGTTTCCTTTGTCACAATTATGTCGGTCAGATTTCAAAAATGAACCTTGCGTTAAGTTCGCAGGCAGACTGGCGCGAAAAGGATCAGGAACAAAAAGATGATTGGTTCTTAAATCCAACGAAAAGAAACGGAATATTTTCCTCTGTGATGAAAAATTTCCGAAAATTCTATGGATCTGCCCCTCGATCCGCATGGCACCATTGTCAACGGATTTCGTTTCAATGGCTTAGGGCGTCTTTCCCAAGTCAACCGGGGCTGAATTATTTTGCGACCAGAGAAATAATTCTTCAGATCATTCAACACTGCGTCACGCAGAAAATCCGTAACCTTCCCCCATGCGCTCGCATTCATTTACGCATCAGGAGAAGAATTATGGATGTAAAGATCTGCGGTATTACAGAGCAGAGTGAGCTGGAAATCCTGCACCAGGAAGGGGTCCGCTATGCCGGGTTCTGGACAGGGATCAATGGGCATCCACGCAATCTGCACGATGCCCGCTTTGTGGAGCTGACAGGAAAATGCCGCGATGTGACCCCTGTTGCGGTTTGTGTGAAACGGCCGGTGCGCACTCTGTGGTCCATGTTGCAGCATACGGACGTGCGCCATGTTCAGCTGCACGGGTTCAACGCGCCAGGAGATGTGGCCTTTCTGAAGGCACAGGGCTGCACCGTCATCAAGACCCTGCATGTGACCGACAACGGCGATTGTCCGGGGGAACGGCTGATTGACGGGTATGCCAAAAGCGGGTGCGACGTCTTTCTGATCGATCGATTTGGTGGGCGACAGGCGGTTGGGTCCAGTGGGATCAGGCTGGAGCAGCCCATCGTGCAGCGTTGGCAGCATCATCTGCAAGGTCATCGGATCTGGCTGGCCGGAGGGTTGACCGCAGACAGTATCAGCACGCTGGCAGATCAACCCGGTATTGAGACGGTCGATGTTGATACCGCCGCCCGTCTTGATGGTGGTGCCATTCACCGCAAGGCCGCGCGGATGCTGGTTCTGGCCTCTGCGCCCTCAAGTCAAATTCAGGCTGCGTAATGGGCTATAAATCTGCCCCCCCCTCCCCCGCTTTCGTGCCCTTCACCGCTGGCCACCCGCGCCTGTGCCCGCTGATCATGGCGGGGGACCCGGATCTGGATACAACCCGTGCGCTGTTGACCCGCTGCGTTGATCTGGGGGTGCGTATGGTGGAGCTTTGCGTGCCGTTTCGCAATGCTTTCACCGATGGTGACACCCTGCGACGGGCCCATAAACGGGCCCTGAAAAATGAAGTTTCACCGAGTGAGACGGTCTTTGCCGTGCTCGACATGGTGCGTGCGTTTCACAAACAAATAGACATCGTGCTTCTTGTGGACAGCAGCCACACCCTGCGCCCGGTTGGTATGGACCTGCTGCTGGGCCGCGCCAAAGAGGCAGGCGTGTCTGCGGTTCTGCCCCATGGATTGCCTCCGCGGCTGGTAGATCCGTTCAACACAGCGGCCCGGCGGGTTGGTATGCCGGTGGTCGGCACGATCTATGCAAATGCAACGCCCGAGGTCCGGCAGAAGGTGCTGCATCAGACCTCGGCCTTTCTTTATCTGGTGTCGACCTATGGCCGCTCCGGGGGCGCGGTTGACCCCTGCGATTTGACCCCTCGGATTGAGATGTTGCGGACCCAGACGGATGTGCCAATTGCACTGGGGTTTGGCCTGCGCAGTCCGCAGGACGTGGCCCGCGCCTTTGTCGCGGGTTGCGACATTGCCATCGTCGGCAGCGCCATCTCTGCCGAGGTCGACGCAGCACTTGACGCGGGTGAAAGCGTCGTGGACCGCGCAGGATCATTTATTGCCGCCCTTCAGGCCGCCGTGCAGCCCACAAGACAGGAGAGCACAGCATGACGGTTCTTGACCGACGCATGAACCGCCGCAACATTGTCCTGGATTATGGTCAGGGAGATGTGGAGCAGAACCGCGCGCAGTTGATCGTCGACCAGACACATCCGTTCTTTTTTGACCACCCGCTGGATCATGTGCCGGGACTTTTGCTGCTGGAAGGGGCGGTTCAGGCAGCCCAGAACAGCGCCACATTCCCGTGTTTTGTTGCAGCCATTCGGGCACAGTTCGTCAAATATGCGTATTTTGAGCGGCCCATTCATGTCACCTGGAAAAGTCCTGATGAAGACAAGGGCCAGCAGAGTTGCCATGTCGAGATCTTGCAGGACCATACGCTATGTGCCCGGATCACCGTTGATCTGCGCCCGGAAACCGGTCTGGTCCGGGCGGGGCGATTGTCCGGGCGGCCAGCGGCCTCCGGGTTGGAAAACGGGGGTATATGCAAGGCCTCTGTCGGGCGTGATGCGGCCTGTGATGGCGGGACGCTGAACAAATTGCACGCCGAAAACGTGCTGATCACCACGCCCCATCTGGGGACAGAGCATGTCACGGCACAGCTGTTGCCCATGGCCGATACCTGTCTGTTCGGGGATGGGTTTGACGTGGTGCACCCGCTCTACCTGCTTGAAGCGTTCATGCAGGTGCAGCGCTATCTGAATGCAACGCAAGATGGGGATAAACGCATTCGCGATATTCTGACCGGGGTCAGCATTGATCTAAGTCGCCCCCTTGCGTCACTCACAAATGTAACTCTGCACGGCACCCGCGTTTTCCAGAGCGACAATCGCGGTCGCCTGTGGCGCGGCGCGACATTGCAGGCAGATGGGCAGGCCTTTGCCCAGTGCAGCATCGAAACCGCCCGGCTGACACGCGCGCGCAAATCCCGAACCAGCAAAAGAGACTGATCATGAAACCTGTACATATTATTGGCGCCGGTATTTCGGGCCTTGGCGCGGCGCATTTTCTGGCCCGCAAGGGGATTCCCAGCATTTTGCACGAAGCGGGCGATTATGTCGGGGGGCGTGCCGCCTGCCTGCAACAGGGGGCATATGCTTTCGAAATCGGGGGCAAGAATTTCTCCAGCGCCTGGCCACGTTTCAACACCCTCCTGCGTGAGTTCGGAATGAATGAGTTTGAAGATCAGCACCCTGGTTTTCACATTGTTCTGCGGGACCAGCTGATCGCGCTGGAGAAGTCCAAAACCCTGGCGGGGGATTTGCGTCTGGCGACGGCCCTGGGTCCACGCGGTGCGCTGCAATTTCGCAACTTTCTGTCCTTTGCCCGCAAGAATGCCGATCGCCTGAACTATAGCTCCGGCCTGATCGAAGAGGTGGAGCGACGCTGGGACCACGCCACGATCGACAGACATTTCAGCAAAGCCCTGAATGATGGGCCCCTGCGACTGTTCTCAATCATCATGGGGGCCGCGGAACCGAGCGAGCTTTATCCCTCGTTGATGATGTTGTTTGCCTCAGGGTTCGGCAAGGGCTCTCATCATGCAATCAAGGGGGGCATTGGTCAGTTTCACGACAAGCTGGCCGCCGGGAAAGATATTCGACTTGGCAGCCATGTTACGGGGATCAAGCTGGAAAACGGGGCGGTGTGCGGGTTGGAAATGGCAGGTGGGGACGTTCTCTCGACCGACAGGGTCATCTCAGCGGTGCCGGCACATGTTTTGCGGCGGTTGGTTGATCTGCCTGCCTATGGCCGTGTCGCCTTCGATGCGTTGCGTTACTACCCCCTTGCCATGGTGAATGTTGTCTACGATGCCCCGGTGTTCCGCAACGGGGTGCATTCCATCATGTTTGAGCCCGGCGCACCGCTTGGGCATTGCTCGGCCAACCGGCTTGATACCCCGAACCACGTGAGATTCACCCTGTCGGGACGTGCGGCGCGGGATATTCTGGATCGCTCGGATGATGAGCTGGTGACCATCGCAGAGGAGACATTTTCCAAGCGATTGCCCATCACCGCTCAGCGCGTGCAGGTGCATGTCGCGCGTCATCCGGGCGGGATTTGTGGCTATGCGCCCTATTTCAGCCGTGTGAAACGCGACATCCTGCGGGCGGTCGACAATGTGCAGGGGTTGGAGATTGCCGGAGATTATCTGGAAGGCCACACGATGGAAGGTTGTCTGACCTCGGCTGATTTGGCGGTTGAGCGTCTGTTGCAACAGCAGCCCCTGTCCCGGGTGGCTGCATAATGCGGATCCCGGTGTGGTCCTTTGCCCGGAACATCACGCCCGCGCCGGTGATCTGGGCTGCCAGTGCATGTTCGGTATTGAGCGGCGCAGCGATTGCACCGGCCCTTCCGGAAATCGAAAGGGCTCTCCTTCCTGTGGGGGCGGGCATTGGCGTGTGGGGGCGGTTGGCACTTGTTCTGCCTGCGCTGGTCATCATGCTGATTGGCCCCTGGATTGGACATTGGTGTGCAAGGGTGCGTCCCGGACGCGGATTTGTGCTGTCACTGGTGGCGCTGGCCGTCAGCGGTGTTGCGGGCGCGTTCAGTTCGGGCATGGCGGATCTTCTGATTTCCCGTGCGCTGCTGGGGGGCGCGACGGCTGCAGTCTTGTGTTTTGCAACAGCTGCCATCGCGGGCCTTTATGCCGGACCTGAGCGCGCAAGGATCATCGCCGGGCAGTCGGCCATCAATACATTTGGGGGCGTTGTGTTTGCACTTTTGGGCGGGGCGCTGGCGATCTGGGGCTGGGAGATGCCCTTTTTGCTCTATCTTCTGGCTGTGCCAATTGCCTATTTCGCAGCCTATCAGAATTGGGGGGAGGCGCCGGGGGTGGCAAAGGTTGCGCGGGATCGACCGGCTGTCATCTGGCCTCCCCTGCTGGCGCTTGCCGGGCTGATGATGGGGTTCTACCTGATCCCGACGCAAGTCCCCTTTGTGCCCCTTCTGGCGGCGGCCCCGGCCCAGACAGGTCTGGTGATTGCGACCGGCACGCTTTGCAGCGGGGTTGCCTCGCTTCTGCTGGCCAGGAGGCCAATGGCGCAGCACCCTGTTCTGATCAACCTGGCGGCAGGAGCGATGGTGCTTGGCCTGTTCGGACTTGCGCTGGCCCATGGTCTGGCCCTGCTTTTATGCGGTGCGGCGCTGGTGGGAGCAGGGTTTGGCATTCTTCTGCCCGTGAGTGTTCGTCAGATTATGGAAACGGCTGCACAAGGCGGCGCGCATGTCCTTTCCGGCCGGATCGCGTCCGCCCTTTACGCAGGACAGGTGGGCGCCTCGGTGCTGGCGGTGAGTGCCGGACCACTCCACCCCTCTGCGCCGTTTTGGATCATGGGTCTGGCGCTGGGGGGAGTGTATGTGTTTTGGCATGGTCGTGAAGGGACATGGAGACGCATTCCTCACCCTGATGGCCCCTCTTATCAGGGCACAGCCATGTCGGAACTCGATCGCTGAAGGAAAGACAGAATGAGTATTGAATTTTTGGTGACGGCTTTTGTGGTCTGCCTCGCTCCGGGCACAGGGGTGGTTTTTACCCTGGCCTGCGCCATCTCTCACGGCAGACAAGCCGCCTTTGCAGCGGCGCTGGGGGGAACTTTGGGGACGTTACCGCATCTCGCCGCAGGTATTCTGGGACTTGCGGCAATCCTGCAAAGCAGCCCGCTCCTTTACATGACATTGCAATATGCCGGACTGTGCTATCTGCTCTACCTGGCGTGGCAGACGTTGCGCGACCGTAGCACGTTTGAGGTCGGGACAGACATGAGCACCTCGCTCGTGCAAATAGTCAAACGAGGTGTCGTGATGAACATCCTCAACCCCAAGCTATCAATGTTTTTCTTCGCCTTTCTGCCGCAATTTGTCGACGCGAATGCACCTAGGGCAACGCAGGAGATGCTTTTGCTGGGGGGAATGTTCACCGGCATCACGTTTGTCGTGTTCATCGGATATGGGATGGCGGCTGTTTTTGTGCGCAGCCGCCTTTTGAACCAACCGCGTGTCATGGCCACAATGCGCTATGTATTTGCGCTTTGCTTTGTTGGCCTTGGAGCGCGGCTGGTGTTGCTGAGCTGATCCGGGCCGGTTCCGGGATCAGTCGGTGCCGGGGTCGCCCCAACGGGGGGCAAGATCCAGATGCAGCCCCATCAGATCCAGCCAACGCTGAACCTGATGATCAATCTGCGCCTCGATGTCATGACCTTTCGTGTAAAAGGCAGGCATGGGCGGGGCAATAATTCCGCCCATTTCCGTGACCATTGTCATATTGCGCAAATGGGCCAGGGTGAACGGAGTTTCGCGCACGCCCAGCACCAGACGCCGCCGTTCCTTCAGTGTAACATCCGCGGCACGAGACAAGAGGCTGCTGCCAATCCCGTTGGCAATTTCAGCAAGGGTTTTCACGCTGCATGGTATGATGAACATGCCCTGCGCCCGAAACGATCCGGAAGCGATCGCCGCCCCGATATCGCCGTTGGAATAGACATGATCCGCCAGCGCGCGGGCCTGTTCCAAGCCGTTTTCCGTTTCCACCGATAAGGTCTGCGCAGCGGCTTTGCTGGCAACAAGATGTGTTTCAATGGAAAACCCCTGCAAAACTTCAAGCATTCGCAGTGCAAACGGCATGCCTGAAGCGCCGGACAGGCCGACAATCAGCCGGGTTGGCGTGCTCCCCCCCAACGGGAGACCGGCAAAATCTCCGCCCGTCTGCGATTTGATTGACGTTTGGGAAGGATGCACGTGCAAGTTGGCTTGCTTCATGGCAGACTACCTTATAAATTGAAACCCGTTGACCTAGCTGTTTGTTACCAAAACGGTGTAAAAAGGAACGGACCTTCGTAACTGGGTAACTGGCCCGCCATTGACAGATCTTATTCCGAATGGTGGCCAGAGGCATATGTAGAAATGTGTTATTTTAAAGCAGAGTGTGAAAATGAAAGTCCTTCTGATTGATGATGATGTGGACCTGGCAGAAGTCACCCGTGACGTTCTGAAAAATTACAGCCTGGAGCTGGATGCGGTTCACACCCCAAGCGACGGATTCGCCGCGCTGGAGTCCAAGGAATACGACATTGTTTTGCTGGACATCATGCTGCCTGAGATAAATGGCCTGCAGATGTGCAGTAAAATCCGTCACAGCAACGCGCCTTACAAGGATGTGTCGATCATCATTCTGACCGCGCGCACCGAATTGACCGATATGGTGGTGGGGCTGGAAACCGGCGCTGATGACTATATCAAGAAGCCCTTTGAGCCGCGCGAACTGGTTGCACGGATCAATGCCATCTTGCGCCGGACCAATGCCGTTGATGCAGCCACGGTTCCCGGCCCTGCCCCGCGGGCAGATGCCCCTTCCGGGTCTGGCTTGCCTCAGACTGGCCGCGGTGGTTTTGAAATCACCCTGGAAGGGGACAAGCTGCAGATCGATACGCTGCGCGCGCAGGTTCTGGTCAATGGGCGCAAGCTCGAGACGACCTCGATGGAGTTCGAATTGATTGCGGCGCTGGCCCAGCGACCGGGCGAGATCTTGCACCGCGATGATCTTTTGGGGGAAGTGCATGGCACCAAGGTCATTTATACCCGCAGCATTGATGCGCTGATCTACCGTCTGCGCACCAAGATCCGCGAAGCCGGCGCCGAGGTTGATTTCATCCGCACCGTGCGCGGGCGGGGATATTCCCTTGTCGGACATGTCTTGTCAGCAGGTTGAGGCAGGCGTCAGGGTATTTCTCCATCTTTTGTCACGAAAGATCACAGAACGGATCTCGAATAGCGCTGTGAATTGATTTTTGCAGATATGTGGAGGGCCATTCCCAACACATATGGCCATGGCTAAGCTGTTGGTGTTTTCGGTTCAAAAGCAGCTTACGCCATGCCTCGCGCTCAGATTATACTTTGTCTTGCTCCCATTGTCCTTTTCGGTGCGATCGGAGGGTTCTTCTATGCCTATTCGGTATCGGTCATGATTGGGTTGGATGCCCTGCCCGAGCTTCAGGCCATCCATGCCATGCAGTTGCTCAATCAGGGAACACGCAACGCGGTTTTTCTGGTGACATTCCTGTTTACGCCGATCATCACATTTTGCTGTGCCATCGCACTCTTCTTCACCCGGCGCCGGTGGTCTGCACTTTTGTTGCTGGCCGCTGTAATCGTCTATTTTTTCGGCTCATTCCTTCCGACAGTTGGCATCAATGTTCCCCTCAACCATGCGCTTGAGGCATTGGTGCCCAGCGAAATCCCACTGGAGGACGCTCCGGGTATCTGGGAACAATACCGGGCAAGCTGGACCTTCTGGAACACCGTCAGGGCGACCATGGCTCTGCTGGCTTTGCTGTTGTCCGGTCTTGCCATGTATTTCCTGCCAAGACCCCGGACACCTTCACCCGAACAGCGTTGACATCAATAAAGCGGTTCCCGGTGGTGTGGCGACAGCGCGGGCCAGACCTCCTGCCTTCCTGAGAATTTCTGCGTGAGCCCCCCGCCGATCGTGGTGCCTCAGTTGCGCCCAGAATGTGATCTTGCCAACCGCGCCCGTTTTTGGAACGACCGAGGGGGATTTTCCCTACATGGCGAAATATGGCGTCTGTATGATCCTACATGAAGCGCCTGTCACAAGCCGACATATTCATAATTATATCATTCGGATTGCGCGTTTTATTTGCATTCTTTGTCGTTTGAAATCCGACGGTTGGTCTTTCACCCTAAAGCAAGATCGAAATTCAACCCAAAGGATTGCAAACATGAATACGGTTCATTCTTCAATCGCATTTGGCAGCAGCCCGGTGCCGGGCCAGCAGGCCCTGCGGGCATCTGCACAATCTGTTGTTCGCTTCAACAATATCTCGCGTATCTTCCGCATGGACAGCGTTGAGGTTCCGGCTTTGCGTGATGTCAGCGGTGAAATCGAACGCGCCACAACAACCTTCCTGACCGGCCCTTCTGGCAGCGGGAAATCCACGCTGCTGAACATTCTCGGCCTTCTGGATGCACCCAGCAGCGGAACGCTGGAAATTCTCGGGCAGGACGTGAGCACATTGTCAGACCAAGCCGCAGCGGATTTTCGCGCCAAGCATATCGGTTTTGTCTTTCAGAGCTTCAATCTGATCCCGGTGCTCAGCCTGCGTGAAAATGTTGAATTCCCCCTTATGAATCGCCGGATGCCAGCCAGCGCACGTAAAGCCAAGGCGATGGAATATCTGGATGCCGTGGGCCTGGGGGATCTGGTGGAACGTCGTCCCGGCGAAATCTCCGGGGGGCAGCGCCAGCGTGTGGCCATTGCCCGTGCGCTGGTCACCGAACCCACATTGGTCATCGCAGATGAACCGACGGCCAACCTCGACAGCAAGACCTCGCGTGACATCGTTGCCCTGCTGGAACGCGTGCAGCGTGACCATGCCACCAGCGTGCTGATCTGCACCCATGATACCGAGCTGATCGCCCCGGATGCGCAGGTGATCCACCTTGTCGACGGCATGACCGTCCCTCAACCCGGACAGGAGTAACATCAGATGATCTGGAAAATTGCCCTCCGCAACGTCATCAAAAATGCCCGGCGCTCCCTGACGACCGCACTTGCCATCGGTGTTGGCGGCATGGCGGCACTGCTGTTTGGTGGGTTTGTCACGTCGATCTGGTTCGGGGTGCAGACCTCGATGATCCAGGAACAGGGAAACCTGCAGATTTATCGCAATGGATTTCTGGAGTTCGGTGCGGCCAATCCCGACCTATATACGATCGAGAACTGGGATCAGGTGGCGGCCCGCCTCGCCTCGGATCCGGTTCTGGCGGAACAGCTGATCATGATCACCCCCCGCATCGACCTTGCGGGGGTTGCCGGGAATGCCGCCACCGGAAACTCCAAAACCTTCATTGGCACCGGCATTCTGCCTGATCAGGTTGATACGATGCGGAAATGGGATGGATGGAATATCGGCCAGATTGCCCCGAGCACAGGGCTGAATTCCAGCGACCGGGGGTCGGTGATCCTGGGCCTTGGCATGGCGCGCATGATGGGGTTGTGCGGCGCATTGAATGTGCCGAACTGTCAGGACGCGCCCGTGTCTGAAGAGGAGCTTGCCAGCGTCGAGCAGGATTTTTCTGATCTTGTTGCCGCCGAAGGGGAGCTCAGCAGTCAGAATGCGCAAACCGAAGCGCCTCAGTTGAACGTGATGGCCGCCACCTCTGCCGGGGTGCCGAACATCGCCCGCGTCAGCGTATCAGATGCCCGCGCGCAATCCATCCGTGCCATCGACAATGCATTTGTAATGATGCATTTCGAACAGGCCCGCGCGCTTCTGTATGGCGACAGCCAGGAAGCCACCACGCTGATGCTACAGCTGGCGGACCCCAATCAGGCTGAGCTTGTAAAGGCCCGTGTGGCGCAGGTGATCAAGAACAACGGGTATGATCTGTCGGTCTACCATTTCACTGAGGTGGATCCGACTTTCGACCGTATCTTTGGCATGTTTACCTTCATGTTCATCGTCGTGTCCTTTGTGCTCGCCATTGTGATCGTCTTTACCATCGTCAACACTGTTTCGATGACCGTGGTGGAGCGGGTGAAAGAAATCGGCACGATCCGTGCGCTTGGCTTCCGCAAGGGATTTGTCCGTGCGCTGTTCCTGGCCGAAAGCACCCTGATTGGCCTGATTGGGGCGGTGATTGCGGTGGTGGCGGCGGTGCTCCTGTCCAATCTCATCAATGCCGCGGGCCTTCAATGGACCCCGCCGTCCAATGCAACGCCCCTGACAGTGCAGCTGATGGTGCTTGAAAACCCGGTCTTTGCGATCGGAGTGGCCCTGGCATTGGTGATCATCGCGGTGCTGGCGGCTGTTTTCCCGACCTACAAGGCGGCCCGCCTGAACATCGTGGAAAGCCTGCAACGCGCCTGATCCTTGGGGCGCTTCACGCGCCCCGAGCATCCCTGTTCTCACCTTTCAATAAAAGGATAATCGTCATGACCCTTGATCGTCGCACCTTTGGCCAGTTGATGCTGGGCAGCCTTGCCACGGCCGGCCTGAGCGGAGTGCCCTTATCTGCCCTGGCTGCCGGGGATGCCACTGCAATCTTGAAAAAAGCGGATGCAATCCGCAATCCGCAAACCTCGTTTGTGGTGGATGTCAATCTTGTGAATTATGAACGGGGTCGCGCCAAGGAAAAGACCAAGGTCACCACCTATTCCCGTCCCACGGGCGCGCAGTTTCAAACACTTGTTCACATCGACAGCCCCGCAGCTGACCGGGGTAAAATCCTGCTGCGCAATGGCAACATCCTTTGGCTTTATGACCCCGCTTCGAAAGCCTCGGTGAGGATTTCGCCGCGCCAGCGCCTCTTGGGGAATGCCTCAAACGGCGATGTTGTCAGCTCGAACCTCGTGGGTGATTATTCCGTGCGTCTGGCCGGCCAAGAGACGGTTGTGGATGGCGACCGCAAAGAGCGCAGTTGCACCAAGCTCATGCTGACACAATCCGCAAGCTCTGCCCCATATAGTGCGGTGGAATTCTGGGTGGATGCATCGTCAAACCAGCCGGTCAAGGGCAAGTATTTCACCAAAAGCGGCAAGCTGATCAAAGTCGCATGGTATCGCAAATTCAAATCTCAGATGGGCACCAAGCGGCCCACGGAAATCGTGATTGCGGATGGGTTTGATCCCAACAAGGTCACGGTGATGACCATGAGCAAATATCGTGCGCAGGATATTCCGTCCAGCTGGTTCAACAAGGAGTGGCTGCCGAATTTCCGGGCGTAACACATCGGGGCCTGTCCCGTAGCGGGGCATGGCCCATTCTTTCTATCTCATCCACCGAGCAGGAGCTTGCCTTATGCATCTTGTCCTGAACCTCTCCGTCGTCGCAGTGACCACCCTCGCCATCGGCCTGCCCTCCTTTGCGCAGGGCTATGACATGCCACCTGATCTTCCCGGTGCGCAGACCGAAGACGTCACGCAGGTTGAGGGCACGACCCAGCCTGTGCCAGCGGATCCTTACGATCTTCCACCATCTGATGCGGCCACTGCCGACCTGTCCCCCTCCTCATTCAGCATTGGGGAAAATGCCACCCTGGAACTGGAGAGCCGCCTGTTTTCCAATCACTCCCGTGACGGTGACAGCAGCTTTTCTCTGCGCCAGCAGGTCCATTACTTCGGCTCCCGTTCCTTGGGGCAGGCCATCAGCCTGGACTATAATCTGCGCGCCCGGGCCGACTGGACCGAGGGGCAACGGTTTCATTTTGGAGATGATTTCAACATAGATGTGCAAGAGCTGGCCCTGAGCGTTGCGTTTGATGACCAGACCAGCTTGCGGCTGGGTCGGATAAATCTTCGTAACGGGGTTGCCATTGGGTTTAATCCGACAGACTGGTTTCGCGACAACAGCCTGGTTTTAAGCGGTAGCGCCGCCGCGGCAGACCGGCGCAATGAACGGCTGGGTGTGGTCGCAGTCACCGGCACCACCAGCATCGGTCGGACGCTGGTGCAGGTGGGCTATCGGCCGAAAATCACGGCGGGCAGTGGCAGCATCTGGTCGGACAAGGATACGATCGGCCTCGGGTTGGACCGGACAAACGCGACCGAGGCTGCCTTTGTCAAAATCACCCCGGATTTTGGCACCAACCTGTCCGTGACCGCAAATGCCCTGCTGCTTGATGGAGAGCCGGGTTTCGGGGTCGAAGTCAGCGGCACCCTGGGCGACAACCTTGTGCTTTACGCCGAGGCCATGGGGCAACGGCGCCAGTCCCTTGCCTCGGAAGCCCTGGCCAATGGTGTTGGTTCTGCCTCTTTCAGGGCAGGTCTGGGGGCGGGTGCCGGAACAAATTGGTATGGTCAAAGTGCGATTGGTCTGAACTGGGCCCTGCCCCAGAAATGGGTCGGGGCGCGGGACATATCCCTGACCTTTGAACATCACTACAGCGGGGCAGGTCTGTCAGGTGCGCAGATTGAAACCCTGGCCGCTGCCAGCGGCCCAGACGGAGCGGCCGCAGGTGCGCTTTATCAGCTGGCAAACCGCAGGCAGGATCCTCTGGCCCGGCAGCAGCTTTTTGCCCGGTTGGCCTGGAACGATATCTGGAGTGACGCGGACCTGTCCCTGCTGGCCTATTACGTCCCGGCAGATGACAGTGGCCTGGGGCAGGTTGCGCTGGATGTGCCGATCACCCAGGCCGCAACCCTGAACCTGCGTGCGATGCATGCATTCGGTGACAAAATGTCGGTCTATGGCGCCAGTCCGAATAAAACCTCTGTTCAGGCGGCTGTGCTCTGGCGGTTCTGACGGTTGTGTATTGGCGGTCCGGACGCCTGGCCGCCCCTCAGTTAACGATTTCACATAAGACAAGAGGACCTTACCTTGCGCGTTCTGATCCTGGATGACGACCAAGAACTTGGCCCGCTGATGCAGCAGGGCCTTGCGAAATATGGCATTGACCTGCACCTCGCCTTTACCCCGCAAGAGGCTTTCGCACGGTTGGAGAGCGAGCCGTTTGATGTATTGGTGCTGGATATGATGCTGCCTGGTCAGGACGGGATGTCCGTTTGCCGCGACATTCGCCAAAGCAACAAACCCTTCAATGACATTCCGATACTGGCCCAGACTGCGCGTGCCGATGTCACCGACAGGATCGTGGCCCTGGAAAGTGGTTTTGATGATTTCATCGCCAAGCCGGCCGAAATGCGCGAATTGGTTGCCCGGATCGGGGCCGTTACCCGTCGCGGGCGGGTGAGCGTTCCGGCACAGGGTCTGGCCCGCGAAACCCTCTCATCTCCTGATCGTCACCCCGCGGGCTTCACCCTTTCCGAGGCCCATCTCAGCGCAAGTTTCCAAGGCTTTACCGTCAATCTGACAGAGCTTGAACTGCGGGTCCTGCAGGCCCTGAATGATAAGCGCGGACAATGCCTTAGCCGAAACGACATTCTTGATCGCATTGGCTATACCTCTCAAACTGACCCTGCTATCGTCGACACGGTGATTTACCGGGTTCGGCATAAATTCCGTCTTCAGGGCCTGACCGATGATTTTATCAGAACCCTGCGCGGACAAGGGTATTCGTTAAAGGTAGAGCAAGGCGTATGATCCAGTTTTTCAACTCACTCAGATCATGGACCGTCTCGCGTTCTGTCTTCAGTTACCTGTTGATCGCAACCTTGGCCTCGACGGCGGTTCTGTCGACTGTGCTGGTGCTGCTGCTTCAGCGAGTCGCGGATGAACACCCCCGCCGCTATCTGGCGCGCGCGCTGTTTGATGCGTTTGCGGTGCAGGCCCTCGTGCCTGAAAGTGACCTGCCTGTAATCGGTGATGCCCCGATGATCCTGATGACCCCGGATGAGGCGCGCGCCTCGGAATATGCACAGCTTTATCGTGCCGCCGCAAATGACAAGGACGGCATCGCCATCCGCCAGTTCGGCGACCACTACGCGGCTGTCTCGGTTCGGGAAGAGATGGTGGCCATCCTGCCGCAATTCGGACAACGCATTTCAACCTATGCCCTGTTTCTGGTCAGCATCGTGGTTTTGGCGGTGCTGACGGCAATTATTGTGATCTACCTGCTGATCCGGCGCCTGACCCTGCCCTTTGATGTGCTGACGCAGGGGGTTCACACGGTTGAAGAAGGGGATATGGAGTTCCGCATTCCTCTTGATCAGACCTTTGGGGAATATCGGACGCTGGCCGCCGGGTTCAACAAGATGGTGGCAGAGCTGCAAAGGATCCACGAAAGCCGCCGCCACATGCTGCTGGCAATCCCTCATGAAATCCTGACCCCGCTGGCCCGGCTCAAGGTCCGCAAGGACATGATTGATGATCGCAACCTGCAACTGCAAATTTCCAAGGATATCTCGGTGGTTGAGGAACTTCTGTCCTCCATTCTTGCCGCGGAAAAACGAAGCGCGGGTGAAAGTTCGGCCGAATTCATTGACATAGAACCCTATGCCCAAGAGCAGCTGGCGGAGTTGACGCCGGAAGGGGCTGACATCTCGATCGAAAACAACTGCACACAGAAAACCGCCTATTTTGACAGTTTCCTTACCAGCATCTTGTTGAAAAACTTTGTGTCGAACGCCGTGCGTTATGGCGAAGGGAAACCCATCAAGGTGATATTCGATCGCGCCGGGGAAGGTGGGTGCAACCTGCGGATTGCGGTGCGGGATCAGGGTATCGGAATTGCCCCCGACCATCTCCAATATCTGATGGAGCCATTTTGGCGCGCGGATGAAAGCAGGGGGCGGGCGTCGGGGGGATTTGGCATCGGCCTTTATCTTTGCAACACGATTGCACAGGGGCTGGGCGGTTGGATCGACATTGAAAGCACCCTGGGAGAAGGCACTGAAATCAGTGTGACCCTGCCCGATGCGCTTTGTTCGACGCTGGAGGAGTTCTGATCATGACATTGCACAATGGCGCACCCGAACCAGACCTGTCATCTGCCCCGATGATACATGAGGTGGATTGGTCGGACCCCTGTCTGGCCGTCACCGCATTTCTTGATCACGATTCACCTGAAATTGCAGAATTTGTGGCCAAGGCCGTGGGTCATCCGGACAGGGCCACCGCTCTGGCACAGGAAGATCCACGCACGCTTGCGGTGAAACTGTTCTATGCGGTGCGTGATGGGCTGTTTTATGAGATCTACAATGCCGATTTCGCGCGCCCTGCCCTGAAGGCAAGTGCCATCCTGCGCCGTCGCACCGGTCTGTGCATCCACAAATCCATCGTCTATGCCGCCGCATTGCGCCATGTGGGTATCCCCTCCAAGATCTGGCTGACCGATGTGAAAAACCATCTGTGCTCTCCCAAGTTGGAAGCGATGATGGGTACGCGGGTGTTTCATTTCCATGCGCTTGTGATTTTGAAACTGGATGGGCAGTGGCGGAAAGCCACGCCGGTCTTCAACGCCCGCCTTTGTCAGCTATATGGCATGACACCCTTGGAATTCGACGGCCACGAGGACTGTGTCCATCATGCTTATGACAGTGAGGGGCGGACATATATGGAATTCCTGGCGGATCATGGCACTTTCACGGATTTGCCCTATGACCTCCTATTGACCGGTCTGCGTGAGAAACATGGTGCCCTGTTTGCCACGGATACAAAATTCAGATCCGGCTCTCTGATTGCGGACGCAAAGTAAAAACTGACCTCAAGCAGGAACGAAACGCGCCAACTGGGCGCGTTTTTTTTCGTCAAAATCCGTAACTAAAGCGTTTCGGGATAAACTTGACACACATGTTTATTCCGAAACGCCCACAACATTGATATCTCTTACCGCGTTTCGGTTTTGCCCTGTGTCAGGTTAAAACCGAAACGCTTTAAAAGTTGGCGAAAATTTTTCTAAAAATCCATCACATACCAAAAATATCTGTCACCAAGAAAAATACTTGTGAACACTTCGACAAACTCAAAAACATGAAAACCTCCTAATGTCAGCGGTGACTGAACCAATAAAACAGTCTCTTGAAGCCTAACTGACATGAGGTTGAAATGATTATTAACTCACTGGAAAAAATCGCTAATTCTGAGCGTGATGTGGACTGGGGCAATGGGAAAAGCCGCCGCCTGCTGATCGAAGGCGACAATATGGGCTATTCGCTGACCGACACGGTCATCGATGCCGGTTCCGCATCTTTGCTGGAATACAAAAACCACCTTGAAGCCTGCTATTGCATCGAAGGTGAAGGCGAGGTCGTCGACACTCAGACCGGTGAAGTGCACAAGATTACGCCGGGCACGATGTATGCGCTCGACAAACATGACCAGCATTGGCTGAAGGCGGATAAAACCATGCGCCTGGTCTGTGTGTTCAACCCCCCGCTTAAAGGGCATGAGCGTCACGCGCTTGGCGACGACAGCTCCGCCTACTAAGCCCTGCATTTTCCCATCGCCCCTAAATTTCCAAAGGTTGCTTCCCATGCCGGACAGCATTGTTGTCACCGTCAGCTGCGCTGACCTGCCCCGTCCCTGTGCCCTTCCCACAGGGAATGCAACGCAGGAGATGGCGCATGTGGGTGCGGTTCACAACCGAGCGCCTCAGAAGCAACCGAATACACCCCAGGATATTTGGGGCGATGCGATCTTGCGACTGGATCATAGTGAATTCGAGGCGGATGAGCGCGCCGCCAAAGCACGACAGACACGTCTCTCCCATCGTCTGGAGCGGATGATCCAGCGCCTTGCAATTGCGGCAGACCTGCCCGTGTCGGAGCTGCAAGGCCCGGGTACCGGACTGGTATCCGGGTCTCAATTTGGCTGCTCTCAGGTGTACCAGATGCAAAGCCGGTTGCATGAGTTCGGTCCGCGCGGCATCGACGCGGTGCGATTTGCACAGGCCACCCATAACTACCCGATCACTTCAGCCGCAATCGAGTTTGGTATTCAGGGACCAAGCCTTGCCGTGGTCAGTGGATCCCAGGCAGGGTCGGATGCGCTGACATGCGCTCTGGACTGGCTGCGTGACGGGCGGTGCGCCCGGGTTCTTGTCACCGCCTATGAGGATTTTGCACCCCCGCTCACAACCCATCTCGCTCAGCGCGCCCGTGCTCCCGAAAGGCCCGTCTTTGCAGAAGCCATGGTGCTGATGCTGTTGGAGCAGGAGAGCGCGGCCCGGTCCCGTGGGCGACACCCTATCCTGTCCCAACCCCAACGACCGCACCCTCTGGGCTCATTTGCCGGGGTCAACTTTCTTGGTGCCACCCCATTGGTTGCGCTGCATCAACAGATTGCCTCGATGACCCCTGGCTCCCCCTCATCGGACACTCTGTATTCACAAAAAGAACATGAGGTCACCTGATGGCACGATCTGTTGTGATCACTGGCCTGGGTGTCGTGACCCGGGACGCCGAAAATCAGACCCAGTTTTGGGAGTGCCTCCGCTCAGGCGGTCAGCCACCCATGCCGCCACGCCAGTTTGATGCCAGCCGGTTCCGGGCCAAACAGGCCTTTGCGACCGATCCTGATGCGTTGCATCAGCTGTGCGAAACACGGGTCTCGGCGCATGCCGATTTGATCCATACTGCCCCAACCGAAGCACAATTGCTTTGTGCCGGGCACGGGATCAGCGCAGCCCTTGAGGCCATTGTGCAGGCCGGGCTCAGCCCTGTTCAGCTGCAGCAAGCAGGATGCGCCCTGGCAACAACCTCTGGCGGCATGATGGATGATTACATTACATGTTCCCCCCCACCGCCAGAGGGCGCTCTGCTGGCCCCGGCCAGTGCCGCTGAAATCCTGCACGCCACCTTTGGGCTTCAGGGGCCGTTCA
This sequence comes from Aliiroseovarius crassostreae, assembly GCF_025137635.1. Lineage (NCBI taxonomy): Bacteria > Pseudomonadati > Pseudomonadota > Alphaproteobacteria > Rhodobacterales > Paracoccaceae > Aliiroseovarius > Aliiroseovarius crassostreae. Next base: position 52,344 of record NZ_CP080773.1, on the reverse strand, counting down.
GCAGCTTTTCCTGTGCCTGTATTTCATCACTCGCTGCAATCTCTTACGCGGTTGCGCGCATTCGGACTGGCGATGCTCCGATAATGATCGCAGGGGGATCTGATCGCATGCGCGAAGCGGATTTCGCCGGGTTCAATGCGCTGCGCGCCATGGATCGCGACATATGCCGCCCCTTTGACAGGACTCGAAAGGGCATGATGATCGGTGATGGGGCCGCCATGCTGGTTCTGGAGGATGAGGCGCTGGCCATAGAACGCGGCGCCACCATTCTCGCCCGTATTACGGGCATGGGCCTCAGCAGTGACAGCCATCATATCACCAGCCCCAACGCAAATGGTCTGATCCGTGCAATGCGGCAAGCCCTGACACAAGCGGGCTGCAAAGCGCAGGACGTCACATACGTGAATTGCCATGGCACCGGAACACCGCTGAATGACGCCGCTGAGGTGCAGGCCCTGTCAGAGGTGTTTGACAGTCGGGCACCGCGCCCGATGATCAGCTCGACCAAAGGCACGACAGGGCATCTTCTGGGCACGGCCGGTGCGGTTGAAACGGTGGCCACGGTGCTGGCCTTACGCCATGGGATGGCCCCTTTGATGGCGACAACCCCGTCGCCGGAAGAAACCGGCTTTCCGCTTCCCCTGCCCGGAGTGAACCGCAATCTGACCGGGCGCATTGCCATGAAAAACTCACTTGGGTTTGGCGGGCTGAACGCCAGCATGATCATGGAAGCCCCCGCCCCCCGCTCAGCACAGAAAGAACTCTCATGCGCATGAAACACACGCCGCTGGTCCCCCATGATGCGCAGTCCTATCGACAGGATCTGGTCCAGACGCTGCTGGAAGGGCTGGACCAATGGGCAGATGCCCTGAACGAGGGCTGGCAGCAGGACGACCAGGCAGGTCATTTTGGTCCATCACGATGGGAGGCCGCGGTGCAGGCCGGCCTGACCAGCCTGATCAATGATGAAAACAGCGGAGGGTTGGATCTGTCGGTCGCGGAATTGGCAGATGTGCTCGAGCATCTTGGATATCTTTGCGAAGATGCGGGCCTCGGATTTTCACTGGCCACCCACCTGTGCAGTACCTGCCTGCCCGTTCGCATTTTTGGCAGTGACATATTGCGTGCCGAATTGATGGAAGATCTCTCATCCGCTGCCCGCGTCGGCGCCCATGCGATCACCGAACCCCATAGCGGCTCAGATGCCTTTGCAATGAAGACCTACGCGGTCCGTGAGGGTGATGATTACCTCCTGTCGGGCGAAAAATGCTTTATTTCCAATGCTCCCATTGCGGATATCTGCGTGATCTATGCCCGAACCCATCCGACCAAAGGTGCCTTGGGAGGGTTCTCGGCCTTTGCCGTTGACTGCAAATCCAAAGGGTTTCAGATCGGGAAACCGCGCAAGAAAATGGGGTTGCGCACCGCGCCCATGGCAGACCTGTATCTTGATGACGTCCGGGTCCCCGCCACCCGGTTGATCGGGCGCGAGGGGCAGGGTTTCTCGATCCTGGACTATGTCATGCGGTGGGAGATCCTCAGCGTGTTTGCCATCCAGCTGGGCGAAATGCGTCGGCAGTTGGAGCGCTGCATAACCTATGCCAAGGAGCGGCAACAATTCGGGGCGCCGATCGGGTCATACCAGGCGATTTCCCATCGGATTGCCGATATGCATCTGCGCCTGCAATCCGCCCGGAACTGGCTGTTTCGCATGGTGGTTGCGCTGGACAAGGGCGGGCAGGCCACACTGGAATTTTCGGCTGCGAAACTTGCGATATCCGAAGCCCATGTCGCCAATTCGATTGATGCAATCACGCTGCATGGCGGCGCGGGTTACATGGCGGAGACCGGGATTGAAAGCCATCTGCGAAATGCTGTGGGCGGGCTGATCTATTCCGGCAGCTCCGACATTCAGAAAAATCGCATCGCTGCCATGTTGGGGCTCTGATCCCCAGACCTGACACATGAGGAACCCCATGCCTGACACCGCAATTTCACCCGCTCTGACGCCTCGAAACACCGATCAGATACCTTCGCCCACCAGCGGGCCAGGTGCCTTTTTTCAACAGCTTCAATGTGAAATCCTGGCAACCCCGGATGCCAAGATTTTTGGCGCGGATGGGAAAGCGATCCACTATCCTGACCTGCTGGCGACTGTTGCAAAACTGGCGGTAAAATTGCCGGCCTGCTCTCCCCTCTGCGATCAAGTTGTCGCCATCTGCACGCAAAAGACACCGGCGGGGCTGGCGGCAGTTCTGGCCGCGCTGGCCGCGGGTCAGGCCTATGCCCCGCTGGACCCGACACACCCGAGCACCCGCCTCCTGCATATTCTGGACGATCTGCATCCGGCGGCATTGATCGTGGACGATGTCACCGCACCAAAGCTGCTTGGCTGGGCAGAGGCCACCGGAACCTTGCTGATCAATCTTTCCACCCTGTCCGACCCTATGAGATCAAAGGGGCTGCCGCCGACAACCGGGCCATCTCAGACCCTTGCGGCGGTTCTTCATACGTCCGGGTCAACCGGCACACCCAAACGGGTTGAAATCACTGCCAGTGCGCTGGATGTCTTCCAGGATTGGGTGGTGCAGGAACTGGACCTGCACCCCGGTGACTGCCTGTTGTCACATGCCCCGTTTGCCTTTGACCTGTCCTTCCTCGATATTTACGCCAGCCTGATGGCAGGCGCGAACCTGGTGCTTGCCGATGCACAGGCAGCCCGAAATGGAGCCCGTCTTCTGACCTTGTTGCACGACTGTAAGGTCACCATCTGGCATTCAGCCCCCTCTGCGCTGAAGCTGTTGGCAGAGTCTGCTGCGACAACAACATGTCCTGATCTGCGCTGCGTCCTGTTTGCCGGCGAACCCATGCCCGACAAAACGCTGCAACGCCTGTTTCACCTTTTCCCCAATGCCCGGTTCATCAATATCTATGGCTGCACGGAAACGAACGACACGTTTTTCTATGACGTGCCCCGCCACGCCACACCCTCCCCACTGCCCCTCGGCGCCCCCCTGCCTTATGTCGAATATCTGATCATCGACCCTGCCGGCATCCCCCTGACCGGCCCATGCGAAGGCGAGCTGTGGGTCCGCTGCCCGACAATGATGCGCGGGTATGGAAATGCCGCCCTGACCGCCCGTGCGATGGTCCATCACAAAGGCCGACGTTACTTCCGCTCAGGGGATCAGGTGCGCAGGGACGCAACCGGCTGTCTGCATTTTGTCGGGCGCAATGACAGCATGGTCAAACTCAGTGGTGTCCGTGTTGATCTGAACGAGATCGAAACCCTGCTCCTGTCGCACCCGAGAGTGGGAGAGGCCGCCTGTTTCCTGACCGAAACAGCGGCGGGAAAAGAGTTGAATGCCTGGGTCAGCGCCTCTTCCAGCACGGCAGGCGCTCCGGACCTGACCACGCTGGACCTGCGAAAACATCTTGCCGCGCATTTGCCAGCTGCATCCTTGCCACGCCGCTATCAGATCCTTTCCGATCCCTTGCCGAAAAATTCCAATGGCAAGACCTGCCGCAAACAGCTCGCGGTGCGCGCGATGGAGGATATCGCTTAACCCTGCTCCCCTTCACCAGGATCAGAGCCTTTTTTCAAGACCTTAACCCAAGGAGTTTTCCCCATGTCTCTCACTGCACTGCGCAGCTTTATCATCGAAGAATTTGCCATGGACCTTACCCCCGAACAGCTGACCGACGACCTGGAACTGCTCGAAACCGGGATCATCGACAGCCTCGGCGTTCTCAAGCTGATTGCATATATCGAAGGCGAATTCGACCTGACCATTTCCCCGGACGAGCTGGACAGTGAAAACTACCGGACCCTCGGTGTGATCGAAGCCTTCATCGCGTCGAAATCCACGGCTGCAGCCTGACGCCTGCAGTCCCAAACCCAGGAGCGAAGGCCATGTCCCCGGAAGAAACAGCCGCTGCGCTGATCGCAGGCATCCCCGTAAGCGAAGAGGCGATGGGGGCCTATTGGCGGGTCACCGATCAGGGCCTTCGCCCCAAGCAGGAAAGCGTGGCCATTCTTGCCGCACTTTCCGCCTCGGCACCCCATCCGGCATATATGAGAAGTTTTGTCCGGTTTGTGCGAGAGACCTACCCCCCCATCGCCCTGCCCTCCGCAGAAAATGCCATCAATATTGTCGGGACGGGCGGCGGGTGTTCCACCTTCAACATTTCGACCACAGCCGCATTTGTAGTAGCAGCCGCTGGTGGGACAGTTCTGAAATCCGGCTCTTCCGCCTATTCATCCACTGTCGGGTCCGGTGATCTCCTGGCAGCGCTCGGGTTGGCCCGGGCAGTATCGGATGGCACCATCAACGCGATGCTGAAGGAAACGGGCCTCGCCTTTGCGGCACCACAGCGATATGCGCCGATCTGCAAACGGCTGGCCCTGTCCGCACTCCCACTTGGGTTCAAGGTGATTGGCCGTTTCGTGAATGCGCTTGGCCCGCTGATCTGCCCTTATGCGGTGCGGGCAAATGTGATCGGAGCGTCCTCGCCACAACTGATGGAACAAATTGGCAGCATTGCGGCCGATCTGAACATCCCTGCCCTGATGGTCCATGCTGAACAGGGTGTTGATGAACTCCTCAGCACGGGAACAAATATCTGGCAATGGGCCGATGCACCCAACAGCCAGAAACTCGACCCGGCCACAATCGGTTTGCAGCCCGGTCCGATCGACGCCTTGGCCGGGGGAAATCTTGAACAGAACATCCAGACCCTGACTGACATTCTGCGCGGCGCCGGGGGCCGTGAATGCACCGAGACCGTCGCGCTGAATGCGGGTGCAGCCCTTTATGCCGGGGGACAGGCGCAGGACCTTGAAGCGGGCACCCGACTTGCGCTGGAGTGTCTGCGAGATGGTGCGCCTTATGCAAAACTGGAACAGGCCCGCGCCTTTGCCGCGCAGATAGAGCCGTTGCCTCCGGTCCCACCGATACGCGGCAAAGCAATTGCCAAAATGGAGGGCGCATCATGAGACGGGCACAGAGTTTGGCAAAAACAGATCCCGGGGGAATGGCCTCCTCCCTGCCGTTTTTTGCGGCGCTGACCAACGCCCCCGCCCCCCTCATTGCTGAAATCAAACCAAGCTCACCCAAAGTTGGCCAATTGCTGGCACGTCGGTCTGTTGCGGATGTGGCTCGGGATTATGCCCGTGCAGGCGCCCCCTGTTTGTCGGTGACCACCGGGCACTGGCACAAAGGCTCCGTTGAGATGATCGAGGAGATAGCCTGCACCGGCTTGCCAATTCTGCGCAAGGATTTCATCACCTCGGTTCGAGATCTGGAGATCTCAAAACGGGCCGGCGCATCGGCGGTTTTGCTTACCTGCAAACTGATCCGGCAGCAGGATATTCTGCGCCTGGCAAATCACGCGCTCGACCAGGGCCTGACCCCCTTCGTCGAAGCTTCTTGTGTGACCGAGCTTGAGGGGTTGCAGCTTCCGGAAGGGGCCATTCTTGCCATCAATAACCGCGATATTCGCCAGCAGGAAACGGATGATGGCGGTATTGAGCACAGCCTCAGCTTGTGGGGGACGGCCAGGGCCCAACACAAAGGCCTTCTGATCAGCGCCTCTGGATTGAACTGCCCGAATGATGTCCGGCGCGCAAGATCCAAAGGATTTGATGGCGTTTTGATCGGCACCGCCCTTCTGTCTGATCCCGATCTGTCCCCATTCGATACCACCCGCCTTTATGTCGAAGCCAGCAGAGCCCCGACCCCGATGTGACTCCGGGCGGAACACACCTGTCCGGGGATCACTCCCCCATCCGAACGTGCGCAGCACTGGGCCATCGATATCGGTCACATAGCCGGGCGAGCCGAGGTGATCGGGGTGGTAGAAGTAGAAGATGCGTTCTGCTTGCGGGCCGGTGGCATTGGGAACACCGGAAAACCGTCAGCTATCACCTCTTGCAGTAGACAATTTTCTCGTCATCAAATGCCATTTGATATCCTGCTTGCCACATGGAAAACCCCATCGAAAAATCAATCTCAAACCCAATGGCTGGCGCGAGCACATAATGTGGAATGATGTATTCATTGTCTATTCCATACAGTGCCTCTTCGAGGTGTCGGAAACGAACTGGTTGTTCAAACAAGCGGTCAATAAATTCATCACCGATTTCTCCGGAAATCTCTGACTGATGATATCCTTCACGACGTCTGATCACCTCAACATCACCCTTGCTAGCCTCACGGACTTCCGCAGTGGTCAGGTATTTTACAATGTCATCACGCCCAAGATGGGCAAAAAAACGGGAAAGCTCAGATATCGCTTCGTTCGCCAGATCCTGGCCATTTACGCCTACTGACCAGCCACATCTTTTCGCTTCCAGAGCCTTCTCAATTCGTTCCCTGAGTTCATCGGCGCCAGAGAAATCTGCCAGCAGGACGGCAACCTGTTCCGGTTGAGAAACTTCGGAAAAGAGTGTTGTAAAATGGTACTGGTCATACTCCGCACCCGAAAGCATGGAACGCCAATTTTCAGAGAGATTTCCCATATTGCCCAAATTCAAAACGATACCGTGAAACACATTATCGCAACTTAAACCGATGCGGTTGAAATAAGTTGCCCAGTCACATGCCAGTAAACATCCAGATCTATCAGGTGCATATTTTCGAACGTCTCCTGCCCACCCAAGAAGGCAGGCACGTCCAAACCACAGACCTGCCCCGCTTCCGGGTGTTTTCCCCCTGCAGCCAGATAGTCACGAAAAAACTCTTTGGCGAGTGAGTCATTAGGATAGTCGACCAGTTCATTATTGTGGAACCCGACAAAATCTTCGGGAACCTCAAGCGCGCGCCGATCACTTAGATCAAACATCAATATCAGAGGTTGATCATCTTTGCGCCGTGCCCCGTCAATTCCGAACGCCCGACCCATCCAGTCAAATCCAAAAATGATCGTCCGCTTTGAAAACTCTGGGAAAGCCGCGACGATGCTTGCGGTGAACTCCGGGATCTTCTCCTTCGGCAGAAGCTGATAAAGACCCTTGTTGAAGGAGCAACCGGAATATTTCGCAAATAGCGCGTCAAAGCCGGCGATGGCATATTTCTGCTCTATTCCCCCCATATTTTGCAGGGGGTTATCCGCCTTAAAATGCGCTTCAAATCGGTCGAACAAATGGCTTCTCAACTTTTCAAAATGAACTCGATCGAATACCCGCTTTGCTCCAAAAAGCTGCGCAGCCTGGCATAGAATTCCACCCCTTTGGGGGAACGGTCAAACTTTCCGTAGACCTGCAGCTTGATATCATACCCCACAACATCAGGATAATCTGAATACAGTTGCCGGGTTTCGACATATGCCAGATAGGAGTTCAGCTTCTCCTGCAACAAATACATATGCTGATCATCCGCATCACCGATGCCCTCCCAGGGAAGATGATCCGCGACAATGAGGTTCACGCGCTGATCACTTGCGTTCACTTGAACAAAATCAATGGTATCGGTTTCGGATATGGTCATATCAATTTATAGGCCGACACATTGATCATCACCAGCAACGATCTAGCAATAGTTTTCTTCAATCAGCACTCTTAGTGATTTGCTTCCCGGCTCTTCACCCCATTGCTCCATCAATTCAGACGCCAATCCATCACAGTGTTGAACAATTTCATCTGCATCAACAACCCGCCCGTCTAAAGTCGCCTCCGCTTGGAGTGCATTGGACAATTTCGCGACCAAGGAAGCGAAGCTGTTCACATGCTCTGCCCCAATTGTGGCGAGCGGATATCGGAGCTGTATTTGGTCAACCTTCTCTTGGGCATCCACTTCCTTTCCATCACAAAAAAGATAGACACTCGCAAGGTTCTCGGATTGCCAGTTCGCTCCAGGTGACGAGCGTGGGAAAGAATATACGTCGTAGTGAAGTATAGCCCCCATTGATTTTAGAATTCGATTAAGTGTGCCCGGCTCCTGCCGCACGCTCAATCGAATGCTCACTTCAATTTCTTGGTGAAAGGGATCTTTCTTCAGCTTCAAACGGCCAATCATCCCATATATTTTTCAATTTCTTTTTCCAACCCCGCACCGAAGGTATCATTGATCGCCGCTCGGAGAACCTCGGAATATCTCTCTAGTCTAGTTGCTTGGTCTTTGTCCTTGGTCGCGAAGTAGCCAGAGGCTGCATTATCCATCTCCCGAGGCAAACCAACCTTTCCCGCGACTGTAGGGTTATTTTAAGGCCATGCTCTTGACCCACTTGTTCTCTATACCCGAAAAATAATCGGAAAGGCGGTCCTCAACATGCTCTGGGTTCCAGACAGCTGCTCGCTCCAACCCTCGGCACTCCTCTAACGTAGCCGGTCGCTCTTCATAACCCGCTGGATAGTCAAGTGATTTGTGATATATCGTCAGCCTCCCCGAAAGCTGATCTTGCTTGAAAAAGTCGGATCCTCGCTTTTCATCTTCGTTCAACTCGAGAACACCAATCCGTTTCCAGCTACTATTTTTGTTAAACGCATAGTTCATCACCCAAATGCGAAACAATGTTTCTGCACTTTCTAGAACTTCAACATTCTCTAGCTTCTGAGCGGATTGGTAATTCAGAAAGGCATACTCACCATAGGGTAGGCATTTCACATACCCAAAACTACCACCTGATAAGGGGATTTCGTATACTTCACCCGGCTTAGCACGGAGCTTAGCCATGTTATCTCCTACTCCTACATCGGACCGAACTCTGAATTCGCAGTATCCAAGTATCTATCGCGTTTCGGGTTGCTATTGGCAATCTCCTGAATGGCGTTTCCAGATGTTCCGCCCTGTGACGCTGCACCACCATTTGCATCAATGAGCTGCTGCTCGCGTCCGCGAATTGCATCCTTGTTGGTTGAAGACCGATCCAACACCGCCGGGCCAAAACCCCGATCTAGTTGCTTAATCTATAACTTGCCCTCAAGAGTGAAACTTATTTTTCCAATCGAAGGGTGAAAGACAATCCCGTATGAATTTTGGGTGGCAACAACGTTTTTAAACAAACCAGAGGCCCAAACTTCATTTTCAACCAATAGCACTTCTGCGCTATTAGAAGATCGAACGACCAGAGGGTTCGGAATGAGAGACTGGAAGTCTAACAGCAAACTTTTTCTATATTTTTTAAATTCTTCCGCACAATTGAAAACCAATTGTTGCTTTGTATACGAGACATCTTCGGCTTGAAGTTCAGCCTTGGAAAGTCGAGTTTGATTTCTTTCCGCTGCAAGTTGCCTGACCCATCGAAGATCTTCGGTATCCATCTGATCAAAACGCGATAGTGAAAAATCATAGGGGTACTGATCCGAGTTTCCTTCTTTCACTTCAATCCAAAAATATGTTTTTGGATTGCCGCTGCGCTCGCCGGCTTGGTTCTGCCGAAACAAATCCACCTGGAAGACGGGTGACAGAAGCTTTTGGAATTTCGCGCTAAATGAACCCCATGTCTCGCGAGAGAACAAAATGCCCCCCAACGAGCGATCCAAAATGACATCGCAGAAATATGCTGGATATTTCAACTCCAACTCAATCGAATTTACCACCTTGATATGTGCTCGCATGTTTGCCAGCTCAGAAAAGGTTGCGAGTTGAGTACTGCGAAATCCGGGCACATGTATGGGCTGATGCCCACCGCTGGCAATCGTTCCTTCATCAGGAGATAGTAAATACCATTGTTCATCACTATTCATTGGTAACTACATTCCCAGCTCTACGAATGCTTGTCCGTTCACTTCTAACAAGTCCTCTCACAAAAGATAGTGCTTCCTGAGGAGAATAGCTTGGGTTGTCCCTCGCAAAATCCGCAAGTCGCCCCGCAAGTCTTCCAGTCCTGCGTCCATGTGAACCGGCTTGAGCGTCAACATTCATTCCATTTTCAACTCCATTGAAATCGAAACCCGCTTCGAGCGCCGCTTGAACCACCGGGCTATCGAGAACGTCTACTGGCATCAAATGGTGGGCCTGTTTCCCCCTTGGAGTACGCATCGCCGAACGCAGTTTTGAGCGTTTTTGAATTGCATCATACGCAAGATCCATTCGGTTCTGAATCCGGGTAACTTGACGGTAAATTTCAGGCGAAACCTTTGCCAACTTACCCAGAGAGTAAGCATCACCCGCATAAGGAACCATTTCGAAGAAAAACTCAAACCAATTCCCTTCCAAGGCTGACATTGCGACATCGACAGCATCAAGCGCATTGTCACCAATTCGACGAGCTACTCCAGATACATTCCGACCACCCAGAGAATACATCCTGCGCGTAATTTGGTTTCTGACCGCAGAAGTAACTTCTTGTCGAATTTCACGATAGCGAGTTTTTTTTGCGGCCCACGATAAGGGGGATTCTCCATTAGGGTCAACAAGTTGAACTGGCCGGTTATGCACATATGCGAACAAATTCAGATTTGGTGGCGCATAGATTCCGCCTGCTGGGGAACCACGCAAATACTCCGCCAAAATCGGATCCGGCGACTGCCACACTGACGTCCGCGGATCATAATACCGCGCGCCGAAGTAGTAGAGTTGGACGTCTTCGTCGAGCTCTTTGCCGGTGAACAGGTAAGGCGTGCGTTGGCGGTTGGAATGTTCTTCCACCCGACGCCTGCGGCCAGCTTGCTCTCACTAATTAATCTACTGACGCTTCAAAACAAGAAACCTGTCGCTGGGACGCGCGAACATCTAAGCTTTCAACTGTTCACAGCGACGCGGACCCAGACGTCATAAAACTCATCACGCGAAATCTCCTCTGCAGTGAACTCACCCTCTGAACTCCACAACGCGTCTTTCTCAGGGAACACACCTTCCGGCAAGACGACTCCGTTGGTACCCGTTGGGTGTTCCTGTGAGGCACACCCAAACTGGCCATTTCTTAATTCTTCAATACATCGCATTGCATAAAGGTCATCACCAATTTCGCAATACTGCACGCGGGACATGCTGTCGAAATCCTGTTTGTAGGTAATTTTCAGATAGTACATTTGTTCATTCCAAACCGTTGGGACCAGCTGCAATGATCCGCCCGGCTAGCGGAAGTGGTCCTTCGTTAGGGATGACGTATACATGTGGGCGCCCATTTACGACAGGCAAGCCTGTCACATCAATCGCGACAAAATTCTTAAACCTTGAACCTTGGAACGGCATGCCAACGAATGTTCTAGACAGTTGGGCATTCGTGCGAGTTCCCGGAACAATGTCAGACACGTACTGACCATCCCCATAAAATGCGTCGTTCGGGTTTGCAGCCTTGGTCGAAGGCAGCAATGTTTGAGATCCAAGAATTCCAACCAGTCCCGCGTCATCGGTGTAATGGAACATGATCGTACGACCCCGCATCGTGTCCGCATCAACATCCGCCATTGAAGTGGGAACCGCTTGAGTCTGGGTCTGCTCTGAGCTGCCGGTAATTGCGTTCCAAAGACCTTTAACTTGATCACCTGCCCATTGCGCACCTGCGACAACGTATGGAGAAGTTTCTTCGATGATCTCTGTGCCAACACCAGCAACATAGCCAAGTGCACCACCAATTAGGGCCCCTGCACCTGCACCAGCAGGAGAGCAAACGACAGCACCAACGGTGCACACTGCACCCGCAGTTCCTCCGATAGCTGCGCCTCCGGCAGCGCCTGCCGCCGTTGTCGCAAGGATGCGGTCATAGTCAATACGACCGACTTCATTACCGTCCGGATCCAGCATGATAACCGGTCTTTGATGACTATATCCAAACAGGTTGAGATTTACCGGAGTGAACACACCTTCGCCGGAACGCTTCCCGTTCAAATACTCCGCCAAAATCGGATCCGGCGACTGCCAGACAGACGTCCGGGGATCATAATACCGCGCGCCGAAGTAGTAGAGTTGGACGTCTTCGTCGAGCTCTTTACCGGTGAAGAGGTGAGGCGGAGCAAGGGAACGTCCGGGGGACGTTCACGCCGTCGAACGCGTGCGTTGGCGGTTGGAATGCTCCTCCACCCAGGTTTCACCGAAGGGGAGAGAAGCGGATCAGGCGGTGGTCCAGAGGCCCCTGCCCCGCTGAACGCCCGCAGCCAGCGCAGCGCGGCGGAGGGCCTACGTGTTGGATGAGGATGGATCAGGGCGTGATCCCGGGGATCACTCCCCCATGCGAACGTGCGCAGCACAGGACCGTCGATATCCGTCCCATAGCAGGGCGAGCCGAGGTGATCGGGGTGGGAGAAGTAGAAGATGCGTTCTTCTTGCGTTATGCAGAGTTGTTTTAGTACTCCGCTTTACTGCGTTGATAATCCGCATACCACGTTTCAGCACGTTCGGCCCAGTCTAATTCACCTTCCAAAAGTTTTGGCCAGTAGTCCGAATTTGGGTTGAATTCTTGAGCGATTGACCAAAACTCCTTTGGATCGTACCGAACATAGTCGACTCCATATTCTATCAGACCCTTACGAAGTGCTTGGGTGCAAGCTTTGAGCATGCCCTCCACATTGTCAAACGCCGTTAGGTATTCGCGTTCTTCTTCTGGAACACTTAACTGGAAATAGGCTCCAAATTTGAGTTGGCTCGGGTGAGTTGGTAATTCTGTGTGAAAATACATACGAAGCGGACACCATTTTGTATCCTGAGAATGAGAGAAGCTTACCAAATTGGGTCCAAGTGACTTATTCTGGCCTTTTATAGAATTTGCCATAAGCCAAATTCCCCGTATCGGCACCCATGCGAAATCCAAAAATAAGCAACCTTGCCATTGGGAAACTTTATTAGGCAGATCAGGTCCGTCAAACAGATAATAGAGCGCGCACAGGTCTAAAGGCAGAACTATCCCTAAACCTTCCAAGTGTTCGAAGTAGTTTCTTTGTTTGCGGCCCCGCTTCATGTATGGAACCACAAGTGACCCATTGGCTTCATGCGCAGCTTTAAAATCCTCCAAGAGCGGCAGGAAATCTGCCGCCCTCCTTTTGATGTCATCCTCGGTAAATTCCATGTCAGTAGCCCCTATTCAGGCGGAGGAGTGTAGACATTCCCCGGGACAATATAAACATGAACTGTGTCTCCAGCTTGACAGTTTTGCACAGCACACGCCCCTCTAATCAGTCCACCTTGTACAAACTGCTGCCAAAGTGGAACCTTTTCAACATGCGCGCCAGCTCCGCCCTGAAGTGTGGCCGCAAAGGGATATTCTTCGTATGAAGATGGTCTTAGCTGGTTGTCGAGCGTGACATAACTGCCAACCGGGTAGGATTGTCCACTGAGCGCTGCGCGCCGTCTCGCTGCGCTGTTTTGGCCGTCAAGCGTTCCACGCGGATCCCATGTCAATACATTTCCATGGCCGTCTGCCATACCCCGCGCGTCAGCTGCCGCGATATCGGGTATGACCGCTTCAGGGATAAGAATGTACTTTTGATTATTGCGCGTTGCTTCCTGCCCAGCTGCGGTGTCGATGAACGCCAATTTCATTTCTCTAAAGCTTGTACGTTGCAATACGGCATTAGCGATAGCTCCAGCCTCCGAAACCTGTGCCATATCAGCCAAGTCACCCGGCGCAGGCCCTGAGTTCGTCAGCGCCTCGTTGGCCAGATAACCTAGGCCAAGCGCGGAAACTACCCAGCTCAAGCCCTTTCCAGCCGCTGCAACAGCACTCACACAGGCGCCGGTGATCGGTGGAATCGCACAGGCTTGTGCTGCATTCCCATCCGGATCAATCATTACTACCGGTCTATTATGGCTGTAGGCATACAGGCTTAGATTTTCTGGAGTAAATACGCCCTCGCCACCTCGCTCACCTTTCAAATAGCTCGCCAAAATCGGATCCGGGCTTTGCCAGACAGACGTCCGCGGATCGTAGTAGCGCGCGCCGAAGTAGTAGAGTTGGACGTCTTCATCCAGCTCTTTACCTGTGAACAGGTAAGGCGTGCGTTGACGGTTGCTGTGCTCCTCCACCCAGGTTTCACCGAAGGGGAGTGAAGCGGATCAGGCAGGGGTCCAGTGGACCCCTGCCCCGCTGAACGCCCGCAGCCAGCGCAGCGCGGCGGAGGGCCTACGTGTTGGATGAGGATGGATCAGGGGGTGATCCGGGGGATCACTCCCCCATCCGAACGTGCGCAGCACAAGATTGTCGGTACTGTTATGTTCGTGCTTTTGTTTGCGGATCAGATCATTTTCTCTCGCCACGCATCAAGCGTGTTCAAAAATTCACCAAACCCCAGTTCTCTACTATCGATACGTTTCATTACGGTTGAGCATATATGCACAACAGGGCACTGATCATCATGAGGAAATCCAATCACTGCGGGTTGACCAGAATGGGCATATCCTCGATCAGCAATTCCCCACCGCAATCCCGGAAACTCTTTAAGTAAACATTCCCCAAAGTAATATCCCATCCGGAGCAAGCACATATTTGAATCATGATCATAATATGACTCCCCTTTTGCATGCATCGGAAGTTCTTTTAGATACTCAGGCAAACGATCCCCCCAAGGCCGATACTTCGGGCGAACAATGGGGTCAAATTCCTTAAAATACGAAAGCAAATACTCTCGCCCTATATCAAAATCCTGACCCGCTTCGTGTTTTAGACGAATGGTTTCGTGAAGGATTTTTCCTTCGGTAGCAAGGAACTCATGCAAAAACTGACCCGCTTCTGCATCGCTCATTTCATCGAATGATTTTGGTTCATCATCAATGCTCAATGTATTTGATTCCATTTTGTTTTAGGAAATCTTTAATTGATTGATCCGCTCCTTGGAAGAAGTGCCAAACTACATCATCCACTTTACCTGTACGAACTAACTCAGCATCTTTCAGAATCTGCGTACGATAAGATGAATTGAGTTTTACGTTCAATCCAGCTTTGGCTTCGTGGGCAACACCATCAACCAGCCTATCCACATATCGCAATCCTTTTGACGTTTTGAATGCCTTGGATGGTTTAGTTCCAGCAAATTTGAGGTATGCTCCAAGTCTAGTTTCACCCCATTTACCAAGTGGCACCGCAGCTTTTGGTACAAGTGCCCCAGCTCCATCAACCGCTTGCTTGCCTCCCGATACGGGTGCCTTAGCGGCACTACCGATGCCCAAAGTCAACGGACCGAGCAATTCTGCCGCCGTAAGGGCATCATCCAATCCTCTCATGAATCGGCCTTTACCAACCCGCCCCATCTGGCTGTTTGCCAAGATTAGAGTGTCTCGAATATATACTTCACCAATTGCTTGATTAAGCCTACCTTCCTCAATCGCGATTTGGAGCTGTTCAGCTCGAGCATAGTTCTGGAGAGCAGTTCCCAAGTTTACGGCATCCGCTCTTTGTTGTGTGTCGAATAGATCAAAGATGGGTTCTTCACCATTTGGATCACTGAGAACCACAGGCCTTTGGTGACTATACCCAAGCAAGTTCAAGTTCCTCGGCGTATAAACACCTTCACCTGACCTCTCTCCCAAAAGGTAGTCAGCCAAAATCGGATCCGGCGACTGCCACACTGACGTCCGGGGATCATAATACCGCGCGCCGAAGTAGTAGAGTTGGACATCTTCATCCAGTTCTTTACCTGTGAACAGGTAAGGCGTGCGTTGACGGTTGGAATGTTCCTCCACCCAGGTTTCACCGAAGGGGAAGTATTCCACGTGTTGGAACACCAATCCGTCGATATCGGTCACATAGCTCGACGAGCCGAGGTGATCGGGGTGGTAGAAATAGAAGATGCGTTCTTCTTGCGGGCCGGTGGTGCCAGTGCCGCCTGATCCACCGCCAGTGCCGCCTCCGTTTCCGCCACCGGACCCGTTTCCATTGCCATTGGCGCCGCCCGCATTCGGGTTGTTGCCATGGGCGTTGGCGCTGCCCGCGCCTTTGCCATTGCCGTTGTTGCCATCAACGGGCGCTGCAAGGGTGGTGGGGGTCGAACTTGTTGACGTGCTGTCTTCGAACACCGGCTGCGAGGCCAGTTTCGTGACAAGCCGCTGCGCGCCGCCGAAGATGTGTTTCGACCCCACCTGACGGCCACGAATGACGTAGAACTGGTTGACATAAACCGTCTCACCCTGCGCGCCGACCTTGAAGATCCGCTCGCCCGCGTCGTTGTATTTATAGGTGGTTGTGGCCCCGTTATCGGCGATCGACTGGATACGGTTTTCCTCGTCCCAGGTGATCGTGCGACGGGTGCCGTTCTGGTCATGCTCCCATCCGGTCTGGTTGCCGTTGGCATCATAGCTGAAGGCACGGTCCCCGATATGGGACGGCGCATGGGGCTGGGCCCCGCCATAATCATAGGCCCAGTCATAGCTGGTCTTCATCTGTTCGCGATCCGTGACCAGATGGCTTTGCGTCTTGGTCGTGATGTTGTGGATCGTGTCGTAAGACATCGACAGGGTGAAGCTTTCGGGGTTGTTGGGAGCATTCCAGCTGCCCGTGGCCCCGATCAGGCGATACAGGTCGTCATACTGATAGCTATAGGCCGTGGCCCCGCCCAGCAGGCTGGGATCGGCATTTTCCGCCAGGTTGGCCTGCGACAGGATATTGCCCACCAGGTCATAGCCATAGGTCATGTTCTGGAAGGTGCGACCGGTCTGCGCGCTGTGGGTTTGCAGCGTGTCCAGACGACGGGTGTCATCGGTATAGCTGTAGGTCGACGTGGTGTCATTGCCCAGGCGCATGAACACACGCTGGCCGAACTTGTCGTATCCCATTTCCTTGAGATAGCTGTAGTCGAACCCGGCTTTGGCCCCGTCAATGGTGATCAGTTTGCCACCGCTGTCATAGCCGTTCACCAGCACCTCACCATCCGGGTAGATCATGCTCTGCAGACGGTTCCAGGTGTCATAGGTGTATTCGGTTGTATAGATCTCGGGGCTGCCCGCCGAATTGCCCTGCGTGTCCGAGGCCACCGTCAGGATGGTTTTCACCGTCTCCCCCAGGCGACCATAGAAACGCTCTTCGGTGCCTGCCTGCGACTGCACGGTCACAATCCGGTTGGCCCGGTGATCCGATGCCCCCGGCGCGCCGTAAGTGTAGGCGATATTGTTGCCGGTGAACTCGGGATAGGTCACGCCCATCAGGCGGTTGAAATCATACTGATAGGTGATCTCGCTGCCGGCTGCCGCCAGGTTTGCGGTCTGTTTGGCAATCAGGTTCGAGGCCGGGTCATAGGTGAACTCGGTCAGGCCCATATCCGGGCTGTCGATGGCAATCTGACGTCCCAGATTGTCATAGCTGGCCGTGGTCTGGTTGTCCTGATCATCGGTTACCAGCGTGATCTGTTTCAGCGGATCATACTGATACGAGGTCCAGATTGTCGGTTGCCCGCCGGTCGGGTTCATCTCTTTGACCGAGGTCATCAGCCCGCGCACATCCGCATAGGTTTCGCGCATCTTGCCTTCGGCATCGGTAAAGAGTGTGCGGAACTGGGTCAGCCCCTCACGGTCCGGGCCGAAATCATAGGCCATCTGGGTCGAGGACCCATCCGGAATGGTGATGATCAGCGGACGATCCAGAATGTCGTAAGTGGTGACCGTCGGTGCAACATTATCCTGGGTGTCGTTGAACACACCCTGGCTGCCAAGGGCTTCCTGCACCGGGTAATATTGCTCAATCTGGCGCCCGACATGGTCAAACATCACGCGGCCCGAGGCCACCATCATGTCAACATAGCTGCCGCCCTGATAGATCGTTGCATCCTTCTTGGTCTGCAGCACGCGGCCAAGGCCATCGGCAAACAACACCGTTTCGATCGGATCCGACAGGTCACGATAGCTGTCGATATGCTGGGTCAGTGCCCAGGACAGATCCACAGCCGGGTAGGTGACCGGCGCATTGGGCACATCACGCTTGGGGTGGTAGGCGAAGGTGATCGTCGCATCGGCATCCTGATAGGGACCGGTGATGGTCAGAACCCGGCCGAACTCATCCAGCGTGTTGGTGATGGACTGGGCGTTGATATCGGTGGTGCTGGTGACCTCGCCAAAGCGGAAGTCGTATTCAGCGGTCGAGCCATAGCCGAAACTGTCCGACGTCGCGGTGACATAGGTCTGCACAACCGGGTCAAACGTGTAGTCCAGCGTATAGCGCTGCCCGTTCAGGTTCTCAGCCCCCTGAACCTGTATCAGGTTCCCACGGATGTCATAGGCCAGCGTGGTCTGCGACACGGTGCCGTTGGCCAGATGGGCGTTTACCTCCAGCAGGTTGCCGGTGCCGGTTTCAAACACGGCGGTGCGGCGGCGCATCTCTGCCCCATTGCCATTGACCACAACCTGGTTGGCCTTGCCGACGATATAGGCCGCCGGATCGCTGTGATAGCTGATCAGGCTTTCCACATCATCCGCTGCCGTATCCAGGTTGGCGGCATCAAAGAAGCGGGTCACATTGCCAAGATAATCATAGGCGAAGGTGGTGTAGGTCGATTTGCCTGCACTGCCCTGCCCTTCATAAAAGGCCTTATCGGTGCGCACCAGTTGCGGGAAGATGGTGGCCGTCAGCGACGCAACATCCCCTGCGCTTCCCGCATGAACATCGCGGAACGCATAGCTGTTGGTGGTTTCAAGATACCGGTTGCCCGCCGCATCCTGCGTGAGCGAGGACAGCATCAACCCTTTGCCATAATAGCTCGTGTTGTCGTAGCTGTTGGTGATCGTGCGATAGACCGTCTCGTTGCCCGCTGACACATAGTTCAGGTGGTTTTCCGTCACGGTCGCAAAGCCATAGAACTCGCGTTCCTGACGATCATAATAGCCGTCTGCATAGGCAAAGGTCGACACAAGACGATCAGACCCGTCCCCGTCAAACCCGTCATAGACTTCGACGCGGTTCATCACCCAGCGGTTCGACGGCTGGTCATAGGTATTGCCGGTCACGCCATAGTTCATCGCAATCGTGCTGCCCAGCGGACGATGCACGGTCTTGAGCATATTGGTCCGGCCTTCGGTGCCATAGCTCACCCGCAATTCATTGTCGTCGGTTGACCGCAACAGATCCGGGTCGCCATCACCATTCACATCCGAAATGCGCACCAGCGACCAGCTGGTGGTTTTCCCAAAGTTGAGACCTCCACCGATGTCGATATAGAAGACCGGGAAGAGCGGAATGACCGGGATATAGCCGGTGGCACTTCCTCCGCCGACGCCCAGCGATTTCGAGTTCGTCTCGACAAACGCGCTGCCCTGCCCGCCACTTGACCAGGAAACGGCGCTTTCAAACCCGCTGCCCGAGTTCAGGGCGACAATCAGATCCCCCGAGGATCCGCGGCGCACCGCATCCAGCATCCCATCGCCATTGATGTCGTTCAGGCTGGCGTTCACGCGGCTATACCCTTCGGAATAGCTGCCCGACACACTCAGGCTGCTCAGGCCGGTGTTGAAGCCCAGCGAGATGGTATCACTGTGGTTCTCCGCATCGTTCAGCGGGGTCAGGCCATAAGTTTCATCAAGCGGCAGGTAGGAATAACCGGTGCTCAGACGCACTTTCAGCGCATTCCCATCCTGCTTGACCAGATCCGGCAGCCCGTCGCCATTTACATCCTGCAGATCGTAATCCGCATAGGTCTGTGTGGTCGGGGTGAACGAGATACCAATCGTGGCGCGACCAAGGTTCAGGGACAGTTGGCCATAGGCCCCCCCCGATCCTGAGGCCGAGAGACGACCGTTCTTGTCGGCCATCGGGAAGAATTTGCCATCGCCAATCGACAGATATTCGTTGGAGGCATGGCTTCTGCGCGTATAGGCCTCGTGGTTTGCGGCCGTGGAGGTGGTGTTCTCCAGCGCACCCAGCATATGGGTGTATTGGGTCCGGCCATTCGGCGACAGGATGTCCGGGAAGCCATCGCCGTTCACATCCATATAATCCAGGATGGAATAGGACTTCGTTTTGGTGAAGTTCAGCGCAAGCCCGACCGCACCAACCGTAAAGTTCCGGTTTTCGGTGACGGAGATCTGCGGAACACCCCGTGCGCCGACAAACACGGTCGGATCCGGCACAGACGGGAAATTGTTGTTCATGCGCGACGATGCCATCTGCGCATCTGCAATAAAGATCTCGTCTTCCTGACCCACCCAACGTGCAACGTCATATTCGGGTGTCAGGGCAAAGATCTTCTGCTCAAAGGACTCGTAGATCGCATCATCTTCATTGCGATCCTCGGCCGCCGTCTGAACGTCAGCTGCCAAGGCTTCCATTTCTGCCTGGGTCGGACCCTCCAGATCAGCCTCGCTGATCGCAATCGGTTGTTCCGGTTCGCTGCCGTCATAGCCAAGATGCAGCCAGCCACGATGGGCTTCGCCCGCCATGGGGGCATAATCCGCACTGTGCAGTTCAGCGACCCACAGCTCATCCACAAGATTGTCGATCGGTGCCGTGGTATCCAGCGGGTCCGGCAGTTCGATATGCAATCTGGCCTCGGTGACATAGCCTGCCACAGCCGCGGTGGGATCGGCATATTCGATCCAGATTTCATCCCCGGCGGTCAGATCAAAGCTGAACTGGCTGGCCACAAGAGACCCACCCACTACCGACAGTGTGTCCTTGTAGATCCGGTTGCCGCCCGATTTGAAGGTCAGAACCATTGATCCATCCGGCACACCTGCGGACAGGTCCACCTCTGGCGTCAGAAGATATGTGCCGGTTTCCGGCACCGTCCAGGCGGTGGCCGGGGTGCTGAAATTGCTGCCCGCCATCAGGTTGATCGTGGAATAAAGATCAACTTCTACCGTCGGGTTTCCATTTCCATCAACCACATCAGACCCATCGGCAAAGGCCGTGTAGGTAAAGCGCGGCGTGTCGGTTGCAGACCAGTTCAGCGCAGAGGCATCAATCCGGCTGTCATTTGACAGGCGCACGGCAATTGTGTCCGCCTCTTGCGTAACCGTGCCGGTATTGGTGTCCACCACCATTGCGACAACGGCCAGGCTTTCCGAGATCGAATAAGACCCGGTGCTGGCGGCGGCGAATGTGTGGCTATCGACCACAACACCGTTCACCAGAAGGTCAAGGACAACATCATCGGTGGTTGCGGCGGTTTTGTTCAGCGTGCCGCTGATCTGAACCGTGCCATCCTTTGGCGCGGACACAGCCCCGTTTCCAAACCCGAAGAGGGTGAAATCCGTATCATGGTCATAGACATGGACCGACAGATCATTTGCGTCTGTCTGCGCAAGATCCACACCGACATATTCGATATGCGGCTCCCATGCGACCTGATCATAAGCCCCGTCATAGTTCGATTGCACCCGGAAATAGATCCGGTCGCCTTTCGACACCGTCAACGGCCCGACATTTGCAGCCTTGGGGGTATAATCATCCTGGGCAATCGAGGTCGTCCAAAGCTCGGCGCCTTCCAGTTGGATGGCCACGCGCACACCATCAGCGGTTTCATAATCCGCCCGGTCCGCCCCGGTGAACTGATGCAATGCAACATCCGACGTGACCTGAACCTGCCCGTCATAAGGCGCTTCCCAGATCGTGACCGCATCCACCAGCGGAGAGGCCTTCTCGATCGCGGCCAGCACGCTGGACAGATCCACATCCAGAACATCCGCAGAGGCGGCACTGTCCGGGATCGGATAAGGCGTTTCGCTGACATTCAGCGTGAACTCGGGCTCGCCATTGGAGTTGATCGTGTTGAACAGAACAGTTGCCCCGTTGATCAGGTCAACAAGCCCGTCCCCGTTCACATCCGAGAAATAGATCTCGCTTTCCGTTGTGCTGTCCGACTTGGTCAGGCCCGCGGTGATCCCCACAAAGGCCACTTCAATCGAACGGTCACCGCTGCGCGAGTTGGACGCGCCAATGCGCTGCAGATTCACAACCGGTTTGGACACGCTGGCAAATGCCACCGAACCACCCCCGGCAGGACCGGAAAGGTTCTTGCGATAGCTGACATTTGACCCGTTTTTGAAAACTTTGTCCGCCAGCCCGTCGCCATCAATATCAATCAGCGCAAGCAGCTCTTCGACGTCGCCTTTGCCGCCGCCAAACTTCGCACCAACAGTCAAAGGCGCGTATTCCCAGGACGGAACGAAGAAGCTCAGACCAATATTGAAGAAGCCACCAATGCTGTCCGTTTCAGACCCCTGGATCGCGCTGACCTTGCTGACATCCCCGCCGGGCACGTTCCAGCTGACCTTCGGCGCAAACCCCTTATAGCTGCCATCGGCATTGCGGGCATCATCATGATAGTCAAAGCTGTGCGAGTTGAAGGCGGTGCCATCGGCGCCATATTGCGTCACGGATTGCAGCAGCGTCTTGTGATAAGCACCTTCGGTATAGGCGAACTCATAGGCCCGCACCGGCGTGCCATCCAGGCGCACTTCGATATGGCGCAGAAGGTCAGCCGTCACCTGCTTGAACCCGCCGCGACCATCAATCACCGTGTCTTTGCGCTCGACGAAACCGGGCAGTTCGCGGTCGCGGGTAAAGAGCACCTCATAGCTGCCCTCTGCCCCGTTATGGCCGGTATAGGTGATCCGCTCGACATAGATGTTCTTGCCGGGGTTGGCCCCCTGCTTCAGACCGGTCGAGGCCACTTTGCCATAGTGGTATTTGACAAAGTTGCCGTTGGCGTCCCGCACCTCGGTCAGTTTCCAGCGGAAAACATTGCCCGCATCGGTCAGAAGAGCTGCGGAAACGTCAATTGCACCACTGTCCAGATTGCCGCCATAGGCGTAACGGGTGCCCATCTTGTCGACCACTTCGAACCAGTAGTTCGACGGGTGGCTGCCGTGGCGGATGATCTTCTGGAACCCGCCTTCGATCCGCGCCTGGAATTCACGATCAATTTCACGTGCCACCAGCGCCGCGCGGTGTGCAACCGGCGTCAGCATCTGACCGTTGAACGAATAGGTCTCGGTCTCGAACCCGGCATCATAGCGCGGCACACCCCAGCGGGTGTCGATCGAGATCTCGGGAACCGTCAGGTTCCACCCCTGCCCCATCCAACCGTTCTGCGCCCCCGAGCTGTAACCCAGCTGCAGCGACGGCGCCATGCCAAGACGGCCCGCCGGCAGTTCAATCGGATAGCCCAGGTTGGCGTCCCCCATATTGCTGGCAGACGGCGCTTCGATCAGGTTGATCTTGGCCGTGGGATCCGCGGCCTTGATGCCCTGGATCTGGGTCGGGTTGAAATTCGCGGTTTGCGGCGATTCCGGTGCTACAACCACGCCTGCGATAAAGTCGGTGAAGTGATCGGTTTCGGCCTTCACCCAATTGGCGTTCTTGTTGACCTGAATACCGGTCAGCGCCACCCAGCGCCCTGCCCCTTCGTCAAAGAAATAGACCTTGATGTCGTCTTCGCCATATCCGGTCGGAATGAAGCTCTCATCATAATCCAGCTTGATGCGGACCTTTTTGTTGAACTTCATATGCGGCAGCATCCGATAGCCTTTGGTGCGGCCACGGGTCACGTTTTTCAGGCCCAGATCCATCCGCGCCAGTTCCGCCGGCAACAGCGGGGTGATGCTGATCGCCACATCCGAATTGACCGATGCCGCGTCCACCTCCAGGGCGGCCCCTTCATTGGTCAGAACCGACGCCGCATCCGCGGTCACGGTCTCGACCGAAGGTTCAGGCAGGTATCCCTCGACCGAGCTTCCGGCATCCTCCAGCGCGGCAAACGGAACCGTGGTCACGGTTTCCACCCCATCCGGGGCCACAAGCGTGACCTGCACCGACCAGGGCTGATCCAGCGTCGTCGCTCCAAATCCGGCCTGCTCGCGCGAGACCAGAGCCTCAAACGAGCCGCCCGACATGGTCACAGGCAGACCCGCCACAAACACCTGAGCCGCCCCATCGGCGGTTTCCGGTTGCGAGACAAAGCCGCGCACAAGGCCAACCGTGCCGTAGTTTTCGCCGTTAAGAGGCCAGCTCAGCTTCAGCTGGCTGTCGCCCCATGTGGCCCCCAGTTCGGACCCCGAAACGGAAATCTCCGAAAGGCTGAAAGGCACTGAAATATCAGCGAAACTCAGTCGATATTCAGAGGCTCCATAAGAGGATACGGGCAGATCGACCACGTCGCCTGCCGCCACGGCGGACAGGTCAATTGCGGATCCGGCCGCAACCCATTCCGATCCGATCTTCGCCGCAACCTGCACCGTTCCGCTGGGCACGCTGGCAAAGGACACGGAAATCGCCTCAAGGTCGGCTGTTTTCTCAAGCCCCAGAACAACGTCTGACGCGCTGCTATCCACGGTCAGGGTCGTTGCCGGGTTTGCGTCAAGAACGGCTGCAGTTGCGTCGGTGACCGCAATTTTTGCACCCGTGGCAAGTTCCACCACCAGGCGCATATTGCGCAGCTCATAATAGCCCATCGACGCGCCAAGCGCGTAGCTTACATGGTTTTGACCCGCCTTGAGATGGGTCGGGTCGATTTCCTCAATCTGCGCCACCCAGTCTTCGCTGGGCGCAAAGGGATAGCCCCCCTGGAACGGCTGGCCGTTAAAGGCGCGACCCAGCGCGATCATCGCCTGATCCCCACGACCTTCATAGGCCAGGTAAGCAGCGCGGATTTCGGTTGTCAGATAGGGAAGATCAAATTCCGACGTCACAACCGGTGTTGTGTCATCCAAAAGAACCGGATCTGCTGCCGACAGCAGATCCACCCGGCGCCATGCCCCGTGGCTGGTCTGTTCCGTGAGTGCGGCCATTGCGGCGTCACGTGACACGGCGCCAATGGGTTGGTCTCCCCAAAACTCGATCTCGGCCAGCGCCGTGGCATCACCACCAGCGATCGGAGTCAGTTCAAGCGAAATTGTCTGGGTTTCAGCGATGTTTGCAAGCGCAATCCGGTTCCACCCATCTCCGAGTGTGGACAGATCAAGCGAAAGGTCAGGCGTGGTGGTGCTGGCAGAGGTGGTCAGGGTCAGTTTGTATGGTGCCGGGCCAAACACACGCATTTCGCGAACCGGATGCTGGCCATCAAGGGTGATGTCCACACGGGCGTTGCCAAACAGCGTCAACCCGGATCCGGTGTCGCGATCAAACGCCAACAGCCGGTCTCTCTGCTCTTGCAAAGCAACCGAAGCGGGCAAAGCATCATCTGATGTGAGAGAGACTGATCGGACCGGCAATCGGGCGATCGTATCAGCATGGGCAGTTACAGTTGAAACAAAAAGAACTGGTACAAACGCGAGAAACAGAGCACGAGACAAAAGTCGCCCAAACATAGCATCACCTACAAAATACAAACTACTTATAAGGGTATGTTAGTCATTAACCTTTAGTCAACCTTTTGTTGTATTTTTATTATCTATATTTATCAGTTAGTTATGGCGATATTTTTTACGGATGGAATACATATTCAACTATTGGCGGATCTTGTTTTGCAAGTTAAATATTCAGCACCGAGAGCGCCCGACAGCTTGCACGCCTATCCACCCGACCCTGACGGCCCGCGGCAAAAATCTCACGACTGAATTACGGTATGAGGGCAAAATTCCTCTGGCCGTGGCGTGGCGTGGGCGGATTGATCGCAAAATCTGACTTTGACCCGCCGTTTTGGGCGGCACAGCGTCACCTGAGTGCAACCTATGCCAGAAAGATCCTGCGCGCGCCAAAAACCACGTGAGATGCCCCCCCTCCCCCTACGGATCGCCTGCAACCCAAGCGAAACTGCGCTCGGTTCTATCACACCGGAGCGCAGCCTCTCTCAGCTCTGCCAACTGATCAGATGGATTGGGCGAACAGCCTGCTCTCATGTGCTTTTACACACATACGGACGGTTTCCCCGAAATTCCCGGCACTGCTGCGCAGCTCTGGGAATACGGCGAAAAGCTCCTCTCGGGCCTGATCTTCCACCGCGTCCAACCCGGTGCCGCCGGGGAAAAAGCTCTCGGTGGCGGCGCCTTCGGCATAAACGATCTCGTGCTGGTCGAACATGATATGCACATAGGTGACCTCACCGCCGACCTGTTCGGCAACCGTCCCCCCGTTCACCAGATGTTTGGCCGTGGCAAGCACTTCGCTTTCCCCGAAGATCAGGTTGGCATTGGCCCCCTGGATCAGCATCCGGTGCTGTGGACTGACAAGCAGAGGGCGGGTGTTGCCCAACGCGCCCGGCGCAAAGCGGATTGGCGCAAGGCTGCCCCGTGCGGGCACGGTGCGCTTTCCAACCCAGCGTATCGGTTTCACCCCATTGTCGCGGGTGAGAACCAGATCACCCGGGCGCAGGTCCTGCACCTCACGCGTGCCAGCTGGCGTGGTGATGCGCGTGCCTGCCGCAAAGCAGATGATGATATTTTCGATCTCGCTGAAGGTCACCACCGAACCGTCATCAAGCGTGGCAAAGCCGCTCATGCCGCCACCGACCCCCGGATCGGTGTTGGTATAGGTGATGTTGTCCCAATGGGTCAGGCCGCGGAAATCCAGCGTGTCACCATTGGTTTCGTCAGTTTCACCGCCGACAACAGTGATATTGCCCGTTCCGGCCTCGCCGTAGTCGGTGACAACAAACAGGTCGTCCCCACCGTCCCCATAGACGGTATCCCCTTCGGCAAGGGTGATCGTGTCCGCATGATCCCCGCCGTGGATCTCGTCCGCGCCTTCCCCGCCGGTAAGAACATCACTTCCGGTTCCGCCAAAGACGGTATCATCCCCTGTGCCCGAAAGAACGGTATCATCACCGGCACCGGCAAGAATGCTGTCATCATTCGACCCGTCGGAATGGTCATTGCTGTCAACCAGATCCCCTTCGGGATCCCCCGTATAGGAGCCGTCGATCAGGTCGCCGCCGCTGGTGCCCTCTACGATATAGTCGCGGCCGTCCGGGATACCGATGGCAACCAGTTCATCAATGGAATCCACCTGTTCCGGCGTCACGCCGACCAGCGTGATGCTCTCTCCCCCCGGGAAGTTCAGAACCGCGTTGCCCGACCCGTCATCGGTCACCGTCACATCCGTTGTGGTCACCGGTGTGGTTCCGCCATCGCTGGTCAGGCCCGACACATCCAGCTGGTCATTGGCAGTGCCATCACCGCTATCGGCAACATCGAAATTCGCAACCTGTCGGTCCCCGGACCCATCCGCCAGGATCAGCGTGTCACGCCCGCCGCCCAGATAGATTTTCTCGATTTCCGAATAGGTTGCGGTTGAACTGCCATCCGAGATCGTGCCCGCCTCGGGGTCGGATCCGGACATATCAACCGTAACACCCGTTGAGCCGGTCAGGGTGATCGTGTCCAGATCTTCGCCGGTGGTCACACCCTCGCCGCCGACAATCGTATCATTGCCAAACCCGTCATCAAGCAGGAAGACATCATCATCGTCGCCGCCGGTCAGACTGTCCGCCCCGGCCCCGCCAGAGATCGTGTCCGTTCCCGCGCCACCGTCAATCACATCCTGACCGGAGCCACCGGTGATCATGTCATCCCCGGCCCCGCCAGACAGGCCAAGACCCGAGCTGTCAAGGCTCGCATCAATGGTGTCGTCACCGCTGCCGGTGGCAATGTTCTCAATCTCTGTGAAGGTTGCCGTATTGGTGCCATCGGTGAACGTGCCGGCCTCGTCGCCCGTGAAGGTCACCGTGGTGTTGGTGGTCATGGCGCCACCGTCAATCACATCCTCATCCGTGCCGGTGGTGGTGGTTTCCCCGCCGATGATCGTGTCGTTGCCGAAACCTTCCTGCACCAGGAAACTATCCGCATCGGCCCCACCATCCAGGCTGTCATTATCCGCACCACCATCAATGGTGTCGGCCCCGGCGCCACCAGAGATCACGTCATCCCCGGCCCCACCATCAATGCTGTCATTCCCGGTGTCGGTTGTCGTGCCGAAAGCATGAGATTCTTCAAACGGAACAGGGTTGGGCCCAAACTCCCCCCCGCTGATCGTCATATCCAGATCCTGGGAATTTGCGGTTGTGTCCTTGGCATACAGAATGACGACATCATGGGTGCCAGGTGTCAGCGTGATCGAACCGCTGGCGGAATTTTCGCCAAGGGATTCGGACAAGAACACCTGCTGACCGTCAATATAGAGAGCCGCCGAGTTGTAGAAATCCGCATCAAACGTATATGTCCCGCCTTCAACCGTAATCTGGGTCGAATAGACAAGTGCGTGACCTTGCGTATCCCCATATCCAATGCCCGTCGGCGGGGACTGAGCCTGAATTTCGGGATCAAGGAAATCGGACGTGGTGGTCCCATTCTCATTGACCCGCAAATAGGCGCCACTGGGGGCAAGATCGCCCGTGCTGACATCAATTGTCCCGTTGGTCAGGTCAAAATACGTGTCAAGCGTGGTGGCTTCTGTATTGTTGGTTAGGCCATCAATATCAATGTATTGAACCGAGAAATTTGCCGATAGCAGACTGTCATCACCGCTGATGACATCATCCCCAGCGCCGCCCTGAATGGAATCGTCGCCCTCTCCGCCATAGATGGTGTCGTTGCCCTCACCGGCCACCACCGTATCCGCGCCCGCCCCGGCATCAATGCGGTCATCATTCGACCCATCCGAATGGTCGGTATTGTTAACCTTGTCTCCTTCGGGATCCCCCGTGTAGGAGTCGTCGATCAGGTCGCCGCCACTGGTGCCCTCGACAATATAGTCAGACGGCGCCGCATCCCGGAAGTCCAGGTCATTGACCATCGGCGTCGCACCGGAGCCATCCGCCCCGGTATCACCATCGCTGTCCGCCAGCGAGAAGTTACCCGACCCGTCGACATCCGCGTCATTCACGTCATGGCCAACCACATCGTCAACCACGTCCTTGATGCCGTCCCCATCGCTGTCTGCCGACGCGTCAATCTCGGCCTGGGTGAAGCCATGACCAGCTTCGTCCACATCCAGAATGCCATCATTGTCGCTGTCAGTATCGAGGTAATCGGCGGTCCCGTCCCCATCTGTGTCGACCGGGGTCAGCCCCGCCGCCTCATAGGCATCATCGAGCCCGTCCCCATCGCTGTCCACGCCGCTGGGGGCGACATAGCCATCGGTGGTCTGCATCTCGACATTGTCGGTGATGCCGTCATTATCACTGTCCAGATCAAGGTGATCGGCAATGCCATCGCCATCGGTATCGGTGGTGGTAATCGTGGTCTCAACCGCGAATGTGTGATCCGCCTGCGTTCCAAAAGACGGGTTCGCGCCGGAATCAATGACCGTCACCCCGTCAACAGCCACCTGATAGCTGCCCAGGGAGCCACCGGTCATCCCATCGCCATAGGTGTCATAGACCGTGAATGTATAATCCCCGAGGTCGGTCACCGCGACATTGGTAACCTCAACCACGTTATTGGCCGGGTTGCCACTGGCAATCAGCGTGCCGGACGCATCGCGCAATTCCCAGGTGTTTTCTGCACCCGACCAGTCATCCCCGTCAAAGGTGATGGTAATCGTGCTCGGCGTGCTCTCGCTATACCCTTCATCCACATCCAGGGTGCCGTCGCCGTCATCGTCGACATCCACGGAATCCATCACACCATCACCATCTGTATCAACATCCGGGATATCGAAGGTGAAATCTGAAATCCCCGATCCCCCCGAAGAGGGGGCATCGGTGCCGTTGTCAAGTATCAGGACAATGCGGGAAATCGACCCGCTATAGCTGAAATTGACATCATTCGCAGTGGTTCCCTCGCTTTCAAGCGTCACCGATCCGTCCGGATTGGCATAGACAATGTCCTGATCCATGCCGCTCAGCGAGGCGATGATCAGCGAGGAATCGATCAGATCGCCGTTTTCGTCATAGGCATAGATCGTCCACATGTCGTCATAGGTCGGCTCACTGCCATTGACGTGCTGGAAATCGAAGCTCAGATTATCAACCGGGTTCGAAAAACTGTAATCAGCAGTGATCGCTTCGGTTACACCAAACGCCCCCAGATCAGCGATGTTGTAACCCGATTGGGTCGCATCCCAATTGCCGGTAAAATCAGCCGTAACCGTGGTGCTGCGCGTCCCATCTGAGATGACGGTCGATCCGTCCTCGGCCAGACCCGTTGCCCCGTTGATCCAGAGACCATTGTCCAGAATTGCCATTACCCGTTCCTCACTACCACGCCGCGCTCATCGGCATCACACAAAATCCAGCTTTCTATGCGCTTGTTGGCGCAGGTATTTCCAACCATTGCTTAAAAAAGCAAGCACCCACGGCAATCATTTGACCAAACGAGGGCGTTTTGAGACGCAAATCTGGCCGAAATGTGGCGCGCGCCTTTAAAAAGGGTGCAAAATCAAAGTTTTTCCAGAATCTCACAACCCAAAAGGGAACCCCGGCAGCTCCACAACTTTACCCTGTCTCGATCCTCGGGCGGCGTCAGAATCCTTTGTGCATTTATCGCCACTGCGCTGTGCGGAAACCGGCCTTACACGGGCGGGGGCCCAGCCCCACATCTGTGCGGAAAGGAGTAGGACCATGCTCAACACCCTCACCATCCGCACCCACAATATGCCAGACGAGATGCAGATCTTGCTCGACAGCTACCCGCGGGAAAGCTGGGACACACATCCCGGTTTCAGGGAAAAAACCCGCCACTGGCTGGGCGCGCATCAGATGTTTCGCAACCTGGCCGCTTTGGTTCGCGAAGACACGGAAACCTATCTTGACCAGAAGGTAGAAACCGACCGCTATGCGGGCCGTCTTTCCTATTACGGAGGCCTGCTGGTGGGCAATCTGCAGGGCCATCACGGCTGGGAAGATCACGCTTTCTTTCCGGAACTGGCCACTGCCGATCCCCGGTTTGATACCGGGCTTGAAATCCTGGAACAGGATCACGCCGATCTCGACCAGGTTCTGGATCGCTTCACCCGGCAGGCCAATCGCGTCATCAAGCTGGGGCAGCTGGACCAAAAACAGGCCCGCGAAGAGGCCGCCCTGTTGCATCAAAGCGCAGAAATGATCGACCGCTTTCTGACCCGCCACCTGACGGATGAGGAAGACCTTGCCGTGCCGATCATCCTGCATCACCGCCTGCGGGGATGACAGGCGCATGTCCCAAAACCTGCCCCTCAGCCAAGGGGGCAGGTCCTTTGCCATCGCTTACCCGTTTCGAAAAACCAAGTGTTTCAGGTTTGTCCCGAAAGGCTTCAGACCTGACCGGGCAACCAAAGCACAATTGCAGGGAACGCAACCAGAAGCGCGATGGTCACCGCGTCCGCCACGAAAAACGGTGTCACGCCCTTGAATACATCCTGCACCGTCAGGTCATCGCGAACACCCGCGACAACAAAACAGTTCAGGCCAATCGGCGGGGTGATCAGACAGAACTCTGCCATTTTCACCACAAGTATCCCGAACCAGATCGCACACATTGGCCCGGACATGCCAAAGGTGCTGTCGGCGGCCGAGACAAATTCACCCCCGTTCAACGCCATCACCGCCGGATAGACCACCGGCAGGGTCAGAAGCAGCATGCCAATCGCGTCCATGAACATCCCCAGCACCGCATAGGCCAAGAGGATCATCACAAGGATCAGCATTGGCGACATGTCGAGCGATACGATCCAGTCGGAAAACGCCCCCGGCAGATCGGCAAATCCCAAAAAGCGCACATAGATCAGCACGCCCCAGATAATGGTGAAAATCATCACCGACAGTTTTGCGGTTTCCAAAAGCGCGTCTTTCAGCTCTGACCAGCGCATCCCTTTCCAGACCGCCATGGCAAAGACCACAAAGGCCCCGATCGCCCCGCCTTCGGTTGGCGTGCCCCAGGCGTCACCGCCAAACGGGTTGTAGACAAAGAAAATGATGGTGATGACCACAAACACGATGGGCAGCGCAGGCGGCAGAGCCACGAACCGCTCTTTCCAGGTGAACCCGCTGACCGGCGGGCCAAACCCCTTGATCACCTTGGCAAGGCCAATGATCAGCAACCCGTAAATCACCGCCGAAAAGGCGCCGGGGATGAACCCCGCCAACAACAGCTTGCCCACATCCTGCTCAACAATGATGGCGTAGATCACCAGAATTGCCGAGGGCGGGATGAGGCTCGCCAATGTGCCGCCCGCCGCCACAACCCCCGCTGCAAAGCGCTTATCATACCCGATTTTCAACATTTCGGGAATGGCGATCCGGGCAAACACGGCTGACGTGGCCACCGATGCCCCTGACACGGCGGCAAAGCCTGCGGTGGCAAAAACGGTTGAAACCGCCAGCCCCCCGGGCACCCAGGCCAGCCAGCGTTTTGCAGCTTCGAACAGGGCCCTGGTCAGCCCCGCGTAATACGCCAGATATCCGATCAGGATAAAGGTGGGGATCAGCGACAAAGCCTGCGAAGAGACCTTGGAATGCGGCACCTGCCCCGCCGTTTTCACCGCAATGGTCAGCGCCTTGCCAAACCGCTCCGGCGCATAACCAAACTTGGCCCAGAAGATCCAGATCAACCCGATCATGCCCGCCGCAGCCGCCGCAAACGCCACCCGCATCCCCAGCACGACCATGACCAGAAGACCGCCCGAGACGATCAGCCCAATATCAATCGGTTCCATCTGCCCGCCCCTTACCTGTCGTGACCCGAGACATGCTCGGCCTCCATTGCCGCCTGCGTGGCCGCATCCGCGACCAGGGGCACCGCAACAGGGGCTGTCGCCCCGGTGATAAATGCCCGCCCATAGGCCCAAAGCTGCAGCACCAGCCGCAGGCAAAGAACCGCAAACGCCACGGGGGCAAGCAGTTTGGCGGGCCAGAGCGGCAGCGAAATATCCATGGAGCTGTCTGCACTCCACATCGGTGCGGACAGATCAAAGCTGCGATCAAAATGGGCCCAGCTGCCCCAGACCAGCGATAGCATCAGCACAAGTATGATCAGCGTGGTCACGAACTCGGCCATGTAAAGCACCCGCCCTTTCAGCGCCCCAACCAGCATGTCCATGCGGATATGCCCGCCGTCGCGCTGCGTAAACGCAATCCCCATGAAGGCAATCAGCGGCATCGCCTGTTCGATCCAGTCCACATAGCCCGGCACCGGTTGGTTCATCACATTGCGCCCACCGACGGAAATCACCGCAAGGATCATCAGCGAAAACACGGCCAGCCCGCTGACCAGCGCCAGCGCCCCTTCGATGCGATAAAGACGCTGATCAATCCGGCTAAGCAGGCTGTTGTCGCGCAGGACAAGAGAGGATCCGGCCATGGGTCACCCTGTATCTAGTTGAATATAAATCAATATTCACCCCACCCGCATGTTCGGGGTGGGGTGAAATGGTCAGGCAGGATCAGCTGCCTTCCGCAATCATGCCGGTCACGAGGTCGTAAAGCTCCTGCGCAGGAAGACCGCGCGCGGTATTGTCCTCGATCCAGGCCTTGGCGGCCGGGGCGGCGGCCGCCTCTTTGAAGGCCGCAAGCTCCGCCTCCGAGAAGCTCACCTGCTCAATGCCCCGCTCTTCCAGCGCCGGCCCCCAGGCCACCATGGTCTTGTTGTTGTAATTGTCGACGTAATAGGCCAGCGCCTCGTCCACAGATCCCAACAGCGCCTCGCGATGTGCGTCCGGCAGGCTTTCCAGTGCGGGGGTGTTCACCACCACCGGACAATTCACCGTGCCGGGGTTCAGGTTTGTGGTCCACCAGGTGGCGTTTTCGATGGTGCCGAAAGACATATGGGCATGGGGGGCAAAGCTGACCGCCTTGACGATGCCGCTATCCATGGCCTGACGCACCTCGGTGGCGGACATGGATGTGGGCACCGCGCCGATGGTTTCCATCGCCTTGCCAATCCCGCCAGTGGCCCGCACGCTCAGCCCTTCGAAATCCGCCAGCGTTTTGGGGGCATCCCCCACACCCACCAGGTTATATTGCGGCAACGGAGAGGGCATCAGCAGGGTGGCATCCCACCGCGCCAGGTCCTTCACGGCCGCCGGGTGCTGATACACCGCCTGTGACAGCGCAATTTCCTGTTCCAGCGACGTTACCCCAAGAAACGGCAGTTCCAGCACCGTGATCGACGGGTTCTTATCGCGATGATACCCCGCGCAGAACTGTGCCATCTCGAACGCACCGATGGAAATCCCGTCCAGATTCTCGCGGTTCTTGGACAGGCCACCATAGGAGATATTCAGGGTGAATTCGCCATTTGTCTTCTCGGAGACCAGCTCGGCCAGCTTCTCGACATGTTCGGTAAAGGCCCGGCGCTTGCCCCACAGGGATACGTTCCAGTCAGTGGCCATCGCCTCGGTTGCAAAAGCAAGGGACAGGGCAGCCAGGGCCACCCGGTTCAGGGTTCTGTGCATGATTTTCCTCCCAGATACATGCTTGTCGTTGGGACAAGTATGAGCGCAGGGCGGGACGCAATCCAAGAAGAAATATGCCCCTGATGGCCCCTACCCCTGGTTGTTGCCGCAACGGAAAGGGGAATGTTTCCCCTGCGGATTTTGCGTGGGCCGGGGTCGGACGCCGACATTGCCCCTTCGGGGGCATAGGGAATTAGTTCATATTTTCAATAGATTAGAATCTACTAAAAAATTAGTTTGACACAAAGCCCCGGCTTGTGAATTCATAGTGAAAGTCAAAAGCCAACGTGCTTGCCGACTTCAATAACAATGGGAGGAGCAAAGATGCGCAAGTATCTTTTCTCCGCGGTTGCGGTATCTGCCGTGATCGCGGGATCGATGGGGTATGCCGATGAGGCCGCCGCATCCAAATGGATCGATGAGGAGTTTCAACCCTCGGTCCTGACGAAAGATGAACAGATGGCCGAGATGAAATGGTTCATCCAGGCCGCCGCCCCCTTCAAGGGGATGGAAATCAATGTCCTGTCCGAAGGTATCCCTACGCACAGCTATGAAAGCGAAGTCCTGACCAAGGCGTTTGAGGAAATCACCGGCATCAAAGTGAACCACCAGATCCTGGGGGAAGGTGAGGTGGTGCAGGCGGTTCAGACCCAGATGCAGACAAAGCGCAACCTCTATGATGGGTATGTGAATGACAGCGACCTGATCGGCACCCATTCGCGCCTGCAGCTGGCCTATAACCTGACCGACCAGATGGCCGGGGATTGGGCGACAACCACCTCACCGACACTGGATCTGGATGACTTCATGGGCACCCAGTTCACCACCGGCCCGGATGGCGACCTCTACCAGCTGCCCGATCAGCAATTTGCCAACCTCTACTGGTTCCGCAAGGATTGGTTCGACAACCCGGACCTGCAGGCAAAGTTCAAAGAGAAATACGGCTATGATCTGGGGGTGCCGGTCAACTGGTCAGCCTATGAAGACATCGCCGAGTTTTTCTCGAAAGACGTGAAGGAAATCGACGGAACCGCCATTTACGGCCATATGGATTACGGCAAGCGCGCGCCGGATCTGGGCTGGCGCATGACCGATGCGTGGCTGTCGATGGCCGGCGCCGGATCGAAAGGCGAACCCAACGGGGTGCCGATCGACGAATGGGGCATCCGCATGGAGGCAGGGTCCTGTAACCCGGCCGGGGCCAGTGTCACCCGCGGCGGGGCCGCCAATGGACCGGCCGCTGTCTATGCGATCCGTAAATGGGATGAGTGGCTGCGAAACTATGCCCCGCCGGGTGCAGCGAGCTATGACTTCTATCAGTCACTGCCCGCCCTGGCACAGGGTAACGTGGCCCAGCAGATCTTCTGGTACACCGCCTTCACCGCCGACATGGTGAAACCACAATCCGAGGGCAACAATACGGTGGATGCCGAAGGCAACCCGCTGTGGCGCATGGCCCCCAGCCCGCATGGCCCCTATTGGGAAGAAGGCCAGAAGGTTGGCTATCAGGATGTGGGATCGTGGACCTTCCTGAAATCCACCCCGTCGGACCGCGCACAGGCCGCCTGGCTTTACGCCCAGTTTGTCGTGTCGAAAACCGTGGACGTGAAGAAATCCCATGTGGGTCTGACCTTCATCCGCGACAGTTCGGTCAACCATGCAAGCTTCACCGAACGGGCCCCGAAACTGGGTGGACTGGTGGAATTCTACCGCTCGCCGGACCGCGTGGCCTGGTCGCCGACCGGTGTGAACGTGCCGGATTATCCGAAGCTCGCGCAGATCTGGTGGCAACAGATCGGTGACGTGAACTCGGGCGCCTTTACGCCGCAGCAGGCAATGGATCGCCTGGCCGAGGAGATGGACATCACCATGGGTCGGATGCAACGCGCGGACGAGCAGGCCAATATCTATGGCGGTTGCGGCCCGCGTCTGAACGAAGAGAAGGACGCCGAATGGTGGTATGCCAATGGAGGGGCCAAGCCGCCGTTGGAAAACGAGAAACCGCAGGGTCAGACCGTCAACTATGACGAACTGGTGGCCCGCTGGTCCTCACAATAAGGCGGGGTCTCCCCTAGGTCGGGCGCGCATCTTGCGCCCGCCCCCTGCCCCACCCGCTCTCCACCATCCCACGGGTGGGGCCTATCCCAACGGGCCAGCTGGCCAATTTTGCAATCGGCGGGACGCCGGAAAGCCCTCTTTCGATGACACTTGAACTTCAAAACGTGACCAAACGCGTGGGCGCGAACCTGCATATCAAGGAAACCTCCCTTGTGCTGGAGCCCGGTCACTTCAACGTCCTTCTGGGCGCAACCGGGTCCGGCAAGACCTCTCTGATCAAGCTGATGGCGGGGCTGGATCCGCTGGCCAGCGGCACAATCAGGATGGAAGGTCAGGACGTGACCCGCCTCAGCACGCAAAAGCGCAATATCAGCCTCGTGCACCAGTTTTTCATCAACTACCCGCATATGACGGTCTATGAGAACATCGCCTCGCCCCTCAAGGTGGCTGGAATGGCGAAATCCGAGATCCAGGGCCGGGTGGAAGAAGCCGCCGACATCCTGCAACTGCGCCCGATGCTGCATCGCCGCCCGCATGAACTGTCAGGCGGCCAGCAACAACGCTGCGCGCTGGCCCGTGCCATTGCCAAGGAATCCAAGGCGGTGTTTCTGGACGAACCGCTTGCCAACCTCGACTACAAATTGCGCGAAGAGCTGCGCGACCAGCTGCCGGACCTCTTTGCTGGGCGCGGCGCGGTGGTGGTCTATGCCACGTCCGAACCGGAAGAGGCGCTTTTGCTTGGTGGGAAGACCGCGCTGATGCGCGATGGGCGCGTGACCCAGTTCGGCCCCACCGCCGAGATCTATCGCAACCCTGAGAATGTGGAGGCCGCCCGCGTGTTCTCCGACCCGCCGATCAATACCGCGCATATCGAAAAGCGTGGGGATGCGGCCCATCTGGGCGCGGTAAGCTGGACCCTGGCCGGCCCCGCCACATCGCTTGACGATGGCCCCTACACGATCGCCATTCGCCCGCATCACGTGCTGCCCCTGCCCTCTGAGACCGCCAATGTGCGGATGCAGGGCCATGTGCAAGTGACGGAGTTGTCCGGTTCTGAAAGCTCAGCCCATTTCGAAATGGGACAAGGCAGCTGGGTTTCGCTTTCATCGGGCGTGCACCCGTATGAGGTGGGCGAACCCCATGATTTTTATATGGATCCCTCAGCGTGCTTTGTTTTTGCACCTGATGGTTCCCGTGTGGCGTGAGGTGAGACATGGCTAAAATCACTCTTTCCAACCTGCGTCATTCCTATCATCCGACCCCGTCTTCGGACGCGGATTATGCATTGAAGGAAATCGACCTCGACTGGCGCGATGGCGGGGCCTATGCG
This sequence comes from Aliiroseovarius crassostreae, assembly GCF_025137635.1. NCBI lineage: Bacteria > Pseudomonadati > Pseudomonadota > Alphaproteobacteria > Rhodobacterales > Paracoccaceae > Aliiroseovarius > Aliiroseovarius crassostreae. The sequence goes on along the minus strand of NZ_CP080773.1, from coordinate 14,858 downwards.
CTGCTTGGCCCGTCCGGTTGCGGGAAATCGACACTTCTGAACATTATCTCGGGGCTGCTGGTCCCGTCCGAAGGCAAGGTCCTGTTTGACGGGGCCGATGTCACCGACCTGCCACCGGATCAGCGCAATATCGCGCAGGTGTTCCAGTTCCCGGTGATCTACGACACGATGAGCGTTTACGACAACCTCGCCTTCCCGCTGCGCAATCGTGGCCGGGATGAACAGGTGGTGAACGAGCGGGTGATGGCGATTGCCGAGATGCTTGAGGTCACCGACATGCTTGACCAGAAGGCCGCGGGGCTTAGCCCGGACAACAAGCAGAAGATCTCAATGGGGCGCGGGCTGGTGCGCGAAGATGTGAATGTGGTGATGTTCGACGAACCGCTCACCGTGATCGACCCGCATCTGAAATGGAAGCTGCGCTCGAAACTGAAGGAACTGCATCAGCGCGTGCGCGCGACGATGATCTATGTGACCCATGACCAGACCGAGGCGCTGACCTTTGCCGATCAGGTCGTGGTGATGCAGGACGGAGAGATCGTGCAGATCGGCACGCCGGTTGAGCTGTTTGACCGCCCCGCCCACACCTTTGTCGGCCATTTCATCGGCTCGCCCGGCATGAATGTGCTGCCCTGTGAGGTCACCGATGGCGTCGCCATATTCGCAGGTCACGCGGTCCCGCTGGAAGGCCCCATCACCGGCAACGCCCCCACAACCGGCACCGGACAAAGGGCCCGGACCGAGATCGGCATCCGCCCGGAATTCGTATCCATCGCCCCAACCGGCCTGCCCGCCATTGTGACCAAAGTGTCGGATGTGGGGCGCCATGTGGTGGTCGAATGCCATGTCGGAGATCACCGCATCAACGCAATCACCGAAGGGGGGGCACCGGCGAAAGGCGACACCGTGCATCTCAACTTCTCCCCCGGCCAGACCCGGCTTTACATCGACGGCTGGGTGGCAACCTCGCCCGCCGCCCCCGTCCCCGAGAAGGAGGGCTGAGACATGAAAACCGAAAACCAAAAGGCATGGTTCTTCGTGCTGCCGGTGCTGCTGCTGGTCGCCTTCAACGCGCTTATCCCGATGATGACCGTGGTGAACTATTCGGTGCAGGAGACGTTTGGCGACAATATTTTCTTCTGGCAAGGCCTTGACTGGTTTGAACAAATCCTGCGGTCAGAGCGGTTTCACGCAGCCCTTGGGCGGCAATTCCTGTTCACCTTCCTGATCCTTGTGATCGAAGTGCCCCTGGGCATTGCCATTGCGCTGTCGATGCCACGCAAAGGGGCCTGGGTGCCGGTCTGTCTGGTGCTGATGGCACTGCCAATGCTTATTCCGTGGAACGTCGTGGGGGCGATGTGGAACATCTTTACCCTGCCCGATATCGGACTTCTGGGCTATTTCCTGAACCACGTCCTTGGCATCCATTATGACATGACGCAGGACCCGGTGGCGGCCTGGGTGACAATTGTGACCATGGATGTATGGCATTGGACCTCGCTTGTGGTGCTTCTGTCTTATGCGGGGCTCGTCTCGATCCCGGATGCTTATTATCAGGCGGCAAAGATCGACGGCGCGTCGAACTGGTCGGTGTTTCGCTTCATTCAGCTGCCCAAGATGAAAACCGTGCTGACCATCGCCATCCTTCTGCGCTTCATGGACAGTTTCAACATCTACACCGAGCCGTTTGTGCTGACCGGGGGTGGCCCCGGCAACTCAACCACGCTTCTGTCCATTGATCTGGTGAAAATCGCCCTGGGTCAGTTTGACCTCGGTCCGGCCGCCGCGATGAGCCTGATCTATTTCGCAATCACCCTTCTGGTCAGCTGGCTGTTTTACACGCTGATGACCAAAGACGATCTGAACTGAGGGTTTGATCCATGAAGAAACGATCCATTGTCCCGATCCTCTATATCCTGTTCCTGATGCTGCCGATCTATTGGCTGGTGGCGATGAGCTTTAAGACCACAAACGAGATCCTGTCAGGCTTTTCGCTGTTTCCCCAGACCTTTACGCTGGACAGCTATCGCACGATCTTTACCGATCCGACCTGGTATTGGGGCTATATCAACTCGATCCTCTACGTGTCGCTCAACACGGTGATTTCGGTTGGGGTGGCGCTGCCGGCGGCCTACGCGTTTTCACGCTACCGCTTTCTGGGCGACAAGCAGCTCTTTTTCTGGCTGTTGACCAACCGGATGGCCCCGGCGGCCGTGTTTGCCCTGCCCTTCTTTCAGCTTTATTCCGCCGTGGGCCTGTTTGACACCCATCTGGCCGTGGCGCTGGCGCATTGCCTGTTCAATATCCCGCTGGCCGTCTGGATCCTCGAGGGGTTCATGGGGGGGATCCCAAAGGAGCTGGATGAAACCGCCTATGTGGACGGCTATTCCTTCCCGCGCTTTTTCGTCACGATCTTTATTCCCTCGATCAAGGCGGGGGTTGGCGTGGCCGCGTTTTTTGCCTTCATGTTTTCCTGGGTCGAGCTTCTGCTCGCCAAAACCCTGACCGCCGTGGCCGCCAAACCGATTGCCGCCACCATGACCAAAACCGCGTCATCAGCAGGGTATGAGCTGGGCCTCCTGGCCGCCGCTGGCACATTGACAATCATTCCGGGCGCAATCGTGATCTATTTCGTCCGCAACTACATCGCGAAGGGCTTCGCGATGGGGAGGGTGTGATGCTTTCATGGATGGCCTGGACATGGCCCACAGCACTTGTATTCATTGGGATTTTCACCGCAATTGGCGTGCTGATCGTGCTTGAAATCCGCAACCCGGGCGGGGATGAACGCCAAGGCGTGCTGCGCCTGACCACCACCCGCGGGGACCGGTTGTTCATCGCCCTTCTGGGCACCAGTTACATCTTTCTGGCCTGGCTGGGCCTGGTTGGTATGCCGCTCTGGACACCGCTGGCCCTGTCGATCGGCTGGGGGATCTTTTGCTTCTGGAAGGTCTGATCGTGCCAAATTCGCCCGAATCCACGCATCTTCTAAAAAATTAGTTTTGGAATTGCCAAAGCTGTGGTTAAGCTGCCCAAACGTAAATCTGATCCAGACCGGGACCCCCGATGCGACGCAAGAAACAGGACAATTCGCTGCTGACCGAAGTAGAGCTCGAATTCATGACCGTCATCTGGGAAACCGGTGGGGGCACGGTGCACGAGATCCTGGCCGAGCTGAACAAGGTGCAGGAACGGGCCTATACCTCGGTGGCCACCATCCTGAAAATCATGACGGAAAAAGGGTTTCTGGTCAGTGCCCGCAAGGACCGGGCGCTGGTCTATACCCCGGCCATTCCCAAGGCGGATTACCAAAAGACCACGCTAAAAAACCTTTCGAGCAAGCTTTTCAACGGCACCCCTGCCGCCCTCGTGGCGCGGCTGGTGGATGATGAAGACGTGACGGATGACATGCTGCAGGAAATGCGCGCATTGCTGAACGAAAGGTTGGGGGACAATGACACCTGATGCCTGGCTGAACACCTATCTTGATCTGAACCTGCTGATCATCGCCGGGACGGCGATCTGGTTCGGGTTGCGATGGGGCATTGCACGGACATCGCTGAATGTGGCCTTTCGCCCGCAATTGCGCCTGCTGAACGCGCTGACCGTGTTCCTTGCGCTGACCCCCTTTCTGGCGCTGGCCATGACCACATGGATCGTGCACCGCCCGCCCAACCTGTCGGATCTTCTGGTTGCGCAATATCTGCAGGGCAATGTGAACATGTCGGCCAGCACGTTCGAAACGCTTCTGGGCCTGCGCGAGGATTTCGTGCGCGAGGTGCTCACCGGCCAGACCCTCTGGGCCCAGATCCTGACCGCGCTGATCGCCACCGGCACGTTGCTGGTCGCCATGCAGGTCATCCTGTCTGTCCTGCGTCTGCGCCACAGCCTGCGCCGCGCCCACCCCTACAAACGCATCGGCCGGATCCGGCTTCTGCTCTCGGATCACAGCCGGGTGGCCTATTCCACCCGCGGCCTGTTCACCCGCTACGTGGTGCTGCCCACCGCACTTCTGCAAGACAGCCGGGATCTGCGCCTGACCGTCGCACATGAATTGCAGCATTTCCGCCAGCGCGACGTTGAATGCGAGTTTCTGCTGGAAATTCTGCGCCCCCTCACCTTCTGGAACCCCTGCTTTTTCCTCTGGCGCCGTCAGGTGCGCCTGCTGCGCGAATATGCCTGTGATCAGGCCCTGATCGCCCGTCACAGGCTGGAGGCACGGGCCTATTGCGAATGTTTGATCCGCGCCTGTGCGAAAGCAGCCCGCGAACCGGCACTGTTTGCCCGCACCACCCCCTCGGTGGCCCTGGTGGACCGGCGCGAAACCCGCAACCGATCCAGCCTGCGCAACCGGATCCTTGCCGTCGCCGCCACCGAACAGGGCCTCGGGCAGACCCACGGTCCGATCTGGATGGTGTTGACCGGCTGCCTGATCAGCGCGGTTGTGATGACCATGCTGCTGATGCAACGCCCCGGTGACTGGAGCCATGACCGCATCATGCTCTCGACCATCGTCAATCTGGAGCGCATGGCCAACCGGCAATCCACATTTGCCACCCCCTTGGCAGCTCTGCCCGCAGATCACGCACCGCAGTAAAGCGTTTCAACTTTCACCGGAAAACACGCGCCGGAGGCCAGTGCGCATCAGTCCTGCGCCGCCTGTGTTTTCCAATCCATAATCGCGGCTTCGAAACGCGACATTGGCCAGTCATCAGGCAGGATCTTGTCTGTCACGGGGATCGACAGTTCCGGCCCGATCCGAAAAACCATCCCGTCTCCGACCTTTGTCACCGGGACCGTGCTCCACCCCAACCGGATATCCTGCGCAGGCGCGATTGACCTCAGACCAGAGGCGCTAAATTCCAGTTCAGCTTCGACGGGGCGTTTCTTGCGCCATTCAACCGGGCCCAGACGGTGCAACATTCGGGGCTTGAGGTATTTGTCAAACCATCTCACCGCAAGATACCCAGCGAGGAACCCAAGCAGGCTTTCCGTGCTGATCCCCCCGGCAACCCACAGGCCCGCCGGAACAAGGATCAGAACACTGCGAAGCGCTTCCACCAGCACATGGTCCACCGGGCTGCGCCATCCGCCACGTCGCAGCCGTCGCAGCTCCCGCACGGCCAGCTCTGGATCCACCGTCAGCCTGAGAGGGTGCGTGTCGCTCATGTGGCGGTTTCCGGGTCAGCCGGGGCGGTTGCCGCAATCCACTCCTGAATTTGCGCGGCCACTTTCTGCATCTCTTCGGCATCCCGAAACGCCGCGGCTTCAATCGGGTAATATTCATAATCACTATGCAGGATCAAAAGGGCTTGCGGCGTCGCAATCACTCCGGGGACGTGGCTCCAACGGGTCAGGCTTGTATGCCCCGGATGCTCCAGCGCATAGCCATCGGGCGACAGCCGGATCTGCGTGATGCCAGATCGTATCGGTGCTTCCAGCATCGCCTTCTGACCTCTCCGGCCATACCAGGTCAAAAGCCCAATCAGTCCACCAAAGAATACCACATAGGCAAGGGAATTGCCCAGATTGCCCCCGATCCCGCCGGACACCAGACCTGTCACGACGCCGATTGCCAAGGTGCCCAAGATTAACCCGCCCCATCCGTCCAGAAAGCCACTGGCCCGCCCGCGCCTTTTTCTCAGCGCCTTGCAGGCTTTCTTGAAATTGACATTCTGAAATGTCGATTGAAAAACAAAATCACTCATCTGACCTTCACCCTAAAGCATTGCAAAATTAAAGCATTTCGGTTTTAACCTGATACAGGGGGAAACCGAAACGCGGTAAGAGATATCAATGTCGTGGGCGTTTCGGAATAAACATGTGTGTCAAGTTTATCCCGAAACGCTTTAATTTGAGACAAGGGTAATTTCGAAACGCCCTCAACATCAACAGGTTCCGCGCGTTTCGTGCAAAGTGATGCCGAAAGCCGCGTGTCAGAACAAGAGAGACTGAACCTGTGGCAGGGTCAAAAGCAAAACGGGCCCCGAAGGGCCCGCTTTTCAACATAGCACTCGTTCAACGAACCACATAAACCGACGCATCAGAGTGGCGCACGATCCGGGCTGCGTTTGGCCCCAGCAGGTAATCCTTGAAATCAGGGCGATGCGCCCCGATCACGATCAGGTCTGCCGCGTTCAGATCGGCGGTCTGCAGCACTTTTTCATAGACCGACCCAATTGCCACGATATGCCGGGTCCTGCCGTTCACCTCCGCCCCAAGCGTTGCCTCGCACATATCGTGCAACAGTTTCTTGGCCTTGTCCTGAGCGGTCGAGACATGGTGGTCCTGAAGATAGGCGCCCACGATATTGGCCCCGAAATCGGGCACCACGGTGATAATGTCCAGCTGGGCCCCATCCATATCCGCCAGTTTGGCGGCCCGTTCCAGGACCTTGCGGTCCTCTTCCGGGCGGTTGATGTCCACGGCGCAGAGTATGGTCTTGGTCATGCCGTCACTCCTTGAGCTTCGAGTTTGCGGGCGCGTCCGGTTTGCAGGAACGCGACCAATGCCAGCAGCATCAGCGCCGGGATGAAGATCAGCTCTTTCGGAAGCTGATCAGCTGCGGCCTGCACCCGGGTGATCGCCACCGGATCATCGCCATAGAAGTCAAACGAGCCAAGCTGGTTGGAAAGCTCGGTTCCAAAGGCCGGTTCATCCAGGCGCATCACCTCTCCTTCCGGCACCAGCATCAGCCCCAGCGCCTGCAGGCGGGCATCGGCCCCCTCGGCATCCGGCACGATCAGCGGCACGGTCAGGTCCTTGACGGCAAGCGTATCAAAATCCGGTCCCGAAATCACCGTGCGCAACGTGCTGCCGGGCTCAGCCGCTTCCAGCGCCTGCACAAAACCAGCCGGTTCGATGGTTTCATAAGGCGGCTGGATCTGGTCCATGAAGAACCCCGGACGGAACAGGGCAAAGGCCACAACCAAGAGCGCCACGGTTTCCCAGATCCGCGACCGGGTCAGGAAAAAGCCCATCGTGCCCGCGGTGAACACAAGGATCCCGATCGTGGCAATGATAAAGACGATGATCCCCTGCATCCATGTCACGTCAATCAACAGAAGGTCGGTGTTGAAAATGAACACAAACGGCAGGGCCACGGTGCGCAGGCTGTAGAAGAACGCCGTGAAACCGGTGCGGATCGCATCCCCGCCCGACACGGCGGCGGCGGCAAAACTCGCCAGACCCACGGGCGGCGTCACATCCGCCATGATCCCGAAGTAAAAGACGAAGAGGTGCACTGCGATGAGCGGCACAATCAGGCCCGATTGCGCGCCCAGCTCCACCACAACCCCCACCATCAGCGAGCTGACCACGATATAGTTCGCCGTGGTCGGCAGGCCCATGCCAAGGATCAGCGACAGGATCGCCACGAAGACCAGCATCAGGATCAGGTTGCCGCCCGAAAGGAACTCAACAAAATCGGCCATCACCTGACCGATCCCGGTCAGCGATACGGTGCCGACGATGATCCCGGCGGTGGCGGTAGCCAGACCGATCCCGATCATGTTGCGCGCGCCATCAATCATGCCTTCAACCCAATCGGTCACCCCTTCGCGCAGGCGGCCCATCGGGTCGCTTTCGCCGCGGAAAAATGCCTTCAGCGATTTTTGCGTAAGCAAGATCGCAAAGAGCAGCAGCGTGGCCCAGAAGGCCGACAGACCCGGCGATTTACGCTCGATCATCAGGAAATAGACCAGCACGATGATCGGCAGCAGATAGTAAAGACCGGATTTGTAGATCTGGGCCACGTCAGGCAGTTCGACCACCTCGGCATTGGGATCATCCGGCTCCAGATCATCGGTCTGCGCGGCAAGGTAGATGAGGGCGATATAGATCGCCAGCAGCAGGGCTGCGAGGATCCAACCGGACCCGGCGGGCACCATGGCCACGATCAGCCGGACCGGGAATTGCGTCAGATAGCACAGCCCGGCAAACCCCGCGAAAAAGGCAAACATGCCGCCAATGGTTTTGCCCATCGACACCACCTTGTTGCCAATCGTCGGCATGTTGTTTTTCACCGCTTCCAGGTGAACGATATAGACCAGCGCGATGTAGGAGATCACGGCGGGCAGGAAGGCGTGGGTGATCACCTCGACATAAGAGATGCCGACATATTCCACCATCAGGAAGGCCGCAGCCCCCATCACCGGCGGCATGATCTGGCCATTCACCGAGGAGGCCACTTCAACCGATCCGGCCTTTTCAGCGGTGAACCCCACGCGTTTCATCAGCGGAATGGTGAAGGTGCCGGTGGTCACCACGTTGGCGATGGACGAGCCTGAGATCAGGCCGGTGGCCGCCGAGCCAACAACGGCCGCTTTTGCCGGTCCGCCACGCAGGTGACCCAACGCGCCAAACGCCATCTTGATGAAGTAGTTGCCAGCCCCGGCCTTATCCAGCAGGGCCCCAAAGAGGACAAACAGGAACACGAATTTTGTCGACACGCCAAGCGCGATGCCAAAGACCCCTTCCGACGTGATCCACATATGGCTCATCGCCTTGCGCAAAGACGCCCCGGCCCAGCGGATCTGGTCGGGAACCACTTCGGATGACCCGAAAAAGACGTAAAACAGGAACACGATCGCCAGTGCAACCATCACCGGGCCAAGCGTGCGGTAGGCGGCGATGAACAGGAACACCAGACCCGCAAGGGCGAAATAAGCGTCTGATGTATCCGCCAGCCCGCCATTTCCGACAATCTTGTCGTAGAAGACATAGCCATACATGGCCAGGAAGGCGCCCCCCAGCCCGAGGATCCAGTCATACCACGGGATCTTGTCACGGGGCGAGGATTTGAACAGAGGGTAGGCCATGGCAGCCAGGAAAATGGCAAAGGCCAGATGGATCTGCCGTGAGTTGTTGATCAGATCACCACTCAGCACGTAGTTTGAAATCGGCGATGCCAGCAGCACCTGAAAAACCGACCAGATCAGCGCCACAACGGCAATCATTGTGCCAACCCAGCCAATTGGTGCGCGCGCACCGCTGTCACTGGCAGCAACCAGTTCCTGCAGCTCTTCTTCGCTCAGTGCGCGATTTTCACTGTCAGCCATGAACCTTCTCCCCGTTTGAAATTGGTAATTTCCAACTTTTTATGGCCCCATAAGGGGGAAAGGGCCGGGAAGTCCCCGGCCCAGTTTTTGTGGCTTATTCGATGATACCGGCTTCGCGGTAGTATTTCTCGGCACCCGGATGCAGCGGGGCAGACAGACCGGCAGAGGCCATCTCTTTCGGATCGAGATTGGCAAAAGCCGGGTGCAGGCCCTTGAAGTCTTCAATGTTTTCAAAGACCGACTTCACGAGGGTGTAAACCACCTCTTCCGACACTTTGTCCGAGCTGACAAAGGTCGCGCCCACACCAAAGGTCGCGGTGTCCGCGTCATTGCCGCGATACATGCCACCCGGAATGGTGGCCGAACGATAGAAGGAGTTGTCTTCGATCAGCTTGGCAACGTCATCACCAGACACTTCCACCAGCACACTGTCGCAGGCGGTGGTGGCTTCCTGGATCGACCCCGAGGGGTGGCCAACGGTGTAAACCATGGCATCAATCTGGTTGTCACACAGAGCGGCAGATTGTTCAGAGGCCTTCAGCTCGGTGGCCAGGGCGAAATCACCCGTGGTCCAGCCTTTGGCTTCCATCAGCACTTCCATCGTGCCGCGCTGACCGGAACCGGGGTTGCCGATGTTGACGCGCTTGCCCTTGAGGTCATCAAAGGTCTTGATGCCGCTGTCGGCACGGGCCACCACGGTAAAGGGTTCCGGGTGCACCGAGAACACGGCGCGCAGGCCTTCGAACGGGCCGGCCTCTTCGAATTTCGAGGTGCCGTTAAAGGCGTGATACTGCCAGTCGGACTGGGCCACGCCGAATTCCAGCTCACCCTCGCGGATGGTGTTGATGTTGTAAACCGACCCACCGGTCGATTCGACCGAGCAGCGCACACCGTGGTCGCGACGGCCCTTGTTCACCAGACGGCAGATCGCGCCACCGGTGGGATAATAAACACCGGTCACACCGCCGGTGCCGATGGTGATGAATTCTTCGGCCATCGCAGCCGGGGCCATGACGCCCGCTGCGGCAAGACCATATGCCGCGATTTTCAGCTTCTGGAACATTTCGAAATCTCCTGTCGAGTGTTTGTTCTTACGTGTTTGTGTTCGTCCAAAACGACCCCATGGCGACCACATCCCGCGCTTTGGATCGGGAGGAGCCGCAAAGAAAGAGTGTCCCTATGTGAAAGCGCTTCTTGATGTTCGTCGTCTATACGTATCATTACTTATGGTGCTAAGCGGAACAGTCATGAAAAGGTGGCCAAGCTGGTTCTGGCTGGGAAAAAAATGATATGGAACGACGGCGGTACTCTTTAAGACTGGTTCTGGCCGTGGCCCTGGTCGGGCTGCAGTTCATCGCCGTGTCGGCAATCATTTTCTTCACCTTTCTCAGCTCTGAACGTGCCTTGCTGCGCCAGTCACACGCGTTGCTGGGCGAAGCGGGCGAAACCGTGGTCAGTCAGGTGCGCAGCTTTCTTGCCCCTGCCCGCCAGAGCCTGGATGTCACCCGTCGCCTGGCCGAAAACCGCGTTCTGGACACAACTGATGACGCCCTGCTGGAAAGCCATTTGTTCCAGCAATTGCTGGTCGCCCCCCAGATCTCGGGGTTTTATTTCGCTGAACCGAACGGGCGGTTTGTCTATGTCATGCGCAGCGAGACCGAGGGCCGTTTCCGCACCAAGATCATTGAACCCTTCGATCAAAGCAGCCCCGCCCATCCCGCGCATTATGTCTGGCGCAACGATCAGTTCGAGATCCTGGGCGCCGCTTATGATGACAACGACACCTACGAGGCCCGCACCCGCCCCTGGTTCACTCAGGCCAAGGCCACACAGGGCAGCATCTGGACAGATCCCTATATCTATTTCACCACCAGACAGCCCGGCATCACCTATGCCGCCCCGGTCCTGTCCGAGGACGGAACCTTGCTGGGCGTGCTGGGCATCGACATCGACATCAACGCAATTTCCGGGTTTCTGGCCGAACTTTGGGCGGATAAGGGCGGGGCTGCGATCATCATGAACCGGAACGGAGAGGTTGTGGCCCACCCCGAACTGGTTCTGATCAGCAATGATTCGGACATGAATCACCCAACCCTGACCATGGTGAACCAGATCACTGACGAGGTCGCCAAAGCCGCCTTTGGCAAACTTTTGTTCCTGTCGGATGATGCCACCTCCACCTCCGCCCGCGAGCTGGAATTGCAGGGAAAGCGCTTTGTCTCTCTGCTGATGCCAATCCCCGAACCCAACCTGACCTGGACTGTCGGGATCTATGCACCAGTCGAGGCCTTCATCGGTGAAATCACCAAGGACCGGATCCGCTGGATCTGGGTGGCGGGCCTTGTTGCAGTCCTGACCGGGCTGGTCGGGCTGCGGCTTGCGGACTGGATCAACCGCCCCCTGCGCACCTTTGTCAAAGACACCAAACAGGCCACCCGTGGTGGGGCCAGCCTCGATGACGGGTTGCATAGCCCGTATACAGAGCTTGAGGGCACGGGCGAAATGCTGGTGCGCGAAATTCGCACCCGGCAAAGATATGAAGCCGCCTATGGGCGCACGTTTGAACTGACCTCTCGCGGCATGGCGCAGATCGAACCGATCTCCGGCAACTTCCTGCGTGTCAATGATCAGCTTGCAGACCTGCTCGGGGTCAGCACCACCCAGCTCGTCACGATGTCACTTTATCAATTTGCCCCACAAGAGGGAAACACCCCGCTTGAAAACTTCTCGTCCATCCTGAGTGAAGACACGGAATTCATTGAAGATATCTGCTTTTCGCTTCCCGATGGATCAACCACATGGCTGCGGGTAAACGCCATCCTCATCCTTGATGAATTTGGCCAGCCAGACCACGCGGTCGCCATCTTCGATGATGTGAACGCGCAAAAGAAATCCGCCGCCCTGACCCAGCAGCTGAGCCGGGAAATGACCCATCTTTCGCGGGTCAACCTGATGGGCGAAATGGCAACGGGCATGGCGCATGAACTGAACCAGCCGCTGAGCGCCATCGCCTATAATGCCGACGCCCTGCATCTGGCGCTGAGCGAGTTGGGGGGCGACACGGAGGAGGTCAGGCAGATCAGCGCGGATATCGAACGACAGGCACATCGGGCGGGGGACATCATTCGCGGGCTGCGCGACCTGGTCCGCAAGGATCGCGGCCGCATGGTGCCGTTTGACATGGTCGCCCTTTGCAGCCAGACCATCAAACTGGTCGAGGGGGAAGCGCGCGCGCGCTCAATCCAGATCGAATTTGCGCCAGGGGGGCAATCTGACAAACCTCTGAACGCAACCGGAAACCGCACCCAGGTTGCGCAGGTTCTGGTCAACCTTCTGCGCAATGCGATTGACGCACTGGCCAAGGATGCAGATCCCCATGCAAAGATCACCGTTTCGCTCTCTTTCAAGAAAGGCGAAGTGCAGACCTGTGTTCAGGACAACGGGCCGGGCATTCCCGCAGATTTCGAGTTGTTTCGCAAGTTTGATACAATAAAGTCGGGGGGCATGGGGCTGGGCCTGTCCATCTCGCGCTCGATCATCGAGGCCCATGGTGGAACAATCTGGCACGAAACCCCCTCGCAAGGCGGCGCACGGTTCTGCTTTACCCTGCAAACCAGCCCCGGAACGGAAGAGACTGCACATGACTGATCCTGCCCCCCTGGTCTATCTTGTCGATGATGACGACGATGTGCGGGCCGCCCTGACCCGGTCGCTCAGCAAGCGCGGTTTTCAGATTGAGGCGTTCGCCGATGCCAAAGAGTTCCTGAACGCGTTCGACAAAACCCGGCAAAGCTGCCTCATTCTCGATTACGGCCTGCCCGAAATGGATGGGCTGGCGCTTCAGGAAAAACTCATCACGGACGAAGTCATCCTGCCAATCATCTTTATCACCGGACATGGCGGCATCCCGGAATCGGTGCGGGCCATGCAGGCCGGGGCGATGGATTTTCTCGAAAAACCCTTTCCGCTTGACCTGTTGATGGAACGGGTCCAGTCCGCCCTTGCGATGAGCCTGCAATTGCAGGACGAACAGCGCCAGCGCCAGAAACTGGACCTGAAACTGGCCGACCTGACCGCGCGCGAACGCGATGTGCTGGATCACATCCTGACCAACCCGGCCCGTGTCTCCAGCAAGGAAATCGGCGCCGCGCTGGAAATCAGCCCCCGCACCGTGGACATCCACCGTGCCCGTCTCATGCAGAAAATGGGGGTCAAATCGCTGCTCGAACTTGTGCAGCTTTGCATGGTGCCCTGACCGCCGCCAACACCGCACAAACAGATCCGCCGGGCCCGCGTGACCCGGCAAATCCTTTCATATACGCCAAACAGCAGGCCCCACGGCCCGAAACCTGCCACGTGTCAAAGGGTTTACCCCGCGCAGCAGTATTTAGTTTTGACGTTTGAGTAGAATTCTGCGGCGTATTTACCCTGTTCTCTTGCACCATAGCTAGAGGCTTTTGTGCCGCCGAATGGGACGTGGTAATCGACGCCTGCGGTTGGGAGGTTGACCATGACCATACCGGCCTGTGCGTTGTGTTTGAAGCTGCGGGCATGTTTCAGGCTTGCGGTGCAGATCCCTGCGGAGAGGCCAAATTCGGTGTCATTTGCGGTGGCCAGCGCCTCGTCGAAATCGGCGACCTTGATGATCGAGGCGCAGGGGCCGAAGATTTCTTCGCGTGAACTGCGCATCTGGTTGGTGGCCCCGACGAACATGGCCGGCGCCTGGAAGAAGCCTTCGGTGTCGCGATTGAGGCGTTCCCCGCCGATCACCTCGGCCCCTTCGGAGCGGGCCAGATCCACATAACCCAGATTGCCGTTCAGCTGGTTTTCGGACACAACCGGGCCGATCTGCGTGGCCACATCCAGCGGGTTGCCCACGGTGAGCGCCTGCATTTCCGCCGCAAGCCGCTCCACAAACGCGTCATGGATGCCCGCCTGCACGATGATGCGCGAGGACGCGGTGCAGCGCTGGCCGGTTGAGAAGAAGGCGCCATTGAGGACGGTCGAGACGGCAATGTCCATCTCGGCATCGTCCAGGATCACCATCGGGTTCTTGCCCCCCATTTCCATCTGCAGCTTTTTCATGCCGCGCGCAGCGTCCACAGCCATGTTGCGCCCCACCGGCACCGACCCGGTAAAGCTGATCGCGGTGACGCCGGGATGATCCACGATGGCCTGCCCGACAACAGATCCGCGCCCCATCACCAGGTTGAAGATGCCCGCGGGCACACCGGCCTCGTGCAGGATCTCGGCCAGCAAATGCGCCGATCCCGGCGTCAGGTCCGCGGGTTTGAACACCACCGCATTGCCATAGGCCAGCGCCGGGGCGATTTTCCACGCGGGGATCGCAATCGGGAAGTTCCAGGGCGTGATCAGGCCCACAACCCCCACCGGTTCGCGCGACACTTCCACATCCACATCCGGGCGCACCGAGGCAACCGCATCCCCGGTCACACGGATCGCCTCTCCGGCAAAAAAGCGAAAGATCTGCGCCGCGCGGACGGTTTCACCGATCGCCTCCGCCAGCGTCTTTCCCTCTTCCCGGGCCAGGATCGTGCCGATCTCATCCTTGCGGGCAAGCAGCGCCCCCGCCACGGCCTCAAGCAGGTCCGAGCGCAGTTGCGGCGAGGCATTCGCCCAGGCCGGAAGCGCCGCATTGGCCGCCGCCACCGCGTCATTGACCTGTTCAACGGACGCATGGGCATAGGTGCCAATCACATCCGACAGGTCGGCGGGGTTGAGATTTGGAACGGCATCCACGCCATCCAGCCATTCACCGGCAATCAGGTTTCGCTTCAT
>NZ_CP080772.1:2755000-3153609 GCF_025137635.1 Aliiroseovarius crassostreae | reverse complement strand
GTCACTTCGACCCATTTTCTTTTTTTCTCGACTGTCGCAAGCAGCCTGTCTCAGATCATCATTCACTTACCACCTGGCGCCTGCCACAGCACCGGAACCGACGACATGCACGTATTCCGAAACCGCCCCTTCCCTCGGTCCCGAACATAAGCTGACCCTGGCCCTGACCTGCGCTGGATCCAGCCCGAAAGGCGGAAAGCGCAAACAAAACCCACCCACGTCCGACCATGGAAGGTGCGGCGTGTGCGACCCCGAACGGGGCATGTTAAGAGACATGACAGATGATGCATTCATCCCCTCAGGCAAGGGTGGTGAAACCGATCATCAGGCAACACGAAACCTGTCCCCCTAGACAGGGGTTCCGCGCTACATTCGCGAGGGGGATTCTCTTCCCACTCGATTGTGGATTGGGCTAAGCCAATAAAAAATAACGGCTTTTTGTCCCAAGTCATCATTGTCCCAAGTCAGCGACGTGAATCGCTGGAGATAAGCTAGCAACTGCACCGCAGGGCGCGCAACAGAACTTCACCCTTGACTCTGTCTTTCCGAAAACGAATCCCGGACCCGGTTTTGATGCCCATGACAGGCGTCCTGAAAAACGCAAATGAGCGCGCCTATTTGGCACGCTCATCTCATGTTTCAGCCCTAACATCAGAGGCTGACAATTTTATCACAGACCAATCAAATCCGGCCTGCTGAGGGCAATCAGCCCAGCGCTTTCACACGTGCCGACAGGCGCGACATTTTGCGCGCAACAGTGTTTTTGTGCAGAACGCCTTTGGTCACACCGCGCATCAGTTCCGGCTGAGCCTGCTTCAGAGCAGCGGCAGCAGCGGCCTGATCGCCCGAGGCGATGGCTTCTTCAACTTTACGCAGATAGGTGCGGATGCGCGAACGACGCGCTTTGTTCACAGCGAAACGACGCTCGTTCTGGCGGGCGCGTTTTTTAGCTTGGGGCGAATTTGCCATATGTCTGATCCCTTCGTCGGGTGTTTCGTTTCAATGCCACATAAGTGGACTGCGCATCAGCACCCGCCGGGTTCAGAACCGGTGATTCTGGCCAAAGCGGGCCTCACACGCATATATTGCGGCCCCCTTTAGGGCATTTCGCCCGGAAAGGGAACCCCATTTTCTTGGTTTCAAGGCTTACTTGTCGCGGAATTGCGGTTCGCGCTTCTCAACGAAAGCAGCCATGCCTTCTTTCTGATCTTCGGTGGCAAACAGCGAGTGGAACAGGCGGCGTTCAAACAGCACCCCTTCGGCCAGTGGCAGCTGTTCAGCGCGATTGACCGCCTCCTTGATCGCCATCACGGTGACCATGGATTTCTCGGCAATCTTCGCAGCGGCCCCCATCGCCTCTTTCATCAGATCTTTCGAGGGCACCACGCGGCTGACCAGCCCTGACCGCTCTGCCTCATCTGCATCCATGAAACGCCCGGTCAGGTTCATATCCATCGCCTTGGCACGCCCCACCAGCTTGGTCAGACGCTGTGTGCCGCCCATCCCGGCCATCACGCCGAGGTTCACTTCGGGCTGGCCAAATTTGGCAGTTTCGGACGCGATGATGAAATCACACATCATCGCCAACTCGCATCCACCGCCCAG
Organism: Aliiroseovarius crassostreae; assembly: GCF_025137635.1. Lineage (NCBI taxonomy): Bacteria > Pseudomonadati > Pseudomonadota > Alphaproteobacteria > Rhodobacterales > Paracoccaceae > Aliiroseovarius > Aliiroseovarius crassostreae. Next base: position 3,152,004 of record NZ_CP080772.1, on the reverse strand, counting down.
CGCATAGCCTGACACGGCGGCGATAATCGGTTTGCGGATCCGCATGATCGCGGCCTCTTCGGGGGTGAACAGATCCCCGGCGAACACATCCACAAAGCTCTTCTCAGCCATCATCTTGATATCGGCCCCGGCGGCGAATGCCTTTTCCGACCCCGTGATCACGATGCAGCGCACCTTGTCATTTTCCTGCGCCTCTGCCAGCGCTTCGCCCAGCTCGCCCAACAGCTCGAGATTGAGAGCATTCATCGCATCCGGGCGGTTCAGCCGGATCAGCGATACGTGGTCTTCGATTTCGACGATAATATTCTTATAGGCCATGGTTCCCCTGCCTTAGTCCCGTTTTGGTCGTCCCTGACCAGTGGTGGTCGAGGGGGAGTCCTACGCGGGCATTCCCCCTCGATCAAGCTATCTTTGACATTGCCCACAATAGAAGCTTGATCGTCCCCCCTGCACGATTCGGGCAATTTTCCCTTTGCAATCAGGTGTGACGCAGGGTTCGTTTTCCCGTCCGTAGACCTGAAAACTGTGTTGAAAATACCCCAGATCACCATCCGTCTGACGGTAATCCTTCAGCGAAGATCCACCGCTTTTGATCGCCTCAGTCAACACATCACGGATGATCGGCACCAATCCCGCCACCCGTTTGGCGGCAATCTGACCTGCCTTTCGAGTCGGATGGATCCCCGCCCGAAACAGCACCTCGCAGACATAGATATTGCCAAGCCCTGCGAGTATTCCCTGATCCAGAAGCGCGGTCTTGATGGCCGTGTTTTTACCGGCAAGCCTGGCGGCCAGATAGGTTTCATCAAAATCATTGCCAAGGGGCTCCGGACCCAGGACGCGGATCAGCTTATGCGCCGCAAGACCCGCCGTGGGGCATAGATCCATCGCCCCGAAGCGACGCGGATCGTTAAAGGTCACCCGCGCGCCGTTCTCCATATCAAACACGACATGGTCATGCTTTTCCGGCGCCGGGTGGGTGTGGTGAAACTTGCCCAGACGATGACCCGAAATCAGCATCCGCCCGGACATGCCCAGATGCACGATCAGGGTTTCATCAGTATCGAGGTCCAGCAGCAGGTATTTCGACCGACGCCCAAGATGGCGCACCTGCGCCCCGGTCAACCGGTCAGCCATCCGATCCGGGAACGGCCAGCGCAACCCGTCACGCCGCACCTCTGCCCGGGCAATCCGCACGCCCTCCATCACCGGGGCAAGACCGCGACGCACGGTTTCAACTTCGGGCAGTTCAGGCATGGGACCTCTCACTCATACGCATTCCAGTTCTCAGACAGCTCTTCATTGGCCCGCTCTATCAATGCCTCCATCCCGGTATAAAAGGAGGAGATCTTTGCCTTGCCGGCCTCACCAAAATGAAGCTCATATTGCATCGCTTCCCGGTTATAGCCAACGTCCACCAGATCATTCCAGGCATATCGCTTCCTGCGAAAACTCCAGTGCGTATTGATCAGCCCCTCGCGGTCATAGGACACAAAAGCGACGATCATCCAAAGGCACATCAGCCCGAAGAACAGCCCGAACGCCGCCATGAAAAGCGACAGACCAAGCTGATCCCCCTCCAGTGCAACAAAGATGAACAGGGCAGACAGAGCGCCGCTTGCCGGAACGAAAAGGAAAAGAAACCCGGATTTGAGCCGAAGCGTGGTGACCCCCTCAAACGGATCATGCCGCCCCTCATCCCCGCCGAGCCGGGCCACCGATACCAAAAAATAAGGCAGGGTTGGCGCAAGAAGAAGCGTGCCCAATAATTTCAGGATATTCTCGGACCAGGGATTTCCGGGCTGAAGAAAGGCCAGGGCAGGGGGCAGGGTGTTGGGGTGCTCGCGAAGATAGGTCCCGCCGAAATGGGCCAGCCCGAAAAACACGCCCCCCGCCATCAGCAAGAGCAAAAAGGAAATGACAACCTGACGCATGTTCCGTTTCCAGCCTCAACCGCAATTGTATCCGGGACATATCTGACTATAAGGGAGCAGAGACAATTTAAGGCAAGTGCCGATGACATCGAACAGCAAGAAAACCACGCATTTCGGGTTCAAAACCGTAGACGAAGACCAGAAGGCCGGGATGGTCCATGGTGTTTTCACAAATGTGGCCTCGAAATACGACATCATGAACGACGTCATGTCCGTCGGCATTCACCGCCTCTGGAAAGACGCGATGATGGACTGGCTGGCCCCCCGTCCCGGGCAGCGCCTGCTTGATGTGGCCGGTGGCACGGGCGACATTTCCTTTCGGTTCTTGAACCGCGCGGAAGGCACATCCTCTGTCGTGCTGGACATGACAGAATCCATGCTGATCGAAGGACGCCAGCGCGCAGAAGCCGGCAATATGGCGAACCGGCTTGACTGGGTGGTTGGCGACGCGATGCAATTGCCGTTCGAGGATAACAGCTTTGATCGCTACACGATCAGCTTTGGCATCCGCAACGTGACCCGTATCCCCGACGCGTTGAAAGAGGCCTATCGGGTGCTCAAACCCGGCGGGCGCCTTATGGTGCTGGAGTTTAGCCAACTGCCCAATGACGGATTGCAAAAACTCTACGACCTCTATTCCTTCAACGTGATCCCCCGGATGGGCAAGCTGATCGCAGACGACTATGACAGCTATCAATACCTTGTTGAATCCATTAGAAAATTCCCGGATCAAGATACATTTGCCGGAATGATCCGGGACGCCGGTTTCGAGAATGTGAAATATCGCAACCTGTCCTTGGGGATTGCAGCCCTGCATTCGGGATGGAAGATCTGACATGCGTGGACCGCACAATATCTGGCGCCTGATCCGCACCGGCGCCACCTTTCAGCGCACCGGCGCCATGGGTGTCGTTCTGGATGCGATGAACGCACCGCCTGCCCTGCGGGTGGCCGCTCGGGTCATTGGCTTTCCCTTTGCGTGGCTGGGCAAGAAAGGTGACACATCCCTGCCCCCTGTCACCCGCGCCATTACCGCGCTGGGACCGGCCTATATCAAATTCGGACAAATCCTGTCGACACGCCCGGACGTGGTTGGGTCTAACCTCGCTGACCAGTTGAAATACCTGCAGGACAAGCTGCCTCCCTTCCCGCTTGATGTGGCGCGTGACATGGTTGAGGACGAGTTGGGGATCAAGGTGGACGAGGTCTTTTCCGAGTTCTCCGAACCGGTTGCCGCCGCCTCCATCGCGCAGGTCCACCGCGCCCGCCTTGCCGCAAATGGCCAGGAAGTGGCCGTCAAGGTTCTGCGCCCCGGCATCCTGCGGGCCTTCCGCACCGATATCGACGCGTTCCACTTCTCTGCGCGGATGATCGAATGGCTCCTGCCCTCAACCCGGCGTTTACGCCCGACCGATGTGGTGGAACATTTCGAAGGCGTGGTGATGGGGGAGCTTGACCTGCGCCTGGAGGGGGCTTCCGCCAGCGAGTTTGCGGAAAATACCCAAAAAGATCAGGGCTTTGAGGTTCCTCATGTCAATTGGGCGCTGACCGGGCGCTCCGTGATGACACTGGGGTGGGCCGAAGGCATTCCCGCCAATGATCTGGACAGTATTCGGGCATCAGGCCTGAATATGACCGATCTGGGTGAACGGGTGCTGCAGCTGTTTCTCAGCCATGCCCTTCGGGACGGGCTGTTTCATGGGGATATGCATCAGGGCAACCTGAAATTCGCCGAAAACGGAGACATCGTTGCCATTGATTTTGGCATTATGGGACGGATCGACGAATATACCCGGCGGGTCTATGCCGAAATCCTCTACGGCTTCATCACCCGCAATTACACCCGCGTGGCTGAGGTGCATTTCGAAGCCGGCTATGTGCCCGCAGATCGGGATGTGGTGGAATTCGCACAGGCCCTCCGCGCCGTTGGTGAACCAATTGCAGATATGGATGCAACGCAGATCTCGATGGCCAAACTCCTCTCTTACCTCTTTGAGGTCACAGAGAAATTTGGCATGCAGACCCGCACGGAGCTAATCTTGCTGCAACGGACGATGGTTGTGGTCGAAGGGGTCGCGCGCTCACTTGACCCACATATCAACATCTGGCAGGTCGCCCGTCCCGTCGTCGAAGATTACATCAAGGCGTCAATCGGTCCCAAAGCACTCGCCCGCGACCTGCTTCGAACCGCACGCGTCCTGTCGCGGTTTGGGCCGCGCCTGCCCGAACTGGCCGAAGCGGCACTGATCCGGCAATCCGCGCCCTTGCCAGAAGCGGCGCCAGCGCGACCAATGAGGGCGATGGCCTATGTCAGCCTTGGTGGTGGAATTGCGCTTGTCGCGGTCTGGCTGTCATCACTTATATGATGGCCTGACCGTACAATTTTGAAGCAAAAGCAACTCTGAACGCCCGGTTTTCCGGGGGGGCTAGCTGTCCGACGCTTCGCGTAGCGCAGTTACCTTATCGGCAGACACTTTGTCGCCACTTTCGAGAACCAGCTTGAGTTCACCATCTTCCTGCCGGGTTTCCACAACCCTCGCGTAGACCTCTACTGGCGTTGCATCAATAAGTTTGCCCTCGCTCCAGCTTTCAAGCTCAAACGAATAGGTCCCATTTGCAAATGGCTGGCCGGATGTGTCCACTCCTGCCCACTCGATCTGATCACTGGATACGGGAATATCGGTTTTCTGAACCACGCTTCCCTCTGCATCCTTTACAATCAGATAGGTCTGGTCCGCGGTGGACGGTGGTTTGGGCGACAAGGTCACCGGGGTACCATCAAAACTGGCAGGTGCGCTCACCCGCGCCTCCATGCCAACCCAGCCCGCGACATCCGTCATTCCCATCAGATCAAGCCGTGCGGTCATTCCTTCCAGCAAACTGTTGCCCCTCACCTGCTGCTCGACGCCTGAAAATGTCGCAAGCTGCATGGCAAATTCCGTTGAGTCCATCGGGTTCAGCGGGTCCTGGTTTTCCATCTGAACCGTCATCATCGTCAGGAATGTCTCAAAATCCGAAGACAGCGCTGCGGACGCATTTTCATCGGTTTTGACCTCACTGGGAGAGGCGGGTGGCGCGGTGAGGGAGGAGGGTAAAGTCGGGTTGGTTGCAGTCGTAACCATCTGATATCCTTATAGTCTAATATCAATTCCAGAGCGGGTCATCACATTCAGAAGCACCGGCTCAGCTTTGTCAGGCACGTGGCCATTATCAGTTGCATCCCCAGAGGAGCTGGGGGCGTGATCAGAAAATGACTGCCCACCTTCCTTGCCGCCCGCCCCGGATTGCGTGAAGGAAAAGGTGACCTCTCCATATCCAATGTCACGCATTTCCTGGGCAAGCAGGTCGATATGACGCCGCATCAGATCGAGCGTTTCCGGGCGCTCTACGTTGACCGCAATTGTCATTGCAGACAGGTCACCGGAAAAGGTCAGGCGCAGCTTCCCAAGTTCCTCGGGGCTCAGCGTAAGTTCAACCGGTCGGTCCGGCATTTTCCTGGCAACCTCTGCCAGCTGAAGGGCAACATGACGTGGGAGTTCGGTGCGCATTTGCCCCGAGAGCTCCGCGCGACTACTGAGTGTCTCTACCATTCGTCCCTCAGCGATCCCCGCCTCAGAACTGCTCGCAAACAACTGGTCCAATTCGAAATTCCCAGAGGGTAGGCGCGCGCTACTTTCCTGCAGGACATTCAGTTGGGCCTGCATCGCCCCCCCCCCTGCAATCAAAGGAGTTGCCCCTGCTGGATTTGCCAACGCCGGGGCCGCAACATGGCTTTGCTCAGGCGCACTTGCCCAGCGGGCCTGTTCCTTCCCCAAATCCTTGGCCTCTCCCGTGCCCGAGGGACCTTCTTTCATGGTTGCTGGTGCGTGCACGGTCACGTCTGGCGCTGCGGAACGAGGCAACCTGGTCGCGTCCTCCCCCGGCATCATGACACCCGCAGACACTGGCGTGCTATGCGGGTTTCCACCCGGTTGACTGCCCACTCTGCCTGCCTCCCCTGTAAAGACCGACCCCGTTATCATTTCCGGCGTGGCCCGGATACCAGCGCCAACCACATTGGCCTGTTCACTGTTTTTTACTGTCTCCACCAGTAATTTACCCTGCGAAGCAGTCATTGTCTGAGGATCCATCTGCAACGATGGTTGCGGCTGAAACTGCGCGGCAAACATTGTGTCCACTCGTGACAAGGATGCCCGACCCGGACCCGTTGTCCCGCCCGCTATCTCGGTCATCTGCCCACCTATCCGGACCCGGTCACCCGCCTCTACAGTTTTCAAATTGTTGCCGAGAGCACGATCCGATTTGCCTTCACCGGATAGGGTTGCGCCAAGTTCCTGCAAGCCAAGCGCCGGAACTCTGCTGACCGCTTGCGCCGTTTCAACTGAAACCCCGCTGGCTTTTATCGCTTTCAACCCAGCCACCAGAACTGTTTCATCTGGCGACATCTGAGAGGGCTGTGTTTCAGAGCCAGCACTGTCGCCCCCCACCCGCTGAACACTATTTTCGGTCTGCACAGAGCCCCCTGGGCCCCCTGGCATCCCGAAAAACACGTTGGCCTCCGCCGGTAGATCCGTCATGTGCCCCAGCATGGGGTCAAGCAACCGAATTTCGGAAAGGGCTTCATCATGCTGATCCGCAACCTGCATCATAGGCCGATCCACGTCCTTTGCACCCGACATCAGGTCACTAAAGAGATCGCCCACGCCGCGCCCAGGACGAATGTCACTGACACCATTCTGCGCACCATCAGCAGCGCCGCTTATCGGTAATTTCGGTCCAATTTGCATGTGTCCATCCGGGTATTCTGACTCCGATTTCGATCAATATGACAGCAGTTGGTTACCGGATGTTTACCGCCAGCAGAGATAGTTGGGGAAATAGATCGCATTTGAAAGGATGGCACATGGATCCGACACGGGCAGCCTTGGGGCCGCTTAAAACTTCGGTTGGAGCGGTGGGAAATTCCACTGAGAACAGTCAGGACGCAGCACTGCGCCAGGCTGCAAAAGATCTGGAAGCCTCTTTTCTTGCAGAAATGCTGAAGGCAACCGGCCTCGGCAAAACGCGGGAAAGTTTCGGAGGGGGAGCGGGGGAAGATCAGTTCTCATCATTTCTGGTTCGTGCCCAGGCCGATGAGATGGTCAAGGCCGGCGGTATTGGTCTGGCCGAATCACTTTTCGAAGCATTGAAGGAACGATCCAATGGCGCTCTTTAAACGCATATCTCCGGCGCAGGCCCTGAACAATTTGCTGGATCAGGAACGAAGTCTTCTCTTGTCCGGGCAGCTTGTCGAACTTGCAAAGCTTGGCCCCGAAAAGGAACGTCTGTTCCGACTATTGCCGAGTATGGCGCTAAGCCGCACAGTGATTGAGCAGATGCGGCAGAAAGCTGAACACAATCAGGCATTGCTTCTGTCTGCAAACAAGGGCCTTCGCACAGTTTCGCGCCGGCTGGAGCTGCTCCGCAATCAGAAATCACAATTGCGCACCTATGATGCGGGCGGGCAAAGCCAGGACCTCGCCCGCCCCTCAAACAAGTTTGAACGTCGCGCATGACACAAGACCAGTTAGTTCAAATTGAACGCAAACCAATCGCTCGAATTTAGAATTCCTTCAGCATTTCGGCGTCAGCTATAGACGCATTCCTCGAGGGGGTGGCGCGGAACGGACAATCCCGAAAACTTCCGCAGAGTTGAGAACGGCTCTTCTTATTCGCTTTCAGGCGATTTTTTCAAACCCGGTGTAAAGCACCGAAAAGACTGAAGGAAAATCTCATGTCTAGTATCCTGACAAACAACGGGGCAATGGTTGCATTGCAGACGCTGAAGTCGATCAACTCGAGCATGACCGACACCCAGAATCAGATCTCAACCGGTAAAAAGGTTTCCACTGCCAAAGACAATTCGGCCGTGTGGGCAATTTCCAAGGTGATGGATTCGGATGTAAAAGGGTTCAAGGCGATCTCGGAGTCCTTGTCTTTGGGGGAAAGCACCCTCGCAGTCGCACGCAACGCATCGGAAACCATCACCGACCTTCTGACCGAAATGAAGGGCAAGATCGTCGCGGCACAAGAAGAGAACGTTGATCGTGCGAAGCTGCAAACTGACATCGTTGCCCTGCGCGACCAGATCGGCTCTGTTGTCAGTGCGGCCCAGTTCAACGGCCTGAACCTGATTGACGGATCAAGCACCGACGCCATGCAGGTGTTGTCATCGCTGGATCGTGATTCCAATGGCAACGTGACGGCAAACCATATTGCCGTGGATCGCCAGAACCTGTCCACGACAACCCCGGTAACCGCACAGGCATTTGGCGCCACGGATCTTGCAGATGCCGCAGCCGCCAACGCTCTCATGCAGACGGGTGCCGCCAACACCCAGCACGACGACGTAGCCTTTGATCCGGCCAGCCCAACCGCAAGCATTGCAGATGGTGCCAACCTGCAAATCGACATCAAGTCGGTTGCAGAAGGAAACAGCTACCAGATCATCCTGGATGATGTGAATGTGAACGTGAATGGTGGTGGGAGCACTCTCGGCCAACGTACCTTCGAATATGTGGCATCATCCACCGATGGTACCGCCGAGGTTGCCAAGAACCTGACCGACCAGATCAACGCCTTCTTCGGTGCAGCAACCGATTCGGGTGAAGGGTATACGGTCACTCTGGGCACCGGTTCCAACGCCAATCAGCTTACCATCGCGAATGCCGCTGGTGGCGACGCAACTGCGATCAAGGTCGGCCTTCGCGTTCAGACCGGCGGAACCGCAGGTTCCACCGCGTCCTCTGGTGGTCTGGGGGCACTTCAAAATATTGATGTGACCACCGACTCGGGTGCAACTGGCGCACTGGCCGCAATTGAAGGCCTGATCAACCAGTCCATTGATGCTGCCGCTGCCTTCGGCTCTGCCGCTGGCCGCATCGAAACCCAAAGCAGCTTCGTCTCCAAACTCTCGGACTCGCTGAAATCGGGTATCGGCGCCATGGTAGACGCGGATATGGAAGAAGTATCGGCGCGCCTGCAAGCCCTGCAGGTACAGCAACAACTGGGAACCCAGTCGCTGTCGATCGCCAACCAGGCACCGCAAAACATCCTGTCGCTGTTCCGCTAAGGGACCATATGGCGGGGCGTCAAAAGGGCGCCCCCCATATCCCTCACCCCTGATTTCAACGTTTGACGGAAGGAAAAACCGTGAACGCTATGAACTTGGCCAAAACGGCCTATGCGGCCTCAAACACCGCAGTCCGCACCCCTCGAGGCGTCGAATACGAAGCCTTCGCGCGGGTCACACACAAACTCAGATCAGCGGCCGAAAAAGGTCGTACCGGTTTTGGAATGCTGTCTCAGGCTCTTCACGAAAACCGCCGTTTGTGGACACTTCTCGCCGCAGATGTAGCAGAAGCTGACAATAAACTGCCGCAAGATCTTCGCGCCCGGATTTTCTATCTCGCAGAATTTACAAATGATTTCAGCCGGAAAGTCCTAACTGACGGCTCGGATCCGCAGGCCCTTATTGAGATCAACACCGCCATCATGCGTGGTCTTCGTCAGAAATCGGAGGCAGCATGAGCGGACTGGTCCTTAAATTAAGCCCGAAAGAACGCGTTCTGATCAATGGCGCAGTCATTGAAAATGGAGATCGGCGTTCACGCCTTTCGATTGTGACACCAAACGCCAATATTCTGCGACTACGAGATGCCATTCATCCGGAAGAGGTAAACACCCCTGTCCGCCGTGTGTGCTACATTGCCCAACTGGTCTTGTCAGGCGATGTTGAGCAAAAAGAAGCGCATCTGCAATTGCTGCGCGGAATTGAACAACTCAGCCAGGTTCTGACGGATCACGACAGTCGGGATCAACTGACACGCGCAACCGAAGCCGTGAACAGTCAACAATTCTATCTTGCGCTGAAATGCCTGCGAACGCTTTTGCCACGCGAAGAGCGCTTGCTCGCTGCGAGAATGGCATGAGTTTCCAACCCATCATACCGATGGGCGGCGCTGCCGGCTGGGCGTTTCTGCAACGTACGCAGGACGCCCAGAAACAAACGTTCAATGCGTCAGCAGAAATGCAACGTGATGCTTCCTACTACAAAGAGAATATCGGCAAAATATCTTCTGCACAGGAGTTGGTGGATGACTATCGCTTGCTAAAGGTTACCCTTGGAGCCTACGGCCTGAGCGACGACATCAACAATAAATTTTTCATCCAAAAAGTTCTGGAAGATGGCACCTTTGACGAAGGTGATCTTGCCAACAAACTCTCAGACAAACGCTATTACGAAATGGCCAAGGATTTCGGGTTTGGCGATCTCAGCATTCCAGCAACCCAGATATCCACCTTTGCAGACAAAACCATCTCAGCCTTTCAGGAAAGGCAATTTGAAGTTGCCGTCGGCGAGCAAAATAAAGACTTTCGCCTCAGCCTGTCTTTGAAACGAGAGCTTGGCGCCATTGTCGATAAATCCACTTCCGAAGACGGAAAATGGTTCTCCATCATGGGAAACCCTCCACTGAGAAAGGTCTTCGAAACCGCTCTGGGGTTGCCCAATAGCTTCGGAGCACTTGACCTGGATCTACAACTGCAAGGGTTCAAGGATAAGGCGGAAGCCTATTTTGGAAGCAACAAGATCAGCCAATTTTCCGACCCTTCCAAGTTGGACGAGCTGAACAGGCTGTTTCTGATACGATCCGATTTGGCCAATGGCTCGACGGGCATGTCAAGCAGCACCATTGCCCTGACACTGCTTCAAAACCTCTGAGCAGCGCAATCTGCCTAGCTGGGATTTGCCATGCAAGCCCCCAGCCGGCGGAAGCTGGCCTCGGTGTTTTCCAATTCATCTTCAGCCAAGAAACCATCCAGTTTCGGATAGCACTCAATTGCTGCATCCACCATCGGGTCGCTTCCGGCCGCATACAGGCCAGCCTGTATCATCATTTCCGATCTGGCATAAGCACCAAGGCGCTGTCGAGCAGCCGATATGAGAGCGTTCTCTGCATCGGTCGCAGCCCCTGGCAACGCGCGGGAGACGGACCTCAGCAGATCAATGGCCGGGAAACGCCCCCGCTCAGCGATTTGGCGGTCTAGCACAACATGACCATCCAGAACACCGCGCAGGATGTCCGCCACAGGTTCTTCCATGTCAGATCCGGCCACCAAGACAGAAAAGATGGCCGTAATATCCCCTTGTTCATCCTGCCCGGGACCTGCCCGTTCACATAACGTGGTAATTTGTTGCGCAGTCGATGGTGGGAACCCGCGCAGCGAACTGCCCTCACCAGAGGCCAGCGCGATTTCGCGGTGTGCTTCTGCAAATCTGGTCACGCTATCGGCAAGGAACAAGACGTGACGCCCCTGATCCCTGAAATGCTCTGCCACGGACATTGCCGCCCAGCCTGCCCTTCTGCGAACCATCGGTGATTGATCCGATGTCGCGGCTATGACAACTGCACGTTTCATACCCTCAGACCCAAGAACACGTTCAACAAACTCCCGCACTTCTCGCCCTCGTTCGCCGATCAGGGCAATGACCACGACATCTGCCTGCACCCCACGGGCCAGTTTTGCCAGCAAGGTGGACTTCCCCACACCGGAGCCTGCAAACAACCCGATCCGTTGCCCCTTAACAATCGGCAAAAGCGTATTGAAAACAGCAAGCCCAGTCTCTAGCCGCGCCCCCAGAACCCGACGCTTGGTCGGGTTTATGGCTGTCCCGCGCAATGGCCGTTCGACCCCTCCGCGCATAACCGGCAATCCATCTATGGCTTTCCCAAACGGGTCGAGCACACGACCAATCCAACTGTCATCCGGAGCAATCTGCGTGCCGCCTCGCAGCACCACCTGCTCTCCAATGCGCAGCCCTTCAACATCACCATCAGGCAATACCGTTATCCGATCCGCCGACAGATTGAGAACTTCACCCAGCCGTTTCTGCCCTGAGGACCCGATTTCTACCAGATCACTTTGCGCCGCCACATGTGAAAGCCCTGCAACCTCGATCGTGCCACGATGGATTTCCACAATGCGACCAATGTCTGCCGTCCGGGTCACGGCTGCGACTTCTGCGGTGAGCTGCTCGAATCCGACGGCTTTCATGGCGTTCTCCTAAAATTTGAGTCGTGAAACTGTTTTTAAAGGAATCAGGGTTAAGCCTTAGTTGAAACCAATCGAGGGAGAAGCCCCGATGTTCGACAAACTGGAAATTTTTCGCATGAGTCAGGGGTTGGCACAGCACGCCGCGGCTCGTCAGTCGACCATTGCACAGAATGTTGCAAATGCAGATACGCCGGGTTACCGCGCCCGCGATCTTGTCTCATTCGCCGAGACATATGATGCCCCCAATGGCACTGAAATGCGGCATTCCCGCGCAAAACATGCGCTCACCGCTTCTGACCATCTGGGACAAGCGCCCCAATCGATCCTGCGCGACGGCCCCACGTCCCCAAATGGAAATTCCGTTTCATTGGAGACCGAATTGATGGCCTCTGCCAGTGCAAAGCGCGACCACGATCTTGCACTCGCTGTTTACAAGAGCTCGATGAACATCATGCGGGCCGCCGTCAGCGGTAGATAAGGAATGGCATCATGAATGATCTCAGAAATTCTGCCGCCGCCGCCGCCTCAGGCATGCGAAGCCAGGCCGCCCGGTTGCTCCACGTTTCAGAAAACATCGCCAATGCCGACACCCCTGGCTATCGGCGGAAGCTGGTCAGTTTCAATCAGGTGATGGAAAGCGGGCGCGCAACCGGGTTGGTAGAACCCGGACAGGTGCGCCTGGACCAAACGACTTTGCCCAGCGTGTATGACCCCTCTCACCCGATGGCAAATGACCAAGGCTACTATGACGGCTCGAATGTCGATCTGGTGGTCGAAATCGCTGACGCGCGCGAAGCGCAGCGCAGCTACGAGGCGAACCTCAAAATGTTCGATCAGACCCGGCAAATGTCCAAAGGACTGCTCGATCTACTACGCAGATAGGAGACACCAGAATGGATGTTAAATCCTCTATCGCGGCCCAAGGCTATGCTGCCACCCGTCCCGCCACGCAGCCAAAGGCGCGGGCAGACGGGCCTGCGGCGGATTTTGCCAAAATGGCAAATGACTTCGCCGCAACCGTTCAGCAGGGCGAACAAACCGCACTGGCCGCCATGTCGGGGGATGCGGACCCGCATGCACTTGTCCAGGCTCTGGCACAGACCGAACTTGCGGTCGAAACAGCAGTCACCATTCGCAATAAGGTGGTCGAGGCGTATCAGGAAATTCTGAGGATGCCGGTATGATGAATGACGTCATCTTCTTCGACACCTTGCGCGCGGGGCTGTGGAACGCGGTTCTGATCTCCTCCCCCATCCTGACGGTTGCCCTGGTGGCTGGCCTGGCTGTCGGCCTTTTTCAGGCTCTGACTTCAATTCAGGAAATGACCCTGACCTTTGTGCCCAAACTCATTGCCATTCTGGTCGTGTTCTGGGTTTCGATGAGCTTCATGACCGAAACGCTCACAGGCTTTTTCCAGAACCAGATCATCCCATTGATCGCAGGAGCCTGACATGGACAACACCCATTACACCAACCTCACCCGCCAATCCGGCCTGCTGCGTGAGATGACAACCATCGCCAACAATATCTCCAATGCTTCAACCAGCGGATTTCGTAAGGAAGGCGTGGTGTTCTCCGAATTTATCCATGCGATGCCAAAGGATGAACCGTCCCTGTCGATGGGGTTTGCAAATGGGCGGTCCATCAACCTGCAACAAGGCGCGTTGACGCAGACAGGCGGAACCTACGACTTTGCCATAGAAGGAGACGGGTTTTTCATGCTCGAAGGGGTGGATGGCCCGGTTCTGACCCGCGCCGGAGCCTTCATCCCGTCTGCGGAGGGTGAGCTTACGAATATGGATGGCTTGCGTCTTCTGGATGCCGGCGGAGCCCCGATTTTTGTGCCACCTGACGCCAAAACGGTCTCTCTGGCATCTGATGGCACCCTATCTGCTGATGGACGCCCGGTCACCCAGATCGGCCTCTTCGCCCCCCTCGACAGATCTGATCTGCAACACCAGCAAGGTGTATTGTTCACCGCGCCCGGCGGAACACAACCCGTTTTGGAAGGCACCAACATCCTGCAAGGTTTTGTGGAAGGTTCAAACGTCAATCCCGTTCAGGAAATCACCAGAATGATCGAAGTTCAGCGCAGCTACGAGTTGGGCCAGAGCTTCATGGAAAAAGAAGACGAACGGATCCGTGCCGTCCTTCAGACCGTTGTGAAATAAGGAGTTCCCATGCGTTCATTACAGATTGCCGCCACCGGGATGCTCGCCCAGCAAATGCGGGTTGAGACCATTTCCAACAACCTCGCCAATATGAGCACCACAGGCTACAATGCCCGCCGCGCAGAATTTGCAGATCTGCATTATCAACAGGCCACCCGCCCAGGCTCCATTGCAGCCTCTGACGGTACCGTCATCCCGGCCGGGGTGCAGCTCGGGCTTGGCGTCCGCCCCGCTGCCGTGTCCATGATGGTTGAACAAGGCAGCCTTGCCCAAACCAGTGGCGAGCTGGACCTTGCGATTGAAGGCAAGGGCTATCTCGAAGTTACACTTCCAAGCGGCAATGCCGCATATACACGGGATGGCGCGTTGAAACTGTCGCCAGACGGTCAGATCCTGAACACCGACGGCTATGTGGTTGCACCCGGAATCACCATCCCAAGTGACGCTCGCTCCGTATCCATCAATGCAGATGGCGAGGTCTATGTTTACTTCAAAGACGTGGTTGAGCCAGAGTTAATGGGTGCTTTCACGCTGACCAGCTTTACCAATGAAAAAGGGCTCGAGGCCATTGGCTCCAACCTATACTTGGAAACAACTGCCTCCGGTGCGCCGCTAACCGCCGCCCCCGGACAAGATGGGCTGGGCACACTCCGTCAGGGTTATCTGGAAAACAGCAGCGTCGACGCAGTCCGAGAAATCACCGAACTCATCGAGGCTCAGCGCGGCTATGAGCTCAACTCAAAAGTCATCACGGCAGCCGACCAGATGCTGGCAGCAACCACGCAGGTGCGGTGATGTGGCGTTTCATTCTTGCTCTCTTGCTTCTTCCGACAGCTATTCAAGCTGACACAGTTCTTGCCGCCCGCACCATGCGTGCAAACAGTATTCTGACCGCGGCAGACCTGACAGTCACGCCAGGGGATATCCCCGGCACCTATGTCAGCATGGAAGAACTGGTTGGGCAGGAAACCCGATCGGTTCTTTATGCAGGGCGCCCCATTCGGCTCAACGATGTCGGTCCACCTGCACTGGTCGACAGAAATCAGATCATCATTCTGATCTATGAAACGGGTGGCCTCCGAATTGCCGCAGAAGGGCGCGCGCTTGCGCGGGGTGGCATCGGGGATCGTGTGCGCGTCATGAACTTATCGTCCCGCAGCACCATCACCGGCACCATACAACCCGATGGCTCCGTTTCAGTCACCCCCCCAAACTTCCCAGGCTTTTAAAGGTTGCAATATGCGTTACTCACCCCTTCTGTTCAGTCTTGTCATCGCAATTTCTGGCTGTTCCCGGTTGGAGCAGGTTGGCAAAGCACCTGACCTTAGCCCGGTAGAGGTCAGTTCCGAGCATCATGCCATGACAACCGCGGCACTTCCTGTCACGAAAGATCCCAAGAATTCGGTCACCCGAGCGTCAACCTGGAGCAGAGGCCGGCAATCCCTTCTTGGCGACCGACGCGCACAGCAAGCCGGGGACATTTTAACCGTGGTCATCGAAATTGATGATCGCGCTGAACTGTCCAACAGCTCTTCACGCAGCCGAAATGGTGCCGAAACCATGGGACTGCCATCCCTGTTTGGCATTCCACAGAATATCAACAAAGTTATGCCAGACGGGGCCAACATGGCGTCAGCCGTGGACTTCAGCTCAACCAGCACCTCATCTGGAAACGGGAACGTAAAACGCAATGAAAAGTTAAAGCTCCGCGTTGCGGCAACCGTTCTGGGGACGCTGCCAAATGGTGTTCTCAAGATTCAGGGCACCCAAGAGGTGCGGGTGAATTTCGAGCTGCGCGAATTGTTGGTGACCGGTTTTGTGCGGCCAGAAGATATCTCGCGCAAAAATGAAATCCCCTACGACAAGATCGCCTCGGCTCGTATTTCCTATGGTGGTCGAGGTCTAATTTCAGATGTTCAGCAACCTCGCATCGGCCAACAGGTTGCAGACATTATCCTTCCATTCTGACCGGGGGCTTCCAATGGGAAAAATCCTACCAGTTCTTCTTGCTATGATTGGGCTCGGCGCAGGTGTCGGTGCAGGCATCGCTCTGCGCCCTGCACCCTCCGAAGTGGTGGAAATCAACCCGTGTGGTGACATTCCAACTGAAACCAAATCAAACCTTTCGGAGGAGAGCTCCGCAGAAGAGGGCGCCCCCAGCAGTGACTTCGTTAAAATGAACAACCAGTTCGTTATTCCGGTTTTGGGCAACGGCCAAGTCAGATCTCTGGTTGTCTTGTCACTTAGTTTAGAAATCGCACCCGGGGGCAGCGAGGAATTCTATCAACGTGAACCGAAGTTGAGGGACGCATTCCTGCAGGTGCTTTTTGATCATGCAAACCTGGGTGGTTTTGACGGCGTATTCACCGAGGCCGGGAAACTGGACGGGTTGCGCTTGGCTTTGACAGAGGTCGCAGAAAAGATCATGACAACGGATATCTTTGAGGTGCTGGTTACGGATATTGTGCGCCAGGACATCTGATAGGTCCTAAGGTGATAAATCGCATGGAATGCGTCACCAAAGCCACTTTCGAGGCCGTCTTAACTGCATGCCCAATTCAACCCGCATACACTCTTGATGGTCCTCGTTGTGATTTGGTAATTCAACTTCGAAAAGACATGAGTGGGCCGGAATAGGCATCCAAACATCCTGTGCGACCACTCATCTTTTGCATGTCATGCGGAGTGGACAACCGTATGGGGTTTCAATGCGTCTATCAGACAGACAGATGTTTCAACCAACAGCGCAGCCACACTTCAAGCCGAAACTATCCCAATTGGTGCTTACGAAGACTTGAAACACACATCTCCGATTAGAGATCCTGAACTTGTCAACTTCGGGCTGTGGTCACGCAAGCGCGTGTGTTGTGTATCGCCCTTCAATACTAGGCGTTTGACCAGAGAGCTCCAAAGGAAATCGTGAGGGGAATGTGACTGGTGAAAAACTGACCAAAACCCCAGCGCCGGCTCGATTTAGTTCGCCCATCATCTCATGTAAGGACTTTCTCGCCAACGGTTGGCCCGGAATGTCAGCGGACCACGAAATCTGCGTGAAGAGCCCCTGCAGCTTTGATACTTTTCAAGATATCTATCATATCCCTTGGGGAAACGCCCAATGCGTTCAGCCCAGCAATAACTTCTGACAGAGATGTTCCCCCATCCACTTCCGCAAGGCCAACACCGGGCTCCTCCACAATATTTGCATCTGTCCGAGGTACAACAATGGCCTGCCCATCAGTAAATGGGTTCGGCTGCACAACCAAAGGCGTCTCTTGAATACGCAGCGTGAGGTTGCCCTGTGACACCGCAACTCTGCTGATCCGCACGTCTTCCCCCATCACAATCGTACCAGACCGCTGGTCCACCACAACACGGGCCTTGCGCTCTGGTTCGACCCTGAGGTTTTCAATGTCGCCCAGCGCGTGCGCGGGCGACAGCGCCCGTGTTTTGCTGATGTCAACGATTACAGTGCCACCATCAAGCATTCTGGAAACCACCCGGCCATAATTTTGGTTGATCACATTCTCAATCCGCTCGGCCGTTGTGAAATCTGGAGTGCGCAAGGCGAGGCGGATAGATTTAAGTTTGGTAAAATCGAAATCCAGTTCACGCTCGACCCGCGCACCGGCTGGAATGACACCACTGGTGGGAACACCTTGAACCACTTTCGCGCCATCCCCCTCAGCCGAAGCACCACCTGCAATCACCGTTCCCTGGCTGACCGCGTAAATTTCCCCATCTGCCGCATTCAAAGGGGTCATGATCAGCGTCCCACCCAGCAAGCTTTTGGCATCCCCAATTGCGGAAACCGTTACGTCAATTCTTGACCCGGCCCGTGCAAATGGCGGCAACGCGGCTGTGACAAACACTGCTGCAACATTCTTGGGCCGAAACTGCTCACCCGTAATGTTCACGCCGAGGCGTTCCAAAATATTAGACATGATGTCTTCGGTAAACGGAGCATTGCGAATTCCATCCCCCGTTCCATTCAACCCGACCACCAGCCCATAGCCGATCAGGTCATTTCCGCGAACGCCATCAAATTCAACAAGATCCTTAATTCGGATCGTATTAGCCTGCATCGACATGGCTGAGACGAGGAGGAGAAAAATAGCTGTAAGTATCTGTTTCATCGCATGAAATCCGTGAAATTCAGTTTCGACATACGCGCCGTAACAGTGTAGAGGCTTTCCAGTTGGGAATAGGCTGCCTGAAGCTCTGTCGCAGTATCGTAGGGATCAGCCGAAATGAGGTTTGAGCGTGTAATTTCAAGGGCTGACTTCTCAGCCTCATTTCGGGTTTGGGCAGCATCCACGCGCGCTTCAACCGCACCGATACCTGCACGCGCAAGCACAAGCCCGTCATTTGCGCTCAAAAGATCCTGCGCCGCAATCTTTGTCAGCTCAATCTGCTGCTCAACACTGCCATTCAGCGCGCCCTCAGCCATCACTGCACTTTTGACAGTTGCTTTCAAAACGTCCTTGATAGACTGGTCATTGGCGCGAATTGTCAGATCAGCGACCTCACCATTCCCCAACCGAATTGGTCCCATCGGATTGTCAGAACCGAGATAGGCCATGGTGGCGAATCCTCCAGCGGGATCGTCAAACCAGGCATCAATGCTAGTAGAGATATCGGCGGCATTGGTGTCACTTGCAATTGCAACCATAATTGCTTCGAGCATCTCTTCACCACTGACCAACGGGGCCTTGTCAGTTGCGGCACCAGCAAACAGGGAGCGCCCCATGACATCGGTATTCAGCTGCGAAACGGCAGAGTTAAATTTCTGCTTTGCATCCATTGCCGTTGTTTGCACCATGGTAACATTTTTCGAGCTCGTCGCCGTCAGCATTCCGCTCACGAGGTCTTCACCCTGGCTTTGAATGGTTTCGAGCGCGATCTGGGTCGTGTTCGCCAAGATAGCCGCTTCATCCGTTGCGGTTTTATATGCCAGCAGGGTTTGCAGATCGTGCTCTATTCCTGCAATCGGGCCAAAATCACCAGACACGGCACGGCTTATGTCTGTCTTCAGACCCGTTGTCAGCTCTACACCCAGACGGCTCATCTCTGCCCGGAGCTTCGCCCCCTGTGAGCGAGAGTGGAACGCGGTGGCCAAATCACCAAAGGTCGTAAACATTTCGGTGCCTCCTCGTTAGATACTCAGCAATGCCTGGATCATCTCATCCGCCGCGGTGATCACCCGCGCATTGGCGGCATAGGCTTGCTCAATCATCATGAGTTTTTGCATTTCTGCATCCGTATCCACCCCCTTGCTCAACTCCATTTGCTTGAGGGAATTGTTTTGTGCCGAAGAGAAGCTGTATTGTGCTTCCGCCTCTTTCAAATCGGCCCCAACGATGGACAACATATCTGCCGCCAAGCCCGCTGATGATCGTGCCGCGCCCAGGAAACCACCCGAGGTTGGTGCCTTTGCCCGGCCCATAGCATCAGCAAGTTCGTTGATGAGAGTGGCATTTCCAGCCTCCCCCTGTGCGACTGCCCCCAACCCATCACGAATGCGCCACACAGCCCCCCCTTGTGCGGGGTCAACAGCCGCGTGTAGGGAAATCCGTGCTGACAGGCCAAGCTCCGTTGCGAGATCAAGGGCATTTCCATTGTCAGTGAACAGTCCTGGATCCCCCACAGCCCGCGTAGCATCCACTGCTGGATCCTCGAACCTTTCCATCAGATCGCGGGCAAAACCATCCAGTCGTTGCTGGGCATCCACGGCGAGCTCATCCCTGACCTCAAACTCCGCCGCCAGCGAGCCACCGGCGATCGGGCTGCGATCACCGCTCGTGCGCAAGGGTTGACCATTCATCGTCAGACCAGACAATGCTCCGCTTGCCTGGGTCATTTCGGGAACAATCAAATTGACGGTCGAGAATTCAAACTGAGCTGCTTTCCCTTCCAGAACAATGGCACCGCCGGTGGTTACCAGCGCCACTTTTCCATTCTCTCTTGGCAGTTGTTTTAGCGGCAGGATTGACGACATTTCGTCAATGGTTTTCTGGCGTATATCCATAAGGCCCGAAGGATCAACACCTTGAGTACGCGCCTGTTGGATCTTGGCATTCAAGGTTTCGACCTGCTTGAGGCCCGTATTCAATTTCTCAACCTGCAGAGCGATGTTCTGGTCAGCCTCCAAACGTTGCTCCTGCACCTTGTCGGAAACATTGTTGAGATGCGTTGCCACGTTGTTTGCCGCATCCACCACCGCGGACAAGCGCGCCTCACTGCCAGGCTGCGCGGCTGCTTCCACCAGCGCCGCATCAAGTTTCGCGATGCGTCCGGAAAGCGAACCGGGGTCATCCGGCGTTCCCAAAGCCATTTCCAATGACTTGAGAAATGCGGAGGTTGTACTGTCGTAACCTACGGCCGCATCGGTCAGCCGGCGATCCCCCAAAAGCACTTCGTCGGTATGTCGCGTCACCCCCTCGACGAACACACCGGATCCGGTTCCACCGAGCGTTCGCGAAGAAAGCTCCAATGACCGAGGGGCGTATCCCTCGGTCATGGCATTGGCCACATTGGACGACACAAGGCTTGCCGCCCGAGATTGTGCACTTAGCCCTGAAAGAGCGTTGTGCATGGTGCTTGTGATACTCATATCTCAACCTCCGATGACCACCCCGGAAGTTACCGTTTGATATTGGTGGTCTCCTGCAACATTTCATCAACGGTCTGAATGACCTTGGCGTTGGAACTATAGGCACGCTGGGTCTGGATCAGTGAGGTCAGTTCACCTGCCACATCCGTGGTAGACCCTTCGCGTGCAAAGCCAATCACTTCACCTGTCGGGCCATCACCTGCATCCCACATGAAGAAGGAGCCGGACTCGGGGGACACCTGATAGGCTTGGTTGGACAGGGATTTCAGGCCATTCGGGTTGGGCACATCCACCAAGGGAACCTGATAGATTGTCCGCGTGAAACCAGTGTCATAGGTGGCTTTCAGGAAGCCATGTTCGTCAATCTCGACCCCGGTCAGATTGCCGACGGGGGACCCATCTTTGGAAATGGATGTGGGCGCAAAACTGTCCGAAAGCTGTGTGAGCCCGTTCGGGTCACCGATTTTTCCGATCGTAAGCGACAGCGGGCCACCATCAACGGTCAGGGCAAGTTCCCCTGTTGCAGCGTCATAGGCGCCGCCGGACACGACCGCAACCGAGTTCAAGGTCCCCCCGTCCGCACGGCTGTCATCAAATGTCAGCGTGTATTCCCCAATGACGTTATTGCCGCCAGCACTGTCCCGGATCACCATGGTCCATTGATTGGATGGCGCGGTTCCCGAGGCAGGCACAACTGGCGTGAAAGAGAAGTCCAATGTTTCGGATGTCCCGAGGTTGCCGAAATATTCAACGGACAAGGGCAATGTATCGCCTGGTGCCCCCACTTCGGTATCCACCGCCGGGAGGTTGACCCCGAGTTTCAGGCGGGTTGTCGGGTCACCGGCAGTCTGGTTGGAATTGATTACAACTGGTTCAAGCCCGGCCCCGGAATCTCGTGGGAAAGTCCCGACATTTCCGTCTGCATCTGCGGGCCATCCCAGCAGCACCAGACCGGTTTCCGTTTTCAACACGCCTTCACTGTCCGTCCTGAACGAACCGGTCGTCGTCATCATCATCGGGCGATCCCCTGACCCGCTCCCCAAAAACACTTCCTGTGTCACGGGCAACATACCGCTGCCACCAATGGCAATATCGAGGGGGTTTGATGTAGAAATCAGCGGGCCCGTTTCATCAATCAATCGCTGGGTCGACACGCGCACACCGCCCGCCGAATAAGTCCCGGCCCCGGCAGTTCCGCCGATCACCATACTTTGGAAATCCGCTGTCGCCCGCTTGTACCCGAAGGTCGAGGAGTTGGCGATATTGTCGGAAATCGTCGCCAGACGGGTCGCGTTTGAACTCAAACCGGCAACCCCGGCACTCAGCGAGGAAGAAATAGTCATGGTGCGCCTTTCTGCTGCATCAGGTATGTCAACCCGGACCATAGCGCCCGACCCCTTAACAGCGGCCTAACAACTACAATCCGAATTTAATTGCTGCGCAGCGCCGGCCGCCTTCAGGGTGTCTTCTTCCGCAGCAAAGTCAGTTCCACCCGGTTGTTGCGCAGGGCCATCGGGTTGCGCGCTGCCGGCTTGCGATCGGCATGTCCCGTCACGCGTTGGATCCTTCCGGTTTCGACCTGCTTCGCCTCGAGCAGTTCGCGCATGGCCGTTGCCCGATCCCCGGACAGGTCCCAGGCCGTATTCCTTGCAACCACAACGGGTTGCGCACGAACATGTCCCCCGATGGCAATCTTGTTTTCCACCAGCCTGAAGATCCGTGCCATCACCCCTGCCAGCTCCTGCATCACCGGGGTCGGCGTGCTGGTTCCTGGTTCAAACAGGGGGTCACCTTCGATATCAAACAGCTCAATCAGCAGGCCCTCATCTGTCACGCGGGTCAGGATGTGACGCCGGGTTGCCTCACTGACCATGCTTTCACCGGATTTCCCGCTGAGAAGCTCCTCGACCTTTTCGATTGCTTTGCTGTCCTGGGCCGAATCATCCACCTCACGCCCGCCGGAATTCTCTCCCTCCCGATCCTCGGTTGGGTTGCGCGGCAGCCCCCCATTGCCGGATTGGGCCAGCGTTTCCTCGGAAAAGATCGAATCCCCCCCGAAGGAGCCGGACCCACCGCCAGACACCCGATTGATCGGGATGGTCGGGCTGAAATAATCCGCGATCCCCTTGCGTTGTTTTTCCGTTGTTGCATTCAACAGCCACATCAAGAGAAAGAAGGCCATCATCGCGGTCACGAAGTCGGCATAAGCCACTTTCCATGCACCGCCGTGGTGTCCATCACCACCGCCCTTCTTCACCTTCTTGATGATTATTGGCGCTTGTCCATTTGCGCTCATACCACCACCTCATTTTTCACCCGAAGACAGGAATAGCAAAGAGGTGTTTATCCCCGCTTAACCTGTCAAATTGTCGGGATTTTCCGGTCGCTGCCGGGCGACGATCCGGTCCAGCTTTTTGTGACGGGGTGTTTTTCTTGACTTCATTGCACTTGCAACAATATTAATTAACGAGCGAAAGGATCGACCGGTTCGCGACGA
Organism: Aliiroseovarius crassostreae; assembly: GCF_025137635.1. Taxonomy (NCBI): domain Bacteria; kingdom Pseudomonadati; phylum Pseudomonadota; class Alphaproteobacteria; order Rhodobacterales; family Paracoccaceae; genus Aliiroseovarius; species Aliiroseovarius crassostreae. The sequence continues at coordinate 3,128,697 of NZ_CP080772.1, read as the reverse complement.
CCGGCAGCAACAGGGAAACGGAATGACCAATCACAATGGCCAGCGTGACATGCAGCGCGCAGTGTCGAATACCGGCACCAATGTCGAATACATGCCCGGCTGGGCCAATGACTTTGAAACGGAAGCCCTGCCCGGCGCGTTGCCGCAAGGCATGAACTCTCCGCAGAAATGCAATTACGGTCTTTATGGCGAGCAGCTTTCGGGCACGGCCTTTACCGCCAACCCGCCGGAACGCACATGGTGTTACCGGATCCGCCCGTCGGTAAAGCATTCTGCCCGCTATACCAAAGTGGACATGCCATATTGGAAATCCGCCCCCTGCATTGACCCGGATGTGATCTCACTGGGCCAATATCGCTGGAACCCGGTTGAGGCGACAGAGGGGCTGAACTGGATCACGGGCATGCGCACCATGACCACGGCAGGGGATGTGAACACGCAGGTCGGCATGGCCTCGCATATCTATCTGGTCACCGAATCGATGGTGGATGATTATTTCTTCTCGGCCGACAGTGAGTTGCTGGTGGTGCCGCAGGAAGGCCGCTTGCGCTTTTACACCGAACTTGGCGTGATTGATCTGGAACCGAAAGAGATCGGCATCATTCCACGCGGGCTGGTCTATCGGGTAGAACTGGTCGAGGGGCCAGCGCGCGGCTTTGTCTGCGAGAACTATGGTCAGAAGTTTGAGCTGCCGGGGCGCGGGCCCATCGGGGCAAACTGTATGGCAAACCCGCGCGATTTCAAGGCGCCGGTGGCGGCATTTGAGGACCGCGAGGTGCCCTCCTCCCTCACCGTGAAATGGTGTGGCCAGTTCCACCGAACCGAGATCGGCCAATCGCCGCTGGACGTGGTGGCGTGGCATGGCAACTATGCCCCTTACAAATACGACCTGCGCACCTATTGCCCGGTTGGGGCGATCCTGTTTGACCACCCGGATCCGTCGATCTTTACGGTCCTGACCGCCCCGTCAGGCCATCCGGGCACCGCCAATATCGACTTTGTCCTGTTCCGTGAACGCTGGATGGTGGCCGAAAACACCTTCCGCCCGCCCTGGTATCACAAGAACATCATGTCCGAGCTGATGGGCAATATTTACGGCCAGTATGACGCCAAGCCGCAGGGCTTTGTGCCGGGCGGGATCAGCCTTCACAACATGATGCTGCCGCACGGGCCGGATCGGGATGCGTTTGAAGGCGCGTCCAATGCGGATCTGAAACCCGAAAAGCTCGACAACACCATGTCGTTCATGTTCGAAACCCGTTTCCCGCAACACCTGACCGAATTTGCCGCCAAAGAGGCCCCGTTGCAGGACGATTATATCGACTGCTGGGACAGCCTTGAGAAGAAATTCGACGGCACACCGGGTGAGAAATAAGGGGAGAGGCGTGATGGGGTTGAAGCTCTACACCTACTGGCGGTCGACCACCTCTTACCGGGTGCGGATTGCGTTGAACCTGAAAGGTGTGCCCTATGAAAGCCACCCGGTGAACCTTGTGAAGGGCGAGCAGCGCAGCGCGGAGTTTCAGATGATGAACCCCGGCAAAGGCGTTCCGGTTTTAGAATTGGAAGACGGCACGGTGCTGACCCAATCGCTGGCGATCCTCGACTATCTGGATCATGCCTATCCTGACCCGGCGCTTCTGCCCAACGATCCATTAGAGCGCGCCCGCGTCATGGCCGCGGCCCATATAATCGCACTCGACATCCATCCGGTGAACAACCTGCGCGTGGTGCAGCATCTGGACAAGATGGGGCACAGCAAGGCCGACAGTGTTGACTGGATGGTGCACTGGATGACCGAAGGCCTGACCGCTTTTCAGGCGACACTGCCAACAGGCACGAAATTTGCTTTTGGCGACCGGCCGACGCTCGCGGATATCTGCCTTGTGTCGCAACTTTATAATGGGCATCGCTGGGGCGTCGACATGGCACCTTTTGCCCGCCTGACCGAAATTGAAGAAACCTGTCTGGCCCTGCCCACCTTTGCCAAGGCCCGGCCAGAGGCCCAACCAGACGCTGAATGAGGACATCATGAGCCAACTGAAAAAATCCTGGGTGGACAGCGCCAATTCCGCTGACACCCCTTTTCCGCTGAACAACCTGCCCTATGGCGTTTTCTCTGTCGGCGATGAGGAACCGCGCTGTGGGGTGGCGATCGGGGACATGATCCTCGATATGGCCGGGGCCGAAGAGGCCGGGCTGATCGAAATCAGCGATGATCCCGTCTTTGACGTGCCGTTCTGGAACGAGCTGATGGAACTGGGATCCGATGCCTGGTCCGCCCTGCGCGCGCGACTGGAACAGCTGCTCGGGGAACACTCTGGTGAACGCGATGCGGTGGAGCCTTTCCTCGTGGCGCAAGCGGATGCCGAGCTGCACATGCCGTTCCTTGTCTCGGAATACACCGATTTCTACGCCGGGCGTCAGCACGCCGCCAATATGGGTGCGATCCTGCGTGGCTCACCTGATCTTCCGGCCAACTGGCTGCACATCCCGATCGGTTATAACGGTCGCGCCTCCTCCGTCGTGATCTCCGGCACACCGATCCATCGCCCCAACGGCCAGCGCAAAGCGCCCGACGCCGAGATGCCCAGCTTTGGTCCGTCAATGCGTCTGGATATCGAGCTGGAGATGGGCGCCATCGTCGGCAAACCCTCCGCGTTTGGTCAGCCGATCACCGTGGACGAAGCGGATGACATGATCTTTGGCTATGTGCTGCTGAACGACTGGTCGGCCCGTGACATCCAGGGCTGGGAATACCAGCCGCTTGGGCCGTTTCAGGGCAAAGCCTTCGGCACCTCAATCTCGCCATGGATTGTGACCGCAAGCGCGCTGGAAGAGTTCCGCGCCCCCACGCCCGAACGTGAAAAGGAACTGCTGCCGTATCTCGATGGCTCCAAAGACGGTCTTTACGACATCGAACTTCAGGTGCTGATGCAGCCCGAAGGGGCCGACAAGGCGAGTATCATTGGGGAAACCAACTACACCCGCATGTATTATTCCGCTGCCGAGCAACTCTGCCACCACGCCATCGGTGGCTGTGGGATGAATGTGGGCGACCTGCTGGGCTCCGGCACCATCTCTGGCCCGACCAAAACCGAATACGGATCACTGATGGAAATGAGCTGGGCCGGGCGCGAGCCCTTCACGCTCGATACCGGCGAGACCCGCACCTTTATCGAGGACGGCGATACGCTCACCCTGCGCGGGGCCGCGAAAGGTGACGGGTTCCAGATCGGGTTCGGCGATTGCGTGGGCCAGATCCTGCCCGCCAAGAGCTGGCCGAAATAATGGCGCTGGCGCTCAGATCATCCTGCGGCCGATTGCCATTCGAGGATTGCCTCGGAGGGCATCAAAAGCATGATGATATTGAGCGCCAACCCATCGCGGATCAGATAGGTGGTCAGCAGCTCGAAGCCGACTATAATGGCAACCGAGGCCCAGATCGGCAGGCGCAGCGCCAGCCAGAAGCCAAGGAACATCGCCAACATATCCGCGCCCGAGTTGATCACCGCATCGCCCCAATACTCGCCGGACACGGTGAACTCGCGATAGCGGTTGATCACCGCCTCGGTGTTCTCGGCCACCTCCCACGCGGCTTCGATCAGGGTTGCCACCAACAGCCGCCAGCCCAGCGCAAAGCGGCGCATGGTCAGGAAGGTCAGGCCGTAAAACAGAAAGCCGTGGATCAGGTGGCTGGGCGCGTACCAGTCCAAAAGATGCTGCGAGCCCTGCCCGCTGTCATCGCCGGAATACCACAAAAGCACATACCCGCAGGGGCAATACAAATTGCGCCCCATCCACAGAAGCGCCGCCAATGTGGCGACAAACACAAAGAAAACGGCCCAGTAGGGCATATGACGTCGATCAAACATGCAGGAACAGAATCACGTTATTCTGCCTGCGTCTAGGAAGGAAAACCCAACCATGGCAAAAGCTTTTGCGTCCCAAGGGGACATGACTGAGAAGAAGATCACCTTTGAAGAGGTGGGGCGCGACATCTATGCCTTCACCGCCGAAGGCGACCCGAACTCCGGCGTGATCATCGGCGATGACAGCGTAATGATCGTTGAGGCGCAGGCCACACCGCGCCTCGCAAACAAGGTGATCGAATGCGTGCGTTCGGTGACGGACAAGCCGATCTCCCACGTGGTGCTGACCCACTATCACGCCGTGCGTGTGCTGGGCGCATCGGCCTTTGGGGCAGATCAGATCATCATGGGCGACACGGCCCGCGCGATGGTCGTGGAACGCGGTCAGGAAGACTGGGACAGCGAGTTTCAACGCTTCCCGCGCCTGTTTGAAGGGCATGAGAGCATTCCCGGCCTGACCTGGCCTACCACCACCTTCTCGGACGACATGACCGTCTATCTCGGCAACCGCCGTATCGACCTGATGCATCTGGGCCGCGCCCACACGGCGGGTGACATCGTGATCCATGTGCCGGATGAAAACGTGATGTTCACCGGCGACATCGTCGAATACCACTCGGCCTGCTATTGCGGGGACGGGCATTTCAGCGATTGGGGTGACACGCTCGACAATATCGCCGCCTTCGACGTGGACGCGATTGCGCCGGGCCGGGGGGATGCCCTCGTCGGCAAAGACATGGTCAACGCCGCGATTGAAAACACCCGCGATTTCGTCGAAAGCACCTACCGCCCCGCCGCCAAGGTTGCCGCGCGCAATGGAACGCTCAAAGAAGCCTGGGATGCGGTGCGCGCCGAATGTGACCCGAAATTCGCCGACTACGCGATCTACGAACACTGCCTGCCCTTCAACGTCGCCCGCGCCTATGACGAGGCCCGCGGCATCGACACCCCCCGCATCTGGACCGCCCAGCGCGATCTGGAAATGTGGGAGGCGCTGCAGGGCTGATCGGCCGCCCCGGCCCCTTATTTTCTGGTTGAAAATATCCCCGCCGGAGGCACCCGACATCACAACATGGACCCGCGCCCGGGAGGGGGCGCTGGTCCGCAAGAAACGCGCCGAACCCATGGCCGCACCAGCTCTCCTGGCCGGTCTCTTGTCGGAGGAGGAACGACATGACAAAAATCTTTGAAACCCCGCTTTATGCCTATAAGCGGAGCCCCGATCAGGACGCCGACACGCAGGTGCGCCGCAAGGTCGTGGTGATCGGCGCCGGCCCTATCGGCCTCGCCATGGGCATCGAAATGGCCCAGGAAGGCATCGAGGTGGTGATCCTTGATGACAATGACAAGGTCTCCTTCGGGTCGCGTGCGGTGTGCTACGCCAAGCGTCCGCTGGAAATCCTCGACCGTCTGGGATGTGGCCAGCCGATGGTCGACAAGGGCGTCGAATGGAACATCGGCAAGGTGTTTTTTGACGACCGCGAGGTGTATCAGTTCAACCTGCTGCCGGAAGAAGGCCACGAACGCCCGGCCTTCATCAACCTGCAGCAATATTACTTCGAAGAATATCTGGTAAACCGCGTGCGCGAACTGGAGGCCGCCGGCGCGCCGATCGAAATTCGCGGCAACAACAAGGTCACCGCCATTGGCACACATGATGACCATGTGACGCTGGAAATCGACACGCCGGACGGGCCCTATAACCTCGAAGCAGAATGGCTGGTGCCCTGTGACGGGGCCGGGTCGCCTGCGCGCAAGATGCTGGGGCTCGACTTTGTGGGCCGCGTGTTCGAAGACAACTTCCTGATTGCCGATGTGATCATGGAAGCCGGGTTTCCGACCGAACGCTGGTTCTGGTTCGACCCGCCCTTCAACCGCGGCCAGTCCGCCCTTCTGCACAAACAGCCCGACAATGTCTGGCGCATTGACCTGCAACTGGGCTGGGACATCGACAAGGAAGAAGAGAAGAAACCGGAAAACGTCATCCCGCGCCTCAAAGCGATGCTGGGCGAGGATGTGAAGTTTGAGCTGGAATGGGTGTCGATCTACACGTTCCAGTGCCGTCGGATGGAAAAATTCCGCCACGGCCGCGTGCTGTTTGCCGGGGACGCCGCCCACCAGGTCTCGCCCTTTGGTGCGCGGGGGGCAAATTCCGGCCTGCAGGACACTGACAACCTGGGCTGGAAACTGAAACTGGTGATGGAGGGCAAAGCCCCCGAAAGCCTGCTCGACAGCTATGACATGGAACGGGTGCATGGGGCGGATGAGAACATCCTCAATTCCTCCCGCTCCACCGATTTCATCACACCGAAATCCGAGATGAGCCGCATTCTGCGGGATGCGGTGCTGGACCTGTCGGAACAGTTCGAATTTGCCCGTCCGCTGGTCAATTCCGGGCGCCTCTCGGTGCCCTGCACCTATGATGGCTCGCCGCTGAACTCGTCCGATGCGCTGGATGGCCCGGAGCGCACCCGCCCCGGCTCTCCTTGCCCGGATGTGCCGCTGGGGGAGGCTTTTTTGCTGCCGAAACTGGGGGGCAGGTTCACCCTGTTGACCATCGACGCAGATGCGCCGGATGTGATTGAGGAAGACGGGATTGAAGTCACCCGGCTGGCCCTGTCGGTCAGGGATGACAAATCCGGGGCCCTCAAAGCCCGCTATCTGGGCGATGCGCCCAGCGGCGTCTACCTGATCCGCCCGGACCAACACGTGGCCGCCCGTCGCCCCAGCTATGACGACAATCTGTTCCGCGCCGCCATTCGCCGCGCCACTGGCAAGGAGTAAGTGACATGACCGAGAATCAACTGATCCTGACCCCGAATATCGACGGCGCAGACGATTTTTATGCCGAGCTTCTGACCGCCCATGAGGGGCTGTCGAAAGAAGATAGTGATGCGCTGAATGCGCGGATTGTGCTGGTCCTGGCCAACCATGTCGGGGACCGCAATGTGCTGTCGGCTGCAATCAACGCGGCCAAATCCGCCTTGAAATAAGAAAACCGCGGGGCGCGTCAGGCGCCCCGCCCGTCCCGCAGAAATATCCCTTTCAGACAGAGGGTTCGCGGCTTTGGCATCTCTCTGGCTGCGCGCGATGATCCGCCTTTCAGGAGGGAACATTGCGTTTGGCAAACAGCGTTTCCCTGCAATTCTTCAACGCGCTGAACACCGCCTCATCCCTTGGTGCCAACCGTGATCATTCCCGGTTCTTACAACACCTGATCTCCCCGCCTTTTCTTCGCTGTTGCCAATTCCCCAAAAATTTGATCAAATTAATCCAAGGCGAGACCTGCAGGGCTTGCGCCCAGAATTTTTGAATGCAAGAGTGCCACCAAATCCGTCCAGGGAGTCAGGAATATGATCGAGAAACGCGACTTTTACATCAATGGCCAATGGGTCGCCCCGGCCAAGGCACATGATTGCGAGGTGATCGACCCGTCGACCGAAGAGGTCTGCGCGGTAATCTCGCTCGGTGATCAGGCTGACACAGATGCCGCCGTGGCCGCCGCCAAAGACGCCTTCAAAAGCTGGAGCGTGACCTCAAAAGAGGAGCGGCTGGCCCTGATCGAAAAGATCCATCAGGTCTATGCCGCCCGGGCCGAGGATCTGGCACAGGCGATGACTCTGGAAATGGGAGCCCCTCTTGACCTGTCGCGCAGTTCTCAGGTGGGTGCCGGCAGCTGGCATATCGCAAATTTCATCAAGGCTTTCAAAGAGTTCGAATTTGATCGGATGCTGGGGGATCACGCTCCGAATGACCGGCTGCTGTATGAACCGGTTGGCGTGACCGCGCTGATCACGCCATGGAACTGGCCGATGAACCAGGTGGCGCTGAAAGTGGTGGCCGCGCTTGCCGCGGGCTGCACCATGGTGCTGAAACCGTCCGAAGTGGCGCCGCTCTCGTCGATTGTCTGGACCGAGATCATGGACGAAGCCGGGGTTCCCGCTGGCGTCTACAACATGGTCAATGGTGACGGGATGGGTGTTGGGTCACAGCTCACCTCGCACCCGGATGTGGACATGGTCAGCTTCACGGGCTCCACCCGCGCGGGCATCGCGATTTCCAAATCCGCCGCCGACACGATCAAACGCGTGGCGCTGGAACTGGGCGGCAAGGGTGCCAATATAATCTTCGATGACGCGGACGAAAAAGCCGTGGTGCGCGGCGTGCGCCACATGATGCAGAACACCGGGCAAAGCTGTAATGCCCCCTCGCGGATGCTGGTGCAGCGCGGGATCTATGACCAAGCTGTTGAGATTGCACGAGAAACTGCTGAAAAGACCGCAGTGGACGTGGCCCATAAAGAAGGTCGCCACATTGGCCCGGTGGTGAGCGAGCTGCAATGGGGCAAGATCCAGGACCTGATCCAGAAAGGCATCGACGAAGGCGCGCGCCTTGTCGCCGGTGGCCTTGGCCGCCCGGAAGGTCTGAACAAGGGTTATTTCGTCAAACCCACCGTCTTTGCCGACGCCAACAACCAGATGACCATCGCGCGCGAGGAAATCTTTGGCCCGGTCCTGACCATGATCCCGTTTGACACCGAGGAAGAGGCGGTCGAGATCGCCAATGACACGGTCTATGGCCTGACAAACTATGTGCAGACCCAAAACGGCGAGCGTCTGAACCGCGTGATCCGTCAGATGCGCTCTGGCATGGTTGAAGCCAACGGCACCTCGCGCGCCGCAGGCTCGCCCTTTGGCGGGTACAAACAATCCGGCATCGGCCGTGAAGGCGGCGAATTGGGCATCGAGGATTTCCTCGAAGTGAAAGCCGTGTCGGGCTGGTTCAACGGGTGACCCCCCGTCATCGGAAACACAAAAGGGCTCGCAATTTGCGGGCCCTTTTCCAGTTGCGCCCTGTGAGCACGCCGAACGCTTTAAAGCGTTTCGGGATAAACTTGAGACACATGTTTATTCCGCAACGCCCACGACATTGATATCTCTTGCCGCGTTTCGGTTTTGCCCTGTGTCAGGTTAAAACCGAAACGCTTTAGTTAAAAGCAAGCACTGCAAACAGTACGACCAAAACACCCATGCCAATGTTGAACATACTGAGCGCCGGCATCTTCGCAGCCGCCTCAGCATCACCGGCCATTGCAAGCGCGCCGGTCTTTCCGGCAACGACAATCCCTGCGATCAAAGCGCCTACTGCAACCAGTTTTATCCAGAATATGAACGGCCCGGAACTCCATATCCCCCCGGCAGTTGCCATCAAAACACCTGTGATCAGGATCAGGCCAAGACCAATGTGGCCAATCATTTTAAGCGGCTTGACCGCCCGCCCCAAGACAGGTTTGTGCTCAAGCTCAGCCTTGTCAGCAAGCGCCCCAATGACAGGTAATCCAAAGGCCGAAGCCCCACCCATGAACAAGCCCAGAATATGGACCGTCAGCGCCAAATCATTTGCTAGCGACATCTCATCCCCCCTTTCGCTTTTCTGCACATATTTGAGCCCATCCCCGCCATCATTACAAGAATACGGGACAGAACCACCAAATGCTGCGGGTTATACGGCAATTTCAGCGCGCCTTTGGGGCAGGGATTTCCTCGACGTGAAAGCGGTGTCGGGTTGGCCGAACGGGTAACTCCCGGTCACTAGAAACACAAAAAGGCTCGCAATTTGCGGGCCCTTTTGGCAACTTTCATTCAAACTTTATTTGAGCGTTTCTCATGAAGCCAATTGGACTAATTCTCACAGGCCTCCTACTGGGGGGAACAGCATCGCATTTTCTGACACGTGGGTATGAGGCGTTGGATGCAGGGACTTCATATACCTACCGCTGCGTTCAACTTGATCACGAAGCGAATGCCCGTGATGCCGCAGAAGCAATCATTGAGTTACTTCTCAATTCCGAGAATGCTCATGAGCTTGAACATGTGATCACAGAAGCCGGATGGCGCGTGGATGGGTTTTCAAAGGGCGACCATAGCATCATCATGGCTCTGCCACCTGACCATGGGATGGGTTTGGAATTTGTCCGAACAGCCTCAGGCCAAATTGATCTCCAACCCCTGCCCGGCAGCCCAGGTTGCACCGAAAATCAAGCCCGCCGCACGACCACAGACCCCACAGAATAGCCGGCCCCAAACGAACAGATCACGCCGGTATCCCCTGCTGCCAGATCGTCGGAGTATTTCGAGAACGCGATGATCGACCCTGCTGAGGAGGTGTTGGCGTAGTCTTGCAGGATGTTGGGCTGTTCGCCCTCTTCCGGCACACGGCCCAGCACCTTTTTCCCGATGAAATCATTCATCGTCTTGTTGGCCTGATGCAGCCAGATCCGTTTCAGATCATCTTGCCCCACGCCCAGTTCTTCCATGTGGCCAAGGATGTGTTTTGACACAATCGGCAGCACTTCTTTGAACACTTTGCGGCCGTTTTGCATGAACTGCATGTCACGGCGGTCAGGCAGCGCGCCGCCCTCTTCGCGGGTGCGGCGCAGGAAGCCGTTATTGTTGCGGATATTGTTGGAAAACTGCGTCAGGCATTTGGTGCCGAGGATCTCAAAATGCGCGCCTTTTGCGTCCTCTTTCCGTTCCAGAACGGTCGCCGTGCAGACATCGCCGAAGATAAAGTGGCAATCCCGGTCGCGCCATTCCAGATGGGCCGAACAGATCTCGGGGTTGACCACCAGCGCGCGGCGCACAGACCCCGACCGGATCATGTCTGCCGCCGCCTGAATGCCGAACGTGGCCGAGGAACAGGCAACATTCATGTCAAAGCCAAACCCCCCAGCCCCCAGCGCCTGTTGGATCTCAATCGCAATCGCCGGATAGGCGCGTTCATGGTTGGAGGCGGCACAGATCACGAGATCAATCTGATCCGCCGTGATCCCGGCCTTCTCCAACGCTTTCTCACAGGCATCCACCGCCATTTCGGTCATGATCCCCGGCTCATCATCCGTGCGCGCCCGCAACCGTGGCCGCATGAGTTCTGGATCCAGCACCCCGCTTTTGTCCATGACAAAACGCTGGTGAATGCCTGAGGCGGACACGATGAACTCTTCGCTGGAGGCGCCGATCGGATCCATCTCTCCGGCTGCAATCGCAGCGGCGTTTTCCGCGTTCATCCGCGCAGCATAGGCGTTGAACGCCTCAACCAGTTCGGCATTGGTGATGATGTCGCTGGGGGTGAAAACACCGGTGCCGGTGATGACGGGTTGGAACATGGGGACCTCCTGATAGGTCCGCATACTCAAGCAAAGACGGGCGGAAAGGGCAAGATAGGTGACGCTTGGTCAGCTGGGCTTTGCGCCCTCTATGAGGCGTGGCTGGGGCGCTGCCCCAGACCCCGAGGTATTTAGAGCAAGAAAAAGCACATCGGATCAGAACGGGGTTTTTGCGCGAAAACTCATGCCCTTGCCCCCATCCGGGTGGCGCAGGCGGAGCTGTTCGGCATGCAGCATCAGGCGCGGCGCGTTCAGGGCGTCACCGGTTGCGTAGAACGGATCGCCCAGGATCGGGTGGCCAAGTTCCAGCATATGCACGCGGAGCTGGTGGCTGCGCCCGGTTTTGGGAAAGAGCCGCACCCGTGTATTGCCCGCCTCATACCGCATCACTTTCCAGTCGGTGATGGCCTGTTTGCCGTTTTCATGGTCCACATGCTGTTTTGGCCGGTTGGGCCAGTCAACGATAAGCGGCAGGTCGACGGTGCCTTCTTTCTGCGCCAATTCCCCCCAAACCCGCGCAACATAGGTCTTTTTGGTCTGACGCTTTTCAAATTGCAGTCCCAGGTGGCGTTGCGCATGAGGTGTCATGGCAAAAACCATCACGCCGGACGTATCGCGATCCAGGCGATGCACCAGGAGAGCCTCGGGGAACACGTTCTGAATACGTGTGATCAGGCAATCCGCAAGATGCTCCCCTTTTCCGGGGACAGACAGCAATCCGGAGGGTTTATCCACCACGAGGATTTCATGGTCCTGGTGGAGAATCACCAAAGGGTCCTGCGGAGGGGCGTAGGCATCAGTCATCTCGGGCGGGATAGCCGGACAGGCGGAAAGAGGCAAGGGACCGGGCGCTGAGGGGAGAGAGTTGACCAATGCGGCACGCACCCGTTCTTGCGGGAGAGTGTATGTTACCATTTCAAGGGGAAATGGTGCCCAGAAGAGGTTTCCCGCAAAACGCTTAGCCATTGTTTTCAATAGATTAATAAAGATCTCAATGCGACTTGTGTAGTCATTTGTGTAGTGGAAGGATCACTCTTCTGCGGGACGAGGGCGAACTGACCAAACACAATCACTCAGCACATCCAGAATGTTCGTCCAGTCCTTCAATGGGTCCGAAATAAAGTGGGTATTACGCGCCCTGAGTTGCGGCCAAACCACGGTTGGCGGCACCTTTTGAGGACTTGGGGACGTACGGGGGAATGCAAGAGGGGGCTAAAACGTACATCAAGGGGCGCACTCAGGGGAAATCTTCAGAGCAATAGGGGAAAAGTGATGTGATGCTTCCTGGGTTGACTGGAGAAATGGATAAAGTTCCTTCCATTTTGGAGCGTTAGCAGTACTTAACGATTTGCTCACCATGGGGTGGTGTAACTGGCTTGCCAATAGTGGCACCCTCTAGGAACTTCCGATTAGGCTACAAGTGAGAAGCGGCGACCATCACGGCTTCTTTTCAACATTCCACTGATGGTTGGAGTTGGCTAAGATGGTAGGCAAAGTGTTAATGAGATGTTGATGATGAATTAATAAGAAGCGGTGGAAGAGTTTGCCCAACGCCTAGGTTAAAATTCCCTTATAAGAGGGTATTGGGTGATTGCAGTTTGATTAGATGTTTGATCTAAGTGACGAAGTCCTAGGATTTATTTGCTGAACTTTATGATTGGAAGTTGCTGAATGTGGACCCCTGCTTCTGGCGCACATGCGATTGAGCGTGTTTCTCTTGCTGTCATTTTTACTGATGCAGTGCCGATGAAGGTGCTTGACGCAGCCACGCAGTTCACTGAGGCACTCGTCGCTGATGGAACTTTTCCAGTCAAGCAAGATGTGGCCAGTGCCAACATTGAATTTAGCGTTAGTTTGGAAGATGGGGGAAAGAGTGTGGTCTCCCAACCTGATCGCGTTGGGGTTGCGTTTTATGCAGATACAGATCAGAGCTTGGAACTTGCCCGCTACACCAAAGACCTCGCTGTACTTTCTTCATACAACTATGAGTCATGGAGTGCCTTCGTTCAGCATGTGCAGAAAACATTAATCCCCTATTTGGCCAAAGTGCGAGATATTGTCTCAATCAAAACCGTGAAGCTTGAATACGATGATCGGTTTGTCTTTGAAGGAGATCCGACGAAAGCCAATATTGACGAAGTTGTAAACGTTCCATCGTTGCATTTGCCAAAAGAAGCGGTCGGCAGCGGATTTCCATGGCATAGTCGTCGAGGCTGGTTTGTGCCCGCCGACAATGGAGCTGTTTTGGTCAACTTGGACATGTCTGAAACGCGAGTAGCTCGTGTTGATCAGCCAGATATTCCCTTTCTCTCAGTGTTTATCAAATCCGTTGTGGAAGCGCGGCTGGATGAGCCTGTCGATGAGGTAGCAGCGTTGAACGAGATATTTAAAGATCTACATACTCTATCGAAGGAGGTGTTTATGTCTACTTTGACTGATGATGCAAAAGAGATGGTTGGGATAGGCGAATGAACTGGAAAGCATTCGATAACTTGAGTGAAGCAACGAAGTTTGAAAAAGCTCATGCCGCTCAACGCTATTTGGCTGAAAACACTTCAGATGTTTCTGTTGTACCTCGTAAATTACAACATGTTCGCTCGGCGTTCCCGCATGCTCGGCTGGTCACAGAAATCGACAATTCTGAGGCAACTGTAAGTGTTAAAAAAGGTTCGGATGTTGTTGTCCTAGGAGAATATAAGAGGGCGCAAGCTCCAAACACCAATCCTGTCTTACTTGGTGAAAAGCCCAAACCTGCGTTTTTTGCGGCCCCCACCCGCTTAGAGCTAAAGTTTCCTCTTCAGCAAATTTCTTTGTTTAGCACCTTTGAAGATGATTGGGATGGGTATGGCTCGAAAGCACCTTCAAAGCTTGTTTTGGAGCTTTCAGAAAAATTGCTCATGGCTTGGGACCTGGATCTTGGAATCATCCCTGACCTAAGTGTTTTGTCGGAGGGAGATATATCCTTTGAACTATATTCTGAATGTGGAAGTTTGCTTGGGGTTGTTGATGTCTTCGACGATGGCGTGATGAGCTATGCGCTCTCGATTGATGGTGTCGCCAACGAGACTGGGTCACTTGTTATCGAGAATAGCGAAGATCGGAAAAAGATATTTGAATTGATCTTGAAAGCTAAGAATTCGGTGTGACTGACGTTTCTTGTCCGGACCATTTAAGGGAAGTGCTGGATGCGCGGCCAGAAGATAGTACCGCTGCTGTGTATTTCTGTGAGCGATCCCCACAATGTGAGTGTGAGGCTGCTGCTGAGTGCGAGGGCGGCCATGGGCCCATTGGGGCGGATGAGAGTATAACATATCTGGTTTCTCATCCGCAGCAAACGCGCCAGATGTATCGTGATGAAAAAAAATTAAAGGAAGTCCCCTTCGGGTTTAAGGCTCAACTGTTCGATGCGGCGTTTACGTGCGGAATTTCAGTGATGAGGGAGGTGCTCGCCCCAGATAATGAGATGCTGATACAAGCAAAAAAACTCTATGATCGGGCTCAAAAGGATAAGCCTCATGAAGGGGGCATTATTGGGGTTATCCAATTTCCAGCCAATGTCGTATTTGATCTGTTGTGCGAAGAAGGTCGGCGGATGTTTTGCCTTTATGATACTCCGATAGATGTAGGCAAAGATGATCAAGTGCTTTCCCATGGAGACATATTTGGGACAATATATGGCGGCGACCTCAGGGCTGCCAAGGCGGCGTTAAGGGTTAAGTTGCACACTGCGGTTTCGAAGGAGGCACATAAGGTCAGCGTCATTGAATACCGGGGCGGGTTGCTTGATGAATATAAATCTACCGTTGTCACGATGAGAAACCACGTTGCTTCCTAGTGTTATATTAAGGTCTCGGTACCCTTCTGTTTGGTTTCTAGCTTTCCTATAGAGAACTATTGGTTGACCCTTTCGGTTTTTAGTGTCCACTTTGGCAGGGTTTTGTTGTTCGCTATTTTTTGCCCTAAAAATCTGAGACCCCTTCTACGGTATCGAGCGCGGTGGATTTCCCCCCGTACCCCCTCCCTACGGGCCACCTCAACGGCCCCCTCTCTTCCCCACTCCACCCTCCGAGGTCTTTTCCTCTGGATGAGTGACCACCCTGGTCAAGTTGCAGGGACCCTGGGGGTGCGCTGGCGGGGAACAGTGGGGCTGGATCAATTAGGTTGCCCCATAAGAGAACAGAAGAGGAACGATCCTGGTGTCCCGGAAGGTATACCAAGTAGGACATTTCACCAGGTAAGAGCAGCCCCTGATTTCATTGGTTATTTTTTGTCCGATAAGTTGGGGTTGACAATTATAGGACGATAATCCCATAAAGCCTAGAGATTTTGGGACAGTGAGGCAGGACATGACTGGCACGATAGTAGGATATGCACGGGTTTCCTCTGTGGAGCAGAACGAGGAAGCCCAGATTGGTCTCCTCCAAGCTAACGGGGCCACAAAACTCTTCATCGACAAAGCCAGCGGAACGTCACGCGACAAACGCCCAAAACTTGCGGATGCCTTGGAGTGGGTCCGTGAAGGGGATGTGCTTATGGTGACCCGATTGGACCGTCTGGCCCGGTCGGTCAAAGACCTCCATGACATTGCGCAGGAGTTAGAGCGGAAAGAGGTCGGCCTCAGGGTCACTGAGCAGAGCATTGACACGACTACCCCACAGGGACGCCTCATGTTCACCATGTTGGGGGCAATTGCTGAGTTCGAAACGGGTCTTCGTGCCGAACGTCAAAAGGAAGGGATCGAACTGGCAAAGGCGCAAGGGCGGTTCAATGGGCGACCTGTGACAATTGATCATGACGCGGTGCGGAAAGCGCGTGATGGGGGAATGAAGCCCGCCCAGATTGCCAAAGAGTTCGGCATTGCGCGATCTTCCGTCTACCGGGCGCTGGGGGGAGACTGAGCTCTCCTCCATTCTCAACCGTGGGGCCTCTCCAATTGTTCGCGGGGCTAGGTTTGTTTATCGGTTTTGCGTGAAGAGAAACAGAGCCGGGTGCAAATACATTTATTAATTAGGTGACCTAATAAGATAGAGGAGTGCATCGCTCTTCTCCGTCAACCAAATCGTAAGGCCACCGTGCCGGATACCTGACTGCAAACCGCTATGCCTGACCAATCGGTCTTTGCGGATATGGATGTCGCTCACAACGACCAATTTGCCCTGTGAACAGCAGATCCCACAGAGCCAATGAAACAAGGCGTTTCGAATTAGGTGGCCCCATAAGATAGAGCTCTATGCCTTTCTTCCCTGAATAAACACTAAGGATACCCCCACATGGAACACCCGACTGCAACCGCCCTGGCGGAACAAACCCACATTGCCTATACGGAAGGTGCTTCCCACGGCAATCCCGGTCCAGGCGCATGGGCCCACTTCACTCACAACCCCGATGGCACCTTCACGGAAGCCTCAGGGTTTCTCCGCGACACAACCAACCAGAGAGCCGAGCTTCTTGCCGCAATATGCGCCCTGGAGATGACCTCAGAAGGTGCCCGCGTCCACATCTACAGCGACAGTGCCTACGTGGTGAACGGAGCCACGCAATGGCTTGAAGCATGGAAGGTGAAGAACTGGCGGAATGCCCAGAAGAAGAGCGTGAAGAACCGCGACCTCTGGGAACGTCTGGATGGCCTGTTGGATACACGCACGGTCACCTTTGAGCACATCCCAGGTCATGCCGGTATCCCTGGTAATGAACGTGTAAACGCACTTGCACAGGATACCACCACAGGACGCGCGGGCTTTGGCCCAATCACCTTCGCCATCGAACAATAAGAGGAGCGAGATATGAACAGCTCGACACCGACCACCAAAGATGTGGCCTATCTTCTCGATCACCCGGAAAAGGCGGAGAAGTTTGACGCTCAGTTCGGAGAGGGGAAAGCAGCTCAATATCTGCAAGCTCACAGCAGCGCGGAGCGGCCTCAAGAAGCCCTTGAAGGTCACCGCACTAGTGAACCCGCTGCAATCTCCAATACCTCTCCACGAGCCCACACAGGAAGCTCTCAGCCCACCTCCAAGGACATGGCTTACCTGCGAGCTCATCCCGATATGTCAGAGAAGTTTGATGCCCGATTTGGGGAAGGGACTTCGGCATCCATCCTCCAACACGCCTCCCTTGAAGAACCTGGAGACTTTGGTCCCCTGGGGGAGCTGATCCGGGGCAATAATCCCAATGCGCAAGACCCGGAGGACACCTCCATCCTGGGGGAAATTGCCCAGGGGATTGGCAACGGCATCCAGGAGGCCCTCAACGAAACCGTGGACACCCTGGAGAGCTTCGACATTGCCGCTTCAAAGAAGTTGGATGATTGGGGCATCCCCTCACGGCTCCAGATCGTGAACCAGGAGGGCCGGATTGACCCCGACCTCAAATATTTCCATGAAAGTGAAGGGGATGAGGATTGGCTCGGAGGCAAGACCACGGTCAAAGGTGATGCGGTGGAGGTCACGACCATCAAGGAACCCGTCACGGGCCTTGGTCGGTTCACCTCTTCCACCACTCAGTTCCTGGCGGGCATGGCCGGGGCGGGAAAGGTCACAGGGCTCAAAGGGCTCTGGGGGGCATTCGTCAATGGAGCCATTGCTGACGGGGTGGTCTTCGACCCGGATGATCCGAACCTCACCGCCTGGGCAGAGCAGAACGAATACGCCGTTCCCTTCCTTACCGAAGCCTTGGCAACCGACCCTGAGGACCCCGAGTGGATGAACCGGATGAGGAATGTCACCGAAGGGGTTATCCTGGGCAGTGCCATAGAATTCACCCTGAAGGGCCTCAAAGGTCTTGCCCTGGCAGCCAAAGGGAAGCGTGTTGGCGGAGAAGCTGGTGAAGCCCTGATCAAGCAAAGTGAGGAACTGGTGGATGAGGCCACCCAGGAAGCCCGTGGGGCCATGGAAGAGGGTGTTGCCCTGGATGCCCCCGATGGTCCGATGCTCCTCACCCCGGAAACTCGTGTGGATACCCCGAAAGAACTCCCCTTGGCAGATCCTGATGCCATTCGGGCAGCCATGGCGGACAAGGAGATGGTGACCCCGGAGCAAATCTCGGAAAGCCTCTGGTTCAATGCCTCCAAGATGGATGGGCCGATGGAAGCCCAGGCAATGATTGAAGTTGCAGGAGATGCCCTGGCCCGTAGTGGTGCCCTTGAACGCCTGGGGCTGGATAAGCCTGAGAGCTTTGATACCGTCATAGCCTCAGCCAAGGAGGAACTTGCCAATCTGACAGGTGGAAGCCTGGATGAGCTGACCGAACGGGTTGCCGCCGTGGGGGAGAGTGCGGTTGAGCAAGGGAAGTTCCTGGTGGCCGGGAAGATGGCGCTGCAATCTCTTGGCCGGGAGGTCTCCCAGGTCGCCACTAAGCTCGATGGGATGTATGCGCTGGGCAAGGTGGACCCTGTGGTGGAAGCCCGCCTCCTGGACCTAATGCAGACCCACACGGACCTGCAAGGTCACCTGAAGCGCATCCAAACGGCAGCCGCTCGGGCCACCTCTGTGGGGCGTATTCGGACCACTGATGGGATTGATGCTCAGGCTATGGACGCATTGACCCGCGTGGAGGCTGCTGGGGGCTCGAAGGCAATCCGCAAGGCAGCCAAACAGCTCCGCATGGCGGGTGGTCCGGCTCAACAGGCAGCTCTCCTGAGGGACATGACCCGTGGGGGTCGGCTCAATCGAGGCCTGAAGGTGGTCAATGAGGTCTTCATCAACAACATCCTCTCTGGCTGGCGAACCCATGCGGTGAACGTCACCTCCAACATGGTCAATACCGTGGTTCTCCCCATGGAACGGGTCATGGGCGGTGTGGTGACCCGCAATCCCCAACAGGTCCGCGAAGGGTTCCAGCAATATGTGGCCCTGCGGTCTGCCGTGATGGACAGTATCCGCCTGTCTGGTCGGGTACTGAAGAACGAGATGCCCGTCTTGGATACCCAGGTGAAGCTTGATTATCAGAATGAGGGGTTCCGAGCGATTTCCAAGGATACCCTGGGCGTTGAAAGCCAGCTTGGTGGGAAGATCGTCGATGGCATGGGGGCACTTGTCCGGGTGCCTGGACGGTTCCTTATGGCAGAGGATGAATTCTTCAAGCAGATCATGTTCCGCTCACGCCTCCAGGCACGGCTAACGGCTGAGGTGCAGGCCCTTCCTCCAGAGGAGCTCAAGCGCATGGGCTATGCCAGTGCAGGAGAGTTCATCGAAGGGGAAACCCGAGCGGCAACCATGACGGTGCAAACCCTTGAGGGCCGCTGGGAGGACATGCTGTTCAAAGGCAGGGTGGTTGATGACCCAGAAGTCAAAGCCCAGTTCATCCGCGATAACCTGGGGGCAGCCAATGAGGGTTCCAAATATGCTGCGGATGCCCTGAGGGTGGCCCGAGAGGCGACCTTCACCCAGCCCTTGAAGGAAGGCTCTTTCTCCCATGGGTGGCAGCAGATGGCGAATAGGCATCCGGTGCTGAGGCAGATCACGCCCTTCATCCAAACACCAGCGAACATCCTGACCAAAGCGTTCCACCGGGTGCCGGGGGTGAACATGCTTCATTCCCAGTATCGGGAGCGGTTGTTCTCCTCTGATCCCAACATCAAGGCGGAAGCGGCGGGTGAAATGGCAACTGGCGTGGCTCTGAGCTTGGCGGTGCTGATGCTCTCCTATGAGGGGCGGATCACCGGAGGAGGACCAACCGATGGGAAGACCCGTGGCCTCTGGATGCGGGACAAGAAATGGCAGCCTTATTCGATCAACCTGGGAACCCCTGAGGAACCCCACTGGGTCGAATACAAGCGGATGGACCCTTACGCTCTCCCCTTTGGGATTGCCGGGGATATTGCCGAGATGATCCAGGCCAGTGAGAACGATCCTGCCTTTGATAGCGCCGGACTGTTCGCCATGCTGGTGGCCTCTGTGGGCCGGAACCTTACCTCCAAGACCTGGCTCCAGGGGATGGCGGACGTGATTGAGGTCCTGCATTCCTCCGACAGACCCCAAGTTGCCCAGCGCTGGATGGAGCAACGGGTGGCCGCAATGGTTCCCTTCGCCTCAGCCAACCGGACCTTCAACCAGGACAGTGACGAGTTCTCAAGAGAGGCACGGGGCTATCTGGCCCGGATCAAGGCGAACACTCCTGGCATGTCTGATGAGCTTCCCATTCGATATGATTGGGTCTCTGGGGAAGCCATTGAGAACCCAACGCGCTTACTTGGCTACATCACGGCAACCTCTGGTCCGGAGGATGAAGTGGATGAGGAGCTCCGCAAGCTGGGCTACGGGTTCACCGGACCTGATCGGAAGATCGGCCAGATCAAGCTTTCCTCCGAGCAATACCAGGAATGGGCAAAGCTCATGGGGACCGTGAAGATCGGCGGGAAGATCCTGAAGGGACGCCTGAAGGCGACCATGCAGACCCGGCGATATGACCTGGATCGGAGCCGTATCCCTGATGGGGTCACTACTCCCTCTGAAAGCCACCGGGTTGAGATGCTGAGAGGCATCATTGCGGGCTACAAGCAGAAGGCCCGAGCGGCTCTCTTTGAGAGACACCCGGAGCTCTATGACGCCTGGATTGCCTATGAGCGATACGAAGCGGATGCCCGAAGCGGCAAGGCTCAAGAAGGTGAGCGTGGGAACCTGCTTCTGGGGTTCTAGGCGTATTGCATCTCTGAAAAACTGAGAGGGGCCCTACGGGGCCTCTCCTCATTGGTCATGAGCGATCAAGAGAACTGGAAGAGGTTGACAGAAAGTCAACTTAATCTGCGAGTTACTCCGCAAAGGGCTCCCTGTAATTTTTACAGGTAGCTGCAAACCTTCCCTAACAATGATGAACGGTTCTTGATGAACTTCAATACCCTGTGTTCAGCACAGGCTCTTTCGTTGCTTTAGCGGGAGGTGCCTGAGAATTTCTCAGGTAGCCTGCAATGTGTCCCTAAGAGCAACACCTCCGAGAAGGGAGAAGAACCGATGACCGACCAACTGAAAACCTTTGAAGCCCCCGCGCTGGGCAACCTGAAATTTACCGTATGGGACCGTGAAGGTGAGCCGTGGTTCATCGCTAAGGAAGTGCTGAAGGTTTTGGAATACAAAACCAGATCGACGCATACCATCCTTAACTACATAGACCCCGAGGAGAAAGTTAAGGAGAGCATAAAGAGCCTCAGTAATTCTGTGCCTCTTTTGGCTCGCCACAAAATGTCTGCCCACCACCCACACTGGTTCATCTCTGAAAGCGGCCTCTACAAGCTGATCATGCGGTCCAACAAGCCGGAAGCCCAACAGTTCCAAGACTGGGTGACCAAAGTGGTCCTCCCCGCAATCCGGAAGGATGGGGGCTAATCCGCCTCCGTATATGTAATAGGTAGATCTGAAAGGTGGAGACTTGCGGGCAACCCATCGGGTTCAGGCTCAATCCGCCTCCGTATATGAAATAGGAGACCTTAAAGGTGACCTGAATGGTCATCCTACTCCTCCTCAATCTCAAAAGACCATGTTCATGGGCCGACCTCTAAGGTGACCTTCTAGGAAGTCCTTAAGGGAAAGACCCCATATCTCATTCCTCGATGAGGAAATGAGGATGAAGTTGACCATTTGTGGTCCCCCAATTCCATAGAAAGAACCAATATGCTTGATAGCACCAATGGGTCTCCATCCGATGAGGTGGCGACCACGGCTACCTTAAAGGTATGTCCGAAATGCCAAACCCAGTTCCAACCTGCACGACGAAATCAGCGTTATTGCAACAGGCAATGCCAAAAGAATGCGGCCAGAGGTCCGCGCCAAACTGAAAACGCACGGATGACCAGTCAGCATTACACACGTGCTCTGGATCTGGCGCACATGGTCTATTCAAAACCAATCTTCGAGCGATTGGGGGCAATGAAAGACATTCTTGACTGTGTGCCGCATGATGCGGGGCTCAGGCGAATTCTCAGAGACCCAACACTCCTCTGCGCCAACCCGTTTTTCGAGCGTAGGTACTTCGTGCGAGGGCGAGACAAAACCATTTCCCAGGCAGCCAGCGCCTACACTCAAAAGTTCTTTGGGGTCTCCATCGTGACTTACGTTCAGCAGGTCCTTGAGGGACGAGTGAATGAAGAATTCCCAGTGAGAAGGGCTTGATGGGAGCAAGGTCGGCCCATTCCGAAGGGGGCAAGAATGTATCTTGCTTGGGCTATATCAATCGCACACCCTGAAGCGACCAGGAAACACCATTGACGCCCCTTTGGAATGCAGCTAAGCACTTGAAGGAGAACAAGAAAACCACAAATGGGAAGTTCCCACGAGTGGAAACAATTCTCCTCTACTTCGAGCATCTAGTTGAAAGAGAATTGACATGACAAAAGACCCAACCAAGCCCCTCCTCACCATTGGAAAATATGTATTCGACATCCAGCACGATCCACGCCTTGAAGGGGAGCTGTTCATGTTCGCGATGTTGAACCGGAATGTGTGGGGGATTGGTCTGGAGGTCCGTTTTGGACCCTTCAAGTTCTACCTTGAGAGAGTACTGGCGGGGGTGCCTGCGGAGTAACCCTGAGGGAACCAAAGGAGGCGGTGCTGATAGGTGCCGCCCTCTGTTTTTTACCGATCCTCTTGAAACGGACTGTAGCCTTCCAGCGCCTTCATCAAGGCTTCCTGTTTTTGCTTCAAAGATATTTCACTACCATACGAGCTATCTTGCCCCGCGCTCAGAGCGTGACCTTCAATCGCCTTCGCGGTTTCCGGGAAAACTTCCGCTTTTCGCATCCGATCTTTCATATTGTGCCGGAGACTGTAAGGGACATGCTTGGGGTCTTTCGTATAGACCCTCACTCGCTTTGAGAGGGCTTGAGAGAGCCGATCCAGACCGCCAGCAGATGCAAAGCGGGGAAACGCGTAGTCATCCCCACGGGCTCCTGAGGCAACCTCCTGGGCGACCTCCAAAGCCAACCCGACGAGTGGCACCTTTCGCATGGACCAACCACTCTTGAGCGTTCGATCCTCTCTCTCCCGAATGACAATATGGGGAACCTCAGCATCCACAACTATCTCAGAGAAGGTTAGCATTCGGATTTCAGAGGGCCTTGCACCCGTAAAATCTAGCATGGTCCAGATCTGTAAAAGTGACTTGGCATCTTTTGACCTAGAGGCGACCAAATCAGTGTAGACACCCTCGATTGTCTTTGGCTCTAGAGGGAGCCGCTCCTTCTGCCGCACAACACCGGACGCCTTCAGCTTCAACCCATTAAACGGGTTGCTTTCCCCTGCCCCCAGCTCACTGTTCGCCAGGTTTATTACAGCTCGAATGTCATTCGTCTCCCTGCGGATCGTTGAAGAAGCTACACCCTGCTTTTCTCTCATATCGCGCCATGCCCTGGCATCCGCTCGGGTGATCGCAGAGACAGACCGGTCCCCCCCTAGAACAAACGTCAAATTCTTCTCAGCTCGGGCAAACCGCTGGACCTGTTTTTTTCGTTGTTCTGGAATGGGCAGGGATTTTTCTTCCAGATAGAACTTGAAGGCATCCGTCACGGTCACCACTTGGGGCTGTTTATCTACGCCCCCAAGTAGCGCAGAGGCCAAAGCACCCTCATTCTCAGGGACACCTACATATTCGCCAGTATTGGGGTCTTGGTATTTCTCAATTAGACGATCAGCAGCAATTTCGCGCCAAGTTTGCTCACTGTCAGTACGCCCCCGACTGTTGGGGTCAGCGCCCCAGCTTTCCAACAGGGCTGCCAATCGGGTTGACTGTTCGGAGGGAGAAAGTCCTGAGACCCCATTCTTTGCCAAGCTCACCATATGCTCAATCCGCTCATGCACGGCACCGTACCGCATCATGGCTTCGTTCATGGATTTACCTATGACGGTTATGAATTCACGCTTCCGAACGACTTCTTCGAGAATCTTTGGGACCCTACGTCGATAAACATAGCTGCCGGTTCGTTTGTCTTGCTTGAGGTATTTCACGGTCACATTCCGCATCGCTTTGCCCATTTGTGTAGGTAAGCGTGTATGCAAATCGAATGCAAGGGAACTAATTCCCCATATAATTCAATTACTTAAAGCGGGATAAATGGTGCCCAGAAGAGGACTCGAACCTCCACGTCCATACGGACACTAGCACCTGAAGCTAGCGCGTCTACCAATTCCGCCATCTGGGCACGGTTGGTGAGGGGCGATGTAATGGGTATGCCGGGGGGGGTCAAGCGGGAAATGTGGGTTTTTTGAAAAAACCTTTCCACCTTGCCCAAACCGGTCTGGAAAGCTATGAATTTGCGCGAGATATGCGAAAGCATTTGCGCGAGATTTGCAAGGAGGACATGGATGTCCAAGCTAGTGACCATTTACGGCGGGTCCGGTTTTGTAGGGCGCTATGTTGCGCGCCGCATGGCAAAGCAGGGCTGGCGTGTTCGTGTGGCGGTGCGCCGCCCGAACGAGGCCCTTTTCGTCAAACCCTATGGTGCAGTCGGCCAGGTTGAGCCGATGCTGTGCAATATCCGCGATGACAATTCGGTGCGCGAGGTTATGCAAGGCGCTGATGCCGTTGTGAATTGTGTCGGCATCCTGCTGCCGCGTGGCAAGAACACCTTCCATCAGGTGCACGACATCGCCGCCGGTCGGATCGCCCAGATTGCAGCCGAAGAAGGCGTTGAGCGCCTTGTGCATGTGTCGTCACTGGCCTCGGACCCGGACGCCCCCAGCCAATATGGCCGCACCAAAGCGCGCGGTGATGCCGCCGTGCAGGAGGCATTCCCCTCTGCCGTCATCCTGCGTCCGTCAATCATCTTTGGGCAGGAAGATGCGTTCTTCAACCGCTTCGCCAACATGACCCGGATGAGCCCGGTGATTCCCGTGGTCGGCGCTGACACCAAATTCCAGCCGGTGCATGTGGATGACGTGGCCGCAGCTGCGGAGAAAGCTATTCTCGGTCAGGCCGAGGCTGGCATTTACGAACTTGGTGGTCCGGATGTGGAGAGCTTCCGCGATCTGCTCAAGCGTATGCTGCGCCATGTGCAGCGTCGCCGTGGCATCGTGAACATCCCGTTCGGCATTGCCCGCATCAATGCGTTTGCGTTCGACATGGTGCAGAAGCTCAGCTTTGATCTGGTGCCGTCGCTTCTGAGCCGCGACCAGGTGCGTAACCTGCGCGTGGACCACGTGGTCAGTGACGATGCGAAAGGCTTTGCCGATCTGGGCATTCAGCCGAAGGCCATGGATGCGATGCTGCCCGATTACCTGTGGCGCTTCCGCGAAAACGGGCAATATGCGGCCATCACGGCGTCTGCCAAGAACCTCAAAGCCTGAGGTCACGGTATCTGAAATGCAAAAGGCGCGGCAGGGACCGCGCCTTTTTTGTGGGGTTACGTTGGCAAGCGGCTGAACGCTTTAGCTATACGCATAGACCAACAGCACCAGCCCAAGCGCCACGCGATAGATCACATAGGGTGTAAAACTGACCGACCGCAGAAGGCGCATCATCAAACTCAGCGCGAGAAGGGCCGCGCCGAATGACAGCACCGCAGCAATTGCCCCATCTTTTGCCAGCTGCCAATTGGCCTCGGCGGCCACCTCTGCCCCCAACAGGACACCGGAGGCAAAGATGGTCGGGATCGACATCAACATGGCAAGCTTCGCCCCGTCCGAACGCGCATATCCCAGCGCCCGCGCCCCGGTGATGGTGACGCCCGAACGCGACGCTCCGGGGATCAGCGCGACCGCCTGCCAGAGCCCCATGATCAAAGCATCCCGCAAGGTCCAGTCGCCTTCCCGCTTCGCCTCGCCCCCGTTTCGGTCGACAATGTAAAGCACGATGCCAAATCCCAGCATGGTCCAGGCGATCACCTTGACCGACCGCATCGCATCATCCAGCCCGGTCAGTTTCAGCATCAGACCGAACAAAACAGCAGGGAGCGTGGCCATCATCAACAGAAACGCCAGCCTGGCGCCGGGCGTATCGATACGCCCCGCCAACATGCGCGGGATCCCGGCCAGCCCCATCCGCACATCCCGCCAGAAATAGATCACCACCGCCAGCAGGGTGCCAAGATGCACCGCCACATCAATCGCCTGCCCCTGATCGGGATACCCTGTCACCACCGGCACCAGAACCAGGTGCCCGGATGACGAGACCGGCAGGAATTCAGTGATTCCCTGCAGAATTGCGACCAGGAAAAGATGCGCGAGCGTCATTGGGACACCTGTGGTAAAAGCCTGTATTTCTAAGATTTTGGCAAGCTACCTGCTTGTGAGCGAAAGGGAAGGGGAAATAAAGGTAAGCATAACTTACTTATTTTTTATGAACTTGAGAAGAAACTCACGATGGGACCCTAAAAAATCGACATATAGGTCAGTGTTGCTGACTTTTCATTTGCTCCAGCCTTATTTACAAGGGCGTACCCAGCCATGTGTTCCCAGCGAACACGCAGATGTGACGGAGAGCAAGGAATGGCCAAACAGCCGATGTTGAAATTTGTGAGCGTCAACCGCGATATGCCCGAAAAGCGGTCGGCGGAGACTCGCAAAGAGGACTTTCAGGAAATCTATGCCGAGTTCGCGGCCGCCAAGGCGGAAGAACAGGCCAGCCGCTGCAGCCAATGTGGCGTGCCCTACTGTCAGGCCCATTGCCCATTGCACAACAACATCCCCGACTGGCTGCGCATGACCGCCACCGGTCGGTTGAAAGAGGCCTACGCTCTCAGTCAGGCCACCAATACCTTCCCGGAAATCTGCGGTCGCATCTGCCCGCAGGACCGTCTGTGCGAAGGCAATTGCGTGATTGAACAATCCGGCCATGGCACCGTCACCATCGGCGCGGTTGAGAAATATATCACCGACACCGCATGGGAACAGGGCTGGGTGGAAGAGATCACCGCGGGTCCAGCCACCGGCCAAAGCGTTGCCATCATTGGCGCGGGTCCGGGCGGTCTGGCGGCTGCTGACGTGCTGGTGCGCGCAGGCCACGCGGTCACCATCTATGACCGTCACGACCGGGCGGGTGGGTTGCTGACCTATGGCATCCCCGGCTTCAAGCTGGAAAAAGACGTGGTGATGCGCCGGGTCGAATTGCTCGAACGCGCAGGCGTCACCTTCAAACTGAACAGCAATGTGGGCGAGGACGTCACCTTTGCCGAGATTCGTGACAGCCATGATGCCGTGCTCATCGCCACCGGCGTTTACAAGACCCGCGACCTGTCCGGTCCCGGCGCGGGGGCCACGGGCATCGTGCGGGCGATCGACTATCTCACCTGTTCGAACAAAACCGATTTCGGTGACACCGTGCCGGAATTTGAAAGCGGCGAACTGAATGCCAAGGGCAAGAAAGTTGTCGTGATTGGCGGCGGCGACACCGCCATGGACTGCGTGCGCACCGCGATTCGTCAGGGGGCCACCTCGGTCAAATGCCTGTATCGCCGCGACCGCGCCAACATGCCCGGCTCGCAGCGCGAAACGCAGAACGCCGAAGAGGAAGGCGTGGAATTCGTCTGGCTGGCCGCTCCCAAAGGTTTCACCGGTGAGCCGGTCAACGGCGTGATGGTGCAGCAAATGCGCCTTGGCGCCCCGGACGCGTCTGGCCGTCGCAGCCCCGAAGTGATCGAAGGGGCGGATTATGTCGAAGAGGCCGATCTGGTGATCAAGGCGCTTGGCTTTGAACCGGAAGACCTGCCGACGCTCTGGGATCAGCCGGAACTGCCGGTCACCCGCTGGGGCACTGTGAAAGCCGCGTTTGGCACCCACCGGACCGACATGGAAGATGTCTGGGCCGTGGGCGACATCGTGCGCGGGGCATCCCTGGTGGTCTGGGCGATCCGCGACGGGCGCGAAGCCGGGGCAAATATCGTCGAGACACTGGCAAACAAAGCCGCGCTCGCCGCTGAATAATCAGGACATATCCGGGGCATGCCGGGCCGCAACTCACGCCGCGCCCACGCCCCATGAGGAGACAGAACATGACGAAATATGATGAAAACTGGGCCCGCCACGAAGAAGCGAAACGCGCCTATATGTCGGAACACAGCCTCTATCGCGAAGAGGACGAGCACAGCTCCTGTGGGGTTGGTCTTGTGGTGTCCACCAATGGCAAACCCTCGCGCCAGGTGGTTGAGGCCGGCATCAACGCCCTGAAAGCGATCTGGCACCGCGGTGCGGTGGACGCGGACGGCAAGACCGGGGATGGCGCCGGTATTCACGTGCAGATCCCGGTTCCGTTCTTTTACGACCAGATCAAACGCACCGGACACGAGCCGCGCCCCAACCAGCTGATGGCCGTGGGTCAGGTGTTCCTGCCACGCACCGATTTCGGCGCTCAGGAAGCCTGCCGGACCATCGTGGAAACCGAAATTCTGCGGATGGGCTATTACATCTATGGCTGGCGCCACGTGCCCGTCGACATCACCTGTCTTGGCGACAAGGCCAACGCCACCCGCCCCGAGATCGAACAGATCATGATCTCGAATTCGAAAGGTGTGGATGAGGAAACCTTTGAGCGTGAGCTTTACGTGATCCGCCGCCGGATCGAGAAAGCCGCAGCCAACGCGCATATTTCCGGGCTTTATATCGCGTCCCTGTCCTGCCGTTCGATCATCTACAAAGGCATGATGCTGGCCGAACAGGTGGCCGTGTTCTATCCGGACCTGATGGACGAGCGTTTCAAATCGTCTTTCGCCATCTATCACCAGCGTTATTCGACCAACACCTTCCCGCAATGGTGGCTGGCGCAGCCTTTCCGCATGCTCGCCCATAACGGCGAGATCAATACGCTCAAGGGCAACCTGAACTGGATGAAATCGCACGAGATCCGCATGGCCTCTTCGGCCTTCGGGGATCTGGCCGAAGACATCAAACCGATTGTGCCCGGCGGATCTTCTGACTCCGCTGCCCTTGACGCGGTGTTCGAAGTGCTGGTGCGCGCAGGCCGCTCCGCCCCGATGGCAAAAACCATGCTGGTGCCGGAAAGCTGGTCAAAACAGGCGATTGACCTGCCGGATGCGTGGAAAGACATGTATTCCTACTGCAACTCGGTGATGGAACCCTGGGATGGCCCCGCCGCCCTTGCCATGACCGATGGTCGCTGGGTCTGCGCCGGTCTTGACCGCAACGGGTTGCGCCCGATGCGTTACGTGGTGACCGGGGACGGGCTGCTGATCGCGGGCTCCGAGGCGGGCATGGTGCCCACCGATGAAGCCACCGTTGTGGAAAAAGGCGCGCTTGGTCCGGGGCAGTTGCTTGCTGTCGATATGAAAGAGGGCAAGCTCTACCACGACACGGAAATCAAGGACAAGCTGGCCGCCGCCCAACCCTTTGGCGACTGGGTCGGCAAGATCCACGACCTGGAAGAGAATCTAGCCGGTATCGAGGAAAAACCGCTGTTTTCCGGCGATGAGCTGCGCCGCCGTCAGGTGGCCGCCGGGTACACGCTGGAAGAGCTGGAACAGATCCTGGCGCCGATGGCCGAGGACGGCAAAGAGGCGCTGGCCTCGATGGGGGACGACACCCCCTCTGCGGTTCTGTCGACCCAATACCGCCCGCTGTCGCATTTCTTCCGTCAGAATTTCAGCCAGGTGACCAACCCGCCGATCGACAGCTTGCGCGAATTCCGCGTGATGTCGCTGAAGACCCGGTTCGGCAACCTCAAGAACGTGCTGGATGAAAACGGTGGCCAGACCGAGATCATCAGCCTGGAAAGCCCGTTTGTCGGCAATGAGCAGTTCATTGCCATGACCAAGGCTTTTGAAGCCCCGATGGTCGAGATCGACTGCACCTTCCCCGCCGGGGGCGGCAATGGCGCATTGCAAACCGCACTGAGCGAGATCCGCGCCAAGGCCGAAGAGGCAATCCAGTCTGGCGCCGGGCATCTGGTGCTGACCGATCAGGCACAGGGCGAAGACCGTATCGCGATGCCGATGATCCTTGCCACCTCGGCGGTGCACAGCTGGCTGGTGCGCAAAGGTCTGCGCACCTTCACCTCACTCAACGTGCGGTCCGCCGAATGCCTTGATCCGCATTACTTTGCGGTTCTGGTGGGCTCCGGTGCCACCACGGTCAACGCCTATCTGGCCGAAGACAGCCTTGCGGACCGTATTGAACGCGGATTGCTGGACTGTTCGCTGACCGAAGCGGTGAGCCGCTATCGCAATGCGATCGACCAGGGTCTGTTGAAGATCATGGCGAAAATGGGGATCTCGGTGATTTCCTCCTACCGTGGCGGTTTGAATTTCGAGGCCGTTGGCCTCTCGCGCGCCATGGTGGCCGAATATTTCCCCGGCATGATCAGCCGGATCTCGGGTATCGGGATCTCAGGCATTCAGAAAAAGCTCGAAGAAGTGCATGCCGCGGGCTTTGGCACGGGCAACATGGTTCTGCCGGTTGGCGGGTTTTACAAAGCCCGCAAATCGGGCGAGACCCACGCCTGGGAAGCCCAGTCGATGCACCTTCTGCAAAATGCCTGCGACCGCGCGTCCTATGCGATGTGGCAGCAGTATTCAAAACGCCTGCAATCCATGCCGCCGATCCACCTGCGTGACCTCTTGGCAATCAAGCCGCTGGGCAATCCGGTGCCGATCGAAGAAGTGGAAAGCATCACCGCGATCCGCAAACGTTTCGTCACCCCCGGCATGTCGCTGGGCGCGCTTAGCCCCGAAGCACACCGCACCCTGTCGATTGCCATGAACCGCATCGGCGCCAAGTCGGATTCGGGTGAAGGCGGCGAAAGCCCCGAGGATTTCACCCCGGAACCCAATGGCGACAACGCCTCCGCCAAGATCAAACAGGTGGCATCAGGCCGTTTTGGTGTGACCGCCGAATACCTGCTGCATTGTGAAGAGCTTGAGATCAAAGTGGCGCAGGGTGCAAAACCCGGCGAAGGTGGCCAGCTGCCCGGCATGAAGGTGACCGACCTGATTGCCAAACTGCGCCATTCGACCAAAGGCGTGACGCTGATTTCGCCGCCGCCGCACCACGATATCTACTCGATCGAGGATCTGGCGCAGCTCATTTACGACCTCAAGCAGATCAACCCGCGCTGTAAGGTGACGGTGAAACTGGTGGCATCAAGCGGTGTTGGCACGATTGCTGCCGGCGTGGCCAAGGCCGAAGCCGATATCATCCTGATTTCCGGCCACAATGGTGGCACCGGGGCCTCGCCTGCGACCTCGATCAAATTCGCCGGTCTGCCGTGGGAAATGGGCCTGACCGAAGCGCATCAGGTGCTTGCGATGAACAACCTGCGCGACCGGGTCACGCTGCGCACCGATGGGGGCCTGCGCACCGGACGTGACATTGTCATGGCGGCAATGATGGGCGCCGAGGAATATGGCATCGGCACCGCAGCCCTGATTGCGATGGGCTGTATCATGGTGCGCCAGTGCCAGTCGAACACCTGCCCGGTGGGCGTCTGCACCCAGGATGACGACCTGCGCGCCAAATTCTCCGGCTCGGCCGACAAGGTGGTGAACCTGATCACCTTCTACGCACAGGAAGTGCGCGAGATCCTCGCCTCGATCGGGGCGCGTTCGCTGGATGAGGTGATCGGTCGTGCCGACCTGCTCAGCCAGGTGTCGCGCGGGTCCGCGCACCTTGACGACCTCGACCTGAACCCGCTGCTTCTGACCGTGGATGGAGCAGACCGGATTTCCTATGACCGGGACCGTCCGCGCAACGCGGTGCCAGACACGCTGGACGCTGAAATCGTGCGCGACGCGGCCCGCTTCCTGGAAGATGGCGAGAAGATGCAGCTGAGCTATGCGGTGCAGAACACCCACCGCACCGTCGGCACCCGCACCTCGTCGCATATCGTGCAGAAGTTCGGCATGCGCAACAACTTGCAGCCCGATCACCTGACGGTGAAGCTGACGGGATCGGCCGGTCAGGCGCTGGGGGCCTTTGCAGCACCCGGCCTGAAGATTGAAGTGTCGGGGGATGCCAACGACTATGTGGGCAAGGGTCTGTCTGGTGGCACCGTTGTGGTGCGCCCGCCGATGGCCAGCCCATTGGTGGCGGCTGAGAACACGATCATCGGCAACACGGTGCTTTACGGCGCGACCGATGGGTATCTCTTTGCGGCGGGTCGCGCGGGTGAGCGTTTCGCCGTGCGCAACTCGGGCGCCAAGGTGGTGATCGAAGGCTGCGGGTCAAACGGTTGTGAATACATGACCGGCGGCATCGCGGTGATCCTCGGCTCGATCGGTTCGAACTTCGGCGCGGGGATGACCGGTGGCATGGCGTATCTCTATGATCCCGAGGGCAAGTCTGGCGACCTGATGAACATGGAAAGCCTGGTCACCTGCCCGGTCACCGTGGATCACTGGGAAGCTGAACTGAAATCTCTGGTCGAACGCCACGTCGCCGAGACCGGATCGGCCAAGGGCACCGAGATCCTGCGTCACTGGGATTTTGAAAAAGGCAACTTCCTGCAAGTTTGCCCGAAAGAAATGCTCGACAAGATCCCGGCACCGCTGTCGCTGGAAAGCGAAGCTGTTCCGGCAGAGTAAATCTTTAAAGCGTTTCGACTTATTGTCGGATCACGACAACAGATCTGAGACGCCCGCGCAAGCCGCGGGCGTTTTGCTTTTTTGCTCCGCGCATGGACCACGGGGGGAAAGATGTGGGGGCCGTGGCAAGAGGGAAACAAAGCAGGGGCTTTGCCCCTCGGCCTGACGGCCTCACCCCAAGATATTTTCGACCAGAAAATGAGAAGCGCGGGGCGGCCTGAACCATCCCCCCTGCCTTGCATCCTCCCGGAAGTTTAACACGAGGCAAGGGTTTTGCTGAGGCGCCAAAGATCATGGCCATTTTCAAGCCGCAAGGCCCAGTCCAACGGGATATGCTCCACCCCATGGGCGGCGCCCATCACCGCCCCAATCACAAGGGCGCGGCCGCAACTGTCGCCGCCTGCCAGAATATTCCGTCGAATGGCATCGGCAAAATCTTCTGCCTGGTGCAGAATATGAAAGGCCAGCGGCAGGCCCTGTATCAGGGCGCAGGCGCGGCCGGTGACTTCGCCATAAGCGACACTGTCATAGACATCAGTGGTCAGGGCCTGTCGAAGCGGGGCGCCGAAAGGGTCGGGGGCATGTGTGGCGGCCTCAGAAAGCACATGGTGTAAGTCCCCTCCGGCCTGCACCTCTCGCAAGATCCCGGCCACCAGAATACCGGCATCTCTGGCCAGCAGATTATCATGCGTGACCTGTTGCAGCGGCAGCCAGCGCGCCGCGCCCATATGGGCCATGACAATGGCGGGCACGAGGGCGGGCAGCTGGTCATCAGCACCACCTGGGGGCTGCACCCCGGAGGCGATATTTCCAAGAGCCTCCCGCGTGGGACGATCAATATAGCCAGAAAACGTCCCGCCAGGTCCAAACGCTCTGGCAAAAGCATCTGCATAGGTTTCGGCGCTGGGGGTTTCTGTCTGCAACAGATAGTGCATCAGCCCTGCAAACGCCGCACCGTAATGTGAAAGGGTCCCGGCCTCTTTCCCCTCATGGGCAAAGAACGAAGGCACATTTTCATAGTGATCGGGGTCGGGCGAGAGAAAGGCCACGTCATCATGGGCTGCGGCGATCTCTTCCAGCCGCGCGACATCATAAATCCAGTGCACCCCCATTGCGGCGGCATCTGCGGTAAGGGCTCCGAACAGCGTGGCGGAAATCAGTTTCGTCTGGGTCATGGCGCGTCCTCCGGTTGGAAATAGTGTGCGCCTGATGCCATGCTTTTTCCAGTCGGTCACAACAAGTTGACCCCCCCGCCCTGCTGTGGGAAAATTCAGCGTGGCAAAGAGCAAGACAAAACAACGCGCGCCCGGCAAAAAGGGCAAAACAGGCAAGGCCAAGGAAACGCCCGGCTTTCACCCGATCCGCTTTGCGCGTCGGTGGGGGCGGCGTGTGGCCCTGGGTGTCCTTGCGGTGATTGCGCTGGCTGTGGGCAGTTACGCCATTCTGAACCCACCCACGACCCCCTACATGATTTCGGAAAAGATGCGGCTGGGATGGCTGGACCAGCAATGGGTGTCGATGGACGAGATTGCCCCGGTCATGGCGCGCTCGGTCGTGGCAGCGGAAGATGCGAATTATTGCGCCCATTGGGGGTTTGACATGCGCGCCATCCGGGCGGCGATTGGCGACGGCGGCAACCGCGGGGCCTCGACAATCTCGCAACAGGTGGTGAAAAATACCTATCTGTGGCAGGGGCGATCATGGCCACGCAAGGTGCTGGAGGCGGTGCTGACACCTTTGGTAGAGCTGGTCTGGACCAAACGGCGCATTCTTGAGGTCTATCTGAACGTGGTCGAATTCGATGAAGGTGTTTTTGGCGTGGAGGCCGCAAGCCGCCACTATTTTGGTGTCGGTCCCGATCAGTTGACGGCCACGCAAGCAGCCCGTCTGGCGGCAGTCCTGCCCAATCCAAAGAAACGTTCCGCCGCAAGACCCTCAACCGCGCTTCGCAAACGAGCAGCCCGTATCGTGGATGGGGCTGCCACGATCCGCCGGGATGGGCGGGCGGAATGTTTCGAGGATTGATCCCCCGCGCCAAAGCGGGCAGAACGGGGAAAACCCCCTTGCCACTGGAACACGACCCAACATGATCCGACTTTTCCACGTCCCCCTGTCCCCGTTTTGCCGCAAAGTGCGCCTGTCGCTGGCGGAAAAGAAACTTGAGGTCGAACTGGTAGAAGAGAAGTATTGGGAGAAGTCCACCGACTTCCTGCGCCGCAACCCCGCAGGCAAGGTGCCGGTTTTGAAAATCGACGGCAAGATCCTGACCGAAAGTGCCGCGATCTGCGAATATCTTGAAGAGCTGCATCCGACACCTCCCCTGATGCCATCTGATGTGGATGGCCGTTACGAGGTGCGCCGCCTGGTCAGCTGGTTTGACGACAAGTTCCACAACGAGGTGACGTCGAACCTGCTTTACGAACGGGTGAACAAGAAGGTGACGGGATCGGGTTATCCGGAAAGTGCGCGGGTGAAAGCGGGCGCAAAGGCGATCAAATACCATCTGGATTATCTGGGCTGGCTGCTGGATCAGCGCCGCTGGTTGGCAGGCAACAGCATGACGCTGGCGGATTTTGCCGCGGCGGCGCATCTGTCGGCGCTGGACTACATCTCGGATGTGGATTGGAACCGGAATGACAATGTGCGCGAATGGTATGCCAAGATCAAATCGCGCCCTGCCTTCCGGTCGATCCTCGCCGATCAGGTGCCCGGCTTTCCGCCCCCGGCCCATTATGCGGACCTGGATTTTTGACGGCTTCCCCCGACGATCCGGCCAACTTGAAGGCGCGCATTGAGGCAAAGGCCCGCGATGAGGGCTTTGCCGCCTTTGGGGTCTGCCGCCCTGATGCCACACCGGACACCGCGGCGCGTCTGGCCCAATATGTGGCCAAGGGGCGGCATGGTGATATGGGGTGGATGGAAGAGCGGATGCACTGGCGCGGATCTGCCGCTGCACTGTGGCCCGAGGCGCGTTCGGTCATCATGCTGGCCGAACCTTACACACCGGAACATGATCCACGTGACGTGCTGAACATGCCCGACAAGGGCGCCATTTCCGTCTATGCGCAAAACCGCGACTATCATGACATCGTGAAGAAACGACTGAAACGGGTCGGGCGCTGGATGGTGGAGCAGTTCGGCTGTGAAATCAAAGTATTCGTCGACACGGCCCCGGTGATGGAAAAACCCCTGGCCGCTGCGGCGGGC
Source organism: Aliiroseovarius crassostreae (assembly GCF_025137635.1). Classification (NCBI taxonomy): domain Bacteria; kingdom Pseudomonadati; phylum Pseudomonadota; class Alphaproteobacteria; order Rhodobacterales; family Paracoccaceae; genus Aliiroseovarius; species Aliiroseovarius crassostreae. The sequence goes on along the minus strand of NZ_CP080772.1, from coordinate 3,093,002 downwards.
TTAGGGTGGCAGGGAAAACATTCAAACCTTTTGTCCCGCGAGCTGGGCAATTGGTTCTTTCTGGGGGCTATTTTCACCACGCTGGAACTGCCGCCCGATCCGCCGGGCACAGAGAATTGCGGGTCCTGCCGGGCCTGTCTGGATGCCTGCCCGACCGATGCGTTTCCCGCCCCGTTTCAGGTCGATGCACGGCGCTGCATCTCGTATCTGACCATCGAGCATAAAGGCCCGGTGGCGGAAGAGCTGCGCGGCAAGCTGGGCAATCATATCTATGGGTGCGACGATTGTCTGGCCGCCTGCCCGTGGAACAAGTTTGCGGTGGAGGCGCAGGAACTGCGCTATGCGGCGCGGGCGGACTTGCTGGCCCCGGACCTTGCAGAACTGGCACTGCTGGATGATGCGGCGTTTCGCACCAAGTTTTCCGGCAGCCCGATCAAACGGGTGGGCTGGGGGCGTTTCATGCGCAACGTGCTGTATGCCATTGGCAATTCCGGACGCGCTGATCTTCAATCCTCAGCAAAACGACATATTGGCTCTGAGGATCCCTGCATACGGGATGCGGCGCAGTGGGCCCTGAATATGTTAACAAAAACAAGCCACTAAGGGGGAATTTCCCTATTTAGAATTGATCTAAATCAAAGCGGATTTAGAATTGTTATTAGAACTATTCCAATTATAGGAGGTTCCCATGACACGTTTCTCAATCCCGTTTTTCCTGACAACCGCGCTGACCCTGCCTGTTCTGGCCCTGCCCGCAATGGCACAGACAGACCTGCGCGCGACCGCTCTGGACACGTTCAAACCACTGCCCTCAACCGTTCCGGCCGTTGCAGACAACCCCAGCACCGAAGAAAAAGTCGAGCTGGGCAAAATGCTCTATTTCGACCCGCGCCTCTCAGCATCGGGCGTGTTCAGCTGTTATTCCTGCCACAATCTTGCAACCGGAGGGGATGACAATCTTGAAACCTCGATCGGCCATGGCTGGCAAAAAGGCCCGCGCAATGCGCCCACCGTTCTGAACTCGGTTCTGAATGCAGCCCAGTTCTGGGATGGCCGCGCAGAAGATCTTGCCGCACAGGCCAAAGGCCCGATTCAGGCCGGTGTTGAGATGGCCAATACGCCGGACAATGTGGTGGCCACACTGAACTCGATGCCCGACTACGTAAATCGCTTCAATGCCAGCTTTGAGGATGGGGTGAGCTTTGACAATATGGCCAAGGCGATAGAGGTCTATGAGGCCACTTTGCTGACCCCGGCCCCGTTTGACGCCTGGCTGAACGGAGATGACGCCGCCCTGAACAGCGACCAGCTTGCCGGGTTGGAACTGTTCATGGATAAGGGCTGCTCCTCCTGCCATTCCGGCGTGAATGTGGGGGGCCATGGCTACTACCCGTTCGGCCTGATCGAAAAACCGGGCTCCGAAGTGCTGCCAGAAGGGGATAAGGGGCGCTTTGCGGTGACCGAAACAGCCGATGACGAATATGTCTTCCGCGCGTCCCCCTTGCGCAACATTGCGCTGACGGCCCCTTATTTCCATTCCGGCAAGGTCTGGGATCTGGAGGTGGCCGTGCAGATCATGGCGGAAAGCCAGCTGGGCGAAGAGTTGTCAGATACGGAAGTGGATCAGATCGTGGCCTTCCTCGACAGCCTGACCGGCGCTTTGCCACCACAGGTCGCCCCGGTCCTGCCGGCTGAAACCAAGGCCACGCCACGCCCAACAGCCGAGATCCTGCCCGGGGCAAACTGAGCCCCGGCGACCTTGTGTCCCGGACGGGCCGGCCCCCTAAGGCCGGCCCTTTCTCAGGAGTTTTTTCCCATCCGGTAGGCGGCGGTCACGCTGCGCACTGCGTGGGGGGTCTCTGACAGGCGCATCGGCCCGAACTCGGACGCCCCCACACGATAGGTGACGCGGATATGCTCCGAGCGAGGCCGCTTGCGAATAACGACATGGGCATCAATTCCCTTGGACAGAAACGCGGAGCGCAGCATGGATTTCACCTGATCCTGCGACAGACCCGAACGGGCAAACTCCCCCCACGACACCTCAACCACAATGTCCCCCGAACGCACAAAGTAGGAGCGCATCCTGTCAAAGGACGCCGCCAGCGGGCGCAGAGAGGGATCCCCGGTTGCCGCGTAATAGGTCAACATCGACACTGTGGGCGTCACCACGACGGCAATCACGGCGAAGAGATACTGGAGTTTGGTATACATTCTAAATCCGACCCAATTATTTTTTGACAGGGACATTCATACGGTAGGCCGCAACCGCAGCATTGATGCCTTTGACCGCCTGAGCGGCAGGCAGGGGGCCAATGGTGGAGGGCCCGATCCGATAGGTGATTACGCTGCCATTCTCCGATACGCCGGGGCGGATCGTGACCTGCAACCCCTTGGCCCAGAACCCGTCTTTCACGGCTTTCCGGAACGCGGCGGGATTGGGAATGCTCGGATCATCAGGATCAAGTTGCAGATCCGCATAGATGATCAATCCCTCTCCCTCCTCATCCTGCACCGCCTCTTTCGTGATGCCGAGCGGCCGCATCATCGGATCCCCGGACAGACGGTGCCAGAGCAGGGATAGAAAGGTTGGCAATGCAAGGGCGAGTATCAAAACCGCCAGCACCCTGATCTTTGCCATATTGGTCATCGCCATCACATGTCGCCCTTATCCCGGCAAACCGAAGCCGATCAGCAGGATAGCCCTATCCTGTTCAAAATTGGTTAAGGGCCCAGAAGGCATGAAAAAACCCGACGCAATCTGCGCCGGGTTCCTTGCATTCACCTATAAGCTTGCGATCAGCTGCGCACGAGCTTTTCGTAATCTTCTGCGATCTCACGGGTCAGTGCGCCCACCTCAAACGTATACTCCCCGATCTGACCAACGGGGGTCACTTCGGCGGCAGACCCGGTCAGCCAGCATTGTTCAAACTCAGCCAGCTCTTCGGGCATGATGTGGCGTTCATGCACGGTGATGCCTTTTTCCTTCAGCATGCCGATCACGGTCTGGCGGGTCAGGCCGTTCAGGATGGCATCCGGGATCGGCGTGTGCACTTCGCCGTCTTTCACAAAGAACACGTTCGCGCCGGTCGCTTCGGCCACGTAACCGCGATAATCCATGAAAAGCGCGTCCGAGCAGCCTTTGGCTTCGGCTGCATGTTTTGACATGGTGCAGATCATGTAAAGGCCCGCGGCCTTGGCTGCGGTCGGGATGGTTTCCGGGCTCGGGCGTTTCCACTTGGCGATATCAAGCTTGGCGCCCTTCATCTTGGCGTCCCCGTAATAGTCCCCCCAGGCCCAGGCGGCGACCGCCATGCGCACCGGATTGCGGGCAGAGCTGACACCCATATCCTCGCCAGCGCCACGCCAGGCCACCACGCGGATATAGGCATTGGTGAGGTTGTTGGCCTCAACCACCGCCTGTTTGGCGGCCTCGATCTCATCAACAGTGTAGGGGATGGGCATGTCCATCATCTCACCGGACTTCAACAGCCGTTCGGAATGTTTGCGCGACAGGAAGATCTTGCCGTCATAAAGGCGCTCGCCCTCAAACACCGAGCTTGCATAGTGAAGTGCATGGGTCAGGATGTGGACATTTGCGTCGCGCCAGTCGATCAGCTGGCCATCCATCCAGATTTTGCCGTCGCGGTCGTCATATCCGCTCATGTTCCGTTCCTTTGTCTTATGGGGCTGGCAAACAGGCCACCCCCTGTCAGTTTTTCGATTATTGCGCAGGTTAAGTCCGCTTCGGACATAATATTGCGCAAAAACTGGACATCGCTAACAATTGATTCTTGGAAAGTCAACAACACTGACATAAAATCCAAAACTGTAACAAATTTCGTGAACCCCAACCCGCAACAGGCGGAGAAAGGGATCTTGCCATGAGAGAAAGTCGACCGGCCCCCGCGCCCGGCGGGCAATCCCTGCTGTTTCTCACCGATGAACAGCTGCGCAAAGGGATCGAGGCGATGTTCTTTGCCTATCGTGGGTTTACGGCAGATCCTGATCGTATCCTCGAGGAAAAGACCTATGGGCGCGCGCATCACCGGGCGATCCATTTCATTTCCCGCAGCCCCGGCACCACGGTAAACAACCTTCTTTCGATCCTTGGCGTGACCAAACAATCGCTCAATCGCGTGCTGAGAACCCTGATCGAAGATGGGTTGGTGGAAAGCCGGGTGGGCACACGGGACAAGCGCGAACGCCACCTGTTTCTGACCCAAGCCGGGGAGGAGCTGGAGCGGGAATTGTCTGATGCCCAGCGCGACCGGATGCGGGCGGCCTATCGCGAAGCCGGCCCCGAGGCCGTGCAGGGATTTCGGACTGTTCTGGAGGCCATGATGGATCCCGAATTGCGCCGCCACTTTAATCGGTTGAAGGAGGTTCAGAATGGCTGATCTGGCGGATGCCCACCTGCTGATCATCGACGACGATGAACGGATCCGCACTTTGTTGCGCAAATTCCTGGTTCGAAACGGGTTCTGGGTGTCCGCCGCGCGCGATGCACAGCACGCCCGCAAAATCCTGTCCGGGCTGGATTTCGACCTGATCGTCTGTGACGTGATGATGCCGGGAGAAGATGGGATTTCCCTGACCCGCAGTCTGCGCGCGGACATGACCACCCCGATCCTGTTGCTGACCGCCAAGGGCGAAACCGACGACCGGATCCGGGGGCTGGAGGCCGGGGCGGACGACTATCTGGCTAAGCCGTTTGAACCGAAAGAGCTTTTGCTGCGGATCAACGCGATCCTGCGCCGGATGCCCGCGGCAGAGGAGGTTGCACCGACTTCGCTTGGGCTGGGCGGGCTGCGGTATGACATCGAACGTGGCGAGCTGTGGGAAGGTGAAGAGCTGATCCGCCTGACGGCCACGGAAAACCAGTTGATGAAGATCTTTTCAGCCCAACCGGGAGAGCCGGTCTCGCGTGGGGATCTGGTGGTGAAACTGGGGCGGGATGAAGGGCAGGCACAGGAACGCGCGGTGGATGTGCAGATCACCCGCTTGCGCCGCAAGCTGGAAGCGGACCCGAAACAGCCACGCTACCTTCAGACCGTGCGCGGCGCGGGCTATATGCTGGCGCCAGACTGACCCGAGAGGCTGGGGGTTTTGCACCCCCAGACCCCCGCCCAGACCCCCGCAAGGTATTTAGAGCAAGAAAAAAGCGGGATCAGTTGTAACGCTCTGCACATTCGGTGGGCATCTCCGCGGGCCAGTCTGCAATCGGCACCGCTTTGGTTGTCACGCGAATGGCCGTGGGGTTTTCGTCCTGGCCAAGATGGATCATTCCCTTTCCGGTCAGCAGGTTCAGATCACAAAACCCGATATCGTCGAGGTTCAATGTGTCACGCCAGAAAAAGGAATAGCCAGCCACCCGCATCTGCCCATTTCGAAACGCAAGCGTCAATGTCTGTTCCCATCGATTGCGACCGATTGAACTGTTTTGGGAGATGACCTCCAGCGACCCCGCCGGGGTGATATCCAGCCATGGTTCCTGCCCGATCCCACCGATCCAGACCAGATTTGGCCGGACAACCGGTGGGCCATTGCTAAGGGTCAGGTGAAGTGTCCCTTCACCCATTTCAGGCTCGGTGATCTCGGCACTGTCAGCCACGCCATCTCCGGTGAAATCCCCCTTGATATGGAGCGGAAACGGATCTTCGGCAAAGGCGGGGGTGGCAACCAGAAGCAATGGGAAAAGAACACGCATGAAAATCTCCTTGAGAATGCGGGACGCTTTAAAAGCGTTTCGACGTCAACCTGAGGTGGGAAAGCGTCGAAAGAGATATCAATGTCATGGGCATTTCGAAACAAACATGTGTTTCCAGTTTAGCCCAAAACGCATTAGCGTCTTATTATGACAACAGTTTTCTACACCCACCCCCGATGCCATGATCATGTCACGCCCCCCGGCCATCCGGAGCAGGTGGCGCGACTTGCGGCAATTGAGAGCGCCCTGTCGGCCCCGCAATATGACATGCTTGACCGGCGCGACGCCCCGATGGCGACACCAGACATGGTCGAGCTGTGTCACCCGCGCGCGCATTATGAGCGGATCGCGGCGGCGGAACCGCAGGAGGGGTGGGCGCAGCTTGACGGCGATACCTTTCTGGCCCCCGGCTCGCTGGAGGCAGCAATGCGCGCGATTGGTGGCAATCTGGCGGCGGTTGATGCGGTGATCGGGGGAGAGGCTCAAAACGCCTTTGTTGCCTGCCGCCCGCCCGGCCACCACGCAGAAACCGAAACACCGATGGGGTTCTGCCTGTTCTCGACCATCGGCATCGCAGCGCGCTATGCGGCGGACACACACGGGCTTTCACGTATCGCCGTTCTGGATTTCGACGTGCATCACGGCAATGGCACACAGGATGTCCTGTGGAACGAAGACCGGGTGCTGTTCGTATCCAGCCACCAGATGCCGCTTTACCCCGGATCCGGGGGCCGCAACGAACAGGGGGCGCACGGCCAGATCCTGAACAAGCCACTTGAAAGCGGGTCCGGCGGCGTGAAAATGCGCGCCACATGGGACCGGGTGATCGACACCGCCCTTCGCCGTTATCAGCCCGAGCTGATCCTTGTCTCAGCGGGGTTTGACGCCCACCGGGCCGATCCGCTGGCCGGGCTGAACTGGTCCACTGATGACTTTGCCTGGCTTGCGCGCCGGATCTGCGATCTGGCGGATGAAACCTGCGCGGGCCGGGTGGTGTCTTCGCTGGAAGGGGGCTATGATCTCGACGCGCTGGGTGAAAGTGTCAGCGCCTATATTGACGTGATGATGGAGCGCGGCAGATGAGCGACACCTCGGGAATGAAACCTGTGGCAGAGATGAGTTTCGAAGAAGCGATGCGCGAGCTGGAAGGCGTGGTCAGCCAGCTTGAACGCGGGGATGTGGCGCTGGACGCCTCCATCGCGCTTTATGAACGCGGGGCTGAGCTGAAGGCGCGTTGCGAAACCAAGCTCAAGGAAGCCGAAGAAAAAGTGGCCGCGATCACGCTGGATGCCAATGGTGCCCCTGCCGGGCTGACCCCGGTTGAAGGGGCGTAAATGTTTCTCTTCCGTCTAGAGGCCACGTCGCGGGCCGCGCGGAGCTGTCTGCATGGCGAGATCAGCAACAAGGGCGCACTGGCCGAGCCGATGAAATACGCCACCGGTGGCGGCAAAGGGTTGCGCGGTTTTCTGGTGATGGAAAGCGCCCATCTGCATGGGGTGCCGGATGACCGTTCGGTCTGGGCGGCCGCCGCGATCGAGGCGGTGCATGCCTATTCTCTGGTCCATGATGACATGCCCTGCATGGATGATGATGATCTGCGCCGGGGCCTTCCCACAGTGCACAGGAAATGGGACGAAGCGACGGCGGTTCTGGTGGGCGACGCGCTTCAGACCCTCGCGTTTGAGCTTTTGACCCATGGGGCCGTCGCAGGCGACAATGGCGATGCGCGCATTCCGCTGATCCGCTCGCTCTCGGTTGCCGCCGGACAATTGGGGATGGTGCATGGTCAGGCGCTGGATATTGCGGCGGAAACCGCTCCGACGCCGCTCACGCTGGATGAAATCACCCATCTGCAGGCCGGAAAAACAGGGGCGCTTATTTGCTGGTCCGCCGAGGCAGGGGCCATTTTGGCAGGGGCCGACACCAAGCCAATGACCGACTACGCCACCGCCTTGGGTTTGGCCTTTCAGATATGGGACGATGTGCTGGATGTCGAAGGCTGCGCTAGCGCCGTCGGCAAGGCCGTGGGCAAGGACGCGGATGCGGGCAAGGCCACGTTTGTGTCCCTTCTCGGGCTTGAGGCGGCAAAGACCCGCGCAACCTCGCTTGTCAACGATGCCTGTGACGCGCTGTCACCCTATGGTGACAAGGCGGATACCTTGCGAGAAGCCGCCCGTTTCGTTATCCAACGCGACAGGTAGGCAACCCGCCGCTCGAATTTACACGCAAGGCCCAAGGCAGCACCATGACCCAGCGCCCGCAGACCCCGATCCTCGACCGCATCGCGCGGCCCGCCGACATGAAATCCCTGTCGGATCGCGAGCTGCGCCAACTGGCGGACGAGGTGCGGGCGGAAACCATTTCCGCGGTCTCGGAAACCGGGGGGCATCTGGGGGCCGGTCTGGGGGTGGTTGAACTCTCCGTAGCGCTGCATGCGGTCTTTGATACGCCCCGTGACCGGCTGATCTGGGATGTGGGGCATCAATGTTACCCGCACAAGATCCTGACCGGACGGCGCGACCGGATCCGCACCTTGCGCAGCGAAGGCGGTTTGTCTGGCTTTACCAAACGGTCGGAAAGCCCGTTTGACCCGTTTGGCGCCGGGCACAGCTCTACCTCGATCTCTGCCGCACTCGGTTTTGCGGTGGCCCGTGATCTGGGGGGAGCTCCTGAACACGGGATCGGTGACGCAATTGCGGTGATCGGTGACGGGTCGATGTCGGCCGGCATGGCGTTTGAGGCGATGAACAATGCGGGTCATCTGGACCGGCGCATGTTCGTGATTCTCAACGACAATGAAATGTCGATTGCCCCGCCGGTGGGCGCGCTGTCCTCCTACCTCTCACGCCTTTACGCCGGGGAGCCGTTCCAGGAGCTGCGCGCCGCCGCCAAAGGTGCCGTGAGCCTGCTGCCCGAACCCTTCCAGGAAGGGGCACGTCGCGCCAAGGAAATGGTCAAGACCATGACCGTGGGCGGCACCCTGTTTGAAGAGCTGGGCTTTTCCTATGTCGGTCCAATTGATGGCCATGACATGGACAGCCTGCTGTCGATCCTGCGCACCGTGCATGACCGCGCCACCGGGCCGATGCTGATCCATGTGATCACCAAGAAGGGCAAGGGCTATGGTCCCGCCGAAAACGCCCGCGACCGGGGACATGCCACCGCCAAGTTTGACGTGCCCACCGGCAAACAGCACAAGGCGCCTTCAAATGCGCCCAGCTACACTTCGGTTTTTGGCAAGGCGCTGGTGGATCTCGCAGGAGAGGACGACAAGGTCTGCGCCGTGACCGCCGCAATGCCGGATGGGACCGGGCTCAACCTGATGGCCGAGCGCTACCCCTCGCGCACATTTGACGTGGGCATTGCCGAACAGCATGGGGTCACCTTTGCAGCCGCGCTTGCGGCGGGCGGGTTGAAACCGTTCTGCGCAATGTATTCCACCTTCCTGCAACGCGGTTATGACCAGGTCGTGCATGATGTGGCGGTGCAACGCCTGCCTGTGCGCTTTGCCATCGACCGCGCCGGCCTGGTGGGCGCCGATGGGGCCACCCATGCCGGCAGCTTCGACATCGCCTTCATGGCCAACCTGCCCGACATGGTGGTGATGGCCGCCGCCGACGAGGCCGAGCTGATGCACATGGTCGCCACAGCCCATGCCATCAACGACCGCCCCTCCGCATTCCGCTATCCGCGGGGCGAAGGTGTGGGGGTGGAAATGCCCGAGAAAGGTGAGGTGCTGGAAATCGGGAAAGGCCGGTTGATCCAACAAGGCGCCCGCGTGGCGCTCCTGTCCTTTGGAACCCGGCTGGAAGAGGTGCGCAAAGCCGCCGAATCCCTGTCCGCCAAAGGCATCACCCCCACCATCGCGGATGCACGTTTTGCCAAACCGCTGGACCATGATCTGATCTTGCAACTGGCAACCGATCACGAGGCGCTGATCACCATCGAAGAAGGGGCCGTGGGCGGTTTTGGCAGCCATGTGGCCCAGCTTCTCGCCGAAGAAGGGGTCTTTGACACCGGCCTCAAATTCCGGTCCATGGTGCTGCCCGACACGTTCATCGACCACGCCTCCCCGGCCCGCATGTATGAAGAAGCAGGCCTGTCTGCGCAGAATATCGAAGCCAAAGTGCTTGACGTGCTGGGCATCGCGCGGATCGACGCAAAACGCGCGTAACTCCCCACAAAACTCCATTGGCACCCCCATTGGCCAGACAGCCCTGAATGGGATCATCAGGCCGGGGGGCAGCGCCACTGAAGCCGAAGCAGCGCCCCCGTCTAACCTCTGTCTAACCTCCGTCGAAACCCTGTCGCCCCCCTGACAAACCGGTGCCTTACAGCGCGCCCTCTGCCCCCTCCGCTTTCAAAAGCGCGGCCAGACCCGTCTGATAGTCCGGGTAAAGCAGCTCAACCCCAAGCTCCTCCTTGATGCGATCATTGCGCACCCGTTTTGATTCCGCATAAAAACTGCGCGCCATCGGGGTCATGTCAGCGGTTTCAAAATCCTCCGGCGCTGGCACGGGCAGGCCCAGCAACTCCGCCGCATAGGCCAGAACATCCTCAGGTGGGGCCGCGAGATCATCACAGACATTATAGATTGCCCCCGGATTGGGATGGGCTATGGACGCCGCCAGAACCTGCGCGATATCCTCAACATGGATGCGCGAAAACACCTGGTTTTTCTTGACGATCCGCCGGGCGGTGCCATTGCGCACCTTGGCAAACGGTCCGCGGCCGGGGCCATAGATCCCCGCCAGCCGGAAGATGTGCAGCGGCAGACCATGCTCCCGCGCCACCTCTTGCCAGGCGCTTTCCGCCTCAACCCGCATCTGGCCACGTCTGGTTGCAGGGGTCAGCGGCGTCGCCTCGTCCACCCATCCGCCCTGATGGTCGCCATATACCCCCGTGGTCGACAGGTAACCCACCCATTTCAGCCGTGACGCATTGGCAATAATCTCTGCCCCTGCGCCGCGCAGAGCCGGGTCACCCTCCGCATCCGGGCCTGCGGAAATCAACAAATGTGTCGCACTGGCAAGCGCATCCGAAATGTCTTCTCCGGGCCAGCGGATCGTTCCCCCCTGCCCGTCCCGCGACGTGCCCGTCACGCGCCATCCCTGCGGCTCCAGCACACGCGCCAAGGCCCGCGCCGAATAGCCATATCCGAAAATGAACAATGCGTTTTCCATGCCCCGTATCGAAAGCGTCTCCGGTTATTGTTGGATCACAGCAATAACTGGAAACGCCCACCCTCCCTACATATTGCGCGGCGTCACCACATCACGTTGCTTCAACGTAACATGGTTACGCTTTAACGAGGCGAGAGCGTAAGGGAAAGGGGGCACGCGCCAGATGCCATGACCTGACGCTTTACACCCGGCACTGCAAACAGGCCCAGAAAACGGGTATTTTAGTCTCTAATATGCGGGTTAGAGACTATTTTCCCTTCCAGACCGGATCCCGTTTTTCCGCAAAGGCCCGCGCGCCCTCCAGCTGATCCTCACTGCCGTAAAGCACATCCACCGTGCGAAGCTGGCGCTGAGTGATCCGGTTCATGGCATCCTGAAACTTGCTGTCCTCCGCATCCCGCACAACTTCCTTGATTGCGGCGTAGACCAGCGGTGGGCCAGAGGCGAGCAGCCGGGCCAGCTCCCAGGCGCGACCCAGCAATTGATCCGCTGGCAGAACTTCATTGATCAACCCCCAACGATGCCCTTCATCCGCATCAAACCATCGGCCGGTCAACAGAAGCTCCATCGCGATATGGTAAGGGATGCGTTTGGGAAGTTTCACTGACGCGGCATCCGCCACCGTGCCGGACCTGATTTCCGGCAGGGCAAAGGTCGCGCTCTCGGCAGCCAGGATCATATCACCCGATATGGCCAGTTCGAGCCCCCCCCCGCAACAGATCCCATTCACCGCGACGATCACCGGCTTGTTCATGTCGCGCAGCTCCTGCAACCCGCCAAAGCCACCAACGCCGTAATCGCCATCAACCGCATCACCTTCGGCGGCAGCCTTCAGATCCCAACCAGGGCAAAAGAACTTCTCTCCCTCCGCCCGCAAAATCGCCACCCGCAGATCCGGGTCATCGCGAAAACCTGCAAACACGTCCCCCATGATGCGCGAGGTCGCAAGGTCGATCGCATTGGCCTTGGGGCGATCCAATGTCACCTCAAGCACGGCCCCCTCTTGCCGCGTCCTAATCGGCCCTTCGGTTAAATCTTCAAACTGTGCCATCTACACGCACCTCCTTGATAAGCGCATCCGCCGCCACCGCCCTGTCAGGCGTACAGAGGAGCGGGTTGATTTCCACTTCTTCAATCCGGTCGGAATGTGCGACCACATACTCCTGAACCGCCATCACCGCATCAAGTATTGCGGTCAGGCTGGCACCGGGTTTGCCACGATATCCAGCAATCACTTTGGCTATTTTCAGCTGGTTTAGAGCCTGTTCTACACGCTCACGGGCCGCCGGGATCAATACGCTGCAACTGTCCTGCATCACCTCGGTCAGGACACCGCCAGCCGCAAGCGTCAGCACAAAACCATGCGCGGGATCTCGGGTCACACCAACCAGGATCTCCACAACCGTCCCTTCGATCATCTCTTCCGCGAGGAATGTATCACAAGGCATGTTTTTGGCTGCATTAGAGACTTCTTGTGCAGAATTCAGCCCCAGTGCCACCGCACCGGCTTCAGTTTTATGGGCGATGCCTTCCCCCTTGAGGACCAGTGGAAACCCAACCACCTCCGCAAGCGCGTCCGTGTCACGGCCACGTGCAGATTTGGGAACAGCCACACCATGGGCAGACAGGCGGGCCTTGGCTTCGGCCTCACTCACAACCTCCCCCGCCCGCTCCGCCCCCGGCAACAGCAAAGGGGCCGCGACCGAAGGCAGCGGTCGTGAAGCCGCCTCAACCGCAAACATCGCCTCTTCCAGGCCATGCATCGGAACCACCCCCTCTTTCAGCAACCGTTGCGAGGCCGCTTCAGGCAGCAATTCCGGCAGGGTCGCGACAACGGCCACCCTGCCACCAGTCCGCCTATGCGTCTCTATTGCAGCGTTCAGGGCGACATCCCAATCAGATGGATCACAACGATCTGCCCGTGGAATATCCAGTATCACCATTGTCAACGCGATCTGCGGATCCACCAGCGCCGACCAGGCCTGGATCATTTTTTCCAGATCCCGCCAGATGTAAGTGTGATAATCCAGCGGGTTGGCAAGAGCCACCATCGGCCCCAGCGCCTCGGCCAGGTCCTGACGCTGGCGGGGATTAAGCGGCGGGAAGACCACATCCCGTCCAAACGCCGCGTCTGCAGCCAGGCTCGCCTCCCCCCCGGAACAGCTGATCGACGCAATGGTATTATTCTCTAATCCACCGCAAACATGCAAAAGCTTCAGCGTCTCAAGAAACGCGGGCAGGCTGTTCAGCCGGGCGATTCCCAGCCGATCAAGCAAGGTCTGCGCGCCCACATCCCCGCCCGCAAGAGACGCGGTATGAGAGATGGTAGCCGCCTGCGCCTGATCAGAGCGCCCGACCTTCAGCGCAACAATTCGCACACCTCTGGCCCGCGCCTTGGTTGCCAGCTTTTCCCAATGGGTCAGATCCCCGAACCCCTCAACATGCACCCCGATGGCCGTGACACGCGGGTCGTCCAGCAGGGCGGCCGCTATCTGCGCCTGACTGGTCTGCGCCATGTTCCCGCACGTAACCATATAGGCAATCGGCAGGGCACGGGTTTGCATCGTCAGGTTGATCGAGATGTTTGAACTCTGGGTCAGGATCGCCACACCCCGCTCCACACGAGCCGCCCCATGCTGGTCTGGCCACAACAGCGCCCCATCCAACGCATTGATAAACCCATAGCAGTTGGGACCGAGAATCGGCATGTCACCTGCGGCACATAGCAGTTTTTTCTGAAGGCCTGCCCCCTCGGCATCCTCCGCCGAGGCTTCGGAAAACCCACTGGCGAAACATACCGCCCCACCGGCCTTCATAGCGGACAAGGCTGCGACAGCTTCAATCGTGGCGAAGCGATTGATGCCAATGAAAGCGGCATCAGGTGGATGGGGAAGGTCCTCGATCCGCGCATAGACCCCATCCCCGCCTTTGGGGTGAACCCGCCAGATTTCACCGGAAAATCCCATTTTGTGGCACTGGTCCAAAATGGCCGAACACCAGGCTCCACCGCCGATCACCGCAATGGATTTGGGTTGCAACAAACGAGAGAGGTTGCGTGTCATTGCACCCCTCCCCCTTCAGCCTTTTTGCCTTCGGCGAGGATATTTATCGGCAAGAGGAAAAGGGGGAACTTATCCAGAACCCCCTGTGAAGAGATCAATGTCTCTTCCCCTTGCACGGCCATCGGCGTCCCCGCCTGTGCCGCATCTTCAGAATGGCAGAGCATGGTTAACAATTCGTGTCTTCCTCTTGCTGAAAATATCCTCGCCGAAGGCAAGAAAATTCTGCGCCGCAGCTGCCACCGGAAGATGGTCACATGTCAGGCACCGTCACTGTTTCTGTCGATATGTCCAAGGTCACGCTCAGGAGCGACGTGGTCGCGCACCCGTTGCTTCAGCTCTTTCGCTTCGGGAAAGCCCCCATCACGTTTACGCTCCCAGATCACTGCGCCATCCACCGTCACTTCGAACACACCGCCCATCTCTCCGGGGATCAGCGTTACACCGCCCAAGTCGGTTGAGAAGGTCTGCAAAAGCTCCTGCCCCAGCCACCCGGCACGCAGCAGCCAGTTACAGCCGGTGCAATAGGTGATGGTCACGACGGGTTTTCTGGCGGGATTGGACATATCGGGTCTCCTTGTTTGGGGCGCCCGTCAAGCTCCGAGCGGGCGCAGCAGATCTCGGGAAATGATATGCCGCTGTATCTCACTTGTCCCGTCCCAGATGCGCTCAACCCGCGCATCGCGCCAGAACCGTTCGATCGGGAAGTCATCCATCAGGCCCATACCGCCAAAGATCTGCAGCGTGGTGTCGGTGACCCGCGCCAACATCTCGGACGCATACAGCTTGGCCGAGGCGATCTCGCGGTTCGACGGCAGGCCCTGATCGAGGCGCCAGGCCGCGGACAGGGTCAGCCAATCCGCAGCGTCGATTTCGGTGATCATGTCGGCGATCTGAAACCCCACGCCCTGAAACTTGCCAATCGGCTGGCCAAATTGCTTGCGCTCCGCCGAGTAGGCCAGCGCATGATCAAAGCAGCGCCGCGCACGCCCCACACAGAAGGCCGCAACCGTCAGGCGGGTGGCGTAGAGCCATTCGTTCATCACCGCGAAACCGCCATCCACCTCGCCCAGCACCTGCGCATCGGGAAGGCGGCAATCATCGAAGGTCAGGATGTAGTTTTTGTAGCCCTTGTGGCTGACCGAATTGTAACCATCACGCACCTCAAAACCCGGCGTGCCGCGGTCCACAAGGAAGGTGGTGATCCGCTTTTTCGGGCCTTTTGGTGTTTCATCCACGCCGGTTGCGATGAAGACAATGAAGAAATCGGCGTGTTCCGCCCCTGAGATGAAGTGTTTCGACCCGTTCACCACCCAGTCACCACCATCACGCACGGCCTGGCATTTCATGCCGCGCACATCCGACCCCGCATCCGGTTCGGTCATCGCCAGCGCATCCATGCGTTCGCCGCGCACAGCAGGAAGAAGATACCGTTCACGCTGCTCCTGGTTACACGCCATCAGAATGTTCTGCGGGCGGCCAAAGAAATGGGTCAGAGCCATGGAGCCCCGGCCCAATTCGCGTTCCACCAGGGTGAACTCAAGGTGGGATAGACCCGCCCCGCCAACCTCTTCCGGGAAATTGCAGGCGTAAAACCCCAGATCAATGCATTTCCGTTTGATCTCCTCGCCCAGCTCATGGGGCACCTGCCCGGTGCGCTCAACCTCCGCCTCATGCGGATAAATCTCGTTTTCCACAAAGCTGCGAACAGTGGAGACGATCATCTCCTGTTCTTCCGACAATCCGAAATGCATGGGTGTTCCTTTGTTGAGGGCGGCGCGAGGCCGCCGCTGATCCTGCGTCTTTTCGGATTGACGTTAGGAAGATTTCACCCGTTAATCATGCAGCACTGGATGGAAGTATGCCGAAATGGTAGAATTTGTGGACCTGCTCTTGTTTGACCGCTTTTCGGCACTTTGCCTTGCCAACACGGTTGAACCGCTGCGTGCGGCAAACACTCTTGCCGGAAAAAGGCTCTATTCCTGGCGATTTCTCTCCGTGGATGGGCAGGCGGTGCGCTCTTCCTCTGAGATGGAGGTCAGCGTGCAAGGGGCGCTGGCGGATATGCGCGGCACCCTGTTGGTGGCGCTGCCCTCTTACGATTTTCGCCATCATGCCACGCCTAAAGTCTCGCGGGCATTGGCCGCGGCGGCGCGGCGCTATCCGGTGATGGCGGGGTTCGACACCGGGGCGTGGTTGTTGGCACAGGCGGGCCTGCTGAACGGCTACCAGGCGACCATTCACTGGGAAGAACTGGCCGCGTTCGAGGAAAGCTTTCCCGACGTGGAGGCCATCCGCGCCCGTCATGTCAGCGACCGGGGGCGGTTGACCTGCACAGGCGCATTGGCCGCATTTGACCTCATGCTGGATCGCATCGGCGACAGCCACGGACCGGCCCTTCGCCTTGAGGTCGCGATGCTGTTCATGGCACCGGGGGCCGCGCCATCGGTCGCGCCCCCTCTTGCAAAATCACGTGTGGTTGGCCGGGCGCTGTCCGCCATGCGCGCGGCGATCGAAACACCTGTTTCGCTGCCGGTGATTGCCAGAACCGCCGGCTGCTCGTTACGGGAGTTGGAACAGAGGATGCGCATGGAGCTGGGGGAAAGCCCCTCATCCATTTATCGCAGGATCCGGCTGATTTCGGCTCGAAAGGCTGTGTTAGAGACGAATTTGCCAATTGCAGAAGTGGCCATTCGTGCCGGGTATGAGGATGCATCGGCAATGACACGCGCCTTCAAGGCGGAGTTCGGCACCACGCCACGTCAGATCAGATCCAATCGCTAAGGCCCGCCCGCCCCGTTTGTCACAAAAGCTTCACCAAATTTGGGGTTGCGCTAACATCGCTTTTGTCGACAATTGGTTCATGGAGAAAAGAACAACGAAAAATTCCAGCCATCCTGAATTGAAACCCTGGGCCGACTGCGCCCCCGACCTGATCGCGGTGGCCGCAGGCCGGGCGCCTGCAGATATGGTGATCACCGGTGGGCAGGTGGTGAATGTGCACACGCGCGAAGTGCTCAACTGGGACATTGCGATCAAGGCAGGGCGGTTTGCCTATGTTGGCCCCGATGCAGGACATTGTATTGGAGACAGCACCGAGGTGATCGAGGCCGATGGCCAATACCTGATACCGGGTCTGTGTGACGGGCATATGCATATCGAAAGCGGTATGCTGACCCCGGCTGAATTTGCCCGCGCTGTCATTCCCCACGGCACCACCACCATGTTTGTCGACCCGCATGAGATCGCCAATGTGCTGGGGCTGGAAGGTGTGCGTTTGATGCATGACGAGGCCCTGTTGCAGCCGGTCAATATCTACACGCAAATGCCCAGCTGTGCGCCCTCAGCCCCCGGGCTTGAGACCACCGGGTTTGAAATCACCCCCGAGGATGTGCGTGAGGCGATGAGCTGGCCCGGTATCATCGGGCTGGGGGAGATGATGAACTTTCCCGGCGTGATCAATAGCGACCCCAAGATGCTGGCGGAAATGACAGCGACACAGGCTGCGGGCAAAACCATTGGCGGCCATTACGCCAGCCCCGATCTGGGCCCCAATTTCCACGCCTATGCGGCGGGTGGTCCGGCGGATGATCACGAGGGCACGTGTGAGCTGGACGCCATTGCGCGGGCGCGTCAGGGGATGCGGGTGATGATGCGGCTGGGGTCCGCGTGGTTTGACGTGGAAAAACAGATTACCGCCGTGACCGAACAGGGGCTTGATCCACGCAATTTCATCCTCTGCACCGATGATTGCCATTCCGGCACATTGGTTGAGGAAGGCCATATGAACCGCGCGCTGCGCTATGCAATCAGCTATGGCTGTGATCCGCTTGTGGCGCTGCAGATGGCAACGATCAACACCGCGACGCATTTCGGGTTGGAGCGGGAATTAGGCTCTATTACACCCGGACGGCGCGCGGATGTGATATTTACCGATGACCTGACCCAGTTGCCGATCAACCGGGTGATCGCCCGCGGGCAGGTGGTGGCGGAGGCAGGAGAGATCAAGGTGGACTGTCCGCATCTCGACTGGCCGGATCATGCGAAAGCGACAATGCATCTGGGCCGCGACATCACCGAAGCGGATTTTGTGGTGGACGCCCCCGAGGGCAAGAACTCGGTCACCGCCAAGGTGATTGGGATTGTGGAAAACCAGGCGCCGACCAAGGCGCTGACCCGCGATCTTGCGGTGATCAACGGCCGTGTTGAACCGGACGAGGTGCAGGATGTGGCGCAGGTCGCGCTGGTGGAACGGCACAAGGGCACAGGGGTTGTGCAAAACGGGTTTGTGAACGGGTTCGGATACCGGGGACAGATGGCGATGGCCTCGACCGTGGCCCATGACAGCCACCACATGATTGTCGTCGGCACCTCGCGCCACGATATGGCGCTTGCGGCCAATCGGTTGGCCCAGGTGGGCGGCGGCATGTGCGTTTACAAGGACGGGCAGGAACTGGCGCTGGTCGAGCTTCCGGTGGCGGGACTGATGTCGGATGCCCCCGCGCCCGAGGTCGCGGTCAAGGCGCAGGGCATCGTGAAGGCGATGGAGGCGTGCGGCTGCACGCTCAATAACGCGTCAATCCAGCATTCCTTTCTGGCGCTGGTGGTGATCCCCGAGCTTCGGATATCCGACCTGGGGTTGGTGGATGTGAACCGGTTTGAACTGACCGGATTGTTTGAGGAATAAAAGATGCCGATGAGCGACCTGACCATCCCGGTCATCACCCCTGAAACAGGTGAGCACGAAGTCTTCACCGATGCCAGCAAGGCGGTGGAGCGGCTGACCGAGCTTTACGATGCCTCCTGTGCCTTTCTGTGTCAGGCGTTTGAGGACAACGCCACGGGGACCAAACCTGCCAGCCGGTTTCGCGCCTTCTATCCCGAGATCCGGCTGACCACGACCAGCCATGCCCAGCGCGACACACGGCTCAGTTTCGGCCATGTCTCAGCACCGGGGACCTATGCTTCCTCGATCACCCGGCCAGACCTGTTTGCCCATTATCTGGAGCAGCAGATCCGGCTGGTCATGACCAATCACGGCCAGCCCGTGGAAATCGGCTATTCCAACACCCCGATCCCGGTCCATTTCGCTGTGGCCCGCAACCCCGACATCTCGGTCCCGCAGGAAGGCGCGATGGAATACCCGCTGCGCGACGTGTTTGACGTGCCGGACCTGAACACCACCAATGATGACATCGTGAACGGGGTCGCAAATCGTGACGAGGGGCAACCCGGCCCGCTGGCCCCTTTCACCGCACAGCGGGTGGACTATTCCCTGGCCCGGCTCAGCCATTACACCGCCACGCTGCCGGAAGATTTCCAGAACCATGTGCTGTTCACAAACTACCAGTTCTACGTGGAAGAGTTCGAAGCCTATGCGCGCAAGATGCTGGCCGATCCTGACAGCGGCTATAGCGGGTTTGTCGGGCCGGGCTATCACCGGATCACCGGGCCAGAAGAGGACCTGCCGGTGCCGGCGAAACTGCCGCAGATGCCCAGCTATCACCTGACCCGGCCGGACGGATCCGGGATCACGCTGGTCAATATCGGCGTGGGCCCCTCCAATGCCAAAACCGCCACCGATCATATTGCGGTGCTGCGCCCCCATGCCTGGCTGATGGTGGGTCATTGCGCAGGGCTGCGCAACTCGCAGCGGTTGGGTGATTTCGTGCTGGCCCATGCCTATCTGCGCGAAGATAAGGTGCTGGATGCGGACCTGCCGATCTGGGTGCCGATCCCGCCGCTGGCGGAAATTCAGATCGCGCTGGAACAGGCGGTTGCGGGGATCACCGAGCTGGAAGGGTATGAGCTGAAACGCATCATGCGCACCGGCACCGTGGCCTCGCTGGACAATCGCAACTGGGAACTGCGCGACCAGACCGGACCGGTGCAACGCCTGAGCCAGTCGCGCGCCATCGCCCTTGATATGGAAAGCGCCACGATCGCCGCCAACGGGTTCCGGTTCCGGGTGCCCTACGGCACGCTTTTATGTGTGTCGGACAAACCGCTGCATGGTGAGTTGAAACTGCCCGGTATGGCCTCGGATTTCTACAAGGATCAGGTTGGGCGGCACCTTTTGATCGGCATCCGGGCGATGGAAATCCTGCGCGATATGCCGCTGGAACGGATCCACAGCCGGAAGTTGCGCAGTTTTGAGGAGACCGCCTTCCTGTAAACCCTCCGGCCCTCCGACCCGCCCTGACGCCGGAGCAGGTTTGGCAAATTGGCCCTCCCGCCCGCTCAGCTTCCCTTACGTAAGCTCGCAATGGTTGCACGGCAGGCTTATCCGACACCCGCAGGGCCAAACCCGACCCCAGACAAAAAACTTCAGCTTTGACCAGCTGGAAAAACCCAAAAAACCGCGAATTTCCCCTTTTTTTCCTGCAACAAATCGTTGTGTCGCCCTGTCACATACAGTTAAATGCGCCCAATGAAGCCCAAGTAATGGGCAATTGAGGAGTGTAAATACATGTCGAAACCGATGACCAAGACCCAACTGGTTGCAGCTCTCGCTGAAGAAATGGGCGCTGACAAGAAAACCGCAGGCGCCGCTCTGGACGCCATGGTGGGCATCATCACCAAAGAAGTGTCGGGCGGCGGCGCTGTGACCCTTCCGGGCGTTGGCAAAATCTATTGCCGCGAGCGTCCGGCCCGCACCGTGCGCAACCCTGCCACCGGTGAGCAGATCCAAAAAGAAGCCGACAAGGTGGTGAAAATGACCATCGCCAAGGCTCTGAAAGACAGCGTGAACGGCTAAGCCTTCACCGGTCTCATGGACCAGACATTTGGAAAGGGTCGCCATCTGGCGGCCCTTTCTTTTTGTCTCCGCTTCGAAAAGGGCAAGAAACGGATCGTATCCGCTCAGCAAAATTGCGAAGGTGGTGACCGTTGCAAAGGACCTGCCATGCCAAACCGTTTTGATCTGCCTGCCGCCGTGATGCTGGTGACCCTCGCTGCTGTCTGGGGCGGGTCGTTTTTCTTTGCCGAGATCGCACTGCGGGAGCTGCCCCCCCTGACAATCACCCTGCATCGGGTGGTCTGGGCGGTGCCAATCCTACTTGTGATCTTGCGCCTTCGCCACATTCCCCTGCCCCGTGCGCCGCGCATCTGGGGCGCCTATCTGGTCATGGGGGCCTTGAACAACGCCATTCCCTTTTCGCTGATTTTCTGGGGACAGCAACAGATTGACAGCGGGCTGGCTTCGATCCTCAACGGGACCACGGCGATGTTCGGCGCGGTGGTGGCCGGGATCTTGCTGAAGGATGAGCCGCTGACCCCCAATAAACTGATGGGCGCAGCACTTGGTCTTGCGGGGGTTGCGGTGATCATGGGGCCGGGGGTGTTGAGCGGGCTGGACCCCAGCAACCTTGCCCAGCTCGCCATTATCGCCGCGGCGCTCTCTTATGCGTTTGCCAGCGTCTGGGGCAAAACCACCCTTGCAGGCCAACCGCCCCTGATGAATGCCGCGGGCATGTTGATCGGGTCCGTTGTGCTGATGCTGCCTCTGGTGCTGATTGTGGATGGGATGCCAAACCTCTCTTTGCAACCCGCCACATGGGGCGCACTTATAGGGGTGGCCGCCCTGTCGACCGCTCTGGCCTATGTGCTCTACTTCGCCATTCTGGTGCGGGCGGGCGCCGCCAACCTGATGCTGGTCACGCTTCTGATCCCACCTTTTGCCATCGGGCTTGGCGCAGCATTTCTGGGCGAGCGTCTGCCCGGCTCTGCTTTTGCCGGGTTTGCGGTGATTGCCCTGGGTCTGGCGGTCACGGATGGGCGGCTCTTTCGCAGCCATTCAGTTAAGCGTAGCTGACCTGACAGGGTAGGGATTTCAACCTCACCCCGCATTGCCACCGCCCCCCGTCGGCGCCTAGTGTGTGCCATTACCTAACGTGGCGTTTCAGGAGCGGCAGATGGACATTCGCGCAATTCTCATGGGGCTGGGGTTTGCCCTCATGTGGTCGTCGGCCTTCACCTCTGCCCGGATCATCGTGGCGGACGCCCCCCCGCTCTATTCCCTTGCGCTCAGGTTCTTCATATCCGGCCTGATTGGCGTGGGGATTGCCAAGGCGCTGGGGCAGAACTGGCGCCTGTCCCGGTCGCAATGGAAAGCGGTGCTGGTGTTTGGGGTCTGCCAGAACGCGCTGTATCTGGGGCTGAACTTTGTGGCGATGCAATGGGTTGAGGCCTCTCTGGCCGCGATCATCGCCTCCACCATGCCGCTGATGGTGGCCTTTGCGGGCTGGACATTGCTTGGGGACCGGCTGCGGCCAATGGCGGCACTTGGTCTTTTGGCCGGTGTGGTTGGGGTGGCGCTGATCATGGGGGCACGCCTGTCGGGAGGGGTGGATCTGCTGGGTGTCGGGTTCTGTTTCATCGCGGCGGCCGGGCTGACCGTGGCAACGCTTTCGGTGCGTCAGGCCAGTGCGGGGGGCAATCTGATGATGATTGTCGGGCTGCAGATGTTTGTGGGGGCGGCTGTGCTCTTTGTCTTTGCGGCCTTCCTTGAAACCCCCAGTTTCACGCCCAGCCTGCGCCTGTTTGCGGCCTTCAGCTACACGGTGCTGGTGCCCGGTCTTCTCGCCACGTTGGTCTGGTTTGCCCTGGTGGCGCGGATTGGCGCGATCAAGGCCGCCACGTTCCACTTTCTCAACCCGTTCTTTGGCGTTGCTGTCGCGGCGGTCTTGTTGGGCGAGGCGCTGGGTTGGCTTGATATTCTTGGCGTGAGCATCATCACAATCGGCATCCTGATGGTGCAGGTGTCAAAGCAACACCCCCCGGCCCCCTCAGTTTCGCAACATTCTCCCACGCGGACGTGATTCAGCGCCGCCTCATCGTGACATCACCTGAACCGTCCCGCCACGTAAACTGGCGCCATGGAACTGGCAGCGGCCACAGCGTAAGGGGCGCTGCCCCTCGCACTGCGTGCTCACCCCGGAGTATTGTCGCCAAGAAGAAGGGGGGCCGTTACCAGGTCGGCGCGGGCTGTCCGAGTTCTTGAGCCAAATCCTGCAAGAAGCGCCGCAATAAATCTGCGCGTTGACGGGCAAGGATGCGCCCGGTTTCGGTTTGCATCTGATCAGGCAGTTTCAGAAGTTTCTGGGCGAAATGATCCAGGGCGAACGCGGTGTCGTTCAGCGTGCGATCTGTTGCGAACGGGTCGATCGGGTGAAACAGCGGGCGCCCCAGCGCGCCGGAAACGGCAAAACAGCGCGCCAGACCAATGGCGCCCAGGCTTTCTATTCGATCCGCATCCTGCACCACGCGGGCCAGAGCTGTTTCACAGGGGATCTCGGCGGAAAAGGAGTGCGCGGCAATGGCGTGACAGATCGCTGCCACCTCCTGTGGCGAGAAACCCAACCCCATGAGCAAGGGGGCGGCCGCTGCGGCAGACAAGGTCGAGGCGCGGTGGCGCTCCGGGTCATTTTTGGGAAGGGTCACTAGGTCATGCAGATAGCAGGCTGCCATCAGCTGGTCACGTTGCGCCAGTTGCTCCCCCGCTGCGATCTGTTGCGCATTGGCCCAGACCCGGTCCGCATGGGCCAGGTCATGCCCGCTATCGGTTGGGCCATTTGCCGTCAGGGTGTCGGACAGGATGCCGCGAAGGGCCTCGTGCAGGGTTTCAGCCGATCGGGCCACGCAGCCCCCCGGTCTGCGCGCGATCGAGAAGCAGGTGATCAAGCACCACGCAAGCGGCCATGGCTTCGCCAACCGGCACGGCACGGATGCCCACACAGGGGTCATGGCGGCCCTTGGTGATTACCTCGATCGGCTCCCCCGTCTTGGTGATCGACTTGCGCGGGGTGAGGATTGAACTGGTGGGTTTCACCGCAAAGCGCACAACAATGTCCTGCCCGGTAGAGATGCCGCCCAGGATGCCCCCCGCGTGGTTTGAGCTGTATTCAGGCCCATCCGGCCCCATGAAGATCTCGTCCGCATTGGTGGTGCCCCGCAGGGCGGCGGCGGCCATGCCTTCACCGATCTCAACACCTTTCACCGCATTGATCGACATCATCGCGGCGGCCAGGTCCGTGTCCAACTTGCCGTAAACCGGTGCGCCCAGCCCGGCAGGAGCGCCCCGCACGACCACTTCAACTGCGGCGCCAACGCTGTCATTGTCCTTGCGGATCTGCAGCAGATATTTCTCCCAATCCGCCACCGCGTCTGCATCGGGCAGCCAGAAAGGATTGCCGTCGATGGCATCCCAGTCGAACTTGTCGCGGTCCAGATGCAGCTCCCCCATCTGGGTCATGTATCCCTTGATCTCAATGCTTGGCACCAGCGCCTTCAGTGCCTCGCGCGCCACCCCGCCAGCCGCCACGCGCGCAGCGGTTTCGCGCGCCGAGGACCGCCCCCCGCCGCGCGGATCACGAATGCCGTATTTCTGATGATAGGTGATATCCGCATGGCCGGGGCGAAATGTCTTTTCAATCTCGCCATAATCCTTCGATCGCTGGTCGGTGTTTTCGATCATCAACTGGATCGGCGTGCCGGTGGTCTTACCGTCATAAACACCGGACAGAATGCGCACCTGGTCAGGTTCATTGCGCTGCGTCGTATGTTTGTTCTGTCCCGGACGACGTTTGTCCAGCCAGACCTGCAGCATCCCGGCCTCAAGCGGCACACCCGGCGGGCAGCCATCCACCGTGGCCCCAAGCGCAGGCCCATGGCTTTCACCCCAGGTGGTGACACGGAAAACATGACCAAAGCTGTTCATCGACATGGGCGCGCTCCTTTGCTTGCTCCCCTGATAGCGGGGCAGGGCGGGAAAGGAAAGATTGCTTGATCATCCGGGCACGATGCCTGTTGCAAAAAGCGGCGCCCTCTTCCTCTTGCAGCAAATATCCCGGGGTGAGCCGCCCAGCGGCGAGGGGCAGCGCCCCTATTCCCCCTCCACCTTTGGCCGACGGTGTTTGGGCTTCGGGCTGACCCCGGCATCATAGCGCATATTCGGATTGCGCAGGATCGGATTGCGGGCTGACACTTTTGGACGGCTTTCACGCCAGACAATGAACACCCCCGACCCGATCACGATACTTGCCCCGACCCCGACCCAGATATCCGGGAACTCGGCAAAAAAGACCGCGCCAAACACCGTCGCCCAGAGGATCTGGCTGTATTGCGTCGGCGCCACCACCGCGGCAGGGGCCGCACGATAGGCCGCAATCAGACAGAATTGCGCAACAACCGACATCAGCCCCACCGACGCCGACAGCCCGAGGTCGGACAGCCCCATCGGGACATAGACAAAGGGCAAGGCCGCCCCCATGAACAGGATTGAGGACAGCATCGGGTAAAGGATCATCACCGCCGTGCGCTCCTGCCCGCCGATCCGGCGCATGATGATCGACCCCAGCGCCGACATGCAGGCTGCGGTCAAAGCTGCAATGTGGCCGGTGGATATCTCGGTCACGCCGGGCCGGAGCACCACGATCACCCCCACAAGCCCCACCAGAACCGCCGCCCAGCGCTGCAGGCGCACCGGCTCTCCCAGCAGCAGGGCGGACAGGGCGGTGATCAACAGCGGCGTGGCAAACAGCAGCGCATAGACCTCAGCCAGGGGCAGGACGGTAAACGCATAAAACGCCGACGCCATGGCAATCACCGAAGACAGCGCCCGCAACAGGATCAGCCAGGGATGGTTGGGGCGAAAATTATCCACCTGCCGATCCGCCAGCATCACCATGGCCATCGGCACAAAGGCAAACAGCATGGCGAAAAAGATGATCTGGAACACGGAATAGCTCATCCCAAGCGCCTTGATCACCGCGTCATGGGTGGCAAAGACGGCAAAACCGGCAAAAGCGTATCCGAGCCCGCCAAGCGGGGAGCGTTGGGTGGCGGGCATGCCCCTCTCCATATTGCGTGATGTTATCGCTCACATCGCGCAATATGCGGGACAGGTCAAGAGGGGCACGGGGGGACAAGGGGGGTGACACGGCCGAAAGAGGAGCTCACTCCCCCGATCGCCCCGGAACAGCGATGCTGCCCGCCAGCATCCCCCCATCCAGATTGATTTCGCTCCCGGTCATGTAGGTCGCTTCATCTGACGCGAGCAGAACGCAGACCGCCGCCACCTCCTCCGGCATGCCGAACCGCCGCAACGGCGTGTCCGCGACAAAGGCGGCCATCCGGTCTTCCCGGTCTGCTCCATTGCCCAGCATCGGCTCCCACATCGGGGTCAGAACCGCCGCCGGGTGAACGGAATTGCAGCGAATGGCCAGCCCCTGTTCGGCACAGTATAGCGCCACGGTTTTGCTGTGATTGCGCACCGCCGCTTTGGAGGACGCATAGGCGGCGGCAGCCGGGATCCCAACCAGACCGGAGCGGGACGAGATATTGATGATCGCCCCGACCCCTTTCTTGCGCATGGCCGCAATGGCATAGCGGCAGCCCAGAAAGGTGCCGTCCAGATTGGTGCGATGCACTGCGTGCCAATCCGCAAGCGTGGCATGCTCGGGGTCATGGGCGCAGGGACCTTGCTCAAACCCGGTGATGCCCGCGTTGTTGACCAAGACGTCGATTGTAGGAAATTCCTCCGAAAAGCGGGTCCAGTCCTGCTCTTTTCGCACATCCAGTTGACGGGCAATGGTGCCGATCTGCGCGGCCACCTCCTGCGCAGCTTTCAGGTTTATATCGGTGACAATCACCCGCGCGCCTTCACGGGCAAAGGCGGTTGCAATGGCGGCCCCAATGCCGCGCCCTGCGCCGGTTACGACGCATGTCTTCTGGTTTAAACGTGTCATGAAATCCTCGGAGTGTTCAGTCAATCTGCAACAATCCCCCCGGTGCCCACCGGGTGGATTGGATGAAATTCCGGCTGTGCCGTGTCAGATGATCACTGGACCTACTCCTAGATTGAAACAGGACATACGAAATTTACCGAGATTTTTCAATGGGCCTGCCCCGGCTGCCTGGGGGTCCGGCCATGGCGGATGCACAGCCCCCTTGCCAACCCCCCCCATTTGCGGGCATTCAGGGGCCACCTCGGGGTGCGATGCGACCTGCATAGCTGAGATGCCAACCGGCAAACCCGTAGAACCTGAACCGGTTAAGACCGGCGGAGGGAAGGTCGGTCATCCATCCGAACCCACCCAGACCCGTCCGGCGCCATTGGAGGATGATATGAAAAGAACTTCCCTTGTCGCAGGTGCATTGCTGATTGCTGGCGCTGCACATGCTGAAACCCTCACCATCTATACCTATGACAGTTTCACATCCGACTGGGGCCCCGGCCCGGCGGTGGAAAAAGCGTTTGAGGCCGAGTGTGGCTGTGACCTGCAATTTGTCGCCGTGGGGGACGGGGCCGAACTCTTGTCGCGCCTCAAGCTCGAAGGCGCGCGCACCGAGGCCGACGTGGTGCTGGGGCTGGATACCAACCTGACCGCCGCCGCAAAAGCCACCGGGCTTTTCGCCGATCATGGCGTCACGGCGGACTGGTCCGTGCCGGTGGAATGGACCGACACCACCTTCATCCCCTATGACTGGGGTTACTTCGCCTTTGTCTATGACAAGGCCAAAGTGACAAACCCGCCGAAATCCTTTGACGAACTGGCCGCGTCCGAGCTGAAAATCGTCATTCAGGATCCGCGCAGCTCAACCCCCGGCCTGGGCCTTCTGATGTGGGTGAAAGACGTCTATGGCGACAAGGCCCCCGAGGCATGGGCCGGCCTGAACGACCAGATCGTGACTGTGACCAAAGGCTGGTCCGAAGCCTATGGCATGTTCCTGGAGGGGGAGGCCGACATGGTGCTGAGCTACACCACCTCCCCCGCCTATCACCTGATCGCGGAAGAAGACGACAGCAAAGCCGCCGCCGCTTTTGACGAAGGCAACTATCTGCAGGTCGAAGTGGCGGGCAAAATTGCCGGCACGGACCAGCCGGAACTGGCCGACAAATTCCTGGCCTTCGTGGCCTCGGATGCGTTCCAGTCGATCATCCCGACCACCAACTGGATGTATCCGGCTGTGACCCCGGCGGCAGGTCTGCCCGACGTGTTTGACACGCTCGCCAAACCGGCCAAATCGCTGCTGATCCCTGCGGACAAAGCTGAAATGGTGCGCGACGCCGCCCTTGAAGAATGGCTGGCGGTATCCGCGCAGTAAGCCACATAAATCGCACCACCACCCTCGGGCTGATTGCTCTGGGGGTGGTGGTTTGCCTGACGCTTGGCACGCTGGGCGTCGTGGCGCTGTATGCCGAAGACAGCAGTGCGCTGGCCTCCCGTGACTGGTCCGCCATCCGCTTCACCCTCTGGCAGGCAGCACTTTCTGCGCTCATTTCCGTCACCCTCGCCATCCCCGTTGCCCGCGCCCTGGCACGGCGCAGTTTTCCCGGCCGCGCAACCCTTGTCACCCTTCTAGGTGCTCCGTTCATCCTGCCGGTGATGGTGGCCGTATTGGGGCTGATCTCGGTGTTCGGGCGCAAGGGCATCCTATCACAAACCCTGATTTGGGCTGGATTAGAGCCTGTTTCCATTTATGGCTACCATGGCGTGATCCTTGCGCATGTGTTTTTCAACCTGCCGCTGGCAACCCGCCTGATCCTGCAGGGCTGGCTCGCGATCCCCGCCGAGCGGTTCCGCCTTGCCGCCTCTCTTGGCATGGGACCGCGAGACATTTTTCGCACCCTTGAACGCCCGATGCTGCGCGAGGTGTTGCCGGGCGCTTTCCTCGTGATTTTCCTCATCTGCCTGACCTCATTTGCCGTGGTGCTGGCGCTGGGCGGCGGCCCCAAAGCGACCACGGTGGAGCTTGCGATCTACGAAGCGTTTCGCTTTGACTTTGATCTGGGCCGCGCGGCGAAACTGGCGCTGGTGCAGTTTGCACTGGGTGCGGTCGCTGCCTTTGTGGCGTTTCGCGTGTCCATCCCCCATGACAGCGGCGCCGGGCTCGATCGGGCGGTCCTGCGCTGGGATGACGGAGCGGCGCAGAAGCTGCTTGATATCGCGGCCATCACGCTGGCGACGCTGTTTTTGATCCTGCCCCTGTCCATGATCCTTGCAAATGGGCTGCCCGGCCTGTGGTCCCTGCCGCAAAGCGTATGGCTGGCCGCAGCCCGCTCTCTCATGGTCGCGCTGGGATCTGCCGCGCTCACCCTTCTCATCGCCCTGCCCATTGCCGCCCTTGCCGTGCGCCGCGGATCGCGTCTGGTTGAGGGGGTCGGCTATCTGACCATTGCCGCGTCACCGCTGGTGATCGGCACCGGGCTGTTCATCATGATCTTCCCGTTCCTGCGCCCCTCTGACCTCGCCCTGCCGGTCACCGCCCTGGTAAACGCCGCGATGAGCCTGCCTTTTGCCCTGCGCGTTCTGACCCCGGCGCTGGCCAGCGTCGAGCGCGATTACGGGGCGCTTGCGGATGGGCTGGGCCTGACCGGCAGGGCCCGGCTGAGGCTGCTCTGGTTGCCGCGTCTGCGCCGTCCGATCGGGTTTGCGCTGGGGCTTGCCGCTGCACTGTCCATGGGGGATCTTGGCGTGATCGCCATGTTTGCCGCCCCGGATAACGCAACCCTGCCCCTGCAGCTTTACCGGCTGATGGGGGCCTATCGCATGGCGGATGCGGCGGCGGCAGCGGTGCTGCTGTTGGGGCTGTCCCTCCTGCTGTTTTGGATCTTCGACCGAGGAGGCCGGGTTGATGCTGATCGTTGACTCTATGAAAATCTCGATGGACGGGTTTGGATTGCACGGAAGCCTGACCCTGCCGCAAGGGGCGCGCGCCGCCGTATTGGGGCCGTCAGGTGCGGGCAAATCCACCTTCCTCGCAGCCCTTGCAGGGTTTCAGCCCCTCGCCAGCGGACAGATCATCTGGCAGGGCACAAAGCTGCCCACACGCCCCTCGGAGCGCCCGATCAGCATGGTGTTTCAGGACAACAACCTGTTTCCGCATCTGAGCGTGGCCGAGAATGTCGGTCTGGGACTGCGCCCTGACCTGAAACTCTCCTCAGAAGACCGGCGCCGGGTTGAGCAGGCGCTGGACCGGGTCGGGCTGAGCGGCCTGGGCGGACGCAAACCCGCCCAGCTTTCCGGCGGGCAAATCGCGCGTGTGGCCCTTGCCCGCGTGCTGTTGCGCAACCAGCCCCTGCTTTTGCTGGATGAACCGTTTGGCGCGCTTGGTCCGGCGCTGAAATCCGAAATGCTCGCGTTGGTGGAAGAGCTTCTGGATGAGACGGGCGCGACACTTCTGATGGTCAGCCACGACCCGCAGGATGCCCGCGCCATCTGTGATCAGGTGGTGCTGGTGGCAGAAGGGCAGCTCCACCCCGCCGTCACCACGGATGAGATCTTTGCCCACCCCCCCGAAGCCCTGCGCGACTATCTCGGCCACTGACACCGGGGCGGTTTTGGCAGTTTTGCCGGCTTGTGCTATAGTCATCCCTTTCACGCCCCGTGATCTGTTTGCGTAAGGGCAATTCAAAAGAATTGGAGGGAGTGATGTTTGCACGTGTAACTGAATATAAGATGAAAGCCGGATCCCGCGCTGCGGCGACCGAAACGTTGAACGCAATGAAAGCAAAGATCCTGGCGATGCCCGGGATGATGCAGTTTATCAATGTGATGAATGAGGATGGATCGGGCTATGTCGTGGCGCTTGTTGAAAGCGAAGCTGCGTCCAATGCCAATGCGGAAGCTGTCGCGGCCGCCTGGGCGCAGTTTGCCGATTACCTTGAGGCCACACCGACACCCAAAGGGTTTGACGTGATTGCCAACTGGTCGGCCTAACGCGTTTCGACTGTAACCTGTCCGCACCATCAACGGGCACAGCATGAAAAAGGGCGCCCCGAAAGGCGCCCTTTTGAACTCGTCCAGTCCTGCGATTACAGGTCCAGTTTCTTGCCCTTATGCGGGGCCCAGAGTTTCTTGTTGGTCAGGTAGAGCAGCGAGGTCAGCAGAACCAGCATCAGAACGGAAATGAACCCGACCTGTTTGCGGTCATGCAGCTTCGGCTCGGCAGCCCACATCAGGAAAGCGGCAACGTCTTCGGCCAGGTGATGGGCCGAGTTGTTGTGACCGTCGTCAAATTCGACCGAACCATCTTCCAGCTGCGGCGGCATCGAGGTCCAGCCACCGGCAAAGGCGGTGTTGCCATTGAGGAAGTTGCCTGCCACTTCCTGTTCTTCACCGGTAAAGCCGGTCAGGAAGCTGTAGATATATTCCGGGCCACCGATGCCTTTGACAAACTGGTTGATACCAGTGCCTGCAGGACCGTGGAAACCGGCGCGGGCTTTTGCCATCAGGCTGAGGTCCGGCCCCATGCCTTCACCCGACACGGTCGGGAAGAAATCAGCCGGCTTGCGCGGGCGGTCATCTTCCAGTTCCGGGTCATAGATGGTGAAGTTGTCGGCGGCATAGGCGCGCACTTCGTCTTCGGTATACTCGGGCCCGCCGGGATCTGACAGGGTGCGCAACGGAACGTAGCGCAGACCGTGACAGGCCGAGCAGATCTCGGTGTAGACTTTCAGACCGCGACGCAGCTGTTCCTTGTCATAGGTGCCGAACGGCCCTTCGAATGAGAAGGCCACGTCTTCGATATGCTGATCACCCCCACCGGCGGCCTGAGCCGCGCCGGTGGTCAGGCCCAGGGCAAGGCCCGAGACCAGAAGAGCGGTTGCTGTGAGTTTCTTGATCATGGTTTTAGATCCTCTCACTCGGCTGCGCCGGGATAGTGGGCATTGAAATCTTCTTCGATGGTCGCCGGCGGGGTGCTCGGCTTTTCGAACAGGCCCAGAAGCGGCAGGATGACCAGGAAGTAGGCGAACCAATAGGTCGAACCGATCAGCGAAATCCAGTCATGCGGGAAGTTCGTGTCACGGGCGCCAACCCACATCAGGACGATGAAGTCGATCAGCAGCAGGCGGTACCACCATTTGAAGGCCGGACGATACTGACCCGAACGCACCGACGAGGTGTCGAGCCAGGGGGCCAGGGCCATCACGGCGATGGCGCCGAACATGGCCAGCACACCGAAGAATTTCGCATCGACGATGCCACCGGTGATGAAGCTGACGAACTGCACGGCCCATACATCGGCGGTGAAGGCACGCAGGATTGCGTAGAACGGCAGGAAGTACCATTCCGGCACAATATGTGCGGGCGTTACCAGCGGGTTCGCTTCGATATAGTTGTCGGGGTGACCGAGGTAGTTCGGCATGAAGCCAACAATCATGAAGAACACGATCAGAACCATGCCCAGACCCACGAGATCCTTGATCACGAAATAGGGCCAGAACGGCAGGGTGTCTTTTTCGGCTTCTTCTTTCGACCCGGTGCGCACGTCAACGCCGGTCGGGTTGTTGTTGCCGGTGTTGTGGAACGCCCAGATGTGCAGGCCAACCAGGGCCGCAATCACGAAGGGCAGCAGATAGTGCAGCGAGAAGAAGCGGTTCAGCGTGGCGTTGTCCACCGCCGGACCACCCAGAAGCAGCGTCTGGATCGGCTCACCCACAACCGGGATCGCGCCAAACAGGCCGGTGATCACGGTCGCGCCCCAGAAGGACATCTGACCCCAGGGCAGAACATAGCCCATGAACGCGGTGCCCATCATCATCAGATAGATCAGCATGCCGATGATCCATGTGATTTCGCGCGGCGCCTTGTAGGAGCCATAGAACAGGCCACGGAAGATGTGGATGTAAACGGCCACGAAGAACAGCGACGCGCCGTTGGCGTGGATATAACGCAGCATATAGCCGCCGTTCACGTCGCGCATGATGTGCTCAACGCTGGCGAAAGCCAGGTCAACATGCGGGGTGTAATGCATCACCAGGATGATGCCGGTGACAATCTGCAGAACAAGGCAGAACGTCAGAACAATGCCCCAGATCCACCACCAGTTCAGGTTCTTGGGGGTGGGGATCATCAGGGTGTCATAGGCCAGACCGATGATCGGCAGGCGCTTGTGCATCCATTTTTCAAAACCCGACTTGGGTTCGTAATGGTCGTGAGGAATTCCGGACATCTACGCCTCCTTAGCCGAGCTTGATAACAGTTTCTTCAACGAATTCCGCGGGCGGAACCGGAAGGTTTTCAGGGGCCGGTCCTTTGCGGATACGGCCAGACGTGTCGTAGTGCGAGCCGTGGCACGGGCAATACCAGCCACCAAACTCGCCTGCGCCATCACCCAGAGGCACACAGCCAAGGTGGGTACACACACCCATCATCACCAGCCATTCGCCAGCTTCGTCCATGGTGCGGTTCTCATCGGCCGCATCGGTGCCCGGCTTGTTGGCGTTCTCCGACAAGGGGTCGATCAGATCACCCAGCGCAACCGCGCGGGCTTCGTCGATCTCTTCTTGCGTGCGGCGACGGATGAAAACCGGCTTACCCAGCCATTTCACCGTGATCTGGCTGCCAACAGCCACATCGGCAATATCGACGCGGATCGAGCTCAGCGCCCGAACATCGGCAGAGGGGTTCATTTGGTTGACGAGGGGCCAAACCGCTGCACCGGCCGTTACGGCTGCGGCGCCACCGGTAGCGTAGTAAAGGAAATCCCGGCGGGTTCCTCCTTGGTCGTCGGCGTGTGACACGTGCGCATCTCCTTAGCTGGGCCGCAATTCGTGCGACCAACACGACATGAGACCGCAAAAATGCGGCCTGCTTCGCGGCTGTTTAGCCAAGGATGGCGCGCCAGTCCAGAAGTCATTAGGGCGCAGGCACGGCTTTTCAAGGTAATGACGCCCGGAAACCGCACCCAATTCGCACTGTTGGCGCGAACATGTAAAAATTTACCCTGATTCTGTAAAATTTCCGGCGCCTGCACCATGACATCGCTCAAGTTGGACGCGACGATCCGTCACGTGAGTCGCCCATTCCGATACGTCCTTTGGGGTGCACGCTGACGCCACCTACCTCTGAGTTGGATTGGGGTGGCAATTACTCGCTCAGAGATTGCAAAATGCGAAGAAGGAATTGCCTGATAGCGCAAAACCGATTATCAACAATACGACGCGGCACCAAACTGATGCCGCGCCTGAGAAAATGTTTTTTTGGTCAATTGTCGCCAGCCGCCACCACTCACAATCAAAATAGCGGCTCGACAGCAACAGAGATTAAGGTAATTTCACATAGTGTCAACATGAGACTACCTTAATCCTGTTGCACCTTATCAATTGGACGGCAGGCTGCTGCCACAAGATATTTGAACAGGATGGCTTGATATGTCGGAAATTTCCAAACTGGCCGAATTGCGAAAACTGCTTCTCGAAATGGAAAAAGCCATAGGCATTCAGGATTTATCCGCCACGGAGCGCGATCTGTTCTACGCAGCATCAGATCTGTCCCTTACCCAGCGCGGCGTGAAAACCACCAACCTGCAATCCCACAGCCTCGTTGCAAATATCTCACGGCCGACCTTTTTCCGGGCGCTCAAATCACTGGTAAACAAGGGTTACCTCCGCCAACTCGAATCCGTCGGCAAAGGGCATTACGAAGTCAAGAGCCCCGAATAGGAGCGACCCGGCTTGCAGTTCCTGAGCGGTTTTTCATCCCTGGTAAAAGAAACCTTTGTGGTCAGCCTGGCCTACACACTTGCGTTTTGTGCGACCTTCAAGTTCCTGATGCCGGTGCAAAACAGCTTTTTCCCCGAGTTTCAGAGCCATGCCAGCCTGCTCTTCCTGCCCCATGGGGTGCGGGTCCTGTCCGCGTGGCTCCTGGGCTGGCGATCGGTCATTGCCCTGACACCGGGGGCGGTCCTTGCCTTCTGGTGGCTGGCAGGGGCGGGCATGTTCACGCCCAGCCGCCTGTTTGCCCTTGCGATCGCGGTGATCCTGCCCGCCGCCGTGTTCCACGCCTTTCGTCTGGCGGGCTGGGATCTGCGCCCGAAAGAAGAGGCGCGGCCGTGCTGGGGGTGCATCGTCCTGACCGGGGTGGTGATCTCGGTGCTCACCGCAAGCCTCACCAACCTCGCCTTTGGCAGCACGACACATGATTACCTCGCCTATCTGATCGGCGATTTCTTTGGCCTGTTCTTTCTGATGGCAATCCTGATGTTTGCCTTTCGCAGCCTGCGAAAGGCCTGAGGCCGGTTCAGACCGGTTTGGTCGCCCGGAAACTCTCGCGCTGGGAAAACACGGCAAACCAGTCATCCAGCGCATCACGCCCCTTGCGCCATTCCCGGTCACCATGGCGGAAATCGAGATAGCCCAGCGCACAGCCCACCGCGATCTGGCCCATGTCAACCGGACCGGCAAGATGGCTCATCCAGCGGGTGTTCAGCGCATCCAGCGCGCCTTCGATCTTGCCCCATTGCGCATCCAGCCAGCCGCCGAATTGCATGTCCTCCGGACGGCAGCGGTTCTCATACACCATCAGCACCCCCGCATCCATGATCGCATCCCCGGTGGCCTCAAGCGTCAGCACCTCCCACAGGCGGGTCTGCGGATAAAGCTCCCCCTGCACCCGCGCATCCAGAAACCGCGTCACCACCCGGCTGTCATAAAGCGTGCACCCATCAGGGCGCACCAGCGCGGGGATTTTCGACAGGGGATTGGCCGCGGTCAGTTCCGGGTTGGGGGCGGTTGGTGAGGACATGACCTCAACCACCTCGACATCCTCCTGACCGGTTTCGATCAGCAGCACCTTGGCTTTGCGCGCGAAGGGAGAGGGCGGGGAGGAAATCAGCTTCAGGCCAGTCATGATATACCTTCAATAACTTTAAAGTTTGCGATTTTGGACGGTGAAAAGTTTAAACTTCGGGGATTCACCCCACGCCAAAGTTTAAACTTTACGAAAGCGAAGCCGGGTGAGCGATACCGCGTCAATCTCTATCCCGGGACCATTTTCCCCAAGGCGAAACACCCGGCGCAGGCGACCGGTGGCATTGACCTGATCGCACTCCGGCCCCCGCTCCGGCCCCCGCTCCGGCCCCAGACCGCGCCGCAAGGTCAGCCCCTCCGGCACATCATCCAGCGCATCCTCTGCGCGTTGATCCCGGCGACCCCGCTCAACCGAGCGGGCAACGGCATAGGTGGCCACGGCCACAGCGCCGTAACGCAGGGCAACAACTGCAATCGGGGCAAGGGGCAACGCCATGGGAAGCTCCAGTCTGATCCACTTGCGTTCAAATATAGGAAATAAAGGGCGAAAAGTCCACTTAGCCGGGCAGGTTGCGCATCAGATCGGCAAGGGATTGCACGTCCTGCCCCAAGCCGGTTTCCAACTGACCGGCGGCGGCGAGGCGGGCCGCATCCCCTTTGTTCTGGCCCAGTTTGAACGTGCTTTCCAGCCGCTCGACCTGCAGGCGGGCGGGGCGGATCTGCCGCATCATGCGCGCACGCGTCTCAGTCGCCATCTTCTCCATGGACCACGCCGGTTTGCTTTCAATTCTTTCTTCAAAAGCAGCAACTTGCCGGTGCAGAAGATCTTCAAGACCCTCCTCTGGCATGGCCTCAGCATGGCCGCGCATATGCACCGCGACATAGTTCCAGGTCGGCACCTGATCATCGACCCCATACCAATCAGGCGAGATATAGCCATCCGGGCCGCTCACTGACAGCGTGGCCGGGATGGGTTGATCAAGCAGCCGTGCAACTTCATTCGAGCGCATCAGATGAAACTCGGCATAGCGCCCGTCATCGCTCAGAATGAAGGGCAGATGCACCATGACCGGCCCGACCGAGCCATTCACCCCCAGCACGCCAAACCCGCGCTTACGGGCAAAATCGAGACTGATCAGGTCTTCGACCTGACGAAAAGCTGGGTTGGGATGCATCGTGACCTCGTGACCAGAATCATAAATTGACTACAACCAGTGACAGAAAATCAGACCAGCAGTTGCCCGTCTAGGTAATTCGTCGGCTGGGCAATCACGATTTTCCCTTCGACCTGTGGATTGCGGAAAGTGACTTCGGCAAAATGCTCTGTCCGACCCATGGTCGGATTTTCCATAAGGATGTTATGGGTTTGCCCCACCTGCGCCGCGAGGTAGGCCTTTGCCGCCGCATCCCCGGCAGCCCGCAGACGGGCCGCGCGTTCCTTGATCACATTGCCGTTGACCTGATCCGGGATTTTCGCCGCAGGTGTGCCTTCGCGTTTCGAATAGGGGAAGACATGCAGCCAGGTCAGGTTGCACTCCTTGATCAGTTTCAACGAATTCTCGAAATGGGTCTCGGTCTCGGTCGGGAAACCCGCGATGATATCCGCCCCAAAAGTGATGTCGGGACGCAGTCGCTGCGCCTCTTCGGTGAAGGCAATGGCATCGTCCCGCAAATGGCGGCGCTTCATCCGTTTGAGAATCAGGTTGTCCCCGTGCTGCAACGACAGGTGCAGATGCGGCATCAGGCGTTTCTCGGTCGCGATCGCCTGCATCAGGTTGTCATCCGCCTCGATGGAATCGATCGAAGAGATCCGCAGGCGCGGCAGGTCCGGCACCAGTTTCAGGATCCGCATCACCAGATCCCCCAAACGCGGCTTGGCAGGCAGGTCGTCGCCCCAGCTGGTCAGGTCCACCCCGGTCAGCACAACCTCATTGAACCCCTTGTCCACAAGACGCTTAATCTGATCAACCACCACACCCGCAGGCACCGAGCGCGAATTTCCCCGACCATAGGGGATGATGCAGAAGGTGCAGCGGTGATCGCAACCGTTCTGCACCTGAACGTAAGCGCGGCTCCGCGTGCCGAAACCGTCGATCAGGTGACTTGCGGTTTCGGTGACAGACATGATGTCATTGACCTGCACCCGCTCTGTCTGGCCAATCAGGTCCGGGGCCAGCCCGGCCCAAGTTTCGGGCGACATCTTTTCGCTATTGCCAATGACCGCGTCCACCTCGCCCATGGCGGCAAACGTCTCAGGCTCGGTCTGGGCCGCGCATCCGGTTACGATCAACTTGGCCTCCGGGTTGTCACGGCGCAGTTTTCGGATCTCCTGCCGCGCTTTACGCACCGCTTCCGCGGTCACCGCACAGGTGTTGATCACCACGGCCCCTTCCACGCCTGCGTCTGCCGCAAGCCGTTTCATGGCCTCGGTTTCATAGGCGTTCAGGCGACAGCCCATGGTCGCAAAGACGGGCGGTTTCGCAGTCATGTCAAAGGTCTTTCAGAAAGGCAGGGGTCAGTTCCCCCGCAAAGACAAACGCCGTGGGGCCGGTCATCCAGACGCCATCATCACGAATGTCCAGCGTCAGCCATCCCCCATCCAGCTCCATCCGTACCTTGGGCCCGGTCAGGCCCCGCTGATACGCCGCAACCGCAGTGGCGCAGGCCCCGGACCCGCACGCAAGCGTAATGCCGGTGCCACGCTCCCAGACCCGCATACGGATCTCGTCCTTGGCGCGGACCGAGGCAAATTCCACATTGGTATGTTCCGGAAACAGGTCGTGGGTTTCAAATTCGGGTCCAACCCCCGCCACATCCACCTGATCAGCGTCATCCACAAAGAACACACAATGGGGGTTGCCCATGCCAATCGCCGCCGGATCGCCCTCAATCGGCAGATGCGCGGTGTCTACGTCACGCGCCAGCGGCACCTCGGCCCAGCTGGTTTGCGGCTGCCCCATATTCACCGCCACCTGATCCCCGTCTTCGCGGGCCTCAAGCACGCCGCGCGCGGTTCGAATGGTCAGCGCGGTTTTGCCGGTCTGATCCATCATGTAACGCGCCACACAGCGCGTGGCATTGCCACAGGCCCCGGCACGCGATCCGTCACTGTTCCAGAAATCCAGATCAATATCGGCCACATCCGAGCTGCGAATCTCAGCCAGTTGATCAAACCCGACCCCCCGGTTGCGATCCCCCAGTTTTGCCGCAAGGTCCCGTGTCACAACAGCTTCGCGCCCTCGTGAATCAATCATCACGAAGTCATTTCCCGCCCCATGCCATTTCATGAAGCCCAGATTCTCAGGTGTCGAAACATGTTCCATGAGGCGCGATATAGACCTTTCGAAGAACTTTTGCCAGAGAACGCAAAATTTCTGCGTTTTTTGGGTTGACCCCCCCAGCACACAACACTAGAACCCGCCCTCACAGAGTGGGCCGTTAGCTCAGTTGGTAGAGCAACTGACTTTTAATCAGTGGGTCGAAGGTTCGAATCCTTCACGGCTCACCACTTTCACAAAAGCTATGACAGATAAGGATCAACGTCCTTTTTTTGGCGTGGTTTTTGTTGTTTTCCGCCGGGATAATTTGATTTTCAGCATTTGCGGTAGGGATGTAATTCTCCTGCGGTGTTTGCGACTCAGTCGCCTGCCAAATCAATCTCAGGATTTTGCCAGACACATCCAGCGCAAGCGGAAAGCGGACAATCCCGCCTCGCATCCGCTCAGGATGCCCCCTATCTAGTCTGGATTGGGACGCCGGCGGATTGCGCTTGCCCATGGCAAAAGCGGCCCAGACGCCAGAGCATCCGGGCCGGCACCCCTGCCATCAAGGGGCAGTTCACCTCAAAACAGGACCGAAGGCAGCCAGGTGGCCAGATTGGGCAACACCCAGACCAGCAAAACACCCACGGCCTGCAGGGCGATAAAAGGGACAACGCCTGCATAAATTGCCCCTGTTGAGACCTCTTTCGGGGCCGCCCCGCGCAAATAGAACAGGGAGAACCCGAAAGGGGGGGTGAGGAAGCTGGTCTGCAGGTTGATGGCAATCAGGATGCCCAGCCAGATCGGGTCATATCCCATCAGGATCAGCTGCGGCGTGATCAGGGGCAGGACAATGACCGAGATTTCAACGAAATCGAGGAAGAACCCCAGCAGGAAGATGAAGACCATGCAGAAAAGCAACGCTCCGATCGGACCGCCGGGCAATTCCGACAAGATATGCGCAACCCGTTCCTCCCCGCCCAGACCAATGAACACCAGCGAAAACATGCCCGCAGCCAGGATGGTGGCAAAAATCATCGCGGTCATGGTGGCGGTGGAGGTGACAGCCTGATGCAAAATGCGTCTGGGCCAGCTTGAATACAATGCGATGAGCACCGCAAATCCACCGATGGCAGCCAGGACAGCATAGATCCCCCCCAGCGTCATCGCGCCAATTCCCAGGTCATCCCGCTGCAGGCGCACCGGGGCCAGCCCTGAAAGCACGGCCAGCAGGATGAAAGATCCCACCCCCAGAAAGATCATCCGGTGCGATCCGCCCGAACGCAGGCCAGCCA
Organism: Aliiroseovarius crassostreae; assembly: GCF_025137635.1. Classification (NCBI taxonomy): domain Bacteria; kingdom Pseudomonadati; phylum Pseudomonadota; class Alphaproteobacteria; order Rhodobacterales; family Paracoccaceae; genus Aliiroseovarius; species Aliiroseovarius crassostreae. The sequence continues at coordinate 3,052,960 of NZ_CP080772.1, read as the reverse complement.
TCAACAGCGCCCCCACAGCCCCAACAGAGGCCGCTTCGGTTGGGGTGGCAACTCCGCCCAGAATGGCACCGAGAACCGCAAAGATCAGCAGGACAGGCGGGACAATGGCTGCAACCACTTCGCGCCATTGTGGCCGGGCCAGATCAACGGGGGCAGAGGGCATATCCTGCGGACGCAACACCCCCCGGACCACGATATAGATAAGATACAGCACCACCAGTGTCAGCCCCGGCAACAGGGCTGCGGAAAAGAACTGCCCCACGGAAAGCGCCTCAACCGAGAACTTCCCCTGCTCATACTGCGCTTGCTGATAGGCATTGGACATGACGTCAGCAAGGATGATCAGCAGGGTTGAGGGCGGGATGATCTGGCCCAGCGTCCCCGCGGTGCACACGATGCCAGCGGCAACCCTGGTATCATATCCCGACCGCAGCATGGTGGGCAGCGCGATCATCCCCATGGCAACCACCGTGGCCCCGACAATTCCGGTTGAGGCCGCCAGAAGTGCTCCGACCAGAACCACCGAGATCCCGAGCCCGCCTTTGAGCTGCCCAAACAGGCGCCCCATCGTGTCCAACAGGTTTTCTGCAACCTGACTTTTCTCAAGTATCGCCCCCATGAGCACAAAAAGAGGGATGGCGATCAGCACCTGATTGCTCAGCAGTCCAAAGACGCGCTGGCTCATCGCCCCAAGCAAGGAAATGTCCATCACCCCCAGCATCCAGCCAAGATAGGCAAATATGATGGCCACCCCTGCGATGCTGAAGGATACGGGGAACCCCATCAGGATGGCCCCCATGAGGGCGGCGAACATGATCAGATCAAGATGCGCGCTCATGATGATTTCTCCTCGCCCAGCAGTCTGAGCAGGATGGCGACGGATTGAATGAGGACCAGAATGCAAAAGGCAGGGATAAGAGATTTCAGCAGGAAAACCGCCTTGATCCCCCCCACCGAAAGCGGCCCTTCGAGGATGCTCCAGGAGCTGCGAACCGAAGGCCAGGACCAGTATAGCAGGGCAAGCATGGAGGGGATCAGCAGGAAGAAATGCCCGAACAGGTCAATCCGGCGCCGGGCCTTGTCACCCAGTTTTGCATAAAACACATCCACCCGAACATGTTTATCGACCAGCAACGTATATCCCGCTGCCAGCATGAACAGGGCCGAATGCATGTACAGCACGCTTTCCTGCACGGCGACGGAGTTGATGCCAAACACATAGCGTCCAACGACAATCGAAAACTGGACAAGAACCATCGCAAGTGCGAGCCATCGCACCGCCATGCTGATCGTCTGATTTATCAGATCAAACAGACGCGCTATTGCAGCCACGGGGCATCCTCCTCTGCCGCATTTTCAAGGGCAGCGCGGCCTCTCGACCACGCTGCCAACCTGTTTAATAGCCCAACACGCCGGCACGGGCGTTCATCTGACCGTTATCTGCAAAGCTCATGTATCCCCCGACGCTGTCGCGGTAGGCGACAAAGCTTTCGGTGATACGGCGCACCAGCTCGTCCTCATCCTGACGCAGATCATCAATCACTTCGGCGGCCGCTTTGCCCATTGCGGTGATGACGTCTTCGGGGAACATCCTGACCTGAACGCCATGCTCCTCCACCAGCTTTTTCAGGGCCAGCGCATGTTTGGTGGTGTATTCGGTCCAGACCGGGTTGTAGAGGCTCTCACAGGCCAGTTGCACAACCTGTTTCAGATCATCCGGCAATTCATTGAACTTGTCCTGATTGACCCCACATTCCTCAGCCGAAGATGGCTCACCAACACCTGGCCAGTAATAGTTCTTGGCGACCTGATAATAGCCCAGCGCACTGTCCGTCCACGGGCCAATGAATTCACCCGCGTCCAGCGCACCGGTCTGCAGCGCCTGGAACATGGCCGGACCGCTCATCGCTTCTGCCGCCATGCCAAGTTTTGACGCCATTTCCGACGCGAGCCCGGTGGTGCGGAATTTGAGACCTTTGAGGTCCTGCGCGGATTGGATTTCATCGCGGAACCACCCACCCCATTGCGGGCCCGAGTTGCCACAGAGGAAAGGTTTGATGCCGAAGCGACCATACATTTCGTCATAAAGCGCCTGTCCACCGCCGTGATACATCCACCCGACCTGCTCATCCGCCCGCAATCCAAAGGGCTGCGAGCCAAACAGGAGGATCCCTTTGGATTTCGACCCCCAATAGGCGGGAACCGCATGGTAAAGCTCAGCCGTGCCTTCGCTGACCGCGTCAAAGACGCCTCGGCCCGGCACCAGTTCACCCGCGGCAAAAAGTTTCACCTCGATCCGTCCGCCGGACAGGGTTGTGATCCGATCTGCCAGCATCTGGGCCGCCACACCCGGCCCGGGTAGGTTCTTGGGCCAGGCCGTGACCATTTTCCACTGGCGAACATCCTGCGCAATCGCCGGGGCTGCAAGGGCTGTTGCCGCCGTGCCGACTGCTCCTCCTGCAAGAAATTTTCTTCTGTCCATGTCATCTTCTCCCTGTTGGTTGTGGTTATTTTCAGTTTCCGAGAATTCCGGGGAGCCGCAGCCCATGTTCGCGGGCGCAGTCCAGCGCGATGTCGTATCCGGCATCCGCGTGGCGCCAGACGCCGCTGGCCGGATCGTTCCACAGGACCCGTTCCAACCGTTTCGCAGCCTCAGGCGTGCCATCGGCGCAGATCACCACACCGGCATGTTGCGAAAAGCCCATGCCGACACCGCCGCCATGGTGCAGGCTGACCCAGGTTGCGCCGCTCGCGGTGTTGACCAGCGCGTTCAAGAGCGGCCAGTCGGACACAGCGTCCGACCCATCGCGCATTGCCTCGGTTTCACGGTTGGGGCTGGCAACGGATCCGCTGTCCAGATGGTCCCGACCAATCACAACCGGGGCTTTCAGCTCGCCCGAGGCCACCATTTCGTTGAACTTCAGACCCGCGCGGTGCCGGTCGCCAAGACCAATCCAGCAGATCCGGGCGGGCAGGCCCTGAAATGCGATCCGGTCGCGGGCCATATCAAGCCAGTTGTGAAGATGCGTGTTCTCGGGGAAAAGCTCCTTCATCGCCTGATCGGTCTTGTAAATATCTTCCGGATCCCCCGAGAGGGCCGCCCAGCGGAACGGGCCAACCCCTTTGCAAAACAGCGGGCGAATATAGGCAGGCACAAAGCCGGGGAAGGCAAAGGCATTTTCCAGCCCTTCTTCCAGCGCCATCTGGCGGATGTTGTTGCCGTAATCCACCGTGGGCACACCAGCCTCGTGAAACGCAACCATCGCTTCCACCTGCACCCGCATTGAGGCGCGGGCGGCTTTCTCCACCTCTTTCGGGGCGGTTTCGGCCTTGGCACGCCATTCGGCCACGCTCCAGCCCTGCGGCAGATAGCCGTTGATCGGATCATGGGCCGAAGTCTGGTCGGTCACGATGTCCGGGCGCACGCCGCGCTTATAAATCTCGGGGAAAATATCGGCGGCATTGCCGATCAGCGCCACGGATTTCGCCTCGCCCGCCTTGGTCCAGCGCGCGATCATTTCAAGCGCCTCATCGAGTGAATGGGTCTTTTCGTCCACATAACGGGTGCGCAGGCGGAAATCGGCGGATCTTTCATCACATTCCACCGCCAGACAGCAGGCCCCGGCCATAACAGCGGCAAGCGGTTGGGCACCGCCCATGCCACCAAGGCCACCGGTCAGGATCCAGCGACCTTTCAGGTCCCCGCCATAATGCTGACGCCCCGCCTCGGCAAAGGTCTCATAGGTGCCCTGCACAATGCCCTGCGACCCGATGTAAATCCACGACCCGGCGGTCATCTGCCCATACATCATCAGGCCCTTTTTATCGAGCTCGTTGAAATGGTCCCAATTGGCCCAATGCGGCACAAGGTTGGAGTTCGCAATCAGAACCCGCGGCGCATCGGAGTGGGTTTTGACCACGGCCACCGGCTTGCCCGATTGTACCACCAGCGTCTCATCCTCTTCCAGCGTTTTCAGCGTGTCGGCGATCAGGTCGAAATCCTGCCATGTGCGCGCCGCCCGTCCGATCCCGCCATAAACCACCAGCTCATGCGGGTTCTCGGCCACATCCGGGTGCAGGTTGTTCATCATCATGCGAAGCGGCGCCTCGGTCATCCAGCTTTTCGCGTTCAGCTCCGGGCCGGTGGGGGGAAAGATGTCACGGGTGTTTTTACGAGGATCAGTCACTTGGGAGCTCCTTATCGGGTCAACGCGCCGGAAAGCGCGAGGATGTGCAGATTGTGCAGGATGGTTTTGAGATGCGGACGCAGCCGGTCCGCTCGATCATTGCGGTAGGTCCAGGGCGCGGCCTCATCCATATAGGCGCGTTGGGCAAGCTCCATCTGGATCGCGTGAATGCCGGTTTCGGGCCGGCCGTAATGACGGGTGGTCCAGCCACCTTTGAACCGGCCATTTGTCACCGAGGAATAACCGTCAGCATCAGCACAGACCGCAAGTGTGGCCGCTTCAATTTTGGGCGCACAGGTCGCGCCCAGATTGGTGCCGATATTGAAGTCTGGCAGACCCCCGTCAAACAGGAATGGAATCTGCGACCGGATCGAGTGGCAGTCAAACAGGATCGCCACACCATGCCTGTCCCGGACCCGGTCCAGCTCGGCCTGCAGCGCCGCGTGATACGGGGCGTGGTAGGCCTGACGACGGTCCTCGATCTCATCCTCGGACGGGTGCTGCCCCTCAGCCCAAATCTCCTGCCCGTCGAAATCGGTCAGAGGCACCAGCGTGGTGGTGTTCTGGCCGGGATAAAGCGAGACCCCTTCGGGGTCACGATTGGCGTCGATCACATAGCGGTGGATATTGGACCTGACCACCGTGGCCCCACCCAGAAGCCCTTCATAGAGCTTCGAAATATGCCAGTCGGTATCGGCCAGCACCCGGCCGTTGGCATTCAGGCGGGCAAAAACCCCTTCTGGGACAAACGTGCCGCCATGAGGCTGGCCTAAAACTACTGGGCTGTCCCCCCGAATGACCTCAAAGACATTCATGCGCCAAGCTCCGGCAAATCCGTTTGGCAGGCCCGCACCAGCGCACCTGTTGTCACCAGTCGGGCCGCCGCCTCAATGTCAGGCGCCATGTAGCGATCCGCCCCAAGTGTTTCGACATCACGCCGCAACCGGGCCAGAACGGCCTGCAAGGGCTGACTGGTCAAAAGCGGTGCGCGGAATTCCACGCCTTGCGCTGCACAAAGCAGCTCTACCCCCAGGATGCGGTTCAGGTTTGCACTCATCTGCATCAGGCGCCGGGCCCCGTGGGCGGCCATGGAGACATGGTCCTCCTGATTGGCGGAGGTGGGCGTGGAATCGGTCACGCAGGGATTGGCGAGATGCTTGTTTTCACTCATCAGGGCCGCGGTGGTTACCTCGGCAATCATCAGACCGGAATTCAGCCCCGGTTCGGGGGTCAGGAACGGCGGCAGGTCATGGCTCAGCGTTGGATCGACCATCAGGGCAATCCGCCGCTGAGCAATCGCCCCGATCTCGGAAACCGCAAGCGCGATCATGTCAGCAGCAAACCCCACCGGTTCAGCATGGAAATTGCCCCCCGACACGATCAGCCCCGCCTCGGTCAGCACCAACGGGTTGTCTGTCGCCGCGTTTGCTTCAATCTCCAATGTCACTGCCGCCTGACGCAGCACGTCCATCGCGGCCCCGGTCACCTGTGGCTGGCAGCGGATGCAATAGGGATCCTGCACGCGGGTGTCATCATCACGATGGCTTTCGCGAATTTCGGACCCGTCGAGAATGGCGCGCATCGCGGCGGCGGCCTCGATCTGGCCGGGTTGGCCGCGAAGGGAATGGATCTCGGGCTGCAACGGCGCGGTTGACCCCATGATCGCATCGGTCGACAGGGCCGAAATCACCAGCGCATTCTGAGCGGCCTGCCAGGCCTCAAACAGGCCCGCCAGCGCAAAGGCCGTCGAAAACTGCGTGCCATTGATAAAGGCGAGCCCTTCCTTGGGGCCAAGCGGGATTGGCGCAAGCCCGGCCTTCGCAAGCGCCTTGGTCCCTGGCAGGATCTCTCCCTGATACTCCGCCTCTCCTTCTCCGATCACCACCGCCGTCATATGTGACAGCGGCGCCAGGTCCCCAGACGCCCCGACCGACCCCTGTGCGGGGATGAGCGGCGTCACCCCGCGCGCCAGCATCTGTTCCAGAAGCGTCACATAGTCCCAGCGCACCCCAGAGGCCCCCCGGCCAAAACTCAGAAGTTTCAATGTCATCATCAGCCGGGCCATGCGGCGCGGCACGGCCTCACCCACCCCGCAACAATGGCTGAGGATCAGGTTGCGCTGCAGCGTTGCCGTGTCTTCCGGCGCAATCTTGAGGCTGGCAAGTTTGCCAAACCCGGTGTTGACGCCGTAAACGGCTGCATCGCCAGCAGCGGCATCCGCAATCCGGCTGGCAGCCTGTTCCACGGCAGGCTTGCAATCCCGGTTCAAAGTGACCGGTATTTCCGCCCGGTAGACCTGCGCGAGTTGGGCCAGCGTGACTGCGCCCGGGGTAAGTTCAAGCACGCTCATGCGTGACCTCCGAAAATACGTTTGTGTAGGGGGTTGAAGCCAATGCGATAGGCAAGTTCCGACGGGTGCCCGACATTCCAGATCGCTAGATCCGCGCGTTTTCCCGCTTCGACCACACCGCAATCGGCCAGACCAAGCGCGCGGGCGGCATTCCGCGTCACCCCGGCCAGGGCTTCTTCCGGGGTCATCTGAAACAGCGTGCAGCCCATGTTCATCGTCAACAGCAGCGAGGTAAGCGGCGACGACCCCGGATTGGCATCCGTTGCCAGCGCCATGGGAACCCTCATCTCACGCAGCGCGGCAATCGGCGGTTTCTGGGTTTCGCGCAGGGTATAGAAAGCGCCCGGCAGAATGACGGCCGTGGTGCCGGCGCTGGCCATGGCCCCCACACCTTCGTCATCAAGATATTCGATATGATCTGCCGACAAGGCGCCGTAACTGGCGGCAAGTTTTGCGCCCCCGAGGTTCGACAATTGCTCGGCATGCAGCTTGACCGGCAGACCCAAATCGCGGGCCACATCAAACACGCGCGCGATCTGGTCGGGCTGAAACGCAATCCCCTCACAAAACCCATCCACTGCGTCCACCAGCCCTTCGGCATGGGCGGCGCGCAAAGCGGGGAGGCAAACCTCGTCGATATAGGCGTCATCGCGCCCGGCATATTCTGCCGGCACCGCATGAGCCCCGAGGAATGTGGTCAGAACCCGCACCGGACGCACATCGGCAATCCGGCGCGCGGTGCGCAGCATTTTCAGTTCAGTGTCAATATCCAGCCCATAACCCGACTTGATCTCAACGGTGGTCAGGCCTTCGGCAATCAGACTGTCGGCCAATCTCAGGGCAGAGGCCAGAAGCTCCTCTTCCGACGCCTTTCTGGTGGCCGTCACGGTTGAGACGATCCCGCCGCCCGCGCGTGCGACCTCTTCATAAGTGGCCCCCTTCAGGCGCATCTCGAACTCGCGCGCCCGATTGCCGCCATGGACAATATGGGTGTGGCAGTCGATCAGGGCAGGTGTCACCAGACGCCCATCGAAGGACTGGGTCGGCAATCCGGCATATTGGGACGGGCAGTCAGAGGCCGGTCCGACCCAGGCAATCTTACCGTTTTCGAGTGCCACCACACCGCCCTCTATCAGGCCATACTCCATGACGTCAGGCACCATGGTTGCAATGGTCAGGTCAGTCAGCAGGTGGGACGAGGTCATCGTTTGTCCTTGATTATGTAGCTACATATAAATAATATGACGCTACATATTAAGTCAATGGACTCCCGGCATGAAAAAAATCATCGCAAAACAGGCCCTTACCAAAACCGGCTGGCAAACCAATGTTGAGATCGGGCTTGAGAAGGGGCGAATCTCCTACATCCAAGCGGCCGCAGACGGTGCAAATGCCACGGCTTCACTGGTGCTCCCGGCCCCATTGAACCTGCACAGCCATGCGTTCCAGCGCGCCATGTCAGGCCAGACCGAAGCGCGGGGACCAAATGCAAGCGACAGTTTCTGGAGCTGGCGGCGGCTGATGTATAAGTTTCTCGATCAGCTCACTCCGGATCAGGTGCAGGCCATCGCGGCCCAGGTGTTTCTGGAGATGCTTGAGGCCGGGTATGCCTCCGTGGCGGAGTTCCACTATCTGCACCATGACCGGGACGGAAAGACCTATGCAAACCTTGCCGAAATGTCCGAACGGATTGTCGCGGCAGCCCAGGATGTGGGCATTGGCCTCACACTTCTGCCGGTGCTTTACCAGCATGGTGGCTGTGATGCCCGCCCGCTGAACGGCGGGCAGCGGCGCTTCGGCAATGACCCGGATCAGTTTCAACGCCTGCATGAAGGCGCAGCGCAGGCCGTGGCAGCCGGCCCCGCGGATTTCGCCATCGGTGTGGCACCGCATTCCCTACGGGCAGTTGATGCCGAGGGGATGGCCCGGGCAATCGCGCTTGGGGGGACGGGTCCCATCCACATGCATCTGGCCGAACAGGTCGCCGAGGTTGACGAGGTTGTGGCCCATCTGGGCGCGCGCCCAACCGAATGGCTTTTGGCCAATCACGATGTCGACGCCCGGTGGTGCCTGATCCACGCCACCCAGATGACAGAGGCAGAAACCCGGGCCCTGGCCAGATCCGGGGCTGTTGCCGGGCTTTGCCCGATCACGGAATCCAATCTTGGAGACGGTATTTTCAACGGCACCCAGTTTCTGGCCGACGGGGGCCGCATCGGCTTTGGTTCTGATTCAAACGTGCATATCGCGCTTTTCGACGAACTCAGGACACTGGAATATTCTCAGCGCCTGCGTGATCGGAGCCGGGCCGCCCTGGCAACGCAGGACCGCTCAACCGGGCGGGTGCTGTTTGACGCGGCCAATCTTGGTGGGGCTCAGGCAGGGGGACGGGATTGCGGCGTTCTTGCTCCGGGCATGGTTGCAGATATTATCGGTCTTGATCTGGACAATGAATGGGGCGCCAACCGAAGCGGGGACATGGCGCTGGATACGCTGATATTCGGCGGGCATGGGCAGGATTGCATCACCGATATCTGGAGCGCAGGGCGTCATGTCGTAAAAGACGGTCGTCACCTTGCCCGCGACCGTATAACAATGGATTTCGTCAAGGTCATGGGAGAGCTGGAGCAGGAAATATGAACGCAGACCGCCAGTCCTGGAAAGAAGTCAGGGACCGGATCCGTGATCAGATCCTTGATCGCACCTATGCTCCGGGCAACAAGCTGCCACGCGATGCAGATCTTGCCGAACAATTCGGCTGCGCCCGGACAACGGTGCAACGCGCCATGCAGGACCTCTCTGACATCGGATTGATTGAACGAAAGCGCAAAGGCGGAACCCGCGTGCGGGCGAACCCGGTCACCCGGGCCACGCTTGATATTCCAATCACCCGCCTTGAGGTCGAGGAAACCGGCGCCGTTTACGGCTATCAGCTGATTGATCAGCAGGTGCGCCCCACGCCCAGAGACATCACCGCCAAGCTTGAGCAAGCCGAACCGACCTCGATGTTGCAGGTGCAGGCGCTGCATCTTGCAGATCACAGGCCATATGTTTTCGAAGACCGCTGGGTCAGCATAGAAACCGCACCCGAAATTCTGGACGTGGATCTGACGCGGGAAAGTGCAAATGAATGGCTGGTGCGCAACAAACCCTATACCCGTTTCGATCTGCGGATTTATGCCATTTCCGCCGATGAGGCCACGGCCAGAACGCTCGCGACAGATCCTGGAAGCGCCCTTCTGGTGATCGAACGCACAACCTGGATTGGCGCAGATCCGATCACATCCGTGCGCTCAATCACCCTGCCCGGGTATCAGCTTCTGACCAATAGCTAACCGGTTTCGAGGGGCGGGGAGCACCAAGCCAAAATCGCCACCTTTGTGGCGACCTTGCTGTGCCGATTGAGAAACAGGGACCGCATGGCCCCAACGGTGGTTACAAAACCACGAAGCGGAATAGCCCCGCTTCACAACTTGGCTCAGACGCCCCCCGCATTTTGTCCCTTGGAATTGCAAGAAACTGACAACCTGCAACACTTGTGAAGCATTTCCCTGCATGATTGTCACAATCTGCCACTGCGACCCGATAGGTGCCCATATGTCAAATGAGTTCTTCAAATCCCTTGAAGCCATGTATGCAAAAGACAAATCCCCCTTTTCGGCCTGGGCAAATACCTGGCTGCAATATCAAAACGACATTGCACAGGCCTGGATGACTGCCGGCCAACCGGGGCAGGAGGCCGAACCCTCGCGCGATCACCGCTTTAAGGCTGAGGCATGGAGCGAAGGGATCTTTCCCCTGATGCGCCAGTCTTACGAACTGACGGCCAAGGCCATGGCAGATATGGCTGACGCAGCCGGACTGCCGAAGCATGAGCAGGAAATGCTGAGCTTTTACACCCGCGTTGCCGCCGACAATATGTCCCCCTCGAATTTCCTGATGACCAACCCCGAGGCAATGCGCCTTGCGATGGAAACCAATGGGGAAAGCCTGAAGGACGGTATGCAGAACCTGATCGAAGATCTGCAAAAGGGCTATATCACCACCACTGACGAAAAGGCGTTTGAGGTCGGCAAGAACCTTGCCACAACACCCGGGAAAGTCATTTTTCAAAATGATATCATCGAGTTGATCCAGTACGACCCGATGACCCCGCAGGTCCGCAAGAACCCGGTTCTGATCGTGCCCCCCTGCGTGAACAAGTTCTACATCTTCGACCTGAACGAAAAGAAATCCATGGTGCGCTACCTCTTGGAACAGGGGCAGAGCGTCTTCATGCTGTCCTGGCGCAACCCCAGCAAAGAGATGGGCGATCGCGGCTGGGATGACTATGTGGGCGACGGTATTTTCGAGGCACTGCGCGTGGCCTCCGAGATCAGCAAGTCAGACAATGTGGACATGCTGGGATGGTGTAATGGCGGCACGATGCTGATCGCGGCCCTTGCCGTGATCCCGGCCGATCTGCGCGCCAAGCTGGGCACCGCAACCTTCCTGTCGTCACTGATCGACTTTGCCGATCCCGGACAGATTGGCGTCTTTATCGACCAGACCCAGAACGAGATCTACAAACAGCGCCTCGGGTCCGAGAATATTGCACCGGGCCGGGACATCGCCAACGCGATGGCAATGCTGCATGTGAACGAATCGGTGTGGAATTTCGTGGTGTCAAACTACCTGCTGGGCAAATCTCCCGCTCCGTTTGACGTGCTTTACTGGAACGGTGACACCTCGAACCTGCCAGCCAACTGGTATCGGTTCTTCATCGAAGAAATGTATCTGAACAACAAACTGCGCGAACCGGGCGCCCTGACCCTGTGCGGCACCCCGGTGGATACACGCAATATCGACGTGCCGTGTTATTTCCTTGCGGCTGATGGCGACCATATCGTGCCGTGGACCTCGTCCTTTACGGCCACGGAGCTGGTAACTGGCCCAACCGAGTTTGTGCTGACCACCGGTGGCCATGTTTCGGGCACGGTGATCAATCACCCGGCCAAAACCCGCCGCAAGTTCTGGGCAGATGGCAAAACGGATGGCGACGCCAGCAACTGGCAAGAAAGTGCAACGCTCACCGATGGCAGCTGGTGGCCGCACTGGCTCGCCTGGATCGAAGAGAACAACCCCTCTGGCATGGTCAAGGCTGCGGCCAAACGTGGCAACAGGACCCACAAACCCCTGGCCGATGCCCCCGGCACCTATGTGCTTGAAAAGGCGTAACGGATGCGGGACCTGAATATGAGCGAGTGTGATGTTGATGAGGTTCATACCCTGCGTCTGGACGGTGCAATCGTGCGCTATTTCCATCGACCGGGGGAGACCGGCCAGACCCCGCTTCTGGTATGCAACGGGCTTGGGCAGTCACTTGAAGTGCTGCTGCCAATCCTGAACGAACTTGGGTCTCGCCCGCTGATTGCCATCGACATGCCCGGCGTGGGGCGGTCAGAGATGCGCGACGATATTGCCACCATTCCCGATTACGCGCAGTTCACCTTTTCCGTGCTGGACAAGCTGGGGATCAGGCAGTTTGACGTTCTCGGTATCTCCTGGGGGGGCGCGCTTGCACAGCAGATGACCCATGACGCCCCGGACCGCATTGGCCACCTGGCACTGGCAATCACCTCGGCCGGGGGCATTGGCAGCTGGTGGGGCACACCAATTGCACTGTCGGAAATCATGTTCCCGCTGCGCTTCACCAACAAGACCTACGGCAATTTCATCGGCCCCTGGATGTATGGCGGTGAGGCAATCCTGCACCCGGAAATATTCCGCGAGTATTCAAAACACGCCATCGCCCCCAGCCCCGAAGGATACTTCACCCAGGTGCGCGCCATGTGCAGCTGGACCAGCCTGCCCTGGCTGCGTGCAATCAACACGCCCACCCTGATCATCGCGGGCAAGTATGACGGGCTGATTCCCATTGCAAACCAGCTTCTGCTCGCCAGCATGATCCCGGACGCCACGCTGCAGATCTACTCAGCCGGCCACCTGCTGATGTTCACCAAACGCCACGAGGTCGGCCCGCTGATCTCGACCTTTCTTGACGACTGACACTTGACGAAAACAGAGACGACTATGCCTGAAAACATCACCATCACCCGCGAAGGGCGTGTGGTTCTGGTCACGCTGAACCGACCCAAACAACTCAACGCCCTGAATTCGGCACTGGCCCGCGAGATCATTGAGGAGCTGACCCCGCTGGATCGCGACCCAAGCGTGGGCTGCTTTGTCCTGACCGGCAGCGAAAAGGCCTTTGCTGCGGGCGCCGACATCAAGGAAATGTCGGACAAGAGCTATGACGACATGGCCGAGATTGATTTCTTCGCCGAGTGGGAGATCTTTGCCAAATTCCGCACGCCGAAAATCGCCGCCGTGCGCGGCTTTGCCCTGGGCGGCGGCTGTGAGCTGGCCATGATGTGTGACTATATCATTGCCAGCGACACCGCGAAATTCGGTCAGCCCGAGATCAAGCTGGGTGTGATTGCCGGGATCGGCGGCACCCAGCGCATGACCAAGCTGATCGGCCGTGCCAAGTCGATGCAACTGCATCTGACGGGTCGGATGATGGACGCGGCTGAGGCGCTGGATTGCGGGTTGGTGGCGCAGGTTCTTCCCGATGCGGACATCATGGATCATGTGATGAAAGAGGCCGCAACCATTGCAGGCTATGCCAAACCCGTTGCGATGATTGCCCGCGAGGCAGTGAACCGCGCCGAGGAACTGTCCCTGAACGAGGGGCTATTGTGGGAACGCCGGGTGTTCCACTCACTCTTTGCCACCCATGCGCAGAAAGAGGGTATGGCGGCTTTTGTCGAAAAACGTGCGCCAAATTTCCGCCCGGACGAATAAGAGACACGAAACCCTAAAGCGTTCCGCCCCGAACCAGTGTTTCAGGTTTTTGCGGAACGCTTTCAACGCACAGGTTAGATACACAGGGCGGCGGTCAGCGCCGCCCATTGTTTTTTACTGACCGTCTGCTTGCTCGCCGTCATCCAGTGACTTTCCGCCGGGCGCAGGACATGGTCTGACAAGCGCAGCAGCCGCTCATTTCCCAACTCCGCCTGCACCAGAGGCAGAGAGGCCATCAGCACCCCGGCCCCCGCCCGCGCGGCCGCTACCGCGGCGGTGAATGTGTCAAACCGCAACAGCGGCACCGGCGTTGTCGGATCCCCGGTCAGGGTGGCCCAGGCCTGCCATCCCGCGCGCGGCCCAGTCACCGCGAGGCGCGGCAGGTCCTGCCAGCGGCGCCCCCCCCGGATCAAACGTGGTGCACAGACCGGTGACAGGGCGTCTGCAAACAGCTTGGCCTTGTAATCAAACGCCCCACTGCCATCGCCATACCGCACCCGCACCATGGGTGTCTCACGCAGGCTGTCTGCGGACAAAACCATGGTCTGGCACGAGATTTGCGCCTCACCCGGCATCTGTATTTCCGCCAGACGCGGCGCAATCCAATGGGCCAGCATCGACGCACTGGCCGAGAGGGTGATGGTCTTGCGGCGCATACCAAAGAGCTCTTCGGCGCTTTGGTCCAGCGTGGTCAGGCCGTGACTGACATAAGGCAGCCACGCCTCGCCATCGACCGAAAGAACCACCCCGCGCGCCTGCCGAATGAAAAGCCGCACCCCAAGCCGCGCCTCAAGCTGACCGATCCGCTGGCTGATCGCTGCTTGCGTCAGGCCGGTTTCCCGCGCCGCGCCGGTGAAACTGCCGGTCCGCGCCGCAGCCTCAAACGCACGCACCCAATCCAGCGGAATATTGGAGAGTTGAGATACTGACATAAGCAAAACGCCCCCTCAGATACGCATTCCCTAAATTGAACTTATGAACGGATGCAGCGACACTGTCATCTGAAAACAGACCGTTCAATTCGAGACTCAAGGAAGGTAACCCAGATGTCCGAAGTAAAGATCGACCCGCAGGGTCAGGTTCTCACCCTTTCCATCAACGGCGAAGACACGAGGTTCCACGCGATGTGGCTGCGCGACAATGCCTGGGATGAAGACACCCGCGCGCCCGGCAATGGGCAAAGGCTTGTTGCCCTGCGTGACATTCCGGCCAACACGGCGATATCTGCGGCCTCGGTTGAACGTGGTCTGCTGACTGTCACCTTCACGCCGGAAATGAAAACCGTCACTTACGATCTGGGCTGGCTGGCTGACAATGCCTATGACCGACCGGCGCCCGAGGCCCGTGGTTGGCTTGGCCCGCGCATTGAAGCCTGGAACAGCGATTTGATGCACAATGTGCCGGTCGGGGATTTTGCCGAACTTTCCAAAGGGGGCGATGCGCTGAAGGACTGGCTGGGAAAGGTTACCAAATACGGCTTTGGCAAGGTCGTGAACGGCCCGGTGGAAAGTGGTGCACTGTTCAAGGTTGTTGATCTGTTTGGCTATGTGCGTGACACAAATTACGGCAAGCATTTCGAGGTGCGCACCGAAGTGAATCCGACAAACCTTGCCTTCACCGGGTTGGGCCTGCAAGCCCATACCGACAACCCATACCGAGATCCCGTGCCGTCTGTTCAGGTGCTCTATTGCCTCGAAAGCTCGGCCGCTGGCGGAGAGAATATGGTGGTCGATGGGTTTGCCGCTGCCCTGCGTCTGCGCGACGAAAACGAAGAGTATTTCGACGTTCTGGCGGATCACTGCGCCCGGTTCGAATATGCGGGGGAAGAGGGGGTATGCCTGACCTCCCGCCGTCCGATGATTGAACTGGCCCCGGATGGGGAGCTGATTGGGGTGCGGTTCAACAACCGCTCGCTGGCCGCTGTGACCGACGTGCCGTTTGAAAAGATGGAGACCTATTACGCCGCCTATCGCCGCCTGGGTGAGATTATTGATGACGAGGCAATGGAAGTGACGTTCCGGCTCGACCCTGGCGAAGGGTTTGTGGTCGACAACACGCGTGTATTGCACGCCCGCAAGGGATATTCCGGCGAGGGCACCCGCTGGCTGCAGGGCTGCTACTCCGACAAGGACGGGTTGCGGTCGACCTATGATGCGATGGTGCGGTCCGAACAGAAGGAGGCCGCAGAATGAAGCCGGATATCGACCAGCTGACGCCTGAAAATATCGTCGCGTTCATCGGTGGGATTTTTGAACGCCGCGGGGGGGAGGAGTATCTTGGCGAACCCGTGACCATGGCCGAGCACATGTTGCAGGGGGCAACGATTGCCGAGCAGAATGGACAGTCGGAGGAGATCATCGTGGGCGCCCTTTTGCATGATATCGGGCATTTCACCTCGGAATTTGGCACCTATCACCCGGATGACACCGAGGACCGTCACCACGAAGATGCAGGCGCCGAGGTGCTGGAGCGGTTTTTTCCCTCGGTAATCACCGATTGCGTGCGCTATCACGTGGCGGCGAAACGCTATCTCTGCGCCACCAAGCCCGAGTATTACAAACGCCTGTCGCCTGCATCGGCCCATACGCTGGAATTGCAGGGCGGGCCGATGAATGCGGAAGAGGTGGCAGAGTTTGCAGCCAACCCGAACCTCAAGGAAATCATCGCGGTGCGCTATCTGGATGAGGCGGGTAAGCGCGACGATATGGAGACGCCGGATTTCTGGCATTTTGCGCCGATGGTGCAGCGGATGGTAGATCGGCATTGTGGCTGAGGCAGGCTGGGGGTTTCACACCCCCAGACCCCCGTGAGGTATTTCAAGCAAGAAAAAGGGCGGGGTGTTGACCCGCCCTTCGTCATTTTAGATGTATGGTCAGGATCAGTCGATCACGCGCACCGCGCCTTTCGCCGCGGAAGACGCCAGCATTGCATAGGCTTTCAGCGCCTTCGAGACCTTGCGCTTGCGCGGCTCGGCGGGTTTCCAGCCCTTGGCATCCTGTTCTTTGCGGCGCGCGGCCATTTCCGCGTCCGAGATGGCGAGATTGATGGTGCGGTTCGGGATGTCGATCTCGATCTTGTCGCCGTCTTGCACCAGACCGATAGCGCCACCTTCTGCCGCTTCCGGCGAGGCGTGGCCGATCGACAGGCCCGAGGTGCCACCCGAGAAGCGGCCATCGGTCAAGAGCGCACAGGCTTTGCCCAGACCTTTCGATTTCAGATAGCTGGTCGGGTAAAGCATTTCCTGCATCCCCGGACCACCGCGCGGGCCTTCATAGCGGATCACCACCACGTCGCCTTCCTTGACCTTGCCGGTCAGGATGTTGTTCACGGCCGCGTCCTGGCTTTCGCAGACATGGGCCGTGCCGGTGAAGGTCAGGATGCTTTCATCCACACCGGCGGTTTTCACGATACAGCCATCTTCGGCGATATTGCCGAACAGAACGGCCAGACCGCCGTCTTTCGAAAACGCATGTTCAGCCGAGCGGATCACGCCGGTTTCGCGGTCGGTGTCCAGTTCCTTGAACCGGTTTTCAGTCGAGAACGCCTTGGTGGTGCGCACACCGCCGGGGGCCGCTTTAAAGAGCTGTTCGGCCTCGGGGTTATTGGCGACCTTGATGTCCCATTTGGCGATCGCCTCGCCCATTGTGGAGGAATGCACGGTTGGCACGTCATTGTGCAGCAGCCCAGCGCGCGAGAGTTCGCCAAGGATCGAGAAGATGCCACCGGCGCGGTGCACGTCTTCCATGTGGACGTTGTGGATGTTCGGCGCAACTTTGCACAGGCAGGGCACTTTGCGCGACAGACGATCCATGTCGGTCATGTCGAAATCGACCTCGCCTTCGTTGGCGATGGCCAGAAGGTGCAGCACGGTGTTGGTCGACCCCCCCATGGCGATGTCCAGCGACATGGCGTTTTCGAACGCTTCAAAGGTTGCGATTTCGCGCGGCAGCAGGCCTTTTTCTTCACCCTGATAGTGACGCTTGGTGATCTCAACGATCTTGCGGCCCGCTTCCAGAAACAGGCCCTTACGATCCGCGTGGGTCGCCAGCGTCGAGCCATTGCCCGGCAGCGCCAGCCCCAGCGCCTCGGCCAGACAGTTCATCGAGTTTGCGGTGAACATGCCCGAACATGACCCACAGGTCGGGCAGGCGTTTTCTTCGATATGCTGGACCTGCTCATCGGTGAAGCTGTCATCGGCGGCGGCAACCATCGCATCCACAAGGTCGATCTTCTTGGCGTCCAGATCGGCAATGTCGATCTTGCCCGCTTCCATCGGACCACCGGACACGAAGATCACCGGGATGTTCAGGCGCATCGCGGCCATCAACATGCCAGGGGTGATCTTGTCGCAGTTCGAGATACAGACCATGGCGTCGGCACAGTGGGCGTTGACCATATATTCCACGCTGTCCGCGATCACTTCGCGCGATGGCAGGGAATAGAGCATCCCGTCATGGCCCATGGCAATGCCATCATCCACCGCAATGGTGTTGAATTCCTTGGCCACACCGCCAGCCGCTTCAACCTCGCGCGCAACCATCTGGCCCAGATCCTTCAGGTGCACATGGCCCGGCACAAACTGGGTAAAGCTGTTCACGATGGCGATGATCGGCTTGCCAAAATCGTCATCCTTCATCCCGGTCGCGCGCCACAATCCGCGGGCACCCGCCATGTTACGACCATGGGTCGACGTTCTGGAACGGTAAGCTGGCATGTTTTCTCGCCTCTTGCAGTCAATTCTTCGGCACAGGGATTAGCACTGATGACCGGGTGAGGCCAGCGCGGAGTTGTGGCTCTTGCCTTGTTTTCCAGCGCCAAACTGTCCGATCAGAGGGCCAGCCCCGCACGCCGCCCATCGTAAAAGGCTGCGGCGGCATTGCGTGGCGCATGGGCGTCCCCGATCAGAACCGGGTCAAACCCCATTGCCCGCAATTCCTGCTTCAGCCCCATGCCGACCCGTTCCGCGGTGGCAAGCACAAGGCTGTCGGCTGGGATCCGGCAGGTCTCTCCGGTCAGGATACTGGCACAGTCGGCCCCGCAGACAGCCCCCTGATCCGACCAGCCCGTCACCACGGTTTCGGTTACAAAGCGCACGCCAAGCCGGGCCAGTTGCTTGCGTGCCGGAAGATCGGCGGCAGATCGGAACAACTCTTTGCCCACCACCGGGTCCGGGGTGACAATGGTCACGTCATGACCGTCCTGGGCCAGCTTCCAGGCGGTGCCAATACCGCGCCAGTTGCCCCCTTCGTCCAATACGATCACGGCCTTCCCCAGACGGGCATCGCGGGCCATGACATCCTCGGCACTGAACACATTTCCCCGCTCGATACCCGGCAGGGTGCCGACATGTGCCAACCCCTTCTGAAACCCGTTTCCAGCCGGAACAGAGCCTGTTGCGTCGACGATAAGATCCGCGCCGAACGCCGCAATCTCGGCCGCATCCAGATAGCTGTTGTAGCGAATGTCGACACCCAACGCGATGAGCTGGCGTTGATACCAATCGATCAGGTCGCTGATCTGCGCGCGCCGTGGCTGCAGGCCCGCCAAGCGAAATTGCCCGCCAAGCTCCGGACCGGCTTCGGCCAAGGTGACCCGGTGCCCGCGTTCCGCCGCCACCCGCGCACATTCCAGTCCCGCCGGACCAGCCCCGACCACAAGCACATTGCGTGGGGATTGCACCTTGCTGAACCGATCCCCACCCCATTCATGTTCGCGCCCGACCGACGGGTTGATCAGGCATGAGATCCAGTAGTCCCGCCCCCGCCGTCCCCAGCATTGCTGGTTGCACGACAGGCAGCCACGGATATCCTCTGCGCGATCTTCGCCCGCCTTTGCCACCAGATGCGGATCGGCAATCTGGCCGCGCACGATAGAGACAAGGTCCGCCTCACCCGCACCCAGAACCGTATTGGCATTTTCCGGGGTTCGGATATGGCTTTCTGCCGTGACCAGCGCGTGTTTGACGACGGATTTCAGCCGGGTTGCCAGATCCACACCGAGCTTTTCGCCATAGAGAAAAGTGGGCATCAGCTTGTAGAAATCGAAATACCCACCCGACCCGCAGGTGACATAATCCATCAGTCGCTCCGCATCATGCAGCGCGACAATCTCGGCGGTGTCTTCGCGGCTGAGGGCAGCCTCGACATCCGGTTCATCGGCAACAGACAGCCCGATGATGAAGTTGTCGCCACAGGCAGACCGGATGCGTTTCAG
The DNA here is from genome assembly GCF_025137635.1 of Aliiroseovarius crassostreae. NCBI lineage: Bacteria > Pseudomonadati > Pseudomonadota > Alphaproteobacteria > Rhodobacterales > Paracoccaceae > Aliiroseovarius > Aliiroseovarius crassostreae. Next base: position 3,033,364 of record NZ_CP080772.1, on the reverse strand, counting down.
AATCTCACGCGAAAACCGGGTGCGGTTTTCCAGCGACCCGCCCCATTGGTCCTCTCGCTGGTTCGAAAACGGGGTCCAGAACTGGTCAATCAGACAATGATAGGCGGCCCAGACTTCGACCCCGTCGAAACCTGCCTTTTGACATCTGACAGCCGCATCGACGAAAGACTGGATGGTCTCTTCGATCTCAGCTTCGGACATGGCATGGCTGCCATCATTGTCGTGATAGCTTGGCCCGCCCGAAGGTGACCAGTTGGCGTGCCAGGAATTGTCCCAATCCCCATGCGCGCCCACATGGTAAAGCTGCTGGATCATCACCGCGCCATGGGCCTGCCCCACCTCGGTGATCCGCCTGAAATGGGGGATCACCTTATCCGTGGAGGGGCGAAAATTGCCACGGGTCAGCACCGCCGCCGGATGCACCGGCATCGGCTCAACCACAATCATCGCAGCGCCCCCGATGGCGCGTTCGCGGTAATAGGCCAGATGCTGATCCCCGGGCAGGCCGTCTTGGGACATATTGGTGGTATGCGCCCCGAACACCACGCGGTTTTTCAGCGTCTTGTGGCGCAGCCGGACCGGTTTGAAGATATGGGGGAAAGGCATTGGCGCACTCCGGTTTCCGCGTCAGAGATCCTTGACCAGCCGCAACGCATCATAGATCGCGGCATGGCAATTGCGTGCGGATACGGCGTCGCCGATGCGAAACAGCTGGAACCTGCCCTCCGGGTTGCGCAAGAGCGTCTGCGGGCGCCCTTCGATCAGCGCCTCCTGATCAACCGCCCCCCGGTTCGAGCTTTCCTCGCGCAGTGCGAAATAGAGCTCATCCATCGGCAAGGTGCCATAGTTCACCACCACCTGATCATATTGCGCCGTGCGGGTGAAATCCGAATAATCAGTGCCGATCGTTGCGGTCAATTTGTTGCCATCCCTGGCCACATCCAACAGGCGGCGGGTGACGGTGAAGGTGACGTCCTTGTCCTGAAGCGCGCGCATATAGGGCACGAGATTCATTGCCATGATGTCCGGTGCAAAAGTGCGGTCCGGTGTCATAACCTCAACCTTGGACCCGGCATGGGCGGCCATTTCTGCGGCCTGCAGCCCCGGATGATCACCGCTTTCATCATAGATCAGCACATGCTCTGCGGGTTTCACATCGCCCGCGATAATGTCCCATGCGGTGACCACGTTGGCTGCCTCTCCGCGCTGCTCGAACAGTTCGGTATTGGGCAGACCACCCGTGGCAACAATGACCACATCGGGATCCAGCGCCAGCACATCCTCGGCCTCAGCCCAGCTGTTGAACCGAAACTCCACGTCGCGCGCAGCACATTGCGCCATACGCCAGTCGATGATCGAGATCATCTCGCGGCGACGTGGGGAAAGCGCGGCCAGGCGCAGCTGCCCTCCGGGATCCGGTTGCGCTTCGAACACGATGACTTCATGGCCGCGCTCAGCTGCAACCCGCGCGGCCTCCAGACCGCCGGGGCCGGCACCGATGACAACCACTTTCTTCTTCTCATCTGCGGGCGTGACCTCATGCGGCATGGTCAGTTCGCGCCCGGTGGCGGGGTTGTGGATGCACAGGGCCTCACCCGCGCCATAGATCCGGTCCAGACAATAGGTGGCGCCGACACAGGGGCGGATGTCATCCTCGCGCCCCTCAATGATTTTGCGCACCACATGCGGATCGGCCATATGCGCGCGGGTCATGCCGACCATATCAAGCTGGCCCGAGGCAATGGCGTGGCGCGCGGTGGCCACATCGGGAATTTTCGACGCGTGGAACACCGGCAGGGTGACCGCCGCCTTGACCCGCCCGGCAAAATCCAGATGCGGGGCATTTTTCATCCCCTGCACCGGGATCATGTCGGTCATGGCCGGGTCGGTATGGATGCGCCCCCGGTTGATATTGAGGTAATCCACATCGCCGTTTGCCTCGAAGATCCGGGCGATCTCGAGCCCCATTTCTTCGTCGATACCGCCGGCCTGCGCCTCGTCAGGTGCAAACCGCACGCCGACAACAAAGTCGTCCCCCACCCGTTTGCGGACAGAGGCGATGATGTCATTGGTCAGGCGCAGGCGGTTTTCCAGGGTTTTTCGCCCGTAAGGACCGTCCAGATCATTGGACAGGGGCGAGATGAACTGATCTAGCAGATGGCCATGGGTCATGATTTCAACCCCGTCCATACCGCCCGCTTTCATCCGCTCGGCTGCGTCGGTGAAATCGGCGATGACATTCTCAATGTCCCAGTCTTCCGCAAGTTTCGGAAAGGCATGGTGGGCGGGTTCGCGGTGTTTGGTCGAGGACACGGCAGGCAGCCAGTCCCCCTTGGCCCAATGGGTGCGCCGCCCCAGATGGGTCAGCTGGATCATCACCGCGCAGCCATGTTCATGACAGCCATCGGTCAGCTGCCGGATCCAAGGCACCACTTCGTCCTTATAGGCAAGGATATTGTTGAAAACCGGCGGGCTGTTGCGCGACACCGCCGCCGACCCCGCCGTCATCGCAAGAGCCACCCCGGCCCGGGCACGCTCCGCGTGATAGGCCGCATAGCGTTGTTTCGGCATCCCGTCCTCGGGGTAGGCCGGTTCATGACTGGTGGTCATGATCCGGTTTTTCAGGGTCAGATGTTTCAGCTGAAAGGGTTGCAGCAGCGGATCTTTGGACATCTGTCTCTCCTCAATACCACATGTCGGCCATCGCGGCCTTTTTGCGCGCCATGAAGTCACACAGCGCGTCGTTCACGGCGTCGTCCAAGGGCGGCGCTTCGTAGTCGTTCAACAGCTGTTTCCAACGCTGGTTGGCGCGGGTCGCAGCATCAATGCCGCCCTGTTCATCCCATGTTTCCCACGGCTGGTTGTCATCCAGCGCACTGTCATAATAGGCGGTCTGATAATGGCGCAGGGTGTGGGCGGTTGAGAACAGATGCGCCCCCGGCCCGCCTTCGGCCAGCGCCTCAAATCCAAGCGTGTCCTCGTTGACCGCAATCCCGTTCAGGTAGGCGTGCAGCGCACCACACATATCGGTGTCCATCACGAATTTCTCGTATGACATCGACAAAAGCCCATCCAGAAAGCCCGCCGAATGCAGGATGAAATTGGCCCCGCATTGCACAGCCGACATCATGGACATCATGGATTGCTGCATTGCCTGCGCATCCGGCAATTTCGAGGTCGAGAAATTGCCCGCGCAGCGCAGCGGCATGTTCAGGCGTCGCGCCAGTTGCCCCATCACCAGTGACCCCAGTGCCGGCTCCGGCGTTCCAAATGTGGGGGAGCCAGAACGGAGCGACATCGAGCTGAGGAAACTGCCAAGGATCGCAGGCGCGCCCGGCCGCTCCAATTGCGTAAGGGCCGCCGACACCATGGTTTCCGCCAGGCATTGCGCAATCGACCCCGCCATGGTCAGCGGGCTGACCGCGCCCCCCAGAAGGAAGGGCAGGTGGATGGACCCCTGCCCCGCCCGCGCATAGGCCCGGATGCCCTGCGTTGTGACCCCATCCATCACCATCGGTGAGGTGGTGTTGAAATTCCCCATGATCACACAGTTCTGATCCACGTAATCAGAGCCAAACAGGATACGGGTCATCTCGATGCTGTCTTCGGCCCGCTCGGGCGCGGTGATTGATCCCAGAAACGGCCGGTCGGAGAATTTGATATGGCTATAGACCATATCCAGATGGCGTTTGTTCACCGCGATATCGGTGGGTTCACAGATCGTGCCACCGGAATGATGCAGCCAGGGCGAGCTTTGCCCCAGCTTGATCAGGTTCTGAAAATCCTCGATCGTGCCATAGCGCCGCCCCTTGTCCAGATCCATGACGAAAGGCGATCCATAAGAGGGCGCAAAAACCATCGACCGCCCACCGATCTCGACATTGTTTTTCGGGTTGCGCGCGTGCTGGGTGAATTTGGACGGCGCGGTGGACAGGATCTGGCGGACCATGCCCGGTGCGAATTTCAGGTTCCAGCTCTCTGCGGTAAGCTCTGTCACCTCGGCCCCGGCCCGGCGGAACATCTCTACCGTGTCCGGGTCTTCACGAAACTCGATGCCGATCTCTGACAGGATACGCTCTGCGGTCTGTTCAATCTCGACCAGCGCCCCCTCTTCCAGAAGGTCATAGGTCGGGATGCCCCGCGTGATGAAGGGCACCTCAAGATGCGGATTCTGGCCGGGTTGGCCGCTGCGTATTTCGCCCGCACCACGTTTTCGCCGCCGGCTTCGCACCGGTGCTGCGCTCTGATCAACCATGGCGTCCTCCCATTCGCAAAGGTGTATAGACAGTAGCGTCATTAAAATTGACACTTGTGTCAAGAAATACTAAACTTGAATCATGACAAAGTTGGAAAGCTCCAAGCGCCAGGGGGCAGAAAATGCCTGGCTATCCGCCGCATATGAGGTCCTGACCGAAAGTGGTGTGGAGGCCGTAAAAGTTGGTGTTCTCTCGAAAAAACTGGGACTTACACGGTCCGGGTTCTATTGGTATTTCAAGGATCGCGAGGCGCTGCTGGACGCGATGATCGCCCGGTGGGACGCAAAAAATACCGGCAACCTGATCCGGCAGACCGAAGCCTATGCCGACACGATCACCGAAGCGATGCTGAACCTGTTCGAGTGTTGGCTGGACGCGGACCTGTTCGATTCCCGGCTGGATCTGGCAATCCGCAACTGGGCCCGCAATGACCCCGACCTGCAACGCAAGATCGAACACTCAGACCGCCTGCGCGCCCGCGCCATTGCCGATATGTATCGCCGGTTCGGATTTTCCGACAAGCAGGCCGAGGTGCGCAGCATGACGGTGCTATATACCCAGATCGGCTATATTTCGATGCAGGTCAGCGAGGCCCTTGAAGAGCGCATCAATCTCATGCCGGACTATGTAGAGGTATATACGGATAAAAAACCCTCTGAACGTGAATTCGCCCGCTTCAAATCCAAGTATTTCCCAACCTGACCCTAACCTTTTGAGCAATTGCGCCACCGTTTTTTCCCTCCTACGAGCACATGATGAGGAATACAGGGAAAAGATGGCTTTTCCCCGTCACAAAGCTAAGATCAACCCCAAGGCGCTATGGGGTGATGGCTGACGGACAGGATAAACAAACGGGCCAAACAAACAGGGCAGACAAACGGGGCAGGCAACGGGGGGACGCGATGCGGGAACTGATACTGGGGATCTGGTTTCTCACCCTCGGGCTTTGCCAAGCGGCGCTGGGGGACACTCCGAAAATGGCGCGCCAGCTGACCATTGATGATGGCCTGTCGCAAAGCACCGTCCACGCGATCTACCCGGCGCATGATGGCCGGATGTGGTTTGCCACCGGGGACGGGATCAGCATTTTCGACGGTGCCCGGTTCAGCTATTTATATCGCAGCGAAACCCCCAATCATGGCTTGCAGACAAACTATATCTTTGGGCTGAAAGAGGATCTTCAGGGGCGTATCTGGGTTGCAACATTGGGCGGTGGCGTCAGCGTCTACTCGCAATCTGCGGAGTTTCTAACCGGGTTTCGCGCCCCGGATGGCGCTGCCCAAACCACCCTGCTGAATGACACCTATGACTTTGCGTTCGAACCGGATGGCGCCGTATGGGTCACCACCGGGGCGGGTGTTGTGAAACTGCCGCCGGATCGGGTCAACGCGGCGCTGAAGGCCGCCCCTCCTCCGGGAATGCTTCCGGTGATTGACGCGGAAGACGTCATCGACCCCAATGCGGCCCTGCGCCTTTTGCATCTTAAGGACGGTCGCCTGCTGGTGGGCACACAGGCTCGGGGATTGCTTCTGATTGATGATGCGGGCGACAATATTCGCCCCATTCGCCGGGACAATTCCGACCTGAGCGGTGATCGGATCATGGCCCTGTTCGCAGATGATCAGGACCAGATCTGGATCGGCACCGAAGAGGGGGGGCTGAACCTTCTGGACCCGTCCAGCCTGACGGTTAGCCAACCGATCGATCTGCCCGACAATGATGTGGAAAGCATCAGCCAGGGGCAGGATGGGCGTCTTTGGTTTGGCACCTGGTCACATGGCATCTTCGTGCATGATCCTGTCACCGGAGACACCGTCAATTACCGGGCACATCCGGGTCAGCCCCTTCGCCTTGGAAGCGACACTGTCATTGCCCTGACCGCCGGGAAAATGGGTCGCATCTGGGCGGGAACCTATGACCGCGGCGTCAGCAACCTGTCGCAATACCCGGATCCGTTTGAAACCTATTTCGCCTATTCCGAGGGAGATTCGGGCCCCGTCTCTGCCACGATCTGGTCCATGACCGAGGGGGTGGGGAAGTCACTTTGGGTTGGGTCCAAAAAGGGGCTCGACCGGCTGATCCGGGACGAAAAGCGGTTTGAACGCGTGGATCTGGGCAAGGGCGACCAGGATGTGCGCGCCATCCTGCCACTGGGGGATCACCTGCTGCTCGCCCTTCGCCGCCGCGGTTTGCACCTTTATGACTGGCGCACAAAAACCCTGACCCCAGTGTCGGAAGAGGGCGGAAACGCGCTGTTCCATGACCGGTTCATCCGGCTTTTGCTGCAAGATCAGCACGGACAGATCTGGGTCGGCACCCATTCTGGCGTTTTCACGCTGGACGAAAACCTGCAAACGATCCGCCACCTCCACAAAGACAATGGCGCCCTGCCCCACAGCCGCACCCGCGGCCTTTACGAGGGCCCAGAGGGCAATATCTGGATCGGCACCAGCGGAGGCCTGACCCGGTTCAACCCGGAAACCGGTGAGACGCAAACCTTTTCGGGGGCGGCCTATTTCGATGACAATGACGTGCGGGCGATCTATTGCCTGCCCGATGGGCGCATGCTGGTTGGCACCCAGGCTGGCATAACCATCCTGTCAAAGGACATGGAGCGTCTGGACCGCATCGGGCGCGCGGATGGGTTGCCGAACGAGACCATCTACAGCCTTCTGCCCGACCAGCAGGGGCAGATCTGGATCACCACCAACAATGGGCTGGCCCGGTATTCCCCGAGCGACGGAGACATTGCGGTTTACAAAAGCCGCGATGGGCTGCAAGGGGCCGAGTTCAATTTCAACGCCTATACCGCGCTGCGCGATGGCACCCTGGCGGTTGGCGGTGTGAATGGTCTGTCTCTGTTTCACCCCGACATGTTGCAGTCCAATCATATGCCGCCACGTGTCAGTTACATCCAACTTGACGAACAGGGCAGGCAGGTCACCCCAGCTCCAAATTATGAAAGGGTCTCGCCCGCCACGCTTGATATGGCGATTACGGTGGCGCATTACACCGACCCTGTTGCCAACCGGCTGCGCTGGCGCCTGGATCCGGTGGATACCCAGTGGCAGGAGGCCACAGGCTCTGTGCACAAACTGCGCCGTGAAAACCTTCAGCCCGGCTCTTATGATCTGCGTTTTCAGGGGATCAGCGCCGGCAATGTCACAGGGCCGGAACAGGTTCTGAGCTTTTCAGTATCAGCCCCCCTTTACCTGCGCTGGTATGCGTGGGTGGCATATTTACTGCTCTTGGTTCCCGCAATCCTGTTCATCCCATGGCTGCGCAACCGGGCCCTTCAGCAACGCACATCCGTTCTGGAAGCCATGGTGCAGGAGAAAACCCGCAAACTGGTTGCCGCCGACAAGGACCGGGCGCAGTTTTACGCCCGTGCTGCCCATGAAATCCGCACCCCGATCTCATTGATCAAAGCCCCCCTGCAGAGCATCGAGAAAACCGCCAAGCTCAGCCCGCAGAACCAGAAACTCCTGACGCTGGTCACCCGCGCCGTGGCCCGGCTGACGCAGCTGAGCGAAGAGATGTCAGAAGGAAGCAGGCAGAACAGGACCGATCCCAGCCAGCATGTCATTGCCAATCTGGATGGGGTGATCGAGCCGATCCTGTCCCTTTACCAAGACAGTGCCGCCCTGCACGGCGTTCGCTTTCAGACAGGGCTGGGCAATCTGGGGGTCGCCACAGTTGACCTGGAGGCGCTTGAGCTGATCACCCACAACCTCCTGTCAAATGCAATCCGGCATACGCCAAGAGGGGGCGCAATTGAGGTGCAGATTGCCCTTGAAAACCAGGTATTGAAGATGAAGGTCAGCAATACATCAAGCCTGCCTGAGGAGTTTATCAGAACCCTTCAGGGGCACCTGCCAGAAGATCAGAACGTGCCAACCCGTGGCGGTGAAATTGTGGGCGCACTGGTGCAGCGCAGCGGCGCTGATATCCATGTGGTGCCTGATCCGGCGACAATCACCCTTCGGTTTCCTGCGCGCCATAATCGCCCATTGCATACGCAGGCTCGTAACTCAGATGGCCCAGACAGCGAAACGCAGCCTCAGATCCTGATCGTTGAGGATGACCGCGAGCTGCGCCATTACCTGACGGGTGCCCTTGGGGAGCTGGGTAAAATACACAGCGCAGCCTCCTGCAGCACCGCCCGCCGCATGGTGCAGAAATACCCCCTTCACCTTATTATCTGCGACGTCATGCTGCCCGATGGCAGTGGGTTTGACCTGATCCGCGAGATCAAGGAATGCCCGGAGACATCCCATATTCAGGTGCTGTTTCTGACCGCGCTGTCAGGGGACCATTCGATGCGCGAGGGTCTGTCGGTCAGTGCCGATGATTATCTGACCAAACCCTTCGATATCGAAACCCTGATCGCGCGGATACGTCTGCGGCTGAACAATTACGATGCAATCCGCACGCATGTGCGCGCGCAACACACACAACATGATGCGCCACTTGAGAATGTCGAACTTGCGCCCGCCGACGAAAGATTGCGGGGCCAGATCGAAGCCCACCTGGTCGCTCACCTTGATCAGCCAGATTTTTCCGTGGATGATCTGGCGCGGCTTTGTGCCCTCAGCAAACGGAGTTTGCAACGCAAGCTGACCCTCCTGTTCGGGCAAAGTTTTTCTCAGCTTCTGTCCCAGCGCCGGGTTGAACACGCCGCCACCCTGCTGCGCAGGGGCATGGCGGTCAAAGAGGTGTATCAGGCCTGTGGCTACACCCACCCCTCCAGTTTTGCGCGCCGTTTCCGCCAGATCTGGGGGATGCAACCCAGCGAGTTCAAGAAGGGTGGCGACGGAGAAACGCAACAATCCGCGCCAGAAAAGAAACGCAACGCGCCTGATGTTAAACATCCATGAGTTGAACGCTTTCACCGTCGGCCACCATGACCTACCTATACCGTATCGGCGGTTTGCCAATTGGGGATGGACTTGCCCACTCGCATGATGGGCATTGATCGCGAAAGAGCTTCCGGGGTGTGAGTGACCCGGAGTATTTGAGCACCATCTGCCCTGGACCCCTAAAAGATTTCCTATTCGGGTCCAGGGAAATTCTCCTGCCACGGTATTTAATCTCGAGCGGCACTTCCCTGTCTCAGGTGAAAGTCGAAACGTTTTCGCGCCTGAAAACAGCATCTGGACAAAGCCAGTGACACCATGCTTGATGTCGAAATCAAGGATCAGCAGCTTGTGGATTTCCACAAGCAAAGCAAGCCCCATGCACAAGATGCTAGGATTGACATGGCACATCCCTATATTCTGGTTGCCCCAAATGGTGCCCGTCGCACCCACAGCGATCACCCTGCCCTTCCCGTCACATTGGATGAGATAGTTGCCACCTCTGCTGCCTGTCACGCGGTTGGGGCAAATGGCGTTCACCTGCATGTCAGGGAGGGGGACGGCACCCACTCTCTGGATGCGGGACGTTATCTTGAGACAATCGCGGCGATTAAGGACGCAGCCCCCGGACTTGATATCCAGATCACCACCGAGGCTGCGGGCCTGTTTGATGTTGCGACCCAACTGGCCTGCCTGAAACAGGTTGCGCCAGAATGGGCGTCGATTTCCGTGCGCGAAATTTCCCGCGATCCCAGCCTTGCAGAACAGGTCTATGGGACATGTGCAGCGCAAGGCACACGTGTTCAGCATATCCTCTATGATACCGACGATGCGGCATTGCTGGCGCATTGGCAGACACAGGGAATTGTGCGCGCCGGGCAGGTTGACCGCCTTTTGGTGCTGGGACGCTATGCAACCGGGCAAATCTCGCGCCCTGCTGATCTGGAACCGTTTCTGACAAATGGCACACCCAAAGACCCCTGGATGGTCTGCGCATTTGGCCCGCAGGAACATGCCTGTCTCACCCGTGCCGCCCATCTTGGCGGCGACCTTCGGGTGGGTTTTGAAAATGGGCTGACCGACGAACACGACACCCCCTGGGCTGACAACGCAGCATCGGTTGCCGCCCTGATATCCCGCCTGAAAGGAGATGTGGCATGAGCCAGAAAAGCCACGTATTTCCCCGCCACACCAAAGTCACCCTTCCCACCGCCATGGCGGGGGACGGGGCTTATCTGATTGACGACAAAGGTCAGAAATACCTGGATTGCGGCGACGCCGCCGTGTCCTGTCTGGGGCATTCAAACCCGGCGGTGATCAAGGCGGTTCAGGAGCAGGTGGAGAAAATCGCCTTTGCCCATTCCGGCTTCATGACCTCAGAACCCGCCGAGGCATTGGCAAGGCTGCTGATCCAGCACGCCCCCGGCGCTCTCGATCGGGTCTATTTCGTGTCCGGCGGGTCAGAAGCCACCGAAAGTGCAATCAAGCTGGCCCGGCAGTATTTCCTTGAAATCGGTCAGCCGGAACGGCGCCGGGTCATTGCCCGCAAACAAAGCTATCACGGCAACACGTTGGGCGCCTTGTCTGCGGGGGGCAATGAATGGCGCCGCGCCCAGTTCGCCCCGCTTCTGGTTGAGATGAGCCATATTGCGCCCTGTTATGAATATGTGGGCCGGAATGACGACGAAAGCAGCTTTGACTATGGGCAGCGTGTCGCCAACGAGCTTGAGAGTGAAATTCTGCGTCTTGGGCCAGATAGCGTGATGGCGTTCATGGCCGAACCGGTGGTCGGCGCCACGCTGGGCGCGGTTCCCTCCGTGGACGGGTATTACAAACGCATCCGCGAGATCTGTGATCAATATGGTGTGCTGCTGATCCTGGATGAGGTGATGTGTGGCATGGGGCGTACCGGACATCTGTTTGCCTGCGACCATGACGGCATCGCCCCGGATATCCTGTGCATCGCCAAGGGGCTGGGGGCCGGGTATCAGCCAATCGGAGCGATGCTCTGCACCGACAAGATATATGCCGCAATCGAGAACGGATCAGGGTTTTTCCAGCACGGGCACACCTATCTGGGCCATCCGGTCGCCACCGCGGCGGCCCTGGCGGTGGTGACAGAGCTGACCAGCCGTGACCTGCCCGCGCGCGCGGCCGCAATGGGCGACAAGCTGCAAGCCGCCTTGGAGGCACGCTTTGGACAACACCCAAATGTGGGCGACATCCGGGGGCGCGGATTGTTCCGTGGCCTTGAACTGGTCGCCGACCGTGACACGAAAACCCCGTTTGATCCGGCAATGGGTGTGGCAGGCAAAATCAAGAAAGCGGCCTTTGCCGCTGGATTGATCTGTTACCCGATGTCCGGCACCCGTGACGGGAAACATGGCGACCACATCCTGCTCGCCCCGCCCTTTATCATTACGGAAGAGCAGATTGACGAACTGGTCGACAAACTTGCGACAGCCCTTGCCACGGTGCTGTAAACCTAAACCGGAAACCGTCTCCCACCGGTGAAATACAAAAGTGGGTTCGATTGACCGGGAATGGTTTTGCGCCTTGCGCAACGCCGATCAAGCGGTTAAACGAACCCCGGCAGCCTCAATAGCTCAGCTGGTAGAGCAGGTCCTTCGTAAGGACAAGGTCGGGGGTTCGAGTCCCTCTTGAGGCACCAGTTTTCCAAACATTCCAATCCCGAACGCCCCTTGCTGCGTGGCACAAGCGCCGCACAAACGGTTTGGAGCGGTCAGGAAATATCCGGGAACACTGCAGTCTTTTTCACCGTCCCGTAAACAAAACTCGTATCAATCGAGGCGATCCCGCCGATCGGGTGGATGCGGTTGCGGATAAAATCTTCATAGGCCTGCAGATCCGGCACCAGCACCCGCAGCTGATAATCCATCGCCCCGGTCATCACGTGGCATTCCAGAACTTCGTCGATCAACCGCACCCGCTTTTCGAAATTCTGCACGTCCGCCTCGTTGTGACGCTCCAATCGTACCCGTACAAAAACCGTGATTGCCAACCCGTAGGCCGAGGCATCCACATCGGCGCTATACCCCTGGATCACACCGCTGGCCTCAAGGTTGCGCACCCGACGCAAACAGGGGGAAGGCGACAGGTTGACCTTTTCCGCCAGATCCTGATTGGTCATTCGCCCATCACGCTGAAGGGCCCGAATGATTTGTCTATCTTTACGGTCCATACACCCTCTCATTGGCAGATAATGCCAATATTATGTCCTTAGTTAGCAATATTGGCAATCCATTGCCTGTAAAACAGGCGCATTATAGCTCCAACCCAGAGAGGAGCCAATCATGATCAACACCCCCGGCTTTGCCACCCGCGCCATCCACCACGCTTATGACCCGCAAGAAAATGACGGTGCTCTGACCCCGCCGCTTCATCTGACCTCAACCTTCGCCTTCGAAACAGCGGAAGCCGGAGGGGAGATGTTTGCCGGTGAGCGCCAGGGACATATCTACAGCCGGATTTCAAACCCGACCTGTGACCTGCTGGAACAACGCATTGCCACACTGGAAGGGGCCGAGGCCGGTCTGGCCCTGTCCTCGGGTATGGGGGCCATCACCGCCGTGCTCTGGACCCTGCTGTCACCCGGAGACGAGGTGATCGTGGACAAGACACTTTACGGCTGCACCTTCGCCTTCATGCAGCACGGGCTGGCGAAATGGGGGGTGACAATCACCCATGTGGACATGACCGACCCGGAAAACCTGCGCGCCGCGATCTCGGAGCAGACCCGCGTCGTCTATTTCGAAACCCCGGCCAACCCGAACATGCGCCTCGTGGATATCGCCGCGATGTCAGAGATCGCCCATGCCAGCGGGGCCAGCGTGGTGGTCGACAACACCTATGCCACCCCCTTCCTGACCCGCCCAATCGAAATGGGCGCCGATATCGTGCTGCACTCGGCGACAAAATACCTCGGTGGGCATGGCGACGTGGTGGCCGGGCTGGTCGTGGGGACGCTGGAACAGATCACCGAGATCCGTCTGGTCGGCATGAAGGACATGACCGGGGCCGTGATGGCGCCGTTCAACGCCATGCTGATCCTGCGTGGATTGAAAACACTGGCGCTGCGGATGGAACGTCACTGCGCGTCGGCGCAGGTTGTGGCGGCGTATCTTGAGGCGCATCCGGCCGTCCGCACTGTGCATTTCCCAGGGCTGGAAAGCTTTGCCCAACATGAGCTCGCCTGTCGCCAGATGGCGCAACCCGGCGCGATGATCGCCTTTGAGATTGACGGCGGCATGACCGGGGGGATTGCCTTTATGAACGGGCTGAAAATGATCCAGCGCGCCGTCTCTCTGGGCGATGCCGAAACGCTGATCCAGCACCCGGCCTCGATGACCCATTCGACCTATACGCCGGAAGAACGCGCTGAGCATGACATCTCGGACGGGCTCATCCGACTATCGGTTGGTCTGGAAGAGGTCGCGGACATCCTGGCGGATCTGGATCAGGCCCTGCCACCAGCCGTGATGCAGGCGGCGGAGTAATCCGGGTTAAGGCGTGCGCGCATAGCCAGCCTTGACCTGCCTGATCGGGATCGAGGACTGGATCGACGCCACGCCCTCAACCTTGGTCAGGCGCCCCACCAGGAAAGCCTCGAAATCGCGCAATCCGGTGGTCGCGACCCGCATCAGGTAGTCGCGGTCGCCGGTCATCAGCCAGCAATCCACCACCTCGGGAAAGCTGGCAATGGCGGTCTCGAACTTCACCAGCGCCTCATCGATCTGCTTGTCCAGCTGGACCGAAACAAAGACCGAGACATCGAACCCAAGCGCGGCTTCGTCGATCCGGGCACCGTAACCAGTAATGATCCCGACCTGCTCCAACCGCCGGACCCGGCGGGCGGTGGGGGTCGGGCTGAGGCCGATCCCGTCGCTCAGATCCTGAACCGAGATGCGGCCATCGGCACTCAGCCGACGCAGGATCTGAATGTCAAACGGGTCAAGCTGAACGGTATCTGCCACGATGGCTCCTGAACTTAGTGATTTCCGCCATGATCGGTGGAAATTGAACCCTAAATCGCCGGGACGCTTCAAAGCAACCCTGTTATCCTGAGACCACCCCATCCAACGCATGTGGCTCAGGCCAAGACCAAAGGACCACGCTATGACCGAGCAAACATCAGCGCGTATTCAGCAGCTCAAAACCATTGAACAGCGCCTTTTGTGGCTGTCCCACTGGATGATTCACCATGCAAATCACATCCGCCCCAAGGCGGACGGGATCAAGGTTGGCGGGCATCAGGCCTCTTCCGCGTCGATGGTGTCGATCATGACAGCGCTTTATTTCTCGACCCTGAAACCTGAGGATCGGGTGGCGGTGAAACCCCATGCCTCCCCCATTTTCCACGCGATGCAATATCTGATGGGCAACCAGACCCGTGAGAAGATGGAGAACTTCCGCGGCTTTGGCGGGGTGCAAAGTTACCCCAGCCGCACCAAGGATATTGATGATGTGGATTTCTCCACCGGTTCTGTTGGTCTTGGCGTGGCGATCACCTCTTTCGCGTCGATCATTCAGGATTACATCACCGCGAAATCCTGGGGTAAGGACGCCCCGATGGGCCGCATGGTGGCGCTGGTGGGCGACGCGGAACTGGATGAGGGCAATATCTATGAGGCCCTGCAGGAAGGGTGGAAAAACGACCTGCGCAACACCTGGTGGATCATTGATTATAACCGCCAGTCTCTGGACGGGATTGTGCGCGAGGGGTTGTTTGAACGGATCGAAAAGATCTTTGACGCCTTCGGCTGGGACGTGGTGCGGGTCAAGCATGGCGCGTTACAGCGTGCGGCCTTTGACGAACCCGGCGGCGACAAGCTGCGGGATTGGATTGATGCCTGCCCCAACCAGGAATATTCGGCCCTGACCTTTATGGGCGGCGCGGTCTGGCGCAAGCGGCTGATGGACGATCTTGGCGATCAGGGGGATGTCACCGCCTTGATTGACCGGCGCAGCGACGAAGAGCTTGCCGCGCTGATGGAAAACCTCGGTGGCAACTGTGTTGAGACAATGGCCAACACATTTGCCGCCATCGACCACGACCGCCCCACCTGTTTCCTTGCCTATACAATCAAGGGCTGGGGCACGCCGATTGCGGGTCATAAGGACAATCACGGCGGGTTGATGAACAACACCCAGTTCGAGGCATGGCAAAAGCACATGGGGGTGGCCAAAGGGGAGGAGTGGGAGCCATTTGCAACGGTCGCCCAACCGGAAGAGCTGCGTCAGTTCCTGTCAAACATTCCCTTTTTCGCAAAAGGGATGCGTCGCTATCACGACGACAAACTGCCTGTGCCTTCCATCGGGATCGACTCCTCGCGCGAGATCTCAACCCAGATGGCGTTCGGCAAGATCCTTGACGATCTGTCCAAAGGGGACAGCCTGCTGGCCGACCGGATCGTCACCACATCCCCCGACGTTACCGGCACCACCAACCTTGGCCCCTGGGTAAACCGCCGCAAGCTGTTTGCCCGCAGTGCACAGGCCGACGCCTTCATCGAAAACCGCATCCCCTCAACCGCCAAGTGGGAGTTCACCCCTGACGGTCAGCATATCGAGCTGGGCATTGCCGAAATGAACCTGATGTTGCTTCTGGGGGCGGCTGGCCTGTCGCATTCACTGTTTGGCAAACGCCTTATCCCGATTGGCACGGTCTATGATCCGTTTGTGGCGCGTGGCCTCGATGCGTTGAATTACGCCTGCTATCAGGATGCGCGTTTCATTCTGGTCGGCACCCCTTCGGGTGTGACGCTGGCCCCGGAAGGCGGCGCGCACCAGTCGGTTGGGTCACCGCTGATCGGCATGTCTCAGGACGGGCTGGCCAGTTTCGAACCCGCCTTCGCCGATGAGCTTGCCGTGATCATGCAATGGGGCTTTGACTATGTTCAACGTGATGGCGAGGGCGATCCCGATGAACGCACCTGGCTCAGGGATGAAACAGGCGGGGCGGTCTATCTGCGCCTGACCACAAACCCTATTGAGCAGCCCGGCAAGCGGGTGGACGAGGCGTTCCGACAAGGCGCGATCGACGGGGCCTATTGGCTGCGCAAGCCGGGTCCGAACTGCGATGTGGTGCTGGCCTATCAGGGGGCGGTTGCGCCCGAAGTGATCAAGGCAGCCGGCTTGATCGGCGAAACCCGCAGGGATATCGGCGTGCTTGCGGTGACATCTGCCGACCGGTTGAACGCAGGCTGGACCGCCGCCCAGCGCGCTCGGTCGCGCGGCAACCATGCGGCCCAGTCCCATATCGAAACACTCATGTCCAATTTGCCCCCGCATTGCAAAATCATCACCGCAATTGATGGCCACCCTGCAACCCTGTCCTGGCTTGGGTCGGTCGCCGGACACCAGACCATCCCGATGGGAGTCGAGCATTTCGGCCAGACCGGCACGATTGGCGATCTTTACCGCCACCACGGCATTGATGCCGCTGCCATCGTGGAAAAGGTAAATGGGCTGACGGCGGGAAAATACGTAAAGCCCGCCTGATAAATCCTATCGACAAAAAACAGAAAAGGCGCGGGGTCCCGGACCCTGCGCCTTTTCCCTGTCTCAGCTGAACGCCGAAACGCTTTAATGCGATTTCTCGGTTGATACGTGATCAGAGGGCGTTGCCACAACTTCGCCCTCCAGGGGCAGGTCCGGTGTGGTTTCCTCTGGTTCAGAGGCAACCTCGCTCACCCTCTCCACCTCGACCGGCGCATCTTCACCGACAATCAATGGCATCATGTCCGCACCGCCGGACATCTGCCCTTCGGTTTCAGGCGCCTTGCTCCAGGACAGCGTGTCAAACCCGCCGCAATTGCCACAGACCGGTGCCCAGTCAGCATGGATGTGATTACATTTGTCACACACCCATTGCGGGCCGCGCGGCGCGGTCAGCGCACGGGCCAGAAGGGCGCGCACGGTTTTGTCTTCGGCGCCTTCCCCGCGCTCAATCGCGGCCAGAAGGGTCAGCACCCGCTGCGTGGGGTCATTCTCTGACAGATTGCCCAGCGCCTTGCGCGCAGCAACATAGTCACCGGCGGCCAGGTTCAACTCGGCCACCAGCATCCGCGTTTCCGCATCTCCCTCACGATGTTTGGTCAGGGCGCGGAACCGGTTCAGTCGGGCTTTCGGGCTTTCATCCGGCTCAATCTCGGCAAAGGCGGCGGCAATATCCGGGTGGGGCTGGGCGGTCCAGGCTTTTGTCAGCACACGGGTGGCGTAACGCGGCTTACCCTGTTCGGCATAGGTTCGTGCCGCCATGACAGCTGCGGGCACAAGGTCCGGCGACAGGCGGTTGGCCTCAATCGCTGCCTCACGGGCCTCGACGCTTTTGCCCTCAGCCAACACATCTTTTGCCTCGGACAGGGCCAGCACAGCATCCCGTCGCTTATGCACGTCACGCGGCAGGTTTCCGGTTTTCAGCTTTGTGGTCAGGGTTTTGCGCGCACCGCTCCAATCCCCCTCAGCCGCCTGCATCCCCAACAGAGCATCCTGCGTGCCCACGTGGCGCGGCTTCAGCGCCAGCGCCTTTTCGGCAAGTCGCATGGCGGTGGCTGTGTCACCTTCTTCAA
Source organism: Aliiroseovarius crassostreae (assembly GCF_025137635.1). Lineage (NCBI taxonomy): Bacteria > Pseudomonadati > Pseudomonadota > Alphaproteobacteria > Rhodobacterales > Paracoccaceae > Aliiroseovarius > Aliiroseovarius crassostreae. The sequence continues at coordinate 3,015,661 of NZ_CP080772.1, read as the reverse complement.
GCTTCTGCTTCATCAGCCCACGCACGCCGACAAACTTGGTGCGCTCATCCGTCAGCAGCTTTTTGTAAACCTGGGTGGCTTTGCGCTTGTCCCCGGCCATTTCCGCCGCCTGCGCAGTAAGAAGGTTGGTCAGCTCCGGTCGGCGCAGATATTTTTCGGCCCGGTTGGCCTTTGCCATCGCGGTGGCACTTTCGCCAGAGGCAAGCGCCATCATGCCATCTGCCAGCGCCTCATAGCCTTTCTTTTCGCGGGACCGATCAAAGTAGCGCGAAATCGCGGTTTCATCGCCATTCAGGAACCGCAGCACAGCGCGCAGCAATCCGAAAAGGACAATCACCAGCCAGACCACGACAATCAGCACGCCAAACAGGATCACCGCCTGCAACGGACCAAGGTTGAGCTCAACCCCGGCGACGGCAACCTGAATGCCGCCATCAAGTTCCAGCAACGCCCCTGCCCCAAGGGTCAGGCCTGCAATCGCCACGACGAAAAGGATAATCTTGAAAAGAGACCAAAGCATCGGCGTGTCCTTATTTGCTGTTCACGAGCTGGGCGAGCGCATCACCGGCGGTGAGCGCATCCTTGCGGGTGGTGGCGGCGGCGATCCAATCGCCAAGGGCGGGCTGCCCGGCCTCGGGCATGGTCGCAAGTTCGGCAAGCGCCGCTTCGAGCTGACCAGATTTCAACGCCGCTTCGGCCCGCGACAGGATCGCGTCGGGGTCTGCCCCCTCTTTTGGCGATAGTGACCGGGTGCCCAATTGAAGGCGGAAGAATGCAGAGACCCGATCCATCTCACCTGCGGCGACAGCCGACCGGACCGCGGCATCAAGTGCGGCACGGGCGGCCTCGGGGAAGGCGGATTGCAGCGCCACCAGCGTTGGCACGCCTTTTTCCGCCACCTCAGACAGCGCCACTGGCGCCTCAATCCCGGCCTGCTGGCTTAGATCAAACAGCGCATCACCAAAGGGGCGGCCAGTATCCAGCGCCGCCAGCACACGCGCAAGCGCGGCCCGCGCGCCCGCTGCCTTGGCGGCTTCGGCGGCGTTTTGTTCCAGCGTTTTTGCATCCGCTCTGGCATCGGTGATTTTCGCCAGCTCCGCATCCAGCATCTGTCGCATCTGCTGAAGTTCCCGCTCATACGCGGCGGCGGCTGCAGCGGCGGCTTCCATTCCGGATCCCTGTGGCAGTTTTTCAACCGTGTGCAGACGATTTTCGAGCGCGGAAAGTTGGCTGCTCATCGCTTCCAGCTGCGTGCGAAGCTGGGCGAACTCGCCCGAGATCTCTCCCCGTGCCACATCAAGGCTGTTATCCGCCTGAAGAGAGGCCAGGGTCTCTGCCTGTTGGCGGCTTGCCACTTCCAGTGCCTCAAGCCGCTGTCCCTGCGTCACCAGGGCGGTGGCCAGCGGATCTTCGACAGGTCCCATTACAAACGGCCACTGATCCGGGTAGCGCGCTGCGCCGAACCCGATCACGGCCGCAATCGCTCCTCCGAACAGCAAGGGCAGGACGGTGCTGGAGCGGCTCGGAGCGGCAACAGGTGTCTTTTGCTGATCCGAGGGCTGCTGATCCGAGGACGCCTTGGGCTTCTCCGCTGCAGATTTCTCATCCTTTTCAGCGGTCGCCTGCGGCGTGTTTTTGGCAGGGGAGGTGGCCGAGGGTTTGGCCATGGGTTTGGACTGAGTGGTGTCCTTTGCCTCATCCGGTTTCGGTGCCACCCGTTCACCCGCTGCCTTTTCGCCAATCGGCTTTTCGGCATCATCGCTTTTCAAGGATGTTTCCTTGCTGGATGTGGTGGGTTTGGCTTGGGGCTTTGTCGGAGTTTTCGACGGGTTGGCGGGAGTTTCAGCCGCCCCCTCGGTTGCTTTGGCCTTGGCTTTGGTCTGGGCTTTGGAAGGACCCGATGGGGTTGTTTTTTCAGGTGTAGCAGATGATTTGACCGTTTCCGCAGCTTTCTCTTCAATCACAACGGCGTCTTCGACGGATTTCTTTACTGTCTTGCCCGCTTTGGCATCCGTCGCCTTGGACGAGCCTTTCGCAGGTTTACGGGAATTGGCCAATGTCTGAACCTCTCGAATCTCACATTTCAAATGAAGCAGGATCGCGCTTCATCAGATTAGCCCGCGCCCACCGGACCCTCAAGCAACCTTACTGCCAAGCATAGGGCAATCAAGTGTTACGCAGGGATGCGACAATCCTGCTCACCATCTCTGCCTGTGTCGGAGCGGGGCAAATATCAATCAGGTCACGGGCACTCCTGGCCTCCTGCCAGGCCTTTGCAACCGCATCACTCATGGCGATCACCGTCACACCGGGTCGGTCCCTGGGTATTTCTTTTGCAACCAAGCGCGCTGAGCGGGGGGAAAAAAGGGGAAGGATCACCCGACGCTCCCCTCCAAACAGATCCAGAGCGGGTTTGGAAAGGGGGCGGTGCACCTGATCATAAACCACCTGTTCTTCACATCCAAAATGCGCCGCCAGATCGGTCGAAACATGCGCACCACGCAGGTAAACCATTGGAAGATCTGGATTTAAATCTTTCCGCATCAAGCTGTCGGCATCTGGAGCGATACAGTCCACACTTGCCCCGGCCGCCGCTGCGGCACGGGCGGTGCGCGACCCGACACAATAGGCCCGTTTACCGGAGAGATCCCCGCGCACGCCATGAACTGACGTCAGCAGGACCGAGGCGTATCGGGACAGATCCGGCCAAGGCCCCACCGGCACAATCTCCAAAACCGGTGACAACACCGCCGGGATCGCCCCCCCAAACGCGGCTTCACACTCGGCCAAAACCCGCGTATTGCCCGGTTCAGGACGTGTCAGCAGCAAAACGGGAAGGTCGAAGCGGTCTGGCGACATGGCGGGCCTGTTGTCTCATCTTTGATAGGGTGTTACCCCGACACCAGATTTATCGCAACTCTGCCTGCCAAAAGCCTGTGCAAACGGAAAGATGCCGTGATGACAAAACCGCTGACACTTCTCGGGTTGGAAAGCTCTTGCGATGACACGGCCGCCGCCGTGGTCCGACATGTTCCCGGCGCATTGCCCGAAATTCTGGCCTCTGTCGTGGCGGGACAGACCGAGCTTCATGCGGATTTCGGAGGGGTTGTGCCAGAGATTGCTGCGCGGGCACATACCGAAAAACTCGACCTGTGCGTGGAAGACGCCCTGAGGCACGCCGGGATGAGCCTTACAGAGATGGATGCCATTGCAGTGACCGCCGGACCCGGTCTGATTGGGGGCGTTCTGGCAGGTGTGATGTGTGCAAAAGGTCTGGCAGCCGGATCGGGCCTGCCACTGGTCGGCGTGAACCACCTTGCCGGACATGCCTTGACCCCACGCCTGACCGACCATGTGCAGTTTCCCTATCTGATGCTGTTGGTTTCGGGTGGGCATTGCCAGTTTCTGATCGTCAAAGGCCCGGAAGAATTCACCCGCCTCGGCGGCACAATTGACGACGCCCCGGGCGAGGCTTTTGACAAGACCGCCAAATTGCTGGCCCTGCCACAGCCGGGGGGGCCTTCGGTCGAACGCGAAGCACGGAATGGGGACGAAAAGCGCTTTCGGTTCCCGCGCCCGCTTCTGGATCGACCGGGATGTGATATGAGCTTTTCCGGCCTCAAAACCGCGCTTTTGCGCGAACGTGACCGGCTGGTGGCCGAATGTGGCGGTTTGCGTCGCACTGATCGCACCGATCTTTGTGCCGGGTTTCAGGCAGCGGTGCGGGACGTGCTGGTTGAGAAGTCACGTCGGGCCATGGAAGAATATATGACCCTGTCCCCCCACACGCCCACACTTGCCGTCGCGGGGGGCGTTGCCGCAAACAAGACCCTACGCGCTGGGTTAGAGACTGTTTCCGATGCGTTTGGCGTAACATTCCTTGCCCCCCCACTGGCACTTTGCACCGACAATGCGGCAATGATCGCCTGGGCAGGTCTGGAACGGTTTCGCTCCGGCAAAAGCGACGGCATGACCCTGTCCGCCCGTCCCCGATGGCCGCTTGACCGCTCGGCCCCGGCCATGCTGGGATCAGGCAAGAAAGGAGCAAAGGCATGAACATCTCTGTTCTTGGCGCGGGGGCCTTTGGCACCGCACTTGCCATATCCTTGGCCAACGAAAACCAGCCCGTCACATTATGGGCGCGCGATCCCGCCGACATGCAACAGGCCCGCGAGAACAAACGCCGTTTGCCGGGGGTGCAGTTTCCCACGCTGCTAACGGCCACGGCAGACCTGAACAGGGCCACAGAAGCAGAGATCCTTCTGCTGGCGGTTCCGATGCAAAAACTGTCCGCGTTCCTGCAGGACAATGGGGCGCGTCTGTCCGGCAAAACCCTTGTGGCCTGTTGCAAGGGGATTGATCTTACAACCGGGCTGGGACCGGCTGAGGTGATCCGCAAGCACATCCCTGATGCCCAGCCAGCCATCCTGTCCGGCCCCAGTTTCGCAGTGGATATTGCCGGGGGACTTCCCACTGCGCTGACACTTGCAACTGAGAATGGCAAAACGCTGCAACAGGCGCTTTCGACACGCAACTTACGCATCTATCGGTCCTCTGACCTGATCGGCGTCGAAATCGGTGGCGCGTTGAAAAATGTTGTGGCGATTGCCTGTGGAATTGCAATTGGCGCGGGCCTTGGTGAAAGCGCGCGCGCGGCCCTGATGACCCGGGGCTATGCCGAAATGCAACGGTTTGCCGTGGCCCAGGGGGCCCTGCCCGAGACGCTGGCGGGGCTGTCCGGATTTGGCGATCTGGCGCTCACCTGCGCTTCGGAGAAATCACGTAATTTTGCATTTGGCTTTGCACTTGGGCGGGCAGAAACCCTTCCGGAAGGCACAACGGTCGAAGGCAAGGCAACCGCCAAGGCGGTGGCGGCCCTGGCACGTGATCAGGGGATCGACATGCCGATCGCTGAAATGATCGTCGCGGTTCTGGACAAACATTTAACAATCAAAGAGGCGGTTGAGGCCCTTTTGGCCCGCCCCCTGAAGGAGGAATAAATCATGCTGGTGGCAGTCATTTGCACGGATAAGGAAGGCGCAATTGAAACGCGCAAAGCCAATCGTGACGCCCATGTGGCCTATCTGAAAGAAACCGGCGCAGTTCAGGCCGGTCCGTTTCTGAATGGCGAGGGCATGATGTATGGCTCTCTGATCATCCTCGATGTCGAAGATATGGACGCCGCCAGGGCCTGGGCCGCAAATGACCCCTATGCCAAGGCCGGTCTGTTTTCCGATGTCCGGCTGGAACAGTGGAACAAGGTGATCTGATGCAATACTGGCTGTTCAAATCCGAGGTCTCGACCTGGAGTTGGGACCAGCAGCTTGCCAAGGGGGACGCGGGCGAAGAATGGGATGGTGTGCGCAATTACCAGGCACGCAACCACATGCGGACCATGAAGATCGGGGATCTCGGGTTCTTTTACCATTCGCAGAAAGACAAGGTCATTGTCGGGGTTGTTGAAGTCTGCGCCGAGGCGCATCCTGACAGCTCAACGGATGATCCGCGCTGGGAATGTGTGGACATCAAAGCGGTGCGCACCCTGCCCAGGCCCGTCTCACTGGCGATGTGCAAGGAGGATCTGCGCCTGTCTGACATGGTGCTGGTCAATAACACCCGCCTGTCGGTCCAGCCCGTGACACCCGAGGAATGGGCCATCGTGCTGGAACTTGCCGGAGAGACCCCCTGAGGCCATACTTCCTTTCACGACGCAAACAGGAAGGAAATGCAGATGGGAAGTCTATCCGTTCTGGTGGCCGCTGTGGCAACCTATGCTTTCGGCGCCCTGTGGTACATGGCCCTCGCCAAACCCTGGGTGACAGCATCCGGTGTGGCGATTGGTGAAGATGGCCGCCCGTTGAATGCAAGAGACCCCAAACCCTACATCATCGCCTTTGTCATGGCGCTGCTGGTCGCGGGCATGATGCGCCACGTCTTTACGATGGCCGGCATTGAGGGGGCGGGCAAGGGTCTGGTGACCGGTCTTGGGCTGGGGCTGTTTGTGGCTGCCCCGTGGATCGTGAACAATGTGATGTTCTCGGATCGATCCAAGGCACTGATCTGGCTTGATGGCGGGTATGCTGCGGGTGGATGCGCTGTCGCAGGCCTTGTCCTCGGCATATTCTGAGGGCTGTTCTGCCCCACCAAAACAAAAAACCGGCCTCCGCCGGTCCATAAAAAAGGAGAGGGACCGCGACCCATCGGACCCTCTCCTTCCACCCCACGTGCTCCCTCAGCACCACACGTGTTCAAAAATCTAAGAGGTCCGACCGTCCTGGTCTTCATGTATCATCTAGCGGAATTTCTAAGAGAAAATCAATCTCGTTTCACTTCCAAAACTATTCAAAACCAACATGTTATTCGAAGGGTTTGTTAACCCGCCAGCAGATCTCACGACCCGGTTCATGGTCCAGAAAACACGTTCCCACAAAGCTCTGTCCGCGCCCAACCCCCGCCGACACCCCAGATCCACTCAAAACAGTCAATTTGTGTTATACTCTTGTCTTTTAGAGGAGAAATAACATGTGCGATCTATGTATTATTAACTCCGTCAAGAACCGAATGATTTCACGGAGAAACTTTTTCAGTTCTGCAGCTGCACTCGGTGCTGCCGCAGCTGTAGGAGCGTCCCAAACAACACCTGCGATGGCTGAAGGACACGCATCCGTTCAGGATATGACCTATGAGCTTTCGGAAGAATTTCCGACATATTTTGGGACACCGGGCATATCATCGGAAGCAATGTTCAACTTCGCAGAGCATGGTTTTAACGTGTCGCGCCTGACATTGAACGAACATACCGGCACTCATATCGACGCACCTCTTCACTTCTCGGCGGACGGCGCTGCGGTAAACGAAATCCCGGTTTCTCAACTTATTGCCCCCTTATGTGTCGTGGACATCGCCACGAGGGCCGCTGAAAACGCTGATACAAGTGTGACACCTGATGACATCAAAGCCTGGATTGCTGCACATGGACCCATTCCGGACGGTGCCTGTGTCGCCATGCATTCGGGCTGGGGTACACATGTCGCAACGGACAAGTATCGAGGAGCCGATGACAATGGCGTCCAGCATTATCCGGGTTTTCACGTAGAGGCCACACAGATGCTGCTGGAAGAGACCAAAGCAGCCTCACTTGCCTCAGACACGTTGTCGATAGATATCGGCGCGTCCACAACATTCGACACGCACTACGCTTGGTTGCCGGCCGGTCGTTTCTGCATCGAAAACATCGCCAACTTGGATCTGGTGCCACCCGCAGGCGCAACGCTTGTTATTGGTGCCCCCACCCATCGCGGCGGATCAGGCGGGCCAGCCCGAATTTTTGCGATGCTGTAAGGTTCGTGCCTTGGGGAAATTGTCCGGGTTCAAAGACTTGTTAGCGATTAAGGCTACTCGCTTTCGTTAAGCCCGAGGGCCTCACTAAGCCGGAGGGCCTCATTGATCAGAAAACAAAAAACGCGGCCCAACTGCTGGACCGCGTGAAAACGTGATATGTGGTGCTCTTAGCTGTAAACCGACTCTTTGCCGAAATGCTTGACCAGCATGTAATAGACCACGGCGCGGTATTTGTTGCGCTCAGAACGCCCATAGGTGTCAATCACCGCATTGATCGCATCCATCAGCTGCGGACCATCGGTCAGGCCCAGCTTTTTGATCAGGAAGTTGTTCTTGACGGTTTCCAACTCGCTTTCCTGCGTGGCAGCGACGGTTGATGCATCGTCATTGTAGATGGCCGGCCCACACCCGATTGTTACTTTGGTCAGCAGGTCCATATCCGGCGTCAGGCCGCATTTTGCCTTCAGGTCTTCTGCATATTTGGCAATCAGGTCGTCTCTCTTACCCATAATGGCGCTCCTAATAGTTGTTAAAAAGCTTAGCCTCTTCGCCCAAACCTTATGCGGAAAAAACAACAACACAAAGGAAAACATTGCTTGACAGTTCCCCCTATGAATTTGCGCGAATTTCAGCCAGATTTCCCCAAGCCAGTTATTTCAAGGAGGAAAACATGGGCCTGTGGAGTTTTGTGAAGGGCGCAGGTAAAGCGCTGTTCGGGGATGACGAAACGTCAACCGAGGAAACCCTGACCAAGGAAGTGGCTGATCTGGGCATCGACACATCCGGTCTCGACATCAAACTTGATGGCGAAAAAGTCACTGTATCCGGCGGTGAGTCCCTGAGCGCGGAAGACCGCGAAAAAGTCATTCTGGCGGTCGGAAACGTCGAAGGCGTGGCCGAAGTGGAAGCGGAGCTTGAGAACGAGCCGGTGTTCCACACGGTCGAAAAAGGGGACACGCTTTGGGCAATTGCCGAGAAGACCCTGGGCAATGGCGCACATTATCAAAAGATCTTCGAAGCCAACCGTCCGATGCTGTCGCATCCTGACAAGATCTATCCGGGTCAAAACCTGCGTATCCCGCAGTAATTTGCCCTCAGGATCCGAAACGCGCGACCGGCCCGCTCGGTCGCGCGTTTTATTTGTACGGTAATAAAATTACTTCACACATTCAGATGTCGCAATTTTTGCCTTGAGCCTCACGCCATTTCCCTGTCTGATCAGCGCGAATGACCGCAAATACAGAATTCTGACAGGAGATGCTTGCGCATGGGTTATCTGAAATCCACCCCGACCCGCGATGGTTACTTTGGCGAATACGGGGGGGCCATGTTGCCACCGCCGCTTGAGCCGCATTTCAAGGAAATTCGCGAAGCTTATGACCGCATTTCCAAATCTGCCGACTTCGTCGCTGAACTTCGCCATATCCGTAAACATTTTCAGGGGCGCCCAACGCCGGTGTCCTACCTGAAAAACCTGTCCGACATGTGTGGCGGCGCGCGCATCTATGCCAAGCGCGAAGACCTGAACCACACCGGCGCGCACAAGCTCAACCACTGCATGGGCGAAGGGCTGCTGGCCAAATTCATGGGCAAAACCAAGCTCATGGCCGAAACCGGCGCAGGTCAGCACGGCGTGGCACTCGCCACCGCAGCGGCCTATTTCGGCCTGGAATGCGAAATTCACATGGGCGAGATTGATATCGAGAAAGAAGCCCCCAACGTGACCCGCATGAAGCTTTTGGGCGCCAATGTGGTGCCTGTGGGCTTTGGCGGACGCTCTCTGAAAGAGGCCGTGGACAGCTGCTTCAACGCCTATGTGCCGCAAGCTGATACCGCCCTTTTCGCCATCGGCTCCGTGGTTGGCCCGCACCCCTTCCCCCTGATCGTACGCGATTTCCAGCATGTTGTTGGCATTGAAGCGCGCGAACAGTTCCTCGAGCTGACGGGCGAGCTGCCCGACATGGTTGGCGCCTGCGTCGGAGGCGGGTCCAATGCGATGGGCATCTTCTCGGGCTTCATCGACGACGAAGACGTGGCACTTTACGGTGTGGAGCCGATGGGCACCTCGTCGAAACTGGGTGAACATGCCGCAACCATCACCTATGGCGAAGACGGCGATATTCACGGTTTCCGCACCATGGTGCTGAAGGATGAAAACGGCGAGCCCGCCCCGGTGCATACCGTGGCCTCGGGCCTGGATTACCCCGGCGTCGGCCCGGAACATGCTCATCTCTATCGCACCGGCAAGGCCAACTACACCGCCGCTGACGATAAGGAAGCGCTGAACGCCTTCTACGCCCTGTCGCGCCACGAAGGTATCATTCCCGCCCTGGAAAGCGCCCATGCCGTGGCCTTTGCCATGCGCGAAGCCCCCAAGAACCCGGGGAAATCCATCCTGATCAACCTGTCGGGTCGCGGCGACAAGGACATTGATTATGTCACCGAAACCTTCGGCTTTGGCGATAATCGGTAAAGCCCCGGCTCATCCCTTTTTTCTTGCTGAAAAATACCTTGGGGTGAGCCTCGAAGAGGCGAGGGGCAAAGCCCCTCACATAAACCCAAAAAGCAAAGCGCCGCCCCTTGGGGCGGCGCTTTTCCGTTCTAAAACGGCGACGTGATCAATAGCGATAGTGTTCCGGCTTGAACGGGCCGTCAACGGTGACGCCGATATAATCCGCTTGTTCTTTCGACAGTTTCGACAGTTTCACACCGATCCGGTCGAGGTGCAGCTTGGCCACTTTCTCGTCCAGATGCTTGGGCAGGATGTAGACATCATTGTTGTACTCATCGCCTTTGGTCCACAGCTCGATCTGCGCCAGAACCTGGTTGGTGAAGGATGCCGACATCACGAAGGACGGGTGGCCGGTGGCATTGCCGAGGTTCAGCAGACGACCTTCGGACAGCAGGATAATGCGGTTGCCCGAAGGCATCTCGATCATATCCACCTGGTCCTTGATATTGGTCCATTTGTGGTTCTTCAGCGCGGCCACCTGAATTTCGTTATCGAAATGGCCGATATTGCCGACAATGGCCATGTCCTTCATCGCACGCATATGCTCGATGCGGATGATGTCCTTGTTGCCGGTGGTGGTGATGAACACGTCAGCCGAGGACACGGCGTCTTCCAGCTCAATAACTTCAAACCCATCCATTGCCGCCTGAAGCGCGCAGATCGGGTCGATCTCGGTCACTTTCACACGGGCGCCGGCGCCGCGCAGCGATGCGGCAGAGCCTTTGCCGACATCACCATAGCCGCAGACAACGGCCACTTTGCCGGCCATCATTGTGTCGGTGGCCCGGCGGATGCCGTCGACCAGCGATTCCTTACAGCCATATTTGTTGTCGAATTTCGACTTGGTGACCGAGTCGTTCACGTTGATCGCCGGGAAGGGCAGCTGGCCCTGTTTCACCAGATCATACAGGCGGTGAACCCCGGTTGTGGTCTCTTCCGACACGCCTTTGATGGCATCACGGGTTTTGGTGAACCAGCCCGGGCTTTCCTTCATGCGTTTGGCAATCTGCTTGTGGATCACCTCTTCCTCTTCCGACCCGGGCACACCCAGATCCTCACCGGCTTCGGCACGTGCCCCCAGCAGGACATAAAGGGTGGCGTCGCCACCATCATCAAGGATCATGTTCGGCCCTTCGGGGAACATGAACGAGCGATCCAGATAATCCCAATGCTCTTCCAGCGACTGGCCTTTGATTGCAAAGACCGGCGTGCCACCTGCGGCGATTGCTGCCGCGGCGTGGTCCTGGGTCGAGAAGATGTTGCACGACGCCCAGCGCACATCCGCCCCCAGTGCCACCAGTGTTTCAATCAGAACCGCTGTCTGAATGGTCATGTGGAGCGACCCAACGATGCGGGCCCCCGCCAGAGGCTTTGCCTCGCCATACTCTTCACGCAGTGCCATCAGGCCTGGCATTTCGGTTTCGGCAATATCGAGTTCCTTGCGGCCGAACTCTGCCAGCTTGATGTCTTTTACAATATAATCCTGGGTCACGGGCTATCTCCGGTAACAGTGTTTGGGTCGGCCTACCAACTTATCAGCCAAGTGGCAACAAAACACCGGCACTTCCGGCGTTCACATTGACACAACGCGGTGAAAATGGGATGGCGTCGCTACCTCTATTTCATAAATGTGAGCTAAAAATGACCGGGATCACGGCCAATCGCGCGGCAAATCATCGTCACACAATCCTGATGTGCTGTGACGACAATTACTTTCCCTTTGCCACTTTGCTCGCAAGCCAGATCGCAAAAGCCTATCCCGAGCGCAATTTTGACATCTGCATTCTATACAGCGGCACCTTTCCCGAGCACCCGATCATCAAGCAGCTGGATCTGCGCCTTGTGCAGTTCCCGATCCCCGAGGCCTGGCAGGGGCTGGCCACCTCCAAGAAAATCACCCTGGCGGCATATCTGCGGATCATTGCCCCGCGCCTTCTGGCGGATGATTATGACCGGGTTCTGTATCTGGACAGCGATATCTACTATCATCGCGGGGATATTCCCGCCCTTCTGTCCGCTGATCTGGGCGGCCACCCCGTTGCCGCGGTGCGGGACAGTTTTCAGCATCGTGAGATGACGAAACCCATGCGCGAGTTCAAGGCGGCCGGACTGGAACAGACCCGCTATTTCAATTCGGGGATGCTGTTGGTGGATGTGCCCCAATACCTGGCACAGGATATTGACGGGAAAGCCTTTGAATTTGCTGCAATGGACGGCGAGGACATCCGATACAAACATGACCAAAGCGCCCTGAATCTCGCCCTGCACAACAATTGGGCCGAACTTTCGCCGGTCTGGAACTGGCCCTGCATTCACCGCACCTACTTCCTGACCCATTTCCTGGACCCCTGCTTTTTCCATTTCCTCAGCGTGCGCAAACCATGGAAAGACAAGACGGGCCTGTATTCCAAGGAACATGTGCGTATTGCCCATGAGCATCTGAGCACACATTTCCCGGACCTGGCCAATGCCATGCCTGCCCGCCCAAAACCGGAAACAGCCCTTGGCAAATGGTTGTGGATCTTCATCCGGCAGGTGTGGGACCTGCGGCGCATCGCCCCTTATTTCAACCGCTTCGACGGGGATTTCGACATCAAGAAATAACCCCGCGCCGGGTCGGTCATGCCCCTGACAATACCCGGCTTGCTGCCCCCCGGCTTGCCACATTGACTCACAACCGTGAAAGTGTGATGCCGGGGCGTAACGCCCCTCTGGGCGAAAGGAGATTTTAATGTCCGGGTTTACCGCCAATCGTCCCGCCGAACATCGCCAGACCATTTTGATGTGCTGCGACGACAATTACTTTCCCTTCGCCACATTGCTGGCGCAGCAGATCTCGGATGCGTTCCCGGAACGCCAGTTTGACATCTGCATCCTTTATAGCGGCGATTTCCCGCAACACCCGATCATTGAAACACTGGGCCTGCGGCTGCTGGAAATTGAAATTCCGGAAAGCTGGCAGGGGCTGGCCACGTCGAAAAAAATCACCCTGGCCGCTTACCTGCGGATCATCGCCCCGCGGCTTCTGGCCGATGATTACGACCGAATTCTCTATCTCGACAGCGACATGATCTATCAGCGCGGCGATATCGAAAAGCTGATTGCGCTTGATATCGGGGATCACGCGGTTGCCGCCGTGCGGGACAATTACCAGCACCGCGCGCCCAATCGCCTTGCCGCGGAATTCAAGGCGAACAACAAAAGCGTCGCCCCCTATTTCAATTCAGGCATGTTGCTGATTGATGTGCCGAAATTCATTGAGCTGGGCATTGAAGAGAAAAGCTTTGAATGGACCAAGAACCGGGAGAAAGGGCCGCGCGTCAAGCATGATCAGCGGGCGTTGAACCTCGCGCTTCATGGCGACTGGGCCGAGCTTTCGCCGGTCTGGAACTGGCCCTGTTTTCATCGCTATTTCTTCCTGACCCATTTCATTGATCCGTGTTTCATCCATTTTCTCAGCTCGCGCAAACCGTGGCGGGATGTGAACGGGATCTATTCGGCAACACATGTCCGGGTTATTCACGACCATCTTGCCAAGCACTTCCCCGAAGCGGCCAAGGCGATGCCGGAGCGTCCCAAACCGGGAACGGAATTCGGAAAATGGCTGTGGATCTTTGTCCGCCATGCGCTCGATTACCGGCGCATTGCGCCTTATCTGAACCGGTTCTCGGGCGATTTTGACGTCAAAACCAAGTAGCCCCTGTTGGCCGAGGGGCGCGTTCCGGGTCCAGGGTCAGAATTTGAGGGCCTTACCCCTCCAGATCAGGCACCTTGGCCTTTTCGGGCGTGACCCCATGCCAGTTGCGTCCAGCGGCAACAATGCAGCTTACGCCGTTTGCATTGGTCACGAGGATGGTAAAACTACCGGTTTCCGGTGAGGACCACACCTCCAGCAATTCCTTGTGGTTTTGCAACCCACCACCAACCAGCCCTTCCCTATATTGGCCGGACAGCTTTTCAACCAGATCAGGTCTGGGGGCGCAGCTGGGCATGGCATGTGCAGCCGGGATCGGCGGTGCCAGAGAGGCCACTCCGAAGATCAGGGCCGAACTCACGAGACGTTTGAACATAACAGTTTCCTTTCCGTATGAACCGGACAAGCTGCACTGTTGTTGATAGTTGTTTACGCCTCTTGGGCAGCCCGCCCATCTGTGATTTATGTCTGTAATAGATATGGGGATTGCTCCGAAAACCTGCCCGTCGCAGGGCGACACAGTTTCGTGACCTTTCCCTCGCCTGTTTGGAGTATATCAAAAAATGGCTTCAAAACCAAGAGCTTGGCAAAGGATGCTGTCTGGACGAAGGCTTGACCTGCTGGACCCGACCCCGATGGATATCGAGATTGAGGACATTGCCCATGGGCTGGCATTTGTGGCGCGCTGGAATGGGCAGACCTTGGGGGATTATCCCTATTCGGTCGCGGAACACTCTCTTTTGGTTGAAGAAATCTACGCACGCCTTTATCCGAAGGCCCCCGTCAAATGGCGCCTTGCCGCACTTTTGCATGATGCCCCGGAATATGTCATCGGGGACATGATTTCGCCGGTTAAAGCGGCGGTTGGGGCGGGTTATGGCGATCTGGATGAACGGCTGACCACCGCGATCCACGTGCGGTTTGGCCTGCCCGCGAAGATCCCTGTGACGATCAAGAAAGCAATCAAACGCGCCGACAAAATTTCGGCCTGGCTTGAGGCCACGCAGATTGCGGGGTTTTCGGTGCAGGAGGGCAACCGCCTGTTCGGCACACCAAAGCCAGAAATCATTCATGGGCTGGATATTCAGCTGCGCCCACCCCGCAGCGTGCGCGAGGCTTTCACGGCCCGCCATACGGAATTGTTGCTGCAATTATGATCTCTGTTCGCCCCGCCACCCCCGACGATGCCGATGGCATGAGCGCCGTGATCACCCCGATCCTGCGAGGGTGGAACAGCAACCGGCGCGGCGATGCAGAACATATGCTTGAGAACTACATCCAACGTCCTCATTCGATCCGCTGCAGCGTCGCCACCTCCGAGGGGGGGCAGATTATCGGTTTCCAGTCATTGGTCCTCGCTACCAAGGATAACCCTTACGATACACCCGTAGGCTGGGGCATCATCGGCACGTATGTGGCGTTGGATGCCGGGCGGGGTGGAATCGGCCGTGCCTTGTTTTCCGCATCACAAAATGCGGCTCTAACCGCTGGATTAGAGACGATTGAGGCCGCAATCGGTGACACCAACGAGCTGGGCCTGGCATATTATGGCGCAATGGGGTTCAGGACCTATGCCGCCGAACCCGGGCTGATCCGTAAACGGTTTGATCTTTTCTGAAGTCTCTTACGGGGTGCAGGTCAGTCCGCTGGAGCGATCCCCGCTCTGCCATCCCACAAACCGCTCGCGGGTGAAGGCCAGAACAAGCGCGCCCCATTGATGCCGCGCGATGACCCCTGACGGGCAACCTTCCAGCAAAAGGGGGCGGTGCGCGCCCAGCTCTCGATCCAGCACCGGAATGACGCCAGATGGCGACCGGCCAAAATCAATGCGTTGCCCCTGCGGCAGAACCAACAGGCCCCCATCATCAGGCACAAGAGTGATCTTTGAAGGTCCGGGCTGAGGCACAGCCATCTGGCAGGCCGCCAGCAATGCAAACATCGCCAGCACCCGAAAGGGGCGCCAGGTCACGATCCCTGCGCCGCTTTTTGCGCCTCACGCTCAGCACGCAGAGCACGACGGCGCTGCCGAAGGTATTTGAAATATTCCTTATACCCTTTGCCGTATTCCAACCCGCTTTCTGCCCAGAGCGTCTTACGCTCCTCCTCGTCCAGATTGACCCAGGACGTGCTGTCGGAAATAAACCCGGCCTCAGCCAGCATCTGCCCGAGTTTGGCAAAATCCGGCTCACCATAGGACAGGCGATTCGACTTGGGCTTGTCTTCGGGCACCCATTCCGTGAGCAGCGCATCGAACTTGTGCGAGGTAACCCCGGTGAAACTGTCCACATGCATCTTGAGAAACCCGACTGCGCCATCTTCGCGCCGCAGGATCATGCCGATCTTCTGGTCCTTGTGACCAACCATTGCGGCGATGTGAAAGGCGGACCCGTCCAGCCCCAGAATGGTTTTGGCCGCTTTGTATTTTGCCACCTGTTCACGCAGGCTGTGCTGTTCGGGGTAGAACACTTCATACCCTTCATCCCGCATTTTCTGTTCAATGCGGGCCTCGCCCAGCACACCGCCAAGATGGCTGCGCAAAGCAGTGCGAGAGACATAAAGCCTTTCCGGCCCATCCGGCGCGACATCCTTGGCGAAATGATCATGGATCATGGCCCGCATGGGGGCGGTGCCGTTCGAAATCTCACCCAGGCCGAACCCCTGCCCCGGCACGATCAGCTCTTCCACCTCGGTCGGATCCGAAACAATCCTGATCTCCTTGCGAATGCCAAGCAGATCGAAAAAATCGGTCTGAAACCCAACCATTTTCGATTTGTTGCGGGGGCGTTTGGGGATGAAGATGATCCCTTCGATCTCATCTTCTAGCTCGTGATAAGGCCAGAGACGACCGGTGCTTTCGACCAGAAAATGGCCAAAATGCATCCACAGCACACCGCCCCAGAGCCACTTGCCCTTGAGCTTTTCCTTGGGTTCAGCGGGCGTGGGTTCCTCGGTCAGCGGGCGATAACGCCGCCACAGGGCTCCCTCGGCGACATACTGCCCGCCGGCTTCAAGAATACCTGCGTTCTGGACAAAATTGCTTTCGGTCGCCGGCAGGATCATGGCCTTTTCAACGCGGCGAATATCGACCGACCAGCCCCCATCGGGCATGGGCGGCTTCAGTTCAGATTTGCTGCCCATGGACCCTCACATCTTTACTTTGGACTACGCTTTGCAAGTATTCTTTGTAGCGTTCTGCGGTGCATATTCAAGCGCCGTGCGGTTTCAGAAACGTTACGATCGCAAAGTTCATAGACCCGCTGGATATGTTCCCAGCGCACCCGGTCGGCCGACATCGGGTTTTCCGGAGGCGGCGGCAGTTCGTCTGATTTTGCCAAAAGCGCATTGGTGATGTCATTGGCATCCGCCGGTTTCGACAGGTAATCCGTGGCCCCCAGCTTGACCGCAGCCACGGCGGTGGCAATCGCACCATATCCGGTCAAAACCACCACCCGAGCATCCGGGCGTTTCTCGCGGATCACCTCGACCACGTCCAGACCATTGCCATCCTCAAGCCGAAGATCCACCACCGCATAGGCCGGGGGACGGGCGGTTGCGATGGCCTTGCCAGCCGTGACCGAGCCCGCCATTTCCGGCTCAAACCCGCGTTTTTCCATCGCACGCGCCAGCCGACGCAGGAATGGTTCGTCATCGTCGACCAAAAGCAGCGACTTGTCTTCGCCAATTTCGTAAAGGTCCTGCTCTGACATGGCACCCTCCCTCGGGTCGCTTGCAATCACATGAATTTATGTAGGGGTTTGCTCCGCCGGGGTCAAACTCTCCGCAGCGTTATCAGCCATGCCGTCAGCGCAATCACCCGTTATTTGGCAGCATCAATGAAACAAGAAACCCGTTTTGCCATGTCCTGAGCGGTATCGTCGCGTTTGAAAAACTCCAAAAAACCATCTTCCGGCGTGACCAAGTAGGTGAAGGTTGAGTGGTCCACCAGATAGTATTCCGGATCCCCATCCTGTTTTCGGTAGTAAGTCTTGTAGGCCTGGCTTGCCGCTTTGACCTGTTCGGGCGTTCCGGTCAGACCAATCATGTCGGGATGAAGGTAGTCCGTGAAATCGCGCACCTCTTCCACGCCATCACGCTCCGGATCAATCGAGATGAAGGCCATCTGCGCATCATACCCATCGGCCTGCAGAAGATCGAGCGCCTCTGCATTGCGGGCATTGTCCAGCGGGCAGACATCCGGACAGAACGTATAGCCGAAATAAACCAGCGTCGGCTTGGTAATCACATCCTTGTCGGTCACCGATTTGCCGTTTTCATCGGTCAGCTCAAACGGCCCCCCGATCGACGCAACCCCGGTGCCCACAGCCGAGGCACGACATTGCGCAAACTTGTCCTCGCCCGCCCCGCTGGTCACATACCAGGTTGCCCCCAAAAGAGCGGCCACGGTCACAGCGGCCCCCACTGCATAAACGCGCATCATCGGCCTTCTCCTATCTGCCTGTTCTGCCCAAATCGGCTCGTCACCCCATGCCCCGAAACCGGAAAGCTTCCCCTCCCGTATCCGATTGCACATTTCAGATACAACACCACATCAAAACGCTTTAACAAGAGTGCAGGATGCCGCAACCCCTTGCCCCAACAAATTTGAGACAGGAGCGCCCGCACATGTCTGACCCCTCTCAAACTCCGGGAGTCGCCCCGGTCGGCGGGCAATGGGTTCGCCTGCGCACGCTGATTGTTCTGCGCTGGGCCGCCATTCTGGGCCAGATTGTCGCCATCGTGGTGGCGATCCGGTTTTTCTCACTCGACATCAATCTGCTGCTGGTAGGGATTGCGATCAGCATGGGGGCCTCAGCCAATCTGATTGCGTTGGCCTTCTACCCCCGCAATGCCAGGCTGAACGAACAGCAGGCCACGCTCTGGCTGTTGTTCGACACGTTGCAACTGGCCTTCATGGTGTTCCTGACCGGCGGATTGCACAATCCGTTCATGGTGCTGATCGTGGCCCCGGTGACGGTGGCCGCAACTGCTTTGTCAACGCGCTCGACCATGGTTGTAGGGGGCGCCGCAGTGGCGGCGACAACCATCGTGGCCGATTTCAACCTGCCGCTCCAGACCCAGGCCGGCTTTGCCCTGCGTATGCCCGAGATCTTCGTCTTCGGGCTTTGGGTTGCGGTGGTGGTGTCGATCGGCTTCATCGGGCTTTACACCCGCCGCATCTCCTCAGAAATCAAATCCATGTCAGAGGCATTGCTGGCCGCGCAGATGGCCCTGGCCCGTGAACAGAAACTCACTGATCTGGGTGGGGTTGTTGCCGCCGCCGCCCATGAGCTTGGCACGCCACTGGCCACGATCAAACTGGTTTCCTCCGAACTGGTTGAAGAACTGGACGGCCATCCCGACCTGATCGAGGACGCCCGCCTGATCAATGAACAGACTGACCGGTGCCGGGACATCCTGCGGTCCATGGGGCGCGCGGGCAAAGACGACATGCATATGCGCTTTGTGCCCCTGTCCGCCCTGATCGAGGCCGCCGCCGAGCCGCATATGGACCGCGGAAAAGAGATCAGCATCTCAATCGAAGGGGAGGAAACGGAACAGCCCATTCTGGCCCGCCGCCCCGAGATCATTCACGGGCTGCGCAACCTGATCCAGAATGCGGTGGATTTTGCCTCGACCGCCGTCTGGATCGACCTCAGCTGGACCGACCGCACCATCACAATCCGCGTGATTGATGACGGGCGCGGATATGCCCCGCATTTGATTGACCGGATCGGGGACCCGTTCCTGCGCCGCCGCTCCTCTGATCCGCAGAACCTCCAGCGCAGGGAATATGAAGGCATGGGGCTGGGCCTGTTCATCGCCAAGACGCTTTTGGAACGCACCGGGGCACGGCTGAGCTTTGCAAACGGGGCAGAGCCCTATACCGGGCGGCCACACCCGCGCGAAAAATCCGGCGCCATTGCCCAGGTAAACTGGCGGCGCGGCGATTCGGGCCTTGAACAGAAGGAGAACATGCAGGCCCTTGGCGAAAACCAGCAGTTCCAATAGCGTAAATTCCTTAGAAAAAAGGGGGACGGCGCCAAGGTTAAACGTTCATTAACCTTCCTCCCGCAAGATTTGGACAGGGTTAACAAACCCCAATCTTGGGACAGGAAAAATGCTGAACTCTCTTATGGCCGCCGCAATGGTGCTGACTGCTTTCTGTGTCGCACTCGCCGCTCTTTATGTTCTTACGCTGACCACCTCGAGGCGACACAAACCGCTTGGGCAGGTCGCAAATGCGGAACGTGACACCGCGATTTTCCTGTTTGACGATCAAAAGGTCATCGACGCAACTGAGCGCGGATGGCAGTTGCTTGAATCCACCGAGCGACCGAGTAATGCAACGGATTGGCAGCAGCTGACATCCCTGTTGCATAGCTACTTCCCTGACTTTGAAACCCGCATGTCCGAACTGGCCGAGTTCGGCGAAGTGGATCTGGCCGCCAAAGATGCCGATTGCCGCCTGCGCGCGCAATGGTGCAACGGACTGGCCCGAATCGAGTTTGTTGAAGAAGCCCATTCCAAAGGTGTGGACTACCATCGCCTACACGCCTTGAGCGATGAAGTGGCCAGCCTGCGCTCCACGACAGACAATCTGCCCTTCCTGATTTGGCGCGAAGACGAAAACCGTACGATCACTTGGGCAAATCATCACTATCTGGATCTGGCCGATACACAGTTTCCGAGCGGGAATGCAAGCTCATGGCCACCCCGCAAACTGTTTGACCGCCCGCAGCCTGCAGAAGAAATCGACCCGGACCAGCCCCGCCGCATCGCGCTGGCTGACGGGCAAAGCGGACAGCGGAAATGGTATGAGCTGCACGAAACCATTCTGGGGAATGAAACCGTCGTAACCGCCCTGCCGGTAGACCGGCTTGTCAAAGCCGAAAACAGCCTGTCGGATTTCGTCGCCACCCTGACCAAGACATTCGCGCATCTGCCAATTGGGCTGGCCGTGTTTGATCGCAAGCGTCAACTGGCACTGTTCAATCCCGCCTTGACCGATCTCGTCGCCCTGCCGATCGAATTTCTGGTTGGCAAACCCACGCTGTTCAGCTTCCTCGACCATCTGCGCGAAAAGCGGATGATGCCGGAACCAAAGGACTACAAATCCTGGCGTCAGCAAATGTCCGAACTTGAAACAGACGCGGTGAATGGCACCTATGAGGAAACCTGGTCCCTGCCCTCTGGTCAGACCTATCGCGTCACCGGACGCCCTCATCCGGAAGGGGCGGTGGCGTTCATGTTCGAAGACATCACTGCCGAGATTTCACTGACCCGCCGGTTCCGGACCGAGCTTGAAATGGGACAGTCAGCACTGGATTGCATCGATGATGCCATCGCCGTGTTTGCCCCCGGCGGCACTCTGGCCATGTCCAACACCGCCTATGCCCGGCTCTGGGGCAATGATCCCGAGACCTCTTTGATGGATGTGACCATTTCGGATGCCTGCATGACCTGGCGCCACAAGTCCCGTCCATCAGATATCTGGGACAGAATCCAGATCGCGGTGTCCAACCATGCCAAGCGCGAAACCCTGGATGGAACATGCTACCTGTTAAATGGGCGCGAAGTGACATGCCGCGTGATGCCCATGGTCCGTGGCGCCACAATGGTCCGGTTTACGCCCTCTGCCAAACTGCCGGCCTCTCCGACGCGCAACCGCACCCTGCAGCAAAAACACGACACGGCACCACCTTCGCTCACCGCCCCCCGCTCTGCGGTTTGAAACCATAACACCGGGTGAACCGCCCCCTTGGCGCAATCAGGCTTGCACCCGTTGGGACACAGACCCATAGTCGCGGCATGAGTATTGCCCACCCGATTGATCACCTTTTCGAAAGTGCCGACCACAGCGCCGCCTTTGCCATCCGCCTAGCCCCAATGCTGCACCCGGGGGATGTGATTTTGCTGCAAGGCGGGATTGGCACGGGCAAGACGCATTTTGCCCGCAGCCTGATCCAGGCCCGGCTTGCCGCCATTGGCATGTGCGAGGATGTCCCCTCGCCCACCTTCACATTGGTTCAGACCTATGAGGACGACAGAACCGAGATCTGGCACGCGGACCTTTACCGCCTCACCCACCCGGATGAGGTTGATGAGCTTGGCCTGATCGACGCTTTTGACGACGCCATTTGCCTGGTGGAATGGCCGGACCGTCTGGGCGATCTGACCCCCGAAGGTGCCTTGCTGATTGACTGGTCCACCACCGATACCGAGGGAGAGCGCCGCGCGCATTTCATCTGCCCAAGCCCGGATTGGGAAACCCGCATTCGTGAGGCGCTGGCATGACCAGAGACACCCTCAAAGCGGCCTTCCTGAATGAAAACGGATTGTCGGCCGCACCCCGCACACCTCTGGCTGGGGATGCATCCTCGCGCCGATACGAACGGGTGGCCGACAAGGACCGTTCTTTGGTGCTGATGGACGATCCCAGTGATACGGGGCAAAGCCTCACGGCTTTTCTTCACATGACCGCCCACCTGCGCCAGCTCAACCTGTCCGCGCCTGAAATCATCGCGGTCGATCTGCCCCACGGGTTCGCCCTGCTTGAGGATCTTGGCGACACGGTTTTTGCCCGAGAGGTCCTGCGGGATCCGACACTCGAATTGCCCCTGTATCTTGCTGCCACAGAGCTGTTTGAACCACTGCATCACACCCCGCCCCCAGAAGGCATCCCCCATTACGGACCGTCCGAAATGGCCCAGGCCACCGACCTCGCCTTTCTGTGGTATCAGGCCGATATGCAATCGGTCCTGAGCGCGGAGGCAAAGGCGGTAATGTCAAATCTGGAAACGCTGCTTCGTCAGCTTTCCGCCCCAACCGTGCTGTCGCTGCGGGATTATCACGCCGAGAATCTGCTCTGGTTACCTGACCGTGAAGGGCCAGCACGGGTGGGACTGCTGGACTATCAGGACGCCGTTGCAACCCATCCGATTTATGACCTGGTGTCCCTGATCCGCGATGCCCGGCGGGATGTGCATCCTGACATCGCCAATCAATGCCTGTCCCATTTTGCCACCATGAAGGGCATGTCGACCGAGGACACCCGTTTCGCCGCCGCCCTGATCGCCGTGCAGCGCAACCTGCGTATCCTGGGTATATTTGCACGCCTGTCACGTCAGATGGGGAAACCCGGATATGTCGATCTGATCCCCCGGGTCTGGCGCATGCTGCTACAAGATCTGGATCATCCTGAATTGTCAGGCTTGAAAACCCAACTGCGCCCATTGCTCCCTGACCCAACACCCGCATTTCTGACCAGACTGAGAGCCCCATGCCCAACGCCATCATGATTTTTGCTGCTGGATTTGGCACACGCATGGGGACCCTGACCGCGACACGCCCCAAACCAATGATCAAGGTCGCAGGCCGCCCCCTGATTGATCATGCCCTTTCGCTGGCAGAAGGGGCGGGGCTTTCGCGTATGGTGGTCAACGTGCATTACCTGCCGGACCAGCTCATCGGTCACCTCAGCTCAAAGAATGTTGCGATTTCAGACGAACGGGACGCAATCCTTGAAACCGGCGGTGGACTGCGCAAGGCACTTCCCCTGCTTGGTCAAGGCCCCGTGGTCACGCTGAACTCTGACGCCGTATGGACCGGCCCCAACCCGATCGACACCCTTCTGAGGGCATGGGACCCCGAAAAGATGGATGCCCTTCTGGCGCTTGTCCCCAAGGAGCGCGCCAAAGGGTATACCCGCCCGGGCAACTTTCTGATGCAAGATGACGGAGGCCTGACGCCGGGGGACGGGCTGGTCTATACCGGTTGCCAGATCATTCGCACCGAACGGTTTTCTACCCACCCAAAAACCGCCTTCTCCATGTGGGAGATCTGGAACCAGATGTTTGCCAAGGGCCGCGTCTATGGCGCGATCCACACCGGAGGATGGTGCGACGTCGGACATCCAGAGGGCATTGAAATTGCAGAAGAATTATTGACCTCAAATGTTTAACCCTTCAGAGTCCCCCCGCCTGTTTGCCCTTCCCCCTGGCGTTGATTTTCCGAAATCCGTGGTCGAAGGGTTGCTGGAACGCTGCTCCGGGATGCGCCCGGAAGACGTCAGCCGGATCGAGGTTTTCGTGAACACGCAGCGCATGCAGCGTCGCGTGCGCAAACTTTTTGCCGATGGAGGAGCACGGCTTCTCCCACGGATTAGGGTGCTCGGCGATATCGGGCGCGATCTCGATATGGCAGGGCTGCCCCCGGCGGTTTCGCCGCTCCGTCGCCGGTTGGAACTGGCCCAGCTGGTTGGCCGTCTGGTCGAGCAGGAGCCGGATCTGGCCCCTCGCAGTCTGATTTTCGATCTGGCAAACAGCCTGTCCGACCTCATGGATGAGATGCAGGGCGAAGGGGTCAGCCCGGACAAGGTGCACGCCCTCGATGTATCCGACCAATCAGGGCACTGGCAACGCGCGTTAAAATTTGTGTCACTGGTTGAACATTTTCTGGGCGACACCGCAAAAACCCAGCCAGACAAGGAAGGCCGTCAAAGACAGGTGATCGAAGCCCTTGTGGCACAATGGCTGGAAACACCTCCGGATCATCCTGTGATCATCGCCGGTTCCACCGGGTCACGCGGCGCAACAGCATTATTGATGCGGGCAGTCGCCAAATTGCCCCAAGGGGCGGTGATCCTGCCGGGGTTCGATTTCGACATGCCCGCCTCGGCCTGGGCGCAGCTGGATGATGCTTTGCTTGGTGAAGATCACCCACAATATCGTTTTGCATCCCTATTGCAGTCGCTGGACATGTCCGCAGAAGACGTGCGTTCATGGTCTGCAACTCCGCCGCCCAACCCCACGCGAAACCGGCTCCTGTCCCTTGCTCTGCGCCCCGCACCGGTGACCGATCAGTGGCAGATAGAAGGCCCCCGTTTTGGGAATGTTCAAACGGCAACGCGCAACCTGACCTTGATCGAGGCCCGATCTCCCCGGCACGAAGCCCTTTCCATCGCATTGGTTATCCGCGAGGCCGTCGAGCGTGACGACCCCATCGCCCTGATTACACCGGATCGCAATCTGACCCGCCAGGTGACAGCTGCGCTGGACCGTTGGGGCATCGAACCGGATGACAGCGCCGGACGCCCCTTGGTCCTGTCCGCACCAGGTCGCCTGCTGCGCCACGTAGGAGATCTGTTTCTGAAGGAGATCACTGGCGATTTGCTCTTGGCAATTCTCAAACATCCTCTGACCCATAGTGATCAGGATCGCGGCAATCACCTGCGCTGGACCCGAGATCTGGAGCTGGAGGTGTTGCGGCGCGGCTTGCCTTACCCCACACCTGACGCTCTGCTCAACTGGGCCGCAAAGCGAGAGGCGGATGAAGACCTGCAGGAATGGGTAAGTTGGATAAATAAGTCTCTACTTCGGCCAATAGACACGAAATCACAGTCACTAGCGGACTGGGTTGACCATCATATCGCTCTTACAGAAACCATTGCATGCGGCCCCAAAGGTGAAGGCTCGGGGGCGCTTTGGGAAAAAGCAGCGGGGCGCGAGGCACTGAAAAAGGTCACCGAACTGCAGGCCGAAGCCCCCTATGGCGGGGACATGTCCGTGCAGGACTATATCAGCCTGTTCGCCAACCTGATGAACCAGGGCGAAGTGCGTGATCCTGTCACCCCGCACAAGGGGGTTATGTTTTGGGGAACGCTGGAAGCACGGGTGCAGGGCACAAACACCGTGGTGCTGGCCGGGCTGAACGAAGGAAGCTGGCCGGAACCGCCAGCGCCCGACCCGTGGATGAACCGTGTAATGCGCCAGCAAGTGGGACTGTTGCTGCCCGAGCGCCGTATTGGGCTGTCTGCACATGATTTTCAGCAGGCGGCCGCCGCAGAAACGGTCTATCTCACCCGCGCCTCGCGGAATGAGGAGAGCGAAACAGTGCCGTCCCGCTGGGTCAACCGTCTGGTCAACCTTCTGGAAGGCATGTCGGAAGACGGGGCAAATGCGCTTGCGGATATGAAGGCACGAGGTGCCAAATGGACAACTTGGGCCGAGAAACTCGACACAAAAACAGACCCTATTTCACCACAAAAGCGCCCCTCTCCCCGCCCACCTGTCAGTGCGCGTCCGACCCGGCTTTCCGTTACTCGCATCTCAAAACTGATCCGGGATCCCTATGCAATCTATGCGGAGCAGGTGCTGAAATTACGACCTCTGCGCCCGCTCCACCAACCCCCGGACGCCCCGCTGCGCGGCACGGTTCTTCACAAGATATTCGAGCGGTTCATTTCTGAGCGCCCCGAGGATGAACGCGAAGACGCTGCCAAACAGCGCCTTCTGGCCGTGGCCGAAACCATACTTTCTCAAGAGGCCCCCTGGCCCGCGACGCGCGCGCTGTGGCTTGCAAAACTCGAACGGGTTGCCGATTGGTTTGTTCAGGAAGAGGCCAAGCGCCGGGAAGTTTCAAAAAATATCGCCAACGAGGTGAAAGGGCAGATAACTCTGGAGGAACTGGGATTTACCCTCTCCGGCACGGCTGATCGCATTGACCAGAATCTGGACGGGTCACTTAGGATTTATGACTATAAAACCGGCAGCCCCCCCACCGAAAAAGTGCAGAAACACTTTGACAAGCAATTGCTTCTCGAAGCGGTCATGGCGGCTGAGGGTGGGTTTGAAGGCATCGCCGAAACTCCGGTCAGCCACGTTGCTTATATCGGTCTGGGGGCCAAACCCGGCACCAGTGAAATCCCGCTCAGCCCGCCGGAAATCGAGCAGATCCGCGCCGAGTTGGTCACACTTATCAGTGCCTATTACAGCCCAAAACAGGGGTATTTGTCCCGCCGCGCGGTTCAGGAGCAGCGTTTTGGCGGCGACTATGACCACCTCGCCCGGTTCGGGGAATGGGATGACAGTCAGGAAGGCAGTGACGAAGAGGTGAGCCTGTGATGTTCAACGAAGCCACGCAGCGCCAGATTGATGCCGCAGATCCCGGCAGCTCCACCTGGCTGTCCGCCAATGCTGGGTCGGGAAAGACACGCGTGCTGACAGACCGTGTTGCGCGTCTGCTGCTGGACGGGGTCAGCCCGCAGAACATTCTGTGCCTGACCTACACCAAGGCCGCTGCCAGCGAAATGCAGAACCGGCTGTTCAAACGGCTTGGGGAATGGGCGATGAAGGACGATGACGCCCTGCAGAACGCCTTGGCGGACCTTGGCATCCCCACAGCTGCGCACGACTTACGCCAGGCCCGCCGACTGTTTGCGCGGGCCATCGAAACCCCTGGCGGTCTGAAAATCCAGACCATCCATGCCTATTGCGCTGGGTTGCTGCGAAAATTCCCGATGGAGGCCGGGGTCTCTCCGCAATTCAAGGAAATGGACGATCGCGCGGCAAAGCTTCTGCGAACGGAAATCATCGACCAAATGGCGCAGGAGCAGCCTGAATTGGTTGCCAATCTCGCCCGCTATTATACCGCCGAAGACTTTGATGGTCTTGCCGCGGACATTACTCATAACCGTTCCCATTTCCTGACAAACATATCTGAAAGCGACATTCGGAAATGGTTCGATATTCCTGCCACCCTTACCGAGCAACAGGTGCTGGAGAGGGCGTTCGCACCCGGAGATGGGCTGGTTCTGGAACGGCTTCTCCCCCTTCTGAACCCGGACAACCGAAATGACGCGGCATCAGCACGGAAATTGGCCGCGATCTTGCCGTTAAAAGCGTCAATTCAGTCTCTCATCCAGCTTGAAACGCTCTTTTTGTCAGAAAAGGGCGCGGGGGCCGGGCGCCCGAAAAAGACATTTCCCAGTGCCGCCGTCAAGAAGGACACTGGCAAGGACCTGATGCCACATCTGGAACAGATGATGGAGCGGGTTGCAGATACAAAACCTCTCCGATCTGGGCTGTATTCGGCGCTGAAAACAACTGCCCTACATCAATTCGCCACCCGGTTTGTTGCCCATTACGAATTGGCCAAACAACAACGCGGCTGGCTTGATTTTGATGATCTGATTGTCAAGGCAGGTGATTTGCTGACCGACCCGGCGGTTGCGGCCTGGATCCTCTACCGTCTGGACGGTGGCATTGACCACATCCTGGTGGATGAAGCGCAGGACACCAGCCCGGCCCAATGGCGCGTGATTGACAAACTGTCACGCGAATTCACCAGCGGTCTGGGCGCGCGCGATGACGTCAACCGCACCATTTTCGTGGTCGGAGACCCCAAGCAATCCATCTATTCCTTTCAAGGGGCACGTCCGGACAAGTTTGAAGAAATGCGGGACAGTTTCCGCGACAAGCTTGGGCAGATTGGAAAGCCGTTTCAGGACCTCCCCATGGAGTTTTCCTTCCGCTCATCCCCGGCCATTTTGCAATTTGTCGACCATGCCCTGCATGATCAGGGTGGGCTGGGGGATGCGTTCAAACACCGCGCTTTTTTCGACAAACCGGGTCGGGTTGACCTGTGGCCGGTGATCGAACCGGTGAAGTTCGAGGAAACCCGCGACTGGTTCGATCCCATCGACAAGCTGGGGGAAGAAGATCACCGCATTCAATTGGCCCGCAAGATTGCCCGTGAGATCAAAAGGATCATCGAAACAGAGTCTCTTCCCGCGGAAAATGGCGAAAGCAGGCCGGTTCATGCGGGGGACTTTCTGGTTCTGCTGCGCAAGCGCAGCGACCTGTTTCATGAAATCATTCGCGCCTGCAAGCAGGAAGGATTGCCTATTGCGGGCGCAGATCGGCTGCGTATTGGGGGGGAGCTGGCGGTTAAGGACCTGAAGGCCCTGCTCTCATTTCTTGCCACGCCTGAAGATGATCTTTCCCTGGCCTGTGTGCTGCGCTCACCTCTGGCGGGTCTGAGCGAACAGGACCTGTTTAGGCTGGCCCATCCCCGCGGCAAGAACACCTATCTCTGGCGGGCGCTGCGGGATCAGCGTGAACACTTTCCGACGCTGGTTCAAATGCTAACAGAGCTGCGGGATGATGCCGACTTTCTGCGCCCGTATGAACTGATTGAACGGGTGCTGACGCGGTTCAATGGTCGCAGCAAACTGCTGGCGCGTCTGGGGCAAGAAGCCGAGGATGGCATTGATGCGCTGCTTGCACAGGCGCTTGCCTATGAACGTCTGGAAACACCCAGCCTGACCGGTTTTGTGAACTGGCTCGAGATGGAAGAGGTCACCATCAAGCGCCAGATGGATACCGTGGATCAACAGATCCGCGTGATGACCGTGCACGGATCGAAGGGATTGGAAGCCCCGATTGTCATCCTTCCCGATCTTGCCCGCAGTCAATATCGCAACCGGGACGAGCTGGTTGAGCTGGACGGCGGCCACGCGATCTGGAAACCCTCGACGACAGATCGCACAACAGCGGTTGAGGCAGCCTTGGCGCGCGATCGCCAGGCACAGGAAGAAGAGGCCACACGGCTGCTTTACGTGGCGATGACCCGCGCGGAGCAATGGCTTATTCTGGCCGCCACCGGGACAATCGGGAAAGCACCAACCGAGTGGTACAATATCGCCACCGAGGCCATGGAGCGTGCAGGCGGCACGATTGTCGACTTGGGCGAGAACAGCTTCCGCAGGTTCGAACTCGGGCTCTGGCCTGCCCAGGCGGCGGCGCAAACAAAACCAGCACCCCAGACCGAAGTGTCAGACAGCTTGCCGAAATGGGCAGCGGAACCAGCAAAGCTTCCCACCGAGGAACTGGCTCTGGTCTCCCCTTCCGATCTGGGGGGAGCAAAAGCCATTTTCGACCCTAATCAGGCGGAACTTGACGAAGAAAGTGCCAAGCGGCGCGGCCGGCAAATCCATCTGTTGCTGGAGCATCTGCCGAGTTATGCACCCTCTCTCTGGTCCGAATACTCCCAAACCCTTCTGTCCACCGGGGATGACAGTGCCCCGCCTGAAGACATTGCAGAAATCCTGAAAGAGGCGCGAGGGGTTTTAACCTCGGCTGAGCTGGCACATATTTTCACACCCGACACCCTTGCCGAGGTTGAGGTGACCGCCCCATTGCCCGGATATGACCGGGTGTTGTATGGCATTATCGACCGGTTGATCGTGGCCGAGCACACCGTCACCGTGGTCGATTTCAAGTCAAACCGCGTGGTGCCAGCGTCTGCAGCCGACACGCCCGAAGGGGTATTACGGCAGATGGCAGCCTATCGGGCAGCACTTTTGCAGATCTATCCACAGCACAGCATTGAGGCCGCGATCCTGTGGACCCATCACGCAAAACTGATGCCGCTTGACCCCAACTTGCTGGAGGAGGCATATCGGCGCCTTGACGTTGGCGGGGCGGCTCCATAGGTTCAGGGCCAACTCGAATTCTCAGGAGATATGACATGGCTACTGTTGCCGTTACCGACGCCACTTTTGACGCAGAAGTGCGCAATTCCGACATCCCCGTTGTGGTGGATTTCTGGGCTGAATGGTGTGGTCCGTGCAAGCAGATCGGTCCGGCACTGGAAGAGCTGTCAGCCGAATATGAAGGCAAGGTGAAAATCGCCAAGGTGAACGTGGACGAAAACCCGAATTCTCCGTCTCAGCTGGGTGTGCGCGGTATTCCGGCCCTGTTCCTGTTCAAGGATGGGCAGGTTGTATCAAACAAAGTGGGCGCCGCACCGAAGGCCGCACTGCAATCCTGGATCGACGAAAGCATCTGATCCAAGTTGATTTCACGTGGAAAGCCCCGCAATTTGCGGGGCTTTTTGTTTTGCGGATCAGGCTGGCACGCCTGCCCCTTCTTTTTGTCCCAGATTGATCTGCACCACCGCACTGATATTCATCATCACGGCATAGAGCAGCCCGGGCACCATCAAGGCAGGTTGGGCCAGAACGGAACCAGCGACAAACATGGCCACGGCCACGTTCTGCAACGACGCCTCGACCATGATGGCGCGCGCCTGCGACCAGCCAAGGTTTGCCGCACGGGCCGCCATCGCTGCCAACGCCAGGGCGCCAAGGTTCAGCGCGACCACGGCCATGCCGACTTCGGCCAGATTGTCCTGCATCGGTCCCCAGTTCTGCACAAAGGTTGCCAGAACCATCGCCGCA
Source organism: Aliiroseovarius crassostreae (assembly GCF_025137635.1). Lineage (NCBI taxonomy): Bacteria > Pseudomonadati > Pseudomonadota > Alphaproteobacteria > Rhodobacterales > Paracoccaceae > Aliiroseovarius > Aliiroseovarius crassostreae. The sequence goes on along the minus strand of NZ_CP080772.1, from coordinate 2,985,094 downwards.
AAGATTGCTTTGGCCATCGGCTCCAGCACACGGGCAAGACGCGCCTGCCAAACCCTGGAAACGGCCCCCAATCCCATGCCCAAAAGCATCGGCACGATCGACACTGCCAGCATGGCGCCACTCAGCTTGGCGATACTGGCAATTCCCGAAAATCCAGCCACGTCAAAAAAGGCAAGAACGGCTGGAATAGAGACTGATGCAAGCAGGGTCGTGACAAGTGTCATCCCCGTCGACAGGGCCAGATCCGCGCGGGCCAGATGGGCAATATAGTTTGAGGTCACACCGCCGGGCGCCGCCGCCACCAACACCAGCCCCGCCTGCATGACGGGGGACAGGCCCAACGCCTGACCAAGCAGATAGGCCAGAACCGGCAGGGTCACCATCTGCACCAGCAATCCGATGCCCAGCGCCTTGGGATTTCGAAAGACCACGGCAAAATCGCGCGGGGACAGGCGCAGACCAACCACCAGCATCAAAAGCGCCAACCCCAAAGGCAAAAGTTTCGCCAGCAGTTCCGTCATCACCCATACCTTTCTGTGAACATGTTTCGGTTCACTTTACGGGTAAACTGCGCGCCCATCATGACAAATATCAAGGTTTTCGACGGCCTGAACCGCTAATCAGAAACGGAAACTGGAGACCACAATGCAAAACCGCCGTTCCTTTCTTATCACCACATCGCTGGCCTCTCTTGGGCTGAGCCTGCCCGCCTTGGCAGATACCAACCTGCCTGCAGATACCACTCAGGATGATCAACCTGTGCGCCGTCGCTATCTGATGGAAGACACCTATGGAAACATCGTCAAGGATGAGGATCTTCAGGGTAAATTCGTGATGATCTATTTCGGGTATATGAGCTGCCCGGATGTCTGCCCGACGTCGCTGTCGACCATCGCCAATGTGATGGAAAAGCTGAGCCCTGAAGATATCGACGGGCTTGCGGTTCTGTTTGTCACCGTCGATCCGAAACGCGACACCCCCGAGAAACTGCGCGAATACCTTGCCTTTTTCGATGAGCGCATCATCGGTCTGCGCGGCCCCAAAGCCTATACCGATCACATGGTGAAAGCGTTCAACGCAAGATATGAGTTCTACGTGCCAGACCCGGAACATCCGGAAGATTACGGTGTTGATCACACCGCCTCGATCGCCTTTGTGGCCCCTGATGGCAGCCTGATCAAACGTTTCCCGCACGGGATGCACGAAGAAAAGATCCAGGCCTATATCGAAGCCGCGATGCGCTCGGCGCGTGAAATGCAATGAAGCTGAGCCGCCGTCATACATTGCTGGGGTTGGCCGCGAGTATGGCCAGCCCGGCCTTTGCGGATAAGGGCGCAGTGGGCGACCCCCTTCCCTTCGCAGCAGATCTAGCACAAACGGTTGAGAACGGCCCCTCCGCCCTTGCCCTGAAAATCAAGGATGAGGACAAACAGCCTGTCGATATTGCCAACTGGCTGGGCAGTTGGACATTGCTGAGCTTCTGGGCGCCCTGGTGCAAGCAATGCCGCAACGAAATGCCCTCAATTGCCCGGATGAACCGGCAGTTGGACCACGAACGCGTGCGCCTTCTTCCCTTAGCGTTCGATTGGCGTGGCCCCTATTTCGTGCGGAAATTCCTTGATGAGATCAACGTGACGGATCTACCGGTCTACATGGGTGATGGTGAAAACCTTGACGCCACGCTGGGGCTGTCCCGGCTGCCCACCACGGCCATTCTGGACCCGGAAGGCGTGTTGCGCTTTACCATTGCAGGTGAGGCGATCTGGGATGATGAAAAGACCCTGACCTGGCTGAACTCGCTTGAAATCTGAGTTTCCAAATTAATAAAGGGGCGGTTGAGCGCCCCTTTGGACTGTCATTTCGACTGTTGTTTTCCCATGGATGTCAGACCAGGTCCGATCGGCTGAACCGCCAGAAGCCCAGCCCCGCAAAGATCAGCCCCAATGCGATCGGATAACTCAGCGCCCAGAGCACATATCCCACCACACCGAAATTATCCAAGATCACGTAACTTGCCGGCCCCAGCAGGATCAGTTGCGGATCAAACAGGATCATGGAAGCGGTGCGGAAACTTTGCAGCGGGTTGGCCAGCGCGATGCCAATCACGAACTCGGGGATAAACTGCGCCTTGATCAGGATCGACAGGAACAGAAGGTCCAAGAGCGCCACCAGAATCAACCAGATCAGAAGGCTTGCACCCAGCGCAATTTCTGTGGATCGCGACAGGGATGACAGCAGGAAGCCCAACCCCAGAAAACACGTCGCCAAGGCGGCTGTCAGGCCGGAATAGAGACCAACATGGCGCCAGGGGATCTCATGCCCCTTAACCGCGCCAAACAGGGCCGCAATGGCCAGTGCCATCAGAACGGGAACCAGGATAAGCGCCAGCCGGGCCAGAAACCGGCCCCAGAACCAGGTGCCCAGACCGATGGGAAAAGCCAACATATACTCGAGGTTTCCCGCCTCGCGGTCCCCGACCATGGAGCGCGCCGTGACCACGATGATAAACAATGGCAACACCGCCATCGTGATCTGAATATAGGTAACCAGCAGGCGGGACAGCCCGGTAAAGCCGAGCACCCGGCTCTCTGACACGCCGGTAAAGATCAGCAGCAGCATAAGACCAATGGTCACAGCTGCGTAGAAATGGAACCAGCGCGACCGCAGGCTTTCCTGGAGCTCAAGCCGAAGCATTTGCCCCAAAGAGGTACGAATAGGTTTTGTCATTATGATGCGATCTCTTCCACAGGCAGGCAACGGCTTGACAGGCCACGCGCCTTTACCGTTTTCACCATGTCCTCAAAGCGAACCGTTCCCGGTTCGGCGCTTGGAACGGCAGCAAACCCGTAATCCATCGGGCTGACGGTGTCCGGGTGGTAATAAGACGTGCGGGCATCAAGCCAATCTTCGCCGTTATTGCTGTCCATCACCCAAAACTCAACATCAGGTTGGTCTTTCCAGTCCTGCATGTCCAACCAATGCACCGCATCGCCAATGTCATCAAACTTGACCAGACGCCGGTCCGGCCCGCCGCGCACCTCGGCGCCGTAGCGGGGATCCGAGATGATCATGCCGCAAATCTCACAGGTTTCACGCCCCCAGCGAATGGGTTCCGGCCCCTCGTTCTTTGGCTTGCAGGCAGCGACAACCGGCGTGGCAACAAGCATCGCCAACACGGCTCGTCGGGAATGATTTTGCGAACAACGGCACATGGCGCGGTCCTTTTCCTAGACGTTGTCTGAACCGTCCGTTTCCAGCGACAGACGGTCCACAAGACTTGCATATCGACTGAGCAATCCCAAAAACCGCAGCGTGTCGCCCGCGGGAACCTGCCCTTCGAACAGAGTGTTGTCCGCAGTGACAAACCCCCATTCCGCAAGCGCGCTTGCAAAAGTGGGATGCGGGTCCGACAGGCCGATGCGACAGGAACGGAATTGCCCGGCCTTGAGCCTGTCTACCACACTGTCGTCAAGCACCACTTGACCACGGTCAAGCTCGATCACCCGGTTCACCAGCGGCGCCACTTCCTCCAGCCGGTGGGATGCAATCAGCATCGAGGCGTCCCGGCGTTCGGCCAGAAGATCGATAAACACCGCCCGCGCAGCCGGGTCGAGATTAGCAGCGGGTTCGTCAAAGATCAGCAGATCCGCCGGGCGCGCCAGCGCAATGGTCACAAGGACCTTCTGTTTCTGCCCGCCAGACAGCCTGTAAAACGGGCGCGAAGCGATCTCTTTCAGATCAATGCCCATTTCCCCGGCAATCATATCCATCTTGACCGGATCCGCCGCCGATCCCTTGGCCGAAAAGGCCAGCAATTCCCCCACCGGCATTCGCAGGGGCGGCGGCATCTGCGGCACAAAAGCGACCCGCGACAGCATATCAAGATCGCGACGCCCCTTGCCTGCGCCATCAAACGCAATCCCGCCAGCAAAGCGGTAATGGCCGAGCAGGCACCGAAACAGCGTTGTTTTCCCTGCCCCGTTCGACCCGATAAGCGCAATCCGGTCACCGGCTTTGATCGACAGGGTCAGCTCATCCAGAACGGCCCGTTTTTCGAACCGTTTGGTCAGCTTGTTGATACGAATCATGCCCATGAGGACCTCTCGTTAAAGAATGTTGTCCAAGCCACGCAGCTTGAAGCTCAGCGCACCTTGCGGACAGGCATCAACGCACAGGCCGCAACGGGTGCAATCGGGCGCAATATATTCCTCGGTGTCCTGCGCATAACCCATCTTGGTGATGTCCAGCACATGCGGCACGAGGCACACCGCCCGGCATTCCCCTTCATGCACACATTTGTCGAGTTCGTATTTGATCTGGATCGGTGCAGCCGTGCCAATCACCCCATATGTGAGACCCATCGGGCAGGCATACCGACACCAGAAGCGGCGCGAGAAAAAGATCTCGATCGAGAGCAGGAACACGACCCAGAGGATGGCCAGCGTCGGGCCGTAGATCAGCGCGCGTGATACGATGCCAACCGGGTTGATATATTCAAACACGGTATAGCCGGTGACCAGCGCCAGCCCCATGAACACAAACCACAAGACCACGCGCATTCCGCGATGGAACGGGTGATCCTTGACCCAGCCACGCTTGGCCAGAAACAGGTGAACAGCCTCGGCCCATTCCGCCAGAAGGTGATAAGGACAGGCCCAGGAACAGAAGGCACGCCCGCCAAAGAACCACCAGATGATCACCACGGTCACCGTGCCGATCAAGAGGTTCAACATCACCTCTTTGAAGGCCAGCATGACCTGCATGGCAGCCGTGGGATCAGCCATGTGGAAGCCAAGGAAACGGGACGCGGTCAAGGCCCCTTCGACCAGCTGCACATCCCAGGCAAAGGACACGATGAACATCACATTGATCACGATGATCGAGGTCCAGCGCGCATATTTCCACTTCCGGTTCACCACCGGATATTCCAGCTCATGCGCAATCAGATCTTTGCGGATCTGTGTCTGTTCCGGCGTTTTTTGATGTTTTTTCATCTCCCGCGCGGCGTCGGTCTCTTCCTCTTTGGTGGGGCGGCGGCTTTCAGCCCCAAACATCATGGCGAGCTTGTGCAGATACCATTTCATGCTCATGAGACCGCTCCTTTCTGGCGTTCCAGACTCAGCTCCGTATCAATCACGATGGCCGCCGGTTCGGTCGGGCACATCATTTCACAGGTGCCGCAACCGACGCATTTATCCGTGACAATCGGTTGGTGACGCTTTTCATCCGGGGCATCCGAGAGGGGTTCGAGGTAAATGGCATCCTCGATCGGGCATTCACGCACACAAAGGTCGCACAGTTCCAGATCATAGGGGTGGTCGGCCACCTTGATCGGGGTCCAGCGGTCGATCTCGCGATAGCGCAGCAACCCTTCGAAATCCTGTCCGCGCGCATGACCTTCGAAGCCAAGCCCCTGCATGGCGAGACAGGCTGCAGGATCCGCCAGTCGGGCAAACCCGATTGAGACCTCTTCCTTGGTTGAAATATCATGCGACAGCGCGCCGGTCGGACAGGCCAGCACACATTGCACTGCGTCACAGCTGAAGTCACAGGCCTGCCCGCGGGCGTCGATATAGGGCACACCAAGACCATAGCCCTCATCGCCATCCGCCAGCTTGATCGCCTCGACCGGGCACACCTGCACGCATTGTCCGCATTTGATACAGGCCGCCAGGAACTCATCCTCGGGGATCGCTCCGGGGGGACGCAGGCGGTCATGCACCTCGGCCGCCACCGGATACCATCCGACAAGACCTGCCGCCACGGCCGCCACACCGGCGGCACCTGACCGCACCAGCATCCGGCGCCGTTCAAGCTCACGACGGGTCAGTCTTTTTTTCGCAGGTTTCTGCGGCTGGGCCTGAGGTGTGTCCTGTGTCATTGCATCAACATCTCCAAAGCGGATTTCGGCTGGGCGTCTTCCTTGGCTTCCGCCAATGTCTGGCCAGTGGATTTATCCATCATAGGGACCTGTTCGCGCACCAGAAGGCGCGGTTCGGAAAAGGGGGCAAGCCGTTCCACGAAATCCAGCGCCGCCAGGGCCAATCCCCCCCGGAAAAACGACGCATCGGGCACTTCCATCCAGATCCGGTCGGCGTAGTTGTAGATCTCGTAAGGTACGTCACCCTTGGCATCCGCATCCTTGTCGAACCCTGCGTAATCGTCCCAGTAATTGCCTTCCCAGCCCTCCCGCAGGGCGGTGCCACGTCCGCGCACGGAAACCTGGGTGAAATTCGACATCATCGCATTGCGCTGGAAGTGATTGCCGGTCCAGTCGGTGTGAAACTCAATTCCGATCCCGTTATAGGCAATCACGTTATCGGTGAAATAGTTGTCCATATCCGGGTCCCAGGGCGACGGGTCCAGATAAATCCCGGTGGCATTGCCGACAATATTGTTGTTATCGATCTGCGCCCCCGAGCTTTCCTTGAAGCCGACACCAACACCAGAGGCCCCCCAGGCGCGCAGGATCTGATTGTTCCGAACGATCGTGTTATTGGCATACATCAGGAACACGCCGACCACGCAATCCGAGATCTCATTGTCTTCGACAATGTTCTTATGCGCATACATGAAATGGATGCCATACCGGCTGTCGCTGATCTTGTTGCGGCGGAAAATATTGCCTTCGGAATACCAGATCACGATATCGCGGGCATCACTGATCTCGCTGTCTTCCACCTTGTTGTTGTTTGAATAGTAGATCCGCATCGAATCGCCACGCAGCCCCATCGACATGTCCTTGGAGCTGATATGAACCCGGCGGATCACATTGTTGTTCGCCTGGTTCATGTCGATGCCAAAAAGGGCATTTTCGATGGTCACATCCCGGATCGCGTTGAAGCTGCCATTGATGCGAAGGCCGGCATCAACTTTATTATGCAGTCGGCCAGAGTTCTGCAGCGTGAGGTTCTTGAGTGTAACCCCATCGGTTTCGATCGTGACAATGGTGCCGATTCCGCCACCATCAATCACAACCCCTTCGCGCCCATCGATTGTGATGGGGCGGGTCAGAACGATCTGTTCGGTATAAACACCCGCAGGAGGCACGATTTCGGCGCCATCAGGGGCGGCGTCGATCATGTCCTGCAGGGTATTGGCCATGACAGGGCCCACCCACAGGGTGAGGGCCAGCACCATCAGCAGTGCCGAAAAAATGTTGCGAACCAAATCAGCGACAGCGTTTGGGTGCGAAACACCGGCAGGGTTTTCAGGCCTTACCGGCGCTTCGGTCTTATGCTGAGCGGATTGAGAGCCGAAACGCCTTTGGGAACGGATACGTGGCATTGCTCTTATCCTTATTAAGGTTACATCTTCGCAGCGCCCGGTCCGGCCAGACGCACCTGCTTCAACCGGATCAGGGCCGCCAGCAACAACAAGGCAGAGGCACCCAGCATCAGGAAGAACCCGGTGGCAGGATAGGAATGGGTGGTGAACTGGGCCACTTTACCATCCCCGAACACGGTAGGCATGAAGGGCTTCAGGGTGAACGCCCCCATTTCATTCAGGCTGTGACCATACCACCAGAGCCATCCAGCATATTCCGCCAGGAACCCTACCGGCAATACCATCGGCGCAATGATCAGGATCCAGTGGAAAATGGACCGCACCGACCAGGCTGCCAACACCATCAGGGCCATGAAAGCCATGACAGCAGCATAAAGGATTTGGGCCACACCATCCATGGTGCGCACCAGGGGATCATTGCGTTCAGGTTCGTTGAACCAGCGGGCCAGGGATTTTGCGTAATGCCACTTGAACACCTGCATGATCGACCCATTCCACTCTTCACGCTTGTAAGAGGGGATTTTCTTCTGCTCGGTCTCATAGGCATATTTCAGCGTGGCAATCAAAAGCTCGCGCTCATCCCCTTCGGTAATCGCCTGCGCCTCGTCCCGTTCGCTTTCCTCAAGCGATTCTTTCAGCATCTGCACGATGGGTGGCAAATGCGATGAAGACGTGCTGTCGCTGGCATCCTGACCAAGCGAGACCACCATCCCATCAAGATAATTGGTTGTCGTCAGCCGTATGCCGTTCTCACCATACATAGCGAGTGTCATCCAGGCGGCCACTGCCCCAAACCCGCCGACGGCAACCACCATGCGTGGAATGCGACCGGGGGCCGCAAAGGTCAGGGCCATCACACCAAGCATGGTGAACAGGAAGGGTGAGAATGCTTTTTCAACCGGACCACCCGAGGCAATCGGATACATGCCGACATAGTGGTTGATCGTGTCCATCTCATGCACACAATCCAGCGCTTCGGTTTCGCGCACCTCCTGACTGTCACGGATTTCACATCCGTTTTGCACCGAATCCATGTGGAACAGAATACGGATCCCCTGCGGGAAGGTGGCTTCTGGATAGTTCGGGGCGGTCAGCGAAACCCACCAACCGGGCGAGAAAAAAGACGCGCCAATCAAAGCGACGGCGAGAACGGTAAGCACGCGGTAGACAATACCACGGCGGTCTTTTTGGGTGTTGGTCATCGGTGCGTGCCTTTTGGCATATCTTCAGGAAGGTTCGGGCGACCGCTTGGCCGCCCGTCCGTTTTACTTACCAGTCAAAGTCCGGGTTGACCCAGTCAGGATCACCAACCATCTCTGCAGGCGGCTTCAGACGGCTGACATAGTCCAGAACGGCCTTGGTATCGCGTTCCGTCATCCATTCGATCTGTTTCACCATATCCGGGTTCGCGTTGCGGCGTTTGCCATCGCGGATCCATTCATACTGGCGCACAAGATAGTTGTAGTGCTGACCGTAGATAGCGGGATAGAACTTCTCGTTCGAACCTTCGCCATTGTCGCCGTGACACTTCACACAGTTTTCTTTGTAAAGCTTCTCACCGTGCTCCAGATCATCCCCTGCGCCCACGCCCGGGTTCGGGTTCATCGGCAGTTTCGAGATATAGGCCGCCACGTCTGCAATCGACTGCGATCCGCCAATTTCCTGCGGCAGGGCAAACGGGTACATGGTCGGGTTGTCACGGTTCAGCGCGCGAATGTCAGCGAGCTGCTTGATGATCACGTTCGGGTGCTGACCCGAGATCTGCGGGAAGGTCCCGTCGGTCAGACCCCAGCCATTGAGCTGGTGACAGGCCGAGCAGACCTCATACACATAAAGACCGTTTTCCAGATCGGGCTCCAGACCCAGGGCTTCGTCCTGTTCGCCGCCCCCCTGGTTCCAGCCATCTGCCGGAGTATGGCTTTTATCCGCCATGGCTGCCGAGGCGCCCAGCGCCAGGGCGGCGGCGAAAATTGCTGTTACTGCCTTTTTCATGTCGCGCTTCCTTTCAGGTTATTTGCTTGGGCGTTCATTCTGGCTGAGCCAGGTTGCGATTGCCGCGATATCTTCGTCCGAGGCACGTTTGATCACGCCGAACATCAGTTTGGATTTGCCAGAGGTGCGCACCTTGTCGCGCATCTCGGTCATCTGGCGCACCAGATAATCACGATCCAAAGCGGCAATGATCGGATAGGCCTTGTTCGAGGCCTTGGTGCCATCCTTGCCATGGCAGGATTTGCAGCCCAGACGTTTGTAGGCCGCAGCCCCTTCTTCCAGGGTTGCCTCATCCGGTGCGGGATCCAGAACTTCGGGGGCAGCCGGGTCCTGGGCAGCCAGATATTTGGCGACCGCCTTGATATCTTTCTTGTCGAGAAGGTGCATGATATCAGCCATGCCCTGGATGTAAGGGTGCCCGGTGGCTTCGTCGACCGTGCCAACACGACCACCCTCTTTGATGATCTCAAGCTGCGAGATCAGGTATTTTTCGTTTTGGCCAGCCAGGGCTGGGTAAGACATGATCGGTTTGGCACCGTTGCGGCCATGGCAGGCCAGGCATGTCTTGGTCATATAGACCCGTTTACCGGCTTTAAGGGCATCGTCCTGCGCCAGTGCAGGGGCGGCCATGGTCCCGGCGATGCCAAGGATGAATGCGGAAATAAGAGCGCGCATAACGGTCTATCCTGATATTGGTTTCGGGGGAATGGGGGCGGCGCAGAACGCCGCCCCCTTGCCTGTCATGGGGTAAAGATCACTCGACCTTCACAGCACCGTTTTCGTCCAGGAAGTTTTTCGCACGCAGACCGATGTCAGCGGCTTTCACCTGATACTGCCACCACTGGCCGGCCCAGAGGGTCGCGTTCTGCCAGTCTTCAGCTTTGGCCAGCTCTTCGGCTTTGGCCTGTGCTTCAGCGGCAAAGCCCAGCTGGTCGGTGGCGTCTTCCACAAGCGAGACAACTTCCGGGAAGTCCTTGAAGTTGCGGCCGGTGATATAGGCAACCACGCTGTCGATGACGGCTTGGGTTTCCATGTTCACGGCAAACTGCTTGTCGTAATCGGCCTGACCGTAGGTGGTGCCTTCCGTCAGTTCAGCATTCTCTTCCACGAAGCCTTCCGGTTTCACAACCAGATAGCCTTGCATTTCGAGGTGCAGGGCCGAGCAGAACTCGGTGCAGTAGAAGGAGAACACACCCGGTTTGTCAGCGTGGATCTTCGCGGTTGCGGTTTTACCCGGCTCCAGCGAGAGGTTCACGTCGAAGGTCGAAACCGAGAAACCGTGGGTTTCGTCTTCGGCACGTTCCGAGTTGGTGATGATGAACTCAACCGTGTCGCCTTCGTTCACTTCGATGATTTCCGGAGTGAAGTGCGAGCGAATGGCGGTCATGTAGACCTTCACGTTGGTGCCGTCACGCTCGATACGTTCCTGACCCGGACGAACTGCACCTTCGTGCTTGCCGCCGGTGCGGGAGTTGGTGCCGTAGCGATAGCGGACCAGCGGTTTCAGCTTCTCGGCCGAAATGGCGGTTGCGTAGTGGGGTTCACCCAGCGGCACCGGCATATCGTAAAGCAGTTCCATCTTATCGCCCGAGATGTCGATCAGCTGGTGGTTCTGCGGGTGCAGAGGACCAACCGGGTTGAACCGGTCAATGGCCAGCTTGTTCAGCGAGATCAGGTATTTACCTTTCGGGTTAACCGTCTCACCTTCCATCGCCACAAGGTGGCCGATGTTGTAGTGGATCGAAATCTTGTCGAGGACTTTACCTTCACAGTAGTCCCATTTCGCAACTTGGCTGTCCACGTAAAGCGAGGTGTAAACCACACATTCCTTGCTGTCATACTGGGTGTGAAGCGGACCCAGACCCAGCGGAACCTGTACGTGAATAGCGTCTTCCATGGCGATCACAGGGATGCCATAGGGATCGGTGCCCGAGAATTTCTTGGCGTCGATCGCTGCTTTGATTTTCGAGAAGGAGTAAACCGAACCCTGGGTGTCGAGCTTACCACCAACGATGATGTATTCACCGTTTGGCGACACGTCCACACCGTGCGGCGATTTCGGTTCAGCAACCAGGAAGACCAGACCTTCGTCGATGGCGGTTTGCATCGAAATGACCGGGTGATCGTTGATCATGGTCACGTTACCGGATTTGTAAACCTCTTCGGCTTTCTTCCAGTTGATGATGTGCAGATAGTCGGTGTCAGCCTGCGAACAGCCTGCTTCGAACGGCGGACGGCCGCTTTCGATACCACCCACATAACGTTCCGCACAGAACGAGTTGGTGAAGGACCAACCGTCGGAAACACCTTTACCGGCATCCGACAAGTCTTGCGAGTAGGGCGGCAGTTCGATCGAGAAGGATTTGCCTTCGTCGATGCGGCCAGCTTCGCGGTCAAACTTCCAATAGGTGACAGCACCGCGGAATTTTTCGTTGAATTCGGACAGCGGTGCGAAACCACGGCCCAATACGCCCGGATATTGTGCAGCCTCGATCACATATTCCGAGTTCGGGGTCACGAAAGTACCACCATGCTCGGATTGCAGGATCGGGTTCACAACAATCTGCTGGGTTTCAAAGTCATGCAGCGAAATCACGCCCACACGCGGGGCGGATTTGTCGTTGATGAACAGGTATTCCCCGTCCACATCACCGTTGGTTTCGGTAATGGCCGGGTGGTGGGTATCACCCCAGTGAATTTCGCGGCCATCAATCTTGCCGGATTCCAGAATGGCTTTCGATTCTTCGTCAAATCCATAGCCTTGCCAGGGTTCCGGGGTGAACACGGATACGTATTTGAGAATACGCATCGACGGAACACCATAAACCATCACCTGACCGGACTGACCACCCGAGGAAAATACGATAAACTCGTCGCGCCCCCCGGTCGGCGTATATGTTTTTGCGGCGGCCAACAGGTCTTTTTGTGAAAGACCGCGGCGTTCCATCACCTCGTCCAGAGACTCAGCGGTGACCGCATTGGTCCCCATTGCAAGTCCCAGGGTGACGACGCTCGCTGTGGCGCCAAAGCGCTTGCGAATATTGCTGATCATTTTGCGTCCTCATGTCCGGGCAGTGAGCGCGTGTAGTCGGCACGCCTGGACCGATGCCCGGTGACCGGTCCACCGCCTTTTGATCACGAACCCGCGAGGTCCACCTTGATAAATGTTAAGAATAAAAAATGAAATGCGAATACGATTGGGTATACTTTACCCGTGAAACAAAGGACCGTTTCCAATGGATTTCCGCTCGCTGATCGCCGCCTCTGTTGCGGCGTGCTTTGTGATTGCACCCCCTGTTTTTGCCGAAGATGTTGCCACCGATAATCTGGAGATTTCTGGCGGTTTCAGCCGCGCCTCTCCCAAGATGGCCAAGGCCGGGGTGGGGTTCATGACCATCACCTCAAAAGGAGCGGCTGATCGCCTGATTGCCTTCACCTCTCCCTCCTGCAACCGCCCGGAGCTGCACACCCATATTCACGACAATGGCGTCATGCGTATGCGTCAGGTCGAAGCAATCGACGTGCCCGCCGGCGGGTCGGTCAAGCTTGAACCGGGCAGCTTTCACCTGATGTGTATCGACCTGAACGGTCAACTGGTGGAAGGAGAGATGCTGGAAGCGACCCTGAGTTTCGAAACGGCTGGGGATGTCGTGGTCAAACTGCCGATCAAAGGTCCCGGCGCGATGATGGCACAATGACCGGACCAGTTCTCTGAGCGCCACGCGCGGGCGGGATTATCCGCAAAAGACCCGCCCCGCGACAGCCGCCAGCAGCACCAGAAGCTGAAACAGGGCGGTGCCGGGAATCAACCGGTTCAAAGCCGAAGACACCGGCGTTTTCATCATCAGAAATGACAAGATCCCGGCCAACACCACCACCGGCACAAGCACAATCGCGCAGGGGGCAAAGGCAAACGCGCCGAGCACGGTAAACGCCAAGAGCACCACATAAGTCGCGCGCGACAGGGCCGGTCCGATCAGAATCGCCAGTGTCCGCCGTCCGGCAAGGTAATCTGTTTCGCGATCCCGATGATTATTGATCAGCAAGATCGCCGCAGCGGGAAGCCCAACCACCGCCCCCAGAAACAGCACGTCCCCCGTGACTGGCTGACCATGCAGATAGGTGGTCCCTGCCACAGCAACAACGCCAAAGAAGGCCACCACCAACAGCTCTCCCAACGGGGTGCCGGACAAGGGGCGCGGGCCCATCGAGTAGAAAAAGCCCAGCGCAAGCGACATCACACCGATCACCACAATCGGCCAGCCCCCTAATAGCGCGAGGTAAAGCCCGAGCAGCCCGGCGATCCCGAAAGCGCCGGCCGCAGCCCGGCGCACCTGCGCGGCCTCCAGCAGACCCATCGACGTCAATCTCGGCGGCCCCAGACGATTGGGTCCATCCACACCGCTTGCCGCGTCGGCTGCATCATTCCACAGATTGGTTCCGATCTGGATCGCCGCGGACGCCCCACCGGCGGCCAGCGCCACATCCGGGCGCCAGGCCCCGGAACCGGCCGCCATCCAGCTTCCGGCCAGGACCGGCACCAAAGACAGGCTCAGGGTTTTCACCCGCGCAGCGATGACCCATAAAAGCGGACGCGGCAGGGTCTGAAGCCGCGCGACAACAGGGTCTGCAATGGGGGAAACGCTGCTCATCTCACCTCTGCCACATGCATGCGCGCCACGCCAAACATGAACGAGCGCAATTCGGTAACCGCAAAACCTGCCGCCTGCAGCTCACGGGTGATCGCCCCCCCTTCCGGAAAGCGGCGGATCGATTCAACAAGATAGGAATACGCACCTTTGTCGCGTGCCACCAGACTGCCAAGGGCGGGAATGACGTAACGGGAATGGATGCCATAAAGCGGGGCGAACCATCCGGCCGGTTTGGAAAACTCCAGCAGCACCAGACTGCCACCCGGCTGTAACACGCGGGCGCATTCTTCCAGGGCCTGACGGGGATGGGTCATATTGCGCAACCCGAATGCCAGGGTGATGCCTGCTATGGAATGACCTTCGAATGGCAGATTCTCGGCTGGCGCATGCAGATATCCCAGCCGGTCCCCAGCCCGCGCACGGGCCTGTTCAAGCATTCCGGAACTGGCATCGGCCACGATCACTTCGCGATCGGGCGAGGCGTTTTTGATCGCGATTGCAATATCCCCGGTGCCCCCCGCCAAATCGACCAAGGGCCCGCTTATCCCGGCAAGTTTGCGCAGCGCCACGCGCACCATCACAGCTTTCCACATCCGATGGGTGCCAAAGCTCATCAGGTCATTCATCAGATCGTATCGCGGGGCGATTCGATCAAAAAGAGAGGTCACCGCATCGCGCCGCCCCTCTTCCGCAACCTCTTGATCACCGAAGGTTTTACGCAACTCATCCAGGCTTTGAGCCCGCGCTTTCTTGGCGATGCTCATGGGTCAGCCCTCGTCGTCGGAATAGCCTTCGGCCTCGTCAATTTTCGCGCGGAACCAGCGGCCCGTGATCCAGGCTGCAGGGATACCCAGCACAAGTGAAATCAGGATCGACGGGATTGGTGCGATAACGGTTTCCCAACCTGCGGATTGACCGATCAGGCTGGCAAAAAAGACATTGGTTGCCACGGCTCCCACCATGAACGGATAGCTGACCAGCGATAGCAGCCAGACCGGCCAGCGGCCGTCTCCGTTTCCAGAGCTTTCCATGATCACTCCTCGCGCTTGCGGAAAACCACTTTCTGCACGGCGTAGAGCGCCACAACCATGGCCACAACCGCCGCCGCAAGCCAAATGGTTGCCCCACCCACAGCATGCGAGTGACCATCAATCACCGCTTCACGCAGGGGGGTTTTATCATGGTGCGCCATTGCCGGTCCTGAAAGGGCCAAAAAAACAAGGGGTGTTCGCGCGAATTTCATGACTTTCCTCCGTCATAATTTCCCTGCAGTTTACCCAACGACCGAAAAATACGGCTTGATCTTCGTCAAAGCGGAGAAAATAAGCTAAGTTGTAGTTAGTGCCAGGTGAGACGTTTTGACCCAACCCGCCAGGAGGCAAGTTTTTGCTCAGCCAAGCCGAACTCAAAATGACCAAGCGATCCGTGCTGTTCGCGAATGTGCCGGACGATATGTTGCAGGGCCTTTTGAAGAAGTGCCACAAGACATCCTGTCCGCGCGGCAACACACTGTTTGTGCAGGGCGACCCGGCCAACTACATGTATGTGGTTCTGAAAGGGTGCGTGAAACTGACCCGGATCACCCCGGGTGGGGACGAAGTTGTCGTGGCGGTTTATCCCGAAGGCAACAGTTTTGGCGAAGCCATCGCACTGAAAGGTGGAAAATACCCGGTCACGGTCGAGGCGGTTCAGGACAGCGTCCTGTTGCAGGTCGAGACCCGCATCGTATTTGAAACCCTGCGCACCGAACCCGAACTGGCGGTCGCCATGCTCAGCTCGACCTTCAGCCACCTGCACGAACTGGTGATGGAGATCGAGAACCTGAAGGCGCTGACCGGCGCGCAACGTCTGGCCACCTTCCTGATTTCGCTGGCCCCGGTGGACGAGGGGCCGTGTTCCTTTGTGCTGCCTTACGACAAGATCCTGATCGCCAAGCGGTTGGGCATGAAACCGGAAAGCCTGTCCCGGTCCTTTGCAAACCTGCGTGCCCACGGGGTCGAGGTGCAACGCGAAGCGGTTCGGGTGAACGAGATCATGCAGCTCAAGACCTTCGTGTCTGACGACGAAGACCTGCCGGTCCGGGGGCGTCGCGCCTGACGGACCGCTTTATGCGGCCAGGTAAAGCCCGAACGCCACCAGCAGGAACAGGATCAAAAACGCGTTGAACCCCCGCTGCCAGCTTCCGGCACCGCGAAGGCCAAGGTAATCCAGCAGGATGATCCGCGCCTTCAGTCCGGACAATGCCAGAACCATTGCCACAAACCCCATCCCCGCCTGCGGGCGGATTTCGGTCAGCAGCACGGTGAGAACCGATAGGCCCAGCAAGATCAGATAAGCGCGGTTCAATGCGGAATGGGTCATGTCACCTCACCAGATAAATGATCGGGAACAACAGCACCCAGACCAGATCAACCATGTGCCAGAACATGGCGGCCCCTTCCAGGTTGCGGGGATTCGGCCAGCGCATCACAAGGGCGAAGATCACCAGCCCCGCCACCACATGCATCGCGTGAAACCCGGTCAGCAGATAGTAAAACGTGAAGAACTGGCTGGTTTCAATTCCGATTCCCAAGGCGGCCTTTGCTGAATATTCCAGATATTTGACCACCAGAAACACCACGCCAAGCAGCATGGCCCCAGAGAGCCAGAGGCGCATCCGATCGGGGCTGGCCACCGCGCGCGCTGCACAAAACCCGCTGCTGATCAGCACGATTGTGTTCACAGCACCTGCGACCCGGTTCAGGTTATCCTGATCCTGTGCAAACCCCACGGGATCCATGATCCGCACGCCCAGAAAGGCCAACAGCCCGGCCCCGAACACCAGAAGCTCGCTGACAATCAGGACCCAGATCATCAGATCCCCCGGCAGTTTCTCAAGCGGATGTTCGGTTTCCCCCCCCACTGGCATCGAAGCAGGGTTTTGGCTCATGCCACACCCCCGGTGATCTGCCGATAGATCTCGGGCAGGGCGGCGGTCAGGCGATTGGCATCCGGCACGATCGAAAACCCGTCGGAGCCAAAGATCCGGTTCACCCAGGCCTGGCCCTTCTGGTCCACCACAACACCGTGCACCGCCTGCCCCAGGCGACGCGCCTCGCGCACCGCCATCCGGCTGTCTTCAATCCCGTGGCGCCCTTCGTAATGATCAAGGTCATTGGGCTTGCCATCGGTGATGACCAGCAGAAGTTTGCGGGTGTTCGGACGTGCGTCCAATCCTTTTGACGCATGGCGCATCGCAGCCCCAAGGCGGGTGTAGAAGGCCGGGTTTACCCCCGCAATGCGCTGCTCCACCACCGTGCCCATTTTGTCGTCAAAGTCTTTGCAGCTTTGCACATAGACCCGGCCACGTTTCAGCGACGAGAAGGTGTTGATCGCAAAATCATCACCGCAGGCATCCAGCCCCCAGGCAAGGGCGGCAAGCGCCTCTCGCTCCACCTCGATCACGGACCGGTCGCCAATGGCGGCCTCGGTTGAACGCGACACGTCAATCAGCACCGAAATCGCCAGATCCCGGTCCTGCGTGCGGGCCGCACGATACACCCGATCCGAGGCGTGACCGGTCGCGCGCAGCTCTACCTGCGCGGCAATCGCGGCTTCCAGATCGAGCTCATCCCCTTCCAGTTGACGCGGCAAGATCACGCGTTTCGGGCGCAGCGCCTCGAACTGGCGTTTCACCGCGCGGATACGACGCTGGGCTGCGGGATCGGTCGAAAACTCGGCCGGTTCCTCACTGATATCCGCCTGGCTGGACAGAACCCGGCAATGATCAGGCAGATAGCAGCATTTGCGGTGGTCCCATTCGTGATACATATGCTCACCCGAGATCCGCTCTCGATCGGCATCTTCCGGCGACAGGTCGAGGTGGAATTTCAACCGCGTGGCGGTTTTCTTCGACACCTGCCCCAACGCGAGTTCATCCTGATCATCCGCGGCGCGTTTCGCATTGTCATCCTCGTCGTCTTCAATACGACGGTTCATGTTCATGTTCTCAACCCATGAGAAGATGGCCTCGAACTTGTGCAGGATCAGGCTGTCTTTGCGCTCGGCCAGGTCACTCTCGGACCGGCGGGCCTTTTTCATGCCCTGGCTTGCATCAGAACCGCTGCCCTGCTCTTCCGCTTCGGGAAGACGCTCAGATGTCCCACGTTGCGCCAGCGGGCGCAGGTCAGGCCAGAGCGGCACCGGGCGGTAGGGGCGATATCCATGCGGGGCCGCGAGATCGGACAGATCTGCATCGGGCTGACGCACCCGGGTCAGAAGGTCCCGTCCGGTTTTGCTTTTCGGCTCCGGTCCCCCCAGAAGATGCAAAATCACCTGCTCCAACGCCTCTTCGTAACGCGGAAGCGTGACAGAGGGGCGCATCGTCCGGCAGGCATCAATCAGGGTTTCATAAAACCCCTTGAGGCCGGGACAGTCGCGCAGGGTTTCGCGGGTCATATCGACCGAGGCGCGCAGCATCAGGATATCCATCCGCAGCGCATCCTCTTCGTGCACAGGTTCCGGCGCATGGGCCACCGAGGCCGCAAGCCAGAAATATAGTGCGGCATTTGCCTCACGTGCCGGGAAGTCGTTGATCTTCTCCGGCAGGCGCAGCGCCTCGCCATCAAAACTGGGGCGGGCAACACGCTCGCGCCAGGTGCCCAGCGCCCGCTTCACCGACAGGCGGTGATCCGAGGCCATGGGGCTTGCGGTTTTGATCTCGACGGCGAGCCCGCCGCCAAGACCACGGAAAAAGACCCCCAGACGGTTTTCGACCTCGGCCAGCGTGACCGTGGCAGCGTCATGTGTCTCAGGTTCCTGCAACCGGCTGGCATAGGCATGCCAGATCTTGCCGATTGTTTCTTCCGGTTCGAACAGATCGATTTCTGGGTGAGGCATCGATCATTATCCGAAAATTGCCGTGACCAGGTCGAGCAAGCCTTGCTTTACGTCCTGATCATCGGACAGGGGTTCAATCATGGCCGCTTCAATCGCCTGTTCAATCGGTGTGCCTGCCATGATCAGCGTGGCACAATAGATGATCAGACGGGTCGAGACGCCCTCTTCCAGATCCTGCCCCTTGAGGCCGCGCAGCTTGCCGGCCAGGCGCACGAGGTTTTTGGTGCGATCCGCATCAAGGCCACTCTCGCGCATCACGATATCCACCTCACGCTCAGGCAGCGGGAAGTCGAAATCAAGTGAGAGGAAACGTTGCCGGGTCGACGGTTTCAGCGTTTTCAGGATGTTCTGGTAGCCGGGGTTATAGCTTGCCACGAGCATGAAACCGGGGGCGGCTTCGATCTCTTCTCCGGTCTTGTCCAGCGGCAGAATACGGCGGTCATCCGTGAGTGGGTGCAGGACAACGGTCACGTCCTTGCGGGCTTCGACCACCTCATCAAGGTAACAGATGGCCCCTTCGCGCACGGCGCGCGTCAGGGGGCCGTCAACCCAGACCGTTTCCCCGCCTTTCAGCAGGAAGCGGCCAACAAGGTCCGCGGCCGACAGGTCATCATGACAGGCAACAGTATAAAGTGGGCGGCCCAGACGGGCGGCCATATGGGCAACAAATCGGGTTTTACCGCAGCCGGTCGGGCCTTTCAGCAAAACCGGGAGATCGTTTTTGAATGCGGTTTCGAACAGCTCACATTCGGAGCCGACCGGGGCATAGAAAGGGACGTCAGCCCCTTCCGTTTTTTCTTGTGGAACGGAAGACATATCTAAGTCCTTTGCAGATATAAGCGTGTCAGGGCAAATTCCGGGATATTCTTGAACTTGTTCATCCTACAACGCTTTGAGCTTTTCAGCTTGCGTAAGGGTCGGCCCCCTCCGGTCGAGGGAAAGGGCCGAGCCGATTTCTTAGGCTTCTTCGGTCGTGCCTTGCTCAATCACCTCACGGCGCGGGGCCAGTTGGGCATAGATGAACAGGAGCGCACCCAGCACCACAGCTGCACCGGATCCCCAGCGCATGAGGTAGAACAGGCCCAGACCTTCTTGCACGTCCATGAAGTTTTCACCCATGACACGTTGCAGGTGGGTTTGAACCGTACCAGCAAAGGTCAGGACGAAGGTCATGAATGCCATGCCGCCGGTCATCAGCCAGAAGCTCACCATGTTCAACACCTGGTTATACGGGTCGCGACCACGCAGGATCGGCATCGCATAAGTGAAGATGGCCAGGTTCATCGCAACATAGGCACCGTAGAAGGCCAGGTGGCCGTGGGCCGCGGTGATCTGGGTCCCGTGGGTATAGTAGTTCACCCCGTGCAGCGTATGCAGGAAGCCCCACACACCAGCGCCAAAGAAGGCCACGGTCGAGGCACCCAGCGCCCAAAGCAGGGCGGCTTTGTTCGGGTGATCACGCTTGCCTTTCCAGACCATCACGAAGCTGAACGCCATCATTGCGAAGAACGGAATGACTTCGAGCGACGAGAAGATCGAACCGATCCACTGCCAGTAACCGGGGGTCCCGATCCAGTAGTAGTGGTGGCCCGTGCCAAGGATACCCGAGAACAGGGCGGTGGCCACGATGATATAGAGCCATTTTTCAATGATCTCACGGTCAACACCAGTCATTTTCAGCATCAGGTAGGCCAGGATCGAGGCCATCACCAGTTCCCAGGTACCTTCCACCCACAGGTGAACGATGTACCACCAGAACATTTTGTCCAGCGCCAGGTTGTGCGGGTTGTAGAAGGCAAACAGGAACAGCAGCGCCAGACCCCAGAGGCCCAGAAGCAGCACGTTCGTGATTGCGGTCTTACGACCTTTCAGAACCGTCATGGTCACGTTGTAAAGGAACATCAGCGCGGCAACCACGATGCCCAGCTTGACCCAGACCGGCTGTTCGATGAACTCGCGGCCTTCCATGCCCAGGAACCAGTTGCCGTGGAACAGGTTGAACACATAGGTCACAACCACGCCCAGCGTGCCAACCAGCAGCAGGATCAGCTGCAGATAGGCAATCATCGGCGAATGGATCTCACGCTCGGCTTCTTCCGGGATCAGGAAGTAGGCCGCACCAAAGAACCCAAGCAAGAGCCACACCACCAGTGAGTTGGTATGCAGCATCCGAATGATGTTGAATGGCAGGATTTCCGAAAGGAAATTCGGCTGAACGTAAATCCAACCGGCGATAAGCCCGCCGGACACCTGCACTGCGAAGAGAATCATCGCAGCCAGGAAATACCAGTAGGCAATTTTCTGTGTTTTATATTTCATGATCTTTCCTCCGTGCCTCAGCCTGCCTCATTGGGCGGCCAGCCCTGGGCATCGATCTTGTTCACCCAGAGGAAGAAATTCGCGAGGTCGCGAATCTGTTCTTCGGTCAGGTTGAACTGTGGCATCTGGCGACGGCCTTCGATGCCTGTCGGCATCGCTTCCATCCAACCCTGCAGCGTGTCGAACGCACCTTCAGGATCGTCCTCGACGCCCCAACGTGCCATCACGTTTTGCAGTTCGGGCGCGAAATACGCCCCTTCGCCCATCAACGTATGACAGTTGATGCACGCGTTTTCTTCCCAGACACGCTTGCCCTTGGCTACACTCTCTGTCAGCTCCGCATGAACGGTCGACTTGTTCTTGATGTGGCTGACGGACTGGGCCGACAGGATCAGGAACACGACGATAAAGAACAGAGAGCCGCCATAGAACACATTGCGTGCCATGGTCTTTGTCATGACTTCCCGCATTTTAGTCTCCAAACTCAGCTTCTCCTGATCAAAATAGTCGGGCAGCCCTCACGGAATCTTGACAATTGTTAAGCAAAATACGGTTTGTTTCGCTGTGAAATGTCCGATTTTCCAAACAAAAAACCCCGCCGAAACCGGCGGGGCTTTCCACATGTCGTGGTCTGATCCGTCAGATAATCAAGACCTGCGTGCCGACCTTGGCGCGTGCAAACAGGTCGGCAATATGTTCATTGTAAAGCCCAATACAGCCATTGGACGAACGGCGACCGATCTTGCGCGTATCGTGGGTGCCGTGAATGCGGTAGTAGGTCCAGCTCAGATAAAGCGCATGTGTGCCCAGCGGATTATCCGGGCCAGGGCCAATGTAATCGGGCCATTCGGGGTTGCGCAATTTCATCGACGGGGTCGGGCGCCAGCTGGGGCCTTCGACCTTGCGCACAATCTTGGTGCGACCTTTGCGGGTCAGATCCTCGGTCAGCGGCACGGACGAGGGGTAGAGCTTGTATTCCGACTGATCCTCAGACCAGTAATGCAGCGCGCGCGACGTGATATCGACAAGGATCACACCGTTTTTCGTATTCGAAAAATAGGGGCGCCAGTCCAGCGACCGGAAGGACGAGATGTTGCGACGCACGCGCGTGCTGATATCCGCTTCCACCTCGGTGGTCTCTTCCCCGGTCTGCGCAAAAGCAGGCATAGCCACGGCAGAGGCAGCAGCCACGGACGACCCAAGAAACGCACGCCTGCTGAACCCATTTTTCATCCAGTCAGCCATCATCAATCTCCAACACATGCAAGCAGTTCTGGCCTTATATATGGCGCTTAAGCCGCAGTCGCAAATCAAACAGGCGTTATACCGCACAATTCCGCCGGTAGCGTTTGATCCCGGCAACATTCCTATATACAGGGGGACTATTCACGATTTCGGAAGAACCGCATGACACCTCGGATTTTCATCAGCCTGGCCCTCACCCTTCTGGTGGCAGCTTGCTCGACCACGGATGGCACCTATTCGCGCGCGGATGGAACCATCGCCAAGATCTATCGAATCAGCGAAAGGCAGCATTCGAAGATCCAGTACGGCATGCTGGATTCTGTCAACACACTGCGTCAGGCGGCGGGCGTCGGTCCTGTGACCCTGAATGCCCAGCTGAACGCAGCGGCCGCCACCCATTCCCGGGATATGTCGGTCCAGAACCGTCCGTGGCATTTCGGATCTGACGGCTCCTCTCCGATTGATCGGGTGGCACGCACCGGGTATCCGGGGCTGATGCTGGGTGAAGCCATTTCGGAAACCTATGAAACCGAACTGGAAACCCTGTCCGCCTGGATGGATGAACCGGGGACACGGGACGTCATTCTGGCACCTGCCGCGCAAAATCTGGGTTTTGCCTGGCATCAGGAGCCAAGCGGCAAGATCTGGTGGACGCTGCTTATGGGCAGCTGACCGGCTTTCCGGTTTCGACGTCAGACCACATCACCTTGCGCAGGACTTGAACGCGGCATCAAACGGCGCCCAGTCTGCAAGCTCAAGACGAACAGGCACCGTCAGGACGCGCCGCCGGAACGAAGGCGGCAGTCGCACTGCGTCCTTTTCGGTGGTCACAAGCTGCGCCCCAAGGGCTGCAGCCTCAAGCTCAAGACGCTTCATAAGGGCATCCGTCAGGGGTTGGTGATCCGCCAGGGCTTCAGACCGCAAGAGATTGGCCCCCATCCCCTGCAATGTTGCAAAGAATTTATCCGGGTGGCCGATGCCGGCAAAGGCCATCACATCCAGCCCGTCAAAATCCATCCCCATCTGCAACGGCTCCAACCTGCCTGTCATATGCGGCAGATGGATCTGAGCACCCCAGGCCTCGGCAAAGCGTTTTTGGGCTCTATCATGGCCGATAGACAGCAAAAGATCCGCGCGTTTCAGCCCCTCCTGCACCGGTTCCCGCAGCGGACCTGCCGGAATGCAGCGCGCATTGCCAAACCCTTTCACCGCATCCACCACCACAATGGACAGGCTTTTTTCCACATCGGGGTTCTGGAATCCATCATCCATCAGAATGACATCGGCACCGGCGCTTTCCGCTGCACGCACTCCTGCGGCCCGATCCTTGGAAACCCAGGTGCTGGTGAAAGCGGCCATCAACAATGGCTCATCCCCGACCTCGTCGGCTTGATGTCGGCGCTCGTCAACCTGCACGGGGCCTTCCAAACTGCCCCGATGCCCACGCGAAACGATATGGACCACAAGCCCCTTGGCCATGAGATACTGCGCCACGGCAATGGTGGTTGGTGTCTTGCCGGTTCCGCCCGCATTGATATTGCCAATACAGATGACCGGCACCTGGGCCCGATATCCGCTGGCCTGCACCCGGCGCGCTGTGCCCATGCCATAAAGCCAGCCCAGAGGGGCAAGCAATCTTGCCCGCCAATGCGGACGGTCCGGCGGGGTAAACCAGAAAGACGGAGTTTTCATAGCAACCTTCCCTAGAGACCGTTTTTATCAAGCAGATCCAGAACCATTTCCTCGATCATACCTGACAACTCGGCACCGCTGGTGATAATTTCCCATGCCGCCATGGCCATCTGCGCTGCATGTTCTGGCTGCAACAGGTATTCGACCTCTTGTGCAAGATGTTCGCGGCTTGCCACCCGGCGCGCAGCGCCCGCCGCCTCCAGACGCTCAAACGCGTCGGTATCCTGACCCAAAGCAGCGCCAAACACCACGGCGGAGCCGAGAGATGCCGCCGCGTTGGGTGACAGGCACCCCCCTCCGCTCAGCGTGTGACCGATAAAGGTGATTGGCGACAGGTGCATCCAAAGCCCCTCTTCCTCGGGCAGGTCGGCAATGTAGATATGCGCCTCGGGTGTGGGGGGCTGATCTTCGGAACGCAATGCCACAACCCAGCCGTCCTGCTCCAGCCTGCGCGCCAGAACAGGCGCGCGCGCGGGATCATCCGGCACGATGACCAACAGCAAGCGGTGTGATTTTCGCATGACCTGACGATGCGCCTCAACAAGCGCGGCCTCCTCCTCTGCCGCCGTGTTGAGCGCCAGCCAAAGCGGCCGGGCCCCCAGCACCTGCGCCATGTCGTCCCGTTCGGCCATGTTGCAGCTTGGGGGGTGCGTCTGACGCTGCAGCGCCCCGACCACGCGAATTTTTCCTGTCGACACACCAAGCCGGGACAGCATCGACGCCGCGGCCTCGTTTTCAGCAAGAATAGTATCGAATCCTGAGGCCAAGACGCGCATTGTCCCACGCCACCAAGGCAGCACCCCCCCGCTTGAGACAGGCGCACGCGCATTGATCCAGAGCGCCGGGATGCTGCGCTGATGAACAAGGCCCAGCAGGGGCGGGTCCAGCTTCTGATCCATCCACAGAACCAGATCCGGGCGCATGACATCCAGAAACTGTTTGGCCGATTTCAGGCCGCCATCAGGAAGCGCGCAGGAAAGCAGCACGTCCCCAAGGTCTTCCGGGGGATCCCAAGGCGCGTGTCCGCTCGGCAGAGTAATCAGGAAGCAAAGATCATCCCGGGTGCGAACAACCTGCCGGATGAAATCCTCCAATGCGGGCAGCTCTCCGCCATCCCCAACCTGACACCAGATCAACGGGCCGCCTTCGGGGCGGCTCAGCCCATCGCAAACCTCGCCCTCGGACCTGCGCCCGACGAAATGATGCATCAGTTGATACAGATAAATTCCCGGAGGCAACATGGCCTGCCCTTCTGCCCGTCTTTCGCGCGATCTCTGACTGGATCCTGCACGTCAATCTAAGCCAGCACGGGGCGGGGGAAAAGGTTAGAACGACCATTTTCCCTGTGAAAATGCAGTCAGCACGGCGATAATCCGGTCAAAACTCCGCCCGGCGCGCGCAACGCTGGTGCGGGCACGCAAATAGCCATGCACCAGCCCCTCCTCTTCACGCCAAACGGCACGCCCACCCGCATCGCGGACAGCATCGCAATACGCCCGCCCATCATCCGAAAGCGGATCACATTGCGCCGTTACGACATAGGTGGGCGGCAGATCGGCAAAGTCCTTGTCCCGCAGCGGGGATGCGGTGGGATCATCGGGAAAATCCTGTGTCCCATGGCGCAGCGTCGCGTAAAACTTCACATCCTCAAGCGTCAGCATCGGGGCGCTCGCATGTGCCAGATAGGACCCTTTTGTCATATCCCCACCAAGTCCGGGATAGATCATCACCAAACCGGCCAGCGGGACCTCCCGACGCAGGGTATGGGCGACGGCTGCTGCAAGGTTTCCACCCGCACTATCCCCGGCAAGAACAGTCACTCCCGGCCATGTTAGAGACGCATATCGCGCCACAGACAGTGCATCTTCATAGGCTGCCGGATGGGTATGTTCCGGGCATAGCCGGTAATCCGCAGAAACGACACGCAACCCGGTCCGGGCACAGATTTCAGCGCAGACATCATCGTGGCTTTCCAACCCGCCGACCACAAACCCGCCACCATGGAAATAAACCACCGTTCCCGAAACGGGGGCCGCTTCGTAAATTCGAACCGGCACGCCATCGGCCATTGCGTCATGCGCCGAGACCCCCTCCGGGTAGCCCTCAAAAAAGGCCCGGCACATGCGGTCATAGATAGATCTCTGCTCCGCAATCGTCAGGTCAATCGCATCCGGCGGATAATAGTCTTCCGTCTTGCGTATGAACGCCCAGGTCTCGGCATCAATGATGTTTTCGTAATCCATGGCAGAACGGTAGGAGCACCCGGCAGGTTTGGCAATACATGCCTGAAGCTGCACCACGCAACATCTTCAGATCAGGTAAAAAGATTGACACTGGTCCTATTTCCGATTTCCATCTGGCCCTACACTGAGCGGGGTCCTGCTGGTTGGGTTCAGAACCGACAGCAAAAGCGGGTCAGACAGTTGACGCTCGCGAAACCCGAAACTGATCATACCAGCCAGCGACAGGACAGTATGCCCAAGCTCGACCAACCCCAGATCGACACCTCACCTGCCGTATCCGATGAGGTGCGCAAGACCACCTGTTACATGTGCGCCTGCCGGTGTGGAATCAATGTGCACATGAAAAACGGCCAGGTCGCCTATATCGAAGGGAACCGGGACCACCCTGTCAATCAGGGCGTTCTGTGCGGTAAGGGATCTTCGGGGATCATGCAGCATTACGCACCCTCGCGCCTGCGCGCGCCCCTGAAGCGCGTGGGGGAACGCGGATCTGGCGAGTTCGAGGAGATCAGCTGGGAAGAGGCGCTTGAAATCGCGGCTGGCTGGTTGGCCCCGCTGCGCGAAAAAGACCCTTCGAAACTGGCGTTTTTCACCGGGCGCGATCAGTCACAAAGTTTTACGTCCTGGTTTGCCCAGGCCTATGGCACCCCGAACTACGCGGCCCATGGCGGGTTTTGTTCGGTCAATATGGCCGCGGCCGGCATCTATACAATGGGTGGCGCCTTCTGGGAATTCGGCCAGCCCGACTGGGAGCGCACCCGGCTGTTCATGCTGTTTGGCGTGGCCGAAGACCACGACAGCAACCCGATCAAGATCGGGCTGGGCAAGCTGAAAGACCGCGGCGCCAAGGTGATTGGCGTGAACCCGATCCGCTCAGGCTATAACGCGGTGGCGGATGAATGGGTGGGTATCACACCGGGCACGGATGGGCTGTTCATCATGGCCCTTATGCACGAATTGCTGCGCGCAGGGCAGGTCGACCTGGCCTATCTGGCACGCTACACCAATGCGGGTTTCATCATTGATGAAGACCCTAACTCGCCTGAAAAGGGGCTGTTTGTCCGGGGATCCAGCGGCAAGCCACAGGTGATCTGCCGCGACAGCGGCAAGTTGATGGACTATGACTGCCCAGGCGTCACCCCCAATCTCGCCGCGCAGATGGTCGAGGGTGACATCACCCATCGCACCGTGTTCCAATTGATTGCGGAACGGTATCTGAGCGCAGAATATGCGCCCGAAGCCGTGGCAGAGCGGACCGGCATTGACGCCGCCAAAATCAGGTCTATTGCCGCCGAACTGGCCCGTGTCGCCTTTGAGGAAGAGATCGTGCTCGATCAGCCCTGGACGGACTGGAAGGGGCAAAAACACGACAAGATGATTGGCCGCCCGGTGGCGTTCCATGCCATGCGCGGTATTTCAGCCCATTCAAACGGGTTCCAGACCTGTCGCGCGCTGCACCTGCTGCAAATCCTGCTGGGGTCGGTTGAGGTGCCCGGCGGGTTCCGCTTCAAACCGCCCTACCCCAAACCGCCAGAGGCACACCCAAAGCCTCATGCGGGCGTCACCCCCGGACAGCCGCTTGACGGCCCCCATCTGGGCTATCCGCTGGGGCCGGAACACCTTCTGCTGGATGAGGACGGCAACGCCAAGCGCATCGACAAGGCATTCACCTGGGAAAACCCGCTTTCGGCGCATGGCCTGATGCATATGGTGATTTCAAACGCCCATGCCGGTGATCCATACAAGATCGACACGCTGTTCATGTATATGGCGAATATGGCGTGGAACTCGTCAATGAACTCATCCGAGGTGATGCGGATGCTCACCGACAAGGATGAAAACGGCGATTATGTGATCCCGCGCATCATCTATTCCGATGCCTATAGCTCGGAAATGGTGGCCTATGCGGATCTGATCCTGCCGGACACGACCTATCTGGAGCGCCATGACTGCATCTCGCTGCTTGATCGCCCGATTTGTGAGGCCGATGGTGCGGCGGATGCCATTCGCTGGCCAGTGGTTGAGCCCGACCGGGATGTGCGCGGGTTTCAGACCGCGTTGATCCAGCTGGGCGCCAAGCTCGGCCTGCCCGGGTTTGTGGATGAAGACGGCGGCGCAAAATACAAAGATTACGCCGATTACATCGTGAACCATGAGCGTCGACCGGGCGTTGGCCCGCTGGCCGGGTTCCGGGGCAAAAACGGCGATGGCGACGGGCGAGGAGAGCCTAATCCAGCCCAAATCGACAAATATATCGAAAATGGCGGTTTCTGGGTTTCCCATGTGCCAGACGAAGCGGCGTTCTATAAACCCTGGAACAAAGCCTATCAGGAATGGGCCGTCGCCCGCGGCATTTTTGATGCCGAAGCGCCTTATGTGTTCAACCTGTATGTCGAACCAATGCGTAAATTTCAGATTGCCGCCGAGGGGCATGGTGACATCCAGCCGCCAGAGCACCTGCGCACAAGGGTCCGCCAGACCATGGACCCGCTGCCGATCTGGTATGAACCATTTGAGGATGGCAATGTGGACATTGAGGAATACCCGATCCACGCCCTGACCCAGCGCCCGATGCACATGTATCACTCATGGGGCACACAGAATGCGTGGCTGCGGCAGATCACCGGCAAGAACTACCTTTATCTGCCCACCAAGATCTGGGAAGCTAACGGGTTCAAACAGGGCGACTACGCCGAGGTCAGCTCGGTCAATGGCACCATAACGGTCCCGGTGGCCCATCACGCTGCCCTCAATGAAAACACGGTCTGGACCTGGAACGCGATTGGCAAACGCAAAGGGACCTGGGCGTTGGATGAAAATGCCCCGGAAGCCCGCGAAGGCTTTCTGCTCAATCACCTCATCCACGAACTTCAGCCCCCCAAAGGGGACGGGATGAGATGGGCCAATTCAGACCCTATTACAGGGCAAGCCGCCTGGTTTGACCTGCGGGTGAAGATCCGCAAGGCCGACCCGAAGCCGGCAGAAGCGCAGCCTGCTCATCCGCCGATCAAATCTCCGGTGGGCAAGGGCCCGCATGTTGTTGCGAGGAAGATCTGATGACCTGTTTGCCCACCACCACTCAGAAAAAGCTGGGTCTGGTCATTGATCTTGACACATGCGTTGGATGTCACGGCTGCGTCACCGCCTGCAAAGGCTGGAACACGCAGAATTATGGCGCGCCGCTTTCGGATGTCGATGCCTATGGCGCCGATCCGTCAGGCACGTTTCTGAACCGCGTTTTCAGCTATGAGGTTCAACCCGAAAATGGCGCCGCCC
This sequence comes from Aliiroseovarius crassostreae, assembly GCF_025137635.1. Classification (NCBI taxonomy): domain Bacteria; kingdom Pseudomonadati; phylum Pseudomonadota; class Alphaproteobacteria; order Rhodobacterales; family Paracoccaceae; genus Aliiroseovarius; species Aliiroseovarius crassostreae. The sequence goes on along the minus strand of NZ_CP080772.1, from coordinate 2,955,510 downwards.
AGACCGTGCATTTCCCCAAATCCTGCCTGCATTGCGAAGATGCCCCCTGTGTGACGGTCTGCCCGACCGGGGCCAGCTACAAACGCGCCGAGGATGGCATTGTGCTGGTCAACGAAGACCGCTGCATCGGCTGCGGTCTTTGCGCCTGGTCCTGCGCCTATGGCGCGCGCGAACTGGATCAAGACGCCGGGATCATGAAGAAATGCACCCTCTGCGTGGATCGGATCTATAATGAAAACCTGCCGGAAGAGGACCGGGTGCCCGCCTGTGTGCGCACCTGCCCGGCAGGCGCGCGGCATTTCGGTGATTTGGGGGATCCGACATCCGATGTCTCGAAACTGGTGGCTGAGCGCGGCGGGTTTGACCTGATGCCGGATCAGGGCAACAAACCGGTGAACAAATACCTGCCACCGCGCCTGAAAGACCGGCTGGACACACCGGCCCTTTCCCCCGTGACCGAAGATGAACCCAAGGGCTTCCTTGGCTGGCTCGACAAAGCTTTGGAGCGTATCTGATGCATCCCGCACCCAGCGTTATCCTTTTCACCACCCTGTCCGGTCTGGGCTTTGGCCTTCTTGCCTTCCTGGGGCTGGACATTCCTTCCGTTCGGGGGGGCACGGCCCTGGCCTTTTTTGTGCTGGCTTATGCGCTGGCGGTGGGCGGGTTGCTGGCCTCGACCTTTCACCTCGGCAACAAGAAAAACGCTATCTATGCTTTCAGCCAGTGGCGGAGCAGCTGGCTGTCGCGCGAGGGGTGCACCGCCGTCCTGACGCTGCTCCTGTTTGCGCCAGTGGGGTTTGGCCGTGTTTTCCTTGATACCAATCTGGGCCCGCTTGGTGCAATCGGGTCACTCTCGGCACTGGTCACGGTGTTCACCACTTCGATGATCTATGCCCAGCTGCGCACGATCCCGCGCTGGCATCAGCCGATCGTGCCGGTGATGTTTCTGTTGCACGCACTTGCTGGCGGGGCACTATTGGCAGGGCAGAGCCTGTTTGCGGGCCTCCTTCTGCTGGCGTTGACGGGTGTCATGGTCTGGATGTGGCGCGAGGGGGACCGGCGCGAAGCAGACGGGGCGGACACGATGGAAAGCGCCACCGGGCTGGGCACTATCGGCAAGGTCCGAATGTATGAAAGCGCCCACACCGCCCGCAACTATGTCATGGATGAAATGATCCACCGGGTTGGCCGCAAACATGCAGAGAAGCTGCGCAAGATCGCCGCAGTTCTGATCGGCATTCTGCCCGCAATCGCGCTGCTGGCACTGCCTGCCGGGCATCTGGTCAGCGCGGTGGCCTTCCTGCTGCACCTTGTGGGGATTGCGGTTGGGCGCTGGCTGTTCTTTGCCGAGGCCCGCCATGTGGTTGGGCTCTACTACGGAAAATAACCCCGCTTTCCCCCTTTCACTCCTCCCCCAAAAACCGCTAGGTAGGACAGGTGTTTTCTTGGGCATTTGAGGGCTGACATGACCAACACGCTTTACAAACGTGACCTGCCGGATGGGCTGGATCTTGGGCCGGTGGTGGCCATCGACTGTGAAACCATGGGGCTGAACCCGCACCGCGACCGGCTGTGTGTGGTGCAGATGTCCGGGGGGGATGGCAACGCGCACCTGGTTCAGATCGAGAAGGGTCAGACCTCTGCCCCCAACCTGGAACGTATGCTGACCAACCCCAATGTGCTGAAAATCTTTCATTTCGGCCGGTTTGACATCGCCGCCATGCTGAATGCCTTTGGCGTGGTCACGGCACCGGTCTATTGCACCAAGATCGCCTCGAAACTGGTGCGCACCTATACGGATCGGCACGGGCTGAAAAACCTTCTGGATCAGCTGCTGAAGGTGGATATTTCCAAACAGCAGCAGATGAGCGACTGGGGCGCGGAAGAGCTGAGCAACGCGCAGCTCGACTATGCTGCCTCGGACGTGCTTTACCTGCACCGTCTGAAAGAAGAGCTGGACGCGCGCCTGGCACGCGAAGGGCGCACAGAAATGGCTCAGGCCTGCTTTGATTTTCTGCCGATGCGCGCACAACTTGATCTGGCAGGTTGGCCGGAACAGGACATCTTCGCCCATTAGACCCGGTCGGGGCGGCACGCCCTTCTTGATAATCTTGCTGGAAAAAGCCTCACCGGTGAGGCTTTGTTAACCCTTTTCTGCCCTACTGCTTTCATGTGACAGTTACAGGGATTTTCCTCATGACGCAGATTGCAGCTCTCGCAATGCCGAAACCCAGGACCAAACCCGGAAGACGCACCATTGGGGATCGCCGCCTGATCTCGGGCTGGTGGATCCTGCCGGTGGCCGCCCTGGCAATCCCCATGTGGATTGTGCTGCTCCGCATCTTTCTGTCGCTGTTCTAAGGCACACCGCCCCGCGGGTCTGTTTCATCAAATGAAACCGGCAGAAAGCGCGGCGGAATGCGGACATGACCTTGGCAACGGGCGTGAAGTTGCTAGATAGGAGGGGAAAGGACGTGGAATGCCCTCTTATAACAACAGTTATTCACGCATGGTTGCCTGGCTGAAAGTTCTTCTGCCACTGATTGCGCTTGGGCTGCTCTCCACCATCTTCCTGATCTCGAAATCCATCGACCCGACCAAGTCGCTGAGCTATGCGCGCATAGATCTGGATGCGATCATGCGAGAGGAAAAAATCGCCGAGCCAACGTTTTCCTCGGTCACCCGAGATGGGGCCGCCATCACCTTTTCCGCAAAAAGTGCCATCCCGGAAAGTGAGAACACCTTCTCCGCCCAGGAGATGAAAGCGCGGATCGAAACACCGGATGGCGCCAATGTGAAAATTGACGCACAGCACGCATTGATCAACGGCGCTGAAAATCTTATCGACCTCAGTGGCGGCGTAACCCTTTTGACATCAACGGATTACACCATTCACACCGATGCGCTGACCGCGTCAATCGACGCAACCGATATTCGTTCAAAAACACCGGTTTCCGCCGAGGGACCGTTTGGAACACTCACTGCCGGGCGGGCCCGAATTTCACAACAGGGCCATCAATCCGGAAGCTATCTTCTGGTATTTCAAGATGGTGTAAAACTGATATATCATCCCCCAGAAAAGGGAGTTGAATAGTGCTGAATTTGGTTAAGTCACTTACCGTCCTGATATCGCTGCTGGCGGCGGGGCATGCGATGGCACAATCGCAGATCGCGTTTGGCGGCCTCAAACATGACAGCTCGCTCCCGATCGAAGTCTCCGCAGACCAGCTTCAGGTGAACCAGGCTGATGGCACGGCCATTTTCAAGGGCAATGTCAAAGTGGGCCAGGGCGACATGCGCCTGTCTGCCGGTCAGGTGCGTGTGGAATATGCGACCGGCGCGAACAGCACCGGAGAGATTTCCCGACTGTTTGCCAGCGGAAATGTGATCCTGGTCAATGGCGCTGAGGCGGCAGAGGCCAATCAGGCCACCTATACAATCGACAACGGGCGGGTTGTGATGACCGGGAATGTCCTGCTGACCCAGGGCAACAATGCCCTTTCCTCAGACACACTGACCGTTGATCTGAACACCGGCACCGGCATCATGGATGGCAATGTGAAGTCCATCATTCAGACCGGGGGAAACTGATGCCAGAGCTTGCGGTAGATAATGGCACCCAAGCGGACAAGCCGGACGATCAGCAGGGGTTGCGCGTCACCGGGCTGCGCAAAAGCTATCGCAAGAAAACCGTGATCCGCGATGTGACCCTTGAACTGAACCGGGGGGAAGTGGTTGCCCTGCTTGGGCCGAATGGCTGCGGCAAGACCACCACATTTTATTCCATTGCCGGGCTGGTCACGCCAGAGGCCGGCCAGGTGACCATTGACGGGCGCGATGTCACGCTGCTGCCGATGTATCGCCGTGCCAAATACGGGATCGGGTACCTGCCGCAGGAAATGTCGATTTTTCGCGGCATGAATGTCGAAGACAATATCATGTCGATCCTCGAAATCTCGACCCAGGGGCAACACAAGCGACGCGAGCGTCTGGAAGAGCTTTTGAACGAGTTTTCAATAAGCCACCTGCGTCAGGCCCCTGCCCTTGCCCTGTCCGGGGGCGAACGTCGTCGGGTGGAAATCGCCCGCCTTCTGGCCGCCAATCCCAAATACCTTTTGCTCGATGAGCCTTTTGCCGGTGTGGATCCCATTGCCGTTGGCGAGATTCGCAGCCTTGTGCATGACCTGAAAGATCGCGGCATCGGGGTGCTGATCACGGATCACAATGTCCGCGAAACGCTTGAAATCGTCGATCGCGCCTACATCCTGCATGATGGCCATATGCTGATGAATGGCACCACAGATGAGGTGGTGCAGGATGAAAACGTCAAGCGTGTTTACCTCGGGCATAATTTTTCAATCAATTGACCGAATACCTGACAAAATTCCAGCGATCTGCTTGACACCCCCGGCGATGTGGCATCGAATGGTGGGGATGAAAGACAATACGACTCTTCGTCGTGCCGCCTTGAAAACAGGGCATGCACCCAGACCGGCACCGCAAAACGGCGCCCCATTTTCTGCAAAAAATATGAATTTCCGCCCTGTCCCATCCGGGGGCCGGGCCAGTTGTAACCTGCAAATACCATAGGAGGTAGGATGCAATATCAAATCAGCGGTAAGCAAATCGACATCGGCGATGCCCTGCAAGTTCACGTGAAAGATGAGCTGGGCGGTGTTGTTCAGAAATATGCTGAACGCCCGACTGACGCTCAGGTGGTTTTCTCGAAAAACGCACATGAATTTGTATGCGAAACCACCGTCCACCTCTCCACCGGCCTGACCGCACAAGCCAAGGGGCACGCAACGGAAATCTACTCCGCTTTCGACCAATGCACCGAGAAAATGGAGAAGCAGCTGCGCCGTTACAAGCGCCGGTTGAAAGATCATCACCGTGACCGCGTGGACCCGGTTGAAGTTTTCGGTGGCTCCTCTTATATCCTTGCATCAGAGGAAGGTCCGGAAGAAGCCGACAACGCTCAGCTCGAGCCCATGATCATCGCTGAAATGGAAACACGGATCCCGTCGTTGTCCGTTGGCGAAGCGGTCATGCAGATGGAGTTGGCGCATGCCCCGGTTCTGGTGTTCCGAAATGAGAAAACCGAAGGGGTGAACGTGGTCTATCGCCGTGATGACGGCAATATTGGCTGGGTCGACCCACAAAACAACGCGTAAACCGCCCGCATTCTTGACGGGCGGGGAGTAAAATTGATGGAGCTTTCGAGCATACTTCAACCCTCGGCCGTCAAGGTCCTGACGAATCTGTCTTCAAAAAAGCGCTTGTTTCAAGAGCTTGGAGAGATCGCAGCCTCGAATTACCAGCTCGACGCCAGTGGTGCTTTTTCCGCGTTGCAGGAACGCGAAACGCTTGGGCCAACCGGCGTGGGGCATGGTGTTGCACTGCCGCATGCCCGGATGACCGGCCTCGAACGCGTGGTCGGCTGCTTTATCCGCGTTGAAAAACCGTTTGATTTTGACTCTGTCGACAAGCAGCCAGTGGACCTGATTTTTGCGCTGTTTGCACCGGAAGACAGCGGCGTGGATCACCTTAAGGCACTGGCACTGGTGTCGCGCACCCTGCGCGATCAGTCCATCTGCACAAAGCTGCGCGCCAACAACGATTCGGCAACACTGCACGCGCTATTGACCGACAGCCTGTCCAACAAGGCCGCATAAGGCACAATTTCAGGGAAGTTCGGCAAGATCATGCAGGCCCGCAACCCTGCGGGCCCTGTTCCCTTCGGATCATTTCCCCCAGGGTTTGAAGCCGAACATCATGTAATCGCGCTGGTAGGTTTTGCGCAGCTTCTGTTCCAGATCCGTGTCATAGACCTGCGCCAGAGCGAAAGGCAGGTCAGCCTGTTCCGGCTCGGGAAAAGGGCTGTCGCCAATGCCCAATTCATCTTTCAGACCGCGCAAACCTTGCGTCAGCTGGTCCTCTCGTAGCAGGTGGTCCGGCAGGGCAAACCCCGCAAACCCCTGCACCACCGCCGTCTGCGATGCCCAGGCCGCGTCCACCCGGATACCGGTTTGCCCCTTCAGGTTCCGGTCGACAAAATCAATGAACTGGGAAAACACCCGTTTATGCTCTTCCAGCGTCCAACGCTCATCAGGCGCCCCATCCGGCAGATCAACCCCATAGCTCTGCCGGAGAGCCGCCTTGATCTCGTGATATGTCTCCGGTCCCTCGGCAACAAGATGTCGGCAGAACACCGTATGCAGCCGCGCAACCGGGTGGCGCAAAACGGTGAACGTCCTGTGGCCCTTATGCTGGCGCTTCCATTGCCGTAACGCTTTTTGGGTAAAATCCGTGGATGTGTCGCCAAAGCTGTTCATCCAATGCACGATGCTTGCCGCTGGCGCACCCTTGATCGGCATGAAAACCGCCCGCATGGCGTCAGATGACACATAGGTGGTCACCGCGGGCGGCCGCCCGGTTTCAAAATTCGGGATACGGTAAAGATCAAAAATATCTATCCGCTGAACGGTCTGCTCCACCATATCAAAGTTGGTGACCTTGTCTTCGATGGTCTCGGGGTTTTGTTTCTTGAACTTCCCGGAAAAGGCGGACAGCTGGTGCTCTTCCCCCAGATAGCGCGCAAGCCCATTGACCACATCCAGATCCTGCGCGTCATTATAGTCGATATAGAACGCGGTCTGACCGCTGCGCTGCAACCGGCCCTTGATGGTCAGCTGGAAATCCTTCATCCGGTAATACAGCCGCTCAAACTCCCACCCAAGAAAGCGCGCGCGCTTCTTGATCACATCATTCACGTTATTGAGCTGCCACTGATCGGTTTCATTGGCAATTCGGCGCGACACATAGCTTTCCACGTGATTTCGGGTCAGCACAACTTTGGCACAGCGAGGGTCATCAATCAGTGCCTCAAATACACGGGGGTCATGGTCGTGGAAAAACCGAAATCCGGGGATGCCATCCGTGCCCTCTTTCATCGCCTCCAGAAGCCTCATCGGATCGCGATCGCGTTCACGGGTGGAGACACCAAACAGGCTGTCCGTCTTGGGCGAGACCATAAAATAGGGGTTGAATGCCTCTCCATAACATTTCAGGCCGGGATATTGATCCAGGTTGCTTTCCAGGAAATTGGATCCGGTGCGCATTTCTGCAAAAATAATGAAGCAATCGAATTTTCGTGCCATCTGCCTGCCCGTTCAACCCGCTTGGGTTACTTAATCAAATAGGGTTTCCGTGTGTCCCGTGTCGGGGTCTGCGGGTCCGCGCCAGAAGGATAGTCGCCCATCAGGTAAGGTTGCATCCCCTGGTTTTTGAGATTTTGCAAAAACTGCCCAAAGCCATCAAGCCGTTTGAGATTCGGCACTTCGGTCAGGCGTGTATTCATGCGCCCTCCGATCTCGTCCAGGATCAGCTGCAAGGGTTCCATCGGGTTTTGCACGAACTCCGCCAAGGTCCAGATCCGCACCCGCGCACGCGCATATCCCGAGCGCAGGATGTCGATGTGATCGCTTTCGATCTTTTGCAATCGGGCGGCTTCGCGCCGAATATCGGTGAAATTGCGGGACGAATGAAACAAAGGCACAGCCCAGGCGCCGGAAATCACGCTGATATAGGCGTTGGGGTCCTTGGCCACATCCCAGCTGATGGCCTGATTGTCCGCCGGTCCGAACTGAAAGCTCTGCCGTTCGCCCCGGGTGGACCAGACAAGATTGGTCAGGAACGCCCGGGGGTTATAATCGCGCAGCGTCGCGCTGTCGGTCAGGGCACCGCTGAAATCCCGTTGCCCTTCGGAAAACTGGACCCTTTCCTTGTCATAGAGATGCCCATGCACCCGCCCACCTATGGTGCGCTCCAACCAGGGTTCGAACTCTTCGAACACCTCAGTAAAGCCCTCAAAGATCGCATAAGGCGTTCCGGTCAAACCGTTTTCAAACCCCATTCGCGGGAAACGGCTCTGCATGAACAGGCCGGGGCGGCCCCGGGTGCGCCGCTCCACCGCCTTGGAGAAGATCCGGTCAATCTTACCCGGATTTGGTTCGGCCCCGGTCATGATGGCCGCCGCATCCGACAGAAAACTGTCATATAGCTTTTCTGCCTTAGGCCAGATCTTGCGCGCAACAAAACAGTCTGACCGGCGCAAAAGCTGCAGGTGGTCATCGTAAAAGATATGCGGCTTGCCCTGATAGTCGAATTTCGACAGGGTCAGGGACCGGCTTTCGATATCGGTCGAATGCAGGCGCACCAAAGTCTGGTAGTAGCTTTCATCGGGGATCCAGACCTTCTTGAAATACCGGTCATAGGTTTCCCGATCCGGGTCATTCAGGATCTCGGACAGGGTCCTTCGCGTGAGGCACCACCATTGACTGCCAAGATGAGGGACCAGCCCGTCCGGGATCTTGCGTTTGAACCTCAGCTTGCGCTGCAGGGCGACATACCGGTCAAACAGCCAGCGGTGACGTTTCCAGGAGAAGGGAAACCGCAAGGTGAACCGTTCATGGTCGAGCCCCCCAACCGTCCACGGAACATCCTCGGTGGTGACACTTTCGATGAAGTTGGTGCGCGGCCGGGCTTCGAGATAGCGCAGCATCTCCGGAACCGGGCGCAGCGGCAGACAGGATCCCGAGGCCAGAAACACATGGCTGACATCCGGGAAACTTTTCAACATCAGCTCAGACGCGGTCTGGCTGGCGCCCACCAGTGACCAGGTGCCCCATTCGCATTTGTGCCGCCCACAGAATCGCACATTTTCCAGATCCCGCACCGCATTGACAAACCCGGCATAGGTGCGGCGCTTGACGCGTTTATCCACGTGGATCACAACCGGACAGCCATGGGCAGACCAGTGGCGCACCAGCTGCTCGGCGCGGTCCAGCGTGTCGTGCACCAACATGACAACCCCAAGCTTCATGCCCAGTTCCCCTTCGACATGATCCCGAGAATTTCCAGCTGTCGCCAGTTGATATATTTCTCACTCCACTTGCACCACAAATCCGGGTTGTCCTTCATGTGCTGGTGATACGCGCGGTATTCATGCCCACCGGCGTAATGCTGGCGGCGCTTGAGCTCCTCTTCGGCCTTTGCGCTGAACGTGTCGAGAAACTTGGCATGCAGCAAGCAGCCCGACGCCTTTTCCCCACCCCATTCGTCATAAACCTGATTAAGACCACGTGGCAGGATTGTATGGGTCGAACTGAGATAGGCATAGGCGCGATCCCATTTCACCAACGGGATCTTGTTCAGGGCCGGCGCATTGGCCGGATCATCGCGGAAAAAGGCACGGGTGCGCGCGCCCCCCTGGATCCAGAGGTTCCCGTAATAGGGATTTTTCTTGATCATGTAGTTGCCACTGTCAAACCAGCAGGCAATTTCAAACGGATCCTGCCCCGCACGGTATGGCTGCGCATCCAACTGCCCTTTTGGATACATATCCAGCAGCATCGCCCCAAAAGATCGCACCCCGGAACTATCGAGCCAATCCGTCAGCGCGCGCAGGGGGCGGGTATCGCAGAAGGGATAAACCAGAAACTCGTCCGGATCGACAACCAGCGTCCAATGGCCATGACCATATTTCCATTGCAACCAGTTCAGCCAATCCACCCCGAAATGGGATTTCTTGTAGCTGGCATCGGTGCTCCAGATCGAAACATCTTCCTGTTCGGCCAGGTATTCCCGCCCACCATCATCCGACCCGTTATCGACGATCAGAAAGTGGCTGACCCCGAGGTCACGGTAATATTTCAGAAAATAGGGCAGACGGATGCGTTCATTCCGCAGGGTGGAAAAAACAAGAATATCGTCGGGACGAATGGCCCGTGTGCGGTTCTCAACCTCACTCAGCTCACGTCTCTTGCGAAATGCACGTAGCTTTCGATGCTTACGCTTCAACCGCAGGCGATATGATGTCCAGACGCCCAATCCCGTATCCTGCCTATTTTATCCCGCCACACATCCCATGAAACCACGCTGGTTTCGGGACAACAGATACCGCTATCCTACCCATATTGATCGCATTTCACGAACAATGCCTTAAAATAATCCATACATGTGACAGATCTGACGGTAAACTCTTTAGAACACATCGTTTTTGCCGGGGTCCCAGTTTCCGGATGACATCAGCCCCAGGGCCTCCAATTGCTGCCAGCCCTGATACCGTACGGAGCGATCACACCACAGGTCCGGGGCGGCGACCACCTGATTGTAATAGGCGTCAAACTGGTCGGGTTGGCCGAAATGTTCCTTGCGCCCCTTCTCCTCAGATGAACGGTCAAGCACGCCGGGAAGGAATTTCGTGTGCAGCAACACCCCGGACAAACGGGAATCGCCGGACACACTTTCAGGTCCATCCCATTGCAGGTTCATCTGCGGTGGCAGCAAGGAATGCGACGAATTGGCATAGGCATAGCGTCGGTTCCATTTGACCAGAGGCAGCTTATTCAACGTCGGACCTCGCGCCGGTTGCGTCGCAAAAAACACCCGTTCACGCGCCCCCCCCTGCACCCAGAGGTTCTGCATTCTGGGCTGGCGCTGACAGCGATAAGGTCCCGGATCAAACCACTCGATCACCTCGGTCGGATCCTGCCCCGGACGGTATTCGCCCTGCCCGATGGCCCCCTTGGGATACAGATCCAGCATCAGCGCCCCCAGCGCCACTGCTCCTGTCCGATCCAGATGATGGGTCAGGTCCTTAAGGTCATGCGTGTCCCAGTGGGGGTAGATCAACAGCTCATCCGCATCCGCCGTCAGGCACCAATGCCCGTGGCCGTGGCGAAATTGCAGCCAGGTCAACCAGTCAACGCCAAACCGCGCCGCCTTGTAGCTGTCATCGGCTTGCCAGAGAGACACATCCGGTTGATCCGCCAGAAAGGCGACACTGCCATCATCACAGTCATTCGCGACGATCAGAAAATGATCGACCCCCATCTTGCGATAATGGGACAGGAAAAAGGGCAGGCGCGCGATTTCATTGCGCAACGTGGTGAAAGACAGGATCTGCCCGGGCCGGATCTGCCCCGTCCGATCCATGACGGGCGTCAGCTGCCGACGTGATCGGAGGGAGCGAAACAACAGGCGACGGCGCTTGAGGCGCATCCGATAGGCAGACCACAGGCTAGATGCGCCACCTGTCATTCAAACTCACTCAGCCGCTTTTTGCTGGGCAACCAGATCGCTCAGATACCCCGAAAATTCCTCGCGCAGCTCTTCACGGGCCAGACCGAAGGCAACGGTCGCCTGCAGGAACCCGGCCTTGGAGCCGCAATCATATCGCTGCCCCCGGAACCGGTAGCCGAAGACATCCCGTTGCTGGTTCAGTTCTTCTGCAATGGCATCGGTCAGCTGGATTTCCCCGCCTGCGCCACTTTTCATCTTGTTCAGGCTGCGCAGCACATCTGGCGTCAGGATATAGCGGCCAATTACGGCCAGGTTGGAGGGCGCATCTTCCATCGCCGGCTTCTCTACCATCCCGCGGGTCGAGACGAGGCTGCCGTGATCTTCCTTGATATCAAGCACACCATAAGAAGAGGTTTTTTCAGGCGGCACTTCCATCGCTGCAACCATGCAGCCGCCGGTTTCCTCATAGGCTTCAACCATCTGCTGCAAACAGGGTTTTTCGGCCGCGATCACGTCATCGGGCAGGATGACGGCAAAAGGTTCATTGGCAATCAACCGGCGCGCGCACCAAACCGCATGGCCAAGGCCCAGCGCCTTGTGCTGACGAATATAAGCAATCGCACCGCTGTCCATATTGGTGTCTTTCAGCACCTCAAGCAGCTCATCCTTGTTTTTCTTGCGCAGCTCCTGCTCAAGCACGGGGGAAATGTCGAAATAGTCTTCCAAAGCCCCTTTGCCGCGTGACGTGACAAAGATGAATTCCTTGATCCCGGCGGCCCTGGCTTCGTCAATGGCGTATTGGATCAGCGGTCGATCCACCAAAGTCATGATTTCCTTCGGAATGGATTTCGTTGCGGGCAGGAAGCGCGTCCCCAAGCCTGCGACTGGAAAAATGGCCTTCGTGACTTTCCGTTTCATAGCTGTCCCACTCATTTTACACCTGTGCATATCGATCTGCCCGCCAGGCTTTCCAACCCGTTTAACAGTCGCGATACACTAAACCGCATTTTCATTAACAATAACCTTCACCCGCTTGATTTGTAACCTGTTGTTTACGCCTGTGTCATACTTACGCGGCAGAATGGCGGCATTTGCAACAGTTGGCACGGAAACACTGTATGCGACACCCTTCGCACCCTATCCAGGGGGGAATTGGGCAAGTATTCCCCCTGACGTCCTATTCGACCCCCATCGCCTTCAGGATCCGTTCAATACGCGGAACATCTTCCGGGTTGTTCAGTTCCCAGAACTCTCGCCCACGCGCCTGCATTTCAACACATTGGACCGGGCGTTCGCGTTCCAGAAAACGCAGCTGCTCCAACCCCTCCAGCATTTCCAGCGGACCGGGTGCCCAGCGCGGATAGGCGGCCAGCGCCGACGGGCGATAGGCATAGACCCCCACATGGTGGAACACAGGCGTTGGCGCATCTGCGGCAATCTCGGCTCCATCGGTATGGGGGATCACTTCTTTCGAGAAATAAAGCGCCTTGCCCTCGGCACCGAACACAGCGGTTGTGCCACCAACCCGCCCCGCGCGGCGGTCTTCCAGAAAACCCGCAAGCGCCCGCCCGTCTGCACGCAGAACCGGGGTGGCCACCTCGGCGGCCGGGTGATCCACCATGGCCTGCACCAGATCTTCGACGAACCAATGCGGGGTCAGCGGCGCATCCCCTTGCAGGTTGACCACCACATCATATCCCCCCCCCAGCGCATCCAGCGCCTCAGCGCAACGCTCGGTTCCGTTCCGGCATTCAGACGAGGTCATCACCACCTCGGCACCGAACCCCTGGGCCACATCCGAAATCCGACAATCATCAGTCGCCACGACCACCCGATCAATCCCCGCCACGGCCTGCGCCGCATCCCATGCTCTTTGAACCAGAGGCCGGGTCAGCCCGCTCGCCCCGCGCAAGGGGGCAAGCGCCTTGCCCGGGTAACGGGTGGAGGCATAGCGGGCCGGAATGACAATCAGGGTTTTCACAAGGCTGCGCTTTCTTGGGTCAGGGCCGTCAGGCTGGCTTCAGATCCACGCCGTTGGCGTAGGCGATGAAAAACGGGTTTTCATAGATCGGCTTGCCATAGGTCAGCGGAGAATGATCGTCAAAACGCACCACGGCGCCACCGGCCCCGTTCAGGACAGCATGGCCCGCGGCAGTGTCCCATTCCATCGTGCGCCCGACCCGCGGGTAAAGGTCCGCCTCGCCGGTTGCCACCAGACAGAACTTGAGGCTGGAACCTGCTGATTTGCTGTCTTTCACATTGTATTTATTGATGTAATCATCCGTGGCCTGATCGCGATGCGATTTTGATGCCACCACCATCAGCGCATCATTATCAGGGGTGGAGACATGGATTTCTTTCACATCCCCCTGGTGTTCCTTGCGAAACGGACCAAGCTCTTCGACACTTTGACCATCCGCACGGGTAAAGAACATCCGGTCACGGGCAGGGGCATAGACCACGCCGCGAATGGGGGTGCCGTCCTTGACATACGCAATGTTCACGGTGAAGTCACCGCGACGGTGGATGAACTCCTTGGTGCCATCCAGCGGATCCACGATCAGAAATTCATCCGCCTGCTGGCCATGGCTGTCGGCCTGTTCTTCGGTGACCAGAAGCACATCCGGAAAGGCCGCGCGCAGACCTTTGGAAATCAGCGCATCCGCTGCTTCATCCGCTGCGGTGACCGGGCTGTCATCCGATTTCGATTTCACCTCGAAATCATCCGAGTTGTAGATCTCCATGATCACATCCCCGGCTTCCAGCGCCAGCCTGCGCATCACTTCTTCCAAACGATCAAAATCCAAAGACCTGCTCCTTTTCACGCGCCAATTCAGCGATATCGGCGTTGTTGCCATGATTTTCTTCCTCACTTATGGTTTCAAGGTAAAGGAACAGCAAGAATTCCCCGGTAAATTAATGTGTAACCGAGGCAAAAAGGTCATCTGATGTTTCAGAATACCAAGCAGAACTCATCGCGCCTGCAAGCGGCGCTTTCCATGGCTGAAGTCATCTATGTGGCCACGGTGCGTTCTGTGCGTGCCACCCATTCAAACGCGCTTGTCGGCCTGCTGATCAATATGTTCCAGACAATGTTGCTGGTGGCCGTATTTTACCTGATGTTTTCGGTCATTGGCCGAACGGCCCGCATTCAAGGTGATTTCCTGCTCTACATCATGTCCGGGATCTTTCTTTACATGACACATGTGAAATCTATGGGGGCGGTTGCGGGCTCTGCCGGCCCCACGACCGCGATGATGCTGCATGCGCCGATGAACACTTTCATCTCCATCGCCTCTTCGGCCCTCAGCGCGCTATATATCCAGTTCCTGTCGGTGGTGGTCGTGCTCGGTGTCTATGAGCTCTGGACCGGAAATGTAGAGTTTTATGATGTCAAAGGAGTCTTTGGCATGTTCATCCTTGCGTGGTTTTCCGGGGTCTGCGTCGGCATGGTGTTCCTCGCCCTGAAACCATGGTTCCCGCAATTCACGTCGATCTCGTCTCAAATCTATTCGCGCGCCAATATGCTGGCATCCGGCAAGATGTTCCTAGCCAATACACTGCCGTTTTACCTGCTGGTCATGTTTACATGGAACCCGCTGTTTCACATCATTGACCAGGCCCGCGGCTTTACCTTTGTGAATTACAATCCGCATTATTCCAGCATCTCATACCCCGTCATCGTTTCGCTGGTATTGCTGATGATCGGGATGCTTGGGGAAAATTACACCCGCAAACACGCATCTGCCAGTTGGGGAGCACGTCATTGAAACTGAAATGGATTATCCTGCTGATGATTGGATGGGCGCCCCTGCCCGCAACCGCCAATCCCCTGCCCGCCCTGTTTGACGTTGTGGACGTCACTTCAGATGACGTTCTGAATGTGCGCGCCCTGCCAGATACCGGATCAGAGATCATCGGAACACTCGCCCCTGATCAGACCGGGATCGAAGTCACGACAGTTTCCGAGGATCTGAAATGGGGACAGGTGAATGCCAGTGAACAGGCGGGATGGGTCTCTCTGCGCTACTTGATGCGCCAGCCGGGGCAGGACTGGGGGCAAATGCCCTGGCCGCTTTCCTGTTATGGGACCGAACCGTTCTGGGATCTGTTCACAGACGGCGAAAATGAACTTGTGCTTGAGCATATGGACGCAGAGAAAACACGCTTTCTCATCACCATGACCACCGGCGTGGTTGGGCGGGCGGATCGTTTCTGGATCCGTGGCGAAAACGAGGCGGGCGAGGCTTTGCTGACCCTGCGCCGTGAAGAATGTCATGACGGTATGTCTGATCGGGCCTATGGGCTGGGCCTGGACAGCCTGATTGACCATGAAAACGGACCATACGCCCTGTCCGGCTGCTGTTCGATCCTGCCGCGCTGAGTGTCATCTGAGTGTCATCGCACCACGCGCAAGGTCAGATTGATCCGTCCGTGATCCCGCAAAAGATCACTTGAACCGAAACGCAACCGGTCTATCCCGTGATAGGCCAGCCGGGCCACGCCTGCCAGCACAAGCACGTCCCCGGAATGTAACCAGACCGATTGCGTCCGGCCACCCCGCCTCTCGCCCCCAATGCGAAACAGGGCGTCATCCCCTAGGCTGATCGACACAACGGGGTACGAGAAATCCCCCTCGTCCCGATCCTGATGCATCCCCATCCTGGCCCCCTCTCCATAGAAATTCACAAGACAGCTGTCCGGGGGCACATCACAGCCCGAGACCTTGCGCCAGATCGCCAGCACCTCGTCCGGGATTGGCGGCCAAGCCACACCTGACGGGTGGCGAGGATCGTAACGATAGCCCCGCCGGTCACTCACCCAGCCCAACCGCCCGCAAGAGGTCATCCGCACCGACATCTGCTTGCCGGATGCCGTGACCGGGTGGAACAGTGGCGCGCAGGCCACAACAGCGCGGACCCCATCCACAAGGCGCGCCTGCTGGTCACCATCCAGCATCCCTTTGAAAATCTTCGCTCCCCCCAGATCCATTCCTGCCATTCCTTACGCTTTCCTTTCCAAAACCCTGATAATGACTCGTTTTTTTGCGCCAATCCCCCGCTTTGGACGCTTGCAGCACCCAATCAGCCTACTTATATACGCTTCGACGCTGGGAACGGACGATCCGTTACCGGCTTGAAATTGGGATCAGGGGCCGATGCTTTGCAAGGTCGGTTCCTACAACATCGCCTGGAAGAGGATAGAAGCATGGCTAAAGTCATTGGTATTGACCTCGGGACCACCAACTCCTGTGTCGCCATCATGGATGGCTCGCAGCCGCGGGTCATCGAAAATTCCGAGGGTGCGCGCACGACCCCCTCGATTGTTGCCTTCAAAGACGACGAGCGCCTTGTGGGCCAATCGGCCAAACGTCAGGCCGTGACCAACCCGGACAACACCGTGTTCGCCGTGAAGCGCCTGATCGGCCGCAACATGAATGACCCGGCTGTCGAAAAAGACAAAAAGCTGGTGCCCTATGCCATCGTGGATGGTGGCAATGGCGACGCATGGGTGGAAGCTGCCGGGCAGAAATATTCGCCCTCGCAGATTTCGGCCTTCATTCTGGGCAAGATGAAAGAAACGGCAGAAAGCTATCTGGGTGAAGACGTCACTCAGGCCGTGATCACTGTGCCCGCATATTTCAACGACGCTCAGCGTCAGGCCACCAAAGACGCCGGCAAAATCGCCGGTCTGGAAGTCCTGCGCATCATCAACGAACCGACCGCAGCCGCACTGGCATACGGTCTGGACAAAGCCGAAACCCAAACCATCGCGGTCTATGACCTTGGTGGCGGTACCTTCGACGTGACCATCCTGGAAATCGACGACGGCCTGTTCGAAGTGAAATCAACCAACGGCGACACGTTCCTTGGTGGTGAAGACTTCGACATGCGCATCGTTCAGTATCTGGTCGATGAGTTCAAAAAGGAAAACCAGGTCGATCTGTCGAAAGACAAGATGGCTCTGCAGCGTCTGAAAGAAGCCGCTGAAAAAGCCAAGATCGAACTGTCGTCGGCCTCGCAGACTGAAATCAACCAGCCCTTCATCTCGATGGGCTCGGACGGTGCGCCGCTGCACATGGTCATGAAACTGACCCGCGCCAAGCTGGAAAGCCTCGTGTCGGACCTGATCAAGCGTTCGATCAAACCCTGTCAGGCCGCACTGAAAGACGCAGGTCTCTCGACCGGCGACATCGACGAGGTGGTTCTGGTTGGCGGTATGACCCGCATGCCGAAAGTGATCGAAGAGGTCACCAAGTTCTTCGGCAAAGAGCCGCACAAAGGTGTGAACCCGGATGAAGTGGTTGCCATGGGTGCCGCCATTCAGGCCGGTGTTCTGCAGGGTGACGTGAAAGACGTGGTTCTTCTGGACGTGACCCCGCTGTCGCTGGGCATCGAGACGCTGGGTGGCGTGTTCACCCGCCTGATCGACCGCAACACCACGATCCCGACCAAGAAGTCGCAGGTCTTCTCGACCGCGGAAGACAACCAGAACGCCGTGACCCTGCGCGTGTTCCAAGGTGAACGTGAAATGGCTGCCGACAACAAGATCCTCGGCCAGTTCAACCTGGAAGACATCCCGCCGGCTCCGCGCGGCCTGCCGCAGATCGAAGTGACCTTTGACATCGACGCCAACGGCATCGTGGAAGTGGGCGCCAAGGACAAAGGCACCGGCAAAGAGCAGAAAATCACCATCCAGGCCTCGGGCGGTCTGTCGGATGACGACATCGAAGCCATGGTGAAAGACGCCGAAGCCAATGCCGAGGCCGATAAAGAGCGCAAGGAGCTTGTCGAAGCGCGCAACCAGGCCGAAAGCCTGATCCACTCGACCGAAAAGTCGATGGAAGAGCACGCTGACAAGGTGGATCCGACCACGATCGAGGCGATCGAACTGGCCATTGCCGCGCTGAAAGACGACCTCGAGAAAGAGGATGTCACCGCCGAGAAACTGAAATCGGGCGTTCAGAACGTGACCGAAGCCGCCATGAAGCTGGGCGAAGCGATCTACAAATCGCAACAGGCCGAAGCAGAAGGCGAAGAGGCACCGGAAGAAGCCGACGGCCCGCGGGCTGCGGATGACGACATCGTCGACGCTGATTTCGAAGATCTGGACAACGACAAACGGTCGTAAGTCTCCTTAGGTAACGGGCAGGTCCGCCCCCCGGCGGGCCGCCCCCTCCTCAAAGGAGTAGCTATGTCAAAACGTGATTATTACGAGGTGCTGGGGGCCGCAAAAGGCGCGTCCGCAGATGAGCTCAAGAAAGCCTATCGCAAGAAGGCAAAAGAGCTGCACCCCGACCGCAATTCCGACAATCCCAACGCCGAGGCCCAGTTCAAGGAAGTGAACGAAGCCTATGACGTTCTGAAGGACGCCGACAAGAAGGCGGCCTATGACCGCTATGGTCATGCAGCCTTTGAAGGCGGCATGGGTGGGGGTCGTCCCGGTGGCGGTTATGGCCAGCAGGGTGATTTCGCCAGCGCGTTCTCAGACGTGTTTGACGACCTGTTTGGGGACTTCATGGGTGGCCAGCGTGGCGGCGGCCGGTCACGGGCGCAACGCGGCTCTGACCTGCGCTACAACCTGCGTGTTTCGCTGGAAGATGCCTTCACCGGCCTGCAGAAAACCATCAATGTGCCCACCTCGGTCAGCTGTGACGAATGTGACGGCACCGGTGCGGAAAGCGGCGCGGAACCCACCATGTGCCCGACCTGTTCCGGCATGGGTAAAGTGCGTGCACAGCAGGGCTTCTTTACCGTTGAACGCACCTGTCCGACCTGTCAGGGCATGGGGCAGATGATCAAGAACCCGTGCAAATCCTGCGGCGGGGCGGGGCGTAAGGAAAAAGAACGTTCGCTTTCTGTGAACATCCCGGCAGGTGTTGAAACCGGCACCCGCATTCGTCTGGCTGGCGAAGGCGAAGCCGGTCTGCGCGGCGGTCCAGCGGGCGATCTTTATATCTTTATCGAGGTCACGCCGCACGCGATCTTTGATCGCGAAGGCAATCATCTGCACTGCCGTGTGCCCGTGTCGATGACCTCTGCCGCGCTGGGCGGGGACATCGAAGTGCCCACCATCGACGGTGGTCGGTCGCGGGTGAAGATCCCATCCGGCAGCCAGTCCGGTCGTCAGATGCGTCTGCGCGGCAAAGGTATGCCCGGCCTGCGCGGCGGCCCCACAGGTGACATGTATATCGAACTGTCGGTGGAAACCCCGGTCAACCTGACCTCGAAACAGAAAGAACTGTTGCGGGAGTTTGAAAAACTGTCCGAGGAAAACAACCCGGAAAGCTCGAACTTCTTCTCGAAAGTGCGTAGTTTCTGGGACGGGATGACCTCATAAAGCACTGGGTTTTCGCCCTCGATTAACCATTGCTTTACCAAAACCATGTGAGGGTTGGTGCATGACGCACCGACCCTCTTCTTTTGGCCCCTCTTCCTTTGGCGAAATGCCCCAAACGCTATTTGACAGCGATGAGGCCCTCCCCGTTCCGGTCAAACCGGAAAAAGGGCGCCTGCCTTCCTATATCAAGGATCACCGCAAACGCCTGCGGGATCGGTTCATGAAAGGCGGGGCTGCGGCCCTGCCCGATTACGAAATGCTGGAGCTGGTTTTGTTTCGCGCCATCCCACGTCAGGACGTCAAACCGCTGGCACGACGCCTGCTGGACCGGTTTGGGGACTTCAACGGTGTCATCTCGGCCCCTGCTTCGCGACTTCAGGAAATGCACGGGGTTGGGGCCTCAGTCGTTCAGGAGCTGAAGATCGTAGAGGCCGCCGCCCACCGGCTGGCCCGATCACGTATCCTGCAGCGCCATGTCATTTCTTCCTGGGATAGCCTGATCGATTATTGCCACACCACCATGGCGCATCGGGAAACCGAACAGTTCCGGGTGCTCTATCTCGACAAGAAAAACGTGGTGATTGCGGATGAGGAACAGGCGCAAGGCACGGTGGACCACGTGCCTGTGTATCCGCGCGAAGTGGTGAAACGGGCGCTTGAGCTCAACGCTTCGGCCCTTATCCTGGTGCATAACCATCCCTCCGGGGATCCAACCCCGTCAGACAGCGACATGCAGATGACCCGTCAGGTGGAACAGGCCGCATCTGCCCTGGGGATCACGCTGCATGATCATCTTGTGGTTGGCAAATCGGATCAGCTCAGCTTTCGGGCGCATGGCTATCTGTAAGTCGTTTCCAGTCACGGCTGTGATCCAACACGAACCGGAACGCATCAAAGCAGCGCGACATGCGGGCTGTTACGCCCCCCAACCTCACTTCACCCAGATTTCCACCCGACGGTTCACACCGCGCCCCCAGGCCGTTTCGTCACATGCCATCGGCAGGGCCTCTCCGAAGGCCTCCACCAGCGTCTCCACCCTTGTGGGATCCAGAGTTTCGGCTTCCGCCAGCACGGCCTGTCGCACCGCCTCCGCGCGCTTGCGGGCAAGCGAGAGATTTTGCGCCGCAGCCCCCTGCCCGTCCGAGAAACCAACAAAGCTCAGGCGCCGACCATCAAAACGCCCAGCCTCCAGGCTCCGGGCCAGAAGTTGAACATTGGAGCGCGACGGTGCATCCAGAAGCGTTGACCCGCCTTCAAATCGAAACGTCAGGGACAGGCGGCTTTGCCGGGTGACAAAACCGGAAAGGCGTTGCAGCTCTTCCAATGTCACCTCTTCCCCAGCCATTGCAATGGCATTTGCCAGTCGGTCACCCTGATGAGACAGCGGCACCACGGACATCGCCTGGTCCACAAACCCCGCCCGGCGGATCACCAGCTGGCCTGCATCACTGCGCAGATAGCTCAGAAATTCCCGCCCGACCTGCGGCAGGCGGCGTTCGGGCAGGTAAAGATACATTGGCGTGGTCAGGGGGTAATCTTCGGCCTTGATGGCCAGTTCACTGGCATCGACACCAAAACCGCACCTCCCAGAGAGCTGCACGATCTCATTGCTGCCGGGATTGGTGAAGGCGGCAATTCCGATCCCGAACGGATCACGCGCAACCGCATCCAGAACGGCCCGGTCGCTTCCCAAAGACACAACGCGTTCGGACATCTGGCTTCCCTGCGCCGAAATCACTTTGCGCGCAAACACAGGTGTGAACCCGGCACCCCGCGCCCGCAAATAGGGTGTGATTGGCGCATCTTCCCCGCCAACCTCCTTCCAGTTGGTAATCTTGCCCGCGTAAATCGCGGCAAGCTGCGCCATGGACAAGCGGCGCACGGGGTTGCCCGGCGATACGATCGGAACCAGGGCATTCAGCGCCAGCACACGTTCCTGTCGGCGGCTTGTCAGGTCACCAAGCCCGGCCTCATAGGCCATGACACGCTCCCGCGAGGTCACTTCACGCTGGGACAACACCATATCCGCTTCATGCCCCAACAGATCGGCAAACCCTTCATCGGACGAGGTTGCCCGGATCGTGATCCGCGCCGCTTCCTGATTGGTGTCGCCTTCATAAAGCGTGTAGCGCAGGGCGGTTTCCGGCAGCTCCTCTCGGGTCAATGCATAACCCTGACGCAGCGCAAACCCCTCAACCAGAGCCGGGCTCAGAACCGACGCCATTTCATGGGCGCCAGAGATCACGAGATCAGCAACATAAGGGCCCAGATTGGGGCATCCCGGCCCTTCGCAGCGCACACCGGACCCGTCAACTGTCAGGATGCCATATTCGGTTTCGATCCGGTAAAATGCGCCATCATATCCAACAAGATTCCCGGACAGCGTCATCGCCCCATCCCGAGCAATCAACGAGATGTCGTTTGCACCAGCTTGCCCAGCCTGCATGGCGAGAAAAAGTGCGGCACCAATGGCCGCACGCAGATATGTCATGATGTGCCCCTGAGCGATCCGGTTCAACTGGGGCGAAGTATGCCGCAACTGTTTCGGGGGCAACAGGCCCCAGAAGTGGCGAGGTGCAGCCTGTTGCCAAGCTGCACTTTCCGCGTCAGTTCAGAGCGATTGTCAATTCTTGCGCCATGTCGCTGAACACCAGGTATTCGCCAACACTGTCACAGCCGGGGGCTGCGATCCGGACCGGCATTTCCCTGGGGTGGTCCTTTCCATTGGCACGCAGGAAGACCCCTTCGATTTCGCTGTTGCAGGTGGTTTCCAGAATATGTGCCTCGATTGACATTTCAGGGCCAGACAGCGAGCGCATCATATAGGCCGGGAAGGTATAGATATCCGCCGCATAGCCCTGCGCAACCGAGCCCAGCACGGTGACAAAGCCACCCTGCCCGCCCATGGCGCGGGTCAACCCGCCGGGATGGTCCGCCCAAAGATGGCCTTCGTCCCCATAATCTGCGCCCTCTTCAAACGCATGAAGCTGAAGCCCCGTGGCGCCCTGCCAAACCAGAGCCGCCCGGCGATATTGCGCCGCCTCAGGAACGGTCAATTCAAGATGCGCCGCAGAGGTCTCGGCGAGGTAGGCGGAAACTTTGGCGTCACGCGTCAGCGCGGGCACAGTGACCTCTACGCGCCCCTCCTCGTCCAGATATTCGGTAAAGCGAAGCCCCTCATGCGAAAATTCCACCTCTGCATTGGCATTGCACGGCGCCTCTACCGTCAGCGTCATCATCGCCAGATCCTCAACCCGCCCGGTCAGGGACGGGGTGCAGTGATCGGTTGCCAGTGGCGCTGGTTCCGCAACAACAGGCTCGGCACCTGGCGAGAGATCCAGCGCGGCGAGATCGAAGCTTTCCTCCGGCTGCGGCGCTACCTCTGGAAGGGTTTCAGCAACAGCGTTTGGTTCCGGCTGCACAAGTGCGGGCGTCACTGCGGGGTCTGGATCAGGAAGATCCTCAGCCAGGTCAACCTCATCAGCTTGCGGCAGAGGGTCAGCCTCAGGCGCCGATGCCTCAGCCTGTGCCTCAACCTGTTCTTCGGCCTGTGCCTCAACTGCCGGCGTTGGCAGAACTGAAGCGGTTTGCACCGGCTGAGGCTGCACAACTGGGCCCGCAGCCTGGGATTGGGACTGCCCGTTCTGCATATAATACCCGGCACCCAGCGCAATCACCAAAGTGGCTGCTGCCGTTCCAAGGCGTTTTTTATCGATCCCCTGAAGGTCGATCTTTTTCAGTCCCTGAAAATCAATGCTTTTCAGGTCAATCTCTTTCAGCTGGCCCAAAAGCTCTCGCATGATGGCCTCCCATGAGTTTTGTTCAGCCTAAAGATGTCAGGGGAATGTGCCGGTTTTTGGGAGGTTATGAGGAGTTTTAAGATTTTCTGAACAGATTTTTCGCTTTGTTTTCAGAACGCTAAACAATCACGTCTTATTTTTGCCAGATCTGAAACAAAAACACGCCCCGGGGCGGGAAGGCACCGGGGCGTGACATGAAACGGTTATGGAAAGCTCAGAGTTTGCCGTGACAATGCTTGAATTTCTTGCCCGATCCGCAAGGGCAGGCATCGTTCCGAGACGGGTTGCCCCAGGTGGCCGGGTTCGTTTCGTCAAACCCTTCAGCCTCCTGAATTTGGGACTGTTCCATTGCCTGCTCAGCCGCATCCGCTGCCGCCATGTTCTGTTGCTGCTGCTGGATCATCTGCTGCATCATGGCCGCCTGCTCTTCTTCGCTCATCGGGCGAATTTGCGACAGGCGTTTGGTCACATCCAGACGCAGGCCATCCAGAAGGCTTTCAAACAGCTGGAACGCCTCATTCTTGTATTCATTAAGCGGATCACGCTGGGCATACCCGCGGAACCCGACAACCGAACGCAGGTGGTCCAGCGTCAGGAGATGTTCACGCCATTTCGTGTCGATGGTCTGCAACAGGATCTGCTTTTCGATCGAGCGCATGTTCTCGGGACCGAAATCAGCGGCTTTCTTGGCCATCATTTCGTCCGAGGCGTCACAAAGCCGTTCGCGGATCACATCGTCATCCACCCCCTCTTCCTTTGCCCAGTCGATCACTGGCAGATCGGAATTCAGGTTTTCAATGACGGCTGCATACAAGCCCTCGGTATCCCATTGATCCGCATAGGATTTTGGCGGCAGATAGCCATCCACCATATCGTCGATCATCTGGTGACGCATGTCAGACACGATTTCTGACAGGTCCTCGGCCTCCATGATTTCCATACGCTGACCAAAGATCGCCTTACGCTGATCGTTCATCACGTCATCGAATTTCAACAGCTGCTTGCGGATGTCGAAGTTGCGCCCTTCCACTTTCGCCTGCGCGCGTTCCAGCGATTTGTTCACCCAGGGGTGCACAATTGCTTCGCCTTCTTTCATACCCAGGGTCGAGAGCACCTTTTCCAGACGTTCAGAACCGAAGATCCGCATCAGGTCATCATCAAGCGACAGGAAGAACGCCGAGCGCCCCGGATCCCCCTGGCGCCCCGAACGACCCCGCAGCTGGTTGTCGATCCGACGGCTTTCGTGGCGCTCTGTCGCAAGCACAAACAGACCGCCTGCATCCTTCACCGCCTGTTCGTCATCCTTGTGGGCAGCTTCAACCTGTGCCCGGATATCAGCGGGATCCGCATCCGGGTTGGCCTCAATCGCTTCCATGATCTTGAATTCGACATTGCCACCCAGTTTGATGTCGGTCCCGCGGCCAGCCATGTTGGTGGCGATGGTCACGGCGCCAAGCTTACCGGCATCCGCCACGATCTGCGCTTCACGCTCGTGCTGGCGAGCATTCAGGACGTCGTGCTTCACACCGGCCTGATCCAGAAGCTGCGACAGGTATTCCGATTTCTCGATCGAGGTGGTGCCGACCAGGGTCGGTTGCCCCTTTTCATGCGCCTTCTTGATCTCTTCCACGATGGCTTGGTATTTCTCGGCGCTGGTCCGATACACCGCATCATGTTCGTCAATCCGGGCAATCGGGCGGTTGGTGGGCACTTCCACCACACCCAGACCGTAAATCTCGTCAAATTCCTCAGCCTCGGTCAGCGCGGTACCGGTCATGCCGGACAGCACGTCATAAAGGCGGAAATAGTTCTGGAACGTCACCGAGGCGAGGGTCACGTTTTCCGGCTGGGTCTTGCAGCCTTCTTTCGCTTCGATCGCCTGATGCAGGCCATCGGACAGGCGACGCCCTTCCATCATCCGGCCGGTGAATTCGTCAATCAGCATCACCTCGCCATTGCGCACGATGTAATCCTTGTCGCGCGCAAACAGCTTATGCGCCCGCAGACCCTGGTTCAGGTGGTGCACAATGGTGGTGCTTTCCGCGTCATAAAGCGACTGCTCTTCCGGCAGCAGCCCCTTCACATGCACCAGCTCTTCCAAAAACTCGTTGCCTTCCTCGGTAAAGGTGGCACTGCGCGCTTTTTCATCCAGCGTGTAATGCTCTTCCCTCAGTTCCGGGATCAGGCCATTGATGGTCACGTAAAGCTCGGACCGGTCTTCGGACGGGCCGGAAATGATCAGCGGCGTGCGTGCCTCGTCGATCAGGATCGAATCCACCTCATCGACAATCGCAAAATTGTGACCGCGCTGCGCCATTTCCTTGAGGTCGGACCTCATATTGTCGCGCAGATAGTCAAAGCCCAGCTCGTTATTGGTGGCATAGGTCACGTCACAGGCATAGGCGGCGCGCTTTTCCTTGTCCTCCTGCTGGGGATAGATCACACCGGTGGTCATGCCCAGCGCGGCAAAGACATTGCCCATCCATTCAGCATCCCGGCGCGCAAGGTAATCGTTCACCGTCACCACATGCACACCTTTGCCGCTCAGCGCATTCAGATAGGCCGGGAAGGTCGCCACGAGGGTTTTCCCCTCACCGGTTTTCATTTCCGAGATATTGCCCTGATGCAGGAAAATCCCGCCCATCAGCTGGGTGTCAAAGGCGCGCAGACCCAGCGCACGCCGGGCCGCCTCGCGACAGTTGGCAAAGGCTTCGGGCAGCAGGGCATCCAGTTTCTCGCCCTCCGCCACGCGGGATCGGAATTCTTCGGTCTTTGCCTTGAGCTCATCGTCCGAAAGGGCTGCAAATTCTTCTTCAAGCGCGTTGATCTTTGCCACGATCGGGCGGATCGCCTTGATCTTGCGATCATTAGGGGTGCCAAACACGGCGCGCGCGATTTTTCCAAGCATATTTTTGTGCCTCAATACGGTTTGTCGCTGGTCAGACCAGAGGGTTCTTGCCCGTCCCCGCTCCGCCCCCTATCTAGGGGCATGAGAACCAGCGCACTCAAGCCTCAAAGCGATGTAAGCGTCAGGTGCAAAATAGTCAATGTTGCCGGGGCCCCCGGCGCGCTTGGAAGGAGAATTCCATGGTCAAACGCAACGCAATCCTGCTGGGAACCGCCCTCGCTGCCATGCTGGCGGTTCCGGCCCTTGCACAAGAAACTGCAAGCGACACGCAGGAGACCCCGGAAGTGGCAAAGATCGATGCCACCGGGTCCACCGTTCTGGCCACAGTGAATGGCGATGACATCACCCTCGGCCACCTGATCGTCGCCCGTCAGGCGTTGCCACAGCAATATCAGACCCTGCCCAACGAAGTGCTGCTGCAGGGGCTTTTGGAACAGGTGATCCAGCAGACCGTTCTGGGGCAGGCCATGGGCGAACTCAGCCGCCGCGCCAAGCTGGAGCTTGAAAACCAGCGCCGCGCCATGGTGGCCGAAGAAAAGATCGACGCGGTGATTGCAACTGCCGTCACCGAAGAGGCCCTTCAGGCCGCTTATGACGAGGTCTTTGCCAACGCCGAGCCCAGCCCGGAATACAACGCCTCACATATTCTGGTTGAGACCGAAGAGGCCGCCAAGGAACTGCTCACCAAGCTGGAAGCCGGCACGGATTTCGCCGAACTGGCCAAGGAGTTTTCCACCGGCCCATCGGGTCCCAATGGCGGCGAGCTGGGCTGGTTTGGGCCGGGTATGATGGTCAAACCGTTCGAAGAAGCCGTGGTGGCCCTTGAACCCGGTCAGGTCTCAGCCCCGGTTGAAACCCAGTTTGGCTGGCATGTGGTCAAGCTGAATGACAGTCGCGTCAAAGGGGCCCCCACCCTTGATGAAGTGCGTGAGGAACTGACTGCGAAAATCGAAAACGACGCGGTCGAACAGGCGGTGCAAGGCCTGCTCGAAGCGGCCACGATCAAACGGATCGACCTCGAAACCGTTGATCCCGAAACACTTGGCAACCTGTCCCTGCTCGGGAAATAAAGGGAAGTATCATGGGCAAGTCAGACCAGATCAAAGCATTGAAAAAGAAGGTCAAAAAGCTGAAGAAAAAGCTTGCGGCCGCAAAGAACCACGTGAATGCAATCTCACCGCTTGCACCGGCCAGCTTTCCTGACCTTCCGGTTATCGCAGGCGTGCGGTTTGCAGCGGCCAAGGCCGGTGTGAAATATGCGGACCGTCTGGATGTGATGCTGGCGGAGCTCGCACCGGGCACCACCATTGCCGGTGCCTTCACCAAATCCTCCACCCGCTCGGCTCCCGTTCTGGATTGCCAGTCCAAGCTGGGCGGAGACACGGCTGAAGGTGCGGCCTTTTTGGTCAATGCGGGCAATTCCAACGCCTTTACCGGCGCAGCAGGCACCGGCTCGGTCGAGGCGATCACCGGGGCGGTTTCAAACGCGCTGAACGTCCCGGCCAACCGCGTGTTCACCGCCTCCACCGGCGTGATCGGAGAGCCGCTGCCGCATGATCGGATCATTGC
Source organism: Aliiroseovarius crassostreae (assembly GCF_025137635.1). NCBI lineage: Bacteria > Pseudomonadati > Pseudomonadota > Alphaproteobacteria > Rhodobacterales > Paracoccaceae > Aliiroseovarius > Aliiroseovarius crassostreae. The sequence goes on along the minus strand of NZ_CP080772.1, from coordinate 2,927,808 downwards.
CAAAATTGATGAACTGAAAGGGTTGCTGGTTCCGGATGCGATGGAAAGCGCCGCCCAGGCCATCCGCACCACTGATACTTTTGCCAAGGGCGCCAAGGCCGAGGTGAAAATCGGTGATCGCATCGTGCATATCGCAGGTATCGCCAAGGGATCCGGCATGATTGCCCCGGACATGGCCACCATGCTGGTGTTCATCTTCACCGATGCGAAAGTAGCGCAGGATGACCTGCAGGCGATGCTGTCGGACCTGACCGACACCACGTTCAACGCCATCACGGTGGACAGCGACACCTCGACCTCGGACACGCTGCTCTTGGCGGCGACAGGCGCGTCTGACATTGAGGTTGACCAGAGCAACGAGGCCTTTCGCTCTGCGCTGAACGAGGTGATGCTGGATCTGGCGCATCAGGTGGTGCGCGATGGCGAAGGGGCCACCAAATTCGTCGAGATTCGCGTGACCGGCACCAGAAACGACGCCGACGCAAAGACCCATGCACTGGCCATTGCCAACTCACCCTTGGTCAAAACCGCGGTCGCTGGTGAGGACCCGAACTGGGGCCGCATCGTGGCGGCGATCGGAAAATCCGGCGCTTATGCGGAACGCGACAAGCTGTCGATTTCCTTTGGCGATGTGCTGGTTGCGGAAAAAGGCTGGGTCTCTCCGGATTACCGCGAGGAAGACGGTGCTGCCTGTTTCAAAGGAGATGAGATCGTGATTTCCGTCGATTTCGGCCTTGGGGACGGCAAAAGCACGGTCTGGACCTGCGATCTGACCCATGCCTATATCCAGATCAACGCCGACTACCGGTCTTAAAGCGTTTCGGGATAAACTTGTGACACATGTTTATTCCGAAACACCCACGACATTGAGATCTATTGCAACGTTTCGGTTTTCCCTGTCTCAGGTTAAAATCGAAACGCTTTAACCTTTGCTTAACAAAACCAGAAAACTCGTTTTCTAGTATTCTGGTTTTGTTACCGCGTATTTGGAAAATCAGATGAGCATCAAAACCGTCCTCGTATCTGCCGTGGCCCTGATTGACGCTGACGGGCGGGTCCTGTTGGCACAGCGCCCGGAAGGCAAATCCATGGCCGGTCTTTGGGAATTTCCCGGCGGCAAAGTCGAGCCAGGGGAAACGCCGGAGGCCGCCCTGGTCCGCGAATTGCACGAGGAGCTGGGCATTGACACCTGGTCGTCCTGCCTTGCGCCCCTGACCTTCGCCAGCCATTCCTATGATGATTTCCATTTGCTGATGCCGGTTTTTGCCTGCCGCAAATGGAACGGGCAGCCGCATCCCCGTGAGGGGCAAGTGCTGAAATGGGTGCGCCCGCAAGCCCTGCGCGACTATCCAATGCCGCCAGCGGACCTGCCGTTGATTCCCATTTTGCGCGACTGGTTGTGACCCGGCCCCTCCGAAAATCGCCGCCAATCCCCGGATTGGCGCGAAATTTCGCTCAATATCCCCAAAAATAGCGAATTTTAAGAAAACCCTACACAATGCTAGGTTTCAGACTACACTGGTGTCATCAATCTAAAGCATATTGGTTTCATCCTGAGACCCGGGAAAACCGATAGAGCGCGAAGGATTTAATATTGCGACCTTTCGGAGCAAACGCATGCCACGCGTTTTTCCAAAGACGCCAGAATGACTATGGGGGATGTGGTCATGTTGAGAACAATTATGATTGGCAGCCGTATCATGGCACAGGGCCAATATGTGAAAACACTGACAGATGGGCGCATGGTGCTGCGTGTTGATGGCAGGCTGATGGTCGGGCATCCTGTGACGCAGGACAAAGCGGCCTGACATATCCGGCCCGCGTCACGTAAAGCGTTTTGCGAAAAGCTGACAACAGAAGCCTGACGCGAAATGCGGGGAACCGATCTCTGCCTTTGACTGAATACAGCAACTGAAACAAAAAAGGCGCCCTCAGCGGGGCGCCTTTTGCGTTGGTATCCATCCGGATCAGTCCAGGGTGCGGGCGATCTCTTCACGTTCGAAGATCTCGATCACATCATTCGGACGGATGTCGTCGTAGTTCTCAAATGCCATACCGCATTCCTGACCCGACAACACTTCCTTGACCTCGTCCTTGAAGCGTTTCAGCGTCTTCAGCGTGCCTTCGTGGATCACCACGTTGTCGCGCAGCAGGCGCACACCAGCGGACCGGCGGGCCACACCTTCGGTGACCAGACAGCCGGCAACCTTGCCGACGCCCGATACCTTGAACACTTCGCGGATCTCGGCGTAACCGATGAAGTTTTCGCGCACTTCCGCAGACAGCAGGCCTGAGGCCGCCGATTTCACATCATCCACAAGGTCATAGATGACCGAGTAGTAACGGATCTCAACACCCTTCTGGTTGGCGCTGTTGCGGGCCGGCGCATTGGCACGAACGTTAAAGCCGATCACCGGCGCACCCGAGGCTTCGGCAAGGCCGATATCGGTTTCCGTGATCGCGCCCACACCATAGTGCAGCACGCGCACGCGCACCTCGTCATTGCCGATCTTCTCCATCGCCTGAACGATCGCCTCGGCAGAGCCCTGCACGTCAGCCTTCACCAGGATCGGCAGTTCCGCCACATCCTGATCGGCTTTCGCCTTGGCCATCATCTGCTCCAGCGTGGTCGCCGCACCGGCGGCGGCGCGTTTGTCCTTGGCGGCCTGTTCGCGATATTCTGCAATCTCGCGGGCTTGCGCCTCGGTTTCCACAACGTTCAGAACGTCACCCGCTTCCGGGGTCCCGTTGAGGCCAAGCACCTCAACCGGCACCGACGGGCCAGCTTCTTTCACGCGCTCACCCTTGTCATTGACCAGCGCACGCACACGGCCCCACTGTTCGCCCACAACAAAGATATCACCCTGTTTCAGCGTCCCGTTCTGCACCAGAACGGTGGCGACCGGACCGCGCCCAACATCCAGCTGGGCTTCGATCACGGCACCTGCGGCGGCACGATCCGGGTTGGCCTTAAGCTCAAGGATTTCAGATTGCAGCGCAATCGCTTCCAGAAGCTCATCAAGACCCTGACCGGTGATGGCGGACACTTCAACATCCTGCACTTCACCCGACATTTTCTCAACGATCACTTCATGTTGCAGAAGTTCAGCGCGCACCTTGTCCGGGTCGGCAGCGGGTTTATCGCATTTGTTGATCGCCACAATCATCGGCACTTCAGCGGCCTTGGCGTGGTTGATGGCTTCGATCGTCTGCGGCATGACGCTGTCATCCGCGGCCACAACCAGAACAACGATATCCGTCACCTGGGCCCCACGGGCGCGCATCGAGGTAAAGGCCGCGTGACCCGGCGTGTCGAGGAAGCTCAGCGTGACGCCATCATCGGTTTTCACCTGGTAGGCACCGATATGCTGGGTGATGCCACCAGCTTCACCTGCGGTCACTTTCGCATCGCGAATGGCGTCCAGAAGCGAGGTCTTACCATGGTCAACGTGGCCCATGATGGTGATGACCGGAGCGCGCGGCTGCAGGTCTTCCTCTTTGTCTTCCACCTGATCGATCACGTCTTCAACGTCAGCATCCGAAACGCGCACAATCTTGTGGCCAAATTCTTCGATGATCAGTTCCGCAGTATCCGCATCGATGGATTGGTTCTGCGTAACCATCATGCCCATTTTCATGAGCGACTTGACCACGTCCGCCACGCGTTCCGCCATACGGTTGGCAAGCTCTGACACCACAATGGCCTCAGGCACCTGCACGTCACGCACGACCTTTTCACGTTCAACATTGCCCATGGCTTTCTGACGGGCACGCTCTTGCTGACGGCGCATCGAGGCAACCGACCGCTGGCGGCCACCGCGATCACCGGACAGGGCCTGGTTCAGCGTCAGCTTGCCTGAACGGCGGTTGTCGTCACCTTTGCCCTTGCCGCGGTTCTGGCGGGCGGCGTCGGCATTGCCACGATCATCTTTCTTGGACCGGGTGGTCGAAGAGGGGGTTTTGGCCGTGCGTGCCTCAGCAGCCTGCGCTGCAGCCGGATCCGGTTTCGGAGCCGCCTTGGCACGCTTGGCGGCCTCTTCGGCCTCGCGTTTCTTGCGGGCTTCTTCCTCAGCCTTGGCTTTCAGCGCCTCTTCGCGCTCGCGTTCTTCACGCTCTTTGGCCTCGGCCTCCTCGCGGCGACGCTGACGCTCTTCCTCGCGGGCCTTTTCCTCAGCCGCACGCTTGGCGGCCTCTTCGCTTTCACGGGCCTTGGCAGCCTGCAGCGCCTTCAGGCGACGTTCCATTTCCGCATCGGAAATGCCGCCGGGGCGTTTCTTGGGATCACCTTTTGCGGGCGAGGCAGCACCCCCCGCAGCCGCACCCGGCTTGGGGACAACAACGCGTTTGCGTTTCGTTTCGACCACGACATTCTTGGTGCGCCCGTGGCTGAAGCTCTGCTTCACCTGACCTGGGCGGCTTCCGCGCAGGCCGAGGGTCTTTTTGCCGTCATTATCGCTCATCTGGTCTTCGTACCTTTCCGGTGACCCTTGTCACCGCCGCTGTCTAGCGCCCGCATGGCTGTCAATTTCTTGGCTTCCTCTACAACACGAGAGGCCAAACCACCAGCCGCAAGAGCACCATGTATCACATTTTCCCGTCCAAACGCCAATCCGAGCTCATCCCCGGTCAGGCAGTTGATGTAACGGTCACGCTCCCGAGGGGGGCGTAATTTCGATTTCTGACGGTCGGACCCGTCAATTGCCTGGATCAGAACCTTGGCCTCATCCTTGGCCAGCCAGTCCTTGACCTTTTCATATCCGGCCACCGCCTGACCTGCTTTGCGTGCCATGGCGATCAGGTGGACCACCCGGTCGGCATAGCCCTTTTCGAGCAGATCCAGGAGCCCATCCGGCACCGTCACGGGCTGGCGCGCAGCGCGCGAAAACAGCCCTTTCTTGATCGCCGTGGCAATGGCCGCCCGGTTGGCAGCCACATAAATGCCCCGCCCGGGCAGCTTGCCCAGAAGGTCAGGCACCACCATGCCGTCAGGCCCCACCACAAAGCGGATCAGCCCCGCTTTTGGCTGGCTTTCGCCCGTGGCGATGCACTTGCGTTCCGGCTCTTGGGGCCGCGATTTTGATCCACCGCGCGTCATGCGCCGACCTCTGAGGCCTGAAATCAGGCCTCAGCCTCCTCGGTGGTTTCCTCGTCACCTTCCTCGGCTTCGGGCAACAGTTCCTCCGGGTCCACCCAGCCCAGCATGACGCGGGCGGTCATGACCATATCCTGTGCCTCTTCCAACGAGATGCCGAATTTCTCAAGCGAGCCATCATCCTTGACGCGTTGGCCATCCACGGTGGTCCAACCACCGGCCAGTTCCCAGTCAGCGCAGGTTGCAAAATCTTCCAGCGACTTCACACCGTCTTCTGCCAGGGCCTCAACCATCTGCGCGGTCAGACCTTCGAACGCAATCAGGCTGTCCTCGGCGCCCATTGCGCGGGCGTTTTCGAGGGCCTTGGCAGCCTGAGCTTCCAGATAATCACGGGCGCGGGCCTGCAATTCCTGCGCGGTGCCTTCATCAACGCCGTCAATGACCAGCAGTTCATCCAGCTCGACATAGCCGACCTCTTCGAGGTTGGTGAAGCCTTCGGCCACCAGAAGCTGGGCAAAGAACTCGTCCAGATCCAGGGTTTCCATGAAGAGCGCGGTGCGGGCGGCGAATTCCTTCTGGCGACGCTCGCTCTCTTCTGCCTCGGTCATGATGTCGATATCGAGGTTGGTCAGCTGGGAGGCCAGACGCACGTTCTGACCGCGGCGGCCAATGGCCAGCGACAGCTGCTCATCCGGCACCACAACTTCGATCTTTCCGGCTTCTTCATCCAGCACCACTTTCGACACTTCGGCCGGCTGTAGCGCGTTCACAAGGAAGGTCGGCTGATCTTCGTTCCACGGGATGATGTCGATTTTCTCACCCTGCAGCTCATTCACAACCGCCTGCACGCGCGAGCCGCGCATACCGACACAGGCCCCCACCGGGTCAATGCCGCTGTCATAGGAGATCACGGCGATTTTGGCGCGCGAACCGGGGTCACGGGCCACGGCCTTGATTTCGATCACGCCGTCATAAATCTCCGGCACTTCCATCTTGAAGAGTTCAGCCATGAATTCCGGTGCGGTGCGCGACAGGAAGATCTGCGGACCACGGGTTTCACGGCGCACATCCTTGACATAGCAGCGAATGCGGTCATTCGGGCGATAGCTTTCACGACCGATCTTTTCATTGCGGCGCAGGATCGCTTCGCCGGTGCCGACGTCGACAATGACATTGCCATATTCTTCGCGTTTGACCTGACCATTGATGATGGTGCCAACGCGGTCTTTGAATTCTTCGAACTGACGATCGCGTTCAGCTTCGCGCACTTTCTGCAAGATCACCTGCTTGGCGGACTGGGCGGCGATCCGGCCCATCTCAACCGGCGGAACCTCTTCCGAATACACGTCACCCACCTGCGGGTTTTCCATGTATTGCTTGGCTTGTTCGACGGTAAACTCGGCCTGGTAATTCTCCAGCTCCTCATCCGCCACAACGGTGCGCACGCGGGTAAAGGTGGCGCGGCCGGTCTTGCGGTCGATCGACACGCGGATGTCCATTTCCGCGCCGTAACGCGATTTGGCGGCCCGTGCGAGGCTTTCTTCCATCGCTTCGATCACCAGCGCCGGGTCGATCATCTTTTCGCGGGCCACGGCCTCGGCGGTTTGCAGCAGTTCAAGCTGGTTGGCAGACGTGATTGCCATGGTCAGTCCTCCTCGGAACCGGTGATTTCCTGAATTTCGTCAAATTGGGCTTCGTCGATCTGGCCCGCATCCTTGCGCGCACGCAGCACGTCACGGATGAGCTCATCGGTCATGATCAGCTTGGCATCCGCCAGCCAGTCAAAGTCAAGGCCGATGGTGACCATCTCGCCCTGGTTTTCAATTTCGATCAGCACTTCATTGCCTTCGGTCCCCATCAGGGTGCCCTTGAAGCGCTTGCGCCCGTCGATCAGTTCGGTGGTTTCGATCTTGGCGGTGTAATCCTGCCAGGCGTCGAAATCCTTGAGCCGGGTCAGCGGGCGGTCGATGCCGGGGGATCCGACCTCAAGCGTGTAATTGTCCTCAATCGGGTCTTCCACGTCGAGCACGGCGCTGATCGCGGTTGAGATCTCGGCGCATTCATCCACTTCGATCCCGCCATCGGGACGCTGGGCCATGATCTGCAGCATTGGCGTATTGCTGCCCTGCAAACGCAAGCGCACCAATTCAAATCCCATGCCTTCGATCACCGGGCCGACGATGCCGGCAAGGCGCTGATCCATTGCGGTTTTGGCAACCAGTTCGGTCACTGTATTCTCCTATCGGGGCGATCGGGATACCAATCCCCCAAAAACAAAAAAACGGGCCAGCGGGCCCGTTCGTCTTACCGGTGGAGCTTCGAGTTTGGACCCCGACGCGCCGCTGTTGAATTGGGATATAGGCGGGATTGACGGGAAATGCAAGGGGGCAGGGACATTGCCCCCATTTCAGCGCTTATTCCGGCTTCTTCGCGATCAGAAATAGTGCGGTAATGCCCCCTTCGGGTTTCCAGTCTTCGACAATCTCAAACCCCGCGTCCCGCATCATCTGGCGCAGGGCGTCTTCGGTGAACCATGTCACGGAGGGTGCTTTGCCCAGCATCTGCGCAATCGGCAGGGCCAGTTTCAGCCACCACAGCTTGCCCAGGCAGGCGGTGGAGGTGACAAGCACCCCGCCGGGTTTCAACGTGTCATAGGCTTTGCGGATCGCGGCGGCAGGATCGTCCAGCAGGTGCAGGATCGAATGGCCCTGCACCATGTCCACGCTTTCCGGCTCCAGCGCCATGGTGGTGAAATCGCCCACCTCAAACCTGATCTTATCCGCGCCATCCTTGGCCCGCGCAATACGGATCATCTCGGACGACAGGTCCACCGCGTGATATTCTGCCACATGGGGCGCGTGGATCAGCGCGGTCGACCCGGTGCCGCAGGCAAATTCCAGCACCGCCATGTCAGGCCGCATATAGTCCTGCGTCTTGGCCAGCTTGTATTCATAGCTCGCCATATCCTTGATCTGATCGCGAGAATATTTCTCGGCAATCTTATTCCAGAAATCATCCGCCGCGATCATGCGCCACTCCTTTAAAGCGTTTCGAGTTTACGTTGAGCCACAGCGTGAACACGAAACGCGCGAAACAATTATATGTGGTGGGCGTTTCGACCTATTGTGGTGACCCAACAATAAGTCGAAACGCTTTAATCAACCTACAAATGCAATTTGTAGAGGAGATGGGGTGTCAGTCGTCGCTTTTCCACCCCGCGTCGCGGTGCGACCCGTCACAGAAGGGTTTGTTGCCCGACAGGCCACAACGGCAGAGCACATATTTCTGCGCAGATTGCCCTTCGCCCTTTGGCAAGACCGGCGGCTCCACACCATGCACCCACAAGGGTCCGTTTTTTTCGACGCGGATTTGCGGGCCATCCGGCACCAGATGCTCCGCGGCGCCATCCGCGCCTTTCAGGGACAGCGCGCCAGAGGGGCAGGCGGTGACCACTGCGCGCAGTTCCTCCATCGTGCCCCTGTCCGGCTGCACCCAGGGCTTTTCATTTGGATTGAAGATGTTTCTGGCAATCCGCCCGCATTCGGCGGCGTGGGAACACAGCATCGGGTTGTAATAAACCGTGGCCTCGGCCCCTTCATAGGCAATCAGCCGGTCGCGCCCTGCGGGCGTGCCAGGGCTGCTGTCAAACCCGGCCTCGACATGGCTGCCATCACAATAAGGTTTGTTTTTCGACTGGCCGCATCGGCACAGGCCCATGACTGGCTTGCATTCTTCCGCCTGGCCGGCTGCGGTTTCCAGACTGCTGATACCCTTGGCCACAAGGGGGCCGTTGTCGCGTGCCTCGATTTTCGGCTGATCTGCCATGGTCTCTCCTCCCATCCAGATTGGCTGCCCCACCAGTCTGCGCAGAGAGGCGGATTTGCACAATAGGGCAGGGCGCACAGAATGGCCTGCGCGGGCGCACCAAAGCCGGTGTCAGACACCCAGCGTGTCGCGTTGGCGCGCCAGCTTGTCCATCGTGTAAGTCAGCTCATCCGTGATCCCACGCTCTGACAGCGCGTGCCCGGCCAGATGGATCATGCGCAGGGTCGAGCTGGGCCAGCGTTTGTGCAATTCATAGGCCGATCCGGGCGGACAGATCATGTCATGACGCCCCTGCACAATCGTGCCGGGCACATGGGCAATCTTTGGCATATGGCGCAGGATCTGCCCCTCTTCCAGCCAGGCCCCGTTGGCGAAATAGTGGTTTTCAAGCCGGGCAAAGGCACGGGCGTAATCTGCCGGCGCATCCACCATGTGGCCCCGGTTCTGGATCGAGGCAAGCGCGTTTTCCCACCCGGCCCAGGCCTTGGCAAACCGCACCTCCTGCGCGTAATCGCCGCAAAACAGGCGGCGGTTGTAGGCAGCAATCAGATCCTCATGTTCGTCAGGCGGCACCATCGACGTGAAGTCATCCCACAGCTCGGGCCAGAACCGCCCAGCGCCCCCCCCGTAGAACCAATCCAGCTCAGCCTTGCGCGCCAGAAACACCCCGCGCAACACCAGCCACGCCACCCGTGACGGATGGGCCTGCGCATAGATCAGCGCAAGCGTTGCGCCCCAGCTGCCGCCAAAAATGATCCAGCGATCAATGCCAAGGGTCAGGCGGATATGCTCGATATCAGCCACCAGATGCCAGGTGGTGTTGGCGTCAATCTCGGCATGTGGGCGCGACCGGCCACATCCGCGTTGGTCAAACAGGACAATCCGATAGGCGTTCGGGTCAAAAAACCGGCGCATCTGAGGGGAGCTGCCACCCCCCGGTCCACCGTGAAACACCACGACCGGCATCCCCTGCGGATTGCCGCTTTGCTCAACATAAAGCTTGTGACCATCCCCCACATCCAGCATATGCCGATCATATGGTTCAATCGGGGGATACAGCCCTCCGGCTGTGCTGTTTTTTCCTGCGGCCTTGTCCATGGAAATACTATATAACGCCATTCAGGCCCCTGCTATCAGAAAGACGTGAGATGACCCAGAGCTCTGTTGACCCGTCCGAAGTGGAGAAATTCGCCGCCATGGCAGCGGAGTGGTGGGACCCGACCGGCAAGTTCAAACCGCTGCACATGATGAACCCGGTGCGGTTGGATTACATCACCAGCCAGATCGCGGCAGAGTTTGGCCGGGACCTGTCCGATGACAAACCCTTTGCCGGGCTGCGCATTCTCGATATCGGCTGTGGCGGCGGGCTTTTGTCGGAACCGATGGCGCGGCTGGGTGCGGATGTGGTGGGAGCGGATGCCACCGAACGCAATATCCCGGTGGCCCGGGCGCATGCGGAAGAGATGGGGCTTGAGATCGACTATCGCCACACCACCGCCGAAGCGATCGAAGAGGCAGGCGAACGGTTCGACGTGGTGCTGAATATGGAAGTGATCGAACATGTGGCCGATCCGCTGGCATTCCTGGTCTCCTGCCAGAACCTGCTCAAACCCGGCGGGCTGCTCCTGTGTTCCACCATCAACCGCAATCCGAAAAGCTTCATGGTTGCGATCGTGGGCGCCGAACATGTGATGCGCTGGCTGCCCAAAGGCACACATGAATGGTCGAAATTCATCACCCCTGATGAGCTTGAGGACCTGCTGGCAGAAAGCATGTTGCGGGTGGTGGACCGCAAGGGGTTTGTGTTCAACCCGATTTCCTGGCAATGGTCGATCTCGGATCGGGACCTGTCGGTAAATTATGTGACTGCCAGCGTGAAACCCAATAGAGACTAGTGTAATATATTGAAAACAAACGGGTTTTCCTGAATTCGTGTAAATCTGTTTTGTTTTCCGTAAAGCGGCACCCACTGTACATATACACCCACGGAAGATGAGCGACAAAACCGAGAACCTGATCCGCACCCACAGCTCCTGGCGCGACCATGTCACGCCGGAAGAGCGCGCGCGGTTGCTGGTTCTGGAAGAACGGATTGAACGCAAGCGACGCAGTCTGGATGAAACGATCTCGGAGCGTCAGAAGATCATGAGCCGGTCAATCCGGCGCATGCGGCGCAAGGCTGGAAAGGACTAAAGCGTTGCGTGACCGGGCAGTGTCGCAACCGCCCATCAACCGAAACGCATCATGAGATCGCGGGGAGATCGCTGGAAAACGCCAGCGACGTCATTCCGCCTCACTCAGCAATTGCCGCATTTCACGCAGCACGGGCAGGGCCTGCTTCACCCGGTCCTTGCCGATTTTGGTCACCATATTGCCAATGATCGGAGTGATGGATTGCAGCGCCGCATCCCGCGCCGCCCGCCCGGCGGGGGAAATGGTGACGAACTTACGCCGCGCATCATCCCAGTCGGGACGGATATGGATATGCCCTGCCCATTCCAGCTTGTTCAGCGTGTTGGTCATCGCCCCGCGGGTCACATGGAACGCCTTTGCCAGCTGCGCCGGGCTTTTCTCTTCCCCTGACCGTGCCAGGTGATTCAGAACGGAGAAGTGGCTCAGCTCCATCCCCTTGGGCAGAGCTTTCGACAGGCGGTTGCGGGCCAACTGATCGGCCATGAACATCTCGCTGAACAGCGCGACAGAAAGGTTATCCCTGCTTTGATTTGTGCTTTGGTCGGACATTCAGGGGCCTTCATATTTGCGATCATGGGTCAAAGAGGGCACACGCGCCCGGGCCCGCTTTACCTCATTCAGGTCGATATCGACCAGAGTGACGCCGGGTTTCTCCCCCCCATCTGCCAGAATTTCCCCCCAGGGCGCAACCACCAGTGAATGTCCAAATGTCGCACGCTTTTCAGTATTTTGCCCACATTGAGCGGGCGCCAGCACGAAACAACCGGTCTCAATCGCCCGCGCGCGCAGCAGTGTTTCCCAATGGGCCGCACCTGTTACCGGGGAAAAAGCAGCGGGCACGGTCAGGATCTCGGCACCGTTTTGCGCCAATTGCCGGTAGAGATGCGGAAACCGGATATCATAGCAGATCGTCATGCCGATCCGCGCGAAATCCGTCTCGGCCAGAACGGCCTGCTCACCGGGCCTGTAATGGGCACTTTCGCGATAGCTTTCCTGCGCATTGATCTCGACATCAAACATGTGGATCTTGTCATACCTGGCCGTGATCTGGCCAAGGGGCGAAATCAGGAAGGATCTATTGGCAAACCGCCCGTCCGGGTCATGGGTTTTCACCGCAAGCGATCCCAGCAACACCCAGATGCCCAGCGCCCGGGCCTCCTCCCGAATTTCATGCAGGAAGGCGCAGTCTTCTTCGTGGGAAATCTGCGCCGCCTGCGTTCTGCGCGAAGAGGAGAGCAGGTTGGTAACCTCTGGCGTCAGCACAAACCCGGCCCCACCCGCCGCCGCCGCACGCAAAGCACTCCGGGTTGAGGTCAGGTTGGCGCCCATATCCTCACCCGAGGTCATTTGCACCAACCCGATTTTCATCACAGCCCCCCGGTCAGGGCGCCATCCAGCTTACCGGCGCGGTCCAGATCATAAAGGTCGTCACATCCGCCAACATGATTGTCGCCAATAAAGATCTGCGGCACGGTATGACGCCCATTTGCACGCGCCATCATTTCCTGCCGACGCGCCGGATCAAACCCCACATCAATCTCATCAAAGGACACGCCTTTCTGCTTCAAAAGGCGCTTTGCCGCGTGACAGAAGCCACATAGGGCGCTGGTGTAAATGGTAACGGGTTGCATGACTATCCTCGGTTTGTTGCCAAGGATATATAGGATGTCAGGGCTCTTTCGCAACGCGTGCCAATGACAAGACCGTGACCGACGCGGCCCCGGCATCAAGGCAAGCGTCCGCTCCTGCAGAAAAAGTGGCCCCGGATGTCATCACATCATCCACCAGAAGGATGTGACGTCCAGACAGGGCATACTGCCGTTTCGGCTGGGGTTTGATCGCGCCTTTCATGTTTTCAAACCTTTCATCTGCCGACAGCCCATCATGGACAGATGTGCGTCGCGGGCGGATCAGCAGATCGGGCGCAAACTCCAGCTCCAGCCGGTCGGACAGGGCCCTGCCAAGCTCCGCCGCTTGGTTGAACCGCCGTTTGAGAAGGCGGGTCCAGTGGATTGGAATCGGCACAATCAGCGCATTTGGGGGCAGGACAGGGGCAATTGCCCGCGCCATCCAACCCGCCGCCGGGCGCGCCAGATCGGTCCGGTCGCCATGTTTCAATGCCAACACCATGCGCCGGGCATTGTCCCGATACTGCAAGGACGACCTCCCATGCGCCCAGGGACGATCCGTTTTCAGGCAATCATCACAATGGCTGACATGATGGTCTTCCTCTCCCAACAGGGGGGCACCACACAGATCACACACCACCCCTTCGATAAACGGGGTGTCCCGCCAACAGGCGCCACATAAGCCAAACTCGCTTTCCACCTGATCACCGCAGCACACGCATTGAGGCGGATACAACAGACGAAGCGCGGATTGCATTTCCTGTTTCTCCTTCTATGGTCCCAGCTTATGACCAGAGCAAGCCAGATGCCCAACGCCCTTACCGACCCCGAACGCCTGGCCCGCAACCGGGCCCGGTCCCACGCGGATGGGATGTTCCTGCAATCCCTTGCGGTGGATGAGGTCCATGATCGCCTGGATATGGTTAACAGAACGTTTAAAAACATCGCCATTGTCACCGGTTTCCCACAGATCTGGGGGCCCGCCTTCCCCCAAGCCACCCTTGTCGATGACCGGGATGATCTGCCGCTGAAGGCGGGTCACTATGATCTGGTGATCCACGCGATGGGGCTTCACTGGGCCAATGATCCGGTTGGGCAACTCATCCAATCACGACTTGCCCTGAAACCCGATGGCCTGTTTCTCGGTGTGTGTTTCGGCGGGCAAACCCTGGCCGAACTGCGCGCTGTTTTGGCTGAAACAGAGACCAAAATGATGGGCGGGCTGTCTCCTCGTGTTGCCCCAATGGGGGAAATCCGCGATTTGGGGGCTTTGCTGCAGCGCGCGGGGTTCGCCCTTCCGGTGGCAGACAGCGCCCCGCGAACCGTATCCTATAAGGACCTGTTTGCGCTGATGGCGGATCTGCGCCTGATGGGAGAGCGGAACGCGCTTGCCAAACGTAATCCCCTGCCACTGCCGCGCCGCTTTTTCATCGCCGCTGATCAGCATTACAAATCGCATTTTCCGGCGGAACAGGGTCGCATTTCAGCAACGTTTGAGTTCATCACCCTGACCGGATGGGCCCCGGATGACAGCCAACCCAAACCGCTTCGGCCGGGATCCGCCGCCGCAAGGCTGGCCGATGCCCTTGGCACAGATGAGACAAAACTCCCGAAATAGAGCCGAAGCAATTGACGCAACCCGAAAAGCCGCTATCTGAGATCAAGAATATGCGCGCAGGAGCAAGCCAATGATCATGGAGAAACCCACAGACCACCCCACCATCAAACCTCGGAAAGTGGGCATTCTGTTTGCCAATCTGGGCACCCCGGATGGCTATGATTACTGGTCAATGCGTCGGTATCTGAACGAATTTCTGTCTGACAAGCGGGTGATTGATTACCCGGCCTGGAAATGGCAGCCGATTCTGCAGGCCATTATCCTGACCAAACGTCCGAAATCCTCGGGCGAAGCCTATAAGTCGATCTGGAATGAGGAGCTTGGGGAAAGTCCGCTGATGACCATCACCAAGCTGCAGGTGGCCAAGCTGCAGGCTGAACTGGCAGAACTTTACGGCGATCGGGTGATGGTGGATTTCTGTATGCGATATGGCAATCCATCCACCAAGTCGAAACTGTCTGAAATGGTCTCTAACGGCTGTGATAGGGTCTTGTTTTTCCCGCTTTACCCACAATATGCCGGCGCCACGATGGGCACCGCAAATGACCAGTTTTTCCGCGCCCTGATGGAAGAGAAATGGCAGCCTGCGTCGCGCACCATCGAACCCTATTTCGACGACCCGGCCTATGTCGACGCGCTGGCGCAGTCAGTTGAGCGGGGATATGCGGCGCTCGACACACGGCCCGATCTTCTGGTTGTGTCCTATCACGGCATGCCGATCCGCTACCTGACCGAAGGCGACCCCTATCATTGCCAGTGCCAGAAAAGCACCCGCCTGCTGCGCGAGCGGCTGGGCTGGAGCGACACAGACATCACAACCACCTTTCAATCCGTGTTCGGTCCCGAAGAGTGGCTGAAACCCTATACGGTCGAAGAAGTGGCGCGGCTGGCGAAATCCGGCAAGAAAAACATCGCGGTGATCGCCCCGGCCTTCTCGGCTGATTGCATTGAAACCCTTGAGGAAATTCAGGAAGAGATCCAGGAAGCCTTTATTGAGGCGGGCGGTGAAACTTTCACCTATATCCCCTGCCTGAATGATGATGACGCCCATATCAAGGCGCTGGTCGGTGTGGCGGAACGCAACCTGCGGGGCTGGCTCGACTAAGGCGTATCACGACCGCCCCTGGTTCGTGACACAGCTTTTCAGGAACAAGAACTTGTCTGCCCCGTGCCCCACCTCCATATAGGGGGAAACGGATTTGGAGGCATTATGGCGGATACGGACTTTCCCGGCTGGCACGGCACCACGATCATTGGGGTGCGCAAAGGGGACAAGGTGGTTGTGGCAGGCGACGGGCAGGTCAGCCTGGGCCAGACCGTGATCAAAGGCTCCGCGCGCAAGGTGCGCAGGCTCAGCCCCGGCGGATTTGATGTGGTGGCGGGCTTTGCAGGATCAACCGCCGATGCCTTTACCCTGCTTGAACGTCTGGAAGCCAAGCTGGAAGCCACGCCCGGACAACTGGCGCGCGCCTCTGTTGAGCTGGCCAAGGACTGGCGCACTGACAAATACCTGCAAAAACTCGAAGCGATGCTGATCGTGACCGACGGGAGCGAGCTTCTGGTGATCACCGGGGCAGGGGATGTGCTGGAGCCGGAACATGATGTGGCGGCCATCGGATCTGGCGGCAATTTTGCCCTCGCGGCGGCCCGCGGATTGATGGAAAGCGATCTGGACGCGGAAAGCATCGCGCGCAAGGCCATGGCGATTGCGGCGGATATCTGCGTCTATACAAATGGCAATCTGACGGTTGAGGAAATCTGCAAATGACCGACCTGACCCCCCGTGAAATCGTATCCGAACTGGATCGCTTCATCATCGGCCAGAACGATGCAAAACGCGCGGTTGCCGTGGCGCTGCGCAATCGCTGGCGCCGCAAGCAGCTTTCTGCTGATCTGCGCGATGAGGTCTATCCGAAAAACATCCTGATGATCGGGCCGACCGGCGTCGGCAAAACCGAGATTTCGCGTCGGCTGGCAAAGCTGGCGCGCGCGCCGTTCATCAAGGTCGAAGCCACGAAATTCACCGAGGTGGGGTATGTGGGCCGGGATGTGGAACAGATTATCCGCGACCTCGTGGATGCGGCCATCATCCAGACCCGTGACCATATGCGCGAAGATGTGCGCGCGCGGGCCGAAGAAAACGCCGAGGAGCGGGTGATCGAAGCAATTGCCGGCAGTGATGCCCGCGAGGCCACGCGCGAGATGTTTCGCAAAAAACTGCGGGACGGGTTGCTTGACGACACGATGATCGAGCTGGACGTGGTGGACAATTCCAACCCGATGCAGATGATCGACATGCCGGGACAGCCGGGTCAGGGCATGGGAATGCTGAACCTTGGGGATATGTTCGGCAAGGCCTTTGGCGGGCGGACCACGCGGCGCAAGATGACCGTGCGCGAAAGCTATGACGTGCTGTTGGGGGAAGAGGCCGACAAGCTTCTGGATGACGAAACCGTCACCAAGGCCGCCCTGGAAGCGGTGGAGCAGAACGGCATTGTTTTCCTTGATGAAATCGACAAGGTCTGCGCCCGTCAGGAAGCCCGCGGCGGAGATGTGTCACGCGAAGGCGTGCAGCGCGACCTGTTGCCGCTGATCGAAGGCACCACCGTTTCGACCAAACATGGGGCGGTCAAGACCGACCATATCCTGTTCATCGCCTCGGGGGCATTTCACATTGCCAAACCCTCTGACCTGCTGCCGGAACTGCAGGGGCGTCTTCCGATCCGGGTTGAGCTTCGCGCCCTGACCGAAGCGGATTTCGTGCGCATTCTGACCGAAACCGACAATGCCCTGACGCTGCAATACACCGCGCTTATGGGCACGGAAAACGTGAATGTGGAGTTCACCAAAGACGGTATCGCGGCCCTTGCCAAGATCGCCGCTGACGTGAACCGGGATGTGGAAAATATCGGTGCCCGGCGCCTTTATACCGTGCTTGAACGCGTGTTTGAGGAGCTCAGCTTCTCAGCCCCGGATCGCAGTGGCGAGATTGTCACCGTGGATCGTGCTTTTGTGGATGACAACCTGGGCTCCTTGATGAAATCCGCAGATCTGAGCCGGTACGTCCTTTGACATCTGCGCCCGATCAGGCACAAGTTTCAGACAAATGAACGCGCCGCCCGGATCAGGGCGGCGTTTTTTCATTTCTCAGCTATACTCATTTCTATTCCGCTGAATGCGTTTCGGTTTTAACCTATCGCGGGGAAAGACAGGAACGTGGTGAAAGAGATCAATAACAGGGCATTTCGATATATTCCCGTATCTCATGCCTGTTCCGAAACACTTTGAGAGTGATTGACCGTGCGCCGATTTATTCTGTTTTTCATTTTCTTTCCGCTGATGGCCTGCGCTCCGCGGGGTGAAATCACCCTATATGCCGGCGCGGGTGAGGTCGGAAACGTGCAGAAGATCTTTATCGGTACCTCACGAGAGTTCGACCTGCTTATCGGTCGCCCCACCGGAAATCGCGGCGAAGAGCTGGTCTTTGGCCGGGTGGATGTCTCCGTTCCCCCCGAGCGTGAAACCGGCAGCGTGACCTGGCCTCACAATGCAACGCCGGACCCCGCCAAGCATTTCCTCGTCGATGATTTCGCCAGCTACCGGGACAGCAGCAGCTTTACCAAGGCTGTGCAAAAGGCGCTGCGGGGGCGCACGGGGGATGAGCGGGTTGCGACCATCTTTGTGCATGGGTTCAACAACACTTTCTCCGAAGGGCTCTATCGTTTTGCCCAATTGGTCGAAGACCTGGATCTGCCCTTTCTGCCAATCCACTATTCCTGGCCCAGCGCCGGGCACCCGCTGGGATATGGCTATGATCGGGACAGCATGCTCTATGCCCGCGACGGGCTGGAAGAGCTGATCCGCGCCACGCTGCGTTCCGGGGTGAAAGAGGTGATCCTGATCGGCCATTCGATGGGCGCGCTGCTGACCATGGAAAGCCTGCGTCAGCTGGCAATTTCCAATGAAACATCGGTGATGCAACGGATCGGCGGTGTCCTTCTGTTGTCACCGGATATTGATATTGACCTGTTTCGCCAGCAGGCCAAGCGGATCGAGAAACTGCCGCAGCCTTTCTATATTTTCAGCTCGACCAAGGACAAGGCACTGCGCCTTTCGGCCGGGCTGACCGGACAAACTGCCCGGCTTGGCAATGCCGAAGATATTGGCCCCCTTGCGGATCTGGATGTGACACTTGTCGATATCTCCGCCTTCTCAGACGGGCTGGCGGATCACAATGTCGCGCTGTCCTCCCCCGGATTTCTCAAACTGATCCTCTCGGTTCCTGATCTGGTGGGGACAATCGGCAAGACACGCGGTCCGAACCTGTTGCCGGGAACGGTTCTTGTTGTGCAGAACGCCACCAAGCTGGTGATTGGCAATCCCAGCCAGCCGGACGATGGCTAACGCAACCGGCGCAGATAGACGTAATAGGCCCCCTGGCCGCCATGCTTCAGATGCGCCTCTGATATCTGCAACACATGCTGTTTCAGCGGCGGCATATGCAGCCAATGCGGCACCTGATGACGCAGCACCCCGTGACGCACGGGAATGGGTCCGCCCTCGTCCCGGTGCTTGCCCTTCCCGGTGATCACCAGAACCAGCCGCCGTTGATCCGCCACCGCCTCAAGAATAAAGCGGGTCAGGATCGGGTGGGCCTGGGCAATTGTCATGCCATGCAGGTCGATCCGGGCTTCAGGTGACAGGCGCCCCTTCTTCATCCGCCCAAAGGTTTTCTTGTCCATGGCCAGACGTTGCTGGGCGATCTGATCCGACACAGGGGGGGCAAGATCATGCCCTGCATTGCGGGGATGTGCGGCCTCTCCAATCCGAAAACGAGGGGTCTTGACCTCGGGGGGTTTGGGGGCCGGCCTTGTATTTTCCGCAGGAAGAGTGCCTGTTTCCGGTCGGGTAGGGTGCAGGCGCTGCGTGTTCTCAGCCACTTTCTGCCAGAGCGCCTTTTCCTCTTCATTCAGCTTGCGCGGACGTCGGGCCATGGATCACTCCTCAACCTCAAGCGCAAAGGCGCGCTGGATCGGCATCAGAACATACATCCGCCCCCCGTCACGGATCTTACCTGCCAGAATGCCCGCCTGTTTCCCCGTGCCCCAGAAAATATCCGCCCGCTGCGCGCCCTTGACCCGCGACCCGGTATCCTGAGCCACCATCAGACGGCTGAAGGGCTCTTTCCCCGATTTCTCCAGCCAGACCGGCGCCCCCAGGGGCGTATATTTCGGGTCAACCGCCAGCGACCGCTGCGCGGTTATGGATCGGTTCATCGCCCCCAAAGGGCCTTTGTCACGGGGCAGCTGTTCCAGTTTCCGGAAAAACACATAGGAGTTGTTGGACATGAGCAGATCATGCCCATCCACCGGGTTGCGTTTGACCCAGTTGCGGATCACCGCCTGCGAAACCTGATGCGGATTATAAATCCCGCGCCGCACCATCTCTTTCCCAAGCGACTTGAACGCGTGGCCGTTATTTCCCCCATATCCCAGACGGATGGCGCTGCCATCAGTCAGGCGGATACGGCCCGAGCCCTGGATCTGCAGGAATTGCAGGTCAACCGGATCCGCCACCCAGGCAATTTCCAGCCCAAGCCCAGCCAGCGCGCCGCCTTCCTCAATCTCACGCCGGGTGCGCCAGGGCTGCCCTTTGGGAAGGCCGCTGGGTTTGCGATAGACAGGATAGCGATATGTCTCGGTCCTGAGGCGCGACCCCGCAATCTCCGGCTCGTAATATGCGGTGAACAGCGGGTCCATCCCGTTCTCGATCAGCACCGGGCGGAAAAACAGCTCAAAGAAAGCGCGCCCGGCCCCTCCACTCAGCGAATGGCGCTGCGCCACCGCGCAAAGGGGGGCCCAAAGCGGTTCATCCAGATCAATACAAGTGTCGATGAAAACGGAAAGGGCCGCATCATGATCGTCAGCGGCCCAGCCATTCAGCTCGGTGAACTCCAGCACGGACACACGCGCATCGGTGGGCAGTTTATCCCCAAGACCTGCAAACGCAGGGCCGCCCCAAAGGGCCAGCGCACATGCCAGCCCCCGGAAGATCATCCGCCAGTGGCCACCAGCTGCCAGTTCGGGTTGTCGGTGCCCATCTTGCGGGCAAAGGTCCAGATATCTTTCTGGCGCTTCACCTCATTCGGGTTGCCTTCGATGATCTCACCGCCATTGTCACGCACAACCGAGGTCAGCTCGCCCACAAATCGCACGGTGATTTCACCTTCATTTGTGGCGGGATCAAAGGTGGCATCTTCCAGCTTCAGCTCACGCAGGCCAACAAAACTGGCCTCGATCGTCAGACCCTGCTCACGGCGGCTTTCGACCACCATGGCAAAGCTTTCATAAACATCGTCCGACAGGAACGGCTTGATATCCGCCATTTCACCTGCCTCGAATCCCATCAGGATCATTTCGTAAGCGCCGCGCGCGCCGCCCAGGAACTCTCCGACCGAGAAATCAGGCTCCAGCGCCTTCATCGCCACCAGCGCACGGGCGGCCTCCGAGTTCTCTTCTACGTGGTCGGTGATGTCACTGTCCGGTCCACCTTCGATGACCTCGAAACTCCCCCGCGTGGCGCGTGGATTGTCCTGCCGCGTTACCTGCGGTTTTTCATATCCTTCGCGTGTGCCCAGCACATCGCGCAGGCGCAGGATCAGGAATAGCGCAATGCCGGCCAGCACCAAAAGCTGGATCAGGGGAGAACTCATATGGACCTCATTTTCTGGACGCTCTGGAAACACGTTCACCGGAAACATATGTAAGTACTGCGGGCGGACAAGTCCACCACGCCAAAAGAATAAACGAGGTGTATCATGTGGCTCTTTGCCCTGTTCATAGCGGTTCCGCTGATCGAAATCGCGTTGTTCATTCAGGTTGGAGGTCTGATTGGCCTGTGGCCGACCCTTCTGATCGTGGTTTTGACCGCTGTGATCGGCACCCAGCTGATGCGCGCGCAGGGGGCGATGGCGATGGCGGATCTGCGCAACAGCTTTGGTCAGCTACAGGACCCGACCGAACCCCTGGCCCATGGTGCGATGATCCTGTTTTCCGGGGCGCTTCTGCTCACGCCGGGGTTTTTCACCGATACGGTTGGCTTTGCGCTTCTCATCCCTGCGGTGCGGAGGGCAGTTTTCAACCATCTGAAATCAAAAGTGAAAGTTCAAAGTTTCACCATGGGAACCCAGTCTGAATTCGGCGAAACCCGCCCGCAGTCAGGCCGTGACGACGACGTGATTGATGGCGAATTTACCGATGTGTCCCCCGATAAACGCCCCACCCATCATGTCGAAAAAGGCCCCTCGGGCTGGACCAAGCACTAACAAGCACTAAAGCGTTTCGATTTTCCCTGCCTCAGGTAAGAACCGGGCCGCGTCAGGCCCCGAACACCGACGCCCGGTGATCGCGCAGGTAGATCCTGAGCCAGGGCGTAAAGACCTCCGGTGTCCGGGCAATATCCGTGTCTAACTCAACCGGATCGGCCCAGCGCGTGGCCTGAACTTCCTCCGGGTTCAGATCAATCTTCGGCAGGGTGTCACAGCGGATCACAAAAAGGTCGACCACCTCATGTTCGATCAACCCGCCCCCGACATCCGCCCGATATTCAAGCTGCTCAACCCAGACCGGATCAAGCCCGGTGATCCCCAGCTCTTCCCTCAGACGCCGAATGGCACAATCCCGCGGATCCTCCCCCCAATGCGGGTGGGTGCAGCAACTGTTCGCCCAGAGGTTCGGCGTGTGATATTTCCCGGCCGCGCGCTGCTGCAACAGCACCTTGCCCTTGTGCAGAATAAACACCGACACCGCCTTGTGGCGCATCGCTTTCACATGCGCCTCCAGCTTGTCGACCGGGGTCAGGGTGCCATCCACCCAAGTGGGGATCTTCGTGTTCATGTCCGTCCTTTAGCGATTTTGCCCCGCTCCGAAAACCCCTTCTCCTTGGACTTGACCACATCGGTTGTGCCTGCCTGAGCAAGGTGCTAGGCATCTTTCCAACCAAATTCTTAAGGAGATCCCCATGGCCGAGGAACAACAAGCCCCCGTGCCGCCCAAGATGCAAATCCTGGGCCAGTTCATCCGCGACATGTCGTTTGAAAACATCCTGGCCCAAAAGGGTGTCGAAGGCGAAGTGCAGCCCGAAATCAGTGTCGAAGTGGCGCTGGATGCGCAAAAACGCCCAGCCGACAACCAGTACGAAATCACCACGAAATTCACCGTGGGTTCACGCAACAAGAACGGCGGTCAGCAGCTTTTCCTGCTTGAGCTGGAATATGGTGGCATCTTCCACGTGGAAAACGTGCCGGACGAACAACTGCACCCGTTCTTGATGATCGAATGCCCGCGTATGCTGTTCCCCTTCGTGCGGCGCATCGTTTCTGACGTGACCCGCGATGGTGGCTTCCCGCCGCTTAACCTGGATACCGTTGATTTCCTTGCCCTTTATCGTGCAGAAATCGAACGCCGCGCAGCGGCAGAGGCAGAAACCGCCACGCAGAACTGATCCTGCCGGGGATCAGCTCTCCGACAGTTTTTTCCAAAGCGCGTCGTCGCCCAGCTTGTCAATAAACTCGGCATGGGCGGCGGCTTCTGCGTCATTGATCCGCGAAGGAAGCGGGGTTGGGCGCGCGGTTGGGCGCCAATTATCAGCGACATCCTCGTTTGATGCACTGCCGGGTCCACCCGCCAGAACCAGATCCGGCTGTCGCCCACCAATCAGCTCCAGATACACTTCTGCCAGAATTTCACTGTCAAGAAGCGCGCCGTGCAGGGTTCGGTTCGAGTTGTCGATCCCAAAGCGACGGCAGAGCGCATCCAGTGAGGCAGGCGCACCAGGGAACTTTTTGCGCGCAATCGCAAGCGTATCAAGCGCCCGCTCCCAGGGCAGTTCCGCAAGCCCCATCCATTTCAGTTCGGCATTCAGGAATTTCATGTCGAACGCCGCGTTGTGAATGACCAGACGCGCATCCCCGATGAACTCCACAAAAGCCTGTCCGACCTCTTTGAAGACAGGTTTGTCTTTCAAAATCACCTCACCGGGCGCAGCAGGGCGGGGTGTTGGCAAAAGATCAGGCCCAATCCCATGCACGCCAAATGCCTCTTCCGGCATACCGCGTTCAGGGTTGATATATTGATGATAGGTGCGTCCCGTGGGCATGTGGTTGATCAGCTCCAGACACCCGATTTCCACAATCCGGTCGCCGGAGTTTGGATCAAATCCCGTGGTTTCAGTATCAAGAACGATCTCACGCATTCAGTTTCTCCCGAATATGGGTCAGAACTTCCTCTACGGCCGCCTTGGCACCATCCAGAGTTTCGGTCGGAATGATCACGTCAGCCCGGGCACGTTTTTCTGAATCAGACACTTGTTTGGCAAGAATAGTCTCGAATTGTTGCTGGCTCATCGTGCCGCGCTCCATCACGCGGGCGCGTTGCAGATCAGCCGGCGCAGACACGACAACCACCAGATCCACATGTTCATGTGCCCCGATTTCAAACAGAAGCGGCATGTCCAGAAGCACGATATCCGCCCCTGAATCCGCCAGAAATTGCGCCCTATCTTCGGCGACCAGCGGATGCACAATCTGTTCAAGCTGTTTGAGGGCCGTTGCCTCGCGCCCGATCCAGTCCTTGAGCACATCCCGGTCAACAGCGCCGTCAATGATCGCCTCGGGGCAGATGGATCTGATCGGTTCAACCGCAGCGCCACCGGCGCCGTAAATCCGATGCACCGCCGCATCCGCATCCCAGATCGGAATCCCATAGGCGTGAAACATTTTGGCCGTGGTGGATTTCCCCATACCGATCGAGCCGGTCAAACCTATGATAAACGGCGTGCTCATTGTGCCAGCACTGCGCGGCGCAGGTCCTCAGTCACTTCAGGCCGCGCACCAAACCACCGCTCAAACCCCGGCACCGCCTGGTGCAACAGCATGCCAAGGCCATCAACAATCTGGCACCCGGCTGCTTCGGCAGTCTGCAACAACGGTGTTTTCAGCGGGGTGTAGACGATATCGGTCACGACCTGTCCGGGTTTCAGCCCATCAAGTGGCACCCTCAGCTCCGGTTTTCCAACCATCCCCAGAGAAGTGGTGTTCACAACGGTCAGGGCTTCTTCAATCATATTGCCGGCCTGCACCCAATCCACCACGGTGACACGGGCACCAAACTCGGACCGCAGCGCATCGGCGCGGGTGCGGGTGCGGTTTGACAAGAAGATTTCCGGCACCCCCACTTCCAAGAGCGAGGCGATCACGGCACGCGACGCCCCACCAGCGCCCAGAACGGCGGCCGGGCCGGACCTTGGGTTCCATCCCGTCGCGCCCTGGCGCAGATTTTCGATAAACCCGTACCCATCCGTGTTATCGGCGTGAATTTTTCCGTCTTTCCGAAAGATCAGCGTATTTGCAGCCCCCATCAAAGCCGCCCGATCGGTCACCAGATCAGCCAGCTTCAGCACCTCTTCCTTATGAGGAATGGTTACGTTGCAGCCGACAAAGCCAGCCTTGGGAAGGGTGCGAATGACCTCTTCCAGATCCTTCACCTCAACCCGCATCGGCACATAATGCCCGGGCAAGCCCATTGTTTTCAGCCAATAGCCATGAAGGCGCGGCGACAGGGAGTGTTCGATCGGATCCCCGATCACCCCAGCCAGCGGAATACGACGTTCGCTCATATCATCACCTCTTCTCGTTCGATCAGATATGACAGGAGTTCCGTCAGCGGCAAACCCAGCACATTGAAATAATCACCTTCCACGCTGGAAAAGAGGCGCACCCCTTCTTCTTCCAGCTTATAGGCCCCAACCGAATGACGGATGCTGTCCCAGTTCCGCGCCACATAGTCCTGAATATACCCTGCGCTGAGGTCGCGCATTTTCATACGCACCAACCCCACGTGACGCCAGAGGGGCTTGCCATCCTGATACAGAACGGCAGCAGAGAGAAGGCGGTGAGTTTTTCCAGACATTTCAGTAAGTTGAGAAATTGCGTCTTCTTGAGTGGATGGTTTTGACATCACCTCTCCACCCAGATCAGCCACCTGATCACATCCCAACACCAGCGCGTTTCGGTATTTTTCACTGATCTTCCGGGCTTTGAACTCAGCCAAGGCATCCGCAAGGTCGCGCGAATGGGCGCCCTCTGCCTTTAGTGACATTTTAATCATATCTTCATCAATTCGTGCGGGAATAACCTCAAAGCTCAGCCCTGCATTGCGCAGGAGTGTTGCCCGAATTTCGGAGCCTGATGCGAGGATGAATTGTGTCGCCATGGGAAAACCCTGTGGAAAAACTCTGTTTGTTCCGGTGTTTGCATCCGGGGGTAACTGAACCCTCCCTCTGCGCCTGCGGATAGTTCCTCAGTTCCTACGTCAAAATCCGCAGATCTTCCACTGTTGAGAAGTTTTCCACGGGAAAAACAAATTGGCCAACAGGCTGGCTTTCATCCGCCGAGTTATCCCCAGCCAGCCGGGCCCGAATCTGCTATGAAAACTTGGCAAGCTGAAACTTGTCCACGATCAAAGAGCAAACTTGTCCACCTGTGTAAAAAGACCGGGAAAACCCAATAATCCCCATTATCCACAGAGCCTACATAATCATCATCTTTTCTTTTAAATATTTATTATTTTAAGAAGGGAAAAACGGGCGCGTCAGAAAGGCAGGCATAACATGGGTGACATTCTTTCGGATTGGTATTTCTGGACCAAATCCTTACATATCGTCTCCGTCATCGCCTGGATGGCTGGCCTGTTTTATCTGCCCCGCTTGTTTGTCTATCACGCGGAAGTGGTCGGATCGGGCAATGAAACCGATGATCTGTTTCAGATTATGGAAAGACGGCTTTTGAAGGCGATCATGAATCCTGCGATGATTTCAACCTGGATCTTTGGGTTGTGCCTTGTGGCCACGCCCGGTGTGGTGGATTGGAGTGACCTCTGGCCCTGGCTCAAAGGTGGGTCCGTGCTTGGGATGACATGGTTTCACATGTGGCTGGCGGCCCGGCGCAAGGAATTCGCCGCAGGCACCAATCGTCTGCCTGGGCGGCGCTATCGCATGATGAATGAGCTGCCCACGCTTCTGATGCTCCTGATCGTCTTCTCAGTGGTGTTCAAATACTGAGATCGCCCCGAATTTCTTGACTCACCGGCCCCCTTTGGCCTATTTGGCAGACAAGCAGGCCGTCCGGCCAATGCATCTTCACGACTGCACATCTGTTCCAACGACGCTTTAATGCGTATCGCAAGGCTATTCCCATGTCCGAAAACCGTCTGAATCTGGCTGATCTGAAGGCCAAAAGCCCAAAAGAGCTTGTGGCAATGGCCGAAGAGCTCGAAATCGAAAACGCTTCGACCATGCGCAAGGGCGAGATGATGTTCTCGATTCTCAAGGAGCTGGCCGAAGAAGAGTGGATCATCGGTGGCGATGGTGTGCTTGAGGTGGTCCAGGACGGATTTGGTTTCCTGCGTTCAACCGAAGCCAACTATCTGCCGGGCCCGGATGACATCTATGTCTCGCCCACGGTGATCCGTCAGTATTCGCTGCGCACCGGTGACACAATTGAAGGTATCATTCAGGCCCCCGGCGAGAACGAGAACTATTTCGCGATCACCAAGGTGGAAAAGATCAACTTTGGCGATCCGGAAGCGGCAAAACACAAGGTGGCCTTTGACAACCTGACGCCGCTTTACCCGGATGAGCGTCTGAAGATGGAAATCGAAGATCCGACCATCAAAGATCGTTCCGCCCGGATTATCGACCTTGTTTCGCCGATCGGCAAAGGCCAGCGGTCGCTGATCGTGGCACCGCCGCGCACCGGTAAAACCGTGCTGCTGCAAAACATCGCCCATTCGATCGAAGCCAACCACCCGGAATGTTATCTGATTGTGCTGCTGATTGACGAACGTCCCGAAGAGGTGACCGACATGCAGCGGTCCGTGAAAGGCGAGGTTGTCTCCTCGACCTTTGATGAACCTGCATCGCGTCACGTGGCGGTCGCTGAAATGGTGATCGAAAAGGCGAAACGTCTGGTTGAACATAAGCGCGACGTGGTGATCCTGCTCGACTCGATCACCCGCCTCGGCCGCGCCTTCAACACCACCGTTCCGTCCTCGGGTAAGGTGCTGACCGGTGGTGTGGATGCCAACGCGCTACAACGTCCGAAACGCTTCTTTGGTGCTGCCCGGAATATCGAAGAGGGCGGGTCGCTGACCATCATCTCCACCGCGCTGATCGACACCGGGTCGCGGATGGACGAGGTGATCTTTGAAGAGTTTAAAGGCACCGGTAACTCGGAAATCGTGCTGGATCGCAAAGTGGCCGACAAACGCGTTTTCCCGGCAATTGACATCCTGAAATCCGGCACCCGGAAAGAGGATCTCCTGGTGGATGCCAAGGACCTGCAGAAAACCTATGTTCTGCGCCGCATCCTGAACCCGATGGGCACCACCGACGCGATTGAGTTCCTGATTTCAAAGCTGAAACAGACCAAGACAAACGGCGAATTTTTCGACTCGATGAACGCTTAATTGTCGTTAATTAACAATGGCTTAGATATGGATACGATCTTTGCATTGGCATCTGCTCGCGGTAAGGCGGGCGTCGCGGTGGTCCGGATATCCGGGCCACAAGCGTTTCTGGCCGCCGAAACTCTGGCGGGATCTTTGCCGGGACCACGCAAAGCAGGGCTGCGTCGGCTGACCGCTCTGGATGGCACCTATCTCGATCAAACCTTGGTGATTTGCTTTGAACACGGGGCCAGCTTTACCGGTGAAGATGTTGTTGAGTTCCAGTTGCATGGATCAACTGCCGTGGTTCGGGCTGCGCTGGAAGAGCTTGGAAAGTTCGAAAACCTCCGCATGGCAGAACCGGGGGAGTTCACCCGTCGTGCGCTGGAAAATGAACAGCTGGACCTGGCGCAGGTGGAAGGGCTTGCGGATCTTCTGGACGCTGAAACAGAGGCGCAGCGCAAGCAGGCGCTGAATGTTCTGTCCGGCGCGTTGGGAGAGATTGCCGAAAGCTGGCGCCGGGATCTGATCCGCGCCGCGGCTTTGCTGGAAGCCACAATTGATTTCGCAGATGAGGAGGTGCCAGAAGATGTATCTCCGGAAGTTGATGATCTCTTATCCGGTGTCATGCAAAGTCTGGGGCGCGAAGTGGATGGTGCGAGAATTGCGGAACGTATTCGAGACGGATTTGAAATCGCCATTATCGGCCCGCCAAATGCTGGAAAGTCTACGCTTCTGAACGCTCTGGCTGGTCGGGATGCGGCAATCACATCAGAAGTGGCCGGGACAACCCGGGACGTGATTGAGGTCCGCATGGATTTGGCCGGGCTTCCGGTCACGCTTTTGGACACGGCCGGTATTCGTGAAAGCTCTGATCAGGTGGAAGCCATAGGTATTGATCGTGCGGTAAGTCGCGCGGCTTCGGCTGATCTTCGCATTTTCCTTTTGGACCAACCTGAGGCGAAACTGGGGATCAACCCCACGGAGGGTGACATCGTCGCCCTTGGAAAGGCTGATCTGACCGATGGTGAGGGGTTTCGGATCTCAGGAAAAACGGGTCAGGGGATTGATCGCTTGATCGAAAAGATCACGTGCATTTTGGAAGACAGGGTGCAGTCCGCTGGAATTGCAACGCGCGAAAGGCATCGCCAGGAAATGCTGCGTGCTTTCGACGCTTTGGAGCGTGCTCGAATCGAGATAG
This sequence comes from Aliiroseovarius crassostreae, assembly GCF_025137635.1. Taxonomy (NCBI): domain Bacteria; kingdom Pseudomonadati; phylum Pseudomonadota; class Alphaproteobacteria; order Rhodobacterales; family Paracoccaceae; genus Aliiroseovarius; species Aliiroseovarius crassostreae. Next base: position 2,898,749 of record NZ_CP080772.1, on the reverse strand, counting down.
AGTTTGGACAGGATCGCGCCGAACTGGCGGCGGAAGAATTACGGAGCGCCGTTCGCGCTTTGGATGGCCTTGTTGGACGTGTGGATGTCGAAATGGTTCTCGATGAGATCTTTTCGAGCTTTTGTTTGGGTAAGTAGATCCTTGGGATTGGGAAAGGAGTGTTTCACGTGAAACATTCGAAATTCGATGTGATTGTGGTTGGCGGCGGCCATGCCGGCGCAGATGCGGCTCATGCCTCTGCGCGCATGGGGGCAAACACCGCTCTGATCACTCTGAAAAAAGAAGATCTTGGGGTGATGTCCTGCAATCCCGCAATTGGTGGGTTGGGGAAAGGGCATCTGGTTCGGGAAATTGATGCGCTCGACGGATTGATGGGGCGTGTTGCTGATAAGGCAGGGATCCAGTTTCGCTTATTGAATCGCCGGAAAGGGCCTGCGGTGCAGGGGCCGCGTACACAGGCGGATCGGGCAATTTATCGACGCGAAATGCAGGCGGAAATTGCGACAACGCAAAACTTGACCCTGATTGAGGGCGAGGTTGCTGATTTCCTCATGGACCGCGCGCAGGTCAAAGGTGTTGTACTGGCTGATGGGGCGGAAATATCCGCAGGCGCAGTCATCCTCACCACGGGCACATTTCTGCGTGGTGTTATTCATATTGGGGATGTGCAGAAGCAGGGTGGGCGTATGGGGGATCGGCCCTCCATTCGTTTGGCGGAACGGATGGAACAGTTTGATCTGCCCCTTGGTCGCCTGAAAACTGGGACGCCACCGCGTCTGGACACAAGGACAATCGACTGGTCGAGTTTAGAATCCCAGCCGGCTGATGATGATCCGTCCATGTTCTCCTTTCTGAACAGCGCGCCATTTGCACGACAAATCTCATGCGGTATCACTCATACGAATGAGAAAACCCACGAAATCATTAGGGAAAATCTGGATCGTTCTGCGATGTATGGGGGGCACATCGACGGTGTCGGGCCGCGGTATTGCCCATCTATCGAAGATAAAATTGTCAGGTTCTCCGATAAGACCTCACATCAGATCTTTCTCGAACCGGAAGGCTTGGATGACATAGCGGTCTATCCAAACGGTATTAGCACCTCTTTGCCCGAAGATGTGCAGCAGGACTATGTGCGATCTATTGTTGGTCTCGAAAACGTCACCATCCTGCAGCCAGGATATGCGATCGAGTATGACTATGTTGACCCCCGTTCGCTGACTGAAACTCTGCAGGTTCGAAATGTGCAGGGCCTTTATCTTGCGGGTCAGATCAATGGGACAACCGGATATGAAGAGGCTGCCGCACAAGGTTTGGTCGCAGGCTTGAATGCAGCTGCAGAAGTTCTGGGGCGTGAAAAGGTCCTGTTTTCCCGGTCCAGTTCTTACATCGGGGTCATGGTTGATGATCTTATAACGCGCGGCGTTACAGAACCCTACCGCATGTTTACGTCTCGGGCTGAATTCCGGCTCTCTCTGCGCGCTGACAACGCTGATCAGCGCTTGACGCCAGTCGGGATTGAGATCGGATGTGTTGGAGATGTCCGGAAGGCGCGGTTCCTAAAGAAGCAAGAGGAACTGGAAAGTGCCCGCAATATCCTGATGGAAAAGACCTTTACACCACAAGATCTTGAAGGTTCCAGTTTCCAGGTTCGCAAGGATGGGACAAGAAGAAGTGCATTCACGCTGCTTTCTTTTCCTAAGGTGAGTTTTGACGATGTTCTGAACCTTGATCCTGCATTTGAAACCATCCTGCCAGAAATCCGTGAACAGATCGCAAAAGACGCGCTTTATTCCAACTATCTGGAACGGCAAGAAAAAGATGTTGCCGCGATTAAGCGCGATGAGGCACAGGAAATTCCAGAGAATTTTGAGTTCCAGGGGATGGATGGTCTTTCAAATGAACTTGCGGCGAAACTCACAGCTGCCCAGCCGAGAAATCTTGCCCAAGCAGCGCGTGTTGAGGGGATGACACCAGCGGCGTTGACGCTTTTGTTGGCGAAACTACGCAAGGCAGAGCGTTCAAAAAAGGGTGTAGCGTGACAGATACCAAATTTTTCTCACGGAAGTTCGATGTTTCACGTGAAACATTGGAACGGTTGGAGATCTACGCGAGTCTACTCAAAAAATGGAATCCGGCCATCAATCTGGTTGCGCCTTCAACTATCAATGACCTGTGGGAGAGGCATTTCCTCGATTCTGCACAGGTGTTTTCCGCTCTTCCTCAGGATGCAACGAAATGGTGCGACGTAGGAACGGGTGGGGGGTTTCCCGGCCTTATCGTTGCAATGCTTGCCCAGGAAAAAGCACCTGAATTACAGGTAACATGTATTGAAAGCGATCTTCGAAAAGCAACGTTCTTGCGAACCGTGTTGCGCGAGACCGGCGTTGAAGCGAATGTGCTTTCGGAGCGAATTGAACAGGCAGAACCACAGGCCGCTGACGTGTTTTCCGCGCGTGCCCTTGCCTCACTTGATAAGCTACTGGAATTTTCGGAACGGCATTTGTCACCGAATGGCATTTGTGTGTTTCAAAAAGGCGCCAGGTATCAGGAAGAAGTTGAAGAAGCCCTTGAAAACTGGTCATTTCAATTGGATAAAATACCGAGCGTTACAAATTCAGACGCAGTCATTTTGAAAATTGGAGCGATCAAACGTGCTTGACCTTACTTGTCCCGCAGGGACCAAGATTATCGCTGTTACCAATCAAAAAGGCGGCGTGGGTAAGACAACGACAACCATTAACCTGGGGGCCGCGCTAGCTGAACAGGGGCGAAATGTTCTCTTGGTTGATCTGGATCCGCAGGGAAATGCGTCAACGGGTCTGGGGATCGAGCTGGCCGATCGTGCTTTGACCACCTATGACGTGTTGATAGAAGAGGCGCCACTTTCAAACGTTATTGTTGAAACCGCCATAAAAGGTTTGTGGATTGCACCGGCGACCACAGATCTTTCTTCAGCAGATATTGAGCTGGTTTCGAATGAAAAACGCAGCCACTTGCTCCATGATGCGCTGCGCACACAAGATGTTGAAGGGTTTGACTATGTGCTTATTGACTGTCCTCCCTCTCTCAATCTTCTGACCGTGAATGCCATGGTGGCCGCACACAGCGTTTTGGTGCCGCTGCAAAGTGAGTTTTTTGCGCTTGAGGGGCTGTCTCAGCTGATGCTGAGTGTTCGAGAGGTGCGCCAGTCCGCAAATCCGGATCTGCGGATCGAAGGAATTGTTCTCACAATGTATGATGCCAGGAATAACCTGTCCCGTCAGGTTGAGGCTGATGCGCGCGACAACCTCGGAGAGTTGGTTTTTGATACCATTATTCCAAGAAATGTAAGGGTCAGCGAAGCGCCATCCTTCGCCTTGCCTGTGCTGTCTTACGATCCGAACTCTAAAGGCAGCCAGGCATATCGCGATCTGGCAGCAGAACTTGACGGCAGAAAATAGGAGGCAAGAATGGCGAATAAAGCAAAAAGCCGGGGTTTGGGGCGTGGTCTATCCGCGTTAATGGCCGATGTAACGCCGGAACCGGCCGCCCAAACAGGTGCAGTTGCCGTTCGGAAGGCTGATCAGATGATGCCGATCGAAAAGGTTCATCCCAATCCGGATCAGCCGCGCCGCACATTTACCCAAGATCAATTGGATGATCTGGCTGCCTCGGTAAAGGAAAAAGGGGTCATCCAGCCTCTGATCGTTCGCCCTGATCCAAAAGATGACGGCACCTATGAAATTGTCGCGGGTGAGCGGCGCTGGCGGGCGTCGCAGATGGCTCAGCTGCACGAGATCCCGGTTATTATTCGGACATATACCGATACTGAGGCGCTCGAAGTTGCCATCATCGAGAATATTCAGCGCGCTGACCTGAACGCCATCGAAGAGGCTGCGGGGTATCGCGATTTGATGGATCGCTTTGGCCATACGCAGGAAAAAGTGTCAGAGGCGCTTGGAAAAAGCCGATCCCATATCGCCAATTTGCTCCGCCTTTTGAACCTGCCCGCTGATGTGCAGGAGTTTGTGCGTGACGGGAAATTGACGGCTGGTCATGCAAGAACGCTTGTCACGGCGGAAGAGCCCCTGGCCTTGGCAAAGCAGATCATCGCAAAAGGGCTGTCGGTGCGCGAGGCAGAACGTCTGGCGAAGAAACCGAAGGGAGAGGCCAAACCGGTTGCGCGCCCGAAATCTGACAAGGATGCGGATACAAAGGCGCTGGAGGGTGATCTTTCTGCCACTTTGGGAATGAAGGTTTCCATTGACCACAAACCGGGCACCGAAGGGGGCGTGGTGACCATTCGCTACCAAAACCTTGATGAACTGGACGATATCTGCGGAATTTTGGGGGCGTAACCCGGAAATCAGTCCGGCAAAATCTCTCGAAGTATCGCATTCAACACAGGGCGGCCATCCTCGGTCGCCCTTAGTGTTTTCTGCGCGACAGAAACCAAGCCCATCTCAGACAAGTCTTTGATTTTATTACGATTAAGAGATGTCTGGAATTGTTGGGACAGGCGGTCCAGATCCACGCCCTCGGTGGTGCGTAACCCCATCAAAAGGTATTCTGTTACCTGCTCTTCTAAAGGAAGAGGTGCTCTCTCGCGCTTGTCAGCGTCCCCCAGGGCGTTCTCCAACCATTTGCTCGGCGAGAGAGGGGTTTCTGTTGCCCATCTGTTCTGCCCAAAAGACATCCGACCATGGGCCCCGGGACCGATCCCGACCCAATCACCTGACCGCCAATAGATCAGGTTGTGTCGGCTTTCCTCACCGGGACGAGCATGGTTGGAAACTTCATAGGCCGGAAGCCCGGCAGCGGCTGTGGCTTCCTGTGTGTGGAAAAACATGTCAACCGCCAGATCCTCCTCTGGCAGGCCTGAGAGTTTGCCCGCGTCAAACCGAGCGCCAAACGCCGTGCCGGGTTCGATGGTAAGCTGATAAAGCGAAAGATGATCCGGGCCGAAACTCAGCGCGCGGTCCAGTTCGGCCTGCCAGTCCGGCAGGGTCTGATCCTGCCGCGCATAGATCAGATCAAAATTGACCCGCGAAAAATGCTGCCGGGCGATCTCCAGCGCGCGCAGACCTTCGTCAACACTATGCAAGCGTCCGAGTTTGCGAAGGTCATTATCGTTCAATGCCTGAAACCCCATCGAGACACGGTTGACCCCCGCCTCGCGATACCCTGCGAAATTCCCGGCCTCGATCGAGGTTGGGTTGGCCTCCAGCGTGATTTCGATATTGTTTGCGAAGGTCCAAAGGTCAGAGGCTTTGTCGATGATTGCCGCCACTGTGGCGGGGTCCATAAGGCTTGGGGTGCCGCCGCCAAAATAGATCGAAGACAAAACCCGACCCGGTGCCTCAGCTCCGTACCGGTCCAGATCTTTCAGATAGGCAGCCAACCATTGCGATTGATCAATCTGCGCCGATACGTGGCTGTTGAAATCGCAATAGGGGCATTTCGAGGCGCAAAACGGCCAGTGGACATAAAGTCCGAATCCAGCCGTTTGCCAATTCTCAGGCAAAGCTGCCTGCCACGAGCTTCGCGAAAGCATCTGCGCGATGGCTCATTTCGTGTTTTTGGGCCGGATCCATTTCACCAAAGGTGATGTCATAGCCATTGGGCACAAAGATCGGGTCATAGCCGAACCCCTGGTCGCCGCGCATGGGCCAGGTCAGAGACCCTTCAACTTTGCCCTCGAACAGCTCGTCATGGCCGTCGGGCCAGGCGAGGCAGAGCGTGCAGCAAAACCGTGCGGTGCGGGGCAGGGGGGCGTTTTTCTCTTCCAGAAGGCGCCAGGTTTTCTCCATCGCCATCGGAAAATCCCGACCATTTCCGGTCTCGGCCCAGTCGGCGGTATAGACGCCGGGGGCGCCGTCCAGCGCGTCGACCATGATCCCGCTGTCATCAGACAGGGCAGGCAAACCCGTTGATTTTGCAGCAAAATGCGCCTTGATCCGGGCATTTCCGGCAAAGCTGTCTTCGGTTTCTTCCGGCTCTTCCAATCCGTGATCGGCGGCTGAGGTGACGGTGACCCCAAAAGGGGCCAGCAAAGCTGCGATTTCGCGCAGCTTGCCTTTGTTATGACTGGCGATGACCAGCTCTTTTCCGTCAAACTTGCGGGTCACTTGGTGGCCTCAATCGCAGCCGCGGCCAGTTCCGCACCGCCTTTTTCAGCCAGATCCATCAACTGGTTCATCTGATCACGGTTGAAGGTTGCGCCCTCAGCTGACATCTGCACTTCGATCAGTTTGGCTCCGGACATGACAAAATTGCCATCCACGCCGGCCACGGAATCTTCGGGGTAATCCAGATCGAGCACGGGCTGGCCGGCATAGATGCCGCAGGACACGGCGGTGACCGGATCGCCAAGCGGATCGGTCGAAATGTCACCAGCTTTCAGAAGCTTGTTCACCGCAAGACGAAGCGCAATCCAGCCCCCGGTGATTGAGGCGCACCGCGTGCCGCCATCTGCCTGAATCACATCACAATCGACGGTGATCTGACGCTCGCCCAACCCGACCAGATCGACACCGGCGCGCAGAGAGCGGCCGATAAGCCGTTGAATTTCCACGGTCCGGCCTTGCTGTTTGCCGCTTGCGGCCTCACGGCGCATCCGTGATCCGGTGGAACGGGGCAGCATCCCGTATTCGGCGGTGACCCAGCCTTTGCCGGAGTTGCGCAGGAACGGGGGCACACGCTCTTCCAATGAGGCGGTGCAGAGCACATGGGTGTCGCCCACGCGGATCATGCACGACCCTTCAGCGTGTTTTGTGACCCCGGTCTCGATTGAAATCGAGCGCATTTGATCTAAATTTCTACCAGACGGGCGCATGGCATTCCCCTTTATTTGAAACCTATAGGCGTGATACCCATGGGTCCGGCAGAAAGGCAAGGCATTAGCGCATGGAAGACGGATCTGACCTGATCAAAGACATGAATACCCGCTCGCGCGAGGTGTTCCGCTGTCTTGTGGAAAGCTATTTGGAAACCGGGGATCCGGTTGGGTCGCGCACATTGACCCGCGCGCTGACCGAGAAAGTGTCAGCGGCGACCATTCGCAACGTGATGCAGGACCTCGAATTTATGGGGCTTCTGAATTCCCCCCATGTGTCAGCCGGTCGGGTGCCCACGGATCTGGGGCTGCGGTTGTTTGTGGATGGGTTGCTGGAAGTGTCCAACCTTGATCACAGTGACCGGGAAAAGATTGATGCCACGGTTGGGAATGTGCCCGGCGATGTGAGCACAATGATGGATCGGGTGGGGCAGGCGCTGTCGGGGATCACTGCCGGCGCCAGCCTGGTTCTGACGCCAAAACATGAAGCGCCGATCAAGCATATCGAATTTGTGTCACTTGGCGCGGATCGCGCCCTTGTGGTGCTGGTTTTTGCCGATGGTCAGGTGGAGAACCGGGTGTTCACCCCGCCTGCGGGCCAGACGCCATCCTCCCTGCGCGAGGCGGCCAATTTCCTCAATGCGATTGCCGAGGGACGCACCATTACCGAGTTGCGCGGCGATATGGGGGATGAGATTGCGCGCCGCCGGGCGGAGCTGAACACATTGGCGCAGGAGTTGATTGACGGCGGGGTGGCGCTGTGGGCCGATCAGGGGGGGCAGAACGAGCGGCTGATTGTGCGGGGCCGGTCGAATCTCCTGTCGGGCACCGAAGAAGAAGCCGATCTTGCGCGCATTCGCACCCTGTTTGACGACCTCGAACGCAAGCGCGACATCGCCGATTTCCTTGAACTGGCGGATCAGGGCGACGGGGTGCGCATTTTTATTGGCTCCGAGAACAAACTTTTTTCACTTTCGGGTAGCTCTTTGGTGGTTTCCCCTTATATGAACGCTGATCGAAAGATCATTGGTGCCGTGGGGGTGATTGGACCGACCCGGCTGAATTACGGACGGATCGTGCCGATCGTGGATTACACGGCGCAACTGGTTGGCAAAATGATCTCGGATCGAGGATAGAAGATGACCGACGCGAAAAAGACACCGGCGGAAGACGTGGAAGCCGCCATTCAGGAATTGATGACCGAACAGGCCGGTGATGAGCCCATGTCACTGGACGATCTGGCCAATGAGCTGCCGCCGAGCGAAGAGATCCTGGCGCTGCAAGCTGAGCGTGACGAGTATAAAGACCGGTTCATGCGCGCCCTGGCGGATGCGGAAAATGCCCGTAAACGGTCTGATCGGGACCGTCGTGAGGCTGAGAATTACGGCGGATCAAAGCTGGCCCGTGATATGCTGCCCGTCTTTGACAATATGAAACGCGCGGTGGAAGCGGCCTCGAAAGTGGACAATGAAGCGTCCAAACCGCTGATCGAAGGGATCGAACTGACCATGCGTTCGCTTCTGGGCATTTTTGAAAAACATGGCATCCGTCTGGTCTCTCCGGAAGTGGGGGACAAGTTTGACCCGGAACAGCATGAGGCGATGTTCGAAGCCCCGGTGCCCGGCACCAAGGCGGGGGATGTGATCCAGGTGATGGCGGAAGGGTTCATGATCCATGACCGCCTGCTGCGTCCCGCCCAGGTGGGTGTGTCCTCGACCCCGGCTTGAATTTTCCCCTCAACAGGGGCGATAAAACCGCGTATGAAACTCCCGTCATTGACGGGAGTTTTCTTTTGCGCATCCTTCTTTCCTTCCTCTTTCTTGTCTGGGCCAATATTGCCCAGGCGCAGAATTATCCCGCCTATTCAGATCTTTACGTAAATGACTTTGCTGCCATCCTCTCACCTCAAGAGGCGGATCGCCTGCGCGCCACGCTTGAGGAGCTGCGTGAAAAACGTGGGATAGAGTTTACGCTTGTCACCCTCAAAAGCCTCGCAGATCACGCCTATGACGGCCCGATTGAACCCTTTGCCACCGGACTGTTCAATGCTTGGGGCGTTGGCGATGCGACCAGAAATGATGGGGTGATGATGCTGGTTGTGCGTGACGATCGGGTGATGCGGATCGAAGTCGGCTCGGGCTATGGAACAGAGATGAACGGGCCAATGCAGCGGGTGATCGACCATACGATCCTGCCTGAATTTCGCGATGAGGATTACGTGAACGGGATCCTGTCCGGTGTTGATGAGGCGATTTATGAAATCACGGGTGTCTATCCCGGAGATTACGATGCCCCCCGGTATCAGATCGTGGCAAAACAGGGGTTGCGGCAGGTGAAACGGTATTGGCCGCTGTCACTTGCGGGCGTCGGTGCCTTTTTGTTTGCCGCCTGGCGGTTCCTGCGCCGCCGCGCCCCACGCCGTTGCCCCAATGACGGGACATGGATGATCTGGCTGAGCGAGACTGATGATGATGCGCATCTGATCAAAGGACAGCTTGCAGAAGAACGGCTGAAAACCGCGGATTACGACGTCTGGCTTTGCCCGGCCTGTGACAATGCGCATGTGATCCGTCGCAAGAAGTGGTTCACCTCCTACAGCCGCTGCCCGCGATGTGATTTCCACACCTTGAAGACAGATACCACCACGCTGGAAAGTGCCACGCGACAGTCAACCGGGCGGGCCCGGGATGACTTTTCCTGCGCGCAATGTGGCGAAAGCTGGAGCGCGACACGGACTTTGCCAAGGATCACATCCAGCCGCTCCTCCTCGTCCTCATCCGGTGGATTTGGTGGAGGCAGTTCCAGCGGGGGTGGCGCGTCCGGGCGCTGGTAGCTGGGGGACGTTGTCCCCCAGACCCCCTAAAGCGTTTCGGGATAAACCCGTGACACATGATTATTCCGAAACGCTTTAAGGTATTTTTAGCAAGAAAAAAGGATCAGTCCTTTAGCAGCTCGCGCAGGTCATAGACCAGATTCAGCGCTTCGCGCGGCGTGAGGCTGTCGGGCAGAACCTCCCGCAATGCGTCTTCGACCCTGGATGGCGCTGTTTTCACCGGCGCAGGCGCGGGCGGAGTGGCGGCAAACAGCGGCAGATCGTCAATCATCGCCTTGGCGCCTTCGCCATCGCGCTCCCCCTTCTCGAGCGCCTCAAGCACCACGTTGGCGCGGGCAATCACGGCTTCGGGCAGCCCGGCAAGTTTGGCCACCTGCACCCCGTAAGACCGGTCAGCAGCGCCTTTTTTAACCTCATGCAGGAAAATCACCTCGCCTTCCCATTCCTTGACCGAAATCGTCGCGTTTTCAACGCCGGTCAGCTTGTCCGCAAGCTGGGTCATTTCGTGGTAATGGGTGGCAAACAGGGCGCGGCTGCGGTTTGTTTCGTGCAGATGCTCCAGCGTGGCCCAGGCGATTGAAAGGCCGTCATAGGTGGCGGTGCCGCGGCCGATTTCATCGAGGATGACAAGCGCGCGATCATCGGCCTGGTTCAGGATGGCGGCGGTTTCCACCATCTCGACCATGAAGGTTGACCGCCCCCGGGCCAGATCATCCGAGGCCCCAACCCGGCTGAATAATTGTGAAACAATGCCGATATGGGCGGATTTGGCGGGAACGAAGCTCCCGGTTTGGGCCAGAAGCGCAATCAGGGCGTTTTGGCGCAAAAATGTTGATTTACCCGCCATGTTGGGCCCGGTCAGCAGCCAGATATGGGCGTGATCATTGCCGTTTGAGAGGGAGCAATCATTGGCGATAAACGGCTCACCGGTTTTGCGCAGGGCGGCTTCGACCACCGGGTGGCGTCCGCCGGTGATTTCGAATTTACGGCTCTCGTCCACATGCGGCATGGCCCATCCCTCGGCGCGCGCGAGATCGGCAAACCCGGTGGCGAGGTCGATTTCAGCGAGCGCCCGGGCGGTGTCGGCGATGGCGGCGGCGCGGTCCAGAACCTCTCGTGTCAGGCTGGAATAGAGACGCTTTTCGATCTCCAGCGCCCGACTTCCCGCGTTGTGGATCTTGGTTTCCAGCTCGCTCAGCGCGACGGTGGTAAAGCGCACGGCGTTGGCGGTGGTCTGGCGGTGGATGAAGGTCTCTGACAGGGGTGGGTTCAGCATCTTGTCCGCATGGGTGGCGGTGGTTTCGATGAAGTATCCCAGCACGTTGTTATGTTTGATCTTGAGCGAACTGATCCCGGCAATCTGCGCGTATTCAGCCTGCATCCCGGCGATCACCCCCCGGCCCTCATCCCGCAATTTGCGGGCTTCGTCCAGATCTTCGTCGTAACCGGGGGCGATGAAACCGCCATCGCGGGCGAGGAGAGGGGGATCAGCCACCAGCGCCTCTTCCAGAAGGGACAGCAATGTATCGTGGCCCAGGAGCTTTTCCCCGGCCACCATCAGCCGTTCAGGGATTGCTTCGGCATTGGCGAGCTGTTCAGACAGGTCAATTGCAGCGCCCAGCCCGCCGCGGATTGCGGCCAGATCACGGGGACCGCCCCGGTCCAGCCCCAGCCGGGACAGGGCCCGATCCATATCGGGGGTTTTGCGCAAAGACTCGCGCAGATCTTCGGAAATGCGGGACTGTTCCACCAGAAATGACACGGTTTCAAGCCGGGCGTGGATTTCGGAAAGGTTGCGTGACGGAGAGGAAATGCGCCGCTCCAGCAGCCGCCCCCCGCCGGCGGTTACCGTGCGGTCCACCACTGACAAAAGCGATCCCTGGCGGCCGCCGGACATCGCATGGGTCAGTTCCAGATTGCGCCGCGTGGCGGCGTCGATTTGCAGCGTGCCATGGGACAATTCGCGCACCGGCGGGCGCAGCAGCGGCAATTTGCCTTTCTGGGTGATTTCCAGATATTCGACAATGGCGCCCATGGCGGCAATTTCTACACGGGTAAAGCTGCCAAATGCTTCGAGCGAGCCGACGGCGTATAGTTCCTTCAGACGTTTTTCCGCGCCGGCGCTGTCAAAAGCGGCCTGCCCAAGCGGGGTGGGGGCCGCGCCGGATTCAGTGACTATTCCATCAAGATCATACATGATCTGGTCGGGAAGAATGACCTCACGCGGGGCCAGGCGGGCCAGTTCCGGTGATAGGCGCATACGCGAGCAGGGCATGACGCGGAATGCGCCAGTTGAAATATCGACCCAGGCAATTGCGCCATCCTCGCGGATTTCGGCAAAAGCGGCGAGGAAATTGTGCCGCCGCGCGTCCAGAAGGCTTTCTTCGGTAAGGGTGCCGGGGGTTACAAGGCGCACCACATCCCGTTTCACCACGGATTTCGCGCCGCGTTTCTTGGCCTCGGCCGGGTTTTCCAACTGTTCGCACACCGCAACACGAAACCCTTTGCGGATCAGCGTCAGCAGATACCCTTCGGCGGAATGCACCGGCACGCCACACATGGGAATATCCTTGCCCAGATGCTTGCCGCGCTTGGTCAGGGCAATATCCAGCGCCTCGGCGGCGGCGATAGCATCGTCAAAGAACAGCTCGTAAAAATCGCCCATACGATAGAACAGGAGCGCATCGGGATAGCCTTCCTTGATGTCGAGGAATTGCGCCATCATCGGTGTTACTTTGGCGGTTTGGTCGCTCACGTCGCTGGGATCCTTGATCTGGTCTGCATTGAGGTGGGTTTGGTTGATAAAACCAGAAAACACGGGGGCTGGAAAACCGGTTTTCCGGGATATTTCCCAGTGTCAGGTGTTTTTCCGCCGAGAGACCCAGTTCCAGCTGGACTGGCACATCTCCTCCAATCCCCGCTGCGCGGTAAAGCCCAGAAGTTCACGGGCCCTGGAAGGGTCGGCATAGACGCTTGCCACATCTCCGGCGCGACGAGGGGCGATCCGGTGGGGCAGGGGTTTTCCCGCGGCGGCCTCATAGGCGCGCAGCATATCCATCACCGAATATCCCGTGCCGGTGCCGATATTTACCGTGTGGCTCTGGTCTGTTTCCAGCAAGGATTTGACCGACAGAACATGGCCCTGCGCAAGATCCATCACGTGGATATAATCGCGCACACCGGTGCCGTCGGGCGTGTCGTAATCATCGCCAAAGATTGACAGTTCGGCCAGTTCGCCGGTGGCGACCTTGGCGATATAGGGCATCAGGTTGTTGGGCGTGTCATTCGGATCTTCGCCAATCAGCGCGCTGTCATGGGCGCCGGCGGGATTGAAATAGCGCAGGATCCCAAAGGCCCATTTGTCATCAGAGGCGGCGATCTGGTTCAGCGACTGCTCACAGGCCAGTTTGGTAAAGCCATAGGGGTTGGTAAAACCGAGATCGGCGGTTTCGGTGACGGGCAGCTGGTCGGGCTGGCCATAAACCGTCGCCGAGGAGGAAAACACCAGCCGCCCACATCCGGCACGCTCCATCGCGCGCAGCAGCGCGTAAAGCCCGGCAATATTGGTGTTCAGGTATTCCAGCGGGATCTGGCCGCTTTCGCCCACGGCCTTGAGGGCGGCAAAGTGAATGGCGGCGTCGATCTTGTGCTCGGAAAAGATACGATCCAGCAGCCCCTCATCCAGCACGTCACCCGTATAGCAGGTGACCGGCGCACCGGTGATCGTTTCAAGCCGGTCGATCACATCTGGCCGTGCGTTTGAGAAATTATCCAGAATGACAATATCAAAGCCAGCCCTTGCAAGCTCGACATAGGTATGAGAGCCAATGAAACCTGCGCCGCCCGTCAACAAAATCGTCTGTGTCACTTGTCACTCCTGATGAAAGGTTTGGCCAAGATATAAATCATCGCCCCGTGAAAGGCACGGACGGAATTTTGTGCGGTAGGGGGCTGCTATATCCGCAAATGAATTTCTGAATATTGCGTCACAACAGGGATGAATTTTCGACTATTGCGCAAAAACTCCCGAATTGAGTTATAAAATGCTCAAATGAGGTTGAGCCTGCGCGCGACCCCCTGTAAGGGAGGAGGGTCTGTCTGTCGCAGGGAAAGGGCCAAGAGGAATGGCAAAACAACGCATCACCGATGAAGAGGCTCTGGCCTTTCACATCTACCCGACACCGGGCAAGTTCGAGGTCACGCCATCGGTGCCAATGACCACGCAGCGCGATCTGTCGCTGGCCTATTCGCCGGGGGTTGCCGTGCCATGTGAGGCCATCGCAGCAGACCCGTCGACCGCGTATGATTACACCAACAAGGGCAATCTGGTGGCGGTGATTTCCAACGGCACAGCGGTGCTTGGATTGGGGAATTTGGGTGCATTAGGGTCTAAACCGGTGATGGAAGGCAAGGCAGTCCTGTTCAAACGGTTTGCCGATGTGAACTCGATCGACATCGAGCTGGACACCGAAGACCCGGATGCGTTCATCAATGCGGTGAAGCTGATGGGGCCGACCTTCGGGGGCATCAATCTTGAGGATATCAAGGCGCCGGAATGCTTTATCATTGAGCAGAAGCTGAAGGAAGAAATGGACATTCCGGTGTTCCATGACGACCAGCATGGCACGGCGGTGATCTGTGCGGCGGGGCTTTTGAATGCGCTGCACCTTAGCGGCAAGAAGATCGAAGACTGCAAGATCGTTCTGAACGGCGCGGGGGCTGCCGGGATTGCTTGTATCGAACTGATCAAATCCATGGGCGCGCGGCATGAAAACTGCATCGTCTGCGACACCAAGGGTGTGATTTATCAGGGCCGCACCGACGGTATGAACCAGTGGAAATCGGCCCATGCGGTGAACACCGATCTGCGCACGCTCGAAGAGGCGATGGAAGGCGCGGATGTGTTCCTTGGCGTGTCGGTCAAGGGGGCCGTGACGCAGGATATGGTGAAATCCATGGCTGACAATCCGGTCATTTTCGCCATGGCCAACCCGGATCCGGAAATCACGCCGGAAGAGGCGCATGAAGTGCGCAATGACGCCATTGTTGCCACCGGCCGTTCGGATTACCCGAACCAGGTGAACAACGTTCTGGGCTTTCCCTATCTGTTCCGCGGCGCGCTTGATATCCACGCCCGCGCCATCAATGACGAGATGAAAATCGCCTGCGCTCAGGCCCTTGCCGAACTGGCCCGCGAAGATGTGCCGGATGAAGTGGCCATGGCCTATGGCACCAAGCTGACCTTTGGCCGCGACTATATCATCCCGACCCCGTTTGATCCGCGCCTGATCTATACCATTCCCCCCGCCGTGGCGAAGGCCGGTATGGATACCGGGGTGGCACGCCGCCCGATCATCGACATGGAAAGCTATGCGCTGAACCTGAAATCGCGCATGGATCCCACCGCCTCCATCCTGCGGGGGATCACCGCGCGGGCGCGCAAGAACCAGGCCACGATGATCTTTGCCGAAGGGGACGATCCGCAGGTGCTCCGGGCTGCCGTGCAATATCAGCGTAACGGGTATGGCCGTGCGCTGGTGGTGGGGCGTCAGGAAAATGTGCGCGAGAAGCTGGAAGCCGAGGGTCTGGGGGATGCAGTCCGCGAACTGCGTGTGGTGAACGCCGCCAACACGGAAAACCTTGGGCTTTACAAAGACTTCCTCTATGAGCGCCTACAGCGTCAGGGCTTTGACCGCCACGATGTGCATCGCCTCGCGGCGCGGGATCGCCACGTGTTTGCGTCGCTGATGCTGCAGCATGGTCATGGCGATGGCCTGATCACGGGCGCCACGCGCAAATCGGCATATGTGCTGGACCGGATCAACCATGTGTTTGATGCCCGCGCCAGTGACGGAGCGGTCGGTGTCACCGCCGTTCTGCACAAGGGCCGTATCGTGCTGATGGCTGATACGCTGGTGCATGAATGGCCCGAAACCGAAGATCTGGCCAATATCGCAGAGCGTGCCGCCGCCGTGGCGCGGGGCCTTGGGCTTGAACCCCGCGTCGCGTTTGTCAGCTTCTCGACCTTCGGCTATCCAATCTCGGAACGTGCGCAGAAACTGCATGAAGCGCCGGCAATTCTGGATCAGCGCGGCGTTGATTTCGAATATGATGGTGAGATGACTGCAGATGTGGCGCTGAACCCGGATGTGATGAAGCATTACCCGTTCTGCCGGCTCTCCGGGCCTGCCAACGTGCTGGTGGTTCCCGCCCGCCACTCGGCCTCGATTTCGGTCAAGATGATGCAGGAGCTGGCAGGTGCCACGGTGATCGGCCCGATCCTGTCCGGCGTCGATAAACCGATCCAGATCTGTTCGACCAACTCCACGTCAAATGACATCCTGAACATGGCGGTTCTTGCCGCGGCGCGTCTGGGCGAAAAGTAAAAACAGGCTCTGATCCTGCCTAAAGCCGGCCCTTTCCTGGGGGCCGGTTTTTCTGTGCATATTTGCAATTTCTCTCTGCATTCACGAATGTTGAGCGCCCGATCCGCACCCCCATATACTCATTGCAGCATAAAGGAGCGGATCATGGGCCAGCTTGTGAACGGAAAATGGGAAGATGTCTGGTATGACACCAAATCCACCAAAGGGAAATTCAAGCGAAGCGAGGCGCAGTTTCGCAACTGGATCACCCGTGACGGATCCGCCGGACCAAGCGGAAAGGGTGATTTTAAGGCGGAACAGGGTCGATATCACCTCTTTGTCTCGCTGGCGTGCCCCTGGGCGCACCGCACGCTGATCTTTCGCAAGCTGAAGGGGTTGGAGGGGTTGATCGACGTCACCGTGGTCTCTCCGGATATGTTGTCAAACGGATGGGAGTTTGACCCGGACCGCGGCGGTGATCCGCTTTTTGGCCATGCCTACCTCCACCAGCTCTACACACTGGCCATCCCGGACTATTCCGGCCGGGTCACGGTGCCGGTGCTATGGGACAAGCAGACCCAGATGGTGGTCAGCAATGAAAGCTCGGAAATCATCCGTATGTTCAATTCCGCCTTTGACGAGATCACCGGAAACACGCTCGATTTCTATCCCGAAACCCTTCGGGACCAGATCGATGAGGTGAATGAGCTTGTCTATTCCAGCATCAATAACGGGGTCTACAAATGCGGGTTCGCAACGACGCAAGAGGCCTATGAACACGCATTTGAGGCTTTGTTTGCAGCCCTGGACCAGATCGAAGATCGCCTGTCCGGACACCGGTACCTCGTTGGAAATAGTTTGACCGAGGCGGACTGGCGCCTGTTTACCACCCTGATCCGCTTTGATGCGGTCTATCATGGTCACTTTAAGACAAACCTGAAACGGATCGAGGATTACCCCAACATTTCCAATTATTTACGCGATCTGTATCAGCATTCGGGTGTCGCAGACACCGTGGATTTCCACCAGATCAAGCGGCATTACTATGCCAGTCATGAGACGATCAACCCGACCCGGATTGTGCCCAAAGGACCGGCGCAGGACTTCACCCGCCCCCATGACCGGACCCGGTTTGAGGTCGGGGTTTAACCGCAACGAGGAGCACCCCCCCAAGCGTTTTGAAAAAACACCTGTTTCATGTTTGCCCCGAAACGCCCTAAGCTGACCCATGTCCTACATTCTCACCCATTGGCGGGGGCATCACCCGCTTTGGCGCGCCTTCTGGATCAATGGGGTGGCGTTGCGCGCCCTTGTCCTGCTTGGCTTTGGTGCGCTGGGGGCGATCGCCCCGCTGGCTGTGTCTCTTGTGGCGGTTCTGGTGGGCGCCGATCTGCTGTTCCTGATCTGGCAATCTATCGGTTACTTCCGAAGCGCAGAGCAGAATTTGCGTGAATTAGGGTCTGTTTTGCCACTTTGGGCGGGGATGATCGCTTTGATCATCGCGGTTTTTGCCTCGCTGTCGCACTGGTGGGCGCTGGCCCTGCAAACCACCCCGTTCCTGTCTGATGAACCGTATTCGGAGATGCGCAACCGGCACTATGCAGCGCAATATGACCTGTCTGCTGAGGGGGAGGTGGTGCTGTTGACCGGTGTGATTGCCCTGGGCGCAACTCGCGATTTGCGGGACCTCTTGCAGATCCACCCGGATGTTACCCGGATCGAGCTGGACAGTGACGGTGGAAATATCTTTGAGGCGCGCGGCATCGCGCGGCTGGTTCTGGAGCAGAAGCTGGACAGTCACGTGACCCGGCGGTGCAGTTCAGCCTGCACGTTGGTGTTTGTCGCCGGGCAGCGGCGGTTGCTGGCCTCGGGCGCGCGTCTGGGGTTCCATGGTTATGCGTTGGATGAAGCGGAGAAACTTCCCCGTTTCGATATTGCAGCCGAACAGGAGCGGGATCGCACTTTTCTGCGCAGTCGGGGAGTGTCCGAAACCTTCCTTGCCCGGATCTATCAATCTGGCCCGAATGAGATCTGGTTTCCCAGTGTGGCGGAGCTGGAAGCGGCGGGGGTTGTAACGAAATCGCCCTGAAATGGCCGGTGAAATGTTTAAACTTTCGATATTTGGGTCGTGAAAACTTTAAACTTCCGGCTTTCGATAGCTTCAAAAGTTTCATGTTTCAGAAATGAAAAACCCCGCCTGAGGGGCGGGGTTTTCCGTGTTCTGTAAGAGAGGGCTTAGCCGATGATCGCGTTCAGCGTGGCCGAGGGGCGCATCACTTTTGCTTTCAGTTCGACCGAGGGGCGGAAGTAGCCGCCGATGTCAGCCGCCGGGCCCTGAGCTGCAGCAAGCTCGGCCAGGATTGCCTCTTCGCCCTCAGCCAGTGCTTTTGCAACCGGGGCAAACTCGGCGGCCAGATCCGCGTCATCGCCTTGTGCCGCAAGGGCTTCGGCCCAGTAGCGGGCGAACCAGTAGTGGCTGTCGCGGTTGTCGGGCTGACCCACTTTGCGCGAGGGCGACTTGTTGTTGTCAAGGATACCCTGAGTGGCTTCCTCAGCTGCACGTCCCAGGACACCGGCTTTGGCATTGCCCTTCACATCCGCGAGGAAGTTCAGGCTCTCGCCGAGGGCACAAAACTCGCCCATCGAATCCCAGCGCAGGTGGTTCTCTTCCACCAGCTGTTGCACGTGTTTCGGGGCCGACCCACCAGCGCCGGTTTCAAACAGACCGCCGCCTTTCATCAGCTTCACGATCGACAGCATCTTGGCCGAGGTGCCCAGTTCCAGGATCGGGAACAGGTCGGTCAGATAGTCACGCAGAACGTTGCCGGTGATGGCGATGCTATCGTTACCTGCAGTGATCGTTTTCAGCGACTGGGCAGTGGCTTCGCGCGGAGCCATGATCTGGAAAAGATCAGCTTTTCCAGCAGCTTCCAGTGCCGGGGTCACATATTTGATCAGCTCGGCGTCATGGGCGCGATTTGCGTCCAGCCAGAAGATCGCTTCCGATCCGGTCAGGCGCTGACGGTCGAGGGCCAGCTCAATCCAGTTCTCGATCGGGGCCTTTTTTACGGTGCAGGCGCGCCAGATGTCCCCGGCTTCCACGTCATGCGAATGCAGGGTGTCACCATTGGCGGTCACCACGCGGATGGTGCCGTCTGCGGGGGCTTCGAACGTGGTCGGGTGTGAGCCGTATTCCTCGGCTTTCTGTGCCATCAGGCCAACGTTGGCAACCGCGCCAGCGGTGGCCGGGTTCAGGGCGCCATTGGCTTTGAAGAAGTTGATCGCTTCGTCATAGACGGTGGCATAGCAGCGGTCGGGGATCACGCAGTTGGTGTCGCCCTTGGCGCCGGTCTCATCCCAGCCTTTACCGCCTGCGCGGATCACGGCGGGCATCGAGGCGTCGATGATCACATCCGACGGAACGTGCAGGTTGGTGATGCCTTTGTCGCTGTCGACCATATACATCGACGGACGGTCCAGAGCGGCGATTTCAGCGTTGATCTCGTCTGCGTTGTCCATGCCATTGATGGCATCCAGAACCGCGCCCAGACCCGAGTTCGGCGACCCACCGGCAGCGGCAATGGCTGCGCCGTGCTTGTCCCAAACCGGACCCAGCCATGCTTTGACTGCGTGGCCAAAGATGATCGGGTCGGACACTTTCATCATCGTCGCTTTCATGTGAAGCGAGAACATGGTGCCGTCTTTCTTGGTGTCTTCGATGGCGTCTGCCAGGAAGGAACCCAGGGCTTTCGCCGACATGAAGGTCGCATCCGCGATGGTGCCTTCTTCCAGCGGCCAACCGTCTTTCAGAACGGTGACAGCGCCGTCACGGCCCACGAATTCGATCTTCGCATCCCCTGCCTGCGCAGCGGTGATGGTGGCGGAAACTTCGTTTGCATAGAAGTCGTTACCCGGCATCGAGGACACTTTGGTTTTGCTGTCCGATGCCCATTCCCCCATCGAATGCGGGTTGTTCTGTGCGTAGTTCTTCACGGCTTTGGCAGCGCGGCGGTCCGAGTTGCCTTCGCGCAGAACCGGGTTCACGGCCGAGCCTTTGATCGCGTCGTAACGTGCGCGGATGGCTTTTTCTTCGTCGGTCTTCGGCTCTTCCGGGTAGTTCGGAATGTTGTAACCCTGCGATTGCAATTCTTCGACGGCGGCAACCAGCTGCGGCACAGATGCCGAGATGTTCGGCAGTTTGATCACGTTGGCGTCCGGGGTTTTCACCAGCTCGCCCAGGGCAGCCAGATCGTCTGACTGGCGCTGTTCAGCGGTCAGGTTCTCAGGGAAGGTGGCGATGATACGACCCGCGAGCGAGATGTCCGGGGTGCCCACGGTGATGTCGGCGCTTGATACGAATTTACGGATGATCGGAAGGAAGGAGGCCGAGGCCAGCTCCGGCGCTTCGTCTACAATGGTATACAAAATATCTGGCTGCGATGTGTCGGTCATGTCAGAACACCCCTTTTTTTCGCTGAAAGGATCACCGCCGGGCACCTGCCCAAAGCTGGTGAGATGTGAGATTTCCCCCCTCCCATACACAAATTGCGTGAAGAAAAAAAGGGGCGTAGCGCTATCAGCGCAGTGAAAAAAGGCCGCAGCTTGTGCTACGGCCTTTCGGGTCGATCAAAGTCGGTCAATGATGGCCTGGGCGATGGTCATCGTGGTGCCGGTGCCGCCCAGATCCGGGGTCACGCGGTCTTTGGCCTGCACGGTTTCGATTACCGCTTTCTTCAGGCGCTGGGCGTCGTCGGTTTTGCCGACATGTTCCAGCATCAGGCCTGCGGCCATCAGAAAGGCGCAGGGGTTTGCTTTTTGCTGGCCTGCAATATCTGGGGCTGACCCATGCACAGCCTCGAAAATGGCGGCGTCTGTGCCGATATTGGCGCCAGGGGCAAGGCCAAGCCCCCCCACCAGCCCGGCGGCGAGGTCGGACAGGATGTCACCGAAGAGGTTGGTGGTGACAATCACGTCAAATGCGTCCGGATACATCACCATCTGCATGGCACAGGCATCAACAATGCGTTCGTCCCAGGCCACGCGGTCTTCATATTCCTTGGCGATCTTGCGGGCCTCTTCCAGAAACATGCCCGAGAGCAGTTTCAGGATGTTGGCCTTATGCACGATCGAAACCTTCTTGCGCCCATTGGCCAAGGCGTATTCAAACGCGGCGCGGGTGATGCGCTGGGCGCCCTCTTTGGTGTTGTAACCGGTTGAAAAGACTTTGCCTTCCGGGTCGCCATTGTGTTCCATATAGCCTTCGTCCGAGATGTAATACCCTTCCAGGTTCTCGCGAAAGATCACCATGTCCACATTGTCGAACCGACCGTCGAGTTTGATCGTCTTGGTCGGGCGGACATTGGCATAGAGGTTGAACGCCTGACGCAGTTGCAGGTTGATCGATTTGAAACCGCCGCCCACCGGTGTGGTCAGCGGGCCTTTGAGGGCCAGTTTGGTGTGGCGGATACTGTCGATTGTGGCCTGCGGCAGCGGTTCGCCCGCTGCGTCAATGCCAGCCATGCCAGCCTGCTGCACGTCCCACTTGAAGGGCGCGCCCATGTGATCGAGGATGGCGGTGACAGCTTCGGTGATTTCGGGTCCGATCCCATCTCCGGGGATCAGGGTGGCGTCGATTTGGGTCGTCATGGCGGAAACTCCCTGCTTGTGACTTACCGTTTGGCCTATGGATTCTGCTGGTTCATATAAACGGTATACAATGGAATACAATAGAAAACTAATATTCCTAAATGTGAATAATATTGGGATTTTAAGCGTGGCCGCCCCGGTTCTCTCTTGCGTAAACACCAAGAAATTATAGGGTTTTCTCAAGGGGATCTTGCCATGACCATCTTTAATCTCGGGTCGATTAATATCGACAATTTTTACCAGCTGCCGCATCTTCCGGGGGCTGGCGAAACGATTGGGGCCACACAGCACGCGATTTCGCTGGGGGGAAAGGGGGCCAATCAATCCGTGGCGGCCAGCCTTGCTGGTTGCCCTGTGCATCATATCGGCGCCATCGGATCCGATGGGCATTGGTGTCGCGCGGCGTTGGAGCGGCGCGGTGTGGATGTGCGTGATATTGAGGTGACAGAAGGGGCAACC
Source organism: Aliiroseovarius crassostreae (assembly GCF_025137635.1). Classification (NCBI taxonomy): domain Bacteria; kingdom Pseudomonadati; phylum Pseudomonadota; class Alphaproteobacteria; order Rhodobacterales; family Paracoccaceae; genus Aliiroseovarius; species Aliiroseovarius crassostreae. The sequence goes on along the minus strand of NZ_CP080772.1, from coordinate 2,876,629 downwards.
GGACACGCCAATATCTGCATTGATCCTGATGGCGAGAACATGATCGTGCTGATGCCCGGTGCCAATTATGCGCTGAGCTGGGATTTCGTGCGCTCGGCGCTGGACAAGATGACGGCGCAGGACCTGCTGGTCTTGCAGAACGAGACCACCCTGGTGCTTGAGGCTGCCAGGTTTGCGCGCGGTCGGGGTGCAAGGGTGATCTATTCTGCGGCACCCTTTGACGCATCCGCCGTGCGTGAGGTGCTGCCGTATTGCGATCTTCTGGTGATGAATGAGGTTGAGGCAACCCAGCTTTCTGCCGCGCTGGGTGTTGGGTTGCACGAGATTGACGTGCTTGCTTTGCTGGTTACCAAAGGGGCAGAGGGGGCGATCTGGCGGGATCAGAATACCGGGCAGGAGCTCCGCGCCCCTGCCTTCAAGGTGCAGCCCGTGGATACGACCGGGGCCGGAGATTGTTTTATTGGTTACGTGGCCGCAGGGCTGGATCAAAAATTGCCTTTGGAACAGGTGTTGCGTCGGGCGTCAGCCGCAGCCGCGCTTCAGGTCACCCGTAAAGGCACCGCCGAGGTGATGCCGGCGGCAGAAGAGGTGGCAGCGTTTTTGAAGGCGCGCGCTTAGGGTCCTGACCCTACCCCAAGAGCTTGGCCAGCTGCATTGCGGTGGTCATATCCCCCGACAGCTTGATCTTGCCCATCATGACCGCGGTCATCGGGTTGAGCTTGCCGGTCAGCAGTTTCTGCAGGTTCTCGGTGGACAGGCGCAGGGTGCAGTCCGTGTCACGGTTTTCGGTGCTGGCGGCGTTTTCGGCCAGCACAATCACCCCATCCTCGCCGCAATCAAATTTCAAAGACCCGTTAAAGCTGCGCCCTTCGAGGCCGGATTGTATCCCCTCGGCAAGTTTTTGCAGTGGCATGTCAGTTCCTCCCGTTTGCCTTTCGATAGAAAGACGATCCCGGGTCTGGCAAGCATGACCAAAGGGGAGGTGGGATGCGCCGGGTAATTTCCGGGCGCTGTCGTCAGGAATATCAGGCCCGGCTTAATATTTCGATCGTGCGGGCACAGGGTTGTCCCGCGTAATGAACCTCCAACACCCGTCGGAACATGTCCGGCGCGTCCGGGACAGCAGCAAACAGCGTCATGCAGGAGCGCAGCTTCTGTGCATCCACAGCCCCCAGGATCTCAACCGGATCCGTGCCTGCATGTTCCAGCAACAGGGATGCCGCAACAACCAGGCGCCGTTTCAGTTCATCATGCGCCAGATAGGCGGTGGCCTCGCTCAGATCCTCCAGCCCATAAAGCTGCGACATGTCGGACCTGCCCAGTTCGGCCAGTTGCGGAAAGACGAACCACATCCAGTGGCTGGTCTTTTTTCCCGCCTGAAGTTCGCTCAGGACATCGCTCCACACGGTGTCCTGAGCTTCGATGAACATGTCCAGCTCATCGTCGATATCTTCGTCGTCGTAGCTCACTTGCCAACACGACGGTTGCGGTCGGCAATCAGCTTCAGGCGCAGGGCGTTCAGCTGAATGAACCCGGCCGCATCGGTCTGATCATAGGCGCCCATGTCTTCTTCAAAGGTCACATGTGCCTCGGAATAGAGCGAGTGATCCGACCAGCGGCCAACCACGCGGGCCAGACCCTTGTAGAGCTTCATGCGCACGGTGCCGGTGACATGTTCCTGCGACAGGTCAATCGCCGCCTGCAGCATTTCGCGTTCGGGCGAATACCAGTATCCGTTATAGATCAGTTCGGCGTAACGCGGCATCAGCTCGTCTTTCAGATGCATCGCGCCACGGTCCATGGTGATCGATTCGATGCCGCGATGGGCATCGAGCAGGATGGTGCCGCCGGGGGTTTCATAGATCCCGCGCGATTTCATACCCACATAGCGACCTTCGACCAGATCCAGACGACCGATGCCGTGCTTGCGGCCATATTCGTTCAGTTCGGTCAGGATGGTCGCGGGCGACATTTTCACGCCATTGATACCGACGGCATCGCCTTTTTCGAACTCGATCTCGATGAATTCGGGGGTGTCCGGTGCATCTTCGGGATGCACGGTGCGCTGGTAGACATAGTCCGGCGCGTCCTCAGCCGGATCTTCCAGAACTTTACCTTCCGACGAGGTGTGCAACAGGTTCGCGTCGACCGAGAACGGTGCCTCGCCACGTTTGTCCTTGGCCACCGGGATCTGGTGCTGCTCGGCGAATTCCAAGAGCTTGGTGCGCGAGCCCAGATCCCATTCACGCCAGGGCGCAATCACGACGATTTCCGGGTTCAGCGCATAGGCCGCCAGTTCGAACCGAACCTGATCGTTGCCCTTGCCGGTTGCCCCGTGTGACACGGCGTCGGCACCGTGTTCTTCGGCAATTTCAACCAGACGCTTGGAAATCAGCGGACGCGCGATCGAGGTGCCCAGCAGGTAAAGCCCTTCATATTGCGCATTGGCGCGGAACATCGGGAAGACGAAATCGCGCACAAACTCTTCGCGCAGATCTTCGATATGAATGTTTTCCGGTTTGATGCCCAGCATCTCGGCCTTTTTGCGGGCCGGTTCCAACTCTTCACCCTGACCAAGGTCGGCGGTAAAGGTGATCACTTCGCAACCATATTCGGTTTGCAACCATTTCAGGATGATCGAGGTGTCGAGACCACCGGAATAGGCCAGCACAACTTTCTTGGGTGCAGCTTGCGGTGCAGTGTTGGAAGAAATCATCATATTCCCTTTCACGAGCGTGTCACCGCGCGCTTATCCCGTTTTTGCCCGGGGGGCAAGTATTGCAGGGCCATCCCGTCCTTGCTTTGATCGGCTTTCCGTGATTTTAGAAGTGCAATACACGTATTGATTGAAAGGGGTTGATGTGTCTGGTCTGGATATTTTGAAACATTCCTGGGGAATGGTGTGGCGCAACAAGGCAGATGCTGCGCGGATTTCTGTGGTGTTGTTGCTGTTGTCCATGGTTGTTGGGTTCGCCCTCAGTTTTTCGATCACGTTTTCACCTGATTTGCTGCTGGCATTGGGCCCGATTGGGCTTGTTCTGGTGCAGCTCATTCAGCAGGTATTGTCCCTCTTGATTGGTGCTTGGATTGCCGTGGCCTGGCATCGTTATGTTCTGATGAATGAGGATCCAACAGGCTGGTTGCCGCAACTGCGTGGGCCGCAGGTGATGACATACGCGCTCTGGGCGGTCCTGATGATGATTGGGGTCGTTGTGCTGTCTTTTCCGCTGATTTTGGCTTTCTTGCTGATGATTGAAAGTATCGAGGCAGGAGCGGTTCCGAATACCGGGCAGATCGTATTTCTGATCATTGCCTTTGTGGTTGTGATGTCCCTTGCCATGATTGCAATGATGCGTTTGTCGACAGTGCTTGTGTCGCGCGCGCTGGGCGAACGTCTTGGCGTAAAACAGGCGTGGGCGGCAACGCGCGGGTCAAACAAGATGATCTTTGCCCTGTTCTGCTGGATGTTCCTGATCCTGTTCGCCGTGATGTTGGTGGTGGGATTCGTGGCGAGTATTTTGGGGTCAATGGGGCTGACGATTTTGGCGTTTGGAGTTGTGGTGCCCATCTATGTGTTTGGGGGGTGGCTGTTTGCCATGCTGCAAATCAGCATCATGACCACGATCTACGGCGTCTATGTTGAAGGGCGAGAGCTGCCGTATTCCGGGGGTAATCTGGCGTAAACAACCTTGCCAAGAGCCTGCCCTTGGGTCAGACATTCCAGATGAGCGATTTTCTGAAAAAAGCCCGCGTTGCAGAACAGCAGATGCGGGCGCTGTTCCCCGCGACGCCCTTGCAGCGTAATGACCATCTGTCGGCCATCTATGATGCCGATATCTGGTTGAAGCGCGAAGACCTCAGCCCCGTGCGCAGTTACAAGATCCGCGGGGCGCTGAATGCGATGGGCAAGGCGCTTGCAAAAAATCCAGATCAGGACGTGTTTGTCTGTGCTTCCGCGGGCAACCATGCGCAGGGTGTGGCGTTTGTATCGCGTCATTTCGGCGTCAAGGGCGTGATCTTCATGCCGGTCACAACCCCGCAGCAGAAAATTCAGAAGACCCAGATTTTTGGGGGCGACTCGATCGAGATCCGCCTTGTTGGCGACTATTTCGACGATACGCTTGCGGCCGCGCAGGAGTATTGTGACAAGGTTGGCGGGCATTTCCTGTCACCCTTCGATGATAAGGATGTGATCGAGGGGCAGGCCAGCGTCGCGGCTGAAATCTCCGCCCAGCTGGGGCGCAACCCGGATGTGGTTGTCTTGCCTGTGGGCGGTGGTGGCCTGTCCGCCGGGATCACCAGATATCTGGCCGAAGTGGCCCCGGAGACCGTGCTGCATTATGTTGAACCCGCCGGGGGGGCATCGCTTGCCGCTGCGATTGCGCAGGGGCAGCCGGTCACTCTTGATCGGGTTGATAATTTTGTGGATGGGGCTGCTGTGGCACGGATTGGGGCGCAACCCTTTGACGTGCTGCGGGATGTGCCATCCGCGCAGGTCCATGGGGTGCCCGAGGATCGGATCTGCACAACCATGCTTGATATGTTGAACGTGGAAGGGGTGGTGCTGGAACCGGCCGGCGCATTGTCCGTAGATGTTTTGAAGGATCTGCGGGACGAGATCCGGGGCAAGACGGTGGTTTGCGTGACTTCTGGTGGCAACTTTGATTTTGAACGCCTGCCAGAGGTGAAAGAGCGTGCTCAGCGGTATTCCGGGCTGAAAAAATACTTCCTGCTCCGTCTGCCCCAGCGCCCCGGCGCGCTTAAGGACTTCCTGCAAATTCTGGGACCAGACGACAACATTGCGCGTTTTGAGTATATGAAAAAGTCTGCCCGGAATTTCGGTTCGGTTTTGATTGGGATCGAAACCACGGTGCCAGAGAATTTTGACGCGTTGTTTGATGCGCTCGATCAGAAGGGCTTTGCCTATTCCGATATCACCGATGATGAAATGCTGGCTGAGTTTGTCATTTAAACGAAACGCTGATTTCAGTGCGCGGTGAATACCTCTTTTGAGGCGAAATACGTATCGAAGACCGGTGTGAGATCAACATCGGCGGCCCTGCCGCGGGCTGCCATCTGTTCGCCGTCACCGCATAGTTTTGACAGGGCGTCAAAGCCCAGGTTCACGGCAGAGCTTTTCAGGAAATGCAGGTCCTGTTCATATTGTGACGGGTCGGGGTTGTTGCGCAACCGGTCGATGACCTCATCCACCTCCATCAGGAACATCTCTGCAACCTCGGCAAAATCTTCTTCGCCGATCTCTGCTTTCAATTCCGCGACGCGATCCCAGCTGATCATCCTGCCCTCATAAGAAATAAATCGTTGATACTGCGCCCTGAATAGCCGGTGATGGTTAAGCTGGGGTTAGTGTGACAGTAAATTTCCTGCAAATTTTAAATTTAAACCGCCGTTAAATCTCTGGGGGCTATGGCTGAAAGGAATGTAAGCGACTCGCACTGGCGATGAAGGGTAACACGTGGCAAAATCTGCTATAAATCCGGACATGATCAACTCTGCTGTCAGAGATGGCGCAGCCTTGGGAGAAGCTGTGGTCAACACAGTTCTGGTCGTGGATGACAGCCGCGCGCAGCGGATGATTGTAAGCTCAACCCTGAAACGTCAGGGGTTTACCGTTGTTGAAGCCGGATCCGGTGAGGAAGCGCTGGAGAAGATTGCCACGGAAGATATCGACCTGATCCTGTCTGACTGGATGATGCCGGGCATGGATGGTCTGGAGCTTTGTCAGGCGTTTCGTGCGATGGAGAGAGACAAGTATGGCTACTTCATCCTTCTGACGTCCAAAAGTGAAAAGGGCGCGGTGGCGCAGGGGCTGGATGTCGGGGCGGATGACTTCCTGAATAAACCCGTCAATGCCGAGGAGTTGCGGGCCCGGATCAATGCTGGTGGCCGGATCATGTCCATGGAGCGGGAGCTTCAGGAAAAGAACAGGCTGGTCAACGCAACCCTCACTGAAATCCAGACGATTTACGACTCCATTGATCGGGACCTGATCGAAGCGCGCAACATGCAGCAATCTTTGGTGCGTGAACGGTTTCGTGATTTTGGGTCGTCGGAGATCAGCTTGTTGTTGCAGCCTTGTGGGCATGTGGGCGGCGATCTTGTCGGGATGTTTCAGGCTGATGAGAATACCGTCGCGATCTACTCGATTGATGTTTCAGGTCACGGGATTGCCTCTGCGCTTCTGACGGCCCGCCTTGCGTCCTATCTGTCGGATGGATCCCCTGAGCAGAATATCACCATGTCCACGGGCCTGCGGGGGAAATTGCGCCTGCGTGACCCGGAAGAAGTGGCTTATCTGCTCAATACCATGATGCTGGAGGATATGCCTACCGAGCATTACTTCACCATGATCCTTGCCTATCTCGACCTTAATACAGGTGTGTTGAAGCTCACCCAGTGCGGCCATCCAAACCCCGTGCTGCTGCGCGCAGATGGCAGTGTGGAATATGTTGGGCAGGGCGGCTTGCCGATCGGGTTGATCCGGGGAAGCAGCTATGAGCGTTTCGAAATTGCTCTCGAACCGGGGGACCGGCTCATGTTCTATTCGGATGGGTTTACCGAAGCGGAGAATGAGAAGGATCAGATGCTGGAGGAAGAGGGGTTCGAAAGAATGATCTCACGCAATGCCTCATTGAAAGGGCAGCTGTTTCTGGATGGGCTGGTGTGGGAGCTGGATAATTACTGCGGCAGCCGGGAATTCGGTGATGACTTGTCGATGGCAGTGATTGAATACAAGGGCCAAACGCGTTGATGCTTGGGGGATTGGCGAAATAAATCGCGCGCTCCCTCTTTTCCCAACGGTTGCCGCGACCATATAGACGCGGTATGCAAACGAATTGCCGAAAGCTCAGCCGTGGATAGCCCGATGACACTAGGAAACCTGATTGCCTGGGATGATACCATCCTGCCCTTCCAACTGGACAATTGTGACGTACGGGGACGTGTGCTGCGTCTGGATGGTGTGCTTGACACGATCCTGTCGCAACATGACTACCCCCCGGCAATCGAAGCATTGGTGGCTGAGGCAGCGATGCTGACCGCGATGATCGGTCAAACCATCAAATTGCGCTGGAAACTGTCTCTTCAGATCCGGGGGGATGGGCCGGCCCGCCTGATCGCCACAGATTACTATGCCCCCGCGAAAGAGGGTGAACCGGCGCTGATCCGCGCCTATGCCAGCTTTGATGAAGAGCGCCTGTCGAATGAGGCACCTTCTTTTGGGCAAATCGGCAAGGGCTTTTTTGCGGTGCTGATTGACCAGGGTGACGGCAATAAACCCTATACCGGCATGACCCCGCTGGTGGGCAGTTCCCTGTCCGACTGCGCGCAGACCTACTTTGCGCAATCGGAACAATTGCCGACCCGTTTCCATCTGACGTTTGGAAAATCCACATGGGCTGGCGGTCAGGAAAGCTGGCGTGCAGGAGGGGTCATGCTGCAGCATATGCCAAAGGCGGGCTCTCACGTGTCGCCAGATGGCGGTTCAGGCAAAGACGGCCTTCTGGTTGCCGACGATCTGGTCACTGAGGACAATAAGGAAAACTGGAATCGCGCCAATATCCTGCTGTCGTCGGTGGAAGAGTTGGAACTGATTGGGCCCTCCGTCGCGCCGACCGACTTGCTGACCCGTCTGTTCCACGAAGAGGCACCGCGGATCTTTGATCCGCAGGCGATCCGCTTTGGTTGCACCTGTTCCGAAGATCGTGTCCGTGAAAGCCTGTCGATCTACTCTGAAAAAGACATTGCCTACATGACCACGGAGGAAGGGCGCGTGACCGCTGATTGTCAATTCTGTGGTGCGCATTATGATCTTGATCCAAAGACTGTCGGCAAAGATGCCAAAGGACCAGATGGTGACGTCAGAGATTGATCGCATTCGAACCGCTTTGGGCCACTCTGGTGGCGGCAGTTCCGATTTTGACCTCAACCCGGATATCAGACCACCTACGGGGCGCAGCTTGCGCCCCGCTGCCGTTCTGGTGCCATTGATTCATGAACAGGGCGCGTTGCGACTGATCCTGACCAAACGCGCCTCACATCTTAAACATCACCCCGGTCAAATCGCGTTTCCCGGCGGAAAGATCGATGCTGAGGATAAATCGCCCGCCGCCGCGGCCCTGCGGGAAGCCTGGGAGGAAATCGGCTTGCCGCGTGATGCCGTAGAGCTGATTGGCGAGCTGCCCCCCCATGAAACCGTCACCTCCTACACCGTGACCCCGATCCTCGGGCTTGTCACCCGACCATTTGAGGTGGTGCCAGAGCGGGGTGAGGTCGAAGAGGTTTTCACGGTTCCGTTCGAACATGTCTCTAACCTTGCGAAATATACGAAACAGGGCCGGATCTGGCAGGGGCGCATCCGGTATTATGAAACCGTTCCATTCGGTCCCTATTACATCTGGGGGGCAACGGCGCGCATGTTGCGTGCGCTTGCGGAAAGGTTGGCTTTATGACCCGGTTGCAAGGGGATTGGTTTCGGACTGCATCCGTACAACAGCTCGCCCACATATTTTCCCGTACAGGATTTGCGCTGCACTTTGTCGGGGGGTGTGTGCGCAATGACCTGATGGGAGAGCCGATTTCCGATCTTGATCTGTCCACCAATGCCCTGCCGGATCAAGTGTTGAAACTGGCCGGGTCGGCCGGTCTGAAAGCGGTGCCGACAGGCATTGAGCATGGCACCATTACCGTGGTTGTTGACGGCGAAGGGTTTGAAATCACCACCTATCGAAAGGATGTGGAAACGGATGGCCGCCGTGCAGTGGTTGCTTTTGCCAGCACGATGGAAGAAGACGCACATCGCCGCGATTTCACCATGAATGCGCTTTATGCAGACGCCGAGGGACGGGTGATCGACCCGCTTGACGGGTTGCCCGACCTTCTGGCGCGCCGTGTGCGCTTCATTGACAATGCCGGGCAGCGTATCCGCGAAGATTACCTGCGCATTCTGCGATTTTTCCGGTTTCATGCCTGGTATGGTGATGTGGCGGAGGGGCCGGATGTTGAGGCGCTCTCTGCGATTGCAGAAAATCTGGGCGGGTTAGGGGCTTTGTCCAAGGAGCGAGTTGGTGCAGAGATGCGCAAGCTCCTGTCCGCGCCGGATCCCGCACCTTCTGTCGCGTTAATGTCAAGTTGCGGTGTGTTAGGATCTGTTTTGCCCGGGGCAGAGGCGACCTATCTTGCCGTTCTTGTGCATCTGGAAGGGAACAGGGCGCCAGATCCAATGCGCCGCCTCGCAATCCTTGGAGGGGAGGCCCCAGAGGATCGTCTGCGGCTGTCGCGCAAAGAGGCACGCCGTTACGCTGTTTTGCGTGACCAGATGGGGGCATCGACGTCCCTGTCGGAGCTGGCCTATCGGGATGGGGCTGACATAGCACATGACGTGGCCTTGCTGCGCGCCGCAATGATGGGGCAGGCTCTTTTGCCGGATACGGAAAACCTAATATCACGGGGCGCCCGTGCCGTGTTTCCCGTCAAGCCCGCAGATCTGATGCCGGACTATACGGGGCCAGAACTGGGCGCACACATCAAAACCCTTGAAGCGCGTTGGATAGCATCGGGTTTTACACTCACCCGCGAGGAGCTGTTGAAATGAGCACCACTTCCCATCTGATCGAACGTTTGGGCCACCTTGGGGACGGCATCGCTGCCGGACCGATTTTTGCCGCCCGCACCCTGCCGGGGGAAGAGGTGAGTGGAGAGGTGCAGGGCGACCGGATTGAAGCCCCGCGCATTGTGAAGCCCTCACCAAGTCGGGTCAAAGCCCCTTGTCCACATTACAACAGCTGCGGGGGCTGTGCGTTGATGCATGCCTCGGATCCATTTGTGGCGGAATGGAAGATGGATGTGGTGCGAAATGCCCTGTCTGCGCACGGGTTAGAGACTGATATCCGCCCGATTGTTACCTCGCCGGAGCGTTCGCGCCGCCGTGCAACCCTGTCAGTCCGGCGCGGCAAGAAGGGCGTGGTTGCCGGATTTCATGGCCGGCGCTCGGGTGTGATTTCAGCAATTCACGACTGTCGGTTGCTGTCCCCAACGCTGCTTGCGCAGCTTCCCGCGATCGAGGCGCTGGCGAGGACGGGAGGGTCACGCAAGGGCGAACTTTCTGTCAATCTGGTGGAAACGCTGGGTGGGGTGGATGTCTCGGTCACGGGTGGAAAGTCACTGGATCGCAGGTTAGAGACTGATCTTGCCCAGGTATTGCATGAATTTGGCCTTGCCCGCCTGACATGGGATGGCGAAGTTATCGCGAGTGAAACGCTGCCTCTGCAGCAATTCGGAGCGGCGCAGGTGGCCCCTCCTCCCGGTGCATTCCTGCAGGCGACCCTGGAAGGTGAGCGGGCGCTGGTTGAGGCGGTTGAGGAGGCCATTCCGCAGGCTGCATCCATTGTGGATCTGTTTGCGGGTGCGGGCACATTGAGCCTGCCCCTTGCGGGCCGCGCCCGGATCCATGCGGTGGAAGGGATCGAGGCGATGATGAAGGCCTTGGATACGGGATGGCGGCGGGCCTCCGGGTTGAAACAGGTCACCACAGAAACCCGCGATCTGTTTCGCCGTCCCCTTTTACCTGATGAGCTCAATCGCTTTGACGCTATCGTGATTGACCCACCCAGAGCAGGCGCCATTGCGCAGGTGAGGGAAATGGCACAATGCGAGGTTTCTCAGGTGGCCATGGTCTCATGCAACCCTGTCAGTTTTGCCCGGGATGCCCAGATTTTGGTCGCGTCGGGATATCAGTTGGTCTGGGTGCGTCCGGTCGATCAGTTCCGTTGGTCACCCCATGTTGAGCTGGCGGCGTCTTTTCGCAGGATCTGACCGCGATAGACCCCGAAGGCTGCATTGATATTGCCCAAAGGTGGGGGAATGCGGTATGGCAAGGGAAAACACCCGGGCAATTACAGGCAACACCCATGCGATTGATCTTTGCCGTTCTGGCAGCCGTTGGCCTGATGGTAACGGCGTCTTGCGGAGCAAAAACAAAAACTCTTCGCCATTATGATGGGCCAGAAGTGACCCAGATTGTGGTGTCGAAGAGCAATCGGAAACTATATCTATTGCACAAACGGGACGTTCTGAAATCCTATGAGATTGACCTGGGCTTTACCCCAGCGGGTGACAAGCAGTTTCAGGGGGATGGGAAGACACCGGAAGGCCGGTATCACATCAACCGCAGAAATGCGCGCAGCACGTTTCACCTCAGCCTTGGGATTTCCTATCCGAACGCCCGCGATATTGCCTATGCAAAATCCCAGGGGCGGGATCCTGGCGGGGATATCTTTATTCATGGCGGACCACGCAAAGGGATTGATCCCGAAGGCGCGGACTGGACCGCAGGCTGCATTTCCGTTTCGAACCGTGAGATCGAAGAGATCTGGGTGATGGTCAATGATGGCACGGTGATTGACATCCTGCCATGACGCAGGACCGATGCCCGCCAAATGAAAAAGCCGCCCTGTCACCAGCGCGGCTTTCATTTTGTCTTGGTGAGATCTCTACCACCGAAAGGTCAAAAAGACCCTAAAGCGTTTCGGGATAAACTTGAGACACATGGTTATTCCGAAACGCCCACGGCATCGAGACCTCTTGCAGCGCTTCGGTTTTTCCCTGTGTCAGGTTAAAACCGAAACGCTTTATTCCGCCAGTTTCTCTTCAATTGTGGCGGCAAAATCCTCGTAAGACATGTTCGAGTATTTTTCGCCACCGATCATAAAGGTCGGGGTGGCGCGGATCTCATCTGCGGTGGCGTTCTGCTGATATGCTGCCACCAGGCTCTGGGCAAAGCTCTCGTCAGTCAGGCAGGTTTCCATTTCTTCATTGGTCATCCCTGCGGTGCGCCCGATCTTGCGCAGATTGTCGAGGATGGTGGCCGGATCCCCTTCGCCAATCCAGTCCTTCTGACCCGAATAAATCATGTCGGTCATGCCGTAATACCGGGTTTCCCCTGCGCATTGCGCAATCATGCCGGCCCAAAGACCGAAACGGTCAAAATAGACTTCGCGGTGAATGAACTTCACCTTGCCGGTGTCGATATAGTCCTTTTTCAGCTTCTTGAAGCTGTCCGTGTGCCAGTTGGCGCAATGCGGGCAGGTGTAGGATGCGTATTCAATCACGGTCACCGGGGCGTCTTCATTCCCCAACACGATGTCCTTGGCGGGCATGACGTCCGCGTCCTGCGCCACGGCCATGGAAATGCCCGGAAGGGAAGTTTGGTTTTGGGACATGAAAAAAGCACCACCTGCGACAGTGATGGCGGCAGCGGCAATCATGGGGAGGAAACGGTTCATCAGGTCTCAGCCTCTTGGTTTCTGTTTTCTGTGTATGTTCTGGCCCAGTGTCTCTAATGCAGCGCGCAGACCCTCATCTCCGATATCAGCGGTTGAGTTTCTGATCTGATTTTTGACGTCTGGATCGAGCGTTTTCTTAGCGGGCGGGGCTGGGGTGAATTGTGCCTGCCCCTCTGCAAATCCGGTGGCTGCGGTCTGGGTAATGCGAATGCGGGAAATGGCGTTGTAACCGTAACAGCTGTTGACGCGCGTGCGCAGCTGTTCCTTCTGCATCTCAAGCATCGGCGCCTGCGCCCCGGTGGTCAATACGGTCAGGGTCGCCCCCATGCCGCCGCGCCCGTAAGACACATCCACAGGTCGGGCAATCGCCGAAACCTCCTGGCCGACAATCTCGGCCCAATGGGTCAGCACCCGCGTCACTGAAAACCCGCGCGCCTCACCCGCCTTGCGAATGCGGGCGGTGAGCAGGCTCGATGTGCGTTCGAACCCGCGTCTGCGTCGTTTTTCTGTGACGGGTTTGGTCACGGCTGGCAACTTCCTCATTTGTCTTTATTTTAGGTGCTTAAACATGCAATGCCAGCGGAAAGCAAACAAGGGGGGTCACAGATGTGTGACGTGGTTGAGGGTGAGCCGAAACCTGCCGATCTTCTGGCGTGGTATGACCGTCATGCACGGGTTCTCCCTTGGCGGGTTGGTCCACAGGATCGTGCAGCCGGCGTGGTGCCAGACCCCTACGCGGTTTGGCTTTCGGAGATTATGCTGCAGCAAACCACCGTGGCGGCGGTGAAATCCTATTTTCTCCGCTTCATGACCCTGTGGCCAACCGTGCAGGATCTGGCTGGCGCGCAGGATGAACGGGTGATGGGGGAATGGGCTGGGCTTGGCTATTACGCCCGCGCGCGAAACCTGCTGAAATGCGCCAGAGTCGTGGCTGAGCGAGGGGGGGGATTTCCCCAAACGCGGGCAGAGTTAGAGGCGCTTCCTGGTATTGGTCCCTATACCTCTGCCGCCATTTCTGCCATCGCGTTTGACCAGCCGGATGTGGTGGTTGATGGCAATGTTGAACGGGTGATGGCGCGGGTGTTTGAGATCACCACCCCTCTGCCGGATGCCAAGCCAGAGATGAAGGCCGCGGCCGCACGACTTACCCCTGATCAGCGCCCGGGTGATTATGCCCAAGCGGTGATGGATCTGGGGGCCACCATTTGCACGTCCAAAAACCCCGCTTGCGGCATTTGCCCCTGGCGTGGGGCATGTCAGGCCCGGTGTTCCGGTCTGGCTTCAGATCTGCCCCGAAAGCGAAAGAAACCCCCGAAACCAACACGTTACGGTATTGCTTACCTTGCGCGACGTGAAGATGGCGCCTGGCTGGTGGAGCGCCGGCCGGAGAAGGGTCTTTTGGGAGGAATGCTGGGCTGGCCGGGGGCCGAGTGGGGGGAGGCGCCATTGGAAGATCCGCCCCTGTCTGGGGAATGGCATGACCCCGGTGCGCAAGTGCGGCACACATTTACGCATTTTCATCTGCACCTTTCCCTGCGGGTGGCGGATGTGCCGATGGATGCTCAACCACAGCGGGGGGAATTTCAACACCTGCACCCAGCGGACCTGCCCACCGTCATGCGAAAGGCTTATGATCTTGTTCAGCGCGATGGTGTGGCCAGGTCGCGCCCGTCTTCCTGAAATCAATGACCGGTGCGCTGCACAACGACACCGACAGTTTGCAGCATCAGTTTCAGGTCATAGCCAAGCGAATGCTGCTCAAGATAGTTCTGATCGAAATGGATACGATCCAGAAAATCTGATTGTCCCCGCGCCGCCACCTGCCAGGGGCCGGTGATACCGGGGCGAAGGGAGAAATAAGCTGTTCCCCCTGCCTCTCGATAAAGGGGTTCCTGACTGGCCATGAATGGGCGTGGCCCGACAAAGCTCATATCGCCCAAAAGGACATTGAAGATCTGCGGCAGTTCATCGAGGCTGGTTGCGCGCAGAAAGTGCCCGATAGGGGTAATGCGCGGGTCATTTTCCAACTTCTGCTTTTCGCGCCACTCGCGGGCAATTCCCGTGTCCAGGGCGCATAGTTCTTCCAGCCGCTGTTCGGCGTCTTGGACCATGGTCCGCAATTTCCAGCAGCGAAACCGCTGGCCTTTGAGGCCGATCCGTTCCTGTGAGTAGAGCCCCGGTCCGCCGTCCCGCCGGATCAAAAGGATGAAAAGGGCAATGATAGGTGCGAGAACTGGCAGCAGGAAAAGCGCCAATAGAATGTCGAAACCTCTTTTCCCAATCGCGCGATACGGTTTGAGCACACCCGCCTGTGAAGCGACGTCACGCTGATTGTCATGCGAATTTTTGTAGCCGAAGTCTTTCACAAGATGACCCTGGAGCTGAAAAGGAGACTTGGAACTTAGACAGGAAGCACGATTAATTGGTTGCTTAATAGTTAAACCCAAAAAAGTACTAATGAAACGTTAAAGGTGATTAAAATTGTATAAACATGCCCATTGGTTGTGTGTGCGATTTTTTCCAGCACTCAATACAGAGGTTAAACTATTGGATTTTAGGTGACTCTTCGTGTGCCCCTTCGATCTCTGCTGGCGGACGCAAACAATCTGAGGTGGGTTTCCTATTTTCCCAACGAAACGCGGTAAGAGCATCAATGTCGTGGGCGTTTTGGAATAACCATGTGATCCAAGCTTACCCCTAAGGTGCGCACAGGAAATTAACGATGCTGAGCGTTTCCACCTCGCAACAAACCCCAAAGTCGAGATTGCGCCGTGCCGCGATGCTTGTGCTTGAAATCGTTCAGGCGTAAGCCTTGTGCAATGAAAGAGGAACTTGCCATGGTCCCCGCTCAGACAGTTGCCAGTTTTCGGCGTGCTGCCCCGTTTGGAATATCAATCCTGCTGCCCTTGCTGGTCTGGGTATCGGCAACACAGGGAGGGTGGTTTCTTTTGTTGCCGCCTCTGGGAACCTGGTGGTTATATACCGGTCTTGACGCGCTTCTGGGGCGCAATACCGAAAACCCCGACCCTGAAACGCCCGACGATCAATTGCTCTGGTATCTCCTGATCACCATGATCTGGTTTCCCATCCAACTGGTGCTGATTTACGGAATGCTGGCCTATGTGATCGAAGCGGACCACCTGTCTGTGGCTGAGAAATTCGGGGTGTTCTTTGGTGTTGGGGTGCTGTCAGGCACCATCGGCATCGTGTATAGCCACGAATTGATGCATCAGTCCAATAGGTTGGAGCGCTGGCTGGCTGACCTGTTACTTGCCACCGTCCTTTATAGCCATTTCAGAACCGAACATCTGCTGGTCCATCACCCGCATGTGGGCACCACCCGAGACGCGGTGACGGCAAAATATAACGAAGGGTTCCACAGGTTCTTTTTCAGGGTTCTGCAGGACAGCCCACGATCGGCCTGGGCTGCGGAAAAAGCAATGCTGGCGCGCCGCAACCTATCGGTCTGGAATGCCAGAAACCCGTTCTGGAGGTATGCCATCCTGCAGGCGCTTGCCCTTTTGCTGGCTGTCCTTGTCGGCGGCGCGCTGGGCGTGGCCCTTTTCCTGTTCCAGGCGCTGGTTGCGGTCTGGCAGCTCGAACTGACCAATTATGTGGAGCATTATGGCCTGACCCGCCGCCATCTGGGAGAGGGAAAATACGAACCCGTGCGCCCACATCATTCGTGGAATGCCGACCACAAGGCAACCAACTGGCTGTTTATCAACCTGCAACGCCATTCGGACCACCATTACAAACCCGCGCGCCGTTTCCCGCTTCTGCAGACCTATCCCGATGACGTGGCACCACAATTGCCCTTTGGCTATGTGGTCATGACAATGATGGCGATGATCCCTCCGCTTTGGCGCCGCCGTATGAACCCCCGTGTGCGCGCCTGGCGTAAAAGATATTATCCGGATATCGAGGATTGGACCCCCTACAAACGCGGTGATCTGCCGCCACCGGTGATCCGCTGAGAGTGCGCTCCGGGTCTCTTTTTCTTGCTGAAAATACCTCGGGGTGAGCCTCGAAGAGGCGAGGGGCAGCGCCCCTTTTCTGACATGTAAAAAAAGCCCCGCTCACAAGGAGCGGGGCAAGTTATGTGTGCCGTGGATTTTGCCACAGCACGGCGGTACATCGTTATCCGGGCGCCCGAAAGCGCGCCCGAGTTATTCTTGTTTTCTGGGGGAATGGTGGCGTCAGACCATCTCGGCGCGTACTTGCTGGCGCAAGACGTCGATCGGGGCTTTCTTGCCATCCTGTTTGAAGTGCCAGTAGGTCCAGCCATTGCAGCTCGGCGCACTTTCAAGTGCGGCGCCAACCTGGTGGATTGATCCACGGGCATCGCCGGAAATCAGCGTTCCGTCTGCGCGCACCTTGGCGGTCTTGCCGCGCGGGCTGGTCAGCACTTCGCCCGGGCGCAACATGCCACGCTCAACCAGCTGGCCAAAGGGCACACGTGGTTCCGCGCGTTTGGATTGGGTGGTCTGCAGCGCTTCCTTGTCGAATTTCCGCACTTTGGAAATCCGCTTTTCGGCCACTTTGCGATAGGCTTCTTCGCGCTCGATGCCAATGAAATCCCGACCAAGCATCTTGGCCACGGCGCCGGTGGTGCCGGTGCCGAAGAACGGATCGAGGATCACATCGCCGGGATTGGTTGAGCCAACCAGAACGCGATGAAGCAGGCTTTCGGGTTTCTGGGTCGGATGGGCCTTGTCGCCGTTTTCGTCCTTCAGGCGTTCGTGCCCGGTGCAGATCGGCAGCACCCAGTCAGAGCGCATTTGAATGCCTTCATTCAGGGCCTTCAGGGCCTCGTAATTGAAAGTGTATTTTGCACCTTCGGATTTCGACGCCCAGATCATTGTCTCATGGGCGTTGGTAAAGCGTTTGCCGCGGAAGTTCGGCATCGGGTTTGATTTGCGCCAGACCACATCGTTCAGGATCCAATAGCCCTGATTCTGCAGCTCGGCCCCCATGCGGAAGACATTGTGGTAGGATCCGATCACCCAGATCGCACCATTGGGCTTCAGCACGCGGCGGGCCGCCTTCAGCCAGGCGCGGGTAAATGTGTCATAGGCTTTGAAACTGTCAAACTGGTCCCAATGATCATCAACCGCATCCACCTTGGAATTGTCGGGGCGATGCAGCTCGCCTTTCAATTGCAAATTATAGGGGGGATCGGCGAAAATCAGGTCAACGGAGTTTTCCGGAAGACTGTTCATCACCTCGATGCAGTCACCCGCCAATATCTCATTGAGTGGCAGCTCGAGAGCCGCCTTTGCTTTGGTTTTAGTTGTCATTTCTGCCTCATGTACCGGCGCTATTTGCGCTCTTTAGACGGCGCATTTTTGCGCTCATTCATTACCGTCTAAGATGAGGCCTTGTGGATAACGGGTCAAATTCTTTTTTGAATCAGCCCATTACATTTTTCTGTTGATACAAGATATTGTGGATAGGTTTAAACGAACGCCTATGATGTGGGGTTATCCCCAGCTTGGATAATCCCTCTTTGTGGATTTTCGATGGGTAGCCTGCGTTTGTTTCCCATCCGTATCCGGGAAACTGTTGCGCCAAATCCACCATGATGCGGTCGCGGGTGACCTTCGCCACGATGGATGCGGCAGCAATCGACACGGAACGACTGTCGCCTTTAACGAGAGTTTCGTTCGGTATTGTCAGTCCCTTGGGCGCCATATTGCCGTCGATCAACAGGTGATCGGCTGGGGTGGACAGCCCCGCAACCGCGCGTTCCATCGCCAGGTGGCTGGCGTAAAGAATGTTCAGCTCATCAATCTCTTCGACCGTGGCATGGGCAATCGATACATCCGCCAGGTTCAGAATCTCTGCAAACAGTGCCTCGCGTTTTTTGGCGGTCAGCTTTTTACTGTCGTTCAACCCGTCGGGAATATGGTCCGGGTCGAGAACGACAGCGGCAGCCGTCACCGGACCTGCCAGCGGGCCACGGCCCACCTCGTCCACACCGGCAACGCGGCAAAACCCGCGCCCGTGGGCGGCCTGTTCGAAACTATAGTCGGGAATTGTCTTGGTCATGGGGATGGCCTGACCGATCTCATGGGATTTCGCAAGAAAAAAGGCAGAGACCGAGGTCTCTGCCAGTTGCACATGACCGGAAAGGGTGGTCATGCGAAGGCGACGGAATGGATGGTTGGTCGCCTTCCTTACCAAGTGGATCAGCGGCGTTTGCGATAGCCCGCTTCGCGCAGGCAGCGGGGGTGATACACCTTGCGCGAGACCCAGACGCCGTTCTTGTTCTTCACCACAACCGTGTCCCGGCAGGCCCTGGGCAGCGAACGCACGTGGTTGTAGCGTTTTTTCAGACAATTCCGCCCCCAATAGCGTTTCTTGCCAAACTGGGTTTTGAAGTTGCGCAGGCATTGGCGCGGGAGCGTGTATTTCGGATCCCTGCGGTATCTGTCGTCATAGCGGTCATGATCAACAGAGGGGCGCCGGCGATTGTCGTTATTGTCGTTGGAGATCACCGCACCAACCACAGCCAACCCAAGCAGGGCGGCAATCAATGCGCCGATCTCATCATTATTATCGCGAGATCCGGCAAATGACGGCGCGAGAGAGACCGGGTTCAGACTGAGGGCGGCAACCAACAGGGGCATCATCAGGAAGCGGTTGACTGAGGGCAGGGCAATGCGGGTCATGGGGGGCTCCTTATCGGGGTCAGTGGATCTTTGGGGGCACCTTTAGAAGGGATGCACGTGTCATGACCCAAGCCTGCCCGGAGTGCTGCAAGACAAGCCATATCGGCGAATGGTTATCGGATAACGGGGCGCGATTATCCTGTTTGATATTGAATATCCCATAAGGTCCGCGCATGGTTTCGGCATGAAACAGATCCTCTATTCCCTCGCCCTTGTGGCCATGGCATTTCCGGCTCAGGCCGCGTGTTATGTCGATTACAAAGCCAAACGGGATGACCCGTTGAAACTGCATTATGGTGTGATGGAGCTGCCGGATAGCGCCTGCACCAACAGCTCGAATGCGCGCGAACAGGTGGCCGCGCGTCTGGCCCGCCATGGATGGGTGCTTTTGAATGTGGTATCGCAATTTGACACGGATGGGCTTGCGGAAAGGAAAGACAGTGCCGGACAATATTTCCTTCGCTACTGAGGCGCGCAAAGGGGCCTCCCCCGTGGTTGTGGCAGGAGTTGCGGCAATTGTTGCAATTCTGTTGATGGCGGCCGTGTTCCTGTTTCTGAGCCTGCCGGATGCCAACGCCTTCAATGCGCGGGTTGAGCGGATTTTTATCGAAAATGACAATCTGACCTCAGGGGCCGAAATCAAGCTTCTGGAAATTCTGGCCCAGTCGGGCACGGCTTTTTCCGACACGCTGACCAGCTATCGTATGGTGATCTTTGTCCTGCTGCTCTTTGCCTCTGCCATGCTGGTCGCGGCGCTGGTCTTCCTGGTTACAATTATCGGGCTCAATCGCCGGATGGGGGAGATTGAACGGGCTGGCATCCAGGTCAATTCGCTTCTGATTTCGCGTGAAGAGCGCACGGTTTATCTGAACAATATGGAATTGAAACTGACCGAGGCGGCGATTGAAACCCTGTCTGCGCTTGCCGAGGCGCGCATGGACGATGATGTTCTGTCGGGGTCTGAGCTGGAAGGGCTGATTTCGGGCCGTGACGCTGCGGATTGTGATGAGGCCGCCGGGGCCACTCGGATCAAGCGGCTGCGTGACGCCATGGGCAACCAGATGATGAGCGAGCTGCTGGTCAAGACCATTGCGCGGCGCGGCTATATGCTGTCGATCGACAAGGATGTCATCCAGATGGTCTGACAGACGGTCTGACGGTGCCTGCGCTTGTTGCAAACGGTATCCGAGCGATTCCCCTGATCTGGCCTTTGGGCCTTTTGCGGACGGCGGGTCCCCCTGCCGCCCGTTTTTTTTGTGCGTTTCGGAGATAGGGGTGGATATCTTTCAGGTTGTATTTAATTATAGAAATATCACGCTTAGGACGAGTGTTGCGTTTGGATCTTCCGACCGGTGACATTGGTTCGAGGCTGTCTTAATGGGCTTTCGGCAAGGAGGTCTGAATGCAGATCGTTCCGGTGTTGTTATGTGGTGGGTCGGGCACACGCCTCTGGCCGCTTTCCAGAAAATCTTACCCCAAGCAGTTTTCCCGGCTGATGGGGCAGACATCACTGCTGCAAATGTCGGTCCAGCGTCTGACCGGACCGCAATTTGCAAGTCCTGTGGTGCTGACCAATTCGGATTTCCGCTTTATCGTCACCGAGCAACTGGTTGAGGTCGGGGTGGATCCCGGTGCAATCCTGATCGAACCTGACGGGCGCAACACCGCTCCGGCGGTTCTGGCGGCGGCCATGTTGCTGCACAAAGAGAACCCGGATGCGCTGATGCTGGTGGCCCCGTCGGATCATGTCATTCCGGATACTGACGCGTTTCAGGCGGTAATTGAAGCAGGGGTAGAGGGGGCCATGCGCGGCAAGCTGGTCACCTTCGGGATCAAACCGACCCATGCGGAAACCGGGTATGGCTATCTCGAACTGCCACAGGTGCCGGGGGACTGTGCCCGGCTGTCGGATCTGACGGCATTTGTGGAAAAGCCCGATGCGACCAAGGCGGAAGACATGCTGGCAGACGGGCGGTTTCTCTGGAATGCCGGGATTTTCCTGTTCACAGTTTCCACCATTCTCGAAGCCTACCGTCTGCACGCCCCCGATCTGATCGCGCCGGTTCAGGCCGCAGTGGAGGAGGGAGAGCCGGATCTGGGCTTTTTGCGCCTTGATCCTACCGCCTGGTCCGAGGTCAGAGATATTTCGATCGACTATGCGGTGATGGAGCAGGCGGACAACTTGGCTGTTGTGCCCTTTTCTGCCGGTTGGAGTGATCTTGGCGGCTGGGATGCGGTCATGCGGGAATGTGAGGCGGATGAATATGGTGTGGTGACGCATGGCAATGCTGATGCAATCGACTGCCGTGCCAGCCTGCTGCGGTCCGAAGATGATGCGCTGGAACTGGTCGGGATCGGACTGGACAATATCATTGCGGTTGCCATGCCGGATGCGGTTCTGGTGGCTGACCGATCACGGGGGCAGGATGTGAAAGAGGTGGTCACTCTGCTGAGGGAAAAAGGCGCGGTTCAGGCTGAGCAGTTTCCCATGGATCACCGCCCCTGGGGTCATTTCCAAAGCCTCGCCCAGGGGGATCGGTTCCAGGTGAAACGGATTGTGGTCAAGCCTGGTGCCTCGCTCAGCCTGCAATCCCATCACCATCGGGCCGAGCACTGGATTGTGGTGCAGGGCACTGCGCAGGTCACAATCGGCAATCAGGTCCAGCTGGTGACGGAAAATCAGTCGGTCTATATCCCGCTGGGGGTCAGGCATCGGATGGAAAACCCGGGCAAGGTGCCGATGACCCTGATCGAAGTGCAGACCGGGGCCTATTTGGGTGAGGACGATATTCAGCGTTTTGATGATGTCTATGCGCGCGGGCAGGGGGCCAGGGGCTGAGGTTTGGCCCAGGATCTGAACATGACGCAATCCGTTTTTCACCCCATGGCCTGTTTCAAAGCCTACGATATTCGGGGCCGGTTGGGGGAAGAGCTGAATGAGCTGGTGGCCGAGCGCATTGCCCGCGCCTTTGCACAGGTCCTGCAGGCCAAAAAGGTTGTGTTGGGCCATGACCCGCGGGCGTCCTCCTCGGCGCTGTCTGATGCTGTTGTCAGAGGGTTGATGCGGGCGGGTGTCACGGTTGTCGATCTGGGGCTTTGCGGCACCGAAGAGGTCTATTTCGGCACGGACTTCCACAATGCAGATGGTGGGATCTGTGTGACCGCATCGCATAATCCGATGGATTATAACGGGATGAAGCTGGTCAAGGCAGGGGCCGCGCCGCTGGATCCGCAAGAGGAGTTCGCCCGGATCAAAACCCTTGCAGAACGAGGGGAGTTTGCCGCCGACCTCCCCGGTGGGCGCCACGATGCCTCTCAGGCGGAGCTCACCCGGGCGGCTTATGTGCAAAAGGTGCTGTCCTTCATCGATATCTCGCAGCTTGCGCCGATGAACGTGGTGGTCAATGCGGGCAATGGGGCTGCCGGACCCAGTTTCGATGCAATTGCCACAGCCATGAGTGATGCGGGGGCACCGGTCCGGTTTCATCGGATGCATCACCAGCCCGATGGCCGCTTTCCAAACGGTATCCCCAACCCGCTTTTGCCGGAGAACCAGCCGGTCACCGCGCAGGAGGTATTGGCGCAGGGGGCGGATCTGGGCATTGCCTGGGACGGAGACTTTGACCGCTGTTTTCTGTTTGATCATGAAGGCCAGTTTGTGCCGGGGGAATATGTGGTTGGGCTGTTGGCTGAAAGCTTTCTGAGCAAAGACCCTGACGCAATGATTGTGCATGACCCGCGTGTGATCTGGAACACACAGGATCTGGTGAACGCCGCCGGGGGGCAGGCGATCATGGCCCGGACCGGTCATGCTTTTGTCAAACAGGTGATGCGGGACACGGGCGCGATCTATGGCGGTGAGATGTCCGCCCACCACTATTTTCGAGACTTCATGGCCTGTGACAGCGGAATGATCCCATGGTTGCTGGTGATTGAACTTCTGTCCCGAAAATCTGTCCCGCTCGCTGATCTGATCCGCGCGCGGCGGGCGGCCTTCCCGTCATCGGGAGAGATCAATTTCCGGGTGGAAAACGCCGATCAGGCGCTTGCCTCCGTGGAACAGGCCCTTGGGTCCCGTGCGACCATGCGGGATGATACCGATGGGATGAGCCTTGATTTCGGGGCGTGGCGGCTCAATCTGCGTCGGTCAAACACGGAACCACTTTTGAGGTTAAATGTAGAAACCCGTGGTGATTTGTCGTTATTGGCCGAGAAGGTGGACTTGCTGCGCCAACTGTTGTCTTCATAAGGCGTTTCGGGATAAACGGCAGCACATGTTTATTCTGAAACGCCCACGACATAGATATCTCTGACAGTGTTTCAACTTCTCCCTGTCTTTGGTTAAAGTCGAAACGCTTTAGGGGCTGCTGGTGGCGGGCTACTGCCGCATTAGAACGGTTTAGGATCCAGATTATGAAGATTGCGGTTGCGGGTATTGGCTATGTTGGGCTGTCAAACGCGGTGCTGTTGGCGCAGAATTGCGAAGTGGTGGCGGTGGATATCTCACCCGAGCGAGTGGCCATGCTGAATGCGCGGCAATGCCCGATTGTGGATGCGGAACTGGAAGAGTTCCTGGCGCACAGACCTTTAGACCTCAGCGCGACCGTTGATCCCATCGAAGCCTATCGGGATGCGGATTTCGTCATTATTGCCACGCCAACCAATTACGACCCCAAGGACAATTATTTCGATACCAGCTCAATCGAAGCTGTCGTGCGGGATGTGATTGCGGTGAACCGGCGGGCGACGATCGTGATCAAGTCGACAATTCCCGTGGGCTATGTCGAACGGATACGGGAAGAACTGAATACGGATCAGGTGATCTTTTCCCCCGAGTTCCTGCGGGAGGGGCGCGCGCTTTATGACAACCTTCACCCCTCGCGGATCATCGTGGGGGAACGGTCAGAGCGGGCAGCGCGTTTTGCTGAGCTGCTGTTGCAGGGCGCGGTGAAGAAAGATGTGCCGGTCCTGTTCGTGGATGCGCGCGAAGCTGAAGCGATCAAGCTGTTTGCCAATACCTATCTTGCCATGCGGGTGGCCTATTTCAACGAGTTGGACAGCTATGCCATCGCCGGGGGGATGGACACACGCCAGATCATTGATGGGGTGTCCTTGGATCCCCGGATTGGCGGGCATTACAACAACCCGTCCTTTGGCTATGGGGGCTACTGCCTGCCAAAAGATACCAAACAGCTTCTGGCGAACTATTCCGAAGTGCCGCAAAACCTGATCCGCGCAATTGTCGACGCCAACCGCACCCGCAAGGATTTCCTGGCAGAGCAGATCCTGCAAAAAGAGCCCAAGGTGGTCGGGGTCTATCGTTTGGTGATGAAAGCTGGCAGCGACAATTTCCGCCAATCCTCGATCCAGGGCGTCATGAAACGGATCAAGGCCAAAGGGATTGAGGTCATCGTTTATGAACCGGTGCTGGAGGAGGAAACCTTTTTCGGCTCCCGCGTCATCCGGGATCTCGATGCCTTCAAAAGCGAGGCAGATGTGGTGCTTGCCAACCGGATGACGGATGACATTTTCGATATTGAGGACAAGGTGTTCACCCGCGACCTGTTCGGTGCCGACTGACCCTGCCCGGAGGGTGTTTCGGGGTCAGCCCGCACCCGGTATGACGCGCAGCGCCAGACTGCCGATATGGGGGCTGATCCACTGTCGGGATTGAACAATCCCGCCGCGCTGCCGGTCCAGCCAATACAGGTTTTTCAGCGTGGTGTCGCCGTTTGTGCAATCGGCAACCATCAGGTCGGTCTGGGCCGTATAGGGCCCCAGATCAACCGACCGCGCGCCCCGGTTGCTCAGGCGGCAACGAAAGGTGCTGAAGCTGGTTTCATCATTGGCGCTGAGATGGGTCAGGTAAAGCTCTGTCACGGTGTCCCGGCGTGACAGGATTGCGGGTAGAAGGCGGGAAATGTCGGCGGACATCAGGTCCCCTCCCAAACCACGCGTGGCCAGCACCAGCCCCTCTTTCATGCCCAAAGACACCCCGTCCCCTGATATCCAGGTCGCTTCGCCCCTGATATTTACCTGCTGGCGCAGAAATTGCGCATAGGCGCCTGGGCGATTTTCAACCGATACGACATAGGCGGGCGCACCGGTTTCGGCGAGGGTGACAAACTCTGGATTGGGGTCAGGCAATGTGTTGCGCTGCCAGATCCCGGCCATCAGGGCCTGTTGCTGCGGATCCGAGGAGCAGGCCGTCAGCACCAGCATTGCCAAACTGAGCAGGCGGGAAATATGGGTCAATCTCATCTCCAGAACCTTCCCCATCCATCTTCCAGTTCCGTCACATGACTG
Organism: Aliiroseovarius crassostreae; assembly: GCF_025137635.1. NCBI lineage: Bacteria > Pseudomonadati > Pseudomonadota > Alphaproteobacteria > Rhodobacterales > Paracoccaceae > Aliiroseovarius > Aliiroseovarius crassostreae. Next base: position 2,851,347 of record NZ_CP080772.1, on the reverse strand, counting down.
TCGCGGATCAGATCATACAGACGATTTCGAACCTCCAGCCGGGCGCCGCCGTCGCGCTGAACCGGTCTTATGGTTGTCGAAAACCCGCTGCGGGCGGGGGCGCCCACCAGCCAGGTGATCGGGATGTCAAAGCGGATCCCCTTGTCAAACGACCCTTCGCCAAACGTATCGAACGGCACATCGGTCAGGGTGAAAAACGCCCCCACCCTGAACCCGTTGTTGAATTCGCGATCAAATGAAACCGTCGCACCCCAGTCCCCGGCCAGATAGCGCCCGGCATCCAGCTGCCCCAGATAGCCGCCGCCAAAATCATAATAGGCGGAAACGTGGCCGGTCACGACGTCACGGCGCTGAAACCCGAACAGCTGATCGAAATTGCGTTGCCGCGCATAGTTGATCTCGGCCCCGAGGGCGAGCGGACCTTCGACGGGTTTCCACAAGACCTCACCAGAGAGACCACCATACATGGTTTCAAAATACCCTGCGCTCAGCCGACCATACAGATCGGGCCCCGGACGGAAAAAATACTCGCCGGTCAGATGCTTGATCTGCAGGTCGGATTGCTTGGCATATTCGGTGATGTCGGTGCGCACATGGGGCAGTTTCGAGTTTGAGGGCCTTGTGCTGGTGTTCAGGTTGCCAAAGGCCCGCTGTCGCAGGGCGCCGGAAAAGACCAGCCCGCGCACGGGTTCGAACGAGGCAAAGGCCTGCAGCCCCAGATCCGCGCGCACGGGATTGTCCGGGTCAAACAGTTCCGGCTCCAGATAGGGGGTGAGGGACCAGTCAAACAGGGGATAGGTTTCCGTGACGGGCGGGATGGCCTTGCTGTCAGCCTCAGAAATGGTGGTGCGGGCAAAGCTCTTCCACGCCCCGTCGAGATCATATTCCAGCGCTTCCAGATCCTGTCGCCTCAGGCTGCTGCGGGACAGGGCCATGCCGTGACGCACCAGTTCGATGTGAAAGGTGGTGATGGAAGAGGGCAGGGTGTTGGCAGCCACGCGCGCCGCGCGCCCCAGTGCCTGTGATGCGGCGCGGTAGCGGGTGTTGATCAGGCGCAATGTGGCCTCGGACCCTGAAAGGGACACCGCTTCCAGGACCAACCCCTGATCACGAAGCGCCTGTGTCAGGCGGGCCTTCCCCTGATCTGTGCTGTGCCCCTCCCAACCTTGTGCCCGGCGAAATGCGGACGGGACGATTGCGGGCGGGGCCGCCTCGATCCCTCCGGGAATGGCGGCACGCTTTGGGTCGGTGATGAAACTTGCGGAAATGCCAATTTCAGACCCGTGCAGGAGATAGGCGGACAGATTGGCATATCGAGAGCTGTAGGTCAGTCCAAAATTGAAAGGGGTTTGGTGTGCGAACCCGGCATTTGCACCTTCAACCTCATAGGCATCCGAGGAATATTCTGCCTTCAGGGTCAGGTTTGGGGTGATCTTGTAAGACAGTCCGCCAAAAAGTGCGGCATCGCCCCGGAACCATTGGTCAAAGTCCAGCTGGCCGGTGTCTCGGCCATGTGAAAGGGCGTTTTCCGAGCGGGATTTGAACCTGTTTGAAAAAACAGAAAGCGGATTTTGAAACCCGCCATAACTGCCGAGGCGCCCCCACCCGATCCCACCGGTAACAGCCAGCCGATGGTCCAGAAAATGTTTGGTGCCCGCGATGAATTCGGAGGCATAGGCCCCGGTGCCGCCAAAATCGCGCAATCCGATTACAATCGAGGGCCAGTTCAGGCTCTCTTCCGTGAGCAGGTAACCGACATCAAAGCTGCGGTCGTAGCGGGCGCTGCCATTGCCATCAAAATTGTCGATGATGGCGTATCGGAATGTGCCGTAGAGTCGGGGTGTCAGTTGAAAGGTCAGGTTGTAGCGCTGGCTGCCATCATGCCGTGAGATCGAGCTGATCAATGCCCCGTCGGAGAGCATCTCGCCTGTGGGCATGTCGATCAGTCCGGGCGTGCCGAATGTCGAAATGGGCACCGTTGCCGGCACCTCGGCAAGGGCGCTTGTGGACAGCCCCACCAGGATCAAACCCGCTTCAACTATGGCGCGATTTATGCTCACGACCTCTTCCCGGTTTGCTGCGCGGATTTCAGGCCGCAGCAGATGGTGAAACACATTCCGACCCAATTGTGCGAGATCTGTCCGCGTCTTGGCTATGATGTGATTTGCTTGCGTTCAGGTATTTGTAACCTGAAAGAATTCCGTCCTACAATCTTGGATTGTGGCGGATGTGAGTTTCCCGTTTGCAAAGGCGCCGGTGTCGACAGAGATTACCCCGGCCTGAATGGTGGGGGTGGTGACAACCCGATGGCCCCGAACCACCCAGATCCCATCCTGGCGTGGTCTTTTTCCAAATTCCGGGTGCCCCCATGTCAGGGCGCGGGTGGATTGCGCAGAGATGGGGCGTGTGGGATCCGCGCCTGCGTGAACAACGGCGATGTTTCCTTCGTGCCACATGCGCCTCAATCCGCGAAGCCAGTCCTCCAACCCGTCCGGCATAGCATCACGCAAAGCCTGCTGCATGTGACGCAATGTGCGCTCATCGGTGCTTTGGCGAAGACCGGACAACCCAAAGCTCGCCATGGTTTGCAGCCCGCCAAATTGCAGCCAGCGGCTGCCGGCTTTTCCGGGATGATCCAGGAAATCAAGCATCATCTCCTCGTGGTTTCCCATAAGGAATATGCTGTCAGGGCGCCGTTGCTCCAGCTCTCTGAGGCAGGACAGGACATCGGCGCTATGGTCGCCGCGATCAATATAGTCACCGACAAAAATGCGGCGGGTGGTGGGCTTTTCCCGGTCCAGAAAGGTCAGCATTTTTTCGAGGCAGGAAATCTGCCCGTGGATGTCACCAATCACCGAAATGGGGGTCTCAGGCTGCGGCGGGGCGCCTGAAAATTCAGCAGCGGTCCCGGCGGAGCGGCGGTTCCTGAACAGGTTTCCAAACATCCGAATGCCCCTGAGTGATGCTCCTAAGGCAGGCATGTATCGCAAGGTGCAACCTGCCTGCTGAGATACAATAGGCGTTCTCGTGCCGGTTGTGAAATCCGAATTATGTTGCCTGTTGCCTGCAGATGCGGAACAGAACGGTCGGTTTCAGAATTGGTAAAGGCGCATTGATAGGTCCTTTGTCTCGCAACATCGTCAATGCGACGAGTTTGTTGTGGTTGGATGAACTCCGAACAAAAGGAAATACACATGTCAGACCCTTTCAAGAGCCGTTCCCCCGGTTTGAATGGCCCCGCCACCGATCTTCTGCCTGTTGTGCCTTCGGACAGTGTGGACCTTGATACGGTTGCCATTGCGTTGCTGGTTGAAACCGGAGGCACCGTCAGTTTCGTGACCCAGTCTGGTGCCGTGCGGACCGTGACGCTGGGGGATCAGACCATTCTTCCGGTTGGCACACGTCGGGTGAACGCAACCGGAACGACCGCTTCGGGCATTCACGCCTTTATTGTCGGGTGAAATATGCTTGGGCTTGATTTCAGCATTGCATCCCTGGCGATGAGGCGGAAACGTTCTGCGTTTTCCCCAAGTTCGATCGCCGGGCTTGTCGCCTGGTATGATCCAAGCGACCAAACGAGTTTGTTTCAGGACATCGCGATGACGATCCCGGTCACCCAGTCAGGTGATCCGGTTGCCGTGATGTTGGACAAGAGCGGCAATGGCCACCACATGACCCAGGCCGCCAGTGCCTCCCGCCCGGTTTACCAGACGGATGGGACGCATCATTGGTTATGGGCAGATGGGGCGGATGACTTCCTGACCGCCCCCCCGATGATTTCCGATTATGATTTTACCATGCTGGCCGCGGTTGAGGCGATGGCAGCCAATGGCGGCATTGTCACCCTGCATGCCAGCAGCAGCCGATACTGGAGCCTGCATACCGGCGCAGTTGATGCAAACACGGCTTACCGCGCCCTTGACCGACAGGGGGCTGGCACCACGATCTCTGTTTCCGAGACGGTTGCAACCGCACCGGCGATTGTGCTGGGTCAATGGCTGGCCAATCAGGTGTCCCTGTCCGTTGATGGATCGCCTTTTGTCTCAGCGGCCACCAGCGGGACGGCAAATGATGCAATTAACCTGCGGCTGTTTTCGTTCCGAGGTGGCAATCATACCGGCGGCAAACTCCATGGTGTCGCCGTATATGACCGGTCTCTGAATGCAGGGGAACGTGACGCGCTGGTGTCTGCGTTTGCTCTTAAACAAGGCCGCTCGCTTTAAAGCGTTTCCAGTTATTGCTGGATCACGGCAATAACTGGAGACGCCCAGCATCCTTGCGTGATGTGGGGCGGGCATCTGTCGCCAAATCGGGACGGGATTAGCTGGGTAAGTGTCTCGACAGGGCTTGGAGCAGGGACTAATTTGGAGGGCAGGAAGTATAAGGCTGATCAATGTCCCCCCCTCCCCATTCCCTTTCAGACCTCCCCCTGTCCGAAGAGGTCATGGCCAGACGGGATGCCCCCTGTTTTCCGTTGCGCCACCGCCTGTTGCGCCTTGTCTGGATGATCGTGTGGAGGCTGTTTGCCTCATGGACCCCGCCACAACTGGCGGGGTGGCGGCGTTTCCTGCTGCGCGCTTTCGGGGCAAAGATCCATCCGACCGCCATGGTGCGTGGAGGGGCCAGGATCTGGTATCCGCCAAATCTGGAAATGGCCGCCTTTTCCGTGATGGCGGGCGGTGTGAACTGTTACAACATGGAAAGAATAGTTCTGGATGAGGGGGCCATTGTCTCGCAGGGGGCCTATCTGTGTGGCGGAACACATGATTACACGCTGGCCACACGTCCGTTGGTCACGCGTCCGATAACAATCGGTGCACATGTCTGGGTCGCGTCAGAGGCGTTCATTGGGCCCGGCGTAACGGTTCCGGAAGGGTGCGTGATTGCAGCACGCGCTGTTGTCAGCGGAAAGCTGTCCCCCTGGGGGGTATATGCCGGCAACCCCGCGGTTCGGATCAGGGACAGGGTGTTTGATGCGTCCGCATAGGCTGGATCTGAAAGGTACCTCACCTTTTGTGGTCAGGGATCAAAGAGGCGCCGTGACCATAAGGGCGCAACGCGGTGACCGGCGGCAGACCCAACCCGCCTGGTGCCCCTGTCTGGTGCGCCCGTGCGTCTGGAGCCTGGGCCGGGCATGATCGTTTCGCATCAGAAGAACCTGATTTATTGCCGCTTGCCGAAATCAGCGAGCACCAGTTTTTCCGCCGCTCTCGCGCCGTTTGCCGATCCGTTTCCCCGCAGTTTTCCGGCGCGTATGCTGCGCAGGATCGGGCTTGAAGCGATGCATCCCCGGCTGTTCGATTTTCGCCACCACAGTCATCTAAGCCTGATGGGCGCGCGAGAGGTTCTGCCTGAACCGTCGTTCCGGCAGGCCATGAAACTGACCGTTGTGCGCCACCCGGTAAGCTGGGTTTATTCCTACTACACGCACCTCCTGCGCGACAGTTTCCCGGCGGAATATGCCGCGGGTTTTCATGAGGTGCGTGCGGCCCAGTCCTTTGATTATTTTCTCGATTGGCTCACCGAAAGGCCCCGGCGCCCGATTTCAACGCAATTGATTGACGAGAACGGCAATTACCTCGTGGATGCGGTGGTGCGTTGTGAAAATCTGGCAGAGGAGGCAGCGACATATCTCGCCCCGCACGGGATCCGTGTTTCGGTTTCGGTTCTGAATGCCGGAAACTATCAGCCCCCCACGTTCTCTTCTTCGCAGATCGAAAAGATAGTCGCGTTGTATCAAGGGGATATGGCGGCGTTTGGGTATGGGGAAAACGGGGCGCTCACGCAGCCGGACCTCAGGCCCAATGCCGCCACCCGGCAGGTTGCATCCGACCTCGGTCGGGCGGGGCTTGCGCATTATGACTGCTGGAAGCCGTTTCCATCACTGCCGCAACAGGGCTGATCAGCGCCGAGCGCCTCGTCAATCTGATCTTGCAGATCCGCATAGGCGCTTTTGACGGAAAACAGCCGTTCATAGGTGGGGCGTGCGGCCTGTGCCATGGCCTGACGGTCGTGATCGGGCAGGCTAAGAAAACGCGTCAGCATCTCTTTGGTGCCCTGCAGGCTGTCCTCGCAGACCAGACCGACACCATTTTCTGAAACCTCCCGATGAATATTGACCTTGTCGGAAATCAGAACCGGGGTGCCGGCTGACAGGGCTTCGGCAACCACTTGTCCAAAGTTCTCCTGATGAGAGGGCAGGACAAAGGCCGTTGCCTCGGCAAACAGGGTCTGCTTTTCGATCCCGGCAACCTGCCCGGTCCAGAAAACCTGCCCGTCCAGACCAAGGGATGCAGCCTGCGCCTTCAGCTGATCGGCATAGCTGTTCTTGTCCGGGCCTGCGATGATCAGGTCAATGTCGGGGAAGGTGTGGGCGATTTCCGCAAAGGCGGTGAGGAGCGTGTCTACGGCCTTTTTCGGGTGAATGCGGCTGAGAAAGAGAAGGTAGGGGCGAGAGCTGTCGCGCCCGGGCAGGCCGGGTATTTGCACCGGTCGTGGCTGCGTGATCTTCTGATCCGCTGCACAATACCGCACGGCAATACCGGAATAGTCATGATGGCCCCAAAAGGCATTTTGCGCGAGGGTCTGCTCCTCCTCGCAGGTGAACAGGACCTTTGTCGCACCGCTCAGCATACGCCCCTGCCACAAAAGCCAATAGACCTGTTTGATCAGGTGCTTGACCGGTTTTATACGTCGAAAATAGGGGTCCAGCATCCCATGAGGGTACAGCAGCCAGGGCACCGCGTTGCGGCGTAGGGGTTTGTATCCTCCGATACTGGCAAAGTTCCAAAGACCATGCACAATTGCGACGTCACAGGACGGGCAATGTTCAGCCACGGCCCGCTCGATCCCTCGGCGAGAGTTTGGCGCCGTCACAATGGGAAATGGGAACGCCGTGACCCAGTCTGCGTTGGGTGGATCGGTTGAGATGAAAAGAGAGCTGTGCCCGTGGGTTTTCCGTTCATGGGCCATGTTGAGGGCAAAAGCCAGCGGCCCGCCCTGGTTGGGGTTTACGGATGCGATGAGGTGCAGAACCTTCATGAGCGCGCCCCGAAACTGTCCGGGCGCTGGGCATATGCGTCCAGATAGGTTTGATAGAGCTGCGTTGCGCGCGCAAGATCGCGGCGAAATCCGGTATTGGTTTTGATCAGCAGCTCCAGCTCCGCGGCCAGCTTTCGCTTGATGTCGTCGCGCAGCGGGGTGGGTTTTGCGTGATAGCCCAGAACGCGCTCGGACCGGCCTGCGGGCAAGGTGGTTGCAAACTGGGTTCCGAACCGTCTGTTCACATCTGAGATGAGGGGGGCAACCGATTGCGTCACCTCTTCAAACGGGGCGATCACCACATGGGAAAGCTGAGGTCGCAATGTGTCGTAAAAGGTCAGCCAGGCTTTCAGGGCGTCTTCGAAGGTTTCGCCATTGCGGCCAGCCTTCTCGCGGTTTTGCGCCTCGACCCTAAGTGCGCGAAGCGACAGGATGGCGGATTTCGGGTCCCGGATCAGCACCACGCAGGGAATGCCCAGCCGGATCCCTTCAAGCAGTTGCGCCACATGATGCAGATGATGGGCGACGCGGCTGCCCTGTTCCTGCCGGTCGATGAAAGCGTGGGCGGTGGCGCTGTTGGCCGAGCGCGGAAATCCCTCGATCACGATATCGGTCTGCGGCCCGACACACCGCGCATTCATCCGGCCCGTCATCCGGCGCAGCGCAAAATACAGTCGGGGGGAACGGGTCGACCAGATGATCAGTTTATAGCGGAGACGGTGCAGTGACATGTTGGGGAAACCTGTGGAACCTCACGTTGGTTTGGCAGAAGGGGGCGTGTGCCGGGCGAAAATGAAATCCACGCTGGCGGCGATGGTGATGATCACGGCAAACCCAAGCTGAAGCTGAAACGCCCCGATCAGGGTGGACAGGTCAAACAGAAGGGGGGCTGCGGACGCCCAAAGGATGAACAGGGGGATCTGCAGGATGTTGAAGCGGATCCAGCCACGACTGCCAACCAGATTTCTATAGGTGGTCGCCAGCCGCATCGCCACGGACACGCCGACTGCCCAGATCACCTCGGTCTGCAGGCCCGCGTAGTTTTCCCCAATCAGCCACAGAACCGCATGGGGGTAGAGATAGGTCAGGACAATGAAACCCAGCCCGGGCAGGGCGGACAGGAGTGTCAGCCCGAAAAGAAGCGTGGCAAGATTGCCTGTTGCCCGCGTATAGATCGGGATCAGGAAAGCGGTGGTAAACATCGTGACGGGCACCAGGATCTGCCCGATACGCCCTAGGGCGCCGAAACTTGCGACCTCGGTCCCGGTTCCGAAAATAGTGAGTAAAACCAATATGATCTGCGCCTGAAGCACCATGTAGATCTCAACTGGCAATTGCTGTCTCACACTGGTTTTCAGGGCTGAGATGTCCTCAGGCTGGGCCGCCGCGCCCTGAAGCGGGGCAATCTTTGCCACCCATTTTCGGATCAATGGGATGCGGGCAAGGGCGGTGGCGGCGCTCAGGCAAATTGCGGGAAGGACGCTCAGGCCATTGAGAAGGAACAGAAGGCCCGCCCCGGCAAGGCGCAGGGCGGCAAGGCTGGTATCAAGCAGCTGCACGCGTGTTGTCTGATGGGCGTGAAACAGCACCTGATCCACCAGCCGGGTCTGCATATCCGCCCACCAGATCACGAAAAGCAGGGTGCAAAGCCCGATGATTTCGCCGGAGGAAGCCCCGTTTTTGTGCAAGAGCCAGCCAGCCGCCACCAGAACCGGGGGCAGGGTCCAGAGCGACAGTTTTCGCCGGATCTGCAAAACGGCCACCACGGCCTGTGCGGTCCGCTCCCTATCCGGCCAGACCTTCCCCAGAATGGCGGCAAAACCATAATGCGCACCGCCTTTGGTCAGAATGTTCATGGCGCTGATCAGGGTGATCATCACGGTGAACAGGGCATAATCGGGCACGGATAGCCAGCGGGCCAGGAACAGGCCTGTCAGGGCTGCGATCCCCTGTGCCCCGGCGCTTCCGGTCAGGAATGTCAGCGCGCGGGGAGTGTGGTGCAGGATCTTGCGGGCGGGGGCCATCATGCAAAACGTCCCCGCGCGTTCAGGGCCTGAGCATAGAGGTCGATCATCCTCTGCCCATAGACATCCCACCCGCCCAGCCGGGTGATCGAGTGCAGGGCGGCCTTGGACATTGCGCGCTGCCGGTCGGGGTCGGTGGCCAGCTCTTCCAGCTTCTCGGCAATGAATTCAGGCGCGCGGATCGGCACGACATAACCGTTTTCACCATCGGCCACGATGTCTGCCGCGCCTGTATGGTTTGAGACAATCACCGGACAGCCACAGGCCATCGCCTCCCCCACCACCATGCCAAACCCGTCCTCGATGCTTGGCATCACCATGACATGGGCGCGAGACATGTGATGTTTGAGCTGGTCATGCGGCACGTGGCCAAGGCGGTTGATCGTGGGGTGAGACAGGCGTGCGCCCAGCAGGGCTTCGACCTGCGGATCCACCTGCCCGATGATCGTCAGCCGCTTGTTCGCAATATTGGCGGCTTCGAAACCCGCAACCAGATCCATCGCGCCCTTGCGCAGGGACAGGCCGCCCACAAACACGACCTCAAACCGCTCTGCGCTGGGCGTGCCCACCGGGTGGAACCGGTCAAAATTCACGCCATATGGCACAATCGCGATCTTTTGCGCGTCGATCCCTTCTGCCAGAAACGAGCGTTTTGCCATTTCAGACGCCACCACGATCAGGTCGGCCCGGTGATATTCCTCGATCTCGCGCGCATAGGTCCGGGGGCGCGGCCGGGCGGGCAGGCCAAACCGGGCATTCTCCTCGTTCAGCAACCTTTCGCGCCAGGCCATATGCGCACAGCCCCGGTCGCAGATATAGAGCATACCGCGCCTTTGGGCGGCGGCCCCGCTGAGCAGCCCGACCCCTTCATGGCCCACGAAAATATCGCTGTCGGGCAGGGTGCGGGCCACGTAGTGATCCAGCGTGACCACGGAAAGCTGGTGCAGGCGGTCCAGCACCGCTGCAGGAACCTGAAAGGGCAGAACCCGCGTTCCCATCAGAATGGGCCGCACATAGGGAAAGCGCGTCACCCGTGATTTTGACACCCCTTCGCGGGCCAGTTTCGACCAGGGAAACCCGCTGTAGATCCGGTTCAGAACCCCGTGGCGTTCAAGCTCTCGGGCCAGCGGAAACATGTGGAACCGGCCGATGGTTGAAAGGGTGACTTTCATCTGCCACCTCGTGCGGTCAGGCCCTGCTTTGCCAATGCCAGCATCAGGCCGACGGACACCCAGTTGATTGAAACCATCTGATTTTGCATTGAAATCTGCGCCGTCAGCAGCATCGGCCCGACAAACCCCCACAATATGAGCGCAGACCCGTCCCCGGTTTGACGATTGACACGCAGGGCGTAGTGGAAAAGCCAGAGGACCAGCCAGGTTCTGAGCGCCAGCATGAGCGTGCCCAGCGGCGGGCCAAACTCGAAAATGAACCGCTGCCATTCCATTTCGCCATTGATGAACCCGCGTGTGACACCGACGGCGGCGCGGGCTGCATTGGTGCCAGACCCGATGCCGGTGCCCAGAAGGGGGGCCTCGTCCAGCGCGTAAAACCCATCCGTGATCATCGAGGTTGCCCGCAAGATGGGGGAGCCTTCATTGGCCGATGCGTTGATCTGGCGTTGGGTCATCGAGGCGAAAGCCTGGGGAAAGACCACGACAAACATGGTCACAAACATCGCGGCAAACAGGGTGACGGTCACCAGCCGCTTCAAGGCCACCCTTGCGCGCCGGGCGGTGAGGCCGGCAAAGATATAGGCCAGCACGATCAGGAGCAGATAGGCAAAATAGGTGCGCCCCCCGCTGAGTGCCCCCATCGTGATCGCCGACATCGCCCCGAGGAACAGGGTGATCGGGCCGATCCGAAATCTCTTGCGCTGATCAAGGGCCACAAGGCTGAGGCCGGTCATCATCGCCGCGAAGTAGTTCTGCCCCAGCACAAAGGTGAACGGTCCATAGGGTCGGATGATTCCCTCGATCACCACAAACCGGCTGTCGATATCATCGGTGATCCCCTTGTTGATCGGGCTTGCAACCGGTGACAGGAACTGAAGCATGACCAGGACGGCAACCGGCACCGAGACCCAGAGCAGAAAGACGAGGATACGACGGATCTGACCCTCGTCCAGCACCTGCCACATGATAAAGGCAAGCGGGATGTAGAGCACGAAATACCGAATGGCCAGAAGCGGCACGATCAGCGGGTATTGCCAATACATATTCTGTGCAAAGGCCAGAACCGTGATGAAGAACGCATAGATCAGAAACGGACGTATCCAGCGGCCATCGGGGATAAACGCTTTCAGATAGCTCCAGTAGATCAGGAAAAGCAGGGGCTCGCGGAGGAATGCGATCGGCCGGTGATAGGAACTCAGCACCCATTTGCGCAAGATACCTTCGACAAGGAGGGCTGCGAAAAACAGGATCACAAGATTGCCCATCCAGCGCAGTTTTGCCGGGTCGGGCCGCGGGGATGCGTGCCGAAACTCTGTCGATATGTCACTCATCACCCGCGCCAAGTCACCCGTGCTCCGGTTGGGCAATCAGCTGTGCGACATTGGCTTGCAGCCTATCCGTGGTGTAGTTTTGCAGGAGTTTTTCAGCGCCTTTCTGGCCCATATCTGCGGCCAGAGCGGGATCTTCGAACAGGCGTTGCATGGCCCGGGCAAGGGCGGGGCTGTCTTGGGGGTCGATGGCAAATCCATCCACGCCATCGGTCACAACCTCGGGTGCGGCGCCGTGGATGGAACAGATCACCGGCAGCAGATGGCTCCAGGCCTCCAGATAGACAATGCCGAACCCTTCCTTGGACGAGGGCAGGACAAATAGGGTTGCGTCGCGGTAAAGCCTTTGCAGCTCTGTGTCGCTTACCCGGCCCGCAAATGTGATGCGATCTGCCACGCCCAATGTCTGCGCAAGGGTCTGAAGGTCAGGTTTCAAAGGCCCGTCACCGACAAGGACCAGCCTGGTGTGGTCCAGATATGAGGGCAGCTCGGCCATGGCGCGGATGATCTGATCCAGATGTTTGCTCCGATCATGCGGATCCATGCGGCTCACCGCCAGCGCGAAGGGTGGGGTTGCAGGGATGTGCTGTGCATCCACCTTGGCATCCACCGTGTTGGGAAAGATCGTGAACTGCCGGTCGTCCAGACCAAATTCCCGCATCATCACGGATTTCGTATAGGCGCTTACACAGGCAATCCGGTCGGGGCAGCGCAACAGCCTCGGTTCATACCAGCGCGCCGGGCGAATGGCCGGATCGTTCCAGACCTCAACCCCATGGGCCATCAGGATCAGGGTGATCCGGGGCCGCAAGGTTTTCACCATCCCCCCGATCCAGAGCAGATTCAGGTGCCCGATCATAAGCACATCTGCGGAGAGCGCCCGTGTGAAGGAGCGAAAGAGATAACCCAGCCTCCCATTGCCAAAAGCGGTGGAAACCTCGCGGAGGTCATCGGGAATATCCGCCGGCAGGTCCCGGATGAAATGCGCCTCCAGCCGGTCTTTTCCCACCGCGCTGAGCAGAGCGCGCAGCAGGCGCTGATTGAACCGCTGAATGCCGCCAACACGCCCAAAACTCTGCAGCCCAAGAAAGACGACCCTGGGCGGCGCAAGTGGGGACGGCGTTTTATCCCCGGACATGATGGCCCCCTTTCGGTGGTAAAATGGCGCACAGGGGTGGGGGCAATTCAACGCCGCCGGGGGTAACGCCTGAATTTTCCGGATCCGGGATCATTGTGCGCTCTTACCCCTCCAGACTGACCGGAAGATCCAGCCCGTGCTCTTTCAGCAAAGCGGTGCGCCGCGCGGCTTTCAGATCCTCCTCGACCATCTCGGCACACATTTCCTGTGCGGTGATTTTCGGCTCCCATCCCAGTTTTGCTTTTGCCTTGCTCGGGTCGCCCAAAAGGGTCTCGACTTCTGCAGGGCGGAAATAGCGCGGGTCGATGCGCAGGATCACATCCCCCACCCTGAGGGCCGGGGCCTTGTTGCTGGTAATGGCGGCCACGGTGGCAATCTCATCCATCCCCGTGCCCGAGAATGCCAGTTCCAGCCCAAGTTCGCGGGCGCTCCAGCGGATGAAGTCACGCACCGAATGCTGCACGCCGGTGGCAATCACGAAATCCTCGGCCATCTCCTGTTGCAGCATCATCCACTGCATCCGCACAAAATCCCTGCTGTGCCCCCAGTCGCGCAGCGCGTCGATATTGCCCATGTAAAGGCAGGGCTCCAGCCCCATAGCGATATTCGACAATCCGCGGGTGATCTTGCGCGTGACGAAGGTTTCGCCGCGCCGCGGGCTTTCGTGGTTGAAGAGGATGCCGTTACAGGCATAGACCCCATAGCTTTCGCGGTAATTCACCGTGATCCAGTAGGCATACATCTTGGCCACCGCGTAGGGCGAGCGCGGGTGGAACGGTGTGGTCTCGCGCTGTGGCGTTTCCTGCACCAGCCCATAAAGCTCGGAGGTGGAGGCCTGGTAAAAGCGGGTCTTTTGCTCCATGCCCAGAAAACGGATCGCTTCAAGCAGGCGCAGGGTGCCCATCGCATCCACATCCGCCGTGTATTCGGGGGCCTCGAATGAGACGGCCACATGAGATTGCGCCCCGAGATTGTAAACTTCGTCCGGTTCAATATCGCGCAGCAACCGGGTCAGGTTCGACGTGTCTGTCAGATCCCCGTAATGCAGTTTCAGACGCGCCCTGTCGCTGTGTGGGTCTTCGTAAATGTGGTCAATGCGCTGGGTGTTGAAGGACGACGCGCGGCGCTTGATCCCATGCACTTCATATCCTTTTTCCAAAAGGAATTCAGCAAGATAGGATCCGTCCTGACCGGTGATCCCGGTGATGAGTGCCTTTTTCATGTCAATTCGTCTCGGGGGTGTTGGGGTGGTCGGCCGGGTGTTGGGAAGAGTGCGAGTGAGTTTGGATCAGATCCTGCAGGGCGTTTTCCAGCCCATCCAGAATGGCCTGCATGTTCCAGCGATCCAGCGCGTGTTGGCGGGCGGTTTTGCCCATCTGCGCCCGAAGGTCAGGCCGCTCCAGCAGGGTTTCGATCGCCTCTGCAAAGGCCGGCGCATCCCCCGGCGGGGTGACTTCGCCTGCCCCTTTGATCTCTTGCGCCAGGGCGCTGTCTGGCTGTGCGGTGGCCAGAACGGGACGTCCCGAGGCCAGCATGTTGGTCAGTTTTGACGGCAGCACCAGCTCTTCCACCGCTTCGATCTGGGGCAGCAGGTGCAGGTCGGCCATTCCCAGCGCATCGCTGAGCTGCTCAAGCGGTTGCAGCGGCAGAAAGCGGATATTGTCCAGATCGGCCGCGCGTTGCTGCAGCTCTTTCAGAAAAGCCCCTTCGCCGCAGATCACAAAGAGCAGATCCCGGCGATTTTGCAGCAGGCGTGCGGCGTCGGGAATGATCTCCAACCCCTGTTTCGCGGCAATGTTGCCTGAATAATACGCAACAAACCGGTGCTTGATCCCCAGCGCCTCCCGCATCGGGGATGGCCCGTCGAGCACCGATACGCGGGCAATATTGGCCCAGTTGCGCAGCTCATATGTTTTTGCCGCCGACACGCCCTTTTCACGCAGCTTGTGAAGCATCGGCTGAGAGATTGTGCTGATCCGGTCAAACCGGCGCAGGACCCAGCGTTCAAACCTCATGGCCAGCTGCCCAAGGTGGCTGTTGGGGGAAAAGACGTTGGTGGCAAAGGCGGCTTCCACCTCGAAATCCTGAATATGCAGCCAAAGTTTGGCTCCGGTCAGCCGGGCCACTGCCCAGCCGGTGACGGCTGAGACCAGCGATGGGGCCACGACAAACATGACATCGGGCCGATCCCTGAACGCAGACCATCCCACGCGAGGTGCCGAGGAGAGTGCGAAACTGAGATAATGCAGGATACGGGCCAGGCCGGAAGGGCGGGCCGGCACGTAGAGAGGGCAGTGGGTGATGCGCAGACCGTCACGGGGCGTTTTGGTGTGATAAGACCAGCGCGGCCAACCGGCGCGACGTTTCCATTGCGGATAATAGGGATGTGCGGTGGTCACCGCCACCTGATGCCCGCGCGAAACAAGGTTTTCCGCCAGCCCGGTTGTGTAGACCGCTGTGCCGATGGTCTCAGGATCGTAATTGAGGCCCAGGATATGAATTTTCATGCGCAGCTGACCTTTCCAGGCGCACAGCCCCGGCAGGCTGCCTTCAGGGGATCAGGGTCCGAAGAAGAGAAGAGCAAAGCAGGCTCGCTTTCTTTTTAGGCGAAAACGGAAAAAACTAATACCGGACTGGTAGAGAGGCTAAACCAGCGCTGGTCTGATGACAATGGGGCGCTGGGCTGGAAAATGGGGGCGATCTGTCAACCGGACGTTATGAAAACTGTGGAAATACATTCTCTTGCAGAGTATTTTCCGTGATCTGCCCTTTGTGCGCATTCTCTTGTGGTGTTTCTTTCCGAGATGTCCTGTAAGACTGGATGCAATCTGTGGGAGAGTTGGCATGAGCAGGCGGATCTATGTGGCGGGTCATCGCGGGATGGTTGGAGGGGCGATCCTGCGGGCTCTGGACGCCCGCCGGACGGCAGGAGAGGACATCACGCTGATCACGCGCTGCTCGGCCGAGCTTGACCTGACCAATCAGGCGGATGTGGAACGCTTCATGCACGATGCGCGCCCGGACGAGGTGATCCTCGCGGCTGCAAAAGTTGGCGGCATTTTGGCCAACAAAACCTATCCGGCGCAGTTCATTTATGAAAACCTGATGATTGAATGCAACGTGATCCACGCAGCCTATCGGGCCGGGGTGGAAAGGCTGTTGCAGCTGGGATCATCCTGTATCTACCCTCGTATGGCCGAACAGCCAATGCGGGAAGAGGCGTTGCTGACCGGGGTTCTGGAACCGACCAATGAACCTTATGCCATTGCAAAAATTGCCGGGATCAAGCTGTGTGAAAGCTATAATCGGCAATATGGCGTGGATTATCGCTCGGTCATGCCGACCAACCTTTATGGACCCGGTGACAATTTTCACCCGGAAAACGCCCATGTGCTTCCGGCGCTGATCCGCCGTTTTCACGAGGCGGTGGTGCGCGGGGAGGATCAGGTCACCATCTGGGGCTCCGGTCACCCCAGACGTGAGTTCTTGCATGTGGATGACATGGCGTCCGCGTCTCTTTTCGTGATGGATCTGGCGACAGAGGCCTATCAGCGTGAAACCGGTCCGATGCTGAGCCACATCAATCTTGGCACCGGCAAGGATGTGACAATCCGGGCGCTGGCAGAAATGGTGGCCGAGGTGACAGGGTTCAAAGGCGCGTTGGTCTTTGATGCCAGCAAACCTGATGGAACGCCGCGAAAGCTGATGGATGTCAGCCGCTTGTCGCGGTTGGGCTGGCAGGCGTCCATCCCGTTGAATGACGGGATCATGTCCACCTATCAATGGTTTCTGGCGCAGACCCCCGCAGGGCTGCGATCAAAATAACCGGGGCCTTGGAGCGTTTCCACATTTGGCGGAGTTCAAATTCCCTGCCTCTCGCTGCGCTCGAACGGGATTTTGAACACGCGCCTGTTTCAACGTTTTGTGGAAGCGCTTTAACGGCACCGGGCCACGCCCAGACGGATCAGCTCGCGCCCTTTCAGACGGGAAATGCCGAAACTCTGGTGGCGGGCCTTGTGGATATACCAGGTTTTGACCGAGGCCGGGTAATGTGACGCAATCAGGTTGGACCATTCGTCAAACTCGGCTGCGCTCAGCCGGGCGCCAAACCGGAACGGGCCATGAAAGCCAAAGGTCGTTTCGGGTGAGACGCAGACATTGTCGGCGCCAAGAAACATGGTGCAGCTCGACATGCAGATGCTGCCGCGAATTTCCACGCTTTGGCCCAGCCGGTTGATGCGCTGGATTTCATAATAGCGCTGGCGCACACTGCCGCCCCGATCATTGCGGATTACGATCGTGGCCCCCGGTTCAGGCGAGCGGGGGGCGAGCGCCCACGCAGCCTTGATGGGAAAAATTGCGGCCAGCAGGATCAGAGATGCAAACAGAAGGTTCGGCAGGCATCCGGCAAACCGCCTGGGCGCACATGCGCTGGGCATGTGCCGTGAAAAAGTTCCAAACATTGTATCACCCCACGTGATTGATGAGGTGTCCTCACCTCACACACCAACCCTCATCGGTGTGGCAAGGAGTAGAGCAGGGAAACGCTAAGAAAGAATTGATCGACCGGGCAGGGAGAGAGGTGGATCGGAGGAAAGACCTTTGCATCCTACTGAAAATATTATGACTTCATAAACCACGTGACAGGGGGCTTGCCCCGCACAGCGGTCAGTTGTTCACGGCATTTGCCCCGATGCTGATCAGACTGGGAGAGATCTGGTCGATGGTGCGGCTCCAGCGTGTCACCGGTTGTTCTGCCACAAAAATCACGTCATTCGGGCGCAGTTCAAAGCGGGCGGCCAGCGCCAGATTTGCGGCGTTGCGAAGGTCAAGCTGCCAGGCGGTCAGGGCGTTGAACTCCATCGGGTCATGTGATCCCCGCAACACGTAAACATGGCGTGGATCAGCGGTTTTGATGGACAGGCCGTTTGCGCCTTTGAAAATCGCATCCGCCAGGCTGGCCTGACGACCGAGGGGCAAATCCATGCGGCCTTGCGATTTCACCTCGCCGGTAAGATACACATAATCGCGGTCAACCGCGTCCAGACGGACCTGATCCAGGTAGGTGCGACGCTGTTCATCCAGTTCGTTGCGGCGCAGGGCAATCTCGGTGGTCAGGTTGCTAAGGGCGGCGCCGCGGCTGGCCTGTCGAAACTCAGCCAGCTGAATTTGCTGCCGGAAATAGGCTTCGGCCTGATCAAGATCGTATCTGTCATCTACAAACAGGCTGTCACCGGCCAGAAGTGGAAGCTCCCCCAGCCGCGCATCTGAAAAGAGCTGTTTGAGCGGGATCTGGTAGATGGTTCCGTCCCGATACAGTCGAACCGAACTGTATTCAGGCGTTCGTGTCGTGGCCCCCCCGACCTGCGCCAGAGCTTCTTTCAGCCGCAGTGGGGACAGGGTGATCGGCAGCACGCCGGGTTTGGCCACGGCGCCGCCAAGGGATACTTTCTTTGAATTGAACTCGGCGATTTCCAGGCTGAAAGTCGGGTCGATCTGGGCTTTGACAAGACGTTGAAACAAGAGGGCCTCAGCGTCCTGCAAGGTGAGGCCCGCAATCTCGACCCGGCCGATATCGGCAATGGCGATGCTGCCATCATCCTGAACCGTATAGCCCTGCCGACTGTTCTGGGCGGCCAGAAGGCCGGTCAGCTGCTCCACCGATGTGCCGGTGGGGGTGGCCAGCAGAACCACATCCCCGACACCAATTCGGTAGGGGGCGGGTTTGCGGGCAGGGGGCAGGCGTGTTTCCAGTGCGTCGGGCCGGGTTGGGGCCGCATGGATCGGGGCAGGGGCCGGGCCGCCGCCGTATAAAGAACCGGCAGCCCCCGCACTGGAATGAAAGGCTGCGGGCAGCTCGCGGGGTGTATAGGGGGACCGGTTGGCCAGAAGAACATTCTGCGCCGTGATCGGCAGGACGCGTACTTTATTGCCATCTGCCGCGCCTTCAACCACGCGTGAACTGTGATAGGCCGCACCGCAAGAGGAGAGCAATCCAATCGCCAGCAGAATAGACAAGTGTTTCCGCATCTCTCTTCCTTTCACACGCAGCTTGGGAGAAGTGGTAATACAAGTCAAAGGGCAATATCCATGATTGATTTCAACTTGTGGGATGCGGGCGTCGCTGGGGCTGATGGAAGGGACATAGCAGACGGTCAGCAAGGCGCCGATCAGCCTGTGGTGACAGGCGGATGGGTCCGATCATGGCGTGAGGGATCAGTTGTTGACCGTTGAGGTGGTCGAGGTTGTGGCCCCTCCCCCTCCTGCGGCCAGTGCAACCGCCCCGACCGCACCCAAGGCCGGTGCAATCCCGAAGAAAACGTTCTGAACATCCCCGGCAGGGGGCAGGTTCACCACCTCATCCGCAGGCCCCTTATGGGCGGGAGGCGTGCAATCAGGGGCGTCAGCCGGGCAGGGAACCCCGTCCGGTGCGGGGGCTTGCTGGGCTGTGGTCAGGCTGGCGGAGAGCGCCAGTGAGAGGGTCAGGAGGAAAGAAGCAATACGCATGGTGACCTGCTGTCTCTGATCAAAGGAAACCCGATCGGGCGCCCTGAGCTGCATGAATGGGTTACATTGCGCCGCGAAGCAACCTTGCGGCAAAGCACCTAAAAAACACGACTTGGCCCACTATAACGTGATGCAATCCAGAATTGCAATAATTCACATCTCACAACCCCTGATCGCTTCGCCTTCTGTCACGTTTCATGGTCAAAGGGGGGGTTAGTTGGTGTAATAGCTGTTGCCATAGGCCCCGTAGCGCCCCTGGCCATATCGCTTCATCTTCTTTCCGTCGATCTGGTTCAGCACCAGCCCCCCTACCGGTTGACCGACGGATGAGAGCATCCGAAGGGCATCCTTGATCTGCTCTTTCGGGGTCTGATCCCACCGCACCGTGAACAGGATCAGATCGACAGAGGGGGCGATCACTCTTGCGTCCGGCACCACGAGGACCGGGGGGGTATCGATAATGATATGGTCGTATGTGCTGCGTGCCAGCTCAAGGAAATCGCGGAACTTCTGCGAAGACAACACATCTGCCGCATTCACTTCACCCGGTTCGCCCATCAGGATATCGGCCTGAAGGGCAGGGTCGCTGATGATCGCCTCGTCCAGCGTGGTTGCCCCCGAAAGAACGCTGAGCAGACCCACCGGTGCCACGCGATCCAGATAGTCGCTGAACACGAGGCGGCGCATGTCGCCCTCCACCAAAAGCACCTTTTTCCCCATGCCCACAAGGTTCTGTGCCAGGGCGAAAGAGATGGTGGTTTTCCCCTCGTCGGGAAGGGATGAGGTGGACAGGATAACCTGTGGCGGCGCGTCAAGGTTGGATAACAGGACAGAGGTGCGCAGGTTGCGAATGGCTTCCGCCGCGGCTGAACTGGGGCGGTTTTTCAGATAGGTCACGGCCTCCCGGCGGGATTTTGTCGGCAAAAGCGGGATTTGCCCCATCACGGACAGGCCGGTTTCAAGCTCCAGCTCAGATGCGGTGCGAAAGCTGTTCTGGGTCGCATTTCGGATCACCGCGCCGCCTGCGCCAAGCAACAGGCCGAGCACGGCAGACATGACCAATATCAGGGATTTCTTCGGCTCTGACGGAAGACTTGGAACCACCGCGTTTGACAGGATCCGACTGTCCGCCTGCTGGATCCCCTCCTGTGCCGAATTTTCTTTCAGCCGGCTCAGGAAATACTCATAAAGCAGCCGGTTTGCCTCCGCTTCGCGGGTCAGGTGCTGCAGCTCGATCAGGTCGTCGGATTGGGTTGCGATGCGCTGCTCCAGCTCGGTGATGCCTTTGCCCAGTGCCTCGGCCTGGGCCTGGATCCGCTGGGATTGAAGCGTTGCGCGCGACAAAATGAGGTCAAACCGCTGATCAAATCCGTCGCTTGCGCCCTCGGTCTGGAAAAGGCGGGTCAGGCGGGCATCCCCGGCCTGCTCGGATTTCTCCTGCGCGGGGGCCGTGATCAAAGAGCGTAGAAGATTGGTCCGCCCGCTTGCCTCATCCTTTTCGCCCTGAAGGGTTTCGGCGCGGTTTCGCATGTCCTTCAGTTGGCGATCCAGCGCCAGAACGGTTTCCCGGCTGACCACATCGGTGCGCGCGGTAAACGCGGCCACTCTGGCTTCGGCATCTTCCAGCTGGATTTTCAAATCCGCCACGCGCTCGCTCAGCCAATTGGAGGCCTCTTTCGTGGCGTCGAACTTCACATCCATCTGATAGAGGATGTATTGCCTGGCGATCTGATCTGCCAATGCGGCGGATTTGGCACCACTTTCCGTCTCGACCGTGATTTGCAGCACGTCGGTCTTGGGCAGGTTATGGGCCCGCAGGGCCGCAAGCAGTGCATTGATGGCGCGCCGTTCAGCGGCGGCCGGGCTGTTGTCGACGGGGGCGCTGCCAAACAGCCAGCCCCTCACGCGGGCCGTCAGGCCGGGTGATTGCAGGGCATCGTTGAACTCCGGGTCCTGCGTCAGGTTCTCCGCAAAGACCACCCGTTGCAGCAGGCGGCGACTTTTCAGCACTTCCACCTCGGTGTTGATCTCTTGCGTGCTGGACCCGAGGCTGGGCAGAGAGACCCCCAGATCCACCAGTTGTCGCCCGGATGTGTCAAGCAACAGGACGCTGGTGGCGCGGTATTTCGGTGTTGCGATCTGGTAGGCATAGGTGGCGCCCAGCGCGACACATAAAACGGTCACCGCAGCGATCAGCCGTTTCTGTCGCCACAGGGATCGGAACATCTCACCCAGATCAGCAAACTCCTCTGCCCCGCGGGTAGGGGTGGCACCTGTGATATGGACTGTCTTGTTCATCCCGCATCCCGACTGCATGATCATGTGTCCGGCGTCGCAAGGCGGGCCAAGCCTGTAAGGTTCGAGGCCCGTCAGCCTTGCCCGGTGCAGCCAGATACTGCTTCTTCTCTAAACGACCTTGCGATGTTTCGAAAGAAAGTTTTGCAACCGAGGGATGTTCTTCCCTGTCTTGGGGGCATGCTTGCGCTCCGGCAGTCGGGCAACTTGCCTGCCAGTCTTGCGGTTCTTTGGTCGCTTTGGCGACACGCATGGAATCGCTTGTTCTGCACCTTCTGACGTGATCAGGTGGGACTAACTGGAATTTTATGTCATTTTGTGCAGCTTCGCTCGATCAACACCTCACTGAGGAAAACATCAAAATTAAGAGCGAGAAACGCGGAGCCATTGTCGCTCGCTGGTATCAGTCACATATCGAAGGCCGTGAAGTGACGGATGGCGACGTGCACACATGGATCGAGTTGGTAAGGGAGTAATCTGGTGGGCAAGGCAAGCAAACGCTGGAACATGTTGCGACATTCGGTCTTGGAGCGTACCCGTCGTGAGGTGATTGAACCCTTTGATCCGTTTTACCTGATCTTCCTAGGAACCAGCGTGTTCTACCTGATTGGTTTCGGCCAACGATCGTTGGCACAGCAGACCGCCGAATACTCAGTCATGGCCGCCATCATGATTTTCGCAATCGCCACGGCAGGCTTGGCACTTCCATTTTTGACAGGTGCGGTGCTGGCCTTACGCGCGGCCGATCAAAAACTGGAACGCCTTCAACGCGGGGGATCGGATGGCCTTCGGTATTTTCATCCATCGCAGTGACTCGATCTACGACGACATTCCGTCGGAACGGTATCAGTTTCCCAAGCAATACCTCTCGCGTGCCCAGCAGTGCGAAGGGGATTGGATCGTCTACCTGGAGCCAAGCAAGGTCAAAGAGACCAAAGGCTATTTTGCTGTCGCCAAGGTCCAGGAAATCATTCCAGACCCAAGGAAGCCAGACATGTTCTTGGCAGTGATCGAGCCGGGAACGTATCTTGATTTCGGCGACCCTGTTTCATTCCGGGACGAGAATTCAATCGTCGAAAAAGGGTTGTTGAATGATCAAGGCAAGATATCCGGGCGCGCGCAAGCCGCAGTAAGAACCCTTTCCGCGGAAGACTTTGCCCGAATAGTCGAACGTGGCCTTGGACGGGATGAGGACATCCTACCACGTGTGGGTGGCGCGATGCAGATGCCAGGGTTTCAGGACGCACAAACACCTTTCCAACCCATGCCTGCTCGGGAACGCGTCAACCAACTGACCAACCGCGCGGTTCGGGACCGTAATTTCAGAAAGAACGTCCTGCGCGCCTACGGTGAACGGTGCGCCATCACTGGCTTGCGCCTGATCAACGGTGGTGGCCGCGCAGAAGTGGAAGCTGCTCATATCAGACCGGTCGAGCATGACGGCCCCGACATCGTGAGTAACGGGCTCGCCCTGTCCGGAACGGCGCATTGGATGTTTGATCGCGGCCTCGTTGGGTTGGCAGACGACCTGACTATTCTGGTCTCCCGTCAGAGCAACGACATCGAAGCTGTGACATCGATGATCAACTCGTCCGGCAAAATCTTGGTGCCCGATCGCCTCGCCAACCGTCCAAGGACTGAGTTTGTAACCTGGCACAGAGAGAATTGTTTCAAGCAGTAAATACTCAGTGCGGACCTTGGTGCATAACGCAGCTAGCGGCCGGAAAGAGCCCAACCCGTGAATTCTCCCCCTACGTTGCGCGTCCTTGCAGAATGAAAATAGCAGCACTCGCATCGTTGTCAGAGCCGCCGCGCGGCGCAAAACTGCCGTTCCTTCGGAATGCAGCGAGGTTGTTGGCAGCGATCTACCGGTTGCGTGATGATAAAGCGATTGCTTGTGTAGATGTTGCTATCGCAGCATACTTTCGCAGCAGCAATGTTCCGTATTTTGGGATGCCACGCTTGGCTCCCAACCCGACATCCATGGTCACGACGATTCCCAATAACCAAACTACTTTTTCGCGACGCCCTGGATCAATAACTGGATCGCCGTCGGTCGATCCGTCCTGCCCGGTCTTCAGCGCTTCATACGGCTATAGCTCATCGAAATATGGGCCCGCTGTATCAGCGCGGCGGCCTGAAGGTCACCCAATTCAATCGCGGCGGTCACTTCGTCGACTTCGCGCGCAAACACGCGAATTTCTTCGTTCAGGTCGATGATCGAGGCGAAGAAGGATTTCAGCCAGATCCGGGTGGTTTGAATATAGAGCCGCTCGGAAATCTCGCGCAGTGGCGCGTTATCGGTCAGTTGCAGCCGCGCAAGGAAGAACTCCATGTTGAGCTGCGCAAAGACGCGCGGCTCGGGAGTTTGCACAAGCACTTTGGCGCGATGTGACAGGTCGGAAAGACGGGCCGACAGCGCGGCATCCGGTTGCTTCGGCGACAGCTTCCCCACCAGTTCCGCCAGCTCCATGCGCAATTGATAGGTCTGGGCCAGCTCCTCGATATTCACATCGGTCACGAAGGTCCCGACACCATGAACGGAATGCACCAGCCCCTCATCCTCGAGCCGCGCCAGAACGCGTCTTAGCGGGGTGCGGGATACACCGAACTCTTCCGCCAATTCCGTTTCCGAAAGCCGTGTGCCGGGGGCGTAGTCCAGCATACAGATGCGATTGCGAAGCTCGAGATGCAGGATTTCGAACCGATCGCGTGCTTTGACGTCACTGTT
This sequence comes from Aliiroseovarius crassostreae, assembly GCF_025137635.1. NCBI lineage: Bacteria > Pseudomonadati > Pseudomonadota > Alphaproteobacteria > Rhodobacterales > Paracoccaceae > Aliiroseovarius > Aliiroseovarius crassostreae. Next base: position 2,827,108 of record NZ_CP080772.1, on the reverse strand, counting down.
TTCGAACAAGGCAGAGGTCACGGTGATGATCCTTCGATTGCTGAACGCGCGATGCCATGACGTACCCCAGCACGCCCTAGCCGGCAAAGGGAAAGAACAGCACGATACGCCCGCGCCCCGGCCATATCAGACCAGTTTTGCCGAAAGGCGGGTGAGCATATCCAAACATTGCTCCATCTGATCGGCCGAGACATATTCATCCGGTTTGTGCGCCTGATCAATGGATCCGGGGCCGCAGACGACAACCGACATGCCGAGCCCCTGAAAAATGCCAGCTTCGGTCCCGAAGGGCACCACGTCGGCCCCATTGGCCCCGGTCAGCTCCATCACCAGATTCCGCGCCTCATTCTCTGCCATGGGCTCAAGCCCATCGACCTCGCCGATCACTTCGGTCTCGATCCCGGCGTCGGGATGCACGGCCTGCATCGCGGGGATAAGCGTATGGGCGCAAAACTGGTGCAGCTCGCCCTTCACGAAGTCGGCGTCCGACTGCTGAACCGGGCGCATCTCCCATTCCACCCGGGCTTTGCCGGGGATCACGTTATGGGCGACGCCGCCCACCAGCGCACCGGTGTTGATGGTGGTCCAGGGCGGTTCGAACCGGCTGCTTTCCGGCACGCGGACCTGCAGATCCGCCTTCAGTTCTAATAGCTTCGAGACATAGCGCACCGCATATTCCACCGCATTCACACCGCGATCGGGGCCAGACCCATGCCCTTCCAGCCCGGTGAAGTGGGTGGTGTATTCATAGCAGCCCTTGTGCCCCTCGATGATCCGCATCGAGGTAGGTTCGCCTATGATCGCAACTGCGGGTTTGATACCCCTTTCACGCAAAGTGTCCGCCAGTGCCCGTGCCCCGAAACAACCGACTTCCTCGTCATAGGTGAAGGCAAAATGTACCGGGCGTTGCAGATCCAGCGTCGCATAACGTGGAGCCATGGCAACAGCTGCGGCAATGAAACCCTTCATGTCGCAGGCCCCGCGCCCGAACCATTTGCCGTCGCGTGTGTCCATCACGAACGGATCCGAGGACCAGTCCTGATCTGTCACCGGCACAACGTCGGAATGGCCAGACAACACGATGCCCCCATCGCGTTTCGGGCCCAGCGTGGCGAACAGATTGGCCTTGGTCCCGGTTTCGTCATGCCAGATGTCGACCTCGGCCCCACAGTTCGACAAACGCTCAGCCAGATGCAAGATCATGTCCAGATTGCTGTCCGAGGACACCGTTGGGAAGCTGATCAGCTCTTCCAAAAGGGTCTTTGTGTCTGCAAGCGCGCTCACGGTCAGTCCTTCACGAAGAGTTTTCGGTCCATATTGCACAGGGCCTCGGCCGGTCCGTTTTCGGTGATCAGGATGGTTTCTGTCGTCTCCAGCCCCCAGCTGTCCATCCAGAGGGCTGGCATGAAGTGGAACACCATGCCGGGTTCCAGTACGGTTTCATCCTCGGTCCGGATCGAGGCGGTGCGCTCGCCCCAGTCCGGCGGATAGCTCAGCCCGATGGGATAGCCCATGCGCCCTTCCCGTTTGATGCCATGTTTTGCCAGAACATCCATGAATGCATTGGCGATGTCGCAGGTCCGATTGCCAGCGCGGGCAGCGTCCAACCCGGCGGTGATCCCTTCGATCTGGGCCCGTTCGGCCGCCAGCATTTCTTGCGGAGGGGTGCCAAGATAGACCGTCCGGCACAGCGGCGCGTGATAGCGCCGGTAACAGCCCGACAGCTCAAAGAATGTCGCTTCACCCTCACGCATGGGGGCGCCATTCCATGTCAGGTGGGCGGCAGTTGCGTCCAGCCCCGAGGGCGTTAGCGGCACGATGGCCGGATAGTCGCCCCAATCGTCATCGACACCCGTAATCCCGGCGTGGAAGATGTCAGCCACCAGATCGTTCTTGCGCACACCGGGTGCCGCGCGGTCGATGGCCGTCTGGACGACCTTTTCAGAAATGCGCGCGGCTTTGCGGATGAACCCGATCTCTTCGTCGGACTTGATCAACCGCTGCCAATTCACCAAGGCAGTTGCATCCTGCAGGCTGGCATTTGGCAGTTCTTCGACCAGCACCGCGTGGGCTTTGGCCGAGTAGTAGTAGTTCTCCATCTCGACACCGATCCGGGCGTTTTCCAGCCCAAGCGCGCGGATATGTCCTGCCAGATCCTGCATCGGGTGACGCACGGTGGATTGCACATAGTTGTCCGCGTACCCGTGGATATTGTCGTCAGACATCCAGCACGTCCGCCGACCACCAAGGGCATCCATATAGCGGCCCCACCAGATGGGTTCGCCCTCAAGGCCCAAAAGGACGCCCTGATGAACATAGAAGGACCAGCCATCATAGCCGGTCAACCACGCCTGATTTGACGGGTCGGTAACAAACAGCAGGTCCAGCCCTGCTTTTTCCATCGCCTTGCGGGTCTTGGCTATTCGCCGATCATATTCGGCCTGACTGAACGGAGCATGTTCGATGGGCATGGCAACCTCATGACTAAAACTGGATAGTTGTGCACAACTTGAACCAATCCACCGATTGGTCAGTGCCTTCCCACTCAAGCTAACTGCGAGCAATAGGGGGATAATTGCTCAAAAACGGCACTCGGATGTCGTTTTTCCCGATTGACCAAAACAAACGCGCTGTGGTGTTGTGCACAAATGGCGGCAATCACAGCGTCTCGCATTTGGCCGGACTGCCGCCTGTCCGCCCGACAGATATGAAAAGTGACAACCTCGGATGACCGGAATGCCCCTTGAGCTGCACCACATACTCGATGCGCGACATCGTATTCGCGGTGTGGCAGACAATACGCCCTTGATCCCGTCCCCGTTCATGTCGACGGTGGCGGACCATGACTTTCTGATGAAGATGGAAACCATGCAGCCCGTAGGAGCGTTCAAGCTACGCGGCGCGATGTCGGCAGTGATGGCTTTGCCTGAAGGTGTGCAGGGCGTAACCTGTTGCTCGACGGGCAATCATGGGCGCGGTGTGAGTTTCGCGGCGAACCGGCGCGGGATGAAGGCTGTGATCTGCATGTCAGAACTTGTGCCACAGGCCAAGGTCGACGGGATCAAGGCGCTTGGCGCGGATGTGCGCATCATCGGCACCACGCAGGACGAGGCGATGCAGGAAAGCAAGCGCCTGTGTGCGGATGAGGGGCTGGTCGAGATCTCGCCCTTCGACGATCTTCACGTCATCAGCGGCCAGGGCACGATTGGGGTCGAAATGCTTGAAGCGCGGCCAGATCTGGATATGCTTCTCGTGCCGCTCTCGGGTGGCGGTTTGGCAGCCGGCATTGCCACAGCCGCCAAAGCGATCAAACCCAGCATCAAGGTGATCGGCATCACCATGGATCGCGGCGCGGCCATGCACGCGTCGATCCGTGCGGGCGAACCGGTCGAGGTGCCGGAATTTGCCTCGCTTGCGGACAGTCTTGGCGGGGGAATTGGGTTGCAAAACCAGCTATCTTATCCCATCTGCCGTGATCTTCTGGATGACACCATTCTGGTGACCGAAAGTGAGATCCTGCATGCCATGCAGGTGATGTTTTACGAGGATCGTATCGTGGCCGAGGGCGCCTCGGTTGTTGGTCAGGCCGCGATGCTGGCAGGAAAATTGCCCAAGCCAGATGGCCCCGTCGGCACGGTGGTTACCGGACGCAATCTGGACATGCAGACATTTGCGAAGCTTATGACCGGTCAGGATGTGATGATCGGGGATTTGGAAGTGAAAGGCAAAACCTATGGCGCATGACATTCAAATCGTCACCGAGTCCGAGCTGAAAGAGGCCGTCAAGCTCGACCTGACTGCCATTGACGTGGTAGAGCAAGCCTTTGTCGCCCTGGCCTCGGGCAAGGTGGTGATGCCGCCGATCCTGTCGATGGACCTGCACGAAGCCAATGGCGAGGTGGACGTAAAAACCGCCTATATTCCCGGCTTTGACGGATTTGCAATCAAGGTCAGCCCCGGCTTCTTTGACAATCCGAAACTGGGCTTACCCAGCCTAAATGGGCTGATGATCCTTTTCTCGGCTAAAACCGGATTGGTCGAAAGCCTGTTTCTGGACAATGGATACCTGACCGATGTGCGCACTGCCGCAGCGGGCGCCGTGGCCGCACGTCATCTGGCGCCAAAGACGGTCGAAACTGCCGGTGTGATCGGCACCGGCGTTCAGGCCCGCCTGCAAGTGATCGCCGCCCATCTGGTGCGCCCGTTCAAACGGGTGTTGGTGCACGGCCGCGACCCAGAAAAAGCCGCCGCCTGCGCCGCCGATCTGGCCGCGACGCTGGGGATCAAGGCCGAGGTGGTGATCGATCCGGCAGAGCTGGTGGCTTGGTCGCAACTGGTCGTCACCACCACCCCCGCGCGCGCACCGGTGCTGCGGGCCGAGTGGCTGCATCCGGGGCTGCATATCACGGCCATGGGCTCGGACCAGACCGGTAAGAACGAAATTGATCCCGCCGCTCTCGTCGCCGCGGATGCGTATATCTGCGACAGCGTCAGCCAGTGCGAAGTGTCCGGGGAACTGGAAGCGGCCAACGCTACCGGGCTTTGGAACAAAGGCACGCCAGCCGAATTGGGCGAAGTGATCACCGGGGCAAAACCCGGCCGCATATCACCTGACGCGATCACGATCTGCGACCTGACCGGCACCGGTGCCCAGGACACCGCCATTGCTACCCATGTCCGCAAGCATTTCGGCAGCGCCGGAACTGTCATTCAGGCCTGATCGGATGGTGTTGGACAAGCGCGATATCCAGATACTGTCCGTACTCACACAGGAGGGTCGGATCACCAAGGCGGCGCTGGCCGACAGGATCGGCCTGTCCCCCACACCTTGTTGGGAGCGCCTGAAAAAACTGGAAAAAGCGGGCCTGATCGAAGGCTACGGCGCCCGCATCAACCTGAAGAAACTCGCGCCGCATGTGACGGTGTTCGTGGCAGCGGAGATCGCCGATCACACCGCCGCCAGCTTCCGCGCCTTTGAGGCCGCGATGCAGCGCTATGACGAGGTCGTGGCCTGCTGGGCGCTGGGCGGCGGGTTCGACTATCTGCTGCAAATCGTGACCCGCGACATCGATGCCTATCAGCGCCTGATCGACGAGATGCTGGACGCCCGTATCGGTCTGTCCCGCTATTTCACCTATATCGTGACCAAACCCGTCAAGGGCGCGGGCGCGCCGCCCTTTGATATTCTGCTGGGTCAGGGATGATCCCGCGCCAAAGTGCCTGAACAGCAGCTGTTTCTTCTGCACCACCCCTGAACTTCAGTCACTTTCACTGCCCGTGTCAGGCACATTCCTCTGTAAGGCATGAGGAGGACAGCCATGACAGAGACCGCGCTCTCAGCCCAGACCGGGATTGCTGATAAGGCTCTGGTGCGCTCTTTTTCCTACATAGGCGGCAAATGGCGCGCCGCCACCAATGGCGAGACCATCCCGGTTTTCGATCCGGCGGACGGCGCGGAGCTTGGCCATGTGGCCAGCCTTTCGGCAGATGAATCCTCTGCCGCGGTTGATGCGGCTCAGGCCGCCTTCCCGGCATGGGCTGCGCTTTTGCCGCAACAGCGCGCCGCCATCTTGCGCCGCTGGTTCGAACTGCAGCTGAAACACAAGGAAGATCTGGCGCGCATCATGGTGCTGGAACAGGGCAAGCCCATCACGGAGGCGCGCGGTGAGATCGATTACGGCGCCGCCTTTGTCGAGTTCTATTCAGAAGAGGCCAAGCGCCCCAATATCGAAGGTGTCACCAGCCATCTGCCGGACGCCGAGGTTGAGCTGTGGCGCGAACCCGTGGGGGTGGCCGCGCTGATCACACCGTGGAACTTTCCCTCGGCCATGCTGACGCGCAAGGCAGCGGCTGCATTGGCGGCGGGGTGTACCGTGGTGGCTCATCCGTCGGGTGAAACACCCTTTAGCGCGCTGGCATTGGCCGAACTGGCGGAGCGTGCGGGCATTCCGGCGGGCGTGTTCAATGTCGTCACCGGCGTCGCTCCGACGGTGGTGGAGCCCTGGACCCGCGACACCCGCGTGCGCGCTTTGTCATTCACTGGTTCGACCAATGTGGGCAAGCTGCTCTACCGGCAATCCGCGGACACGGTGAAGCGGCTGGTGATGGAACTGGGCGGCCATGCGCCAGTCATCGTCTTTAAGGGCGCAAATCTGGATGTGGCCGTAGCCGAGACTATCAAGGCAAAATTCGCCACTTCCGGTCAGGACTGCCTGGGGGCCAACCGCATCTTCGTGGAACGTGCTATCTATGATGCGTTCTGCGCCAAATTCATCGACGCCACCAAGGCCCTGACCCTAGGCATCGGCATGGATGACCCGGATATCGGTCCGCTCATGAATGAAAAGGCCGTAGAGAAACAGGAAGAGCACGTGGCTGATGCGTTGAGGAAAGGGGCTAAGCTGGCTTGCGGCGGCAAACGGCATTCTTTGGGCCCGCTGTTTTTTGAACCAACCGTGCTGACCGATGTGCCCGCAGATGCGCGGATCATGCACGAGGAAACCTTCGGCCCGGTCGCGCCTATCACCCCCTTTGACTCCGAGGATGAGGTGGTCGCCCGCGCCAATGACAGCGAATACGGACTGGTCGCTTATCTGCACAGCCATGATCCGCGCCGTATCTATCGACTTTCCCGTGCTCTGCAATATGGCATGGTCGCGGTGAACCGCACGAAGGTCACTGGCGCGCCGATCCCGTTCGGCGGCACGAAACAATCCGGGCTGGGTCGCGAAGGAGCGCGACTGGGCATGGAAGAATTCACTGAAATCAAATATGTCTGCCGTGACTGGGCGTGATCCCAAAGGGCTGAGAAAGGAAAAACATGCTGAAGAACGACCAACTCGATCAATGGGATCGCGAAAACTTTTTCCACCCCTCGACCCATCTGGCGCAACACGCCCGTGGTGAAAGCCCGAACCGGGTGATCAAGACTGCCTCGGGCGTCTTTATCGAGGATCGTGACGGCACCAAGCTGCTGGATGCCTTTGCCGGGCTTTACTGTGTGAACGTCGGCTACGGTCGACAAGAGATCGCCGAGGCGATTGGTGAACAGGCCAAAGAGCTGGCCTATTACCACTCGTATGTCGGTCATGGGACCGAGGCTTCGATCACGCTGTCGAAAATGATCCTGGATCGCGCACCGAAGAACATGTCCAAGGTCTATTTCGGACTTGGCGGCTCGGACGCGAACGAGACCAACGTCAAGCTGATCTGGTACTACAACAACATTCTGGGCCGCCCCGAGAAGAAGAAGATCATCTCGCGCTGGCGCGGCTATCACGGGTCCGGTCTGGTGACTGGCTCGCTGACGGGGTTAGAGCTCTTTCACAAGAAATTCGACCTGCCGGTCGAGCAGGTCATCCACACCGAGGCGCCCTATTACTATCGCCGGGACAATCTGGATCAGACGGAAGAGCAGTTCGTCGCCCATTGCGCGGCCGAGCTGGAGGCGTTGATCGAACGCGAAGGCGCCGACACCATCGCGGCTTTCATCGGCGAGCCGATTCTGGGCACGGGCGGCATCGTGCCCCCGCCCGCCGGCTATTGGGAAGCCATTCAGGCCGTTCTGAAGAAACACGATATCCTGTTGGTGGCTGACGAGGTTGTCACCGGCTTTGGGCGCCTTGGCACCATGTTCGGTTCGGATCACTACGGTATGGAACCCGACATCATCACCATCGCCAAGGGTCTGACCTCGGCCTATGCGCCGCTGTCCGGCTCGATCGTGTCGGACAAGGTCTGGAGCGTGCTGGAACAGGGGACGGACGAAAACGGCCCCATAGGCCATGGCTGGACCTATTCGGCGCACCCGATCGGGGCGGCTGCCGGTGTGGCCAACTTGAAGCTGATCGACGAACTGAACCTCGTGCAAAATGCGGGTGCGGTCGGCACCTACCTGAACGACACCATGCGCGCTGCTCTGGCCGATCACGCCCATGTCGGCGATGTGCGCGGCGAAGGGATGCTCTGCGCGGTTGAGTTTGTGAAGGACCGCGACAGCCGTACCATCTTTGACGCCGCCGACAAGATCGGCCCGCAGATCTCGGCCAAGCTGCTGGAGCAATCCAAGATCATCGCCCGCGCCATGCCGCAAGGTGACATCCTCGGCTTTGCCCCACCTTTCTGCCTGACCCGTGAAGAGGCTGATCAGGTCGTTGCTGGGACGGTCGACGCCGTGAAGGCCGTTCTGGGCTGACGCGTATAGAAATTCTGGACGGGCCGATAATTGTCGGCCTGTCCTGCCTTCGACACACGCGGGGTCTTCGGTGTTGTTCGCTCGCCTCAGTCAGCCAGAAGAAGCCCTCTTTTAGATGCCATTGCTGCGCGGAGTTCCCTCTTGCAGATCCAACGGGCCTGAGGCGCGGGCCATCTGACCCAGATGCAGAAACCAGGGTTGCAATTCTTGCATATCTGGGTCGCTAAAATTCTATAGAAAAACTGAATTAAGGAGCTTGCACGACTCACAAGCTTCGCCTAACTGCGATTCAAGATCATGCGGTTATCAAGAACCGCCCCCCCGTCAAGCTAGATCAATACAAGGAGTGGACCATGCTGACACGTGACGAAATGATCCGCGACGACCGTAATCGTGCAGGCACGCTTCCGGCTGTACTGTTTCTGTATGGCATTCTGGTGGGCACGCTGGTTCTGACGGGAATGGCTGTTATCTGATCCTTGATCCGCCGCTGCGTGCGGAAGATCCAGCCGACACTTTCTGGCACGCTTTCCGGTCACGGCGCATTTATTTGGTGCGCGGGTTTTCGCTGCGCCGTCCATGGAACGTAATGCGCGCTTTATCAAGTTCATTGGAAGCGCGCTACGCACAAAAAACCGCCCGGATTTTTCCGGACGGTTTGGTGAGTTTCAGAGATCTATTGGATCAAACATCGGCGGATTCGCCCACATTATCGACACCACGCTCTTCCAGAAGGGTCGTCAGCCAGTTCGGATCCATTTCCGGCACCGAGCTGAGCAGCAGATCGGTGTAGGGATGGTGCGGCGGCGTGAACATGGCATCCTTTGGGCCCTGCTCCACCACGCGACCCTTTTGCATGACGACCACTTCATCTGCGATGGAACGCACGGTTGCCAGGTCATGGGTGATGAACATATAGGCCAGATCAAGCTCTTTCTGGAGACGATCCAACAGGCGCAGAATGCCTTCGGCTACCAGTTGGTCAAGCGCCGAGGTCACCTCGTCACAGATGATAAAGCTTGGCTCAGCTGCAAGCGCGCGTGCAATTCCGACCCGCTGCTTCTGGCCACCTGAAAGCTCCGGCGGATAGCGGTTGTAGAATTGCGATGGCTCAAGCTCGATCAGATCCAGCAATTCATCCACGCGCGACTTAAGCGCAGCCCCGGAGAGACCGGAGTAGAATTGCGCTGGACGGCCAATGATCTCACTGATCCGGACCTTGGGATTAAGCGCCGTGTCTGCCATCTGGTAAATCATCTGCGCCTGTCGCAGCTGATCCTTGGACCGGCTTCGGAAATTAGGTGGCAGGACCTCGCCGTTAAAAAGCACTTCGCCTTTTGAGGGCGGCAGAAGACCGGTAATTACCCGGGCAGTTGTCGATTTGCCGGATCCGGATTCACCCACCACGGCCACGGTCATCCCCTTGTGGATGTCAAACGAGACATCATCAAGGATCTTCGGACCGCCAGAATAGGCTGCGTCAACGCCGCGTACAGACACAACCGGGGTGGCGTCTCTGGGCCGTTGTTTCTGCGGGCGCTGGAAACTGCGCACCGCCCAAAGAGACTTGGTATAATCCTCTTGCGGGTTGTCCAGCATCTCCTCAGTTGGCGCCTGTTCGACCTCTTCCCCTTTGAGCAGCACCTTGATGGTGTCGGCCATCTGCGCGACCACGGCAAGGTCATGGGTGATGTAAATCGCCGCCGTATTGAACTGATCCACGATATCCCTGATCGCAGCCAAGACTTCGATCTGGGTGGTCACGTCCAGTGCGGTGGTTGGTTCGTCGAAGATGATCAGATCTGGCCGACAGGCCATTGCCATCGCCGTCATGGCGCGTTGCAGCTGGCCACCCGAAACCTGGTGCGGATAGCGGAACCCGATCTCCTCTGGATTGGGTAGACGCAGACGCCGATAGAGCTCGGTTGCATCTTCCTGCGCTTCCAGGCGCTTTTGGATGCGATAATGCAGCGGGGCCTCGGTGTGTTGATCGATGATCTTATGCGCCGGGTTAAAGCTGGCTGCAGCCGACTGCGCCACATAAGCGATCCGGGCCCCGCGCAGGGCGCGCTTTTCACCTTCCGTGGCGGTCGTCAACTCCATCCCGTCAAACTCGATCGAGCCACCAGAGATGCGGGTGCCATCACGGGAAAACCCCATGGCAGCAGCACCAATGGTGGATTTGCCCGCGCCGGATTCCCCGATTAGGCCCATCACTTCGCCGCGGTGAAGTTTGAGATCCACCCCTTTGATAATGGGCATCCATTCTTCGCCGGTGTAGCCATCGATTTTCAGATCTTTGATGTCCAGAAGGACTTGTTTTTTATCTGAGGACATTTCTATCACTCCTTCAAACCCGAGGACCGGAACAGCATCCAGTCGACAACGAAGTTCACGGCGACCGTCAGCAGGGCAATGGCGCCAGCCGGGATCAATGGCGTGATGTCTCCGAACGAAATCAGTGTCGCGTTTTCACGCACCATCGAGCCCCAGTCGGCTGTCGGTGGCTGAATGCCCAGACCCAAGAAACTCAGACCGGCCACAAGCAAGAACACGAAGCAGAACTCGAGACCGAATTCGGCCACAAGTGGTGCCGTAACGTTGGGCAGGATTTCTTTGCGGATCAGATAGCTGTTCTTCTCGCCCCGCAGGTTGGCGGCTTCGATATAGTCCATCACCACAACGTTGCCCGCGACCGCTCGGGTCAATCGGAAGACGCGTGGGGCATAGATGATGGCCACAGCGATGATGATCACGAAAACATGCGGGCCAAAGATTGAAAGCATAAGAAGCGCAAAGATCAACGACGGGATTGCCATGATCACATCGGCAAACCGACCCAGGAACTGGTCGATCCAGCCGCCACGGGTGGCTGCAAGAAGACCCGCGAATGCCCCCATGAAGAAGGCCGATGCCGTGGCCATAAGCGCCAAGCCGACCGTGTTGCGTGCACCAAAGATGATACGGCTGAACATGTCGCGGCCGAGTTGGTCCGCCCCAAGCAGCATGTTTTCATCTGCAGGTGCAAAGGCCGACGAGATCACCTCGGATTCACCATAGGGCGCGATCCACGGCGCAAAGATGCCCGCGATGGCGTAGGTGAAGATGATGAACATGCCAAACGCCGCCGTCATGGGCGCGGTTTTCAGCTCTTTAGCGACATTGGTTGGCGAGATGATCACCAAGAACTCTCGGAAGCAGTAGGATACACCGGCCGCAAAAGCCAAAAGAACGGCCCCAACCGAGATCGTCTGAAGAGCACCCGCTCCGCCGACGATACCAACCACAAAGCTGACAAGGGTAAGCGAAAACAGCGTCAGGAATATGCTACGTTTTTCATAAAACGCTGCCAGACAGGACGCGATGATCAGGGTTGCGAAGTAAGAGATTACAAAAACGTTCATGATGTCTGTCCTTACTTCGGATGCCGCAGACGCGGGTTCGTCAGAATGGCGCCGACATCTGCCGCAAGGTTCAGCAGGATGAAGGTGGCCGCGAAAATCAGACAGATGGCCTGAACCACGGGGAAGTCGCGTTTGGACACGGCATCAACCAGCGCTTGGCCAATACCGGGATACACGAACACCACTTCGACCAGCACCACGCCGGTGATTAGATAGGCGAGGTTCAGTGCCACAACGTTGATGATCGGGGCCCATGCGTTTGGCAGGGCGTGCCGCACGATGACCTTCCACGGGGGGGCGCCTTTCAGGCGTGCCATCTCGATATAAGGCGAGGCCAGCAGGCTGATGATCGCCGCCCGGGTCATGCGCATCATGTGCGCGGTGACCACCAAGACCAGCGTCAGCGCGGGCAGGAACGTCCGGTGCAGCAACTCGCCGAAGGTCATTCCATCCGTCAGGCTTGCAATGGCGGGGAACATGCTGGTCTTCACCGAGAGATACAGGATCAGGATATAGCCAAGAAAGAATTCCGGGCTGGAAATGGAGGTCAATGTCAGCACGTTGGCCACACGGTCAAACAGCGTGTTGCGCAGCAGGGCGACAATGATCCCAAGCGTGATTGCGAATGGGACCGCGATGACCGCAGCGTAAGCCGCCAGAAACATCGTGTTCACAAAACGATCCGAGATCAGGCCAAACACCGGATCGCCCGAGACGATGGAGGTGCCAAAGTTGCCAGTCAATGCGCCACCAAGCCATTGGAAGTAACGAACAACCGGGTGCGTATTCAGCCCCATTTGTTCACGTAGGGCAGCTAGGTTTTCTTCGGTTGCACCTTGCCCAAGGACCGCCTGAGCGGGGTCACCTGGCAACAGCAAAACCATGAAAAAGATGATGGCAGAGATCACGAGGAGTGTGATCAGGCCAAGCCCAAGTCGCTTGGCGATGAGTCTGGAAATGTCCCCCATGGACTTCCTCCTGTTGGTTTTCCGGCGTTTTCGCAGGGCCGGAGATGGCCTTGTCGGCCTTAGGCCGTCTTATTCGATATCTGACGGCTTGAGGGTGTGAAGCCCGGCACATCCGGGCTCCACGTTTCTTGTGCGCTCTATTAGCCGGTGAACCACCAGCGGCTGGCGGCGCGGGCGCCGTCGCATTCCCAGCTGGCTGCCAGGTTGTCCGGTGTGCCCACGTTGGAGCGGCTGGCGTAGACGAAGTTGTTAAAGAACGGGATGACAGTGCCGCCATCGTCGCGTGCCAGCATCGCCATGTCGCGATACATTTCTGCCCGGCGAGTATCGTCCAGCTCGGCTTTTGCTTGCAGCAGAAGCTTGTTGAACTCTTCGTTCTGCCAGCGGCTTTCGTTCCAGGCTGCGTCGTCCTTATATGCCAGCGTGTACATCACGTCCGGCGTCGGGCGCGCGCCCCAAGATACAGCACAGAACGGCTTCTTCAGCCACACGTCGGAATAGTAGCCGTCATTCGGTTCGCGTACGACCTTCATGTTGATGCCAGCCTTTTTGGCTTGCTCTGCATAAAGAACGCACATGTCCACCGCACCGGCGTAAACGCTGTCAGCCACGCTGATGTTGAGCTCCAGACCTTCATGCCCAGCCTTTTTCAGCAGCGACCGAGCCTGATCCGGATCATACTCGCGCTGCGGAATGTCTTCCGGCCAGTAAGGCTGTGCAGGCGAGTGGTGGAAGTCATTGCCTTTGGTGGCTGCACCGAACGCAATCTTCTCGATGATCTCATCCCGGTCGATGGCCAGCTTCAGCGCGTTCCGCACATCCACATTGTCGAACGGCGCAATGTCGGTCAGCATCGGCATGGTGATCGCACCGGCCGAAGGAATGTTGTGAACCTTGACGTTCGGGTTCCGGCTCATCAGCGCCATGGTTTTCAGTTCGATCAACGATACTGCGTCCACGTCGCCGGTCACCAGAGCAGTCTGGCGGGCGTTCGGGTCGTTCAACGTGATGATCTCCACCGCATCAAAATGGGCGCCTTCGCCGTGCCAGCCGTCGTGGCGGCTGAGGCTGAACTGAACGCCGAACTCGCCCGAGTCGATCTTGTACGGGCCAGAGCCGTCGCCGGATTTCCAGTCGATCGAGCCATCGTCATTGGCCGGGCAGATCGCAAGGTGATAGTCGGTCATCAGCCACGGGAAGTCAGCGTTGCCGCCGGACAATTTCACCACAACAGTATAGTCGCCATCCGCGGTGATGTCGGTGACATCCGCTAGAAGCGCTTTCGCTGCCGATGTAGAATCGTCGCCACGGTGGTGGTTCAGCGATGCGATAACATCGGTTGCGGTCAGTTTCTTGCCGCTGTGGAAGCTGGCATTCTGCGTGAGCTTGAAGGTCCATTGCGATGCATCCGCGCTGCCTTCCCAGCTGTCAGCAATGTCGCCGCCCAGAGATCCGTCCCCGTTGATCATGGTCAGATAGGAGCGGTGCGTGTGAGCAAGGAAGATCATCGTGCGGGTCAGATAAGTGCCCGGATCGTGGGTGTCCCCTGTGTTGCCATCGTGAATACCCCAGCGGAAGGTGCCACCTTTCTGTGGCGCTGCATATGCTTTGGTCGTCCAAAGGCCGGTTGCCGCCGACGCGGACATCCCTGCTGCAAGCGAATAGTGCATAAAGCTCCGGCGCGAGATCCCGCCCGTGCGGGCCGCATCGGCCAAACGGTTTATAAGCTGTTGGTCTTTTTTAGTCATGTTAACTCCCTGTTTTACCTAACCTGTCGAGGGACTAGGTTCCCTACCCTACGCCCCGCGAATTCCCAAAGAATTGCCCAAAAACGACATTTTGACCATTCTCTCCAAAATAACTCAAACCAGAAAAATGTATGAAATTCAATGATCAGAACGAATATTTATGGGCGCGCGCGCTGAGGTAGGAAGCCTATTTGCGACACGCACCCTTGTGTCGGTGGGCGATATGTTCAGCGTGCGCAAGTCCCGAACAGCAGGTTATCAGCATACACTTCTCTGGCGTGCTGGGCGTTTGACACATGGTTTCGGATTGGCGCGCTTCACCTGCAACGCTCCTACGATGCTATCAACATAAACGCTCACTATCCGCGAAAGCAGCGGGCGCAGCGCGCCCTCAAAGTGCGCAGGTCAACCGTTGTTTTGAATTTAAAGTGAGGTGCCAAAGGCCTGTAGAAAATGTGCAAAACCCGCTGCACCGTCATGCAGCGATACCCCGGCACGGTGCACCAGAAAGTAGCTTTTGCCTGTTTTATAACGTTCTACACCCAGTGCAATCAGCGCACCGGTGTTCAGTTCGTCGCGCAATAAGGCACAGCTTGCCAGCGCGATGCCCTCGCCGGAAATCGCGCGCCCGATAGAGTGCGAGTAGGTTTCGCATCGCTGCCTTGGCAGCGCAGACAAGGCCGAACCAGGGTTCTGCTTGATCCAGACATCCCAATTGATCCAGTCCGGAGCATTTCTGTCATAATCGAGCAGAAGCATGTCGTGCGGCGCGTTTTGAAAAGCACTCAATCGGTCAGGCGCAATCGCGGGAACAAGTTCTTCATCCATCAACCTGACCCCGGTCCACCCATCCGGGGGCGCGCTGCCATAGGTGATCACAAGGTCGTGTTCCGCCGCCAGCAGGCTGACCGGATCGTCGGACACCACGCTTTCAACGGGGCATGAAGCGTCACTCAGCGCAAAGGCACGGATTCTTGGCAGCAGCCAAAACACGGACACCGCATTGTTAGAGGCGACCCGCACATGCAGTTTTGCCTGCGGCTTAATGCTATTGAGCGATGAATTGATATAGTCCAGTGCCATCGAAACGGGCTCGGCCAGTTTCTCTGCTGCGGGCGTGGGCGTCAGTGTGCGCGCTCCACGTTCAAACAGAGGGGCGCCGAGCCACTCTTCCAGTTGTCGGATGCGCTTGGAAACAGCGGCTTGCGAGACGTAAAGCTCCGAACTGGCCGCGGTAAAGCCGCCGTTGCGCATTACGGCTTCGAAAAACACCAGCGTGTCCAGTGGTGGAAGAGATTTGCGGAGGCTTCTCATTCCTTCTGGTTATGGGGTTGAGCGAGTTTTTCAAGTATTTTCGGCGTGAATGGCAACACATAGAGTGTTCCCGGAGAAAAGGGAAAGCATCATGGCAAACTTCGACTGGCATGCAGAACGCAGTGATTTGGCGGGGATCGCCTTGCTTGATCGTGCGCCCGAAAGCGAAGGCATCGACCTAAAGGCTGTGCGCCTGTATCGCCTTGGGCGGGTGCGCGAACAGATGATGCGCTATGGTGTTGATGCCGTGATCCTGTCGGATCCGATAAACATCCGCTACGCCACCGGCGCGCGCAACATGCAAGTGTTCAGCCAGCGTAATGCGCCCTCTCGCTATCTGCTACTGACAGCGAACAGAAGCATTCTGTTTGAGTTCACCGGCTGTCTGCATCTGGGACAGGGGTTTGAGACCATTGACGAGGTCCGCCCCGCCAAAACCGCCAGTTTCGTGGCTGCGGGCCCCCATATTGCCGAGCGCGAACGTGCTTGGGCCGCAGAAATGGCCGATCTGATCACCGAACTGGTCGGCCCCGGCGCGACCGTTGGGCTGGAACGTTTGAACGCGGGCACTGCGATTGCGATGAAAGACTGTGGCCTGCGCATTGTGGACGCGCAGGAACCGGTCGAGATGGCCCGCGCCATCAAGTCTGATGAAGAGATGAAATGCGTTAATGCCTCTTTGCGCGCCACCGAAACTGGTGTTGGCAAACTGCGCGAGGCGATCCGCCCGGGCATGACCGAGAACGAGCTTTGGTCCGTGCTGCATCAATCCGTGATTGCCCAGAACGCGGATTACTGTGAAACGCGGCTGTTGAATGCCGGGGCGCGTACGAACCCTTGGTTTCAGGAAACCTCGTCCAATGTGATCGGTGAAAACGAATTGATCGCGCTGGACACAGATGTGGTGGGCTGCCACGGGTATTATTCGGACTTTTCGCGCACCTTTCACTCGGGTCCGGACAAACCCAGCGCCGCACAGCGAGAACTCTACCAAGTGGCCTATGAACAGGTGCATCACAATATGGGCATCCTGAAACCGGGCATGAGCTTTCGCGACTATGCTGACCGCGCGTGGGATATCCCTGACGCGTACTATGAGAACCGTTATTATCTGTCTGCGCATGGCTGCGGAATGACCGGGGAGTACCCTTATCTTTACCACCGCGGGGACTTCCCTGACGCGGGGTATGATGGGGAGATCCTGCCGGGCATGACACTTTGTGTCGAAAGCTACATCGGGAAGGCAACGGGGGGTGAAGGCGTCAAACTGGAACAACAGGTACTGGTCACTGAAACCGGGATCAAGTTGTTATCCCGCTTTCCGTTTGAAGACGAGTTGCTTGGTTAATCTCCACGATTGGGCGTCCGTCTAGGCTGCGGAACCGGACCGCTGCGGGTATCGGCACCACTGCCGCCGACAGTAAATCGCTTTTCGGGGTCAGGATTGAAGGCTTCGGAGGAGACGTATAGTGGTCTCTGAATCCTGAGCCATGAGCCCCAGTAGCTTGAAGGCCGGCCCACCCGGCTGTCGATGACCGTTCTCCCAGAGCTGGTAGCCATTCACACTCATACCGATCAGGTCGGCCATCTCTTCCGCTGAGAGGTTCGCGCCTTCTCGAACTGTGCGCGGGTCCGGTGTGGTTTTCTCTTCCGGTGTCTTGACGTCCATGGTTTTCTCCTTGCCTTGGTTGTGGCTGTGAGCACAGGTTAGCACAAACAGCGTTTCTGCTTCTCTTGGCGCAATCAAACCAACTCTGCGGCGCAGGTCTTAGCCTTTCACCACTGCCCTCCGCGGTTTCGGTGCAAACCCAGTCATGCCACCTGCTGGAGATGTGCTTCGCCTGACGCCCCGATCAGAGCCGCGTGCAAAGCCACCACAGCTGCATCGGCCGCTTCGCGCGGGACGACAAATTGAATGTCCACATTGCGCGGCGTCTGGTGGGCGGCAATCAACTCGATCTCTGCCATTTCAAGAGAAATCAGACCTCGACTGAAGGCTTTTAGACCACTCAGGTCGCGCCCAATCGCCGAGACAATCGACACATTGCGCGCGCTGATGTTGGCAGAGGGATACGCGCCTTCCAGATCAAACACCACGCGCCGCACGATTTTCAGCGGAGCCTCGACATAGTGGGTGATCGAATTGGCGTTCGACGTCTTCGAGGCAATACGCACATTGTGGCGCTTGAGCGCATCCAGAGCGGCAGCGTCGTAGCCTTTTACGCCCACCATGTCCTGCTCGAACAGTTCCAGCGCAACAACGTTCAGCCCAGTGATGATTTCCACGGCTGGGCTGTCCGCTGGCTGCTCGTCAATGAGCGTCCCTGGGTCAGAGGGGTCAAATGCATTGGTGACCCGCAACGCAACCTTCGATTGGCGCAGGATTTTGGCAGCGTTGGGGTGAATGGCCTCCATCCCCATGTTCGAGAGCTGGTCGGCGACATCATAGTTGGTATGCCCCAGCTTGCGTACGGCATCCGCCCCGACAAGCGTCGGGTCGGCCGAGGAGAGGTGGAATTCTTTGTGAATGATCGCCTCTTTTGCCCCGGTGAAGGCGGCGATGTTCGAGAAGGTTACCTCGGAATAGCCGCGGTCGTATTCGCGCATCAGCCCTTCACGGCATTGCGCATAGCCTGTCACGATGGGCAGTTCGCTTGCCAAGTCTACGTCCTGAAAAGCGCCTGCGATACGTTCTTGCAAATTGCATTCGGTTTCATCGCGCCACCCGCTGAGATCAACGAAACGGGCATTGACCCCGGCACGCTGCAACATGAGCGTCGTGACATAGGCGGAATGCGCCTCGCCCAGACCGGACAGTAACTCGCGCACGATCATCATCTGGCTCGACAGGCGGAAATGCCCGTATGAGCACAAACGGCGCAGGTCATAAAGACAATTGCGTGCGCCCTCGATACGATCACGGACGAAATCTTCGGCCAAGGCGCGGTCGGCGGCATTTTCCAGAACCTTGCTGTGACATGCGCCCATCGCCTCGGCCACGCGGGTCAGTGCATCCAGCCAGCTGTGGTCGTTATCGTCATTGGCGAACAGGGCGTAAACGCCGGGCGCGCCCGTTTTCTTGTGCTCCAGAAGCAGGTTGGTGATCCCGCCAAACGCCGAGACCACGAAGATGCGATGGAACAGAGCATCCGCAGCGCGGTCGCCGATAATCAACGTGTCGCGCAGCTCGTGGATGCGCGACATTGAGGTGCCGCCGATTTTTTCGACGGTATGTGCAGGAAAGGTCAAAATATGTCATCCAGCGTGTGCCGGAGCCTCTTAGGCTGTTTCCAGGTCGTCTGCGATGGCGTACGAGCCATCTTCGCGGTGCACCTCGGTACCGGTGACCGGCGGATTGAAGCAGCAAGCCATGACCAGCTCTTCCTCGGCGCGCAGAATGTGGCGGTCATGCTTGTCCAGCGCGTACATCACGCCGGGCTTGATATAATGGGTTTCCCCAGTGGCCAGGTCAGTGATCGAGCCGGTGCCCTGCATGCAGTAGACGCTTTCGAAATGGTTCTTATACTCAAACGTGTGCTCGGAACCCGGCTCAAGAAAGGTGATGTGGAAGGAAAAGCCCATCCCGTCATCCGCCAGCAGCATGCGAACGCTGCTCCATTGCGCATCCGATACGACCCGGTCGCGTTCTTTTGTGATGATCTCGTTGAAATCGCGTACAATCATGTCTTACTCCGCTGCAAATTTGCTTGAATCGGTGGCAATGCGCATGGCGTTTCGCAGGATCCTCAGACCCTTCAGGAAAGTGTCCTGATCCGTGGTCAGCGGGGCCAGAATTTTGATCACCTGATCCTCGTTTCCTGAGGTTTCAATGATCAGCCCGTCCCGGAAGGCGCGCGCACAGATGTCGGCGGCCAGATCGCCCGATCCCACATCCAACCCCTGCATCATACCGCGCCCTTTCAGCTTCGCGCCGGGCAGCATTTCCGCCATCTCCTCCAGAGCCGACGTCAGCAGCATCGCCTTGGCGGCAACCTCTTTCTGAAACCGATCATCGGCCCAGAACTTGGTGATTGCGGTGTGGGCGGTGACAAAGGCATGGGTGTTGCCCCGGAAGGTGCCATTGTGCTCGGCAGGGCCAAAGACGTCATGTTCCGGACGCACCAACAACAGCGCCATGGGCAGGCCAAAGCCTGACACGGATTTCGCCAGCGTGACGATATCGGGGGTGACGCCCATATCCTCGAACGAGAAGAAGCCGCCGGTCCGGCCGCAGCCGGCCTGAATGTCATCAACGATCAGCAGCGCGCCATGTTCCTTGGCCAGCGCGGCGATGCGGCGGATCCACTCGGGGCGCGCAGCGTTCAGTCCGCCTTCACCCTGCACCGTTTCCAGTAGGATTGCCGCAGGCGCGTCAAGCCCGGACGAGCGGTCTTTCAGCATGGCTTCAAGGAAATCAGCAGTGTCCGTGTTGCCGGGGAAATAGCCGTCATAAGGCATGCGCGTCACGCCGTTCAGCGTGGTGCCCGCACCGCCCCGGTGATAGCTGTTGCCGGTCGCCGACAGTGCCCCCAAGGTGACACCGTGAAACCCGTTGGTGAAGGCGATTACATTTGTGCGCCCCGTGACTTTGCGTGCCAGTTTCAGGGCCGCTTCCACTGCATTGGCACCGGTGGGGCCGGTGAACATCACCTTATGATCCATCTTGCGCGGCTGAAGGATGAGTTGATCAAACGCGTCCAGAAATGCGGCCTTGGCATCCGTGTGTAGATCCAGTCCATGGGCCAGACCATCCGACTGCAGATGATCAATCAACGCCTCTTTCATGTCCGGATCGTTGTGTCCGTAGTTCAGCGAAGAACACCCGGCTAGGAAGTCGATGTAGCGCGTACCGTCGCGGGTGATCATCTCGGATCCTTTTGCCGAAGTGAATACAGCGTCAAATCCCCGGCAATAGCTGCGCGCGTCGGATTCGCGGCGTTTGAAAATGGCGATTTCAGGCGGGTTCGTAGACATACGACCTCTCTCGGGTTTTGGCGGATGAATTAAGAATAAGCTGCTGAGCACTGAGGGGCGCATGGCTCAGGCGGCCAGCTGCGCCCGGCTGGTCAGCGGGATCGTGACCATGTATTCGGTCTTGTGGCGTTCCCGGAAATGCAGCGCTTGCGTGTAATAGGGCGCGATATCCAGTTCGCTGCCCTGAAGGCTGGCGAACTTGCGGAACAGAGCCCAGGAGGCCTCGTTATCGGCGGTAATGGTGGTCTGCACCCGGGTCACGTCTTTGCATTGCGGGCGGTTCAGGATGCTTTTCAGCATCAGGCCGCTCAATCCCTGCCCACGCGCGATTTCCGAGACCGCGACCTGCCAGACGAACAAGGTATTAGGTTCGTTCGGCATGACATAGGCGGACACCCAACCCGCAGCCTCGCCCGATAGTTCGGCCAGAACACATGTGTCGGCAAAGTGATCGCATTGTAGCAGGTTGCAATACATGGAGTTCTCGTCGAGCGGGCGACAAGCCCGGACCAGCTTCCAGATATCGGCGCCATCTTTGGCGGTGGGCTTGCGCAAGGACGGTAGGTCAACGCGCATGGGGTGAGCGGGGTGTTGCATTATGGGCTCCTTTCGCTTCGATGGTCGAACTATCACGGAGTTGTATAAAGTTCAACAGCCAAAGCATTAACGTAACCCCACATGCCGATTTGTCGCGATATTACAACGCATACCACCGTTATCAGCCGCAATTCCTGCAATATTCGCTTCGCTTCTCGAATTAATTTTGAATTTGCGCGAAGGCACCGGAGTGGGTATGTTTTGACGATCAAACCAATGGAGGCGAATTGGACCGGATCGACAGCAGCTTGATTGCCCTAAGACGAATAGTACGCGCGACAGAACTGTTCGGGCGCGAGATTCGCCAGTCTACGGGCGTCACCCCCACCCAGTTTCGCGTTCTGCAAATTGTCGCGGAACAGGGATACGCCACCGCCAAAGCCATCTCGCTGCGCATGCGCGTTTCGCAGGGAACAGTCACGTCCTTGGTTGACAAGCTTGTGCGTGATGGGCTGGCCGTGCGAGAGAAGTCCACCCTGGACCGCCGCCAGACAAACATCCTGCTTACCGAAGAGGGCCGCACCGTCCTGCAAGAGGCTCCGGACCCACTTCAGCAACGCTTCGTGCGCAAATTCGCCGCGATGGAGGATTGGGAACAGGCCATGCTGGTGGCCAGCCTTGAACGCGTGGCCACCATGTTGGACGCGGAAGATATGGATGCGTCGCCAGTGCTTGACACCGGTGAAATTAGGCCTGCCAGTTAGGCGCTCGGAGATGTGCTTTTCGGCCAAAGCCTTTTGGGGTTTCGGGCCGTAGATAGATGCAAGTCTACGCAAGGCACCCTGGGCTTGGGCCGCGAGCTTTTGACAACTCGCATCAAAAGTCCGCGTCGCCCCACTTCTCGATTATCAATCCCACTTGCGGCGAAAAGGGCGGCTTGGATTCTGCAGGATTATACCGGACCGCATGTCCGCAAACGGGCAATCCGCTGTATTGCCGCAAATCTACCGCTGCGGGCGCGAGGATTTTCTGCATCAGCACATGCCGCGCCTGCAAAAGGCAGCTTTGTCCCACAACACGGTCGTCCATCCCGGGCGCCTGAATGACTGGTTTTCCCGCATGTGCATCCATCGAGTGCATTGCAGACTTGTCGCTGAATGCTGCAGACCGCGTTTAGGACTGCCGCTACAGACCTCCTAAACACGGCAACACTTGCAGTAAGATTAAAGCGAGCGGCCCGCGCTACGGTGATTATTGCGGGTATCAAGCTCTCGTTCAGCCGCTTCTCGGCGTCTTTCGCTAGTTTCCAGCTGTTTTTAAGCCCGCCTGAAGCGTCTCGTAATTCTGCTCCTCGCGCAGCAAGTCGGCCAATGTGGTGTTGGACGTGAGATGTGATTTCATCAATAGCGCCAGGCAATGTGCCAAGCCATTCACCTTGCTTTCGATCCTGCTGGTCGAGCGCGTCTCCAAGGTGTGCAATTCCTTGGCGGAGCTCTCGCAGGCTGTCACCAACCGTTCGACGGATGCGAGAAATTTGCGTTCGGGATCAAAGCTATGGCGGCTCATGATAGAGCCCCGAAATACGCGCAAACGTGCGAATTTTGTACAGGTTTTGTACGAGATTTCGGCCTGAAAGCTCACGGGCCTTTCTGCAAGCTTCCGCACAACGCCCTGTAAATACGCCATATTTTTCAGGCAGTTTTGGCGACCCCGGCAGGATTCGAACCTGCAACCTGCCCCTTAGGAGGGGGCTGCTCTATCCAGTTGAGCCACGGGGCCGCGTTGGTGCCTGCCAGTCGTCTAATCCGCGAGGCGCGGGATGTCTAGCGTCGCTTCAGCGTCTCGCCGGGCTCGATCTTGGGGGCAAGTTCCACCCGTTCGCCACCGGCAACCCCCCCGTCCTGTGTCCGCTCGGCGATGATTTTTGCAGCGGCGCGCCCGATTTCAAGCCTGCAGGCATCCATCGTGGCCAGTCGGCGCGGCAGACCCTCCAGCAACTCCACCCCGTTAAAGCCCGCAAGCCCCAGTTTGCCCGGCACGTCGATGCCTTTGTCGAGGCAGTAAAGCAGCCCGCCGGCGCCGATCATGTCATTGGAATAATACAGAAAATCCAGTTCAGGGGAGCGGGTCAGAATGGTTTCGGTCATCTCGCGCCCCTTGGCCAGAGCGGATCCGCCCTCATAAAACTCCTGATCCATGATCTCGATGCCCTCTTTCGCCAGCGCCTCAGTGAAGCCTTCAAACCTTTTGCGGGCGCGGTGATCCAGCGGCATTTTCGTGCCGAGAAAGCCGATATTGCGATAGCCTGCCTTGAGGATCGCCTTGGCCATCATCCGGCCAGCGCGGCGATGTGAAATGCCGACACAGGCGTCGATGGCGGGCCCGTCCGTATCCATGATTTCCACCACTGGGATTCCTGCCGCGCGCAGCATCGCCTTGGCGTTTTCGCTGTGTTCCAACCCTGCGATGATCACGCCGGAGGGGCGCCAGGACAACATCTCGTAAAGCACTTTTTCTTCGCGCTCCGGGTCATATTTGGTCACGCCGAACACCGGCTGCAAAGGGGTTTCATCCAGCACCTGATTGATGCCCGTCAGCACTTCGGGAAACACCATGTTCGACAGCGACGGGATGATCACCGCAACCAGATTTACCCGCTGTGAGGCCAGCGCGCCGGCAATTTTGTTGGGCACGTAGCCCAGTTCCTTTGCCGCGGCGAGGACCTTTTCCCGTGTGGCCTGACTGACATCCCCGCGATTGCGCAACACCCGGCTGACCGTCATCTCACTGACGCCGGAGGCTTCGGAGACATCGCGCAGGGTCAGGGGACGGCGGTTTGCAGAAGGGGCGGGGGAGGTCTTCGGATCAGTCAAAGCAGGCACCTTTCTCAAATTCGGTGCCTATAGTGTTAGCGTCTGATATCTGATCCGCAAAGCCAAATTTTATTGAATGTTAGTTCTAACAAAACCTTACTGGATCTGATCAAAGTAACCCTGCGACAAGGGCGTGGTGAATGTCGGGGTTCCCGGCAACCAGACCATTGATCATCGGGGTCGGATTGTTGAAACGCACCAGCCCCGCGCGGCGGTCGCTCACATCGCCGCCAGCTTCTTCGACAATCAGGTTGCCAGCGGCAATGTCCCATTCCCAGGTGCCGCGCAGGCTCATCATTGCATCAAACCGCCCCTCGGCCACCAAAGCCAGACGATACGCAAGGGATGAACGGAAGGCGCGGGTTACCGGCGGGGCCTTGGCCCCTTTCCAGAACCACGGGTCCAGGTTGGGTTTGGCGGCAAGCACGGTGGCACCGTCAATATCACGCCGGTCGGAAACGCGCAGCGGCGCGCCGTTCAGCGTGGCCCCCTTGCCCCGTTCAGCAGCATAAAGCTTGTCGGCGGCGGGCAGGTAAACCACCGCTGCCTGCACAATTCCGCCCTTGGCCACGGCCAGCGAATGGGACCAGTGATAGGCCCCTTCGATAAAGGCGCGTGTGCCGTCGATCGGGTCGACGATAAACACGTGCTCGGCATCGAGTCGCGCCTTGTCATCCTCGGTCTCCTCGGACAGCCACGCGTAATTGCGCGCCGCCAGCAATTCGCCATGCAGCATGCGGTCAACGGCAAGGTCGGCTTCGGTCACCGGCCCCTGATCCCCCTCCTTGTGCCAGACCTCCGGGTCGTCCTGAAAGAACCCCAATGAGATCTCGCCCGCCGCCCGTGCCGCATTTATCAGAAGGTCGAGGTCGCCCACTTACGCCCCCGCAAGTGTCATGCCATCCACCAGCAGGCTGGGCACCAGACGGCTCAGATGCGGTTCGGCGTCATTGGCAGGCACGAGGGTGCGCAGCATCTCGATCAGGTTGCCCGCGATGGTGCATTCGTTGACCGGATAGGCAATCTCGCCGTTTTCCACCCAGAACCCGGACGCCCCGCGCGAATAATCCCCTGTGGTCGGGTTGATGGTTGATCCGATCATCGAGGTGACAATCAGCCCGGTCCCCATCTCGCGGATCAGGTCTTCGCGGCTTTGTGGTCCCTGTGTCAGGGCCACGTTGGAAATCGACGGGCCGGGTGGTGAAGAGGTGCCGCGTGAGGCACTTGCCGTGCTCTCCATCCCAAGCTTGTCTGCCGTGGCCAGATCCAGCGTCCAGCCGGTCAGCACGCCCGCGTCAATGATCTTGCGGCGGCGGGTCGCCAACCCTTCGCCGTCAAAGGGCCGCGACCCGGTGATCCGGGGGCGCAGCGGGTCTTCGATCAGGTCGAGCCCAACGGGCAGCACCTCTTTGCCCAGCAGATCCCGCGCCCAGCTGGACCCGCGCGCGATCATCGCCCCATTGGTGGCGGCAAGCAGATGCCCGATCAGCGAGGCCGAGACGCGTTCGTCATAGAGCACCGGAAAAGCGCCGGTGGGGGGTTTCTTTGCCCCGGCCATGGCAACGGTGCGTTCCCCCGCCTTGGTGCCGATGTCTTCGGGAGAGGGAAGGTCGGCCTGAAACACCCGCATTTCTCCGGCATAGTCCCGTTCCATATTGGCGCCTTCCCCGGTGATTGCCACCACCGAGGTGCCCCGGTTGGTGCGCCCATAGCCGCCGGAAAACCCGTTTGAGGTCATCAGGTGGAACTGGTGCCGCCCATACCCACCCGAGGCCGACGACACCTGCGTCACCCCCTTCACGGCAAGCGCTGCCGCCTCCGCCTCTGCCGCATCGCGTTCAAGCGCCGCCGGGTCCGGTTCATCGGATGGATCCGCCAGTTCCAGCGCGGCCAGATCCCATTCTTTTGCAAGTTCATCAGCCCGCGCCAGCCGGATATGCGGATCTTCGGGGGCCTCTTTTGCCATCGCCACCGCGCGTTCGGCCATCGCCGCGATCGTTTCGGCGGATGTGTCCGAGGCCGAGACGATGGCCTGCCGCTGACCGATCAGGACCCGCAGGCCAATATCTACCCCCTCCGAGCGCTCTGCATGTTCCAGCTTGCCGCCCAGCACGTCGATGGACACCGAGGTGCCATCCACCGCCAGCGCATCCGCCTGATCGGCGCCCGCGCGCCTTGCCGCGGCCAGAAGCTGTTCGGTCAGGGTCTCAAGCTTGGAATTGTCCGTGTCGGGCCGGGTCATGGGCGCTCCTTCATTTGCTTCTCATTCAGGTAAACGCTGGGCCGGTGTCTCGCAAGGGCCACGATGTGGGCGGCGGTCATCATCCCGTCTGGTCACGCCTTGGTGACTGGGTTACTCTTGAGGCAAAGAAGGGGGGCAACATGTTGGATATGACCGGAAAAACCGTTCTGATCACCGGTGCAAGCCGTGGGATCGGGGAAGCAAGCGCCCATATTTTTGCGGGCGCTGGGGCCAATGTCGTGCTGACCGCGCGCGGGGCGGCCCAGATCAGCGCCATTGCCAAGGCGATTGGCGAAGAGCGCGCGCTTGCCGTGCCCTGTGACGTGTCGAAATGGGCGGACGTCAAGGCGGTCGTGGATGCGGGTATGAAGAAATTTGGCCGCATCGACGTGCTGATCAACAATGCCGGTGTGATCGAGCCGATTGGCCCAATGATGACCAGCGACCCGGCTGAATGGGGCCATGTGATCGATGTGAACCTCAAGGGGGTCTATTACGGCATGCGCGCCGTGATGCCGATCATGGCGGCACAGGGGGGTGGCTCGGTGCTGACCATCAGCTCGGGTGCGGCCCATAATGCGCTTGAAGGCTGGGCCCATTACTGTGCCTCCAAGGCAGGGGTGCATATGATGACCAAGGCGCTGCACAAGGAAGGGGCCGGCAAGGGCATCCGTGCCATCGGCCTTTCGCCCGGCACCGTGGCCACACAGATGCAACGCGAGATCAAATCCTCAGGCATCAATGCCGTGGCGCAGCTCAAATGGGATGACCACATCCCACCCGAATGGGTGGCGCGTGCGCTTTTGTGGATGTGTTCTGAAGATGCGGATGAGTTCAAAGGCGAGGAAATCTCGCTGCGTGATGTCTCGATCCGCCAACGTGCAAAGGTATTTGGATGATCAACCTGACCAAGGATGACGGGGTCTGGACGGTGACAATCAACCGCCCGGACAAGGCAAACTCGCTGACCAAGACGATGCTGGAAGAGCTGGCTGAGATTGCCCAGCAGGCAGCGGGTGACGCCCGCGTGCTGGTTCTGACCGGCGAGGGCAAAGTGTTCTCGGCCGGCGCCGATCTGGATGAAGCCCGCGCGGGCCTTGCAACTGACGATGTCTGGGAACGCCTCTCCGGTGCCATCGCCAACGCGCCTTGCCTGACCATTGCAGCGTTGAACGGAACGCTGGCCGGTGGGGCCATGGGCATGGCGCTGGCCTGTGACATCCGCATCGCGGTGCCCTCGGCCAAGTTCTTCTACCCGGTGATGAAATTGGGCTACCTGCCGCAACCGTCCGATCCGGGCCGTATGGCGGCGCTTGTTGGCCCCGCCCGAGCCAAGATGATCCTTATGGCAGGACAGAAAATTCTTGCGGATGAAGCCCTTTCTTGGGGCTTGATTGATCGCATTGTCGAAGGCCCCGAGCTCATGATCGCAGCCCTTGATCTGGCCGATCATGCCCGCGGCCAAAGCCCGGATCACGTCGCTGCCATGAAGGCGATGGTGCCCGCCTGATCCACGCCCGCCGCGTGTTGGGTGCCGGGATGCCTCCGGCGGGAGTATTGGTGCCAAGAAGAAAGCATGGGTCCTTCTTCTTGGCCCAAATCCTCCGGGGTGAGCGCAGAGCGCGAGGGGCAGCGCCCCTGAAGTGCTTCCAGCTTCAGGTAAGAACTGAAACGCTTGAGGCGCCGGAGGGTGTCGGCATCTGGTGGAATGGCCCGACCACATAATGGGGAAAACGGATCAGAGGTCTTGTTCTTGTCCGCCAAAGGGCTATCAACCTGTCTAAATTCGATGCAGTCTGTTCACGAGTATGAGCGCAAGAGGTGAGGGATGGAAGACCAACCGGAAATCGTACAAAAAATCTGGGGATATCTGGAACCGGTATGGGAGGTTGTGCAGGGGTGGATCCTGTCTCCGGCTGCCTGGTCGCAATTTGCATTGCTGATCGCGGCATTTCTGGCGGCCCGTTATGCGAATGGTAAGCTGACCCCGCTCATCCTGAAATACCTCACTCCGAAAGAGGGGCGGAGCGACATTTTTGCCAAGGTGATGAAGTTTTCGCTCCTGTTCCTGCCCCTGATGATGCCGCTTCTGGCCTTTGCGTTCACCGGGATTGGTGAGGCGGTCACCCGTTCGATTTTCGGGTCTGGCGCGGTGATTGCGCTGGGCAAGCGCATCTTTCTGTTCCTGGCCGTGCGCGCCTTTGCCCGTGAAATCCTGGCCGACCCGTTCCTGAAACTGCTTGGCAAATATGTTCTGATCCCGGTTGCGGCGCTTTACATGATCGGTTTGCTGGATCCGGCGATGGCCTGGCTCGACAATGCGGTGGTGCCGCTGGGCAACATGAGCTTCTCGCTGCTATTCGCAATTCGTTTTGCCGTGGTGGGGGGGATCATCTTCTGGTTTGGTCGCTGGTCGAATGATCAGTCCGCTCAACTGATCAAGCAGCAAGAAGACATGCGCCCCGCCACGCGGGAACTTGCGGCCAAGGCTGCCGAGATCGCCATTTTTGGTGCGGCATTCCTGGTCTTGATGAACATCATGGGGGTGAACCTCACCTCGCTCGCCGTCTTGGGGGGCGCGATTGGTGTGGGGCTGGGCTTTGGCCTGCAACAGATTGCGTCGAACTTTATCTCTGGCGTGATCTTGCTGATCGAGGGGCAGGCCACGGTCGGCGACTATGTTGAACTTGATGGCGGTGAGGCGGGCACCATTGTGAAAATGACCGCCCGCGCAGCCATTCTGGAAACCTTCGACGGGCGCTGGATTGTGGTGCCCAATGAGCATTTCATCACCACCCGCGTGGTGAATTTTTCCGATGCCGGCAGTGCCAACCGCTACGAGGCGCCTTTCTCGGTCAGCTATGACAGTGATGTCGAACAGGTGGCCGAACTGGTGGAAAACGCGGTGGGGGAGCTTGACTTCGTGCTTACCGATAGGCCCGAACACATGCCCGATTGCGAGCTGCGCGCCTTTGGTGACAACGGGATCGAGTTTGCGTTGGAATTCTGGGTGGAAGGCATTGACGACGGGCGCAACAAGTTTACCCCGCGTGTGATGGTGCAGATCTGGAAAACGCTCAAGGAAAACAACATCGAAATCCCGTTCCCGCAACGGGTGGTGCAGTTCCGGGATGGCGTGAAAGACGGGTCACTGCCCGCGTGAAAACCGCATGTGTCATAGGGGCCGGCCCCGCTGGCCTGATGGCGGCGGGGGACCTGGTGCGCGCCGGTGTCAGGGTCACTTTGGCCGAGGCCAAACCTTCCCCCGCGCGCAAGTTCCTGATGGCGGGAAAATCCGGGCTGAACCTGACCAAAGATGAACCGCTGGAACAGTTCCTTGCCAATTATTCCGGGTCCGAGAGGATCCGCGACATCACTGCGGGTTTTGGGCCAGAAGCGGTGATGGGCTGGGCGCGCGACCTGGGGCAGGAGGTGTTCACCGGCTCCTCCGGTCGCGTGTTTCCAAAAGTGATGAAAGCGTCCCCCCTGTTGCGCGCCTGGATGGCGGAACTTGGGGAACTGGGGGTGCAGCTCAGAACCCGTTGGCGCTGGATGGGCTGGGAAGAGGAGGCCCTGATCTTTGACACGCCGGACGGGCGCGTCATTGACCGCCCCGATGCAACGGTCCTCGCCTTGGGTGGGGCCAGTTGGCGGCGGCTTGGGTCTGATGCGGCCTGGGTGCCCTGGTTGGAGCAGGAAGGCCTTACCCTTGCCCCGTTCCAGCCCAGCAATGTCGGGCTTGTGGTGCAATGGTCCGACCATATGCAGAAACATTTCGGTCGCCCGATCAAACCGGCCAGACTAACTGCCGGGGCGCATTCCGTTCGGGGCGAGTTTGTGATCTCGTCGCGGGGGTTGGAAGGCAGTGCGATCTATGCGATGTCGCGCGCCCTGCGGAAGGGGGCGGCGCTGTTCGTGGATCTCGTGCCGGAACGGGATGTTGCGGATGTGGCCGCCCGCCTGGGCCGTGCGCGCGGCAAGGCAACGCTGACCAACCATCTGCGCAAACAGTTGAAACTCGGCCCGGCCCAGATCGCGCTTTTACAGGAATTTGCCCGCCCGTTGCCGCAGGCTACTGAACAGCTGGCTTCGCTGATCAAGGCGGTTCCGATCCGCCATGAGGGGCCGCGCCCGCTGGATGAAGCAATTTCCGTGGCCGGTGGCCTGCGGTTTGAGGAGCTTGATCAAGGCCTTATGATCCGTGCCCTTCCGGGGGTTTTTGCCTGTGGTGAGATGCTTGATTGGGATGCCCCGACGGGGGGCTATCTTCTGACCGCGTGCCTGGCCACAGGGCGTCATGCCGGTCGCGCGGCCGCGGACTACCTGAACAGGTAGACAGGCAGGGGGCGCCTTCGCCTACGCTTCGGCGCGCTACCGGTGGCCTCGCTGCGCTCGGCAGTCAGGGGCGCTGCCCCTCGGCCCCGCTCTTCGAGCGCGCCCTCACCCCGGGATATTTGGAACCAGAAAATTGGGCTGGGATCATTTTCAACGCGCGGATATGCGCGCGTCATAGGTGGGTTATTGGAACGAGAGCTTTAGAATGGCACATTTGTCGGAGGGGTTGTCGGGCGTGCCAGCGGTTCCGCCTTATTTTCTGGTCAGAAATATCCCGGGGTGAGCCGCCTTGGCGGCGAGGGGCAGCGCCCCTTATCGACGACCGCCCAGCATCGCGAGGCGAATCAATGTCCGTTCCATCAGCGCCAATTGCGGTGCTTTTTGCGATGACCGAAGAGCAAGGTCGGTTTCAATCAGCGCTTCAAGAGCTTTTTCAAGTCGATGGGTGCCCCAGTTTTGGGCCTGTCGCACCATTCGGTCGCGGTTCTTGAAATGCACCGGCGGGCGCAGGCGCCCAATGCCCTGTGCGGCCCCTCCGGGATCAGAGCTTGCGGCATGGAGTGCGCGGAAATGGCGGGTGGCCCCGATGCACAGGGCAACGGGCTGGGTGCCCTGTGCCTGTAGTTTCGACAGGAGAGGACCGATCTCGGTGGTTTTGCCTTCGGCCACGATATGCAGCAGCGTGTCCAGTTCAGCTTCGGTTGACGCGGGCGCCATGGCCAGCACGTCGTCCGGGGTAACGGGGGTCGGGTCCGACAGCTTGTAGAGCGCCAGTTTTTCGACGGTCTGGCGAAAATCGCCCGGATCCAGATCGCGCGACAGACCGATCAGGTCATTCATCGCCTCCCGGTCCACCTCTCCCAACCCGGCACGCTTGAAATCGGCTTCGATCTCTTCGCGGGTAGGGGGATCGTCGTAAATACCGGCGGCGTAGGCATTGGGGTGGGTTTCAAAGAGTTTGCGCAGCTTGCCTTTGGGTTTCAGCGAGCCGGCGGTGATCACCACCTGAGCATCCCCCTCCTGCCAGTCCTCCAGCGCCTTTGTCACGATATCCCCCACCAGGTCGGTGGCGTCTTCCACAAAGGCAACGCGCGGACCGGGGAAAAAGCTTTGCGCCTTGATCGCATCGGACAGCATGGCGGGATCTTTGCGCAGCTCGCTTGCGGGGATGCGGGTCAGGCGCATTTCCTCTTCCCCCTGCGGTCCAATCAGCGCGGCAATCAGCTCTTGCCGTTTCAGGGCCACCCGCATCGGGTCAGTGCCAAAGATCAGAACGCCGGTGCGATGGGGCTCGGGCTTGGTGAAATACCGCGCCGCATCACGAGGAGAGAGTTTCATGCCCCCCAACCCGCAAAGCTGGCCATCAGGCGTGTGGTGATCATGTCCGCCATCGACACCATCAGGCGGCGATAGGCATCACGTTCCACCGTTGCGGTGGACACGGTTGACCCTTCCGAGGAATAGGTGGTGAAGTTGGAAACCGCCCCTTTGGTCACCACAGCCCCGCTTGCGCGTTCGGTCACCGTATAGGCCACCGTGCCCTGCACCTGGGTGCGCGTGATCTCCTGCGTGGCGGTCACCCCCATGTCCTGGGTCTGCGTGGCGATCTTGTAGCTGAGCAGATATGGCCCATCAAATGTGCGCCCCAGCCGGCTTTCCAGCGCCTTCACCAGCTCATAGCCTTCGCGCGTGTCTGGGCTGGCAAAGCTGATCACCCCGCGCAACCCTTCGCCGGTGCCGCCCGGCCCATAGACCGGGGTGAACCCGCAGGCCGCAACGCCACCTGCGAGGAGAACTGACAAAAATGCGCGGCGATCAGACAACCACATTCACGATACGTCCCGGAACAACAATGACCTTTTTCGGCGCCTTGCCATCCAGCGCCCTGATCACAGCATCCTCGGCCAGCGCAAGTTTTTCAACCTCGGCCTTGTCCATGTCCTTGGGCACGCTGATTTCCGCACGGCGCTTGCCGTTGATCTGGATCGGCAGGGTAACGTTATCTTCGATCAGCATGGTTTCATCCGCAACGGGCCATGCGGCTTGCGCCACCAGACCTTCGCCGCCCAGCATCGACCAGACCTCTTCTGACAGGTGCGGGGTCATGGGCGACATCAGTTGCGCCATGGTGCGCATGGCCTGCTTTTGTGCGCGCCCGCCCGCTTTCGATTTCGAGATTGTGTTCTGGAAGGCGTAAAGCTTGGCGATCGCGGCGTTGAAGCCGAAGCTTTCGATGCCCATGGTCACGTCATGGATGGCCTTGTGCATGGCGCGAATGAGGTCTTCATCATTCCCGTCTGCATCCTCCATATCCGCGATCTTCACCGCAGAAGCATAGACGCGGCTGAGGAACTTGGCGGCCGCTTCTGCGCCCGAGGCGGTCCATTCCACGTCGCGCTCGGGGGGGCTGTCCGACAGCACGAACCAACGGGCAGTGTCGGCGCCGAAGGCGTCGATGATGTTCACCGGGTCGACCACGTTGTTTTTCGACTTCGACATTTTGGCGGACGGGATCACTTTGATCGCCTCACCGGTCTCTTTCACGACCACCTTGCCATCACGTTCCTCGACCTCCTCGGGATAGTGATAGATCGCGCGACCGTTTTCATCGGTGCGGTCTGCGTTCTTATAAATCGCGTGGGTCACCATGCCCTGTGTGAACAGCGCGTTGAACGGCTCACGCGCCTTGTCCGGCAGGTGGCCACAGATGTTCATCGCGCGGGCGAAGAAGCGCGAATAGAGCAGGTGCAGGATCGCGTGTTCGATGCCGCCGATATACTGGTCGACATTCATCCAATAGGCCGCGTCCTCCGCATCGGTCGGCGTGGCCGCATTGGGCGAGGTGAAGCGCGCGAAATACCACGAGCTGTCCACAAACGTGTCCATCGTGTCGGTTTCACGCTTGGCGGGCTTGCCGCAGGAGGGGCAAGCACAGTCGCGCCATGTCGGGTGACGGTCCAGCGGGTTGCCGGGGATGTCGAAGGACACGTCCTCGGGCAGTTTGACCGGCAGGTTTTCTTTCTTCTCGGGCACCACGCCGCAATTGTCGCAATGCACCACGGGGATCGGGCAGCCCCAATAGCGTTGACGCGAAAGCCCCCAATCGCGCAGGCGGAATTTCTCGACGCCCGTGCCCCAGCCAGCCTCTTCGGCGAATTTCACCGTGGCGTCGATGGCTTCCTCGCCGGTGGCCTCATCAAGCCCGGCGAAGTGATCCACCCATTTCACTTTTTCGGTTTTCGGCGGCACGAAAGCTTCGTTTTCAACGGGCGCGGGGTTTTCCAGCGACAGGAAGGTGTCCACGACCGGCAGGTCATATTTGCGGCAGAAGTCCAAATCGCGCTGGTCATGGGCCGGGCAGGCGAAGATCGCGCCGGTGCCGTAATCCATCAGGATGAAGTTGGCGATCCAGACCGGCAGCTCCCAATTCGGGTCCAGCGGGTGTTTCACGCGGATGCCGGTGTCATAGCCCAGCTTCTCGGCGGTTTCGATCGCTTCCTCGGTGGTGCCACCCTTGCGCATTTCAGCAAGCTTGGCGGCAACCTCGGGGTTTTCTGCCTCAAGCGCCTTGGAAATCGGGTGATCGGGTGAGATGCCGACAAAGCTGGCGCCGTTCAGCGTGTCGGGACGGGTGGTATAGACCTCGATCGGGGCGCCGCCATCGGTGCGTTCAAAGCTGAATTGCAGACCTTGCGAGCGGCCAATCCAGTTGGCCTGCATGGTGCGCACTTTTTCCGGCCAGTTGTCCAGCCCATCCAGCGCGTCCAGAAGCTCACCCGAGTAATCGGAGATCTTGAAGAACCATTGCGTCAGCTCGCGACGTTCCACCGGCGCGCCGGAGCGCCAGCCGCAGCCGTCGATCACCTGCTCGTTGGCCAGAACCGTCATGTCGACCGGGTCCCAGTTCACCGTGGCATTCTTGCGGTAGACCAGCCCCTTTTCCATGAAGTCGATGAACATTGCCTGCTGCTGGCCGTAATATTCCGGGTCACAGGTGGCAAATTCGCGGCTCCAGTCAATCGACAGACCCAGGGGGCGCATCTGGCCCTTCATGGTGGCAATGTTGTCATAGGTCCAGGTGCCGGGGTGGCCGCCCTGTGCCATCGCCGCGTTTTCAGCGGGCATCCCGAACGCGTCCCACCCCATCGGATGCAGCACTGAATACCCGCAAGAGGACTTGTAGCGCGCAATCACGTCCCCCATCGTATAGTTGCGCACATGGCCCATATGGATGCGGCCCGACGGGTAGGGGAACATCTCAAGCACATAATATTTCGGCTTGGTTTCATCGCGCTTGGCGGTGAAAATCCCGGCCTCATCCCAGGCCTTTTGCCATTTCGGTTCGATGTCGGCGGCGGTATAGCGGCTCATCCAGTGACCTTTCGCATTCATTTCGCGCAAATTCTTTCCGGTGATAAGCGGCACGCGCGGCGGCGTCCAGCCTTCTTGCCCTATTCAAGGGGGAAGTGGCGCGATAATCTGATGTAAAGCAAACCCCATTATCAGTACCGCGCAGTGGTTTTCAGGCAGGCTCAGATGAAACTTCTCTTCATTCACCAGAATTTTCCGGGGCAATTTGTGCATCTGGCGCCTGAACTGGTCCGTCAGGGTCATGACTGCGTGGCGCTGACCCTGCGGGTGAAAGAGGCGCGGGTCTGGAAAGGGGTGAAGGTGCTGCCCTATCAGCTCGATGTGCCGAAAAACGCCACCCAGCCGCATCCCTGGCTGACCAACACCAACACCCACCTCATTCGCGCGCATAGCTTTTTCAAAGCCGCGCTGCGCCTGCGGGACCAGGGGTTCAACCCGGATGTGATCGTGGCCCATCCCGGCTGGGGCGAATCCCTTTTTGTCAAAGATGTCTGGCCCGATGCGCGGCTGGGCCTGTTTTGCGAATTTTACAACGGCCCCGAACAGGCCGCGTTTGAAGGAGAGGTCACGGCAGATGATGTGCTGCGCCTCCGGATGAAAAACATCACCAACCACCTGCATTTCGCGATTGGCGATGCAGGGCTCTCCCCCACCCGATTTCAGGCCGACAGTTTTCCCGCCGCATTCCGCGACAAGATCCACGTGATCCATGACGGCATCCGCACCGATCAGCTGGTGCGCGATGAAACCGTAACCTTCCAGGCCGAAAACACCCCACGCCTGACCCGCCAGGATGAGGTGATCACTTTCGTCAACCGCAACCTCGAACCCTATCGCGGCTACCACATCTTCATGCGCGCCCTGCCGCAGATCCTGCGCGACCGGCCCAAGGCGCAGATTTTGATCACAGGCGGGGATGACACCTCTTATGGCGCGCGCCCGCCCGAGGGGCAGACCTGGAAACAGATCTATATCGACGAGGTGCGGGATCAGATTTCCGACGCAGACTGGGCGCGCGTGCATTTTCTGGGCCGTATCCCCTATGACCAGTTCACCAGAATGCTCCAGGTCAGCCGGGTGCATGTCTACCTGACCTACCCGTTTGTGCTCAGCTGGTCCCTGCTCGAAGCCATGTCGGTTGAGGCCGCCATCGTCGCCAGCCGCACGGAACCGGTGGAAGAAGTGCTGCAGGATGGCAAATCCGCGCGGTTGTTCGACTTCCACAACCCGCAGGACCTGGCCGACAATATCATCACCCTGCTCGATGACCCGGATCAGCGCGCCCGCCTCGGTCAGGCCGCCCGGGCCGAGGTTGTCGAAAATTACGACCTCCTGACCATCTGCCAGCCGCGCCTGATCAAATGGGTCCAGCACCTATATGATATGCCCGCCAACCCACCAGAACACGTCGCCCGCTAAAGCGTTTCGGCATTTCCCTTCGCCAGCCTGAACCCGAAGCGCCTCAAACCATCCCCTCTTCCTCTTGCTGAAAATATCCCGGGGTGAGCGGGCTTGTCCCGCGAGGGGCAGCGCCCCTGATTGATCGACTGAACCGAAATACTTTCATCGGGGCCAATCATACGGGGCACAAAAAAACGCGCCCCAATGCAGGGCGCGCTCCTGTTCCGATTTGAAAGCCTCCGTGCCTTCGCAAAGGCCAGACCGGCTTAAAGCTTGCTGTCTGCCACCCGCAGCTGACGGGCGCGGGTCAGAATCGCATCCTCAACCTGCCGCACCGCACTCGCGCTGGCCGGACCGCCGCGCGTATACATGGCAACCGTCAGTGACCGCGCATCGAGGGACGGGTCCTTCACATAAACCGTGGCCTTATAGCTTGAACCGCTGCCGGGCGGGCGACCGTAATCAAACACGATGATGCCTGTGAACGGGTCAGCTGCCTTGACCGGCATGAAATCCAGAACGTCCAGCGCCGCGTTCCAGATATACTTGTTGACCTCAACCGTGGTGTTCGGATCATCCACATTGGTGAACAGATCCCAGATCGTTTCCCGCTCTTGGGCTTTTTCCGGCGCATGACGCAGCCCGTCCTGCTTGGCCTCGGTCTTGCCCGACCCGCCAAAGATATTGCCCGATCCGATAGATCCGACCGATCCGCTGCCGCCTCCACATGCCGACAATGCGACCGAGGCGACCAAAGATACACCAAGAATAGATTTCCGCAGGTTGCTCATCAAAACGCCCCGTTCCTGTAAAGTCTCTTTGTTAGTATATAAGCCCCCTTGGGCGGGCAAGCGTTTTCCCCGGAACCAGCGCGCCATCCCCGGCGCCATCCTGCTCAGGTGATTCCATTTTGGAAACCTGCCGGCCAATCCGGGCCAAATGGCGTTCCCGCCGGTTTATTTCCGATTGTTTCAGACATTTTCGGCGTGGCGTGAGGAAACTGTGGCAAAGAAGCACCAACACTCCGGCCAAACCACCCATCGCGGGTCACTGCGCTTGCAATGACCGCCGGGAAGAGGAAAAACACGCTCATACTCAATTCGGATCCCCCGTTTTGAGGTGCACTCTTAAAAAAATATCATGAGGGAAACCGAAATGAAAAAGATCCTTATTGCTACGACCGCACTCGTTGCAACCGCTGGCTACGCCGCTGCCGACATCAACCTGTCGGGTGCCGCTGTTGCTGGTTTCAAATACGTTGACAGCGATCTGGTCGACGAAAAGCTGATTGCTCACGTTGACTACACCCTGACCATCGCAATGTCGGGTGAAACCGACGGTGGCCTGACCTTCGGTGCCGACCTGACCGTATACGGCGACGAGTCGAGCACCCTGAACGGTGGCGACCTGGTTGCTTACATCGAAGGCGGCTTCGGCAAGTTCTCGGCTGGTAACGTTGGTTCGGCTGTTGACGCAACCCTCGGCCTGGGCGACCTGGGCTTCGACGGTCTGGGCACCGACAACGTTGCTGAAGCTCTGATCGACGCCAACGACCAAGGTACCCTGATGTACAAAGGCACCTTCGGCGATTTCGCTGTGGCTGCTTCGTACAACATGTCGGTTGACGGCACCGATCCGAACGCTGCTGACGCTGCAAACGAATTCTCGATCGCAGCCACCTACAACATGGGCGACTACGACTTCGGTCTGGGTTATGACGAGCGTGGCGACGTTGTCACCGTGAAAGCTGGCGCAAACGTTTCCGGCTTCGACATCGACGCTCTGGCTTCGTTCGGCGACAACGACGTGTCGGCTTACGGTCTGACCGCTGGCTACACCATGGGTGCAACCACCGTGACCGCTGCTTACTCGAAAGCAGAAGCTGGTCTGGCTGAAGTTGAAGCCTTCGGTGTGGGCGTTGCCTACGACCTGGGCGGCGGCGCCAAAATCAAAGGCGGCATCGCAGAAGTTGCTGACGTGACCGTTGCTGATCTCGGCATCACCATGTCGTTCTAATCCTCACGGATTATTACGAGGGAAGAGCGGGCCTTGTGCCCGCTCTTTTCTTTTGGGAGATGTGGAAAAACAGATACACACATGAGGTCCCCCATGCCCCTTGCTGACATTCAGGCCCGCATCACCAAAGAAGAAACCCGCCTTGGCCGCGCCCCCGGTTCGACCCGGCTGATCGCCGTGTCAAAGGTCCAGCCGCTTGATCGCGTGGTTGCGGTGCTCGACCAGGGGCACCGGGTCTTTGGCGAAAACAAGGTGCAGGAAGCCGTCGGGAAATGGCCGGATCTGAAAGAGCGATATGACGGGGTCGAACTGCACCTCATCGGTCCGCTGCAAACCAACAAGACACGACAGGCCATGGATCTGTTCGACGTGATCCATTCCGTCGACCGCCCGAAACTCGCCAATACCATCGCGCGAATCGCCAGGGAAACAGGGCGCTGCCCGCGCCTGATGATTCAGGTGAATACCGGCGAAGAAGACCAAAAAGCCGGGGTGCTGCCCGCCGAGGCCGATGCATTCATCGCCGAATGCCGCGCGCTTGGCTTGCCTGTCGAGGGATTGATGTGCATCCCGCCCGCCGACGAAGAGCCCAGCCTGCATTTCGCCCTGCTTGCCAAAATCGCCGCGCGCAATGACCTGTCGGAACTGTCCATGGGCATGAGCGGTGATTTCGAACGCGCCATCGGCCAGGGGGCTACCTATGTGCGGGTCGGCTCCGCCATTTTTGGCGCACGCGACAGCCACGCCTGATCCCCTCTTTTTCTGGTCCTCAATATCCCGGGGTGAGCGGCAAAACCGCGAGGGGCAGCGCCCCTTTCAGGTTCACCGACAGCGCGCCGAAGCGAAAGCGCCAGCGCCCCCGGGTCGCAGGTCAATCCATCGCTGAAACACATATCTTACCGCACAAGGATACGGCTATCCGCCTGCCAGCGGGCAAGGATCCAGCTAAGGTCTTTTGCCGCAAAAGCAATGCAGCCCGCTGTTGGAAACCGCGGACGACGCCAGTTATGCACAAACAGGGCAGACCCCTTTCCCGGCACGGCATCCGGCCAGTTCTGATCCGAAATCAGGCAAACATCATAAAGCGGGGCCGCCATGCGAAGCTGTTCATGGCTGTGCGAATAGCGCAAAGCGCGGACCGGATGATTGTAATTCGAATCATCAGGATCATCTGACCAAAGGTCCCACGGACCGATCGGACGCAAGGGCAGGGGGCAGGTCGGGCGCGCGCGCCGATCCGCCCGATAGAGGCCGGCCGCAAGCTCCCAGATCCCGCGCGGTGTGGCGCCATCCCCCTCCCGCTTGTCATCGGTCATACCGCCACGCCCGATGGAACAGGGAATGCTGCGCCCCATGAACCGTGCGCCCCAGCGGGTGACCAGCATGTCATGCCGACGTGGCAGCAGGCGCGTCACAGGATATGCCCGGATTTGCGCGCCTTGGTGGCGAGGTAAGCGGCATTATGTGCCCCTTCCCCCACTTTCAGCGGCACACGCTCGCTCACCTCGATCCCGGTGGCCTGCATCATCTCAACCTTGCGCGGGTTGTTGGTCATCAGCCGCACGGCAGAAAATCCCATGGTCTTGAGGATCTCTGACCCGATGCCGAAATTGCGCTCGTCATCCTCGAACCCCAGCCGGTGGTTGGCTTCGACCGTGTCAAACCCCTGATCCTGCAGCGAATAGGCGCGCATCTTGTTGGCAAGCCCAATGCCGCGCCCTTCCTGATTGAGGTAAAGCAGCACCCCGGCGCCGGCGTCCCCCATCCGGCGCAAGGCAGTGTTCAGCTGCGGGCCGCAGTCACATTTCAGACTGCCCAGAACGTCACCGGTAAAACAGGCGGAATGCAGCCGTGCCAGAACTGGCTCATCGCGCGGCGGGCGCCCGATTTCGATTGCGTAATGTTCCTCGCGCCCGTCTACGGGGCGGAAAATATGCAGACGTCCCGCTTCTGAGGCCGCCATCGGCAGGCGTGCATGAACAATGGGCACAAGGTTCAGCGCCGCCACATGATCATCGGTGAGCTTCAGCACGGTGAGAAGATGGGTGCGGGCCAGCTCTTCAGCCTCTTCAATCTCGACCACCAACGCGGCGGGCAGAAGCTGTGCGGATTTTGTCAGGGCCACGGCCTGCGCCTCAAGCCCGTCCTCGCCACCACGTTTTGTATTGAGCGGGCCCTTCATCGGGTGGGTCAGGTCGTCGGCCGGGTCGGCAATGGCGGCGATCCAGCGCGTGTCTGCCTCCTCCGGCAGCGTCACACGGGCCACCTTGTCGGAATAGGCGCGGGCCTTGAGCGTCTCGGCGCGGCGGGTGGTGATTGCCAGCACCGGCTCGCCCAACCCACGCAATTCGCGCAGGCGGGCGCTGGCCAGCGTCTCGGCCGCCGCGGCAATGACGGCGCGGCCATTTTGCATGAGCACCACCGGCACCCCCATGCGCAGATCGGCACGGGCGCGGGCAATCAATTCGTTCAGATCCGGGATCAGGTCCGCAAAACGGGTCATGGGGCACTCCTTGCGCCCATATTTAGGGGCTTGGCGGGATAAGGGAAACGGCTTTTCAAGGTTTTTGCATCAGATTGCCGGGGCGGGATGCAATGAATTGAAACATTTCCCACGAAATTATCGCCCCCTGGACACGAGGGCGTGAAAGATCTGTTGCAATGCTTGTCAAACCCGTGTGTGGGGCACATGTCTTGGGAAACGCAATCGTGATTGCTGCCGTGATCGGCCCAACAAAAAGGGAGAGCGAAATGTCGAATCTGAAGAAGATCCTGCTGGTGGATGATGATGAGGACCTGCGCGAGGCGCTCGCGGAACAGCTTTTGATGACGGAAGAGTTCGACGTGTTCGAGGCGGGCAACGGCGCCGAGGCGATCGTGAAGGCGAAAGAGGCGATCTATGATCTGGTGATTCTCGATGTGGGGCTGCCGGACACTGATGGGCGAGAGCTGTGCCGGGTGATGCGCAAGCAAGGTGTGAAATGTCCGGTGGTGATGCTGACCGGCCATGATACCGATGCCGACACCATTCTGGGGCTTGATGCCGGTGCCAATGATTACGTGACCAAACCGTTCAAATTCCCGGTGCTTCTGGCGCGGATTCGCGCCCAGCTGCGCCAGCATGAACAATCCGAAGATGCCGTGTTCCAGCTTGGGCCGTATACGTTCAAACCGGCGACCAAGATGCTGATCACCGAGGATGATCGCAAGATCCGCCTGACGGAAAAAGAAACCAACATCTTGAAATTTCTCTATCGCGCCACAGATGGTGTGGTGCCCCGTGATGTGCTGTTGCACGAGGTCTGGGGCTATAATGCGGGTGTGACCACGCACACGCTTGAGACACATATTTACCGGCTGCGCCAGAAGATCGAACCCGATCCCTCGAATGCGCGCATTCTGGTGACCGAAAGCGGTGGCTATCGCCTGAACGGCTAAAGTTCCCTTGTACTCGGGGTTACGAGTACACCTCCCTCCCTGAAGACTGACCGGACCCTTGTGGGTCCGGTTTTTTTGTGTTCCCGATGGTATGAATTGCGATCAGCGGTTCTTCGACTTCAACCAGTCTCCCAATCGGTCTCTCACCTGTTGCAGGCCGGCGTCGCGTAGCCTCCGATCATAGTCAGCGCACTTTTCGAAATAGGCGATCTGTTCTGATTCATAGAACTTGTCTTCGTTTGCATCCGACCACTCAACAAAATCGACCGCTTCAGTCAGAACTTCCTTGGCTTGGCTCAGCCCTAAAGTGTCGAGGGCGGGCAAAGCATTGCGAACGCCGTCTACGCCCCAGTTAGCAACGCCACTCTCTACGCCACCTGACACAACATAGTTGTTGAGGCCGACCGCATTGAGGCACAGTTTTTCCGCGTCGCTCAAAGACTTGCCTTTTGAACTCTTTTCCCACGCGATTTCATGCAATTGATCGACTGTCTTGAACTGCGGACCTTTTGGGCGAAAAATAATTGCGAGGATCGTTCCTGCAACAAAGACCAAAAAAGAGTAGAGCAACCAATCATTCAAGTAAGGTTGCACCCAGTCATGGTGCCGATGCGTAATCCCGATTGCGCGAAACGCGACCATCACGCCATTAAAGCACATAGAGAAAAAAGCCAAAGCAGCTATCGCAATAAAAAATGCCTGGGCGAGTGATCTTTCCTGCATCTTCAATCCTTTTTAACCAATGCCCATTTGTCTCCCGGAAATGAAGCACAATCAAGGAATTGATTGAGGTTGTGGCGAAACGGAACCGAGCTGGCAATTGATCCCTCACTCCTCCGACTTTGGGGCATCATCTTCCACCGCTAGAGCCCTGAGATGGGAGTTCGTAGAACCGACCCGTGTTGCCCCCTACGTGTTGAACAAACTCCCCACCCCATAAGCCAGCGCCGCAGCAGCGCCTCCGATCAGCAGCGTTTCCCCGGCCGAGCGCCACCAAGGGCTCAGCGACCAGTGGCTTTTCAGCGCGCCGATGGCAAAGAAGCTCGCCATGGTCATCCAGGCAGAAAGGGTAAAGGCCCCCTCAAGCCGGAAGATGAATGGCAGAAGCGGGACCATGCCCGCGACCAGAAATGCCAGAAAGGTAGCGGTGGCAGAGCGCAGGGGATTGGGATCCAGCCCGCCCAGCCCATATTCCCCTTCCATCATCAGGGTGATCCAGCGTTCCCGGTTTTGGGTGACCGCATCGGTCGCCTCGTCCAGAATGTGGTCCGACAGACCCTTCTGGGCCAGAATCTCGCGCACCTCGCGCCATTCGCCCTCGGGATTGGTGGCGATGTGACGCTCTTCGATCTTGCGCAGGCGGCGATAATTGTCCTGTTCCGCCTTGGAGCCGGAATAGGCGGCAGCGGCCATGGAAAACCCGTCGGCCAGCACATTGGCCAGCCCGAGGATCACGATAATGAGGGGGGACAGCCCGGCACCGGCCACACCGGCCACGATGGCAAAGGTCGTGACGGATCCGTCGATGGCGCCATAAACCGCATCGCGCAGAACGCCGCGCCCGGGTGGGGCGCCTATGCGGGCGGCGATTTCCTGTGGGCTGTGGCCATGCTCTGACATGCGGCACCTCTTTTGCATCCAGTCTGAGGGGCCGCGCCGCCACGTGCCTTAAGGCAGATCAAGCAGGGCGGGATTGTTGGCGCGGCGCGGCGTCAGTCCTCTGGCCTGACCGCCTCATCCCCCATCAGGTAGCGGGGGCCGGCGCCCTTATCCGCCGCCACGTCATCGGGGTTATAGAGCGCGCAGCGATCCAGCGAGAGGCAGCCGCAGCCGATGCACCCGTCAAGCTTGTCGCGCAGCCGGGTCAGGGCGGCGATCTGTTCGTCCAGTTCGGCGCGGAAATCTTGCGAAATTTCGGTCCAATCCTTGGCCGTGGGGGTGCGGTTTTTCGGCAACCGGCCCAGCACCTCGCGGATACGGTCAAGGGTGAAGCCGAATTTCTGCGCGATCATCACGAAGCTCAGACGCCGAATATCTGACCGCAGAAACCGCCGCTGCCCACCAGCATTGCGTTCCGGGGCAACCAGCCCCTGGGTTTCATAATAGCGGATCGCCGACACGGCGAGCCCGGTGCGTTTGGCCAATGTGCCAATCGAAATCTCGTTTCTGCGCTCCATGAGGGTCTCCGAAAGAAATAGCTTGAGCTAAAGTTAGATTTAGGAATTATCAACCGAGTCGCAACGAAAAAAGGAGGCCGAAATGGCAGTTTTAGAACATGTGAATGTCACCGTTAGCGACCCGAAAGCCACCGCCGCCTGGCTGGGGGCTGTCTTTGGGTGGAAAATCCGCTGGCAGGGGGATGCGATGTCGGGCGGATACACCGCGCATGTGGGCGACGAGGGGTCATATGTGGCGCTCTACACGCCCAATATCGCGATGAAGGATCCGCAGCATTCCTATACGACACGCGCTGGCCTGAACCATGTGGGGGTGGTTGTGGACGACATCGACGCGACCGAGGCACGGGTGAAGGCCGCAGGGTTCACCCCGCACAATCACGCGGACTACGAACCGGGTAAGCGGTTCTATTTCGACGATCATGATGGCGTGGAATGGGAAGTGGTTTCCTATGCGTGATGAAATGGGGGCGGGGGGAACTCGCCCCTGTTCCCCATATGTTTCTCGGTGT
The DNA here is from genome assembly GCF_025137635.1 of Aliiroseovarius crassostreae. Lineage (NCBI taxonomy): Bacteria > Pseudomonadati > Pseudomonadota > Alphaproteobacteria > Rhodobacterales > Paracoccaceae > Aliiroseovarius > Aliiroseovarius crassostreae. The sequence goes on along the minus strand of NZ_CP080772.1, from coordinate 2,782,604 downwards.
AGGGTGGCCCGGAACGCGCGAAACCGGAGGATAACATGAGCTTCACCCTGGCCACCTGGAACATCAACTCGGTCCGCCTGCGCGAACCAATTGTGCTGAAGCTGCTGGAGGAAGAAGCGCCGGATGTGCTGTGCCTGCAGGAATGCAAAAGCCCGGTCGACAAGATCCCGATGGACGGGTTTCGTGCGCTGGGATACGAGCACATGGTGGCGCGGGGGCAGAAGGGTTATAACGGTGTCGCCATCCTGTCGCGCCTGCCGATGGTGGAGGCAGGCAGCTTTGACTTTGCCGATCTCGGCCATGCGCGCCACATTGCGGGGCAGCTGGAAAACGGGGTCACGATCCACAATTTCTATGTCCCGGCGGGCGGCGATGTGCCGGATCGTGAGGTGAACGAGAAGTTTGGCCAGAAGCTCGATTACCTCGCAGAGATGCGGGACCATTTCTTCAAGGAAAAACCGGGCAAGTCGATCCTGGTGGGGGATCTGAACATTGCCCCGCGCGAAGATGATGTCTGGTCGCATAAGCAGCTTTTGAAAGTGGTCAGTCACACGCCGGTTGAGGTTGAGGCGCTGGGCGAGGTGCAGGAGGCCGCGGGTTGGGTGGATGTGACCCGGCAGGATATCCCCGAAGGGCAGCTTTACTCCTGGTGGTCCTATCGGGCGCGAGACTGGGATGCGGCGGATAAAGGGCGCAGGCTGGACCATGTCTGGGCCACATCGGATATTTCCAATGCCGGGCATGGATCGCGGGTGTTGCGGGATGCGCGTGGCTGGGAGAAGCCGTCGGATCACGCACCTGTTTTTGCGAGTTTTGATCTGTAAGGGGCGCTGCCCCTCGCCTCTTCGAGGCTCACCCCGAGGTATTTTCAGCAAGAAAAAAGCCCGGTTCCGGGGGTGGCCCTTGCATGGCGTGTGGGGTTGCGCCATCTAAGGGGCAACGCAAGACCGTTTACCGGAACATAAGGATGCATCGTCATGGAACTTGACCTCGGCCAAACTGCCGCCCCTGCTGCTGATCTGATCAAGGACGGTTCTGAAGCCACCTTTATGCAGGACGTGGTTGAGGCCTCGAAAGAGGTGCCGGTGATTGTTGATTTCTGGGCGCCCTGGTGTGGCCCGTGCAAGCAGCTGGGACCGGCTTTGGAAGCGGCTGTGACGGCTGCCAAGGGTCGGGTGCGGATGATCAAGATCAACGTGGATGAGAACCAGATGATCGCCGGGCAATTGCGGGTGCAGTCCATTCCGACCGTATATGCGTTCTGGCAGGGCCAGCCTGCGGATGGGTTTCAGGGCGCCTTGCCGCCGAGCGAGATTACCGCGTTTGTGAACCGGGTGGCTGATCTTGGCGGGGATGGCGGTCTTTCCGAAGCGATTGAGGCGGCGGAGGAGATGCTGGAGGCGGGCGCTGTGGAAGATGCGGCCCAGACCTTTGCGGCAATCCTTGAGGAGGATCCGAACTCGGCCGCTGCCTTTGCTGGGCTGGCGCGGGCGCAGATTGCCCTTGGCCAGTTGGATCAGGCGGAGGCGGTGTTGAATGGCGCCCCGGCCGAGATTTCATCGGCCCCAGACATCGAAGCGGTGCGGGCGCAGATTGAACTGGCCCGGCAGGCTGAGGATGCGGGGCCGGTGGCCGAGCTGCGGGCGCGGGTGGATGCCAATGCCGATGATCACCAGGCGCGGTTTGATCTGGCGGTGGCGCTGAGTGCCGCTGGAGACAGTGCCTCGGCTGTAACCGAGCTTTTGGAGCTTTTCCGTCGTGATCGTGACTGGAATGAGGGGGCGGCCAAGGCCCAGCTGTTGACGATTTTTGAAGCGCTTGCCGCGAATGATCCCGTGGCCCTGAACGGGCGGCGCAAACTGGCGTCAATGATCTTGGTGTAATCGGATCCTCGGGGTAGGGTAGGGTATGATCACCGCTGCTGACCTGCCCGACACCGTGCCGATTTTCCCGCTTGCGGGGGCGCTTTTGCTGCCGCGCGGTCGTCTGCCCCTGCATATTTTCGAGCCACGCTATCTGGCGATGTTTGAGGATGCGCTGAAGACGCGGGCGAGGTTGATTGGCATGGTCCAGCCGCAGGGCGAGGCGCTGCACGGGATTGGCTGTGCCGGGCGGATCACTTCGTTTACCGAAACTGAAGATGGGCGTTACATGGTGACGCTGACAGGGGTGTCTCGGTTTCGTCTGATTGGGGTGCAGGACGGGTTCACCCCCTACAAATATGCGCGCGTCAATTGGACCTGTTTTGATCGCGATCTTGGGAAGCCTGAACGGGACCCCCAGATGAAGCGCCCCGCTTTTCTTGACCTGCTGGCGCGCTATTTTGCGCTGGAAGAGTTGCAATCGGACTGGGAAAGTCTGAAAGAGGCGGAAGATGAGCTGCTGATCAACGCCCTGGCCACGCTTTGCCCCTTTGGCCCCGAAGACAAACAGGCGCTTCTTGAGGCACCATCGTTGACCACCCGCCGCGAGACCCTCGAGGCGCTAATGGAAATCGCCCTGCGCAGCAGGGAAGGAGATGAGACCCTGCAATGACTGATCAGAAATCCGCCCCCCAGGTTGACCGCCACATGATCGAAGCCCTGGTCTGCCCGGTCACCCAGACCACGCTGAGCTATGACGCGGAGGCGCAGGAGCTGATCTCAAAAGCCGCCAAAATCGCCTTCCCGATCCGGGACGGGATCCCGGTGATGCTGGTGGATGAGGCGCGCAAATTGGAAGGGTGAGGTTTTCAGGATTTGATGTGTGCCGAATGGGGCAGGTGCTACCTTTTTTCACCTTGCCTCATTTGTGTGCGTTGCGTACTCCGTCGGTAATAGACGGAGAACATTATGAAAAAATCCATTTTTGCAGGTCTTGTCTGCTCACTTCCGATGACTGCAACAGCGCTGACAGATGAATATGCACAGGCCGGTCAGGATCTTGGGATGGCCGCCACCTGTGTTCAGTATCTGGGTGACATGGAGATGTATGCACATTTCGAGCGACAATTGATCGAGCGGAACCGGTATGAGGTGAAGCAGGGTGTGCCCGGTGCACCGAACCCGGCAGAGGTGGAGAAAACACTGCAGATAACGCGGCCCAAAGCGCGTGCGGCATCAGAGCTTCCGAAAGAGGTCCCGGAAATCATCCAGAGCTGGTGTGACGATCTTCGGAAGAAGATGAAGTAGGGCACAGCCGAACCAATCTGGTTGCCAGTGAATAAAGGAACCAGCACCCCAGAGTTGCCTTTCCGATCTGTAAGGGCATTCCAATCAAGCTGGCGGATGAAGCGCGCAAGCTGGAGGGGCGGGCGGGAAGGACATTTCGCGAAGCCCTCAACAGGAAGCCAGGCACCACAGCCAATGGATGGGTGCCCGGCGGAAAGTTGTCACCCTGCAAGCGGGGCGTTGTTGATCGCACTGACCTCTTCCATAATGTCAAAGACATGATCCGAGGTCACTTTGATCCCGATGCCCTCCAGGCGCTTCATATGCATGGCCTTGTAGGTTTCCAGATCGTCGCGGGTGCGAAACAAGTAGGTGGACCCGTAGTGATTTGTGCCTTCTTCGGCGGTCCAGATCTTCCAGATGATGCCCGGTTCTTCGGCAATGCTTTCGGCAAGCTGTTTGGTGCCTTGCAGAAACTCGTCGGTGATCGGACCGTCATAGGTCATATGCAGGTCCCAGATTTTCAACATACTCATGTTCTTGTTCCTTGATAGGGGGGGGATTATTTGTTCTTGCCAAGCTGCACGAAGCTCAGAACAGCGAGCAGCGCAAAGAAGGCAGGGTCGGACCAGCCGAACCCGGTGAAAATGCCGGTAAAGCCCGCGTAAAGCGTGATGATGACGCCGAGCAGGTTGGTCCAGATCAAGCCGGTCAGGATCGACCGTGCGGCGGAGCTGCTGTTTTCGACATGGCGAAACAGGAAGCTGATGATGCCAATCCCACCCAGGAAGATCGAGTTATGCTGGGACAGAAATACGGCATATTGGTCATTCAGCTGCACACCATAATTTGGCCACAGAAGGGTCGGGCCAAAAAACAGCGCAAGCGCGAAAAACATGTAGATCACGCCATGTGCGGTCAGGAAGGTTTTGTTGGTCATGGTTTGTCTCTCTCGGATTGAGGCAGCTTTTTACGAAGCTGATTGAGCACCCTGATTGCCTGTCGTTTGTCCTGGGCGTTGATGCCCGCGAACACCTGCTCCAGGGCGCGGTTGTGGGTCGGCATAAACTCAGCCACTTTTTCATGTCCCGCTGGGGTCAGGCGCAAAACCCGCGCCCGCCTGTCGTTTTCATCGACGGTTTTTTCCACCCATCCGGCCTGGATCAGGTTCTTGACGACCACATCCAGATTGCCGGACGTTGAAAGCGTCAGGCGCATCAGGTCGTTGATTGACAGGGGCCCCTTGTTGCTAAGCGTTTCCAGGGCGTCCCATTGCGGGGCCGTCAGGCCGCCGGAACGAAACACGGGACCCATCGCGCGCATGAACAACTGCTGACTGCGCAGCAATGCCAGAACCAGGGTTTGGTTTTCTCGTATGTGGTTTTCATTTGTCATGACGAGTATTTGTCCCTAGGTAGGGATAAATTCAAGACCTGAAGCAAATAATTTCTTCTTCTCCGCCTTGATGGTCGTTAAGCCATTCTATTTGAATGATATTTCATGATGTGAATTGAAGGGGATCCGGGGCGTCGGGTCAGATCTGCCGCCCCTGCAACAGCTTTGGCAGATCCCCCGTCAACCCTGCCGCCTCGCGGATGAAGCCACGGCGCAGGCCGGGGAAGGCGTTGACCACCCCCAGTCCAATGTCGCGGGTGGCGCGCAGGATTGGGTTATCGTTGGAGAAGAGGCGGTTGGTCAGCTCGGTTGCGCCCACCATCTGCATCACGTCCCAGCGCCGCCATTGCTGATACCGTTCCAGAACGTCGATCCGGCCGATATCTTCGCCGCGACGCCGCGCCAGTGCCAGCACTTCCGCCAGCGTCGCCACGTCCTTCAACCCGGCATTCAGACCCTGCCCGGCAATCGGGTGCATCCCATGTGCCGCGTCCCCCACCAGCGCCAGACGGTCAGACACAAACGCCTCGGCCACGGTCAGGTTCAAGGGATAGGTGAAGCGTTTCCCGGCCAACCCGATCTCCCCCAGGAACGACCCGAAGCGCGGGCGCAGCTCATCCAGATATCCCGCGTCATCCAGCCCCTGAATGCGCGCCGCTTCTTCGTGGCTTTCGGTCCAGACGATGGAGCTTTGATTGCCCGGCAGTGGCAGGATCGCCAAGGGGCCGGGGGGCATGAAAAACTGGTGTGCCGCGCCATTATGCGGCAGCGCGTGGTCCACGGCGCAGACCAGAGAGGTTTGCCCGTAATCATGGCCCCAGCGTTTGATCCCCGCCCGTTCGCAAGTGCCCGAGCGCCGCCCGTCACAGCCCACCACAATCTGACCGGTGAGTGTTTTACCCGACCCCAGTGTCAGCGCGACAGAGGCAGGCCCCACCTCTTGCGCCACCACAGTTTCCTGATCAATCAGGGTGATTTTGGGATGCGCTTCGACCGCGTCCAGAAAGGCGCGGGACAGAAACCGGTCCTCGACCATATAGCCCATCGGGCCTTCGTCGATCTCGGCATGGTCAAATTCCAGCACAAACGGGCCGGGGCCTTCACCCGCGCGCCCGTCCGAGATGCGGATATCCAGAAGCGGCTGGGAATGTGGGGCCACCCTGGGCCAGACGCCAATCGCTGAAAGCAGGCGTTGAGAGGCAAGGGCGAGCGCATAGCCGCGCCCGTCGAAATCATCCGCCCCCCGCGTGCCCTTGGGCATCGCGTCCACGATGGTGACGTCAAAGCCGCAATCCGCCAGCGCCAGCCCCAGCGCCGGGCCATTCAGCCCGCCACCCACGATCAGAATATCAGCATCCAGTTTCATGCCCCCTTTCTCGCGCGATTGCGGGGGATTGTCCATGTGCGATCCTGCCGCTACCGTCCTCGCGGATATGAGGAGAATGTCATGAGCCGTGCGTGGTTGAAAATGTCTGTGGGGGATCTGGGGCGCGGTATTGGCGCGGGGCAGATCGACCCGGTGGATCTGGTCAGCAGCTATTTCGAGGCAATCCGCGCGCACCCCTTTGCCGACCGGATCTATGCCCGATTGACCGAGGGTCGCGCGATGGCCGAGGCGAAAGCGGCCCGTCTGCGCGCCAAGTCCGGCCAGCGTCTGGGGCTGGTCGATGGCGTTCCGATCTCGTGGAAAGACCTGTTTGACACGGCGGGGGTCGCGACCGAGGCCGGGTCGGCGCTCCTGAAAAACCGCATCCCGACCGAGGATGCCGAGGTCTTGAAAAACGCCACCGCACAGGGGCTGGTCTGCCTTGGCAAAACCCATATGAGCGAGCTGGCTTTCTCAGGTCTGGGCCTCAACCCGATCACGGCCACCTCACCTTGCGTGAATGATCCTGACGCCGTGTCGGGCGGGTCCTCGTCCGGCGCGGCCACCTCGGTTGCTTTTGACCTGGCCCCTTGCGGGATTGGGTCGGACACCGGCGGGTCGGTGCGGATCCCGTCCGCGTGGAACGATCTGGTTGGGCTGAAAACCACCTCTGGCCGCCTGTCGCTGAAAGGCGTGGTGCCGCTGGTCAAAAGTTTCGACACGGTGGGGCCGCTTTGCCGCACTGTGGAAGACGCCGCTTTGATGCTGGCCGCGCTTGAGGGGGGCAGGCCAGCTGACCTGCGCGGGGCCACGCTTTCCGGCGCCCGGCTTATGGTCTTGGAAAACGGGCTGGACGCTGCCCGCGACGCCCCGCGCGCGGGCTTTGAAAACGCAATTGGGCGGCTGCGCGACCAAGGCGCCGACATCACCCGCGCCCATCTGCCCGTGGTGGAAGAGGCGCTGGCTCTGTCCGGCGTGCTGTTCACGACCGAGGCCTATGGCATCTGGAAAGACCAGATCGAAGCGCAGCCCGACCTGATGTTTCCTGAGATCCGTGACCGGTTCCGCTCTGGCGGGCAGTTTTCGGGGGTGGAGTTTGTGCAGGCCTGGCAGGCGCTTGATCAGATGCGCGCGCAGTTCCACGCGCAAACCGCAGGCTTTGACGCCGTGGTCCTGCCGACCTCAACCATCTTGCCACCCAACATGCAGCGCCTGCTGACCGACAGTGACTATTACGTCGAAGAAAACCTCTGGGCGCTCAGAAATACCCGCATCGGCAACCTGATGGGCAGCTGTGGCCTGACGCTGCCGACCGGGGTGCCGTCTACGGGGGTCATGTTCCTAGGGGAACCGAGGGCAGAAGAGCGCTTGCTGCGGCTGGGGGCCGCTGCGGAGGTGTTGGGGGAGGGGTGAAGTCTGGTTTGAGCCCGTGTGGACGGATGCTGCACCAGGCACTAAGGTCCGACTTGGGGCATTAAATAAAGCCCGGAGGGGACGGATGGGATCACCAGAAGAAAAGAAAGTTCACTGCAATCTGCATGGCCCATCAAATCCAGCTTATGCGTGCTCCCACTCTCTAACCTCATTGCGCGATGGGCGTAGGAGAGGGTTGGTATTCGTTCGCGATGAAGACGGGCAATACAACGGATGGTGTGAGGAATGCGACAAATTTCTCATGAACCATGGTGAAGAATGGAATGATGAGACTGAAGCATTTGCCAAGATAGGCCTGCTTTGTGAATTCTGTTTTGAACGGCTCATCGAGATGAACAAAACGTCATAAGCGCGGACATTGACATGTCCTGGGGCACGACCGCCCCGCCTCGCGCGGCCACCTTTGTGCCAACACTCTCCCTCCCCCACTGACCAAAAAACCACACCTTCCCGCCGCAACGCGCGAAAATAATGGGGTTTTTCTGGACCGCGGCAAATTTGCGGCCTATTGTGGATAAAAACGGGGCGACATGATCCCGATATCTGAGGCAGAAAAAAGACGTTCCAAATGACGTTTCCCGAGCGGTATTCCGGCTTGCCAGCCTATGCATTCCCGCGCCTGCGCGCGCTTCTGGATCACCTCGATCCGGGGGGTGATGTGGTGCATATGACCATTGGCGAACCCAAACACGCCTTCCCCGATTGGGTGATGGGCATCATCAATGAACACGCCCATGAATTCGGGCGCTACCCGACCAATGAGGGCACGCCCGAGCTGCTCTCGGCCATCTCGGGGTTTCTGAAACGTCGGTATGGTGTGGACATGCCCGAGGCGCAGATCATGGCGCTTAACGGCACCCGCGAAGGGTTGCACAACGCCCTTCTGGCGCTCTGCCCCGAGGAAACCGCGCGCGGGCAGCAGCCGATTGTGCTGACGCCGAACCCGTTTTATCAGGTCTATGCCGTGGCCGCGCGCAGCGTCGGGGCAGAGCCGATGTTTGTGCATGCCACCGCGGCCACCGGCCATCTGCCCGATTACACCAGCCTGCCGCCCGAGGTGCTGAACCGGGTCGAAGTGGCCTATATCTGTTCGCCCGCCAACCCGCAGGGCGCGGTGGCAGACCGCGATTACTGGGCCAATCTGATCCAGCTGGCGGAGAAGTTCGATTTCAAGATTTTCGCGGATGAATGTTATTCCGAGATCTACCGTGACACACCGCCCGCCGGTGCCATGGCCGTGGCGCAGGAAGGGGGGGCGGATCCTGAAAGGGTGACGATTTTCCATTCCCTTTCAAAGCGTTCCAACCTGCCGGGGCTGCGTTCGGGTTTTGTCGCCTCCGGGCCGGAAAGCATCGTGCGGATGCGTCGCCTGCGCAATTATGCGGGCGCTCCGATCCCGCTGCCCCTTCAGCGCGTGTCGGAACGGGCATGGTCTGATGACGTGCATGTGGCCGAGAATCGCGCGCTGTATCAGGAGAAATATACCATCGCGGATGAGGTGTTTTCCGGTGTGCCCGGATACATGTCGCCCGAGGCGGGGTTCTTCCTCTGGCTGCCGGTCGAGGATGGAGAGGCGGCGGCCGTGAAGCTTTGGCAAGAGACCGGCGTGCGGGTCCTCCCCGGCGCTTACCTGTCGCGCGAAGTGGACGGGTTCAACCCCGGCAAAGGGTATATTCGGGCCGCGATGGTGGCCCCAAAAGAAGAAATGCGGCGCGGGCTGATCCAGCTTCGTGACTGTCTCTATACGTGAGGTTTGGCGAAATGGCGTTTCAGGCGAAACAACGGAATCCGATCTTTGACAGCACCACCCAGGCGGTGATCGAAAAGCGTGGCAAGGAACTGATCGGCATCGGGTTGATGGTGGCCGGGATTGTCATCGCCTTTATCCTCGGCAGCTACTCGCCCGAGGATCCGGGCTGGATGTCCGCAACCGATGCGCCCGCGAAAAATGCGCTGGGGCTGGTGGGGGCGTTCATTGCTTCACCGCTGTCGGTGATTTCTGGTCTGGGTGCCTGGGTTCTGCCGGTGATCCTCGTGGTTTGGGGGGGGCGTTTTGCATTCCACATGGGCAGCGAACGGGCCGTTTCGCGGGGGATTTTCGCCCCGATTGCCGTCGCGGTTGCTGCTGTTTACGCCTCAACCCTGGTGCCGGGGCCCGAGTGGACCCACAGCTTCGGACTGGGCGGTCTGTTTGGGGATACGGTTCTGGGTGCGTTCCTGGCGGCCCTGCCGGTGACCACCGGGGTCGGGCTGAAGCTGATGTCAATTGTGTCCGCATGCGCCATGCTGGTGGTGCTGGGCTATGCGCTGGGCCTGAACAAGGCTGAGGCAAGCCGGATTGGCCACTTCCTGCTGTTTGGCCTGATCATGAGCTATGCTGGCGTGATGTCGCTCTTGGGCCGTGGTGCCAAAGGGGCCGCAAAAGGTGCCGCCATGGGCGCATCGGTGACTGCAAAGGGGCTTTATGCGCGCCATCAGGCTCGCAAAATGGCCCGCGCCGAAGAACGTGAGCTCGCCGAAGCGGCAGAAGACAGCCTGATTGAGGATGAAGATTTCGCCGCCCCGCCGCCCCTGCGGGCCGCGCGCGTGCGCCGCCCTGAACCCCATATGCAACCGGCCCATGTTGAGCCGCCGATGAGCGCAGCTGCGCTGTCGCAGGACCCGGATCTGCTGATGGCAGCCCCCGCGCCGGAACCGGTGCAGAAACCGGGCCTTCTGGCGGCAATCATGCGCCGTGCGCAGCCGACACCCCCGCCGGAACTGGTGGAGAACCCCGCCTTTGAAGGTGAGATCCCCGAAGGTCTGGGCGGTGAGGATCGTATCAAAGCCAAGGTGGCCAATGCGCTGAAAAACCGCGCCCGCCATGCCCCGATCCCCCATGCCCCCGGCGCCATGCGCAATGAGCCGCCGCTGGAACGTGCCGTGGCGCGCCACCGTCGCAAGCCCGATCCGATGATCCTTGACACCACGCCCGAAGCCCCGATGGTTGAGGCCCCGCTGATGGATGATCCCATGGCGGAGTATGAGGCGATGTCGATGGCAATGCCGCATGACAGCATGCCCGCCGCCATTCCTGTCGCCCCCGCCCCGCAAATGACCGAGGAAGAGGACGATCTGGTGGTGGAAAACCTGATGGATGCGCCCGCGGACGTGCCGCGCGTCTATACCCCGCCCCAGGCCGGGTTCTCGACCCCTGCCAAAAAGGTGGTTCAGCACAACACCCGCAAACCCGCGCAGCCCTCGACACAGGCCAAGGCCGAAGCCCAGCCCAGCCTGAAATTCGACGACAACCGCCCGGAATTCGAAGTTCCGCCACTGGGCCTGCTCACCGATCCGGTCACCATCGACCGCCATCACCTGTCTGACGAGGCGCTTGAGGAAAACGCGCGGATGCTGGAAACGGTGCTGGATGATTATGGCGTCAAAGGTGAGATCGTTTCGGTCCGCCCCGGCCCCGTGGTCACCATGTATGAGCTGGAACCGGCGCCGGGCCTCAAGGCCAGCCGGGTGATTGGCCTGGCGGATGACATCGCGCGCTCGATGTCCGCGCTGTCGGCCCGTGTGTCCACCGTGCCAGGCCGCAGCGTGATCGGCATCGAACTGCCCAATGACAACCGCGAAAAAGTGGTCCTGCGTGAGATCCTCTCGACCCGTGATTTCGGCGACGCCAACATGCGTCTGCCGCTGGCACTGGGCAAGGATATCGGCGGCGACCCCATCGTCGCGAACCTCGCCAAAATGCCCCACCTGCTGATCGCGGGCACCACCGGGTCCGGTAAATCCGTGGCGATCAACACCATGATCCTGTCGCTGCTTTACCGCCTGACACCGGAAGAATGCCGGATGATCATGATCGACCCGAAAATGCTGGAACTTTCCGTTTATGACGGCATCCCGCACCTCCTGTCCCCGGTTGTGACCGACCCGAAAAAGGCCGTGGTCGCGCTCAAATGGGTGGTGGGCGAGATGGAAGATCGCTACCGCAAAATGTCCAAGATGGGTGTGCGCAATATCGAAGGCTACAATGGCCGTGTCGCCGACACGCTGGCCAAAGGTGAGATGTTCGAGCGCACAGTGCAGACCGGTTTTGACGATGAGACCGGCGAGCCGATCTTTGAAAGCGAGGAATTCGCGCCGCAGAAAATCCCCTATATCGTGGTGATCGTCGATGAGATGGCCGACCTGATGATGGTGGCGGGTAAGGAAATCGAGGCGTGTATTCAACGGCTTGCGCAGATGGCGCGGGCGTCCGGTATCCACCTGATCATGGCCACCCAGCGCCCGTCTGTGGACGTGATCACCGGCACGATCAAGGCCAACTTCCCCACCCGGATTTCCTTCCAGGTGACGTCGAAAATCGACAGCCGCACCATTCTGGGCGAACAGGGCGCCGAACAGCTCCTTGGTATGGGGGACATGCTTTACATGGCGGGTGGCGCGCGCATCACCCGTGTGCATGGCCCCTTTGTGTCGGATGAAGAGGTTGAGGAAATTGTCACCTATCTGAAATCCTACGGCCCGCCCGACTATATCGGCGGCGTGGTCGATGGGCCCGATGACGACAAGGCCGACAATATCGACGCGGTGCTTGGCCTGAACACCGGTGGGAATACCAATGGCGAAGATGCACTTTACGATCAGGCGGTGGCGATTGTGATCAAGGATCGCAAATGCTCGACCTCCTATATCCAGCGCAAACTGGGCATCGGGTACAACAAGGCCGCACGCCTGGTTGAACAGATGGAGGACGAAGGTCTTGTGTCGGCGTCCAACCATGTGGGCAAGCGCGAGATTCTGATCCCGGAGCAGCAATAACGGGTCGTTCAAAAACAACTAAAGAGTAATCTAAAGCACCGAACGTAGAGGGCGGAAAAGACCCCCGCGACTCGCGTCGCGCATTTCTGAGGCAGAGACATGATTCAAAGACGTTACACCAGCGATCGCATGAGCAAGATCGTCAAGCATAAAGGGGTGGTTTACCTCTGTGGCCAAGTCGGCAATCGCGGCGACAGCGTGGCGGACCAGACCCGCGAATGCCTGCAACGGGTTGAGGCGCTGCTGGAAGAGGCAGGATCGTCGACCAAACAGATGCTGCAGGCGATCATCTGGCTGGATGATATGAAAGACTTCGATGAGATGAATGCGGTCTGGGACAATTGGGTGCCCAAGGGCCACGCGCCCGCGCGCGCCTGCGGATCGGCCCATCTTGCCAGTCCGGATCTCAAGGTTGAGGTGATCATCACCGCTGCTTACGACGAGTGATTTCTTGCGCCGTGGCCTCCTTTGCCGCGGCGCAAAACTTTAAAGTTCCGGTATTTCACCGTCAGAAACTTTAAACTTCGTCCATTGAAGACCTTAAAAACTTTAAAGTTTCACGGGGCTGCGGCCCTGACTGGCCGTATCCGAATTTCCCGCGTGATGACGTGGTATGACACGCGCATGTTATCGCCTATCACGCGAGGTTCGGGGTTAAATCCTCTGTGGAAAAGGGGCAAACTGGTCCCGAACAGAAGGTAGGATATATGAACGCTTTTCGTATGATGATTGCCGCCGCCGGGGTGATGCTCAGCGCAGCACCCGCTTTGGCCGAGAAACTTTCGCTGAAGGAAATCTCAAGCTATCTCAATGGTTTGCAGACCGCCCAAGCGCAGTTCACCCAGTTGAATGGTGATGGGACGCTGTCCACCGGGACGTTTTATATCAAACGGCCGGGGAAGGCCCGGTTTGAATATAACCCGCCGGAAAAGGCTCTTGTCGTGGTAGGGAGCCAGCAAGTTGCTGTTTTTGATGGGAAATCTAATGCTGGCCCATCGCAATATCCGCTCAGCCGCACACCGCTTTCCGTGATCCTCGCCAAGACGGTTGACCTGTCGCGCGCCAAGATGGTGACGGGGCACAGCTATGACGGCACCGCCACGACCATCACCGCACAGGACCCGGACAACCCGCAATATGGCAATATCAAACTGATGTTCACATCCAGCCCGACAGAGCTGCGCCAATGGATCATCACCGATGACAGCGGCACTGAAACGACGGTGATACTTGGGGAGTTGAACAAGGGGGGTGATCTGCCCAACAAGCTGTTTTCGATCAATCAAGAGATCAGAAAAAGGCAATAAATCAATGGATTAAAGCGTTTCGAGATTAACTTGAGGCACAAGTTGATTTCGTAACGTCCGCAACAGTAACGCCCGCAACATCAGTAGGTTTCGAGCGTTTCGCCTCATTATTGTGCCTCAATAATAAGTCGAAACACTTTACCGGCCCCTTCCGGTTTGGTAGGGGCCGGATCCTGCTTTACCGGCGGCAGCTCAGCAATTGTGAGCGATACATGTAGGAGCGGTCCTGAACACGGTTGGCCACGTTCAAAAGCCAGGTCTTCCCATTGTGGCTACCGCGTAGATACCCGGTGCGTCCTTCGTGATAGGCCAGATATTGCCCTCGCGCATCCGACAGGGGAATCCCGGTCATCTGTGTGGTTTCGGTCATGTACCAGCCCATGAAATCCGTGGCATCGCGAATGTCCGTGCGCTTGGCACCGCGCCCCCCTTCTGTCCGCTGATATTCTTTCCAGGTGGCATCCAGAGCCTGTGCATAGCCATAGGCCGAGCTCTGCCGTCCCATTGGCAAAACGCCCAGAACATATTTCACCGGGGTGCGGGCATCGGCCACGAATTTTGATTCCTGATGGATCACGGCCATCTGCACATGCACCGGAACCCCCCATTTTCGCTGGGCTTTTTTCATAGCCCGATAAATTTTGGGCTTCTGTTTGATAATGCTGCACGCGTTGTCCAGATTGCGTGGTGCCTTTGATCCGCCGCCGCCACAGGCTGCGAGGACGCCTAAAACAAGGCCGCTAATGACTACGGTGCGAAGAAAGCTGCTCATCTGCCTAACTCGCTATTGTTTGTTATTGGTCCCAGCATACACGGTTTGCGAGGGCTTGAAAACGGACCAACTGATCACAAATGAGGGGGTCGAGAGATGATGCGCGAGACGGTCCGAAGGAGAGGCGGAAAGTTGCTACCTGCTGATGAAGGACAATTTGTTTCTAATATTTCCGGCCTCCATGCATGGACCCTCGGGTGTTAACGCGGTAGTAACGGATATAGGGGCTAAAAGATGTTGAAGACACACGCGAAATATCACCTGGGCCAAATTGTGCGCCACCGCAAACATCCGTTTCGCGGGGTGATTTTTGATGTCGATGCCATGTTTTCGAACACCGAGGAGTGGTATGACGCCATCCCCGAGGACAGCCGCCCCTCAAAAGATCAGCCCTTCTATCATCTGCTCGCCGAAAACGATCAGAGCTATTATGTGGCTTACGTGTCCGAACAGAACCTGATTGCGGATTATTCCGGAGAGCCGGTGAGCCACCCTGATCTGCCCGATATGTTCGGTGAATTTGAGGACGGGCAATACCCGCTGCATTTTCAACTGAACTGATCCGAAAACCCTTTGTTTTCAATCAGTAACCGATAGCGCAGCCATCTTTTCGATGATCTGATGCCCCCATCAGGACGCCCCTTTGATGGTCGATTCTAATGGCCTGTCCACCACCGATCGGGACCTCTGGGATTTCAACACGGTGTCCCATTTCAACCAATCTGGCGGCCACAGTATCCGGGTAAGCCCGCTCCAGCTTCAATATGTTTCCATCGGCAAATGCCCGCGGACCATCAATGGCGGACTGAATATCCATGCCATAATCCACCAGATTGCTGAGGAAACGGGCATGTCCCGTGGGTTGGTAGGCGCCCCCCATGACACCAAAGGGCAGAATGACTTTTCCATGCTGGCGAATCATCCCCGGGATAATCGTGTGCATCGGGCGCTTTCCACCATTTGCTTCGTTCGGATGACCGGGGATCAGGTTGAAACCTGCGCCTCGGTTTTGAAACAGAATGCCAAATTTATCTGATGCCAACCCGGATCCGAAGCTGTGGAAAATCGAGTAGATCAGCGAAACAGACATCAGATTCTGATCGACCACCGTGAGGTAAACAGTGTCTTTGTGAACCGCTTCTGAAACCCTAGCGGCTGAGTGCAGAGCCTTTGTTGGGTGAATGCGAGCGGCAAGTTTTTCCGCGGTGTCGGTGGAAATCATGTGGTCCAGCCGTGTGGACAGGGACGGGTCGGCGATAAAGCGATCCCGGGCGTCATAGGCCAGCTTGGCCACTTCGGCCTCAATATGGATGCGGGCCGCACCTTCTGCGCGCAGATCCGGAAGATTGAAACACTCCAGCATCTTGGCCATGAGAATCGCGGTTGCACCTTGCCCATTTGGGGGGTGCTCAACCAACTCAGTTCCCTTGTAGAAACCGGAAATCGGATCTGTATAGAAGCTTGCCGTTTCGGCAAAATCCTGCATCTCGTGGGTTCCCCCGAGCGCGCGCAGGCTATCCACCATGTCTTGCGCCACCTCGCCGGTGTAGAAGCCTTCCCGTCCTTGTTGCGCAATGCGTCGCAAAACGGCGGCCTGCTTTGGGGCGCGAAAAAGGTCGCCGGGCAAAGGGGCGTGTCCCGATTTGAGATAAAAGCTCGTGGCGGCCCCTTGCAAAATATTGCTTCGGGCAGCGATGTCCCAGTCGAATGCTACGCGCGGTGCCACCGGGACACCTTGTTCGGCGTATTGAATTGCGGGGGCAAGGATCTGCTCAAGTCCGAGCTTACCCCAGTCCGCAGACAGGCGGCAAAAGGCGTCGATTGCGCCCGGAATAGTGACGGATTGGGCATCGCGCAGGGGCATGGCCTTGTGGCCTGACTGACGCAAGGTTTCTGCCTCCAAACCCGCTGGCGCCTTGCCTGAGCCGTTCAGGGCAATGATCTCATCAGAATTTGGGGGAGACAAAAGTGCAAAACAGTCGCCACCGATTCCAGCCATGGCGGGTTCGCAGATTCCCAGTAGAAAGGCTGCGGCCAAGGCTGCGTCCACCGCATTTCCTCCGGCTTTCAAAATGTCGAGCGCTGTCTGGGCTGCAAGAGGGTGGGATGTTGCACAGATTGCGTTGGGGGCAAAAACAGGGGAGCGTCCTGGCAAATGAAAATCGCGCAAGTTCAAACCTCAACACGGTTGTTTACGGGGAGGATAGCGTGATCTTACTGATCATTGCCGGGATTTCAAACCGCCCTGAAGCAGTGCGATAATCTTGGTTGGAAAATGCGTTGAGTGTTTCCCCGACGCCGCGAACTGGGTGGGGGCTGTGATTTGCGGCATCGGGGCAAGCTCTTACGCTACCAGATCACATTGTCATTTGTTTCTGTCTGCAAAAGGGTGGAACTGGGGCAATTTGGGGGCGAGTGTGTAAGGTTCCAAATGCAGTTAAGTCAAATTGATTGCAGAAGAGACTTGAGAGACAGAGAAAACGCCCCCGAAAGAAATGGGAGCGTTTGGGCGACCCATTTGTACACAGGTCAGTTTTAGGACAGGCTGTTCTCCAGTGGAATGGAGCAGGTCATCTTGTTCTGGGAGCCGCTACGATCATAGCTTAGGTTTTGTGTTAACTCGCGAATGAGAAACCACCCGAAACCACCTTCGGGTAGATTGCTATCCATCTGTTCAAGATCATAAGGTTCGCCCTCCGGAAGTTCACCGTTCGGCATCGGGTGCCCGTCATCCAGAATACTGATCCACAGGTCACTGCCTTGTCGGTGCAAAGTGACCTCGATTACGCCTGAAAGGTCGCGATAGGCGTGTTCCACCACGTTGTTCAGCGCTTCAGCCAAGACAATTTCTAAGGTGCCCTGGATGTCATCACGGATACCAAGGGTTTCCAGCTGATCCCTTATGGATTGCAAGGCGTCGCGCACGGCCAACGCGTCACCTGGGAACACCAAGTTCAGCCCGGAATGTGCGGCCGCTGTGGTGCCAGAATTGATATCGCGTGCGTGGCCCATGAATGACAGGCTTTCAAACTGCATTTTCCATGCCGCCATCCAAGGCAGATTGCAGGTCGGCATGGATGGTGAAAACAGTGTCCATTCGGGTCAGTCGAAACACCCGCGTGACGGTTTGCGACAGGCAGGCCAGTTCAAGTTTGGAGTCTGCGTCCACTTGTTTAAGGGAGGCCACGACGGCGCCCAGTCCGCTGGAATCAATGAACTCGACCTTTGTCATGTCCAGAATGTTACGCTTTGGACCTCCATCGGTCAGCTCTCGCATCTTGTCTTTGAACGCAATTGCGATCGCAGCATCAATACGACTTTCGCCCATGGTGATGACACGGGTTTGGCCGAAATCTTCAAAGGTCAGTTGCACGTCAAATCTCCTTACGGTGTGGGTTCACTCTCTCATACGCCGCACAAACCCGTTTGGATCTCGTTGTTACGGCGGGTCACTTTCGAATGAGACTAGACGTGGATCGTTACCATTCGGTAAGCGGAAGGCAGGAATTTCAAGGAATTGGAGAGGGCCATGAAGAATGTTGTGATTGCCGGGGCATCTCGTACCCCGATGGGAGGCTTTCAGGGGGCTTTCACCGGTGTGACCGCGTCTGAGCTGGGCGGTGCTGCGATCAAGGCTGCTCTTGAAGACGCAGGTGCCAAGCCGGACCAGATCGAAGAGTTGCTGATGGGCTGTGTGCTGCCTGCCGGCCAGGGGCAGGCCCCTGCGCGTCAGGCCGGTTTTGCCGCCGGGCTTGGTCAAGACGTGCCTGCGACAACCCTGAACAAAATGTGTGGCTCCGGTATGAAGACCACGATGATTGCCTTTGATCAGGTGGCCCTGGGTGCCACCGACATCATGGTTGCCGGCGGCATGGAGAGCATGACCGAAGCACCCTATATCCTGCCCAAAATGCGCAGCGGGGCCCGCATTGGTCATGGCGCCGTGGTGGACCACATGTTCCTTGATGGTCTGGAAGATGCTTATGACAAGGGCCGCCTGATGGGCACCTTTGCCGAAGACTGCGCCGAGAAGTTTCAATTCACCCGCGAGGCGCAGGATGAATATGCGCTGAAATCGCTGTCAAACGCGCTGGAGGCACAGAAATCCGGGGGGTTTGAGGGTGAGATTGCTCCGGTTTCCATCAAGACCCGCAAGGGCGAAGTTGTCGTCAGCGAAGATGAACAGCCCGGCAATGCCCGGCCCGAAAAAATCCCGGCGCTGAAGCCTGCATTCAAGAAAGATGGCACCGTCACCGCAGCCAACGCATCGTCGATTTCCGACGGGGCCGCGGCGCTGGTTGTCGCGTCAGAGGAGGCGGCGCAGGCAGCGGGCCTCAAAATCCGTGCGCGTATTGTTGGCCATGCCAGCCATGCTCAGGAACCGGGCTGGTTCACCACCGCGCCTGTGCCTGCGGCGCAAAAATTGCTCGACCGCCTGGGGTGGAAAGCGGAAGATGTGGACCTGTGGGAAGTGAACGAAGCTTTTGCCGTGGTGCCGATGGCGTTCATGCATGAATTTGGGCTGTCTCGCGATAAGGTCAATGTGAATGGCGGCGCCTGCGCGCTGGGCCACCCGATTGGCGCCTCCGGTACGCGCATTATCGTGACGCTTCTGAACGCGATGGAGAAGCGCGGGCTGAAACGGGGCGTTGCCGCAATCTGCATCGGGGGCGGCGAAGGCACTGCAATTGCAATTGAACGCGACTGATCGCTGATCTTATAAGGGAAAGGGCGCGGCAGGGTTCCGCGCCCTTTTTGCTGCAAAGTCAGGAGCCCCCATGTCCCGTATCAATTATACCGACCTCGCCAAAACCATCGCGTCTCTGACCGAAGGCGAAACCGATGACGTGGCGTTGATGGCAACGGTGACGTGTGAATTGCACCACGCGGATGACCGGTTCGACTGGACCGGGTTTTACCGTG
Source organism: Aliiroseovarius crassostreae (assembly GCF_025137635.1). NCBI lineage: Bacteria > Pseudomonadati > Pseudomonadota > Alphaproteobacteria > Rhodobacterales > Paracoccaceae > Aliiroseovarius > Aliiroseovarius crassostreae. Next base: position 2,763,443 of record NZ_CP080772.1, on the reverse strand, counting down.
TCACAGAACCGGGAGTGTTGAAGATCGGGCCCTACCAGGGCGGTCACGGCTGTCTCACAATCCCATTTTCACGCGGTGTTTGCGGTGCGGCCGCGCGCACCGGAGAGGTGCAGCTGGTTCCTGATGTTGATGCCTTTCCCGGCCACATCGCCTGTGCCAGCTCAACCCAATCAGAACTGGTCCTGCCGGTTCACAACCGGACCGGTGATGTCATCGCTGTGCTTGATATCGACAGCAACCAGCCTGCAGCCTTTACCGAGGAGGACGCAGAGAAACTCTCTCAAATCCTCGCCGCCACCTTCGCGCGCTGACCGCCCATTTTCCTTTTTCTTGCTGAAAATACCTCGGGGTGAGCGCGCAAGCGCGAGGGGCAGCGCCCCTTGATGACTTGAGTAAAACTCCCCCACGCCTGTTCATGTCAGACCGCCAGCACGGGGAAAGCTGTCGAACCTGTTCCGAATGCGACGGGCTGAATGTCGTTTTTTTGTTTGCATGAGGGCCCTCTCCACGCCATCGTGAAAAAAAGCGTGAAAATTTCACGTCTCATTTCATACTAGCGCCAAGCCTGAAGGGATGCGTCCCGCCGGGCCAAAGGAAAGGGCACGACGTGCTGCAAACCGACCCGACAAAACCGCAAAGCCTCGGGGCTGATTTGCGCGCGCTTCGTAAGCAGCGCAACCTGACCTTGACCGAGCTTGCAGAGCGACTGGGCCGTTCCGTGGGGTGGCTCAGCCAGGTGGAACGCGACATGTCGGATCCTTCGATTTCCGACCTGCGCGCCATTGCCAAAGCCTTGGGCGTGCCAATGTCCCTCTTGTTTGCCCACGTCTCGGCACCGGCAGAGGAAAAGGGATATGTGGTGCGAGAGGGAAGCCGCCGTCCGATGGGATCTGGCGATGAGGGGCTGCGCGAAGAGCTTCTGTCGCCGGACCTGACCGATGATTTTGAAATGGTGCATTCCACGTTTGCCCCGAAATCCGCGATGCAGACCCCGGCCAATCGCCCCACGCAAGAGGTGGGCTACATCATCTCCGGCAGGCTTGATCTGGTGATTGGTGGACGCTCCTTCTCCGTGGGGCCCGGGGACAGTTTTCGCATCAAGCATGAACCTTATGAATGGGCCAATCCCTATGACGAACCGGCGGTGGCGATCTGGGTGATCGCACCTCCGGTTTACTGAGCACGCCGATGAAAATCAGGCACCAAGACACCGTTGATACCGCCGTTGGTTGTGTGGCGGGTCAAACTCCCGGTGGGTCGAGCAATCGACGCCAACTGACCCCGTTCAGAGGGGTGTGTCCCTCTGAACGGGGGACTTTGGGGGAACTGGCCAAAGGAACTGGCCCAAGAAACTGGACAGGAGAAAAGACATGATCAGGGGGAGCTGCCTCTGCGGCGCCATTCATTTTGAAACGGATGCCAAACCCAAAGGGGCCTCGATGTGTCATTGCTCGCAATGCCGCAAACAGTCGGGCGGGATCTGGTCGTCTGCTCAGGTGCCTGCGCAGGAGATCACCATTACCGGCCCTGTCAGCTGGTATCAGGCCAGCCCACAGGCCAATCGCGGTTCCTGTCCCACATGCGGTGCCTTCCTGTTCTGGCAGGGCGTCGGTGAGGACAATATCAGCTTCTCACTTGGTGCCGTGGATGGTCCGACCGGGCTTGCGCTCGAGAAACACATCTTTGTGGCCGACAAGGGGGATTACTACCAGATCGCCGATGGCTTGCCGCAGGAGGATCAATAATGCTCGAGACGCTTTTTGCCATGGATCCCTGGGTGATCATCACCTTTATCGGGGCGTCGATCATCCTTTATGTCACCCCCGGCCCGGACATGATGTTCATCATTGCCAGCAGCATCAAGGGCGGGGCAAAGGCCGGAGTGATGGCCACCGCCGGGATCATTCTGGGCGTGTTTTGCCACGTCATTCTGGCGGCAGCAGGGCTGGCGGTGCTGATCGCGGCCTCGCCCATCGCGCTTGATGTGATCCGATACGCCGGCGCTGGGTATCTGGCGTGGCTGGCCTGGAGCAGCTGGCGCTCGGTTGAACCCGCATCAAAGCGTGAAGGGCGGGCGGATTTGTGGCGCGCATTCCGCCGGGGGTTTGTCACCAACATCCTGAACGTCAAAGTGATCCTCTTCATCCTCGCCTTCCTGCCGCAATTCATTCGCCCCGAGGTGGGGCCAGAGTGGCACCAGATTGTGATCCTTGGCGTGATTCTTGCGATCGGAGGGTTTGTCGCGGACGCGCTGATCGGCGTGTTTGCCGGTCTCGCCGCAGACCGTATCCGCCGCTCCGCCCGCCTCATGAACCGCATTTCGGCCGTGATTTTCGGCGCGCTGGCCGCCCGACTGGTCCTCAACTGAACACAGAAAAAGAACACTCGCATCACAGGGAGACTGCAATGTCTGACTTTCCAACCAAAGCCCGCGTTGTCATCATTGGCGGTGGTGTCGTCGGTGCCTCGACGCTTTACCACCTCGGCCTGAAAGGCTGGACCGATTGTGTCCTTCTGGAAAAGAACGAGCTGACCGCCGGGTCCACCTGGCATGCGGCGGGCAACGTGCCGACCTTTTCGACCTCATGGGCGATCATGAATATGCAGCGTTACTCGACCGAGCTGTATGCCCGTCTGGGCGAAGAGGTCGACTACCCGATGAACTACCACCAGACCGGATCAATCCGTCTGGCGCACACCAAGGAACGGATGCAGGAATTTGAACGCGCCTGTTCGATGGGTCGTTATCAGGGGATCGAGATGGAGATCTGGACGCCGGAACAGGCGAAGGAAAAATACCCCTTCCTTGAGATCCATGATCTGGCCGGTGTTCTTTGGGACCCGTCGGATGGCGACATCGACCCGGCGCAGGTCACACAAGCCCTTGCAAAAGGTGCGCGCGACATGGGCCAGAAGATCCTGCGCTTCACCCCGGCCACCGGCGTCACTCAGAAAGAAGACAAGACCTGGATTGTGCACACGGAAAAGGGCGACATTGACTGTGATTACGTGGTCAACGCGGCGGGCTATTATGCCCAGCGTGTGGGTGAGATGTTCAAGCCCTATGGCGGGCGCACCGTGCCGATGATGGTGATGGAGCATCAGTATCTGCTGACCGAACAGATCCCCGAGATCGAGGCCCACACCAAAAAGACCGGCAAAAAGCTTCCCCTGATCCGCGACGTGGATGTGTCCTATTATCTGCGTCAGGAAAAGCACGGCTATAACCTTGGCCCCTATGAACCGAACTGCAAGGCGCATTGGCTGGGCGAAGACAAGATGCCAGAGGATTTCAGCTTCCAGCTCTGGCAGCAGGATCTGGACCGGATTGAGGATATCGTCGTTGACGCCATGGCCCGCGTGCCGTTGATGGAAAGCTCGGGCGTGTCCAGCGTGATCAACGGCCCGATCCCCTATGCCCCTGATGGCCTGCCGCTGATGGGGCCGATGCCGGGCGTCGAGAATGCGTTTGAGGCCTGTGTTTTCACCTTCGGCATTGCCCAGGGCGGCGGCGCCGGGAAGGTCATGGCAGAATGGATCGTCGATGGCGCGACCGAGTGGGATATGTGGGCGGTCGATCCGCGCCGCTATACCGACTACACCGATCAGGACTATTGCGACCAGAAAGGGATGGAGGTCTACGGCAACGAATACGCCATGCATTTCCCCCATCATGAATGGCCCGCCGCGCGCGACAAAAAGCTTTCGCCGGTCCACGCGAAGGTCAAGGAACTGGGCGGTGTAATGGGGGCCTATAATGGCTGGGAGCGCGCCAATTGGTTTGCGCAACCCGGTGATGATACCTCACTTGAGGCAACCCATACCTGGGGCCGCTCCGGCCCGTGGGAGAGCCGCATCAAGGAGGAATGCGAAGCGGTGCGGGATGGTGTCGGTGTGCTCGATCTGCCCGGCTTCTCACGTTTCGACCTTGAAGGTGAAGGCGCGGCAGAATTCCTGCGCACCCGCATCACCGGGGCGCTTCCGAAAGCGGGCCGCATGAACCTTGTCTATTTCGCCGATGACCGGGGGCGGATCCTGACCGAAATGTCCTGCATGCGTCATGGCGAAGACCACTTTACCATGATCACCGCGGCATCTGCCCAGTGGCATGACTTTGAGGTGCTGAAAAAGGGCCTGCCCACCGGTGTTTCGCTGACAGATCATTCGACCGAGTTCGGAACCATGATCGTGACCGGTCCCCAAACCCGCGAGATGTTTGAGGCAATCGGCACGGATGCCGACCTGTCGCGGGGTTGGCTCACGCATCAGGATGCCACAGTGGCCGGCACCCCCTGTCGTTTGGTCCGTGTCTCCTTCGCTGGAGAGCTTGGCTGGGAGGTGCATTGCGCCAACGAACACCAACCCGCAATCTATGACGCCCTGCTGGGCGCGGGCGCCAAACCCTTCGGCATGTATGCGCTCGACAGCCTGCGACTGGAGAAAGGCTACCGCACTTGGAAAGGTGATCTGTCGACCGATTACTCGATGTTCGAAGGTGGGCTGGAGCGGTTTGTGCGCCTCGACAAGCCACAGGACTTCCCGGGCAAAGCCGCGCTTCTGGCGGAAAAACAGCAAGGGTCGAAAAAGCGCTTTGTCACCATGGTGGTGGACGCAGGCGACTGTGATGCACCCTATATGTCCTGCGTCTGGTCCGGGGATGAGATCGTTGGTGAAACCACGTCTGGCGGTTGGGGCTATCGTGTGAACAAGTCGATTGCCTACGGCATGGTGCGCCCGGAACTGGCCACCCCCGGCACCGAACTTAAGGTCGAGATCTACGGCGAGAAACGCAAAGCCGTGGTCCAACCGGACCAACCGCTCTGGGATCCTGACAATACCCGGATCCGCGCCTGACCGGCAAAGCCGCGTCCTTCCCCCTTTTTCTTGCCTGAAATACCTCGGGGGGAGGACGCAGTCCGGGGGGCAGCGCCCCCTTCCAGACAGGAGGACACTCATGACCGATCCGGCAAAGAGCGTGCCCGTGCATGTCGACATCCTCATTGCAGATGATTTTGTCCTGACCGAACTGACCGCCGTGGTCGAGGTGATGCGGCTGAGCAATCGGGTGACCGCGAAAAAGGCTTTCAGCTGGACGTTTCGCGCCCGCACCCCCGGTCCCACGCGATGTCGGGCCGAGGCGACTGTCATGGCTGAGGCGATCCCCGAGAAACCCCGGGCGGACTATCTTTTTGTCATTGGTAATTCAAACCCCGATCACCCGGAACTGTCCATCAAACCGGTGATCAAATCCTACATGTGGTCCGGGGCCAAGGTGGTGCTTCTGGCTGAGGCCGCCAGCCGTTATATTGCCGAAACCGGTGAGCAGGGTAAACATCACACGACCCATTGGGAAAACCGCGCTGTCCTGAATGAGCGGGGCACGCCGGGAAGCGGCTCTTATGCGCTGGCGGCGGATGACGGGCGCCTGATCACCAGTGCGGGTATGGGCTCGACCTTTGATCTGGCGCTCTCCCTTCTGGGGCAGCATGTCTCTGCGGCTGCGATCACCACGGTGTCGGATATCCTGTTGCACGAAAACATCCGTGCGCTCACCAGCCTGCAACCCTTTGGCGGCAAGCAATTGTCCGTCACCGGCAACAAGGCGCTGGATCAATGTATCGAACTGATGCAGGCCAATCTGGATGAGCCTTTGCGCATTTCCGAACTGGTGGACCTGCTGGGGATCTCGGAACGGTCTCTCGAACGCCATTTCCGGGCCCATTTCGATATCACCCCCAATGCGTATTACCGTGAGCTGCGGCTCAACCATGCCAATACGCTCCTGCTCAATACCCGCATGTGTGTGCGGGATGTGGGGCTGGCCTGTGGGTTTCCAAACGGGTTCTCCTCGCTCTTTCACCGCCATTTCGGCGTGACCCCAACCGCGTGGCGCAGGCAGGGGGATGGATTGCGGATCTATGTCTGATAGCCGACAAATCTGGCGGAAATCAGATATAATGAACACAGGACCCATGCCACTCTCATCCAGCAACGCGAAATGCGACTCTGGTGTTTGTCTTTGATTGGAGGGAAGACATGAGCAATCTGCCGCAAAAGGCCCGTGTGGTTATTATTGGGGGAGGGGTGATTGGCTGCTCGGTGGCCTATCACCTGACCAAGAAAGGCTGGACGGATGTTGTGCTGCTGGAACGCAAGCAACTGACGTCGGGCACCACCTGGCATGCGGCCGGCCTGATTGCCCAGCTGCGCGCGACGGCCAATATGACCAAGCTCGCGAAATATTCGCAGGAGCTTTACGGATCCCTGGAAGAAGAAACCGGTGTCGCCACCGGGTTCAAGCGCTGCGGGTCGATCACGGTGGCCCTGACCGAAGAGCGCCGCGAAGAGATCTACCGCCAGGCCGCCATGGCGCGCGCCTTTGGGGTTGAGGTGGAAGAGATCTCAGCCGCGCGGGTGAAAGAGATGTATCCGCATCTGAATGTCGAGGATGTGAAGGGGGCGGTCTACCTGCCGAAAGACGGGCAGGGCGACCCCGCCAATATCGCGCTGGCCCTGGCCAAGGGGGCGCGCCAGCGGGGCGGTATCGTCAAGGAGCGCATCAAGGTTACGGATGTGACCAAAGAGGGGCGTCGCGTCACCGGTGTCGACTGGGTGTCGGATAATGGCACGGAAAGCGGCCATATTGAATGTGACATGGTGGTGAACTGTGCGGGCATGTGGGGCCATCAGGTGGGCCGCATGACCGGCACCAATGTGCCGCTTCATGCCTGTGAGCACTTCTATATCGTGACCGAAGCCATCGACGGGCTGACGCAACTGCCGGTGCTGCGGGTGCCGGATGAATGTGCCTATTATAAAGAAGACGCGGGCAAGATGCTTCTGGGGGCCTTTGAACCCAACGCAAAGCCGTGGGCGATGGATGGTATCCCCGACACGTTCGAATTCGACCAGCTTCCCGAAGACTTCGATCATTTCGAGCCAATCCTGGAAGCGGCCTGCAACCGGATGCCGATGCTGGCCGAAGCGGGTATTCACACCTTCTTCAACGGGCCGGAGAGCTTTACCCCTGATGATGCCTATCACCTTGGTCTTGCGCCGGAGATGGACAATGTCTGGGTCGCAGCTGGCTTTAACTCGATCGGCATCCAGTCCGCCGGTGGGGCGGGTCATGCGCTGGCCGAATGGATGGACAGTGGTGAGAAACCGTTTGATCTGGGGGACGTGGATATCAGCCGGATGCAGCCGTTCCAGGGTAATAAGACATATCTGTATGAGCGTTCGAAGGAAACGCTGGGCCTGCTTTATGCCGATCACTTCCCCTATCGGCAAAAGGCCACCGCGCGCGGTGTGCGCCGCACCCCGTTCCATCACCACCTGAAGGAACAGGGCGCTGTCTTTGGTGAGCTGGCCGGGTGGGAACGCGCCAACTGGTTTGCCAGTGAAGGTCAGGAGCGGGAATACCAGTATTCCTGGAAGCGCCAGAACTGGTTTGAGAACTCCGCCGCTGAACACCGTGCTGTGCGTGAAAATGTCGGCATGTATGACATGTCCTCTTTCGGCAAAATTCGCGTCGAAGGCCCGGATGCGGAACGGTTCCTGAATTATGTGGGGGGCGGCGATTACGCGGTGCCCAACGGCAAGATCGTCTATACCCAGTTCCTGAACCGCAAAGGTGGGATCGAGGCCGACGTGACTGTGACCCGCCTGACGGAAACCGCCTATCTCGTGGTGACCCCGGCGGCGACCCGTCTGGCGGATCAGACCTGGATGGAACGCCACAAAGGTGACTTCAACGTGGTGATCACCGATGTGACCGCGGGGGAAGGCGTGCTGGCGATCATGGGGCCGAATGCGCGAACGTTGCTCGAAAAGGTCTCTCCCGCCGATTTCACCAACGCCACCAACCCGTTTGGCACCGCGCAGGAGATCGAGATCGGCATGGGCCTCGCCCGTGCGCACCGCGTGACCTATGTGGGGGAACTCGGGTGGGAGCTATATGCCTCTGCCGACATGGCCGGACACATGTTCGAAACCCTCTGGGAGGCCGGGCAGGATCTGGGCCTGAAACTGTGCGGCATGCATATGATGGACAGTTGTCGGATCGAAAAGGGTTATCGCCATTTTGGCCACGACATCACCTGTGAGGATCACGTGGTTGATGCGGGGCTGGGGTTTGCGGTGAAGACCGACAAGGGCTGTGACTTCATCGGCCGCGAGGCGGTGATTGCCCGTAAGGAAACCGGACCCAAGGCCCGTCTGGTGCAGTTCAAACTGACCGATGCCGAACCGCTCTTGTTCCACAATGAACCGATCCTGCGGGATGGCGAATATGTGGGCTATCTCAGCTCGGGCAATTACGGCCACACGCTTGGTGGCGCCATTGGTCTTGGCTATGTGCCCTGCGAAGGTGAGAAAGCAGCCGAGGTGCTTGCCTCAAGCTATGAGATCGACGTCTGTGGTGTGAAGGTGAAGGCAGAGGCGT
>NZ_CP080772.1:2540000-2750000 GCF_025137635.1 Aliiroseovarius crassostreae | reverse complement strand
GAGGGAAAGGTGAAAAGCACCCCGACGAGGGGAGTGAAACAGTACCTGAAACCGAACGCCTACAATCAGTCGGAGGCCCCTTGCGGGCTGACGGCGTACCTTTTGTATAATGGGTCATCGACTTGGTCTATCTAGCAAGCTTAAGCCGTTAGGTGTAGGCGTAGCGAAAGCGAGTCTTAATAGGGCGAATGAGTTAGGTGGATCAGACCCGAAACCGAGTGATCTAGGCATGGCCAGGTTGAAGGTGCGGTAACACGCACTGGAGGACCGAACCCACATCTGTTGAAAAAGATCGGGATGAGCTGTGCCTAGGGGTGAAAGGCCAATCAAACTCGGAGATAGCTGGTTCTCTGCGAAATCTATTTAGGTAGAGCGTCATACGAATACTCCCGGGGGTAGAGCACTGAATGGGTAATGGGGGCCCACAGCCTTACTGATCCTAATCAAACTCCGAATACCGGGAAGTACTATATGGCAGACACACAGCGGATGCTAACGTCCGTTGTGGAGAGGGAAACAACCCTGACCTACAGCTAAGGCCCCTAATTCATGGCTAAGTGGGAAAGCAGGTGAGACGACCAAAACAACCAGGAGGTTGGCTTAGAAGCAGCCATCCTTTAAAGATAGCGTAACAGCTCACTGGTCTAAATAAGTTGTCTTGCGGCGAAGATGTACCGGGGCTCAAGCCATGAGCCGAAGCTTAGGGTGTGCATTTATGCACGCGGTAGCAGAGCGTAGTGTGACATAGTTCCATTCCTCCTTAGATCCTTCGGGGTCATTGGAGGATCGGAGCTTTCAGTGAAGCCGGCCTGTGAGGGATCCGGTGGAGAGATCACTAGCGAGAATGATGACATGAGTAGCGACAAAGGGGGTGAGAGACCCCCTCGCCGAAAATCCAAGGGTTCCTGCTTAAAGCTAATCTGAGCAGGGTAAGCCGGCCCCTAAGGCGAGGCCGAAAGGCGTAGCCGATGGGAACCAGGTTAATATTCCTGGGCCAGAAGGAAGTGACGGATCTCGAAGGTTGTTCATCCTTATTGGATTGAATGGGCAGCTTAGAGGTTCCTGGAAATAGCCCTTCATGAGACCGTACCCTAAACCGACACAGGTGGATAGGTAGAGTATACCAAGGCGCTTGAGAGAACGATGTTGAAGGAACTCGGCAAAATACCTCCGTAAGTTCGCGAGAAGGAGGCCCAGTTTCTACGCAAGTATTGACTGGGGGCACAAACCAGGGGGTGGCGACTGTTTACTAAAAACACAGGGCTCTGCGAAGTCGCAAGACGACGTATAGGGTCTGACGCCTGCCCGGTGCCGGAAGGTTAAAAGGAGGTGTGCAAGCACCGAATTGAAGCCCCGGTAAACGGCGGCCGTAACTATAACGGTCCTAAGGTAGCGAAATTCCTTGTCGGGTAAGTTCCGACCTGCACGAATGGCGTAACGACTTCCCCGCTGTCTCCAACATCGACTCAGCGAAATTGAATTGCCTGTCAAGATGCAGGCTTCCCGCGGTTAGACGGAAAGACCCCGTGCACCTTTACTACAGCTTCGCACTGGCATCAGGCACAACATGTGCAGAATAGGTGGTGGGCTTCGAAGCAGGGACGCCAGTTCCTGTGGAGCCTCCTTTGAGATACCACCCTTGTTCTGCTTGATGTCTAACCGCGGTCCGTTATCCGGATCCGGGACCCTGCGTGGTGGGTAGTTTGACTGGGGCGGTCGCCTCCTAAAGCGTAACGGAGGCGCGCGAAGGTTGGCTCAGAGCGGTCGGAAATCGCTCGTTGAGTGCAATGGCAGAAGCCAGCCTGACTGCGAGACTGACAAGTCGAGCAGAGTCGAAAGACGGCCATAGTGATCCGGTGGTCCCGAGTGGAAGGGCCATCGCTCAACGGATAAAAGGTACGCCGGGGATAACAGGCTGATACTGCCCAAGAGTCCATATCGACGGCAGTGTTTGGCACCTCGATGTCGGCTCATCTCATCCTGGGGCTGGAGCAGGTCCCAAGGGTATGGCTGTTCGCCATTTAAAGAGGTACGTGAGCTGGGTTTAGAACGTCGTGAGACAGTTCGGTCCCTATCTGCCGTGGGTGTAGGATACTTGAGAGGAGTTGCCCCTAGTACGAGAGGACCGGGGTGAACGATCCACTGGTGGACCAGTTGTCGTGCCAACGGCAGTGCTGGGTAGCTATGATCGGAAAGGATAACCGCTGAAGGCATCTAAGCGGGAAGCCCCCCTCAAAACAAGGTATCCCTGAGGACCGTGGAAGACTACCACGTCGATAGGCCGGAGATGTAAGCATGGTAACATGCTCAGTTGACCGGTACTAATGGTCCGATAGGCTTGATTTGATCCAGTAGAAAGCAAACCTACGCAGCGCTCAAGTAGCAAAGCGATAGCGCATCTTACTGATAAATCAAAAGCATACACAAAAGTGTACTGACTTGGACAAAATTGGATTTTTACTCGGTTTGGTGGTCATAGCACAAGTGAAACACCCGGTCCCATCCCGAACCCGGCCGTTAAGCACTGTCGCGCCAATGGTACTGCGTCTTAAGACGTGGGAGAGTAGGTCACCGCCAAACCTAGTAAAAATCCAAACATTCTCTCATAACGATCAAACAAAACAAAAACGCCGCTTCCATAAGGAGGCGGCGTTTGGCGTGCGGGGGGCAGTTAGGATCCTAATTGTTTTGCATATAGGCATAGTTCATCTAAACACACAGAGAACGCATTGGAATGAAACTCAATTATTGGGTGCTCCCAATCTTCATACTTGATCGCGAAAATGATAAACTCACCTTGGTCTGAATGGGTGCCATCACCATAGAAGCCAAAGTCAACAGTAGTAGAGCCCTTTCGAAATTGAGCAAGATCTTCAGACAGATAAGCTGAGTCTAATGCACCTAAGGTTTTGATGATCATCCAGCCATTCTTTGTAAATGCTTCGTTAACTTCCATGTACATGAACTTCACTTCCAATAGCGGGCCAGAACTGTTTTCTGCTTAGATTTGGCATTGGAGGGCTAATAATTAGTTGGGAAGAGTTGCAATCTCATGGCCATTAACGAAACTGGTCTATCTTTATACCCAGCCAGAGAACCTGAATATTCAAATAACAGTTGGGTTTCATGAATTCTGAGCATTGCTGTATCCCTATCCAGAACATTTTCAAGGATACCTGAAAGCCAGTTACGTTCGCCATCCCGGGTTATCCCCGGCACATCGATACTTTGAAAAAGATTCAAATCTCGTTCGAACACTTCAGTCGTATCCAACTCAAAAAAATCACCCACATTATATGACTTTGCCCCGATGATTTGAGCACTGAAACTGCCAAGCGAGCACTCGAATGTGGAAGAGTTAATGATCTTGCTGAGAGCAGGCTGAATTATTGAAGCTGCCGAGAATACCGCATCAGAACGGTTTCAAGTCCAGGGTTCGGGCGGCCCAGGCTACCGTTTGAGCGGTGATCGAGGGACACACCAACACGGTCACCATTTTCCCGATAGATACCGGCCTCCAGGCCGGACCGAAACTCCAATGGGTAACCGAGGACGGGACCAGTTTCACCCCGGATCCAACGGCCGGGCATGAAGCTAAGCTCGGCATAGGCGTGGCCTTCTGCGGTTGTAAACTCATTGACCGCCCCGGCGCCGATCCAGAGATCCCCATGGGTATCTACTGACAGGCCAACCGCGGGTCGGAAGGGACCGAAAGAGACGGGTGCATCCAGTCGATAATAGGCTTCCTGCCCGATCACATCCGCCTCAAACACCAATTGGCCAGCAGACACAGTGTGGCGCACCCCACTCCAGACAGCGCTCATGCAACCCCGGTCACAGTGATTGACTGCCATGTCAATCAACCCCGTCAGCAGAAACACAACCGCTAAAGTACCATCCATGAGAGCGTCCTTTCAAAACAGAGAGTTAGGGCAAATGCCCTGATTTGTCACCCGTCTGCTGGCTGCGAAAGAAATATGACAGTTTTTTGCCATACCCCCTTGTGGTTCCGAACGCGCGGGCGTATATCAGCCTCACTGTCGCGGGATGGAGCAGCCCGGTAGCTCGTCAGGCTCATAACCTGAAGGTCGTAGGTTCAAATCCTACTCCCGCAACCAAATACTGACATAGGTCAGACATAAGAAGGTCGCTCTTTGGGCGACCTTCTTTGTTTTCGGATCAAGGGGCTGGGTCAGATGCTTTCCGCAAAGCAGGACAGCAAACGTTCCAATGCCGGGGCCATTTCCTGTTCACAGCAGCCGCAGAACCCCAGGATCAGGCCATTGAGGTCGCACTGTTCAGCCACATATGCGGACAAGGCCTGAACCTTAACCCCCTTTTCCTCTGCGCGTTTGGCAATTACGCGGTCCTTGAATTCGGGCTTCAGGTGAAAAACAATCTGCATCCCGGCATGATGATCCGCAAATGACCCAAAGCCTGAGAAGTCCCGGCGCAGGCGCTCCAGAAGGAACTGCCGACGATCGCCATATGTGCGCCGAACACGTCGCAAGTGCCGATAGAACTCTCCTGTTGTCATGAAATCTGCAAGCGCCTGTTGGGGCATATAGCTGGCGTGGTGTCCAAACCGCCTTAGTGTTTTGCGAAATTGCGGAAGCAGCTCGTTCGGAGAGATGACGTAGCCAAGGCGCAAAGTGTTTGAGAAGATCTTTGAAAAACTGCCGATATAGATCGTGCGGTTCAGGCAATCGAACCCGGCCATCGCCGGTATTGGCCGCCCTGCATAGCGGAACTCACTGTCATAATCATCTTCGACAATCCAGGAATCGGCGGCTTTGGCCCAGGACAGAAAGGCAAGCCGACGATGGGGCGACATGGCCCCTCCAAGGGGATATTGATGGGAGGGGGTCAAAACGGCCAGACGGGCAGGGGCATCAAGGTCAGGCAGTTGAGCGCCCTGATCATCCAGCGGAAGGTTCTGTATGGACAGCCCGTGTTCATAAGCAAAGTGGCGCAGGGGCGGGTAGCCCGGACTTTCCAGCCCGATCTTGTCCCCTCGTGAGGTCAGGGTGCGCAGACAGATTTCCAACGCGTCGGTTGAGCCGGCGGTTATGAAGATCTGGTCAGGAGAGGCTGCTATGCCCCGCCATTCCGAAACATGTGCTGCGATGGCCGTGCGCAAGTCGTGATTGCCAAACCGATCCCCGCCCAGCAGCATCGCTTCTGGATTTGCACGACAGACACGCGCCACTGCTTTGGCCCAGTGTCGGTGTGGAAACAGGCGCATGTCCGGCTGACCGGCTTTAAATGGCATGGGGGTGCGCGTGGATTGTGTGACCGGCGGAGCGGGCGGCGGAACATGATGCGGGTTGGATGGTGCAGTGGGTGTGGCCCGGCTCAGCTCAACCTCCCCCAACGCGCAGACGCGATAGGCAGACCCCTGTCGGCTGCTGACATACCCCTCAGCGATCAGCTGTTCATATGCGGTCACAACGGTTGAGCGCGACACCCCCAACTCGGTTGCAAACGCGCGGGTCGGCGGAAGGGCGGTTCCTTCCACCAGGGCACCGGAAATGGCGCGCCTGCGGATTTCTACGCAGATTTGTTCAAAGACCGGTGTTTTGGAACTGCGGTCTAATGCGAACCCTAACCAGGTTGTGTCTTGCATATTGGTCCGTTGATATCATCTACTTCGTGATAATAGGATCAAACCAAACTTCGCGCAAACTTGCAGGGCCTTCGGTTCGAATCGGGCCGGCTTTACCCGGTGCGTTCCGACTGCCGGACATCAACATAGGTTTCGTGATAGCAGGCTCCATCTTCAATATCGGTGCGCTGATCGGCCGGGATCAGGGCGTTGACGGTCAGGCCCGTTTGCGACGTGGCACGCCAGGTGCCCTTGGGGGAATAAAGCACTCCTGGAAGTGTGGCATCTGTCAGTTTCAGGGTCAGCGTGACCTCTGCCCGATGGTTGAATACGCTCAGCAGCTCACCGTCTTGCAACCCGCGCCGTGCGGCGTCGGATGGATGCATTTCGACCTGCTCGGGCCCGCGTGAGGCATCCAGCCCGCCAAAGGTGGAGTTGGTGCGCTTGTCCGAACTGGGGCTGATCAACACAAATGGAAGATCTTGCTGGCATGGGTCATACCGTGGCACGCCAAAACCGAACCGATCCTCAAGATCCCGGCTGAACAGTTCGATCTTGCCAGAGGCGGTCTGCGGCGTGACCGTCTGGCACATGATCATATCGTCCCCAGCATTGGAGCGCATTTCAAGAGCGCGGTCGGTCGGAAGGGCGCTGCCCTTTGTGCCCTGAAGCTGCGGATGTTCCGAGAGGAGGGCCTCATCCATCAACTGTTGGTCGCTGGACTTGAAAACCGGGTCATCATAGCCAAAACGGGTCGCAAGCCGCCTGAAAATCTCGGTGTTTGGCAGGGCCTCCCCGACTGGGGGGATGACCGGCTCCGCCCGTTGCAGGTAGTTTTGCCCATATGCGCCGAACAGGTCGTCATGTTCGAAATGTGTGGCGGCAGGAAGGATGACATCGCACAGGGCCATGCTGTCGGTCATGGTCACGTCACACCCGGCCAGAAACAGATCTTCGCGCATGAGGCCCCTGATAAGGTTGGACTGATCGGGATGTGTCGCAACCGGGTTGTGATTGTAGATCATTGCAGCGGTGATTGGCGGGGCGAGCGTCCTGTCCTGCAGGGCAGCGCCCAGATCAACGATATTGAGCACCCGTGTGCCGGGTTTCAGCAGATGGTCCCCGTGCAGGCGGCTTTGGTTTTTGGGTGTCGCGAGGCCTGACTTGGCAACAACCCCGGCCCCCAGGCGACCGTGATGGCCGGTCAGCGCGTTCAGGGCCATGGCGGCGCGAAGGCCCGAGCCGCCCGACCGCCCCCGCTCAATGCCATTGCCAAGCGCGCAAGCCATGTTTCGCGCGGCTTTTATCATGTCGATGATGGTTTGAAACTCATGGGCAGGAATGCCACAGATCTCTTCCATCCTCTCGACCGAATAGGTTCGGGCCTGCGCCAGATAGCGGTCGCCCCCCTCCACCCATTGCGCGATGAAGTCACCATCCAGCGCCGCCTGACGCTCCAATTCGGCGGCCAGGGCCATGGCAAATACGACATCGGTATTTGGTTGGATCTGGATGTGCAGGTCGCATTGTTCGGCGATTTTGGTCCGCTTGGGGTCAATGACCACCAGTTTGCCCCCACTTGCCCGCATCTTTTTCAACACGGGCGCAAGGTGCAGGTTCGACACCGTGACATTGTTGCCCCAGACCAGAACCAGATCGGAATGCAGCACTTGTTCCGGCGGCATTCCGGGGGCGTTGCCAAACAGGCTGGCATAGGCCCCGCCACGCACGCCGCCACACAGGGGGCCGCGGTTCAGCAAGGTGGCGCCCATGTGATAAAAGAACCGCCGGTCCATTGAGCCTCCGGCAAGCTCACCATGGGGGCCGGCATAGTTGAAGGGCAGAATGGTTTCCGGGCCATGGCGGGCGATGGCTTGCGTAAAACCGTCATGGATCAGGTCAAGTGCTGTGTCCCAGCTGATCGGTTCAAACCTGCCCTCGCCACGCGCCCCAACGCGCCGTAACGGGCGGGTCAGGCGCGCTTTTCCATGCACGAATTCGGGATAATACCGTGCCACCTTGTTGCAGATCACCCCATCCGTGTAGGGATTTGCTTTTGATCCTTTGACCCCAAGCAGTTGGTCCCCTTGAACCCTGGCTGACAGGCTGCAGGTGTCAGGGCAGTCCAATGGGCAGACGCTGGGGAGGGAGAGGGTATCGGTTTGTCGGGACATGGGGAACCTCGAAGGAACAAAGATCCCATGACGCTACCGCTGAAAGGGAGGCCCAGAAAGCGCCAAAACCCAACCAAACAACCATACCAATTTATTTGCCCTGTGGGGTGAAGCCCCCCGGACAGAGGCTGCCCAGGATCAGTTCAGGTCCTTCAGGAGGCGCGAATGCGTTTTCGCCTCTGCCACGGCCTCGGCAAGGGTGGCAATACCACGAGATTGCAGCATCGCCAGCATCTTGCACAGGACCTCTGCCGTGGCATGGGCATCGCCCAAGGCGGTGTGACGCAGTTCGGGCGGGATGACCACATCCAGACGATCACACAAGGCATCCAGCGTGTGGACTTCCGTGCGTCCGAACAGAACGGCAGACAGCAGAACCGTGTCGAGGATCGGGTGGTTCCAGTCCAGCCCCGCTTCCTTTTCATGATTGTGCAAAAAGGCCATGTCAAACGGGGCGTTATGGGCGACCAGCACGGCACCTGCCGCAAAGCTGTAGAGCTTTTTTATGGCCGGAATCACGGTGGGCGCCCCGGTGACCATTGCGTCGCTGATCCCATGCACCTTTGTTGACGCTGCCGGAATTGGGCGCTCTGGATCAACCAGCATGTCAATCTGCTCGCCGGGGACAATTTTGGACTTCATCACGCGGACGGCCCCGATCTGCACGATCTCATCTTTGTGCGGCTGCAACCCGGTGGTTTCGGTATCAAACACCACAAAGGTCAGATCGTTCAGGTTGGCTGTCCACAGATCGCCTGTGGCTTCGGACTGCATGAGTTCGAAGTCGAACACCACCGGACGGGCCGCGTCTGGCGCGAAATCGGCGTGGGTATCGTCAATCACCAGCATGTATCCATCACCGCTGTCGAGCGGTTTGATCCGCACGTCAAAATGAAACTGGAAATGTGCGGAACGATCCGAGAAGCCCTGCTCATCGCCGGTTTCCAGCATCTTCTCATAGGCCTCCATAAAGGGGCCCTTCTGGAAATATTCAAAGATCGAGGCGTTCAGGCGGGGCGGGGAAACCTGAGAGAGGATGCCCGCGGCCTGGCTGTCATAAAGAACAATCTGGTGGTTGGGGTTGACCAGCACCATGGCCACGGGAATTTCCGACAGAAGCGCGGTCAGCCTGGCCTTGTCCGCATTCAGGCGGGCCGTTTCATGGGCGACCGCACTGGCCTGATCCATGGTCGAGGTCGAGAGCTGTCTGGTGACGCTTTCCGTGGCTTCGACCAGATCACCAAGATAGCGCCCGTCATGTTTGTCGATACCACCCGCCTTGGCGTGAACTTTTGCGCGCAGATTGGCGGCCAGCCGTTCGATCGGGCGGGCGATGTTCTCATCAAACAGGAACCATATCCCCGTGATGATGGCCAATTGCGAAAACAGGGCGACGACACCTGCAAAGGTAAAGGCCGATGCGGTGCCAAACTCGTCTGCCCGCCGGTAGCCCAGATAAAGCGCCCCAAAGGTTGCCATGATCACCGCCAGGGCCAGAAACGCGAAGAACAGGAAATTCCTGAAACGTAGTGACAGGCGGTGAAGCGGTTTCATGGATCAGCCTCCTTTACGGCAGATATTGGACAGGAGCGGGTCCGTCATGTCGACCGACACCCAGTCAACGCCGCTGATGCTTCCGTCATCACCAATTGTGATCGCGTCACTCAGCGGCGCGCGGGTATTGGCGGCACAATCAATCAGGACAGGGACCTTGTTCGGCGCCGACCATCGGCCAAGAAACAGGGTATCGACCACGCGCAGGTTGGGCTGGTCGGGATGGGTGCGTTCGGAAAACGTGTCGACGACGACAAAGCGGTCGACAAAGGGCGCGACATAGGTCCAGGGGCGATAGGCCACCCGGTTTTCGCTCTCCATGATGACCGTCAGCCCCTCCGGCAGCGAGTCCACCGTGCGCCCATACCAGGCATATTCATTTGCGATGGTTGCGGCGAGCATCGCCAGCCCGGCAGCAACGGGCATGACCCATTTCGGCAGTCGGCCGCGAATTGTATGGTTCACGGCCATCACAATGCCGGCCATGGCAAGACCGGCAAACACGGTGGCGATTGATTCAAAAAACATGCGTTTCTGTCCGTCCTTGCATTTTATCCAAGAGTGCCCCGGCCATGCCCGATTGAGCTTTGCAGCGATTTCACCACCACAAACGCATCCCGAAGGTGGCTGCGCTCGAAATCTGAAAGGTCAGATGGGGTGAGGAAATTGTCAGGGGCATCGCCGGCCCGGATCTGTGCGGCCTGATGTTCCAGCCGGGTGTCGGCGATCAGGTCATAGGCATCAAGCAGGTCACTGCCGCCAGAGGAACTCAGCACCCCTGCGCGCTGGGCCGCCTCCAGCCGTGCGCGGGTGTTCACTTCGCTCAGCTTTCCCTGAAGCGCATAGATCCGCCCCAGATCGACAACCGGCACAACACCATTATGTTTCAGATCCAGCTGGTTCTTGTGCTCTCCCGAGCGGATCGTGGCAAACCCCCGCAACAGGCCAAGGGGGGGCGTGTGTTTCAGGCTGTTCGAAATCATATGCGCCACAAAGATCGAGTTCTTGGCGGCCAGCTCCAATGTTGTTTTCTGAAGACCATCAAACAGCGAGTTATCACCGCCGATTGCGCGCAGATCGAACATCACCGAGGCAAGCATCTGTGCCTCCGGGTCGGGTTTGTTGATCCACCCGGTGAAATAGCTTTTCCACACGGACAATGGCTGACACCAGCGCGGATTGGTCGCCATCATATCACCCGGACAATAGACATACCCGCAGGTATCCAGACCATCACAGACAAACTGGGCGAGTTGGGTGAAATAGCCGTCGCGGTCAGCCTCTGTCGCATCGTCATGCAGGATCAGGCAATTGTCCTGATCGCTGACCCCGGTCTGCTCCTGACGCCCCTGACTGCCGCAGGCAAGCCAGAGATACGGCACAGGAGGAGGGCCAAGCTTGTCTTCGGCCAGCGTCAGCAGGCGTCTGGTGACGGTGTCCGCCACATCGGTGATCAGCCGGGTCACAATCTGATGCGACAGGCCCGACCCAACCAGCTGAACCAGCAGCCGCGGGATGCGGGCGGTGATGTGCTTCATGTCCTCAGCAGAGTGGGCGACAGCAATCTCGCGCACCAGTTCGGCAGAGCTGACGGTTTGGAACCGGGTCAGGTCGGTCTGGGTGACGATCCCCACCAGCTTGCCCGCCTCGACAATCGGCACATGGCCCACGCGTTTTTCCATCATCAGGTGCAGAACATCCGATCCGATGGCGTTGGGGCTGAGGGTGATCGGGTCTTGCGCCATGATATCGGACACGGGACCGGAAATGTCACGGGCCTCGGCGACCACGCGATGGGCAATATCGCGGGTGGTGACGATGCCGGTCAGGGTCTGGTCATCAAGAACGCAGACCGAGGAAATCTTATGTTCGCCCATTTTCCGCGCCACTGCCTGAATGCTTTGATCCGGGGCGCAGGTGATCGGGTTCGGGGCCATCAGGCTGTCAACCGTGACGGTGGACAGGTTGTTCGGCTCATCTTTCTGTCCACGATTGCGGTCAAAGAAGCGGCGGACTGACGTGTGGGCATTGTGCAGGTCCCAAAACGTTTCCGTGGGCAGCAGAAGCAGCGTGCTGTCGCTTTCCGCCATGGCCCGGGTCACAGCCTGTCCATCACGCAAAAGCCCGCGCTCACCAAATGAGTTTCGCAGATGCAGGTGGCTGATCAGCACACCATTTTCATCCCGGACTTCGACGTCGCCTTCATGGATGATGTAAATCCCGCTCAGCGTATCCCCGACGTCATAGATGACCTCGTCCTTGGCATAGGAGCGCGCCACCATGGCGGGCACAAGCGACTGCAGGGCCTCAGCCGGGAGGCTGTCATAGGGGTGTACGGATTTCAGGAAACGGTGGATCTGATCAGGAGAAAGCGGCATGGGTCAGCCTTTGAAATTCTTGTTGCCAGCAAAGGTTTACACCCTTTGGGGCAAAAGGGAAGAAGGCCGCCCCAAGAGGCGGCCTTCGACGTAGTTTTTAGTGGTCTGCAGCAGCAGCGCCTGCCCCTTTCGGGATGCGGACGTTTTCCACCAGTTCGTTGATCTCGGCCGGAATGGCCTCCGACGATTTCGATACCAGGAAGGCCACGATGAAGTTGATCATTGCGCCAACAGCACCGAACGAGGTCGATTTGATGGTGCCCAGCAGCGGGTCAGCATCCGAGAACGAGTTGGTGCCCGGGATGAAGAACCAGCCTTTGTGCAGGAAGATGTAGATCAGGGTCACAACCAGACCGGCCAGCATGCCAGCCACGGCGCCTTTGTTGTTCACCTTGGTGAAGATCCCCATCATCAGAGCCGGGAAGATCGACGCAGCAGCCAGACCGAAGGCCAGAGCCACGGTTTGTGCGGCGAAGCCCGGGGGGTTCAGACCCAGATAGGTTGCAACTGCGATGGCTACAGCCATGGCAATACGCGCCGACATCAACTCGCCTTTTTCCGAAATATTCGGGCTGATCGCACCTTTGATCAGGTCATGCGACACGGCCGACGAGATTGCGAGCAGAAGGCCCGCAGCGGTCGACAGAGCAGCAGCCAGACCACCGGCAGCCACCAGAGCAATCACCCAACCCGGCAGGTTGGCGATTTCCGGGTTGGCCAGAACCAGGATGTCGCGGTTGAACTTGACCAGTTCATTTTCGCTACCCAGGCCAGCGGCTTCCATTGCGGCAACCTTCTCGGGGTTCTTGTCGTTGAAGTAGGCAATTTTGCCGTCGCCGTTTTTGTCTTCCCAGTTCAGAAGACCGGTCTTCTGCCAGGTTGCCATCCACGCATAACGCTCGTCGGTTTCCATCATCTCAACCGAAACAGGCTCAGACGAGGTGCCGTTCGGCCACATCATGTCCGAAATGTTCAGGCGTGCCATGGCCCCAACAGCCGGAGCAGTCAGATAGAGCAGCGCGATGAACACCAGGGTCCAACCAGCCGACCAACGGGCCGACGATACGGTGGGAACGGTGAAGAAGCGCATGATCACGTGCGGCAGGCCAGCGGTACCGATCATCAGCGACAGGGTGAACAGAACCATGTTCAGCGTGTCAGCGTGGTGGGCGGTATATTCCTTAAAGCCCAGCTCGGTCACGATCTGGTCCAGCTTCATCAGAAGCGGTTCACCCGAAGCAGCGTGATCGCCGAACAGGCCCAGGGCCGGGATCGGGTTGCCGGTCAGCTGCAGCGAGATGAAGATCGCCGGGATGGTGTAGGCGATGATCAGAACGCAGTATTGCGCCACCTGGGTGTAGGTCACACCCTTCATGCCGCCAAACACGGCATAGGCGAACACAACGGCTGCACCGATCAGAAGGCCGGTGGTGTTGTCCACTTCCAGGAAGCGGCCAAAGGCCACGCCAACGCCGGTCATCTGGCCGATCACGTAAGTGGTCGACGCCACGATCAGACAGATCACGGCCACCAGGCGTGCGGTGGGCGAATAGAAGCGATCACCAATGAATTCCGACACGGTGAACTTGCCGAACTTGCGCAGGTAAGGCGCCAGCATCAGGGCAAGCAGCACGTAGCCGCCGGTCCAACCCATCAGGAAGGACGAGTTGTCATAGCCGGTAAAGGCGATCAGACCCGCCATCGAGATGAATGATGCCGCTGACATCCAGTCAGCGCCGGTTGCCATGCCGTTGACGACGGGGTGAACCCCCTGGCCAGCCGCATAGAATTCAGATGTCGAGCCCGCGCGGGCCCATACTGCAATACCGATGTAAAGCGCAAAGCTTGCACCGATAAAGATCCAGTTGAGTACAAACTGATCCATGTGTCCCTCTATCCCTCTTATTCGTCCACGCCGTGTTCGGCGTCGAGTTTGTTCATGCGCCAGGCGTAGAAAAAGATCAGTGCCAGGAACACAAGGATCGAACCCTGCTGGGCGAACCAGAAGCCCAGATCAGTTCCGCCGACGGCAATGCCGCTCAGCATTGGGCGTAGCAGGATGCCGAACCCGAAAGAGACCAGCGCCCAGATTACGAGGCTGACCTGAATGATGCGAATATTGGCTTTCCAATACGCGTTGTTGGATGAGTTGTCAGACATGAAGCCTCCTCCCTCTTCTCCGTTCAGAAAAGCGATATCCTCCTGATATCGCCGGTTTCCCTTAGCGGGTTGCCGATGTGACAATCTCGCTCAGGGTGCCCGCGATTTCGTCGATTGCTCCCATGGCATCGACTTTTTGCAGGCAGTTGGCCGCGTCATAATACGCAACCAGCGGTGCCGTTTGAGCGTGGTAGGCCGTCAGGCGGCTTGCCACGGTTTCGGCATTATCGTCGGCCCGGCGTTTCATCTCCGTGCCGCCGCATTTGTCGCAGACACCGTCTTTGACGGGCTGCTTGAATGTGTCGTGATAGCCTTCGCCGCACCCTGCGCAGGTGTAGCGACCGGAAATGCGCGTGACCATGTCGTCATCGTTCACTTCAAGGCTGATGGCTGCGTTGATACGCTGCCCGGTTTCCGACAGCAGCGCGTCCAGCGCTTCTGCCTGAACCGTTGTGCGCGGGAAACCATCCAGGATCACACCTTTGGCGCAATCGGCTTCACCCAGCCGGTCGCGCAGGATATTGATGACGATCTCGTCGGAAACCAGTTCGCCTGCTTCCATAACGGCTTTTGCAGCCTTGCCCGCGTCGGTGCCCGCAGCCACAGCGGCCCGCAGAAGGTCACCGGTCGACAGCTGCACCAGACCATATTTATCCTCAAGCATCCGCGCTTGCGTGCCTTTGCCGGCCCCGGGGGGGCCAAGCAGGATCAGGACAGGAGCAGCGGATTGGGTATTCATGCCGTCCATCTGATCAATCCTTGTTCATGCGGTTGTCGATCAACTCGTCAACCACAGTCGGGTCGGCAAGGGTCGAGGTGTCACCCAGCGCGCCGTAATCGTTCTCCGCAATCTTGCGCAGAATACGGCGCATGATCTTGCCGGACCGGGTTTTCGGCAGGCCCGGGGCCCACTGGATCAGGTCGGGGCTGGCGATCGGGCCGATCTCGGTGCGCACCCAGGTGCGCAGTTCCTTACGCAGCTCTTCGGTCGGCTCGACCCCGTTCATCAGGGTGACGTAGCAATAGATGCCCTGACCCTTGATGTCATGCGGATAGCCTACCACGGCGGCTTCGGCCACGGCCTCATGTGCCACCAGCGCGCTTTCCACCTCGGCGGTGCCCATACGGTGGCCCGACACGTTGATCACGTCATCCACACGCCCGGTGATCCAGTAGTCACCATCGTCGTCACGGCGGCAGCCGTCACCTGCGAAATAGTAGTTCTTGTAGTCCGAGAAATAGGTCTTCTCGAACCGCTCATGATCACCCCAGACGGTGCGCATCTGGCCCGGCCAGCTGTCCTTCATGCACAGAACGCCCTCGGTCGGGTATTCGTGGATTTCTTCGCCCGATGTGGGTTCCAGAACCACCGGCTGCACACCAAAGAACGGTTTCATTGCGGCGCCCGGCTTGGCGGCATGTGCGCCCGGCAGCGGGGTCATCATGTGACCACCGGTTTCGGTTTGCCACCAGGTGTCAACGATCGGGCAGTTCCCCTTGCCGACGACCTCGTGATACCAGGTCCAGGCTTCAGGGTTGATCGGTTCGCCCACGGTGCCCAGCACCTTCAGGTCACTCAGGTCGCATTTTTCGACAAATTCATTGCCTTGACCCATCAGCGCACGCAGCGCGGTCGGCGCGGTGTAGAACTGGTTGACCTTGTGCTTTTCACAAACCTGCCAGAAGCGGCTTGCGTCCGGATAGGTCGGGGTGCCTTCGAACATCACCGTGGTCGCGCCATTGGCCAGCGGGCCATAAACGATATACGAGTGGCCGGTCACCCAGCCCACATCCGCGGTACACCAGTAGATGTCGCCATCGTGGTAATCAAAGGTGATCTCGTGGGTCATCGAAGCCCAGACAAGATAGCCACCCGAGCAATGCACAACGCCTTTCGGCTGGCCGGTTGAGCCTGAGGTGTAGAGGATGAACAGCGGATCTTCGGCATTCATTTCCGCAGGCGGGCAATCGGCGGATGCGGTTTCCACCAGCGCGTTGTAATCGTGGTCACGGCCATCCACCCAGGCCACGTCGCCACCGGTGCGGCGCACCACCAGCATCTGCGGGTTGTTTTCAGCGTGATCCAGGGCAAGGTCGGCATTGGCTTTGAGGGGGGTCTTGCGACCGCCGCGCGGTGCGAAATCTGCGGTAATGACCAGCTTGGCTTCGCAGCCATCAATCCGGGCGGCCAGCGCGTCAGGCGAGAAGCCGGCGAAGACGATCGAGTGGATTGCGCCGATCCGGGCGCAGGCCAGCATCGCATAGGCAGCTTCGGGGATCATCGGAAGATACAAGATCACCCGGTCACCTTTGCCCACCCCAAGATCCTTGAGGATATTGGCCATCCGGCTGACATGTCCGTGCAGCTCGCGATAGGTGATATGCTGGGCTTCTTCAGTCGGCTCATCCGGCTCAAAGATGATCGCGGTCTGATCGCCACGGGTTTCCAGGTGGCGATCAACGCAGTTGGCCGAGACGTTCAGCGTGCCGTCCTCAAACCATTTGATCGAGACATTGCCCGGCGCGTAGCTTGTGTTCTTTACAACCGAAAATGGTTTGATCCAGTCGATGCGCTTGCCGTGCTCGCCCCAGAAGGCGTCCGGGTCATTGACCGATGCGGCATACATCTCGTCATATTTGGCTGCATCGACATGGGCGTTAGCAACGAAATCCGAATTTGGTGCAAATACTTGCTTTGTAACGTCGTCCAAGGACATGGTCTCCTCCGGTAATCTCTCTTTCTGTATTTGCG
Organism: Aliiroseovarius crassostreae; assembly: GCF_025137635.1. Taxonomy (NCBI): domain Bacteria; kingdom Pseudomonadati; phylum Pseudomonadota; class Alphaproteobacteria; order Rhodobacterales; family Paracoccaceae; genus Aliiroseovarius; species Aliiroseovarius crassostreae. Next base: position 2,733,377 of record NZ_CP080772.1, on the reverse strand, counting down.
CGCAAAGTGATTTACTTTGCAAATACAGCCCTCCTGTCGCGGAAAATACTGTTGTAACCCGATGTGTAGCAACAGTTTTTTGGTAAATTTATTTCCATTTCATGTGTGAATTTTGTAAATTCCTTTAACTGTGAAATAAAAAGGGATGTGTTCTTAACGTAATGTCAGGTGTTGCACCGGATCCTGGCCGGGACATCTGGGGGCAAGCTTTTTGTTTTGGGTCCTGAAAATGTCAAAAGAAACGGGGGTGGCTGCGCGATTTACAGGGCGGATTTCGAAAATTCAGGGCAGATTGTCTGGGGATTCGTCTGGGTTGATTGATTGGAGCAACCAGCCACAGAAAGTCTGAACGTCAGGGTTTGTGTTGTTGTGATCTGGCGCAACGGCATAAAAGCTGCGGCTCAGTGGCAGACGGTGGGGTAATGGGCAGATGACGTGCCCCCGGTCCAGAAAGTCACGGGCAAAATCTTCGGCAACAATAACCGCCCCTGACCCGGTGGTCAGAACCTGAAGTGCCATCAGCGAACTATCAACTTTCATGATTGGTGGGGTGTGTGGGTAGGGCCGTCCCAGCAGGGTCGCCATCTGCCCCCAGTCGGTTTCTGATCCGATGATGTGAATGGCCTGTTCAGCCAGTTTGTCAAACCCGTCGGAGGGGGCGAGGCCCCGCGCCAGATCCGGGGTGCAGACCAAGATCCCGAACCGATGCCCAAGTGGCCGGATGTCCCGTTCGGCCCAATCCCCGTGACCATATCGAATTTCCAGATCCACCGGTTCTTTGCCCGCAGCTGGCGTCCAGACACTGGTGCTGACTTGCAGGTCGATATCCGGGTGGTCTTTTTGAAACGCGCCAAGGCGCGGGGCAAGGACCAGTGTGGCAAAGCTGATTGAGGCCCGTATGCGGAGCGGACGTTTGGCAGGCCGGGCAAATAACCCATTTGTCGCCTCCTGCATGTCGGTAAACGATTTGCGGATGGGTTGAGCATAGGCGTGACCAATATCGGTCAGGGCAACACCTCGGGGCAGGCGGGTGAATAGGGGGGCACCAAGATGTTGTTCCAGCAACCGGATTTGTTGGCTGATCGCAGCCGGGGTAAGGTTCAGCTCCTGCGCGGCATTGGTGAAACTGCCAAGGCGGGCGGCGGCTTCGAAACTGCGCAACCAGATCATATGCGGGAGTGTGGTCATGCTGTTGCCTGGGTTCGGAATAAAAGCATTAAATATAGTTTAGGCAAAGGCGTCAAAACCATTGTTTGAATTGTGGCTTTGCTTGGCTTCTCATGATCTTGACGCCAGCCAAATGGTTTTGGGAATGGAATTTGATGTTGTCATTGTCGGGGCCGGCAGCGCGGGATGCGTTCTGGCTGAGCGCCTCAGTGCCGAGGGTGCGCTCAGCGTGCTTGTTCTGGAAGCGGGCGGAGAGGCACGCAATCCCTGGATCAAACTGCCGGTGGGGTATGCGCGGACATTTGCAGATCCTCGTTTGAATTGGGGATATGTGGCTTCGGCTGATCCGGGCCTTGCCGGGCGTCAGGCTTACTGGCCGCGTGGACGGGTGATTGGCGGGTCCGGCTCGATCAATGCCATGGCCTATGTGCGGGGGTTGCCGCGGGATTTTGCAGATTGGGAACAGGCGGGCGCTGTGGGTTGGGGCTGGGACACGGTCCGCCGCAGCTATGACCTGATGGAAACCCGTGTGACCCGGGACCAGAACGGGCAGCTGCGCGTGACCGGGTCGGGGCCGGTTTTCGTATCCGACCTCAGCCGGGATATGCACCCTTTCAGCAACCATTTTCTGCAGGCGGCAATGGAAATGGGCTGGCCGGTTGTCGATGATATGAATGAGGTCGAAACGGAGGGGGTGGGGCGGTATCGAAGCTCGGTATGGAAAGGCAGGCGCTGGTCGGCGGTGGATGCCTTTCTCAAACCCGCCCGAAAACGGCAGAATGTCAGGGTCATTTCCGGCGCCATGGTTGACCGCATTTCGGTAAGGGAAGGTCGGGCGAACGGCGTTTATTTCCTCTCGAAAGGCCAGCGCCGGTTTGCACGCGCGCGTGCCAGCGTGATCCTGAGTGCAGGGGCAATCAACTCGCCCCAGTTGCTGCAGCTATCCGGCATCGGACCCGGTGAGCTTTTGCACAGGGTTGGTGTTGAGGTTGTGAAAGACCATCCCGGCGTGGGGGCTGGGTTGCAGGATCATCTGGCGATCACCCATCATTTTGCCGCGACCAAACCGACGCTCAACAACCGTCTTGGATCCTTTGTTGGGCTGGGCGTTGCGGCGCTGCAATATGCCCTGACGCGTGGTGGTGCGCTGAGTGTGCCGGTCAACCAGGTGGGGGGATATATCCGGGACAGATCGGGGGCCGGGCAATCGACATTTCAGCTTTATTGTAATCCGGCCACCTATTTGATTCCTGAGAACGGCAAGCCGAAAATGGGTCGTGATCCGGGGTTTATTCTGTCGGTGCAGCCGTGTCGTCCGACCAGCCGTGGACATATCCAGATCACCTCTGCCGATCCCCGGTCTCCGCCCCGGATATCGCCCTGTTCCCTCTCGACCCCGCACGATGTGACCGACGCCATTCTGGCCTCGCACCTTCTGAAGACTCTGGCGCACACGTCGACGATGAAATCGGTCACCAAGACCAGGCACGAACCGGACCTGCTGAAGATGACGGAACCAGAGATGCTGGAGAACTTCCGGCAACGGGCCGGCACGGTGTTTCACCCCTGTGGAACCTGTGCAATGGGTAAGGATGATGGCGTGTCTGTGCTGGACCATCGCCTGCGGGTGCGTGGTTTGCGCGGTTTGCGGGTGGTTGATGCCTCGGCCTTTCCAAATATCACGTCGGGCAACACCAATGCGCCGACCATGATGTTGGCATATCGGGCGTCTGAGTTGATTTTTCGCGACCTGTGCCGCAGAGAGGAATGAACCATGCAGCTTGATAAAATTGAAACCTTTGTCGTGGGGAACCCGCCGCCGCGCCATGGGGGGCGCTATTTTATCCTGCTGCGCCTGACCACCAGATGCGGTGTGACCGGTGTGGGTGAGATTTATAACGCCACCTTTGGTCCTGACCTCTGTGCGGCCATGGCGCGGGACATGTTCGGACGTCACTTTCATGGGAGCGATCCACATCATATTGAGCACATGTGGCGGTCGGCATATGGCGCTGGCTATTCGGCCCGCCCCGATATCACCGTTATGGGGGTTCTCAGTGGGCTGGAGATGGCCTGTTGGGACATCATAGGCAAGGCCGCTGACAAGCCGGTCTACGAACTCCTCGGTGGGAAGGTACATGACAGGTTGCGCAGCTATACCTATCTTTACCCGCCGGAAGGGGATGTTTACCCGGATGAGACCCAGCCCAATGTCTATAACGATCCGGATCTTGCGGCTGAAGCGGCGCTGAAAATGGTCGAGCAGGGATTTACGGCGGTCAAGTTCGACCCCGCTGGCCCGTATACCATTTATGATGGTCGCCAGCCCCGGCTGGAAGATCTCGAGCGGAGTGAGATGTTTTGCAGACGGATCCGTGAAGCGGTGGGGATGCGCGCGGACCTGCTCTTTGGAACCCATGGGCAGTTTACCGTGTCGGGAGCCAAACGGTTGGCGCGGCGGCTGGAACCCTATGATCCGCTCTGGTTCGAAGAACCTGTCCCCCCGGAAAACCCAGCTGACATGGCCGAAGTGGCGCGTTTTACCTCGGTTCCGGTTGCGGCGGGGGAACGCCTTTGTAGCAAGCATGAATTTGCAAGGTTTCTGGAAGCAGGGGCTGCGTCTATTCTTCAGATGAACCTGGGGCGTGTTGGTGGCATCCTTGAAGCAAAGAAAATTGCCGCAATGGCAGAGACCCGACAGGCCCAGATTGCTCCGCATCTGTATTGTGGCCCCGTGGTGGCCGCGGCGAATATTCAGATCGCGACCTGCAGTCCCAATTTTCTGATTTTGGAAAGTATCGGGCGTTTTGACGCGCCCTATACCGATGTGATCTTGGGGGGGATCGTTTGGCAGGACGGCTATGTCATTCCGCCCAGCTCTCCGGGACTGGGGGTAGAGTTGGACGATGCGGCGATTGCAGCAATGCCATATGATGGTCAGGCGCTGCATCTGGAGCCGCAGACAAGCCCAGTGCAGGTTTGACGTATCAGAAGTAACTTCGGACCAGCGCCCCGGAAATCAACGTCCAGCCATCGGCTACGACAAAGAAGGCAAGTTTGAAGGGCAGGGACACGATGGCCGGCGGCACCATCATCATCCCCATTGACATCAGGATGGCCGCGACAACCAGATCAATGATGAGGAACGGTAGAAACACCAGAAAACCGATCTGAAAAGCGCGTTCCACTTCGGACAGAAGGAAGGACGGCACAAGGATCGACAAGGGGGATGAGGCCGCCAGCTCTCCCGTTTCATCGGGGCGCAGCGAAGCAAGATGTTGGAACGTGTCGGGGTCAATCCGATTAGCCATGAAACCGCGAAAGGGTTCCAGCGCGGCATTGAATGCGGGCTCCAATGCCATTTCACCCGTCGTGTAGGGTTCCGCCCCAAGGCGCCAGGCTTCGTTGAACACCGGTTCCATCACAAAGTAAGTCAGGAAAAGGGCCAGGCTGATGATCAGCATGTTGGGGGGGGATTGCTGCAACCCGATGGCCTGACGCAGAATTGACAGCACGGTCACGATGAACGGGAAACAGGTGACCATGATTGCCAGTCCGGGAACCAGACTGAGCAATGTGATGAGAATCATCAGTTGGATGGAGCGGGTTGCCAACGATCCATCGTCGCCAAGGCTGATGGCGATGTCCTGTGCGGACAATGATGTTGGAAGCACCAGCATCATGGTTAACAGGACAGCCCATGCAAATCCCTTGTGACTGATCTGAGCGGAGATCATTGTCAGAGACCAGTTGAGAGATCGGCAACTTCCGTCAGCCGGACCGCAAGCTGTCCTGACCCTTCGCCACCAACTTCTTCCAATTCACCACGGGCGATCAATTTGTCCCCGACATAAAGCTCAACCGGATCCTCGAGCTTTTTGTCCAGTTGCAGGATGCTGTCGTTTTTCAATCGCAGCAATTCGTGCACTGTTGGTCGGGCTTTGCCGACAGAAATCATGATTTCAATAGGCACTTGGGTGAAGGGGCTCGTCTGAGCTGTATTTTGAGTGTCATCAGCCATTTTGTTTTGCCTTTTCGTTGATTTGATACAGACCCGAAATTGCCTCTCCGATCCGGTGTATGGCACCACTCAGGTCGATCTGTTTTTCAGTGGCCCCCATGCGGATGTAGACTTGCCCTTCGGCAAGTGTCTCCTCTTCAATAAGTTCTATGGGGACCGAGGTATTTTGCGACAGCAATGCTTCGAGCATGTCCCGCCCACCAGGGTAAATGACGACCTGCATGGGGGAATCTGCCGCATCTGCGGCCAGCGGCAGGATTTCTTCTACGATGGCATGGCCGATTGTGTCTGAGACAAGGCTGGGAAGGACCTTCTCAACCATGTTGGCCAAAAGGGGTTCCAGCGATTTCATGATATGGCTTCGAGCCTCGTGAAAGGTAAAGCCGAGATCCTGCAAGTTGCGCGCAAACTCGGCACTGATCTGGGACTTATCTTCGTCGCCTGCTCGGATGGCATCATCCCAACCCGCCTGATAGCCCACTTCATATCCTTCCAGCCGCGCTTTCTCCAGATCTGCCGCTGTTGGGTTTGCAGCGGGTGTGGATGCCGGATTGACTGGTTGCGGACCGGAGAGGGGCGTGTCGAAATCTTGGAGCGGAAAAATCGGCGGCATCAGACAGTCTCCTCATCCATCCAGCCCCGGAGGATTTCGAGGGTTTCACTTTGCCGTTCTTCGATCAGATTACGCAGGCGTTTAACCGGATCATCGGACCCGCCATGCGGGTCTTCGTCGAAGTCGATGTCCGAAACTGTCGCCATTTGTGGCGCCGGAAATTCCCCGTCATCAATTTCACCCGACAGCGACGGCATATCCGAAAAATCGGTATTGAACTGAATTGGGGCGGGAGCCAGCATGTCCGACGGGGCTTCTGCCGTCGGGGAGGGCTGTTGACCTCCGGCCAGCTGCGGGCCGGGCAGGGCGCCCGCTGAGGGTGTATTCTCCAGCGCACCCTTTGAATTGGCAAGGATCGGCCTGATTACAAAAAGCCCGAGAATGAGGGCCACAACGGCCAGAACGGCAAGTTGAATGATGGACATGAGGTCAAATTCGACGCCTTGCATCAAGGACGACGTCACCTCAGTGCCCGCCTCTGAAACCGGCTCGAATTCCATGGTTTTAATGGTAATCGTGTCGCCGCGGGACTGATCAAAGCCGATGGCGGAGGCCACCAGGTCGCGCAGGCTGTTCAGCTCTTCCTCCGAGCGCGGCTGCCAGATTGTTTCACCCGCCTCATTTACGCTACGCAATCCATCAACCAGAACGGCCACGGTTATGCGTTTGGTGGCGCCTGGGTTGCGGATGATCTCACGGGTTGTTTCTGACACCTCATAATTGATCCGCTCCCGTGTCTCACTGTTCTGGGCCGAGGATGAGGCCCCCGCGCTGCCCTCTCCATCTGGAAGGTTGGATGCAACGGTCACGCTGCCATTCCCGCTGTCAGAACTCTGACTGGAATTTTCCTGGGTCTCAGTGGAAATCGCGACGCGGCTGTTGGGGTCGAATGTTTTTTCCAGTATCGATTCGCGTTCTGTCGCTGTTTCCAGGCTCAGTTCAACCACCGCATTCCCAAGGCCCACGCGCGCTTCCAGAAGATGTTGAATATTGGCCTTCATTTCCTCGGCGCGATTTCCGACAGAGGATTGTGCGGTTTCAGTTTCATCCCCTGCGGTAATCAGCCCCCCGCGGCTGTCGATGATGGAAACATCTTCCGGGGACATGCCCGGCACTGCAGAGGAAACAAGGTATTTGAATGCCTTTGCCTGTGCCGAAGAAATTGTGCCGGACGTGCTGCTCAATGTCACCGACCCGGTAGGTTTCGCGCGCCGCCGCAAGCCCTGTTGAACAGATTGAGCGATGTGAACCCGCGCGCTTTGGACAAAGGGGCTGGAGACGATGGTCCGTGCCAGTTCGCCTTCTTTTGCACGCCAATAGGCGGCATCAAACATCTGAGAGGTCGTCCCGAAGCCGGACAACCCATCAAGCAACTCATATCCTTTGGCTGAATTTGACGGCAACCCTTCGCTGGCGAGGGTCATTCGTAACCCGTCACGTTGAGAGGCATTGACATAGATTGCGCCGTTGCGGACCTCGAAGCTGGCGGACTGTGCCTCTAACGCCTTGATCACTTCACCAGCAGCACCTGGTTCCAGCCCTGCGTATAAAAGACTCATCGACGGCTTGCTGGCCATACGAGAAATGCCAAGCACGGCAGCAAACATTGCCAAAGTCGCCAGAACGACAATCACTTTTTTACGCATGTCCAGTGCAGACCAGACAGTTTGGATCTGTTGCAAGACGTAACTCCTTCTTCGAGCGGGCTTCTGCCCCCGTCATGCCAACAGTTTTCTACGACCAGCCTTAACAATCGGTTAGTGCCCGCCGGTCTATAACGATTCGTAGAAAATAAATCTGGTGATGAGATGGCAGAAGCTGAAGAACCGGTAGAAGGCGAAGAAGATGCGCCGAAGAAAAAATCCAAAAAGGGCCTGATTATTGGGCTGATCCTTTCGCTTGTTCTGGGAGGTGGTGGGTTTTTTGCCGTTTATTCCGGCATGATTCTCGCTCCTTCCACTGAGGAAGAGAGGGTCGAAGAGGCAGAGATGGTGCTCGATCTTCCCAGCGTATCTTATGTCGAACTGGATCCGCTGGTCATTTCCCTTGGAACATCCGGAAGCAACAAACACCTGAGATTTCGTGGCTCCCTCGAGGTGGATCCGGCCTATGCCGAAGATGTGGTTCAAGTGCGCCCCAGGGTGCTGGATGTTCTCAACACCTATCTGCGGGCCGTTGAGATGTCTGATCTGGAAGACCCCAGCATGCTTGTCAAATTACGCGCCCAGATGTTGCGGCGCATCCAGCTTGTAACAGGAGAAGGGCGGGTGCGAGACCTGCTGATTCTCGAGTTTGTTTTGAACTGATTTCCGGAGGGACAAGAAATGGACCTTATAGCAGATGTACTTTTGGCGGCTGGCGCGATTGGTGCGGCGATCTATTGTATTGTTCTGGCCCGTCGTCTGAAGCGGTTTAACAATCTGCAGAACGGGATGGGGGGGGCGGTTGCCGTATTGTCCGCGCAGGTGGATGATATGACAAAGACCCTGGAAAAAGCGCAATTGGCTGCAGGTGCAAGTGCCGCTCAACTGTCCGATTTGACCCAACGGGCCGAGGCTGCGTCGCGTAAACTTGAGCTTATGATGGCAAGTCTTCATGACCTTCCTGAAGTGACGCCCCCAGTTGCGCAATCGCCATCTGTCGAACCGGAACCAGCCCCCACACCCGAGCCAAGGGCTTCTGACATTCCGATGTTTTTAAGTCACCGCCATAACCGCATGGAGGCCGCAGAGTGATGTTTGGTCGAAAGAAAAAGGCGGCCTCCATGCCCCCCCAGCGAAAGAAAGCGGCGGGCCGAGGTGTTTTATGGGTAATTGCTGTTTTGTTCCTGTCGTCCGGGATGCTGCGTCTTGGCGAGCATGGGGTTGCAGTTGCCAAGGAAGTGGGTGTGCTCGCGGGTAAGGTTGTTCATGACGACAACGGCGGCGAAACTTGTGAGACGGAAGAGGATATCGCGCAGGTCCTGGGGCTTCTGCGGGAGCGGGAAACCGTTTTGGAAGAGCGGGAAAGAAACCTCGAAAGCCGACTGCAGGTTTTGAAGGCGGCTGAAGAACAGATCGAAAAGAAAATGTCGGCCCTCGTGGATGCCGAGGAAGCTTTGAAATCGACAATGGCCTTGGCAGATGGTGCTGCCGAAAGGGACCTGACCCAGCTGACTCAGGTCTACGAAAACATGAAACCCAAGCAAGCTATCCCACTGTTTTCGCAAATGGACCCTCAGTTTGCGGCAGGTTTCTTGGGTCGTATGAGGTCCGAGGTTGCGGCACAGATCATGGCCGGGCTGGACCCTCAAAAATCATATGCCATCAGCGTTATTTTGGCAGGGCGGAACTCAAATGTCCCAACCAACTAAGATCTGAGCACGGTTTTTTAATGGACGTTTGCCATGTTCTCGGTGTCGGGACCAGTTTTGTGGAGACAGTTGAATGATTGGTATCATTGGCATTGCCCTGATTTTTATCATGGTGTTCGGTGGTTATTTGGCCGCTGGCGGAAAAATGGGGATTATCCTGAAATCCCTACCCTTCGAGTTTACCATGATTGGGGGGGCGGCGGCTGGCGCTTTTGTCATCTCAAATGATGTGCCGGCGATCAAACATACGCTCAAAGATGTCGGAAAGGTTTTCAAAGGACCAAAATGGGCACATGAGGATTACCGTGATCTGCTGTGCCTACTTTTCGAACTGATCCGCCAGGCCCGCCAGAATGCGGTTGCGCTGGAAGAGCATATCGAAAACCCCGAGGAAAGTGCCATTTTCAACCGTTACCCCAAAATCCTGGGTGACAAGGAGGCCATCGAACTTATCTGCGACACGCTGAGATCGGCATCCATGAATTACGATGATCCGCATCAGGTGGAAGAGGTGCTTGAAAAGCGGATGGAGGCGAACTTGCACCACGCTTTGCACGGCAGTCACGCTTTGCAATCGGTTGCGGATGGGCTGCCTGCGTTGGGGATTGTGGCGGCGGTTTTGGGGGTTATCAAAACCATGGGTTCCATTGATCAGCCACCTGAAATCCTTGGGAAAATGATTGGGGGCGCGCTTGTTGGGACATTTCTGGGGGTGTTTCTCGCTTATGGCCTTGTGGCACCGTTTTCCTCGAAGGTTAAGACCGTGGTGGAAGAGGATGCCCAATTCTACCAACTGATCCGTGAGGTGCTTGTTGCGAATCTCTACAATCACTCAGTCAATATCTGTATCGAAGTCGGACGCCAGAACACTCCAGGTCATTGCCGCCCAAGCTACTCGGAGCTTGAAGAAGCGTTGAAGGAAGTCAAGAAAGCGGCGGCGTGATGAAACAACTTTGGGTAATGATGATCGTGTTGTTGACGGCGCTACCCGGCGTTGCTCGGGATTTGGCCGTTCGGTCAGGTGAGCATGATCAATTCACACGTCTTGTGGTCTATACCCAGCAACCTTCGGGTTGGAAATTCGGCCGTGTGCCCGGGGGGTATGAGCTAAGGCTGGCCACCGATGGTGTTGGTTTTGATTTGTCCCGGGCATTCAACTTGATCCCCAGGTCACGCATCAAAAACCTCGAAGATCGGGGGGATGGCACGCTGTTTCTGGACATTGATTGCCAATGCTATGCGGATGTTTTCATTGCCTCTGGCGGCCAAATTGTTGTCGATATCCGATCCGGAAAACCGGAAGAAGAGAGTGCCAAATATGAAGCATTTCTGGATCAGCTGCCACTGCAGGTTTCTCCCGGGACAGAAAATAGCGCGATCGCCCGGTTAGGCCTGCCTTTGTTTCCCATGCCGCAGTCGGATCTGGCCAAATATCTGCAACCAGAGAATGAGAAACTGGAGGAAACACAGGGAAGTTCAGAGCAGGATGAACCGCTCTTGTTCGATGAACATATTCGGGGTGATCAGAGTGAAGTGGTGTCTCCTGAAGAACGAGTGACGCAGACCGAGCTTGCACTGATTGAGCAAATTGGGCGCGCTGCCGCACAGGGATTGGTTGATGCCAATCTTTCCACACTGGAAGCGGAAGTGGATAGAATAACGCACCCGATCAAAGCTCAGGAACCGGATGCCCCCCCCCCGGTTCCAGACCTGCAACCGGTTCCGACAATTGATGTCAATGATCACATCGCAGTGCAGACCTCCATCGACCGAGAAACGAGCCTGCGGAAGTCGGCAGTGCTGTCTACCCAAGAGGGTTTTGCCTGTATCCCCGATACTGAATACGACATAGCAACCTGGGGCGGAGATATCAGTAATGGCGCGGAACTCGCCAAATACGCGTCTTCGATATTAGGAGAGTTTGATCAGCCAAATCCTGACATGTTGAATGCCTATATTCGCCATCAATTGTACCTGACATTTGGTGCCGAGGCGATGCTCCTTGCAAACGAGTTTCCTAAGGCCGTGGGTCGGCCGGAGATTATTCAACAGATTGCAGAAGTCATGGACTGGCACAAATCGGCGAGTTTTCGTGAATTCGCACCACAAATGGGCTGTGACGGCAAAACTGCTCTGTGGGCTGCTCTTGCACAACCGGAGTTTCGTCCAGGGCAAGAGATTAATCAAAAGGCGATTATTTTGTCATTTTCTGAATTGCCTTTGCATTTGCGCCGCCATCTTGGCCCGGACTTGGCGCATAAATTTCTGGCATTTGGGGATGCGGGTACTGCCAACGCTCTGCGCAATCTCCTAGATCGTGCGGAGGGGGACCATGGCCCTGGTTTTAACCTATTGGAGGCGCGTCTCGAATTGCAATCTGGGGCGTTTGAAAATGCTGAACATACGCTCACGCAACTTGTTAACGAAGATTCAGATATAGCTCCGGCTGCAGCCTTAGAATTTGTGAACTCCCGCATTGCTCAGGACCAGCCTGTCCCCGAAAGATATTTGGAAATTCTCTCCACTTATGCTTTCGAACAAAGAGACTTGCCCCTGGGGGCTGACCTGAAATCCGCAGAGATCAGGGCGCGGGTTATGGCGTCTGATTTTAGTGAAGCTTTTGCCCAGATGAAAATGGCGCAAAAAGAAAATCTGTTTGACGACGAAGAGCTTGGAAATTTGCAGAAATTTGTGTTTTCAAAGCTAGAGAAGAATGGCTCGGATGCCCAGTTTTTAAGATATGTTTCGGGAGCGTCTTCGGTCTTGGGTTTCCTTGATGAAGACCTGAAAACATCTCTGTCTGCACGGTTGTCTGACTTGGGTTTTGCGTCACCGGCAAGAGCCCTCTTGGACACGGCAACCGTGGTTCCCGATCCTTCGCGCCGGTTGGTTTATGCAACAATTGCACTGCTGGAGGGGAAGTCTGAGGTGGCGCTTGGTTATCTCGCTGGGTTGGAAACGCCGGAGGCAAACCTATTGCGCGCACAAGCATGGGAAGTTTCGGGTGATTTTGACGCGGCGGCGGAAATATATCGAACTCTGGGCGAGACTGAAAAGCAGATCAAAGCAGAGCTGCGTGGGGGCAATTGGGGCGGCCTTTCACAGTCTGGTCCTGCGGCGTTGCAAGACATGGGGCGCCTTATATCTGCGTCTTCGACACAAGATGTGGATCAAAACGTGGGCTCGCTGGCACGTAATGCCAGTATTTTGACGGAAAGTGCCGCGATGCGGACAACAATCGAAAACCTGCTCACGGAATTGCCACATCCCTAATGTGATTACGTTTTGTAAATACATGATCGCTAGGTTGGGGTTAACCAACATCGGCAAGAAGTGCGCGTAAAATGACAAGAAGTGTCAATAGCCTCAAAAAGGCCAGAAATTCCTTTGGAAATATTGTCGGCAAGGCTGTGTTCCTGTTGGCTGTCAGCGCTTTGCAAGCTCATGCTGAAGGGGATGACTCTTACATTTGTGACCAGATTGCTGCTGCGGCATCAGCGCAAACCGGCGTTCCCATTTCTGTTCTGAAGGCAATCTCCCTAACGGAAACAGGTCGGAAAAGAGGGGGGGGGATGCGACCATGGCCCTGGACGGTCAATATGGAGGGGAAAGGGGTTTGGTTTGACACTGAAGATGAAGCCAAGTCCTATGTTTTCAAGCACTTTAAGCGAGGCGCGCGTAGCTTTGATGTCGGGTGTTTCCAGATAAATTACAAATGGCACCACCAGAACTTTAGCTCTTTGGAGGAGATGTTTGACCCGCTGGCCAACGGTCTATATGCGGCGAAATTTCTCAATGATCTCTTCGTGGAAAAAGGAAATTGGCGGGATGCGGCAGGCGCTTATCACTCGCGCACTCCGAAATACGCAGATAAGTATAAAGCACGGTTTTCAAAGTTTCGGTCTCGGTTTGCGGAGCAGGACAAAAACCCACCAGTTCTGGCTCTCGCAGATGCGGGAGATCCAACCGTAGAAAACACGCCTATCCCGGAATTATCATTGGCGCCGCGCGTCAATAATTTCCCACTTTTGCAAACAGGAACTGGCACAAAATCACTCGGTTCTCTGGTGCCAGCCGGCCGGGGGATGATCAGGCCCTTTTTCTCAAACGGTAACGGGTAACCAATCATGACCTTTAGCCTGTCGGAGATTTTCAAACCCACCATTTTGCTCGCATTGGCTTTGATGGCTATCATCGTAATGATGATTTTGCCAATGCCCGCTTGGGTGTTGGATATCGGGCTGGCCACGTCATTTGCTTTGGCCATCTTGATGTTCACGGTGACCCTGTTTATTGAGCGGCCTTTGGATTTTTCCGCATTTCCCACCGTCCTTCTGGCCTCGTTGATGTTGCGCCTTTCGATGAATGTCTCATCGACAAAACTAATTATCGGTCAAGGGCACACCGGGACGTCCGCTGCGGGTGATGTGATCGAAGGGTTCGCCAATTTCGTCATGGGCGGAAGTGTGTTTCTCGGGCTGGTGGTTTTCTGCGTTCTCCTGATCGTTAATTTTATTGTCATCACCAAGGGTGCAACCCGCATGGCTGAGGTCGGGGCGCGGTTTGCTTTGGATGGGATGCCCGGTAAACAGTTGGCCATTGATAGCGATATGTCCGCCGGGGCAATCGACCACGCTGAAGCCAAGGCGCGCCGGGAAAAAGAGCAGGCAGAAACCACGTTTTTTGGATCACTGGATGGCGCGTCAAAGTTTGTGAAGGGGGATGCCATTGCCGGCCTGCTGATCACCCTTCTGAACATCGTGATGGGGTTGGTAATCGGAGTGGCGATCCATGGCATGGATCTGGGGCGCGCGTTTGAAACCTATGCGATCCTGACGGTTGGTGATGGGCTGGTCAGTCAGATCCCCGCCGTGATCATTTCCATTGCCTCGGCCCTGCTCTTGGCGCGGGGTGGGGCGACAGGCTCCACCGATCTCGCCCTGTTTTCGCAGTTGGGTGGTTACCCTGCTGCCCTGGGAACGGTTGCCGTTTTGATGGCATTGTTTGCCCTTGTGCCAGGGTTGCCGTTTTTGCCGTTTGTTTCCGGGGCGATTGCGCTCGGCATTGCCGCCTGGGTTGCCAACCGCAAACAACTTGAAAAGGCGCAAAAGATCCAGTCTGAAGAGGTGCTTGAGGCTGAAGAGAAAAAAGAAGAGAGCATCGGTGATATTCTTGATCTTGACGACATCCATGTAGCGTTCGCTCCCGATCTCATCCCGATGGTGCTTGATCCTGCGACTGGCCTGGATGCCCGGATCAACAATATGCGAAGCCATGTGGCCGGTACTTTTGGGCTTATCCTACCCGAAATTCGTCTGACAGATGACGGATCCCTCCAGCCGGGAGGGTATGTCATTAAAATTCAAGGTGTTGTCCAGGCTGTCGATCGTCTGGAAATGGATAGGGTCCTGATGATCCTCAGCGGGACCGAGATTGATCTACCTGATGGGGATGATGTGCGCGAGCCGGTTTATGGCGCTCCTGCAAGGTGGATCAACGCTGATGATCAGGAAGATGCCGCCTTGCAGGGGGGCACAATTGTCAGCTCAACAGAGGTTCTGGCAACACATCTACTGGAAGTGATCAAACGCAACTTCCCGCGGCTGCTCACGCTCAAGGCGTTGCGCCGGCTGATGGATGAATTTGTCAACCTGTCCGACCCCGTGCGGGCCGAAGCCAATAGGCGGCTTCTTGATGAGCTTGTGCCGGAAAAAGTGCCCCTGGATCTTCTGCTATCGGTCCTGCGCCTGCTGTTGGAAGAGCGGGTTTCCATTCGAAACCTTCCGTTGATCCTGGAAAGCATTGCCGAGGCCCGCCCGATGTTGCCAACACCAGAAAGCATTTGTGAACATGTCCGGCACCGCCTCGGGTTTCAATTGGTCTCGGAGTTGAAACGTCCGGATGGCACCATTCCTCTCGTGCAGCTTGCACCGGAATGGGAGGAGCGGTTCTCGACCTATCAGATCGAGAGTGATCGTGGACCACAGGATGTCGCCTTGCCTCCGGATGAGTTCAATCGGCTTGCCACCTCAATCGCTGACCGTATTGCCAAGGCAGGAGAAACCGGGATCTACCCTGCCTTGGTGACGTCCACCCGCCGCAGACGTTTTTTGAAAACCGTCATGGTGGCAAAAGGAATTGCCAATCCGGTTCTGTCTTTTGAGGAGATCGGCACTGAGGCCCGCCCGTCGCTGGTGGGAATGGTGCCAGTGTGAGTTTTCAATTGGCAGAGCTGTTGGGGTTCGGGCAATCTGCGCTGATTGTTGGATTTTTTGTGTTCTTGCGCGTGGGTGCCGCAATGGCGCTTTTGCCAGCCTTTGGTGAACGATCCGTGCCGGAACGCGTGCGGCTCTTTCTGGGGTTTGCCTTTACCTTGATTGTGGCACCTGCCAGTGCCCTGCAGATTGAAACCGCGCTTGCCGATCCCATGCGTGCCAGTGCAATGGTATTTTCAGAGCCGATTGCCGGATTGGTTCTGGGCGGAGCGGTGCGCCTGTTTATCCTGGCACTGCAAATTGCGGGCAGTATGGCGGCGCAATCCACGTCGTTGGCGCAGATTTTTGGGGGAGCAAACTCGGATCCTCAGCCTGCGATTGGCCATGTGTTGCTTGTTTCTGGTCTGGCCCTTGCGGTGATGCTGGGCCTGCATGTGCGGTTGGCTGAACTGTTCATCCTGTCTTATGAAGTCATGCCAGCAGGGCAGTTTGTTGCGGGCGATATTCTCAGCCAATGGGCCTTGGATCTTGTTGCCCGGATTTTCGGTTTGGCCTTCACATTGGCGGCCCCCTTCCTGATTGCATCATTGATTTACAACGTGGCGCTGGGTGTCATAAACCGTGCGATGCCCCAGCTGATGGTGGCGTTTGTTGGGGCGCCAGCGATTACGGCGGGCGGCCTGATTTTGCTGTTTGTTTGTGCGCCGCTTTTGCTGCCTTTATGGGTGGATGCCTTGGTTGCATTTCTTGACCGGCCATTTGGGGAACCGTGATGGCAGATGGTGAAGACGACGATAAGCAACACGAGGCGACACAGAAGAAACTGGATGATGCCCGCAAACGTGGCGAGGTGCCGCGTTCTCAGGACCTCACGACAACTGCCGCCTTTGGGGGCGTGTTGATTGTAGGTGCTGCGCTTGGCGCGCGTAGTTTGGAGGCATTGGGAACCTTCCTCGCAAACCTGCTTGCACGTGCCGATACCTTTTCGATTGATCTGTTCAATGGCGGCGGCCCCACAGGCATTGGTACGTTGCTATTGGGTGTCTCACGAAACATGGCGCCGTGGTTCGCAATACCTGCGTTGGCGGCAATACTTCTGACCATTGCCACCAGAAGTTTTGTTGTGGCTCCAGAAAAACTCAAACCAAAGCTTTCAAAGATCTCGCCACTGTCCAACGCGAAAAACAAGTTTGGGCGCAATGGGCTGTTTGAGTTCGCGAAGAGCTTCACCAAGCTATTGATCTATTCGGTCATCCTCGGGGTTTTCCTCTTTGCGAAGCTGCCGCAGATTGTCGGGACGCTTTACCTGACGCCTGCGATGGCAACAGCCACTTTGCTTGACCTGTCGATGCAGTTTTTTGCCCTGGTCTGTGTGGTCATGCTGGCAATCGGCGGCGTGGACTACTTGTGGCAGTGGCAGGAACATCTTCGCAAGAACCGGATGTCGCATAAAGAGCTGATGGATGAGGTCAAGCAGAATGAAGGTGATCCACATGTGAAAGGGCAGCGTCGGCAGAAGGGGTATGAAATAGCGATGAACCAGATGCTGGCGGATGTGCCTGATGCGGATGTCGTGATTGTGAACCCGACCCATTATGCCATTGCGCTCAGGTGGTCTCGTCTGCCCGGTGAAGCGCCTGTCTGTGTCGCCAAAGGGGTGGATGAGATTGCGGCGCGCATTCGTGAAGTTGCGCAAGAGGCAGGGGTGCCGATCCATCGGGATCCGCCAACAGCGCGCGCGATACATGCTTCGGTCGAAATTGGACAAGAGATTTTGCCGGAGCAGTACCAGGCTGTTGCGGCTGCAGTCCGGTTTGCAGAAGCAATGCGCAAACGGGCCCGTGCGTTTGGAGGTCACAAATGAAAAAGCAACTTCAGCAACTTGGCGAGGTGTCGAACATGATCCTCGATCTCAAACTGGCGGATCTTCAAATGGTGGCACAGCAGATTGGCGCCCTGCAGGCTGAAAACCACAAGGTAAGGCAGGATCAGGAAAGGCGTGCTCATGAGTTAGGTCAGACCGAGACGCCAGACCTTGCTCAATATGCCGGTCAGGATGAGCGATGGAACGCCTGGGTGCAGACCAAGATAAAAGCCCGGAATATCGAACTGGCGAAACTCAGTGCGGAGCGGGAGGACAGAATGGCGGCGGCCCGCACCGCGATGGGAAGAGCCGAAGTCATCAAGTCCCTTTTGAGAAAAAATCAATCATAGCCGCGCAAGGAAAAATGGGGGCCGCGTTTCCGGCGCCCCCCAAATCGTTTCCTGGATCAAACGGCTTCGATCTGCCGGGTGGCGGTTGCCAAAGACACGGTTCCGGAACCGAAATCACTGACAGGAATTTTAAGGTCAACTGACCCGTTGGCGGTGGCACTCATGGCTGCAAGCGGCACTGGTTGCATCGAGACCCCTGCGAACCAGACCTTATGGGCCGCGCCCGTGTCGGGATGCCCTGCAAACCCGCCTGACCGGTTGGAGTAGTTGGCCTGCCAGAACACGCGAACATAGGTCGTGCCGGGGGCGAAGTTGAAGGGGGCATTTGTTCCCGATGTGTCAATTCCGCCAATATGGGCAGATGCATCATACCAGCTGTCCACCGCTGGGATGTAATCACCTTCCAGAACCACGTTCTTGTCGTTGCCAATACCGCTATTGGCAATTGATGTGCCCGCGGGCCAGATCCCGGAAGGATCGTCTGGATTGCCCAAGCTGGTGGGCAGCGGCTGGTTCAGCGTGACGACATGGGTGGTTTTATTGACCTGTCCCAGATCAAACAGACCAGCTTCAACAAGACGAGAGTAATGCGCATATCCCCGACCGTCGCTGTCCTTGTAGCCGAAAATAATCACCCCCTGCTGGTTGGCATCTGCGCTGCTTTCATTCCATCCGGCGGAATTTGTCAGGGTGATGGAGGTGTCGCCCGGCTGGAGCGGTGCGGCCAGAGTGGTCAGGCTGTCGGTGCCACCATGATAATAGCGCATGTGATGTTTGCTTTCGATCACGTTCTGGTCGGCGTCCAGACATGTCAGGCCCATATATTGCTGGTGTCGTTCGCCCTCGGAATAGCCGGACCAGTCACCCGCTACGCTTTCTTGTCGAACATAAGCGCCAAGGCGATAGGCGCGGTTCGGATCAACCGCGATCAGCTCACTCATCGCAATCGGCCCGACATGATGACCGGTAAAACAGACTGCGCCGCGCAGATCCGGGGTGGTTTGCCCGTCAAAAACCAGTTCTGCGGGGAAATTGTAGGCATTTCCAAGCCCACATCCGCCGTTCGTCACCAGATCGGTGCCGCGCGCCAGGGCATATCCAGAGGTGATCAGATCGCCGGTCAGCGCGGCTGGGGCAAGGCCGCTTACCCCAGAGGGAAAGTTGATGGATCCCGTGGCGCTGTCCGCGACAAGGGCCTGGTGAAACGAACTGCCATCCGCGCTGACCTTGATCTCAAAATTGTCAGACCCGGTTGTGCCCATTTCTGCGCGGCCCGACCAGTTGGTCTGAAACAGGAGACTGGCAGTGTCTCCGCTTGAGGCCTTATTCACTTTGATCTGGTGGCCGTTGCCTTCGTTGTTGAACAGTGACGCCGGGGATGACACGGACAGGCGGTTGGTGGGGTCGGCGGAGGCGTTGACACCAACCAGCGGCAGGTTTTGGGTGTCTGGCGTGGTGCTCAGTTCAACCCAGGTGGCACCATCAAAAACCTGCGGTTTGGCTGTATCTTCCACGAATGAGATCCAGCCCACAGCCGGAGGCAGGAAAACCCAGGCATTTTCTTCGAAAATCGCGATGTTGCCGGTCTGTCCGGCCCAATCACCAGTGGCACCCGAGGGAATGATAAACCGTTGGCCGTTCTCGGGAGAACCGGGGGGGGTGGCAGAGCTTGCGCTGGTCACGCTCAGTTGAACGACGGCATCCAGTCGGCGCATCCCCTCATTATGGGTGACATGCTTTTGGGCTTGTGAGGCTTGAATATATGGCAGGGACAAGTTGGCGGAAAAGGACATAGCACCCTCGAATTGCGGAAAATCGAAGGGAGTATCGTCACCAGATTGTTAAGTTCAGGGCAAAGCAGCGTACGGTGGGCGGGATGCGCAACGGGTATTCAGTTGGAAATGGAGGGAAACAGCAGCACAGGGTCGCCTTCTTTCCAGGGGGTATACTTGGCCATCACGTTGAGAAGGCGCTGACTATTGATGAAACTGTCCAGCCATTCCCGCGTCGAGGCGTCTGCTTCGCGATCAAAGCGCGGTTTGTCGATCATGGCGAACTGGCGCAGAAACGGCAGGATCGCAAAATCCGCCAAACTTGGGGTGGCGCCAAACAGCCAAGTATTTTTGTCCAGCGACTCGGTCAGCTCACCGATGATTTCCATGGCACGTGTGCGCTCTGCCTCCGGGTCACGATCCGGGTGCCGGACGGCATATTTTGTATGGTCCAGTGCCTTTTTGAAGGGGCCGTCAAACCGGGCAATCAGGGCGTGACCCTCCTGTGGCATTTGCAGCAGACCTTCCGGGTCTGACTGATCCAAAGCCCATTTCATAATGTCCAGGCTTTCGTCAATCACCCCGTCTTCCGTGACCAGACAAGGGACGGTGGCGCTGGGCGACTTGGCCAGAAATGCAGGGGGTTTATCACGCAAGAGGATTTCACGCAGCTCGACCTGGGTGCCGGCGCTGGCAATCGCGAGGCGGGCGCGAATGGCATAGGGGCAACGTCGAAAGGAATAGAGGACCGGGCGCATTTACTGACCTTTGAAGACGGCCGAGCGCCGCTCCAGCAGGGCGTTGACGGCCTCTTCATGGTCTTCTGTCTGGTGACATTCCCCCTGATAGATGGCGGCCAGTTCCAGCAATTGATCCAGACGCAGGTTCATCCCCTCGCGTAAAAGGCGTTTGTTCAGACGGAGTTGCTGCGGAGGGTTATAGGCGATGCGCTGGGCCAGTGACTTGGCTTCGGGCAGAAGGTCCTCGGCGGTGGTCACCTTGCTGACCAGCCCCCATTCTGCCGCAAGCTGGGCTGAGATAGGTTCCCCGGTAAATGTCATTTCCGCCGCGCGGGATAGCCCGATCTGTCTGGGCAGCAACCATGCCCCTCCATCTCCGGCAATCAGGCCAACGCGGGCAAAATTCTCGGCAAAGACGGCGTTGTCCGAGCACAAACGGATGTCGCACATGCAGGTCAGATCGCAGCCCGCCCCATAGGCCGGTCCGTTCACGGCGGCGATCATGGGCACTTCGCAATCCCAGACCGCACGGGCCACTTTCTGGATGCCCGATTTATAGGCGTTGCGGATCTCCAACGCGTTGCCCGCAAAGATTGAACTGCGATCCCGCATGTCTTTGAGGTTGCCGCCTGAGGAAAACGCCTTTCCCGCGCCTGTCAGAATTGCGCATCGGATCGACATGTCCCCGTTGATCCTCGCCATGGCATCGATAATGGCGTCCATCATTTCCTGATCGGTCAGGGCATTGCGGGTTTCCGGGGCGTTCAGGGTCAGGGTTGCCACATGGCCGTCCTGTTCGAATAGGAGTTTGTCGCTCATCTCGGTCCTCATGGATTGTGGGATCGGTTTAGACCGCTGAGCCCGGTTTCGCAAAATGTAACGCTGCGGCCTTCGGTGCAGAGGGCGTGGTGAAATTGTTTTGGCAGAAAAAACAAAACACGTTAAGAAAAACCGGGTGAGCTGATGGTACGGTTTGCCTTGCGAAAGGAATGTGACGATGGATTGCGAAATAGCCGCAGACAATGAGCGCCCCTGGAAGCCCGCGGTTGCCAAAGGGTTGCGGCTGCGCTGCCCGAAATGTGGCAAGGGTAAACTGTTGCACTCCTATCTCAAGGTGAATGACCAATGTGCAGAATGCGGTGAGGAATTGTTCCACCAGCGTGCAGACGATGGACCGGCCTATCTGACCATCCTGATTGTTGGCCACATTTTGGGGTTTGCCCTGCACTTCATCTACACGCAGTTCAAACCTGAACCGCTGTTTTTCGCCCTTTGGCTTTCGGCGATCGCGGTCGTTTCGTCGCTTTTGCTTCTGCCGCGGATGAAAGGGTTGATGGTGGCGTATCAATGGTCACAACGCATGCACGGATTTGGCAAAACCCCCTGATCACAGGTTTTGGGAGGGGGGTAGAATCGAGCAATACCTGTTGAAATGCGGGTTTCAGAGGGGTTGGAAAGAATCAGTTGTCCTTTGCCAGTATCCTCAATGCTGGTTTGCCTGTTTTTGAGGGAATGCCTTATACAAGTATATGAAATTATGAATAAATAACCTTCTGACAGGATATCCATACTAATCAAATGAACTGGTATTCTGCGAAAAATAGCCTTTTTTGACTAACCTTTTAGACAAGTTGTCGAACGCATATCACCGTCTAAACTATTAATTATTGTTAAGTATCTTAGCCATTTTAAGGCCAATCGATATTTCGAGACAGAATTTGTCCTGTCGAGAAGTCGCTGCTGTCAAACGATTTTAGGGAGATGGTATATGTTTCGTGGGGAGAATAGCGCGTTTGCGTCGAAAGATTACGTTTCAGAGGAAGCAACCCAACCAAGCGTTGCTTTTGTCGGGAGCTCTTTGAGTTTCTCAGACCAGATTATTCGGATTGCCAATATCGAATTTGAAGGGGTTGCGTTCAAACGATATGATACGATCGCCGATTTCAGGACTTCCAAAGCCGCCCAAGGAAACCTGATTGCGGTCATCGTGGAAGAAGCCCTTGCGGGTCAACTGGGTGATCTTCTGGAAATGTTCCAAGAGCTAGAAGCAACATGTCAGGTCGTCCTCGGCTATCGGGATGCCAAGCTGGCGGTTTCCGTTTTTCAGAAACTATCCGGGCAGGGGGATCAATGCGAGGTCAGCTATTTGCCCATGGGGTTGCAGTTTGACATCTGGCTGTCAGTTCTGCGCCTGCTGCTATGTGGCGGGAAATTCATTCCGGTTGAGATGGTGGCGGATATGTCCGGCGGACCGGAAGACAGTCTGCGGATCGCAAATGCTGATGCCGGTCTTTCCGAGTTGACCGAAAGGGAACGGGAAGTTCTGGCTCTTGTGTCCGAGGGCAAGCCCAATAAAACCATCGCAACCGAGCTTGATCTGTCCGAACATACAATCAAGCTTCATATCCACCATGTGATCAACAAGCTTGGCGTGCGCAACCGGACTGAAGCGGCGATCCTGTTTCTGGGGGGGGGACGGGCAGCGTGAAGGCTGGCCCGTCACGAATGTCCCGCAACCCGGAAACGGTTTGGGGGATGGCGCGCAAGATACCTAAAGCGTTTAGGACGAGCGAAGCATCCGAGGCCGTTTTTTAACCGCGACGCCGCTTGGAAAGTGCCAGGCTCAAGGCGTCGATGGCAATTTGCTCGGCACCTTCGATATGGCTGATGGATGGCATGATGGTCCCCTCAAACCCTCCCATCTTCAAAGCTGCGGGAACGTCCAATCGCACATGGTCACCCTTCATGGCAAAGAACGGCAGGCAGATTGCGCCGGGTCCCAGGGCCTTGGCCTTATCGCCGATTGATGGTTCCTGTTCCAGAAAGCCAAGTTCGATCGCGAGGTCTGGCAACTCGGCCTGTAGCCGGTCTGTGAACAGGCGGGCCGAGGCGGCAGGGGCGTCACCAAATGCTGACCCATGGGCCACCACCAGCAATTTGTCCGATCCGGTTGCGGCCAGTTCTTTGCGGACATTTTCCGCGGCTACTTTTGGCAGGGACGAAGCCAGACCGTAGGGGGGCATGATGCTGACCACAATCCCAAGCGCCGCTTCTGAAATCCGTTTGATCAGGGCGGTGCGCACGAACCAGCCATCTGCCATGAAAAGGGGGTAAATGACCCCCCCATCTTCCATTTGTGCAAGCTGCGCCTCCAGTTTTCCGGGGGCTGCCAAAGTGGCCGAACGGATCACATGATCCGGGAGAGCCGCCTGAATAACGGCTGCATATTCCGCCAGCGCCTCTTCCGCCGGTTCCGGGTCCGAGGGCTGGCCGTGTGAAACGATCAGCGCCTCGATCGGTGCTTGGTCTTCATCAGTGGCTGGTGCCTTCGGAGAAGGTGATTTTGTTCCAGACATTATATTTCCCTGATGGTTTGCGCATGGGCAGGCGGTTTACGATTTCCAGCGTCTTTGCGTCATAGATCAATACTTCGCCTTTGTCTTCCCAAACTGATACCAGCGCGTGGCTGCCATCCTTGGTGAACTCAACATGGGCCACGGTCGCGCCGGGGACGGGTTGAAGCGTTTTGACGATCTCAAGCGTTTCCTTGTCGATGATATGCATCTTGTCCTTGTTGGGGCCAAAGAACACATCCGCCCAGACATAAGGCGAGTTTTCATGGCTGCGCATGAAGAACCCGGGCCCTTCCGTCTTGATCTGCTTCACGGTCTCCCAGCTTTCCATGTCGATGACAGACACGGTTCCATCTCGTAGATGCGGGGTGGCCATCACGGTTCGGTCCCCGCGTTTCCACGTGATCCCAGACCCGAGATGCGGCATGCCGGGCAGGTCAAGATCAGCGACTTTCTGGCCAATCACCAAATCGATCACCAACCCTCCGGCCCCTTCGCGTGATGCGCCCATCACGTATTCGTAAGACTGGTCAAAGAAGAAATCATCCAGGAAATCCGGCGTGGTGATCCGGCGGATGGGAAATCTGGTTTCCTGTGGAACCGGGCCTTCGATCTTCCAGTCATGGGCTAGCCCGCCGGCAAAATAGTTCATATCCGGGTATTCTGCATAGGACACTTCCCAGATTTCCGGCACGTCCTTCAGCGCCAGAACGAAACTTTCGCGGGGGGGCGCCTGATAGACGGCAGACACGCGCGAGGGGGTGCCATCCTTGCCCACGACCTCATGCACCTCGGCCACTGACAGGTCTTCGGTCGACAGGATGGTCAGTGAATTGGGCAGATAGCTGGCCACCGCAAGCCATTTCCCGTCGCCCGACATGGCGATGTTGCGACTGTTCAGGCCCGCCCGAACCCGGCCAACCTCCTGCAAAGACCAGATGTCATATTTCTGCACCCAGCCATCGCGTGACATGATGAAAACATAATGCCCATCCGGGCTGAATTTCGGTCCGCCATGCACGGCGAAAGGTGTGGCGAAACGATCAAGCCGTTCAAAGGTATCGCCATCCAGAACCGACACGTGGTGATCACCGGTTTCCACCGCCAGCGTGATGTTCATCGGATCGGATTTCCAGACCGGCGCAGGGGCGGCCACATAGTCTTCGTTCAACATGCGGCTGGCCATGATCTCGTCTTTGCCCCAGGGCGGGATCTCATCCAGCGGAGATTTGAGGTATTCCGCCAGCGCCTTGATCTGCTCATCCGACAGGTCTTCGCCAAATCCGGGCATCTGGGTGGCAACGCGCCCTTCGCGGATGACCGCTTCGATTTTTGGTCCCCTCATGCGCTTGAGCGTTTCCGGGATCAAGGCGGGGCCAGCGGCGCCAAGACGGTTTTCCAGATGGCAATCGGCACAATATTCCTTGTAATCCGCGACCGGATCGGCGCTTGCGGTGCCACTCAGCACCAATGCCCCGAGACCGACCAGCCATGCGCGCGAGCGTTTAAAAGAACTGATGTTTCGGGTCATTGCTCTTTCCTCGGAACGGAGTGGTTTCAAGACGTTCGGCATCGGCCACGCCGATCTCGTCATTTGTAAGGTAACAGGCGGGATCTTCCGCCCAGGGATCACCGGTCACCTGCAAGGCGCGAATGCGGGTGTTGCCGCCGCAGATATCCTTGATCTTGCACGCGCCGCAACGTCCCTTCAGTGGGCGCGGGCGGGTGCGCAATGTGGCCAGCATCTGGTCATCGCTGGTCCACCATTCGGAAAACTTCTTCTTCTTCACATTGCCAATGGTGTAATCGGACCAGTAGGTGTCGGGGTGCACATATCCCAGATAGTCGATATTGGCGACGCCCAGACCAGAGGAGTTCCCCCCCCAGGCGGTCAGGTGTTCGCGCAGATTGGCCACCTTGTCGGCGTCAAACCGCTCCTCTGCCCATTGCAGGAAATAGCCCGCATCGGCGTCATTGTTGCCGGTCACGATGTCCAGTGGCTTGTCTTCCGATACAGCCTGCCAGGCGCGTTCCAGCAGCATGTCCAACCCTTTGCGGGTCATCTGGTGATGCGCATCTTCGCCACGGTGCTTGTCGCCCCGCCCGGCGTAAACCAGGTGCGAGAGGTAAAACTTGTCCACCCCTTCGTCGTCACAAAGCTTCAGCAGATCCGGCAGGTGGTGCTGGGTGCCTTCGGTCAGGCAAAAACGCAGCCCCACCTTCACGCCGCGCTTCTTCAGCTCGCGCACACCGCGCACGGCGGCATCATAGGCGCCGTTCACACCGCGGAACCAGTCATTTGTCTCGCCGATCCCGTCGATCGAGATACCTACATAGTCAAACCCGATCTCGGCCACCTTGTCGGCGGTTTCACCAAAGATCTTGGTGCCGTTTGTGGACAGCGCCAGCACACGCACCTTGTCCCGCGCGGCTTTCGCCAGTGGGAACAGATAGGGGCTGTCGAGCGGCTCGCCGCCTGAAAGGATCAGCGCCGGGACCTTGAAATCCCCCAGGTCGTCCAGCACGTTCATGGCCTGCGCTTCATCGAGCTCGCCGGGGAAATTCACATCCGCCGACACGGTATAGCAGTGACGACACCGCAGGTTACACCGGCGGGTCAGGTTCCAGATCACCACCGGCTTCACCATTCCCGAACCGCGGCGCTGGCGCACCGGGGTCGGATTGACAAGTTGGTTCATATATTCGGTCAGGCGGAACATTGGTTCACCCTTTCTTACGAAGCCGAAGCCCCGTCTTTTTCAAAATGCGGGTGGAATAGAGAATGTCTTTGCCGCGCAGCGCGTCACCCAGAATGCTGGTGATTTCGGCGCGTTTCTCTTCCACTTCGCCTGCGGTTTCGCCATGGATCATGGCAAACAGGTTATAGGGCCAGTCGGGCAGTGCCCGGGGGCGTTCATAGCAATGGGTCACGTAAGGAAGTGCGCCGATCTTCTGGCCCAGCTCCGTCAGCTGATCGTCCGCCACATCCCAGACGCTCATCCCGTTTGCGGTCATCCCCAGCTTGTAGTGATTGGGGGCGGCAGCAATGCGGCGGATCACGCCGCTGTCCTTCATCGCGGTGATCCGCTCCATGATTTCGGCTTCATCCAGTCCAAGAATGGCCCCCAGATCAGCATAGGGCGTGGGCGAGAGCGGCAGACCCGACTGGGTTACCTCAATGATCTTGCGGTCTGTTGCGTCGATAGTCATGCCGCCACCCGGAAGCCGATGTAGAATTCCTGCAGTTTGGGGAATTGGTGGACCGTCAGTCCGGTTTCCCCTTCGATCACATCCGCGATCTGGCCAATCCCTTCGGGCGTTTCGCAGGCCAGAACAAACCACATGTTCAGCGAATGCTTGCGTTCATAATTATGCGCCACCTCAGGATGTGCATTGACCTTTGTTAGGACCGCTTCAAATTTGTCCTCGGGCACGGCCATGGCGCAAAGGCAGAAGGCCCCCCCCATGGCAGCGGCATCAAAGAACGGCCCAAAGCGGGTCAGGACACCGGCATCTTTCATGGTGCGGATCCGGTCCAGAAGCTCGGCCTCGGTGATGCCCAGATCGTCAGCCAGCGGCTGAAACGGGCGGTGGGTCATGGGCAGGTCATCTTGCAGCGCGTTGATGATCTGGCGGTCAATCTGGTCCAAAGTCATGCGGGGACCTCCGTATTGCGGGCGCGGTCGATCAGCGCCCCTTTCTGTTTGAAGCAGCGGGTGGAAAAGAGCACCTTCCGGCCCGTGCCGGAAAGCTCAGGCAGGCTGGCCGCCCTCTCAATATTTTCCAACGCCACTTCGCGGGATTTTGCGTGGAACATGGTGTAAAGGCGCCAGGGCCAGACGTCCTCGACCGGGCGACGTTCATAGCAGAGCGTCACGCCCTTTTGCGCGGCCAGTTTCGGGCCGATCTCGCCAATCTGATCTGCGTCCACATCCCAGACCACCATTGCGTTTGAGGACCAGCCCAGTTTGCGGTGGCGCACGATCACCCCCAGGCGTGAGATAAGCCGGGCCTCTTGCAGGATGCGGATACGCGCACGAAGATCCTCTTCGTCCCGGCCCAGTTCGGTGGCAAGGTCGATATAGGGTGTCGCAGAGAGGGGCATGCCCGAGGACAGCGCCGCCATGATCGGCCGGTCGCCCTCTGTCAAAACAGAGCGGTCCACCTTGCGGGCGGGCGGCATTGCCTCACCCTTGCCGGTCAGTTTGAAGCCAAGGTCAATGTTGAACGGGCGCACCAGCCGCAGATCAAGCACCCGCAGCCCGGTGCGTTCACTGATCCGCTCCAGTGCCGCGTCCACATCTGCGCGATCCGGGCCGGTCATGACAAACCAGATGTTCCAGATATCTTCGCGCAGATAGGAGTGATTCACGCCGTCTTCTTCATTGATCAGGGCAGCGATCTCTTCGATCTGGTCTTCGGGTGCTGCCACGGCGGCAAGTGTCGAGGCCGAAACAGTGTTGGGTGCGCAGGTGGCGCCGATCCGGCTGATCTGCCCGTCATCAAGCAGGCGTGCATATCGGCTCAGAACGGCATCTTCGCCAATGCCCAACGCGCTGCCAATGGCCTGAAACGGGCGCTGCGAGAGGGGGAACTCCCGTTGCCACCCGTCCAAGAGGGCGCGGTCAATGTCATCAAAATGGTCCACGGGTCACAGCCCCGTGCGGTGGGCGCGGGCGGTAAAGAAAATGCCTGAAGGGCTGTCGGCTTCAATTTCACGCAACAGCTCAAACGTGCGCGTGTCGTAGATCTTGACCTTGTTTTCATCGCGCACCGAGACCCAGATTTCATTGCCGCGCGGGGTGAATTCCATGTGCAGCACGGCGGGGCCGGGTTTGAATTCGTGAATGATTTCTTTCGAGACGCTGTCGATCACCTGGATCGTGTCATTCAGCGGGTGGGCAAAGTTCACCCAAACCTGCCGCCCGTCGGGGCGCGCCATCGCAAAAACAGGCTGGCCATAGGTTTTGGTGCGCGCAGTTTCCTCAAGCGAGTTTGCATCGATCCAAAGAACCTCGTGATGGCCCACAGCGGGCAACACAAACTCGGCGCCGGTATGCGCCCAGCCTTCGAGGTGGGGCATTTTATAGACGGGCATTTCTTCTTGTCCGCGGCCATAATTCGGCAGCACACGGATCGGTTCGGGTGTCTCATCCCAAAGGTCCAGCGCAGTCAGCCCGTCCTCACCAAACAGTCCGGTGATATAGGTGCGGCCATTGGCAGTGACCAGCGCATCATAGGGGTTTTTGCCCATATCAGGGATCTTGGTGATCTGGGCTTCGCCCCCCGTGGCCACGGCCGACATGTCGGCAATCCAGGTCTCCCCGGTGTCCCACATGGTAAAGACGAAACGGCGACCCGGCGCATCCACAAGGCCAATGGTTTTCGACCCGGTGGGAATATCGGCGACGAGGTCCAGCGTGTCCGCGTCAAAGATCTTCACGCCGCCGGGTTCATAGTTTGACACCGCCACGAGCTTTCCATCGTCAGAGATGGCGCCGCCGATCGAATTGCCCCCCTGAACAACGCGGTTGGCCACTTTGCGCTCGACGATATCGACCTTGGTCAGGCCCCCGTCACGTCCAAACACATAGGCATAACGCTCATCCGGTGAATACACCATTGATGCGTGGCTGAGGTCACCCAGCCCTTCGATCCGGGCAAGGGCGGCGCGATCGGACTGATCGACCAGAACCACCGACCCCTTGGCGCGCTCGATCACCAGCCCCAGATCGCCGGTGGCGATGGTCCTGGTTTCGGCCAGCGCCGTGGTGGTCATCAGAAATGAAAGTGCGAGCGCGGTGCGGAACGGTTTCATTGCGCGTCTCCATTCAAAAGGTAAAGGGCGATCCACTGGGCTTCCTCTTGGGTGATGAGGGGGCGCCATGGCGGCATCGCCGTGTCCGGGATCCCGTCAAGGATCACCATTTCCAGAATGTCCGGGTCGTAATGGGTGAGGTTTTCCGGACGGATATCGGGGCCAAGCCCCCCTTTGAGCGTCAGCCCGTGACAGGACCCGCAGTCCTGGTGCACCAGGCGCTTCAGCTCTTCGGTATTCAGCCCCCGATCCGCACCGGCACTGCCTGCCAATGCGACCGGGGGGGTAAGCGCCGCCAGTGCCGCAATCGCCATTGCGGGCAATAGGGAGAGAGGGGGCAGCGCATTAGCCATTGGCAGAGATCCCTTCGGGCTCCACCTGTTCGGATTGGTAAAGTGAGACCACGCGCCCGATGATAAACAGGGTAGGGGGCTTCAAACCGGCGTCACGGGCATCCTGTGCCACCCGGTTTAGCGTAGAGACCATGCGGCGTTCATCAGGTGTGGTCGCGCGGGAAATCGCAAAAACCGGGGTGGCGGGATCCAGCCCTTCGGTCATGAGACCAACGGCGATCTGACCAATATTGGCCACGCCCATATAGACCACCAGCGTGGTCATCGGATCGGCCAGACGTTTCCAGTCGAGGTCAAGCTTTTCGTCTCTTGCGCGGTGGCCGGTGACATATTGCACGCCGGTGGCCAAATCGCGATGGGTCAGCGGCACGCCGGAAATAGATGCGGCGCCCTGGGCTGCGGTGATCCCCGGAACATATTCGCACTCCACACCCTCAGCGGCCAGGTCTGCCGCCTCTTCGGACCCGCGCCCGAAGATCAGCGGGTCGCCGCCTTTGATCCGGGCCACATTGTTGCCCGCCTTGGCCTCACGCACGAGAATGGCGTTGATTTCGTCTTGGGGCACCGGGTGATTATGGGCAGATTTTCCAACGAAAATCATCTTGGCCTGTTTCGGAGACATGGCGATGATTTCGTCTGAGACC
This sequence comes from Aliiroseovarius crassostreae, assembly GCF_025137635.1. Lineage (NCBI taxonomy): Bacteria > Pseudomonadati > Pseudomonadota > Alphaproteobacteria > Rhodobacterales > Paracoccaceae > Aliiroseovarius > Aliiroseovarius crassostreae. The sequence continues at coordinate 2,703,115 of NZ_CP080772.1, read as the reverse complement.
AGCCGGTCATAGACCACGACATCCGCCTCTTGCAGCAGGCGCACGGCCTTCATTGTCATTAGCTCCGGGTCGCCGGGCCCCGCGCCGATGAGATATACTTTACCCGTCATATCTGGTCTCGCTCGTCCTATGGATGGCTGGACGCCGGACCCTCTCCGGTTTGGCGACATGGCTGCCTGTGGGTGGGGGTGAGGGGCAGCGATGAGAACGGAGCCTTTGAGGGCCAGGCTTTATGACCACAGAATTAACGGCTCGTCGGTGTGATTCCTTGACATGTGTTAAGGTGGCCCGGTTTTTGGGCGGCTGCGCTTGTTAACGGTGAAAATATTTCCCCAAAACCGGTTCAATTGCCGGATGTATCAACGGTAATGCGGCCAATCATGTCCTGGGTTTCCCAATGGGGGCCGCAAAGAATCTCCTGCGGGCCGTCGGTCAGGAAGGTGAATTCAAGGAACTCTTCCGGAAAGGCGCGGTCGCTTTCCGGTTCGCCGGAGCCTTTCACGATCACCGAATGGCTGGTGCGTTTGTCCACATTGACCCAGCGGACGGTGGTTCCGAGCGGGACGGTCAGGTCAACCGGGCAGAAGCTGTATTTATACATCTTCACAACCGTCACCCCTTCTTCTTCGGAAGACGGATGGCCGAACAGTTCGACGTATCGCTCTTCGGCTTCGCCGCAGATCTTTGCCATGTCCTTTTCCTTGGCCCAGGTCGGGGCCGCGGCCAGACAGGTCAGCAACAGGATCGGTAGGGATTTCGTCATCTGCATCATTGTTCTCCTGTGGGTGATGAAAAGCCGCTGGGTGGGTCGTCTTCGCATCATAGAACGCTTTGATCTGTGGGAACGCACAGAGAAGTCCAAGTGCAAATCTATACGGGTTTCAGGGAGGTATCAAACAAAACGGGCCCCGCGTGATGCGGGGCCCGGTTGCAGGCCGGAGGGGGATCCGGCCAACCCTCTGGGGGTTATTGTCCAGCCACGTTGATCTGGGCGTCTGCGTTGTCCAGGGCCATGGTGGTGTTCAGCGTGACATGGTGGAAGCGCGCTGAGGCAAAGTCGTCATGGATGGCAAAGCCAACCGTGTAGGTTTTGCCTGCTTCCAGAGCAACGTCGCCTACGGCACCGGCCAGCGGACGGGCGAAGGTGACGGTCCACATACCGCCGGACAGGTTGGCAGAGGCGGTGATCTCACCGTCATTCTGCACCCGGCGATCCAGAAGATAGCCGTTTGAGGCAGAGCCGTCGGCATAGACTCGCATCAGGTCCATAAAGGTTCCATCTGCCAGCATCTGCTCGATCTCTTCCGGTGACTTCAACTGATCCCAGCCACCTTGTGCCTTGCCGCGACGCCCCTTGATCTCGATCTTGGTGCGGGTTTGCGACAGGTATTTGGTGATCGACCCCTGAGCCTGCAGTTGCGCGGCCACAGTATCATTGGCGGCAATCGCATCTGCGCCCGGATCAAACGGCATGTAGGTGTTGTCTGCATGGCAGGTGGCCCAGCAGCCGACCTGATCGCCCATTTCGACACTGTCACCAGAGATCATCATGGCCACTTTGACCTGATTTTCCGGGTCCATCTTGCCACCATCCACGAAGGGGGCGGGGTTGTGACCGGTATCTGCCCAGCTGAGTTGGACATACATGTTGTCCGCATCATGGGCAGCTTTCAGGGTTGCGCTGATGATGCCCGGCTTGCCCGGGATCGGGGTCGGTTCCAGCTCATCTTTCTTGCCGCCACCGCCAGCAACGATCTTGCCGCCGATCGCGTCAAGTTCTTTGGCGTGACAGGTGGTGCATTGATCGCCACCCTGGGTCAGCGGGCGTGCACCGCCGTGCTGTTTACCGTTCTGCACCCATTCAAACGAGGCTTGTCCCGGATAGAACAGGGTCAGGTCGGTCGACGGGACAGCGGCCCAGTCAATGCCGGGGGCCACATCTGCGCCACCGTCGGCTGCTGCCGGGGCTTCCCCAGCTGCCAGCGCGCGCTCTTCAGCCACTGCTGCATCAACTGCCGCGGCGATTCGCGCCTGCAAGGCCTCTTGCTCGGCTGCTTTTGCGGCCTTTGCGGCTTCTGCTTCGGCGGCTTCCTTGGCTTCTACCCGTGCAAGGCTCTCCATATACTCCTTCGGAATTTCACGGATGAAATCCGGGTTCGGAGCCTCGAGAACTTCGAGATATTCATCTTCGGCCCGGTCACGAATGTTCTTGTGTGCGATGCCCTTGTGGCAGTCGATACAGGTCTGACCCGTGGACATGGCGTTCAAGTGCTGTTGGCGTGCACGCGGTCGCTGGAATTCCGGCATCATCGATTCGAAATCGTGACAGTTACGGCATTCGCGCGAGTCGGTGGCCTTCATCCGCTCCCATTCGTTCATCGCCAGATGCAGGCGTTTGGCATCAAACTTCTCGGGGGTCGAGATCGTGCCGGTCAGCTTGCCCCAAACCTCTTTCGAGGCTTTGATCTTGCGGATGATCTTGTGGGTCCAGTCTTTTGGCACGTGACAGTCGGAACAGACCGCGCCGACGCCCGATCGGTTCACATCGTGGATCGTGCCTTTGTATTCTTCATAAACGTAATCCTCCATCTCGTGGCACGAGATGCAGAATGGCATTGTGTTGGTTGCTTCCATGGCGGTGTTGAAACCACCCCAGAAGATGATCCCGGCGACAAAGACACCGGCGATTCCGGCAACGGGCATTCCCCAAAGGAAGTAGCGTCGCCAAATTGGCTTTTTCGGTTCAGCACCGTTGGTCTGGGTCATGTCCCGGCTCCGTTTGGCTGTGTTTGGTTTTGTTGGGCGCGTGAGGGGCGCCAAAAAAAGGGGCGGGCGTAAAGCCCGCCCCTTTATAGGCTCGCCCTAGGGGGCGATGTCTTGACTTAGGTCACGTGGTTCGAACGGTTGTAGACGTTGAACTTACCGGTCGGAGCATAGAGCCCTTTCACGCGGCCGATCTCTTCCAGAGTTTTGGCGTCATAGATGACCATTTCGCCATTCGGCTCTTTCGACGTTGCGCGGTTCCATTTCGAAACCCAAACCTCGGTGCCGTCCTGGTTGAATTCGAAGTGAACAGCAACGTTGCCTTCTTCTTCGGTAATCTGGATCGTTTTCACGATCTCACCAGTCTCTTTCGAGATGACCTGAACCGATTGCTGCACTTCGAGATCCGGAGTTTTGGTCTGGTCAGCCCAGATGTAATCCGAGTTCGGGTGCGTCCGGATGAACAGGCCCGGGCCGTCGGTTTCAACCTCGTAGCAGGTTTTCCAGGCTTTGTCCGGGGTGCCTTCGGGGTCGTTGCCCCAAACGGTCACAGTACCTGCGCCGAGGTGGGTGGTGCCAGCCACCGGACCGCAGTTCGGGTCGTTCCAGTTGGCGCCCGGGCCGGGGTGCGGCAGGGCAGCAGTGTCGATCAGGGCCTCAAGCTTGCGCTCTTTGGTGTCGACAACAACCATTTTGTTCGATGCGTTTGCAGCGATCTGGAAGTAACGACCGGTCGGATCAAAGAAGCCATCGTGCAGGAACTTGGCCGAGTTGATCTTGTCGATGCGCAGGTTGTCCAGGTCCGAGTAGTCAACTTGCCACAGCTGGCCAAGTTCTTTCACGGCAACGATCCAGGTCGGTTCGTTCGGGGTGGTGTAGATGGCTGCCACGCGGGCTTCTTCCACATAGTCACCGTCAACGTTCACACCGCGGGTCGAAACAACTTTCAGCGGTTCCATGGTCATTGCATCAACGATGGCGAAGTGCGGAGGCCAGTAAGCGCCACCAATCACGTATTTACCGTCGCCGGATACAGCCACGTCACGGGCGTCATAGCCAATGGTAACTTCCGAAACCAGCATCTTGTCCGGCGTCTGCCAGAGGTCGATCTTGGTCATTTTGCCGTCGCGGCCCATGGTGTACCAGAAGCGACCCGGGTTTTCCGGCTCTTCCAGTTTGTGGTGCTCAGAGGCTTTCAGCACGTGCACAGCATAACCGGTCGGGATGTGTGCCAGAACTTCTTTGGTGTCGCCGTCGATCACGGCCACCTTGCCTACGTCACGCTCGATGACAACGAAGAAGTTTTCCCAGTTGCGGCCGTGCAGCGGCTCGGTCGGGTAGTCAGCTTCTTCGACATAGACCTTGCGGGTCTGTTTCATCTGAGCAAGCGACATTTCTGGCGGCTTCGGCGGATCCATCTGGATGTAGGTCGCCATGTCCTTGATTTCTTGCTCAGACATGATGTCCGAGAAGTTGTTCATGCCGCCTTCGGTCCCCCAGGAGATGATTTTCTCCAGGCGTTCCTGGCCCAGTTTCAGCGTGCCGCTGATGGTCTCGGTGCCGTCGGCGTTCTTTTTCTTCACAACCGGCTCAAGGCTTTTACCGGTGGCGCCTTTGCGCAGAACGCCGTGACAACCGGCGCAACGCTCAAAGTAGAGTTGTTTCGAAGCTTCAAATGCTTCCTCGCTCAGGGTCGGACCTTCAGCAACAGCCGGCAGAGCGACGCTGCCGAGCAGGATTGCGAAACCGATCCCTAGCGTGTGGCGTGTTTTATTGGTGATTCCAAGTGACATGATCACTCTCCGTTTGCTTGGTAAGGCTGAGGGAAAGATGAGCGGTGGGGCCTTGGTGAGTCTTGACATTTGTCAACGAGGCTAACGAAAATTTGAACTTTCGTGCGTGACCCGGCATTGACCGAAAATCTGGCCAATTAACCGGATCGCGTCACGCGCGCGCGGATAATATGTGTAAACGGCTCCGCCATTTTTCCGACAGAGTGCAGGTATGATGCCAGTTTCCCGTCGATTTCCCCCGATCAAAAAAGTTTCACGAACTGCGACAATCTTGACTTTCGTTAAGAACGCACCGGGGAAAGCTCGTCATGCTGCAGGTAGGTTTACACCGGCCGTGGGGTGAAGTCTTGCGGCCTTCAGCAAGGAGGAATTGATGGGGTCACCCCAAAGGTACGTGGAGCGCTCCGGGTTTGCCCGGTGCAGACGACATAGGCCGATTGTCCCCGCTTCTTTCATCTCGAACACCCCGTCTTGCCACTCTCTCCTGCGATTTCGACCTCCCACACGTCATTCGCGAAATCGAGTTTTACCGGCAGGTTCGTGGGTCAGGCGCCAGCTGGCTGCGTCCCTTGTCCGGCTGGCGCCGACGCATTTTCCGTCCTTCGGGACGCGTTTGTCATCGCAAACACGGAATGCGGCCTCTTCGTTTCCAATCCTGCTGTCTTTGGGTGAGGCCAGCAGCCACCGGGAACGATCATGTGCAATGTCCCGTGAAGGAACGGTCATGGGCGAGCCGCACATACTGCCAGCCGTCTGACTGCATCTAGGTGCAAAATGAGGCCGCTACCGATCTTGTATCGGTGGGCGGCTGGCCTTCTTTTCCCCCTGTTTTAGCCCGCACATGCCCCGTGTCTATCGCACGCCACTTCCCGTGTATTCGTGAAGGGTTTTAAATCTTGGGTTGCGTTGTTTGGGGCAGCTTTTAGGATTGTTCAAAGTTTTTGAGTATAATTTACAATGAAAACGCTCCACGCCCGCCTCAGATCCGTTCTGTTGCTGTTGGCTTTGCCTACGGTGGTTCTGGTTGTTCTGCAGGCCTTTTTTGAACGTCGAGAGGTCCTGATCGGGATCGGTGAACAGGCAGAGCGGACTGCTGGCGCCCTGGCGTTGGAGCAAAAGCAGTTCATGGATGAAGCGCGACAGTTTCTGATGCGGCTGGCGCGCTCCCCGCAGGTGCGGGATGCCCAGCAATGCTCAGCGTTCCTTGCTGAGGTGGTTGATCTGAACCCGACCTATGACAACCTTGCGGTGGCGCGCGCGGATGGGGAACTTTTATGCAATGCCCCTGCGCCGCCCCGCGCTGTCAATGTGCAGGACAGGCCCTATTTTCGTCAGGCCCGGGACCAGCGCCGTTTTTCGGTGTCCATGATGCGGGAGGAGATGCAGGGGGAGCGCGCGGCGGGATTGCCAGACATGACTTTTGCGTATCCGATCCAGTCGGACGGGGCGGATGGGCCGGTTGTTGGCGTGGTGGTTGCGGCGGCCTCACCGAAGCGATGGGCGCCGCAGCGCGATCTGTTAACCGCGCCGAAGGCTGTCATTTCCTATGTGGTTGAGGAGGCGCAACGCGTTGTGGCCCTTGCGCCTCGACGCGGAGAGGTATTGGGGCAAGCCCCGCCACCGCCCGAGGGGGGGCGGGGACAGAACGGGGCCGAGAGGAATGGCGTTGTCGCAGGACCTGATGGTCAGCGCCGCCTGTTTCGCCACGAGCGCGTGTTTGAGGATGATGCGGGGGCCGTGCTTTACGTGGGTGTGGGGCTGCCAATTGATGCCGCACTTGCCGTTGCCAACTGGCGGGCGTTCCTCGGTCTGGCCCTGCTTTTTGGGTTCGGCGGGGGCCTTCTTTGGCTGGTCAGGCATGTGACGCAGCGGGCAATCTTGCAACCCCTGCAGGACCTGAAACAGGAAGTTGCGAATGACGCGGTGTGGGCCCCTCACGCCTCGTGCTCTGCCAATGTGGAGGAGTTCGGCTTTCTGAGTGCCGAATTCGCGAAGGCAAAAGGGGGGCGTCTTGCGGCAGAGAAGGCAGAGCACATGCGCCAGGAACAGCTTGAAGCTGTTCTGGATGCCCTGCCCGATCTCTATTTCCGTCTGGATCGGAATTACCTGGTTCTGGATTACAAGGCCCGGGAACATGATGACCTCCTGTTTCCGCCAGAGGAGTTTCTGGGCCGGAATATGGAGGATCTTCTGCCGTCGGAGGCTGCGCAGAAATTTCGGGAAAACATCGAAAGACACCAACAAAGCCAAGATATGGTCAGTTGGGATTACAGCCTGGATATCAACGGAGAGACACGCCATTTCGAGGCACGCGCCTGCCCTGTTCACGGGGGCCGGGAAACCATTCTCATCGTGCGTAACATTACCAATCGGCGCAATGCAGAGGAGGCAATGCGCCTTGCCGCAATGGTGTATGAAAGCAGCTCTGAAGGTATGATTGTTACCGATGCCGCGCACCATATTCTGACAACCAACCCGGCATTGACAAGGCTGGTTGGGCAGGATGACAAGGCCCTGATTGGCCGCAATTTACGGTCACTCTTGCCCGCCCCGATGCGGCGCAAGCTGCGCAATGGGTTTGCTCGTGCCAGGGCCGGGGGAAAAGGTTGGGGGGGGGAGGTGCAGATCCTGTGTCGTGCCGGGCGATCCATTCCGGTCTGGTTGACGATCAACGCCATTTTCGACAAGACGCATTCCCCTTATCGCTATGTCATTCTGGTGCGAGATATGACCGCTCAGAAGAAGGCAAATGAAACGATTTGGAAGCAGGCGCATATCGATGTGTTGACTGGCCTGCTGAACCGTGCGGCGCTGGGCGAATATCTTGAGGATGTGATCCGGGACGCCAGCGCGGGCCGCAAGGAAATTGCGCTGTTGTTCATGGATCTCGACGGGTTGAAACAGGTCAATGACCGGTTGGGTCATGCGGCCGGCGATCAGGTGTTGAAACGCGTTTCCGACCGACTGCGCAACTGTCTGGATCAGGGGGTGACAATCGCGCGCTATGGAGGGGATGAGTTCATTGTGGTGCTTGATCAGGGCCATATTGCCGAGCAGGCGCAGATTGTCGAAACCTTGCTCGAAGAGATTGCGATCCCGTTCGGGATTGAGAAAGACGTGGTGCATCTGACCGGCAGCCTGGGTATTGCGCGCTATCCGACGGATGCGGTCACCGCAGAAGATCTGATCTCGGCCGCGGATCAGGCGATGTATGTTGCCAAGTCGGGTGGACGGAACCGGGCGGTTCCCTTCAGTTCCGGAATGCGCCGGGCTGCGGTGGAAAAGATGAACCTCGTGTCCGCATTGCAAAAGGCGGTGCACAACAGGCAGATGGATGTCCATTTCCAGCCGATCATTGATTTGAAGACCGGAAAGATCTGCAAGGCGGAAGCCCTGTTGAGATGGCACAGCGACTCACTTGGACAGGTGCCGCCTGCGCAGTTCATTCCGCTGGCCGAAGAAGCAGGGTTGATCGACCGGCTGGGGGATCTGGTGTTTGAGCAATGCTGCGAAGCTTTACCATCATTGCGTCGCTGCTTCGGGCACGCCTTTCAGATCAGCATCAATGTTTCCCCGCTGCAGTTGATCTCTTCCATAAAGGGTTTCCAGAGCTGGCTGCAAAGGCTGGAGGAAAGTGGACAGAGGGGAGATGGGTTCATCATCGAGATCACCGAAAATGCTTTGCTGGAAACGCAAGGCCCGTTGGTGGGCAAGCTGGACACCCTGCAGCGGGCAGGTTTCCAGCTTGCGCTGGATGATTTTGGCAAGGGGTATTCCTCGCTTTTCTATTTCCTCAAATACAAGATCGACTATCTCAAGATTGACCAGGCCTTTGTGCGCGATCTGTCTGGGAATAACACGGCCGAAACCCTGTGCCGATCAATGGTCGAAATGGCCCATCGCCTGAACGTGCAAGTTGTCGCTGAAGGGATCGAAACAGAAAACCAATGCGCCTTTCTGGCACAGATCGGCGCTGATTTTGGTCAGGGCTATCTGTTTGAGCATCCCGTGCCGTTGAAGGATCTTCTGAACAGCCGAGAAGGTGAGCGGGTGACCCGTGTTGCAAAGGCGAAGGCTAAAGCGTTTTGGACCTGACCTGAGGCAGGGGAAACGGCCTTGCCTTAAAGTGTTTCGCCTTATTATTGAGACACAATAATGAGGCGAAACGCTCGAAACCTACTGATGTTGCGGGCGTTTCGAAATCAACTTGTGTCTCAAGTTAATCTCGAAACGCTTTAGCTTTGGTTCGCAACGATTTCGGCCACATCCTTCAGGGACGCGCCGGTATGATGGGGCGTGACATCCAGCTGCTCAAGGGGCAGGCCGTACCGGTTCAGCCAGATCGTCTGATACCCAAACCAGGTTGCGCCACAGGCATCCCAGCAATTCGAGGATACAAACAATATGTTCTCTGCAGGCAGGTCGAACGCATCCGGCCCCAGTTGATAGGTTTCCGGGGCTGTCTTGAACCTGCCGACACTCTCGACGCTCAGCACATGGTCGAACAGGTCTGAAAACCCGGCATTCTGCGTCACCCGTTGCAGCATGTCAGCTGTGCCGTTCGACAGGATGGCAAGCGGTATGCCTTCTGCCTTCAACTCCAAAAGCACAGACCTGTTTTCGGTGAAAGCCTCCAGCCTGTCATATTGCCCCATCAGCTGGTTTCTTGCGTCGGTTGTCAGGTCCAGATCAAGCAGCGCGCAGGTATAGACCAGCGCATCCTGCGTTACCTTCCGAAAGTCCGCATGGCGGTTGCTAAGGGTGCGCAACCGTGTGTATTCGATCTGCTTGTCGCGCCAGATTTGCGCCATCTCGCGCCCTTTTCCCGGAAACAGATCCTCTGCAAGTTTGGCGATTGAAAAGACATCAAACAGGGTGCCGTAGGCGTCGAATATGACGGCTTTGATCTTTTGTGGCATGAGGCCTCCGGTAAAGCGTTTCGAAACGCCGTAAGAGCTATCGATAGCTGGTGCCTTTGAAGGGTAGCGTTTCCGCCCGCTGCAAAGCAATGCTTGTGGTCGAGGTGATCGGAGGGCTCACGCCTCACAGACCCGGATCTCCGTGTGCCAGTCGGCACAACGCGCAGAAAGCTGTTCCGCGACGGGCTGATCGGTGAAGAAGGTGTCGATCTCCTGCAAAGAGGCGATCCGGGCGGGGGCGCTGCGATGGAATTTCGAATGATCCGCCACCAGGAAGGAGCGACGCGCCTTCGACAGAATCACCCGGCTGACATTCACTTCCTGCAGGTCGAAATCCATCATGTCGCCCTCCGTGTCCAGCGCCGAACAACTGGTCACGGTGTAATCGAATTTGAACTGCTCGATTGCGGCGATGGTCAGATTTCCCACCAGACCCGCGTCGGTGCGGCGCAGCACCCCGCCAGCCACAATGATCTCACATTGGGGATTGGCGGCCAGTATTTGGGCAACGTTCAGATTGTTTGTGACCACCAGAAGATCCCGATGCGACAGCAGCTCTTGCGCAACCGCCTCGGTGGTGGTGCCGATGTTCAGGAAAACGGATGCCCCGTCCGGGATCGCCTCGGCGCAGGCGCGGGCAATATCGGCCTTCGCGGTTTCATGCAGGCCCCTCCGATCCGCATATCCGATATTGGACACGCCCGAACTCAGCACCGCCCCCCCATGCACGCGCTCCAGTTTGCCCGCGTCAGCAAGCTCGCTCAGATCACGACGAATGGTTTGCACGGTCACATCAAACCGGGCGGCCAGCCCTTCCACCGTAACCCGCCCATCGGTCTTTGCGATTTCAAGAATATCCGTCTGGCGAAATGAGAGGGACATGGGGGCACCTTTGGTGAGGGGAAGAGCTGGCGCATTGTGCGGGATTGTTCGGATTGTTTCAACCCGCCTGAGTTTCCGGCATATTTTGAGAAAGCCGGCACGATTATCACCAATAACGAACGAAAAGCGCAATAAGCGAAGAAAAGCGAAAAAAGAAGTGGAGAATCGCGCAATCTCGGTGTTAGGGTTTCAGGGATATGAAATAACGGCATCGCAGGAGCCCCCTTGGCCAGTTCTTCCCCCAACTCTTCCACGCCCGAGATCTGCGACCTTTTTGTCATCGGGGGCGGCATCAACGGGGCCGGGATTGCCCGCGACGCTGCTGGACGGGGTTTGTCCGTGATGCTGGCCGAAAAAAACGATCTGGCCTCCGCCACGTCCTCGGCGTCAACAAAGCTGTTTCATGGCGGGCTGCGCTATCTGGAATATTTTGAACTGCGTCTGGTGCGCGAGGCGCTGATTGAGCGCGAAACCCTGCTCAGGGCGATGCCGCATATCTCCTGGCCGATGCGTTTTGTGCTGCCGTATCATGACGATATGCGTTTTGATGCGGAAACACCGGTGTCCCGGCTGCTGCGCATCGGGATGCCGTGGATGAAGGGGCGGCGGCCCGGCTGGCTGATCCGGATGGGCCTGTTCCTGTATGACCATCTTGGTGGACGCAAAATCCTGCCGGGCACCACCTCGATCAACCTGCGTCAGGGGCCTGAAGGCAAACCGCTTCAACACCGCTTTGCCAAGGCGTTCGAATATTCCGATTGCTGGGTTGAGGATGCCCGTCTGGTGGTTCTGAACGCCCGGGATGCCGAAGCGCGTGGGGCGCAGATTCTGGTGCGCACCGAAGTTGTTTCCGCGATGCGAGACGGACCGCATTGGGCCGTGACCTTGCGCGATGGGGTCACCGGGGAAACCCGCGTTCAAAAAGCGCGTGCTCTGGTCAATGCGGGCGGGCCATGGGTCGGGGACGTGATCCAGTCGCGCATCCATGTGCCCTCGCGCGAAAACGTGCGTCTGGTGCGGGGCAGCCATATTGTGACCAAGCGTCTGTTTGACCATGACAAATGCTATTTCTTTCAGGGGCAGGACGGGCGGATCATTTTCGCAATTCCCTATGAGACCGACTTTACCCTGATTGGCACCACGGATCAGGATCACGCGGATCCGGACACGCGCCCGGTCTGCACCGAGGCCGAGCAGGACTATCTGTGCAACTTTGCCTCTCAGTATTTCGAACGCTCTGTGACGCGTGATGACATTGTCTGGACCTATTCCGGCGTGCGTCCGCTTTATGACGATGGGGCATCAAGCGCCACTGCGGCCACACGCGACTATGTTCTGACGCTGGATGATGCAGAGGGCGTGCCGGTTCTGAATGTGTTTGGCGGCAAGATCACCACCTATCGCAGGCTGGCAGAGGCGGCGCTGGAGAAGCTTGCCCCGCATTTTGCGGGACTTCCCGGCAAGTGGACCGCTGGTGTGGCCTTGCCGGGGGGGGATTTTGCCGTCGATCAGGTGGATCGGCTGGTCGAGCTGCTGTGTGCGGAATACCCGTTCCTGTCCGCCTTCTGGGCGCGGCGCCTGATCCGGGCCTACGGAACAGAAGCGTGGCAGGTTTTGGGCAATGCCATCAGCGCAGATCAGCTGGGTGAGGATTTTGGTGCAACTCTGACCGCGCGTGAGGTGACATGGCTGATCCGCAAAGAGTTTGCACGCAGCGCGGAAGACGTGATCTGGCGACGCAACAAACTTGGCCTGCGTTTAAGTGAAGATGAGATCTCCCGGCTCCAGAACTGGATGGAAACCTATCTGGCAGCGCCCGCGCAGAGCGGATGAAATCAGGGTTTGGGAAAATATCCCGCCCGGTGTAAACCCATAAGGAACAACAGAAAACAGTCGAGGTCTCCATGTCACATATTCTGGCGATTGATCAGGGCACCACCTCCTCGCGTGCCATTGTGTTTGATCAGGCGATGCGTGTGCAGGCTGTGGCGCAACAGGAATTCCCACAGCATTATCCTGCTTCCGGCTGGGTGGAACATGATCCGGCAGACCTGTGGGAGAGCACTCTGACAACCTGCCGTGAGGCTTTGGACACGGCGGCGGTTCCCGCAGCGGATGTTGCGGCGATCGGGATCACCAACCAACGCGAAACCACCCTGGTGTGGGACCGGATCACCGGCGCACCCGTCTATAACGCCATTGTCTGGCAGGATCGGCGCACCTCGGCTCTGTGCCAGACCCTGCGTGAGGATGGCCATGAGGAGATGGTGACAGGGCGCACCGGCCTGCTGCTGGATCCCTATTTCTCGGCCACCAAGCTGGCGTGGATCCTGGACAATGTTGATGGTGCGCGGGCAAGGGCAGAAGCAGGTGAGCTTCTGTTTGGCACGGTGGATTGCTATCTGATCTGGAAGCTGACCGGTGGCAAAAGCCATGCCACAGATGCCACCAATGCCGCGCGGACACTGCTTTACGATATCCACAAAGGGCGGTGGAGCAAGACCATCTGCGCGCTTCTGAATATCCCGATGGGCATGTTGCCCGAGGTCAAGGATTGCGCGGATGCGTTTGGTGTCACTGACCCCGCTTTGCTGGGGGCCGCCTTGCCGATCCTTGGTGTGGCGGGGGACCAGCAGGCCGCGACCGTGGGGCAGGCCTGTTTTGAACCGGGGATGATGAAATCCACCTATGGCACCGGATGTTTTGCGTTGCTGAACACTGGGGAAACGCCGGTCCGCTCCGGGAACCGCCTGCTGACCACCATTGCCTATCAATTTGATGGAAAGCCAACCTATGCGCTGGAAGGGTCGATTTTTGTGGCGGGTGCGGTGGTGCAATGGCTGCGCGACGGGGTGAAGCTGATTGATCAGGCAGGTGATACGCAGGCATTGGCTGAGGCGGCAGACCCGGCGCAGGACGTGGTGCTGGTGCCGGCTTTTGTCGGGCTTGGTGCGCCCTATTGGAACGCTGATTGTCGCGGTGCGGTCTACGGGTTGACCCGGAATTCCGGGGCGGCGGAACTGTCCAGGGCGGCGCTGGAAAGCGTGGGGTATCAGACCCGCGATCTGATGCAGGCCATGGTGGCAGACTGGAGCGGCGATGGCGGTGATCAGGTGCTGCGCGTGGATGGCGGGATGAGTGCGTCGGACTGGGCGATGCAGTTCCTGTCCGATATTATCGGCGCCCCCGTGGATCGGCCGGAGGTGCTGGAAACCACCGCTCTGGGGGTTGCATGGCTTGCGGGTATGAAGGCGGGCATCTACCCGGATCAGGCGGGATTTGCTCGGGAGTGGGCGTTGGAGAAGAGGTTCACCCCGGTGATGTCCAGCCAGGAACGGGAGGCAAAATACGCCCGTTGGAAACGCGCTGTGGCGGCAACATTGTCGGTCTGATGTCAGGCAAACCGGGCGCGGGTTCGATTGGCAAATCCCACCAGTGACAGCATCACCGGCACTTCAACCAACACACCGACCACCGTGGCAAGGGCTGCTCCGGAATGCAGGCCAAACAGGCTGATTGCAACGGCCACCGCCAGTTCAAAGAAATTTGACGTGCCGATCATGGCACAGGGGGCGGCAATGCGGTGCGGCACTTTCAGCGCATAGGCGGCGCCATAGGCCAGGGCAAAGATGCCATAGCTCTGGATCAGGATCGGCACGGCGATCAGCCCGATGACCAGAGGACGTGACAAGATCACCTCCCCCTGCAGGCCAAACAGGATGACAACGGTGGCAATCAGCCCGATGATGGAGATCGGTTTCACGCGGGCAATGAAGCGGCTGATCGCTTCCTCAGATCCCAACGCCCGGCGGGTGATCAGCCCCGCGATCAGTGGCAGCACCACGTAAAGCACCGTGGCCAGAACCAGGGTCTGCCAGGGGACCGTGATTTCGGTCACGCCCAGCAAAAACGCCACGATCGGGGCAAAGGCCACCACCATGATCAGGTCATTCACGGAAACCTGCACCAGCGTGTAGGTGGCGTCGCCGCGGGTGAGTTGTGACCAGACAAACACCATTGCCGTGCAGGGGGCGGCCCCCAGTAAGATCAGCCCGGCCGTGTATTGGGCGGCGTCTTCGGGGGTGATCCACGGCGCAAAGACATAATCGAAAAAGAGAACCGCCATCAGGGCCATGGTGAAGGGTTTGACCAGCCAGTTGACCACAAGGGTCACGATCAGGCCTTTCGGCTGACGGGCCACGCCGGCCACGGCTCCGAAATCGACACCAACCATCATCGGATAGACCATCGCCCAGATCAGCACGGCGACCACAAGATTGATCGAGGCGAGCTCTGCACCCGCCACAATTCCGACAAGGCCGGGGGCGATGGCGCCCAGTGCAATGCCACCTGCCATTGCCATCGCGATCCAAAGGGTCAGGTAGCGTTCGAAAAAACCCATGGCACTTTCGGTGGGCAGGCTGTTGTCGCTCATGGGGGCTCTCCAAACGGGTTAGGTGGTCGCGTCTGTCGCAATAGGAGGCGCACCCCGTCCGGGTCAAGGCCCTATGGTGGCCGGGCCGGAGTGGCCTTGGGGTGGGTGTGAAAACGACCCCATGAGGCGGGGTCGTTTTTCTGTGGTCATGTTGGGGTCAGGCCGGGGTCAGGCGGCGAGCCCTTCCAGTTCCCGTTTTTCGCCGCGCTTGAAAAAGATGTAATAAAACACCGGGGCTGCGACCAGCGTGAGCACCGAGGCGAAGGCAAGCCCTCCCATGATTGTGATCGCCATCGACACAAAGAACGCATCCCCCAAAAGCGGCACCATGCCGAGGATCGTGGTGATTGCCGCCAATGCCACCGGACGCACCCGCGAGGCCGAGGCGTCGATGATGGCCTTGCGCATGGGCACCCCGTCTTCGCGCACCAGATCAATCTCTTCCACCAGAACAATGCCGTTCTTGATCAGCATGCCCGACAGGCTGAGCAGCCCCAGAAGCGCGGTGAAGGTAAAGGGCAGCCCGGTGCCAAGAAGGCCAATCACCACCCCGTTTACCGACATCGGCACCAGAAGCCAGATGATGATCGGCTGGCGGATCGCGTTGAACAGAAGGATCGAGATCATCACCATGATCAGCAGGCTGATCGGCAGTTGCTTGCCAAGGCTTTCATTGGCCTTCGAAGAGTTCTCAAACTCGCCGCCCCACTCCATCGAATAGCCAATCGGCAGATCCATGGCCTCAACCGCGGCGCGGATTTCGCTATGAACCGATGCGGCGGTCAGGTCGGCAGGGATGTCGGCCCCAACCGTGATGGTCGGCACGCGGTTCCAGCGGTTGAACTGGGTGTTCTCGACCCGAAGGTCAAACCCGTCCGTGACCTGCTCAATCGGCAGATACCCCCCCTTGACCGAAGAATAGACCAGTTGGTTGTTCAGGTTGTATTCGCCATCTGCGGGCCTGCGTGAAATGATCGGGATCAGCCGTTCGCGTTCACGATAGGTGCCCGCGCGCACCCCGTCGGTTGAAAAGGCCAGGGCCTGTGCGATGTCATCGCGGCTGACGCCCGCAGATTGTGCCCGGTTGGTGGCATAGATCGGGGTGATGGTCAGTTCCTGTTCGCGCCAGTCGATACGCATGTTCAGCAGGTTGTCAGAGGCGTCACGCATCACCTGTGCGGTCTGCTCGGCCAGGTGGCGCAGCATTTCGGGGTCACTCCCGGACAGGCGCACCTGAATGGGGGCACCGCCGCCGGGGCCAAAGATCAGCCGTTCAACCCGGAATTCCCCTTCGGGGAAGGTTTCCGCGCCGAAGGTTTCCAGCCGTTGGCGCAACGGGGGGATCTCGGCGATGCTTTCGGTGCGGATGATCAGGTGCCCGTAGCCCGGATTTGATTTCCCGGCATCATAGGTGAGCATGAAACGTGTCGCCCCCTGACCCGCATAAGAGGCAACCGAGACCACCTCGTCCTGCGCCAGCAGCCAGTCCTCCATGACCTTCAGATCGTCCGAGGTTTTCTGGATCGAACTGCCCTGTGGCAGCTGGTAACGGACAAAGAACAGTGGCGTGTTGGAATTGGGGAAGAACTGCTGTTTCACCAGCCCAAAACCTGCATAGCAGATGACAGTTACGGCAATCAGACCCGCGACCACCAGCCATCTCAGGCTGAGTGCCCAGTCGAGTGACGCCTTGTAGATGCGGAAAAACGGGCCGGAAAAGGCGTCATCCGCGCTCTGATTTCCGTGTTTGAACAGAAGATGGCCCAGATAGGGGGTTACGGTCAGGGCCAGCACCCAGCTCAGCATGAGCGAAATGCCGATCACGGCAAAGAGCGAGAACAGAAACTCGCCGGTGCTGTCCGGGGACAGGCCGATGCCGGAAAAGGCCATGATGCCAATCACGGTGGCCCCCAGAAGAGGGATCTGGGTTTTCTTGGCGGCATCGTCTGCGGCCTGACGCGAATTGCGCCCGCGCAGCATCGAGATCTGCATCCCTTCGGCCACCACAATGGCATTGTCGACCAGCATCCCCATCGCAATGATCAGGGCGCCCAGCGAAATCCGTTCCATCTCGATGGAAAAGAGCCACATGAACATGATGGTGCCCACCACGGTCAGCAGCAGCGTGGTGCCGATCACGATTGCCGCCCGCCAGCCCATGAACAGGCCCAGAACCACAATCACGATACCCACCGACATGGCAAGGTTGACCAGAAAGTCGTTGGAGGCCTGTTCGACCACCAGATGCTGTTGGTAAATCGGGTGCAGTTCGACACCATAGGGGATGTCCGCATCCAGTTCCGCCAGCTTGGCGTCAACCTTGTGCCCCACCTTCACGATGTCTTCGGTTTCCAGCCCGGCCACGGCAAGGGTAAAGCTGTCCTGCCCGTTGAAGCGGATGATCTGGGACGGATTGGCGTCTCGTGCACGTGTCACATCCGCAAAATCGACGAGGTTCAGGAGCTCTCCATTCACCCCCACGCTCAGTTCGGCAATGGCCGAGACCGTATCGGATCCTTCCGGCGTCTCAAGCCGGGTTCGATTGGTCGGGCCGCTGATCGCCCCTGCGGACGCAACCGAGTTGGCATCACTCAGCGCGCCGTTGATCGCATTGGGGGGAATGCCCTGATTTGAGGTCAGTGTCATGTTGGGTTCGACATAGATCACTTCTTCAGGAAGCCCGGAGACATCAACATCGGCCACCCCGTCAACAGTCAGAAGCTCTCGTCGCAGAAATGTGCCCAGCTCATGTAATTCCGCATCAGAAAACCCCGGTGCAGTGACCGCAAAATACAGCCCGAACACATCACCGAAACTGTCATTGACCATCGGGGTGGAGACCCCCTGAGGCAGGCCACGTGCCGCATCCCCGACCCGGGCGCGCAGCCGGGTCCAGATCGCAGGCAGTTCATCGGCCTTGAACGTGTCGCGGATCTCGACGTCGATGCGGGAAATGCCGGGCTGGTTGTCCGAGGTGATCTTATCCACCTCTTCCATTTTCTGGATGGCGCTTTCCAAAGGTTCTGAAACCTCTGTGGCGACCTGTTCGGCGCTTGCGCCGGGATATTGGGTAATGACCACCGCCTGTTTGATGGTGAAGGCCGGATCTTCCAGCCGCCCAAGGTTGAAGAACCCGTAGATGCCGCCAAGCAGCATGGTCAGGATGACAAGCCAGGTGTAAAGCGGCTTGTCGATGGATGCTTTAGCAATATTGACCATGGGATGTTCCTAGTTCGAATAGCCGGTAAACGGGCGCACGGCTTCTCCATCGGACACCTGTCCGGCCCCGGCGGCAACGATGGTCTGGCCTGCCGCCAGCCCCGAGGTGACGATCACATTGCCGTTTTCAGCAGGGGTGGCCTGAATGGGGGTTTTGTGCACAATTCCGGACCCGGTTTCGGTTTCCGTATAGGTCATCACCGAAAGGGATTTGTCCGAATTGGTCACGATTGCGGTGACTGGCACGATGATTTCGCGATCATCGGTCTCTGCATGGGCAATCACTTTCGCCGAGGACCCCGGCAGGATCTGCAACCCGACAGGGGCCTTCATCCCAAGCGTCAGCCGGTAGGACTGTCCCACCCCTGATGCATCTGCGTTGAACTCTCGCAATACCAGAGGATACTCGGTGTCGTTGGCGGGAAAACGTGCCGTCAGGCGGACATTCTTGTCGCCGCTGGCTTTCTGAAACAGGATTTCCGGCACATCAATGTCAATGCGAATTTCGCTCATGTCGTGCAGGCGCACAACCGGGGTGCCTGCCGCCGTGGTGACGAAATTCCCGACATTGCGTTCAGCCACCAGCGCGTCAAACGGCGCAACAAGGGTGGTGTGTTCCAGATCGAACTCTGCCTTGCGAACGGCCACATCGGCCAGGTTGGCCTGGGTGGCGGCATCATCCAGCGCCACCTGGCTGACGGTCTGGCCGCGCAGCTTTTCCAGCCGGGTCAGGGTGCGGTCGGCCTGATCCTTCTGCAAAACCGCCTTTTCCAAAGCAAGCGCATATTGCTCCTGATCCAGCTGTGCAATCAGCGAGCCCTGTTTGATGACATCCCCTTCGATCACCGGGAAGTCGATGATTTGCCCCCCCACCTGAAAGGACAGATCAATGGTCTGGCGGGCCACTACCTTGCCAAAAAAGATGCGGTCAAGATCGGCGCTGCCTTCAACAACCGTCATCAGTTTGACCGGTTTGATCGGGTCTTGGGCAAAAGCCGGGGTGAAGGACAGGCCAAGGGCAAATGTGGCCGCTGCCAGAACGGGTTTCAAAAATGTCATGCTGGGGTTCTTTCCAGGGAAGAGGTGTCAAGCTCATCAATCAGCTGGGGGTTCTGCACCACGTGCTGAATGTTGGTGTGTATTTTGGTGCCGATCCGGGCAAGCGTTTCAAGTTCCGCATCATCAAGATGCAGAAGGTCCTGCAGCAGGCGGCGCGACAGGCGGGTGTATTCGTGACGCAGCTGCTGCCCGGCCTCGGTGAGGGCCAGCAGCCATGCGCGCCGGTCGTTCGGATCGCGCTGGCGGCTGACCAGGCCCATCCGCTCCATCTGGTCTGCGGCGGCGGTCATGGTCGAGGGGAGCGAGCTGGTTTCACGGGCCAGCTGGCCAAGGCGTTTGGGGGCTTTCAGCCGCACGATAATGCTGGATTGCAACTTTGTCAGTTCCGCCCCCGGATGGTGGTCGCACATCTGGTTTTCCAGAAAGGAGTGAAATGCCATGATGCCCATGAAGGCCCGAAACTCTGGTTCAAGCTGCGGGTCGGCCTGGTGCATGTGGATACGGTCGTCGTTGCGGGAACTCATCTGTGCCTCTGTGATCTGCAATCCTGCCAATATAGTTCATTTATTGAAATATCCAATAGAGAAAATAAAACCCCTGCCAAACCGGGGGCAGCGGGGGTGGCGCTAAAAGTGGCCGTAACGTCAACTTTCTGGCCTTCTGCGGGTGGAAAAAGGCCTGGGCCAGAAAAACAAAGCGGTTGCGCCGCCAATCATGGGGTGTGTGTTGCTGGTGGGGTGAATTGGTAAAGCCACCTTACCAGATCTGGAATTTATCAATTGAAATCTGGACCGACTTCCGTAGTAATGACCATGGCAATATGGCTGATTTCGGACAGATCTGCGGGATTGGCCGCAATTGACTATAAAATGAACTGAAGATCTCGGAGGAGGAATTTTCATATGGAACGCCGTAAGTTTCTGACAGGCGCCGCGCTGGGCGCAGGTGCAACCGCACTGGCGACGCCGGCACTGGCGCAAAGTGGTAAAACCCTGACCATCGTGTCGACCTGGCCGCGCGATTTCCCGGGCCTGGGTATTTCGGCGCAGCGCCTCGCCGCGCGTATTGCACAGCTGTCGGATGGCGCCCTGAATGTGGAATATTTCGCCTCGGGTGAGCGCGTGGGCGCATTTGATGTGTTTGACGAAGTGGCCTCTGGCAACGCGCAGGCCTATATCGGCGCCGAATATTACTTCACCGGCAAACACCCTGCCTTTGCCTATTTCACCTCTGTGCCGTTTGGCATGACCAACCCGGAATGGAACGCCTGGATCAAGTTCGGCGGCGGCCAGGAACTGTGGGATGAAGTGTCGGGTGAGTTCGGCCTGAAAGCCTTTACCGCAGGCGCGACCGGCACCCAGGCCGGCGGCTGGTTCAACAAGGAAATCGAAAGCGCAGATGACCTGAAGGGTCTGAAAATGCGTATTCCGGGCCTTGGCGGTCAGGTGATGTCGAAACTGGGCGCCTCAACCGTGTCGCTGCCGGGGTCGCAGATCTATGAAAACCTCGTCTCGGGTGCCATTGATGCGACCGAATGGGTGGGTCCGTTCAACGACTATTTCATGAAGTTCTACGAAGCCGCCAAATTCTATTATACCGCAGGTATGCATGAGCCGGGTGGCGGTCTGTCCTTCTCGATGAACAAGTCGTGGTTCGACGGCCTGTCCGACTGGGAAAAAGCCGTGATCGAAGCGGCCTGTATGGAAGAAAACGCAGCCGCTTACGAAGAAAACATTGCTAAGAACGGTGAGTATCTGGCCAAGCTGGTGGATGAGCAGGGCGTGCAGATCCGCAACTTCAACGACGATGTCTGGGACAGCTTTGGGGAAGCGGCCGCGGAAGTGTTCGAAGAAACCCGCGACCATTCGGACCTCGCTGCGCGCGTCGATGACTCGTTCCAGTCCAAGCTGCGCGAGATGGGCACCATGAACGCCAATTTCGAAATCGGCTATGTGAACCAGCGCAACCGCGTGCTGGGCCTCGTCTGATAGACGATCGGGTTGAAAACACGAGAGCGGGGCTTCGGTCCCGCTCTTTGCAATCGTGCGGCGGCCCAGTGCCTGCGCGCGTTTGAGGGGAGCATATCGTGACGGATTTCACTGACATTCCACGGACCGGAGAACCTGCCATTGCCGCGCGCCTGTTTGCATGGGGCATGCTGGGGTTCCTGTTTGCCTTTCTGGTCAACAACGCGCTCGAGGTCGGCTTCGGGCTGCCCGGGGCCAGACAGATCCTGACGGGAAATGGCGCCGCCGGGGCCTGGGTGAATGTGGCGGTTTATCTGGTGTCGATTGCGCTGGCGGCCGTTTACGTTCTGGGACGTCGCGCCACGTCCCTCAGGTGGGACGCCATGGCAATCCACCGGTTCAATGTCTATCTTATCCGCGCCTGTTTCTGGTCGGTTCTGTTTATCGGTGTGGCCGACAGTGCCATTGCCTTCATGCGGGTTGAAGGTCTGCTGGAGATTTTCTTTTCGCAAGACACCACCAAGCTCTTTGCCAAATCCCGCTGGGTGGCCCCCTATATCCACATCCCGCTGCTGATCGCGGGGTTTGTCATGGCGGCCTTCACCCGCACGCTGGGCTTCACATGGCTTGCGCTGATGATTGTTATGGCTGAGCTGATCATTGTGCTGTCGCGCTTTGTCTTTTCCTATGAGCAGGCGCTGATGGGGGACCTCGTGCGCTATTGGTATGCGGCGCTGTTCCTGTTCGCTTCGGCCTATACGCTGTTTGAAGAGGGGCATGTGCGGGTTGATGTGCTTTACGCCGGTTTCGGCCGCACCACCCGCGGCTTTGTCAACGCGTTCGGCTCGATCGTGCTGGGCATGTCGACGACATGGGTTATCCTCATGGTCGGGCTCAGCGGCAAAACCTCGATCATCAACAGCCCGGTGGTCAATTTCGAGATCTCGCAGGCCGGGGCCGTGGGGATGTTCATCAAATACCAGATGGCGGCCTTTCTGGGCATTTTTGCCATCACCATGCTGATCCAATTCGTCAGCTATTTCCTTGAGGCCGTTGCGGATAAACGCGATGAACCCGGCCACCGGGAAGTCGCTCCGGCGGCACATTAAGAGGATAACAGAATATGGAACTCTATTTCCTCGCCCTTCTTATCCTGATCATGGCTGCGGCTCTTGGCTCGGGTTATCCGGTGGCCTTTGCGTTGCCCGGTGCCGCGATCATCACCATCGGGCTGGCGGCAGGTGCCGGTTACATCTTTGCGGGCTCGACTGACGCCTATTTCCATTCAGGGGGCCCCAGTCAGTGGCTTTCTGCGGGGGTGACAAACCTCAGGGGGGTTTACTGGGAGGTTGAGCGGGACACGCTGATTGCCATTCCGCTGTTCATCTTCATGGGCATCATGCTGCAGCGGTCCAAGATCGCCGAAGACCTTCTGGTCACCATGGCGCAGCTGTTTGGCCCGGTGCCGGGGGGGCTGGGAATTTCGGTTGTTTTCGTGGGGGCGCTTTTGGCGGCCACCACGGGTATCGTCGGCGCCACCGTGGTGGCGATGGGGTTGATTTCCCTGCCTGCGATGCTGCGCAACAACTATTCTTCACCTCTGGCAACCGGGACCATCGCCGCCTCGGGCACGTTGGGGCAGATCATCCCGCCGTCGATTGTGCTGATCATTCTGGCAGACCAGCTGGCCTCGGCCACGGATCAGGCCTCAACCGCGCGCAAACTGCTGCACAAGGATGCCACCGGCGAGCTGTCGATGCCGTCCGTGTTCGACGTCGCCTCCACCTCAGCCGGTGAGATGTTCCTTGGGGCCTTTGTGCCGGGCATGTTGCTGGTCGGGCTTTACATGGCCTATATCCTGATCTTCGCAATTCTGCGTCCGAAACAGGCCCCGGCGGTGCCTTACGAGGGCAAATACGATCTGAGCTTTGTTAAAAACGTGGCCATCACCCTTGTGCCGCCACTGGCGCTGATCTTCCTGGTTCTGGGCTCGATCATTGCCGGGATTGCCACCGTCAACCAGGCCGGGGCGATCGGGGCAGCTGGCGCGATGATCATGGCAAGCTATCGTCTGCCCAAAGGGGGCAAGTCGCTATACTATCCTGCGTTTCTGGCAATTGCGGCGATGGTGCTTGTCGGCGTTGCCCTTACCAATTTCGATATGAATGTGAAGTCGATCGAGGACGGGACCGACCGTTTGGGAATCGCGCTGGGTGTTATGGCCACGGTGCTGTTGCTGATTGCGCTGATCTGGTCGGGTATCCGTATCTTCAAGATCGACAACACGTTGCAGGGGGTGATGCTGGAAACGGCGAAAACCACCTCGCTCGTCTTCATCATCCTGCTGGGCGCTGCGATGCTGACCGCTGCCTTCCGCGCCTTTGGTGGCGAAGAGCTGGTGAAGGAGTTCCTTCTGGGGCTGCCCGGCGGGTTCTGGACGCAGTTCATCATCGTGATGCTGGTGATCTTCATTCTGGGGTTCTTCCTCGATTTCATCGAGATTGCCGTGGTGGTGGTGCCGATCGTGGCGCCGATCCTGCTGGCGGATCCCTCGGCAAATATCACGGCCGTCTGGCTTGGTGTGATGATTGGCCTGAACATCCAGACCAGTTTCCTGACACCGCCCTTCGGGTTTGCGCTTTTCTATCTGCGCGGCGTGGCGCCTGCGGTGGTGAAAACGGTGCAGATGTACAAGGGTGTGATTGCCTTCATCCTGCTGCAGATCTCGGCCCTGGCCATCGTCGGACTGTATCCGCCGCTGGTGAATTACCTGCCGAACCGGGTGAGTTTTCTTTCCGAAAGCAGCCCACCGCCGCGTAACCCCAAGCTGCAACTGTGTCTCGAGGATTACGTGGGGCAACAGCTGGCGGAAAGCAGCGCCACGCGGGATGCCATCAAGCTGGCCCGTGGAATGGATCTGTCCGTCCTGCCCAAATCCCTCGCCAAGGATCTGACCGAAGGGTTTGATCAGGCCGATCTGGCAGTGGCGAAGCTGAACGAAGCGTTTGACGCTGCGGCGACGGTTCAAGCAGCCGCCCCCGCCTATCGCCCGATGCATGGAGAGGTGCGTGCTGTTGAGAAACAGATCCGTAATATCGAAGCACATGCGCGGGACCTTGAAACCACGATCAGCCGTATGCGGGATGAAAGTGAGGCACAGAAGCGGGCGAAGCTGCAATCGCAACTGGACCTGCTGGTTGCCGAGGCTGATGCGCTGCGCGCAACCATCCCTGCGGAATGGGCCGAAAAACAGGCTGAGTTCCTGAAGCTGACACAGGCCGAAAACAAGGCGCGGTCGCTTTATCGTCGCGCTGCGGATGCCTCTTACGAGGGGCCGGAGGAGGTGCTGGCGGTGCTTGACGCCAATGCGGCCTACACCAAGCTGCAGGTGGATCTGCTGGCCCTGCGCCAAAGCATCGAAACCCTGCCTGAGAAGGAAGGGGAAGGGGTTGTGAAAGACTTCGCAAAGCGGGTTGGTGACGTGGAAGGGGCAGGTGATGTGAAAAAGGCGCTTGGCAAAGTCCGCAATGCGCTGAAATCCAAGATCCCGGATCGCGAAAAAGCCCTGGCCGAATACGAAAAGGCGCTGAAAGCCTATGAAGCGCAGCTGACGTGGCGTCAGGATGCCGAGGCCAAATTGCGCCCCGGAATTGAAGCCTATCTCGAGGGGATTCGAGGCACTCTGGGCGTGCGTTTGCAACCCAGATTTACCCGTGATCAGGCGCTCTCGATGGCGTCTTGCACCGCCTATCACAGGGATATCTCACTGAATTTCTGATATCTCACGAGAAATTAATGAAAAGACCGGGCACGCTC
The DNA here is from genome assembly GCF_025137635.1 of Aliiroseovarius crassostreae. Taxonomy (NCBI): domain Bacteria; kingdom Pseudomonadati; phylum Pseudomonadota; class Alphaproteobacteria; order Rhodobacterales; family Paracoccaceae; genus Aliiroseovarius; species Aliiroseovarius crassostreae. The sequence goes on along the minus strand of NZ_CP080772.1, from coordinate 2,678,262 downwards.
CCGGTCTTTTTTATTGCGCAGTGGGTGTTTGTCGCGAACAATCACCCCTGTGTCGTATAAATGACATGGCTGGTCGGTTACGACCCTTGTCATCCGCTAACTTCTGAGCAAAGTTTTGATCAGACAGCAAGAAAAAATATGTAGGTCGAACTGACCTCGATCTAGGGAGAAATAAATGTCCAACGAACTCGAATATCTGTCCAAACGCGTGGCCCAACGAAAGATGTCGCGCCGCGACTTCATGGGGCGTGCTTCTGCGCTTGGCGTTTCTGCTGCCGCAGCCGGGTCGATGCTGTCCACCGCTGCGCTTGCCGAGGGGCCAAAGAAAGGCGGCACCATGAAGATCGGTATGTTGGGGGGCGAAAGCACCAACACGCTTGATCCGGCTGTCGCGGCCACCCAGGTTCCCGGCATGAACCTGCGCCTTTATGGTGATCAGATCGTGGATGTTTCACCTACGGGTGAGATCGAACTGCGCCTGGCCGAAAGCATTGAAAGCTCGGCTGACGCGCGCGAGTGGCGTTTCACGGCCCGTGAGGGTGTGGAATTCCACAATGGCAAGACCATGACCGCCGAAGATCTCAAACGCACCGTTGAGCGTCACGCCAATGAAGAGTCGAAATCCGGTGCACTGGGCGTGCTGCAAGGCATCGAAAGCCTGAGCGTCGACGGTAACGACTTTGTCGTAAAAATGGAAAACCCGACCGCTGACCTGCCCTATCTGATGGCGGATTGGCACCTGGTTGTGCAGCCGGACGGCGGGTTCGACAATCCGACCGCAGGCGTCGGCACCGGCCCGTATATGGTCGAGGTGGATGAACCGGGCGTGCGCCACGCCTTCAAGAAAAACCCTAACTACTGGGATGACACCCGCGGCCACGTGGATGAGGTTGAGGTGCTGGTCATCAATGACAACACTGCCCGTATGTCCGCCCTGCAATCGGGGCAGGTGCACATGGTCAACGGGGTGGACCCGAAAGTGGCCAGCCTGCTGAACCGAGCGCCGAATCTGGAAGTGCGCAATGTGGCTGGTCGTGCCCACTATGTGTTCATCATGCATTCGAATACCGCACCGTTTGACAACAAAGACCTGCGTATGGCGCTGAAATACGCGATCAACCGCGAGGAAATGGTTGAAAAGATCCTGCGCGGCTTTGGGTCTGTTGGAAATGACATGCCGGTTAACGCAGCTTACCCGCTGTTTGACGATACGATTGAACAACGCAAATATGACCCGGAAATGGCGGCCGAGCTTTACAAGAAGTCGGGCCATGACGGATCACCCATCATCCTGCGTGTGTCGGATGCCGCCTTCGCAGGCGCGGTCGATGCCGCCCAGCTGTTCCAGCAATCTGCCGCTGCTGCCGGTATCCCGCTGGAAATCAAGCGTGAACCGTCGGATGGCTACTGGTCGGAAGTTTGGAACAAACAGCCGTTCTGCGCGTCTTACTGGTCAGGTCGCCCGGTGCAGGATCAGATGTACACCACCGCTTACCACTCGCAGGCGGACTGGAACGACACCCGCTTCAACAACGCCGAGTTCGATGATCTGCTGATCAAGGCGCGGGGCGAGTTGGATCCGGTTAAGCGCAAGGCGATGTATTCGCGTATGGGTCAGCTGGTGCGTGACGAAAGCGGCCTGATTGCGCCGATGTTCAACGATTTCGTGGACGGCGTGTCGAAAGACGTGATCGGGTACGAAGATGATCCGAATGGCTTCCTGATGTATTCCTGGGCACCGATCAAGTGCTGGTTGAATGCATAAGGAAAACTCATGCATCCTATCTTAAAACTGGTGGCTCAGCGCTTGGCGCTGAGCACCCTGCTTCTTCTTGCGGCGTCGGTGCTGATTTTTGTCGGCACCACGATCCTGCCAGGCGACGTGGCCCAGAGCATTCTGGGGCAGGCCGCCACGCCGGAAAGCCTTGCCAATCTGCGCAAGGAACTCGGCATGGATGTTCCCGCAACTCAACGATATTTCAACTGGCTGTTCGGCGTGATGCAGGGGGACCTTGGGACCGCGCTGACAAACGGGCGTGACATTGCCGACAGTCTGGGCGGACGCTTGAAGAACACACTGTTCCTTGCGTTTTGGGCCGCTGTCGTGGCCGTGCCGCTGGCCATTTTCCTTGGCCTTCTGGCGGTGCGCTATCGTGAACGCTGGCCGGACAAGCTGATCTCGGCGGTAACGCTCGCCTCGATTTCGGTGCCCGAGTTTCTGATCGGTTACGTGCTGATGTTCTATGTCGGCGTAAAGCTGGGCTGGGCCCCGACCGTCTCAACGATCTATGACAGCATGTCGCTGGGCGAAAAGCTTTCGGCCATTGCGCTGCCTGTGACCGTTCTGACCATGGTGGTTTTGGCGCATATGATGCGTATGACCCGTGCCGCAATCCTGAACGTGATGCAGTCTGCCTATATCGAAACGGCGGAACTGAAGGGTTTGACCAGCTTTCAGGTGATTGCACGTCATGCGTTTCCGAATGCGATTGCGCCGGTTGTGAACGTGGTGATGCTGAACCTGGCCTATCTGGTTGTTGGTGTTGTCGTGGTCGAGGTGGTTTTTGTCTATCCGGGCATGGGCCAATACCTCGTGGACCATGTGGCCAAACGTGACGTGCCGGTTGTGCAGGCCTGTGGCCTGATCTTCGCTGCGGTCTATATCGGGCTCAACATGGTGGCTGACATCGTGTCCATTCTGGCAAATCCAAGGCTGAGGCATCCGAAATGATGAGAATACCTCCTGCGGCCTTGATTGGCCTGTTTTTCACCGGGCTCTATTTCTTTATGGCGATCTTCGCCCATTGGATTGCGCCCTATTCCATGACCGAGATTGTGGGGGACGTCTGGGAACCTGCCTCGGCTGAACATTTGCTTGGCACTGACAATATCGGTCGCGATCTGCTGACCCGGATGATCTATGGCGGGCAGACAACGATTTTCATCGCAACCGCCGCCACCATCCTCAGCTTTGTCACCGGGTCGATCCTGGGTTTTAGCGCGGCTGTGATCGGGGGCTGGATTGACCAGGTTCTGTCGCGTTTCGTTGACCTGATCATGTCGATCCCGACGCTGATCTTTGCCCTTGTGGTGCTGTCCGTGATGCCGGTGACCCTGCCGATCCTGATTGTCGTGATGGGTCTGCTGGACTCCACCCGTGTCTATCGCCTGGCACGTGCTGTTGCGGTGGATATCAATGTGATGGATTTCGTCGAAGCGGCCAAGCTGCGCGGCGAGGGAAATCGCTGGATCATCTTCCGTGAAATCCTGCCCAACGCCCTGTCTCCGCTCGTGGCCGAAATGGGGCTGCGCTTCATCTTCGCCGTTCTGTTTGTCTCGACCCTGTCGTTCCTTGGTCTTGGCGTGCAACCGCCAAATGCGGACTGGGGCGGCATCGTGAAAGAAAACAAAGACGGGATTGTCTATGGCATCCCGGCAGCCCTTGTGCCTGCCGTCGCCATCGCCACGCTTGCGATTTCCGTGAACCTTGTGGCCGACTGGGTGCTCAACCGCACCACCAGCCTGAAAGGGGGCCGCGGATGAGCGAGACACTTCTGAAAGTCAAAGACCTGAAGATCGGGGCTCGGATTTATCCGCCGGGTGAAAAGCCCCAGGATATCGAGATCGTGCATGGCGTGTCATTTGAGCTGGAGAAGGGCAAGGTGCTTGGCCTGATCGGCGAAAGTGGCGCTGGCAAATCCACCATTGGCCTCGCCTCGATGGCTTATGGCCGTGGTGGGGTTGAGATCACCGGCGGCGAGGTCTGGGTCAATGGGCGGGAAATCCTGCACACCAATCTTCGCGATCTGCGCAAGCTGCGTGGGCTTGAAGTGACCTATGTGTCGCAATCCGCGGCGGCGAGCTTCAATCCGGCCAAGAAGATCATGGAGCAGGTGGTTGAAGCGTCCCTTCACGCGGGCAAGTTCTCGAAAAAGGACGCCGAAGCCCGCGCGGTGGAGCTCTTTACCAAGCTTGGTCTGCCGGATCCCGAAAACATCGGGGACCGCTATCCGCACCAGGTGTCGGGTGGTCAGCTGCAACGCTGCATGACCGCGCTGGCCCTGTGCCCGGAACCGGATCTGGTGGTGTTCGACGAACCCACCACGGCGCTGGATGTGACCACGCAGATCGACGTGCTGATGGCGATCAAGGACGCGATCCGGGACACCGGCGTTGCCGCGCTCTACATCACCCACGATCTGGCCGTTGTGGCGCAGGTGTCGGATGAAATCATGGTGCTCAAGATGGGTGACATGGTGGAACATGGCACCACCGATCAGATCATCAACAACCCGCAGGAAGAGTATACCCGTGACCTCGTTTCGGTGCGCTCGACCCAGCATGAGGGCAAACCGCCCACGGATAATCCTGTGTTGCGGGTTGAGAATGTGACCGCGCGCTACAAGGGCACGAACTTTGACGTTCTGCACAATGTGGTGATGGATCTGCATCCCGGCCAGACCCTTGCGGTTGTGGGCGAAAGTGGCTCGGGCAAATCCACCACCGCCCGCGTGATCACCGGCCTTCTGCCGCCGCGTGATGGCAAGATCATCTTTGATGGTCGTGAACTGTCATCGGATCTGGAAGGGCGCTCGCGCGAGGACCTGCGCGAGTTGCAGATGATCTACCAGATGGCGGATGTGGCGATGAACCCGCGCCAGACTGTCGGCACCATTATTGGCCGCCCGCTGGAGTTCTATTTCGGCATGAAGGGCAAGGAAAAGCGCAAGCGGATCATTGAGCTTCTGGACGAGATCGAACTGGGCGAAGCCTTTATGGATCGTTACCCGGCGGAACTGTCAGGCGGGCAGAAGCAGCGTGTCTGTATTGCCCGCGCGCTGGCCGCCAAACCCAAGGTAATCATCTGTGACGAGGTGACCTCGGCGCTGGATCCGCTGGTTGCGGACGGCATCCTCAAGCTTCTGGAAAACCTTCAGAAAATCGAGGATGTGGCCTATCTGTTCATCACCCATGACCTGGCGACCGTCAAGGCGATCGCCGACAGTATTGCGGTGATGTATCAGGGCAAGGTGGTGCGCTATGGCACCAAGGCCGAGGTGCTCAGCCCGCCGTTTGACGACTACACCGACCTGCTGCTCAGCTCGGTGCCGGAAATGCGTCTGGGCTGGCTGGAAGAGGTGATTTCCCATCGCAAGATGGAAAGCGCCGGGAACTGATCTGTGGGTCAGTTGACCGGGTGAAAATTGACCGGGGGCGTCCGACCGCTGCCCCCGGTTTTTCTTTTGAAATGGTCAAAAACCGACCGGCTTTTGGCGTGTCTGTTACATAAATCAGCGACACCACCGCCCAATCTGACCGGAACGAAATGCGCAATGGGAAAGGCGCTGACATGGATAGAAAACTTCTGTTGCTCATCATTGACGGGGTGCCGCTTCGCAATTGGCTCAAGCTGTTTGGCAATATGGAAGGCTGGGCGCAGTCCGGCGAGGCCAAACGGTTCACCATGCGGGCGGTGCTGCCCTCGACCTCGGCCAGTTGCTATGCGTCGATCCATACCGGTGTGACCCCGCAGGAACATGGCTGCACCGGCAACAACAATGTGTTTCGCCTGTCCCACGATGATATCTTTTCTCAGGTGCGCAAGGCGGGGGGCGTGACCGGGGCGGTCACCCATTCTTTCTGGTCTGAATTCTTCAACCGTGCGCCCTTCGACGTGGTGCGCGACATTGAATATGACGAGCCGGAAAGTGACACGATCAACCATGGCCGTTTCCACACCATGACCGGCTATAACCTGATCAACCAGACCACGCCCGCCGACACCGACCTGTTTGCCACGCTGACCATGCTGTGTGAGCGCAAGGGCATCGACTACGGTATCCTGCACACCTGCACCCTCGACAGTATGGGGCATCGCTTTGGCCATGAATGTCATGAGATGGATCATGGCTGTTTTGCCCTCGATGAGCAGATGGCGCCGTTCATCCGGCGTTGGCGTGATCTGGGCTATGACATCATTGTCACCGCCGATCACGGCCAGTCGGATCGCGGGCATCATGGCGGTCATGAGGATGTTCAGCAGGACGTGGCGCTTTATTATTTCGGGGATGCCGAGGTGGTGGATGACAGCGAAATCCTGTGCCAGACCCAACTTGCCCCCACCGTGTTGTCATTGTTGGGGGCCCCGATTGCCGAGACGATGAAAGGCAAGGTGTTCCTGAAATGAGTTGGGTGTTTGCCCCGTCGCCGCGCCCTGCGCTGCCTGTTGTCGGGACCGAGGAGCAATTCCCCGTGCGGCGCATCTTTTGCGTGGGTCGCAACTACGCCGCCCATGCGCGCGAGATGGGCCATGACCCCAAGCGTGAACCGCCGTTTTTCTTTTCGAAACCTGCGGATGCTCTGGTGGGCGACGGGGTGGACATCCCCTATCCGCCCGCCACGAAGAACCTGCATTTCGAGGCCGAGCTGGTGGTGGCGATTGGACAGGGCGGGGCAAATATCCCGTCCGGCACCGCGCTGGAACATGTGTTCGGCTACGCCATCGGCAACGACCTGACCCGCCGCGATTTGCAGGCGGTGGCGAAGGAAATGGGGCGCCCATGGGACATGGCGAAAGGGTTTGACCTTTCTGCGCCGATCGGCCCGGTCCATCCGATAAAGGGCGGACAGCATCCCATATCGGGGCGCATCGCCCTGAGCGTGAACGGTGAAACCCGGCAGGAGGCAGACCTCTCGGACATGATCTGGTCGGTGCCCGACGTGATCTCCTTTCTGTCAGAGATGGTGAGATTGCAACCGGGGGATCTGATCATGACCGGCACGCCGGCAGGGGTCGGGCAGCTTGTGCCGGGGGATGTCTGCCGGGTCGAGATTGCCGGGCTGGGGCAGTTGACAAACCGGATCGCGCCGCCTGGTTGATGGTGTTTAACCGCCGGTCACAACTTGCTGAGGTTCTTCAGCAGGCTGTCTTTGGATCCGAGGATGTGCTGGCGGGTCAGCTCTGCGGCGGTGTCCGCGTCGCCCCGTTCGCAGGCGGCCAGAATGCGGATATGTTCATCATTGGCGCGGATCATGCCATCGCTCAGAACCAGTTGCGCGCGCAGATATCGGTCAATCCGGTCCAGCGCGCTCTCGATGGCTTCCAGATGAAAGCTCAGGCCGGATGCATTATAGAGTGTTGCGTGGAACTGTCGGTTCAGGTTGCCCCATTCCATCGGATCTTCCGACTTGGCAAACGCCTCAAGATAGGCGCGGGCCTTGGTCAGAATGGCCGGGGTCATGTTGGGCACGGCTGCGCGGATCACATGGGGTTCAAGCAGGGACCGATAATCGAAGATCTCATCCGCTTCCTCCGCTGAGAGGCCAGAGACCACCGCCCCCTTATAGCGCTGCGACTTGACCAGCCCGTGTTCTTCCAGCCGTGAGATCGCTTCGCGCACGGGTATGCGGGACGTCTTGAACATGCGGGCAATCTCATCCTGGCGCAGCGGCGCCCCTTCCTCCAGATCCCCTTCGATGATCGCCTTCTTCAACGCGTTGAAGATGATCGAGGCGGCAGAGGCCGTTTTGGAGATATCAACTGGATCGACTGACTTGAGCTGCATGTTCCCTCACGTTTTCAGAGAGGCTAGCAGGTTGCCTCGCTCAGATGAAGAGAGTTGGAGGGTGAAAATTGCATGTTGGATCCAATTTTCTCGCAGGTTGTTCGAAATCCCGCATCAGCGAAAAACGGTAGGGAATGGCCTGAAATCGGCAGAGCTTCGCCAAGACCTATCCGAAAGGTTAGGAATGCCTCAAACAGGCCCTATTCTTATGACAAAACAGTTCCAAAGATGCGAATCGGAGGAAAGACGTATGCGCCCCCTGAAAGGTATTGTCGGAGTAATGGTTCTGTCCGCAGTTGGACTGATGGCACCCGAACTGGTGTCAGACACATTGGATGGATCCACCGCACAAATCGGCGCGGCCCATGCCAAGAACGGTAATGGCGGTGGCAATGGTGGCGGCGGTGGTGGTGACCGCGGCGACCGTGGTGACCGCGGTGGCAAGGATCGTGATGGCAAAGATCGCGGTGGTAAAGGTGGCGGTCGCAAGGACTGGAGTGCAAAAGGTTCCAAATCCGGTGGCGCAAAGTCTTCTGGCGCGCCCGCACCCAAGGCGGCGACAAAAGCCCCCCGTAAAACGGCTCCGAAATCTTCTGTCCGACCCGCCGTTAAGCCCAAGAACATTCATGCGCAGCTGGGGGGGCTCAATTCGCTCAACCGCAACATCAATGGGCTTATGAACAGCTCTGATCCCAAGATGGCAGGGTTCCGCGACTATCTTGAGGCCAAGGCCGCCTATATGGAGCAGCAAGCCGAGATCGAAGAGATGGAAGCTGAGCTGGAGCGGATGAAGGACATCGAGGAGCCGGTGGCGCCTGATGCCGGTGCCTATGAAGATGAAGCGGCTTACAATGATGCGATGGCAGCCTATGAAGAGGCCCGGCAAGGCTGGGAAGACGCGCAGGCGGCAATTGAAACTACAGAGGCAGAACTGGAAGCCGCCAAGGCTGCTCAGGAAGAGCAGGCAGCCGAGCTTGATGCCTCCCTTGATCAGGCCATCGTGGATGGTCTGAATGCAACCGGCAATAAAACCGTGACGGATGCCGATGTGACCGACGAGATGCGGGACTGGGTCGATGGCCAGATGGAACGGCTTGAAGGGGAATATCAGGAGTTGCAGGAGAAAGCCGCCGAAGAAGTTGCCGATGGCGATGCGGAAGACGGTGAGGGTGACGCGGAGGAGGGCGACGGTACCTCGGAAGACGAAACTGCCTGATCCGATACTCAGGACATATCAAAGCCCCGGTCGAACTGGCCGGGGCTTTTTGTTTGGCTCAGGTTAGCCGCCAATGGGCAAACGGATCAGGCACATTCCAGAAAGAAGTTTCGCAGCCCCGCCACATTGCCCAGATGCACTTTCCGATCCTGGCTGGCCACCCCAAAGGGTTTAAGCTGGCGAAATGCGCGCGACAGGCTTTCCGGTTTCATGCCGAGCTTGCTGGCCAGAACCTTTTTGCCAAAGGGCAGGGTCAGCTCTTCTCCGTCATCATTCGCGCTGATCAGGTCCAGCAGGAAACCGGACAGGCGTTGCGCCCCGGTCTGGCCTTTCAGCTGCTCGATATGGTGGATCATGTCATGGGCGTGATCATGCGCGGCCTGCAGCACAGCAAGATGCAGTTCCGCGAAGGCATTCTTGCAGGTGCAGATTGCGCTGAGGTCGAGATGCAGCACCGAGCAGTCGGTGATCGCTTCCGAGGATTGAAAGGCGGCGCTTGAGGACAGGGCGGGCACCTCGTCAAAACTTTCACCATGTTTCAGCATCGCCAGGGTTGCCTCTTCTCCGCTTTGGGTGAGGCGGTAAAGCTTGACCCAGCCAGAGATCACAATTTTCAACGTGGGGTTCAGATCGCCTTGCAGGGCGATAAGCTCTCCGCGCTTATGGCTGCGGATGGTGGATTTCTTGATCAGGCAGGCGCGTACATGGGGGGACAACTGGGAAAAGAACGGAAGTGACGCCAGGGTGTTGGTGGGCTTTTCGCGCATGGGGTGTTCCTTGATGACAGAGGAACATCTTAACGAGTGAAATGTAACAATGGATTGACGCAGATCAAAATTTTCAAATTGGTTTCTCAGCTGAAAGAAGATTGCAAAATCAATCTTTTAAAGCCTGAGCATGGATGGCCACGACACCCATCAGGGTTTCCATCTGTTGGAAGGCGCGCAGGTCATCGCGGGCCAGAACTGCATCCATGACCGCGATATGGCCCTGTGCCAGACGCTCCATGCTGTCGCGGGAGAAATAGCGAAACCAGAAGCGGCGCGAATGGGTTTGCAGGGGGGCCAGGATATTGGTCAGATAGGGGTTTTCGGCCGCGCCCATCAAGGCCTCATCAAACCCTTTATCCGCTTTGAGGTAAAGTGAGGCGTCCTGATCAGGCAGGCTGTCCAGCATCATTTGCCGATACTGTTGAATGTCATCCAGCAGATTGGGGGTGGCGAAACGTGCGGCCGACCGGGCCAGCCGTGGTTCCAGCACCTGCCGCAATTCCGTGACCTTGGCGCAATCTTCGGCGCGAATATCGGCAATTTTGATCCCGGCTCGCGGGCGCACTTCGATCAGCCCCTCCCAGGACAGCCGTTGCATCGCCTCGCGCACCGGGGTGCGGCCCAGCCCGATCATGTCAATCAGACTGCGTTCGGAAATCAGCGATCCGGGTTCCAGCACCAACGTCACGATCCGTTCCTCGATCGCGAGATAGGCCTGGGTGGCAAGATTGGGCGGGTTGGACATGGGGTTGATTCCGGCTGCTGGCCGCGTGTTGGCGTGTCACTAATATATCAGTAACGCCGCAATTTTGAAGACCTTTCCGTAAAGTCAGGTGAATCACTTTTTGGTGGGCGCTTTACCAAAAGATCAAAATACCCCATGATGGCGGTAACAATATTGCGTAAACGCATGTTAATACGGCAAATATTTTGCTGATATATCAGTGTTGATTTGCGTTAATCTTCCTCATAAGCTGCCCCCATTCCGCGCCGTTTGGCGCGTAGACCTGATTGGGAGGAACTCATGAAAAAACAATTCACGCTGGCCGGCTTTGCCGCAGCCGCAATCATGACTGCGTCAACAGCCCTGGCTGGTGGTACGCTGGTCTATTGCTCGGAAGGCTCACCGGAAGGCTTTGACGCAGCACTTTACACCTCGGGCACCACGTTTGATGCGTCGTCAAAGGCGATCTATAACCGTCTGACCGAATTTGAAACCGGCACCACCAATGTGATCCCCGGACTGGCCGAAAGCTGGGACGTTTCCGAGGATGGTCTGGAATATACGTTCCACCTGCGTTCGGGTGTGAAATTCCACTCCACCCCCTACTTCACCCCGACCCGTGACATGAATGCCGACGACGTGATCTTCACGTTTGAGCGCCAAGGTGACGAAGCGAACCCGTATAACAAAGTGTCGGGTGGCACCTGGGAATATTTCAACGGCATGTCGATGCCGTCTCTGATCAAAGAGATCGTTAAAGTCGACGACATGACGGTGAAATTCGTGCTGACGCGCCCCGAAGCGCCGATGGTCTCGAACCTGGCCATGGATTTCGCGTCGATCGTTTCGAAAGAATATGCAGATGCGATGCTGGCCGCTGGCACGCCTGAGAACCTGAACCAGCAGCCGGTGGGCACTGGTCCGTTCCAGTTTGTGGGCTATCAGAAAGATGCCGTTGTGCGCTATGCCGCCAACCCGGACTTCTTCCGCGGCAAAGCGGATGTGGACAACCTGATCTTTGCGATCACCCCGGATGCGGCTGTTCGTTATCAAAAGCTGAAAGCGGGCGAATGCCACGTCATGCCCTACCCGAACCCGGCTGACATTGACGCCATGCGTGCAGATGCTGACGTCAACCTGACCGAGCAGGAAGGCCTGAACGTTGGCTATCTGGCGTACAACGCGATGGTTGCGCCGTTTGACAAGCCGGAAGTGCGCAAGGCGCTGAACATGGCGATCAACAAGCAGGCCATCATCGACGTGGTGTTCCAGGGCGCCGGTAAAATCGCCAAGAACCCGATCCCTCCGACGATCTGGTCCTATAATGACGCGATCGTTGACGATCCCTATGATCCGGTGAAATCGAAAGAGATGCTGGCAGCCGCCGGTGTGACCGATCTGTCAATGAAGATCTGGGCGATGCCGGTTCAGCGTCCCTACAACCCGAATGCCCGTCGCATGGCTGAGCTGATCCAGGAAGATTTCGGCAAGGTTGGTGTGCAGGCCGAGGTTGTGTCTTACGAATGGGGTGAATACCTGTCGCGTTCGAAGGACAAGGACCGTGACGGTGCCGTTCTGCTGGGCTGGACCGGTGACAACGGCGACCCCGACAACTTCCTGGCCGTTCTTCTGGGCTGTGACGGTGTAGGTGGCTCGAACCGCGCGCAATGGTGTAACGATGAGTTCCAGTCGCTGATCGAACAGGCCAAGCAGGAAAGCGATCCGGCCAAGCGGACCGCGCTTTATGAAGAAGCGCAGGTTGTGTTCAAGCGTGAAGCGCCCTGGGCAACCATCGCGCACTCGATCGTGCACATGCCGCTGCGCAATGAGGTCAAAGGCTATAAGATCGACCCGCTGGGTGGTCACATCTTCTACGGTGTAAGCCTCGAAAACTAATAAGTTTTTCAACGAAATAAGGGCCGGGCGCATCATGCGCCCGGCCTCGCCAGTTCAAGCGAGCCACAACCATGCTGTCCTTTCTGCTGCGCAGACTGCTGACCTTCGTGCCCACGTTCATCGGGGTGACGATCGTCTCTTTCCTTTTCATCCGCCTGCTTCCCGGAGACCCGATCCTGCTTTTGGCAGGGGAACGGGGTGTCGGCGAAGAACGTTATGCTGAGCTGGTCAAACAGTTCGGTTTCGATCAACCGATCTGGCGACAATATGTCGACTATCTCTGGGGCGTCATGCAGGGCGATCTGGGCACGTCTTTCGTGACCAAGAAACCTGTTGTGTCCGAGTTCTTTGCGCTGTTCCCGGCAACGCTGGAGCTGTCGATCTGTGCGATCATTCTGGCCATTGTGGTGGGCATTCCGGCAGGTGTGATTGCAGCCGTCAACCGGGGCAAGTTCTTTGATCAGGCGCTGATGACCGGCGCGCTGATCGGGTATTCCATGCCAATTTTCTGGTGGGCTCTCCTGCTCATCATCGTGTTTTCCTCCGGCCTGGGCTGGACGCCTGTTTCAGGGCGGATCTCGTTCCTTTACTTCTTTGACGAAGTGACGGGCTTCATGCTGATCGACAGCTTCCTGTCGGGACAGAAAGGCGCGTTTGCCTCCGCCGTGAGCCACCTGATCCTGCCGACCATTGTGCTGGCCACCATCCCGCTGGCTGTGATTGCACGCCAGACACGGTCGGCCATGCTGGAAGTGCTGGGCGAGGATTATGTGCGCACTGCCAAGGCCAAGGGGTTGTCACCCTTGCGGGTGAACGGCCAGCACGCGCTGCGAAATGCGCTTATTCCTGTCGTGACCGTGATCGGCCTTCTGGTCGGCACGCTTCTTGCCGGTGCGATCCTGACTGAAACGATCTTTTCCTGGCCGGGCATCGGCAAATGGATGGTCGACAGTATTTTCCGCCGTGACTACCAGGTGGTGCAGGGCGGGCTTTTGCTGATTGCGTCCATCATCATGATCGTGAACCTGACCGTGGATGTGCTCTACGGCTGGATCAACCCGAAAATCAGAAAGGGCTGAGCGAGATGACCGATACCTCCGCAACCCAAACGATGCAGCCGCCCAGCCCTCTTCGCGAGTTCTGGAGCTATTTCCGCGAAAACCGGGGTGCCGTGATCGGCATGTATGTGTTCATGGCGTTTTTCATCATCGCCCTGATTGCCCCGCTGATTGCCCCCTATGCCCCGAACGAACAGTTCCGTGACCACCTGTTGCAGCCGCCATTCTGGCAGGAAGGCGGATCAGCCGAGTTCCTTCTGGGCACCGATCCGCTTGGCCGCGATATGCTGTCGCGCCTGCTGCACGGCGCACGGTTCTCGTTCTTCATCGGTGTGATTGTTGTGTCGATCGCCTCATTCTTCGGGGTGATCATCGGCGTGATCTCAGGCTTTGCGCCGAAATGGGTCGATACGCTGATCATGCGCCTGATGGACATCATTCTGTCCTTCCCGTCGCTGCTTCTGGCGCTGGTGCTGGTGGCCATTCTTGGGCCGTCCCTGATCAACGCCATGATCGCCATCGCGCTGGTTCTGCAGCCGCATTTCGTGCGCCTGACCCGCGCTGCGGTGATCTCGGAACGCACCAAGGATTACGTGACCGCTGCCAAAGTGGCAGGCGCAGGCCGTCTGCGCACCATGTTCGTGACCGTGCTGCCCAATTGTCTGGCGCCGATCATCGTGCAGGCTGCGTTGTCGTTCTCAACCGCCATTCTGGACGCGGCGGCCCTGGGCTTCCTTGGCATGGGCGCGCAACCCCCCACGCCGGAATGGGGCACCATGCTTGCCGAGGCGCGAGAGTTCATCCTGCGTGCCTGGTGGGTGGTCACCCTGCCCGGTGTCTGCATCCTCGTGTCCGTGCTGGCCATCAACCTGATGGGCGACGGGCTGCGCGATGCGCTTGATCCCAAGCTGAAACGGAGCTGACGCATGAGCCTTCTCGAGATTAAGAACCTCACTGTCGAGTTTCGCACCGCAAACGGGCCTTTCCGTGCGGTGGACAGCGTCGACATGACTGTGGATGCAGGCGAGCTGGTTGCCATCGTGGGGGAAAGTGGATCCGGTAAGTCCGTGTCGATGCTCGCCATGATGGGGCTGTTGCCCTGGACCGCCAATATCACTGCCGACAAGATGGAGTTTGATGGAAAGGACCTTCTGACCCTGTCGCCGAAAGAGCGTCGCAAGATCATCGGCAAAGATGTGTCGATGATCTTTCAGGAACCGATGTCATCCCTGAACCCCTGCTATACGGTTGGCTTTCAGATCAAAGAGGTGCTGCGCCAGCACACCGATCTGAGCCGCGCCGAGCGGCAAACCCGCGCGGTGGAGCTGATGGAGCAGGTCGGCATCCCCGATCCGAAGAAACGCCTGAACGTCTTCCCACACCAGCTCTCGGGGGGGATGAGCCAGCGGGTGATGATCGCCATGGCGCTCGCGTGCAAACCCAAGCTGCTGATCGCGGATGAACCCACCACCGCGCTGGATGTGACCATCCAGGCGCAGATCCTTGATCTGCTCATCGACCTGCAGAAAACCGAAGGCATGGCGCTTATTCTGATCACCCATGACATGGGTGTGGTTGCGGAAACCGTGGAACGTGTCAGCGTGCAATATGCCGGCCAACGGGTGGAGGAGCAGGAAGTGAACGCCCTGTTTGCCAACCCGCATCACCCCTATACGGCGGCCCTGCTTGCAGCCCTGCCGGAACGGGCCACCGGGCGGCATCTGCCGACCATTCCGGGGGTGGTGCCGGGGCAGTTTGATCGCCCGCAGGGGTGCCTGTTCTCGCCCCGTTGCGCCTTTGCCGATGACCTGTGCCGCACCAAACCGCCGGTCGCGGCCCATGCGGATCTGGGCAAGGCCCTGTGTCACCGCCCGCTTGAGCAGGGTGAACCACAAGAAATCAAGGAGGTCCCGGCATGAGCGCCCCGATCCTGACCGCAACCGACCTGCGCCGCCATTTCGAGGTGAAATCCGGTCTGTTTGGGCAACCCCACACGGTGCGCGCGCTGGATGGCGCCAGTTTTGAGCTGGTGCCCGGCCGCACCCTTGCCGTGGTGGGGGAAAGTGGGTGTGGGAAATCCACCCTCGCCAACCTCGTAACCATGATCGACACGCCCACCTCGGGGTCATTTTCCATTGACGGGCAGGACATCCAGCCCGGTGATGAACTGCGCGACAAGGTGCTGCGCGCCAAGGTGCAGATCGTGTTCCAAAACCCCTACGGTTCGCTCAATCCACGCCAGACCATCGGCAAGATCCTGATGGAACCGCTGCTTTTGAACCGTCCGGAGGTCTCCGCCGAAGAGCGCGAACGCCGGGCCCGGGAAATGGTGGAACTGGTGGGGCTGCGCCCCGAGCATTTCAACCGCTACCCGCATATGTTCTCGGGCGGTCAGCGGCAGCGGATCGCGGTGGCCCGGGCGCTGATGCTTGAGCCGGAAATCCTGGTCCTTGATGAACCTGTCTCGGCGCTGGACCTTTCGATCCAGTCGCAGGTGCTGAACCTGCTCACCGATCTGCAGGACAAGTTCAACCTGGCCTACCTGTTCATCAGTCACGACCTCTCAGTGGTGCGTCATTTCGCGGATGATGTGATCGTGATGTATCTGGGCAAACCGGTGGAGCAAGGGGCCAAGGAAGAGGTGTTCGAAAATCCGCGCCATCCCTATACCAAGGCACTTTTGTCCGCGACCCCCATGGCCGATCCGACCCGCCGACAGGAGCGGATCAAACTGGAGGGAGAGCTGCCCTCACCGCTCAATGTGCCCGTAGGCTGTGCCTTCAACCCACGTTGCTGGAAGGCCACGGAAGACTGTCGTGCCTCACGTCCGGATATGAGTGATGGCGCACATCGGTTTGCCTGTTTCCACCCGGAGAACGGTGCGACCTAAAGGGAAAGGGGTGCCAATCGGCGCCCTTTTTTCTTGCCCCAAATACCTCCGCCGGAGGCACAGGCTCAAACCGTAGGTTTGAGCCACCCCAAAGCCTGTCGACCGTAGGGAGAAAAGGCGCGGGCGCAATGGGTGGGCAGCGGGCGCTTTTACTTGCGTTCCAGCGCGCTTTTGGTGGCTCACGTCGTGAGCCTGAGGGGCGCTGCCCCTCACCGCTTGCGCGGCTCACCCCGAAGTATTTCTGGCAAGGAGAAACTGGCTCAGTTGCGGATGACCATGTCGCGGGGAAGGTTGGAAAAAACCTCGGGGCCGGTGGCGCGCAGGATCACAATCTCTTCAAGGCGGATGCCGAACTGATCAAGAAGGTAGATGCCGGGTTCAATCGAAAAGACATTGCCTTCTTCGAGCACGACATCTGAGTTTGACACGATGTCGGGCTTTTCATGCAGATCAAGACCGAGCCCGTGGCCGACGCGGGCCGCGAGGGTTTCGCCGTAACCTGCGGCAATGATCACGTCCCGTGCGGCCTTGTCGACGTCGCCTGAGGTTGCGCCGGGTCTGGCTGCGGCCAGTCCGGCTTTGACAGCCTGTTCGACAATGGCAAAAATCTCTTTGTAGTGATTGGTTGGTGTGCCGAACCAGCCGCATCTGGTGTTGTCAGCGGGATATCCCATGTGGCGGCACCCGCAATCAATCTGCACGGCCATCTCTCGGCTGAGCGTGGTTGGGCCAGTGTGGTGATGGGGGAAGGCGCCGTTGGGGCCGAAGGCCACGTTGATGAACTCGACCTCTGCGCCATGTTCGGCGTAGGTGGCGGCAATGATCGCGGCCACGTCCTCTTCGCTTATCCCGTCCTGCAACCCGTCAAAAGCGCGGGTCAGAGCGATGTCGTTGACAAGGTGGCTTGCCTTCAGCGCATCATATTCGGCGGGTTCCTTGACCTTTCGCAGCGCACCGATTGTGTCTTGCATAAACGCATGTGTGGCCCCCGGCAGTTTGTCCAGCAGCAGGAAGGAGAAGTCGGATCGCATCATTTCGTCCAGAGCCAGTTTCGGCTGGACGGGCAGGGTGAGGCGGGTGAGGATATCCTCCAGCGCGCCGTGCGGCCCGTCAGCGTCTTTCCAGGTGGTGAAGGGCAGCGCGGTGTGCTGGCGCACGCTGTCGGCATTCAGGGCAGGCATCAGAAACTCGGCCTGATCCTGTGTGATCAGCAACAGCACCGGGCGCTCATCCCCATGCGGATCCAGCCCGGTCAGCCAGGCCAGATGGCTGGTTGGTCCTACTGCCACCAGATCGGTTCCGGTGTCACGCATTTTTTGGCGCAGGCGGGTCAGGCGGGCGGAGTAGTCCATCAGCAGTCCTTCATGTGATCGTGGGGCATGGGCGCATGACGGGGTGGTTTCGTCAAGTGGATTTTGGATCCAATTGCGCTGCGCAAGAAAAACGGAGGCCGAAGCCCCCGTTTCACAGCGCAGATTTTATGCGTTCTTACTGAAGACCCCATTTGGCGGCGGTGGCCGCGAAGAACCCCTTTTCCTGTTTCAGCTTGATCCAGTTGTTCACATAGTTGATCCAGACCTGATCAGCCTGCGGCAGGATCATGGCGATGGGTGTCGGGCGCGCGGGGGCATCGACCTCCATCCGGCGTATCTGGGGGAATTTCTCGGTCAGCGTGGCGCCTTCGATATTTGAGGTGATGAAGACGTCAGCCCGGCCTGCGATCACTTCCTGATACCCGCGGGCCGGGGCCTCGACCACCTTGATATCTGCGTTGGGGAACCAGTCCCGCACCATTTTCTCAAACGAGGTGCCCAGGGTCGTTGCCACTTTCACGTCCGGTGCGTTGATCGAGGCGAAATCCGTGAACCGGCCCAGCTTGTCTTCGGTTGTGTAGGGCCCGATCTGCACCGAGATATAGGGCGATGAGAACCCCGCCACCTTCATCCGGGAGGGGGAGATCGAAGCGGATCCGGTCATGTGGTATTTGCCTGCGACAATCCCGTTCACCAGCGTCTTCCAGTCGGTTGGTACAAATTCCAGCTCAACTTCAAGATCCTTGGCCAGCTCGGTCATGACATCAATGTCATAGCCTTTGTAGCTTTCCGTGGCCGGGTCGCGCACGGACATCGGGTTCCAGTCGCCGGTGGTGCCAACTTTCAAAACACCGTTGGACAGAATGTCATTCAGGGCGGACTGGGCCTGCGCCGGGGCTGCAAGGGTCAGACCAGCGACCAGAGCTGCGCCGAGAGTTCGTAGAAATGCCATGGAAGGTTCCTTTTCTTATGTGCGACCCCGTCTGTTTGGCCAGCTCCAAGGGTGAGGTGCAGGTATCATATTCATGTTGCACGCATTTTGTCACAACCCTGTGAAACGGTGCGCCGCGAAACGCTTTGGGCTATCAGATGCGGTTCGTTTCTTTATATTAGAACAAAATGTGAATTGTCGTCACCACCTCACGGATTGGTGATCACTTGTAAGGACGTGCGATGCAGGCTGCGGTGAGGGTGAACGGGCTGAACAAATGGTTTGGCGAGTTTCAGGTGCTCAAGGATGTGACGCTTGAGGTGGCGGCTGGTGAGAAACTGGTGATCTGCGGACCGTCCGGGTCGGGCAAATCCACCGTTGTGCGTTGCATCGCCAATCTTGAACCCTTTGAAGGAGGGGAGCTGCGCGTGCTTGGCGGCGGGCCTGCCGATGTCGGGCGCGGGGATGTCGGCATGGTGTTTCAGCAATTCAACCTGTTTCCGCATCTGAGCGTTCTGGACAACCTCACCCTTGGGCCGATCCGTGCAATGGGCCTGACCCGCCACGCGGCAGAGGAGCGGGCGCGGGCGCTTTTGGAACGGGTGAAGATACCCGATCAGGCGGCGAAAAAACCGGGGCAGCTGTCGGGGGGGCAGCAGCAGCGGGTGGCGATTGCGCGCGCGCTTTGCATGGAGCCCAAGGTGATGCTGTTTGACGAACCGACCTCAGCCCTGGACCCGGAAATGATTGCCGAGGTGCTGGAGGTGATGGAGGAGCTGGCGGCAGATGGCATGACCATGATCTGCGTGACCCATGAAATGGGGTTTGCCCGCCGGGTGGCGGATCGGATTGCCTTTATGGATGGTGGAGAACTGGTTGAGGTGGGGACGCCGGACCAAGTGTTCACAGCGCCAAAATCCTCCCGCTTTGCGGATTTCCTCAACAAGATCCTGAGCCATTGAGGGCGAAATGATGAAACGAATTCTGCCCTTTGCCCTTCTGGCCTTGCTTGCGGGCTGTGCAAGCCAACCCGGCAATTGGGGCTGGTATGTGATCGACCCGACCACAAAGGCGGGCTGGACCAATATCCAGTTTCTGATGCGCGGGTTTTCCTCGACCATCCAGGTGTCCTTGCTGGCGGCGGGGGCCTCGATCATGATCGGGCTTTTAGTGGCCCTGCCCAGCCTGTCGCCCAATCGCTGGATCCGTCTGCCAAACCGGATTTATGTCGAGTTCGTCCGCGCCATCCCTTTGCTGCCGATGTTGTTTTGGGTGTTTTATGGCCTGCCGGTTGTGCTTAAATCCGTCGGCATCTCTTTGAATATTGATCCCTTTTGGGGGGCTGTGATCACTCTGGCGATCTCGGACAGTGCTTTTACGGCCGAGATTTTCCGATCAGGGATCCAGTCCGTGCCCCGCGGACAGAGCGAAGCGGCGCAGGTTGTTGGTCTGACAAAGGCGCAGGCGATGCGCCATGTGATCTTGCCGCAGGCGGTGCGCCGGATCCTGCCGCCATTGGCCAACCAGTTTATCTATATCGTGAAAATGTCCGCTTTTGCCTCGGTGATCGGCATGCAGGAACTGACCCGCCGCGCCAATGAGCTGGTGGTCACGGAATATCGTCCGCTGGAAATCTATTCGTTGCTGATTCTCGAATATCTCGTACTGGTGCTGATCATCTCCTCCGCCGTGCGCTGGCTGGAGCGGCGCATGGGGGCGGATGAGCGCGGGGTTTGATCGCGCTGTGCCACCGGGGTGATCACGTCCCGGTCACCTCTTCGTCACCGGACTTCCCTTCGCCTCTTTTCCCGCCAATATGGGTGAGTGCAGAGAAGACCAGAAGGAGTGGTGGGATGGATTGGGATGGGTTCATGGCAGAAACCGTGGGCAATATCGGCCGTTTTGGCAAGGATGTGCCGGACACGATGAAAGGGTTCACCCAAATGGGTGTGGCCGCCAAGAAGGACGGGGCACTTTCGGAAAAGACAAAGGAATTCATCGCATTGGGGATTGCGATCGCAACCCGCTGTGACAGTTGCATTGGCTTTCATGTGCAGCATCTGGTGCGACTGGGGGCTTCGGTTGAGGAATTGAACGAGGCGCTGGCCATGGCGACCTATATGGGTGGTGGCCCGTCGCTGGCCTATTCCGCCAAGGCGCGCGCCGCGTTTGACCATTTCAGCGCGCAGGGTTGATCTCGGAAGACCACGCCTGCCCCCATCTGCGTGACGCGGGTGGGGCTTTCATTCGAAAAAATCGTTGCAAATGAAATGAACTTGACAGGCGCCACATGGATCCCGATAGTGCACCCGTTAAGAATGGCCGCCGGGAGAGGAGACCGCACCCATGAAAATCGAACAGATCCACCACGTTGCCTATCGGTGCAAAGACGCCAAAGAGACCGTGGAATGGTATGGAAAAATGCTGAACATGGATTTCATTCTGGCGATTGCCGAAGACCATGTGCCCTCGACCCACGAACCCGACCCCTATATGCATATCTTCCTGGATGCGGGCATGGGCAATGTGCTTGCCTTTTTTGAACTGCCCACAAAGGCGGAGATGGGCCGGGATCTGAACACGCCGATCTGGGTGCAGCATATCGCCTTCAAGGTGAAAGATCGCGCCACGCTGATCGAGTTCAAAGAGCACCTGGAAGCAAATGGTGTTGAAGTGCTTGGCGTGACCGACCATTCGATCTTCCACTCGATCTATTTCTTCGACCCGAACGGGCATCGTGTCGAACTGGCCTGCCCGGACCCGGAAGAAGAAGCCATGCTGAAGCGCATGGATGAGGTGAAATGGGACATGCTGAACGAATGGTCCGTGACCAAAAAGGCGCCCAAACACGCCGATTGGCTGCACGCGAAAGAGCTGAACAAAGACGGCTGATACGGACGGGAAAAGGGGGCTACGGCCCTCTTTTTCTTTGGGGTCAGGCCGGGGTGGTGACGTCTGCCAGCAGGTCAAGCAGCCGTGTCTCGCGATATGCGATGTGGTCAGCGGCGGCAATCACCGCTTCGGCTGGTTCATGCACAAGCCCACAGGCAATTGACAGGTCTGCCAGGCGCATTGCCCCGGCATCATTGTCCCCGTCGCCCACAAAAACCACATAATTTCCGCGGGCCTGCAAATCCGCCACGACATCGGCCTTGCGCAGGATATGTGTGACGCCCGACACCTTGCCATCAACAACCTGCCCGCACGAGCTGTGAACCTGGCAGCCAAAGCGCATGAGCAGGGTGGAAATCCAGACATCCAGATTGCCCGTGGCGACGATGCAGTCACTTTGCCGGCGCTGAATGAACTCAAGCAGCCCCTCGAATAAAGGGATATCCGCCAGCAGCTGATCCACCGCATCCACGGGAAATTGCCCGAGGATCCCAACCCGTTTCAGAAAGCTGTCTTCAAACGGAATATGGCCGCGAATGGTGCGTTCGGTCAGCTCGGCAATCTCTTCCTCAATATGGAAATGGCGCGCGATCAACGGCAGGGTTTCCACCCGTGTCAGGGTGCCGTCCAGATCAAAGACATATTTGACATCCTGTGCCAATGTGCGCCCCGCCCCTCTGTTCAGGTTCATTCCGTCTTGCCAAACAGGCCCGGTCGGGTCTGAGGCGCCGTTGAATTAGCACCCAAAGAAAGCTTTGTCACCGCCAGCAGCGGCATGTTCCCGTGTCCAAACGTCAGTCCCGCGACAGTTGCCGTCTCTTGGCGGCACGCTCTTCGCGCAGCTTTTGCTCCTGACCGAGGCGAAAGCTGGTTTCCACGAATTTCAGATGGTCGCGCGCTGCCTTTTCCGCGCGGTCGGGGTCGCCGTCCAGAATGGAATGCACAATCTCGCGGTGCTGATCCAGAAGCATCCGTCCGCTCCCGTCCATCGTGCGCAGGAATTTGCGATTGTAGAAAATCCCCTGCCGGGTGAGGTCGTAAATCGAGCTCATCATGTGAATCAGCGTGGTGTTCTGGCTGGCATCCACCACCGCCACATGCAGCGCGAGATCGGCCTCGCTTGAGGCCTCGGCATCGCCGGTTTCCCACGCGGACTGAAGATCGTTCATGATATCCTTCAGACGTTCCTTGTCAGAGGAGGTGGCGCGTTCAGCAGCAAGGCGGCTGGCAAACGCCTCCTGTTCCGAGCGATATTCCAGATAGTCGTAAAAGGCGCTGCCATGGCGGGCATAAAGGGCCAGCATGGCAGGGGACATGGCGCGGCCTGAAAGGGTGGCGATGAAGGTGCCTTCGCCATGGCGCACATGGACCAGTCCGCGATCTTCCAGTGTCTGCAATGCCTCGCGCAGCTTCGGACGAGAGACGCCCATCGCCTCGGCCAGCTCTCGTTCCGAGGGCAGTTTGCGCCCTTCTTTCAGGATACCGTCGACGATCATCTGCTCGATCTGGTGCACCACGGCTTCGGCAATCGATTCGTGCCCCACCTGCTCAAACGGGCTTGTATCCCCCATGTCCTGCATCCCCTGAACTGTGCCGGTTGTCATTTATCTTTACCGCTTTTGCCTCGGATCTCAAAGGAAAGTTGGGGGAAATTCCTGCGGCAATTCTTGCTTCAATGCGCTGATGCAGATCGGTTTTTTCGGGATTTCCCGGCCCTTCCTTCATCCGGCTGGGATGAGCGCATGGCTCGGGTGGAAAGGTTTAACTGGTAAATTAATTTGTTGACATAAATTGGTGGTAAAGAATATTGACCAATTTAGGGAGTGCCCGATGGCACAGGGCAGCCGTGGAGGCGGTCTGCTTGCATCTTGGAGGAGATACACATGAAAAAGACCCTGACATCGGTGGCAATTGCCGCCACCATGCTGACCGCACCGATTGCGGAAGCCGCTGACAAACTTCTGTTGAAAACCCCGATTGCTTTCTCGACCGCTCTGCCCGGTCTGGGATCGCCCATTCCACGTGTGGCCGAACAGCTGCAGCTCATGTCGGGCGGTTCGCTCAAGATGAAAGTGTATGAGCCGGGCAAGCTGGTGCCGCCGTTTGAGATCCTTGATGCGGTCAGCTCGGGCAAGATCAATTCGGGTTACACCACCGCCGGATATTGGGCCGGCAAGATCCCGGCCGCACCGCTGTTTTCGGCCGTGCCCTTCGGCCCCGAGGCGGGGGAATATATGGCGTGGCTTTACTATGGCAACGGCATGACCCTGTATCAGGAAATGTATGATCAGGCCGGGTTCAACGTCAAAGTGCTGCCCTGCGCGATCATCGCCCCGGAAACCTCGGGCTGGTTTGCAAAAGAGATCAACCAGCCGGGTGACCTGGACGGGTTGAAGATGCGGTTCTTTGGCCTGGGCGGCAAAGTGATGCAACGTCTTGGCGTGGCCACCAGCCTGCTGCCGGGCGGTGAGATTTTCCCGGCGCTTGAGAAGGGCGCCATCGACGCAACCGAGTTTTCGATGCCCGCCATCGACGCGCGTCTGGGGTTCCACAAACTGGTCAAATACAACTACTTCCCCGGCTGGCACCAGCAGGCCACCGTGTTTGAACTTCTGGTCAACAAGGACGTGTGGAACGAAGCCTCTGACCAGCACAAGGCCATCATCGAAAACGCCTGCAAGGCCTCGATGACCGACAGTTTTGCTGAAGGGGAAGCGATCCAGCATGCCGCCCTGATCGACAACGTGGAAAACAATGGTGTCGAGATCAAGAAATGGAATGATGAGATGCTGGCCACCTTCCGCGAAAACTGGGACGCCGTGGCGCAGGAAGAGGCCGCGGGTGACGCCTTCTTCGCCAAGGTTCTGGGTGACATGACCGAATTCCGCGATGGCTATGCCATCTGGAAGGAAAATGCCTTCCTCCCGCGCAAGTAACCCATTCTTGCGCCAATAAGGCAAACGGGGGGCGGTGGCCTACCTGCCCCCCACACCTTAGCGCGGCACGTTCAAGCCGCGCCCCTTTTCCCGCATTTGTTTGTGACCTTTCCATCCTGTGACCCGTGCCATTTGCGCGCAAGTTTCTGAGGAGGACGCCCCATGGCCCAGAACGTGACCCAGAATATTCCCGCCCCAAATGATCCCGATCTGGATCCGATTGATGTGTATGAGCACATCCTGGAACATGAGGATCGTGACACGCAGGTGGCCGCCGTTGCCATCGACAAGACGGTCAAAACCGTCGGCAATCTGGTGATGTGGGCGAACCTTCTGCTGGTGGCCGCGATCGTGACCCAGGTGGCGCTGCGCTATCTGTTCAATGTGAACCTGCCCAAGCTCGACGAGGTGCAGTGGCATTTCTACGGGTTGGTGACGATGGTCGGTATTTCCTATGCGCTGGTCACCGACAGCCATGTGCGCGTCGATATCCTGCATATGCAGCTGAGCCGCCGGGCCCAGCGGGTGATTGAGGTGATCGGGATCCTCGCTTTGCTGGTGCCGTTCATCTACCTGATGGTCGATCAGGGCTATGATTACTTTTACGAAAGCTGGCGGGTGAATGAACGCTCCGACAGCCCGACCGGCCTGCCGGCACGCTGGGCGCTGAAAGCGGTGATCCCGGCGAGTTTCGTGCTGCTGGCGCTGGCCGCCGTGGCGCGCCTCATTCACGATGCCCACGCCATTTTCGTCGCCCATACCGAGGAACGCGAGGGCAAGGATCTGCGCCTGATCCTCTGGGCGCTGGTGGGTTTTGCCGTGGTCGCCACCGGTCTGACCTTCCTGGTGGAAAGCACCGAGGAGAAACTGGTCATTGCCATGTTCCTCACCTTTATCGCGCTCCTGTTCACCGGCTTTCCGGTGGCCTGGACGCTGGCCGGGGTTGGGGTGGCCTATTGCGGGCTGGCCTATCTTTTCGACAATGACCTGATGGCGTGGACCGGGCTTGAAAGCACCTTCACCGGGCTTGATTACCTGACCCTTGGCGCCGTGGTGAACCGGGTTTACGCCACCATGTCGAACGCGGTTCTGGTGGCCCTGCCGATGTTCATCTTCATGGGGCTGATGCTGGATGAAAGCGGCGTGGCGGAACGCCTTATGACCGCGATGCAGCGCCTGTTCGGCACCGTGCGCGGTGGTCTGGCGATCACCGTGACCATGATCGGTATCATCCTTGCAGCCTCGACCGGCATTATCGGCGCCTCCGTTGTGCTGTTGGGTGTTCTGTCGCTGCCCTCGATGATGGAGCAGAAATATTCGCCCAGCCTTGCGGCCGGTGTGGTGTCCGCCTCGGGCACGCTGGGCATCCTCATCCCGCCCTCGATCATGCTGGTGATCATGGCGGACCAGATGGCGCTGTCGGTTGGGGATCTGTTCATGGCAGCCGTCTTCCCCGGCGTGATCATCGGCGGGCTTTACCTGACCTATATCTTCGTGATCGCCCTGATCAAACGCGACGTGGCCCCGGTGCCCGAGGGGGCAACCCGCCCTGACTGGGCCGCTGTGAAAAATGTGTTGATTGCGGTCCTGCCAACGCTGGGCCTGATCCTCGCCGTGCTGGGCTCGATCTTTGCAGGGCTGACCACGCCGACCGAAGCCTCTGGCGTGGGCGCGCTTGGCGCGACCCTTCTGGCGCTGGGCTATCGCAAGCTCACGCTGCGCAAGCTGGTGAATGTGCTGAAGGCCACCTTCAACACCACCGCCTATATCTTCGCGATTTTCCTTGGCGCAACCGTGTTCAGCTATGTGCTGCGCGAACTGGGGGGGGATGCGCTGATCGAAGACATGATCCACGGTGCGGGGCTGGGTGCCAATGGCACGGTCTTCATGATCCTCTTCATCGTCTTCCTTCTGGGGTTTGTGCTGGACTGGATCGAGATCACCCTGATTGTGCTGCCTTTGATGCGCCCGATCGTGAACGCGCTGGGGCTGGATATCCCCGGATTTGGGGCGATTGATGAACCGGCCCTTGTGTGGTTCGTGATCCTTGTCGCGGTGACCTTGCAGACGAGCTTCCTCACGCCCCCGGTTGGGTTTGCGCTCTTTTACCTCAAGGGGGTCTGCCCGCCCGAGATCCGGCTGACCGACATCTATAAGGGCATCATTCCCTTCGTGCTCTTGCAGCTCTTGGGCCTGATGCTGGTCTTCCTCTGGCCCGCGCTTGCCACCTGGTTGCCATCGGTCGCCTATTAAGAAAGGGTGGGACCATGACCGATCAGGACCTCATCGCGCAATTGCAAAAAATCTGTGGGCGCCGGCATGTGCTCACAGGTGCGCGCCGCACCGCACGCTTTCGCAAGGGGTTTCGTTCAGGAGAGGGCGAGGCGCTGGCGGTGGTGCAGCCGGGCACGCTGCTTGAACAGTGGAACGTGCTAGAGGCCTGCGTGGCGGCGGACAAGATCGTGATCATGCAGGCGGCCAATACGGGTCTGACCGAAGGGTCGACCCCAAAGGGCCGCTATGACCGTGAGGTGGTGCTGATCAACACGCGCCGCATGGATCGGTTGCAGCTGATCAAGGATGGCACTCAGGTGATTTCCTTTCCGGGCTCCACCTTGTTTGCGCTCGAAAAACTGCTCGCCCCGCTCAAACGCCAGCCCCATTCGGTGATCGGCTCCTCCTGCATCGGGGCGTCCGTGGTGGGCGGCGTGTGCAACAATTCCGGTGGCTCGCTGGTGGAACGCGGCCCGTCCTATACTGAGCTCTCCCTTTTTGCCCGCATTACCGAAGAGGGGCGGCTGGAGCTGGTCAACCATCTGGGCATCAACCTAGGCGAAACCCCGGAAGAGATCCTGACCCGGTTGGAACAGGGGGATTATTCTTCTGCGGATCTGGAAAGCACCAACCGCAAAGCGTCGGACACGGATTATGCCCGCCGGGTGCGAAATGTGGAGGCGGACACACCGGCGCGGTTCAACGCCGACAAGTCCCGCCTTTACGAGGCCGCGGGCTGTGCCGGGAAACTTGCCGTGTTTGCCGTGCGGCTCGATACCTATCCGATGAATGCGGATGAGCGGACCTTCTATGTCGGCACCAAGGATACCGCCGCCCTGACAGAGCTGCGCCGCCGGATCCTGGCCGATTTCGAAACCCTGCCGGTCTCCGCCGAATATATGCATGAAGAGGTGTTTGACCTCTCGGATCGTTACGGCAAGGACACGATGGTGATGATCGACAAGCTGGGCACCGACCGCTTGCCGATGTTCTTTGCCATGAAGGGCGCGGTGGATGCGCGGCTGGCGAATGTGCCGGGGATGGCAAACTTCACCGATAAATTCATGCAGACCCTTGCCCGGATCTGGCCGGATATCCTGCCTGTGCGGATGCGTGATTTTCGTGGTCAATATCCCCACCACCTGATCCTGAAAATGCGCGATGGCGGCATTGGAGAGGCGCAGGCGCTGCTGGCGGAGATGTCCGGGCAAGGGCGGCTGGACTATTTCGAATGTGACCCGCGTGAGGCCAAGATGGCCGGGCTGCACCGCTTTGCCGCCGCCGGGGCCGCGGTGCGATATATGAATGTGCATCGGTCAGAGGTCGAAGACATCCTTGCGCTTGATATTGCTCTGCGCCGCAATGACCGGGACTGGTTTGAAGAACTGCCCACCGAGATTTCCGACCAGCTTGTGAGCAAGCTCTATTACGGCCATTTCATGTGCCATGTGCTGCATCAGGATTACATCGTGAAAAAGGGGGCTAATCCCAAGGCGCTGAAAGCGGCGATGCTGAAGATCCTGGATGCGCGCGGGGCGGAATACCCGGCGGAGCATAACGTGGGGCATCTTTACCCGGCCAAACCCGATCTTGCGGCGTTTTACAAATCCGTCGACCCCACCAATTCAATGAACCCGGGGATCGGGAAGATGTCACGCCGGAAGAATTACGGGTAAGTGCCGGGGGCTTCCTGTTTCGGACAAAAGAAGACAAAAGAAAACGCGCGCCGGATGGGCGCGCGTTCTTGCTTTGGATATTGCTGTGGTTATTCGGGTTTCTGACGGGGCAGGAACAGGTTCAGGACCAGCCCGGCCACACCGGACAGGCCAATGCCGGCCAGGGTGAAGCCATCTCCGAATTCCAGCGTCAGCCCACCGATGCCGATGATCAGCACGGTCGAGACAATCACCATGTTGCGCGCGTCCTGCAGATGGTCGCCCAGGCGGATCAGAACCGTCAGGCCCACGACGGTGACCATTCCAAAGAGCAGGATCATGATGCCGCCCATGACGGGCATCGGGATGGTGCCAAGTGCGCCGCCCAGCTTGCCCACAAATGACAGTGCGATGGCAAAGATGGCGGCCCAGGTCATGATCGCCGGGTTGAAGGCGCGGGTCAGGGTCACGGCGCCGGTCACTTCGGAATAGGTGGTGTTGGGGGGACCGCCCAGCAGGCCCGCCGCGGTGGTGGCAAGGCCATCCCCCAACATGGTGTTCTGGATGCCGGGGTTCTCGATATAATCCTTTTTGGTGACCGATCCGATTGCGAGGATATCGCCGAAATGCTCAATCGCAGGGGCGATGGCCACGGGCAGGATGAACAGGATGGCCGCAAGGTTGAACTCGGGCGCGACAAAACCCGGCACCGCGAACCAGGCTGCACCTGCCAGGGGCGCGGTGTTGATCAGGCTTTCGCCGGTGATCGCCCCGATGATGAGCGCGGTGACGTAACCCGCAATCACACCGACAATGATCGGCACCACACGCATGATGCCACGGCCGAGAATGGCGGTGATCATGGTCGCCCCAAGCGAGACCGCGGCGAGGATCAGGGCAATGCCCTTGGGCACGATCTGCGCATCCCCGGCCACACCGGTGGACATGTTGACCGCAACCGGTGCCAGCGACAGGCCGATCACCATGATCACCGGACCAACCACAACCGGCGGCAGCAGCTTGTGCAGGAAATCACTGCCAAAAATGCGGATCGCAAAGCTGAGTGCGACATAAAGCAGACCGGCGGCCGCTAGCCCCCCGGTGGTGGCAGCCATGCCCCAGGTCTGCACCCCATAAATGATCGGGGCGATAAAGGCGAAGGAGGAGGCCAGAAAGACCGGCACCTTGCCACGGGTGGTGATCTGGAAAATCAGCGTGCCAAGCCCCGCCGTGAACAGCGCCACGCTCGGGTCCAGCCCGGTCAGAAGCGGCACCAGCACAAGGGCCCCAAAGGCCACGAACAGCATTTGCGCGCCGATCAGCGCCTGTTTTGCGCCAAAGGAATATTCAGTGTTCGACAGGTCGTTTGCCCCGCGAACGTCGGTTGTATCAGTCATCTTCCCCTCACTTCTTCAATGGGTGATATGTGCGCGATACAGGGTCTGTGCCCCGCTTGGAGCCGCGACAAACTGCCCCCTTCTGAAGCATTGTTGGCGCTAAATCCAGCCTTTGTTGAGCGGAAATGGCATTTTCCTGACGGGGGCGGTTGGGCTGCTTCCAGCGCCGAAAAAATGGTTAGAATATTCCCATGGCCAGCCCCGCGCCCAGCCCCAGACCCAATGCACGACATGGTTCCAGATCTGTGTCGGAAATGGTTTTTGGCGCAAGGATCTGCTCAGGCGTCTGGGCATGGGTGCAGATGATCAGCCCCGGCTGAACCTCTTTGAGCCGCCACCCGGTTGCAATGCGTGCCATTTGCCGCAACGCGTTTTCGCCATCTGATCCGGCACAGACCATCAGCGCATATGGCCGCCCTTCGATCCGGCCCAGCACCGGGTAATAGCAGCGGTCAAAAAACTCTTTCATCTCGCCGGAAATGGCGGCGAGGTTTTCGGGCGCGCAGAAGAGATAGCCATCAGCCGCCATGAGGTCGTCCGGGCCGGCCTCATGGGCTGGTTTCAGCACCACCTCCACCTCGTCACGGGCGGCCTGACAGGCGGCCTGTGCCATCTGCTGGCTGCCGCCGGTGCGGGAATGATAGACAATCAAAAGCCGGGTCATGCGGCGATGCTACAGCCAATTTCACCAGCTTTGAAGCGTGGTTTCAGCTTTGGGGCAGGTTGCGCCCCTCCGGTCCTGCATAGGCCCGTTCGACCTTTGCCACGCGCAGTTCGAAATGGCTGTACCACCGCTCCAGCCCCAATGTCTGGGCCACGAGGTGTTTGGCATTGGCTTTCCAGGCGCGGATGCTGTCTTCGCTGTCCCAATAGGAGACGGTGATGCCGAAACTGGCTGTGTCGCGGGTGCTTTCCGCGCCCAGGCAACCGGGTTCTTCCAGCGCCAGCGCATACATGCGATCGCCCATTTCGGCGTAACCCGCATCCTCTTTGCTAAGCTGATTTGTGAAAATCACCGCGTAGTAGGGCGGTTCGGGGGTGCGGGCAAAACGCTCGGTCATCCGGGGGCTCCTTGCTGGGGTGCGTTATGCCTACAGCGTTTCGGGAAAAACCTGAAACACATGTTTGTTCCGCAACGCATTATGCGCAGACGATCTGGTGCCGGGCTTGTGCCGGGAAAATTCGGAACGAGGGGTCGATGAACCAAGGGAAAGGAGAGGGCAGGCGGGCCGCCCCCTCCTGTAGAAATGCTTTAGCGTGGGCCGGGATTGGCGATCAGATCGCGGGAAATCACCAGACGCTGAATGTCGCTGGTGCCTTCATAGATCTGCGATACGCGCACGTCGCGATAGATGCGCTCGACCGGATAATCGCGCAGATAGCCATAGCCGCCGAAGGTCTGGATCGCGGCCGAGCACACTTCCTCGGCCATTTCGGTGGCAAAGAGTTTCGCCATCGAGGCTTCGCGCAGGGCGGGCAGGCCCGCATCGCGGCGGGCTGCGGCCAGATGCACCAATTGGCGGGCTGCTTCGACCTTGGTGGCCATGTCAGCCAACCGGAACCCAACCGCCTGATGCTGGGCGATATCCTTGCCGAACGCTTTGCGTTCCTGCGCATATTCCAGTGCGCATTCCAGCGCCTTGCGGGCCATGCCCACCGCCTGTGAGGCGATGCCGATGCGTCCGCCTTCCAGATTGGCCAGGGCGATCTTGTAGCCTTCGCCTTCCTGACCCAACAGGTTTTCGGCCGGCACCCGCATGTTTTCAAACGACAACTGGCAGGTGTCCGAGGAATGCAGCCCCAGCTTTTCCTCGACCCGGACGACCTCATACCCCGGCATGTCGGTTTCCACGATAAAGGCGCTGATGCCTTTCGATCCGGCGTCTTTGTCGGTCACGGCGAAGACGATGATCACCTTGCCGTTCTTGCCTGAGGTGATGAATTGCTTGGCGCCGTTCAGCACGTAATGATCCCCGTCCCGCACCGCCGTGGTGCGCAGTTTCGAGGCGTCCGAGCCTGCTTGCGGTTCGGTCAGGGCAAAGCCGCCGATCCATTCGCCCGAGGCCAGTTTCGGTAGGTATTTCTGTTTCTGGGCCTCGGTGCCGTATTTCACGATCGGGCCGCAGCCGACCGAGCTGTGCACCGACAGGATGGTCGAACAGGCGCCGTCACCCGCGGCCACTTCCTCGACCACGCTGGCATAGGTCACCGCGTCCAGTTCGATCCCGCCATATTCTTCCGGCACCAGCATCCCGAGAAAGCCCAGCTCACCCATTTCGTCCAGTTCCGCGCGGGGAAAGGCCTTGGTGCGGTCGCGTTCCTCGGCGCCGGGCCACAGGCGTTCGCGGGCGAATTGCGCGGCCATGTCGCGGATGGCGGATTGGGTTTCGTCAAGCATGTTTGTCTCTCCTGATCTGTCCGGCCTGATCTTTCCGGGGCGTGTTGCGGTGCCGGTCAAAGTGATTCCCTGATCCTAAAGTTGAAATCACTCGCACACGATGCCACAATGTTTCAGAAATTTGACATGAAATGCCATAAGATTTGTGATGCCCACCCCCATGCTGTCACCACCGCCCGCGCAGATTTCCAGCGCCCCGATCCCCGCAGCTTTTGCAGCGGAAGCAATTGAATGTGGTCGTCTGGCGGGGGTGGATATGGGCGCGTTGATCCAGGATCTGGGTATCCCCGAACAGGACCTGCACCACCTGACCCCGGACCAGTTCGGTCAGATCTGGCTGGAGCTGTCCTTTCGCATGCAGGATGAATTCTTTGGCCTTGCCGTCCGCCCGATGCGGCCGGGCAGTTTTACCCTGCTTGGCCACGCAACCCGCCACGCGCCGACCCTTGAGGTGGCGGTGGCCCGGGCGTTGCGCTTTCTGACGGTGGTGCTGGAGGACCCGGCCGGGACGCTTTCTGTTGAGGGGCGACATGCCGAGGTGACGCTGCGCGAAGAAGGCGCGCCGAAATCGGCCTTTGCCTACCGGCTTTATTTT
Source organism: Aliiroseovarius crassostreae (assembly GCF_025137635.1). Lineage (NCBI taxonomy): Bacteria > Pseudomonadati > Pseudomonadota > Alphaproteobacteria > Rhodobacterales > Paracoccaceae > Aliiroseovarius > Aliiroseovarius crassostreae. The sequence goes on along the minus strand of NZ_CP080772.1, from coordinate 2,645,752 downwards.
ACCATCCTGCATGCGCTGAACTGCTGGCTGATCGGAGAGCGGATCCCGATCCAACGCATCCAATTCCCCTGTGCAGCCCCGGAAGGCACCAATGATTACGGGGATTTCTTTGGTGTGCCAGTGGCGTTTTCCGCCCCCGTGGCCCGCCTGGAGTTTGAGCGCAAATATCTGCGCAAACCGATCAACCGCTCGGACCGGGCGCTGAAGGTGTTTCTGAAATCCGCCCCCACCGCGTTCCTGTCCGGCTATCGCCATGGGGACGGGATCAAGGCGCGGGTGGTGGCAGAGCTGTCGCTGGGAGAGGTCGGGGGCTGGCCCGGTGTGGATGAGATCGCGCAGCGGCTGGGCCTGTCCACCTCGACCCTGCATCGGCGCCTGAAAGAGGCGGGGCAGAGCTTTGGTGAAATCAAGGAAGAGCGTCGCCGCAACCTGGCCCTGTCCCTTTTGAAGAAGACCGATCTGCCGGTGGCGGAGATTGCCGGACGGGTGGGCTATGCGGAACCCAGCGCATTTTTTCGCGCCTTTCAGCGTTGGTTCGGCACCACGCCGGGGGCGATCCGAAATCGGGGCTAAAGCCGAAACGTTTTAGTCAGGATGTCGGAAAAAACAAAAGGCCCCGAAGCGGGGCCTTTGCTGAATTGGTCGGGCTGAGAGGATTCGAACCTCCGACCCCCTGCTCCCGAAGCAGGTGCGCTACCAGGCTGCGCTACAGCCCGACCGTGGCGTGCGAAATAGCCTCAATACGCGGGCGCTGCAAGCCCCAAAATGCATGGGGGTCGTGGGAAGGGGCAGAAACCCCCTGTCCCGGTCGCAAAATGAAAACGACCCGCGGGAAGGCGGGCCGTTTCATCACTTTTCAGGACCAAAGCGAAACGCCTCAGATCAGAGGCTGGCGTTCAGGGCTGCGATTACCGCGTCGCCCATCTCCGAGGTCGAGACCGGCTTCACGCCCTCTTCGTTCAGAAGATCCCCGGTGCGCACCCCATCGGCGAGCACCTTTTCGACCGCGGCTTCCAGACGATCCGCCTCTTCGCCCATGTCAAAGCTGTAGCGCAGCGCCATGGCAAAGCTGAGGATACAGGCGCAGGGGTTGGCCTTTCCTTCGCCCGCGATGTCGGGGGCCGAGCCGTGCACCGGCTCATAAAGGGCTTTCGGACGGCCATTGGCCATCGGCGCGCCCAGCGAGGCGGACGGCAACATGCCCAGCGAACCGGTCAGCATGGCGGCACAATCCGAGAGGATGTCGCCAAACAGGTTGTCGGTATAGATCACGTCAAACTGCTTTGGCGCGCGCACCAGCTGCATCGCACCATTGTCGGCATACATGTGGCTCAGTTCCACCTCGGGGTATTCTTTGCTGACGCGGGTCACAACTTCGCGCCACAGGATGCCCGATTCCATCACATTGGCTTTTTCCATCGAGCACAGGCGCTTGTCGCGTTTCATCGCCAGTTCAAACGCCGAACGGGCGCCGCGTTCGATCTCGGCTTCGGTGTAACGCTGGGTGTTGATGCCCACACGCTCGCCGTTTTCTTCGAAAATGCCGCGCGGTTCACCGAAATACACACCCGAGGTCAGTTCGCGCACGATCATGATGTCGAGGCCGGACACGATGTCTTTTTTCAGCGAGGAGAAATCTGCCAGCGCGTCAAAGCACTGCGCCGGGCGCAGGTTGGAATAGAGGTCCATTTCCTTGCGCAGGCGCAGGAGGCCGCGTTCCGGTTTGACCGAGAAATCCAGATCGTCATATTTCGGGCCACCCACGGCGCCCAGCAGAACCGCGTCCACCTCTTGCGCTTTTGCCATGGTTTCGTCGGCCAGCGGGACGCCGTATTTGTCATAGGCCGCGCCCCCGACCAGATCCTCGGACACGTCGAAGCTCACGCCGCGCTTGTCACCGATCCAGTTGATGACCTTGCGCACTTCGGCCATGACTTCCTGGCCGATGCCATCGCCGGGGAGGATGAGGAGAGAGGGGTTCGACATGTCGGGTATCCTTGAGAGACTTGCAGAAATTCTGTTCCCGAACGGCCTAGCGAGTTGGGGCGGATGCGTCAAGAAATGCAGGGGGATTTGCGCGGAAATAGCCGCTAAAAGTTGAGGTCGACCCAGATCAGATGGTGGCGTGACGCGGTGGTAGCGGTCACGGCCATCCCATCGTCTGGTTCGGGCCAGAACACGCCTGAGTCCAGAACCTGCGCGTCTGCCCAGGGCAGAATATAGCTTGCACGGAGTTTCCCGACGCCGATGCCGCTCCAATCCGCGCTATCCGTGCCCTCTGCCCCGGTGGGCGCGGGGTCGGTCAGGCGGGGATGACTGATCAGGGCACGTATGGCGTCATGGTCTCCGTCGCCATCCTCGGGGTCGATATTGGCCTGGCCGATCACCACGAAAGGTGCCGTGGGCGCGGGAAAGGGCAGGGCGCCCTCAAGGAGCCGGATCCAGAACCGGGTTTCGTCACCACCACGTTTCCCGTTCTGATCTTCGGGGCCGTCAAAGGCCGGGGTGGAGCCGTGCCAGGTCAGCAGGTCAAGCGTCTGACCGTCGGGCAGGATCACCGGCACCTGCCAATGGGCCACGCTGGACAGGCGCTGAATGGCTTGCGCTTCGGCGGAGGGAAAAGGGCTGCCATCCGGGTGGGTGGGCAGGTTGGCCCCAGGCAGATCGCGCCAGAGAAACTGCGAAAAATCGCGGGCCGGGCCGAGCGGTAGGCGTGACAGCACGGCCATTCCCCCCGCCCCGGTAAAATTGCCATAGCCCTGGCTGTCGCGGGCGGTGCCCCGCTGGCCGTCCCCATCCAGATCCAGCCCCGTGGGCAGGCCCGCATTGGGGCGGATGGCGAATGAATAGGGCATGGGATGGCCGGCCTGCGCGAGGGCGGTCTGGAAGGCGGCAAGGGCGTGCCCCTGCAGATCGTGGTCGAAATCCTGCAACACCAGCACATCGGGCGCGCTTTGGCGGATCACGTCGATCACGGCCTTGATCTGCTTGTCTTTCCCGCGGGAGATGTCGCGCAGCAGCAGCCCCGGCCCATCCCGACCCAGTTCGGTGTTGTAACTGGCAAGGCGCAGGCGTTCTGCCATGGCTGAGGAGGCAAGGGCGCTGATTACAAGCGCCAGAACGGGGATCAGGCGGGTTGCCACGCCTCCTCCTGTTCGGCTTTGGCGTTCTTTTTGCGCTCGTCGCTGATCATCAGGGCCACACGCCCCATGGCGATGCCGCGCATGAACAGCGAGGCGGGCAGAAAGGCCCAGGCGGTGAGGGTCCAGATCAGGGTCTGGTCATTGGCCACCGAGACAGATCCGAACAGCGCGGAGGCAGCCTGAATGACGGCGGGCGTCACAAAAGGCAGCAGGAAACCCAGCGCAATATTGAAACGGGCGTCGCGTTCCAGCCGTTTCACCACGTCCCCGCCTGCGGTGGGGTCGAATGTGGGCAAATTGACCCAGACATTGAAACACCCATTGGCGGGCCAGCGGCTTGAACGCAGGGCAATCACGAAAACACCCAGAGACAGAAGGGAAATCAGGTAGGTCATGCCCGCAGCTGTGCGCATGGCCGAGATGTCGGCGGCGCTGGATCCCTCGGGCAGCATCAGCACCACAAGGCGCACCGGGGAATAGGGGAAGTCAATTGCCCGCCCGATCAGCGTGCCGATCTGGGTGACAAACTCGGTCATGATGGTCGGATCCGTTTTGCCGCGCACCACAATGGACAGGGTGAACACCATCGCGAACAGGCTGAAAAAGCGAATTCTGTTGAAGGGGGGGGCGTCACGAAATTCGACCAGGCCGGGATAGGTGGCGGCATATTCAAACAGGGTCAGCGCCCCGGCGCACAGGGCAACAAGTGCCACGATCTGCGCCGTGTCAGTATTGGTGCCGGGCACCATGATCGATGGGAGTGCTATCACCACCACGATAAGTATTGCGCGTAGCAATGCGCCAGCCAGTTTTGAAACCACAGCCTCTACCCTCAACTTTGGACGGGAGCGATACGATGCCGCGTCCCTTGTTCCGATGTTGATCCCCGCCTTATTGGCGGATGCCTCTTCAGGGCACGATGCCCCGATAGGCGGGAATCTGCAAGTTATGGGTTAATATAGCTTTACCATTTTGCCGTTTTTGTGGCGGAACTGGTGCGGCAATGCATCATTGCTGGGAAAAGAAAAGGGCGACCCGTTGCAGGCCGCCCTTCAATTCTTAACGAATTTGCCGGTATTTCCGAGGGGTTACACCCAGGGGCGAGCCGCGGCAGCCTGTGCTTCAAAAGCGTCGATCGAGGCTTTCTTCTCCATCGTCAGGCCGATGTCATCGAGACCTTCCAGCAGGCAGTGTTTCTTGAACGCATCCACTTCAAACGCGATGGTCACGCCGTCCGAGGTGGTGATTTCCTGCGCTTCCAGATCCACGGTCATGCGCGCGTTTGCGCCCTTCTCGGCATCTGCCATCAGGATGTCGACCTGCTCTTGCGGCAGGACAATCGGCAGGATGCCGTTCTTGAAGCAGTTGTTGAAGAAGATGTCCGCAAAGCTGGTCGACACGACGCATTTGATGCCGAAATCGGCAATCGCCCACGGGGCGTGCTCGCGCGAGGAACCACAGCCGAAATTGTCGCCTGCGATCAGGATCTCGGCGTTACGGTATTGCGGTTTGTTCAGCACGAAATCTTCGATCTCGGTGCCGTCGCGGTTATAGCGCATCTCGTCAAACAGGTTCTTGCCAAAGCCCGTGCGTTGGATCGACTTCAGGAACACCTTTGGGATGATCATATCCGTGTCGATATTCACCAGCGGCATGGGGGCCGCGATACCTTGGAGTTTTTCAAACTTTTCCATTTTGCGGTCCTCTTAGATCAAGTCACGAACATCGGTCAGCTTGCCGGTCAGCGCGGCAGCGGCGGCCATGGCGGGCGACACCAGGTGGGTGCGGCCTTTATAGCCCTGACGCCCTTCGAAGTTGCGGTTCGAGGTCGAGGCGCAGCGCTCGTTCTCGGACAGCTGGTCGGGGTTCATCGCCAGACACATCGAGCAGCCTGCCAGACGCCATTCGAAACCGGCCTCTTCAAAGATCTCAGCCAGACCTTCTTCTTCGGCTTGCGCACGAACCAGACCCGAACCGGGAACGATCATGGCGCGCAGACCGTCCTTGATCTTCTTGCCTTTCACGACCTCGGCCACGGCCCGCATGTCTTCGATGCGGCCATTGGTGCAGGATCCGATGAACACGGTGTCGATTTCGATTTCGGTGAGTTTCTGACCGGGGGTCAGGCCCATATATTCGATCGAGCGGCGGGCAGCTTCGACCTTGCCGCCTTCGAAATCTTCGGGGTGCGGAACAACACCCGAAATCGGCAGCACATCCTCGGGCGAGGTGCCCCAGGTCACAACCGGCTCAATCTCTTCGCCTTTCAGCGTGACAACCTTGTCGAAATGCGCGCCTTCGTCGGTGAACAGCGTTTTCCAATACGCAACCGCCTGGTCCCACTGCGCACCTTTCGGGGCGTGCGGGCGACCTTTGCAGTATTCAAAAGTGGTCTCGTCCGGGGCGATCAGGCCCGCGCGCGCGCCGCCTTCGATCGCCATGTTGCAGACGGTCATGCGGCCTTCCATCGACAGATCGCGGATCGCTTCACCGCAATATTCGATGACATAGCCGGTGCCGCCGCCGGTGCCGGTTTCACCGATCACGGCCAGCGTGATGTCCTTGGCGGTCACGCCCGGCTTCAGCTTGCCGGTGATTTCCACCTTCATGTTCTTGGATTTCTTCTGGATCAGCGTTTGCGTGGCCAGAACATGTTCCACTTCCGAGGTGCCGATGCCGTGGGCCAGCGCACCAAACGCACCGTGGGTTGCGGTGTGGCTGTCGCCGCACACAACGGTCATGCCGGGCAGGGTCCAGCCCTGTTCCGGGCCAACGATGTGCACGATGCCCTGGCGCACGTCGGTCACCGGGTAGTAATGCACGCCAAACTCCTTGGCGTTGGTGTCAAGGGCGGCCACCTGAATGCGGCTTTCCTCGGTCATCTGCGCCGGGTCTTCGCGGCCCGCGGTGGTCGGCACGTTGTGGTCCGGCACGGCAATGGTCTTGTCCGGCGCGTGCACCTTGCGGCCAGTCATGCGCAGGCCTTCGAACGCCTGCGGGCTGGTCACTTCGTGCACCAGATGGCGGTCGATATAGAGAAGGCAGGTGCCATCGTCCGCTTCGTGGGCCACATGTGCGTCCCAGATTTTATCATAGAGTGTCTTCGGGGCGGTCATTTTCGCTCTCCGTGGATGGTCATGTTGTGAAGGGTGACAGGGATCATACGCCCGATCAAAGGCGATGCATCGGCGCCCGCATTCGGGGCGCAGCAGCTTATAGTCGGGCGAGCACGGCCTTCATGGCGCCGTGAAAGCGCCACGGCAAAAAGGCGTGGTCATCCATGTCAAAAATCCGAGTCATGCCGCCCAGATACTCTTTTGCGGCGTTCAGAGCAAGCCTGTGCGCATGTGAAACCGGTGCGCGCCGGGCTTTTATTGCGTGAACACGCGGTCTGGACGCAAGAAAACTCCCGTGACACAGTGGGGTTATGGAGCAGGACGAAGTCAAACCCCCACAAAGAACACATCCCAACGAGGCTGCCGCAGAACCGCCTGCCGAGCCCCCTGTGGAGGCACCCGCAGGTGGGCCAGCGGACGGGCCGGCAGACGGATCAGCCACGCCCCAGCAACCTGACCTGACGGACAGTGAAACCGTGGCAAGCCTGCGCGATCAGGTGGTTGACCTTGCACGGGACGGCGGAGATTTCCTGTTCAGCCTCACCCAGACATGGCGGCTGTATCAGGTTGCGATCATCGTGGCCCTTGCGGCACTGTCCTGGGTGCTGGGGCGTTTCCTTGATCCCAAGCTGGAAAACTGGCTGCGAGAGCGTGAAGGCTGGTCCAAGCGGCGCCTGCGCTTTGCCCTGCAACTGCGCAGACGGGCGCGGATGATCATATTCGTGCTGCTCTCATGGGTGACCGTGGTGGTGATGCGCGAGGTGACCTGGCCGTCGCGATCCTACCTGATCGGGCTGGTCTGCACCATTGCTCTGGCCTGGGTCGCGGTGGGGATTGCCTCTTTCGTGGTGGAAAACCGCGCGCTGCGCCGGGTGATCAAATGGGGGCTGTGGATCTATGTCACGCTGTTTTATGTCGGCGCAATTGACGAAGTGTCCGCGGTTCTGAACAATCTTGCGCTGTCGGTGGGTGACATGCGCCTTTCCCTTCTGGATGTGATCCGGGCGGTGGTGATCACCGGGACGCTGTTTGCCGTGGCCCGCATGTTCAGCCGCACCTCGTCTGAACAAATCCAGAAGAACGAGGATATTTCGCCCTCGATGCAGGTGCTGATGGTGAAGTTCCTGCAGATGGTGCTTTACGGCGCGGCTTTCTTCATCGGGTTGAAGGCGGTGGGGGTGGACCTGACCGGCCTTGCGGTCCTGTCCGGTGCCATCGGTGTCGGGCTGGGCTTTGGCCTGCAGAAAGTGGTGTCGAACCTTGTCTCCGGGGTGATCATCCTTCTGGACAAATCCATCAAGCCGGGGGACGTGATTTCGCTGGGCGAGACCTTTGGCTGGATCCAGCAATTGGGCGCGCGCTATGTCTCGGTGGTGACGCGTGACGGGCGCGAATACCTCATTCCAAACGAAGACCTGATCACCGGGCAGGTGGTGAACTGGTCGCATACCAACGCCTTTGTGCGGCTCGATATCTTTTTTGGCACCGCCTATGCCAATGACCCGCACAAGGTGCGCAAAATTGCGATCGCGGCGGCCAGTGGCGTCGACCGGGTGCTGAGCTTCCGCCCGCCTGTCTGCCACATCGTCGGCTTCGGTGACAGTTCGGTGGATTACATCCTGCGCTTCTGGATTGATGACCCGACCGGCGGGCTGACCAATATTCGCGGCAATGTCTATCTGGCGCTCTGGGATGCGTTTCAGGAAAACGACATCGACATCCCCTTCCCGCAACGCGAGGTGCGCCTGCTTGATGAGGCGCCCGGTGGCGCGGTTACGGACGCAGCCGACGGGGTGGGCGACGGGGCTCGGAAGGGGTGAGGGGATCCATGACGCGCGCGCGGCGCCGGCGTGGCGGCTCCAGCGGGGGCAACAGGTCTGCGGCCCGGCCCGGCCCAGCTTTTGGCACGGCTTCCAGCCGCGCAAACGGGTCTTCGCGCATTTTTTCCGGCGGGGTCTGTTCGGGGTTCAGATCGGGCAGGTAAAGCCCCTGCGTCCACCGTTCCGGCAGGCGGTCTATCGCTTTGTTCAGCAGATCAATCCCCCGCACGGCGCGTGAATATAGCTGCTCGGCCTTTGCCGGGTCGCGCGCTTTCAGGTGCTGAAACCGCTGGATGATGAAGGCGTCCACCGCCTCTGGCCCGACCGAGAAATAGGTGATGGCCGCAACCATGCCCGCCACCAGCAGCAGTGCCAGGATGAACAGGGGGTGGGCCACTGTCACCGCGGCGATCAGCGCGATGGCCAGAACCCGTGGCGTGCGTGGGTGGCGCAGCACCTGCCAGAGGAAACGCGCCAGCAGCCCCAATGTTTTGCGGCATTCCGCAAAGATCTTGCGCCCGATGCCCGGCCCTTGGCGTTTTGTCCTGGGGGCCTTTTTGCGGGCGGGGGTGGCAGGGGGATCGGCAGGGGATGGGGCCGGCTCTGCAAATTGCGTGCGGTCGGTGTCGGCCTCGGCGGTTGCGATCATGGTTTTGATGGAAGAATTGAGACTGTCCTCCCGACGGTCGGCCATAGGCGCGGCGGGGGAGGGGGAAGCTGAGGAAGGGGCAGGCGTGGTCGGGGCTGTGGCAGGCTGAGCCCTGTCCTTCTGCCCCGGCGTCGCAATTTCCCCATCAACAGAGGCCTCGCGCATCATGGCGCGGATTGCAGCCAGATCCGGGTCGAGATCTGATCCGGGGCTGTGCGGTTTTTCACCTGTCTGACGTCCAGTGTCTGGGGGGGATGTTTCAACCGGGGCTGTCTTCGTGGGGGAGGGTGCCCTGCGCGTGACGGTCTCCGGTGCGCCAGTTGCATCCTGCCCGGCGCCCTTGCTGCCCGCCTTCATAGTGCCGGCACCCGTGTTGGCTCTCGCTGTCGTGTTGATGCGCACATTGGTTCCCGTATTGATGCCCACTGTGTTGTCCGCTGATTGCGACATCGCTGTCCGTCGCTCCATGCAGTCCTCCCCGTATCGCGATGGTATCGCGCATGCCCACGTGCCGGTCCCATAGGATAGGGGCAAATCTGGGCAGGAATGTGGCAAAGGTATACGTGGCCCTTTTGCATCCATCTGATTTGATGTATCACCGCCCGTCATTGAGATCGTTCCCATCTGGTGTTACGATTCGTTTATGCCCAGCGCCGGGGCGGATCGGCGTGCTTTGATCGGAGGACTATGTCCTGTCTCTTGAAAATCAGGTCGCAGCAGTTTCGACCGCAGGAGGACCGCAAATGACGGTTCAGGTCCTGAAATCCGCCAAGGACGGTGCCCTGTTGGCGCACATCCTCAAATCCCTAGAAGAAGACAAAGCCGAAGATGTGGTGGTGATCGATTTGCAGGGCAAATCGGAAATGGCCGATCACATGGTCGTCTGCTCTGGCCGCTCGTCGCGTCAGGTTGCTGCAATCTCGGAAAAGCTGACCGACAAGATCAAGTCGGAATTTGGCATCTATTCCAAGGTTGAAGGCAAGGCGCAGGGGGATTGGGTTCTGATTGACGCGGGGGACGTGATCGTTCACGTGTTCCGCCCCGAAGTGCGGGAATTCTATCAGGTCGAGAAGATGTGGATGGAACCGGGTGTTGCCCCCACCCCTCCCGGTCCGGTGGATGTCACCAACCAAGAGGGCTGAGCCCGGACGAGGCCCAGATGCGTGTGCAAATCTGTGCTGTGGGGCGGCTGCGTGGCGGCCCCGAGCGCGATCTGATCGACGACTACCTCACACGGTTTGACCGCACCGGGCGGCCCCTTGGGCTTGGCCCGGCCAAAATCGTTGAGGTTGAGGACAAGAAAGGCGGCGGCATGAAGCCCGAAGCCGCCCTTTTGGAAAAATCCATCCCCAAAGGGGCGCTGATCTGCACCCTGGATGAGCGCGGCAAGCTGATGTCCTCTCCGGATTTCGCCAAGATGATCGCGCGCTGGCGGGATGACGGGCGGCAGGACGTGGCGTTTGTGATCGGCGGGGCCGACGGGATCGACCCGTCCTTGCGGGCGCAGGCCGATGCCTCGCTGTCTTTTGGCAAAATGGTCTGGCCCCATATGCTTGCCCGCGTCATGCTCACCGAACAACTTTACCGCGCGGCTTCCATTCTGGCAGGCAGCCCGTATCATCGGGTGTAATAAGGGGTGCAGGTAAGGGGGGCGTGCGTGGTGTTTGCAGGTCTGGATGATGTTCCATGGGCAACTTTTGAACATGCCTATGGATCAGCGGAGGATGTGCCGGGGCTGATCCGGGATCTGGTCTCGGAGGACGCGGATCGCGCAAATGCAGCCCTGGATGCGCTGTTTGGAAATATCTGGCATCAGGGAACGGTCTATCCTGCCAGTGCCCCTGCCGTGCCCTATTTGATCGAGGCGCTCGATCATGTTTCCCCCGATATCCAGGCTGCCCTGCTCAATTTGCTTGGCGATATGTCAGAAGGGCACGGGTATTACGACGTGCACCGCCATTACAAATGGGCGGATGAGGCGATGAGAGCGTCTTTTGTCGAGGATCCGGACCACCAGCTTCGAGAGGAAAAGGCCGTCGTCCGCCGGACAACTCTTGCTGTCTTTGAGGTGGCGGACAAGGCCTATCACCTGCTGAGCTGCTCCAATCCCGCGGTCCAGATGGCGGCGGCTGAGGTGCTGACCCGCCTTGCCCGCTGTGATCAACGCGACGCCGCGCCGGATGACCGGCCCGAAGCCTATCTTGGTGTTCGCCCCGAGGGCACAGAACAGGGGGCTTTTGCGGATCGGTGGATTGGCTGGGTCGCGGACGCGTTGGATCAGGGCAGATCGGAAATTGCGCCTGCGGTCCTGTTGCAGATTCTCGCCCGTCTCAACTGCAAATCCCATCCTGCCCTCCAACTTGACCGGGCTGCCGATGCGGCTCCGCTTGAGCGTTACGTGATCGTCGTGTTTCAGGCGGAGCAGGTGCTTGCCAAACAGCCCAGACTTCCACTGGAATTTGGTGCGCTCATCAAGCAGATGATGGCCGAGCGTGACACGCTTCAGGCTGACATGAAGGCAGTCGACTGGCCCTGGCCCCTTGGTGCGACGGAAACCCTGATGTCGCTGGTGCTGAGCCTGCCTGATGACTGTATTGATGACATGGCCCCGCTTTGCATCCCCCTGTTAACGGATCCGACCCTGATGTTTCGGTATGACCTGATCCTGTCGCTGATCCTTGGGGACAGGCGGCCCAACATCCCAACGGATCCCTGCACGCTCGGGTCCGGGCGTCGTCAGCTTGCATTGGCTTTTGTGGAAAAACCCCGCAACCCCGGAAATTTCTGGTTTTGGGCGAGGACCAATGGGAATGCCGCCGCCGCGTGCAAGCGGTTTGGGGTTCCCCATAGTCGGGCAAAGTGGAGGCAATGGCTGGGCGAGCGCGGGATCCTTGTTCGCCTGTTCAGGCGCGATGTTTGATCTTGTCTGCGTTGCCTTATGCAGGAATGCGGCCTAGAACATCCCCGAGCAGTCAATCCCAAAGCAAGGAACATCCCGATGAGCGCCCCGAAACCCGTAGTCCTGTGTATTCTCGACGGATGGGGGCTGCGTGAAGACACTGCCCATAATGCGCCCGCGCTGGCAACCACGCCAAACTTCGACCGGCTGATGGCCACCTGCCCGCATAACACCCTGATCACCCATGGTCCCGATGTGGGTCTGCCCACCGGTCAGATGGGCAATTCTGAGGTGGGGCACACCAATATTGGCGCAGGCCGCGTGGTGGCGATGGATCTGGGGCAGATCGACCTTGCCATCGAGGATGGCAGCTTTTTCGCGAATGAGGCGCTGGCCGAATTTGCCGCCAAGGTCAAAGCCGCCGGGGGCACGGCCCATATCGCCGGGCTGACCAGCCCCGGGGGGGTGCATGCGCATCAGGACCACCTTGTTGCCGCCGCAAAGGCGCTGACCGATCAGGGATTGCAGGTGGCGATCCATGCGATCACCGATGGGCGCGACGTGGCACCCCAAAGCGCGCGTGCGCAGATTGCCGCGTTCCAGGCAGCCCTGCCCGAGGGCGCACAGATCGTCACCCTGTCCGGGCGTTACTTTGCCATGGACCGTGACAATCGCTGGGAACGGGTCTCGCTTGCCTATAAAGCCATGGTGCTGGGGCAGGGCACACGGTTCAGCAGCGCCGATGGCGCCATCGGATCGGCCTATAACAATGACACCACGGATGAGTTCATTCGTCCGGTTGTGTTGGAGGATTTCGACGGGATGAAGGATGGCGATGGCCTCTTCTTCATCAACTTCCGCGCCGACCGCGCCCGTGAAATCCTGCGCGCCATTGGCGAACCGGGCTTTGCCGAATTTGATCCCGGCCCGCGCCCCAACCTGTCGGCGCTGCTTGGCATGGTGGAATATTCCGATGCCCATAACGCCTATATGACCACCTGCTTCCCGAAACGTGACATCGTGAACACGCTGGCCGAATGGGTGGCCAAGCAGGGCAAGACCCAGTTCCACACGGCTGAGACCGAAAAATATCCCCATGTCACCTTCTTCCTGAATGGCGGCAAAGAGGATCCGGTCGAGGGCGAGGTGCGCTATATGGCCGCCAGCCCCAAAGTGGCCACCTATGACCTGCAACCGGAAATGTCCGCACCCGACGTGACCGAACATTTCGTGGAGGCCATCGAAGCGGGCTATGACCTGATCGTCACCAACTACGCCAACCCCGACATGGTTGGCCATACCGGGGATCTGAACGCCGCCATCGCCGCCTGCGAGGCCGTGGATGACGGGCTTGGCCGGGTCATGGCGGCGCTGGAAAAAGTGGGCGGCGCGATGATTGTCACCGCCGATCACGGCAATTGCGAAACCATGTGGGATGAGGACACGGGCGGTCCGCATACCGCACATACCACAAACCCGGTGCCGGTGATCCTGTTTGGCGGTCCGCAAGGGGCTACGCTGGGCCATGGCCGCCTTGCGGATCTTGCCCCGACGCTGCTGGAGCTGATGGGCTTGCCGCAACCTGCGGAAATGACCGGCACCAGCCTGTTGGGGAGCGCATGACCCCGTGAAGCTGATCGCGCGCCTTCTTGCTGTCTGCCTTGCCTGCCTGCCTGCCGGACAGGGTCTGGCACAGGCGGGTCCGGCCGCGGATGCGCGCGCGGCCATGATCTCGCTCGAAATGGCCGGGGCTGCGCTGGAAGAGGCAAAATCCGCCCGTGACCGGGTGGCGGCGCTGACCCAGACGGTGAAAGCCTATGAGGCGGGGCTGGCAGCTCTGCGCGAAGGGCTGCGGCGCGCGCGCCTGCGCGAGGCGACCATCCAGGGCGCGTTTGATGCCGAAAGCGAACGGCTGGCGCAGCTTCTGGGGGTGCTCCAGACCATCGAAAAGGCACCGGAACCGTCGCTGCTGATCCATCCTGACGGGCCGATTGGCACCGCCCGGTCGGGCATGATCCTGTCGGATGTGGCGCCCGCGTTGCAGCAGCAGGCCGAAACCCTGCGCGAAGGACTGGAAGAGCTGGCCACCATCCGCGCGCTGCAGGAAGGGGCGCTTGAGACCCTGCAGGACGGGTTGAAAGGGGCGCAGACGGCCCGCGCCGAACTGAGCCAGGCCATCGCCTCGCGCACCGAACTGCCCCGCCGTTTCGTGCAGGATGAACAGGCGATGCGCACCCTGATTGCCAGCTCCGACACATTGGCCAGTTTCGCCAGCGGCCTCCTGTCCGATCCGGCCAGCCATCAAAGCGGCGGCGCCCTGCAGGATTTCGCCTCGTCGAAAGGGCGGTTGAAACTGCCGGTGCTGGGACGGGTCCTGCGCCAGTTTGACGAGGCGGACGCCGCCGGGGTCGAACGCCCCGGCTGGATCGTGGCCACCCGGCCGCTTTCACTCGTGACCACGCCCTGGCCGGCCACGATCCGTTACCTTGGTCCGCTTCTGGATTACGGCAATGTGGTCATTCTTGAGCCGGGGGACGGGTATCTGCTGGTGCTGGCCGGGCTGGGCCAGCTTTATGGCGAGGTGGGTGAAGTGATCGCGCAGGGGGCTCCGGTTGGCCTGATGGGCGGGGCGGGGCAGGGTTCCCCGGACAATGCGCCAGATCCATCGGCAGAAACCGGCACAGATCAAGCGTTTTTGATCGAAGTTGCGCAAGGTGCTGGCGCAGAAGCGTCAGAAACGCTTTATATAGAGTTGAGAGATAACCAAAGGCCAGTGGACCCGGCAGAGTGGTTCGCGGCAGGTAAGGATTGAAATCAGATGAAGAAATTCGTGATGGCCGCGCTGGGCGGCACATTGGCGGGCGCGCTGCTGACCACACAGGTCGCCGCTCCGCTTTTGGCGCAGGACAGCGGGCGCGGCAACACGGTCTATGAACAGCTCGACCTGTTCGGTGATGTGTTTGAACGCATCCGTGCGCAATACGTGGAAGAGGTCGATTCGAAAGAGCTGATCGAGGCGGCGATTGACGGGATGCTGTCGTCGCTGGATCCCCATTCAAGCTACCTGTCCGCCGAAGATGCGGCGGATATGCGGGTGCAGACCCGCGGGTCCTTTGGCGGCCTTGGGATCGAAGTGACCCAGGAAGAAGGCTTTGTGCGCGTGGTCACGCCAATGGATGGCACCCCGGCTGACAAGGCGGGCATGGAAGCCGGTGATTTCATCACCCATGTGGATGGGGAGAGCCTGTTGGGGCTGACCCTTGACGATGCGGTGGAACTTCTGCGCGGCCCGATCGGGTCCGAGATCATCGTGACCGTGGTGCGAGAAGGGGTGGAAGAGCCGTTTGACGTGTCGATCATCCGTGACACGATCAAGCTGACCGCCGCCACCGCCCGCACCGTGGGCGACACGGTGGTGCTGCGCGTGACCACGTTTAATGACCAGACCACGCCGAACCTGACGGACGGCCTGAAGCGCGAGGTTGAGGCGCTGGGTGGTATCGACAAAGTGTCAGGCTTCGTGCTGGATCTGCGCAACAACCCCGGTGGCCTGCTCGATGAGGCGATCTCTGTCTCTGATGCGTTTCTTGAGAGCGGCGAGATTGTCTCGACCCGTGGCCGTGTCGCAGGTGAAAGCGAGCGCTGGAATGCAGCGGCGGGTGACCTGACCAATGGCAAACCGCTGGTGGTGCTGATCAATGGCGGATCTGCGTCTGCGTCTGAGATTGTGGCCGGTGCGCTGCAAGATCACCACCGCGGCATTGTGGTGGGCACCAAGAGCTTTGGCAAAGGGTCGGTGCAGACCGTGATGCCGCTGCCGTCCAATGGCGCTATGCGCCTGACCACCGCACGGTATTACACCCCGTCGGGTCGCTCGATCCAGGCGCTGGGCGTCAGCCCCGATATCGTCGTGGAACAGCCGCGCCGCAACCCCGATGCGACGGAAGAGGAAGAGGCCCGCAATCCGCGCACCGAGGCCGATCTGCGCGGCAGCCTGGGCAATGACAGCCTGACCGAGGATGAGCGTCGCCAGATCGAAGAGGAACGCGAAACCGCCGAGGAAACCGCAAAGCTGCGCGCCGAGGATTTCCAACTCTCCTACGCGGTCGACCTGATCCGTGGCCTTGCCACGATCGAACAGGCCGGGCTGACCAAACAGGCCAGCGCGCAATAAGGGCTCTGAAAACGGGTGGATATTGTGACACCAGCAAAAGGCCGCCCCTGATCGGGCGGTCTTTTTGCGTTTGAATTCAGAACGGTGTAACAGAAAGCAAGAGATTTGAGGAAAAGCGGAAATGACGCCAGAAGAGATTGCAAAACTTCCCTATCGCCCCTGTGTCGGCATCATGCTGGCCCATGCGGATGGCCGCGTGTTCGTGGGTCAGCGTCTGGATGCGCCGAAACTGGGCACCAAAGCGGCCTGGCAGATGCCGCAGGGTGGCGTGGATGAGGGCGAGGACCCTCGCGATGCTGCCTTGCGTGAGCTGTGGGAAGAGACCGGCGTGACCGCTGATCTGGTTGAGGTTGAGGCCGAACTGCCCGATTGGCTGCCCTATGACCTGCCGCATGACATCGTGCCGAAGATCTGGAAAGGTCGCTATCGCGGCCAGAAACAGCGCTGGTTCCTGCTGCGCTTCAAGGGGTCGGACAAGGATGTGAACATCGCCACCGAACACCCGGAATTTTCCCAATGGCAATGGATGCCCGCCAATCAGGTGGTGGACAATATCGTGCCGTTCAAACGCGAGATCTATGCCAAAGTGGTGGATGGTTTCGCGGCTTACCTTTGATCAACGGAGCACGCCGATGCGCTTTCTGATTGCAGCTGTTTTCACCGTCTTTGCCGCCCCCGCGCTGGCATTGTCCTGTATGCCCTATAACGCGGTGCAGGCCTTTCTGGATGCCCAGGACAGCCCGGACGACTATCTGGTGGTGCTGGGCACACTTCGTTTCGACAAGGCAGATTTGCCGCAGGGGGGGCTGGCAGGTCAGACGGAAACCCAGCCCGACAATGTTTTTCCAGCCCGGCTGGAAGGGCATAGCCTTGCACGGCGCGGGTTTGTGCTCCCGTTTCGTGAGGACATCACCGCCAATGTGCAATGCTACGGTCCGTGGTGTGGCGGATTGACGGATGGAGAGGTCTATCTGGCCTTTCTGAAACGAACGGATGCGGGATATCTTTTGGAAACCAACCCCTGCGGTGGGTTTGCCTTTGGCGATCCGGATCCGGATATGTTGTCACGGGTCAAGGCCTGCATGCGTGGATCGGGATGTGATCCGGAACTGCCGGTACGCTGACCTTAACTGACCTGAGCTGATCGGGCCGGGCTGGCGGGGCGCCCGCGTTGACACTCTGGGCGCGCGCTCGGTGGCCTCGCGATGCTCGGTCAGGGGCGTTGCCCCTCGCCTCTGCGAGGCTCACCTAAAGTGTTTCGACTTATTATTGAGACACAATAATGAGGCGAAACGCTCGAAACCTACTGATGTTGCGGGCGTTTCGAAATCAACTTGTGTCCCAAGTTAATCTCGAAACGCTTTAGGATATTTTTGACCAGAAAATAAAGTCTGGCGGTGGCGCGGTGGCGCTAGGTGTGGTTTTTTCTGTCGCTCGGCGGGAAACCGGCTATAAGGCGCGCAACAGAGAAACAGGAGCTGCCCGCCATGTCCACCATGCCTTTTGATCGTTCCATCAAGATTGCCCCATCGATCCTTTCTGCGGATTTTGCCAATTTCGGGCAGGAAATTCAGGCGATTGAAGCGCAGGGCGCCGATTGGGTGCATGTGGATGTGATGGACGGGCATTTCGTGCCGAACCTGACTTTTGGACCGCCCGCGGTGAAGGCGTTTCGGCCGCATGTGAAAACCTTCATGGATGTTCACCTGATGATTGCGCCGGTCGATCCTTACATCGAAGCTTATGCCGAGGCGGGTGCGGACATGATCACCGCCCATGTTGAGGCCGGACCGCATATCCATCGCACGCTTCAGGCCATCAAGGCGCAGGGAGTGCAGGCGGGGGTCTCGCTCAATCCCGGAACACCGCTGGAGAGTATCGAGCATGTGCTCGACCTCGTGGATATGGTGCTGATCATGACCGTGAACCCGGGATTTGGCGGGCAGAAATTCATCCATTCCGGGGTCGAGAAAACCCGCCGGCTGCGTCAGATGATCGGAGATCGTGACATTCACATCCAGATTGATGGCGGTGTGACCACGGAAACCGCGCCGTTGGTGGCTGAGGCCGGCGCTGACGTGCTGGTGGCCGGGTCCGCTGTCTTCAAGGGTGGTTCGGTCGCAAAGCCCGAGATCTATGGCGAGAATATTCGCGACCTGCGGGCCGCAGCCGAGGCCGCGCTGGGCTGAGCGCCACCGCGGTAATTTCCGATCCGTAAAGAGGGCTTCCGGCAGGCCCTCTTTTTTCTTGCCTAAAATACCTCGGGGTGAGCGGCAAAGCCGCGAGGGGCAGCGCCCCTTAATGCATCTCGGCTTTTTCCTGCCGCCGGGTCTGAGCCTATGCGGGGAACGGTGGTTGTTTTCTGTGGAATGATACATGCGAATGTGTCTATATTAAACCTTAACAGGAGAAGGACTAACTTGCATGACCCGAATGATCCCCGCCGCCGTCACCCTGGCGCTGCTTGCAACTCCGATATGGGCGGATGAGGAGATTGCGGACCAATATCCCGGCTCCGTGTTGTATGAAAAACCGGTTGAAGTGATCCCGGATGTCTGGACCGCCATCGGCGCCACAGCGCCGCCGACTTACGAAAATGCCGGCCATAACAATAACCTCAGCTTTATCGTGACCGGGGATGGGGTGATCGTGATCAATGCCGGTGCTAATGTGAAACTGGCCGCGGCTCTGCATGACGAGATCCGGAAAATCACCGACCAGCCTGTGAAGCTGGTGATCAATGAAAACGGGCAGGGCCACGCCATGCTGGGCAATAATTACTGGACCGAGCAGGGGGTTGAGGTGCTGGCCCATGTGGACGCGGCTGAGGTGTTCGAACATGACAATGGCATGTTGCTGCAGCAGATGCAGGGCTACGCCAGGGAAAACTCGGAAGGCACCGATCCCACCGGCCCAACCCGCACCTTTGATGATCGTGAGGTGATCACCATGGGGCGGTTCACCATCGAGGTGCTGCATCTTGGCCCCGCCCACAGCCCCGGCGATACCCAGGTCTGGATCCCGGACGAAGGGCTGATGATTGCCGGGGACATGGCGTTTCACAACCGGATCCCACCGATCTTTGAAGACACCTGCACAAGCTGCTGGATCGAAACCTGGGAAACGAGCTTCGCCCCGCTGAACGCCACCTATGTCATTCCGGGGCACGGCTACCCGACCAATATGGCGCAGGTCGAAGATCACACAATCGGGTATCTCAAACACCTGCGCAGCAGGATCGGCGCGCATCTGGAAAATGGCGGCACGCTGGAAGATGCCTATTACGTGGATCAGTCAGCCTATGCGCATCACGATACGTTTGGCGAACTGGCGACGAAGAATGCGGGCCAGGTCTTTTCTGAAATGGAGTTTGAGTAAGGTCCCGCCCCAAGCTTCAGAGCGCTTCGGGTTGAAGGGGACACAGTGGGCTAAGGTCAGACCCTGCGTGCGAGCGTGTCCGCCCCCCGGCTGACAGCTCTCGTAGTGGTGTGAATTGCCCCGTGGCAGCTTGAGGCCAAACGTATCAGGGCTGCGCGCGCAACTGATCCAGCACCTCGCCGCAGGGAAATCCATCTGCCGGATATCCCGCGGCAACCTGCCAGCTGCGCAGTGCACGATGCGTGTTCGGCCCCGCCAACCCATCGGCCCCCCGGGTGTCATGCCCAAGCGCGGTCAGCCGCTCCTGTAACTCGCGCATATCTGCACGAGACAGAACCCGCTGCCCCGCCGGCCAGGGGCGGGTGAATTTCTTGTTGCCGTCAATCCGATGGGCCAGGCAGCCGACGGACAGGGCGTAGTGAACCGAGTTGTTATAGGCCAGGAACACGTTGAAATTGTGATAGGCCAGATAGGCCGGGCCCTGTGCCCCCGCCGCCAGCAGCACCATTGCATCCCCGTAATCCACCGGTTGCAACCCGCGCGGGGACCGCACACCGTGCTCTGCCCATTCGGCCACGGGGCGCACCTGATCGCGCCCGGTCAGAGACAGGTCAAACCCGTCCGGCAGATACATTTCTTCGCCGCAGGGCTGCCCGCTGCGCCACCCATGTTCCCGCAGGTAATTGGCGATCGAGGCCAGCGCATCCGTCGGATCCTCCGCCCAGATGTCACGCCGCCCATCGCCGTCATGATCCACCGCATATTTCAGATAGCTTGAGGGCATGAACTGCCCGTGCCCCATGGCCCCGGCCCAGGACCCCAGCATCTTTTCAGGCGCAATGTCACCTGCCTGAACGATGTGCAAAGCCGCAACCAGCTCATCGGCGAAGAACGCTCTGCGTTCGCCGGCAAAGGCCAGAGTGGCCAGGGCCGAGATCACCGGATAGTCCCCGCGATTGGCACCGAAACCTGTCTCCAGGCCCCAGATCGCGAGAACCGCATCCGCCGAGACGCGATAGGTTTCTTCAAGCTCCCCCATCAGCGGGCGGTATTTGCGCAATGCCTTGCGCCCTTTGCGCACACGTTCGTCGGAAACAGTGATTTCAAGGTAGTCATGCACTGAGAGCAGAAGCTCTTTCTGGTTGGCCTGACGGTCCAGAACTTCGGGCAGGTATTGTGCGATTTCAAGGAACCGGTTGCGGGTCCGGGCGCGCAGCCGTTCATCCTGCAGGCGCAGGGCGAACTCCTCTTTCCATGAGGTAAAACTTCTGTCCCTTTCGTCGATCACGGCAAATCCCTCTCAGATCGATCCCTTAAACATGCGATCAGCATCATTGGTCTGTCAAAACGAGATACCTCACTTTCTTGTGAGTTTCCGCTTTAATTTTGCCTGTTTGTGCTTGCCGCGATTGGCTTTGCGCTTGACCACACGCCCCCGGCGCCCGCGCCCGCCCTTTGGCAGCGGGGCGCCATTCAGGGTCAGGAGGTCGAGCATCACGCCGCCTGTGGTGGGCACCGCTTCGGCCAGCCGCACGGTCACGCGCCCGCCAACCCCCAGCGTGAGGCCGGAATGCTCTCCGGTCAGGGTCTGTTCCTCGCCATCATAGCGGAAATATTCGGTCCCGATGCCCGCCACCGGAACCAGCCCGTCGGCGCCGGTATCATCCAGTCGCACAAAAACGCCAAACCGCTGCACCCCCGAGATTCGCCCGGTAAACTCATTGCCCAGCCGTTCCGAAAGATACGAGGCGAGGTAGCGATCATTGGTGTCGCGCTCGGCCAGCATCGACCGGCGTTCGGTTTCGGAAATATGTTCTGCGGTGGCTTCAAGCTGTTCAATATCGACCGGCGACAGCCCGTCTTTGCCCCAGCCATGACCGGTGACAAGGGCGCGGTGCACAATCAGGTCGGAATAACGCCGGATCGGGCTGGTGAAATGGGCGTAGCTCCTCAGGGCCAGACCAAAATGGCCAAAGTTTTCAGGGTGGTAATAGGCTTGTGTCATCGACCGCAGGGTCGACATGTTCACCAGCTCGTCAAATTCGGTGCCTTCGGCCTGCGCCAGCAGGTTGTTCAGGTGACGCGTCTTCAGAACCTGCCCCTTGGCCAAGGTGAACCCGGAGGCCTGTGCCACCTCGCGCAGGGCGTCGAGCTTCTGCGGGCTGGGCTCTTCATGCACCCGGAACAGAAGCGGGCGTTTGAGCCGGGTCAGCTCCTCTGCCGCCGCCACATTGGCAAGGATCATGAACTCTTCAATCAGCCGGTGCGCATCAAAACGCTCGGCAAAGCGCACGCTTTCCACCTTGCCCTCGTCACTCAGGATGATCTTGCGTTCTGGCAGATCCAGATCCAGCGGCTGGCGATCGGCACGGGCAAGTTTGGTTGCGGCATAGGCGGCGTAAAGCGGCGCAATCACCTCCTCCATCAAAGGCGCACATTTCTCGTTCGGATTGCCATCCTGCGCGGCCTGCACCTCGGCATAGTTCAGCGAGGCGGCGGATTTCATCAAACCGCGGATAAAGCTGTGGCGGATCTTGTGACCTTGCGCATCCAGCACCATGCGCACGGCAATACAGGCGCGCGGCACGCCTTCATGCAGCGAACACAGATCGCCCGACAGACGGTCAGGAAGCATCGGCACAACACGGTCCGGGAAATAGGTGGAGTTGCCACGCTTGCGGGCCTCGTGATCCAGCGCCGATCCCGGCGTCACGTAATGCGCCACATCGGCAATGGCGACCCAGACCACATGTCCGCCCGGGTTTTTCGGGTTGTCATCCGCATGGGCATAGACCGCGTCATCATGGTCGCGTGCATCATGCGGGTCGATGGTGATCAAGGGCAGGTGCCGCAGATCCTCGCGCCCCGAAAGGCCCGCAGGCTTCTGCCGGTCCGCATCCTCAATCACCGAATCCGGGAACCGGTCGGGAATGCCGTGCTGGTGGATGGCAATCAGGCTGACGGCCTTGGGGGCAGAAGGATCGCCAAGCCGGGCAATGATCCGCGCCTTGGGCAGCCCCATCCGTGCCTTTGGCCCAACCTGCTGCGCTTCGACAAGTTCGCCATCGCGCGCCCCTTCGTCCGACCCCGGGGGCACCATCCACTCCCGGTCTGCCCCCTTGTCGACAGGCACGATCCGCCCGCCCTCGGCACCTGCGCGGAAAAGACCCAGAATGGTGCGGGGATTGGTGCCGATCTTCCGGATAAGCCGCCCTTCATAGGCGTGCTCTTCTCCGTCGATCTCGGTCAGGCGCGCCAGAATGCGATCGCCTTTTCCAAGTGCGGGTTCGGAGGTCTTGGTGATCATCAGCACCCGCGGCATGGCCCCTTCGCCCTGCCACTCCAGGGGCGTGGCAAAGAGATCGCCATCCCGATCCACATCTTCCACCAACAAAACGGCAACCGGCGGCAGCTTGTCCTTTTCGCGATAGGTTTTCTTTCGCTTCTGTAGATGCCCCTCGGCTTCCAGCTCTTTCAGGATCCGCTTGAGGTCAATCCGCGCAGCTCCCTTGATCCCGAAAGCTTTGGATATGTCGCGCTTCGAGGTGAGGGTCGGGTTGTCGGTGATCCATTGCAGGATCTCGGCTTTGGTTGGCATCTGTTTCATGACCTGCCCCTATCACAGAGAGTTGTAATGAGAAAGCGCCCGCGTGGCGTCACAAGGGCAGAGTTGCTCCCGCGCCCTTACGCCCTTGCGGGCGACAGGCTTGGGCGTGGCCTCGCTGCGCTCGGTTCATTCCTGCCTGCGCCGCTGCGCGCCGTGCTGGGGCTTTGCCCCCGAGCCTGCGGCTCTCCCCCAGGATATTTCCAGCAAGAGGAAGATGGCAGGTGCTCTTTTCCTCTTGCCGAAAATATCCCGGGGTGAGCGAGCTCGCCTCGCGAGGGGCAGCGCCCCTGGCAGGCTCACAACGTGAGCCACCGGTTGCGGCGGCGGAGCGACGCGGAGGACGCCCGCTGACATAGATCAAGACGTGGCGAAATACTTGTGCATCAGCGCTTTGTAGATTGCTTTCAGCTGCTGGATCTGGACCACCTCTACCCGCTCATCCACCTGGTGCATCGTTTTGCCGACGAGGCCGAATTCTACCACCGGGCAATGGTTTTTGACAAACCGTGCGTCCGAGGTGCCGCCCGAGGTGGAGAATTCGGGGCGGCGGCCGGTCTCGGTTTCGACGGCATCTGCCACCAGGTCTGACAGGGTGCCGGGGGGGGTCACAAAACTTTCGCCCGACACTTTTATCTGCAGTTCGATCTCGATCCCGGTATCTGCAGCGATCCGGCTGGCTTCCTGGTGCAGCCATTGGCTCAGCATGTCAGAGCTGTGGGCGTCGTTGAACCGGATATTGACCGTGGCGCGGGCCTCGGCCGGGATCACATTGGTGGCCGGGTTGCCCACATCCATGGTGGTGACCGCCAGGGTGGAGGCATCAAAGTGATCGGTGCCGTGATCGAGCACATGGGCGTCCAGGTCTGCGATCAGCCGGGCCAGAGCGGGCACCGGATTTTTGGCGCGGTGAGGGTAGGCGGCGTGACCCTGCACACCTTTCGCGGTGAAATACGCGGTCATCGACCCTCTTCGGCCGATCTTCATCATCTCACCCATTTCATTCGGGCAGGTGGGTTCGCCGACGATGCAGTCGGTCATGACCTCGCCTTCGGCCTGCATCCAGTCCAGCAGAGCGACGGTTCCGTCGGTGGCATCCCCTTCTTCATCCCCGGTGATGGTAATCACCAGCGCAGCATTGTCGGGGGCGTCTGCGACAAAGTCGATGGCGGCGGCAACCCAGGCGGCGACGCCGGATTTCATATCGGTCGCCCCGCGCCCCCATAGCAGGCCATCGCGGATTTCCCCCCCGAACGGGTCCACTGTCCAGGCGGTTTCATCCCCCACCGGCACCACATCCGTATGTCCGTTGAAACCCAGTGTGCGAGCGTTTTTCGCCCCCCAGCGCGCAAACAGGTTCGGCGTGCCGGCCCGATCCACCCGGGTGCAGGCAAATCCCGCAGCCGACAGCATGTCTTCAAGCAATGCCAATGCGCCGCCTTCTTCGGGGGTGACCGATGGGCATTGGATCAGGCGTTGGGTCAAGAGGACGGGATCGGTGGGGGATGCGGTCATGGGGAACTCCTTTCCCCATCCCTTAGCGCGTTGTGGGGCAAAGGAAAACCGGGGGATCATCGCTGTGGGGAAAATGCGTCACTTGGCGCGAAGCTTTGGGAAAAGCACAACGTGAGGGTTAACAAAGCGTCAATTCTGCGCCATAGTTGGGGCAATAATATGACCCGAGGCAGGGTAAAGAGCTGAAAAACAAGCACAAAAGTGCAGCGGCTCAATATGCAGTGATCCATGAAAAGGCCGAAATAAGGCCTGTGATTCCTGTGCTTTTGCCTCATGAAAGGGGCAGGAGGCAGATCATGGTCGCGGCGTCGGAGCTTTCGATCAACACAAATGCAAGTGCCTTGGCCATGGCGGAAACCATCATGGGCGATGGTGTCACCGTGACCGGTGCGTCTTATTCGGGCGACAATCGCAGCTCGGGTATTTTCTCCGGCGGGGATGAAACCTCGCCCGGTGTGACTCCCTCTGACAGCGGTGTCATCCTTTCGACGGGGCGGGCGACGAATTTTACCAATTCCTCGGGGCAGGCGAACCAGGATAACAACCAATCGTCAAATATGCGGCGCGGTATTGACCGGGACGATGATTTTGACGCGTTGGCGGGTGCGCGCACCTATGACGCCTCTTTTATCGAGATTGATTTCATCCCCGACCCGGAGACGAATTTCATCTCGTTGCAGTTCGTATTCTCATCGGACGAATACCCGGAATACATCAACTCGATCTACAATGACGTGGTGGGGATCTGGGTGGATGGCCAGCCGGTCGACCTGTCGTTTGGCACCTCAAGCGTGACCAATGTGAACGAGGTCGATAACCAGAACCTCTATAACGACAATACCGGCGACCAGTTCAATACCGAGATGGACGGGTTCACGGTCACCATGTCGGTCAAGATCCCGGTTACCTCGGGCGAGGTGAACTCGCTGAAGATCGGCATCGCGGACGTGTCGGACAGCAGCTATGATTCCAACCTTCTGATTGCCGCCAAAAGCGGACAGTCGGCGCTTCTGGCCTTTGATGATACGGCCAGCCTGCTGGGGGACCAGACCAAGGTGATCGACGTCATGGCAAATGATGACGTGGCGCCCGGGCTGAGTGCCACGATCACCCATATCAACGGAATTGCCGTGTCCCCCGGCGATACGGTGACCCTGGCCACCGGGCAGACCGTGGGGCTGAACGCGGATGGCACGCTGACGCTTGTGGGCGATGGCACCGACGAAAGCTTCTCCTTCACATATACCCTTACCGGAGACCCGTCAGGGGTCAGCGATGTGGGGATGGTTACCGTGGATGCGGTGCCCTGTTTCGTGGCAGGCACATTGATCGAACTGGCAGACGGACGGGCGGTGCCGGTGGAAACCCTGACGCCGGGGGACATGGTGCTGACCCATGACAATGGCCCCCAGCCGCTGCGCTGGATCGGCTGTCGTCGTGTCCCCGCCCAGGGTAAGTTTGCCCCGATCCATATTGCTGCAGATACGTTTGGCGATCACGACCACCTGCTTGTGTCACCGCTGCACCGGATCCTGATCCGCGATGTCCTGGCCGAGCTTCTGTTCGGCGAGCGCGAGGTGCTGGTTGCGGCGCGCGATCTGGTCAATGACCTGACCGTGCGGCGGATCGAAGGGGAGGAGGTGGTGTATGTCCACATCCTGTTCGACCAGCATCAGGTGGTCTATTCACAGGGGCTTGCCACCGAGAGTTTCCTGCCCGGCCCGCAGGCGACAAACAGTCTTGAACATGACGCGGTGGAAGAAATCTGCGCGCTGTTCCCTGAGCTTGATCCCCTGACCGGCGCGGGATACTCCCCGGCCGCCCGCCGCACCCTGCGCCCGTTTGAGGCGCGGCTTCTGGCGGCGCAGGGCCACGCGGCGTAAGGAAAGATGGAATGACAGGGCATCGGCAAGCTGAGGACAGGCGGGGGGCAAAGACAGCGTTGCGCTCTGATCCGTCCGCAGCGCGGCTTGTTGCCAAATCGCGCACGCTTCTGGCGGGGCCGGTTTCCTGGATCGGTGTCCGGGGGGCGGGAAAGCTGTGGTTCAACCGCTGTGGCCTTACCAACGGCGGCGGGGATATTTCCCCGGCGGCTGCCTGTCCGACCTCATCTGATCCGGGCCCACAGGGGCTGATTGCCACCGGAACCATCGTGATCGAAGCCCGGCTGGAGCCCTGGCCCGGCCAGCCCGCCCCGGTGCTGCGCTATGGCGCGCGCGAGGGATGGCTGCGCGGGATGATGATCACCTATCACCCGGATGACCACCGGGTTGTGGTGGATATGGTGCAGGGGGATGAGCTGCGCCGTGCCTCGGTTCATGTGGCGCCGATCATCGGCGAATGTGACCTGCGCATCACCTATAGCTGGGATGCCCCGTGCCGGTCGGGGGTTTTGAGTGTTGAGCATCTTGAAGCCGAGACCCTGCACCAGACCCGTTTTCGCGATCCACTGCCGCTGCCCTATTCTGATGCGGAGCGGATGCTGCGGGGGCAGGCCGTGGCCGGGGAGCGGGGCAAGATCCTGATGCTTGGGATCGCGCGCGGTATCGCGCCCGTGGCGCTGGCGCCCGGCCTTGCCAGTGGCAGTCTGATCGACACACCGATGGGGCCACGTGCGGTGGAAACCCTGACGGCCGGAGATCTTGTGCTCAGCACCTCGGGTGAGGTGCACCGGGTCCGTCATCTGGCCAGTCGGCAGGTTCCGGCAGTGGGGTTGATGCGCCCAATGACATTGCGTGCGCCTTTCATGGGCCTGTCGCGGGATCTGGTGTTGTCACCCGATCAACGCCTTGTTCTGACAGGGAGTGACGCGGAATATCTTTACGGCGGGGATGCGGTGATGATCCAGGCGCGGCACCTGCATCATTTCCGCGCTGCAAGCCAGCATGAAACCGGCCCGCTGATCCGATATCATGCGGTCCTGCTGGACAGCCATGAATGCCTGTCAGTGCAGGGGCTGTGTGCCGAAAGCCTGTTTGTGGGGCCGATGGTGCCGGATATCCTGCGCACCACGGTTCTGTCCGGGTTGCCGCCCCTCTCCGTGCCAATTCACAAGCTGATGCCCACGCCCACCCTGTCCCAGTTCGAGGCCCGCAATCTGGTCAGCGCCATTTACGCGTGATCCCTCTGGACCCGTGCTGGTTGCGCGCGTAGCATCCCGTCAAATCATTTATGCCCCGTTCGGGGAAAGGAGATACGGATGAGAAAACTTCTGCTGGCGCTTGCCCTGATGCCGCTTGCCGCCTGTTTTGATGCGGACATGACCTTTACGGTTGAAGACAGTGACAACGCCAAGATGCATGCGGTGATGCGCATGGGGCCGGAGCTTTACGGCATGATTGCCGCTTCGGGGGAAGACCCCTGTGAAGAAGGTGTGGGGGAGGTGCTGGCGGATGGTGGCTATACCTGCACCATCGAAGAAAGCGATACGATCGACAATATCATTGCCGAGCTGAACGAAGGGGTGTCCGAGGACAGCGAAAACCCGATGGATATGGGCGAAGGCTTTGCGCTGGAGCGGCTGGAGAACGGGCATATCAAGGTGGCCTTCGATCTGGGCAGCATGAATGATGACATGGCAGAACAGGGGATGGACCCGCAGATGATGGAGGGCATGATGCAGGCGTTTACCGGGCGTCAGATCTCGATCACCGTGGTGGGACCGGAGGTGGTTGAGACCAATGGTGTGCTGGCTGAAGACGGGAAGTCGGCGTCGATGGTGATCCCGCTGACCAAGCTGTTTGCGCCGGAGAATGACCTGCCGGACAGTTTTGACGTGGTGATCAACCCGAACTGATCTGTGGTCAAAAGTTTTGCGAAGGGCAGGTTTTGGGACCTGCCCTTTTTGTTTGAGACAGGCTTGCCTGTCGGCGGGGGTCGGCAGGTTTTCTTTAGAAAACTAGAAAACTAGAAAACTAGAAAACTAGAAAACTAGTTTTGTTAAAGCGTCCGGCCTATTCCCTGAAACATCATGTGGCGCGAATGTCCCGAGAATGCGAAGCATGGCAGGGTATTCGTGCCTCAGGTTTAAGGTCGGGCGCTCTAAAGCGTTTCGGTTTTAACCTGACACAGGGCAAAACCGAAACGCGGCAAGAGATATCAATGTCGTGGGTGTTTCGGAAGAAACATGTGTGTCAAGTTTATCCCGAAACGCTTTAGGCATGAGGAGCGACAAGGCGCCCCTCCTCTTGAAGGGGTTTCCGGTATTGTTGTGAGCCAACACTACCGGGAAATGTTTTAGCCAATCAGATCCCGCACCGTCGTCGCCAATTCCCCCGGCGCCTCGACAAACGCATCTGCCGCTGACAGGTCATCCGCGCCGCCATAGCCCCAGCCCACGGCGATGAATTTCATGCCCACGTCGCGCGCCGCTTTCAGGTCGTAATGGCGATCGCCCACCATCACGGACTTTGCCGGATCATTGCCGGTGATTGTCAGCGCATGGGCCAGCAATTCACCCTTGTCATTGCGGGTGCCATCAAGCTCCGGGCCAAACTCCTGCGTCATATGCGGTGCAATGTCGTAATGGGCGGTGATTTTCTTTGCATAGGCATGGGGCTTTGCGGTGGCGAGGTGCATCTGGTGACGGGCGCCGATTTCGGTCAGGGCTTCCAGAATACCGCCGTAAACCGTGCAGTCGAACATGCCTTTGCCGGTATAGGCCGTGCGGTAATGTGCCAGCGCCGCTTCTGGGTCGGGCGCTCCCAGCCGTTCGAAGCTCCATAACAGGGCGGGACCGATGCACCATGTCAGATCATCGGCAGGTGGCACGGGCAGGCCCAGCTCACGCAGCGCATATTGGATGCTTTCAGTGATGCCTTTCTTGGGGTCGGTCAGGGTGCCGTCCAGATCCCAGTAAACCGCGCCCCCGGTCCGGGTCATGCTTCACCCGCTGCATCATCCAGACGCTCGCCATCAAAAAACGGGGTCATCTGCGCGATGACCACCGAGTTTTCAGCCAGGGCGCGTCCCATCAGCTTGCGCTCTTCCGCAGGAATATCGTGTCCTTCCGCCAGCCGGTCATCCAGCGCGCCGTAGCCCGACACATCCAGCGGGGCCAGATCGGCCTGTTTCAGGATCGCAACCGTTTCGCGCACCGCTTCCGCTTCGTCTACACCTGACGCATAGCAGACCAGCGCGCCCCCGGTGGCCTCATCCGGCAACCCGTCCCCCTCCTTGCGGCCCACTTCGACCAGCAGCGTATAGACCTGCTGTTTCTTCTTCGGCTTGGCCGCAGCTTTCGGATTCTGGGTCATCATGCTCTCCTGCAGCAGGATTGGGATCTGTCTTTCACATGCCGAAAAATCTGCGAAAGGTCCAGCCCTCTGATGTCGCCTGCGCTGTTGCAGGAAGGCAAGAGGCGCGGGGGTATCGTTTTCCTACCCTAGCCCCGCGTTCCCAAAGGGTATAGAGCGGGCGACACTGTAGGTGGGGACCTTCGTCATGATTCCATATATCCGTAATTTGCCGATGCTGATCGGCCTTGTGCTGCTGCTTGTTCCACAGGCGCTGGCGGCCCAGTCGAATACTGGATCGGCACTGGTCTTCGCCACCGTGGAACGCGCACCTTTTGCCTATCGGGACGGGGATCAGATTGCCGGGTTTTCGGTTGAGCTGATGCGAGATATCGGAAGAGAGATCGGGCGGCCCGTGGAGTTCAAACTGGCCCCGCGATTTGCCGATATGCTTGGGTTGGTTGAGCTTGGGCAGGTGGATGGCGCGGTTGCCAATATCTCGATCACGGCGGCCCGTGAGGAGGTTATGGACTTTTCCCAACCCATCTTCGAAGCGGGGCTCCAGATCATGTTGCCACCCGAAGATGGCGATGGCAGCAGCCTGTTTGCCGCATTGTTCAACCGCGATATCGCATTGGCCATCCTGGCGGCCGCGGCGCTTTTGTATGGCGGGGGCATGATGATGTGGCTGTTTGAACGCCGCCGTCAGCCCTATTTTGACCGGCCGCTGAAAGATGCAATGTTCACCTCTTTCTGGTGGGCCCTGAACCTGGTTGTAAACGGGGGGTTCGAAGAACGGGTGCCGCAGTCGCGCGGTGGGCGCGTCTTTGGTGTCCTTCTGGTGATCTCGTCCCTGTTCATCGTGTCGATTTTTGTCGCCCGGATCACCGCGGCCATGACCGTGGCGGCGATTTCCGGCAATATCGACAGCCTGGCGGACCTTGACGGCAAGCGTATTGGCACCACGGCAGGCTCAACGGCTGCACTGTTTCTGGACCAGCGCGAGATTGCCCATGGTGATTTCGATGATCTGAACGTGTTGCTGAAGGCGTTTGAAGCGCAGGAACTTGACGCGGTTGTCTTCGATGGGCCGCTTCTGGCGTGGTATCTTACCGAAAATGGCAGCCAGTCGGGCCGTCTTCTGCCGCGGGTGTTCAAACGTGAAAACTATGGCATCGCCCTGCCATCGGGCAGCGCCCTGACCGAACCGATCAATCGGGCGCTGCTGTCTTTGCGTGAAAGTGGGCGATATGATCAGCTCCGGCGCAAATATTTTGGTCCGTCAAGCTGACAGGAGTGAGGGCGCTGGGCAGGAGGGGCGCTGCCCAGCGCCTCTTCGAGGCTCACCCCGAGGTATTTGAAGCAAGAAAAAGGGGGCGGGTTAAAGCGTTTCGGGATGAACTTGACACACATGTTTCTTCCGAAACGCCCATGACATTGATATCTCTTGCGGCGCTTCGACTTTTCCCTGCCTCAGGTGAACGTCGAAACACTTTAGGGCGCTTTGCCCGGCTTGAGAAAGGCACGGAGGGCGAGCCAGGCCAGAAGGGTCAGCAAAGCCACAAAAAGCCCCACCAGCGCCGCCGCCCAGGGGGTGCTGAGGCCAAACAGGTAAATCAGTAAGATAAGCGGTTCAAAACAGATCAGCCCAAAACCGGCCACGCAGCCCAGGTCCAGAATGGCAAGGGCGCGCCGCGCATGTGGCCCGGCACGCCCCGTGTTTTCCGCGATGGTCGCAAAGATCATCGGTCCGTCCGGATCCTTCAGTCGCGCAACAGGTCGTTGATCGAGGTTTTCGAACGGGTTTTTGCGTCGACGCGTTTCACGATCACGGCGCAGTAGAGGTTCACACCGTTTTTCGAGGGCATCGAGCCTGCAACCACAACAGAGCCGGCGGGCACTTCGCCATACATCACTTCGCCGGTTTCACGATCGACGATCTTGGTCGATTGGCCGATGAACACGCCCATGCCCAGAACGGACCCTTCGCGCACGATGCAGCCTTCGACCACTTCGGAGCGCGCCCCGATGAAGCAGTTGTCTTCGATGATTGTCGGGCCCGCCTGCATCGGTTCCAGCACGCCGCCAATGCCGACGCCACCCGAGAGGTGCACGTTCTTGCCGATCTGTGCGCAGGATCCAACGGTCACCCAGGTGTCAACCATGGTGCCTTCGTCCACATAGGCGCCGAGGTTCACAAAGCTGGGCATCAGCACCGCGCCCGGTGCCACATAGGCTGACTTGCGCACAACGCAGTTCGGCACGGCGCGGAAGCCTGCTTCTTTCCATTCATGGTCGCCCCAGCCCTTGAATTTGCTGTCGACCTTGTCCCACCAGCCGCCGCCCTGCGGGCCGCCATCCTGGAATTCCATGTCCTTGATGCGGAACCCCAGCAGCACGGCCTTTTTGGCCCATTGGTTCACATGCCAGTTGCCATCATCCTGACGTTCCGCCACGCGCAGTTTGCCGCTGTCCAGCGCGGCCAGCGTGGCCTCAATCGCTTCGCGGGTTTCACCGCCGGTGGATGAGGTGATGGTGTCGCGGGCGTCCCACGCGGCTTCGATGGCTTGTTCCAGTTGGGCGTTCGACATGGGTCTCTCCGTTCACGTTCCTGTGGGCTGGCCGGGGCAGGTGCCGCCAGTTTCCCTTGCGTATAAAGGCGTGGGCGCGGGCGCTCAATTGCCAAAACGACTGTTTTGCCTATGGATTGCGGCGAATTGCAGCGGAAATGTCAGGAAAACGGGTCAGGTGCCGGGTTGGCCCCACAAATCAACACGGCAATGCGCTCTTGCGGGGCGGGTGTGTAGGCGCCGGACAGAAGGGCGGCAAGCGCCGTGGCCCCTGCCGGTTCCACATGTTGCCGCACCCCTTGCCACAGAAGTTTTTGCGCATCGGAAATGGCCTTGTCCGTGACCAGAACGCTTTGGTGCAGGTGGCGGGTGGCAAGGTCAAAACACAGGCTGCCGATCCGCTTCGCCCCCAATGCATTGGCAGCAATGCCGGAGACATCCACATCCACCGGCTTGCCCGCCACGAGGGCCGCGTTCAGGGCGCAGGATGTTTCCGGCTCGACCGCGACAATCTTGCGGCCCCCTTGTGTCCACGCCAGGGACCCGCCGATCAGCCCACCGCCGCCCACCGCTATCAGCACAGTATCGGCCGCCAGCCCCTGCTCTTCCCATTCCCGAAGCACAGTGCCCTGACCGGTCACCGTGCCGTTGCCGTCATAGGCGTGGACCTGCATCGCGCCGGTTTCGGCCTCATAGGCCAGGGCAGCCTCCAGCGCGTCCGCATAGGCGCCTTGCACCACCCGAAGATCCGCCCCCGCACGGCGGATCAGGTCGATCTTGGCCGGTCCCGCCATCTGGGGCACAAACACTGCTGCGTTATGGCCAAGCTGGCTGGCGGCATAGGCCACCGCCGCCCCGTGATTGCCCCCGGAGGCCGCCACGATCCCGGCTTTTGGCACCGTGCCGGACAGAAGAGAATTGAACGCCCCGCGCGCCTTGAACGTGCCGGTATGCTGCATCTGCTCGAACTTCATCTCGATCGGGTCATCCCAGCCGGGCAGGGTCAGCGTCGCCACCGGGGTGCGCCGCACATGGGGGGCGATCCGCGTATGGGCGGCGGTGATCTCGTCTTTCCAGTTCATGGGTTATCCTATCTAACGCGGCGCAGATGGCGGGTGAGGATATCGCAGGCCGCCACGCTATCCCGTTTCTTCATCGCCTGCAGAATCGCCGCGTGGTCCATATCCGCGCGCTGGGACCAGCGGTGACGCCAATGGGCAAACAGGTGGCGGGCGCTGGCGATGTGCAGATCGTCGATGGCCGATAACAGCCGCGGCATGGCGCAGGGGGTCAGGATTGCCCGGTGAAAGGCGCGGTTCTTCTCTTCCCAACTGGCCATGTCTTCTGCCGCATCACAGGCGATCCGCGCCGTATCAATCTCTTTCAGATCTGCCGCCAGCAGGCGCGGGATGGCGTGGGACAGGGCAAGGGTTTCCAGCGCCACCCGCATCTCGATCACTTCGCGCACCTCGCCGGGATCCAGTGCTGTCACCCGCATCCCCCGACGCGGCTGACTGATCGCCAGCCCATGCGCCTCCAGCCGCAAAAGGGCCTCACGCACGGGCACATGGCTGGTGTCAAACGCCTTGGCGATATGGTCCTGGCGCAGCTTCTCTCCGGCTTCAAGCTGGCCCGAGATGATCTGCTGGCTCAGCGCCAGGTAAATCGTGTCGGCAATGGTGGCGGTCATATCGGGCCCGTTCCTTTAATGGCAAGATAATAGATAAAATCACCGGTGCGGCCCGGCAAGGAAAATTCCCCGCCAATGCGCGTCTGTTTGCACCGAAAGGTGACGCGCTGTGACTGGTCACCTGCCAAGGCGCGCGTTAAAATCGGATCATAAGACCAGTACCCTCTGTCGAACAGGATATTTCATGGAAGATCAAAGCTCTGCCCCCCGGCACCCGTTGCGTCGTTCGCGTCAGGACCGCGAGGCATCCCATCATACACCGGATACGCCACAGACGCGTGCGCCCGCCTATCGTCTGGCCTATGACGATCAGGATTTCATGTGCCGCGAAGAGCTGCGCCCGGTGCGGTTGCAGCTGGAACTGCTGAAGCCCGAAATGATGATGACGGAATATGGTGTGGACAGCACCGTGGTTCTGTTTGGTGGCGCGCGTATCCCCGAACCCGCCCGCAAAGACAGCGCCCGCACCCAGACCCTGGCGGATCTGTCTGCCTTTTATGACGAAGCGCGCAGCTTTGCCCGGCTGATGACCGAGCGTTCGATCGCCTCTGGTGGGCGCGAACATGTGGTGGTCACGGGGGGTGGTCCCGGCGTGATGGAAGCGGGCAACCGCGGCGCCGAAGATGCAGGTGGCGTGTCGATCGGGCTGAATATCGTGCTGCCGCATGAACAGGCCCCCAATGAATATGTGACCCCCGACCTCTGCTTCAACTTTCACTATTTCGCCATCCGCAAGATGCATTTCCTGATGCGGGCTGAGGTGATTGCCGTTTTCCCGGGCGGGTTCGGCACGCTGGATGAGCTGTTTGAAACGCTCACTCTGGTGCAGACCGGCCGGATGAACCGGGTGCCGATCCTTCTGTTCGGCAGCGCGTTCTGGAAGAAAATCGTCAACTGGGATGCCCTGTCCGATGCGGGCACGATCAGCCCCGAAGACCTTGACCTGTTCCGTTTTGTCGACAGCGCAGAAGAGGCGATTGCCGCAATTGATTGCTGGGATTGTGCCGATACCCCGCGCGATGTGATCCCGGGTCGGTAAAGGCTTTCGGTTTCCCTAAAGCGTTTCGGGATACATCTGAAACACATGTTATTCCGAGACGCTTTATCACTGGTGGAACCGTAACTTTTCCCAGGCGACACCCTGCCACAGGCTCCTTGAAACAGCAAAACCCCCGGCATTCCGGGGGTTTCCGCTTTCGGGCAGGCTCTTTTGAGCAGCCGGGTGTTTTAGATCACCCGAACAGGTCTCGCGGCACCGGGCAGACCTTCTGAAGGGTGGGAAGGGCATGTACGAAATGCTCGCCTTCGTCGCAGCGAATGCAATAGCCGTAATTACGCAGCCTTGCGCGGAAATCGGCAAAGCTTGCCACCTGCGCCCGCTCCTGTTTCAGAAAGCGGATCAATGTCTGCATGTCCTTGAATTGTCGATGGGTCAGATCCACAGCCGCCTCCCGTGACCATATTAACCTTAACAACAGGGAACGCGCGGGAGATGGCGCAATTCGTTCGCAATTGTGGCAATTGTAAGGAATTCAGAACCAAACGGGGTGATATGGTGTAATTGGCGCCAATCGGGATACAGGCGGCGAACGCCTGACCTCAAACGCCCCGCCCCCAAATGCTCTGTTCTCAAATAGCTGGCCCAAGGCCTCTGCCCCGGCGCGCGCTCTTTTTCTTGCCAGAAATACCTCGGGAGCGCGAGGGCAGCGCCCTCGCATCTGACCCGCATTCGCCACAGAACCGGTCGAAATGCTTCAGGATATCCCCGCTTCTTTTTCGATCTGCTTGCGCGACTTGCGCGCGCGCTCCGTGGCTGATTTCAGCTGCCCGCAGGCGGCCATGATATCATCGCCGCGTGTCTTGCGAATGGGGCTTGCATAGCCAGCCTGATAGATGATGTTGGCAAAGGCCCGGATCCGGTTGTTCGAGGACCGTTTATAGGGGCTGCCCGGCCATTCGTTGAACGGAATCAGGTTGATCTTGGCGGGGATATTGTGGCGCTTGATATGGTCGATCAGGCGATGTGCGTCCTCGTCACTGTCATTCACCCCTGCCAGCATCACGTATTCAAAGGTGATCCGTTCCGAGTTCGAGGCCTTGGGATAGGCCGCCAGCGCCCCCAGAAGCTCTTCAATATTCCAGCGCTTGTTGATCGGCACCAGAACATCGCGGGTTTCATCGGTGGTGGCGTGGAAGGAAATCGCCAAAAGACAGCCGATCTCTTGTGCGGTGCGGGCGATTTCCGGCACGATCCCCGAGGTCGACAGCGTGATGCGGCGGCGCGACAGCTGGATCCCCTCCGGGTCCATGGCGATCTTCATCGCGTCGCGCACGTTTTCAAAGTTATACAAAGGCTCGCCCATGCCCATCAGCACGATATTGGACAGAAGACGGGTTTCGTCCTTGGGGGCGCCGGGCACTGGCCACTCTTCCAGATCATCGCGCGCCATCATCACCTGGCCGATAATCTCAGCCGCGGTCAGGTTGCGCACCAGTTTCTGGGTGCCGGTATGGCAGAAGGAGCAGGTCAGCGTGCAGCCGACCTGGCTGGAAATGCACAGCGTGCCGCGCCCTTCCTCGGGGATATAAACCACCTCAACCTCATGACCGCCGGCAATGCGCACCAGATATTTGCGGGTGCCATCCTCTGAGACGAGTTTCGACACCACCTCCGGGATTTCGATCACGAAATGCTCCGCCAGCTGGGCGCGGAACGCTTTGGCCAGATTGGTCATCTCGGCAAAATCGCGTTTGCCCCATTGATAGATCCATTGCCAGATCTGGTTCACCCGCATCTTGGCCTGCTTTTCCGGCGTGCCCATCTCGATCAGCGCCGCCCGCATCACGTCGCGGGTCATGCCCACGAGGTTTGGCTTGACCTCGGGCACCAGAATACGCGGCGCGACTTTCACGTCCTGAGTGATCGGGGCCGCGGCCCCGGCTGAGGCCTGGGTGCCCGTGGTTTGGGTATCCGTGGCCTGGGTATCAGTGGTCTGGTCTTTGCGATCCATCGCGCGTCATCCTGTAACAAGGCGGTTCGGAAAAATCCTGAGACACATGTTGATCCCGAACCACCCGCATCATTGATATCTCTTGTCGCGTTTCGGTCATTGTCCCGATCAGCTTAATACTGTGTCAGGCCAAAACTGAAATGCTTTAGAAGGCAGCAGTCTATAGCCTAGCATGAAAGGCTTGTCACCCCATGCACAACACAGGGTCAGAGAAATGAAAAGCCCCGTCCGGTCGGGCGGGGCTTTGGAAAACAGGGGGCTGACAACCGGGATCAGTTGCCGCAGCGTTTAGCAGCCTCATCCACCGCCGCCGTGAACCCCAACAGCGAAAACGTGTCTTCGGTCCGGGTGCCGCGACCGGAATAGGCCGTGACAACCGCCTTGGCTCCGCGTTTCATGGCGGCGACGATCTGCGCTTCCTCGCTGGGATTGGCCCAGGCTGTCTCGCGGTTCTGCGGGCTTCCTTCGGAATAAAGCTGATAGCTTTTCGAATCGATGGTCAGCGTGATCGCCTTATTGCGGTCAAACGGGTAACCGCCCGCAAAGGAAACCTGCCCCTTCACCTTCGAGCCGGGATGATAGCTGACAAACAGGCGGATATCACCGCGCTTTGCCGCCACAGCCCGCCCGTCACGGGTGTTGACCACTTTGGTGGGCGCGGACACGCTCCAGCAACCGGTGGGATTGTCTTCGACAAATACGCTCCAGTCGGTGTTGGCGGCAACCCGGTTGGTGCTTTCCTGCGCCACGGCGCCCGTTGCGGTGAAAGTGGTGAGCACGGCGCCAGCCACAAAGGCGCTCCGCGCTGCTGCGATCATTCGTTTCATATCCTTACAGCCTCCAAGCTGTCTCTGCCTCGCGCCCCTGCAACGTCCCGGCCGTCTTTGGCGGCGTTCCATTCCATGCCATCACATTCAGGCGCATCTATCCCTACGCCGCGCAGTCTAACGTGAAAAATGACTGTTGTGAAAGCCCCGGAGCGGTAATATGCGGCGGAAAATCGCGCGCGCCCGCCATCCCCGGACGGGCAAAGGATCAGAAAAGGAAAGACACATGCCCGCAATCACTCAAGATCCCGCCCGCCTTGTCGAGATATGGCGCGGGCCGTTCATGGAATCGCAACATCTGGGACATGCAGTGATCTGTAATACCGCAGGTGACGTGGTGGAGAGCTGGGGGAATGCCGATGAGGTGATCTTGCCGCGCTCCTCGGCCAAGATGCTTCAGGCCCTGCCTCTGGTGGAAAGCGGGGCTGCGGATGCGGCGGGGCTCAGCCCATCCCATCTGGCACTGGCCTGTGCCAGTCATGAAGGGGCGGCAATCCACACCGATCCGGTGGCCAAATGGCTGGCTGAAATGGGGCTCGGGGCCGGGGACCTCTGCTGTGGTCCGCAATTCCCCCGCGACAAGGCTGCAAAGAAAGACCTGATCTGCTCAGGGGATGCTGCCTGTAAAATCCACAATAACTGCTCTGGCAAACATGCGGGTTTCCTGACGCTTGCCCACCACATGGGGGCGGACCTCAAGGATTACGTGGCCCATGATCACCCGGTGCAGCAGGCTGCCAAACTGGCGTTTGAAGAGCTAACGGGCATGGACAGCCCCGGCTTTGGCATCGACGGCTGTTCGGCGCCCAACCATGCGACCACGCTGACCGGCATGGCCCGCGCCATGGCCGCGTTTGCCGGCGCGGTTGAGGGGCGTTCCGCGCGGGACACGGCCATGGTGCGTCTGCGTGAGGCAATGATGGCGCATCCGGATCTGGTTGCCGGAGAAGGGCGGGCCTGCACCGAATTGATGCGCGCCATGCCGGGGCAGGTTGCCGTGAAAACCGGGGCAGAAGCCTTTTTCATCGCCATCCTGCCGGGGCAGGGGCTCGGCGTTGCCCTCAAGATCAATGATGGCGCGACCCGTGCATCCGAATGCGCCATCGCCGCAATCCTTGCCCGTCTTGGCGTGGCTGATCCGGCTGACCCGCTGGTGAAAAAGCGCCTGAACCCGCGGGTGCTGAACTTTGCCGGGCAGGACACAGGTGAGATCCGGCCGGCGGCAGAGCTTTGGGCGGGGTAAGCCCCCCCTTCGGCTTGGGCGCTGCTGCGGCTTCGGAGGGTCACTTCGTGAAACATGTCTGATTTGCGCCGCTTCGCGTCGCGATGAGGGGCGCTGCCCCTCGCCCCCGCTCGCTGAGCGTTGGCTCACCCCGGGATATTTTGGGCAAGAGGAAAAGGCGGACCCATCGTCTTTTTTCTTGTTGGAAATATCCTGGGGTGAATTGGCGCAGCCAAGAGGGGCAAAGCCCCTGCCGAGCGATGCGAGGTTTGCGTTAAGTTCGGCGTGTGCACTGTCACATCCATTCGCTGATCAGTTTGATGGCCATTGCCGAGGCTGCGATCACCAGCACCGGTTTGATCAGCTTTGCGCCGATCCGGCTGGCCAGCTGAGAGCCGAGCCAGGCGCCGGCCATTTGCGCCGCTCCCATCGCCAGTCCGAGCAGCCAGAGCGGCTGCAGCACCAGCAGGAACCCAACCAGCCCGCCGACATTCGACGCAAAATTCAGCAATTTCGTATGGGCGGTGGCGCGCAGGATGCCATAGCCGGCGAGGCCCACGAAACCCAGCATGAAAAACGCCCCGGTGCCGGGGCCGAGCAGCCCGTCATAGAAGCCGATCAGGGGCACGAAGCTGATTGAAAACAGAAGCGGAGAGAGGCGTTCGTGTTTGTCCACATCGTCAAGCCCGGGCTTCAGCGCAAAAAACAGCGCCACGCCGATCAGCAGGACCGGCAGCCCCATGCGGATCACATCGGTGGGCAGCGAGGAGGCCATCAGCGCACCAAGAACAGCGCCAGCAAAGGATAACAGGGCCGGGCGGATCTGGCGGCGCAGGGTCACGTGGCCTGCGCGCGCATAGGTCACCGCAGCCATTCCGGCCCCGAACAGCCCCTGAACCTTGTTGGTCGCCAGTGCTGTCACTGGTGGCACCCCCGCCAAAAGCAATGCAGGCACGGTGATCAGCCCCCCGCCCCCTGCAATTGCGTCGACGAAACCTGCAACGAAGGCGGCCCCAAGCAGGAGGGCAAACAGCTCGGCTGACATCTCGATCATTTTCGTGTCCTGTCTCTTGCCACAACGGGGAACTCATGTCAGGTTCTGCCCGTTCTCAGGGCGGGGTGCAATTCCCCACCGGCGGTTAAAGCCCGCGAGCGGCCCGATTCGGGTGACAGCAGATCCGGTGAAATTCCGGGGCCGACGGTGATAGTCCGGATGGAAGAGAGCGGGTAAGGGCGCGCCGGATCAGGCGTGCAG
Organism: Aliiroseovarius crassostreae; assembly: GCF_025137635.1. Taxonomy (NCBI): domain Bacteria; kingdom Pseudomonadati; phylum Pseudomonadota; class Alphaproteobacteria; order Rhodobacterales; family Paracoccaceae; genus Aliiroseovarius; species Aliiroseovarius crassostreae. Next base: position 2,605,645 of record NZ_CP080772.1, on the reverse strand, counting down.
AGGGGCCTCGTGTGCCCTCCTTTCTTCGTTTGCGCCTTGGGTGACGTGTCTGATGAAGAAAGGAAACGCCATGACACACACCCGTTACGCATTCATCAAGGCCGCATGGCATGCGGATATTGTCGATCAGGCCTTGCTGGGATTTCAGGAAAAGATCCGTCCGGATCAGGTGGATGTTTTCACCGTGCCGGGCGCGTTCGAGATGCCCTTGCTGGCCAAAAAACTCGCTGCATCAGGCCGGTATGGCGCCATTGCCGCCGCCGCCCTGGTGGTGGATGGGGGCATCTACCGCCATGATTTTGTCGCAGCCTCTGTGGTGGACGGGCTGATGCAGGCGGGGTTGGAGACCGGGGTGCCGGTTCTGTCAGTCTCGCTCACCCCGCATCATTTCCAGCCAACGGATCATCATATCGAGATCTACAAGGCGCATTTTGTGACCAAGGGGCGCGAGGCCGCAGAGGCAGCGCTTCAGATCACCGCGCTTCATGCAGAATTGTCGTGAAATAAGGGGGGCGGGGGTTATGCCCCCGCAAACTCCTCTCGCGAATAGCCTTGAATGTAAAGCAGCGCGGTCAGGTCGCCGTGGTTGATGCGGATGTCACATTCGGCGGCGACGGACGGTTTCGCGTGCAGCGCCACGCCCGCGCCCGCCAGCCCCAACATCCCCAGATCATTGGCGCCATCCCCCACTGCCATCACATCGGCATGCTCCAGCCCAAGACGGGTGGAGATTTCCTTCAGCGCCTGCACCTTGGCTTCGCGGCCCAGAATGGGCAGGCCCACGGTGCCGGTCAGCGCGCCGTTTTCCACATGCAGCGTGTTGGCGCGGTTTTCGTCAAATCCCAGCGCGTCCGCCACATGGCCGGTAAACGCCGTGAACCCGCCGGACACCAGCGCCGCATAAGCGCCCTGTGCTTTCATGGTCGCCAGCAGGGCTTTGCCCCCCGGCATGAAAGTGATCCGCTTTTCAATCACTTCGGTGATCACGCGTTCGGGCAGCCCTTTGAGCAGACCAACCCGTTCGGTCAGCGCCCCGTCGAAATCAAGCTCGCCATTCATCGCCCGCGCGGTGATGTCCTTGACCCGCTCACCTACACCCGCCTCATCTGCCAGTTCGTCGATGCATTCCTGCTGGATCATGGTGCTGTCCATATCCGCCAGCAGCATCTTCTTTTTCCGTCCCTGTGCGGGCAGCACAATCAGGTCCACACCCAGTTTTTGCAAATCCGCCCAGACGTCCCAGCGATTGCCGGGCATCTTGGCCAGCGTGAACTCGGCCGCCTCATCCGGGGCGAGCCAGCGGACATCGCCGCCGCCCCATGCGTTGCGCAGATTATCCACCAGCGCGGCGTCGAGGGTGCGGTTGGTCGGGGCGGTGAGGAGCGTGGCAATATACATGGAACGGCCTTTGATCAGCGGTGTCGGATGGCCACAGACATGCGGCGAATCTTAGTCCGACGACAAGAGGAAATTCGGCAAAAAGGCCTGCGGTTTTCCAGAAACTCCTGTTTCGTGCTGCTCCGAAAGTTTCCGATAGTGGTCATTTTGCGCCGGAATTCGACCGATCAAAATTCAAAACCGACATTTTTTCGCTTGTGCAGCATTCGAAAGCGCCTTACCTCATGTCGTGGGACACCCTTCCCCAACGAAGGGCATTTATCTGGAAGGATAGCATCTATGGCTACTGAGCAACCGGCAAACCGCCCGGACACCAAACCTGTCGCCGTTCCGGCGAACCCGCGGTTTTCTTCTGGCCCCTGCGCCAAACCCCCCACATGGAATTTGGATGCTCTGTCGGACGCCGCCCTGGGCCGTTCGCACCGCGCCGCCATCGGCAAGGACAAGCTGAAAGCCGCGATCGAAGGCACCCGTGAGGTGCTGGGCATTCCCGCAGATTACAAGATCGGCATCGTGCCGGCGTCGGACACTGGTGCTGTGGAAATGGCGCTGTGGTCTTTGCTGGGCGCACGTGGGGTCGAGATGCTGGCCTGGGAAAGCTTTGGCTCGGGCTGGGTCACCGATGTGACCAAGCAGCTGAAGCTGGATGCTGTGACCAAAGTGGCCGACTATGGCCAACTGCCGGATCTGGCCTCGGTCGATTTTGCCAATGATGTTGTCTTTACCTGGAACGGCACCACCTCGGGTGTGCGGGTTCCGAACGGTGACTGGATCCCGGCGGACCGCGAAGGGCTGACCATCTGTGATGCCACTTCGGCGGCCTTTGCTATGGACCTGCCCTGGGACAAGCTGGATGTGACCACGTTTAGCTGGCAGAAAGTGCTGGGCGGCGAAGCGGCCCACGGTGTGATCATCCTGTCGCCCCGCGCGGTCGAGCGTCTTGAGACATATACCCCGGCCTGGCCGCTGCCGAAAATCTTCCGCCTGACCAAAGGTGGCAAGCTGATCGAGGGTATCTTTACTGGTGCTACGATCAACACGCCGTCGATGCTGGCCGTGGAAGATTACCTGTTTGCGCTCAACTGGGCGCGGTCTGTGGGGGGGCTGAAAGGTCTGATCGCCCGTGCGGATGCCAACACTGCCGAAGTGACGAAATTTGTCGACGCCACCGACTGGATCGAGTTTCTGGCCGATGATCCGGCGACCCGGTCGAACACCTCGGTCTGCGTGAAGTTCAACGACGCGCGCATCACCGATGGGGCAACTTTCGCCAAGGCCGTTGCCAAACGTCTGGAAGCCGAAGGTGTGGCGCTGGATGTGGGCGCCTATCGTGACGCACCGGCCGGTCTGCGGATCTGGTGTGGTGGCACGGTTGAGACCTCCGACGTGGCGGCGCTGATGCCGTGGCTCGACTGGGCGTTCAACGCGGAAATCGCAGCCCTCTGATCCGGCACGGATCCTTCTCAAAGATGACCCGCAGGACCCTCGAAAAACTTTAAACTTTCGCCTTTGAGGCTGCAAAAAGTTTAAAGTTCTGGGTCCCGGCCCCTTACAAACTTTAAAGAATAGGAGCCCAGCACATGGCCCCCAAAGTTCTCGTATCCGACAAGCTGTCGGAAACCGCCGTCCAGATTTTCCGTGACCGTGGCATTGATGTGGATTTCATGCCCGAGCTTGGCAAGGACAAGGAAAAGCTGGCTGAAGTCATCGGTCAATATGATGGTCTGGCGATCCGCTCGGCCACCAAGGTGACCCCGACCATTCTGGAAGCTGCCACCAATCTGAAAGTGGTGGGCCGCGCCGGGATCGGTACGGATAATGTTGATAAAACAGCAGCTTCCAAGAAGGGCGTGATCGTGATGAACACGCCGTTCGGCAACATGATCACCACCGCTGAACACGCGATTGCGATGATGTTCGCGGTTGCGCGCCAGATCCCTGAGGCCTCTGCCTCGACCCATGCGGGCAAATGGGAAAAGTCGAAATTCATGGGGGTCGAGCTGACCAACAAGACGCTGGGCGTGATCGGTGCTGGCAATATCGGTGGCATTGTCTGCGACCGCGCGCTGGGTCTGAAGATGAAAGTCATCGCTTACGATCCCTTCCTGTCGGAAGAGAAAGCCGCGCAGATGGGTGTTGAAAAAGTTGAGCTGGAAGAGCTGCTACCGCGCGCGGATTTCATCACTCTGCACGTGCCGCTTCTGGACGCGACCCGCAACATCCTGTCGCGTGAAGCCCTTGAAAAGACAAAGAAAGGTGTGCGGATTATCAACTGTGCCCGCGGTGGTCTGGTGGATGAAGCGGCGCTGGCGGATCTGCTGAAATCGGGTCATGTGGCAGGCGCGGCCTTTGACGTGTTCGCCGAAGAACCCGCCAAGGAGAACCCGCTCTTCAACCTGCCTAACGTGGTCTGCACCCCGCATCTTGGCGCTGCCACCACCGAAGCACAGGAAAACGTGGCGCTGCAAGTGGCCGAACAGATGTCGGATTACCTGCTGACGGGTGCCGTGCAAAACGCGCTGAACATGCCGTCGGTGACGGCCGAAGAAGCCAAGGTCATGGGCCCGTGGATCAAGCTGGCCGAACATCTGGGCGCGTTTGTGGGGCAGATGACCGACGAGCCGATCAAGGCAGTGAACATCCTTTATGATGGTGTCGCCTCCGAGATGAACCTGAAGGCGCTGGACTGCGCGGTGATCGCAGGCCTGATGAAACCGCAAACCCCTGATGTGAATATGGTTTCTGCTCCCGTCGTGGCGGCGGACCGGGGGATCAAAACCTCGACCACCACCCAGGCCAAGGGCGGTGCATTTGATGGTTACATCAAGGTGACCGTGGTGACAGACAAGCGCGAACGTTCGATTGCGGGCACCGTGTTCTCGGATGGCAAGCCGCGTTTCATCCAGATCAAGGGCATCAATATCGACGCCGAGATCGGCAACCACATGCTCTACACCACCAATGACGATGTGCCTGGCATCATCGGGACGCTCGGGAAAACCATGGGCGAAAACGGCGTGAACATCGCGAACTTTACTCTGGGTCGGAAAGACGCGGGGGGGGATGCTATCGCCCTTTTGTATGTGGACGCGCCGGTGCCTGCCGAAGTGCGGGCGGCCTTGAAAGATACCGGGTTGTTCAACTCGATCACACCGCTGTCGTTTGACATTTAAGGTGTTGAAATAGAAAGAAAGCCCCGGATATTCTCCGGGGCTTTTTTGGTGCTTACTCCGTATCCAGCACACCTGATTTGAACAGGGCCCCGGCCGCAGCGGCGCCCAGAACCGGGGCAAGGATGAACAGCCACAGCTGGCTGAGGGCATGTCCGCCCGCAAACAATGCCGGACCAAATGACCGCGCCGGGTTCACCGACACGCCGGTCACGTTGATCCCCACCAGATGGATCACCACAAGGGTCAGGCCGATGGCGATACCTGCAACGGCGCCGGGGGCGCCTGATCCGGTGGCGCCAAGGATCACCACGACAAACAGGAAGGTGGCGACCAGTTCGAACACAAAGGCGGATACCATGTTATATTCGCCCAGATAACCGGCACCCCAGCCGTTCTGACCCAGCCCGGATGTGCCCACGTCAAACCCGCCACCTTTACCGCTGGCGATGACAAACAGGATCGCAGCCCCCGCCACGGCCCCGGCCAACTGCGCAAGGATATAGGTCAGCGCCTTGGAGCTGGGCAGGCGTCCAGCGATCACCGCCCCGATGGTCACGGCGGGGTTGATGTGACAGCCTGAGACATTACCAATTCCATAGGCCATGCCGATCAGGGCCAGACCAAAGGCAAAGCTGATGCCGGTCAGCCCGATATCTCCGCCCGCAATCACGGCGGCGCCGCAGCCGAACAATACCAAACTCATGGTGCCAATAAATTCTGCAACTGCTTGTTTCATATGGGGACTCCCTGTTACTAGAAACGCATTGGTGCCCATTTTGCGCAGCTCGCCCCGTCTGGTCGCGGGGAATTTGGAGGCGCAGACCACCCCTACAGGAGCTGCCCATGACACGCGTTTATGCCATTGGTGATGTTCACGGCCATCTGGATAAGCTGATCGCGGCCCATGCGTTGATTGCAGAAGATCGCGCGCGTTGCGGGGACGCCGACGCCCCTGTTGTTCATGTGGGGGATCTGGTGGATCGTGGCCCGGACAGTAAGGGCGTGATCCAATACCTGATCGACGGGCAGGCGCGGGGCGAGAGCTGGGTGGTGCTGAAGGGCAATCACGACCGGATGGCGGCCATGTTCCTGCGCGACTATCCGATGGTTGATCACATGCTGCTGTATGACCACAACTGGCTTCACCCTCGGATCGGTGGGGTAGAGACGCTGGCCAGTTACGGGGTTGAGGTGCCCGAGGGCATCCGCACCTATCAGTTGCACCCACAGGCTCTGGCCGCCGTGCCCCAAGCGCATCGCCGGTTTCTGGATACGCTGCCCTGCCTGCATCGCATAGGCGATTTGTGTTTTGTTCATGCGGGCATCCGCCCCGGCGTCGCGCTGGAGGATCAGGTGGAAGATGACCTGACCTGGATCCGGCAGGAGTTCCACAATTCAGATGCCGATCACGGTCCGCTGATCGTGCATGGCCACACGCCGGTTGACGTGGTCACGCACTATGGCAACCGCCTGAATATCGACACCGGCGCCGGACACGGCAAAGACATCGGCGTTGTCGTGATCGAGGGGCGCGAGGCGTGGGTGTTGACGGGTGAGGGGCGCCAGTCCGTCAAAGGCTGTTCCTACTCCGCCGCATAGGCCGCCCGCGCTTCCACCACCATTTCATGTCGTTCGGCTGCCCAGATCAGCAGGGGTTTGAGATGTGCACACAGCTCCTGCCCCAATTCTGTCAGCGCATAGGTGACAGAAACGGGCGGGCCTGCATCCACCGTCCGGGTTAAATAGCCATCGCGTTCCATCTTGCGCAGGTTTTCGGTGAGCACCCGTTGCGTGATGTCCCCGACAGACCGTTTCAACGCGCCAAATCGCAGATCGCCATCGTCCAGAGCAAATAGGATCAGCATCTGCCATTTGCCCGTGACCTGCGACAGAACCTGCCGGATCGGACAGTTCGCGGCCTCTTCTTTTGTCAGTGCGGTTACTTTGACCATACCTGGTTCCTAAATAGTGCGTAATTGATACCTAGTGCAAAAATAATACTTAATACGGCACAGAACAACAGTTGATTCGAAAGGATAGCGAAATGACCCCGACTGAAACCGTTCTTGCCGCCGTGACTGCCCTGTTTGTGGACTTCGACCCCGAGGCGGCGGGCAAGCTTTTGAAAGAGGATTACATCCAGCACAATCCGGCCGTGCCGACCGGTGCTGCGCCCATCCTGGGCTTTCTGCCCGCGCTCAAGGAAAGTGGTCTGACCGCAGAACCGCATCGCGTGATTGCCGAAGGGGATCTGGTGGTGCTGCACTCAACACTGCACAATGCCCAGGTTTTTGGGGGCGAAACGCTGGTGGCCTTTGATGTGTTCCGGGTTGAGGATGGTAAAGTTGCCGAACATTGGGACAACCTGCAAGCCGCCGTGCCCGCCGATCAAACCGCATCGGGCAATTCAATGACCGACGGGGCGACCGAGATCACGGATCGAGAGAAAACGGCCGCGAACAAGGCGCTGGTTGAAGCATTTGTAGCAGACGTTCTGCACGGGGCCGCTCCGGAAAAGATCACCGACTACATTTCGACCGAGACATATATCCAGCACAACCCGCTGGTGGGGAACGGGCTGGATGGTCTCGGGGCAGCCCTTGCGGCCCTTGCAGAGGCGGGTCAGGCCATGGCCTATACCGATACCCATATGGTGGTGGCCGAGGGTAATTTTGTCTTTGCGGCGTCCGAAGGCACGCTGGGGGATCAGCACACCGCTTTCTTTGATCTGTTCCGGGTGGAAGGCGGCAAGATCGTCGAACATTGGGACACGATGTCAGAGATCCCGACCGAAATGGCCCATGGGAACGGCAAGTTCTGATTTCTTGAAACAAAAAAGCCCCGGTGTTTCCACCGGGGCTTTCTGTTTCAGAGAAAATGCTGATTAAGCGTCTTCGTCTTTTTTCTTTTTCGGCTCCGGGGCAACCTCTTCGCCGGTTTCCTGATCGACAACTTTCATCGACAGGCGCACCTTGCCGCGGTCGTCAAAGCCAAGCAGTTTGACTTTCACTTCCTGACCTTCTTTCAGAACGTCCGACGGGTGGTTCAGGCGGCGGTTTTCGATTTGCGATACGTGCACCAGGCCGTCGCGCTTGCCGAAGAAGTTCACGAAGGCGCCGAAATCGACGATCTTCACGACCTTACCGTTATAGATCGCGCCTTCTTCCGGCTCTGCCACGATCGAGTGGATCATGTCATAGGCCTTCTGGATGGCGTCGCCGTTCGGCGATGCGATCTTGATGACGCCGTCGTCGTTGATGTCGACCTTGGCGCCCGACACTTCCACGATCTCGCGGATGACCTTGCCGCCCGAACCGATCACTTCACGGATCTTATCGGTCGGGATGTTCATGGTCTCGATGCGCGGAGCGTGCGCCGAAAACTCCTGACGGCCTTCGGTCAGGGCTTTGCCCATCTCGGCCAGGATGTGCATACGGCCATCCTTGGCTTGTGCCAGGGCTTTCTCCATGATCTCGGGCGTGATGCCTGCGACCTTGATGTCCATCTGCAGCGAGGTGATGCCGTTTTCGGTCCCAGCTACTTTGAAGTCCATGTCACCCAGGTGATCTTCGTCACCCAGAATGTCGGTCAGAACAGCGTAAGACCCGTCATCTTCCAGGATCAGACCCATGGCCACACCCGCAACCGGCGCCTTCAGCGGAACTGCGGCGTCCATCATGGACAGCGAGCCACCGCAAACCGACGCCATCGAGCTTGATCCGTTCGATTCGGTGATCTCGGAGACCAGACGGATGGTGTAGGGGAAGTCGGTGGCCGACGGCAGAACCGCCTGCAGCGCACGCCATGCCAGCTTGCCGTGACCGATTTCACGACGACCCGGAGGGCCAAAGCGGCCCACTTCACCAACCGAATACGGAGGGAAGTTATAGTGCAGCAGGAAGTTGGATTTGTAGGTGCCGGTCAGCGCGTCGATCATCTGTTCGTCGTCGCCGGTGCCCAGGGTGGTCACAACCAGACCTTGGGTCTCGCCGCGGGTGAACAGCGCCGAACCGTGGGTGCGCGGCAGAATGCCAACCGAGCTGTCGATGGCGCGGACAGTGTCCAGTGCACGACCGTCGATACGCTTGCCGGTTTTCACAACGTCGCCACGAACAACAGCCGATTCCAGCTTCTTCAGGGCGGTGCCGAGGTTGGCATCTTCTTGCTGCTCTTCGGTCAGCGAGGCGATGATCTCTTCCTTGGCAGCGGCCACGGCAGCAACGCGTTCCTGCTTGTCGGTGTTGCCGTATGCAGCGCGGATCTTGTCTTCGCCAGCGGCTTTAACAGCCTCATACAGGTCCGAGTAGTCAGCAGGCTGGAAGTCAAACGGCTCTTTCGCGGCTTCTTCGGCCAGTTCGATGATCAGGTCGATCACCGGCTGAATCTGCTCGTGCGCGAACTTCACGGCGCCCAGCATCTCAGCTTCCGACAGTTCGTAGGCTTCCGATTCCACCATCATCACGGCGTCTTTGGTGCCGGCCACAACAAGGTCCAGACGCTGGTCCGGGTTGTTGCGCAGATCGTGCATGTCGTCGCAGGTCGGGTTCAGGATGTATTCGCCATCCTCGAAACCAACGCGGCAGGCACCGATCGGGCCCATGAACGGAGCACCCGAAATGGTCAGCGCGGCCGAAGCTGCGATCATTGCCACCATGTCCGGGTCGTTGACCAGGTCGTGCGACAGCACGGTGCAGATCACCAGAACTTCGTTTTTGAAGCCGGGAACGAACAGCGGGCGGATCGGACGGTCGATCAGGCGCGAGGTCAGCGTCTCTTTCTCGGTCGGACGGGCTTCACGCTTGAAGAAGCCACCGGGGATCTTACCGGCAGCATAGTATTTCTCGTTGTAGTGAACCGTCAGCGGGAAGAAGTCCTGACCGGGCTTCTGCTGGCGCGCGAAGGTCACGTTGGCCATGACAGAGGTCTCGCCCAGAGTGGCGATGACCGAACCGTCGGCCTGACGGGCAACCTTGCCCGTTTCCAGAGTGAGGGTTTCTTCGCCCCACTCCATCGATTTTTTAGTTACGTCAAACATCATGTTTTCCTAGTTGGAAGCACTCCCGGCCCTCCGGGTCTCCCGTTGAAATGGCGGCCCCATTGCCGCCGACCCCACTATCCTATTCGAGCGCCGGGGTCCGGGCGCAAGTCTCAGATGTTTGCGCCATACATGAAAAGGGGCCGCTTGGGAAGAGGGGGTGGTTTTGGCGCCGGATTGTTTCGTGATCTGTGCTGGATTTTGCGCGGGATATCGGCAAGGGTGGCGGAAGATTGTTTAACACGTTCCAGAGCCTGCAAATGCTGCGTCCCCTTCTTTCGGTTTTTTTATTGTTCCTTGTCCTGAGCGCACCGATCGCGGCAGAGCCCGCAGCGCGCATTCTTACCATCGGTGACAGCCTGATTGCGTGGAACGGGCCGGGGCAGAAATCCGTGGCGGATGTGATGGCGCAGGAATTGGGGGAACCGGTCAAAAGCCGTGCCGTATCAGGTGCGCGGATCATCTATGGCCTGCCGATCACCGGGGCGCTGGGGATGCGGATTGCACGCCAGTTCAACCCGAAACAGCCGCGTGACTGGGTGGTGCTGTCAGGCGGCGGCAATGACCTGTGGTTCGGCTGCGGTTGCAACAAATGCGAGCGCCGGATGGGGCGGATGATTTCCGAGGATGGCCGCAGCGGCGCGGTGGTGGATCTGGTCGCGAAAATTCGCAAGTCCGGCGCACGGGTGGTGATGCTGGGCTATCTGCGCAGCCCCGGTGTGAACTCGCCGATTGAAAGCTGCCGCGATGAGGGTGACGCCTATGAGGCACGTCTGGCGATGATGGCCAAGCGCCTCAAGGGGGTGCATTTCCTGTCCAACGCTGACCTTGTGCCCCATGGCGACAAGAGCTTCCACGCCTTTGACATGATCCACCCGTCGATCAAGGGCAGCCGCGCGATTGGCAAGCGGGTGGTGGACCTGATTAAACGCGAGGATAAGGGGCGTTAAACTGGACGCTAACGCGAGGCGTTTGGGGTTTGACACAAAAAACGCCCGCCTCTTTCGAGACGGGCGCATCATTCCGAATATCGGAGCGATTAGCGGCGCAGGCCGAGGCGTTTGATGAGGTCCTGGTAACGGGCCTCGTCTTTTGCCTTGGTGTAGTCCAAGAGCTTACGACGCTGAGCAACCATTTTCAGAAGGCCACGACGACCGTGGTTGTCCTTCTTGTGGGTTTTGAAGTGCTCGGTCAGGGTCGCGATGCGCGAGCTGAGGATGGCAACCTGAACTTCGGGCGAACCAGTGTCGCCGTCTTTGGTGCCGAACTCTTTGATCAGACGAGCTTTTTCTTCGGGCGTAATCGACATCGGGGTCTCCTTTACAAGGTTAAAGTGGATGGCGCAGGCCGGGATGTCGTCCAGCAGGGCCCATGGAGGTATCGGTCCCGTTTCAGAAACCGATGCGCGCATATAGGGGGATTCTGCAGCGATGGCAAGGAAAACAAGGCTGCTCAGGGCGTGGATTGCGGGGCGTTGATCTGCTCGATGATCTGTTGCGCCCAATTTCCGATCACTGGAATGAAGTCGATCGAAGACAGCATCTGCACGACCACGGCCACAAGAAAGGTGGCGCCCAGAACCGACCCCAGCCCAAAGGCCAGTCCCCGGTAAAGCTGAAACAGGCCCAGTTTCCACAGGCTGTCATGCAGGCGGATGAAGCGGTGACTGTTCAGGTGATGCACTTCTTCCCGCAAGGCGCGGATCTCGTCACCGATGCTGGAGGTGCGGGTGTCAGCCGGCGTCTGATCTGATTTTTGCACGGAGCCTCCGTTAACTATTTCTTATATTTTTAAGGGCATTTAGTGAAAATTGAAGGCATTTTTTTTTGCAAGTTGGGTGTGATTGCGGTAGCCTCGGGCGAGTGGTTGTGTGTCACCTCACGATTCTCGTTATGGTGTGATATAAGTGGTGATGGCAAAAAATACAGGTGCCAAATGCTGTTAGGTCTATTGTTTCTCGGTCTCGTGCCCGCTGCCTTCATGGCGGAGGGTTTCCTTGAAGGCAGCAAAGAGGTCGAGCCGGATGATGTGCAGCCTACAACCAACGGCCAGACCACGGGGGAATCGACCGGCGATTTCCTGAACCCTGACAGCTCCCAGTCTCCTGATGACGGTGATGTTCTCAACCCGATTGATCAGCCGGGTGAAGGGGCTGGTGAAGGGCCGGATGCAACCTTTCTTGACAAGCTGCTGGCAGAAAATACCGACGCGATCTACGGGTTGCAGGACTATGACAAGATCACGGATGATCGTGACCCCGACCCTGTTCAACTGGGCGATGGGGATGATGTTTTTGTCGGGTCCAGCGATGGAACGGCCTCGGACGCGGCGCTTCAACTGTTTAACGGCACCCCCTTCGTCGATCTGCAAGAGGACGAGCTGGTCGAGGTGATTGACGGGCAGGGCGGCGATGACACCATCACCACAGGGGACGATGCCAGCTTTGCCTTCGGAGGTGCCGGGGATGATCTGATCACCGTGGGCGCCGCACCTGCCGCCGTTTTTGGCGGCGAAGGCAATGATCAGATTGTCGGGGCCTATACCGCAAATGAGGACCAGTATTCGGGCTATCTCGATGGGGGGCTTGGCAATGACAGCATCCTTGGCGGCGAAGGCATTGACCTGATTTTCGGTGGGCAGCATGACGATACCGGTGACGGGCCGGATGATGATACCCTGTCCGGCGGTGCCGGGGATGACCAGATTGCCGGCGGTTATGGTGCGGATGAAATCTCTGGGGATACTGGCGATGACATTCTAAATCACCTTGGCCACGCGATGGAAAACAGCGGTGCTGAGCGCAGCAGCTTTGACTGGCACATCGATGGTGACAGCGACACGCTGGATGGTGGGCAAGGCAATGACACTCTGATTTTTGATCGGTTCGATATCGCAACTGGTGGCGAAGGAGCGGATAATTTCCACCTCTATTCCGATCAGGACGCCGGGCTTGGGCATGCAACCGTCACCGATTTTGTGTCTGGCGAGGATTTTCTGCGCATCACGCTTGATCCGGATGTAGACCCCGACACCATAGCGCTCGAGGTGACCCCCTCTGATGATGGGGCGGATAGTGTGGTTTCGGTGAACGGCGAAGTTGTCGCCATCTTGCAAGGTGCGCCCGGAGCCACGGTTGCCGACCTTTATGTTGAGGTCATGGAGGAGGTCTACGCCTAACGACCGGACCGCCGTAAGTGCCCCGCAATCTGTTCTCTAGCTTTACTGACCCCCGTCAGTCGCGTTTTCGCGGTCCCAGCGCATTGGTTGCGTAGCATAGGCAATATACAGCGGATGCTTTGGATGCCCCGCTTTGCTCAGCCCAAGGTGATACAAGCGGTGGCCCCGCGCGCGCAGTAGATTTGCAACCTCACTCCCCCTGTCCCGATGCGCTCCATGTGTCCCCCAGCCGCAAATGATCTGGTCGGCCCAGTCACATCCTGCCAGCAGTTCCAGATCATTTTCCGGCCCGACCGGATCTGCCGCCTGACGCATCACCTGTGGATGCGTCTCGCGTAGGCCAAAGATGTTGACCACACGAAATCCGCCAAACCCCAATGCGCGCGCCCGGCGTTCACACCGCTCTACAGTGGGATCGTTCTGAATTTCCGTCGCCTTGGAGGGGTTCAGCATGATGAAAAGAACCCGTTTCGCCTGTGGTTCCCATACGCGCGTCAGAGCATAGCGATAATGTTCGCAATCCGAATATACCGCTACGCTGGCGGCATCGCCTTTTTGAAACTCTCGTGTAATCATGCCTGTCATTGCCCCCGCGTGACGGGAAAAGCAATCCCTTGCCAATTTTGTCCAAAAGGTCAAAACTGTTCGCTTGAGGAAAGGACACCACCATGTTGATTGCCGAGATCATTCGTAAAAAACGCGACGGGCACCGTCTGGAAATGGACGAGATTGCTGCCATGGTTCGGGGGATTACAGATCAGACTGCCAGCGAAGGGCAGGTGGCGGCTTTTGCCATGGCGGTCTTTTTCCAGGGCATGGTGCCGGACGAGGCCGCGCAACTTACCCTGTCCATGCGCGACAGCGGGGATGTCTTTCGCTGGGATGACCTGCCCGGCCCGGCGGTCGACAAGCATTCGACCGGAGGGGTGGGGGACAATGTCAGTCTGATGCTCGCACCGATTGTTGCTGCCTGCGGCGGGTATGTGCCAATGATTTCCGGCCGTGGGCTGGGCCATACCGGGGGCACTTTGGACAAGATGGAGGCCATTCCCGGCTATACCGTGACCCCCGACAACGCGCTCTTTGCCAGGGTTGTGAAAGATGTCGGTTGCGCGGTGATTGGCCAGACTGCCAATCTCGCCCCTGCTGACAAACGCTTTTACGGCATTCGTGATGTGACCGCGACTGTGGAAAGCATCCCGCTCATCACGGCCTCGATCCTGTCCAAAAAACTCGCGGCCGGGCTGGGCTCCCTTGTGATGGACGTGAAGTTTGGCAACGGGGCTTTCATGGCCAATTATGAAACGGCCAAGGATCTGGCCCTTTCTATCACGCAAGTGGCCCGCCGTGCAGGGCTGCCATGCCACGCTTTGCTGACCGATATGAACCAACCGCTGGCTTCGGCGGCAGGCAATGCGTTGGAAGTGGTCAATGCGATCGAGTTCCTGACCGGCACCAAGCAAGATCCCCGTCTGCGTGAGGTCACACTTGCCCTTTGCGCGGAAATGCTGCTCACCTCAGGCTTGCAAACAGATCGCATGGCTGCATTGACCGCGGTCACCCGCGCGCTGGATAGCGGCAAAGCGGCCGAGCTATTTGGCCGCATGGTGACGGCGCTGGGCGGCCCCGCAGACCTGATCGAAAACCACGCCGCCCTGCTGCCAAAAGCAAAGCATGTTACGCAGGTCTGTGCGCAGGCCGATGGCTTTATCCGTGCAATTGACACCCGCACTATCGGCCTTGCCGTGGTTGAACTTGGCGGTGGGCGCAGGCGCGCCTCAGATGAGGTCAATCCCGCTGTCGGGCTGACCGGGCTCCTGGATTTGGGGGTGGCAGTCTCAAAAGGTGATCCAATTGCCCTGATCCATGCAGATGATGATACCCACGCCGCCGCTGCCCATGATCAGGTTCTTGCGGCCTACCAAATCGGCGCCGCCCCCGAAAAAACACCCGCCTTACGTGACATTGTCGAAGGCTAATATGTTCAGATATCTTATCCGCAAAAACGCGTCCCGCAATGCATAAGGGGCGCTGCCCCTCGCCTCTTCGAGGCTCACCCCGAGGTATTTTGAGGCAAGAAAAAGGCGCGCGCCCCAGCATCATTTTCTGGCTAGCAAGACCCTAAAGCGTTTCGGAGCAAGCATGTGTTTCAAGTTCGTCCCGAAACGCCTACGACATTGATCTCTCTTACAGCGTTATGACTTTCCCCTGCCTCAGGTGAATGTCGTAACGCTTTAGGGTGAGGCCACGCTTTAAGCGCGGGGCCGAGGGGCAAAGCCCCTTTCGGTTTGGGCCGCGATAGCAATGTGGTGTCGTGTTGTCTTCGCGCGGGTTATTGATTGAAAACGCGGCTTGGGTGCAATTCACCCGAGCGGAATATCCCTACTGCAACAGCTTTGCCTTCAAAGGAGGCCCAGGCTTCATCGCCATATTCCACGTCGGATCCCAGCACCATGCCAGGATTGCCATGTTTCAGGCGCGTGGCACCCTCTGCGGTGCAAATCAGTTCGGGCAGTTCGAACAGACCGTCTTCCAGAGGCAGCAGATATTGGTCCAGCTCACCTGTTTTGGAGAGGCTTTCAACCAGTTCCATGCTGACACCATCCTCAACCTCAAACGGGCCGGACCAGATCCGACGCAATTCGCGAACATGGCCAAAACAGCCAAGGGCTTCGCCCAAATCGCGGGCAATGGCACGCACATACCCCCCTTTGCCGCAGGTCATTTCCAGCGTTACATGATCCGCATCATCGCGCCCGACCATCCGCAGTTCCTCGACCCAAAGTGGCCGCGCGGCAATCTCGAATTCTTCGTCGTCCCGGGCGAGCTTGTAGGCGCGTTCACCATCGATCTTGATGGCAGAAAATTTGGGCGGAACCTGCATGATCTGACCTGTGAACTGGTCAAGGGCTGCCTCGATGTCATCATCGGACGGGCGTGCAGTTGTTTCGGAAATCACCTCACCCTCAGCGTCATCGGTGTTGGTTGCCTGTCCCAGCCGCACGGTGAAGCGATAGGCCTTCAGCGTGTCCGTCACGTAAGGAACCGTCTTGGTGGCCTCCCCCAGCGCAACGGCAAGAACGCCGGTGGCTTCCGGGTCCAATGTGCCCGCGTGGCCCGCTTTTTTTGCGTCCATCGCCCAGCGCACCTTGTTCACCACCGCGTTTGAGCTGATGCCCGCGGGCTTGTCCACAACCAACCAGCCGTGAATGTCGCGTCCCTTGCGTTTGCGTGCCATATGCCGTGCCCCACAGATGAATTTTCCCACCCGCGGGTCAATCGGGGTGGCGGTGTCAGTCTAGTTGAAAAGAAGAGGTCAGTCTTCGTCGCTTCTGTCGTCGTCCAAACCTTCGTCCAGATCCCGCTGCACGTCCTCTTGTGCGAACAGGCGACGGGTTTCGTCCATCTGGTCGAAGGTTTCGTCAATCTGGAACCGTAGGTCAGGTGTGAACTTGAGGTTCGTCGACTTGCCAAGGGCGCGGCGCAGCTCGCTTTTGTTGCGGGCGAGGGCCTGAATTGCTTCGTCCTTCCCATGCCCGCCAAGAGGCAGCACATAGGCGGTGGCAATCTTCAGGTCCGGCGACGTGCGCACCTCACCCACCGTGATCGACATCCGGTTCAGCTCGGGGTCATGCACATCGCCGCGTGCCAGCACCTCAGACAGGGTGCGGCGAATCAATTCAGCCACACGCAGCTGTCGCTGCGACGGGCCATCGTGGTCATGAAATCGGTTCTTTGCCATGGCGTCCACATAGGGCGGAATGCGCAATCATGCAAGCAGGGCTTTGCCAAGCAGGGAAATGCGGGTTAGGAGAGGAACGAAATAAGGAGACAAGACATGAGCGAATTGCCGGGCATTGTTGTGATGGGGGCGTCGGGCCGGATGGGGCAGATGCTGATCAAAGAGGTTCTGGCCTCGGACAAGGCGCGGCTGGTTGGTGCGCTTGATCGCCCGGGGCATGATTGGATCGGGCGTGATGTGGGCGAATGTATGGGCGGCCAGCCGGTTGGCGTTGCGGTCAGCGATGACGCGCTGGAAACCATGTCCAAAGCACAGGCCGTGATTGATTTCACCGCCCCGTCTGCCACCGTGGATATGGCTGAAATCGCCGCGCAGGCCCGTGCTGTGCATGTGATCGGCACCACTGGGCTGACCGATGAGGACCTCGAAAAACTCCGCCTTGCCGGGCGACACGCCACCATTGTGCGGGCTGGTAATATGAGCCTTGGGGTGAACCTCCTCACCCAGCTGACCAAAAAGGTCGCAGCGGCGTTGGATGAAGATTACGATATCGAGATCATCGAAAGCCATCACCACCACAAGGTGGATGCGCCCTCTGGCACCGCATTGATGCTGGGAGAGGCTGCCGCTGAAGGCCGTGGTGTGAACCTGACGGATGTGTCTGATCGCGGCCGGGACGGGATCACCGGAGCACGCAAACGCGGTGATATCGGGTTTCATGCCATCCGCGGCGGTGACATCATTGGGGAACATGATGTTCTGTTTGCCGCTGAGGGGGAGCGCATCACGCTTCGTCACGTGGCCAGCGATCGGTCTGTTTTTGCGCGGGGTGCGTTGAAAGCCGCGCTTTGGGGGCAGGGCCAGAAGCCTGGCGAATATGACATGCTGGATGTGCTCGGTCTCTGAAGCTGCGCGTCTGTGCAGGGGCCGAAATCAGGGGCGTTGCTCCTCGGCCCCGTTCTTAAAGCGTGGCCGCACCCTAAAGCGTTTCGACATTCACCTGAGACACGGAAAAGTCGAAACGCTTTAGGATCTTGCTGACCAGAAAATAAGGGC
Source organism: Aliiroseovarius crassostreae (assembly GCF_025137635.1). Classification (NCBI taxonomy): domain Bacteria; kingdom Pseudomonadati; phylum Pseudomonadota; class Alphaproteobacteria; order Rhodobacterales; family Paracoccaceae; genus Aliiroseovarius; species Aliiroseovarius crassostreae. Next base: position 2,588,064 of record NZ_CP080772.1, on the reverse strand, counting down.
CAGACCGCGCGCCTTTTTCTTGCCCGAAATACCTCGGGGTGAGAGCAAAGCTCGAGGGGCAGAGCCCCTTTCGGCGGGATTTGAGGGGCGCCTCAAAAGTCGATGGCGATGCCCTTTTTTTCCCAATCGCCATAGCGCACGGGTTCGGGTCCGTCACGGCCACCATATTCCTTGGGGATCTCTTTTGCGGCCGCTTCCGCCTTTTTTCGCCGTGCCTCTGCCTCGTCCAGGGCGCGTTGGGCGGCGGGGGGGAGATCTCGTTTTTCGTCGGACATGTCGATATCCTTGTCGCTATGCTGGGATTGATATAGGCCGCTCATGACAAAAAGGCAAAGGTGAGAAAATGGCGGGTGCAAGACAGGCCGGGCAAAAAGGCAAAACACGTGTCATCGACACGCGGCATGTTGTGGTGGACCTGCTGGGGGATGTGATCGAAGACAAGCGCCTGCTGTCCGAAGTTCTGCCCAAGCGCTTGAAACGTCTTGAGGTGGAAGAGCGCGCACGTGCCCAACGACTGGTTCTGACGGTTCTGCGCGGTATGGACCGTGCCGACCGGATGCTGGGACCGCATCTGAAAAAACGCCCCCCGCTCCGGGTGATGAATATCCTGCGCCTGGGGGTGGTTGAAATCTGCTCGGGGGGGGCAGCACATGGGGTGGTGAATTCCTGTGTCTCCGCCGCGCGTGAGGACCGCACCACCGAGAAGATGTCAGGGCTGGTCAACGCCGTTTTGCGCAAGATTTCGGGGGAGGTCGATAAATGGGACAAGTTGCCCGTGCCCCGTCTGCCGAAATGGCTGCGCAAACCGCTTTTGGCAGATTACGGCAAGGAAGCGGTTGAGGCGATGGAGGTCGCGCATTTTGCTGGGGCACCGCTGGATCTCTCCGCCAAATCAAATTCGGCAGGTCTTGCAGAGCGCCTGACGGGGATGCACCTGTCGACAGGGTCGGTGCGCCTGATGGATCCCGGGCAGGTGACGGCCTTGCCGGGCTATGCATCCGGCGATTGGTGGGTGCAGGATGTGTCTGCGTCTCTTCCGGCGAAGGTGCTGAACGCGCAAGCGGGAGAGCGGGTTCTGGATATGTGCGCGGCCCCCGGGGGCAAAACGATGCAGCTTGCGTCAGCGGGGGCAGATGTGACCGCTTTGGATATTTCCGAGGGGCGCATGAAGCGGGTCGAGGAGAACCTCGTCCGCACCGGGTTGCAGGCCACGACGGTTGTCGGTGACGCGCTGGAATTCGAGGACGGACCGTTTGATGCGATCTTGCTGGATGCGCCATGCACGGCAACCGGCACAATCCGGCGCCACCCGGACCTGCCACATGCCAAGGATGGGAGCGAGTTTCCGGGCCTGTTCGAATTGCAGGAATATATGATTGACCGGGCGCTGGGCCTTTTGCGGCCAGGCGGACGGCTGGTATTTTGCACGTGTTCATTGCTGATTGACGAGGGGGAAGAGCAGGTGCGGGATGCGCTGTCGCGCCACGAAGGCCTGCAACTGGACCTTGACGCGTTGCGTATTCCCGGTGTGGATGAGGGGTGGATAGGCCCCGAAGGGCTGCGCCTGTTTCCCCATTATCACGCCGATCTGGGCGGGATGGACGGGTTTTTTGTCACCGCTTTTCGCAAGGCCTGACATCGCGGTTTAACGGGCCTGCTGCAGGCGTGAAATCGCCAGATGACAGAGGCGACGCCCGGATGTATGCTCCTCTCAACCCCCGACAAAAAGAGGGGAATACTGGTTTGAGGTGAAGCCCGGCTGGCCGCGAAAAGGCCATGCAGGGCAAGGAGTTGCCAAGGTGAAGCAGGTGGCACAGCGAACGCCCCCAACAGATTTTCGAAACCAGCTCGCCAATCGCTGGCAGGCATGGCGCTCTACCCGTGCGGCGCCGGCAACGGGGTTTGTGTCGCAGCCAGAGCCACGGACAGTGGGATCTTTTGCCAGAGGCAAGCAACTGGTGGCGGGCAATTTTCTGTTTGCCGGACATCTGGTGAATGCGCCTGCATGTGGATTATGGGATCTTGCCCCGCCGAGCCCGCAATTTGCCAAGGAATTGCAGGGGTTTGTCTGGCTGGATGACCTGGCGGCCCTCGGGGATCTTCAGGCCAGGAAACGGGGCCAGGACTGGTTGATCGGCTGGATTGATCACTTCGGTGCAGGACGTGGACCGGGCTGGACCCCGGACCTGACCGGGCGGCGTTTGATCCGCTGGATCAACCATGCGCTGTTCCTGATGGCTGGAATGGAGCCTGCAAACAGCAAGCGGTTTTTCTCCTCACTTGGGCAGCAGACGATTTTTCTGTCGCGCCGCTGGCATGGGGCCAGTCCGGGACTGCCCCGGTTCGAAGCGTTGACAGGGTTGATCTATGCGGGCCTCAGCCTGACCGGGATGGAAAAGCATGTTGCGCCTGCGGTGCGCGCGCTGGCGCAGGATTGTCGTGAGCAGATTGACGCCGAAGGTGGCATTCCGACCCGCAACCCCGAAGAGTTGCTGGAGGTGTTTACCCTGCTGACCTGGGTGGCGTCCGCCCTGTCAGAAAGTGGACAGGCCGCACCGGCAGATCATCTTGCAGCCATGGAACGGATTGCTCCTACCCTGCGGGCCCTGCGCCACGCTGATGGTGGGCTGGCGCGGTTTCATGGCGGTGGGCGTGGCCTTGAGGGGCGTTTGGATCATGCGCTGGCAAGTTCCGGCATTCGCGGGGGTGCGCATCCGGGCCTGTCGATGGGATTTGCCCGGATGACCGGAGGGCGCACAACAATTGTAATGGATGCGGCCGCGCCCCCCCGGGGGAGGGCTTCTGTCAATGCTCATGCCTCGACCCTGTCTTTCGAGCTGACCTCGGGACGACGCCCGCTGATCGTGAATTGCGGCACCGGGGTGCAGTTTGGCGAGGATTGGCGCAAGGCGGGGCGGGCCACACCTTCGCATTCCACGCTGGGTCTCAAGGGGGTGTCGTCCTCACGCGTGGCGGATGCGGGGGAAGGGGCAAGTGGTCAATTGGTTCAGGCCCCCGAAGATGTGCGGGTGCAGATGACACATGATGCGGGGCGGGTGGGTATCTTTGCCGATCACGATGGCTATCTGGCCACCCATGGCCTTTTGCACATGCGTCGTCTGGAGCTGAGCGTGGATGGTCGTGACCTGACAGGGGAAGAAACGCTTGCGGCACTCGATCCCGATCATCAAGGCCGGTTTGATGCGGTGATGGATGCGCGCGGGTTGCAGGGAATTCCTTTCGCGGTGCGTTTCCACCTGCACCCGGATGTGGATGCGGCGCTGGATCTGGGGGGAACGGCCGTGTCGATGGCGCTCAGATCAGGTGAAATCTGGGTTTTCCGCCATGATGGACAGGCAGAACTGACGCTGGAAAACAGCGTTTATCTGGAAAAAACGCGTTTAAAGCCCCGTGCGACGAAACAGGTGGTTCTCAGGGCGGTCGCAATGGATTATGCGACACGCATTCGTTGGTCATTGGCAAAGGCGCAAGAGACCCCTTCGGTTCTGCGCGACCTTGAAGACGGTGACCGCGAGCTGCCACAGTAACTTCGCTGCCTAAGGGGCCAGACCGACATGACCGACCTTCATCGCGTAGAGCGCGCGCTTATTTCCGTATCCGACAAGACCGGGCTTATTGAGCTGGGACAGGCGCTGCAGGCGCGCGGTGTCGAAATCCTGTCGACCGGCGGGTCTGCCAAGGCGCTGCGTGAGGCCGGTGTGGCCGTGAAAGATGTCTCGGAAATCACCGAGTTCCCGGAAATGATGGATGGTCGGGTGAAAACCCTGCATCCCCGCGTGCATGGTGGCCTTCTGGCCCTGCGCGACAATGACGAACATGTTGCCGCCATGACCGAGCACGGTATCGGCGCCATCGACCTTCTCGTCGTGAACCTCTACCCGTTTGAGGCCACTGTCGCCAAAGGGGCCGATTATGACACCTGCATCGAAAACATCGACATTGGTGGCCCGGCGATGATCCGTGCCGCCGCCAAGAACCACGCCTTCGTGAACGTGGTTGTGGATGTGGAAGATTACGAAAAACTGCTGGGCGACATGGACCAGCATGGCGGCAAGACCTGCCCCAAATTCCGCAAAAAGCTGGCGCAGAAAGCCTATGCCCGCACCGCGGCGTATGATTCGGCCGTGTCGAACTGGATGGCCAAGGCGCTGGAACTGGACGCGCCCAAGCGCCGCGCCTTTGCCGGTGAGCTGAAACAGACCCTGCGTTATGGTGAAAACAGCCATCAGAAGGCTGCCTTCTATACCGATGGCTCGAACCGTCCCGGCGTGGCAACCGCTGTTCAGTTGCAGGGCAAGGAACTGAGCTACAACAATATCAACGACACCGATGCAGCCTATGAGCTGGTGTCCGAATTTGACCCCGCCGAAAGTGCCGCCGTGGCGATCATCAAACACGCCAACCCCTGCGGTGTGGCCAAGGGCGCGACTCTGGTCGAAGCCTATCAAAAGGCGTTCGACTGCGACCGCACCTCGGCTTTCGGGGGCATCGTGGCCCTGAACAAACCTCTGGATGCAGAAACCGCAACCAAGATCGTTGAGATCTTCACCGAGGTTGTCATTGCGCCGGGTGCGTCCGATGAGGCCAAGGAAATCTTTGCTGCCAAGAAAAACCTGCGCCTGCTGCTGACTGATGGCCTGCCGAACACGCGTGAGCCGATTGTGGCTTATAAACAGGTTGCCGGTGGCATGCTCGTTCAGGACAAGGATGTTGGCTATGTCGGTATGGAGGACCTGAAGGTTGTGACCGACAAAGCGCCGACCGATGAGCAGATGCAAGACCTTCTGTTCGCCTGGAAAGTTGCCAAACACGTGAAATCCAATGCGATTGTCTATGTGAAAGGCAACGCAACCGTTGGTGTTGGTGCAGGGCAGATGTCGCGTCTCGACAGCGCCAATGTTGCCGCGTCGAAAGCGGGCCGGATGGCGGCAGAGCTGGGGCTGGATGAAAGCCTCGCCAAGGGCTGCGCCGTGGCATCGGATGCGTTTTTCCCCTTCCCCGATGGCCTGATGGAAGCCGCCGCTGCGGGTGGCACCTGCGTGATCCAGCCCGGTGGGTCGATGCGCGATGACGAGGTGATCAAGGCGGCAAATGAGGCCGGCCTCGCCATGGTCTTCACCGGTATGCGTCACTTCCGCCATTGATCCCGATGCGTGTGATTGCTCTTTTTGCTGCCCTGTCGCTCCTGATTGATCAGGGCAGCAAGTTTTTTGTGCTGAATGTGCTGGACCTTGCGCAACGTGGCTGGGTCGAAGTGTTTCCGCCTTTTCTGAATTTCCAGATGGCCTGGAATCGGGGGGTCAATTTTGGCCTCTTCGGGTCAGATGGCTCGGCGATGCGCTGGGTGTTGATTGCCCTTGCGCTGGGCATCTCTGCCTGGGTGGTGCGCTGGGTTGTCAAAACAGGCGCGGGTCGTCTAGCGCTGATCAGTGCGGGGCTTTTGGTCGGTGGGGCGCTCGGGAATGTGGTGGACCGGGTGATTTACGGGGCCGTGGTTGATTTTCTGAACATGTCCTGCTGTGGTTTTCAAAACCCCTATTCCTTCAACGTCGCGGATATATTTGTCTTTGCCGGCGCATTTGGGCTGGTGCTTTTTGCCGATCCTGCCAAGTCCGAGTGAAAGGCGCGTGACGCGCGTTTCCAGATGGGCTAAGAAACGGTAAGAAATGGGGGTTTGCTCAATGCGCAATGTAACGATGAAAGTTCTGATCCTCGGGGCCACCGTGTTTGCGATCTCTGCCTGCAGCAGCGATGACAACCCGCGCCTGATGAACCTGAAATCGACACAAAGCAGCCCGGATGAGTTTGCCATCCTGCCAACCAAACCGTTGCAGGAACCCCCGAGCTATCGTGATCTGCCCACGCCAACCCCCGGTGGCAGCAACCTGACCGACCCGACCCCGATCAAGGACGCGGTGGCGGCACTGGGCGGCAAGCCCGGATTGCTGGATGATACCGGGATCCGGCGCAGCGAAACCGCGCTGGTATCCTACGCAGGGCGCAAAGGCGTGACGGGCAATATCCGTCAGGCGCTTGCTGCGGAAGATCTGGAATGGCGTCGTGAAAACGATGGGCGCCTGCTGGAACGCCTGTTTGACGTGAATGTCTATTTCCGTGCGTATGAGAGGATGGAACTGGATCAGCACCGCGAGCTTGAACGCCTCCGCCGTGCCGGTGTCTGGACCCCGTCCGCTCCGCCTGAATTCCTTCCGACCGAGTAAATCCGCTCCCCTCTGTTGCAGCTTTGCACTTTTGCGCGCTTGGGTGCAGAAGCTTATCAACTTTGCGTGCGCATGGCTTGCAGCCCACGTCAGGGACCCTAACTTGATCGCAACAGAACAGGAGTGTTCCATGCGACGATTGATGGCCGCCTTGGCGGTTTGTTTCGCGCTGCCGGTGCAGGCGGCACAGGATGGTGTGACAGAATTCAAGCTCGATAATGGGTTGCAGGTGGTGGTGATCGAAGATCACAGGGCACCGGTTGTCGTGCAGATGCTTTGGTATCGGGCCGGGGCGGCAGATGAAAAGCCGGGGGTTTCGGGGGTTGCGCATTTCCTCGAACACCTTCTGTTCAAGGCCACCGATACGATGGAAGCAGGAGAGCTGTCGCGGGTTGTCACGGAAAATGGCGGCTCGGACAATGCGTTCACATCGCAAGATTACACCGCATATTTTCAACGCATTGCGGCAGATCGCCTGCCGCTGATCATGCGGATGGAAGCAGACCGGATGCGCAACCTGCGCCTGACCGAAGAGGATGTGGCGACGGAGCGTGAGGTGATCCTTGAGGAACGCGCCCAACGCACCGACAGCGATCCCGGATCGCTCTTTTACGAACAGATGCGGGCCGCGCAATATCTGAACCACCCTTATGGAATTCCCGTGATTGGTTGGCGGCATGAGATGGAAAACCTCTCGCGCACGGCTGCACTGGAGTATTATCAGCGGTTTTACGCCCCCAATAATGCGACGCTGGTGGTGGCAGGGGATGTGAACCCGGAGGAGGTCAGGCAGCTTGCTGAGACCTATTACGGTCCGCTGGAACCGACGGCGGATCTTGCCCCGCGCGCCCGGATCACCGAACCCCCGCAATTGGCTGAGCGGCGTTTGCGCATGGCGGATGCGCGGGTCTCGCAACCGTATCTGATGCGCAGCTACCTGGCGCCGGAACGTGATCCGGGGAACCAGAAAGAGGCCGCAGCCCTGGTCTATCTGTCGGAAATCCTTGGCGGCTCCGGGGCCACCTCGGTATTGGGGCGGGCCTTGCAGTTTGACAACCCGATCGCCGTCTATGCAGGGGCAAGCTATGGGGCCACGGCGCTGGATGACACGAGTTTCAGCCTTGTGGTCGTGCCCAATGGGGAGACCTCTCTGCGCGCGGCGGAAACCGCTCTGGATGACACGCTGGAGACATTTCTGGCAGGCGAAATTGATGTAGCCCAGTTCGAGCGGATCAAGTTTCAGCTCAAGGCGTCTGAGATTTATGCCCAGGACAATGCACAGGCGCGGGCGGATCGCTATGGTCGTGCACTCAGCTCGGGTCTGACCCTGCAAGACATAGATGCCTGGCAGGACGTATTGCAGGCGGTCACGCCCGATGACGTCATGGCAGTGGCGCGCAAAGTGCTGAACAGGAAGCAATCGGTCACGGGTTGGCTGGTCCCCGAAGGTGGAGAGGAAATGTGATGCTGCGATTTCTCCTTGTTGTTCTGGCCCTTGTGGCCTTTCCGGCCCGCGCTGAAGTGGCCATTCAGGACGTCACCTCAAAGGCGGGGCTCAAGGCCTGGCTGGTTGAAGAACACAGCCTGCCCTTTGTGGCGCTTGAGATCAGTTTTCGCGGGGGGACCTCGCTGGATCGGCTGGGCAAACGGGGCTCGGTTGAGTTGATGACATCGCTTCTTGAAGAAGGGGCAGGTGATCTGGATGCGCGCGGGTTTGCAGAAGCCGCCGAGGCGCTGGCTGCGTCTTTCATGTTTCGGGCCGGTCGCGATGGTGTGGATGTGTCCGCGCAGTTTCTGACCGAAAACCGGGAGGAGGCCATGGCGCTGCTGCGTTCGGCCCTGATCGAACCCAGATTTGAAGCGGATGCAATTGAACGGGTCCGCGATCAGCTCCTTTCGAACCTGCGTTCCCGCGCCACGGACCCGGCCGATATCCTGTCGGAAACCTGGGATGTGACCACCTATGGCGACCACCCCTATGGCAGCTATGATGGCGGCACGGTGGAAAGTGTCGAGGGGCTGACGCGTGAGGACCTGCTGACCGCCTATCGTGATACTTTGGCGCTGGATCGGGTCTATATTGCCGCGGTTGGGGATATCACGGCCGATGAACTGGCCGAGTTGATGGACCGTCTTCTTGAAGGGCTGAGCGCCGAAGGGGCACCCTTCCCCGAGCGGGCGGAAGTCTCCTGGAACGGTGCGCAGACCGTGATCCCCTTTGATACCCCGCAATCCATTGCGCGGTTTGGTCATGGTGGGATCGACCGTGAGGATCCGGATTTCTTTGCCGCCTACCTGATCTCGCAGATCATGGGCGGTCTGGGATCCGACAGCCGGTTGATGCAGGAAGTGCGCGAAAAGCGGGGCCTGACCTACGGGATCGGTGCCTATCTGTTTGATCGTGAATATGCCAACGGGTTCGCCGGGCAGTTCTCCAGCCAGAATGCCAGCATGGCCGAGGCGGTAGAGGTGGTTCGTCAGGAATGGGCCGACATGGCGCAGAACGGTATCAGCGCCGAGGAGCTGTCGGCGGCAAAAACCTATCTCACCGGTTCTTATCCGCTGCGCTTTGATGGCAACTCGAATATCGCCAACCTTCTGGTGGGGATGCAGATCGAAGGCCTGCCGATCGATTATATCTCCACGCGCAATGACAAGGTGGAGGCCGTGACGCTGGAACAGGCCAACCGGGTTGCAGGTGAAATTTTCCGCCCGGAGGAGCTGACCTTCATGATCATCGGAAAGCCAGACGGGCTGGCTGATCAGCCCGCATCGAACTAACTGGAGGGGGAGCCCAGAGCCGCCGACACGCGCCTGTGCTTCCCCGTTCCGAATCGGGTGTCGAATCGGGCGGAGCCATGCTAAATTTTGTGGTATGCCCGAGGACACCCCCCATATGAGCTTGAATTCCGCGCCGAAACGCCCTGTGATCCGCCAGCTGGATGACGCTGCGATCAACCGGATTGCAGCCGGTGAAGTGGTCGAACGCCCTGCGTCTGCGGTCAAGGAACTGGTGGAAAATGCCATTGATGCGGGGGCCACCCGGATTGAGGTGGCTTATGCCGATGGCGGCAAGACGCTGATCCGGGTGACCGATGACGGGTGTGGCATCGCGCCCGAAGATCTGCCACTGGCCCTGTCGCGCCATGCCACGTCAAAGATTGATGGCTCCGACCTGCTTGATATTCACACTTTCGGTTTCCGGGGTGAGGCGCTGCCATCGCTGGGGGCCGTCGCAAGGCTTACCATAACATCGCGCGCCGAAGGGGGCGAGGCTGCAACCCTGCGTGTGACCGGCGGCAAGATGGGGTCGGTGAAGCCCGCGGCCCTGTCTCAGGGGACGATGGTCGAGTTGCGGGACCTCTTTTTCGCCACACCCGCCCGGTTGAAATTCATGCGCACGGATCGGGCCGAGGCGCAGGCGATCAATGATGTGATCAAGCGTCTGGCCATGGCAGAGCCACATGTGGGCTTTACCTTGCGCGATGTGTCGGGCGGAGGGGAGGGGCGCGTGACCTTCCGTGCTGATGCCCAGTCCGGCGATCTGTTTGATGCGCTTTATGGTCGGCTGACCCAGATCCTGGGCCGTGAGTTTACCGAAAACGCGCTGGCAATTGATGCCACGCGGGAAGGGTTGCGGCTGACGGGCTATGCCGCGCTGCCAACCTATTCGCGCGGGGCGGCGGTGGCACAGTTCCTGTTTGTGAATGGTCGCCCGGTGAAGGACAAACTGCTGACCGGCGCATTGCGCGCGGCATATTTCGATTTCCTGTCGCGCGACCGCCATCCCGCGGCGGCGCTTTTCATCACCTGTGATCCGCAACTGGTGGACGTGAACGTGCACCCGGCCAAATCCGAGGTGCGCTTTCGTGATCCGGGGCTGGCGCGCGGGCTGATCGTGTCGGGGCTGCGCCATGCGCTGGCAGAAGCTGGCCACCGTGCGTCGACCACCGTGGCCGGGGCCACCCTTGGGGCGATGCGCCCGGAGGAGCCCACCGCGACCGGTGCTGCGCGGGTTTACCAGATGGACCGCCCCTCAATGGGGGCCTTGCGTGCCTCGTATCAGGGGCAAGCGCCGCAAAGCCTGCCAGAGCGGGACTATGGCGCGCCGGGGTTTTCCGAGATGGCAACCCCGTCTGCCCGGTTCGAAGATGAAGTCCTGGACCCATCCCCCACACCCGTTGACGCGGTTCGGGCCACGGAATTGCCACTGGGGGCCGCCCGGGCGCAGGTGCATGAAAACTATATCATCGCCCAGACTGAGACCGGGATCGTGATCGTTGATCAGCACGCCGCACATGAACGGCTGGTCTATGAAAAGCTCAAACACCAAATGGCGGAAAACGGCGTGGCCTCGCAGGCTTTGTTGATCCCGGAAATCATCGAACTGTCCTCAGACGAGATTGCCCGTCTGTTGGAGGTGGCCGAGGATCTGAAAACCCTTGGACTGGTGATTGAACCATTTGGCGGCACGGCGGTTGCCGTGCGCGAAACCCCGGCAATCCTGGGCGAGGTCAACGCCACCGCGATGATCCGGGATGTGTTGGATGAGCTTGCGGATCTGGGCGACAGCAACACGGTGCAGGCGCGGATCGAAGCGGTTCTGTCGCGGGTGGCCTGCCATGGCTCGATCCGGTCCGGGCGCTGGATGCGTGGTGAGGAAATGAATGCGCTTCTGCGCGAGATGGAAGCAACGCCGCATTCGGGGCAATGCAACCATGGCCGCCCCACTTATGTGGAGTTGAAGCTGGCAGATATCGAAAGGCTGTTTGGGCGCACATGATTGAAATCGGAGAATTTTCACTGCCATTGATCCATCCGCTTGCATTGGTGGCAGCAGGCGTCGTGGCGCTGATCCTGATCTTGCTGATGCTGTCCCTGCGGCGCGCCGGGCAATCGGCACGCATGGGGGAGGATCTGGCCCGGCAGATGCACTGGCTCGGGCAGAACGTGCAGCAGCTCGGCCAGGGGCAGGAGCAGCTCCGCGGTGGATTGAACCATGTGTCAGACCAGCAGGCCAGCGCGCAGGTGCAGGTGATCCAGACCGTTGAGGCCCGTCTTGGCGCAGTGCAGCAGCAGATGAATGACCGGCTGCATGACAATGCGATGAAATCCGCCCGGGCGCTGGCTGACATGCAGGAACGGATGAAGGAAAGCCTGCAGGGATCCGCGGTGAAAACCACCGAAAGCCTGACCCAGCTGCAGGAGCGCCTGAAGGTCATCGACAAGGCGCAGGACAATATCACCCGGCTGTCTGGGGATGTGCTGTCGCTGCAGGATATTCTGTCCAACAAGCAGACCCGCGGGGCGTTTGGTGAGATCCAGTTGCGCGATATCGTCTCAAAGGCGCTGCCCGCTGACAGCTTTGGATTGCAGGTCACCCTGTCGAACGGCAAACGCGCGGATTGCCTGATCCACCTGCCCAACCCGCCCGGGCCGATTGTGATCGACAGCAAGTTTCCGTTGGAAGCCTATGAAGCGCTTGTCGCGGCCAGCACCGAGGCGGAGCTGAAAGCTGCGATGCAGATGTTTCGCAGCTCGGTGCGCAAGCATATCAACGATATTTCCGACAAATACATCATCGAAGGTGAAACTGCGGATGGGGCGCTGATGTTTCTGCCGTCTGAGGCGGTTTATGCCGAGCTTCACGCCAAGTTTCCCGATCTGGTGCAGGAAAGCTTTACCAAACGCGTCTGGATTGTTTCCCCCACCACCTGCATGGCGACGCTGAATACGATGCGGGCGATTTTGAAAGACGCAAGGATGCGGGAACAGGCCGGGGCCATCCGCAAGGAATTGCATCTTCTGTCAGCGGATGTGGGACGGCTGGGCGATCGGGTTGCCAATCTCGACCGGCATTTCCATCAGGCTTCCAAAGATATTTCCGACATCAAGATTTCCGCCGAGAAAGCGGGTAACCGCGCGAAACGGCTGGATAATTTTGACTTTGAAGAAGTGGCGGCCGAGGACCAGACCGTGGTGCCGATCGGGAAGGCGCCAAGCTGACTGCAGCTGACTGTCTGGGCCGAACAAATTTCTTCTGTTTCCGGGCAACGAACTGCGCAGTGCTACGTCCCAGTGTTTCGGGCGAAACGGTTTAATGAGAAAACCGGGTCGGCGAAAATGCTGCGATATCGAAGCTCGGGCTCTTTTCCTGTGCCAGATCTGAAATCACCTTTCCGGTGATCCCCCCCAGGGTGAGGCCGATATGTTGGTGCCCAAATGCAAAAAGCACACGGTCGGAATGCGGCGAGGGACCAATGACCGGCAGGGCATCGGGCAGGGTGGGGCGGTGGCCCAGCCACGTCGCATCCGGCTTTCCGAGCGGGCCGAACATGTCTTGTGATTTTCGGGTGAGGTAATCGGTGCGACCTGTGTTGAAGGGCGCGTCGAGGGCGTTGATTTCCACCGTGCCAGCAATCCGCAGCCCCTCCGCCATTGGCGTTGCGTAAAACCCGGCTTCGGCCCAGCCCACGGGGCGTGAAATCAGATGGCCGTGGTTGCGATAAAGCACATGATAGCCGCGTTCCGTGCCCAGCGGCAGATGCTCGCCCCCCGTCCCCTGGATGCGTCGTGAATATGCGCCTGCGGTGAGGGCAAATCTGCGCGCGCGAAGGGGTCGCTGGCCCTCAAGATGTGCGGTTACACCTGTTTTGTCAGGGGAGATGCGGCCAATGCCCTGCGCGAGATACGCCCCTCCCAGCTCTTCAAACCGGGCACACATGCGCGATACCAGCAATTCGGGGCTGGTCACGTGGCGGGCCCCTTTGAACAACAGGCCGCGATAGAGGGGAAGGGTCAGGTTCGGTTCCAGATCCCGCAACTCGTCAGGGGAGAGTTCGTCAAACGCCACCCCCTGTGCGCGGCGCATCTCATTGCCGTGGCGCGCATTGTCATAGCCGGATTTTGACGACCAGACATAAAGGCAGTCATTCTGGACAATCAGGTCCTGGGCGCGGGCCTCGGCAATCAGCGGATCAAGGCCCGCATCTGCCTGTGCCAGAAACTGGCCGAGGGCGCGGGTAATGTGGCGAACCCGGCCGGCACGGCAATTGTTCAGAAAGGACAGCATCCAGCGGGGATTGCGCAGCCCGTGCCAGAGGTTGAAGCTGAGCGGGCTGTCCGAACTGGTCAGAAGCTGGGGCAGAGAGGTCAGGACAGAGGGGGAATTGACCGGAAGGCACGCATAGGTGGCGATGGTGCAGGCAGAGCCGGACGTGGTGCCGGAACCGGGCGGGTTCGGGTCACATAGCGCCACCCGCAGGCCCGCCTTTTGCGCATAAAGCGCGGTGGACATGCCGACAATGCCAGCCCCGGCCACGATCAGGTCAAAGTCATCTTGCTCTGTCACGTACCTGTCTGGTCCTTGTCTTTCGGGACATCCTCACGGGTTTCATTCAGCTCCATATGCCCCTCGGTTCGGCTGAACACCCGGCGCAGCATCGGTTCAAAGAACTCAAGCGGTTTGGTGGGGTAGTCCGGGTCGAAACTGGCCTGATCATACTCGTGACAGAACCGCACACAGGCGTCGTAATGCGGGCTGTCCTTGTATTTCTCGCGGGCATGGCGATCACCGCCAAGGTGATGGTTGTAATAGTAGCCCTGGAAAACGCAGTGATGTTTCAGGATCCAGTATGTGCGCTCACTGACATAGGGTTTCACGATGGCAGCGGCGAGTTCACCATGGTTGAACGGGGCCAGCGTATCACCAAGGTCATGCACAAGGGCGGCCACGATCAGATCCTCCGGCTCCCCCGCTTCATGGGCCCGCGTGGCGGATTGTAACGAATGCTGGTAGCGGTTGATCGGATAGGGGGTGTCCTCTTCGTCCAGTTCCTTCAAGGCCACCAGCAGCCGGTCAACCACGGCATTTGCATAAGCCTCGTCATATTCCATAACGGCAAGGAAATCTTCCTTGGTGGCGGTTTCGAAACTGGTCCAGCCGGGTCTGGGCCACTTGGATTGAGCGGTGTCTGGCATGGCGTCCTCCCTTTTCGGAAAGCCTAACGCCCTTGGGACGCCATGCCGAGTTGTTTGCGACAGGATAATGTCGTTCGTGGCGTGTCGCTCAGGCGATGTGATCGACAATAGCCAGATGTTGAGCAAGGGTGCGCACCTCACCCATCCAGCTGTCGATCAGGGCCGGATCCGAGGGGGCTGCGCTGACGCCTGCGGAAATTTTGCCCCCTTGCACCGCTTCAATCGCCAAAGAGACCGGCGTGGAGACAAGCCGCGCCATGGCGGTGCCACGGGCGTCGCCCCAGGCATCCATCACATAGGTTTTGTGATAGGTGGCCGCGCCATCTTTTTCCGCTTTCAATGCCACACACATGATCACGCGGTCAGGCTCGCCTTCGTCATAGGCATTGTCCTGCCAGAACTGGTCGGACATTTCCTTGAGGCGCGCATCACCTGCCGCACCTTCCAGCGTTTCAACCTCGGCAAACACATCTTTCCACGCATCGGCCCAGCCGTTCAGGCGCAGGGTGCCGCGCACAAACAGATCGGTGTTCCAGTCCGGATCAAAGCCGTATTCTTCCATGAACGGCAGGCTGTCCCGGTTGGGATAGACCTCGAAACTTTCGGCCTGCGGCAGCGGGGCGTCATAGGCGGAAATCGCATCCCATGGGCGGGCCACGTCAAAAACCTTGCCGCCTTTCAGGGATCTGGATGGTGAACGCAGCGCCTTCAGTACCCCCAGCGGCGACCAGCTGAATTTGTATCGGAACGGGTTGGCCGTTTTCGGCACCCCACCGCAATACGAGATGAACGAGAGCACCTGCCCCTGATCCGTGTCCTGACTGGCGCGGTAATCAGCCACCAGCCAATGGGCCATCAAATGGTCAATGCCGGGGTCCAGCCCAACCTCGTTTACCGAACACAGACCCGCATCTTTGAACTTGGCATCCAAGGCGCGCATCTCGGGGGAGATGTAGCTGGAGGACACGAAATGTGCGCCGTTTTTCAGACACAGTTCCGCCACCGGCACATGCAGATCACCGGGCAGCATCGACACGGCGATGTCACCGGGTTGAAGGGCCGCATCCAGCGCGTCCATCTCAAAGGCGCGGATGTCCTTTGCTATGTCGCCCACCGCTTCGCGGGCCTTGTCGATGGTTCGGTTCCAGACCACCACATCCTGTCCATTCTCGATCAGGCGACGCAGGCCGGGGATGGCCGACAGGCCGGTGCCACACCAATGGATGGTCATGTCAGATCTCCTTCATATGTTCGTGAAAGGTGGCGGCGGCTCGCCCCCAGACCCCGGAGGAGAGGTCGGTCAGGGTGAGCAGGCTGGGGAGTAACTGGCCCGCGTAATCAATTGAACTTTCCACCGGCAGCATCGAGGGCAGGTTGTCGATTGCCATCACGTCGAGCACCGGATCGGTCGCAACCCGCAGCGCCGGGGCAGCCCAGCTGGTGGCCTTGTTATAAACCGGCACCGGGTTGTAATCGCTGTCCGGGTCGCAAGCCACATCGCCAATGGCGGTCAGCCTGCGGTCGGCCTCTTTCGCGTCTTGTGGCACAAAAACCGGAGTCTGCGGCCCGGCCAGGATGCAGTTGATGAATATGTCGTGAGTGAGAATTTCCGGGAATGGCCCGCCATGGGCGGTTTCCGCCATGTCCCATTTGGTCACGGCAACGCCCATCGCTTCCATCAGGTCGGAGGCCCCGGTGCCAACCCGGCCCAAGGCGCCGATCACGATGGCGTTGGGGCGCGGCGCGGCTGTGGCGTCCAGCTCGGTCTTGAGCTCGTCCAGCAGCGCGTCCTTGCCGGAATAGGCGCCGACCGGCCCGCAAATCTCGCCCCGTTGCTGGGCGGCCCAGCTTTTCAGGGTCACGGCGGCCCCCGCAAATCCGGCCCAATAGCCGAAGGCGGCCACGCGGCGCCCGTTTTCCGCCACCAGATATTCAAGGTCATAAAGGGTGCCGCCACCGGCTTTGAACCGTTCCAGAAGGATCTTGCCGGAAAACTGCCCCTTGAAGGCATGGCCGAACATGATGTGCTTATGACGCAGGGGCGTGCCGCCTTCGGGCAGTTCCTTGAGGCCAAAAATGATGGCGTCGAGGGGGGCATCTGGCCAGCTGTTCTCGGCGGCGATGTCACACCCTGCTGCGCGGTAGCCCTCGATGCCGATACAGCGGACCTTGCTTTCCTCGACGGTGACGCGAATCCCTGCCTCGATCAGTGCCTTGGCACCGTCCGGGGTCAGGCCAACCCGGTCCTCATTCGGGCGCTGCTCTGCCCGTACCCAAAGATGTGTCATCCTGTTCTCCTGGATAAGTGTTGGTCTGGCCTCAGAAATGGGTCTGGGCGTGATGGCGGTCGGGATGTTCCAGATGTGGCACCCCGTTGAACTGGGTCAGCGTCAGCCCCGCTGGCAGCATCCGCATCCGATGGACCGAGCTGTTCATGATCGGCAGGATGGCGCGGGTGAACGGGCCGATATCCAGCCCCATCACCACCCGCGTGGCCATGCCGATAAAGCCGCCAGAGGTGAAAATGATCGGGTTTTCATGGGCTTGAGCGATATCGTGGATCACTTCCTGCACGCGGGTCTGAAAGTCGTGAAAGCTTTCGGGGGCGCCGTCGATCTTGCCTTCCTGCCAGGCGGAAAAGGTCAGGGGCAGGTGATCGACGAAATCCTCATGCGACTTTGGATGGGCCAGGCCGTATTGGGCGTGCATCCGTTCTGACAGGTCGAAATAGCGCACTTCATTCAGGCGCGAATCGCTGCGCACCTCAGCGGCGCCCCATTCTTCGGCGGTCTGTTTGTGACGGGTCAGGGTGCCTGTGAAAACGGCATCAAACGCCTGCCCCGTGGCGCGCATGTGCTCGCCCAGCCAGCGGGCCTGCTGACGCCCCAGATCGGACAGGCGGTCATAGCCCGCCTCGTCCGTGGCGCTGTTATTGGCCTGCCCGTGCCGGATCAGGGTGATTTGCGTCATGACATTCCCTTTCACACATCCTTCACCGCATTGCTAAGGGATTGGATCCAATCTTGAAAGGGGGGCT
Source organism: Aliiroseovarius crassostreae (assembly GCF_025137635.1). Lineage (NCBI taxonomy): Bacteria > Pseudomonadati > Pseudomonadota > Alphaproteobacteria > Rhodobacterales > Paracoccaceae > Aliiroseovarius > Aliiroseovarius crassostreae. The sequence continues at coordinate 2,570,805 of NZ_CP080772.1, read as the reverse complement.
GGCGCAAAATCCACAGCTTATGTCGTGAATGACGAACTGAAAGAAACGCGCAAATGCGATATACTGGCCCCTGAAACGGAGAATTTACTATGGCGGATGGGCAAAACATGTCGGGGATTACCTTCACCTTGGACGGGCGCGAAGTGGTTGCGCAACCGGGCGAGAGCATCTGGGAAGTGGCAAAACGAGAGGGCACGCTGATCCCGCATCTGTGCCACAAGGATGTGCCCAATCTGCGGTCCGACGGGAATTGCCGTGCCTGTGTGGTTGAAATCGAAGGTGAACGCACCCTGGCCGCGTCCTGCATCCGCACCCCCAGCGACGGCATGGTGGTGGTGACCGACAATGCCCGCGCCCGGTCTGCCCGCAAGATGGTGGTGGAGCTTCTGGTGGCTGACCAGCCTGAGGAACGCCACGACGCCAACGCGCATTTTTGGGATATGGCAGAGCTGAATGGCGTGACGCAAAGCCGTTTTCCGAAGCTGGAAGAGGGGCGGGTGCCGCTTCTGGATGACAGCCATGTGGCGATGTCGGTCAATCTTGATGCCTGTATTTCGTGCAACCTCTGTGTGCGGGCCTGTCGGGAAGTGCAGGTGAACGAGGTGATCGGCATGGGGGGGCGTGGTCACGACGCCTATCCGGTGTTTGATATCAACGACCCGATGGGTGCCTCGACCTGCGTGGCCTGCGGTGAATGTGTGCAGGCCTGCCCGACCGGCGCGCTGATGCCGGCCACGGTCAAGGACAGCTCGGATTTCGATAAAGAAGTCAAAACCATCTGCCCGTTCTGCGGCGTGGGCTGCCAGGTCAGTCTGAAGGTGAAGGACGACAAGGTGGTCTATGCCGAGGGCATCAATGGCCCCGCCAACGAAGGGCGTCTGTGTGTGAAAGGCCGGTTCGGCTTTGACTATATCAACCACCCCCATCGCCTGACCAAACCGCTTATTCGCAAAGATGGCGCCGAGAAGGGGCTGAATGTGGATCCGGCCAACCCGCTGACCCATTTCCGCGAAGCCAGCTGGGACGAGGCGCTGGATGTGGCCGCCAAGGGCTTGATGAAGCTGCGCGATGAGCATGGTGGCGAAGCCATTGCGGGCTTTGGGTCCGCCAAATGCACCAATGAAGAAGCCTATTTGTTCCAGCGGTTCATCCGCGAAGGGTTCCGCCACAATAACGTCGATCACTGCACCCGCCTGTGCCACGCCTCGTCGGTGTCGGCCCTGCTGGAGAATGTGGGTTCCGGTGCGGTGACCGCGTCGTTCAACGAAATTGAAAACGCCGATGTGGCGATTGTGATTGGCTCCAACCCGATCGAAAATCACCCGGTTGCAGCGACCTATTTCAAACAGTTCACCAAGCGTGGTGGCAAGCTGATCGTGATGGATCCGCGCGGCGTGGGCATGGGGCGCTATGCCACGCATCGCCTGCAGTTCAAGCCCGGCGCGGACGTGTCGATGCTCAATGCCATCATGCATGTGATCGCCGAGGAAGGCCTGCAAAACGATGCCTATATCGCCGAGCACACCGAGAACTGGGAGGCAATGCGCGAACACCTCAAGGCGTTCTCGCCCGAGGAAATGGCCCCGATCTGCGGTATCTCTGCCGATGATCTGCGCGCCGCGGCCCGCACGTTTGCGGCCGGTAAGAACGGCATGATTTTCTGGGGGATGGGTGTCAGCCAGCATACCCACGGCACCGATAACTCTCGTTGCCTGATTGCACTGGCGTTGATGACGGGCAATGTGGGGCGTCCGGGCACGGGTCTGCACCCGCTGCGTGGCCAGAACAACGTTCAGGGCGCGTCGGATGCGGGCCTGATCCCGATGTTCTACCCCGATTACAAATCGGTGAAAGACCCTGAAATTCAGGCGCTTTACCGCGATGTATGGGGGGTGGATGAGCTGAACCCCAACCCCGGCCTGACCGTGGTTGAGATCATGGATCAGGTCTATGATGGCAACATCAAGGGCATGTATATCCTCGGCGAAAACCCGGCCATGTCCGACCCGGATGTGAACCATGTGCGTGAAGCTCTGCGGCGGATGGAATTCCTTGTGTCGCAGGACATCTTCCTGACCGAAACCGCTTCTTACGCGGATGTGATCCTGCCGGCCGCCGCGCTGGCCGAGAAGCTGGGCACCGTGTCGAACACCAACCGCACGGTGCAGCTGACCCGCCCGGCCGTGCCGCCCGCAGGTGAGGCGCGTGAAGACTGGCGGATCACCGTGGATCTGGCCAAACGTATGGGGCTGAACTGGAATTTCGATCACCCGAGTGACGTGTTTGCCGAGATGAACCGCGTGATGCCCTCTCTGAACAACATCACCTGGGACCGTCTGGATCGTGTTGACGCGGTGACCTATCCCTCGCTTTCGCCGGAAGATCCCGGTCAGGCGGTGGTGTTTGGCGACAGGTTCCCGCGCGAAAATGGCCGCGCCCGCTTTACGCCGGCTGCGATCTTGCCACCGGCTGAAACCCCGGATGCGGATTACCCGATGGTTCTGACCACCGGCCGTCAGTTGGAGCATTGGCACACCGGCTCGATGACCCGTCGCGCCACGGTTCTGGATGCCATCGAGCCGGAGGCAAACTGCTCTCTCAACCCGAAAACCCTGCGCGAAATGGGAGTGGAACCCGGCGATATGATCCGCCTGACCACCCGCCGTGGCACCATTGATGTGATGGCGCGGGCGGATTATGCGGTGGCTGAAAACATGGTGTTCCTGCCGTTTGCCTATGTCGAGGCGGCGGCAAATATTCTGACCAACCCGGCGCTGGATCCCTATGGCAAGATCGCTGAAATGAAATTCTCGGCCGTTCGGGTGGAGAAAATTGATCAGGGGATTGCGGCGGAGTAAGTCCCCACATCATTGATAATACATGAAAATGCCCTGCGAGTTTCCGTGGGGCATTTTTATTTGAATTTATGAATGTGTTAAGGGCTTGACTCCTGTTAAGTCCTCCGGATGTGGGCTGTGGCAGCTTGGGTGGCAATCCAATGTGAACAGGAGTGACTACCCTCATGGAGAAGAAACAAACCCCATTTGCCACCCTGACGCAGGTGGCGGCAGTTGCGGCCATTGCGCTGTCCACCGCCAGTGCTGCGCTGGCCTGGTCGGACCAGACCACCAATGAGCGCGACTACAACACCGTCTGCGAGTATATCCCCGAAGCACAATGTGCCGGTGCGATCCGTATGGATGCAGATATGTCGGGTGTGGACATGACGGACGCGTCGATGACCACCATGCGGCTGGACCGTGCCAACCTGTCACGCGCCAAGCTGGAGCGGGCCATTCTGCACATGACCAACCTTGTTGAAGCTGATCTGAGCTTTGCCAACCTCACCGGCGCGCATATGCATGCGGTGAACCTGCAAGGGGCCAATCTGATGATGGCCAACCTGTCCGGGGTGAACCTTCTGGATGCCAACCTGAGTGGGGCCAACCTGCTGGGTGCCAATCTGAATGGTGCCATCCTGATTGAAGCGACGCTGGACAATGCGACCTGGCCGGATGGGCGTGTCTGCGCCGCAGGATCGATTGGCGAGTGCCGCTGAAGCGTTTCGGTTTTCACCTGAGGCCGGGGAAAACCGAACCGTTGTAACGGATGTCACTGAAACGCTTGGGTGACTTCGGAAAACCGACTTCGGGGATTACCCCCAGCGCACATTCCCGAGAAAGATATAGCCCGCGCCATAGATCGTTTTGATCAGGCGCGGGTTTTTTGGGTCTTCCTTCAGCTTGGTGCGCAGGCGCGAGATGCGCACATCCATGGCGCGGTCAAAGCTTTCACCGGCGACACCCCCCAGGCTTTCCTGCATCTGTGCGCGGGAAATCAATCGGTTCGGGGCATCGAGAAACAGGCGCAGCACCTCACCCTCGGCATGTGAAAACGTCGTTTCGGCGCCACTTTCATCTTCCAGAACGTATCGGTCGAAATGCGCGGTCCAGCCATTGAAATGGGCGGTGTGCGATGCGGGGGCGCCGACTTTCTGGCTGCGCAGGCGGGCGCGCACACGGGCAACCACTTCTGCCGGTTCAAACGGTTTGATGATATAGTCATCCGCCCCGAGCTCCAGCCCAGTTATCTTGTCCTGCACCTGCACACGACCTGAAATGATGATGATCGAGGCACCGGATTCCAAAGCCAGCCGGTGCACCAGCGTCAGCCCGTCCCGGTCCGGCAGACCCAGATCCACCAGACAGACATCGGGCGCCATGGTGTTCAGGGCGGCTTCGAACTCGGTGGCGCGGGCAAAACTGGCGGTGCGAAACCCGGCATCTTCCAGCGCCTCCGACAACATCCGGCGGATTTCAGGTTCATCGTCCAGAATGGCGATCATCGGGCGATGGCTGGATGGTTGGGTCATGTGCGGACCTCCTGCGACAGGAACGTGGCGAGTTCCCCTTTGGTAAAGGGCTTATGTAAAACAGGAAAGCCTGCTTTTGCCCGTCTTGGGTCTTCTGACGGTAGGGAAGTCATCAGGAGTTTGGGAATATCCACCCCGGCGGCCTCCAATCCACGCAGGAATTCCGGCCCGGTCTGCACCCCTTCAAGAATCACGTCGGACAGGATCAGGCCAATCCCCTCCAGCGTCATCAGCCCAAGCGCCTCCTCTGCGGAGACGGCTTCAATCACCTGATGCCCCATTTCGGTCAGCATGGTGCGGACCGAGGCGCGGATGTCGGCATTGTCTTCGATCAGCAGGACCAGCCGCGGTGCGATCGGTCGGGCCGGTTTGCGCAGGGGCAGGCGGATGGAGACCATAGCCCCCCCGTCAGGCGCATTGGCGATTTTCAACTGGCCACCTGCCACCGTGGTCTGATCATAAACCATGGACAGGCCCAGCCCGGAGCCGTCCCCCCCTTTGGTGGTGAAAAACGGATCCATCGCCCGCTCCAGCGCCTCATCAGAAAATCCGGTGCCGGTGTCGCGGACCTGAAATTCGACCCATGTTTCGCGGATCGGTCTGGCCGACAGGGTGATTCGACCGGGGCCTGATCCGATGGCATGGGTGGCGTTGATGATCAGATTGAGCAGCCCATCCTGCACGGCGCCGGCATCCAACACCACGGGATCTGCAAGGTTTTCTTGGGTAATCACCAGCTCTACCCCGTCGGGGAGCGTCGGTTTTGCCAATGTTTCCAGCCCCTTGAGGAGTTCCGGAATGTCAGTTGGTTCGAAATGAATTTCGCGTTTTCCGGAAATCGACGCAATGCGTTCCAAGAGTGTGCCCCCCCGGCGCACGGCGGCGGTGGTGGCCTGAACCAGCTCTTTCGCACCGTCGCCAATGTCCATTTGCCCCAGCCGGGATTGCAGTCCGAGGATAATGGTCAGCAGGTTTGAGAAATCATGGGCCACGCCAGAGGTGAGCTGTGCGGCCAGCTCACGTTTGTGGGTCTGGGCCAGCGCGGCGCGGGCCTGGGCTTCTTCGGTGATGTCCATGGACAGGATGTAGATCCCGGTGATCAGCCCGCTTTCCTCGTCCCGATCCGGGGTCAATGCCACGCGGATGCGCCGCCCGGACCCCTCGTGGCTGAATTCAAATACATTGGCCTCACCTTTGAAGGCTTTCTGAAAATAAGGCGAGATGCGTGCATAGGCCTCGCTGCCAAGGGCTTCGCTTGCGTGCAGGCCAAACAGGTCCGTGGGGCGGCCTGGGATCACCCGGCCCAGTCGGCGGTTCGAGAATGTGTAGGTCTGATCCAGGTCGATCCGCGCGATATGGGCGGGCATCATTTCGGCGGTCAGACGGGTGCGGCTTTCCATTTCCAGAAGCTCGCGCTTGGTTTCCTCCAGCGCCTTGTTGGTCGAGGCGAGGGCGCGGTTGGTCTGGGCCAGCTCTTCGGTATGTGAGAGCACCTGATCGGACAGTTCCTCAGAGCGCGCCCGCAGCAGGCGTTCCTGCCGCTTGATATGGGTGATATCGGTATAGACCGTGACCCAGCCCCCCTGTGGCAGCGGGTTTCCTTCAACCGAGATCACAGAGCCATTGGCGCGGGTGCGTTCGATGTAATGCGGCACGAAGGCTTTTGCCTGCTCCACGCGGGCCAGAACAAAGGCGTCGATATTGCCAACAGCGCCGTAATCACCGCGCTCGGCAAGGTGGCGAATGGTTTCACCGAACTCGGCGCCAGCTCGGACCAGCCGGTCGGGCAGATCGAACATATCTTGGAACTGGCGGTTGCCAATAACCAGCCGAAGCTCTCGATCATAGATGGAAAGCGCTTGCTGGATGAGGTTCAGCCCGGCCTGCGTCAGGGCGGTGGCTTCTTTGCTGTTTGGCATGAATTTCGGTCCCCTCTTTGTCTTCGCTATCACCGAACCCCCTTTCAGAAAAGGGGTTTGCTGCGGAAAAACCCTGCTTAATGAGGCTGTTACAATTCGTTAGGATTTGGAAAAAGTGGCGAAACCTTTGACGGCGAGATTTTTTTCGTCAGGGTTGTTGGCATAGATTCGTCTGCAACCGGGTCCGAGGAGAGGCCCTGACATTCGAAGTCGGACAGGCCGACGGTGGGAGGAAAATTTGGGACAAGAATTAGCCGCAGCTGGTGCATTCGCTTCCATTCCGGCGCTCCTTGCGCGGAACGTGAAGGAATTTGGAAATCGCCCGGCCTATCGGGAAAAGGAATTCGGGATCTGGCAAAGCTGGACCTGGGCGCAAGCCGCCGAAGAAATCCAGAACCTGGCCATGGGCCTGTTGGCGCTGGGGATTGAACGGGGCGACCATGTTGCCATTATCGGGCGCAACCGCCCTGCCCACTATTGGGGGATGGTTGCTGCGCAGAAAGTGGGTGCCGTGCCGGTGCCGCTTTATCAGGACGCTGTTGCCGAAGAAATGGAATATGTGCTGGAAAACTGCGGCGCCCGTTTCGTGATCTGTGGTGACCAGGAACAGGTCGATAAGGTGATCGAGGTGCAGGAGAAGATCCATGGCATCGAACACGTCATCTATTTCGACAAGCGTGGCCTGCGTAAATATGATCACAGCCATCTGCACTGGTATCACGACATTCAGGAAGAAGGCCGTGTTGCACATGCCCGTTTCGAAGAAGAAATGGCTGCCCGCGAAGCTGAGCTGACCTATGACAGCACCTGCGTGATGCTTTACACCTCGGGCACCACCGGTCGCCCGAAAGGCGTGGTTCTGTCGAACCGCAACATCATTGAAAGCGCCAAGAACTCGTCCGAGTTCGACAATCTGGGCGGCAATGAAGATGTTCTGGCCTATCTGCCGATGGCATGGGTGGGGGACTTCATCTTCTCGCTGGGTCAGGCCATGTGGTGCGGTTTCTGCGTGAACTGTCCGGAATCGGCAGACACGATGATGACCGACCTGCGCGAGATCGGGCCGACCTATTACTTTGCCCCGCCGCGCGTGTTTGAAACCCAGCTGACCAATGTGATGATCCGCATGGAAGACAGTGGCGATCTGAAATACGCGCTGTTCCATCACTTCATGGAATTTGCGAAGACCACCGGTGAAAAATACGGGATGCCGAAGCGCAAGGTCACCACGCAGAAGCGCACGCTGGAGCAGAAGATCCGCCACGGGTTCCGTTACGCGATGGGGATCGGCTTTGCCGTTGAGACCCTGATCGAAAACACGATCCGTCTGGGCTTTACCAAGCTGCGTCACCCGCTTGAAACCCGCAAGCATTTCAAGGCAAAAGACCCGATCGGTCTGAAACTCTATCGTGGCAAGCTGCAGGAATATTTCAAATATCGCTGCGGTGAGGTGCTGGTTTATGGCCCGCTGAAAGATACGCTTGGCTTTGGCCGCATTCGTGTGGGCTACACTGCCGGTGAAGCAATTGGTCCTGAGATTTTCGAGTTCTATCGCTCGATGGGGATCAACCTGAAACAGCTTTACGGTCAGACCGAAGCCACCGTGTTCATCACCGTTCAGCCTGATGGTGAAGTGCGCAACGACACCGTGGGTGTGCCTGCTCCGGGTGTTGAAATCCGTCTGGCGGATAATGGTGAGATCTTCTACCGCTCGCCGGGGACGTTTGTGGAATATTACAACAACCCGGAATCGACCGCCGACACCAAGGATGCGGAAGGCTGGGTGGCCACGGGTGACGCTGGTTTCTTCGACAAGACGAACGGTCACCTGCGCATTATCGACCGCGCCAAGGATGTGGGCAAAATGGCCGATGGCCGGATGTTCGCGCCGAAATATGTTGAGAACAAACTGAAGTTCTACCCGGACATTCTGGAGGCGGTTGTCTTCGGCAATGACCGTGACATGTGCACGGCCTTCATCAACATCGACCTGACCGCAGTTGGCAACTGGGCCGAACGCAACAACGTGGCTTATGCCTCGTATCAGGAACTGGCTGGCCACCCCGAGGTGCTCTCGACCATTCAGGAGCATGTTGAAGCCGTCAACAAGTCGGTTGCTGAAGATGAGATGCTGTCGGGCTGTCAGATCCACCGCTTCCTGATCCTGCACAAGGAACTGGATGCAGATGACGGTGAGATGACCCGGACCCGGAAAGTGCGCCGCAAGATCGTCGAGGAGAAATACGCCCCGCTGATCGACGCGCTGTATGGCGGGAAATCCGAACAATATATCGAAACCGAGGTCACCTATGAGGACGGCCGCAAGGGTTCGATCAACGCCACCATCGAAATCCGCGATGCGGTTGTGGTTGGCACCAAACAGGGGATGGCGGCAGAATGAGCTTAGATATGAACGCCGACAGCTACGTCACGGAAGACGGGCGCACCATTGGCCCGGTGGTCATGGATTTGAAGAATATCACGCTGCGGTTTGGTGGTGTGGTTGCGATCAAGGACATCAGCTTCAACATTCGTGAGGGCGAGATCCGCGCGATCATCGGCCCGAACGGGGCTGGTAAGTCCTCGATGCTGAACGTGATCTCGGGGTTTTATAAACCTCAGGAAGGCGAGGTTTGGTTCCGCGGCGCAAAACGCCCGCCGATGCGCCCCTACCAGGTGGCACAGCAGGGCCTGGCCCGGACCTTCCAGAACATCGCGTTGTTTGACGGCATGACCGTGCTGGACAACATCATGACCGGCCGTCTGAACCACATGAAAGCCAACCTGTTTGAGCAGGCGATCTGGAAAGGCAAAGCCGAGAAGGAAGAACTGGCCAACCGTGAGATCTGCGAAAAGGTCATCGACTTCCTGGAAATTCAGCACATCCGCAAAACCCCGGTGGGGCGTCTGCCATATGGTCTGAAAAAACGGGTGGAGCTGGCGCGTGCGCTGGCAGCGGAACCGTCGCTGCTTCTGCTCGACGAGCCGATGGCCGGCATGAACGTTGAGGAAAAAGAAGACATGTCGCGCTTCATCCTCGACATGAATGACGAATTTGGCACCACCATCGCCCTGATCGAACATGACATGGGTGTGGTTATGGATCTGTCCGACCGTGTGGTCGTGATGGATTACGGTAAGAAAATTGGGGACGGCACCCCGGACGAGGTGCGCAACAACCAGGATGTGATCGACGCCTATCTCGGCGTGGCACACGACTAAGGGGGGAGACATGTCTGAACAATTGCTCTTTGCAGCGGAAGTCACCCTGAACGGCCTGATGGCCGGGGTTCTTTACGCACTCGTCGCACTGGGGTTTGTCTTGATTTTCAAGGCGTCCGGTATCTTCAACTATGCTCAGGGTGTGATGGCGCTGTTTGCGGCCATGACGCTGGTGGGTATCCAAAACGGTCAGGTTCCGTTTTCGCACCTGATCAACGCCATCTTCGGCACCGAGATCCACCACTTCCCGTGGCACGTGCCCTCGATCATCGCGATCATCCTCGCCGCTGGCGTGATGGTCGGCTTTGCCTGGGTGGTGGAGCGTTACATCCTCAAACACCTTGTCGGCCAGCCTGACATCATCCTGTTCATGGCGACCATTGGTCTGGCCTATTTCATGGAAGGTTTCGGGGACATCATGTGGGGCTCTGAAATCAAGAAGCTGGACGTGGGTCTGCCGACCGGTCTGAACGAGACCATCGACAGCGTGACCTACAACTGGTTCGGCTATGGGTTCTTCATCGACAATCTTGATATTGTTGCTGCGATCATTGCTGCCCTTCTGGTGGCTGCGCTGACCATCTTCTCGCAATACTCCAAACAGGGCCGGGCGCTGCGCGCCGTGGCGGATGACCACTCGGCCGCGCTGTCGGTTGGTATCTCGCTGCGCTTCATCTGGGTTCTGGTCTGGTCGATTGCAGGCTTTGTGGCGCTGGTCGCTGGTATCATGTGGGGCGCCAAGTCGGGTGTGCAGTTCTCGCTGTCGCTGATCGCGCTGAAGGCCCTGCCGGTTCTGATGCTGGGCGGCTTCACCTCGATCCCGGGCGCCATTATCGGCGGTCTGATCATCGGTGTGGGTGAGCAGCTTTTCGAATTTGCCATTGGTCCGCTGATCGGTGGCGCGACGCAGAACTGGTTCGCCTACGTTCTTGCGCTCGTCTTCCTTATCTTCCGGCCGCAAGGCCTGTTCGGCGAAAAAATCATCGAAAGGGTCTGATCCATGTTTTACCGTGAAGCTGGTGATTTCAAAACATCCTACCAGGACGACAACCAGACCTTTCCGATCCGTCTGGACCGGGCTGGCTATTGGGTCGCAATGGCAGTTGCCTTCCTGATCATTCCGTTCATTGTGAATGATTACTGGGTCAACTCGATCTTTGCCCCCTTCTTCATCTACGCCATTGCGGCGCTGGGCCTGAACATCCTGACGGGCTATGCCGGTCAGGTGTCACTGGGCACCGGGGGGTTCATGGCTGTGGGGGCTTACGCCGTCTATAAGCTGATGGTCGCCTTTCCAGAGATCAACATCGTGTTCCACGTGTTGATTGCCGGTGGCATCACCGCCGTTGTCGGGGTTCTGTTCGGCCTGCCGTCGCTGCGCATCAAGGGGTTCTACCTCGCTGTGGCCACGCTTGCCTCGCAGTTCTTCCTGGTGTGGCTCTTTAACAAGGTGCCGTGGTTCTACAACTACTCGGCATCGGGTCAGATCAACGCGCCGGAACGCACCGTGTTTGGCATCATCGTAACTGGTCCCAACACCGACGCCTGGGCGAAATACCTGATCTGTCTGGTGTTCCTGGTGGCGCTGGCCTGGGTGGCGCGCAACCTGACGCGCGGCATGACCGGTCGGAAATGGATGGGTATTCGTGATATGGATATCGCGGCTGAGATCATCGGGGTGAACCCGCTGATGGCCAAGATGTCGGCCTTTGCGGTCAGCTCATTCTTCATCGGCGTGGCCGGGGCCCTGTTCTTCTCGGTCTACCTTGGCGCGGTTGAAGCAGGTGAGAGCTTCGGGATCTCCAAATCGTTCCTGATCCTCTTCATGATCATCATTGGTGGTCTGGGCTCGATCTTCGGGGCCTTTGCAGGGGCAGCCTTCATGGTGCTGATGCCGGTTCTTCTGAAGAACGTGCTGGTGGGTGGCCTCGGCTGGCCGACCGACCTGGCAGCCCACTTCGAATTCATGATCGTGGGGGGGCTGATCGTGTTCTTCCTGATCGTGGAACCGCATGGCCTGGCCCAACTGTGGCGCCTGACCAAAGAGAAACTGCGTCTGTGGCCCTTCCCCCACTAACTGGGAACGGCCCCTGACGGGGAAAAGATTGGTCTTCCGGTTCATGAGGAGCGGACCGGAAGACCGAAACCAAAGTGACCCATAACGGGCACGATATTTTGCTAATCTAGGGAGGAAGCAAATGACCTTTAAGAAAGTTGCAGCGGCGTCGGTTGCCGCGCTGATGGTAGGCGCACCGGCGATGGCCGATCTCGTTTTCCCGTCGCTGAGCTATCGCACCGGCCCCTTTGCCGCCGGTGGTATTCCTTACGCTGACGGTTTTGCCGACTACATGACCCTGCTCAACGAGCGTGACGGTGGTGTGGGTGGCGTAAAGATCGCCGTGCCGGAATGTGAAACCGCTTACAACACCGAAAAAGGTGTGGAATGCTATGAATCGACCAAAGGCGAGGGTGCTCTTGCCTATAACCCGCTGTCGACCGGCATCACCTATCAGCTGATCCCAAAAGCGACCGCAGATGACATCCCGCTTTACACCCCGGGTTACGGCCGCACCTCGGCTGCCAACGGTAAAGTGTTCAGCCACGTGTTCAACTATCCGGCCAACTACTGGAACGGTGCCTCGGCTGCTGTGAACCACCTGCTGGATCTGAACGGCGGCGACCTGAATGGCAAGAAAGTGATCTTGCTGCACTTCAACGGTGCCTATGGTAAAGAGCCGATCCCGACCCTGACCAAGCTGGGCGAAAAACACGGCTTCGACTTCTCGGCCATCCCGGTTGACTATCCGGGTCAGGAACAGAAGTCGCAGTGGCTGCAGATCCGCCGTGAGCGTCCGGACTATGTTCTGTTCTGGGGCTGGGGTGTGATGAACCAGGTGGCCATTCAGGAAGCTGCCAACATCCGCTTCCCGCTGGAAAACATGATCGGTGTCTGGTGGTCGGGTGCTGAGCACGACGTGAAACCGGCTGGTGACGCTGCAAACGGCTACAAGGCTGTTGCCTTCCACGGTGTTGGCTCGGACTATCCAGTCTTTGGTGACATCCAGAAATATGTTGTGGACGCAGGCAAAGCCGCCGGTAACGGCGACAATGTCGGCACCGTGATCTACAACCGTGGCGTTTACGCTGCGATGATGCTGGCCGAAGCGGCCCGCAAAGCGCAGGAGATCCACGGTGTGAAAGACATCACCTCGGGTCAGATGCGTGATGGTCTGGAGCAGCTGGAAATCACCGATGCCCGCATGAAAGAGCTGGGCATGGAAGGCTTCGGCCCGGCATTCTCGGTATCGTGTGAAAACCACGGTGGCCCCGGTACTGCTGCGATCTCGCAGTGGGATGCAGGCAAAGGCACCTGGTCGCTGATCTCGGATTTCGGTCCGTCGGATATGGAAGTGATCCAGCCGCTGATCGACGCCGACTCGCAAGCCTACGCTGCTGAAAACAACATCGCTGAGCGCTGCAACTAAGCCGCGATACGCGAAGGGTTCGGGCCAGTTGGCCCGAACCATCCCACGAACGACTACGTTAAGGACGACCAATCATGCTGGACGCCGCGAAAGCAAAAGAGAACCTGCTCGAGGTCAACAATATCGAGGTGATCTACAATCACGTGATCCTCGTCCTGAAAGGTGTAAGCCTCTCGGTCCCGAAAGGGGGCATCACCGCGCTTCTGGGCGGGAACGGTGCAGGGAAGACCACCACGCTCAAAGCCATTTCAAACCTGTTGCAGGCAGAGCGGGGCGAGGTGACCAAGGGCACCATCGACCATATGGGCGAAAACATTGCCGAACTGAACCCGGCTGCGCTGGTGAAGCGCGGGGTTATTCAGGTGATGGAAGGCCGCCATTGTTTCGAACACCTGACAGTGGAAGAAAACCTTCTGACCGGGGCCTATACCCGCACGGATGGCCGCGCTGCCGTCGCAAAAGACCTGGAAATGGTCTATGAATATTTCCCGCGCCTTGCGGAACGCCGCAAGTCTCAGGCCGGCTACACCTCCGGTGGGGAACAACAGATGGTGGCCATGGGCCGCGCCATGATGTCACGCCCGGAAATGATCTTGCTGGATGAACCCTCGATGGGTCTTGCACCGCAGCTTGTGGAGCAGATTTTCGAGATCGTGAAACGTCTGAACGAAGAGCAGGGCACAACCTTCCTTCTGGCTGAACAGAACACCAACGTGGCGCTGCGTTATGCCCATTACGGTTACATTCTGGAAAATGGCCGCATCGTGATGGACGGTCCCGCTGCTGAACTGCGCGAAAACCCGGATGTGAAAGAATTCTATCTCGGCATGTCCGATGAAGGGCGCAAGAGCTTCCGCGACGTGCGCTCCTACCGCCGTCGTAAGCGTTGGCTGGCCTGATCGCCCCCCAACGCCACCTTTAAAAGTTCCGTATCGCCGGTGGCTGCCGGCTCAGACAAGAGGTTTCACTCATGTCCAAGTATTTTGACGCGCTGGAAACCCGTTCCGCAGATGAACGCATCAGCGCATTGGCCGCTGCACTGCCCGCGCAGATCGCACGCGCACAGGCCCTCTCGGGCTATGGTGAAAGCCTCAAGGGGGTCGAAGCCGCTTCGGTCAAAACCCTGGCTGATCTGGCCAAGCTGCCGGTTCTGCGCAAGTCCGAGATCGGCAAGGCGCAGGCTGCAGATGGTCCTCTTGGTGGGTATGCTGCCCTGCCGACGCACAAGTTTGCCCATATCTTCCAATCGCCCGGACCGATCTATGAACCCGGTGGGGTTGGACATGATTGGTGGCGCATGGGGCGGTTCCTCAATGCCTGCGGCATCGGGGAAGGCGACATTGTGCAGAACTGTTTCGGCTACCACCTGACGCCTGCGGGCATGATCTTTGAAAATGGCGCGCGTGCCGTCGGGGCCGCTGTGGTGCCGGCTGGCGTGGGCCAGACCGAGCTTCAGGTGCGCGCCGCGGCCGATATTGGCACCACTGCCTATGCGGGCACGCCGGATTATCTGAAGATCATTCTCGACCGTGCCGATGCCGATGGCGTGAAGCTCAAGATCACCAAGGCTGCCGTGGGGGGCGGGGCACTGTTCCCGAGCCTGCGTCAGGAATACGCCGATCGCGGTATCACCTGCCTGCAAAGCTATGCCACTGCCGATCTGGGCAACGTGGCTTATGAAAGCGACGCGATGGAAGGCATGATTGTCGATGAGGGCGTGATTGTCGAGATTGTGCGCCCCGGCACCGGTGATCCCGTGGCTCCGGGAGAGGTGGGGGAAGTGGTGGTGACCACGCTCAACCCCGACTACCCGCTGATCCGCTTTGCCACCGGCGACCTGTCGGCGGTGATGAAAGGCGAAAGCCCCTGCGGTCGCACCAATATGCGTATCAAAGGCTGGATGGGTCGCGCTGACCAGACCGCCAAGATCAAAGGGATGTTCGTGCGCCCGGAACAGGTCGCCGATTTCGTGGCCAAGCATTCAGAAGTTGCGAAAGCCCGTGTGATTGCCACCCGCGAGGGCGAGATGGACGCGATGACCGTGCAGGTGGAAACCGACGCCACCGACCCGGCCCCGTTTGCCAAATCCGTGGCCGAGACACTGAAACTGAAAGGCAAGATCGAGATCGTCGCCCGGGGCAGCCTGCCCAATGATGGTGTCGTGATTGACGATCAGCGGGTCTACGACTGATTTCCAATTTGGTATCTGCGGCTGCAGCCCTGACCGCATCCGCAGGACAAATCCCCGTCAGGTAACTTCTTCCTCCTGATGAACTGGGCCGAGCTTTGTCTCGGCCCTTTTTTTCATGAGGTGAGGTGGTTACTGGGGATCAGGTGTGGGGCGCTGCGGGTCACGCTGGGGCGTGTCACCGCGATCACGTGGATCGCGCGGTTCGGGGCAGGGATCCACCAAGGACCCATTGGCGTCATAATAAGCCGGATCTGCACATTCCCCACCATCGGGGACACAGACCGGCGGGGCCGCGGTTCCTGCAACCAGCACATATCCTTGTTCACATCCGATCGGCTCTCCTAGTTTGTTGAACACGGGATCCGCGCGAATGGGTTCGGGGGCGGGGGCCTGTGAACATGCGGCCATAAGGGCCACGACGCTCGCAAATGTGGAAAGGGTCTTGAAATGCATAATTGTTCTCCCTGTCTTTGAAGGTGGGTTGTGGTGCAATGCTTGGCCCGGCTGGGAACCGGGGGGCCTGTTCGTCATCCCTGATTTTTCACGTTATCCGAACAGGTGCTGGACATTAAGCATCTCAAACGCCTAACCTTCCTGCATATTTGCAGGTTACTATGCGCAGGCCTGGCTGCCACGGCTGGCCACAAGACCCGAGGTGCAGGATGGACTGGAGCCATTTGAAAGTCGTAATGGCGATTGCGCGCGCCGGGACACTGACGCAGGCCGCGCAATTGCTGGAAATGGATCAGACCACCGTCGGGCGCCGCCTGAACGCGCTTGAAGCCCAGTTGGGAGAGATTTTGTTCGTCCGCTCCAAATCCGGCTTCATGGCGACAGATCAGGGACGTATCGTGCTGGAACATGCCAGAAGCGTCGAAGCGATGCTGGAGCAGATGCAGGATGACCTGCGAGAGCAATCGGAAAATGTGGCCGGGGTTGTCAGGATCGTCAGCAATACCTGGATTTTGCAACGTCTGGCGCGTCGTGCAGCGAAAGATAT
Organism: Aliiroseovarius crassostreae; assembly: GCF_025137635.1. NCBI lineage: Bacteria > Pseudomonadati > Pseudomonadota > Alphaproteobacteria > Rhodobacterales > Paracoccaceae > Aliiroseovarius > Aliiroseovarius crassostreae. The sequence continues at coordinate 2,554,616 of NZ_CP080772.1, read as the reverse complement.
TCTGAACAGCCACCCAAGGCTTGAGCTGCGCCTTTCGGGGCGCCTGCCCCCCGTGCCACCACATGGCGAGGCGACCCTGTCCCTGTGGTTTGATGCGCCCCCGGCCGCGATGGAGTTTTCAACACCGTTTTGCATGTTGCCCTATGCGGGCTACAGGGCCTTCGATCTGCCTGCACAATCACTGCGATGGGTGCTGTTTCGGGATGATGACGCGCCGGGGCCAACCATGACGCGCCAGCTTAGGAAAAAGCTGGGTGAAAAGGTGCAGGTTCCGCTGACGGCCACGGATGCCAGCATTTTGATGACGGCGGTTGAGGATGGAATTGGCAAGGGAGTGTTGCCGGAATGTCTCGGGGATGAAAACCCCCGCCTGGTTCGACTGGAGGAGGGGGAAGGCGCCATACAGATGGGCCGGGTGCTTCACCTGCATCGCAATCCGGACACTATGGAAAGCAAGCGGGTCAGGGCGGTGATCACCTGGCTCCAGGCGGCGATGCGACGCGACTTTGGGGCGCAGCTGATCACACCGGGCAAGTCAGCCACCCGCCCCGAATAGCGGTGCAAAGAAAAAGCCGCCCAGAAGGACGGCCTTTCAAATCGCTTGGCTGATGCCAAAACTCCGGGGATTAACCCTGACGAGCTTTGAAGCGGCGCTGCGTTTTGTTGATCACATAAACGCGGCCCTTGCGACGCACCACGCGGCAATCGCGGTGGCGGTTTTTCAGCGAGCGGAGCGAGTTACGAACTTTCATGTCCTATCTCCTTCAACGCGGCGCTGCGGATTGCGCCTTGTGCTTCATTTTGCCAACACCTGATCGGGGACCCCGATAATCCGGTGCGGCGGTTCATGGTGGGCGATACTGGGATCGAACCAGTGACCCCTTCGATGTCAACGAAGTGCTCTACCGCTGAGCTAATCGCCCTGAAATCCTATCCGAAACAAGGTTTTCACCCTCTTTCAAACAACACAACGCGGGAAATCCCGCGCCGGTCCCGTCCCTATAAAAGGAGTCGGCGCAGGACGCAAGGGCTTTTGGTGAGAGTTTTTTTGCCTTTATATGAAAGACAGAAGACACCAGTGCGAGCAACCATGCAAAACCAACCTTACGCGCTATATCTGCCGGCTGAGCGATGCACCAGCGTTGTTTTTGCGTCTCCCCATTCCGGGCGGGCCTATGAGCGGTCTTTTTTGCGTTCGACCCTTCTGGACCAGTGGCAGATCCGTTCCTCCGAGGACGCGTTTGTGGACATGCTGTTTGCCGATGTGCCGCAATTCGGAGCCCCGTTTCTGGTGGCCAATGCACCGCGGGCCTATGTCGATCTCAATCGTGGGGCTGAAGAACTTGACCCGGCCCTGGTGCGCGGGGTGCGGCGACAGGCGCTGAATGCGCGGATTGCCTCGGGTTTGGGGGTGATCCCCCGTGTGGTGGCCGGTGCGCGCCCGATCTATCATGGCAAGATCAGCCTGAGCGAGGCCCAGCAACGCTTGTCCGCGGTCTGGTTCCCCTATCATGATCAGCTGCAGCGCCTTCTTGATGATTGCCATCGCCAGTTTGGTCAGGCCGTGTTGATCGACTGTCATTCCATGCCGCATGAGGCAGTGCGCAATGTGACCTATAAGGGCGTGCGCCCCGATATTGTCCTTGGGGATCGTTATGGTGCGGCGGCCTCGGCCGGGATTGTGAAACTGGTGGCGTCTGCTTTCGAGGCCCAGGGGTTCAGCGTTGCCCTGAACACGCCCTTCGCGGGCGCCTATATGGCGCAGCATTATGGGCGTCCGACATATCATCAGCATGTGGTGCAGGTTGAGATTGATCGCGCACTTTATATGAACGAAGGCATGGTGCGGCCGAATGGGCAGTTTGATCAGGTCAGAACGCGGCTGACGAAAGTGGCGCAGGATATCTGCCAGATCGGGTGTTCTGAAGAGCGGCTCGCGGCGGAATAGCCGCATAGGCGTTTTGGCTTTGGCACCCCAAACGGACATCCGCGTGCTTTATTTGCGCAAAGCCCGTCCCTTGACGATAAGCGTCTTGCCAAAGCGCGCGCGAATCTCATCCGTGGCCCGTTCAGCGGCCCGCCGTTGGCGTGCCTGTGGATCGAGCAGGTCATCGGTCAGATCGGCCCCCTCAGCCCCCACCAGATCGCTGATCCCGACGCCGATCAGGCGAAATGGCCCTTCGCTGAGCGCACGTTCCAGCAAGGGACGTGCGGTGCGATAAATCCGGTCAGCGGATTGGGTGCTGTCGCCAAGGCTCACCCGCCGGGTCAGGCTGGCATGATTGGCGCGTTTCAGTTTCAGGGTGACCACCCGCCCCGCCTTGCCCTTGGCCTTGGCGCGGTCTGACACCTGTTCGGCCAGGCGCCACAGATGCCCGTCCAGCAGTTCAAGTGCCCCGGTATCTTCAAAAAATGTAGTTTCCTTTGAAATTGATTTGACCGGGGCATGGGCCGAGACCCGCCTCCGGTCCTCGCCACGGGCCAGATGGAAAAGCCGGGTCCCCATTGACCCGAACCGTGCCACCAGATCGCTTTCATCCCAGCGCAGCAGGTCGGTAAAGGTGCGGATGCCAGCGCGCTCCAGCTGGGTCTGGGCGGCGGGGCCAACCCCCCAGATCATTCGCACCGGCTTATCGCGCAGAAAATCCATGGTCTCGGCTTTGCCGATCACGGAAAACCCCCGCGGCTTGTCGAGGTCCGACGCCACTTTGGCGAGGAATTTATTGTGTGAAAGCCCGATGGAACCGGTCAGGCCCAGCTCATCTTTCATCCGCTTCACGAGGCCTGCCAACATCACGGCCGGGGGGTTGCCATGCAATCTGGCGGTGCCGCTCATGTCCAGAAAAGCCTCGTCGAGCGACAGGGGTTCAATCGACGGCGTCAGTTCCTCCATCATTGCGCGGATCTGTTTTGAAATGGCCGCGTAATGGCTGCCACGTGGTTTGATGACAACCGCCTCAGGGCAAAGCTTCAGAGCCTGAAACATCGGCATCGCTGATTTCACGCCGCGAATGCGCGCCACATAGCAGGCGGTTGACACCACCCCACGCCGACCACCCCCGATGATGACGGGCTTGTCGGCCAGAGCCGGATTGTCGCGTTTTTCGACCGATGCGTAAAAGGCGTCACAATCCATATGCGCGATGGAAAGGTCCAAAAGCTCTGGATGGGAGGTCAGGCGCGGGCTGCGACAGACCGGACAGCGCCGCGTCGGCGGGTCTGTTTCAAAGGGGGTCAGGCAGGATCGGCACAGGCTGGGCATGGTCTGATCATATCCAAGCATATGCGGGGGTGAAAGGGGAACATGCGGGCCGGAGGCCGGTGCAACTACCGGGTCGTATGTCGAGCAGGATATTGTATTTCCCCGAGGATACGACCATATGTTGTGGAAATTGAAACTATTATGATTGACGAGGGATAAAATGAACGAGCTTCTTGGTGGCGGTAATATTGTTTTGCTGGTCTTTGCCGCCTTTCTGATCCTGACGGTTTTCAATGGCGTCAAGATTGTGCCGCAAAGTCAGAAATTCGTGGTTGAACGTTTTGGGCGCCTGCAGGCGGTTTTGGGGCCGGGGATCAACTTTCTTGTGCCGTTCCTTGACGTGGTGCGCCACAAAGTCTCAATCCTGGAGCGTCAGCTGCCGACGAACTCTCAGGACGCAATCACCTCCGACAACGTGTTGGTGCAGGTGGATACGTCGGTGTTTTATCGCATTCTGGAGCCGGAAAAGACGGTTTACCGTATCCGTGACGTGGATGCGGCAATTGCCACGACGGTTGCCGGGATTGTTCGGGCCGGGATCGGTGAGATGGAGCTGGACGAGGTGCAATCGAACCGCCAGCAGCTGATTGCCAAGATCAAGCAACAGGTTGCGGATGCGGTGGATGACTGGGGGATCGAAGTGACCCGTGCTGAAATCCTCGATGTGAACCTTGATGCGGCCACCCGCGAAGCAATGCTGCAACAGCTGAATGCGGAACGCGCGCGCCGCGCGCAGGTGACCGAGGCCGAGGGTAAGCGCCGCGCGGTGGAGCTTTCTGCGGATGCCGAACTCTATGCCGCCCAGAAAGAAGCAGAGGCACGCCGGATCTCGGCAGATGCCGAAGCCTATGCAACACAGGTTGTGGCCAAGGCGATCAAGGAAAATGGTATTGAGGCAGCGCAATATCAGGTCGCTCTGAAACAGGTCGAGGCGCTGGCCATTGTGGGCAAGGGCGAGGGCAAGCAGACTGTGCTTCTGCCGTCCAATGCGCTGGATGCTTTCGGGGATGCCTTTAAATTGCTGAAAGGTAAATCCTGATGCTCTGGCATGAATGGTGGGTCTGGGCGGCCGGTGCCATTGGCCTGGTGATCCTTGAAATCTTCGTGCCAGGTTTCGTCTTTCTGGGCTTTGCCGCCGGGGCTGCGGTCGTGGCGCTGTTGACCCTGATTGGCCCCTCAATCGGTCTGCCCGCCCTGTTGGTGATCTTTGGGGCTGTGTCGGTCATCGCCTGGTTGATCATGCGCCGTGCATTCGGGGTGCGGGACGGGCAGTCGAAAAGTTTCGACCGCGACATCAACGAGTAGCCGCGTTGTCAGGGCGCGCGCCGGTCTCAACCGGCGCGGGCTCGTAAAAATAGGGCAAGGTGTCATGCAGCGCCTCGCCTTTCATCAGCCAGGACAGGCCAAAAGCCCAAAGGGCAACACTTTCTGCCCAGAAGGTGAAATGCCAGCCATTGTCCCAAACATGCCCCAGCTCTGGAAACACCAGTTTGACGCCCCCTACCAGGGCCACCATGGCATAGATGACCCAGCCAAATAGCCGGTAACACAGGTTGCGCCGCTCTTTTTGCATGCTGCAGGGTGGGGCGGTGCAGCGGGTGAACAAGGTATGGGACATGACGCCGAGGCTGGCCAGGAACAGGCCAGCGGCCCCAAGGTGCAGTGCGGCTTGCAGGCGGTCATCGGCAATCAGTTGATCCATTAGGGTCTGTGGCGGATAGCATGTTGCCTGCAGGCAATTGGTCGGGACCGCAGCCATGAACAGAACGCTGGCCCCGGCGAGGTTCGAGACACGGCGATCTGTCAGCCATTCGCCATTCGCGGCAGGATATCCCTGATAGGCCAGCAAAAACAGTCCGACCCCGGCCGCGGCGCCGATGAAGATTTCGCGCAAGGGGGAGTAGTAGAATTCGGAAATGGAATTCTTCATGGGCATCTGCGCAATCATCGCCCCCAGCATGAGAACAATCGGCAGGCCAAGGCCAATTGCGCCGATTGACCGGCGCAGGCGCAACATGGTGGCAAGGTCGGGGCCGTGGTGGCGGGACATGATACGGGGCCTCGTGCTCAAAGGGCTTGGCGCCACGGTATGTCATACCGCGTGTCACCAACTACGAGGCTATGTTCCTGAGAGGACGGTCGCAGGGCAAATCGCGTTTGCTCACATCTTGAGGAGCGGGGCGGAGGGGAGGGGCGTTGCCCCTCGGCCTGACGGCCTCACCCCAGGATATTTACAACCAGAAAATATGGCTGCAGGTCAGTGCTGTGTCTGGGGCGTGGCGAGTTCCGCAAGGATCGCTTCGGCTGCCGCGCGCGGGTTGGCGGCGTTGCGGATCGGACGGCCTACCACGATGTGATCGACGCCGTCGGCCACGGCCTGCGCCGGGGTTGCGACGCGTTTCTGGTCCCCTAGAGCGGCGCCTGCGGGGCGTACGCCAGGGGTGACGATCAGCTTGCCTTCGGCTTCGGGCAGGGCGCGGATGAGTGCGGCTTCTTGTGGTGAGGCAATCACCCCATCGGCGCCGGCGTCCATCGCGCGGGCGGCGCGTTCGAGCACAAGATCCTGCACGTCACCGGGTTTGATCAGGCTGGCATCCAGATCAGCGCGATCCAACGAGGTGAGGATGGTCACGGCGAGGATCCTCATGTCTTTGCCGCCTTTGCCTTCCTGCGCGGCGCGCACCACATGCGGGTCGCCATGCACGGTCAGGAAATCCAGGTCGAATTGAGCAAGCCCGCGCACCGCTGCTTCGACCGTATTGCCGATGTCGAAGAGTTTCATGTCGAGGAAGATTTTCTTGCCCTGTTCGGATTTCAGCTCATTGGCAAGAGCAAGTCCGCCTCCGGTCAGCATGCCGAGGCCGATCTTGTAGAAACTGACGGCGTCCCCCAGTGTCTCAGCCAGCTTCAGCCCCTCCAGCGCATTGGGGACATCAAGGGCAACAATCAGGCGGTCATCGGCTTTGGTGGTCATGGCAGGCTCCTACTTGGTCCTGCCTCTCCTACTGCGCGTGTGCGACAAAGGCAAATGGCAGATGAAAGGTCAGGCCACGAGCGTGATGTTCTGGGGGTGGAATGCGGTGTTTTCGGCAAGATCAACGCAATCCGGCAGGCGCCGGGCCTGGCGCAAGGCCTCACGGGCAAGGGAGAGTAGCTGATGGTCGCGGGGCTGATCCGGGCCGATGTCGGTCCGACACAGGAACTGCGCTCGGGTGGTGATCTCGGTTTCCGATGTGCCAAGTGTCAGGACAACGGAGGCGTTTAGCTTTTGGTCCGCCTCGTCAAATGTGACCCCGGAAATGGTAATGGATGTGATCATCATGGCCCCTCTCATGGTCCCAATATCAGGGACAAGGCAGCGATGTTTCAGGGTAATTTCCGAACACCATTCCCCGCGAAAAGACACCACTTGCATTCAACCAAAGGGATGCCCATCTGACTTATGAGGCCCGAACCGGGGTGTGCCGCAACAGTGGGCATCCTTTCTCTCGGGCGCTTAAGATAAGGAGAATGATATGGACGTATCGAAATTCACCGAGCGGTCGCGTGGGTTTATTCAGGCCGCCCAGACCATCGCCATGCGCGAGAACCACCAGCGCCTTGTTCCCGAACATGTTTTGAAGGCCCTTCTGGATGACGAAGAAGGGATGAGTGCCAACCTGATCCGCAAGGCAGGTGGGGCACCGGAACGTGTGCAGGCGGCACTTGAGGAGCGGATGGCGAAGCTGCCCAAAGTGTCCGGCGAGGGTGCGCAGGTCTATATGGACAACTCAATCGCGGTTCTGGTGGATGAAGCAGGCAAACTGGCCAAGCAGGCCGGGGATAGTTTCGTGCCGGTTGAGCGACTGCTGACCGCGTTGGCTGTTGTGAAGTCAAAGGCGCGTGAGGCGCTGGAAGCGGGCGGTGTGGATGCAAAATCGCTCAATGCTGCGATCAATGATCTGCGTCAGGGGCGCACGGCGGACAGCGCCAGTGCCGAAGACAGCTATGAAGCGCTTTCGAAATATGCCCGCGATCTGACCGAGGTGGCGCGTGAAGGCAAGATTGACCCGATCATTGGCCGCGATGAGGAAATTCGTCGCTCGATGCAGGTGCTCAGCCGTCGCACCAAGAACAATCCGGTTCTGATCGGGGAGCCGGGCGTGGGGAAAACCGCGATTGCCGAAGGGCTTGCCCTGCGCATCGTCAATGGCGATGTGCCGGAAAGTCTGCGCAACAAACGCCTGCTGGCGCTTGATATGGGCGCGCTGATTGCCGGTGCGAAATATCGCGGTGAATTTGAAGAACGCCTGAAAGCGGTGCTGAACGAGGTGACCGCAGCGGCGGGTGAGATCATCCTTTTCATTGACGAAATGCACACGCTGGTCGGTGCCGGGAAATCGGATGGCGCGATGGATGCGGCCAACCTGATCAAGCCTGCGCTTGCCCGCGGTGAACTGCACTGTGTGGGTGCCACCACGCTGGATGAGTATCGCAAATATGTGGAAAAAGACGCGGCCCTTGCCCGCCGGTTCCAGCCGGTGATGGTTGAGGAGCCCACTGTCGAAGACACGATTTCGATCCTGCGCGGCATCAAGGAGAAATACGAGCTGCACCACGGGGTGCGGATCTCGGACAGTGCGCTGGTTTCGGCGGCCACGCTGTCGCATCGCTATATCACCGACCGCTTCCTGCCGGACAAGGCGATTGACCTTGTGGACGAAGCCGCCAGCCGTCTGCGCATGGAAGTGGACAGCAAACCCGAGGAGCTGGACGCGCTGGACCGTCAGATCATGCAGATGCAGATCGAAGGTGAAGCGTTGAAGCTCGAAGATGACAAAGCGTCCAAGGATCGCCTTGAGAAGCTTGAGCAGGAACTGGGGGAACTTCAGGAGAAATCCGCGTCCCTGACGGCCAAATGGCAGGCGGAACGGGCCAAGCTGGAAGGTGCGCGTGAATTGAAGGAGCATCTGGACCGCGCTCGCGCCGAGCTTGATATCGCCAAGCGGGACGGCAACCTCGCCCGTGCGGGGGAGTTGTCTTATGGCATCATCCCCGAGCTTGAGAAGAAACTCGAGGCGGCCGAGGATGCAGACAGCGATATGATGGTCGAAGAGGCGGTGCGCCCTGAGCAGATTGCCTCGGTGGTGGAACGCTGGACGGGTATTCCGACCTCGAAAATGCTTGAGGGCGAGCGCGAGAAGCTTTTGCGGATGGAAGAAGATCTGCACCGTCGCGTGATCGGCCAGCATTCCGCCGTGAAAGCAGTGTCGAACGCTGTGCGCCGTGCGCGTGCCGGGCTGAATGATGAAAACCGCCCGTTGGGCAGTTTCCTGTTCCTCGGGCCGACCGGCGTGGGGAAAACCGAGCTGACCAAAGCTGTGGCAGAGTTCCTCTTTGATGATGACAGCGCGATGGTGCGCATTGATATGTCCGAGTTCATGGAGAAACACGCGGTCGCCCGTCTGATCGGTGCGCCTCCGGGTTATGTCGGATACGACGAAGGTGGTGTTCTGACCGAAGCTGTGCGGCGCAGGCCCTATCAGGTTGTGCTGTTCGACGAGGTCGAGAAAGCGCACCCGGATGTGTTCAACGTGTTGTTGCAGGTCCTGGATGATGGGGTGTTGACCGATGGTCAGGGTCGAACGGTTGATTTCAAGCAGACGCTAATCATCCTGACGTCGAACCTTGGCGCACAGGCGCTTAGCCAGCTGCCGGATGGGGCGGATGCCTCGGACGCAAAGCGCGATGTGATGGATGCGGTGCGGGCACATTTCCGGCCCGAGTTCCTGAACCGACTGGATGAGACGATCATCTTTGACCGTCTGGGACGGGCGGATATGGATGGCATTGTCGAAATCCAGCTTGCGCGTCTGGGCAAGCGTCTGGCACGGCGGAATATCTCGCTTGATCTGGACCAGGGGGCAATGACCTGGCTGGCGGATGAAGGGTATGATCCCGTGTTTGGCGCGCGTCCTTTGAAACGCGTAATCCAGCGCGCGCTGCAGGACCAATTGGCAGAAATGCTTCTGGCCGGGGATGTGATGGATGGCGACACGATCTCTGTCACCGCCGGGGCCGAAGGGCTGATCATCGGCGACCGTGTTGGCAACACGAACCAGCAACCGCCCGAGGATGCAGTGGTGCATTAAACCGCGCAAAACCAAGCAAGAGCCCGCTTTCCCGGCGGGCTCTTTTTTATTACACATCAGGCAATTGGGCAGGAAAGGGACAGGGACATGGCTGAGAAAATGCAGTGGGACAGGTTGCTGAACACCCAACCTTGGGAAGATAAGGGCAAAGCCGAGGATCCGGCGCGTCCGCAATATGTGATCGATGCGGACCGGATCACCTTTTCTGCGCCGTTTCGCCGGCTGGCCAACAAGACACAGGTCCACCCGCTGCATGACAATGACCACCTGCGCCACCGGATGATCCATTCGCAAGAGGTGGCCTCGGTCGGGCGCACGCTCGGCACGCAGATTGGGCATTGGCTGGTCAGCGAGGGGCATCTTTGCCCCGGTGGTGAGCACAAGCTTGCGGGTGTTGTCCATGCGGCCTGCCTGGCCCATGACATTGGCAACCCGCCGTTTGGGCATTCGGGCGAGAACTCGATTGGCGCATGGTGTCGTGAGAACCTGAAAGCCGGGCAGGGGGTGTTCAACGGGATTGGCGAGGCCAAATGGGAAGAGTTCTGCAGGTTCGAGGGCAACGCGCAGGGGTTTCGTATTCTGACCCGACTTGAAATGTATCGCAATGAGGGCGGCATGAATCTGTCGCATGCCGCCTTGGGGGCGTTCATGAAATACCCGATGGGCGCGGAAACCTCGCGAAAGATCAAAGGAGGGGCAGAGAAATCTGGCATCCCGAAAGCTAGGGTCAAGGACCACATTTATGTGGGCGCCAAGAAGTTCGGATTTTTTGAAAGCGAACGAGAGATTTTTGCGAAATCGGCACAGGCGTTGGGCCTGATCGAAGAGACCGGCCCGGATGGGCAAAGCTGGTGGCGCCGCCACCCGCTGGTCTATCTTGTCGAGGCAGCAGACGACATTTGCTATAATATCGTCGATCTTGAGGACGGGTTCACTGCGGGGGATCTGTCGTTTGATCAGGTGGTCGCACTGCTCGACCCGGTGGCGTTCAAAACCAATCGCGATCAGTCGACTTACACGCCCTATGAAAAGGTCTCGTATCTGCGGGCGCGTGCGATAGGTGGGGCGATTTTGGCCTGTGTTGAGGCGTTCAAGGCCAATCATGAGGCCATTTTGTCAGGTGGCTATTCCGGGTCGCTTATTGCCAGTTCGAAGAAAGCCAAAGAATTCGCAGCCATCAAAGATATGGCGAATGAGCAGCTCTTTACTGCGCCGCGCAAAACCAAGCTTGAGGTCTATGGCCGCAATGTGGTGCGCGAGGTGTTGCAAGGCATTCGGCCTGTGTTCGATGCGCTGAAGGAACAGGATTGGAATGAGGCGAAGTTGCCGGAGTATGAGCGCCAGTTGGTGCGCGCGATCCATCTTGATCTGCGCGATATTCACGATAGCTATTCCGCGCTGCATGCGATGACAGATTATGTCTCGGGCATGACGGATCGCTATGCGGTGGAAGTGTCGAAAATGCTGTCGGGCACCTGATCCAACCGGCCTTGCGCCCCGCCATAAAAAAGGCCCCTGCCGTTGGGGGACGGCAGGGGCAAGGGGCGTGAGTGGCAGAGACGTGGGGTTACATCTCTGAGGGGATAATGCCGGCCTCACGCGCCGCAGCCAGTTCCTCAACGCTCAGCGTGCCGTCATCATCCGTGTCGGCCTGCGAAAACGTATCGGTGCTGATCTGGTCATAGACAGCCACCAGTTCCTCCATGGTGATCTGGCCGTCTTCGTTGGTGTCAATCTGGGTGTCGGCCAGAGCAATCCCTGCGCTTGCAATAAAGGTCAGCGGGATGAGGGGGAAAAGTTTCATGGTTCTCTCCGTTTTTGTTCCGTGAGTGGTTTGTGAGTGGTGCGCCCCGTGGGGCACGGGCTTATCTGGCGCAATGCGTCCCCCCTGTGCATCGATAATCGTCTAATCGGGTGTTTTGAGCGTGGATTTGCGAGAAGGTGCACCACCTGCGCGCGAGAAATTGCGCAGAAAAACATCAAGATAGGATGTTGGCGAAAGCTCACCTATGGCGCACACGGGTTTTGGCGAAAAGTTGCTTAAATCACAGTGGCTTGCCTGCTTGGCGGGAGTTTGCTTCCGTAGGGGCAGCCTTCTGCGGCTGAGCCGTGTTGGCGGCGCTGCCCAAAGCTGAGAAGGGGCGCACCGCAGGGGAGGGGAGGCAATATGGTGGAGGCTGCACCCTCTGTCCGAGAGCTCTTTAGAAACCGCAGTGATTGATACAGGCGGATAATAAGCATGGATTGTTACAATGTGCCAACGCGGACGTGAGGTGATGTGCTTTGGCATCTGTGACATGATGCACTACCTCTTTTGCAACAGACAGAAAAAGGTGCCCCGATGGCTTACTCGTCCAAACTGAAATACTCCGATGTCACGCCCAAGGCGGATTTTCTGAACCGACGCCAGCTGATGAAGGGGATCGGATCTGTGGCTCTGGGCACAGCCATCGGGGGCATTGCCGGTCCCGCCGTGGCGGCGGGCAAGTATTCCACCAATGCCAAACCCAATTCATTGGAGGATATCACCGCCTACAACAACTTTTACGAATTCGGCACCGGCAAAGGTGATCCCGCCACCTATGCGCACCGCCTGACCACTGCACCCTGGTCAATCCAGATCGACGGGATGGTCGACAAGCCGGGCAATTATGGGTTGGAAGACATCCTTTCCAAGGTCAGCATCGAAGAGCGGATCTATCGTTTTCGTTGTGTCGAGGCGTGGTCGATGGTCATCCCTTGGAACGGGTTTGAACTGAACCAGCTTTTGAACCGGGCCGGGGTGCAATCCGGAGCCAAATATGTGGCATTTGAAACTGCGGTGCGCCCCGATGAAATGCCGGGCCTGCGTTCAAGCGGGATCAAATGGCCGTATCGTGAAGGGCTGCGTCTGGATGAAGCGATGCATCCGCTGACCTTGATGGCCACTGGTATCTACGGTGAGGACATGCCGAAACAGAACGGTGCGCCCATCCGGTTGGTGGTGCCGTGGAAATACGGGTTTAAATCGATCAAATCGATTGTTCGGATCACCTTGACCGATAAAGAACCACCCACCACCTGGAATATGCTGCAACCCTCGGAATATGGGTTCTATTCCAATGTGAACCCGACTGTCAGTCACCCCCGCTGGTCGCAGGCGTCCGAGCGCAAGATCGGCGGCGGGTTGTTCGCCAAACGCCAGCCGACCCTGATGTTCAACGGATACGAAGACGAAGTTGCCTCTCTGTATGCGGGCATGGATCTGAAGCGGAATTTCTGATCATGGCCGAGCGGTTCTCAGTTCTGACCTGCCCGGAATGTGGGCATGAGGAACCGGAAGAAATGCCGCTTGATGCCTGTATGTTCTTTTATCAGTGCAAGGGCTGTGACGTGGTGCTGCGTCCGGCACCTGGCGATTGCTGCGTGTTCTGTTCTTATGGCACCGTGCCGTGCCCCCCGATCCAAGATGGCAAGGAGTGTTGCTCATGAGTATCGTCGACCGCCTCAATCGCGCCACACGCCGTGTTCCGATCTGGGCCGTCTATCTGATCGGTCTGTTGCCGCCGTTTGTGCTGCTCTATCTCGGTCTGACCGGTGGGCTGGGTGTGGACCCGGTGAAAGAGCTGGAACATGAGCTGGGCGAGCTGGGGCTGCAGTTTCTGATTGTCGGGTTGGCGATCACGCCACTGCGTCGGTTTTTCGGTCTGAACCTGATCCGCTTTCGCCGCGCGATCGGCGTGCTGACCTTCTATTATATCACCTGTCACTTGCTGGTCTGGCTGGTGCTCGATGTGCAGATCCTGTCGCAGATCTGGGCCGACATCCTGAAGCGTCCCTATATCACCATCGGCATGGCCGGTTTCCTGATCCTGCTGCCGCTGGCGATGACGTCGAACAATTGGTCGGTGCGCAAGCTGGGCAAAAACTGGCGCCGGCTGCACAAGCTGGTCTACCCGGCGGTGTTCCTTGGAGGGCTGCATTACGTGATGCTGGTCAAGACCTGGCAGGCAGAACCTTTGATCTACTTCGCGGTGATCCTTGCGCTGTTGGCCACACGGTTGCCGCTGCGATTTCCAAAGCTGACCGGACGGCGCGAAGGCGCTGTGTGAACAGCACCTATATATAGTGTCAAAGACGGCGGCGCGAATGGGGGCCGCTGTTTTTCTGTTGTGGGTCTAATTCGGTCCTGATGCTGACTCAGTCTGAGAGGGGCGGTGGTGGGTAATCGTTCGAAACCCAGCGACTCAAGCTGTGAGTCGCTGTGAGTCGGGGCGAGTCGGGGGAAAATGCGGGCAGGGCGGGCAGGAATTTGATGTTTGTTCTGATTCACTGGCTTTGGATTTGAGTTTTTTGAGTGTTTTTTGAGTGTTTGTTTTGCTGTGCGGTGTTGTTTTGGACTTCAGGATTATGGGGAGTCGCGTAGTGCTTTTTGGTTTGGGGTGATTTTGCCTTGTGGGAAGCGGGTGTTTTGTGTTGCGGGGCGGGCGGTGTTGGCGCTGGCGTGTAGCGCAAAGTATTGATTTCATTTGATATTTGTTCTTTTTTTGATTTTTTGTGAGAAAAGTCAAAAAAGGGGTTGCGGGTGTTTGGTTTAAGACTTAGAACCCCCTTCACCGGCGGCGCTGAGGCGCACGGCGGGACGCGAGACGGAGCGGACGAGATGATCGGAAGTGAGGTTTAGCGGGAAAAATTCGAGGCAGATTGATCGGGTTGCGCCAAAGAGATGCGGTGCTTCCGGTGGATTTTGTCTCTGGGATCTGGTTTAACTTGGTTCCGCGCTCTTTGACATTGATGGTATCTGAAGAGATATGTGGGCGGTTTGGTTCATTCGATGAACAAACAACTGCACATATATCCAACTACCTAGCGAGGCCTTTATTGGTTTAGCGATGATGGATAGTCAGCTTCACTGTTTGTCGGCTTTCGGTATCTTTTGATACTGATGTCACAAACAGAAGTAGGTTCAACCAGCCGGTTGGACCGGAACGTTTCTAAGTCAATTGGAAACAACAGTATGTGCAGAGGTTCGAACGTCAAGGTTAGGCAGTAATGTCTTTCAACTTGAGAGTTTGATCCTGGCTCAGAACGAACGCTGGCGGCAGGCCTAACACATGCAAGTCGAGCGCACCCTTCGGGGTGAGCGGCGGACGGGTTAGTAACGCGTGGGAATATACCCGGTACTAAGGAATAGCCTCTGGAAACGGAGAGTAATACCTTATACGCCCTTCGGGGGAAAGATTT
>NZ_CP080772.1:2060000-2537500 GCF_025137635.1 Aliiroseovarius crassostreae | reverse complement strand
CTGAATACATAGGGTTTTAAGAGCAAACCCGGGGAACTGAAACATCTAAGTACCCGGAGGAAAGGAAATCAATTGATACTCCCCTAGTAGCGGCGAGCGAACGGGGACCAGCCGAGCCTTGAGTGTGGATAGAATGGTCTGGAAAGGCCAGCCAGAGTGGGTGACAGCCCCGTATATGAAGCATGATGGGACGTATTAAGTAGGGCGGAACACGTGAAATTCTGTCTGAAGATCGGAGGACCACCTTCGAAGGCTAAGTACTCCTTACTGACCGATAGCGAACCAGTACCGTGAGGGAAAGGTGAAAAGCACCCCGACGAGGGGAGTGAAACAGTACCTGAAACCGAACGCCTACAATCAGTCGGAGGCCCCTTGCGGGCTGACGGCGTACCTTTTGTATAATGGGTCATCGACTTGGTCTATCTAGCAAGCTTAAGCCGTTAGGTGTAGGCGTAGCGAAAGCGAGTCTTAATAGGGCGAATGAGTTAGGTGGATCAGACCCGAAACCGAGTGATCTAGGCATGGCCAGGTTGAAGGTGCGGTAACACGCACTGGAGGACCGAACCCACATCTGTTGAAAAAGATCGGGATGAGCTGTGCCTAGGGGTGAAAGGCCAATCAAACTCGGAGATAGCTGGTTCTCTGCGAAATCTATTTAGGTAGAGCGTCATACGAATACTCCCGGGGGTAGAGCACTGAATGGGTAATGGGGGCCCACAGCCTTACTGATCCTAATCAAACTCCGAATACCGGGAAGTACTATATGGCAGACACACAGCGGATGCTAACGTCCGTTGTGGAGAGGGAAACAACCCTGACCTACAGCTAAGGCCCCTAATTCATGGCTAAGTGGGAAAGCAGGTGAGACGACCAAAACAACCAGGAGGTTGGCTTAGAAGCAGCCATCCTTTAAAGATAGCGTAACAGCTCACTGGTCTAAATAAGTTGTCTTGCGGCGAAGATGTACCGGGGCTCAAGCCATGAGCCGAAGCTTAGGGTGTGCATTTATGCACGCGGTAGCAGAGCGTAGTGTGACATAGTTCCATTCCTCCTTAGATCCTTCGGGGTCATTGGAGGATCGGAGCTTTCAGTGAAGCCGGCCTGTGAGGGATCCGGTGGAGAGATCACTAGCGAGAATGATGACATGAGTAGCGACAAAGGGGGTGAGAGACCCCCTCGCCGAAAATCCAAGGGTTCCTGCTTAAAGCTAATCTGAGCAGGGTAAGCCGGCCCCTAAGGCGAGGCCGAAAGGCGTAGCCGATGGGAACCAGGTTAATATTCCTGGGCCAGAAGGAAGTGACGGATCTCGAAGGTTGTTCATCCTTATTGGATTGAATGGGCAGCTTAGAGGTTCCTGGAAATAGCCCTTCATGAGACCGTACCCTAAACCGACACAGGTGGATAGGTAGAGTATACCAAGGCGCTTGAGAGAACGATGTTGAAGGAACTCGGCAAAATACCTCCGTAAGTTCGCGAGAAGGAGGCCCAGTTTCTACGCAAGTATTGACTGGGGGCACAAACCAGGGGGTGGCGACTGTTTACTAAAAACACAGGGCTCTGCGAAGTCGCAAGACGACGTATAGGGTCTGACGCCTGCCCGGTGCCGGAAGGTTAAAAGGAGGTGTGCAAGCACCGAATTGAAGCCCCGGTAAACGGCGGCCGTAACTATAACGGTCCTAAGGTAGCGAAATTCCTTGTCGGGTAAGTTCCGACCTGCACGAATGGCGTAACGACTTCCCCGCTGTCTCCAACATCGACTCAGCGAAATTGAATTGCCTGTCAAGATGCAGGCTTCCCGCGGTTAGACGGAAAGACCCCGTGCACCTTTACTACAGCTTCGCACTGGCATCAGGCACAACATGTGCAGAATAGGTGGTGGGCTTCGAAGCAGGGACGCCAGTTCCTGTGGAGCCTCCTTTGAGATACCACCCTTGTTCTGCTTGATGTCTAACCGCGGTCCGTTATCCGGATCCGGGACCCTGCGTGGTGGGTAGTTTGACTGGGGCGGTCGCCTCCTAAAGCGTAACGGAGGCGCGCGAAGGTTGGCTCAGAGCGGTCGGAAATCGCTCGTTGAGTGCAATGGCAGAAGCCAGCCTGACTGCGAGACTGACAAGTCGAGCAGAGTCGAAAGACGGCCATAGTGATCCGGTGGTCCCGAGTGGAAGGGCCATCGCTCAACGGATAAAAGGTACGCCGGGGATAACAGGCTGATACTGCCCAAGAGTCCATATCGACGGCAGTGTTTGGCACCTCGATGTCGGCTCATCTCATCCTGGGGCTGGAGCAGGTCCCAAGGGTATGGCTGTTCGCCATTTAAAGAGGTACGTGAGCTGGGTTTAGAACGTCGTGAGACAGTTCGGTCCCTATCTGCCGTGGGTGTAGGATACTTGAGAGGAGTTGCCCCTAGTACGAGAGGACCGGGGTGAACGATCCACTGGTGGACCAGTTGTCGTGCCAACGGCAGTGCTGGGTAGCTATGATCGGAAAGGATAACCGCTGAAGGCATCTAAGCGGGAAGCCCCCCTCAAAACAAGGTATCCCTGAGGACCGTGGAAGACTACCACGTCGATAGGCCGGAGATGTAAGCATGGTAACATGCTCAGTTGACCGGTACTAATGGTCCGATAGGCTTGATTTGATCCAGTAGAAAGCAAACCTACGCAGCGCTCAAGTAGCAAAGCGATAGCGCATCTTACTGATAAATCAAAAGCATACACAAAAGTGTACTGACTTGGACAAAATTGGATTTTTACTCGGTTTGGTGGTCATAGCACAAGTGAAACACCCGGTCCCATCCCGAACCCGGCCGTTAAGCACTGTCGCGCCAATGGTACTGCGTCTTAAGACGTGGGAGAGTAGGTCACCGCCAAACCTAGTAAAAATCCAAACATTCTCTCATAACGATCAAACAAAACAAAAACGCCGCTTCCATAAGGAGGCGGCGTTTGGCGTTGGAAAGGCCAATTCTCAAGGGAGTGAAACTGTAAGTGCCATCACCGATGGCGAGAGGATCAGAGGCTGTTCGCTCCCTGCAGTTTCAAAATAACACCTTCAAAAAAAGACCTTATCGCCATACGGCCCCAATCAACGGCTGAGACGTAGCTATCAAGTAGCGGGTCGAGTTGGGGAACCGCTTCGGCGAGGGTCGGTGCGTATGCGTAAAGAAGAAGCAGGATCAGGGCGAGCCCGACGCTCAACACAAACCCTTTGCGATATCCGCTACGGGTCTTTGATGTGGCAGGATCACTGCCTTCCTGCTCTATCTCATCCCCTTGTTGGGCATCGAGAGTAGAGTTGATTTCCTCAATGTCCGGCAACAAATCTCGTCCACGACCTTCGGTAAGTGCCTGGGTGGCTTCGAAATCATCGTCGGCACCGCGAAGTCGTGCCATACGTTCACGTATGGATTGCCGTTGCGCCTCTTCCTCATCAAAGTCTTCCAACCCCATTTCGGTTTGGGTTTCGATCTGTTCCTGATGTGATTGACGCGCTTCCAATTCGCGTTGCGCTTCCTCTTGCAAGATCGCCTGCACGTCCGGGCTCAGGGAGCGCCGTGGCGGCGTTTCCTCTGCGGCAGAAGTATCGGATGTGGGGTCAGAAACTGGCTCTTGCTCCGGTTCCTCCTCCTGAAGGATCTCTTCAGCCTCGCTCGCGGCGGGATCCATGATCGCTTCAGTGGGGTCTTCCGGCATCTGGACGCCGCGTTGAAACCAGGCGTGGCCACAGGCAGAACACTGCACATCACGCCCGGTCTCGGGCATGACGCGATCGTCAACCTCGTATTGTGCTCCGCAATTGGGGCAAACCAAACGCATTTTCTCACCCGTCCTGCCACCACAATGGGTGGCACCACCTGCCTTTTAAGATGTAATATGAGCAAGATAGACCTGAAAACCGAACCAAGGCAATCATTACATTGAAACAATTGACCTTGTGGGGCAAAACTGTCGCCACATCAGGCGGGGGTAGAAAGTGATCGAGCTGACACAAGTGTCTTACGGGTATGGCGGCGGATCGCTTTTACGTGACATGACGCTACAGGTCCCACCGGGATCGTTTCATTTCCTGACCGGCCCTTCGGGGGCGGGGAAGACCACCTTTCTCAAGCTGTGTTACGGAGAGCTGGTGCCGACCCATGGGGCGGCGACCCTTTTTGGGCAGGATACCCGGCAGATGAGCCGGGACGACGTGGCTGTGGTTCGGCGCCGAATCGGGGTTGTTCACCAGGATTGCCAGTTCCTCGACCATCTATCGGTTGCTGAGAATATTGCGCTGCCTTTGGCGGTTGCGGGGCGCCCGATGAGCGACATGCAAGAGCTGAATGAGCTTCTGGCCTGGGTTGGGTTAACCTCCCATGCCGATGCGCGCCCCCCGGAATTGTCCGGCGGTGAGCGGCAGAGGGCCGCACTGGCCCGGGCTGTGATCATGTCGCCGGATGTCATTTTGGCGGATGAGCCGACGGGCAATGTTGATTGGGACATGTCGTTGCGGTTGCTGACCTTGCTGGTCGAACTCAACAAACTGGGGAAAACCGTGTTGATTGCGACACATGACATGAACCTGATCCGACAGGCAAAGGCGCTGGTGCCAACGCGGGTGCTGCGGATCTCCGGGGGTCAGTTGCAGGCAGCGGGGGCAGACCTATGAGCGTTCGGGTGAGGCAGCTTTTGCATCTGGTGTCTGGCGATGCACAGGCAGACCGGGTTGTGCCCCCAACGGGTTTTACGGCGCGCCTGACGGTGTTTGCTGCAGGGGCTATGGCCTTTCTGGCGGTCTTCGCACTTGCCCTGTCACTTGCCTCTGGGCGGCTTGCGGATCGCTGGGCGCAGGCACTGGCGAAAAGCGCCACGATTCGCATCTCGGCGCCTGCGGATCAAATTGACATCCAGATACTGGCCGTGATGGAGGTGCTTGCCACCACGGAGGGCGTCAAAGAGGCCCGCCCACTGGGGGATGACGAGCAGCGCAAGCTGTTGGAGCCGTGGTTCGGGCCGGACCTGCCGCTGGAGCGTTTGCCTATCCCGCGTCTTATCGAGGTGATCGAAGATGACACCGGCGTGGATGTCGAGGGGCTGCGCGCGCGTTTGGCAGGGGAGGCGCCGGGCGCTGTCTTTGATGACCATAACCGCTGGAGAGAACCTCTGGTCAAAGCGGCTGGCCGGCTGCGCCTGTTGGGATACGCGGCCATGGGGTTGATTACCGCGCTGGCAGGGGTGGTCATTACCCTGGCGGCCTCAGCTGCCCTTTCCGCAAATGAACAGGTCATTCGGGTTTTGCGTCTTGTCGGCGCCCAGGATGCCTATATCGCCCGGGCTTTTGTGCGTCGGTACACCCTCAGGGCGTTCATGGGGGCGTTAGGGGGCACGGCGATTGGGATGATTGCAATCCTGCTGTTGCCCTCAGGTGTGGATCAGGGCAGTTTCCTGACCGGGCTTGGGTTTCAGGGGGGGCACTGGCTTTTGCCGCTGGGGATCCCGCCCGTGGCCGCTTTTGTCGCCTTTATCGCAACCCGACAGGCCGCTTTGGCCACCTTGCAGGAGAAACGCTAATGCGTCACGCCATTCAGTGGGTTCGCTCGCTTCTGTTCATCACCCAGATGTATCTGGTTCTTCCCATTATTGGCTTTGGTTTCATCCCGCTGATTTGGGTGAAGAAGGATTTTACCTTCGTGGCGATCCGCGCCTATTGCAATTGGGTGCGCTGGACGGCGTCCTGGATGGTGGGGCTGAAGTCCGAAATCCGGGGGGACGTGCCGCAAGATGAGGTGATCATTGCAGCCAAGCATCAGAGTTTCTTTGATATTCTGTTGATTGCAAGCGTCCTTCCCCGTCCGAAATATATCATGAAAAAGCAACTGAAATGGGCGCCGGTGATTGGGCTTTACGGCAAATACACCAATTCGGTTCCGGTGGATCGCGGCAAGCGCGGGGCGGCGATCAAGCAGATGGTGGCGGATGTGAAATCCGGTGCGGCGGCCCCGGGGCAGTTGGTGATTTTTCCGCAAGGCACACGTGTGGCCGCAGGCGCAGAGAAGCCGTATAAAATCGGTGCCGGTGTGCTTTACAAGGAAACGGCGCAGGACGTGGTGCCGGCGGCCACCAATGTGGGTGTGTTTTGGAAACGCCACGGGATCATGCGATATCCTGGGACAGCTGTGGTGGAGTTTCTGCCACGGATTGAGGCGGGCAAGGACCTTAAGTCCTTCATGTCAGAGATGGAGGCCGCCGTGGAAACCCGGTCTAACGCACTGATGGAAGAGGCGGGGTTTGACCTAAAGACAGGGAAGCGCAACTTCTAGGAAAACTAGAAAACTAGTTTTGAGGGGAACATGGAATATCTTGAAACAATAGAAGAGCTGGAGGCGCTTTATTCCTCCCCTTCAAAAGCGTCGCTTGTCAAAGTGGCAAAGCGCATGACCCCCACCTATCGCAAATGGATCATGGCATCCAAGTTCTGCGTGCTCAGCACGATTGGCCCCGAAGGGACCGATGGCAGCCCGCGGGGGGATGACGGGCCGGTGGTGTTGGAGCTGGATGAGCGCCATATCGCGTTGCCGGACTGGAGGGGCAACAATCGGATCGACAGCCTGCGCAATATTATCCGCGACCCGCGCGTCTCTCTCATGTTCATGGTGCCGCATGTCGATATTGTTGTGCGTCTGAATGGGCGGGCTCGTCTGACGGTGGATGAGGCGCTGCGCCAAAGGTTTGCGCGTGCGCAGGGGGAAAAGCTCCCGGGGTTGGTGACCGTTGTGCAGATTGATGAAATCTATGCCCAATGCGCCAAATCCATCATGCGATCGGGGCTCTGGCGTGCGGATCATACTCCGCCCGATATTCCCAGCCTGGGGGAGATGTTGAAAGAACAGTCCTCGGGCGAGTTTGATGGGGAGGCCTTTGATCGGGATTGGCCCGGCAAGGCGGCGCAGACACTTTGGTGATCTGACAAAAAAGGGCCCTCTCGGGGCCCTTCCTGTTTCTGACGGAGGATTGCGATCAGGCCGTAAGGCCCTGCGACCCCATCTTGAGGAATTTCTCGCGCCGCTCCTTTTTCAGGGCGTCGCCCTTCATGCGGTCCATAAGGGCCTTCAGTTCCTCTTCGATGGCTTTCCCAACGGCTTCGATTGTGCCTTTGCGGTCGCGTTGCGCACCGCCCATCGGCTCGTCGATAATCGTGTCGATCACACCCAGTTTCTTGAGGTCCTGCGCGGTCAGACGAAGAGCTTCGGCGGCCTCCCGCATCTTCTCGGCGTCTTTCCACAGGATCGAGGCGCACCCTTCGGGCGAGATGACGGAATAGACCGAATGTTCCAGCATCATCACCGTATTGGCCGTGGCCAGAGCAACCGCACCACCAGACCCGCCTTCGCCGATGATCACCGAGATCACCGGAACATTGGCGTTGAGGCAGCGTTCGGTCGAGCGGGCGATGGCTTCGGACTGGCCACGTTCTTCTGCCCCCTTGCCCGGATAGGCGCCGGGTGTGTCGACAAGTGCCACGATGGGCAGGCCGAACCGATCCGCCAGATCCATCAGGCGGATGGCCTTGCGATACCCTTCCGGGCGGGCCATGCCGAAATTGCGTTCGATGCGGGACTTTGTGTCGTGACCCTTTTCCTGACCCATCACCACGACAGGCATATCGCCGATCCGGGCCAGCCCGCCCATGACGGCGTGGTCATCGGCAAAGTTCCGGTCGCCTGCCAGCGGGGTGTATTCGGTGAACAGGGCGTCGATATAATCCTTGCAATGGGGGCGTTCCGGATGGCGCGCCACCTGGCATTTGCGCCAGGCTGTCAGGTTTTCGTAAAGCTCTTTCAGCAATGTGTCCGCCTTGGCGTCCAGCGCTGCGGCCTCACCTTCCACATCCATCTCTTCATTGGCTCGCGCCATGGCCCGCAGTTCCTCTGCCTTGCCTTCGATTTCTGCCAGTGGTTTTTCAAATTCGAGATAGTGAGTCATGGCCACGCCTGATTGATACCTGTTTCCTGCTATATGACGCTTGGGAAGCCGCATTGCAACGGCCAGCCCCCGGAAAACGCGCCTTGAGCCCGGTTGGGCAGAGGGAAGTTTGGCAAGATTTATGCACGGCTCTTGCGGCAGAAACAGGGGGAAAGGTCAGAAGGGACGCTCAAATGCGATATGAAGACCGGCTGGTCCGGGTGCTTAACCACATTCACGACAATCCAAACGGCGATCTGTCACTGGATACTCTGGCGCCATGATCGCCGCGCGGGGGCTCTGGCCGAAATGTGGCCAGGTCTACGGCGTGTATTTTGATGACCCCGCCGCTGTGCCCGAGGCGGATCTGCGTAGTTTCGCAGGGGCTGAGTGGACGGCTGGCGAGATCCCGGAAGGGTTCGAAAGTGTTGAGCTTCCGGCAGGGCAGGCGGCTGTTCTGACCTTCAAAGGCCCCTATGCCACGATCAAGTCCGGCTATGACGCGCTTTACGGGGAATGGTTGCCACGATCGGGTGAGACCCCGGCTGACAGCCCGTGTTTTGAGATCTACCTGAATGATCCGCGGGAAACGGCTCCCGAGAATTTGTTGACGGAACTCGGCCTGCCTCTCGCGTGATATTGGGGGGCGGAGAGGCTCCGCCCCATCCGTTCATTTCGTGGCGATTTCAATCAGCTTGGCAAACTGTTCAGGGGTCAGCACCTCGCGCCAGTGATCGGTGCAATTTGACCGCATCATCACCAGTGTGGTTTCATTGGCGCCGATTTTTCCGGCCAGGGCCTGGCGTTCTTCGACCGGCGCCCCCTTGATGATGGCAGCTTTCATCTCTGCGCGAAGGGCCACGGTTTCTTCCTCCAGCGCTTTGCGCTGCGCGGGCATGGACGCCATCCAGTTTTGCAGGATGTCTTTCTGCGCTGCATCCAGCCCAACCACATCCTGATTTTTATTCAGGATGCCGGTCAGCATGATTACGGGCACTGAAAGGCCAGTTTTGGCGGGTTGCGATTGCTGGGCATGACCGGGGATAGCCATGGCGCAGGTCATGGCAGCGGCAAGGAAAAGTGGTTTCATACGAACCTCTTACATTAAAGAGGCGTCCCTTTGTGGCAAGGCGTAGTCAGCGCCCGAGAGAACTTATAAACACATATGAATTTAAATAATTGATGTATGTCATAGAGGGTCGGAAAACGGGATCCCAACAAAAAAGCCCTGCCGCTTGGGCAGGGCCAGTTGGGGAAGAGAGGTCTGATCAGCTATTGGCGATCAACTCTGCCTGGGCGACGATCACTTCGGCCTGTTTGATTGATGCGATGTCGACAAGGCGGCCCTTGTAGACAGTGGCGCCTTCGCCATTGGCCTTTGCCTGTTCCATCGCGGCCAGGATCTCGCGCGCTTCGGTGACGGCGTCTTCGGACGGGGTGAAGACCTCGTTTGCAAGAGCGATCTGTTTCGGATGGATCGCCCATTTGCCCACCATGCCCAGCGTTGCCGAGCGCTTCGCCTGTGCGATGTAGCCCTCGTCGTCCGAAAAATCGCCGAACGGGCCGTCAACCGGCAGGATGCCGTGGGTGCGACAGGCGGCAACGATGGCAGCCTGTGCCCAGTGCCACGGGTCGGACCAGTGCTTCTCGCCTTCGCGCAGCATGTAATAGTTTTCCTGCGTGCCGCCGATGCCGGTGGTCTGCATGCCCATCGAGGCGGCGAAATCAGCTGCCCCCAGCGACATGGCCTGCAGGCGGGGGCTGGATGCTGCGATGGCTTCGACATGGGCGATACCGGCAGCTGATTCGATGATCACTTCAAAGCTGACCGGCTTGGTGCGGCCCTTTGCGCGTTCGATTGCCGTGACCAGCGCGTCCACCGCATAGACGTCTTCAGCACAACCCACTTTGGGGATCATGATCTGGTCGATGCGATCACCGGCTTGCTCCAGCAGGTCCACAACGTCGCGATACCAATAGGGCGTGTCGAGGCTGTTGATCCGTACCGACATGTATTTGTTGCCCCAGTCGATCGTGTTCAGGGCCTCAATGATATTGGCGCGGGCCACGTCCTTGTCCGACGGAGCAACCGAATCCTCGAGGTCCAGGTTGATCACGTCAGCAGCGGAAGCCGCCATTTTGGGGAACAGCTTGGTGTTTGATCCCGGGCCAAACAATTGGCAGCGGTTCGGGCGGGCCGGGGCGGTGGGTTGGATACGGAAGGACATGTGTCACCTCTGAGCAATGAAGTTGCGATTTTCTTGGCGCAATCGTTATGAAATTGCGCGAGCTAAGGCAAGTTGATTTTGCATTCGCAGCATTATGCCGCGCGGCGGCAATATTCCTGCCGGTGATAATTTGACGAAAGGAATTTGCGCCAAATTGTCAAAATGACGAAGAAACTTGTGCAAATGTCGTCAACGGTCGTGCCTTCGCAAAAAAATGCGGCATTGAATCGTGAAAATGCCCGTTGGGGAATATTTAACACCGAAAAAGAGGAAAGGGCCAAGGCCATGATCAAAACTCCGTACCTGTTGTTCCTGGGCGATGCGCCTGATCAATTGGCCGCCAAGGTCGCCATTGGTATCCGTGACTGGCGTCCGGAAAATGCCGTGGGGCAGTTCCGCATGGAGGGCTGCGGTGCGGATCTCGGCCTGACCGACATGACCTTGCAAGAAGCCAAGGCGGCAGGTGCGAAGACGCTGGTGGTTGGCGTGGCCAACCGCGGTGGTGTGATCTCGAAAGAGTGGAAGAAAGTGCTGGTGATGGCGCTTGAGGAAGGGTTTGATCTGGCCTCGGGCCTGCACAACCTTCTGACCGACGAGCCCGATCTGGTCGCCGTGGCCGAAGCCACCGGGCAGGAACTGCATGACGTGCGGATCCCCGAGGTGGATTACCCGATTGCCAATGGCAAAAAGCGGACCGGCAAACGCTGCCTGGCCGTGGGCACCGATTGTTCCGTGGGCAAGATGTACACGGCCCTTTGCATGGATGCGGAGATGCGCAAACGCGGCATGAAGTCGACCTTCCGTGCCACGGGCCAGACCGGTATCCTGATCACCGGTGATGGTGTGCCTTTGGATGCAGTGGTCGCCGACTTCATGGCCGGCTCGATTGAGTATCTGACCCCGGATAATGACGATGACCACTGGGATCATATCGAGGGTCAGGGCTCGCTGTTCCACGTGTCCTATTCGGGTGTGACCATGGCGTTGATCCATGGCGGTCAGCCGGACGCTCTGGTGCTTGCCCATGAACCGACCCGCGCGCATATGCGCGGCCTGCCGGAATACACCCAGCCCTCGCTGGAAGCGCTGCGCGACACCGCACTGAATCTGGCTAAGGTGGCAAACCCGGACTGTCAGGTGATTGGTATCTCGGTCAACACGCAGCACATGTCGGATGAGGATGCCAAGGCCTATCTGGCGAAGGTTGAGGCCGATATGGGCCTGCCGGCGACCGATCCGTTCCGCTATGGTGCGGGCAAGCTGGTGGATGCGCTGGCGGCGATCTGATAGGCCGTTGATGTGATCAGAAGGCTGGGGGCTTTGCCCCCAGACCCCCAAGGTATTTCAGGCAAGAAAAAGGCGGGTGCATGGAAATCTCAGTTACTCCTGACGTGTTCAAACTGGCGCAGGTGTTCACTATCTCGCGTGGATCACGGACCGAAGCGAAAGTGCTGACGGTGCGGGTGAAGGATGGGGACCATCAGGGCTGGGGCGAATGTGTGCCTTATGCGCGTTATGACGAAACGTTGGAGAGTGTGACGGATGAGATCATGGGGCTGTCTGGCGACATCACGCGTGAGGCACTTTATGATCTTCTGCCAGCAGGGGCTGCGCGCAATGCCGTTGACTGTGCGCTGTGGGATCTGGAGGCCAAGCGCGCGGGGAAACGGGTTTGGGAACTGGCGGGGTTAGCTCGCCCGGGGCCGGAGATCACGGCCTATACGCTGTCATTGGCGGAGCCTGCCGAGATGCAGGCGCAGGCAGCAAAAAACGCTCACCGTCCCTTGCTCAAGATCAAGCTGGGCACGCCCGATGATATGCCGCGACTGGAAGCGGTGCGGGCAGGGGCGCCAAAGTCGCGTATCATCGTGGACGCAAATGAGGGTTGGACCGCCGAGGTTTACGCCGATCTTGCCCCGCATCTGGTGCGGCTTGGGGTGCAGCTGGTGGAGCAGCCCTTACCGGCCGGAGAGGATGATGCGCTGATCGGGATGGAGCGCCCTGTGCCGGTCTGTGCTGATGAAAGTTGCCACGACCGCTCCAGCCTGCCGGGGCTTAAAGGCAAATATGATGTGGTGAATATCAAGCTGGATAAGACTGGTGGCCTGACCGAGGCCTTGCGTCTGCGTGAGGCGGCCCTTGCCGATGGCTACAAGGTGATGACTGGCTGTATGGTCGGCTCGTCCCTGGCGATGGCACCGGCGGTGCTGGTTGCGCAGGGGTCGGTTGTGACCGATCTGGACGGGCCACTTTTGCTGGCGGAAGATCGCGAGGCCCCTTTGTTGTTTGACGACAAGGGGGTGCACCCGCCAGAGGCCGCCCTTTGGGGATGAGCTTAACCGCGCCCGGCGATCTGGGTCAGAAAAACTCCAGCCCCCATCACCGCGATGCCGCCTGCACGGGCAAGGGTCAGCGGATGCTG
The DNA here is from genome assembly GCF_025137635.1 of Aliiroseovarius crassostreae. Taxonomy (NCBI): domain Bacteria; kingdom Pseudomonadati; phylum Pseudomonadota; class Alphaproteobacteria; order Rhodobacterales; family Paracoccaceae; genus Aliiroseovarius; species Aliiroseovarius crassostreae. The sequence goes on along the minus strand of NZ_CP080772.1, from coordinate 2,524,910 downwards.
CGTCGCACCGAACAGGCCCCAGTGGTCGATGATCGCAGCTGAGATCAATTGTCCGATCAGGACGAAAAAGACCGCGTTGCCCACTCCGAATGTGGGGGCCACCCAGGTAATGGTCAGCACGTAAAACGCCACCAGGCATCCGGCGAGGAACAGATGAGGAGGGGCGCCGATCGCGCCTTTGAGGGAGCTTCCGGAAAACAGAAACACCGCGCTGGCCGTGATCAGCGCCACCAGGAAAAGGATCACCCCTGCCGCTACGGGCGACCCCATTCGCTGGCCCAGTGCCGCATTCAGTGCCGCCAATACCGGGATCCCGATCCCGGCCACGAGCATGATCAAAGCAGATTGTGTGGCGGGCATTGAGGCTTCCCCTTTGCAAAATCATCCGTTAGGCCAGTCCTGACGACTTCAATGTCAACAGCCAAGACAGCAACCCACTGCCCCGTCAATCTTTCATGCATCCCGTGACGCGGCGTTCCAACGAGGAGACCCAAATGACCCGTACCGTTTATGTGAATGGCGACTATCTGCCCGAAACAGACGCCAAGGTTTCGATCTTTGATCGCGGATTTCTGTTCGCGGATGCGGTTTATGAGGTGACGTCGGTTCTGGGCGGCAAGCTGATTGATTTTGAAGGTCACGCGGTGCGTCTGGAACGTTCGCTGAAGGAGCTGGGGATCGAGAGCCCGATTTCGAAAGAGGACCTGCTTGAGGTGCACCGTGAGTTGGTGCGGGCCAATGGCATTGACGAAGGTCTGATCTATCTGCAGATCTCGCGCGGGGCGGACAGTGACCGGGACTTCGTCTTCCCGGATGCGGACAAGGTCAAGCCGACGGTGGTGCTGTTTACCCAAAACAAGCCCGGCCTGGCTGAGACGGTAAAGCCGGTCAAGGTGATCTCGATTGAAGACATTCGCTGGGGCCGTCGCGACATCAAAACGGTGCAGCTGCTTTACCCGTCGATGGGCAAGATGATGGCCAAGGCGGCAGGCTGTGATGATGCCTGGCTGGTGGAAGACGGTTATGTGACCGAAGGCACCTCGAACAATGTCTATATCGTCAAAGGGGGCAAAATTATCACCCGTGCCCTGTCCAACGACATCCTGCATGGCATCACCCGTGCCGCCGTGCTGCGCTTTGCCCGCGAGGCGCAGATGGAAGTGGAGGAACGTAGCTTTACAATTGCTGAGGCACAGGAGGCAGATGAAGCCTTCTTTACCTCGGCCTCGGCCTTTGTGATGCCGGTGGTCGAAATTGACGGGGTGGCATTGGGGGATGGTCAGCCCGGCCCGGTCATGGCGCGCCTGCGTGAAATTTACCTGGAAGAAAGCCTGAAAAAGGCCGAGTGATTGAGCGTCACTGCCCGGAAATGACGCCCCGCGCCGTAAGGTGCGGGGTTTTTTATCTGTGATTTATCCGAAATGGGGAAAGTCGAAACGCTTGGTGACAAACGCCCTCTTGTGTCGCCCTCTCACGTATTACCCAAAGCGGAAGCTGGTGGCGGTGACCCCACCGAAAATGCCCTCTTCGTGGTAGCACACACTGGCTGGGTCTTCTTCGGCCGCGCCAAGGGCAGCAAAGAGCGGCACAAGGTGGTCTTCTTCCTTGTGCGCAATCCGGGCTGACGGGGCCGTTTCCCAGTTCAGGATTGCGGCTCGACGTTTGTCCGGTGACAACATCATGGCCGTGTTCAGCCAGGCGTCAAACTCCGTTGAAGGAATGCGCGCCTCGGGACCCATCTGGCGCAGATTGTGATAAGACAGGCCGGATCCGACAATCAGCACCCCTTCATCGCGCAGCGGGGCCAGGGCCCGGCCAAGTGCCATGTGCTGGGCAGGATCGTACGTCCTGTTCAGGGACACCTGGTAGGTGGGCATATCGGCTTTCGGATACATCACTGCCATCGGCGCAAACACCCCGTGGTCAAACCCCTGGGCTGCATTCAACGCGCTGGGCAGTCCCGCAGCGCGGATCAGATCCTGTGTCCTTTGCGCAAGATCAGGATCGCCGGGGGCAGGGTAGGTGATTTCATATGTCTCCGGCGGGAAGCCGGAATAGTCATAGACCATGGGTGGCGCAGCGGATGACATCACGTCAAACCCGTTGCTCTCCCAATGGCCTGAAATCATCAGAACTGCTTTGGGGCGTTCGGGCAATTTCGACGGCATTGCGGCAAGGGATCGCTCCAACGTCGCAAACATCTGGCGCATGCGGGGTATCCAGGGCCAGGGGCCGCCACCGTGGGAGATGAAATAGGTGGGTTGTCTCATGTCTTGCTCCTTTTGAAGCAGATATAAGGGGCAAATTTATGTGCGAAATATCGAAGTTTAAACAGCGGGTGTGCGCAATTGCGCAGGATCCTGCAGGTGCTTTGCAATCCCGCCAACCGTCAGATCCGTAAGCCCTTCTGGTGATCCTCGCCTTGTTTGGGTGATGATCCGGGGCAGAACCTCGGAAAACAGCTCTTCCAAATCCAGCATCAGATCGTCGATTACGTGATCCGAGGGACGCAGGGGCAGCGGATTATTGGCCGAGGAGCAGGTATGCTGGATTGTGTCATAGACTGCGCGTGCGATGGCCGGGTCCGCATCCGGTAGCGCGGTCAGGAAAGTGTCAAACCCCTCGCCTTCGCGCGCGCGGTAAAGCGCCAGCATTTTCTGTCCGCCATTCCAGATCGACAGGCCGATCAGCACCATGCCACCGAACATGAAGAGACCAAGGGCAGGGTGGTAATAAAACCCGGCCACGGTCAGCGCGGCGGATACGGCCGTCAGGATCAAAAGCGTGCGGGTCACGCCTTCTCTTCACCCACATTTTCAGCGAAAGCCACCTTGAACTCCGCCTGTTTCTCCGGGCTGGCATCGGTCTGATACTTGGACTTCCATTCGTCCATGCTCATGCCATAGAAGATCTCGCGCGCTTGGGTTTTGTCCATCTCGATGCCGCGCTCATTCGCCGCTTCCTGATACCAGCGTGACAGGCAGTTGCGGCAAAACCCGGCCAGGTTCATCATGTCGATGTTCTGCACATCGGTGCGCTTTTCCATCAGATGCGCACGCAGCGCGCGAAACGCGGCGGCTTCAAGCTCGATACGGGTCTGGTCGTCCATCCTGGGCTCCATTTATAAAACGTCTTTCGCATAAGACGGGCTGAGATCTGCCACGTCAACGGACAGGCTGCCGACATTTGGCAGTTGGCGCCGCAGCACCGTAAGGATCAGCTGCGCCAACTCACTTTTCACCGTTTCGCTGCGCCCCGGCAGCAAAGCCAGAGCCGCATGGCAGAAACTGGCAGGGTCGGTGCCGATACGATAGGCATCGCAGGGAATGGCGCGCACTTTCAGGCTTTCGGGATGAGGGATCGCGTCATGGGCTGCCAGCGCCTCGAAAACGGCCTCACATGCCGGCTGCATTCCCGATGTCACACCGGCATATTCTATCCTTACATGTGGCACCGTGCTCTCCTTTTTCTTGCCTGAAATACCTTGGGGTGAGGCCTCCCTCCAAGAGGGGGGCCTGGTGGGCAAAGCCCCTTACAGCCCGCTCTCCACCAGTACCTCCGTCAGGATCGGTGCAAGCCGCTCTGCCCACCAGGCCTGTTGGGCCTCGGTTTCAATCAGGTCATTGCGGATCTCAATCAGCACATTGGGAAGACCCAGCTTCAACGCTTGCCGATCAATGCTGTCACCATCCAGATGGCCGCCATAAGGTTCGTTTTCACCGACACACCATTCGCCCTCGGCCTCAAGGCGGGCCAATAGCGGCGTTGCCACCCGGCTGTCCTTGTCGTGCAGCACCGCAATATGCCAGGGGCGGGGTTCGCGCCCCTTGAGCTGAGGTGTGTAACTGTGCATTGCCAGAAGAACCGGGTTCGGGTGCGCGGCCAGAACCCCGGCCAATGCCTCGTGATAGGGGCGATGAAACGCCGCAAGGCGGCGCTCGCGCTCGGCGGCATCGGCGTGGCGGTTGGCGGGGATGATAGACCCGTCATAAAGCTTCATCAGAACAGTCGGGTCGTCTTCGCCCCGGTTCGGATCCACCACAAGCCGCGAAAACCGCGACAGGATGGCAGGGCTGTTAAGCAGCCGTGACAGGTGGCGGGTAACCCCGGCAGCGCCCACATCATAGGCAATATGGCGGTTCATATCGGCCTCGGGCAGCCCGAGGTCTCCGCCATTGACGCAGGGCGGCACCCGGTTTGAGGCGTGGTCGCAGGAAATCACCCAGCGGCCGGTCAGGGTCTCGCCAATGATTTCAAAAGCATCATGCAAAATCGCGTCTTTCATCGGAGCACTGTCATGGTTTTGTAACGGTCATCTCTTACCGCCATTTACGTCAGTGCAAGGAAAAGCACCAGTTCCCTCACGCATAAAGTGACGCGAAACAAATTGATGAGAGCGCTAACATATCGTTTCACCGCCCCGCAATATTGGCTATAGAGCGGGTGAGGGATGATGTCGCCCAAAAGGAAATGCCGATGAGACGCCAGAGAAATGTAAAAATTGTCGCCACGCTTGGCCCTGCTTCCAGCGATTATGACACTATTCGGGCCTTGTTCGAAGCGGGCGCTGATGTGTTTCGCATGAACATGTCCCATGGCACTCATGACGAGCAACGCGAACGCCACGCGCTGGTGCGCAAGGTGGAAAAGGACCTGGAACGCCCGATCGCTATTCTGGCGGATCTGCAAGGCCCCAAATTGCGTTGCGGTGTTTTTGCCGCCGGTGCAACCGAGATCGAAGAGGGGCAGGTCTTCCGCTTTGATCTTGATGCTACGCCGGGGGAAAGCCACCGTGTCTGCCTGCCCCATCCCGAAATTTTTGCAGCTCTTGAGCCCGGGGCTACCCTGCTGGTCAATGATGGTAAACTGCGCCTGCGGGTCAAGGATTGCAGTGCTGATCACGCCAATTGCATCGTCGAAGTGGGCGGCACGATTTCGGACCGCAAAGGTGTGAACGTGCCCGATGTGGTGCTGCCCCTTGCAGCGCTTTCCGAAAAAGACCGTGCTGATCTGGAATTTGCCTGCCAGCTGGGGGTCGATTGGCTTGCGCTCAGCTTTGTGCAGCGGGCCGAGGATGTGGAAGAGGCCCGCACGCTGGCGCAGGGCCGTGCCGCGGTTCTGTCAAAGATTGAAAAACCCGCTGCAGTGGATGCGTTTGACGAGATCCTGAAAGCCTCGGATGGGATCATGGTTGCGCGTGGTGACCTGGGGGTCGAGCTGCCGGTTCAGGCCGTGCCGCCGATCCAGAAACGTCTGATCCATGCCTGCCACCGTGCTGGTAAACCGGTGATCGTCGCGACCCAGATGCTGGAAAGCATGATCGAAAGCCCGATGCCTACCCGCGCGGAAGTGTCCGACGTGGCCAATGCGATTTATGACGGGACCGATGCGGTCATGCTGTCAGCCGAAAGTGCGGCAGGGGCTTATCCGGTTGAAGCTGTGGCAACGATGAATGCCGTGGCCATCGAGGTCGAAAATGATCCCACCTACCGCGAGCAGGTGGATGCACAGCGCGTGGCCGCGCGACGGGGCGTGAATGACGCCATCGTTGCAGCCGCGCGTGAGATTGCCGAAACCACCGACATCAAGGCGATCTGCTGTTTTACCCAGTCTGGCACCACGGCGCTGCTCACCTCGCGGGAACGGCCACGGGTGCCGATCATCGCGCTGACCCCGCTGCGGGGGACGGCGCGCCGTCTCTGCCTGTCCTGGGGCACCAATTGTTTTGTCACCCCGGGGGAGGTCAAACGCTTCAAGGCCGCAGTGGTTTCGGCGGCCCGGGCCGCGCGCGCCTCGGGGCTGGCGCAAGAGCATGACCAGATCGTCGTGACGGCGGGTGTGCCCTTCAACGTGCCCGGCACAACCAACATCCTGCGGGTGGCCCCCTGTGACGAAAGGTTGATTTTCGCCACGGATGCGGAGTAATAATACCTTATTTATATAGGGTATTCAGATGACACATGATCTTTTTCTGGTGATCGGGATCTGCGTTCTTGTCCTGTCGATCCCGGCCATCCTCAACGCGATGCTGGATGGTCATGCCCCCCGGGTGGCCGCCATTACGGTGCTGATCGGAGGGGGGCTGATTTTCATGGCGGTTCGGGGAAAGCCCGGCGGATATGCGATTGCGGATATCCCGGATCTGTTTGTCACCGTATTGGGGCGGATCCTCAACTGAGGCGCACGCGGCGCCAGCGCAGGTTTTTTGTGCTGGATGGGGGCTGATACCCCTTGTCAGACTGGCGAATCCCTTCTATACGCCACACTTCATGCGCGCCCGGCTCAAGTGGCATGCCGAGTCGCGTCCGAACCGAACCCATGAAGGAGACGGAAATGCCCAAGATGAAGACCAAATCGAGCGCCAAGAAGCGCTTTAAGGTGACTGCAACTGGCAAGGTCCTCGCTGGCCAAGCCGGTAAGCGTCACGGCATGATCAAGCGGACCAAGAAATTCATCCGCGATGCCCGTGGCACCACCACCCTGTCCGCCCCCGACGCAAAGATCGTCAAGGGCTACATGCCCTACGACCGCTAAGAGGAGTATAGAATATGTCCCGCGTTAAAGGTGGAACCACAACTCACGCCCGTCACAAAAAAGTCGTCAAGGCCGCAAAAGGCTATTACGGCCGCCGCAAGAATACCTTCAAGGTAGCGCGTCAGGCCGTCGACAAGGCGAACCAATACGCAACCCGCGACCGCAAGAACCGCAAGCGCAATTTCCGCGCCCTGTGGATCCAGCGTATCAACGCGGCTGTGCGTTCGCATGACGAGGCTCTGACCTATTCGCGCTTCATCAACGGCCTGAACCTGGCTGGTGTTGAAGTCGACCGCAAAGTGCTGGCTGACCTGGCCGTGCACGAGCCGGAAGCTTTCGGCGCGATCGTCGAGAAAGCAAAGGCTGCTCTGGCCTAAGCCGGACGCATTGCACCAAGATCAAAGCCGCAGGGGAAACCTTGCGGCTTTTTCTGTTTTGGGCGAGTGGAAGCTTTGGTGCTTGGGATGCACGGGGAAAGTGGTCCTTGGGCGCACTCAACGCGACTTTCCAGGAATATAAGCCCGCATAGCGGGGCCGTTTCTCAGAGGCCAGATTTGTGTGTGTTTCTGATGATCAGAAGGCTGCTCTCGCACTGTGAAAAAGCTCAGGGTGGGCACGAGCAGATTGTTTGCCCACCCTGAAGTAAATTGACGTTTCAGGTTGGATATGGATCAAATTTTAACGTCCAGAGACAGATGTGCCATCCGGGCTGGTCAAAGTCGAACCGATGTTTCCCCAACCGCCATTGCCACCACCCGACACCATGCTCGGGACAGCGGCATTTGGATTTTTCGCCTGGAAGCCGGCGCTGGAAAGGAAGTCTTTGGTGGCTTGGTCCTGGTTGACACCTGAGGCCAATGCGCCGGCCATTGCCTTGGCGTTTCCGGGGTTGTTGTCCCCCGCGAAAGACGGTGCTGCGGCTGAGAGCGCGATGGCAAATGCAGAGATTGTGAGGGTGCGGATCATGTTCTTACTCCTTGTTTAAAGCGTTCCAGCAGACGGTGTGTATGACGCCATTATTGGTGGTTCTGAGGCATTTTTGGCGGCGTCAATGTTGCTGTTTGAGTATCATGTAGTGATAAAAAATATCACACAATGAAAAATTGCACCTTATGAAGTAATGTGTCACGTCGTGAAAATTGACACCAAAAAGGTTGAATGGCGTGACAAATGCCAAGCGGTTGCATTGGTCGAGCAGAGTGTCGTGGCCCGCAAAAAGACCGAATCGCTGTGTGCATCACGGGTTTGAATTGGATCGCCGAAGGGTGAATTTTCACGCGCGTGCCGAAAACCCAAAAAAACGTCCTCCACATGTCGATTTGGTCGTTTCATAAACGTCTGGTATCCAGAAAGGCACTGACCTTTCCCCATTTCAGAAAGGAAACCAAATGCAATACATGCTTCTGATTTACAACGCCGAAGATAATGGCCCGCAGCCCGGAACTGAGGAGTTTGGGCCCTATATGCAGGGCTATATGGATTTCACCAAAGAGGTTCAGGATGCGGGCAAAATGCTCTCGGGGGACGCGCTGCAACCCGTGGCGACCGCTTCCACCGTGTCTGTCCGGGGCGGCAAAACCGAAATCGTGGATGGCCCCTTTGCCGAAACCAAAGAGCAGTTGGGCGGCTTCTATATCCTCGACTGTGAGGATCTGGATGAAGCCCTGCACTATGCCGCCAAGATCCCCGACGCTGCCTACGGTCGGGTTGAAGTGCGTCCCGTGATGATCTTCGACTGATCCCTTATGACGCCCCCGGTTGCCCTCAGCATAGATCGTCTGATCCGCGAAAACTGGGGGCGCCTCCTTGCTGTGCTAACTGCCCGGCTGGGGGATTATGCGCTGGCGGAAGACAGTCTGCAGGATGCGGTGGTCGAGGCGCTCTCCCATTGGCCCAAATCCCTGCCGCGTCACCCGGATGCCTGGCTGTTGACCGTGGCCCGACGCAAGGCGTTGGATCGGTTGCGCCGCGCGCAGACCGCCAGCCGCAAAGAAGGTGAACTTGCATTATGGCTGGATCAGACCCGGTCCGAGGAAGGGGTCAACATGGGCGTGATCCCCGATCATCGTCTGGAGCTGATCTTCACCTGCTGTCACCCGGCACTTGAGGAAAAGACCCGCACCGCATTGACCCTGCGGGCCATCGGTGGGCTGACCACCGCGGAAATTGCTGCCGCCTATCTGGACAAACCCGAAACAATGGCCGCCCGCCTGACCCGTGCCAAACAGAAGATCCAGCAGGCGGGCATTCCGTTCAGATTGCCGGATGCGGAGGATTTGCCAGAGCGGCTCAATGCGGTGCTGCGGGTCATATACCTCATTTTCAACGAGGGTTTCCGGTCCAGCGGGGCGGAACTGACCCGCGCAGATCTTGTGGGTGAGGCGATCCGGTTGGGGCGCATTCTGGCGTGCCTCCTGCCAGCCGATCCTGAGGTGAAGGCGCTGCTCGCCCTGATGTTGCTGGGGGATAGTCGCCGTTTGACCCGAATGGATGAAGACGGGGCCTATGTCCCGCTTGAGCTGCAGAACCGTGCCCGCTGGGACAAGCCGCGTATTCGTGAAGGCATAACGCTGGTAAAGCAGGCGCTGGGCGTGGGGCCGCCCGGCCCCTATGCGTTACAGGCCGCAATTAGCGCGCTGCATGCAGAGGCACCGGATTTTGACCGCACCGACTGGGCGCAGATCGTGGCGCTTTATGATCTGTTGCTTGCCCGGCACCCGAACCCGGTGGTCCATATCAACAGGGCCGTGGCGCTGTCCTATCTTCAGGGGCCTGACGTGGCATTGGCGCAGTTGGATGGCCTGCCCACCCATGCGGGTCTTGGCCGATATCAACCTTTCCATGCCTGTCGGGCTGACCTTCTGGCGCGGCTTGGCCGGGCGAAAGAAGCCGCAGATCACTACCGGCAAGCCATCGACCTGACCACATCCGTGGCGGAAAAGACCTTCCTGTCCGGGCGAATGGCGGCTTTGCCCCTGTGATCGCCCACGCATACTTGCGTTTTCGTGCCTCAATAGGTAGCACGGCAGGGTGCAAACCGGGGCATCCCCCGGGGGTGATCCGATGGCAATCCATCGGCAGCAAACCAAGGGACGAAGATGGACGATCTGAGGCAGAAATATATCGATGCCGTGGCAGGGGCCGCGGATGAGGCCGCACTGGAAGATATCCGCGTGCAGGCCGTGGGCAAGAAGGGCGAAGTGGCCCTGAAAATGCGTGAGCTGGGCAAGATGACGCCCGAGGAACGCCAGGTGATGGGCCCGAAGCTGAATGCGCTGAAGGACGAGATCAACTCGGCCATTTCCGCCAAGAAATCCGCGCTGGCCGATGCAGCCCTTGACGAACGTCTGCGCACCGAATGGCTGGATGTGACCCTGCCGGGCCGCCCTGCACGTCAGGGCACGATCCACCCGATCAGCCAGGTGACCGAGGAGATTTCGGCCATTTTCGGCGACATGGGCTTCTCGGTTGCCGAAGGGCCGCAGATTGAAAGCGACTGGTACAATTTCGACGCGCTCAATATCCCGCCGCACCACCCCGCGCGGCAGGAGTTTGACACGTTCTACATGCACCGCGATGAGGGTGACAATCGCCCGCCGCATGTGCTGCGCACGCACACCTCGCCGGTGCAGATCCGTGCAATGGAAAAGACCGGCGCGCCGATCCGCGTGATTGCACCCGGCCGTGTCTACCGCTCGGATTACGACCAGACCCACACGCCGATGTTCCATCAGGTTGAAGGGCTGGCGATCGACAAAGACATCTCGATGGCAAACCTGAAATGGGTGCTGGAGGAATTCTGCCGTGCGTTTTTTGAAATCGACGGTATCGAACTGCGCTTCCGCGCCTCGCATTTCCCCTTCACCGAACCCTCGGCCGAGGTAGACATCCGCTGTTCTTGGGAAGGCGGCACGCTGAAGCTGGGCGAAGGCGACGACTGGATGGAAATTCTGGGCAGCGGCATGGTGCATCCGAAAGTGTTGTCGGCGGCGGGTGTGAACCCCGACGAATGGCAGGGCTTTGCCTTTGGCCTCGGCATCGACCGTCTGGCCATGCTGAAATACGGCATCCCCGACCTGCGCGCCTTCTTCGATTCAGACCTGCGCTGGCTGCGCCACTATGGCTTTGCCTCGCTGGACGTGCCGACCATGCGTGGGGGGCTGAGTAGGTGATGGAATGCCTCCTCAGCCTAGATGTTCGTGTTATGCAGGGGGTGCTTACGCTTGCTGCATCAATAGTAGCATCGGGCACGGCTCTCTTCATTGCGATGAAAGTCTATAATAGGCAGAAACTACAAGATCAGAAGATTGCGCACGCGAATGATATCAGACGGATTTGTGCAGAGTTGGTGGAGTTCGTTTCCAGCTCTATCAGTTCGCCAGCCGAAATCTCTCATGGAGAGAGCCCGCAGGTAGCTGTTGCTCGAAAGTTAGCACAGGGTAGTCAATTGCACTCAATGCTTTTGCTCTATGCCGCGCCAATTCCTTTGGTTGAGGCTTCTGATAAAATGGTCAAGCTCAATAGCAAGTACACAAAAGCACTATTTGAATACATGGCGCAGCCCAACCAAGAAATGAGAGATTCGGTGGCTATCGTTCTGTCAGAACTCGATGAGAGCAGAAAGTTTTTCATTGCCGAAGCTCAACGCTTCGTCAATGTGCCCCACCAAGTTAGGTCGTGAAGGATACCAAAATATGAAATTCACCAACTCCTGGCTGAAAGACTACCTCGACACCACGGCAACCGCCAGCGCGTGTCGCAATACGGAGCACCTGCGCTGATGCCGATCTGGATGAATGTCATTGTGGTTTTGGCGATGGCCTTGCTTGTCCTCTGGGGCATGCGTGGGCTTGCGCGATCCATTGATCACTCGATGGAAAACCAAGCGGATGATGACACATCCAAATCGGCAGACCCAGCAGAGGATGAGGATAAGACATGACCGATGAGATGGAAGACCTGCAGGTCACCTATCCCGGTGCGGGCACGTTCAAGTTTGGCGACAGCGCCGAACTGTCCAAACGCCTGATCGACCTTGTCCGCGCGGGCAAGAAACGCGCCACCTGCGGCGCGCTGGCCGATTTCAAGGACGAACCCGAAGCGATGCCCGTCGTGGGCCGCACCGATATTGCCGCCAACTGGGATGGCACCCCCGCTCTGGTGATCAAAACCGTGAAAGTGCAGGAAATCCGCTTCTGCGACGTGACCGAAGAGATGGCGCTGGCGGAAGGCGAAGATGACGACCTGGCCGGGTGGCGCAAAGGGCACGAAGCCTATTTCGCCCGCAACGGTGGGTTTGACCCGAACATGATGCTTGTGTTTGAGCATTTCGAACTGATTGAGGATTTGGCCGACCGCTAAGCCGGGGCCACGAAGGAACGCCGTCAGGGCAGACGACTGAGGATACGAACATGAAATTCACACTCTCCTGGTTGAAAGACCACCTCGACACCGAAGCCTCGGTTGATGAAATCGCTGAGGCCTGCACCGATCTGGGGCTGGAGGTCGAAGAGATTTTCAACCCTGTGGACCGTCTGGGGGCGTTCACCATTGCCAAGGTCACGTCGGCCGAGAAACACCCGGATGCGGATCGTCTGCGGGTCTGCAAGGTTGAGACCAACGAAGGCGAAAAGCAGATCGTTTGCGGCGCGCCCAATGCGCGCGAAGGCATCACCGTGGTGCTGGCCAAGCCCGGCGATTATGTGCCCGGCATCGACGTGACGCTGTCTGTGGGCAAAATCCGCGGCGTGGAAAGCCATGGCATGATGGCCTCCGAGCGCGAGCTGGAACTGTCGGAAGAACATGACGGCATTATCGAGTTGCCCTCGGGGGAAGTGGGCGAGAAATTCGTCGACTGGCTGGCCGCCAATGACCCGACCAAGGTCGATCCGGTGATCGAGATTGCGATCACGCCGAACCGCCCCGATGCGCTGGGCGTGCGCGGCATTGCGCGGGATCTGGCCGCCCGTGGTCTGGGCACGCTGAAGCCGCTCAAGGATCACAAGGTCGAAGGCAGCTTTGACAGTCCGATCAATGTCACCATTGACGATGATACCCGTGATGACGCGCCGGTTTTCATGGGCCGTCTGATCAAAGGCGTGAAGAACGGCCCGTCGCCTGCATGGTTGCAGGCGCGTCTGAAAGCGGTGGGGCTGCGCCCGATCTCGGCCCTGGTCGATATCACCAACTTCTTCACCTATGACATGAACCGCCCGCTGCACGTGTTTGACGCGGATAAGGTCAAGGGCGACCTGCGTGTGCACCGCGCGAAGGGTGGCGAGACGCTCATGGGGCTGGACGAGAAGGAATACACTTTCCCCGCCGGCGCCGTTGTGATTTCGGACGCCGAGGGTGTGGAAAGCATCGGTGGCATCATGGGCGGCCTGCCCACGGGTGCGACGTTCGAGACCACCAATGTCTTCCTTGAAGCCGCCGTTTGGGACACGATCCAGATTGCGAAAACCGGCCGTGCGCTGAAGATCAATTCGGACGCGCGTTACCGCAATGAACGCGGCATTGACCCGGCCTATAACGCCCCGGCGATTGAAGCGGCGACCCAGATGATCCTTGATCTCTGCGGGGGGGAAGCCTCGAATGTGGTTGTTGCCGGTGAGGTGCCGGATGTGGCCCGCGCCTATAAGCTCGACACAGACCGTGTGCAGTCGCTGGTGGGGATGGACATTCCGGCAGATGAGCAGCGTGCGACCCTGACCGCGCTGGGCTTCAAGCTGGAAGGCGATATGGCTCATGTGCCGTCATGGCGGCCTGATGTATTGGGCGAGGCGGATTTGGTTGAGGAAGTCGCCCGTGTGGCCTCGCTGACCAAGCTGGTTGGCAAGCCGCTCGCGCGTGCCCATGTGGGGGTGCCGAAAGCGATCCTGACCCCGATGCAGAAACGCGAAGGCGTCGCGCGGCGCACCGTGGCGGCGCTGGGTTACAACGAATGCGTGACCTACAGCTTCATTGATCAGGCCAGCGCCGAGCGTTTCGGAACTGGTGGAGATAATGTTGCGCTGGCCAACCCCATCTCGTCCGAGATGAGCCACATGCGCCCCTCACTGCTGCCCGGTCTGTTGCAGGCTGCGGCCCGCAACCAAGCGCGCGGGTTCATGGATTTGGCCCTGTTTGAAGTTGGCCCCGTTTTCCATGGTGGCGAGCCGGACGAATACGAGCAGATGGTCACCGGTATCCTTGTCGGTCACACCGGCCCGCGTGACCGTTTTGGCGCCCGTCGCCCGGTTGATACCTATGATGCCAAGGCGGATGTCGAGGCCGTTCTGAACGCCATCGGTGCGCCCGCCAAACTGACCTTCGTGCGCGATATGAACGCATGGTGGCATCCGGGGCGCTCGGCCAAGCTGGGTCTGGGGCCGAAGAACATCCTTGGCGCCTTTGGTGAGCTGCACCCGAAAACCATTGAGCAATCGGGCGTAAAAGGCCCGGTTGTAGCTTTTGCCGTGCATCTGGCGAAAGTGCCGTTCCCGAAGTCGAAAGGCACCGGACGGGCTGCTCTTGGCGCATCCGACCTGCAACCGGTTGAGCGCGATTTCGCCTTTGTGGTGGATGCGGATGTGGAAGCGATCAACCTGGTGAACGCCGCAGCCGGGGCTGATAAGGCGCTGATCACGGATGTGAACGTCTTTGACGAGTTTATCGGCGGTTCGCTGGGAGAGGGCAAAAAATCCCTCGCCATCACCGTGCGCCTGCAACCGCGTGACGCGACCCTGACCGATAAGGATATCGAGGCGGTTAGCCAGAAGATTGTCCAGAAGGTCGAGAAGGCCACTGGCGGCAGCCTGCGGGGTTAATTCCTTCGCCGGGGCGCCTTGCGGCCCGGTACACGCCCGCCCGCCCCGTGGCGGGCGTGTTCCACGCCCACCCGTGCGGGCGCGTGTCTAACGTCTGGGGATGAAAGGGCTTCCTATGACACTTTCCGTTTATCTTTCCGGCGAAATCCACACCGATTGGCGTGATCAGATCATCGCGGCATGTGACGGGCTGGATGTAAGCTTCTCTTCTCCGGTGACCGATCATGACGCGTCGGATGATTGCGGCGTGGCGATCCTGGGCGAAGAGCCCAATAAATACTGGCACGACCACAAAGGGGCGATGATCAACGCGATCCGCACCCGCAAGGGCATTGAAGAGGCCGACGTGGTGGTGGTGCGCTTCGGCGAAAAATACCGTCAGTGGAACGCAGCTTTTGATGCCGGTTATGCGGCTGCCAAGGGAAAATCGTTGATCATTTTGCAGCAACCAGACCATGATCACGCGTTGAAAGAGGTGGATGCTGCCGCCCTTGCCGTGGCCCGCAACCCCGGTCAGGTGGCGGAAATCCTGCGCTATGTGCAAACAGGCGTCCTGCCCTCCTGAGGGGAGTGCTTGACGCCATTTCCCCTGTTTTCACGCAGCAGGTGATTGCATTAGGGTATGCACACAACCGGTCAACCGGTGCGCGAACAAGGGAAAGGGGCTGTTATGCTGCAAGAGTTCAAAGATTTCATTGCCAAGGGCAATGTGATGGATATGGCCGTCGGGATCATCGTCGGGGCCGCCTTCACGGCAATTGTCAAATCCATGGTGGGGGATCTGATCAACCCATTTGTCGGATTGTTTACCGGCGGGGTGGATTTCACCAACCTTTATGTGGTGCTTGCAGGCTCGGTCCCGCAAGGGGCATCGCTTGAGGCCGCGCGCGAAGCCGGGGCTGCGGTTTTCGCCTACGGGGCCTTTGTGATGGCCGTGATCAATTTCCTGATCATCGCATTCGTGGTCTTCATGCTGGTGCGCTATGTCAACAAGGTGAAAGAGGCCGCCGCTGAAAAAGAGCAAGAGGTGGCCGAAGAGGCCCCTGCAGGTCCCACCGAACTGGAGCTCTTGACCGAGATCCGTGACGCGCTGAAAAAGGCCTGAGACCAACACCTGCTGCCCCTTGGGGTGGCGTCAATTCGGGGCGGCCTTCTGGCCGTCCCTTTTCATGTGCAACACGCTCCGAAGCGGAGCATGAGATAAGGCAAAGACATGAGTGAACTTCTTTCCGGGGCCTGGGGCCCGATGATTTTGAATGTGGGGCAGGCCCTTCTGGTGCTTGTTGTCGGCTGGATCGTGGCCGGCCGCCTTGGTGCATTTGCCCGCAAACGTGTGAACCAGACCAAGGGCATTGACCCCACCCTGGGCAACTTTCTGGCCAGCATTGTGAAATGGGTTGTGCTGGCGATGGTGCTGGTGGCGGTTCTGGGGATCTTCGGGATCGAGGCCACTTCGGTTGTTGCCATCCTTGGCGCGGCCTCTCTGGCCATTGGTCTGGCGCTGCAAGGCACCCTGTCGGATCTGGCGGCAGGTGTGATGCTGGTTGTGTTCCGCCCGTATAAGCTGGGGGATTTTGTGGATATCAACGGCACTTCCGGCACGGTGAAGGATATCAACCTTTTTGTGACGGAGCTGGCCACTACGGACAATGTGCAGATCATCGTGCCGAATGGTCAGGCCTGGGGGGCGATCATCACCAATTACTCGGCCCATGATACCCGCCGCGTCGATATGGTGTTCGGGATCGACTATGGCGATGATGCCAATGTGGCGAAAGACGTGATCCTTGAGGTCGTGTCTGGTGACGCGCGGGTGCTTGCGGATCCTGAGCCCTGGGTGCGGGTGACCAATCTGGGCGACAGTTCGGTCGACCTGACCTGCCGTGTCTGGGTTGAAGCCGCGGATTATTGGGAAGTGAAGTTCCACCTGACCCAGTCCGTCAAGGAAGCTTTTGATGCCAAGGGCATTTCGATCCCCTATCCCCATACGGTCGAGATCCAGAAGAAGGGATGAGGCAAAAAAATGCGCGGGCTGGTGGAGAATAATACACTTTCCATTTGACACCATGCGCGGCTTGGAATACTCACCGCCCACGATATGAGATGGCGTGGTAGCTCAGCTGGTTAGAGCACAGCACTCATAATGCTGGGGTCGGCGGTTCAAGTCCGCCCCACGCTACCATATCGAACAAAACCCCCGCCTTTGGCGGGGTTTTTTGTTGGGGAGAGGCCCGCCCCTGCGGGACGTTTTCATCTGATTCTGCACCTCCGTTCCCGCAAAAGAAAAGCCCCACCGGATGGCGGGGCTTGTCCTGTGTTCTCAATGGCGGTGATCAGATCGCAAGCGCCTCTTCCGGGGTGATGCAGTCCAGGCCAAGGGCTTCGCCCACGGCGGCATAGGTCAGCTTGCCGGCATGCACGTTCAGACCGTTCAACAGGTGCTTGTCGGCCTTGCAGGCCTCTTTCCAGCCCTTGTCGGCCAGCGACAGCATGAAGGGCAGGGTGGCGTTGCCAAGGGCGATGGTCGAGGTGCGGGCGACAGCGCCCGGCATGTTGGCCACGCAGTAATGCATGACGCCATCCACTTCGTAGATCGGGTCTGCATGGGTGGTGGCACGGGAGGTTTCAAAGCAGCCGCCCTGGTCAATGGCCACATCCACCAGCACAGCGCCGGGCTTCATGGTGGACAGCTGTTCACGCGAAATCAGTTTCGGAGCTGCAGCGCCGGGGATCAGAACGGCCCCGATCACCATGTCAGCGGTCTGGATCAGTTCGGCGGTGGCGGCGGCCGTGGAATACTGGTTCTTGAAGATCCCACCATAGACGTCATCAAGGTAACGCAGGCGCGGCAGGGAGCGGTCCAGAACGGTCACGTCCGCGCCCATTCCGGCAGCAATCTTGGCGGCGTGGGTGCCGACGACACCGCCACCGATGACCACAACCTTGGCCGGGCCAACACCGGGCACGCCGCCCATCAGAACGCCACGGCCGCCATTGGCTTTTTGCAGGGTCCAGGAGCCGACCTGCGGTGCCAGACGACCGGCAACCTCGGACATCGGTGCCAGCAGCGGCAGGCCGCCGCGATCATCGGTCACGGTTTCATAGGCAATTGCGGTGCAGCCGCTTTCCAGAAGATCTGTGGTCTGTTCGGGATCTGGAGCCAGGTGCAGGTAGGTAAAGAGGAGCTGACCTTCACGCAGCATTTTGCGCTCGATGGCCTGGGGTTCTTTCACCTTCACGATCATGTCTGCCTTGGCAAATACCTCTTCGGCAGTGTCCAGAATGGTGGCCCCTACGGCCACATAATCATCGTCGGTAAAGCCAGCGCCCATGCCGGCATTGGTTTCAACGATCACCGAGTGACCCCGCCCAATGGCTTCGCCGGCGGCGGCGGGGGTCAGACCCACGCGGAATTCTTGCGGTTTGATTTCTTTCGGGCATCCGATCAGCATGGGTGTCTCCTCTTCCCTGCGCCGTTGTTCGTAAACTGCCCTAATTTTGTGCAGAAACCTGGTGCAATTGTTTTGAAAATTTTGCGGTGCTTGCTATGTTAACCTCGAAGAAAATCCTGACGATAGCGCAATCGGCGCAAGAAAGTTGTGTGATAATGGAACTCGACAGTATAGATCGCCGCATCCTGGGGGTGTTGCAAAAGGCGGGCAGAATCTCA
Source organism: Aliiroseovarius crassostreae (assembly GCF_025137635.1). Classification (NCBI taxonomy): domain Bacteria; kingdom Pseudomonadati; phylum Pseudomonadota; class Alphaproteobacteria; order Rhodobacterales; family Paracoccaceae; genus Aliiroseovarius; species Aliiroseovarius crassostreae. Next base: position 2,506,898 of record NZ_CP080772.1, on the reverse strand, counting down.
AATGCGGATCTGTCCGATCGCGTGAACCTTTCCCCTTCTGCCTGCCACCGGCGGGTCCAGCGCCTTGAGGCGGAGGGGTATATCAAGGATTATGTCGCCCTTTTGAATGCCCGAAAAATGAAATGTCCCAGCACGGTGTTTGTCGAGATCACTCTTTCCGGTCAGGCGGATGAGGTGCTGGATGCATTTGAGCGTCAGGTGGCGCTGGTTCCAAATGTGCTTGAATGCCACCTGATGGCGGGGAAATCCGATTACCTGCTGAAAGTGGTGGCAGAAGATACCGAGGACTTCGCGCGCATTCATCGGCAGTATCTGGCCAGCCTGCCGGGGGTGCAGGGCATGCAGTCGAGTTTCGCGCTTCGGACCGTGTTCAAAACCACCGCGTTGCCAGTGTAAGAGCAGCTGCCGCGCCCTGACGACCTGATGGTCGAAGGACTTGGCGGTGGCCTCGCTTTGCTCGGGAATATCTTGCCTCCGGCGGGGATATTTTGAGCAAAAGGAAGGGGGGGGACGGCTATGCTGTGCGGGCTGCGAGTGGCGTTTCTTTTACGGGCAAATGGACAATTGCCGAGAATGCGCCGATGCCCACGCCGAACCACCAGACCATGGTGTAATCCCCAAAGGCGTCATACATTCGCCCCCCGAGCCACACCCCAAGAAAGCTGCCCAGCTGGTGTGAGAAAAAGATGATCCCGTAAAGTGTCCCCATGTAACGCAGCCCATAGATATGGGCGACCAGCCCTGATGTGAGCGGAACGGTCGCCAACCACAGGGACCCCATGGCGATGGAAAACACGATCACGGATGTTGGTGTGATTGGCATCATGATGAACAGGGCCGCGACAATTGTGCGCCCGGTATAGATTGCGGCGAGCAGGTATTTTTTCGGCAGGCTCTTGCCCAGATACCCGGCCAGCAGGGTGCCGGCAATATTGGCAAGTCCGATCAGGGAAATTGAAATTGCCCCGAGCGCAGATGTGGTGGATACGCCGATTGAGGCCAATGTGCCGGATGGGTCGATTGCTCCGCACATTTCGGTTACGAAGGCCGGGAAATGTGCGGTGATGAAGGCCAGCTGATAGCCGCAGGAGAAGAACCCCAGAAAGATCAGCGTATAGCTGGGGTCGCGAAAAGCTTTGCGTAGTATCTGGCCGAGGCTCTCTTCCAGCTCTGCCCGGCTTGCGGTGCTGTCTGTCTGTATCAGGGGCAGAAGAGCGAGGGTGGAGAGGATGGCGGCGGCGAAAATCAGGAACACGTCCTGCCAGCTCATCATGTTCAGAAGGAATTCTGCGACAGGGGCGCCGATTACCTGCCCGGCTGAGCCAGCAGCGGTGGCGATTGCGAGCGCCATGGAGCGGTTTTCGTCACTTGCGGCGCGGCCGACCACCGCGAGGATCACCCCAAAGCCGGTGCCGGCGATGCCGAACCCCACGGCGATTTCCAGCAGCTGATGGGCACCAGGTGTGACGGCGAAAGATGAGGCGACAAGCCCGAAGGCGTAGACAAGCGCCCCCATGATGATCGCCTTGCGGTCGCTCAGCTTCTCGGCAATGGCACCGAAGATCGGCTGGCCGAAGCCCCATGCAAGGTTCTGGATGGCAATGGCCAGCGAAAACTCCGCCCGTGGCCAGTTGAACTCCTGAGCGATTGGGATCTGGAACACGCCAAAAGAGGCGCGGATCGCAAATCCGACCAGGATGATGAGGCAACCGGCCACAAGAACCGGTGAAATGAGGGGCGCGCGTGTTTCTGTCATGTCACAAACATCTCAAATTCGGCTGGCTGGTCAATTCTTGGTTTCTGATGTGTCGGTTCACCTTTCCTTATCTGACATCACGTTTTATGGATCAGACATGACCAGTCTGATCGAAATTTACTCTGAACTGGCCCGTAAGGGCGACATAACCCCGGATCCTGCACAAGAGGCCGTTTTGCCTGCGTTAGAGGATGTTCGTGCGCATCTTGAGGCCGCCCCGGCCCGAAAGCGCGGAATTCTTGGCGGACTTTTTCATAAACCGGTTGAGGTGCCGCAGGGGCTTTATCTTTGGGGTGGGGTTGGGCGTGGGAAATCCATGCTGATGGACCTTTTTGTCGAAAACCTGAATATTCCAGCCAAGCGTCGTGTGCATTTTCATGCTTTCATGCAAGAGGTGCATGAGGGTTTGAATGCTGCGCGCAAGACCGGGGTGGATGATCCGCTTGGTCCGGTGGCGGACAAGGTCGCCGCTGATGTGCGCCTGTTTGCCTTTGATGAGATGCAGATTACCGATATCACGGATGCCATGATTGTCGGGCGGCTGTTTGAAAAGCTGTTTGACGCGGGTGTGGTGGTGGTGACCACATCAAACCGCCACCCGGATGAGCTTTACAAGGATGGCCTCAATCGACAGCTGTTCCTGCCCTTTATCCAACTGATCAAAGATCAGATGGTTGTGCATGAGCTGGTCAGCCCAAATGATTACCGGCAGGATCGGCTTGCGGGGGGGCAGGTCTATTTCTCACCGGCCAATGCCGAAGCGCGGGCTGAAATGAATGCGATCTGGCAGGACATGACCGGGGGGCATTCGGAGCCTCTGACCCTGTCGGTGAAGGGGCGAGATGTTGTCATTCCCGCGTATCGCAATGGTGCAGGCCGGGCAGGATTTCATGACCTGTGTGGGGCGATGCTTGGTCCGGGGGATTATCTTGTCATCGCGGATGCGCTGAAAGTGCTGGTGCTGGACAATATCCCCCGCCTGTCGCGGTCCAACTTCAATGAGGCAAAGCGGTTCGTCACGCTGATTGACGCGCTTTACGAGGCGAAGGTTCGCCTGATCGCCTCGGCAGCGGCCCTGCCGGAGATGCTCTATGTCGAGGGGGAGGGGTCGTTCGAATTCGAACGCACCGCCAGCCGTTTGCGCGAAATGCAGGACAAGGATTGGGGAAGCTGAGCTTATCCCCGCCTCCTCTCTGGATGAGAGCGGCGCTTGCAGCATTTTTCCCTGCCATGGCTGAGGTTGAAATGCCTTATGCTCCGGTGCTCAGCGAGGGGATGGTCAGGCGCTGACCGGCCCGAATTTGATCCGGGGTCGGCAACAGCCGGCGGTTGGCGTCAAAAATGCGCGTGTATTCACCTGCATCACCGTAGAATTTCTGGGCAATGGCCCCCAGGCTGTCGCCGCGCTGCACCGTGTAGAACCGATATTGAAATGTCTTGTCTGCCTGCTGGACCACGCGAACTTCGACGCCTTTGCCGCCGGCAATCAGCTCATCACTTGGCGGGTGGGTTGTTTCGCCGGTGGCCGCGCGGGCCAGCTGTTTGATCAGCGTGTCCTTGTCGATCTCACCTTCCGCCGTGCGCATCGCTGCGGGCACGGATATCATTCCGCGATCAATCGCTTCGCTTAGAAGGGCGCGGATCTGGTCATCGGAAGCCTGGGATATGGGCGTGCCTTCAGGTGCCTTGCTGTCCGTGATTGGGGGGACGCCCAGTCCGGCCAGAACGGATGAGGTCATCACCCGCAACGGATCGATTTCAGTTTCGGGTGGGGTTTTTTCCACGCCCAACCCCGCCAGCACCGAGTTTGTAAGGTCCAGAAGGTCGTCGCTGGCGGGTTTTTGTGTCGCCTGTGACGTCGGGGTGTCGACGCTGGCCGAGACGGTGGTGACCTGGCTGATCGGTTCAGCCATTTCCTGGGGGGCGGCCTGCGGCACGGAAGGCAGGGCGGTTTCCATGTCGGGCGTATCGGGCTGCAGCAGGATCAGGATCAGAACGGCGGAGAAAAACCCACCCCCGATAAGGGCATATTTATAGATTTCGTTTCTCGTCATCCGAAGTCTCAGTTCATGTTAGGGGTAATGGTCAATCCCAATGAGGACCACACCAGCATTCCACCCCGGTAATAGCGGATTTTGTGTGCCGGATAGCCAGTGTTGATCAGGGCGCGGATGGCGCGGGGGCTTTGGTCACATCTGGGCCCGCTGCAGAAAATCATCAGGGGTGTTGCGTTTATGAAGTCCCATGTGGGACCAGTCTTAACGCCCCCAAGTGCTCGAAGAATTTCGTCCCGATAGGGGTTCTTGTCCGTGAGGGTTTCGGCCGGAACATTCAGGGCGCCGGGGATAGATCCCTTGGCAAACCAGTCGGGTGAACGGCTGTCCAGCAGCAATCCCTGGCCGGACGCCACTTCATGTTCGAGGAATGCAATCACCTCCAGCTCCCCCACGGTGCTCACGCCGGGGGCGGCTTCCATTGCGGTCACGCAAGAAGGGGGGCACAGGGCTGAGGATTGGGAGAAATCGGGGGGAAGTGGTGCGTCAGGGGTCAGGTTGCGGGTAATTGTGATCGGCTTGCCCTTGATCACGAAGCTGGCATTCGCCTTATCTTTCGTGATGTTGAGTTGCTGCGCGAAACTGGGCGCAGCCGCAACCACAAGCGCCAACATGGCGCCTACCGCGAAACGAACCATGAGACCCCCCCAAGTCTATCTGTACTGCTCGACAGGCCTGTCCGCTAAATCGAACTTATTGCCCGTAGAATGCCCTATATATAGAGCATGGAGGTGTAATTCGTCAATATTCTGGGGTGTGCCATAGGCTGTTGAGGGCCAACCCCGAAAAACCGAATCGTTTCAGTGGGATGAATCGCAAAGCTCACTTCTCCTTGAAACAAAACGAAAAATTTTTTTCACCTGTTTAGGGGAAGAGCCGCTGGTTTGGTGGGTGATTTGGCCGTTCAGGCAAATCACCCATTGGTCTTCAGAATGTCGCCTGCAAGGTAAAGTGAGCCACAAATTAAGACGCGACAATTGGGGTCCTTGGCCACAAGTGCCCTAAGGGCCGCCTCGGCGCTGTCGGCGGTTTTTGCCTCCATTCCCACGGCCTTGGCCTCAGCCGCGGTTGTTTCGGCGGGCAGGGTGTTGATTTCGTTGGGGATCGAAATGGCGGTCAGGCTGTCGGAAACAGCGGCCAGCGGGCGCAGATAACCCGCGATATCCTTGGTGTTGAGCATACCGCAGATCAGATGGGTTGCACGCTCGGGCAGATCCGCCAGAACCTTGGCCAGGGTTTCGCCTGCTGCGGGGTTGTGCCCGCCATCCAGCCACAGCTCGGCCTTTCCTGCGGCGTCGACCAGCGGCCCGGTTTTCAGCCGTTGCATCCGGGCGGGCCAGGTTACGTCACGCATGGCGGCTTCGCAGGCGGTTTCGTCAAACCCCAATACGCGCAGCGCGGCAATGGCGGCACCGGCATTTTCGATCTGGTGTGGGCCAATCAGGGCAGGCAGGGGCAGGTCCAAGAGCCCGTTTTCATCCTGAAAGATCAGTCGCCCGCGCTCTTCCCACATATGCCAATGCTGCCCGTGCACATAGAGCGGGCATCCCAGTTTGGCTGCGCGCGCTTCGATCACTTCCAGCGCTTCCTCGGGCTGCGGCCCAACCACGCAGGGCACCCCGCGCTTCAGGATACCCGCCTTTTCACCGGCAATTGCGGTGAGGGTTTCGCCAAGGAATTGGGTGTGGTCGATCGAGATCGGGGTGAGGATGGTCAATGCAGGCCTGTCCACCACATTTGTGGCATCCAGCCGCCCACCCAGCCCCGTTTCCAAAAGCGTGTAATCCCCGGGCGTTTCGGCAAAGGCCATGAGGCCGGCCACGGTGGTGATCTCGAAATAGGTGATGTTCTCGCCATTATTGCGGGCATAACAGCGATCCAGCACTTCGCTCAGGGCGTCTTCGGTGATCAGTTCGCCTGCCAACCGGATGCGCTCGTGAAAGCGGGCCAGATGGGGCGAGGTATAGGCGTGCACTTTCTTGCCCACCCCTTCCAGCCCCGCGCGCAGCATGGCCTGGGTTGACCCTTTGCCATTGGTGCCAGCCAGATGGATCACCGGCGGCAATCTGTCCTGCGGGTTGCCCACCTGCTCCAGCAGGCGCCAGACACGATCCAGCGTGAGATCAATGATCTTCGGGTGCAGGGCCATCATGCGGTCAAGGATAATGTCGGAAGAAGGCGCGTTGGTCATGGGGGCATGTCTCGGATGCTGTGGTCACGATTTGTGATCTCCTACCCGATTTCATGCGGGCAGGAGGGACAGTTTACGACGTATTGCGGGCAAAGAACGGGTCTGTGCCAGGCTTAGCTTTTGTCAGAGCTTTCCTCGGAGGCCGAGGCGTCGGCCGCAGCGGGGGCCTCTTCCTTCGGGGTGTCTTCCGCAGGGCTTGGGGCAGGCAGATCGCCGGCCACGGCAGGCCCGAGGCCCATCAGCATCCGCAGGATCGTCACCAGTTCCGATTTCATCTCTTTGCGGTGGGTGACGCGGTCGAGCATGCCGTGATCCAGCAGGTATTCCGCGCGCTGGAACCCTTCGGGCAGCTTTTCGCGGATGGTCTGTTCAATCACGCGCGGACCTGCAAAGCAGATCAGGGCGTTGGGTTCGGCAATATGCACATCCCCCAGCATGGCGTAAGAGGCGGTCACGCCACCGGTGGTCGGGTGGGTCAGCACGACGATATAGGGCAGGTTCGCTTCCTTGAGCATCTGGACCGCCACCGTGGTGCGCGGCATCTGCATCAGGCTCAGGATGCCTTCCTGCATCCGGGCGCCACCTGCGGCTGAGAACAGGACCAGCGGGCGTTTCAGGGCCACGGCCCGTTCGGCAGCGGCGATGATCGCATTGCCCACATACATGCCCATGGAGCCACCCATGAAGCTGAAATCCTGCGCCGCCGCCACGATGGGCGTGCGACCGATTTCGCCTTCGGCCACCAGCATGGCTTCGCGCTCGCCGGTGGATTTACGGGCCCCTTTCATACGCTCGGGGTATTTCTTCTGATCCTTGAACTGGAGCGGATCGTCAATCGGCGCCGGCACCTCGACCTCGGCGAAGACGCCGCCATCAAACAGACCGATGAAACGGTCACGCGGAGTGATCGCCATATGGTGATCGCAATTGGTGCAGACATTCAGGTTTTCGGCCAGCTCCCGGTGAAAGAGCATCGTGCCGCATTCCGTGCATTTGGTCCAAAGGTTCTCGGGCACTTCGCGGCGCGAGAACAGGGAATTGATGCGTGGGCGGACGTAGTTCGAGATCCAGTTCATCGCCATATCCTTCGTCGTTTGGGCCTAGTTAATCTTCCCCGACGGCATTTGCAATTGCCTGAGGGTTTTTTGGCGTTCGGGGGGCCAGCCGCCACCAGATTGCAAAAGCCAGCGCGCTGGCGGTGGTCTGCATCAGGATCGACGCGCCGACATAGGGGCTGGTCAGGTCCGGGGCGGACAGGAACAATGACAAGCCGTCGAGGCTGCCTTCATTGCCCAGAACCAGCAATGTGCTGTTATTGGCCATATGCAGCCCGGCAGCGGCGCCGATATTGCCGGTGCGCAATGTGATCAGGGACAGGATAACGCCGACCACCGTCGTGTGCAGCACGTAGAAATAGGCGTTTATGCCATAGGTCGTGGGGTCAAAATGCAGCAGCCCGAAGATGAGCGATGGCAGCAGACCCCAAATCCAGAAACGCTGAAACCGTGCCCGCAGCTGTTGCAGCAGGTAGCCGCGAAACACCAGCTCTTCCGCCATGATCTGCAGGAAAATCAACCCAAGCGCAAAGGGCAGGAGGGTGATCCAGTGGGCAAAGCCCATATGCCGGAATATGTCCGGCGGGGTGATGCCTGTCCCCGGCAGATGGCCACCGGTTTCGATCAGCGCAGTTGCCACGGCAACGGTCAGGGCTGCAATCATCCCATAGGCAAAATGGCGCCAGCGGATCTTCCATGTCGGCCCGAACAGGCTGCGATAGGGGCGTTTATGCAAAAACCGCACCACCAGCCACAGGCCGATGTGATAGCCGATAAAGGTGGCGAAAAAGACCATGGTTTTGGCGGGGGTATCCGCGTCGAGCACCGATTGCGGGTTGAAGCCAAGAAGGGCACCGCCTGCCAGGATGATACCAAAGGTGGCCGCGAAAAAAGTGACATGTATCAGGAACAACCCCAAAAGGCTGCGCCACAGTTGGGGAAAGCGCTGTGCAGGCGTCCAAAACGCATCCACGCTGGAGGATGGGAGGGAAACATCACTCATAATGGGGTCCTTATACATGTCTCTCAACTGTAGCCTGCGTGGGTCTGGTCGCAACGGGGAAAAGTGAAAGATCGACGGCTTGTCCGATCGAATTCGCTCTTGTATGTCGGAAAGAATGGAGGGCGTTCCTTGCGTAATTTATTGGTATTGATGTGGTTTCTGGGCCTGTCGGCATGCGTCGCCGGAGGCGGGCAGGTGTTGTCCGGGGCGGCGGCGCCCAAGAAACAGGCTGTGCTTCAGGGGGGAATGCAGGTGGCCGGTCCGCCGGGGTTTTGCGTGATCCGTTCTGGCATTCGCGAAGATGAGACCAGCGCCTTTGTCCCCCTTGGCCCCTGTGCGTCCCTCTCCGGTCGGAAACAGGCGCGGGACCCGCGGTTTCTGTTGTCAGCATCGATCCAGCGGGTAGAGGCTTTGGCAACCCGTTCTCAAAGGGAAATTGCAAGTGAACTGAAGGTCGACATGATGCAGGCGGCCCTTGGGGAGGGCGCAGAAATCCTGTCGTCGCGCCAGCAGGGAACGGCACTGATTGCCAAGACACGGGGCCCCCAACCGGTGGGCGAACTGACCAAAACGCAATGGCGCGCACTGTTCTTGCATGGGGCCTTTGTGGTGGCGCTTAATGTTTCGGAATTTGCCGGAGTCACCCGCTCTGAAGGAGATGGCGAGGCGATCCTGTTGGCGTTTCTTGCGCAAATGCAGGCGGGAAACCCCAAGACAGAAATGGCCGCAGCGCCACCTGGGGCACAAACCGGACCGGCGAAGTTTTTTCGGCGTTTGCTGAATTGAAACTATTCGGTTTGAATATGGAAACAATCGCCATAAATATGGCAGTGTCAAAGAGTTAACCGAATCCCATCCTCACGGATCTAATTGAACGGACCGCAGCAGAACTGATCTCATGGCCAAATACGCAACCGGACTTAGACATCGCCTTATTCAATGGAGGGCCACCCGACACTGGACGAAATTGGCGCGTCTTGCAAAAGGGGCAGACCTTGCGTCCCTGCGTGTCATGCGATCCGGGGCGCGGCATTTGCGGGCCAGGCTGGACCAGGTGATCCGGGTTGCCGACAGTCGCCTTGCGCTGCCTTTGATTGGGTCCAACGCCTTTGCCAAACCGCTTTATAGTGACTGGTCCTATCGCCCCGAGCTGTGGCGCGAGCCGATCGCCCCGATCGGGATCGCAGCCGCGCCCAGCAAATCGAGCTTTGGCGACGAGGTGATGCTGTTTCATGATTGCCGAAATTCGGAATTGACCATGCGCCAGGTGCGCAATACCCGCGAAAGTGACCTGGCCCCGTTTGGCTTGCGCATGGATGTGTTCCGCTTTGATGGCTCGTTTCTGTCCCTCGTGATCGAGATGCCGCAAAGCGCCGTAGAGGGATTAAAGCGGCGCCATCTGGTGCGCATGAATGCCGTGGTTGAGATGGAAAAACCTTTGGAAGTCTTTGCCCGCCTCAATATCAAGCATGGCCCCAATACCGAGCAACTGGTGCGTGAGCTGCCCTTTGGGGATCTGGATGAAACCGACCGCGCGGAGGTTGAGATCGAATTTGATCTTGCCTACACAAATATGAACGAAAAGCGCGTCGAGCGGATGTGGATCGACCTGGTGATCGAAAACCCGGAGATGAGCCAGATTGTGCTGCGCGATCTCACATTCAGCCGCCGCCCGCGTGCCGAAGTCTAATCGCTGCCGAAAGGAACCAACATGGCCGAAATGACCCTGACAAAAGCGCGCATTCTGGCAGGGGTCTGGGAAGGCGAGCTAACGGTGACTGGCGGCTCTTCCCTGCCTGAAATCGAAGTGTCCCATCTGGCAAAGCCCTTGCTGGGGGCATCGGTGGAACCGCTCCCCGATCAGGCCAGCCGCTATCTTGTGCGCGTGCCGATTCCGTCTGAATTGTTGAGCGAGGGCGTGCAGACCTTCGTGATCGGTGACAAGGCCAGTGGTGAAAAGCTTTCGCATTTCTCTGTCGTGGTCGGTCAGCCGCTTGATGACGATGTTCTGGCTGAGATGGACCTGCTGCGCGCTGAGCTTGATATGCTGAAACGGGCATTTCGCAAACATTGCCTGGAAACTGCGTGACCGGATGTCAAAGCGGACCCGCGTCTTGATCAGTGCCTGCCTGCTGGGGCAGAAAGTGCGCTATGACGGACAGGCCAAAATGCTGCCGGGCGATCCGCTGCCACATCTGGAGCGGCTGGCTGAACTGATCCCGTTCTGTCCGGAACTGGCGGGGGGCCTTCCGGTGCCGCGCAGCCCCGCCGAAATCGAACCCGGATTTTGCGGAGATGATGTTCTTGCTGGTCGCGCGCGTGTGCTTGATCTCAGCGGCGAAGATGTGACCGCTGCGTTTATCGAAGGGGCCCAAAAGGCCGTGACCTTCGCCCTTGCGCAGAATTGCACCCATGCGCTGTTGACCGAGGCCAGCCCCTCCTGCGGGTCGCGGGTTCTTTATAGTGGGCACCATGATGGGCAAAAGCGGGCGGGGCATGGGGTCACAACATCCGCGCTGCGGTTGGCCGGGATCGCGGTCTTCTCTCCCGATGAGCTAGAAGATCTCTGTCTTGCGCTGGGGCGGTCCTGAGGCAATTTTGCAGATTTACGCTGCGTTTCAGGTGACAGAGCTTTACGTGCACGTCAATGTGTTGGGACGAATGCCAATCACAGGATCCCACCATGACCAGCTATCCCCACCTTCTTGCGCCACTTGATCTCGGCTTCACCACGCTGAAGAACCGCGTTCTGATGGGGTCGATGCATACCGGGCTGGAAGAGCGCGGTGACTGGGAGCGGGTGGCTGCGTTTTACGGTGCGCGGGCGCGTGGCGGGGCCGGGCTGATTGTCACCGGGGGGATGGCCCCAAATGCCGAAGGGGGCGTGTTCCCCGGGGCGGCGGGGCTTTACACAGACGCCGATATTGCCAACCACAAGTCGGTCACTGACCGGGTGCATGAAGAGGGTGGCAAGATCGCCATGCAAATCCTTCACGCCGGGCGGTATGCCTACGGGCCGGATTGCGTGTCGGCCAGCGCGGTGAAATCACCGATCTCTCCTTTCCCGCCAAAGGCGTTGGATGAGGAGGGGATCCAGAAACAGATTGCCGACTTTGCCACCGCCGCGGCCCGTGCCAAACAGGCGGGCTATGACGGGGTTGAGGTGATGGGGTCCGAGGGATATTTCCTCAACCAGTTTCTGGTCACCCATACAAATAAGCGTGAGGATCGCTGGGGTGGTTCCTATGAAAACCGAATGCGTCTGCCGATCGAAGTGGTCAAGGCTGTGCGCGCCGCGGTGGGGCCGGACTTCATCGTGATCTATCGGCTGTCGATGATCGACCTTGTTCCAAACGGGTCTTCCTTTGACGAGGTGGTCCAGCTTGCGAAAGAGATCGAGAAGGCGGGCGCCACGATCATCAATACCGGTATCGGCTGGCATGAGGCGCGCATCCCGACCATTGCCACCTCGGTGCCGCGCGCGGCGTTCACATGGGTGACGAAGAAACTGATGGGGCAGGTGTCGATCCCGGTCATCACCTCAAACCGCATCAACACGCCGGCTGTGGGGGAAGAGGTTCTGTCCAGCGGCGCCGCGGATATGGTGTCGATGGCGCGGCCTTTCCTTGCGGACCCGGATTTCGTTGCCAAGGCCGCTGCGGGTGAGGCGGATCGAATTGCGCCTTGTATTGCCTGTAACCAGGCCTGCCTGGACCACACGTTCAACGGCAAGATCTCGACCTGCCTGGTGAACCCGCGCGCCTGTTACGAGACCGAACTGCGCTATGACATGACCGATACACCGAAATCCATTGCCATTGTTGGTGCGGGCCCTGCGGGATTGTCCACAGCACTGGTTGCGGATGAGCGGGGGCATGATGTCACCCTGTTTGATCGTGCGGATCAGGTGGGGGGGCAACTCAACATGGCGAAGAAAATTCCGGGTAAGGAAGAGTTCATCGGGCTGGTGGACTGGTATGCGCGGATGGTGGAGGCCTCCGACATCGACTTGCAGCTGGGCAAGGATGTGCAGGTTGAGGATCTGGTGGGCTTTGATGAGGTAATCATCGCCACCGGCGTCACCCCGCGCGACCCGGCCATCGAAGGACAGGACAGCGACAAGGTATTGTCCTATATCGACGTGCTGCGCGACGGGGCGCAAGTTGGCGATCGTGTGGTCATCATTGGCGCCGGCGGAATTGGCTTTGACATGGCTGAGTTCCTGACCCAGGCCGGGGAAAGCCCCAGCGAGAACCTGAACGAATGGCTTGCCGAATGGGGTGTGGCCGATCCGGGTGAGGAGCGCGGGGGGCTGTCACCAGAGGGACCAAGGCCCGAAGCTCCCGCCCGTCAGGTGACGCTGTTGCAACGCAAGGCGCAGGCGCTGGGCAAGGGATTGGGGAAAACCACGGGCTGGATCCACCGCGCGACCCTCAAGATGAAGGGTGTCGAGATGGTGGGTGGAGTGAGTTATGAGCGCATCACCGAGGACGGGCTGATGGTGTCGTCGGGTGAAGCGCGGGAAAATCCGCGTGTGATCGAGGTCGACAACGTGATTCTCTGCGCCGGGCAGATCCCCAATCGCACACTTGCTGATCAACTTGCTGAAAAAGGCATCACCGCTCATGTGATTGGCGGGGCCGATGTCGCGGCAGAGCTTGACGCCAAACGTGCCATTGACCAAGGATCGCGACTGGCGGCATCGCTTTGATCTGAACCATCAGGCAGGCAAGACACCGGGTGCCATCTGGAAATGAGGTCCCCATGCTGTTTCTTGCGATTTTCCTTGGATTGATGCCCTCCTTCCTGTTGGTCGGGCTGGGGGGGCTGCTTCGGCGGCGTCTGTCGGACAATGCGTGGCAGGGGCTGGATCGGCTGAATTTCGAAATCCTCTTTCCTGCGCTTCTGTTTGTCGCGGCCTCCTCTCGGCCGATTGAAATGTCAAAAGTGGCAGTCATCGGGCCTGCGGTCTGGGTCATCCTGCTGGCTGGGCTTTTGCTGGGCTGGTTTGCGCGGGTTTTTGGACCCGATCGGTTCGTCGATTTTGCTGGTGCGTGGCAGGTGGGATGGCGCTTCAACACCGCAATCGGGTTGGTGGCGGTTGGGCTTTTGCAGCGTGGCAGCATGGCGGAGATGGCTGTGGCGGTTGGTATGGCCGTGCCTGTGGCCAATCTTTTTGCGGTGTCTGCGCTGTCGCGCGGGGGATCCATGGGGTTGGGGGCGACGTTTCGCAAAGTGGCCCTGAACCCGTTTCTGCTTGCCTCTCTTGGGGGGGTGATTTTCGGGCTTATGGGGTGGCGTTTGCCGGACCCGGTTCAAGCGCCGCTGGATATGCTTGCGCACGCAGCGATCCCCATCGCGCTTTTGTCCATCGGGGCCACGATGAACTGGGGGGCGTTGGCGCGGCTTGACCGGTTCAACGGCGCAATCTGTGCAATCAAGCTGGTGATCCTGCCTGCGCTGACCCTTCTGGGGGGGCTTGTGGTTGGGGTGTCGCCTGAAATCGGATCGGTGCTGGTGCTGTTTGCGGCGCTGCCTACCGCCTCGGCCGCCCATGTTCTGGCCTCGGCCTTTGGGGCAAACCGTGAGCTGGTCGCCACGCTGATTGCACAAACAACGTTGTTGTCAGCGGTGACATTGCCAATTTGGATCACATTTGCGGCATATTTTTTCTAAGGCTTTTCGCTCCCCATTCGGCTGAAAAGGGCCAGATCCCAACAGGTTACGATGCGCGCACCCGGAGGAACGGTGTGGCTGGGATTGGAGCTGTGCCCTAAACGGTGCGCCTAATTTCCCCCTTATTGTCCGTTACTGTTCACAGTCTTGCCCCAATTGGCTGCGATACAATCCAGTGCTGGGGATAGTATTGTAGAAAGATAAAAAATGGATCGACTGACCGAAATGGAAGCCTTTGCCACTGTTGTGGACCAAGGTGGATTTACGGATGCTGCCAAGAAAATGGGGATCTCCAAGTCTGCTGTCTCCAAACATGTATCCAGCCTCGAAGCCCGTCTTGGTGCGCGCCTGCTCAATCGCACCACACGCCGGGTAAGCCCCACGGAAATTGGTCTGGCCTATTATGATCGTGCCCGCCGCGTTTTGAATGATGCGGGTGAGGCGGACAGCCTGGTCACATCCATGCAATCGGCCCCCTCCGGCATTTTGCGGATTTCAGTCGCAACCGATTTTGGTGTGAACCACCTCAGCCCCATTTTGGGCAACTTTCTGCAGGAATTCCCGGACATCAATGTGAACATGGTGCTGAACAACCGGTATGTCGAGTTGATCAGCGAAGGGTTTGATATGGCCATCCGTGTGGGTGAGCTGGAAGACAGCTCTCTGCGTGCCCGCAAAATTGCCGAAACCACCCGCCGTATGGTCGGCAGCCCCGCTTATTTCGAGAGATATGGCCGGCCCGAGCGGATTGACGATCTGAACAACCACAAGCTTCTGCATTATTCCAGCCAAAGCTCAGGCAATGTGTGGAAGCTTCCCGCACCGTCCGGGGAAATCCGTCAGGTGCGCTCCGCCGGGTGGCTGTCGGTGAATGACGGCCAGTCGCTTCTGAATGCGGCCATTTCCGGGCTGGGCATCGCCTATCTTCCCAGCTTCCTTTATGCTGATGCGCTGGAGCAGGGTCTGGTCGAGGACGCCATTCCTGATCTGCCAATGGACAGTCAGGGGATCTATGCGATCTATCCGCCGGGGCGCTTTACCCAACCGAAAGTGCGCGCTTTCATTGACTTCCTGGTCCATGCCTTTGCTGAAAAAGGCCCGGACAACTGGTAACACCAGATTTTTCTGCACATCGCCTGTCCTGACATTTACCGTCTTTGGGACAACTGAGCAGCCGGGCTTCCCCGTGCTGCTCTTTTTTTGCAGTCAGGCGTTACCCTCTGGGGTTACTCGGTGTTCAGCAAGACCGCTTCGACGCGACGATTCAGCTCGCGCCCTTCCGCAGTCAGGTTGCTGGCGATGGGGGAAAGATAGCCAACCCCTTCTGCCTGCAGGCGTGTGGGAGAGATGCCATACTCCTCGATCAGCCGGGCGCGCACGCTGGCCGCGCGTTTGCGCGACAGGGCGATGTTGCCCTCAAGGCTGCCCTCGGCATCGGTGTGCCCAACCAGCGCAAGGCGAGCATTCGGCGCATCGGTCAGAAACTGAGCCAGGTCTTCCAGCTGCGCATTTGACCCTGCGGCAAGGGTTGAGGACCCCGTGTCGAAACTGACCTCGGTCAAGACGACATGTCCATGTGTGTTCAGCTCTGTCCCAAGGTCCCCAAAGGTCTGGTTTCGGGCCGGGGTGGTGCTGACACTGGTTGGGGGGCTGCCCGTCTGAGAGCGAGATATCTGAACAAACCCATCGGTGCCCCCGTGGCTGACCAGCAGCCCCACAAAGTCATCGCCCTTGCGCAAGGTGGCATATTGAAAGGCGCTCAGATCAATGAACAGATCCGGTGCGCCAAACTTCCCGACCTCAAAACGGAAATCATAGCCCCCGCAGGACACCGCCTGACAGCGAAACACCTGCTGGTATCCCTGTTCCGAGAGTTGATCGAGCAACGGGGTCAGCAATTGAAAATTGGTCTGTTCATTACCGATGATCTGCCACGCCTCTACCCGCATCTCGCCGGGCGGCGTGAACAGGGGAACCTTTGTTCCGTCAAACCTCGCACGGGCAAATTCCGCGGGGCTGAGCGTGATTTCATTGGTTCTGACCGCGCCCGCCGGCAACTCCAATGCCGCCGCAGGCAGGGCCATGGAAAGGGTAAGAACCAGACTGAGCACAGGACGGATCATCGTGGCAGAAATGGTCGTTTTACCGGGCGCTTGCGTGGTAGGCGTCATTCGGTTTCATCCCAACGGCAGAGGCCATTCGGTTGGACATTGAGAAAAAGCCCACGGTTGCGGTGATGTCCCAGATGTCCCGGTCGGAAAAGCCCAGTATGCGCAGGGCCTGGCGGTCATGTTCTTCGATTTCCGCAGAGGATTTCGTGACCTTTTCGGCAAAGGCCAGCATGCCGCGCTGGCGATCATCCAGATCGGCAACGCGCCAGTTCATCACCATCGCCTCCCCCAGTGTTGGATCCCCGGACAGCTCGCGCACCGCCGCCCCATGGGCCACCTGGCAATACCAGCAGCGATTGACCGAACTGACCACCACAGCGATCATCTCGCGTTCCAGCTTGGTCAGTCCGCTTTCCCCCAGCATCAGCTCGTTATACATCGCCATGAAGGGGCGCAGCTTTTCCATGTCGAAAGCATAGGCTTTGAGAACATTTGGCACGAGGCCAAGCTTCTCGTCGCAGATGTCGAAATATTTCTGAATATCCTCAGGCAGCGGATCGACCATTGGCAGATCCAGTGCTGTTACCCGTTCTGTTTTCTGCCCCATCTTCTGCTCCTCAGGCTTGTTTTGCGCGATAATGGTAATGGCCCACCAGATGCATGCCAAGGTCGGCGTAAAGCGGGTTGGCGGCGTGGTTGCCCTGCGTGACGATCAGCGACAGGTATTTGGCACCATGTTCCTCGGCCCAGATCGCTGCCTGGCGCAGCAGGTTGCGCGCGGTGCCCATCCGGCGCAACTCCTCATCGACATGCAGCGCATGAACCATGGCGATGTCGTCATGAATGCCCACAAACCCGACACCTGACGGGGTGTCATCCGTGCGTGCCAGCAGGCCGGTCTTGACGCAGTTTGCACGCTCCATCACGGCCTGGCGCCCTTCGCCAATCCCACCGCGTTCCCACAGCTCCTGCATAACGGCAAGCTTTGGCCAGATCGCAAAAGCCGACACCGGAGGAGGGGTTTCGCGGGACAGGTCCCCAATCGGAGAGACCCAGATATTTACCTCGTCCACCCGATCATACCCATGGGTTTCCAGCATCTCATCCAGATGTTCGTCACCTGCGCGGATCTGAAACAGGGGGGCTTGGCCCATATCCCGCATCGCTTTTTCGGCCGCAGGCAGGTCGGCTTCGGTGGTCGGCCAGTTTTCGGTTGCGGCGGAAACACGTTTTCCACCCCCTTGCCCGTCGCGCACGATCCAGGCGCCGATACGATTGGTGCTCGCGGCAGGCCAGGTCGCTTCGCAGACCTCGATCAGCGTTTCGGCGCTGGGCAGTTCCAGATGCAGCTTGGCGTTGGCGGTCATTTGTCCTCCGGGAATAACTGTTTGAGGGCGGTCATGGCATCAGACAGGCGCGCGGGCTCGGTGCCGCGCAGCACGATATTCGCACCATACACCCCTTCATGTATGAATGGGTAGGAGCCAATCGACAAATCGGAAAATTTCGCAGCGACTTCGGCAAGTGGCCCCGCCAGATCGCCTTCGCCGCGATTGATACGAAGGGTTTGCGATATAAGCGGCGCCCCGCCGGTGAGTTGGGGCAGCACGCTGGCCACCATCGCTTTGAAGACGCTGGGCACACCCGCCAGGACATGCACGTTTTCAAGCGTGAACCCCGGGGCGATGGATACCGGGTTGTCGATCAGCGTGGCGCGATCGGGGATTCGCGCCATGCGCTGGCGCGCGGCATTGAATTCACGTCCTTCGCGCGCGTAATAGGCTGCCAGAAGATCATGCGCGTCGGCGCGAATGTCGATATGGTCGCCAAAAGCTTCGGCAATGCAATCGGCGGTGATGTCATCATGGGTCGGGCCGATCCCACCCGATGTGAACACATGGTCATAGGTGCTGGACAAAGCCCGCACCGCGTCAATGATGGTCGGCGCCTCGTCCGGCACCACCCGCACTTCTTTGAGGTCAATGCCGCGTTGGGTCAATTCGCCTGCCAGATAATGCATGTTTGCATCGCGGGTGCGTCCCGACAGGATTTCATCGCCAATGACCAGCATGGCGGCGGTGGGATTTGCCATCACTTGCTCCTTTTCTGTCTTCGGTATAGGCCGGGGATATGCAATTTCCCACCCCCCTGATCCCCGCTCGCCTGACCAAACGCTACAAACGCTTTCTGGCGGATGCGGTGCTTGAGGATGGCCGCGAGGTGACCGCGCATTGCGCAAATCCCGGTTCGATGATGGGGCTGGCGGTGCCCGGCAGCCGGATCTGGCTGGAGCCCAATGATGACCCCAAGAAAAAGCTCAAATTCGGCTGGCGCCTGGTGGAGCACGAGAACGGGCATTTCACGGGGGTAGACACCTCTGTTCCAAACCGTGCGCTGAAAGCGGCGCTTGAGGCCCGCGCCTTTCGGGAACTGGGGGCGTATGATCAGGTGCGACCTGAGGTGAAATATGGCGAGAAGAGCCGGATAGATTTCCTGCTGCAAGGCGCTGCGCTGACATATGTCGAAGTGAAATCCGTCACCCTTTCGCGCGAGGCAGGGCTGGCCGAATTTCCCGACAGTGTGACCGCCCGCGGGGCCAAACATCTGGCAGAGCTGGAAAAAATGGTGGGGGAAGGGCATCGGGCGGTGATGTTCTATCTTGTGCAGCGCACGGATTGTGACCGTTTCGACCTTGCCCGGGATATCGACCCGACCTATGCCGCAGCTTTTGATCAGGCCCGTGCGGCAGGGGTTGAGGTGATCTGTTATGATACGGTGATCAGTCCGGAAGGTGTCGATATTGGCAAGCCTCTGGCGATTCTCGCCTGACTGGCCTATTTAGGGCGCAAAGGGGCCATGCGGCCCGGGATACGTTGAAGGATGACGTCGATGGATGACAAGATGCGCGTGACCAGAGAAGGGATCCGCCTCTATAACCCCGAGGATTTTGCAGGCATGCAGGCGGCGGGCCAACTGGCCGCAGAGATCCTCGACCGGATTGCACCGATGGTGGCGCCGGGGGTGACCACGGCTGAGCTTGATAAGGCGATCGAGGATATGGTGGACGAAGCGGGCGCCGTGTCCGCCACGATCGGTTACAAAGGGTATAAACACGCGTCGTGCATCTCACTCAATCACGTGGTGTGTCACGGTATTCCGGGCTCAAAAGTGCCGAAAGGCAAGAACGAGAAATCTGCGCGCAAACATGATGAACTGATCGACGGTGATATTCTGAATGTCGACGTGACCGTGATTGTTGACGGCTGGTATGGCGACACGTCGCGCATGTATAAAGTCGGCAAAATCAAACCCTTTGCGGACCGCCTGATCAATGTCACCCATCAGGCTCTGATGGAAGGGATTGCAGCGGTCAAGCCGGGCAACACCTTTGGTGACATCGGGCACGCGATCCAGAAATACGTGGAAGCGCAGAAAATGTCCGTGGTGCGCGACTTCTGCGGGCATGGTCTGGGCCGGGTGTTCCACGCCCCCCCCAACGTGCTGCATTATGGTCGGCCAGGTTCCGGTCCGGTTCTGGAGGAAGGCATGTTTTTCACCATTGAACCGATGGTCAATCTGGGCCGTCCTGACACAAGGATCCTGGGTGATGACTGGACCGCGATCACCCGCGACAAATCCCTGTCAGCGCAGTTTGAGCATTCGGTTGGCGTGACCGCGGAAGGGTGTGAAATCTTCACCCTCTCCCCTGCAGGAAAGTTCCACCCAACCTGGGAGTGATGCCGGAAGGCGGCGGTTTATTCCGCCGGCTCGCAGATCGAAACCACCGTGTCGCCATAGCGGCGGCTGTCCAGCAGCCGGATGCCGTCTGGCAGCGTGATCCCGGTGTTTTCTTCCCAGACGATCAACGCATCCGGCGCGATCCAGCCCCCGGCAATGGCTGCGGTCAGCGCCTTTTCTCCCAGTCCCTTGCCATAAGGCGGGTCAAGGAAGATCAGGTTATGAGCTGTGCCTTCCGGCAGTCGGGTGGCATCCCGCTTGACCACTGTCACCTCGTCCTGACAGCGGCATTTGGCGATGTTTTCCCGGATGAGGGAGAGGGCCTTTCGCCCATCATCCACCAGCGTGACATGGGTGGCCCCGCGTGAAAGCGCCTCAAGCCCCAGCGCGCCGGTCCCTGCAAACAGGTCGAGCACGCGGGCCTCGTTGATCGGGTCGCCAAACCGACCACCGGTCAGCATGGAAAAAAGGCTCTCGCGCACCCGGTCGGTGGTGGGGCGCAGATGGGCCCCCGCATCCCCCTTGCCAACGCTTGCCAGTGCGAGCCCGCGAAATCTGCCAGAAATAATCCGCATTACATCAACGACTTCAGTTCGATGCCTATGTCCGCCACGGCCTTCGGGGCTGGTGACTTTCCGCCTTCGATCAGCCGTTTTCCAATCATATAGGCGCGTGGATCATTGGCAGCATCCACCGCCAAAAGCGTGTCGCCCTGATAATACCAAAAGCTGACCGCGCCCTCTTTGTCACCGGGGCGCGTGATCACCCGATCATATCCTGTGTTCAGACCCGCGATCTGGAGTTTTACGTCATATTGGTCGGACCAGAACCAGGGCTTGGCCAGATACTCCACGCCCTCTCCCATCATGTTGCGCGCGACCACTTCCGCCTGATCAATTGCGTTGGGCACACTTTCCAGCCGGATCCGCTCGCCCCGATACGGGAAGGAGGCACAGTCCCCGGCCGCCCAGATATCGGGGGCTGATGTGCGCCCCTCTGCGTCGGTCTTGATCCCGTTTTCGACCTCGATCCCGGCCGCTTCGGCGAGGGTGGTGTTTGCGGTGATACCGACACCAACAATGACAAAATCCACCTCAAGCGCGGTCCCATCGGAAAGCCGCGCGCCCGAGACACGCCCGTCTCCCGTCAGTGTTTCCAGGCCGATCCCCTCCAGGATCCTGACCCCATGGGTCGTGTGCAGCGTGCGGAAATAATCAGAGGTTTCCGGTGCCGCAACCCGTTGCAGGATCCGGTCTGCCATTTCCACCAACGTGACCTGAAGCCCCTTTTTGGCGGCAACCGCTGCGGCCTCCAGCCCGATATAACCACCGCCGACAATCAACACCCGGCGCCCTTCGGAAAACTCGGGTTCCATCCTGTCGACGTCACCCAGGGTGCGGACCACATGCACGCCTGCCAAATCGCCGCCAATTGCGGCGGGCAGGTGACGCGGGGCGGACCCGGTGGTCAACGCCAGCTGGTCATAGGCAAGGCGTTCATCACCGATCACCACCTGTTTCGCGGCAACGTCAATCGCGTCCACGCGGGTGCTCAGCCGCAACGTGATGTCCTGCTCTGCATAAAAACTTTCAGGCCGCAGATAGAGCCGTTCAAGCGCCATATCCCCCAAGAGATAGGCTTTGGACAGGGGCGGGCGTTGATAAGGGGGGGCACTCTCTTCACCAATCAGGGTCACTTGCCCTTCAAAGCCGGAATTGCGCAGCTTTGCCACAAGGGATGCGCCCGCCTGACCTGCACCGATCACAATGATATGGCTCATGTTCTTCTCCTGATCCGGGTCAGCTGGACCCGCCCTGTGTCTTTCCTGAAATGCTTTAACGATTTCAGCAGATAATCCTAGCCCGCAAGCGCATCAAGCTTTTGTGCAAGTTTCACATCACGCAGGCTGAGCCCGCCGACGTCATGGGAGGTAAGCGTCACATCCACAATATTGTAGATATTGGACCACTCCGGGTGGTGGTTCCATTTTTCGGCAAAAAACGCGGCGCGGGTCATGAAGCCAAATGCATCGACAAAGCCGGAGAACCGGAATGCCTTGTGGAGGGCGTCACGATCATCGGTGATACGCCACCCATTGTTCAGAAGTGGCGGCAAGTGCGTGTTGCGTTCTTCCTCAGTCAGCCGTGTCATCTTTCGTCCTCTGCGGGTTTGCGGAACGGGCTCAGCTCCTGCAAGGCATCCATGTCCTCACGAAGAAACGCGGCCTCCTCGCGCAAGAAACGGTCAATTGCCTCGCGCAAACCTTCATCGGCAATCCAGTGCAATGAATGGGTGCGCGTGGGGATATAGCCGCGTGCGTGTTTATGTTCGCCCTGTGCCCCGGCTTCGACCCGAGAAAGCCCGTGGCGCAGGGCGTATTCGATGGCCTGATAATAGCACAGTTCGAAATGCAGGCAGGGGTGATGTTCGGTTGCCCCCCAATAGCGACCAAAAAGCGTGTCTCGACCGATGAAATTCAACGCGCCCGCGACCGGTGCCCCATTTCGCTGGGCCAGAAGCAGCAACACATCATCGCGCATCTCTTCCTGGACAAGATCAAAGAACGCTCGGGTCAGGTAGGGGCTGCCCCATTTGCGCGCCCCGGTGTCTTGATAAAAGGACCAAAAGGCATCCCAGTGTTCCGGGCGCAGCTCCGCTCCGGTCAGGGATACAATCTCGCCGCCAAAACCCTGCGCGACCCTCCGTTCCTTACGGATCGCTTTGCGTTTGCGAGAGGTCAGGCTGTCCAGATAGCTGTCAAAATCCGCAAACCCGGAATTTGCGAAGTGATATTGCACCCCGTCGCGTGGCAAAAGGCCCATCGCTTCACCCGCCTTGCGTTCCTCTTCGGTGCAAAAGGTGATGTGGAGTGACGACAGTTTATTGTCAGCCGCGATCTGAACCGCCCCCTGCACCAGGGCTGCGCGCCCGATGGTGTCATATCCCGGCCGGGTCAGGAAACGGCGCCCGGTGACCGGGGTGAAGGGGACGGCGATTTGCAGTTTGGGGTAATACCGCCCACCCGCCCGGTCGAGAGCATTGGCCCAGCTGTGATCGAACACATATTCGCCCTGGCTGTGGGATTTTGCGTAAAGCGGCGCGCAGGCGATCAACTGCCCTTCCGTGTGAACTGTCAGGTAATGCGGCTGCCAGCCGCTTTGCCCCCCGACGCTGCCGGATTTTTCAAGGGCGGAGAGAAAGCGATAGGTGGTGAACGGGTCAAATGCCCGCCCGTTTATGGCCTCGGGGCAGGCACAGGCATCCCAATCCGCAGCAGAAATGGCGGAAAGTGAAGCATGGGCGCGGATTTCGATCTGGGTGTCAGTCACCAGCCCATTGAGGCAGCCACCGCGCGGGGGGGCAAGCCTCGTACCCTTCGAAGGTCACGTTGTCTGCAATCTGTCGGGCAGTCTTTTCGACCTCTTGCGAACGCACCGTCCAGCACAGAACCGGCAATCCGCGATCCTTCAACCGACGCACCGCAGGATTGGTCAGGTCATTGACATCATGGCTGATGAAACCCGCCCCGACGCGGTCAAAATCCGGGATATCGCGCAGGTGGCGACGGGTCGCGGCGGGCAGCAAGGGCCAGTCCTCCTGCAAATAGGCGCAGGTGACCAGTCCAAGCGGCAGATCGCGCCGATGTTTTGCAAATTCGGCGATGGCGTGGGGGTTGAAGGACATGATTGCCACCTCTCCCCTGTAATGCTCCAGACACTGGGCCGCAGCCTGTTCCAGTTGCCCGGTGCGTGGCCCCATTGCCCCGTCCTGATCCTTGATCTCGACCAGAAGCGGAACCCGCCCCGCGACCAGCGCCAACACCTCGTCAAAGCTGGGGATCCCCTCATTCCCGCCGCGCAACCCAATGGCGCCAAGCTCATCCGCGCTGCGCTGCTGAATGGGTCCCGTTGCGTCGGCAAGGCGGGCGAGATCATAGTCGTGAAAAACCATTGCCTGCCGGTCCTTTGACAATTGCAGGTCGATCTCGATGCCGTAACCGCGCTCCACCGCTGCTTCGATCGCAGCGCGGGAATTTTCCGGTCGGCCATTTTTCACGTCGTGAAAGGCGCGATGCGCGATGGGAGCGGCGAAGAATGAGGGGGGAAGGGGCGTCATTTAACTTCGAAAATCCCTTCGATTTCCACGGCTACGCCGAAGGGCAGGCTGGCTGCTGAAACGGCGGAACGGGCATGACGACCGGCCTCTCCAAGAGCTTCGACCATAAAGTCGGACGCGCCGTTGATCACCTTGGGCTGATCTCCAAAATCAGATGTCGAGTTTACAAAACCCACCAGTTTTACCACACGAACCAGACGGTCGAGGTCTCCGCCGCAAGCGGCCCTGACCTGTGCCAGCAGGGCAATGGCGCATTGGCGGGCGGCGGCGGCCCCGGCTTCGGCATCCAGATCCTGCCCCAGTTTTCCGGTGATGAAAGCACCATCCTTCATCGAGATCTGCCCGGATACATGCACCAGGTTCCCGACCTGTGCATAAGGCACATAGTTGGCGGCGGGGGCCGGGGCGTCGGGCAGGGTGACACCGATTTCGGCCAGTCGTTGTTCATATCCGCTCATGTCGCGTCTCTCCTCATGTCATTTCCCCGGACGCTAGCCTGCTTCCGGGGCTGGGAAAAGGCGAAATGCGTCCATTAGCGATCCCGAAACGCCTTGGTGAAATAATCGGTGAACGGTTTCACCAGATAGGTGAATGGTGTCTGTTCCTGCGTTCGGGCAAAGCCCGTCACCGGCATGCCGGGCAGTAAGGTGGCCCCTTCGGGCAGTTTCTGTATTTCACCCTCCTTCAGCGCAACCTCGGCGCGATAGAAGCTTTCCCCGGTGCTTTCATTGCGGAACGCATCAGGGGAAACGGTGATCACGGTGCCAAGCAGCTCGGGGGTGGTACGGGCTGAAAAGGTTGAAAACTGCAGCCGCACGTCCTGTCCGACATGGACCTGATCTATGTGCAGCGGGCTGACCTGTGCGGCGATGCGCAGGGGGCGGTCCTGCGGCACCAGAAACAGCACCGTGTCGGCCGGTCGCAGCACCGAGCGTTCGGCAAAGATCTGCATCCCATGCACTACGCCGGACACGGGCGCGCGGATATCCAGGCGACGCATCTGTTCGCGCAGACTGATCCGTTGTTCGGCCAGTTCCAGCCGGGTGGTTTCCATGTCGCGGAGCGCGGAAATCGCCTCTTCGCGTCCTTGGGCCGCAAGCTGGGTAATCTGCAGCTCAATCTCGGTCATACGCCCGGCGGCCTGTGCACGCCCTGCAATAAGCTCTCCGATACGGCCGGCCAGAGAGGCCTCCTCGCGTTGCAGTGCCAGAACCCGGCTGGCCTGAGTTAAGCCTTTTTCAAGTAACGACTTTTGGCTGGTCAATTCTGCGCGGATCAACTCCAGCTGCCGGTTCAGCGCAGTTTCCTGCGCCTGCAGGCCGGAGATCTGGCTGTTGATCTGGCCGACGCGTTTGCGCAGTTGTTCGGTCTGTGAGGCGCGTGTTTCTCGGCGGGAGACAAACAGGCGTTCCTGCCCCGCCACCAGCGCGGCGATGTCTGGATGGGTTTGTGCTGCATTCAGAAGTTCCGGCGCAAAGCTGATCGTGCCCAGATTGTCCCTTTCCGCAACCAGCCGCGCGCTGCGCGCCAATAGTTCGTAATACTGGCCTTCGACCACATTCAGGCGGGATTGCAGAAGGGTTGCATCCAGCCGGATCAGGACTTCACCTGCCTCCACCAGATCCCCCTCTTTCACGCTGATCTCTGCAACAACGCCGCCATCCGGATGCTGCACGATCTGCCGGTTCTGCTCGACTTCGATGGCGCCGGGAATGATCACGGCACCCGAGATGCTGGCCAGGAGTGACCATGACCCGAAACCGCCAATCAGGAAGATCAGCGCCAGGATGCCAAGGGTCAGGGGGCGCCGGGCAGAGAAGGGACTGTTGGGGGTGGGCTGTGTCATTGTACGCCTCCTTGCCCCTGTTGGGATCTGATCTGCTGGGCGTTTTTCACATGTCGGGCGAGAATTTCATCACGCGGGCCGAAGCCGCGTACCGTCCCGGCTTCCAGCATCAAAAGCAGGTCGCATTCGGCAATGGCTGCGGGGCGGTGGGCCATGATGATGACACATCCCTGGCGAGATTTGATGTCTCGGATCGCCTTGTTCAGGGCGAGTGTCCCTTCATTATCAAGGTTCGAGTTCGGCTCATCCAACACCAAAACCACGGGTTCGCCGTAAAGCGCGCGGGCTAGGCCGATGCGCTGCATCTGCCCACCGGACAACATGCCACCGGACCCGGAGATATGGGTGTCATAACCGTCAGGCAGGCGCAGGATCATGTCATGTGCATCAGCCCGGCGGGCGGCCTCAACCACCTTTTCATGGTCGGGCCGCAGGGCCAGCCCGGCGATGTTTTCCGCAATGGTGCCGTCAAACAGGGTGATGCGCTGCGGCAGATACCCGATATGCTGCCCCAAAACAGCGGGGTCAAACTGTTCTAGCGCGGCACCATCCAGACGCATTTTCCCTCCTGCGGGGGACCAGGCGCCGGTGATGACCCGCGCAAGTGTCGACTTGCCGGAGCCGGAAGGACCGATCACCCCAAGCGCCTGTCCCGGAGCAAGTGAAAAATTCACCATCCGCAGATTGGCCGCGTTCTGTCCCGGCGGCACCACGGTAACGTTTTCGGCGGTCAGCTCCGCGCGGGGACGCGGCAGTTGCATCCGCTCGGGATCTTGCGGGATTTCCGCAAGGAGTTCCGACAGTCCCCGCCAGCCCGAACGCGCGCGTTGCACCACCTGCCACTGCCCAATGGCCAGATCGACCGGGGCAAGGGCGCGCCCCAGCAGGATGGAACCCGCGATCATGGCGCCGGGGGAAATCTCACCCTGAATGGCCAAATATGCGCCCAGCCCCAGCATGGCAGATTGCAAAAACAGTCGGAATGTTTTGGACAGGGCCGAGAAGCGGCCCAATTGATCTGCGCTGGTCAGGTTTTCGACAAGGGCGCGATGGCGGACCTGATGCCAGCGATCAAAGGCGGCGTCCTGCATTCCCAGCGCGCGGATCATCTCGGCTTCGGCCTGGAGCTGTGCCAGCATGTGTTCGGCCTGGGAACTTGCCGCCTGTGCCTGGGCGACAGGGGGCAGGGTGCGGATCTGGTTCAGGATGGCGATCACCACCAGAACCAGGCCACCGGCAACCGCCAGAGCCCCCAGCCATGGGTGGAAAATGGCAATCGCAAAAAGGAAAACCGGCGTCCAGGGAATATCGAACACGGCTGTAAAAACAGGGCTGGAGACAAAGCGCTGCACGGCTTCCAGATCGCGCAGGCTATTGCTGTGGCTGGCGGTGCCGGTGTGTCTGGCCAGCCGCCGCAGAGAGGAGGAGAATACCCGTCGTTCCAGATCGGTCTGAAAGCCTGCGCCGATCCGACCAAGCACCCTGCCGCGGGCGTAATCAAGCACCCCCATAACAAGAAACAGGAAGGCCATGACAAGTGTCAACCCGACCAGTGTCTCAATGCTTTGTGATCCCAACACCCGGTCATAGACCTGCAGCATGTAGATCGGGCCGGTCAGCATGAGCAGATTGACGAAAACAGAGAAAACTCCGGCAGCCACAAGCAACCCCCGGTAATTACGCCACACACGGCGCAGTTCCTCTTTGCCGTTTTCCAGAATGTCCTGTCGCATCGTGCCTCGATTTTGTTCACCCAGCATGCTCAAATAACCTTAATAATCTACAAAAAATATCACCCGGAGCGTGCTTGGCATTCTGTCGCCAAATAGTCACATCTTGGCCTTCAAAACCGTTGCCCTCTGGGCATTCACGTCCCAATCTCTATGTGTCTGTTGGATATCTATACCACTTAAAGGGGGCGGGCCACCGGGATTCGGACGTGGCTTGTCTGGCTGCTGACGATGAAAAAGACGCATGTTTTTGCCGCGATCGCGCTGGTTGTGCTGGGCGCCTGTGCCAAGGCGCCGGTGCCTGCCGGATATGATGACCCGCATGAGGTGCAGAACCGGCGCACTCATAAAGCAAATATCGCGCTTGACCAGATGCTGGTCAGCCCTGCCGCGCAGGTCTATGGCCAGGTTCCAAAACCAACCCGCACGGCGGTTGCCAATTTCGCGGATAACGCCAGCCTGCCGGGAACCGTGGTGAACAAGCTGCTGCAGGGGCAGATCGACGACGCGGTGCACAATACGGTGCGGTTCCTGTTCAACAGCACCTTTGGTCTGTTGGGTTTGTTTGACGTGGCCAGCGATATCGGGCTGGAAGAACGCGAGAGTGATTTTGGCGAAACCCTGCATGTCTGGGGCATGGCCGAAGGGGATTACGTGGTGCTGCCCTTCTTTGGGGCCTCTACCGAACGCGACACGCTTGGCATTGTCGGAGATTTCGTGATGAACCCGCTCGGCTATGTTTTGCCGACGGGCTGGACCAATGTGCCGAAAGGTGCTTGGGTGATGTCGAAATTCGGTGATCGCTATGATTTCGCCGATAGTGTTGACAGCATTCTTTACAGCGAGGGCGACGGCTACGCGACCTTGCAGCTCTATTATCTCGACAGCCGCCGGTATGAGTTGGGGCAGGTGGTCGAAGATGGTGAACTTGATGATTTGTATGAGGCGTATGATGGGTAAGATGACATTCATGAACCGACGCACGGTATTGGCTGGCATGGCCGCCATGGTTGCTTTGCCGGGGGCGGCGCTTGCAGCGATTTCCGCTGGTCAGGCTGAAAAGCTGATTGGCAAGGTGGTTGCGGATATCAACTCGATCATCAATTCCGGCATGTCGGAAAGCAAGATGATCAGTCGCTTTGAAGGGGTGTTCCGGCAATATGCGGATACCGACTTTATCGCACTGGCCGCACTGGGTGTTGACGGTCGCTCGGCCTCGGCATCGCAGAAAAGCGCGTTCACCAAGGCCTTCACCGGGTATATCGCAAATCGCTACGGCAGCCGTTTTCGTGAGTTCGAAGGGGGCAAGATCGAGGTGGTCAGCTCCAAACAGGTGAAAAGCCGTTTCGAAGTTCTGACCATGACCAAATTGCAGGGCAAGGCGCCCTTCGATGTGGTGTTCATCGTGTCTTCGAAAAATGGCAAATTTATCGACATGCAGGTCGAAGGCATCTCGATCGTGAAATCCGAGCGCAAGGAAATCGGTGCCATGCTGGACAAGCGCAAGGGGGATCTGGATTTGCTGATCCGGGATCTGGCAAAATACTGACCGGCGCACCCTGCCAAAGAATAAAACCCGGCCCCATCGTGGGTCGGGTTTTTTTGTGGGCGGGGCGGCTCAGCTCAGCAGCAGCGACGACATGCCCGCGACAAAAACGATCATGAACCCTGCCAGCATCATTGCCCAATGCAGGAAACCGATCCGGGCCATGCGGATGTGGCTGGTGCGCAGCGGATCGCCGAACGGACGCTGATAGCCCGCGTAAAGGGTCGCAAGTCGCAGGTTGAGCTTTTGCCCGCTGGCCCGCAGAGCGGCAAATTCCTGACGTCGGGACGTAATCCAGAACGACAGGAGGACCGCAGGAATGACCATCACGGCAGCGGCATCAATCAACCAGTTCATATGGGGGCTCCGACCTTGATTCGCGTTGGGCGTTTTGCGGGCCTCACATGTCATTGCTGAGGGGGATCTGCAATGCGATTTTTGGGTCGCAAGGTCGATCCCCCGATCCTTCCGGTCGGATCAATTCTCCGGGCCTCAATTACCGAAGCTTCAATTCCCCTGGCCAAAGATGCCGCGGATCACGTTGATCAGCACATCTTCAACCACATCCCCCAGATTGGTGCCTTCCTGTGAGGGTGCGCGCGGCGCCGTGCCCGGATCGGATGAGAACGTGTCGCCTTCAAACTGAGGGGCCGCATTGGGGCGGATCATGGGAAGCGGGCGGGCGGGAAGGTCTGTATGGATTTTGGCCATGGCGTGTTGCCAGATTTCGGCGGGCAGGCCGCTGCCGGTGACGCCCTTCAGCGGAGTGTTGTCATCATACCCCATCCAGACCCCAGCCACGTAATCAGCCGTGAACCCGACAAACCACGCATCCTTCGCACTTTGGGTGGTGCCGGTTTTCCCAGCCACTTCACGCCCCTTGATCCGCGCGCGATGGCCCGAACCCTTTTCAACAACCTGGTTCATCATATAGACCAGCTGCTCGGCTGCGCGGGGAGTGATGACGCGCTCGCCCATGCCGCCGGTCTGTGTCATCAAGGGGTCCTTGTCGCCCACCAACGTCAGTTCGGTCAGCCCGTAAGGAGTGACCGATGACCCGCCATTGAGGATCCCGGCATAGGCACCGGTGGTTTCCAGCAGCGAGCTTTCCGACACCCCCAATGCAAGCGCCGGCCCGGCGGCGAGGTCGCTTTCGATGCCAAAGCTCTCGGCCACGGTTCTGACGGCCTCTCGTCCCACGGTTTCAGAAATCTTCACGGCGGGGACGTTCAGGGATTTGGTCAGCGCTTCGGTCAGGCTGACATTTCCGTAATGCTTGCGGGTGTAGTTTTTCGGGCACCATTGGCCAGAGCCGGGAACGTTCAGGCAATAGGGCTCGTCCAGCACGAAATCATTCCAGTTATAGCCGAGATCCAGAGCCGCCGCATAAACGAAGGGTTTGAACGAAGA
The DNA here is from genome assembly GCF_025137635.1 of Aliiroseovarius crassostreae. Lineage (NCBI taxonomy): Bacteria > Pseudomonadati > Pseudomonadota > Alphaproteobacteria > Rhodobacterales > Paracoccaceae > Aliiroseovarius > Aliiroseovarius crassostreae. The sequence continues at coordinate 2,476,666 of NZ_CP080772.1, read as the reverse complement.
GCCGGTCTGGCGCTTTGCCTGGGTGGCCCGGTTGAACGCCCCGACGACGCGTTTTTCGCGCCCCCCCACCATGGCCCGCACGGCGCCATCGGCGCTCATCACCACAATGGCGGCCTGGGCTTTTGATCCTTCGCGCACCTTGTTTTCGAACACCCAGTCGATAGCGTCTTCGGCAGCGGTCTGGATGGCCGGGTCGAGGGTGGATTTGATCACCACATCCTCGGTGGTTTTGCGGGTAAGGAAGGCGGGCAGATCGCGCATGATCCAGTCGGCAAAATACCCCCCGGCCTGTGCCTTGGCTGCGGCGGACAGGGTGGCAGGATTGTCCTGATACTTCTTTTCGTCTGCGGTCGAGATATAGCCCTGTTCACGCATCAGGCGCAGCACGGTGGCCGCACGATCCTGAGAGCGTTTCAGGTCGTTGGTCGGCGCGTAAATTGACGGTTTGGGCAGCATACCAGCCAGCATCGCCGCTTGTGCCGGGTTCAGGTCAGATGCTGGAATGGCAAAATACCGGCGCGCAGCTGCGTCAAACCCGTGTGACCCCGCGCCCAGATAGGCGCGGTTCAGATAGATGGTCAGGATTTCATTCTTGGAGAACTTCGCCTCCAATGCCATCGCATAGACCGCTTCCTTGATCTTGCGCCACAGAGAGCCGCGGCGGCAATCTGCCTCGTAATCGGCCTCGCTCTCCCACTGGTCCGGGTCGTAGGGCACGCCAAGGCAAAGCAGTTTCGCCACCTGTTGGGTGAGGGTTGAGCCCCCGTGGCCAGACAAGGGCCCGCGCCCTTCGCGCATATTGATACGAATGGCAGAGGCAACGCCGCGCGGGCTGACGCCCAGATGGCGGTAAAAGCGTTTGTCTTCCGAGGCCACAACCGCATCACGCAGATATGGGCTGACAGTTTCGGTGGTCACGGTGCCGCCACGCTGATCGCCGCGCCAGGCGTAAACCTGCCCGTAGCGGTCCAGAATGGTCACCGATCCCTTGGCCCGCCCGTCCAGCATGGTGGTCAGTTCCGGCATGGTCGAGGCGAAATAGAACACGGCCAGGCCGACAATCAGCGCCACAACAAGCGCCCCTTTCCAGATCAGTCGCCACGTCAACCGGATCAGCCATTGCACCATGCGGACCGGCCACATCAGGATGCCGCCGCCACCCTTATTGCCACCCCCGCCATTTGGTCTGGGGCTGCGTTTGGGGGATTTTGCCTTCGCCGGTTTCTTTGCAGCAGGCTTCTTGGCAGCTGCAGAGGACGACGGGTAGCGTTTGTCCGCCACCAGAACGGGGCGTTTTCGGCCGGATTGGCTCATTATATTCAGGTCCAGTTTTGGGGGCCGGTTTTGCGGTCCAGGTCTGCTCGTTGGGGCCAAAGTAACGAATCAACACCGATCTGTGTAGCCCGATCCTGTCCCCTGAGCGAGCTTTCCCACGGTGATTGCGCAAGGAACCGCACGCTTTCCCAATGGTGAAAAATTGGGCAAACCCGTTTTGCACGCGCAGCATTTTTCCGCAGCCTTCGTTTTCCGCCCAATAAATCCCGGCTTTCCTGACCGCTCCCCTGCCCATTTCCCCGCAAAGGCGCCCCGATAGGGGGGACGGCGTGATTTGGTTTTGCGCCACTTGGAATTCGAAAAGGAGAAAGGCGTGAAACTGATCATTGCAGCGATCAAGCCATTCAAGCTCGACGAAGTGCGTGAGGCGCTCGTGGGGCTTGGAGTGAGCGGCATGATGGTGACGGAAATCAAAGGATTCGGCATGCAGGCCGGACATACGGAAATCTATCGCGGGGCGGAATATGACGTGAATTTTCTGCCGAAGATGAAGCTGGAAATCGTGGTGGCGGATGATCTGGCGGACGCGGTGGTCGCCGCCATCGCCAAGTCAGCCCAGACCGGCAAGATCGGGGATGGCAAGATTTTCACGCTGGATGTCGCCAGCGCCATGCGGGTGCGCACGGGCGAAACGGATATGGATGCAATCTGAGGGGATGGACATGAAAAAAGCACTACTTGCAGTGGGGATCGGGATGCTCCCCTCAATGGCGCTGGCAGATGGTGAGGCGATGGCCCACAGCCAGTTCATTTTCACAACACTTCTGTTTCTGATCGGTGGCTTTCTTGTTTTCTGGATGGCGGCGGGCTTTGCGATGCTTGAGGCCGGTCTCGTTCGGTCAAAGAACGTGACCATGCAGTTGATCAAGAACGTGGCGCTCTTTTCCTTGGCGGCGATCATGTATTGGCTGGTCGGCTACGGGCTGATGTATCCGGGCGATGCGTGGATCATTCCGGGATTTCTGGGGGCAATTGCGCCCGCTGCGCTTGAACCTGTAGGGGTTGGGGCCGATGTGGCCGACATCAGCTATGCTTCCGTTGGGTCGGATTTCTTCTTCCAGCTTATGTTCTGTGCCACCACTGCGTCGATCGTGTCGGGCACCTTGGCCGAACGGATCAAATTGTGGCCGTTCCTGTTCTTCGTCATCTTGCTGACCGGCGTGGTTTACCCGATCGAGGCCTCGTGGAAATGGGGTGGCGGCTGGTTGGATGGCCTGGGGTTCCAGGATTTTGCAGGTTCAACGCTTGTGCATGCGGCTGGTGGTTTTGCGGCGCTCGCCGGGGTGCTGGTGCTGGGTCCGCGTCTGGGCAAATACAAGGATGGCCGCGTGATTGCCATGCCCGGTTCGAACCTTGCCCTTGCCACGCTCGGCACGTTCATCCTGTGGCTCGGCTGGTTCGGTTTCAATGGCGGCTCGCAACTGGCGATGGGCACCATTGGTGATGTGAGTGATGTGAGCCGGATCTTTGCCAACACCAATATGGCCGCCGCGGCCGGGGCTGTTGTGGCGCTGATCCTGACGCAGGTGAGCTTTGGCAAGCCGGATCTGACCATGGTTTTGAACGGTGCGCTGGCGGGTCTTGTGTCGATCACCGCGCAGCCGCTTGAACCCTCGCTGTTTCAGGCGCTGATCATTGGCGGTGTTGGTGGTGCGATTGTGGTCTATGCGGTGCCGATGCTGGACAAGCTGAAGATCGACGACGTTGTCGGTGCCATCCCGGTCCACCTGATTGCGGGCTTCTGGGGCACCTTCATTGTGGCCTGGACAAATGCTGATGCGAGCTTTGCGACCCAGATCATTGGCTTTGCGGCCATCGGTGGCTTCACCTTTGTGGTCAGCTACATCCTCTTCACCCTAATCAAAGCTGTGGTTGGTCTGCGGGTGGACGCAGATGATGAGATGCGCGGATTGGATGTGGCCGAGCTTGGCATGGAAGCCTATCCGGAGTTCACCAACAGCTAAGCAGGAAGTTGCCGCGCCTTTGGCGCGGCAATGCCTTCGGCGAGAGTATTTGGTCCAAGAAGAAAACCAGAGCGCATGCCGAGGGGGACGCAAGTCCGACAGGGAAGAAGAAAGGGGGCGCGGTTAGCGCCCCCTTTTGATTTCTGTTGCTGTGGAAGGGGTGGCTTACACGCCAGCCGCCACAATCGCTTCGGCGAGAATTGGCACGGTGTCTGCGTTGAGGCCCGCGATGTTGAGGCGGCTATCACCGACCATGTAGATCCCGTGATCCAAGCGCATTTTCTCGACCTGCTCGGGCGTGGCGCCAAGGCGTGAGAACATACCGCGGTGCTCGGCGACAAAGCCGAAACGGTCGGAGTTGGTGCGCGTGCGCAGCTCGTCCGCCAGTTGCTGGCGCAGGCCGAGCATGCCAAGGCGCACTTCTTCCAGCTCTGCCATCCAGTCCGCTTTCAGGCCGTCATCTTCCAGGATCATCGTCACAAGGCGTGCACCGTGATCGGGTGGGAAGCTGAAGTTCTGGCGGTTCAGGTGGGTCAGGTTCTGCTGGGTCACGCCGGCCTGATCCGCGTTGGCCGAGAGGGTCATCAAAAGCCCGGTGCGCTCGCGGTAGATGCCGAAGTTTTTCGAGCAGCTGGCGGCGATCATCACTTCAGGCACGGATTGGGCAATCAGGCGCACACCGGCGGCGTCTTCTTCCAGCCCGTCACCAAAGCCCTGATAGGCGATGTCGATGAAGGGAATGGCGCCTTTGGCTTCGAGAAGGGTTGCGACCTCTTTCCATTGCTCAAGGTTCAGGTTGGCACCGGTCGGGTTGTGGCAGCAGCCATGCAAGAGCACCGCGTCACCGGCTTTCACGCCCTTCAGGTCGTCCATCATCCCGTCGAAATCCACCGCGCGGGTTTCATTGTCGAAATAGCGGTATTCGGCCATGGTCATGCCGAGGTGTTTGATGATTGACGGGTGGTTTGGCCAGGTCGGCGCGGACAGCCAGATGGTAGCATCGGCGTTGGCCATTTTAATCAGCTCCACCGCCTGGTGGATGGCGCCGGTCCCGCCGGGCTGTGCGGCCATCGACAGGCGAGAGCCATCCTTGGCGCTGCCCAGGACCAGATCGGACAGGGCGTTGCCATAGGCAGGATCCCCGGCCAGACCGGTGTAGGATTTGGTGCCTTCCACGTCCCACAGCACCTTTTCGGCTGCCTTCACGGCGCGCATGACCGGGGTCACACCCTGGGCGTTCTTGTAAACGCCGACACCGAGGTCGATTTTGTTTTCACGAGGGTCCTCGCGATACATTTGCATCAGCGCCATGATCTTATCGACGGGCTGTGCCTTGAGGGTGTTGAACATCGCGTTATTCTCCGGTTGCGACTTTCAGATCATTATACATGCCCCATTCCGACCAGCTTCCGTCATAAACGGCGTGGCGGTCATGGCCGATGCGTTCCAGCGCCAAGGCCAGAATGCAGGCGGTCACGCCGGATCCGCAGGACAGGATGGCGGGTTTGGCAAGGTCCACGTTGGCGGCGTCAAAGGCGGCGCGAATGCCGGCCTCGTCCTTCATGGTGCCGTCGGCATTGAACAGCTCGCCAAAGGGCAGGTTTTTCGAATTGGGGATATGGCCTGAGCGCAGACCTTCGCGCGGTTCAGCCACCTCACCACGGAAGCGATCTGCGCTGCGCGCGTCGATGATTTCGTAGTCCCCAAGCTTGGAGGCGGCTGCGACCTGGGTGACGTCCTTGATCATATGGGCCTGGCGGCTGACGCTCATATGTCGGTCCCGGATCACCGGGGGCAGGTCCTCGACCGGGCGCCCTTCGGCTTGCCATTTCGGGAAACCGCCGTCCAGCACCGCGATATCCATTTTGCCCATCAGGCGGAACATCCACCAGACGCGCGCGGCCGAAAACATGCCCAGCGCGTCATAGACCACCACCTGATGCCCATCGCCAATGCCCATCGCACGCATCCGCGACATGAACTTTTCAACCGGCGGGACCATATGTGGCAGGTCTGACCGCAGGTCAGCAATTTCATCGATGTCGAAATAGCGTGCGCCCGGGATATGCGCGGCGTCATATTCCGCCTTTGCGTCCCGCTCCATGTCGGGCATGAACCAGCTGGCGTCAATCACCCGCAGGTCGGGATCTTTCAGGTGGGTTTCAAGCCAATTGGTTGAAACAAGGGTTTTCGGGTCGCTATGCGGCATGAGAAGGCCCTCTTTGATGCGTCGTTTTATGCCTACAAAGCGACGCGTGGTTAGGCAAGGGAAGAGGCGACGAATTCGGCTAAAAAGCGTGTCATTTGCCTTGTCTGCTTGATCGGCAGCCCCTAAAACGTTTCGGGACAAACTTGAAGCACATGGTTATTCCGAAGCGCCCACAACATTGAGTTCTCTTGCGGTGTTTCGACTTTTCCCTGTCTCAGGTGAACGCTGAAACGCTTTAGGGTCCTGCGGGATCTGGATTGAGGAGCTGTCCGTTGGAGAGTATCACCCCCCTGTTGACCTATGCGCTTGCCCTGTCAATTGCGGCGGTAATTCCGGGGCCCGGTATTGCTGCACTTGTGGGGCAATCTCTCGGGGGAGGATTTCGGGTGGCGATGGTCATGCTGGTGGGAATCTCCATCGGGGATATCATCTATCTGAGCGTTGCAATTGCCGGGTTGGCTGCGGTGGCCCGGGTGTTTGCCGATGCCTTTATCGCGGTCAAGATCCTGGGCGGGCTGTATCTGTTTTATCTGGCCTACAAGTTCTGGCGCAGTGAGGCGGGGCTGACGCAGGTGCACAGGGAAAAGGGGCACGGGGCCGCGCGGGCCTTTTTTGCTGGGATTGCGGTGACGCTGTCCAATCCCAAGCCCATTGTCTTTTACCTCGCCTTGCTGCCCACCTTGGTTGACCTTGAAACTATTGGCTTTTTGACCTGGGCGAAGCTGTCGGTTCTGACTTTTTTGGTTCTGTTCGCCACGCTCACGCCCTATGCATTTCTTGCGGCCAAGGCGCGGGGAATGATGAAAAGCCCCACGGCCTTGCAGCGTCTCAACCGTGTTGCAGGTGGGGTGATCGGCGCGGCAGGGGCGGTCATTCTGGGGCAGACAGTGACCGAAATTGCCCGGCGGACCTAACGCGGTTCGGGATAAACTTGAAACACGTGAAAGCGCAATGAAAATGGGGAGGCATGACGCCCCCCCTGCACTCATAAAACGAACCTGAAATAGCCTGTGTCAAATACCCTGCTCGGTTTGACCGCAAAGCGTTATTTCGCAATGGCATTCCGGATCAGGCTGACAATGGCCAGCACAACACCGCCACCGACGCCACCCGAGGCGAGTTGGCCGATGATCCCCACGAGGTCCATGCCGCCCCCGGCAAGGCCACCGGCCCCCACCATTGACAACAACTGCCCGCCAAGGCCGCCGCCCAAGATACCGGCGATCGAATTGATCAGGGTCCCCTGATTGATAGACCCGATGGTTTTACCTGTAACGTTGCCGCCCACGGCACCTGCGATAAGGCTGATCAGAAGTTCCATCTTTCCCTCACTCACTGTCGGGCATGCACCCTGTTGCCCCGATAAAACCGAATGGCGGGGCTTCGATTAAGGGGAAAAATGGGTGGCTTTGCCCCATTCCCCTACGGAAAGATATCTGTGCTCAGAGGCGTTTGGCGGCCTGCACGGCGCGTTCCAGCGCATCGCGAAAGCGCGAGCGGTCCGCCTTGGAAAACGGTTTGCCACCGCCCTGACGGAATGGATCTGCCGCCCGCAGGTCAGCCATCAGATCTCGGGTGGCAAGTGTCTGGCCGATATTGCGCTGGTTCAGAGCTTCGCCATTTGGGCGCAATACCTGTGCACCGGCCTCTACGCATTTGGCAGCAAGTGGAATGTCGCCCGTCACCACCACGTCACCTTTGCCGGCCCGTTCGGCGATCCACATATCTGCCACGTCAGGCCCGTCGGCGACATAGATCATCTCGACCAGCGGGTTTTGCGAAGGGCGCAACCCGCCATTTGAGACGAAATAGATCATGAGGCGGTGGCGGGTGGCCACCGCTTCGGCTTCGGCTTTCACCGGGCAGGCATCGGCATCGACATAGATCATCGCTGTTTCCTTTCCCGCCCGGCTGTGCTGGCGTTAAGCGTAGAGGGCTTCGGCATGGAAGCTGACATGGTCTTCCATGAAGCTTGAGACGAAGAAATAGCTGTGATCATAGCCGGGCTGCATGCGGAACACCGCCTGCTGGCGACGGGTGGCAATCGCCTGGGCCAGGGCTTCGGGCTTCAGGAGGTCGATGAACTGATCCTTGGTGCCGGTGTCAATCAGCATCGGGCCTTCGAACCCATTGTTCTTCATCAGGAGGCTGGCATCATGTGCCACCCATTTGGTGCTGTCACTGCCCAGATAGGCGCCCAGTTGCTTGGTGCCCCAATCCGATGCGGTCGGATTGCAGATCGGTGCAAAGGCCGAGACTGAGCGGAAGCGTTCAGGCAGGGTCATGGCAATGGTCAGCGCCCCGTGTCCCCCCATCGAATGGCCGGTGATGCCTTGTCGATCCGCGTCGAGGGCAAATTCGTTGAAGACCAGCTCGGGCAGGTCTTCGGTGACATAGTCCCACATGTTGAAATGCGGAGCCCAGGGGGCTTCGGTGGCGTTTACATAAAAGCCGGCCCCTTGGCCAAGATCATAGGCGTCATCATCGGCCACACCGTCACCGCGTGGCGACGTGTCGGGGAAGATCAGGGCAATCCCCTCATTTGCGGCCCAGGCTTGTGCTCCGGCCTTGGTCATGGCGTTTTCATGGGTGCAGGTCAGACCGGACAGATACCACAGCACCGGCACCGGCCCATCCTGCGCCTCGGCGGGCTGGAACAGGCCAAAGGTCATGTCGGTGCCGGTGGCATCGGATTTGTGGCGATAGACGCCCTGAACGCCCCCGAAACAGGCGTTTTGAGAGAGAGTTTCCATCTGTGCATTCCTCTGAAAGATTATGGTCCTGGCGCGGCGTGCGTGTGTGTAAGTCGAACCGTAGCGTAAAATCTGCGCTCGTGGACCCCCATTCGCGACCGGTTATGAACTGGAACGTGCCTCAGCTTTGCAGGCGCGGTGTGAGCGCAATGGGGATGATACGGATTGCAAACAGGATCATGCCAAGCGCCCAGAATGTGCCACCCGCGTGGATGAACCCGATGGGGGCGCCAAACCAATCGGCCATGACACGGATCGCCGCGCCCAGGTGAATGCAGAGAAGCAAAGCCACATCCAGCTTGCTGCCCACCAGCGGGCGCCCGGAATGGCCTAGCATTGCGCGCAGCATCACGATCACTGTCATTGAACCGATGGCTCCTGCGCCAAGCGCGTGGCGCAGCTGGCTTGCGGTGGCCATTTCACCCAGCCCGTGCAGCGCCAGCAGGGCCATGGAGATCACCAACCAGCCATAGGCTGCATGTTGCGCGAACAAAAGCGGCTCGGACAGGACAGACAGGCCGCACCAGCGCGACAGGCGCAGCGCCAGCGCAATCGCGGTGGCGGCGGCGAACATGCCCACCAAAGGTGTCGCCCCGATAAACACCCACCCGAGAGCGGTGGCCGCGGTCAGGGTGATGGCCACCTGATCCACCCGGCCGAAGGGGGCCGGAACACGCGGCGCTTTGCGTTGACGCAGCCAGTTGCGGCTGAATGCCGGGGTGACGCGCCCCCCAATATGCACCATCAGCACAAAGGCCATGGCAAAGCCAGCGGTCAGTCCAAGATCGGCATCGGTCCATAAAAACATTGCCTGCGCCAGCCCAAGCGCAAAGATCACTGCGGCAACAATGTAGTTCCGGCTGTTTTGGGAGAGGATCAGGTTGCCAAGCGCGAGCCCGGCTACCACCGGCAGGAAGGCCACGGCAAGCTGATGGGTCCAGGCCGCTTCGGGCGCCAAAAACATCGCCACCCGTGCAGAGGCCCAAAGGGTGAATAAAAGCGCAAGTGCTACCGGCCCCAGCGGCGGGCGTCCGGTCCAGTTCGGGATGGCAGTGAACAAAAAACCGGCAATGGCAGCAGGCAGATAGCCAAACAGCATCTCGTGCTGGTGCCACAGGTAGGGGTCACTCATCACATCCGAAGCGCCCATGAACATCATCAGCCAAAGCGGAATGGCCAGCCCGGCAAACAGGGCGGCGGCGGGGAAGAAAAGGCGATAGGCACCGGTGAGAAGGATCATGAGCTTACCCAGGCTAGAATGGCGGAAACCGTCAGGATCGACAGGAGTGTAGAGATAAGGATCGCAGCCGAGGCGCGATGGGGGGCAACATTGTAATGCTGCGCAAGGATATAGACATTGCCCGCAACCGGAAGCCCTGCGGCGGCAATCATGACCCCTGCCGGATAGGCGGCGACATCAAAGACAACCAAGGCAAAGAACGCAACCGCTGCGGGGTGCAGCACCAGCTTGGCAAAGCTCAGCCAGCTCGCCACCGACAGGCGTTCAGCTGATTTCACCGCCAGCGACGCGCCAATGGCAAACAGGGCGCCGGGGGTGGAGGCCCCCGACAGGATTTCGAGAAAGCGGTTGGCCGGCACAGGCAATGCCCATCCGGTGGAAGACCAGGCAAAGCCCAGGGCGATGGACACGATCATCGGGTTGGTCGCAAGCCCTTTGGCCACGCTGATCAGGACGGCCGGGCTGACCCTGCCATCCCGGTGGCCGGTGATCAGGATCACGATCAGGCTGCCAAACAGGAACAGATCCACGGCGAGGACCAACATGACCGGGCCAATTGCGGCCTCTCCCAACAGAAGTGCGAGCATCGGCACACCCAGAAAACCGGTATTGCCGATCACCGCGCATTGCGCTTCGACCGCGGCTTCCTCCACCCCAACCCGGCGCAACAAAGCGACGATTGTCGCCAGTGCATAGACCACGGCCCCTCCTGCTGCATAGGCCCAGATGAACGGCCAGTTCAGGACCTCGGACAGGGTCAGGTTGGCGGCAAAGCGAAACAGCATGGCCGATAGCGCGAAATAAAACACGAAACGGGTCAGATAGGCGGTGGCCTCAGGGGGGAAAAAGCCACGGGCGGCCGCTGCAAAGCCCAGGCCAATCAGGGCGAAAAACGGCAGGGTCTGAAGCAGCACATCAATCATGAAAACTGGCTATCGCACCTTGCGGGGCAATTGAACTGCAAAAGTCAAGTCGGGTCAGATTGGGCAGCAAAAAGTGGCCCCCCTGTGCAGGCATCGGGCATAGGGGCATCGCAGGGGGCCTCATCCCGGTCGATCTTCCAGCAGCTCCAGTTCGATGAAGGCACATTCAAAGTCATTGTCGCTGATCACGTTATGCTCGGTGCCGATGTCGCGCGCATAGGGCACGCCGTGGCGCAGTTCGGCGATCATCTCCTCTCCGCCGGGCAGTTCGATCCGCAGCTGGCCATTGAAAAGCGGCACCACGACATAGTCGTACGCGTGGCGATGCCAGCCGGTTTGCGCCCCTTTATGAGGAAAGCGCCATTCGGTCACGCGCATGCGGGGGGTGTCGATCTGAACCGTGGGAATAGCGGTGGTTTTGTCACTTGTGTCGCACATGTCGGGCCCTCCTCTGAAGGCCCTCATTCAGCATGAAACCATGCCCGGCGACAATGGAATTTGATCCCGAAAGACCAAATGCCTCATCCGCCACCGATCAGAACGCCGGCTGCAAAGACCAAGGCGCCCCCCATGACCACCTGCATGGTGGCGCGGCCAAACGGGGTTTGCATGTATTTGTTCTGGATCCAGACAATGGCCCACAGCTCGATAAAGACGACGATGATCGCAATCGTGGTGGCGGTCCAGAAATCGGTGATCAGATAGGGCAGGGCGTGGCCCAACCCACCCAACGTGGTCATGATGCCCGAGGCAAAGCCGCGTTTAACCGGGCTGCCCCGGCCCGAAAGCTCGCCATCATCCGAGGCCGCTTCGGTAAAGCCCATGGAAATCCCCGCCCCGACCGAGGCTGCAAGCCCGACCAGAAATGTCGTGTGCGTGTCATGGGTGGCAAAGGCGGTGGCAAAGATCGGGGCAAGGGTCGAAACCGACCCATCCATAAGCCCGGCCAGACCCGGTTGCACCCAGGTCAGGATGAACTGACGCCGCGCGTCGGCATCTTCCTCTTCGCGGGCGTGATCCGCCAGGTGCTCTGCCTCAAGCTGGCCGGCCACATTGCCGTGATCCGCCTCAGCGGCCGCCAGATCCCCCAGGAGTTTACGGGTATTGGCATTCGTGGTCCGGTCAGCCGCTTTGCGATAGAACTGCTCGGCCTGCCGTTCCATCTCCCGCGCCTCTGCCCGAATGGTTTCAAGTCCGAGGTTTTCCACCAGCCAGACCGGTCGTCGGGCATAAAACCCGGCAACATGTTCGCGGCGAATAAGCGGGATCACGTCACCAAACCGCGCCTTATGGGCGTCAATCAGCAGGCGGCGATGCTCGTCCTCCTCCTCGGCCATCCCATCAAACACTTTGGCCGATGCGGGAAAGCTCTCGCGCAGAGACTCAGCGTATTGGCGGTAAATCCGCGCATCGTCTTCCTCGTTGGAAATCGCCAAAGCAAGGACTTCCTGATCGGACAGATCGGAAAAACGGCGACGATTGAGGGTGCCAGACAGCATGGGGAAGCTCCTATTTAGAATAATTCTAACATACGCACGGTTGCCATGTTGGCAAGGTCCCTCATGGGGGACATTCTTTTTCTTGCATGAAAGCGTTTCGGGATAAACTTGAAACACATGTTTATTCTGAAACACCCAGGGGATTGATATCTCTGACAGCATTTCGACTTTCCCTGTCTCAGGTGAACGCCGAGACACTTTATTTTCTGGTTCGAAATATCCCGGGGGGAGGGCGCGCTCGGAGAGCGGGGCCGAGGGGGCAGCGCCCCCCAGGCTCATCGAAGATGAGCCATGCCCAAGCGCAGCGCGGGAGTGCCAACGAAAAAGGGGAGCCAAGCGGCTCCCCCAATCCTCGCATTTCAGCCGGGATCAGAACTCGATCACGGCCCGGATGCTTTCACCCTTGTGCATCAGCTCAAACCCCTCGTTGATCTGGTCGAGGGAAAGCTTGTGGGTGATCATCGGGTCGATCTCAATCTTGCCATCCATGTACCAGTCGACGATTTTCGGCACATCGGTGCGGCCCGAAGCGCCGCCGAAAGCGGTGCCGCGCCAGACCCGGCCGGTGACCAGTTGGAACGGACGGGTCGAGATCTCGGCGCCCGCAGGGGCAACACCGATGATGATCGATTCCCCCCAGCCCTTGTGGGCGCATTCCAGTGCCTGGCGCATGACGTTCACATTGCCAGTTGCATCGAAAGAATAATCCGCCCCGCCGCCGGTCAGCTCGACCAGGTGGGCCACGATATCGCCGTCCACTTTCGACGGGTTCACGAAATCGGTCATGCCGAAGTGGCGGCCCATTTCTTCTTTGCTGTCGTTCAGGTCAACGCCGACAATCTGGTCGGCGCCAGCCATGCGCAGGCCCTGAATGACGTTCAGGCCAATGCCACCAAGGCCGAACACCACCGCGGTCGATCCGATCTCGACCTTGGCGGTGTTGATCACGGCGCCGATACCGGTGGTCACGCCACAGCCGATATAGCAGATCTTGTCAAACGGCGCGTCTTTGCGCACTTTTGCCAACGCGATCTCGGGCACGACGGTGTGCTGGGCAAAGGTCGAACAGCCCATGTAGTGGTGGATCGGCGTGCCATCCAGCATCGAAAAACGGGTGGTGCCGTCGGGCAGCAGCCCCTGACCCTGGGTGGAACGGATCGACTGGCACAGGTTGGTTTTCGGGTTCAGGCAGTAGTCGCATTCGCGACATTCGGGGGTGTAAAGCGGGATCACGTGGTCCCCGACTTCCAGCGAGGTCACCCCTTCGCCCACTTCGATCACCACGCCGGCACCCTCATGACCCAGAATGGCCGGGAAAATACCTTCCGGATCATCCCCCGAGCGGGTGAATTCGTCCGTGTGGCAAAGGCCGGTGGCCTTCATTTCAACCAGAACCTCACCGGCGCGGGGGCCTTCAAGGTTCACCTCCATCACTTCAAGCGGTTTGCCGGGGGCAACGGCAACGGCGGCACGGGTGCGCATGGGTATCCTCCAATAAGTCAAAGCGTTTTTCGGTTTTTCTTGCGGGCAATCCCGCGGAAGAGAAAGCGAAAAACGCCTGGGTGGGTTCTGCAATGGGCGGGAAAACCGGACCATTGCGGATTGTCTCAAGGTGAGCGAAACTCGGGGTGAAATCAATACGAGGGACGACGCGAGGTGCGCTTATGGCGACATCCGCTTTGAAAAAACGATATGAAGCAACGAATTGGAAGTAAATTTTCGAGTGTTCTTGTGGTGGTGACCGCGTTGGGGCTGGCGGCCTGTCAGGCGACTGGCCCGGTTGAACAGGGGGGCGAAGTGGGCTTTGCTTCAAACAGTGCAGATTGCGGTGCGGTGGACCTTCAATACCTGATCGGCCAGCCACTTTCGGTTTTTGAGGCGATGGGTCACAAGGGAACAACGCGGATCATCCGACCGGGGGATGCGGTGACGATGGATTACCGACCGGAGCGCCTGAATGTGAAGGTGAATGACCGGGGCCGGATTACCAGCTTTCAATGTAATTGATCAGGTGGTGCAAGGCGGGTGGATCGACCCGCCTTGATCCTGATTTTAGACCCAAAATGTTTCGAGAGCGTGTTGTGACCCAACCGGATCCCGAAAGGGGTTACTTTTTGCGATAATCGCTGTGGCACGCTTTGCAGGTGCCGCCGACCTTGCCCAGGGACCCTTGCAATGTGGCAAGATCCGGCAGGGCCGCATTGGCCTTTGCCGCCATGACCATCGCTTCGGATTTTGCGGTAAAGTCGGCCCAGTTTTCCCAGATTACGGGGAGGGCTTCGCTTTTCGGGTCGGTTTCATTGGCCTCAAACAGCGCAGGGGCTTTCATGCCTTCACTGGCAATTGTCGCCATTGCAGCTTCCGCCTTGGCGCCGTCAAACGCCATTTCGCCCTTGGCCATACCGGCGAGTGTCTTCATGCTGCCACCAATGGCTTTCATGACTTCCATCCGCGCCATGACCGCCGGATTTTCAACGCCGTCATGGGCCAGGGCGGGCGCCATTGACAGGGCAAGCCCGGTTGCAGAGAGGGACAGGGCGGCAAGGGGCAGGGTGAATTTGTTCATGGGGACCTCATTTGTGGAACGGTATTGGTTTCGCTCTGACTTTAAAGCGTTTCGAGATTAACTTGAAACACAAGTTGATTTCGAAACGCCCGCAACATCAGTAGGTTTCGAGCGTTTCGCCTCACTATTGTGTCTCAATAATAAGTCGAAACACTTTAGGTATGAGAACGAGAATGGGAACTGACGAAATTGTGATCAGCGCATTTCACAGCGCATTCAGCCCACCCAAAAGCATGTCTGTGACCAGATCGGCATATTCCTCGCGGCTCAGCCCCTGGCCGGGGCGGTTCCACATGTAATACCAGTTGAGAATACCAAAGACCGACATGGTGACCGGGCGGAGTTTGGCGCCATTGGCCAGAGAGTCGGGGGCTGCGTCCCTCAGGGCGTCCCCCATCATGTCGATCAGGCGTCGCTGTAGGTCAAAAAGCTTGTTCTGCAGTTCCGGTTCCAGCACGGACAAGGCGTCAAGCTGCAGCTTATGTTCGGCATCCGCCCCCTTGTAGGCCACGAGAATGGCCCGCACGAGACCACGCAGCCCATCGGTTTCCGGGGCGGCCTCCACCTCTTCGACCAGTGTCGACAGGTGGGTGTCGAGAATGTCGAACAGAAGCGCCTCTTTGCTGTCGTAATAGTGGTAAATCAACGCCTTTGAGACACCGCAATGTTTGGCGGCCCCGGTCATGGATGCCCGATCGAACCCGTGTTCAGCGAAATAGTCGGCTGCCCCCTTGCGGATGGCAGCGCGTTTTTCTTCGTGGTCGCGGGCAATCCCTCGCGGCATCTCTTACTCCTTCGGACGGTTATCAACGATCCTTACAGCTTTCCCCTCGCTGCGCGCAACTGCCCCGGCGTCACGGACATGGACTTTTGCCGAAACACCAACATTGGATTTGATTTTTCCAGACAGGGTGCGGGCCGCGGCTTCGGCGCCTTCCGAGGGCTGCCCATCGGCCATTTCAACGTAAATATGCATCTCGTCCATCCGGCCCGGACGGATCAGCTCGATCTGGAAATGTGGGCTGAGGGCCGGCACGTCCATCAACTGCTCTTCGATCTGGGTCGGGAACACGTTCACACCCCGCAGAATGATCATGTCATCCGAGCGCCCAGTGATCTTTTCCATCCGTCGCATGGAACGGGCGGACCCCGGCAGCAGGCGGGTCAGATCGCGGGTGCGATAACGGATGATCGGAAAACCTTCCTTGGTGAGCGAGGTAAAGACCAGTTCCCCCAGCTCGCCATCCTCGACAACTTCGCCGGTATCCGGGTTGATGATCTCGGGATAGAAATGGTCTTCCCAGATGTGCAGCCCATCTTTGGTTTCCACACATTCATTGGCCACGCCCGGCCCGATCACTTCCGAGAGGCCGTAGATGTCCACCGCATGCATATCGAAGGCCTCTTCGATTTCGCCACGCATGGCGTTGGTCCAGGGTTCCGCGCCAAATATCCCGACTTTGAGCGGGCTTTTGCGCGGGTCCAGCCCCTGCTTGCTATACTCATCCAGAATGGACAGCGCATAAGAAGGGGTGACGGTGATGCCCGTGGCGCCGAAATCCTCGATCACGCGGACCTGGCGCTGGGTCATGCCGCCCGAGACCGGCACGACGGTAAGGCCATATTGTTCCGCCCCGCCATGCACGCCCAGCCCGCCGGTGAAAAGCCCGTAGCCATAGGCGTTGTGCAACACGTCACCTGGCCGCAGCCCAGAAGCCCGCAGGCAGCGGGCCACGACAGAGCCCCACATGGTCAGATCATTTTTGGTATACCCTACAACGGTGGGCTGTCCGGTGGTGCCGGAGCTTGCATGCACGCGGGCGATCTGTTCGCGTGGCACGGCAAACAGGCCAAACGGATAATTGTCGCGCAGGTCCTGTTTCACGGTGAAGGGGAATTTTGCCAGATCCGACAGGGATTTAAGGTCGTCGGGGTGCACCCCCGCCGCATCGAACTGTTGCCGGTAAAAGGGCACATTGTCATAGGCGTGGCGCAGCGACCATTTCATCCGCTCCAGCTGCAACGCCTGAATTTCATCGCGCGAAGCAATCTCAATCGGATCCAGATCTTCGCGGCGTGGTGTCAAATCTTCCATGCGGTCCTCCCTGACGCGCGGCACCCTCTCCTCTTGGGTGCATCAATGATTGTCGGCCCCGTTCCAAAGGCGGTGGTGTCCCTTCCCCCGCTAGGCCGGATGGCTATTCTTCGAAATGTGTTCCCTTGATCTGGCGGGAATGACCGCGAAAAAGTGCGACCTGTCGCCCATCCCCCCCTGTGACCACCACATCATAGATGCCCGAGCGCCCGGTCCGGCTGGTTTCCGTGGCGGTTGCCGTCAGGCATTCCCCCAACTGGCCCGGAGCAAGATAGGTAATCGAGTTATGTTGCGCGACAACGCGCTGGTTGTAGCTGTTGCAGGCAAAGGCAAAGGCGCTGTCGGCGAGGGTGAAGATGAACCCGCCGTGACAGATACCGTGCCCGTTTGACATGTCTGCGCGCACTGGCATGGTGATGACCGCCCGACCCGGCGCGATGTCCGTCAGTGTCATGCCGAGGGCCTGACTGGCTGGATCATCCGCCCACATGGCCTCGGCCGAGCGTCGAGCGCGTGTTTCGGGTGTCATCATGCCTCCCAGCGTCGCATTGGCCCCTGTGCCGGGGCTTTTCTGTTGCTTTCCGGGAAGGATGCACAAAGCTGACCGATCGGTCAATAGTGTTGTTTCGCAAAACACACTTCGCAATCAGGCGTGACAAAAACAACAAACCCTGCTCGCTAAAGCGTTTCGGGATAAACTTGTGACACATGGTTATTCCGAAACGCCCACGGCATTGATAGCTCTTACCGCGTTTCGGCTTTTCCCTGTCTCAGGTTAAAGTCGAAACGCTTTAGTGGGTGGCAGGGATTTGTCAGGTAGCTCCGGTGCCGCAGACTGGGTGGGGGCTGTAAATTTGCGGCACCGGATGAGCATTCGCTCGCTACAGGGCCAGTTTTCTTTCACAACCACGGCGGCAAAAGGGAGGGAACGCGATTATTCGCGGTTCTTTTCGGGGCAAAAATGGGGCAATTCCCCCTTTTTGCTTTGGACCTGTTGCCGCGTGTGGCGCAGGGGATTGATTTGATCGGTGCAGCAAGGCAAGCTGAACTTATGAACATCCAAAACTCCAATCCCAACGCGCCGGGCGGTTTGCCGCCGGAGCAGGTGGTGTTTGACCGGCGGGAACTTGGTGTGATCATGGGGCTTTACGGGCGGATGGTGGCGGCAGGCGAGTGGCGTGACTACGCGATGAGCTTCCTGCGGGATCTCGCCGTGTTTTCCGTCTTTCGCCGCAGCGCCGAACATCCTTTGTACCGGATTGAAAAACGCCCCCGGCTGCGGATGCGTCAGGGGCAGTATTCGGTGCTGGGAATGGACGGGCGGGTGCTGAAACGTGGGGATGACCTGCGACAGGTGCTTCGGGTGCTGGAACGCAAGCTGATCCGCGTGGTTGAGTAAGGCTGGACAGTTGGGCACCGTCTGAGCTGGTGCGGGCCGTGGCGTGCGAGAATTGCCTTGCCCACAGGCAGGTGCTCACCCCGGAGAGCTGTTCGTTACAGGCGCCCGCTTACCACAGGCGCCTGCGCGCCGTGACATCGCCATCCCCCTGAGCCTTGATGCGTGCGGTTGCCTCGTTGATCCCTTCCAGAACCACGGCCATGTGGTGGGCGTTGGCGTGGATCAGGCGCTCGTGGTCAAACACCATGGCAACATGACCTTTCCAAAACAGCAGATCTCCTCGGGCCAGGGGGGCAGCATCGGGGATGGCGCGGCCGATCTTTTCTTGCATGTCGCTATCGGCGGGGCAGTCAAATCCGGCTGCGGTCAATGCCGCCTGAACAAGGCCGGAACAGTCGATCCCTGCGCGGGAATTGCCACCCCACAAATACGGTGTGCCCAGAAAAAGCGCCGCTGTGTTGGCGGGATCGTTCAGCTTTTCTCCCCGGTTTGACAAATGGGCGCTGGGCACAAAAAGCCCCTCTGCGGTTTCGCGAAACCGTCCGTGATCTGCGACGATGGCCAGCCGCGCGCCAAAAGACAGGCCCATGTGTTCGATCGTCTTGAAATCGGGCGTCGCATATAGGTGCGTGGCGGCGGCACTGACCCAGTGGGTGGACGCGACTGCCGGGCCGAGACAGCGCCTGTCGACATAGCCCACATACCCGTCCCGCTCGGCCTGCACAAACGCGTGGCCCTCATGCTCTTCCAGAGCCAGAAGCTGTTCGCCGTAGAGCGCCTGACGGTCGCGCGGGCCATTGGGGGAACGCAGGATATCGGCAACCGGCGTCACAACCCGCATCAACAGGCCCGGTGAATAGCGTTCCGAGCTGACCAATCCGCGCAGGCTGTCATGGGCGACGCGCGGGTTGGCAGGGGTCAGTCGGCGATCTGGCGTTTTCGGCATGCTCATAGGGGCAGAAGCTCCGGCAGGGCGGCAAGGATGGCGCGTGCACCCATGCCAACGCCGCCTTTCGGGCGGGCAGGGGCGGCGGTGGGGTTCCAGCCGTAGATATCGAAATGCAGATAGCGCGGGGTGTCGGTGACAAAACGGTTGAGGAACAGGGCAGCCGTGATCGACCCGGCAAAACCGCCGCCGGGTGCGTTGTCCAGATCTGCTATTCCCGGTTCGATCATGGTCTCATAGGGGCGCCAGAGCGGCAGTTCCCATACCGGGTCAGCCGCGCGGCTTGCCCCGGTGCGGATTGCATCGGCATCCTTGGAGGAGGTGGCATAGAACGGGGACAGATCCGGGCCGACCGCCACGCGGGCCGCCCCTGTCAGGGTGGCCATCGAGATGATCAGGTCGGGCGTTTCTTCATCGGCCAGCGCAAGCGCATCCGCCAGCACCAGACGTCCCTCGGCATCCGTGTTGTTGACCTCAACGGTCAGCCCCTTGCGGCTGGTCAGGATGTCACCGGGGCGAAATGCATCCCCCGAGACAGCGTTTTCAACCGCAGGGATCAACACCCGCAGGCGCAGTTTCAGGCCAAGCGCCATGATCATCTGCGCCAGCCCCAGAACCGTTGCCGCCCCGCCCATGTCTTTTTTCATCAAAGCCATGGAATTGCCGGGCTTCAGGTTCAGGCCCCCGGTATCAAAGCAGACCCCTTTGCCCACAAGGGTGAGTTGCGGCCCGTCTGTTCCCCAGCGCATGTCGATCAGGCGGGGGGCGCGTGAGGGCAGGGCGGCGGCGCGCCCAACAGCGTGAATCATCGGGTAATTCTGTTCAAGCAGCGCGGATCCATCGGTGGACTGGATTTCGGCGCCGAATGTCTTTGCCATGTCCCGGGCTGCCTGTTCCAGATCAGCAGGGCCCATGTCCTGCGTGGGGGTGTTGATCAGATCGCGGGTCAGGGCCTCCCCTGCTGCAATCGCCTCAAGACGCGCCGCATCTATGCCCTCCGGGGCGACAAGATCTGCTTTCGGGGCAGTCTGAGAGGTGTAACGGCTGAAACGATACCCCGCCAGAAGCCATCCCAGCGCGGCCTCGTCGAGCGTGTCTCCGCTGAGATCACTTTTCAGTTCATAAACGCCCTCAGGAAGGGCGGCGCGGGCAGAGGCCAGGCCAAACCGCTTGCGTGCGCGATCCTTGGCGGTGCCGCCTCCGACCAGCGCCATGGACAGATTGCCCTGCGGATCCGGAACACACAGCACCGCCCCAAGCGCCGGCGTGAAGGTGTTTGCCTTTGCCCAGTTGCGGGCAAGCTCTGGCAGCGCGTCGAGCTGGGTCGGCGCGTCCTTGTCGATGACGTATAGCGGCAGGGCGTCGGGGGTGGGGCGGGCAAAGCGCATGGGCAATCTGACCTATCTGGTTGTTTAGCCCAAGATGGCGTGCGTCCGCTTTGCCTGCAACCCCGGAACGTCGGCGTGATGACAACCCGGCGGCTTTGTGGTCCGCCTTTCTAGACGGACATGTCCTGCAGATCCCAGACCGCGATCAGCGACCCTTCCCCTATTCGGTTGAGGCGGGCCAGAACGGCGGCGCATCCTGCAATATCCGGGCTGCCCACCAGGTCCCGTGCGTCACGACAGATCCGGGCAAGGGTGGTCATGCCGAGTTTCTGGGCAATCGCCTTCAGGGCGCGAATCTGGTCGCGTGTTTCCTGAACCTGCCCGGCGGCATGGTGTTTCTTGATCTGCGCCAACCCGATTGCCAGATCCTCCAGCGCCTGATTGACAAGCTTGTCGGCGGATGTGGGCCCAAGCTGCAACAGCAGGATTTCGAGTTGATCCCGATCGAGACGAACGGCTTCCTTGTGATACAAATGACTGATCTCGCGCACGGCGGCACCCCTTGAACTTTCCCTCATGCGAAAAACATAGGGCGGAGTTCCTCAAAAAAGCGTATATCTACCTTGTAGAAATCGCTCGAATTCCTAGCGAATTGTCACTAAAACCGTTCGAAATTCGGAGGAGATGAAGATGGAAAATGCGAAACCCCTTCCCGCCTATCTGGTGCAGCGTTACCAGGGATGGAAAGCCACAGGATATGCCGAGAACAAAGCATGGTATCGCCGCCTGGCGGATGAAGGGCAGCGCCCGCGCGCCATGATCGTTTCGTGCTGTGATTCCCGCGTTCACGTAACGTCGATTTTCGGTGCGGATCAGGGTGAGTTTTTCTTGCATCGCAATATTGCCAATCTGGTCCCGCCGTTTGAACCTGCCGGCGATTATCACGGGACGTCAGCGGCGGTGGAATATGCGGTCACGGCGCTCAAGGTCACCCATCTGATTGTGCTGGGCCATTCGAGCTGTGGCGGGGTCAAAGGGTTCCATGACATGTGCAAAGGGCATGCCCCCGAGCTGTCCAACGAAAGCAGTTTTGTCGGCAAATGGATCAGCCTGCTGAAGCCGGGCTATGAAGCCTTGGAAGCGAAAGAGGGCGAAATCACGGATCGGGATCTGGAAAAACAGGCCGTTGTCGTGTCGCTCGACAACCTGATGACGTTCCCATTCGTGCGTGAGGCGGTGGAAAAGGGCGAGTTGTCGCTGCACGGGCTTTGGACCGATATCGGGGAAGGCGGGCTCGAATTTTACGACGCGGGAACGGACAGTTTCCTGCCAGTCTGATTTCTGCCAGCTTGAAAATTGTCCGATACGGGCGGGGTGTTTATCTCTCGTTAATCACCCTGTCGCACACTTGGGACATGACTGATGTGACGTTGAGATTGGAAATGCCGCTGCAGATGCTGGTCGACTTGAAACGATCCGCAGATGTGACGGGTATCTCGGTGGAGCAATATATCCGCGATCTGATCCGGTCCCGCAGTTTCTTAGAGTGCACAGGCGGTTCTGATACCTCAGAACCGCCTTTTTCACGCCCGCTGGCCCGCCCGAAGACAGGTCGGGTCAAGGCCGCCAGTTAAGCGTCCATCCTTCGGGCCAGCTCAGACGCGTGTTGATCGTGACCTCGGTTTCCTCACCCGGGGCAAGCGACAGGTTCCAGACAGACAGGCCGCGTTTGTCATCGTGGTTGCTTTCATCCGGGCGCGGGGTGGCGGTGACCTTGACCTCCAGGTCTTCCTGTTCGGAGTAGGTCAGGGGGTAGAAGGTTTTCACCTCATGCGTCTTGTCCGTCAGGTTCGTGACGCGGAACAGCGTGTCCTGTTCACGGGTGTTGGTGGTGGTGATGATACCGCGATCCCCGGTTTCATTGTCCGCGACGACGTGTTCAAGACGAATGCCTTCGATAGGGCCGAACGGCAGGGTCGCTTCGTCCCCCGCGGCCAGGAAGGGCATCTGGGTGTGCCCGACCAAGCTGTCACCGCGATAGACACGTGCCATACCGCCAAGCAGCGGCTCTTTGGTGTCGTTGATGAGCTGGGCCACCAGAAAAGCGGTCTCATCCCGGCGGGGGACCGCGTAGATCTCGGGGGTGATGGGTAGGGTGAGACTGCCCAACTCAAGGATCGGCACATCCCCCCCGCTCGCAGACACCTTGCCGGGGTAATGATAGGTGACGGCGACACCGCCGGTGTCGATGGAAAACGCTCTGGCCTCTTCCACCACAACCAATTCCGGTTCGATCATCGGGGCTTCCATCGCCATATCCGCGGATTTCAAGCTGCGCGTTGATGCCATCGGTTCTGGGCGTGGTTGGTGAATTTGAGCGCGTTTGTCGCGCGGTTCGCTGGGGGCCACCTGCATGGATGGGCGCTGGGTAGAGAGGGTCACGTCAATCTGGTCCCAAACCGCGTCTTGCGGGGCATCCAACCAGACAAATCGGGTGATGGTCAGGCTGTCCTGGGCGGGCTCTGCCAGCTTCAGATCATAGTTCGGCGCCCATCCGCCACCATATTCAACGGATGTGGTCTCAATCTCAACAAGCTGTGGAGTTGCCAGTTCGACCGGCAACATGGCGAGGCGTCCTGTGTCGTCTGGAGGAGACAGGCGGTCATATGCTTTCCGGGCGGCGGTGAGCGCCTTCTCCAGCTCAGCCTGCCGATCTTTTGCCTCGCGCAGCTTGGCCTGCTGCGTGGCCATGCGGCTGCGCACATCCTGTGTTTGGCTGCCAACCAATGCTGCAATGGCTTTCAACTCCTCAACCGATGTGGTGTCGTCCGGTGCGGAGATGCTTTCCAGAAAGGTGAGTTCATTTTTCAATGAAGCAATGCTGTCCGCAATGCCGGATACATTGTCCTGTGCAGAAACAAGGGCGTCTTCAGCAGTTTCGACCGCAGTCTTTGCCTTTGCCTGAGCGGGGGTCAGAAGTCCCGGATCCATGGTGGGGACATCAAAGAGGATGGTGACGGGGCCAAGATGCGCATCGCCGCCCACCAGGGTGACAGTCGGTGCACCCTCTGTATTTTCAAACGGTGCGGCAGGCAGGAAGAGGCGATGCTGGCCTGCGGGCAGGTCCACTGTGATGCGATGGGTCTGCGTGACGCCTTCTGGGTAAAGGATGGCCGAAACCACCGGGGCGGAGCTGTAGAAATCATCAGCCCAGAGTGGCAGGGGCAGGGTTGTGAGGGCGGATAAGAGCAAGGCGCGGCGCATCGGAAATGTCCTTTTGGGTTCAATCTTATAGCGAGAGGACCATGTTGTGCCGCGCTTGGGAAGGGGGAGTTTTGGGACGGGCGGAGCTTTGCCGTGAGCGGATGTGCTCCCGCCCCCAGTGCCTGCGCACCCTTGGTGCTTGCCCGGGGTTGGGCCCGGGGTTGGGGATGGCCTCGCTTCGCTCGGCTGCCTCCGGCGGAGGTATTTTCAGCAAGAAAAAGCTGGCGGCATGTCTGCAAAAAAGCCCCACCATTTGGCGGGGCTTTCCTGGATTGGATTGTGAAAAAGGGTCAGCCCTTTTTCAGAACCTCGCGGCCCAGAAGTTCGGCGATTTGCACGGCGTTGAGGGCGGCGCCTTTGCGCAGGTTGTCCGAGACACACCACAGGTTCAGGCCGTTCTCCACGGTCACGTCCTGACGGATGCGCGAGATGAATGTGGCGTAGTCGCCCACGCATTCCACCGGGGTGACATAGCCACCGTTTTCGCGTTTATCGACCACCAGGATCCCCGGAGCTTCGCGCAGGATGTCACGGGCTTCGTCTTCATCAAGGAAGTCTTCGAATTCGATATTCACCGATTCCGAGTGGCCCACGAAGACCGGCACGCGCACGCAGGTGGCGGTGACTTTGATCGACGGGTCGACGATTTTCTTCGTCTCGACGATCATCTTCCATTCTTCTTTCGTGTCACCCGAATCCATGAAGACGTCGATATGCGGGATCACGTTGAAGGCGATCTGCTTGGGGTAAACCTTAGGCTCGACTTCCTGACCGGGGACATACATGCCTTTGGTCTGGTTCCACAGCTCATCAATTGCGTCTTTGCCCGAGCCCGATACCGACTGGTAGGTCGAGACCACAACGCGCTTGATCTTCGCGCGGTCATGCAGGGGCTTCAGCGCTACAACCATCTGCGCGGTTGAGCAGTTGGGGTTGGCGATGATGTTCTTGTTTTTATAGTCGTGAATGGCCTGCGGGTTCACCTCGGGCACGATCAGCGGAATGTCGGGGTCGTAACGATAAAGCGACGAGTTATCGATCACCACACAGCCAGCCGCGGCCGCTTTTGGCGCGTAGGTCTTGGTGGCATCCGAACCCACGGCAAACAGCGCCATGTCCCAGCCGGTGAAGTCGAAG
This sequence comes from Aliiroseovarius crassostreae, assembly GCF_025137635.1. NCBI lineage: Bacteria > Pseudomonadati > Pseudomonadota > Alphaproteobacteria > Rhodobacterales > Paracoccaceae > Aliiroseovarius > Aliiroseovarius crassostreae. The sequence goes on along the minus strand of NZ_CP080772.1, from coordinate 2,452,008 downwards.
GTGTCCAGATCCTGGGTGGTCAGGGTCTTGTCACCAAAGCTGACTTCAGTACCGAGCGAACGGCGCGATGCAAGCGCTGCGATCTCGTCTACAGGAAACTGGCGTTCCGCCAGGATGTTCAGCATTTCGCGGCCCACATTGCCCGTGGCGCCCACGACGGCGACTTTATAGCCCATTACGGCCTCCTATAATGAATCTGTCTTTGAACCACCCAAAGACGCAGGGTGCTTAGACCAAAATTGTCTTGTGGGGAAGGGGCATCCCGACGATCTGCCATGATTTCTCGTTGACTTGTCACCAAATTGCTGTGATACGGGCGCAATCTGTCCGGCTGACGCGTGAGCAGCCCGCCCAAATCTGAGGCAGACAGAGAGACGCACCTTGATTTCTTGAAGGTGCAATCCAAGAGTTCCCAAATCACGCGGGGTGCTGACGGCCGGATCGGCGGGCAGGATACTGCACGGGGATATGCCCCACCGCGAGCGCTGGTCGCAACCGATGCGATGGGCTGACGCGTGGCGCGGCCCCACACCCGTGTGAAACGGTGCGCCCGTGTGCGTGCCAGAAAGATGATTATGACCAAATTTGCAGAGCTCGGGCTGGACCCGAAGCTGGTGACCTCTGTTTCAGAGGCTGGATATGACACCCCGACTCCCATTCAGACTCAGGCCATCCCACTGGTCCTGTCGGGCCGCGACGTGATGGGGCTGGCGCAGACCGGCACCGGTAAGACGGCCGCCTTTGGCCTGCCGCTGATCCACCAGCTGTTGCGCAACCATGACAAACGCCAGCCGAAGTCGATCAAGGCGCTGGTGTTGGCCCCAACCCGCGAGTTGGTGAACCAGATTGCCGTGAACCTGCGCGACTATGTGAAGGGCACCCATCTGAAGGTGATGACCGTGGTGGGTGGTGTGTCGATCAACCGCCAGATCGAACAGCTGAACCGCGGCACGGACATTCTGGTGGCCACGCCGGGCCGCCTGATTGACCTGATGGACCGCCGGGCCATTCGTTTGGATACCGCAACTTTCCTTGTGCTGGATGAAGCGGACCAGATGCTCGACATGGGGTTCATCCATGCGTTGCGCCGGATCGCACCCGAACTTGGCACGCCGCGCCAGACCATGCTGTTTTCCGCCACCATGCCAAAACAGATGGAAGAGCTGTCGCGCGCTTATCTGACCGATCCCGCCAAAGTGCAGGTGACCCCTCCGGGCAAGGCCGCCGACAAGATCACCCAATGCGTCTATTATGCGCAGGACAAAGAAGACAAGGCGCGCCTGCTGATCAAGCATCTGCGGGGCGAACCCGACGGGTTGTCGCTGGTCTTTTCGCGCACGAAACATGGTGCTGAACGGCTGATGAAAAAGCTGGTGGCCGAAGGGTTCAAAGCGGTGTCGATCCACGGCAACAAATCGCAAGGCCAGCGCGATCGCGCCCTTGCCGCGTTCCGTGCAGGTGAGGCGCGCGTGCTTGTCGCGACCGATGTTGCAGCACGTGGGATCGACATTCCGGGCGTGAGTCATGTGTTCAACTTCGATCTGCCGGAAGTGGCTGACAACTACGTGCACCGCATTGGCCGCACCGCCCGCGCAGGCGCTGATGGGGATGCGATCAGCTTTGTGTCCGGTGTTGAGCTGGGCCTGCTGCGTGACATTGAAAAACTGATGAAAATCTCGATCCCGGTGCTGGGTGGCGAACGCCCGCAAGAGGAAAAACGCCCGACCCGTCAAGGCCGTGGCGGGGGTGGCGGTGGCCGTGGGCGCTCTGGTGGAGGTCATCGTGGTCAGGGTGGCGGTACACCTTCTGGCGGCAAATCCGATCAACGCCGCTCGGCTGGTGGGAAATCCCGCTCGGGCGCGCCTTCTGGTGGTCGACCTGGGGCCAGTCGCCGCCGTAAGAAAGCCTCATAAACAATACGCAAAAGGGCGCCGATCCAGGCGCCCATTTCGTTTCTCTCAGTGCGATGCTGGCTTAAAGCGTTTCGGGATAAACTTGAAACATCTGTTTCTTCCGAAACGCTTTAGTCCATGCGGTCCTGACTGAACAGATACAGCAGGCAGCCAACCAACATCGGCACCGCGAAATACAATAGCACGGCCTGATAGGGGGCGGCGGTGCTGCTCGCCCCGAATGCCTGCGCCGATTTGAACACCGTGGCTGAGCTGAACTGGAAAAAGCCCACGCCTCCGATCCCGACCATATTCATCAAGGTCACGCCTCGTCCGACCAGATGTGGCGGGTAAAAGCTGCGCCCATGGGCCATGATCAACGGGAAGCTCGAGGCAAACAACCCAATGCCTGCCATCAGGAGAGCCACTGTCCAAACCCCAGACGCGGGCATCGCCCATAAGGCAAAGACGAAACTGACCGCAATCATGTTGCCGATGAAAATCACCCATTTGCGCGTGCCGAACAGACGGTCCAGTGGGCCGTAGGCGAAATTTCCCAGAACCATTGCAAAGGCGATCCCCATGGTGACCCAACCAATCCCCGTGGCATCCAGACCGTAAAGATCGCGCATGAACGGCCCGGCCCAGCTTCCCCGCAGACCCGCCGCCGCCGCGTAATTCACGAACATGATCGGAAAAATTGCCCAAAGTGCAGGCAGTTTCAACAGGTCGAGAACGGACCCTTTCTGCCCATCCTGATGCGAGATTTTCGGGGGATCCTGCACCGTTACCATGATGATCAGGGCAACCAGGAACGTAACAATCGCCAATGCCCAAAGGCAGGCCCGCCACCCAAAGCTCTCGACCGCCAGTGCAAGCGGCAGTGCCCCCGCGATATTTCCAAGGGCTCCGAAACCGATCACCATGCCCGCCATGGTGCCGAATACGCGAGGAGAATACATTCGTGCAAAGATGAAATAAGACGCCATCAGCACCGGTGAACACCCCACACCAATCATCATCATGGCGTAAAGGATGTGATCAGGATGGGTGGCATTGGCAAATAAAAGCGCGCCGCCACCTCCGCCAACTGCCAGCAGGCCTGCCGCAAGCCGCCGGGGTCCGATATTGTCCAGCGCCCAGCCCACCGGCAACTGCATCAGGGCAAAGATCAAGAACCACGCGCCAGATGCCCGTGCCAAATCTTCGGGTGTTGCCCCGAGATCAAGTTTCAGCGCAGGGGTCATTACCGCCAGAAAAGCCCGATAGAACTGGCTCAGAACATAGGCGATGATCAGCGAAAAAATCCCAACCCGCATAAGGCGCTCCTCCCAAAACACAACTGGGCCACAAGACACGGGATAGGCGCATATGGCAAGCCCGTAGAACCACGCATAAAAAAAGGCGCGACATAAGATCCGCGCCCTTTTTCTTGCTGAAAATACCTCGGGGTGAGCCTTGAAAAGGCGAGGGGCAGAGCCCCTTTCCCGATTATCCGTTGCGGATCGTGTCGATCATCAGTTGAACATTCTCCGGGTCGGCGTCGGGGGTGATGCCGTGACCCAGGTTGAAGATATGCGGACCGTTCTTGAAGGCCTCGACAATGGCGCGGGTCTCATCAATCAACGCCTGACCACCGGTGACCATGTGGCTCGACTTGAGGTTGCCCTGCACACAGCTGTCGACCTGCACGTTTTCCGCTGCCCATTCGGGGCTGACCGAATTGTCCAGCGCCACGCAGTCCACGCCGGTGGCCTTGGCAAACCCGATATAGCCCTCGCCCGCTTCACGCGGGAAGCCGATCACCGGAATGCCCGGATGGCGGCGTTTCAGTTCCTGAGTGATAACACGGGCTGGTTCCACCGCGTATTTCTGGAAATCCTCGCCCTTCAGCGATCCCGCCCAGCTGTCGAACAATTTCACCACTTCGGCGCCAGCCTCGATCTGCTTCGACAGATACTCGATCGTGCCTTCGGTCAGGCGATCCATCACCGCTTCAAACAGGGCGCGGTTCTCGGCCTTCAACGCATGCGCCGGGCCCTGATCCTTGGTGCCTTGACCCGCAATCATATAGGTCGCCACGGTCCAGGGCATCCCGGCAAACCCGATCAGAGTGGTCTCGCTGGGCAGTTCGCGGCGCAGAATGCGCACGGTTTCATAAACCGGAGCGAGGTGATCATGGATGTCATCCTTGCCGACCAGCTTGTCGAAATCGCCCTGGCTGGTGATGGTCGACAGGCGTGGCCCTTCGCCGGTCACAAACCACAGATCCGCGCCAAGGGCCTGGGGCAGCAGCAAAATATCGGCAAACAGAATCGCTGCGTCAAACCCGTAACGGCGAATGGGCTGCAATGTGACCTCGGCGGCCAGCTCGGAATTGTAACACAGCGACAGGAAATCCCCGGCCTGGGCGCGCGTGGCGCGATATTCCGGCAGGTAACGCCCGGCCTGACGCATCATCCAGATCGGAGGGGTCGGCAGCGTTTCACCCGCAAGGGCCCGCAGGATCGTCTTTTGCTCGCTCATGTCTTACGCCTTTCCTGTCAATTCAATCACGGCACTCGCCCGTTCGGCCCGCGATGTCAAGCATAGTCTCGGTCGCATGTGTTTGACCTATGTTATGGACATGTTGATTCTGCATGTTAAATGAGGCCCATGACACACAATAATCTCACCCCCGTTCCCACCGCCGAAGCCCCCTTCAAGATCGGCACCCGTGGCAGCCCGCTTGCGCTGGCGCAGGCTTATGAAACCCGGTCCCGCCTGATGGCTGCGTTCGCCCTGCCGGAAGAGGCGTTCGAAATTGTGGTCATCCACACAACCGGCGACAACCGCTCTATGATCGACGCGGATAAACCGTTGAAAGAGATTGGCAACAAGGGGCTCTTCACCAAGGAAATCGAAGAGGCGATGCTGGACGGTCGCATCGACATCGCGGTGCATAGCTGCAAAGACATGCCGGTGGAGCAGCCCGAAGGGCTGGTGCTGGACTGCTACCTGCCGCGTGAAGATACGCGTGATGCGTTTGTGTCGTTCAAATATAAATCCATCGCGGACCTGCCGCAGGGGGCGGTGGTGGGCACCTCCTCGCTGCGCCGAAAGGCCCAGCTGCTCAATAAACGCCCCGACCTGAATGTGGTCGAATTTCGTGGCAATGTGCAGACCCGCCTGAAAAAGCTTGAGGCAGGTGTGGCCGAGGCAACGTTCCTTGCGATGGCAGGGCTCAACCGTCTGGGGATGGATGAGGTGCCGAAAACCGCTATCCCGACCGAAGATATGCTGAATGCCGTGGCGCAGGGGGCGATTGTGATCGAGCGCCGCATTGCAGATGAGCGCGCAAAGACCATGCTGGCCGCGATCCATGACACCACCACCGGGCAACGGCTCGATTGCGAGCGCGCTTTCCTTGGTGCGCTGGACGGATCCTGTGAGACCCCGATTGGGGCGCTGGCCACGCTGAATGGCGACCAGATCACGCTGAAGGGCGAAATCCTGCGGGTGGATGGATCTGAGGCCGTTTCGGATCAGATTACCGGCGCGATTGCCGATGGTCCTGAACTGGGTCGCAAACTGGCCGCCGACCTGCTGTCGCGCGTGGACGATGATTTCTTTGACTGGAAGTGAGGCGGTCTCAGGGACGATTGCTCCTTGACGCCTGTCGCTGGTAACCACTCTCTAAGAAAACTAGAAAACTAGAAAACTAGAAAACTAGAAAACTAGAAAACTAGAAAACTAGTATTCTGGTTTTGTAACGGAAAAGGGCGCCAGTTTGGGCGCCCTTTTTGTTTCAGTCAGCCTGCTGGATGCCCCATGTGGGGCGAAACGCTCAGAGCCGCTCGATGGCGATGGCGATGCCCTGTCCACCGCCGATGCACATGGTAATCAGGGCTTTTGACCCACCGGTGCGCTCCAGCTCATAAAGCGCTTTCAGCGTGATGATCGCGCCGGTTGCGCCAACCGGATGACCAAGGGCAATGGCCCCCCCGTTCGGGTTCACTTTCGCCGGATCCAGGCCCAGCCCCTTGTTGACCGCAAGTGCTTGGGCGGCAAAGGCTTCGTTCGACTCGATGACGTCGAAATCCGCTACCGAAAGCCCGGTTTTCGCCAACAGGTTCTCGACCGCTGGGACCGGGCCGATGCCCATCACCTCGGGGCGCACCCCGGCATGGGCATAGCCCAGGATGCGGGCGCGCGGCGTAAGCCCTGCGGCCTCAGCGGCCTCGGCGCGGGCCAGCACCATGGCGGCGGCCCCGTCATTGATGCCAGACGCATTCCCGGCGGTGACGGACCCGTCTTTCTTGAAGGCCGGGCGCAATCCTGACAGCGCCTCCAGCGTGGTCGCCTTGGGGTGTTCATCGCGTTTGAACGCAACCAGTTCGCGGCGTTGTTTGACCTCAATGGGCACAATCTGATCGTCGAAATACCCGGCGTCGATGGCTTTGGCAGCGCGGGATTGGCTTTCCAGTGCAAAGGCGTCCTGATCGGCGCGGCTCACGTCATGTTCTGCAGCAACATTCTCGGCGGTGATGCCCATATGCCCGGTGCCAAAGGGGCAGTTCAGCGCGCCCAGCATCATGTCCTGCGCGCCTGCGTCCCCCATTTTCTGCCCCCAGCGGGTGGCGGGCAGGATATAGGGGGCGCGGCTCATGCTTTCAGCACCACCGGCAATGGCGAAGTCCGCATCCCCCAGCATCAGCGCCTGCGTGGCCGACACCACCGCCTGCGCGCCGGAGCCGCAAAGGCGGTTCACGTTCATGGCCGGGGTTGTGTCGGGGATACCGGCCTCCATCGCGGCAATGCGCGACAGATACATGTCGCGGGGTTCGGTATTGATCACATGGCCAAAGACCACGGTGCCAATCTGCCCGGGTTCGACCCCGGCGCGGGCCATGGCTTCGCGGGTCACATGCGCGCCCAGGGCGCTGGGGGCGATGCCGGACAGACTGCCGCCAAAGGTGCCGATGGCGGTGCGGGCGCCGCCCAGAATTACGATATCGGTCATGGTGATCCCCTTACGTTTCGAACCGTTCACACCAGACTGTGCCACGGCGGGTAGGAGCTGTCTTTTGTGACGCCCCGTCAGAAAGGGAAAGTTGGATCAGGTCGCGGCGTCATCTTTGCCCGGACCTGTGTTCAGGTCCCGAAGCAGCGCGTTGATCTGGTGGTGGAACCCGTCCGGATCCTGCAAAAGTGCTTCCAGCTCCGCCTGATAAGCGTCCGCAATCGGGGACAGGGCGGTCATCATCTCGCGGCCTTTTTCGGTCAGGCTCAGCTCTACCAACCGTCGGTCGTTCGGGTTCACGGTCTTGGTAACATAGCCCGCGCTTTCCAGCCGAGAGGCCGCCCGGCTGACTTTGGGCTTGTCCATATCCACGCGTTTGTGGATCTCGCGCACGCTGACGCTGTCGGCCTGGGAAAGATGCGCAACCACGCGCCATTCCGACACGGAAATGCCATAGGCCTTGCGGTAATGGCGTTCAAACCCGGCACTGATCCGGCTGGACAGGACGGCGATCTGATAGGGTAGAAAATTGTCGAGCTTGAAGGTGGTCACGTCCGGGCCTTTCATTTCCTTTAAAACAATCTGCCCGGTTGTGTGGTGCAAAGCAAGCTGTCCCGCCCTCAGATCAACGGATCATAGGCCCATTGCAACAGGGCCTGACGTTGGCGCGGGCGGCAAAAGACATCCCCCGGATCGCAATTGGCCCGGATTTGGCCCGCATGCCGGGAAAAGGCCCGCCAGCGTTTGATCTGGGCAGCGTCGGTATCGGGCAGGCGGCGGCCCATATAGTAGCGGCAATACCACTGAAACCATCCACGTGGATCAGGCCCGAAGATCCATCCCTTTTCACGCCAGACCGACAGGGGTTGGCGGCTTTTCACGCCAAAGAAGTTTACCGTCTCATCCGGGCGGTCCGACAATTTGGCCCCATCGAACCAGGTTTGCGGAAACTCGTCGCGGCAATCATTCAGGTATTTGCCCTCAAACACCCCCATGGCGAGCATCTCGGCCGGGCTGTGATGCGGGGTGAAGCCGGGGGCAAACTCCGCGCCCACCGTGGCCTCCAGACGATAGGAATACCCCGATTGCATCTTGTCGTTTACGTGAACTTCATCCCCGACCTGCGCCATCGTTCCCCCCCGGTCAGATCCATTTCGCCATAGGCGGCAGGCTCATGAGCACCGCATTGGCGTCATGCCCCGTCGCCAGGCCAAACTTGGTTCCGCGGTCATAGACCAGATTATACTCGGCATAAAGGCCGCGATGGACCAGCTGGGTGTCCTTGTCCGCCTCGCTCCAGGGTGTGTTGCGGCGCTTTTCGGTGACGGGAACAAAGGCAGGCAGAAAGGCCCGGCCAATATCCTGGGTCAGGGCAAAATCCGCCTCCCAGTCGCCCGAGTTGCGATCATCCATAAAGATGCCGCCCACGCCCCGTGTGCGCCCGCGATGTGGCACATAGAAATACTCGTCCGCCCAGGCCTTCAATTCCGGATAGAGCGTCTTGTCATGCGGGTCGAGATGCTGCTTTTGCACCTCATGAAAATGGGCCGTGTCCTCGTCATATTCGATGCAGGGATTGAGGTCGGATCCCCCGCCGAACCACCAGGCGTTCGGGGTCCAGAACATGCGGGTGTTCATGTGCACGGCCGGGCAATGGGGGTTTTGCATATGCGCCACCAGCGAAATGCCCGAGGCCCAGAAACGTGGATCTTCCTTGATGCCCGGCACGCCGCGGGCCGCCATCGCGCCCTGCGCGGCTTCGCCCAGCGTGCCGTGGACGGTGGAAATGTTCACGCCGACTTTCTCAAACACGCGCCCTCCGCGCAGGACGGACATCAGCCCCCCGCCGGCATCAGCGCCATCGTCGCCCTGACGCTTGGTTTTGGTCACTTCGAACCGCCCGGCGGGTGCGTCGGCAAAGGGACCGGTGGTCTGGCTGTCCTCGAGGGCTTCAAATCGGGCAACGATCTGGTCGCGCAACTCATGAAACCACGCGCTTGCCCGCGCCTTCTGATCCTGCATCATGTCCATTGTTTTGATCCTTTACCTGATTGCGCGGTTTTCTTGGACCCGAGCTATCAGGTTTTGACGGCACAGGCCAACCCGCGCTTTGCCGCAGAGAGGCGCGCGCCGAGCGGAGGGGTGTCAGTGCGAGGGGTTGGAGACCACATCCAGGAGGCTCCGCCCGCCATCGACCTGCAGGATATGGCCGGTCATGAAACTCGACCCGTCCGAGCAGAGGAACTGGGCCGCCTCGGCAATTTCCGTGGCGCTGGCAATCCGCCCCAAAGGCGTGCCTTCGATAATGTCGGCGCGTGTGGATTTATTGGCCTTGATGGTCTCGCGCAGGCTTGCGCTCATCAGGGACCCAAAGCTGATCGCGTTGACACGGATCCGGCTGGGCGCCAGCGCCACCGCCAAGGAGCGGGTCATCTGATCCACCGCCGCAGAGGCCACCGAATAGGCCAGGAGGCCCGGCTGGGTGCGGCAGGCAGCAATCGAGGAAAGGTTCACGATGGCACCCAGCGGCGTGTCCTGATCATCCTCGCTCAGGTCCAGTCCCTGCTGGATCATCCGCTTTGCGACCAGTTGGCTTAACCGCAGACTGGTCATCAGGTTCTGGTCCAGAAGGGTGCGCATCGCGGTATTGTCCGCATCCAGCGGATCCGAGATCAACACCTGGCGCGAGGCATTGATCAGGATGTCGACCTGCTCAAACGCGTCGATTGTTGCCGACAGGAGATTGGCGATGGTCAGCTTTTCACGCAGGTCACCGGCAAATATCCGGGTGTTGGAGCTGCTGCCCTCGTCGTCCTCGGGGTTGTCCCCCCATTCTTTCAAAAGGCCCTCTTCGTCCATGTCCGCACAGACCACATTCGCGCCGTGATCGGCAAAGTGGCGGGCGATGGCCAGACCAATCCCGTTGGCGGCCCCGGTGACGATGGCAGTTTTGCCTGCGATGGAAAAAGACATGCGGTTCTCCTGATTCCCCAGCCCGACCCTAAGCGATCTTACCGGGTCGTGCGAAGTGACTTTGTGTCCGGCCGGGTGGCACGGATGACCTTGAAGCCCGAGGTCCCGCCGATTTCGGACACGTCGCGGAAATACTGCGCCAGCGTGTCTTCATAGGGCAGGTGGCGGTTGGCGACCATGATGAACTGGCCCGCCCCCTTGAGGATCTTTGCCGCTGTCTGGATGAATGCGCGGCCCAGATCCGGGTCGCCCTTGCGTCCGGTGTGAAAGGGCGGGTTGGAGACCACCGCGTCATAGGGTGCTTTGGCCAGATAGGTCGTGGCGTCCCCCCACAGGAAATGAGCACGCGGATCGGTGATATTGCGACGCGCGCAGTCCAGCGCCGTGGCATTGGCTTCAATCAGGTCGAGATGCTCTACTGCGTCTTGCGCCAGAATATGCCGTGACAGATACCCCCAGCCCGCGCCGAGATCCGCCACGCGCCCGCTGAGCGTTTGCGGCAGGGCATCAATCAGGGCAGCGGATCCCTTGTCGATCCCATCTGCGGAAAAGACACCGGGACGGGTGATGAAATCCCCTGCGATCACCGTGTCTTTCGCTGCCCAGTCGGACAGGTCGGCACCGTGCAGCCAGGCAATCTTGCCATGGGCCTTGGACATCACCCCGTCAAGAGAGGCGTGCTTTTTAAGCAGTTTCAGCAGGCTGTCGATACCATCGGTTTTCTGCCCATCCAGAACGATCAGCCCGCCCTGCGTGGCCTTGCTGGCCTCCGCGGCCCAGGCCTGTGCCAGGGCTTTGGCGCGTGGAACACATATGATTGCGGCGGCGATGTCTTGCGCGGGCAGGGTGGGGGACACAGACCAGCCCTGCGCCTGCCAGGTCGCATGGACCGGGAATTCCTGCGCGATGATCACGGTGCGTTCACGGGGAAGCCCGGACAGGTCCATGTCGGGCGTCGGGCCAAAGATCGCGATCTGCCCGTCTTCGGGCAGGGTAAGGCCAGCCTCGCCAGATGCGAGGGCAAAACGGGTGTGAAACATGTTCAGCCTCCGCTCAGAGGGTTGATGGGATTATTCTCGTTCCATGGTGCATTGCAGTGGGTGCTGATGCTCGCGCGCCAACTGCATGACCTGGGTGACTTTGGTTTCGGCGATTTCAAAGGAAAAGACGCCCACAACGGCCAGACCCTTTTTATGCACGGTCAACATCAGTTCGAACGCCTGCGCATGGTTCATGCCGAAAAAGCGTTCAAGGATCATCACCACGAATTCCATCGGGGTGAAGTCATCGTTCAGGATCATGACCTTGTACATCGGTGGTCGCTTGGTCTTGGGTTTGGTGGCCAGCGCCACACCCAGATCGCCATCATCGTCGCTTCCGCCGTTGCGCTGCGCGGTGGTCATGAGGATGGGGTCAAAACGCACGGGGCTTCTCCGAAGATCTGTCATGTTTGCAGCTGGGTCCGGTTGGGCCAGCCTGGTGCTTTGCCGAGTATATAGGGACGGCGCGGAAGTTTCAAAAGGGCCGGTTCCCCCTGTCAGGGGCCCCGAATATCACGAGGCTCTTAACAGACTGCGCATAAAAGTCACAACAATTGGTTTCGTTGCAGCGGGCGTGGGCGGGATGAGGGTATGGCGGGATCTTGGGCGGAGGTCTGGTGTCGTGCGCCGGTGGCGTTTGGGTTGCAGCCACATCGTCGGAATTCGAACAGGTGGGATGATTGGTCGATCCTGCGGGGGCAAAGGGCAGATGTTGTGGTCTGCCCGTGCAGGGATACTCAAGCTTGTGGCGTGGTCAGAAGGTCACGGCGCGGAACCTCTCGCAAAACAAGGGAAAATTGACTTTCCATGATTGGAATTCTCGTGTTACGCTGAAGAAAATAAATGAACGGGCGTCAGACCCGATTTCAGACGCAGACCCGAACAGGGCATGTCTGATTTGAGGCAGAAAAGGTAAGCGACGTGCAGACACGTCTTGGGCAGTGGGCCAGTTTTTGGCTATTTCTCGCAGTATTTTGCGTTATGTCGGCGGTTTCGGTCCGGCATGTGGTGGCTGCGCCGTATGCGGCCATGGTGATGGACGCGCGCTCGGGTAAAATTCTTCATGCCCGCAATGCCGATACCCGGCTGCACCCGGCGTCACTCACCAAGATGATGACGCTTTATATTGCATTCGAAGCAATATCTCGCGGGGAAATCTCTCTGGATACGGTGGTGACGATCACCAGAAAGGCGGCCGCTGAGCCGCCTTCGAAGCTGGGGCTGCGGGCCGGGCAGAAGATCAAGCTGCGCTATTTGATTCGTGCCGCCGCCATCAAATCCGCCAATGATGCCGCCACCGCGATCGGGATTGCGATTTCGGGATCAGAAGCCGCTTTTGCCCGCAGGATGAACCGGACCGCCAAGGCGATGGGGATGACCCGGACGCATTTCAAGAACGCCAATGGCCTGACGGAAAGCGGCCACCTGTCCACGGCGCGGGACATGACGACCCTGGGGCGACACGTTTTTTATGATTACCCGGATTATTACAACCTGTTCTCGCGCCGGACGGCGGATGCCGGAATGCGGCGGGTGAACAACACCAATACGCGGTTTCTAAACAGCTATCGTGGTGCAGATGGGATCAAAACCGGGTATACACGTGCGGCCGGTTTCAATCTTGTTGCCTCTGCGCAGCGCGGAAGCGAACGGATTATCACCACCGTGTTTGGCGGGCGGTCCACTGCGTCGCGCAATGCAAAAGTGGCGGAACTGATGGACCTTGGGTTCCGTCGCGCCCCCAGCCGTGTGGCGGTGCGCAAACCGTCCAAACCGACCTATCAGGGCAATGGCACGCCGCAAGGGGCGGGCAAGACCATTCGTCTGGTGGGGGCGGTGAAAACCAGTCCGCGCCCAATGCTGCGCCCCGCTTCGGGAACGCCTGAGACCACAGCGGAACCTGTCACCTCCGCGCAATTGGCGGCGCTGAGTGAGGGGATCGCCGAGGCGGTCGAAGAAGTGAACCGGGAAGTTGTGGTTGCCGCTGCAACTCCGGTTGCGCCTGTTCCCGCCCCTGTTCCCGCACCGTCGCCGGTCGTGGCGCAGAAATCTGCGGCGCGCCCGGTCACCAGCAGCCTTCTGGCCCCGGCTTCCGTCATGGCCCCGCGCCCGCGTCCTGCAGGGATCGTGCTTGCGGCCCGCGCCAAAACGCCCACCGATCCTGTGCCGCAGGAAGTGGTGACGCGGATGTCCACGTCCGGTGGACGCCATTGGGGCATCAATGTCGGTATTCTCGGGTCTCGGTATCAGGCGGAGCGTCTGTTGCTGAAAACCGCGCTGAAAGAGATCGACACGCTGGATGATGCGCTGCGCAAAGTGGTGAAGCGTCCGAAGGGGTGGTATGCGAATTTTGTCGGAATGACAGAGGAGCAGGCCGATCTTGCCTGTCGCCGCCTGAGCGCCCGGAACACGGAGTGCAAGGTGTTGGGGCCGAGCTGATCCCACCAACTTGCATTGCAGGTAAAGTTCAGAACAAAATAAAAGGGCGCGGTTTTCCGGCGCCCTTTGCTGTTTTGTCAGGCTTGTGATCAGGCTTTATTGCGACACCGTGTCCGAGGCTTTCATGTCAAAGGCTGCGGCCATCAGCGCGCGGGTGTAATCGGTGCCCGGTGCGTCGAAAATCTGATCTGCGGGACCGCTTTCGACAATGTCGCCCGCGCGCATCACCAGCACTTTGTGGCTAAGGGCGCGGACCACGCGCAGGTCGTGGCTGATGAACAGATAGGCAAGGCCGTATTTTTTCTGCAACCCGCGCAGAAGCTCTACGATCTGCACCTGCACGGTCATGTCGAGGGCCGAGGTGGGTTCGTCGAGCACCACCAGTTTTGGGCGCAGGATCATCGCGCGGGCGATGGCGATACGCTGGCGCTGCCCCCCTGAAAACTCGTGCGGGTAGCGGTCCATCGTGGTGGGATCAAGGCCGACCTCTTCCATGATTTCAGCCACCATTTCGCGTCTGTTGCGGCCCGGCTGCACCCCATGCACGGTCAGCCCTTCGGCAATGATCTCTTCGCAGGTCATGCGCGGTGACAGCGAGCCATAGGGGTCTTGAAACACGATCTGCATGTCGCGGCGCAGCGGTTGCAGCTGGCGTGATTTTCGCCCCTGAATGTTTTCGCCCAGAAAAACGACCGGCCCGTCCGACCGGATCAGCCGCATAACCGCCAACGCCAGCGTGGTCTTGCCTGATCCGCTTTCACCCACGATGCCCACCGTTTCACCGGCCCGGACCGTGAATGAGGCAGCATTGACCGCTTTGACATGGCCCACGGTGCGGCGCATGAGCCCGCGCTGGATGGGGAACCAGATGCGCAGGTCCTTGGTTTCAGCGATGATCGGCGCCTCGGCATCCACTGGCTCCGGGCGGCCCGCTGCTTCGGCGTTGATCAGCGTTTTGGTATAATCATTTTGCGGATTGGCAAAGATCTCGGCGGTTGGGCCCGTCTCGACGATCTCACCCCCTTTCATCACGCAGACCCGGTCGGCGATCCGGCGCACGATGCCAAGGTCATGGGTGATGAAAAGCAGGCTCATGCCTTCGCTCTCTTTCAGCTCCATCAACAGGTCGAGGATCTGTGCCTGAATGGTGACGTCCAGTGCGGTGGTGGGTTCATCCGCGACCAGCAGGTCCGGCCCATTTGCGAGCGCCATGGCGATCATCACCCGTTGGCGCTGACCGCCGGACAACTGGTGCGGATAGTCGGACAGGCGCCGTTCGGCATCGCGGATCCCCACCTTGTTCAGCAGGTCGAGGATGCGCACACGCGCGTCCTCTCCGCGCAGCCCCTGATGCAGTTCCAGGCTTTCCGCCAGCTGCTTTTCAATCGTGTGCAGCGGATTGAGCGAGGTCATCGGCTCTTGAAAAATGAAACTGATATCGTTGCCACGCACATCCCTGAGATCGGCCAGCGAGGCGCCGATCATCTCGCGCCCTTCATAGGTGACGGATCCGGTGATCTGCGCGCTGTCAGGCAACAGTCCCACGGTGGACAGGGCGGTCACCGATTTGCCCGATCCGCTTTCGCCGACCAGCGCCACGGTTTCCCCATGCCCGACCTCGAAACTCACCCCGCGCACCGCCGGGTGAAGCTGCCCATCCTGACGGAAGGAAATCTGCAGATTGTCAACTTTCAGAACGCGGGCATCCGTCATTGGAACGTCTTTCGCGGGTCAAAGGCGTCGCGCACCCCTTCGAAGATGAAGACAAGCAGCGACAGCAGGATCGAGAAGGTCAGGAAGGCGGTGAAGGCAAGCCAGGGCGCCTGCAGGTTGGCTTTGGCCTGACGGGTCAGTTCCCCCAGCGATGGCGCAGAGGAGGGCAGCCCGAAACCGAGGAAATCCAGCGTTGCCAGGGTTGAGATCGTGCCGGTGATAATGAACGGCAGAAGCGTGAGCGTGGCCACCATCGCGTTGGGCAGAACATGCCGATACATGATGACCCGGTTCGAGACGCCAAGGGCGCGCGCGGCGCGGACATATTCGAAATTGCGCGCGCGCAGGAACTCGGCCCGCACAACGCCGACCAGCGCTGGCCAGCCGAACAGGACAGTCACAAAGACCAAAAGCCAGAAGCTGCGTCCGAGAATGGCAAACAGGATGATGATGACGTAAAGCGATGGGGTGGAGCCCCAGATCTCCAGCAGACGTTGGAAAATCAGGTCGGTCTTGCCGCCGAAATAACCCTGGATCGCCCCCGCGGCAATGCCGATGACCGAGGTCAGCAGGGTCACGACAATGGTGAAAACCACCGACAGCCGAAAGCCATAGATCACCCGCGCCAGCACATCGCGCGACGTGTCATCGGTGCCCAGCCAGTTTTGCGCACTGGGGGCTGAGGGCACGGCCCCGCCCGTGTCGACAATGGTGGTGTAGCTATAGGGGATCGGGGGCCATAACAGCCACCCGGCTTCGACAGGCGCACCTTCGAACTGACCGGTTGCGGCCTCGGCGATCACCTCGTCGGGGGCGTCCCAGCAGGCTTCCAGCCCGCCGGTTTTGATCAGGCATTGCACCTCGATATCCCCATAGGGGGCTTCGGTCCTGAAATCGCCGCCAAAGGTGGTTTCGGGATAGAATTTCATGATCGGCACATAAAACTCGCCGCGATAGCTCACCAAAATCGGTTTGTCATTGGCCAGAAGTTCCGCGATCAGCGACAGGCCAAACAGCAGGCAGAAGATAATCAGCGACCAGAAAGCGCGCCCGTTGCGGCGGAAATTGCGCCAGCGGCGCTGGTTGAGGGGGGAGAGCGCCATGGATCAGCCCTCCCGCGCTTCAAAGTCGATGCGCGGATCGACAAAGACATACATGAGGTCAGAGAGGATACCGATCACCAGCCCCATCAGGCCAAAGACGAACAGCGTGCCGAAAATCACCGGGTAATCGCGTTGCAGCGCGGCTTCGAACCCCAGCCGGCCAAGCCCGTCCAGCGAGAACAGCGTCTCGATAATGACCGAGCTGCCGAAGAAAACGCCAAGGAAGACCGAGGGGAAACCTGCGATCACGATCAACATCGCATTGCGGAACACATGGCCATAAAGCACCCGGTTCTCAGCCAGGCCCTTTGCGCGGGCGGTGACCACATATTGCTTTTTGATCTCGTCGAGAAAGCTGTTTTTGGTCAGCAGCGTGAGCGTGGCAAAGCTGGCGATTGTGGTGGCTAGGACCGGCAGGGTGATGTGCCAGAAATAGTCGATGATCTTGCCCCAGAGGCTCAGCTCTTCGAAATTGTCCGAGGTCAGGCCGCGCAGCGGGAACCATTGCAGATAGGATCCGCCCGCAAACACGACCAGAAGCAGGATCGCAAACAGAAAGCCGGGGATGGCATAGGCGATGATGATCATGCCCGAGGTCCAGGTGTCAAAGCGTGATCCGTCCTGCACGGCTTTCTTGATCCCCAGCGGGATCGACACGATATAGGCGATCAGCGTGGACCACAGGCCAAGGGTGATCGACACGGGCAGCTTCTCGGCCACCAGTTCGAACACGCCGATGGACCGGAAATAGCTTTCGCCAAAATCCAGCCGCATATAATTCCACAGCATCAGGAAAAACCGTTCCACCGGCGGCTTGTCGAGGCCAAACTCCCGTTCCAGCTCTTCGATGAACTCCTTGGGAAGGCCGCGCGCCCCAATGTATTCGCTATCGGATCCAAAGGTTTCCTCTCCCACATCATTGGCATTGCCGATGATCTGCTGGGTCACATCCCCTTCGCCCTGAAGCTTGGCCAGCACCTGTTCAACAGGGCCACCCGGCACAAACTGGGTCAGCGTGAAGTTGATGATCATGATGCCCAGAAGGGTTGGGATGATCAGCAGAAGACGTCGTAAAATATAAGCGCCCACAGGGGATTACCTCAGCACACCTTTGGATTTCAAAGCGGCGTATTTATCTTCGTTGATCCACCAGAAATCAAGAAAGCCCGTTGCATGGGGCGGCAGGTTTTCGGGATGTTCAAAAAAGTCGTAATAGGCCAGCCATGTATCGGGCACATACCCGGCGTGGATCATGATGCGTTCATGGCGCAGTGCACGGTCCAATGCGGTGAGGGTGGTGATTTCGTCTTCGCGGGTAGTGGTGTCCAGAGCTGCGGTGATGATGGCGTCAACCAGGGGGCTGCGCAGCGTGGCCGGGTTGTAAGAGGAGACTTCGGCCGTTTCAGAGCCAAACATCTGCCGAAGACCAGTGCCCGCCTGGATAAAGGAATTATATCGCGTGAACAGCATCTGGTAATCCTTGTCCAGATACCGTTTCTGCATCTGGGCCGAGTCGACCTTTTCCGCCTTCGCGTCGATCCCCAGATCCTGAAGTGCCTTCACATAGGCGGTGATGATCGCAGAAGCGGTGTTGGAGGTTGCCGATGACAGCAGGAATTCCAGCGTCATCTGGTTGCCAGAAGCATCCCGCAATGCGCCTGCGTCATCCACGCGCCATCCGGCCTGTTCCAGCAGCTTCAGGGCCTTGCGCTTGTTCTTGCGGTCCGATGGCTTATCAGGGTTTGAGCTGTGGGCCATTACCGCCGGTTCCGTCAGCATCTCTTCCGGCACCAAATCCCCCAGTGATTTCAGAAACGCAAGTTCCTTGCCCTCGGGCAGCCCCACGGCCATCACCTCAGTCCCTTGTGAGAAGGAATGGCGCTGGGTGGTCAGGCCATATTGCAGGGACTTGCTGACCCATTCGAAGTTGAACAGAAGCGACAGCGCATGGCGAACTGTCTTGTCATCCAGCGGCGCCTTCAGGGTGTTGAAGATGATGCCGCTATTGCTGGGCGGGTTTTGCAGCAAAATCTCTTCGCGCACCACGTCGCCGTTTTCCACGGCGGGGAAATCATAGTCGATGGCCCAACGTTTGGTGCTGCCTTCGGGGCGGAAGGTGACCTCGCCTGCCTTGAACGCTTCAAACTCGGCCGTGTCATCGGCGAAATATTCAAACCGGACATAATCGAAATTGTGACGGCCCTGGTTGATCGGCAGATGCCAGCCCCAGTAATCGGGATTGCGCTTGTAAACCACATAGCGGTTCAGCTCGTAGTCATCCAACTGGTAAGGCCCGCTGGCCATTGGGGATTTCAACGACCCTTCGTCCAGCCGTTCACCGGTTTCCTCATACCAGGCTTTGGAGAAAATCGGCGTGCCCCCGACCTGGTCGATCAATGAGCGGCGGGAAATGCCATCTGCAAAGGTATATTTGATCGTGTGATCATCCAGCACTTCGACCGACGTGATCCGCTCCTTGACCGCACGTGCGTAGGAGCGAATGGCCTGTTCCAGAAACAGATTATGCGTGAATGCGGCATCATGTGCGGTCAGCGGAGATCCGTCGCGGAACCGCGCTTCGGGGCGCATGTGGAAGATGCAATAGGACTGATCTTCCGGGTATTCGACGCTTTCCGCGATCAGGCCATAGCTGTCGGTGATGTTGTCAGCGGGGATGCCGCCGCCAAAGGGCATGTCGCCAAACATGCTTTCCGCCACGACAGAAGAGTTCACTTCCGCATTCCCGGATTTCCAGGACCAGCGGTTAAAACCATCAAAGGTCCCGCGTTCGGACAGGGTGATGGTGCCGCCTTTCGGGGCGTTTGGATTGACATAGGTGAGATGGGGGAAATCAGCCGGGTATTGCAGCTCTCCATAGAAGGAATACCCGTGGCTTCGGATCAATTTCCCGCCCGAGCCTGCGCTGCCCGATGCCCAGCCCGTGCGTGGAATGCCGCCAAGCCCCACCGCTGTTCCCGCTCCTATCAGACCAAGGGCCGTGCGACGGGATACGGGGCCAAAACGCGATGAGGTCATGATGGATCTCCTGATGTCATCTTGTTGCAGATACACAACCTGCGGTGAAACCGGACAGGCGTGTCATTCCCATCGGACGTTAAAGCGTTTTAGGAACTGTGTGAATCCCAAACTTGGCCCTGAAACCTCGCGCGGGTTCAATCCTGCGTGGGGGTAGGCGAAGACTTGCTGCATGGGAGCGGGCCGCAAAGAAAAAGGCCACCAGCATCGGCTGATGGCCCTGTCTTCAATCTGTGTCAGGCGCTGCCTGTATCGGGGGCTTAGCCGCCGATGGTGCCCAGATAGGCAATCAGGTTGGCACGATCGGTGTCTTTCTTCAGACCCTTGAAGGTCATCTTGTTGCCCGGAGCGTAGCCTTTCGGATCTGTCAGCCAGATGTTCAGCTCTTCCGCGGTCCAGTTGGAACCAGCCAGCCCAGCCAGCGCGTCCGAATAACCGAAGCCGTCAATCGAAGCGATCGGGCGATCAATCAGACCGTAAAGATGCGGGCCGGTGCCGTTGGCGCCGTCTTCCAGCTTGTGACAGGCTTTACACTTGCTCCAGACCTTCGCGCCTTTTTCGGCGTCGGCGGATGCCAGAAGCTCTTCAAAGGAAACTTCTTCCACCACTTCCTCTTCTGCGGCCTCTTCACCGGCAGCCAGAACAAAGCCGGTGGTGGCATGACCGTCAGCAGCGTGGCTATCGCCTTCGGTAAACAGAATATTGGCAACCCAGCTGCCCAGAAGGAAAACAAGCAGGGCACCGCACAGGGCACCACCGGCTTTCGTCAGTGTCATAGTGTCGAACATGTCGCGTCTCGTTTCATCCAAAGTTAAAGCCTTCTAGCCGCTTCCCTTGTGTCATTTCAAGCGATATGACGCTTATTCACAGGGACAAATTGCCATAGTGCAGGAGTGAACAGCCAAATGACCGGTCGGATCGCATTTCAGGGGGAACCCGGAGCCTACTCACATGAGGCCTGTATCAAGGCCCGTCCGGATATGGAGGCGATGCCCTGTGAGACGTTCGAGGACGTGATTGCCGCGGTGCGGTCAGGGGCGGCGGATCAGGCCATGCTGCCGATCGAAAACTCGACCTATGGACGGGTGGCCGACATTCACCGTCTCCTGCCGGAAAGCGGGTTGCATGTTCTGGATGAGGCCTTCGTGCGGGTGCGGATCAGCCTGTTGGCCCTGCCGGGGGCAAGGATTGACGATATCAGCCTGGTGCGCGCCCATCTGGTGTTGCTGCCGCAATCTGCCAACTTCCTGAAATTGCACGGGATTAAAGGTGTCGCTGCTGCGGATAGTGCCGGGGCGGCGGCCAAGCTTGCCAAGACTAAGGTGGCGGGAGAGGGTGTTCTGGCCTCATCCCTGGCAGGCGAGATTTATGGGCTCGATATTCTGGCCGAGGATGTCGAGGATCATGGCCACAACACCACACGGTTTGTGATCATGGGGCGTGAGCCGAACCATGAGCGGCGTGGTGAGCACGGTATGATCACCACATTTGTGTTCGAAGTGCGCAACATTCCGGCGGCGCTTTACAAGGCGATGGGGGGATTTGCCACCAACGGGGTGAACATGACCAAGCTGGAAAGCTATATGGTCGACGGATCTTTCACCGCGACCCGATTCTATGCCGATATTGACGGCCACCCTGATGATCCGGGCGTGCGCCTGGCAATGGAAGAGCTGGATCACTTCACCGAGACGGTTGATATCCTCGGGGTGTATCCACGCGACCCGAGTCGTGACGAGTGAGTCTTTGGCAAGAGACCTGACGGAAAACAGCTGAATTTGCACCTGAGCCGGGACATCTCCGGGTCAGATGACATGGCGCGGAAGCCGGTGGTCGGGGTCGTCAGGCGGGGCTGTCAGGACCGGGCGCGGTCTTCGATCGTCTGCGCGTAATCAGCCACCCGGCGGCGGAACTTTTTGACCAGGTTCCCCCGCGCGAGCTTCATCGACTGCATCATCAGACGTGCGGGGATGGATTTCGGTTTCATTTCCACGTCAAGATTCAGGCGGGTGCGCCGTGGGGACAATGCCACCAGGTCAACACGAACCTCCGCTTCAATTCCCGAGATCTTGGAAAACAGGACCATGCCGTGCGGGGCTTCGTAATGGGTAAGCTTCATGTCTGCTTGCCGTTCGCGATTGCGAAAGGGAAAGGTTGCCCGCCAGCTCATGCCCGGTCCGGGGGCGGACAGGGTATCCGTGCGCACCACATCTGCGCCCCGGCGCAGGGCGGCGCGTTCCAGCCCACCGAAATCAGATACCGATGCAAAGACATATTCGATGTTGGCAGCGATATCTTCGCGGGTGCTGAATTTCATGACAACCTCATTTGTTACGGAACCCACGCATACCGGAGTTCGGATGACGCAGCAAACTTGCGGCCCAATCTGCGGTCAAACGGTGTGATCCGCAAGCCAGTTTCTAAGCAGGAAATGGGCGATGGATCCGGGGCGGGCCGGGCGGATTGCGGGATGGTGTCCCGCGAAACTCTGCATCACCTCTTCGCGGGTCAACCATAAGGCGTCCTCCAGCTCGTTCGGGTCCAGCGTGATCGTGTCGCTCAGGGCGTCCCCCCGGGTGCCGATCATCAGTGAGGCCGGAAAGGGCCAGGGCTGCGACGCGAGGTAGCCGACCTTGCCGACCCGCACACCGGTTTCTTCAAACACTTCGCGGCGGGTGGCGGCCTCGATGGTTTCTCCCGGTTCCATGAAACCGGCAAGCAGGGAATACATCCCCTCGGGCCAGCCCGGAGAGCGACCGATCAGCACCCTGTTGCCATGGGTGATCAGCATGATCACCACGGGATCCGTGCGTGGAAAATGCATCCGCCCACAGGACGGGCAATCACGTTGCCACCCCGCCTGCGCGCTGAGCGAGGGCTGACCACAGCAAGAGCAGAACCTGTGGCTGCGATGCCATTCGTGGATCGCGCGCGCAGTGGCGGCAATCTCGGCCTGGGGTGGGGTCAGCGCGGTCAGCATGGTGCGCAGCTCTTTGAACACACTGCCAGCCGGGGCCTCGGGGTGGCTCTGCTCCTGGGTGTCGAGGAAGCTGTTGGTGTCGGGAAGGGCAATGCCTTCCCAGTCCGGCAGGGTCACGGCGAAGACTGGCTGGTCCCCGGACAGACCGAGGAAAACCGGGGAATCATTGCAGTTTGCAACGAGGGGGTGGGTTTGCTCGACCAGCACCAACCGAAGCCCCCCTCCGTCCTCAGGATGGACCAGAGGTTTGCCCCGCCAAAGCGGTAAAAAGACCCCATCTGCCTGAAGACCAAGGAGCTTTTCCGGGTCGGAGCGAAAATGTGCGGCCCGGTCCAACTGGTTGACTCCAAAACTCAAAATATCGGTGGCTGCCATTGAAATCGTCTTTCTTTGTTCCAGAAAATGCGTCCTTCGCCTTTCATATAGGCGGTCATATCCCCTATAGGTAGTGTCTTATCTCTCGATTCATCTTTTGCTGGTGGCCCTTCCCATTCGGCGTTAAGCTACTTTGTGCAAAACGCAAATTTCCTGTGCAAGTGGGGAAATGGTAGAAAGGCAAGCAAGCGTGTCGCAAAACGCCGCGAATGTGGATGAGTGTT
The DNA here is from genome assembly GCF_025137635.1 of Aliiroseovarius crassostreae. NCBI lineage: Bacteria > Pseudomonadati > Pseudomonadota > Alphaproteobacteria > Rhodobacterales > Paracoccaceae > Aliiroseovarius > Aliiroseovarius crassostreae. The sequence continues at coordinate 2,429,231 of NZ_CP080772.1, read as the reverse complement.
CCCGATCTCTCAGGATGAAGGTGCGCTTTCTGGCGACCACGGATTTGCATATGCATATCCTGCCGTATGATTACCTGAACGATCTGCCAAACGCGCGCTGGGGGCTGGCGCAAACCGCCAAGCTGATCCAGCAGGCGCGTATGGAAAGGCGCAATGCAGTTCTGCTGGATGCGGGGGATTTCCTGCATGGCACGGCCATGGGAGATTTTGTGGTCGAACAGGCCCGGGGCGAGCGGGCGCGCGGGCACCTTCCCGAGGTTCACCCGATGATCGCCGCGATGAACCATCTGCGCTATGACGCTGCGACCATTGGCAATCATGATTTTGACCGAGGTGTGGATGTCCTGCTGTCTGCAATCGAACAGGCCGAGTTTCCGATTGTCTCGGCCAATTCGGTGCTGAAAAAGGGCGAGCATCCCTTTCTCGACAGCACCTTCATGCCGCCTTACACGATCCTCAATCGTCGCTTTCAGGACTGCGATGGGGCGTCGCATATGCTTCGGATCGGCGTGATCGGCTTTCTGCCGCCAAACTCGATCCACACGGGCGAATCTCAACCCATCACGCCGGGCACACGTGATATCCTTGAGGCCGCGCGGAGCTTTGTTCCACGGTTGCGCGCCAAGGGGGTCGACCTTGTGGTCGCTCTGGCGCATAGCGGAATTGACATGTCAGAGCCGCGACCCGGAATGGAAAATGCGGTTGTGCCACTCTGTGAGATTGATGGGGTCGACGTGGTGATCGGCGGGCATTCGCATCAGTGCTTTCCACCGCCACCCGGGGATGCAAACCCTGCCCATAACTGGCTGCACGCGGCGCATATGGATCTCGAAGGGGGCAAGATCCATGGCAAACCGGTGGTGGTGCCGGGTTTCTGGGGGTCCCATCTGGGGGTGATTGATCTGGATCTGACCCGCAGCGATGGTCGCTGGCACATATGTGCCGGCCGGTCCGAACTGCGCGAAGTGCCGGAAAGCGAGCAGGACGCGGTTGGGGCTGATTTCTCGGCGCTTCTGGGCCAGTTGCACGAAAGCACCCTGATGCATGTGCGCACCCGCATCGGATACGCGCATCAAAGTCTGCACAGCTATTTTTCACTGGTGGGACTGGACCCGTCGACCCGTCTGGTGCAGCAGGCCATGACAGATTTCACCCGCCAGCTGATCAGCGATGGTGAGGTGCCGGACCTGCCTGTGCTGGCCTCATCGGCCCCGTTTAAAAACGGAGGGCTGGGAGGTCCCGGCTATTTTACCTCGATCCAACCGGGAGAGCTGACCCTGCGCTCGGTGTCGGACCTGTACATCTTTCCCAATGAGCTGGCATTGGTGCGGGCCAGCGGGGCCTATATCCGAGATTGGCTGGAACGCGCAGCCAGCGTGTTCTGCCAGGTGGCACCGGGGCAGGCACGGCAGGTGCTCAAGGATGTGGGCACGCCGGGATATCTGCTCGAAACCATTCTTGGGGTGACCTATCGGATTGACCTGTCACAACCTGCGCGGTTCAGCACGGCAGGGCGATTGGAAAATCCCGCCGCCTGTCGGATCACGGATCTGCGATATCAGGACAGGCTGGTGCGTGATGAGGACGAGTTCCTGCTGGTCACCAGTGATTTCCGCATCCGGGGCGGCGGAGGGTTTCCAATCATCGACCCGGATCGGATCGTTCCCGTGAAACAGGTGTCGATCCGGGATCTGGTGCGCCAATATGTCGAACAGCGTCAGAACATCGAACTGGAGCCGACACTGCAATTCACCTTCGCCCCGGTCAGGGAAGCCAGCGTTGTGTTCCCGTCTTCGCCGCTTGGAAAAGCGCAATTGGCCGAGGGGGTGCCCTTGTCTTTGCGGGATCTTGGCGAAGAGGATCCACGTGGCTTTTCCCTCTACGAGCTGATGCTGTAATCTCGTGCGCGCAAGGCTTGCATCCGGTTTGAACCCATCCTATATGAAACCCCGAGAGGTTGGCGCGGGCAGGCGCCTCGCCAACCTGGTCAGGTCCGGAAGGAAGCAGCCACAACGAGCCCCGCTTGGGTCGTGTTCAGCCTCTCACCCGCGTGCATTTCCGTCAGGAAATCACAAGCCCGACAGGCGATTGGCACAATCACCGAGAGGGAACATCCAGACCCCGGCAGGTGAAACGGAGTTTTACCGAGAAGGGCCACACCAACAACGCACCAGACGGAGGGACTTTATGATTGTAACAAACATCCTTCAGGCAGGTCGTTTCTGATCCAACCCCGGCCCAGCTGGCCGCAAGGGATCACTGCCTGATACACCCTTCCGACATCGCATCGCGATGCCCGGAAATGTTGTGTTCTCTACACAGGCAAACCAATGACATACACTCTTAAGGACCTCGGATGGTCCAACCACTTTGCGCGCCAACTGGAAGACGCCAGCGCGCAAACCCCGTTTCGCATCAGCGAAGTGCATCGCGACCGCCTGTCGGCGCTGGGCGCAGATGGCGAACTGACCCTGATCACCACGGATCACTCCACCGGCGATTTCGCCGTGGGCGATTGGGTGCTGGCCGATGATGCCAGCCGCATCACCCATCTGTTTGATCGACAGACAGAGCTGAAACGCCGGGCGGCTGGCACGGACGCTCGTTTGCAGCTGATCGCGGCCAATGTGGATGTGCTGTTCATCACCTCATCCTGCAATGCCGATTTCAACCCGGCACGCGTTGAACGCTACCTGGCCCTGGCCCATGAGGCCGGGTGTTTTGCTGTTCTGGTGTTGACCAAAGCGGATCTGTGTGACGACCCAGGCGTGGTCATACGCGAGGCCGAACGGCTGGCCCCGGCCTTGCCCGTCCTCGCCGTGAATGCGCTTGATCCGCAGGGCATTGCCCAGCTGGAAAGCTGGCTGCCGCCCGGACAAACCGCTGCTCTGGTCGGGTCATCCGGTGTGGGTAAAACCACGTTGATGAACGGGCTTTGCGATTTGCACGATGCGACGCAGGGCATTCGCGAAGATGACGCAAAAGGTCGACACACCACCACCGCGCGGTCGCTGCGGCCCACCCGCAAGGGCGCCTGGCTGATCGACACGCCGGGGATGCGCGCGCTGCGTCTGGCAGATGCGGGCGAGGGGATCGACGCGTTGTTTGATGACATCGTGACCCTGACTGCGTCCTGTCGGTTTTCTGACTGTCAGCATGAAGGGGAACCGGGCTGTGCGGTGCAAAACGCCATCGCGGAGGGGGACCTTGACCCGGATCGTCTGAAACGCTGGCGCAAGTTGCAGGCCGAGGATCGGCGCAACACCGAAACCCTGGCCGAAGCCCGCGCGCGCGACAAGGCGTTTGGCAAAATGGTCAACAGCGTGGTGCGCGACGCGCATTACAAGAAGGGGCGGTAACGCTTTAGATGCGATCTGACGCAGGCGCGGCGGCCCAATCCTGCTGCGCCTGTGTCTCAACCGCACAGGGGCGGGTGTCGCGCAGGCGCGCCAGCGCCGCTTCGGGATCTTCCCCCAACTCAACCATCAACCGCATCACCGCCATGCCCGACCGGCCACAGCCGCCCCGGCAATGGGCCAGCACCTTGCCGCCTTGGCGCAGGATCGCCAGCGCCAGCATGGACACTTCCGGCCAGGTCAGCTCCACATCCGCGCCGGGTGCGCCGAAATCCGTGATCGGCAGCGCATACCAACTGATCCCCCCATCTTGCAGGTCGTCGCCCAGCGTGTTTGCCCCAACCGTGACAAGCTCGGCCTCTTCGGTCATGGTCAGCACCAGATCCGGCGACCAGTCGATGATCGTGTTCAGATCATCCGCATAGGGCGACAGCAGCCCTGGCATGGGGCAGATCCCAAGCTGTCCTGCGGCTGCACTCAACGCGTAGATTTCAAATGCCATGGAGGGTGCCCTTTTCGAATGTGGTGTGGCCGCATCAGCGGCTTCGCCGGGATAGCATCTGACGCCGTGATGTTCCACAACCGAACGCTGACCACCCGGCGGAATAGGGGTTCACATCCGCAGGGCAAGGTGACTATTCTTCCCTCATGCCCGACAGGACCGATACCGACAACCAATCAAAAGCAGAAACGCGCACCCGCTGGGCGGAAGACCGCACAATCATGGCCAATGAACGCACGTTTTCGGCCTGGATGGGCACGGGGCTGGGCGCGGTGGGGGTAGCCATCGGACTGAAAGCCGTGTTTGGCGATTTTGATCCGACCTGGGCTGCGAAACTGGTGGCCAGTATGTTTCTGGGCATCGCGGTGGTGATCTATTGGGCGGCGCAACGGCAGGCGTGCAAGACATTGCAGCGCCTATCGGAAAATGATGCCGAGACCATGCCCACCAAATCCTTCACCCGTCTGGCCCTGCTGATGTCGCTGGCGACAGTTGCGGTGGGTGGGGTCCTCTGGGCGCTCTGAGGTGATTTTTGCATCTGCTGTAGACCTCGCCTGCACGGGGGCTTAGGCTCTGCATGACACCACGAATCCCGACAAAGGCTGACGATGAGCGACACCCTGACCGACACCGCCGAGCCACGCAAAGCCTATCAGGTGCTTGCCCGCAAATACCGCCCCGAAACCTTTGCCGATCTTGTCGGGCAGGGGGCGATGGTGCGCACGCTGAAAAATGCCTTTGAAAGCGATCGGATTGCGCAGGCCTTCGTGATGACCGGCATTCGCGGCGTGGGCAAGACCACCACCGCGCGCATCATCGCAAAGGGGATGAACTGTATCGGCCCTGACGGCACTGGTGGCCCGACAGTGGAACCTTGCGGGGAATGCGAACATTGCGTGGCGATTGCCGAAGGGCGCCATGTGGATGTGATGGAGATGGACGCGGCCTCTCGCACCGGGGTGGGGGATATTCGTGAAATCATCGAAAGTGTGCATTACCGGGCGGCCTCGGCCCGCTACAAGATCTATATCATCGACGAGGTTCACATGCTCTCGACCAGCGCGTTCAACGCGCTGCTCAAAACGCTTGAGGAACCGCCCGCCCATGTGAAATTCATTTTTGCCACCACCGAAATTCGCAAAGTGCCGGTCACGGTGCTGTCGCGCTGCCAGCGGTTTGATCTCAGACGGATCGAACCCGAGGACATGATGGCGATGCTGAAACGCATTGCCACCGCGGAGGGGGCCGAGATTGCCGAAGATGCGCTGGCGCTGATCACCCGTGCGGCCGAAGGGTCTGCCCGTGACGCCCAGTCGCTTCTGGATCAGGCGATCTCGCACGGGGCAGGGGAAACCACCGCTGATCAGGTCCGCGCCATGCTGGGGCTTGCGGATCGTGGCCGGGTGCTCGACCTGTTTGACCTGATTATGCGTGGGGACGCGGCAGGCGCGCTTTGGGAAATCGGGTCGCAATATTCCGATGGGGCTGACCCGATGGCGGTGCTGCGGGACCTGGCGGAAGTGGCCCATTGGGTCAGTGTGATCAAGATCACACCCGAAGCCGCCGAAGACCCCACCGTGTCGCCGGACGAACGCACCCGTGGTCAGGCCATGGCTGAAAAACTGCCGATGCGCGTGCTGGCGCGCATGTGGCAGATGCTGCTGACCGCGTTGGAAGAGGTGGGCAATGCCCCCAACGCGATGATGGCTGCTGAAATGGCGGTGATCCGCATGACCCATGTGGCGGATTTGCCGACACCGGAAGAGTTGGTGCGAAAGCTGAAAGATGCGCCTCCTCCCCCGACACCGTCCGGTGGTGGCGGTGGCGGCGCCCCGGTATCGCATGGCAATGGTGGCGTGAATGCGCAGGGGGGATTTGCCCCCAATGGTTCCGGCGCACCTTCCGGGCCGGGCGGTCCCACGGCCCTTGCCGTCGCGCGTGCCCCCGAAAGCGCACTTGCGCAATATGCCCGGTTTGAAGATGTGCTGCAGCTTATCCATCATCACCGCGACGGGCTGTTGAAGGTGCAGGTCGAGGAATATGTCCGTCTGGCGTCGTATCAGCCGGGGCGGATCGAGTTTACCCCCACCGAGGACGCCCCAAAGGACCTCGCGGCGCGGCTGTCGCAGCGCCTGCAGGGCTGGACCGGGGTGCGCTGGGGGGTGACACTGGTCAATGGCTGTGACGAACCAACCATTGCCGAATTGCGCGACAGTGAAAAGCTTGCCCTGCAGCGTGAGGCCGAAGCGCATCCGCTTGTGCAGGCGGTGATCGCAGCGTTTCCCAAGGCGAAAGTGACCGATATCCGTTCGACCGAAGACATGGCCCAGGAGGCCGCTGTTGAGGGTCTTCAGGAGGTCGAGGATGAGTGGGACCCGTTTGAGGAGGCGTAACCTCTCCTTGTATCCCAGCCGCCCGGCCCGTATCTAAGACCGAAGCTGAATTGTAAGGAGCATCAGATGTTCAAAGGACTGGGTGGGCTCGGCGATATGGCCGGGATGATGAAAAAGGCGCAGGAAATGCAGACCCGCATGGCGGAGCTGCAGGAGAGCCTGGAAACCATGACCGTGGTGGGCGAAAGCGGCGCCGGGCTGGTCAAGGCCACAGCCACGGCAAAAGGGGTGCTGACCGGGCTGGACATCGACCCGACCATCTTCAACCCGGATGAAAAAGAAGTGGTTGAGGATCTGATCCTCGCGGCCATCAAGGATGCTCAGTCAAAGGCGCAGGAACGGTCTGCACGCGAAATGGCTCAGCTGACCGAAAGCCTTGGCCTGCCCAAGGACATGAACCTGCCGTTCTGAACGGCGGCCCTTTCCATGACAGACGCACCGCGCGACATTGAAAACCTGATTGAGCTGATGGCCAAGCTGCCAGGGCTCGGTCCGCGCTCGGCCAGACGTGCGGTGCTGCACCTGATCCGGAAACGCGCCCTTGTGCTGACCCCCCTGGCCGACGCGATGCTTGCGGTCGCGGAAACAGCACGCGAATGCGTGACCTGCGGCAATGTCTCAACCTCAGACCGCTGCGCGATCTGCACGTCCCCCAAACGCGCCACCGGAGAAATCTGTGTGGTCGAGGATGTGGCAGACCTCTGGGCGATGGAGCGTGCGGAGATCTTTATCGGCCGTTACCACGTGCTGGGGGGCACCTTGTCGGCACTTGATGCGGTGGGGCCGGAGGATCTGGGGATCCCGCGCCTGGTCCGCCGTGTGATCGAAGAAGATGTTCAGGAAGTGATCCTGGCGCTAAACGCCACCGTCGATGGCCAGACCACCGCGCATTATATCGCGGAAGAACTGGAAGGGCGCTGTATCGTGTCCTCACTTGCGCAGGGGGTGCCCGTGGGGGGCGAACTCGATTATCTCGATGAAGGCACCATCTCAGCCGCGCTTACCGCCCGCAAACGCATGTAGCACGCCTGAAAAAAGGACCTTGCCTTCGCTCGTGCCGGTTTCGTGCCTTATCGAAGTTCCAATGGAAGCGGTTCGGGAGATACCCAAGGCACATGTCTGTCCCGGAATGCCTACCAAGCAGAGATCAATTTGGGGCCACAAGCTAAGGTCGGGAAGACCGAACCGCTTCAGGGGCGCTGCCCCTCGCGGCTTTGCCGCTCACCCCGGGATATTGAACACCAGAAAATGAACGGGGCTGCATTTCAGGGCATTGGTCATTCGCAATGAGGTGAGGAGAGACGGTCATGAGCGGATGACTGACCGCTGGTTGGCGATCATATTTGCGTTTCGAAACCAAGCCGTACCCCGGCCTGATCCCGAAACGCTTTAATTATCCGTTATTTTCTTGTCAGAAATATCCCGGGGTGAGGCCGAATGGCCGAGGGGCAGCGCCCCTTTCCTCTGGTTGCCGCCAATACGCCGGTCAGAACGGGTCAAGCAGGCGTTCAAAGTAATCCCGTTCCGGCTTTGGCCGACTGGTTTCACCAGCGCGATTGCGCAACTCTTCTGTCAATTCCTGTGCGCGTTTGCGCATGTCTTCTTCACTGGTAAATCCCCCATCCGAGGGGCCCCTTCCCAGTTGGTTGCCAGTGGCGCGTCCAAGCGGGTCGAGCGCATTGGGGTTGGTGCTCTCCTGTCCGGTTTGCCCCTGTTGCCCATCGCGCCCGGCCTGAGTGCTGTCCATCGCCTCGTCAAAACGGCGCAGTCCTTCCCGCAGGGCTTCCATCGCTTCGGCCTGACGATCAAGTGCTGCGCTGTTGTCGCCCTGTTCCAAAGCATCTGCCGCCTGATCCATTGCGCGCCCGGCCTGGTCCAGGGCATCCCGCGCGGCATTGCCGGCTTCGCTGCCAGCCCCTGGCAGGGCGCGGCGCTGCGCGTCCAGCTCCTGTTCAAGGCTGCGTTGCCTCTGGGCCAGAGATCTGTTTTCTGCGCCCTCGGCCCCCTGTGACCGGCCTTGCCCTTCTGCGCCTTCGGGTGAATTTTCGCCACTATGGGCCTGTCCGCGTCCCAGCTGGCCATCTCGTCCGGTATTGCCCTGCGATTCGCCCAGCTCATTTCCCTCGCCACCCTGTTCCTGAAGTTCACGGAAAGCCTCATCCGATAGACCTTGCTGTTGGCGCAGCGTGTCTGCCAGCCCGTCGCGCGCGCGCTGGTTGGCCTGTTTGCCCTGACCACGGGCCACTTGCATATTCTCCATCATTCGGTTGAGAGCATCGAGCATTTCCATGGCCTCGGCAAAACGCCCTTCCTGCATCAGCTCGTCGATCTGATCCATCATGGCGTCGAGATCAGCGAAACTTAGCTCCAGCAGGTCGCCGTCGGGCATGGGGGGCAATTCATCTTGTGGTATCTGGGCAAGGCGATCCAAATAGTCCTGAGTGGCGCGGCGCAGCTCGTCCATCAATTCGGCAAGCTCCTCGGGCGTGGCGCTATCACGCATGGCTTGCTGCAACCGTTCCTGAGCGCGTAGCATCCGGTCTCGGGCGCTGTCAGCACCGTCGTCTTCGATCTTGATTGCGATCTCCCAAAGGGTGCTGGCCAACCGCTCCTGCGCCTCGGCGTTCAGACCGGTGGTAAGGGCGCCCTCCAGGTCGCGGATTGCCGCTCGCAGCGCGAGGTAGCTACCATCCGGCAGGTCCAGATCTTCGGGACGGTGGAGTATTGCCCGCAACATCTGTGCCACCCGCGGACCCCCTGCGCGTGCCCAGAGCAGATCACGTCGCATCTCGATCACGGCGCGCGCTTCGGGGGTGAAAAATCGCCTTGCAGGTAAGGTCATGTGCAGCGGATCCGATCTGCCTGATTGGCCGACGGCGTCGAATGCGCTCAGCGTGACGGTGACCGGAAGGCCGGCCCATGGGTGCTGGGCGAGGTCTTCGGTCCAGAGGCCCTGCAACTGCCGGGGGTCGGCGCGATAGGGGCGAGGCAGATCAAGGATTTCGGCCGTCCGCGGATCGGGATCGGGGGACAGGCCATAGCGGCGTTCAACCGCATTCAACGCGAGCTCCACCCGCGCCTGCCCATAGGTCACGCCATAGTCATCACCCGCGCGGTAGCCCAATTTGAACGTCCCTGATGTGACACGGGTCAGTGCTCCGTCCGTGCGAATACTGGGGGGGACGTCGCCGATGGCGGTGAAGCGCCAGGCCGGTGTGGTCTTCGCCCCCCGGACATGGATGGATAGCGTGCTGTTCTCGGTGATCTCTGCCTGCAGCCCATCCCCCTGCGCGCCTCGAAGCAGATCCCCTCCAAGCGTGATCCTCCCGTCTTCCTGCCCGTAGAGCCGGAGGGTCAGGCGGCTGCCCGCGGGCACCGGTAAAGGGCCGGGCGGTTGGTCGTTTAGGTAGAGGCTGGGCTGGCCCGTGTAAACCGGGGGTTCGATCCAGCCTTCCCATGAGGCTGTCGGTTCGCATTCCAGGCAATCTGCCTGCGGCATTCCCATCCCGTTTGGTGCGTCCACAAATCCCAATGCCATCACGCAGCCGAGGGCAGCAATCAGGCGCAGTGCAAAGGGATCGCGCTCGGCAATGCGCAGATTGGGCCATGGCGCGCGCGCGGTGCGGGCCAATTGGATCATCCGGTCCTGATGGGCCTGCCAGAGGATCTGAGAGGTTTCTGTTGTCTCCAGCGCGGGCATGTCGCGCAGGGTCGCAAGGGCGGCATGGGGCAGGGTGCTATCCAGCCGCGCTTCGGCCTCAGGATCGGAAGGGGGGTGGAACCTGCGGATCCCCCAGACCAGCGCGATCAGAAAACTCACCCCAAGGGCGGCAAACCCGACCGATCCAAACCCTACAAATCGTGCCCAGGTCACGGCGGCCATTGCCACTGTCGCCAAAGGCCAGAACGCGCGCCAGCCCCGCTCTGCCCCGATCGCGGCCTTTGTCAGACGCAAAGGCCAACGCAGCTGGCGGGCCAGCTCGGGCGGGAGAGGGGGTCGGGCCCCGTTGCGTGCCATGTCACCTCATTTGGGTCAGATCCATTCCGGTATCGTATCGCGGGCAAGCATTTCTTCATAGGTGGGGCGGGCGCGAATAACGGAAAATTGCTCACCCGAGACCAGCACTTCGGGGATCAGCGGGCGAGAGTTATACTCCGATGCCATCACCGCGCCATAGGCACCTGCCGAGCGGAACGCAATCAGGTCATCCGATTTCAGCGGCGCCATATTGCGTTCCTTCGCAAAGGTATCGCCGGTTTCGCAGATCGGACCGACAATGTCATAACCGGCCTGCTCAAGGCCCGGTTCGGCCTCGATTACCGGGATGATGTCGTGATGCGCCTCATACATGGCCGGTCGCACAAGGTCGTTCATCGCGGCATCGACAATCAGGAAATCGCGACCTTCGCCTTCTTTCACATAGATCACGGAACTGACCATCAGCCCCGCATTGCCCGATACCAGACGCCCCGGCTCAATCTCGATCTCACAGCCCAGATGACCCACGGTTTCGCGCACCATCTGACCATATTCGAGCGGCAGCGGCGGGGCCGAGTTCGACCGCTCATACGGAATGCCCAATCCGCCACCGAGGTCCAGACGTGTGATGTCATGCCCGTCCGTGCGCAACGCCTCCGTCAGCTCTGCCACCTTCTGATAGGCCAGCCGGAACGGCTCCAGCTCGGTCAGCTGGCTGCCAATATGCACATCAATGCCAACCACCTTCAGGCCCGGCAGCTTGGCAATCTCGGCATAAACCTCACGCGCCCGCGAGATTGGAATGCCAAATTTATTGTCGGATTTGCCGGTCGAGATCTTCGCATGGGTTTTAGCATCCACATCCGGGTTCACCCGCACCGCAACCGGGGCTTCAACGCCCATTTCAGAAGCCACCTCGGACAGCGCGCGGTATTCCGGCTCGCTCTCCAGGTTGAACTGGCGAATATTGTGGCTCAGCGCCAGACGCATTTCGTCTTTGGTTTTGCCAACGCCCGAGAATACAATCCGCTCCCCCGGCACACCCGCAGCAATCGCCCGGCGAAACTCGCCGCCCGATACCACGTCCATTCCCGCGCCCATATCCCCCAGCAATTTCAGCACCGCGAGGTTCGAATTCGACTTCACCGCAAAACAGACCAGATGATCCGCCCACCCCAGTGCTTCATTGAAAAGCGAAATATGCCGCTTCAGCGTCGCCGCCGAATAAACGTAAAACGGCGTGCCCACCTGGGCCGCAATTTCGGGAATGGCAACGTCTTCGGCGTGCAATACGCCCTCGCGGTAAAGGAAATGATCCACGTCTCAAGCCTGTCCTTGTTGGTCTTTGCGCTTCTACTGCCCTAAAGGAAGCGCGCCGTCCGTTCAATCCTCATAGACGTGCTTTTCCTCTTGCCACAAATATCCCGGAGCGCGAGGCAGAGCCTCGCAAAAAGAAAACGCTGGCCGAAACGATGAACGTCTGGCCAGCGTTTGCAATATTATTGGGGCTGAATTTATCGCGTCGCCACGTCCTCGGGCGACCCCGGGCGGATCGGCTCTCCATCCGCGCCACAGCCCGCCAGTCCCAAAAGGACCAGAATCAACGCCACCCGGATCATGCCAGCTTCTCTTGCCAGCGGGCGATCTGCCGGCGCACTTCCGACGGGGCCGTGCCGCCATATGACGTGCGCGAGGCGACTGAATTATGCACGCCCAGCACGTCAAACACGTCCTTGGTGATGGCCTCATGCACCGATTGCATCTCTTCCAGCGTGAGGTCCGGCAGGTCACAGCCCTTGCCTTCGGCCATGGCGACCAGCGACCCGGTCACGTGATGTGCGTCCCGGAACGGCATATTGAGCGCGCGCACCAGCCAGTCGGCCAGATCCGTTGCGGTTGAGAAGCCAGATGCCGCCGCAGCTTCGAGGTTTTCGCGCTGCCCTTCCATGTCGCTGACCATGCCAGTCATGGCGGCCAAGCCCAGCATCAGGTTGTCGGCGGCGTCAAACACCTGCTCCTTGTCTTCCTGCATATCCTTGGAATAGGCCAGCGGCAGGCCCTTCATCACCGTCATCAGACCCACCGAGGCCCCCATGATCCGACCAATCTTGGCCCGCAGCAGTTCCGCCGCATCCGGGTTGCGCTTTTGCGGCATGATCGACGATCCGGTCGACCATTTGTCCGACATGCGCACGAAACGGAACTGTGCTGAGGACCAGATCACCAACTCTTCGGCCAAGCGGCTGAGATGCATCGCGGTGAGGGTCGAGGCAGACAGGAACTCCAGCGCAAAATCGCGATCCGCCACGGCGTCGAGCGAGTTGGCGGTGGGGCGATCAAAGCCAAGCGCCTCTGCCGTCATTTGGCGGTCGATCGGGAAGGATGTGCCAGCCAGCGCAGCAGAGCCCAGAGGGCATTCGTTCATCCGCTTGCGCGCGTCCTGAAAACGGGAAATATCGCGGCCAAACATCTCGACATAGGCCATCATGTGATGCCCCCAGGTCACAGGTTGGGCCGTTTGCAGATGGGTAAAGCCCGGCATGACCCAATCCGCGCCCATTTCCGCCTGCGACAGAAGGGCGCGCACCAGCGCGGTCAGGCCTTCGATGGCAGCGTCCATCTGACCACGGACCCACAGTTTGAAATCGGTGGCAACCTGGTCATTTCGGCTCCGTGCCGTGTGCAGACGGCCTGCGGGCTCCCCCACGATCTCTTTCAGGCGGGCTTCCACATTCATGTGGATGTCTTCCAGCGCGGTCGAAAACTGGAACGATCCGGTCTCGATCTCTGACAAGACGGTGAGAAGCCCTTCACGGATCGCCTCCGCATCGTTATCTGTAATCACGCCCGTGGCCGCCAACATGGCGGCATGGGCGCGCGAGCCGTCGATATCCTGTCGGGCCATGCGCTGGTCATAGCCGATCGACGCGTTAATCGCTTCCATGATTGCGTCTGGACCGGCAGAAAACCGGCCGCCCCACATGGCGTTCGCTTGCTTGTCGTTACTCATGGTCTAGCCCTTCGGAGGTCACATGTCTGTCTTGCGTTCCGCCCTGCTATACGCGTCCATCGCCCTTGGTGCAAATGCCGCTTTCACCATTGGGGGGGCAAATGTGGCTTTGGCAGAGACGGATGTGGCAGCACTTGCCGAAATGCGTGAAGGTGAGATGAAGAAACTGGTGTTTCACGCCACGCCAAAACCCGCAGGCACCGCGCCGTTTGCAGCCACGGATGGCAGCGATCACACGCTTGACGAGTTCCGCGGCAAAATCACCGTCCTGAATTTCTGGGCCGTCTGGTGCGCGCCCTGCCGCAAGGAAATGCCGTCACTTGATGCGCTGGAACAGGCCCTGGGCGGGGAAAACTTCATGGTGCTGCCGATCGCCACCGGACGCAACAAACTGCCCGCGATCGAAAAGCTTTTTGCCGAAACCGGCGTGACAGCCTTGCCGATTTACACCGATCAATCCCAGACCCTGTCACGGCAAATGGGGGTGCTGGGGCTGCCGGTCACGGTTATCCTGAACCGCGACGGGGCCGAAATCGCCCGTCTGACCGGTGATGCGGACTGGAATTCGGACAGTGCCAAGGCCATCCTGCGCGCCCTGATCGAAGGGTAATCTCCCGCACTCTGCCCCCTCTGACGAGGGGGCGCCGTTTGGGCCGGGCCTCGCTTCGCTCGGCTCAGGCCCGAAGCAGTGTGCATCAACGATTGAAGCGCTTCTGACAGATCCGTCAGGGGCTTTGCCCCTCGCGAGACAAGCTCGCTCACCCCAGGATATTTCTCCCCAGAAAATGAGAGAAACGTCCCTCTTCTTCTTGCCCTAAATATTCTGGGGTGAGGACATCGTCCGAGGGGCAAAGCCCCTAAAAGGCTCACGAAGTGAGCCGCCCCCAAGCAAGGTCAAGCCTCTGCGAGGCGCGGGTTTTGCGCGGGAGGGCCTGGGTATTTCGCCTGTCTGGCTTGACCCTTGGATAGCGTTGACACAGGCCAGCTGCTTTCTCTTCAATGTGCTGAAGAACGCCGGAAAATGGTGAATTTCAGGGAGGACACGATGCCGCTGGAGGTATTGGCATCCATCGTGGTGGTGGGGCTCGCACTGATTTACGTGATCATGAAGATCTGGAAGTTTGACCGCTGCCTGGTGCTTGCGAGCGAAGAGATCGCGCGGGCTGAGTGGGAGGCGGACAACCCGACGGCACCGGCCCTTGAGGTGATCGTGGCGGCCAGTGGACAATCGGCGTTGGTGCGGTCTCGGCGTGGCTGGGGCGTTCTGTGGGTGATGGGGCTTGATGCGGCCAGTCACGAGCTGAAAGGGGGCGTGCTGCATGACCATCCCGCTGGACTGCGGGTGCAACTGCCGGATTTTGCAGCGCCATCCGTCGTATTGCAACTGGCGCCAGATGAAATTCCCGTCTGGCGTCAACAGATTGAAGGGGCGTTCTGATGGCCGTTGCCTATCCTAATGTAACCGACTACGCCGTGCCGTTTTTTGTTGCGGCCATCGCGTTGGAGCTTGCGTGGATCTTTTTTAAAAAACGCGGCGGTCGCTATGAGGCACAGGATGCGATGACCAGCCTGTTCATGGGGGTGGGGTCGGTCCTGTCGGGGATCCTCCTTGGGTTTCTTGCATTCGGGTTTTTCATGCTGTTGTGGCGGATCACGCCGTTTGATCTGGGTACGGCCTGGTGGGTGGTGGTGGTCTGCTTTGTGCTTGACGATCTGCGCTATTACTGGGTGCATCGGTTCGGACATCGGATCCGCTGGGTCTGGGCCAGCCATGTGAACCACCATTCCAGCCAGCATTACAATCTGACAACGGCGCTGCGTCAGACCTGGACCGGAACCTTCACCCTGATGATGGTGGTGCGTGCCCCGTTGGTGCTGTTGGGGTTTCACCCTGCGATGATCCTGTTTGTCGGTGGCATCAACCTGATCTACCAGTTCTGGATCCATACCGAGGTGATCGACAAGATGCCGCGCTGGTTTGAAGCGGTCATGAACACCCCCAGTCATCACCGGGTGCATCACGGGCGCAATGCGCGTTATCTGGATGCGAATTATGCGGGCGTGTTCATTGTCTGGGACAGGATGTTTGGCACGTTTGTGCCGGAACAAGAGAGCGAGCCGGTGGATTACGGGCTGGTTCACAACCTCGGAACGTTCAACCCGATCCGAGTGGCCTTTCACGAATGGGTGGCAATCTTCAGGGATTGGATGCAGCCGGGCGTGACGTGGAGGGATCGCTGGAATTATGCCATCAAACCGCCGGGGTGGCGCCATGACGGCAAAGGGGGATCCACAGAGATGCTCAAGCGTCTGGATGTGAAGCGGCACCCGGAAAAGGCAGGCACACCAGGGTTTGAGCCCTCAAGGATGCGCTGACCGGGCAGGGGCTTTGCCCCTCGCCTCTGCGAGGCTCACCCCAGGATATTTGCAACAAGGAAACAGGGCGGGCGAAAGCTCGCCTTTTCTTTTCCCGGGGATTGAGGAAGGGGGAGGCTGCTTTATGCTATGGGTATGGATCGGGAGAGTGTCATGGTTTCACGGCGGGTTGTTCTGACAGGTTTGATGGCGATGTCCGCGCTGCCGCATGTTGCCGGGGCTGAGGCCGGGTTCCGGGCCTGGTTGTCCGGTTTCGGGAAGTCTGCGCGTCGCGCCGGGATCAAATCCGCAATTCTGAAACAGCTCGACACTGTGGCCTATCTTCCCAAGGTGGTGGCCGCAGACCGCAAGCCTGCTGAGACGGCCAAGTCACTAGATTTCTATATTTCCTCTGCGGCGTCGTCCGCTCGAATTCGGACGGGAAAATCCATGGCGCGCCGATATTCCGGGCTGCTGGAGCAGCTGGAGCGGCGCTATGGCGTGTCGCGCTATGTGCTGTTGGCGATCTGGGGGATGGAAAGCAGCTATGGCGGATTTCGCGGCAATGTCCCCACGCTGTCGGCGCTGGCCTCTCTGGCCTATGAAGGGCGTCGGAGAGAGCGTTTCGAGGATGAACTTCTGGCGGCTTTGAAGATCCTGCAGGCGGGGGATGTGACCCCGAAGCGGCTGGTCGGCTCTTACGCGGGGGCGATGGGGCATACGCAATTCATGCCCAGCTCCTACCTTGAACATGCGGTTGATTTTGATCGGGATGGGCGGCGGGATATCTGGGGTGATGATCCCACGGATGCGCTGGCCTCCACCGCGGCGTTCCTGGCTGCGAAAGGCTGGTCCAAAGGGCCGCGCTGGGGAGAGGAGGTTCGGCTTCCACAAGGGTTTGATCTGGCGCTGACCGGGCGGATTTATCCACGTAAACAGACCGCGTGGGCGCAGCTTGGGGTCACCCGTGCCAATGGCCGGAAACTGTCCGGCAGACGCGAAGGTGCCGTGATCCTGCCTGCTGGGCCAGAGGGGCCGGTTTTCATGATTTACCCGAATTTTCACATCATCAAGACGTATAATTATGCCGACAGCTATGCGATCAGCGTCGGCCATCTGGCGGATCGAATTGCGGGGGAGGGGGCATTTCTGACCCGTTCTTCCGACCGACCCTGGGGGATGAGTTTGAAAGAGCGTGTTGAGCTGCAAAACCTTTTGAATACAGCGGGTTATAATGCAGGTCGGGCCGATGGCGTGATTGGGGAAAAGGGCCGCGCCGCGATCAGGGCCTATGAAAAGGCACATGGGTTGCGCCAGACGGGGGTTCCCAGCCGCGCGCTCCTTGCTCGTCTGCGTTAGGGCTGCCCGTTAAGGTCCGGGTAACGGTGACAGTCCCTCGTGTGGTTCATGAACAGTCCGCACGCCTCCATCCACGCATAGACAATGGTCGGACCGCAGAACTTGAACCCGGCCTTTTTCAGATCCTTGGAAATCTGAGAGCTGAGGGCGGAGGAGGTCGGCACATCGGCCTGGGTGGCATAATGCCCCACAAGCGGGTGCCCATCCACATAGGCCCACATCATTTCTGAAAAGGCCTCTGCGCCGCCCAGATCCAGATAGGCCTGCGCATTGGTGATGGTGGCTGCGATCTTGCCGCGATGGCGGATGATACCGGGGTCCGCCAAGAGGCGAGAGATGTCTTCCTCGTCCCAGGTTGCAATCTGTTCGGGATCAAACCCGGCAAAGGCGGCGCGGAAATTGTCGCGTTTCCTGAGGATGGTGATCCAACTGAGACCCGCCTGAAACCCGTCGAGAATCAGCTTCTCCCACAGGGCGCGCCCGTCCCGTTCGGGCACCCCCCATTCCAGATCGTGATAGGTTTGATAAAGCGGATCCTCACCGCACCAGGCGCATCTGATCATTTTTACCCCAATATCAAATACTTGTTCGGAAAGTTTTCAATTTTCCTTAAAAGCTGCGTTTTACCTGTTGTTAGCGAGTTTGCCGACAAAATGACAGTGTTGGGATGTGGCGAGCAGCATTGCTGAGGGGCGGCTGGTGCCACGCAAATCGTGTTGGGGACGATATGAGCAAGAAGGTTAAAAGCAGCCCGTTTGATATTGCGGTGCAAAAACGGCAAAGCGAGACGCTGGATATGGTGCGCATTGCGCTGGCGCACAAACAGGTGAAACTTGCCTTCCAGCCGGTGGTGCTGACGGCCCAGCCGGATCGTATGGCCTTTTATGAAGGGCTGCTGCGCGTTACCGACCAGCAGGGGCGTGTGATCCCGGCCAAGGATTTCATCGATGTGGTTGAAGAGACGGATATGGGGCGTCAGCTGGATGCCCTGGCAATCGAGCAGGGCCTGATGGCTTTGGCTGAGGAGCCCGGCCTGCGACTGTCAATCAACATGTCCGCCAATACGATAGGATATGCCCCTTGGAACGAAGCTTTGCTGGCGGGGCTGTCCAAAGACCCTACGCTGGCCGAACGTTTGATTATCGAAATCACCGAACGCACCGCGCTGTGCAAATCTGATGACCTGCTGGATTTCATGACCGAGATGCAGGGTAAGGGGATCAGCTTTGCCCTGGATGATTTCGGGGCCGGATATACCTCGTTCAAATACCTCAAGGATTTCTATTTCGACCTGCTCAAGATTGACGGGGAACTGATCCATGGCGTGCATAAGGACCCGGATGCGCAATTGCTGACCGAGGCGCTGCTGGATCTGGCCCATAAATTCGAAATGTTTGTTGTGGCAGAAAATGTCGAAACCTTCGAAGACGCAGAATATCTCAGCTCGATCGGGATGGATTGCATGCAGGGGTATTATTTTGGAGTGCCGACCCTGACCCCTTATTGGCGGGTCAATCAGATACTGGGAAAAACGGCCTGACACCCAGATGTCCCCGTGCAAGATGGGTGGTGGTCTGATGTCAGAGCGTGCTCCTGCGCAATGCGAAAGTTGCGCCCATTGTGTTTTCTTAAACATATTATTTCTCACGCTTGATTTTTTCTGCAATGCAGCACAGGATGCCGGCACCGCAATCACGCGGATATGGGTTGGCCTGTCTTGGGGAGGGCGGTTGCCTCTGACCCGCATGTAGGAATTTGGAACGCAGGTGATCGAAGGCGGCAACAGCCAGGTCAACTTGCATCAGGTGGAGGAAGACCATGACCAATGTCGTAATCGTATCGGCCGCGCGCACCGCGGTTGGCAGTTTCTCGGGTGCGTTTGCCAATACGCCCGCCCATGATCTGGGCGCAACCGTGCTGGAAGCCGTGGTGGAACGGGCCGGTATTGAAAAATCCGAGGTGGATGAAACCATTCTGGGTCAGGTGCTTGCGGCCGGTCAGGGGCAGAACCCCGCCCGTCAGGCCCATATCAACGCGGGCCTTCCGCAGGAATCGGCTGCGTGGAGCATCAACCAGGTCTGTGGTTCGGGGCTGCGTTCGGTCGCACTCGCCGCGCAACATATTCAGTTGGGGGATGCCGGAATTGTTGCCGCAGGCGGTCAGGAAAACATGTCTCTGTCGGCCCATGTGGCACATCTGCGCGCCGGGCACAAAATGGGGGACATGAAATTCATCGATTCGATGATCAAGGATGGCCTCTGGGACGCGTTCAACGGCTATCACATGGGCCAAACCGCCGAGAATGTTGCAAATCAATGGCAGATTTCGCGTGATATGCAGGACGAATTTGCCGTGGCCTCGCAAAATAAGGCCGAAGCCGCTCAGAAAGCGGGCCGGTTTGCGGATGAAATCACCCCCTTCACGGTGAAAACCCGCAAAGGGGACATCGTGGTCGATAGCGACGAGTATATCCGTCACGGCGCCACGATCGAAGCGATGCAGAAACTGCGCCCTGCTTTCGTGCGGGACGGCGGTTCCGTGACGGCGGCCAACGCATCGGGCATCAATGATGGTGCGGCTGCCGTGTTGCTGATGTCGGCTGACGAGGCCGAGAAGCGCGGGTTGGAGCCGCTGGCCCGCATCGCTTCTTACGCCACCGCCGGACTGGACCCGTCGATCATGGGTGTCGGCCCGATTTTCGCCTCGCGCAAGGCGCTGGACAAGGCCGGCTGGGCCGTGGGCGATCTGGACTTGGTGGAAGCCAACGAAGCCTTTGCTGCGCAGGCCTGCGCCGTGAACAAGGACATGGGCTGGGATCCGTCGATCGTGAACGTGAACGGCGGCGCCATTGCCATTGGTCACCCGATCGGCGCCTCTGGTTGTCGTATCCTGAACACGCTGCTGTTTGAAATGAAGCGCCGCGACGCCAAAAAGGGTCTGGCGACCCTGTGCATCGGTGGCGGTATGGGCGTGGCCATGTGCCTTGAGCGCCCGTAATTGACAACAAGATATCTTAGAAAGGGGCGCCGATGGGCGCCCTTTTTTTGTGCCTGATATCTTGAGCCTGACGTAATGTCCGGGCAGCTTTTGTCATCTCGCGTTTACAAGTCTCGTGCAGCTTGTGATTGATTCGCCAGTAAGAGTGTCATTTTGCGCTGGCAGCGTTCCAAACTGCCTGAAAACTGAGCAATTTGCGGGAAATCTTGCTGCAATTGCAGTTAAATAGCCGCAATGCAGAAATATCATCGCAATATTGTTGCTCTTCTGGGTTCCTGAGGGTAATAACATTACCAATAAGTGATGTCTATTTGGGAGATATGAACATGGCAAAAGTAGCACTTGTAACCGGCGGTTCGCGCGGCATCGGAGCTGCGATTTCAACAACTCTGAAAGCCGAAGGTTACGAGGTTGCCGCCACCTACGCGGGCAACGACGAAAAGGCCGCGGCCTTTACCGCAGAAACCGGCATCAAGACCTACAAGTGGAATGTCGGCAGCTATGAGGACAGCAAGGCAGGTCTGGCCCAGGTCGAGGCCGATCTTGGCCCGATCGACGTGGTGGTTGCCAATGCCGGGATCACCCGCGATGCACCGTTCCACAAGATGTCCCCCGAGCAATGGCAGGAAGTGATCGACACCAACCTGACCGGCGTGTTCAACACCGTGCACCCGATCTGGCCGGGTATGCGCGAGCGGAAATATGGCCGCGTGATCGTGATCAGCTCGATCAATGGTCAAAAAGGGCAGTTTGGGCAGGTGAACTATGCTGCGACCAAGGCCGGGGATCTGGGGATCGTGAAGTCCCTGGCGCAGGAAGGGGCACGTTTTGGCATCACTGCAAATGCGATCTGCCCCGGTTATATCGGCACCGAAATGGTGATGGCCGTGCCAGAGAAGGTGCGGGAAGCCATTATTGGTCAGATCCCTGCCGGTCGCCTGGGGGAACCCGAAGAAATCGCCCGCTGCGTTGCCTTCCTGGCAGATGAGAAATCCGAGTTCATCAACGGCTCAACCATCTCGGCCAACGGGGCTCAGTTCTTCGTCTGATCAGCACGGACAGGATTGCAGAGCGGGTCGCGGTTTCGCGGCCCGTTTTTTTATGGCGTCGCGGAGTGGGCGCAGGGTGAACAGGGCGTGAAAGGCTTGTGCCCGCAGGATATGGGCTTTGCGATAGTGGCGCTGCATCTCGGTGATATTGGCAGTTTCCAGCATTGTATACCCTCAAGTTTTATTTGCTTCACATAAGATGGATGACATGAAACTAAATAACAAACGAGACTTTTCAGGGTTTCGGTTAAGTGATATTGAACTGATATGTCTGATCGTCTTCCCCCGTTGACCGCCCTGCGCGCCTTTGATGCCGCCGCCCGCCACATGTCGTTTCAAAAGGCGGCGAGCGAGCTGCACGTGACGCCCGCCGCGCTTTCGTTCCAGATCAAGTCGCTGGAAGAGCATCTCGGGGGGGCTTTGTTTTACAGGCTGAACCGTGCGGTTGAGCTGACCGAGGCAGGCAAGGCGCTGGCGCCTGGTGCGCAGGAAGGGTTCGAAACGCTGACCGCTGCCTGGCGGGCTGCGCGTCGCAGTCTGGAAACCAATGTGCTGACTGTGACGGCTGGGCCGGCGTTTACCTCGAAATGGCTGGCGCCGCGCATGTATGCGTTTGCCCAGTCCCACCCCGAGGTCGAATTGCGTTTTGCGGCCAGTCTGCAGATGGTGGACCTGTCGCGGGATGAGGTCGATGTGGCTATTCGGTTTGGTTATGGCCCCGATGGCGGGTTGTTTTCGCATCCCCTGTCAGAAGAGTGGATCACGCCGGTCATGACCCCGGAAATGGCGCAACGTTACCCCACGCCGGAGGCGTTGTTGCAGGCCCCTCTGATCTCCGATCATTCGATTGATTTTTTGCAGCCGCGGTGCGACTGGGCGGCGTGGTTTCGGGCGGCGGGGATCGATGCCCAGCCGGGGCCGGCGCTCAGTTTCAACCAGGCCGATCACGCGCTGGATGCTGCGATGGCCGGGGCGGGTGTCGCGTTGGGCCGGCGGTTTTTTGTGTCGAAAGACCTGATGGAGGGGCGACTGGTTGCGCCCTATGGCGTGGCAATTTCGACCCGCGCGCATTTCCGGTTTCTCTGCGCGCTCGGACGAGAGACCCGCCCGGAAATCAAGGCGCTGCTGGACTGGATGCTGGAGGAAATCGAAAAAACGGCCCATGTGTCGGATGACATGACAATTTTGCCGGTCGAGGCGCTGGCATGACCCGGTCTCGTGCCACTTCTGTGGGGTTCATCGCGGTGTTGCTGTGGGCCTTGCTGGCGCTGTTTACGGTGGGGTCTGCGCCGGTCCCGCACTTCCAGCTTGCAGCCCTCTGTTTCGCCATTGGTGGGGCATTGGGGGCGGTCTGGATTGGGGCTACGGGCGGGTTCTCTGTGCTGCGTGGTGTCAGTTGGAAGGTTTACGGTTTCGGGACGCTGGGGCTGTTTGGCTATCATGCGCTTTATTTCTCCGCCCTGCGGATGGCGCCGGCTGCCGAGGCGGGGTTGATTGCCTATCTCTGGCCGCTGATGATTGTCCTGTTTTCCGGTCTGCTGCCGGGAGAGCATCTGCGCCCCATGCATATCCTTGGTGCCCTGGTGTCTTTTGTGGGGGCGGCGTTGATCGTGTTGGGGGGCGCGGCCGGGTTTTCCGCAGAACACCTTCCGGGATATGGGCTGGCGTTTCTCTGCGCGCTGACCTGGTCAGGGTATTCGGTGCTCAGTCGCCGGTTGGGCAGCACGCCGACTGCCTCGGTTGTGGTGTTCTGTCTGATGACATCCCTGTTGGCAGGGATTGCGCATATCCTGGTCGAAGAAACGGTCTGGCCCGTCGGGGCCATCGGCTGGTTGTCCGTTCTCGGGCTTGGCCTCGGTCCGGTGGGGCTTGCGTTTTATGTCTGGGATGTGGGGGTCAAGCAGGGGGACATTCAGCTGTTGGGAGTGGCATCCTATGGGGCGCCGCTTTTGTCCACTCTGGTGTTGATTCTGGCAGGGATTGCCGCGCCAAGTGCCGCACTTTTGCTTGCAGGTTTCCTGATCACGGCAGGGGCCGTGATGGCGGCGCGCGCCAGCACCAGATAGCGGCACTGACAGGATGGTGATCGTCAGGCGATTGCGGGAAGGCGCGCGCGGAGTTTACGTCAGATCAGATCTGTTTGGGATGCCGGTTCAGGCGTTTTCCAGACGGGCAATCTCTTCCTTGATCTTCAGTTTCTGCTTTTTCAGTTCGGTGATCTCCTGGTCCGTGGTTCCGGGTGCGCGCTGTGCGGCTTCGACCTCGCCCTCCAGGGCCTGATGTTTGCGGCGCAACTCTTCCACATGCGAACTGACGCTCATGGCGATCCTCCTTTGAAAAACGATTTTGCCCTTCGAGTGCATCATAAAATTTCGGGGATGTCACGAATTGGTTGCAATTCTTGGCATATTTTCGCGCCTCCGCGAAACATTGTGAATTGGTCACCAAAGGGGGAAGGCATGGCCGTCACGCAGGATCGCCGAAACCTCGGGGGTGTAATGCTCGACATCCCCAACATGTTGTGGTCCTTCGTGTAAAATGAGGGGCGCTGCGAGGCGGAAGGCACCGCGTCCGCCTTTCCGGGCCTGCACAATGACAAGTGAGGTGACCCGGCCGATTCTGGGGCTGAGCGGTTTGACCATGATCGAGCCGAGCCTGTCATCCAGAGCGGCCATGATCTCCGGCAGGCGTTCGGCCTTTTGGATCAGGGTCAGATAACCGCGTGGCTTCAGCCGCCGGGTGGCCTGATCAATCCAGGCGGAGAGCGGCAGGTCTTCACCCAACGCCCCTTCACGCAGCGTATCAGGTGAGGGCGTGCCGCGCTCTCGCAGATAATAGGGGGGGTTCATGATCACATGATCAAAACTTTCTTCCTTGAGCGCGGCAGGTGGGTTTGCAATATCCGCTTCGTGAACCTCGAAAGGGATGTGGTTTTGTGCCCCGTTGCGGCGGGCCAGTTCAGCATAGGGTGCCTGGCGTTCAATGCCCACAAGACGCAACCCTGTCACCCGTGTGCCAAGGCAAAGTGCGGCGGCCCCGGCCCCGCACCCCATATCCAGCACGCATTCCCCCGGATGGGCCTGCACGGAGGCCGCCAGAAAGACCGGATCCACCCCGGCGCGGTATCCGTTGACGGGTTGGGTCAGAACGAGCTTCCCCCCCAGAAACTTGTCCTCACTGAAACCCGTTGGTGCAGTGCTCATCCCGTTATCCTTCCGTCGCAATGTCATGGTCGCGCAGGATTGCCCGCGCCCGGAACAGATCCTGATCGCGGACCATAGCGCGACGAGGTAAAATTCCTATTGATCCCTCCAGTGCACTCATATGGACGTCCATGACAAATAAGGGTATATCCTCGGCCTCAAGAAGGGCTGTGACGTAGGGGATCAGTGTCGGGTCAGTGGTGCGGATAAGCTCTTTCATAGACAAAGACTTAAGGGCAAGCGCGTGAAACGCCAACGGGGTTTTGCGGCAATGTGACGGGATCGTGAGCAAAATGAAGGACGCAAGCTATAAACCGCATGAACGCCTTGGGGCGCATCTGGCGGCAGACATGGATGCTGTGAACACGCTGATTCGCGATCGGATGGCGTCCGAACATGCACCGCGCATTCCCGAAGTGACGGCGCATCTGGTGGATGCTGGTGGCAAAAGATTGCGCCCGATGCTGACTTTGGCGGCAGCGCGCCTGTGTGGCTATGACGGGCCCTACCATGTGCATCTTGCGGCAACGGTTGAGTTTATTCACACCGCGACCCTGCTGCATGATGATGTGGTGGATGAAAGCGCCCAGCGGCGTGGGCGCCCGACGGCAAACCTGCTTTGGGATAATAAGTCCTCGGTCCTGGTCGGGGATTACCTGTTTTCACGCTCGTTTCAGCTCATGACCGAAACCGGGTCCATTGACGTGCTGCGCATCCTGTCCAACGCTTCGGCCACCATTGCCGAAGGTGAAGTGCTGCAACTGACCGCCGCGCAGGATCTGAAGACGGATGAAGGCATTTATCTGCAGGTGGTGCGCGGTAAAACCGCAGCACTTTTTTCCGCCGCAACCGAGGTAGGCGGGGTGATCGCCGATGCGGATCCCGCCCATGTGAAGGCGCTGTTTGAGTATGGTGACGCCTTGGGTGTTTCCTTCCAGATCGTCGATGATCTGCTGGATTATTGGGGGGGTGAGGCCACGGGCAAGAATATTGGTGACGATTTCCGCGAACGCAAACTCACCTTGCCGCTGATCAAAGCGGTGGCCAAGGCGGGACCCGAGGAACGCGCCTTCTGGGTCCGCACCATTGAGAAAGGCCGGCAGGAAGAGGGTGACCTTGAACAGGCGCTGATGCTTCTGAACAAGCATAATGCCCTGGAAGAAACCCGGCTGGATGCGTTGGCCTGGGCGGAAAAAGCAAAATCCGCCATGGCCTCTCTCCCCGAGGATCCGATCCGTGACATGCTGATTGATATCGCTGACTACGTGGTGGCGCGTGTCACCTGATCAGACTTGGGGCTTGCGCCCCAATGCCTCCGGCGGGGATATTTGGAACAAGAAAAAAGGCCGAAAGATTCTGTTAATCAGGATCTGGCAGTTTGGAGCTGCGGTACAGGCGGGGACGCCGATGACCGTACAAGGAAAAAGCGATAAGCTTTGAAAAGAGAGGGCACTCCCCTCTCTTTTTTCTTGCCATAAATACCTCGGGGGTCTGGGGGCAGCGCCCCCAGCCATGGTTTATCTCAAAGCGCATGCTGCGATCCACCAATCAGGATGGTCGCGGCGCAGTTGACCCTCAGCGGTCTCGGCGGCGGCTCTGGTGTCAAACAGGGCAAAACAGGTTGCACCGGAGCCGGACATGCGGGCAAGGCGCGCGTTGGGCAAAGCGGCGAGCGCCGTGAGCGTATCTGCGATCACCGGTGTTGCGGCGATGGCCGGGGTCTCAAGGTCATTGCGTTGCCGGGCCAGCCAGTCAATCAGGGCAGCGGTGCTTTTCCAGCGCGGCAATGTCCTGGGCATGGGGGCGTTGGTCTTCTGTGTCAGCGCCTTGAATACGGTCGGGGTCGACACGGCTGCACCGGGATTGGCCAGCACTGCAAAGAGGGGGGGGAGCCCCTCGACCGGGGATACCCGCTCTCCGATCCCCTGCATCCGTGCCGCCTGACGTATCAGGCAGACCCGCACATCCGCCCCAAGTGTCGACACGTCAGGCAGGCGCGTGTCACCTGTAAGCTCCGCCAAGGCCAGAACGGTCGCCGCTGCATCCGAGCTGCCCCCGCCAATCCCCGCCATTGCAGGCAGGTGCTTGGACAGGGTGATATCCACCGGAATACCATAGAGATCTGCCGCCTTGCAGACGAGGTTCGATCCATCCGAGGGCACGCCGTCAGCCTGTGGCCCCACCACATTGAGTTGATTGGCCGCCGCCGGTCGGATCGAAATCCGATCGCCCACATCGGCAAAAACGACCAGGCTGTCCAGCAGGTGATAGCCGTCGCCACGTTGGCCCGTGATGTGCAGGGTCAGGTTGACCTTGGCGGGTGCAAAGGTTTTAGAGATCTGCAGCGTGTTGAAATCCATTGCTTATTTCGATCCGTGCAGCGGCGCGGCGCCTTCCTCTGCCAGCACCTGATCCAGCCCCAGTTCGAGTTTTCGGCGAATGCGTTCCGGGTTCAGCTCTTCCAGATCCGTGTCTTCCGTGACAAAGCTGAGCGCGCGTTTCCATTGAAACTCTGCCTCGCGTTTGCGCCCAACCGCCCAGTAGGTGTCACCCAGGTGATCATTGAGGATCGGGTCAACGGGCAGCAGTTCAACCGCGCGCTCCATCTGCTCAACCGCCTCGTCATATCGGCCAAGGCGGTAATAGACCCAGCCAAGACTGTCGGTGATATAGCCGCTGTCGGGCCGCTCGGCCACGGCACGTTCGATCATGTCGAGTGCCTCCTCCAGATGTTCGCGCCGTTCCACCAGGCTGTAGCCAAGATAGTTCAGCACATTGGGCTGGTCCGGGTTGAGGGCAAGGGCTTTGCGAAAATCTGCTTCCGCCGCGGGCCAGTCATCCAGTTTTGTTTCAACAATGGCGCGTTGGAAATAGACCCGCCACTGGGTGTCCAGATCCTGCTCAAACAGGGAAATGGCCTGATCAAAGGCTGCTCGGGCCTCTTCATAGCGATCCTCGCGGGACAGAAACTCCCCCAGCAGGGTCGGGATGCGGGCCCGTGTCGGGAACTGGCCTGAAAGTGCGCGCAGCTCGCCAATCGCTTCTTCTGCCCGGCCTGACTGGCTCAGGGCCATGGCGCGCCCAAGGGCGGCTTGCAGGAATTGCGGGCTGTCTTGCGGGATGCGGGCATAGGCGGCCACGGCCAGATCATGCTGGCCCATATCCTCGTGCAACTGTGCCGTCAGCAAGGTGGCGTCATAGAGGCCGGGGCTGAGATATTCGGCAATGCGGGCATAGATCAGAACCGAGGTCAGGCCGGAATTGGGCGGGATATTGTTGGCGATCAGGTAAAACAGCTCTGCCGCCCCTTCCTGAACCGTGCGAACAGCGGTGAAGGGCAGGGGGGTTTTGGATTTGAGCGTGTCGATAATCGCGATCAGCTCGTCGTCAAGCACCCCGTTTGAGGCCTGTGCAAGCACCTCCAGCGCCTCGTCATATCGGTCCAGCTGACTGAGGATCTGCACATAGGCGATCACGCCGCGTCGGTTCAGGCGAAACTCGGCCACCTGTTGCTGCATCAATTGGGCCGCGGTTTCGAAATCACCGACAAAGGCGGTGGCCAGGGCTTTTTGCTGGATCGCAAAGCCGCGTGTGCCTTCGTCCTCGGCCAGCCGGTCCAGAACGGCCAGCGCCTGCGACATCTGCCCGCGCCCCAGCTCTGCCCAGGCGCGCAGCATTTCGGTCATCAGCGGCCCAACCGAGACGCCCTCTTCAAGCAGCGTCAGCGCCGCGTCCCATTTGTCATGACCAAATGCATCCCCCAGAAGCACCAGCCGGGCGATGGCGTTCTGTTCGTCCAATGCCGCCAGCCGGCGGGCATAGGGGGTGGTCTCGGGCAGCGGGTTCAGCACCAGCTGGGCAATGGTCAGCCCTTCCAGAATACGTGCATTGTCAGGATCTTCCGCGATGGCCCGTGCGCCATATTCCAGGGTTGCGGAAAAATCTCCCTGATAATCTGCGGTTCGGGCGGCAAGATAGGCCCCCAGCCCGGTTTCACCTTCGGCAAGGGCAGGTGGGGCCAGCATGGTTGACAGGGTCAGGAGGGCAGACAGGGTCAGGGATTTGGGGGCATGGCGCAACATACGCAAGGGTTCTGCTTTCTTTACATGAGCGTTTCGCCCCGACCCTATCGTTGCGGATGCACAAAAACAATGAGGGGCCGCACCTGCAGCCCCTCACAATACGGTCATTTTCCGCCGATTTACATATTCGGGTAGTTCGGCCCGTCGCCCCCTTGCGGAACGGTCCAGGTGATGTTCTGGCTCGGGTCCTTGATGTCGCAGGTTTTGCAGTGAACGCAGTTTTGGAAATTCACCACAAAGCGCGGCTCGGCGCCGTCTTCCTTGATCACCTCATAGACACCCGCCGGGCAATAGCGCTGGGCGGGTTCGTCGAACTCGGGCAGGTTCACATTGATCGGCACATCCGGATTGGCCAGGCGCAGGTGGCAGGGCTGGCTTTCCTCGTGGTTGGTGGCCGCAAAGCTGACATTGGTCAGGCGGTCGAACGAGAGGGTGCCATCGGGTTTCGGATAATCAATAACCTTGTAATCCGCCGCTTTGCCGGTGGCCTGCGCATCGTTTTTGCCATGCTTCACGGTGCCGAAGAAGGAGAAACCGAAGAGCGAGTTGGTCCACATGTCCAGCCCGCCCAGCACCAACGACGCGGTCAGGCCCCATTTCGACCAGATCGGCTTCACATTGCGCACCTTCTTGAGGTCATCAGCGATCTCGCCCGTGCGCAGTTCAGTCTCGTAATCCGCCAGTTCATCGCCCGAGCGTTCAGCGGCAATTGCCTTGGCGGCCGCTTCAGCCGCCGCAATGCCCGACAGCATGGCGTTGTGGTTGCCCTTGATGCGCGGCACGTTCACGAGGCCCACGGAACAGCCCAGCAGCGCCCCGCCCGGGAAGACCGATTTCGGCATCGACTGATAGCCACCTTCGGAAATGGCCCGCGCGCCATAGGCGATGCGTTTGCCACCCTTGAGCACCTTGGCGATCTCGGGGTGGTGCTTGAAACGCTGGAATTCCATGTAGGGGTAAAGGTGCGGGTTCTTGTAGTTCAGGTGCACCACGAAGCCCACGTAAACCTGATTGTTGTCCAGGTGATAGAGGAACGAGCCCCCACCTGCATTTGACCCCAGCGGCCAGCCCATCGTGTGGGTCACGGTGCCTTCTTTGTGGTTCTCCGGGTCGATTTCCCAGATTTCCTTCATGCCGACGCCGAATTTCTGCACGTCGCGCCCGGCCTGAAGGTCGTATTTGGCGATGATTTCCTTGGCCAGCGACCCGCGCACGCCTTCGGAAATGAACACGTATTTGCCGTGCAGTTCCATGCCCGGCTCAGTGTTCGGGCCGTAAGAGCCATCTTCTTCCAGGCCAAATACGCCAGCAACAACGCCTTTGACTTCGCCGTTTTCGCCGTAAACCAGCTCGGACGCCGCCATGCCGGGGAAGATTTCCACGCCCAGCTCCTCGGCCTGCTCAGCCATCCAGCGGCAGACATTGGCCATCGAGACGATGTAATTGCCGTGGTTGTCCATCAGCTTCGGCATCGGCCAGTTGGGCAGGCGGATCGACCCTGCCGGCCCAAGCATCAGGAAGTTGTCTTCCTTCACCGGCACGTTGAGCGGTGCGCCTTTTTCCTTCCAGTCCGGGATCAGCTTATTAAGCCCGCAAGGGTCAAGCACCGCGCCTGACAGGATATGCGCGCCCACTTCGGACCCTTTTTCCAGAACGACAACCTCAAGGTCGGCGTTCAGCTGTTTCAAACGGATGGCTGCCGACAGACCAGCGGGGCCTGCGCCCACGATGACCACATCGTATTCCATGCTTTCGCGTTCAATCTCGCTCATAATCTTTTCCCCGGATGGTCCGTTTCAGCAAGATCGTTAGCCCGCCACTTGGGCAGGGTCAATCGCAACACGGCGTCAAATCAGGAGATTGCGACCTATCTGTCGGTTTTTTGTTAATTGTTTGCGCTGTCAGTCGCTGAATGACCCGGCGGGGGTTTGCGGCAGGTCGGTGGCCGGGCTGGGGCGGGGGGCGGATCGCTCTTCGCGCCGCCGCAACCAGATCCAGACGCCGATCATGACGAGAATCGAAAAATACCCGTCGATCGCATAGTGCCAGCCCTGATAGACGGACAGGAACTGATAGGTTGCCACGATCAGGATCGACAGGGGCAAAAACGCCCGGTGGCGTTCGTAAAGGTAAAGGGCAAAGACCGTGGCGGTGGCGATATGCACCGACGGGAAGGCGGAAATGCCGGAGCCGGGCAGTTGCGCCTTGCTTTCATAGGCGGCCCAGAGGTTGTCGCTGAGCGCATCCAGAAAGCCCCCGGCAAAGCCGATCTCCTGCAAAGAGGCCATCATCGGGACAAATGTATCGCCCCCCAGCAGGCGGTCGTAAAAGATCGGTCCGGCCGACAGGAACGCCAGCGCCAGCACATTGCCCATGACAATCCAGCTGAACAGGTAAAGCAGGATAAAACGCCGGAACCGCCGCGCGTCCATGTCGAACATCACGATCAGAACCGGAAGATACATGCAGGGCAACAGCCAGGCGGTGAAATAGATCGTCCCCGCCAGTTCGGGATTGATCCAGGCAGAAACCGCATGGGTCAGGCGCCAGGGGTCCACCCCGAAATGCAGCGCCCGATCCAGATCCGCCATCCACGGATCCGCCCAGAAGGGCAGGATGAAGGGCATGGTGGTCTTCAGCATGGTGAACATCAGAAACATTGCCGAGCAGATCATCACCGCCAGAATGGCGCGCGACAGGCGCGTGACCATGGTTTTGCGGTCAAACAGGAAGGTTACGACCAGAAACAGGGGCACCACCCACCAGCCCAAGGACAGAAAGACAAGCAGTGAAAACGGGATCGCCTCTGCCATTTCCAGCAGCAGATGCAGGGGATTGTCCCTGTAGATCAAGGTCACCAGCCCGCCCACGATAAGGTAGGCCAGCGTGATCAAGGCGAATAATGGCATTGCAAACCGCTCGATTTTGCTTTTCTTTTATACCAAATCTAGCGGCAGACAGCCGCTTTGCCTATACATCTTTTGGAACGAAAGGTTCCGGCGCCGTGCCGGGCCAAACAGGATCTGTAACACTTCATGGACAAGATACCCCTGACACGTGCGGGCCACACCGCGCTCAGTGATGAATTGAAACACCTCAAGTCGGTGGAACGCCCCGCGATCATCGAGGCCATCGCCTCGGCCCGTGAGCTTGGCGACCTGAAGGAAAATGCCGAATATCATTCCGCGCGCGAAAAACAGGGCTTCATCGAGGGGCGCATCAAAGAGCTGGAAGGCATCCTGTCCCTGGCGGACGTGATCGACCCTGCCAACATGTCGGGTGCTGTCAAGTTCTCGGCCACGGTGACCCTGATCGATGAAGATACCGAAGAGGAAAAGACCTACCAGATTGTCGGGGAACCGGAATCCAATCTGGAAAACGGTAAGCTCAACATCAAATCCCCGCTGGCCCGCGCCCTGATCGGCAAGGAAGAAGGGGACAGCGTCGAGGTGCGCACCCCCGGTGGAGAACGTGCTTACGAGATTTTGAAGATCCAGTATATTTAAAGTAACGTTACGCGTATCTCATCGTTGACCAATCAGGAGTGAGGCCATGAGTGCTGGCCCGCAAAGCGACCCGGCCAAAAAATCCGCCAAATCAGGCGGCGGGTTGAACCGTCCGTTGCAGGCACCGGATATCTCCTCGCTCAGCGCAGGTGAGGTCATCGGGCTGGCCGTGTCGGCCGTCTGGCTGTTTGCCTGCGCGGCGTTTTTCATCGTGCTGGGGGGCGGTGGCGGCAATGGTGCCGATCCGCTGCGCTTCGTGATTGTCCTGCTCGCCATCTTCATGCCGGTGGCGCTGATCTGGGTGGCCGTGGCGGCAATGCGCTCGGCGCGTATCATGCGCGAGGAAAGCAACCGGTTGCAGGCGGCAATTGACGGGATGCGTCAGACCTATCTTCAGCAGCAGGCCGGCGGTGTGAAACAGCCCTCTCAGGTCGAACGAAAACTCGAGGAAATCGCCGCCGTCAGCAAGAAAACTGAAACCGCGCTGGCAACCTTTACCTCCATCCGCCCGGGTGGGGTGCAGACCGATCCGGCCATGCCCGCCTTGCCCTCCGGTCTGGCCGGGGGAACAATGGATGATCAGACCAGCCTCGCGCTGGGCACACCGCTGGAGGACATGGCCCCGCCACTGTCGATCGAGGATTTCATCCGCGCTCTGCATTTCCCCGAGAACGAAAATGACGCCGAGGGCTTCCGCGCCCTGCGCCGTGCCCTTTCCGACCGAAAAGTGTCCGGCCTGGTGCAGGCCTCACAGGACGTGCTGACGCTCCTGTCCCAGGATGGCATCTATATGGATGATCTGCGCCCAGATCGCGCCAAACCTGAAATCTGGCGCAAATTCGCAGCAGGTGAGCGGGGGCGGACGGTTGCAACGCTGGGCGGGGTGCGGGATCGCTCTTCCCTGGCCCTGACCGCAGGCCGTATGCGCCAAGATCCAATCTTCCGGGATGCCGCGCATCACTTCCTGCGCAAATTTGACCAGACTTTCGCGGATTTTGAGAAAAACGCCTCGGATAGTGACATCGCCGAACTGTCCAACACCCGGACCGCCCGCGCCTTCATGCTGCTGGGGCGCGTGACCGGCACGTTTGACTGACACGCTACCCCGTGCTCTTTTCCCTGTCTTCCTCTTGCTCAAATATCCCGGGGTGAGCGGCAAAGCCGCGAGGGGCAGCGCCCCTTCAGGCTCAAACCAAAGGTTTGAGCAACCTCCGAGCCTGATGGCAATCCCCCCGGGATTTTAAAGCGCTTCGACGGTCACCTGAAACAGGGAAAAGTCGAAACGCTTTATGACCAGAAAATATGCGGCTTAGCGGTCAGATCCTCTGTCCGGTCAGCTTCAGCTCAGCTACCGCTTGGATGCCAGAAGGCAAAGACTGCAATGTAGATGACAAGCGTGATCCCCGCTGCGGCCAGTATGAAGACCCCGACGGCCAACGGGGTGAGGCCGTAAAGCGCGGCCGCAGTGACGGCGGCCCCCAGCAGGAGGGCGATTGCGGTTGCCACCACCCCCAGCACCTTGCGCACCGCCCGGTGGGAGCGTGCGCGCCACAGGCGTCTGAGGGCGGCCACCATACGGGCCAGATCTGCCTGCATCGCCACCAGTGCGGGCACCACGATCAGCACCAGGACCATGCCAAAACCCAGCCCATAGGTCAGGGTGATCACCGTCGGTTTCAGAAATTGCGCCTGGCGCGAGGTTTCATAGAGAAGCGGTGCAAGCCCCAGCACGGTCGTGGCCGTGGTGAGCATCACTGCGCGCAGCCGGTCTGCGGCGCCATCTATGATTGCAGGAACAAGCCCTCTGTCCCGTGCATAAGCGTCGATTGTGGTCACGAGCACGATGGAATCGTTGATGATGATACCGGTCATGCCAATCAGCCCGACGACAGAGAACATCGACAGCGGCACCCCCCAGCTGACATGGCCGATGATGGCCCCGATCAGACCGAACGGAATGATCGCCATCACCACAAACGGGCGGGTCCAGCTGGAGAAAATCCAGCCCAGCGTCAGATAGATCCCGAGCAGGGACAGGATCAGGCCGGTGCGGGCATCGTTCAGGAATTCGTCCTGCTGCTCGGCAAGCCCGCCCAGCTGCCATGTGACGGAAAACTCCTCGGCGATGCGGGGCAGAATGTCATCGGCCAGAGTGCGGGTGATTTCCTCGGCGCGGGCCGGGTCGCTTTCATCCAGATCTCCGGTGACATTGATCAGGCGGATGCCATTTTCGCGTTCGACGCTGGAAAAACCGGTGCGTGTCTGCACGGACACAAGATCAGCCAGTGGCACATAGGTGCCTGCGGCGCTGCGCATTTGGGTGCTGTCCAGAAAATCCGCGGTCAACTCCTCTTCGGGCAGTTCCACCCGGATTGCAGCGGTGCGGGTGCCATCCGGGAATGTGGCCGCCTCAAGCCCGTTCAGGCGCGCGCGCAGCACCCGGCCCAACCCGTCGATGGTAAAGCCGAGGGCCTGACCCTGCGGGGTCAGATCGAGGATCAGTTCGTCCTTGTCATAAGCCATGCTGTCTTCGAGGGCCGAGACCTCGGGGAAATCAGCCAGGGCTTTTTTCAACGCTTCTGCGGCCGCTTTCAGGGTTTCGCTTTCTGCCCCATAGAGTTCCACATCCAGCGCATCCCCCCCCGGTCCGTAGCGCGAGCCACGGAAGCTGAGCGTTTCCAGAAGCGGGTGTTGCGGGACATTTTCCTGCAAGGCAGAGACGAATTCACTCACCGAATAGGGGCGCAGATCGGCGTCGATCAGCTCCATCACAATGGCCCCCAACAGGTCGGTATCCTTGCTGTCGACCCCGGACAGGCCGCGCCCGGAATTGCCCCCGGTCTGGGCAAGGGCCACGGTCAGGGGCGCGCGGCCATATTCGGTCTCGAACCGGGTGGCGGTGCTGTCGACCGCCGCTTGCACCAACCCCATCATCTCAAGCGTATCCTCGCGGGTGGCGCCTGAGACCATGGCAAAGTTTGCGGTGATCGAACTGCGCTCGGGTGCGTTGAAAAACCGAAAGGTCAGGTCGCCGCGAATGAAGATCGCCGCCTGGCTCATCAAGAGCAGGATCACCGCCGCCATCACGGGGTAGCGGGCCCGGATCACCAGTTTCATCAGCGGGCGGAATGCCTGATCGCGGACCCAGCGAAAGCCGCGGTTCACCTGGCGCGAGGGCCAGTCATACCAATGTTCCTTCGCGGTATGGGTCAGTGCATGGGCCATGTGATGGGGCAGGATCAGGAAGCATTCCACAAGCGAGGCCAGCAGGACCACAATGACGGTAAAGGGAATATCGGCAATCATGTCGCCAAACCGCCCGCCGATCGAGGTCAGGCCGAAAAAGGCAATTACGGTGGTCATGGTGGCAGAAAAGACAGGCGGAAACATGCGGCGCGCGGCGCTCTCTGAGGCCACAATCGGGGTTTCCCCCAGACGCCGGGCGCGAAAATCCGCGTGCTCTCCGACCACAATCGCGTCATCGACCACAATCCCCAGGGTGATGATCAGCGCAAAAAGAGAGATCATGTTGATCGTCAGTCCCGACATATACATCAGGAAAATCGCGGTCAGCATCGCCACCGGGATCCCGGCCGCGACCCAAAGCGCCGTGCGGGCGTTGAGAAACAGGAAGAGCAGGATCAGCACAAGGGACAACCCCTGCAACCCGTTCTCCATCAGCATGTTGATCCGGGCCTTGATCAGCTCAGACCGGGTGCGCATCAGGGTGATCTCGACCCCGTCGGGCAGCGATGGCAGCATGGCGGCGCGCACCTCTTCCACCTCTTCCTGCAGCGCAATGGCATCCCCCGCAGCCGAGCGGGAAATATTCAGCGCAACCGCCGGTCGGTCGCCCACGAAATAGGATCGGTCCCGATCCACGCCCCGGGTCAGCACCCGCCCCACATCGCCAATGGTCAGTTTGGATCCGTCCGGGTTTGAGCGCAGCACGATGTCCTCGATCTGATCGGCGGAGCGTTTGGCCACGCCGGTGCGCACCCGCGCCGCGCCTGACGCCACATCCCCCGCCGGCGCGGTAGAGACCTCTTCCCGGATCGCCGCGGCGATCTGCGCCATGGTCACATCGTGGCGCAGCAGAGAAACCGACGGCAGTTCGATCAGGATTTCCGGTGCAACAATGCCGCGAATGGTGGTGCGGGTCACGCCGCGATCAAACAGGCGCACCACCATTTCATCGGTGAACCGTCCCAGCTGATCTATGCCCACCGGTCCGGTGATCACCACATCCGTCACACTGTCGCGCCAGGCCCCGCGCCGGACAATTGGCGTGTCGCTGTCTTCGGGCAGGGTGCTGATCTCGTCCACGGCGACCTGCACGTCATCTGCGGCCTGGGCCACATCCCAGCCGGGTTCGAACTCCATCTCGATCCGGGCCCGGCCTTCGGTTGCGCGCGAAAACACCTCTTCCACGCCATCGACAGCCAGAAGGGCCGGTTCCAGAACCTGAACGATGCCCGCATCCACATCTTCGGCCCCGGCCCCATCCCAGGACACGGTGACATTCACGCTTTCCACCACCACGTCGGGAAAGAACTGCGCCCGCATCCGGGGGTAGGTCATGATGCCCAGCGTGATCAGCACCACCAGCAAAAGATTGGCCAGTGTGGCATGGCGGGTGAAATAGGACAGGACGCCATTGGCAGCTGAGAGGGGGGCACGCGTGGCCATGGGTCAGCTCCCCATCCGGGCTTGCAGCCGTTCCAGCGTGGCGGCAGGCATCCTGCCTGCTTCGATCTGTTGAAGGATCCGCGCCTTGGCGTCGTCTTTCATCTGAGCGTTCTGTTCAACAAAAGCACGGATTGCCGTGATCTGCGCGGCACTCAGGGCGACCTCCTCGGGTGTCTCTTTGCCACCGGCGCGGCGCGGTTTGATCCGAATGCCCGCGCCAAGGGTGGGGGTGCGCTCGGCCACCACCTCACGGCCCGCAAGCCCGTCACCGCGCACCAGGATCTCATTGCCCTGACGGCGCAGGAGCGTGACCGTCACCTCTTCCAGCCGATCCCCTTCGCCCAACAGCAAAAGAGTGCCATTGGCGCCAAGGCTTGATGCTGGCAGACGCGCCACGCGATCCAGTGCAGGCTCTGCCACTTCGACGGTCACAAAGTCGCCCGGGCGCAACCCGGCCGCTGCGTCCAGCGTTGCGAAAACCAGACGCCCGGTCTGACCCTCGCCCACTTCCGCGCTTTCGCGGGCCAGTGTTCCGGTTGCCACCAGCGCCCCGTCTGTTCCGTCCGCCCCGCTTGTGCTGTCCAGTCGCACCTTGACCGGCGCACGGGGCAGGGTGCCCGCTGGGGTCAGCAGGCGGGCATATTGCGCGGTTGACAGGCGGAACCTGACTTCCAGCGCATTCGGGTCGATGATCCGGGCCAGTTTCTCATTGGTGGAAACCACCCCGCCACGCAGCACGGTTACATCCGCCAGCGTGCCAGAGATCTCGGCATAGATTTCGGTGTTTTCCAGTCGGCGCTGTGTATCGTCGAGCTGGATCTTGCGGCGGGTGAAAGTGGTGTTGGCGGTGGCAATCCGTGCCTCGGCCGAAATCACCGCCTGCCGTTTGGCCAGCACCGCCTGCTCTGCAGAGGCCGCGGCCAGTGCGGCGGTTTCCACTGCGGCCTCGGTGCCGACCCCTCGTTTGGCAAGGTCAGTCTGTCGCTCCAGCGCCGCCTCGCGCAAACTCGCCTGCCGCTTGGCATTGGCCAGTTCGTCACGCGCCAGCTCAAGGGCGGCCTCGGCCTCGGCAACATCTGCCTCGGCCTGTTCCACATCTGCCTGGGCCAGCTCCTGGGCCAGCATGAATTCGGTCGGGTCGATCCGCAACAGCAGCTCTCCTTCGGTGACGCGCGCGCCGGTTTCGAACCCGTCGGCCATGTCGATCACCGTGCCACCGGCAAGCGAGCGCACGTCCAGCGCGCGCCGGGAGGCCACCTCGCCATGTACCGACAGGATCGGCACTTCGCGGGCCTCGATATAGGGCAGCAGATTGGCGGCAAACAGCCGCTCGCGCCCCTGCGGGCGGGCATTGTCGCGTTCCGCACGCGCCTTGAACGCGGCCGAAATTTGCAGCGCAGCCAGCGCAAGAAGACCGATGGTGGCGGCAAGCAGGAAAAGCCCGGTCAGGCTGCGACCCAGAAAACGCATGTGGAATACTCCGTTTCATCCATCCCCATCTTGCCCGGCTTTTGTCCGGTGGCAAGGTGCGGATGGTCACATCTGCAAGAGATGATACGGGTAAATCACCGATTTCCGTCGATTATTTCCTGCGTTGCTTGTGTTCTTCGAGGCGCGGGAAGATCTCGACGAAATTGCACGGGTGGTGGCGGTAATCCAGCTGGGCAGCGAGGATCCCGTCCCAGGCGTCCTTGCAGGCGCCGGTGCTGCCGGGCAGTGCAAAAAGATAGGTGCCATTGGCCACGCCGCCCGTGGCGCGGGACTGCACCGCCGATGTGCCGATCTTCTCCATCGAAATCATGGTGAAAACGGTTGCGAAGGCTTCAATTTCTTTCTCATAGACATCGCGATGGGCCTCAACCGTCACGTCCCGTCCGGTCAGGCCGGTGCCGCCGGTAGAGATGATCACGTCGATCTCCGGGTCCAGGCTCCAGGCGCGCAGCTGGTCGGCAATTTCGCCACGCTCATCGCGGATGATCTTGCGGTCGGCCAGTTCGTGGCCCGCGCGTTCCAGCCGTGCAACAAGTGTGTCGCCCGAGCGGTCCTCGTCCATCGAACGCGTGTCGGAGACTGTCAGGATCGCAATGCGCACCGGGATGAAGTCACGTTTGTTGTCGGCGGGGATGTGGGACATGAAGGTGGCCTTTCATCGGAATATGGCGCTGTTTTGCCCGGATCATATCGGCAAATCCCTGATATGGATCAAGGGGGGTATGGATCAAGGGGGCAGCCGGGTCAGAGATCGCGCAGCCGGGCCTGTAATTCCAGCAGATCCGCCCAGGCCTCGCGTTTTGCGGCCGGGTTGCGCAGCAGATAGGCCGGGTGGAACATCGGCAGGACCGGTTTGTGCCATGCCTCCTCCCAACGTCCCCGCATCCGCGTGATCCCGCGCTTGCCAAGGACCGCCTGACAGGGCGTGTTGCCCATCAGCACAATCAGCTCGGGGGCGACCAGTTGGACGTGACGCTGAAGGAAAGGCACCATCATGGCCATTTCCTCGGGGCTGGGGTCGCGGTTTTGCGGTGGGCGCCAGGGCATCACATTGGTGATGTAGAGCGCGTCTTTTGACAGTGCTGCGGTGCGCCCCATGTTGATGGCGGCAAACATCCGGTCCAGCAGCCCACCGGCGCGGCCCACGAAAGGTTTGCCCTGAATATCTTCGTCCCGCCCCGGGGCCTCGCCGATGATCATCACCCGGGCGGCGGGGTTGCCATCGGCCAGCACCGTGTTGCGCGCCCCTTTCTTGAGGTCGCAGCCATCGAACACCTCCAATGCGGCACGCAGGGCCTCAAGATCCTGTGCCCGTGCGGCGGCTTCTTTCGCGCGGGCGACCCAGTCCACCTCGGGGTCGAGCACATGCGCGGGCGGGGAGGCCAGCGGTGTCGGCGCGGCGGTTTTGGGCTTTCTCGCCTCCAGCTCATAGCGGTTGATCGGCGCATCGCAAATCGCATCCGTCACCCCCAGTTCGACCTGCCAGTCGAGATGGGCGCGGGCGATGTGCCAGTCGAGATCAGAGAGCGCGGGTGATTCCATGGGATGCAGGGTAGGCGGCGGCGCGGGCGGGGGCAACGCCTGTTGCGAGGGGGCTGTGGCGTCCATTGCCTTTACCGCGTTTTGGTAACAATGCGGATAACCACAACCGCCAAATTGATTGAGCAAATGGCGGTGCAATATGAGTTCAGAGGAAAATCACTGGGTGCGGCGGTGCAAGCAGCAGTCGGCGCCCCACGTCGAAAACACGATCCG
Source organism: Aliiroseovarius crassostreae (assembly GCF_025137635.1). Taxonomy (NCBI): domain Bacteria; kingdom Pseudomonadati; phylum Pseudomonadota; class Alphaproteobacteria; order Rhodobacterales; family Paracoccaceae; genus Aliiroseovarius; species Aliiroseovarius crassostreae. Next base: position 2,389,505 of record NZ_CP080772.1, on the reverse strand, counting down.
GCACTTTGTGCAGAATATGAGGCGCATATTGCGGACGTGGAAGCGGAGATCTAGGCCGAATTGCAGCATATCGCGAATGCGGCAGAGCAGTTGGAAGCGCTGTTGGAGCAACAACTTGCAGAAATGCAGGCTGAACATGAGGTGTTCCAGTGCCGTGCAGAAGAATTTGTTGGGACACCCGAGGCCGCAGAAGCACATATCAGAGCGGAAGCTCTGAGTAGTGCGGTCACACAAGGACTTTCTTTGATAGGTTTTATCGGGGGCATAGGCAATGCTGTAAGAGCTTTCCGTGCCGGGAGTGTTTTGGAAGCCACTGGTTCTGCCGCAGGCGGGTTGGTATCGGAGTTCCTTAACGTCTTTTTCGGATGGGATGGATTTGTTGCGGATATGGACAATCTAAAAGATTATATCAACTTAACCGCCGATATAGCGACTGTTGAACAGGGCCGGGAATATGTCGAACATCGAATTCGTCGGTTGGAAGATCTTAAAGACCGGGTTCGTCAGTCTTGTGATCACCCCACATCCGATTATGGATGATTTTGTCAATCTGTTGCAACTTTAGGTGCTGTGGAACGACAATGACCAATGCGGTCAGGCCGATGAAATGTTCTCGAATGAGCGTGACAAAGGAATGACGGGGCGGGGAAAGGCGGTCAAGCGTGTATGAGAGGCCAAAGGAGAATACCGCTACCGCCAACCAAATAAGATAAAGGGATAGTGCGATCAAAGCCCAATTGCGCCACCAAAAAGCGCTTCCGCGAAGGTGAATGAGTTCCTTATTCGACAGGCTGTCCCAGTCGCGCTGCAGCAGGATGTTTCGAATGCGGTTTTTCCATGACATGGGGAGAGTTACGCTCATCTTGGTTGATGAATGGTAAACGCGGGCGGAGATGTCCCACAAGAGGGGCTTGACCCACACAGGCCTGTCTGGCCCCTCTTTTCTAGTTTTCTAGTTTTCTAGTTTTCTAGTTTTCTAGTTTTCTAGTTTTCTAGTTTTCTAGTTTTCTAGTTTTCTAGTTTTCTAGTTTTCTAGTTTTCTAGTTTTCTAGTTTTCTAGTTTTCTCCCCATGCGATGAAACGCCCTGCATTGCAGGATAGACGTCCCGCCCCCCCGATCCTATAAGCAAAGCAACACGGATCGGAGGCCCCCATGACATTTCGCCAGCGCCATCTTCTGGGCATCGAACATCTGCACCCCGAGGAGATTAAAACCATCCTCGATCTGGCCGATGATTACGTTGATTTGAACCGCAGCGGCAACAAACGCTCCGATGCGCTGGCCGGGCTGACGCAGATCAACATGTTTTTTGAAAACTCCACCCGCACCCAGGCGAGTTTCGAAATTGCGGGCAAACGGCTGGGCGCGGATGTGATGAATATGGCGATGCAGGCCAGTTCGATCAAAAAGGGCGAGACGCTGATCGACACCGCGCTGACGCTGAATGCAATGCACCCGGATCTTCTGGTGGTGCGCCACCCGCATTCCGGGGCGGTGGATCTTCTGGCACAGAAGGTCAATTGCGCGGTTCTGAATGCGGGTGACGGCAAACATGAACACCCGACACAGGCGCTTTTGGACGCGCTCACGATCCGGCGCGAGAAGGGCCGTCTGCATCGTCTGACCATTGCGATCTGTGGGGACATCGCGCATTCACGCGTGGCCCGCTCAAACCTGATCCTTCTGGGCAAGATGGAAAACCGGGTGCGCCTTGTGGGGCCGCCCACGCTCATGCCCAGCCAGATCGACCAGTTCGGGGTTGAGGTCTATGACGACATGGAGGAGGGTCTGAAAGACGCGGATGTGGTGATGATGCTGCGACTTCAGAAGGAACGGATGGATGGGGGCTTTATCCCGTCCGAACGCGAATATTACCACCGCTACGGGCTGGATGCCGAAAAGCTGGCAAATGCCAAGGATGACGCGATTGTCATGCATCCCGGCCCGATGAACCGCGGCGTTGAAATCGACGGCACCATTGCCGATGACATCAACCGCTCGGTCATCCAGGAACAGGTGGAAATGGGCGTGGCCGTGCGCATGGCCGCGATGGACCTGCTGGCACGCAACCACCGCATCATCGCGCGTGATCAGGCGGAAAAAGAGACCTATGCCTAAGCGTGTATCAAAAGACTGGTTGCAGCTCGATCAGGGCGAAGACCTGATCCTGCGCGGCTCCGCCCGCCGTGAAACCGCGTTGCGGATTGCAGTTTTCACCACATTGGGCGCCACGGCAATCTATGGTGTGCTGGGCAGTTTCGTAGGGTTGTTCAGCTGGGCCATGGTGCCGGTCTTCGCGCTGATCTTTTACCTCGCTTTCGGAGCGTTCATGCTGGGTCTGCGCCATCAGGGCGATTGGGCCCTGACCTCCCGGGCGCTCCACCTGCGCAAGGGGCTGACCTTTTCGCGCGACAGTATCGCTGGCATCAAACCGCTGGACCGGGCGGTGATCGTCACGATCCGGCGCAAAGATGCGGTGGCCACCCAGCGCCTTGACACCGATGCCCCCGCGGATCTGGTGGCAGAACTGAAAAAAGCCCTAGAGGACTGATATGAAACTTGAACCCCGTCTGGAAGATCAGACCGTGCCGGATCTGGAACCCGGTGAAAAAATACTGGCGCAGTTTCAGGGCAATCGGACCACCTATCTCAAGGAACACGTCATGCTGGCCGCGATCGGCTCTGTGGTGATGGTGGTGATCTTGCTTGCGATCAAGAACCCCTTCCCGTGGACAGGGGTCGTGGGGGCCGTGCTGGCCATCGCCCTGCGTGGGGCTTATCTGCTCAAGGAACAGACCGGCTTTATCTGGACCCTCACCAACCGCCGCCTGATCGGCCCCACCGGATCGGCCATCCTTCTGCACAATATCGAAGCGGTAAACACCATTTTCACCGCCGCCCAGGTGGTGACGATTGCGGGCGACAAGCACATGCTGAAATATCAGGCGGATGCAAAGGACACCAAGGCCCAGATCAACCGCGCACGAGGGGCTGCATAATTTCGTCCCGGCCAAGCTTGCCACTGCGCCCCGATCCTCCTTAAGCTGATCATATTTGAGACAGCATTTGCGAGGATTGATATGAGCGATGGTGAAGTCTGGATCAGCCAGGCAATGCATTTCACGACTACTAACAAGCCTCTCACTTCTGATATTCGAGAGGAGCGAAACCAAGATTTTTTACAAGCGGGCGAGCTAAAGTCAAAAGGCCTCCCGATCCCAGAAGATCTTCTCGCCAGAAAGCTTTTTGCGAAAACGCCGAGACCGATCACATCTCTCCCGCACTACTTTGACGCTGGCGGATATCACATCGTTTCGCGGACCCTCGCGGATATTCTGCGTGACTTTGATCTTGGTGAAACGCGCCTGCATCCAATTGAGATTTACCAGTTTGATCGCAAAACACCTGTGGATGGGAAATTTGAGCTCCTGTCTATTGGAGAAAGAAAGCGCTCCTTCCTGCCAGAGTTTTCGGAGGGGGCGTGGCGAGCATACAAAGACGAACGAGATATCTGGCGGTTGCCAGCAACGGACAAAGACGACATGGTTTCGGTCAGCTCAGCAGCATTGAGCAGTTCTGATCTTTGGATGGAAACGCCGAGGCTGCCCAGATATTTCTTCCTGTCCGGCCGCCTGGTTGAAGCGCTTAAAAAGGCCAAAATCAACAAGTCGCTATTGCTGCACCGATGCCGCGTGCTTGCCGCAAACTGATCCCTCCTTCTTCTTGCCCAAAATACTCCCGCCGGAGGCATCCGCCCCTTCATCCTGCGCCAAGGTCAAACTCCCTGTAGAAACGCCCGCCAAAACCGATTAGGACATTTCCAACCAACCCCACGCCAAAGGGACCGCTTCGATGACCAAGACCTTCACCAATGCCCGCCTGATCAATCCCGAAACCGGCGAAGATGCTCTGGGCAGCCTGACGGTGGAAGATGGGGTGATCACCGCGCTGAACCAGAAACCGAAAGGTGAGGTGATTGAGTGTGGCGGCAAATGCCTGGCCCCCGGCCTGATTGATATGGGCGTGAAAATCGGTGAGCCGGGCGAACGCCATAAGGAAAGCTTTCGAACCGCCGGGGATGCGGCGGCGGCGGGCGGGGTGACCACCATGGTGATCCGTCCGGACACCACACCTGCCGTGGACACGCCGGAGACGCTCGCTTTTGCCACAAGACGTGCCGCTGAGGTGGCGCCGGTCAATGTGGTTGCCCTCGCGGCGCTGACCAAGGAACGGGCCGGGCGCGAGATGGTAGAGATGGGCTTCATGCTGGATGCGGGCGCCGTGGCCTTTACCGATTGCGACCATGTGGTCACCGATCCCAAGGTCTATTCCCGCGCCATGACCTATGCCCGGTCGCTGGGGGCGCTGATCATTGGTCACCCGCAGGAACCGAGCCTGTCGAAAGGGGCCGCCGTCACCTCGGGCAAATTCGCCTCGTTGCGGGGCCTGCCCGCGGTTTCGCCCATGGCTGAACGGATGGGGCTGGAACGGGACCTCGCGCTGGTTGAGATGACCGGGGTGCGCTATCATGCCGACAGCCTGTCCACCGCAAAATCCCTGCCCGTGCTGGAACGCGCAAAGGCTGCCGGTCATTCGGTCTCGGCCGGGGTGAATATCCATCACCTGTGCCTGAATGAACTGGATGTGGGCGACTATCGCACCTTCTTCAAACTCAAACCACCCCTCCGGTCGGAAGAGGATCGCGTGGCGATGATCGAGGCGGTCGCCTCGGGGCTTGTGGACGTGGTGTCGAGCTTTCACACGCCGCAGGATGAGGAGAGCAAACGCCTGCCGTTTGAAGAGGCTGCCTCTGGGGCCGTGGGTCTGGAAACCCTGCTTCCCGCCGCGATGCGGGTGGTGCATTCGGGGCTGATCGACCTGCCTGCAATCTGGCGGGCCATGTCGCTGAACCCGGCCAGGCTGCTGGGGCTGCCCGGCGGTCGTCTGGCACCGGGCGCGCCGGCGGACCTGGTGCTGTTTGACCCGGATGCGCCCTTTGTGCTCGACCGGTTCAAGCTGCGTTCGAAATCGAAGAACACGCCTTTTGATGGGGCGAGGATGGAGGGCCGGGTGATCGGCACCTGGGTGGCCGGTGTGTCGGTTTTTTCGGGGTAAGGGGCGCTGCCCCTCGACCTGCGGTCTCACCCCGGGATATTTTTGACCAGAAAATGAGGGCGCTGGCCGTCCGAGATGAGGAATGATCATGCCTGAGTTAACGTCTGCGCTGCCGGTTCTGGCTCTGGTGGCTGTGCTTGGCTACCTGCTGGGGTCAATCCCGTTTGGTATTGTGATGGCGCGCCTGTTCGGGTTGGGGGATCTGCGTCAGATCGGATCCGGCAATATCGGCGCGACCAATGTGCTGCGGACCGGCAATAAACTCGCCGCGTTTCTGACGCTGATCGGGGATGCGGGCAAAGGCGGTGCTGCGGTGCTGGCGGCGCGTGCGCTGGTGGGGGAAGACGCGGCGCAGGTTGCGGGTTTCTTTGCCTTTCTGGGCCATTGCTTTCCGGTGTTTCTGGGCTTCAGGGGCGGGAAAGGGGTTGCGACCTGGCTGGGCACGATGCTGGCGCTGTCGTTCCCACTGGGTCTTGCGGCCTGCGCTTCTTGGTTGGTGACGGCGGTCGTATTCCGGATTTCATCCCTGTCGGCATTGGTGGCGGCGGCGCTGTCGCCGGTGGTGGCGCTGTTGCTTGGGCAGGACAGTCTGGTGGGGCTGGCGGTTGCCTTGGCGGCATTGATTTTTTACCGGCACAGCGCCAATATCTCTCGTATTCTCAAAGGTGAAGAGCCGAAAATCGGCAAAAAGGAGTGAGTTTATGGATTTCCAAACGGCAGTCAAAACCTGCTTTTCCAAATATGTGACATTTGAAGGCCGCGCTGCGCGGTCGGAATATTGGTGGTTCACGCTGTTTAATGTGGCGGGCCAGATTTTGCTGGGGGTCGTGGATATTGCGGTTCTGGGCATGACCGAAATCACCCCGCTGTCGTCGCTGTTTGCGCTGGCCTTGTTCCTGCCTGGCATCTCGGTGACAGTGCGCCGCCTGCATGACAAGGATCGCTCTGGCTGGTGGTTCTGGATCGTGCTGGTGCCGATCATTGGCTGGCTTTTGATGCTTTACTGGATGGTCACGCCGGGCACCGCAGGGGCCAACCGTTTTGGCCCGGATCCGCTGGATGGGGCCGGGGGCGACTGGGCACAGCCGAACGAGGATTACGCCCCGTCTTCGATCCCGCGCGTGGACAATTAACGCGTTTCAGGGGCGGGCTGGGCCGCAGTTTTCATTGGACGCGGATTAATCCACCCGAAAGACCTTGTCGCGCGACGTGGCCCCATGGGTGAGGGTCAGGCGCGATTTTGACACTCCCAAGGCGGTTGAGAGCAGCTTCTCGACCGCCTTGTTTGCTTTTCCGCCCTCGGGCACCGTGGTGACGGAGATTTTCAGCCCGCCATCGACCTCTTCCACCGCATTGCGGGATGCTTTGGGGGTGACGCGCACCGCAAGCGTGGCACCGGGGATTGCAAGGTGAGAGAGGCTGCCTTTTTTCATACCCTCTTGGTGGCGGAAATGGCTGGACGGGGCAAGGGTGCGCGTTAAGCTTGCGCCAAAGCGGAGGATATCATGGCCACGGGATTTTACTGGGATGAACGCAGTTTCTGGCATTCGGGTGGCAATTATGCGGGGACGCTTCCGGTGGGGGGGCTGGTGCAGCCGCTGGCGGCGGGCGGCTTGCCCGAAAGCCCCGAAACCAAGCGGCGGCTGAAGAACCTTCTGGATGTGACCGGGTTGTCGCGTGAGCTGGTGGGATCGAGTGCTCCTGAAGCCACGCATGAGATGCTGGCGCGGGTCCATCCCATCGCCTTTCTGGACAGGTTCAAGCGAGTGTCCGATGCGGGGGGTGGCGAGCTTGGACTGCGCACACCCTTCGGGCAGGGGGGATATGAGCTGGCGGCGCTGTCGGCGGGCCTCTCGGTGGCTGCCATGCGGGATGTGCTAAGCGGGAAGGTGGACAACGCTTATGCGCTGTCACGCCCGCCGGGGCATCACTGCCTGCCCGATTTTCCCAACGGGTTCTGTCTGCTTGCCAATCTTGCCATCGCCATTCGCACCATGCAGGCCGAAGGGCGTGTGCGCCGGGTTGCGGTGTTGGATTGGGATGTGCATCACGGCAATGGCACGGAGGCGATTTTTATCGAAGACCCGGATGTGTTGACGATTTCCATGCATCAGGAGCGCAATTACCCAGTCGATACCGGGGATGCGGATGTGCGGGGGGAAGGGGCCGGGCAGGGGGCGAATATCAATATCCCGCTGCCCCCCGGCGGTGGACATCACACCTATCTGGAGGCGTTGGAGCGGATTGCCGTTCCGGCGATGCGCGCGTTTGAGCCGGAGATCATCGTGATCGCCAATGGCTATGATGCGGCGGTGATTGACCCGCTGTCCTGCATGCTGGCCACCGCGGATACGTTCCGGCAGATGACCCGCAGGGTAATGGCGCTGGCGGGGGAGCTGTGTGGCGGTCGGCTGATGATGGCGCATGAGGGCGGGTATAGTGAAGTCTATGTGCCGTTCTGCGGTCATGCGGTATTGGAAGAAATGTCGGGATCGGAGATCACCGCCCCCGACCCTCTGGCGGAGATTTTTGCCGCGCGCCAGCCCAATGCGCGGATGCGGGCGGTGTTTTCCGAGCAACTTTCCGAGCTTGCGGAGTATTTCGGGGTCTAGAGCGCACGACCTTAAACCTGAGGCACGAATACCCTGCTATGCTTCGCATTCTCGGGACATTCGCGCCACATAATGTTTCAAGTTAAAGTCGAAACGCGTTAGGGGCGCTGCCCCTCGCGGTTTCACCGCTCACCCCGGGATATTTGGAACAAGAAAAATGCGGGGCCTGAGACGTGAGAAACTTGATGTAAATTGGCTTTACATCTTGACGGGGGCGGTTCGAGATACGACATGTCACCGAAGCAAGCCGCGTGAGCGGTGCAGAGTGCAACCGTGCTGAAAAGAGAAGCGATATGCCTGAACGCAATGACGCCGCCCTGAAGTTTCTGCTGACACGTCGTTCCCGGCCTGCAAAAACCCTGACCGGGCCGGGGCCGTCGCGTGAAGACCTGATGCCGATCCTGACGGCGGCCGGGCGCACACCGGATCATGGCAAGCTGGAGCCGTGGCGGTTCATTGTGCTGGAAAAGCCTGCGCTGGAGCGGTTGGCGGCTTTGGTCGCCATTCGCGGTGCGGCGCTGGGCATTGACGAGATGAAAGTGGCCAAGGAGCGCCACGCCTATGACAATTCGCCCCTTGCGGTTGTCGTGGTTGAAAGTCCGGTGGTCTCGGAAAAAGTTCCGGCGATCGAACAGACCTATTCGGCGGGGGCGGCCTGTCTGCAACTTTTGAACGCGGCGCTGGCGGCAGGTTGGGGGGCAAACTGGCTGTCGGGCTGGGCCTCTCAGGATCGGGGGTTTCTGCGCGACGGGCTTGGGCTTGAGGATCACGAGCGGGTGGCCGGGATCATTCACATTGGCACGGAAACCGTGGCCCCGCCAGAACGTCCACGCCCGGATATTGCCGCCCTTACCACCTGGATTGAAAACTGAGGACCCGTGATGATTGATGATTTTTTCCGCGCGCTTGCCCAACTGAGTGATCCGCGCTTTCGTAAGGTTCTTTTGAAGGGTCTGGGGCTGACGGTTGGGCTTTTGGTGGCGATCACCTGGGTCATGGTCACCTTGGTAGGATTTGTGATCCCCGACGTGCTGAGCCTGCCATTTGTGGGAGAGGTGTCCTTTGTCGGTGGTGTTGCCATGTGGGTGGCCGCGCTGTTGATGATCGTGCTGTCTGCGGTGCTGATGGTGCCGGTGGCCGGGGCCTTTACCGGGCTGTTTCTGGACGAGGTGGCGGATGCGGTTGAGGCGCGGCACTACCCGCATCTTGCGCCGAACGCTGCCCAGCCGATCTCAGCCGCAATCCGTGAAAGCCTTGGGTTTTTCGGCGTGATTGTCGGCGTGAACCTTGTGGCGCTGATCCTGTTTTTCTTTGTCGGCCCGCTGGCACCGATCCTGTTTTATGCGGTGAACGGCTATCTGCTGGGGCGGGAATATTTCACCATGGCGGCAATGCGCCGGATGGAGCGTGAGGCGGCCCATGCCCTGCGCAAACGTCACAATACCCAGATCTGGATCGCGGGCATACTGATGGCCGTGCCGCTGTCGATCCCGCTGGTGAACCTGCTGATCCCCATTCTGGGGGCCGCGACCTTCACCCATATGTTCCAGCGATTGTCAGGGCGGTAGTGCGGGGTCTGACCTTAGCCCTGTTTCGGAAAGCACAAATGTATTGATCTCGGACCAGGCTAGCGATGAATGCGTGAACTCGGTAAATTGGTCCGCGCTCAACGAAGAAAACAAGTTGGTAAAAACCACGATCAGGAAGCAATAAGTGTGGATGCGTCGGGCGGCCCTGCCATCAGGCGCTCGCCCCAGCGCGCTTACCCCTCCGATCCCATCCGGTTGAACCAGTCGATATCCTCAACCGTGATCCAGCCCGAGACGATGATCCCCGCAACAACTGCCCAGGCGAGGCTGGCCCAGATGGTGACGATGATCATGGTGCGCCCAAGCCTGAAATTGGCGGGCGCACCGGCATGGGTTCCGCGCAGCACGGCCCCTTCGTCGCCCTGCGTGCGCAGGCGGATGGGCAGGACCACAAACATGGTCACGAACCAGATCACGACATAAAGGACAAGGGCTGCGGTTATGGTCATCAGACTTGTTCCAGCTCAACCAGAGTGCCGTTGAAATCTTTCGGATGCAGGAACAGGACCGGCTTGCCATGGGCGCCGATCTTGGGCTCTCCGGTGCCCAGTACACGTGCGCCGGCCTCTTTCAGCTTGTCCCGTGCGGCCAGGATGTCGTCGACCTCATAACAGATGTGGTGGATGCCACCGGCGGGGTTCTTTTCCAGGAAACCTGCGATGGGCGAATTGTCCCCCAGCGGGTAGAGCAGTTCGATCTTGGTGTTGGGCAGTTCGATGAACACCACGGTCACGCCATGATCCGGTTCGTCCTGCGGCGGGTTCACCTTGGCCCCAAGCGTATCACGATACTGGGCCGAAGCCGCTTCCAGATCCGGCACGGCAATGGCCACGTGGTTCAGACGTCCAATCATTTCTCTCTCCCTTCGACAAGTGTTGGGGTCTTATGCCGTGTGGGTGGGGTCTGTTGCAAGAACGCACACGCCGCAGAGCAGCAATTGTGACTATTATTGTGACTATTAAAGTGTTTCGACATTCCCCTGAGGCAGGGAAAAATCGAATTACCGTAAGAGGTATCAATGTCGTGGGCGTCTCAGGATACCCACCTGCCTCCAAGTTTTCCCCGAAACGCTCAATGCGGGATATTGGGCAGGGCTTGGGAGATTAACCCGTGGTTTACCCTTTTCGGCTTTCGTGGGGGAGGAAAGGAATCGCTGCCATGAGTGATGATCTCGAACGCTTCTTGATGAGCCAACCCGCAACCCCCGACCGTCCCCTGCAAGGCAAGACCGTGCTGGTGGTTGAAGACAGCCGATATGCCTCCGAGGCTATTCGCCTCCTGTGCCTGCGATCCGGGGCACGGATTCGCCGGGCGGATAGTCTGGCCTCCGCACACCGGCATCTGCGGGTCTACCGCCCCTCCATCGTGATTGTGGATATGGGGTTGCCCGACGGGTCAGGGGCAGATCTGATCCGGGAACTGGCGCAGGAGCCGTGCCGCGTTCCGGTGCTGATCGCAATCAGCGGTGATGACGCCACCCACAGCGACGCAATCAAAGCCGGGGCAGATCGGTTCATGGCAAAGCCGCTTGAAAGCCTTGCGGTGTTTCAACAAACCGTGTTGGAGCTGTTGCCGAAAGGTGAAGGCCCTTCAGGTCTGCGCAAAGTGTCCGGCGAATTGGTGCATCCCGATGAAATGGCCCTGCAGGATGACCTCAGCCATATGGCCGAGATCATGGGGGAGGATCCGGATAATGCGGATGTCGGGTATATTGCCCAGTTCCTAGGTGGTGTGGCGCGCTCGGCCCATGACACAAAGCTCGAACATGCCGCTGATGATCTTGCCCGTGCGGGTCGGGGAGAAGGGGGCTGGCGCAAGCAATATGATCTGGTCGCCGGGCTGGTTCAGGAACGGCTTGCCGCGCGTCAGGCGCTCTGACAGGCTGGATGGACCGGCAACGGCAACAGCGGCTGGAGGTCTGGACCATCCCGCCGGTTGCCGACTGGAGCTCCTTCGACAAGAGATATCCCGTCCTGCACTGACCTATCCGGTTGCAGACCGGTCGCTCAATTGCCCCCACCCCTTCACATTTACGCCCCAATTCGGTGGAACATTCGGTTGGAATGCAACACGAGGATCAAGGGGCTCGCTGCACAAACGGTGGCGAGACCGCGTAAAAGGTGGAGGAAATGGTGGACAAGATGGCGACCGCATTACCCCAGGCAAATACCAAGATGTCGACCGATGCCAGCCAGGCAGGCCCCAGCTGGGCAGAGGCCGCGGTGGATTGGGCCGTGCTTGTGTGTGGTGCTGCAATGCTGATGATTGCCGTGGCGCTCTCTCTTGCAACCCCGTCTCAGGCGGTTGCCACTGAAGAGGTGCCACCAGTTGGGCAGACGGCCCTGACCGCGCGCGTGTCCTGATCTTCTGATCCATAGGTTTTGCCCCGGCAGCTCCGCTGCTGGCTGCAGGGAAAAAGAAAAGCCCGCGCATTGGCGCGGGCTTTCTGTTTCACGGTCTGGCCGGACCCGGTTTATTCCTGTGGGATAACCCGCAGATGAAGTTCCCGCAGCTGCTCGTTTTCCGGCAGGCTGGGTGCCCCCATCATCAGGTCTTCGGCGCGCTGGTTCATCGGGAACAGCATCACTTCGCGGATGTTGTCCTGATCGGCCAGCAGCATCACAATCCGGTCGATCCCGGCGGCGCAGCCACCGTGCGGCGGGGCGCCGTAATGGAACGCGTTGAAGAGCGCGCCAAAGCGGTTCTTCACCTCGTCTTCGCCGTAGCCCGCCAGTTCAAAGGCCTTCAGCATGATCTCTGGCTTGTGGTTCCGGATCGCACCGGACACCAGCTCATAGCCGTTACAGGCCAGGTCATATTGGTATCCCAGCACGTCGAGCGGATCGCCGTTCAGCGCGTCCATACCGCCCTGCGGCATTGAGAACGGGTTGTGCTCAAAGTCGATCTTGCCGGTTTCCTCGTCGGCTTCGTAGATCGGGAAGTCGACGATCCAGGCAAAGGCAAACCGATCCTTGTCCGTCAGGCCCAGCTCATCCCCGATCACGTCGCGCGCACGGCCCGCAACCTTTTCAAAGGCTTTCGGCTTGCCGCCCAGGAAGAAGGCCGCGTCGCCCACGCCCAGACCCAGTTGCTGACGGATCGCCTCGGTGCGTTCCGGCCCAATGTTCTTGGCCAGCGGGCCAGCCGCTTCCATGCCTTCGCCCTGATCACGCCAGAAGATATAGCCCATGCCCGGCAGACCTTCCTGCTGGGCAAACTTGTTCATCCGGTCGCAGAATTTGCGCGAGCCGCCTTTCGGCGCGGGGATGGCGCGGATTTCGGTGCCTTCGTTTTCCAGAAGTTTTGCAAAGATCGCAAAGCCGGAGCCGGCGAAATGTTCGCTGACAACCTGCATCTTGATCGGATTGCGCAGGTCCGGTTTGTCGGTGCCATACCAAAGGGCGGCGTCCTTGTAGGAGATCTGCGGCCAGTCAGTGTCGACCTTGCGCCCGCCGCCGAACTCTTCAAACACGCCCTGCAGCACGGGTTGAATGGTGTCGAACACGTCCTGCTGGGTCACAAAGGACATTTCCATGTCGAGCTGATAGAAATCGGTGGGCGAACGGTCGGCGCGCGGGTCCTCGTCGCGGAAACAAGGTGCGATCTGGAAGTATTTGTCAAAGCCCGCCACCATCATCAGCTGTTTGAACTGCTGCGGTGCCTGGGGCAGCGCGTAAAACTTGCCGGGATGCAGGCGCGACGGCACCAGGAAGTCGCGCGCGCCTTCCGGGCTTGATGCGGTGATGATCGGGGTCTGGTATTCGCGGAAATCCGCGTCCCACATGCGTTTGCGCATTGAGGCCACCACGTCCGAGCGCAGTTTCATGCTTTGCTGCATCTGTTCGCGGCGCAGGTCGAGATACCGGTATTTCAGGCGGGTTTCTTCCGGGTATTCCTGGTCGCCGAACACGATCAGCGGCAGTTCCCCCGCGTCGCCCAGAACCTCAAGGTCACGCACGAAAACTTCAACTTCGCCGGTCGGGATCTTGTCATTGACCAGATCCGCGTCGCGCGCTTTCACGTTGCCATCGATGCGAATGCACCATTCCGACCGCACTTTTTCCATCTCGGCAAACACCGGGCTGTCCGGGTCGCACAGAACCTGGGTCACGCCATAATGGTCGCGCAGGTCGATGAACAGAATGCCGCCATGGTCGCGGACACGGTGGACCCATCCGGAAAGGCGAACGGTGTCGCCCACGTTGGATTTGTTAAGCTCGGCGCAGGTATGGCTGCGATATGCGTGCATGTTACGGCCTTTCATCGGCAAAATCGGATCGGTGCCCGCAGGGTTCGGGCAAAGGTGTCATGCGCTGTAAAACGCGTCTTTGCCGATACACAAGGTTGTGCCGCGCTTGTCAAGCAAACTGGTTGAAATGGGGGCATTCCGGGGCCCAAATTGCCGGGGTTGCCCCGCGCAGCGCATTGGTCAGGCGGATCTCGGTTGCGCCTTTCAGGTCATGCGGGGTCAGAACGGCCTCGGTGAGGGTGCCCGTGTTCAGGCGGCTCTGCCGATAGATGCCGGGCAGGCAGCCGGAGGAAAGTGGCGGGGTCAGGTTCTTGCCGTTGGGTCGGGTCAGTTCGATATTGGTGATGGTGCCTTCGCAGACCTCACCGCGTTCGTTCAGGAAAATCCATTCGTCAATGCCGTCCGGCAAGGCCGCACGCGCGTCGTTGTAAAGGGCGCGCCGGGTGGTTTTGTGCAAAAGCCACGGATTGTCCGAGCGCAGCCGTTCCGGGTGGATTGCAAAGCGCCAGCTGGGGGCTGTGGGGGGCAGGGGGGCTGTGGTCAGATCCAGCCTTCCGTCCTGCGCAAGGGTCAGTCGCGCGCGCAGGGGCTCGGGTGCGGTTTGCGATGCCAAGAGGGCGCGCGCCTTGCCCGCATCAAAGGGAAATCCGAGCCATTGCGCAGACCGCGCCATCCGCGCCATGTGCAGATCCAGCCGCGCCACGCCCTCGGGCCCAAGCGCAAAGGTTTCAATCAGCTCTGTTCCATCTGGAACGCTTCTGCAAACCGTGCTTTCCATAGGGCTTCCTCATATTCCGACCCGCTTGTGCTATCCCACACGACCCCGCCGCCCACATTCAGGCGGGCCTGGCCGTCTTCGACCATCAGCGTGCGGATGGCCACGTTGAAACTGGAGGCGCCATCCGGGGCGGCCCAGCCGATCGTGCCACAATAGATGTCGCGCGGATCCGGTTCCAACCCGCGCAGAATTTCCATCGCGCGGATTTTCGGCGCACCGGTGATTGAGCCACAGGGGAACAATGCGCGCAGGATATCAGACAGCTGCACCCCCTCCGCCAGCTCGGCCGCCACGGTCGACACCATCTGGTGCACGGTGGCATAGCTCTCCACGCAGAAGAGTTCTGGCACATGCACCGATCCGGGCCTGGCCACGCGAGAGATGTCGTTGCGCAGGAGGTCGACGATCATCAGGTTTTCGGCGTTGTTCTTTTCATCCGTGATCAGGAAATCGCGGTTGGCGCGATCCTGCGCCGGGTCCTCCGAACGCGGCTGGGTGCCTTTCATCGGCCGCGTTTCAATACGGCCGGCGGCGGTGGTGCGGAAAAACAGTTCGGGCGAACGCGAGAGGAGCGCGGGCAGCCCGTCTTGTTCCACCAGCGCCCCATGCAGCACCGGCTGGCGTGTCATCAGGGCGGCGTAAAGCATCGCCGGATCGCCATGGGCTGTGCTGTCAATCGGGAAGGTCAGGTTGGCCTGATAGATGTCCCCCGCGCCAATGGCGTCATGCACCTGTTCAAAGGCGTGGCGATAGCGCGCTTCGTCCCAGCGGGGGGAAAGTGTGCCCAGCCCGACATCCCGTCCGGCCCGTCCCATGGGCAGGTCTTCGGCAGGCTCGGGCCCGTCATAGACACCAAAGCGCAACAGCGGCAGGCGGCGGTTTTCCGGCAGAAGCGGCACAAGTTTCGGCTCAAGCACATAGCCCAGCTCATAGCTTGCAAATCCGGCCAGCCACAGCCCTTCCGCCCGTGCGCCATCCAGCGCGTCAAGTGCTGCGGGCACCTCGGCCGGGGTTGTCGCCTCGATCATACGGATCGGGCGGGTGAACTGGCAGGGTCTTCCCGCCTGACCCTGGTCATGACAAAACTGGTCGAACCTGATCTGCACCCGCGGTGTCCCTTTTGCTGGTTGTGCTGCTGTTTAAGCGGTGTGCGCCAAAGGGCGCTGTTGTGAAGGCCATGTATAATCCCCCTCGCAGCGAGGGAAGGGCAGAATGCGCCACTTCAGTGAAGTTTTACGCGCCGTTGCGCCTTCACATCCCTGCCACATGCCCGCATCCACCCCTCAGAACCGGTCTTTTGCAAACAAACTGCGCAAACCTGTCGCGCAGACGTAATGAGGGCTTGCACAACATCTTTCGATCACTATAACGCAGGACAATTTGCGCGCGGGACAGACTCGTGCCTATACTCTGCCTTGACCTGCCGAAGGGGGATCCCATGCCGAAAAGAACCGATATCAAATCCATCATGATCATCGGGGCGGGCCCCATTATCATTGGTCAGGCCTGCGAGTTTGACTATTCCGGTGCTCAGGCCTGTAAAGCCCTGCGCGAGGAAGGGTATCGCGTCATCCTGGTGAACTCGAACCCGGCGACGATCATGACCGACCCGGACATGGCGGATGCGACCTATATCGAACCGATCACCGCTGACGTAGTTGCCAAGATCATCGAGAAGGAACGCCCCGATGCGCTGCTGCCGACCATGGGCGGCCAGACCGGTCTGAACACCGCGCTGGAGCTTGACGACCTTGGCGTGCTGGACAAGTTCAATGTGGAACTGATCGGCGCCAAGCGCGATGCGATTGAAATGGCAGAAGATCGCAAACTGTTCCGCGAAGCAATGGATCGTCTGGGCATCGAAAACCCGCGCGCGACCATCGTCACCGCGCCGACCAATGACAAGGGTCACGCGGATCTGGATGCCGGGGTGAAAATCGCGCTGGAAACGCTGGATGACATCGGCCTTCCCGCCATTATCCGCCCCGCCTTTACCCTGGGCGGCACAGGGGGTGGTGTGGCTTATAACCGCGAGGAATACGAACATTACTGCCGCACCGGCATGGATGCCTCTCCGGTGAACCAGATCCTCGTTGATGAAAGCCTTCTGGGCTGGAAAGAATATGAGATGGAGGTGGTGCGCGACACTGCCGACAACGCGATCATCGTCTGCTCGATCGAAAATATCGACCCGATGGGCGTGCATACCGGTGACAGTATCACCGTGGCCCCCGCGCTGACGCTGACCGACAAGGAATACCAGCTGATGCGCACCCACTCGATCAACGTGCTGCGTGAGATCGGCGTGGAAACAGGCGGATCCAACGTGCAATGGGCGGTGAACCCGAAAGATGGCCGCATGGTGGTGATCGAGATGAACCCGCGCGTGTCGCGCTCCTCCGCGCTGGCCTCAAAGGCGACCGGGTTCCCGATTGCCAAGATCGCTGCGAAACTGGCCGTGGGCTATACGCTGGATGAGCTGGACAATGACATCACCAAGGTCACGCCCGCCTCGTTTGAACCGACCATCGACTATGTGGTCACCAAGATCCCGCGCTTTGCGTTTGAGAAATTCCCAGGCTCGAAGCCGGAGCTTACCACCGCGATGAAATCGGTGGGTGAGGTCATGTCGATCGGCCGCACCATCCATGAAAGCCTGCAAAAGGCGCTCGCCTCGATGGAAACCGGCCTGACCGGCTTTGACGAGATCGAGATCCCCGGCGCGCCGGACCATGCCGCCCTGATCAAGTCGATTTCCGAACAGCGCCCCGACCGGATCCTGAAAATCGCACAGGTGATGCGCCACGGGCTGACCAATGAGGAAATCCAGCGCGTGACCGCGTTTGATCCGTGGTTCCTTGCCCGGATCCGTGAAATCGTCGATGCCGAGAACGCGGTGAAAGACAGTGGCCTGCCCTCGGATGCGGCGGGCCTGCGCAAGCTCAAGATGCTGGGCTTTACCGATGCGCGTCTGGCCAAGCTGACCGGCTTCAAGGAAACCGACGTGCGGGGTGCGCGCCGCAAGGTCGGCGTGAACGCGGTCTTCAAACGGATCGACACCTGTGCCGCGGAATTCGAAGCGCAGACGCCTTACATGTATTCCACCTATGAAGCGCCGATGATGGGCGACGTGGAATGTGAGGCCCGCCCGTCGGACCGCAAAAAGGTTGTCATTCTGGGCGGTGGCCCGAACCGGATCGGCCAGGGGATCGAGTTCGACTATTGCTGCTGTCACGCCTGTTTCGCGCTGACCGGGGCGGGGTATGAAACCATCATGGTCAACTGTAACCCGGAAACCGTGTCGACCGACTATGACACCTCGGATCGCCTCTATTTCGAACCGCTGACCTTCGAACACGTGATGGAAATCCTCTCGACCGAAATGAGCAATGGCACCCTGCACGGCGTCATCGTTCAGTTCGGCGGTCAGACGCCGCTGAAGCTCGCCAATGCGCTGGAGGCCGAGGGCATTCCGATCCTGGGCACCACGCCCGACGCGATTGACCTTGCCGAAGACCGCGAGCGGTTCCAGGCGCTGGTGAACCAGCTTGGCCTGAAGCAACCCAAGAATGGCATCGCCGCCACGGATGCTCAGGCGCTTGAAATCGCAGGGGAAATCGGCTTCCCGCTGGTGATCCGCCCGTCCTATGTGCTGGGTGGCCGCGCGATGGAGATCGTGCGCGACATGGCCCAGCTGGAACGCTACATCGCTGAGGCCGTGGTGGTGTCGGGTGACAGCCCGGTTCTGCTGGACAGCTATCTGTCCGGGGCGGTTGAAGTGGATGTGGACGCGCTTTCGGATGGGGAAAAGGTCCATGTGGCCGGCATCATGCAGCATATCGAAGAGGCCGGCGTGCACTCGGGCGACAGTGCCTGCTCGCTGCCGCCTTACTCGCTGTCGGCTGAGATCATCGCCGAGCTGCGCCGCCAGTCCGAAGCCCTGGCGCTGGCCCTCAACGTGGTGGGTCTGATGAACGTGCAGTTTGCCGTGAAAGACAATGAGATCTACCTGATCGAAGTGAACCCGCGCGCCTCGCGCACCGTGCCCTTTGTGGCCAAGGCCGTCGGCAGCCCGATTGCCACCATTGCCGCACGGGTGATGGCGGGCGAAAAGCTTGATGCCTTCGATCTGGTCAATCCCGAGATCGACACCTTTGCGGTGAAAGAGGCCGTGTTGCCCTTTGCCCGTTTCCCCGGCGTCGACACGCTGCTTGGGCCGGAAATGCGCTCCACCGGTGAGGTGATGGGCGCGGACAAGAGCTTTGCCATGGCGTTCCTCAAGGCCCAGATGGGCGCCGGCACACATCTACCGACCGAGGGCAAGGTCTTCCTGTCGATCAAGGAAAGCGACAAGACCGGGCAGCTGGTGGAAACCGCCAAGATGCTGAAAGATCTTGGGTTTTCGATCATTGCCACCTATGGCACCGCCAAGTTCCTCAAGGAAAACGGCATTGAGACCGAAGAGGTGAACAAGGTTTATGAGCCGGGTCGCAACATTGTCGACCACATGAAAGACGGCGATGTGCAACTGGTGATGAACACGACCGAAGGCGCGCAATCGGTGAATGACAGTCGCCAGATGCGCAATGTCGCCCTGATGGACAAGATCCCCTATTTCACCACGCTGGCCGCGTCGCACGCCGCTGCACGCGCGATGAAAGCGCGGGTGGAACGTGAGATAGAGGTGGCGCCGCTTCAGGCGTAACCCCCCCTTTCCAAAACAAGAAAAGCGCCGTCCATCCGGTCGGCGCTTTTGCTTTTGCGCAGGGTTTTGGCGTGCTTAAAGCGTTTCGGGATAGGCTTGAGACACATGTTTATTCCGAAACGCCCACGACATTGATATCTCTTGCAGCGTGTCGGGGCATGTCGACCCTGTTCATCCCCCTGTCGTCCCCCCGTCATTCAGGTGGGCAAACGGGCGATGACTGCCTTTGGATCGGCTCAGCAGGTCCATCGACAGGCGCAACCACTGCCAGCATTTATCCGCGACCGCCTCGGTTTCGGGCTGGCGCCCGATGCTGGCAATCACCCGGCCCAGATCCACGAAATGCTCCATCCGCAGAGTGCGTGTTTCCAGCTGCCCGCGCAGGGTGCTCAGCACCTGACGGGCCTCCTGATCCATGGTCTGCGGCAGGCGGGTGTTTTCGATTTCCGCGGTGATGCTGTTTAACAGGCTGAGCAGCCGGTGATGCTGATCTTCCGGCAGGTGCCGGGGTTTGACCGGGTCATGGCGGGCAAATTTCAGGCGCAGCGCCACTAGGGTGTGATCAATCTCATCCCGCAGATGGTTCAGGTTTCCCGCGTCTTTCAACAGCGGGATTTCGGGGCGGGTCAGATGGGACAAAAGCTGAATACCCAGCGCGTCCGCGGCCGCCAGCACCTTGTTCACATAGGCCAGCTGCGCCCGCAAAGGATCGCGGCCCTTCTGGTGCACATCTTCATCCAACGCCTGCCGGAACCCCTGTTCCATCCGCAAAAACGCCGTGTCATCATCCCCTGTCGGGTCAGGATAAGGAGGTTCCATCTTGCCTCTCGCTTACCAACCCTCGCGGGGGTCAGCGTAGAAGGTGACGGGAGATGAGGCAAGGGGGATCTGCTTGGGGTTGAGGTTGGGTTGAAAAATTGAACCATTTCTGGTTGAGTGATCGGGATTTAAGAAGGCACAGATCATGACACTTCCTGAGTTTCTTTCACAGGGTGAACCCGCGCGTTTGTTTCCTGTACTGTCCACGACTTCCAAAGAAGGGCGCGCCACATCGGTTTTTCTGGCAACTCTTTCCAGCACAAGAGAGTTTAGTGCCAGCCTTTTGCAATCTCTCGGCCAGCGTTATGGGGTGCGATCACATCTGGAGGCCTTTACGGAGGTGGTGTTCTCCAACGGGGTCAAAGCGCGACAGGATCGCCCCGATGGATTGATTGTCCTGCGAACCGGAACACGTGAATGGCGTGCACTGATCGAAGCGAAAATTGGCAATGCTCAGCTTACGGCCGAACAGGTGGACCGCTACAGAAACATCGCCAAAGATCATGGCTGTGACTGCGTTATTACGATTTCCAATCAATTTGCCACAACACCGGCCAGCCACCCCTTGGAAGAGGTGCGAAAAAGCCGTTCAAAAATACCTGTTTACCACTGGTCCTGGATGTTCATCCTGACCACTGCGGATCTTCTTCTGAGCAATCAGGAAGTTGCAGATGATGACCAGGCATTCATTCTTTCGGAATTCCATCGCTTTCTGACCCATGAAAGTACGGGGGTTAGAGGGTTTGACCGAATGCCGCCGGAGTGGACCGAGCTTAATAAACTGGTGTCTGCCGGGGGGCAAATACTGGCAAAATCTGTCGAAGCGCGTGCCGTTCTTGAGGCGTGGCACCAGGAAACCAAAGACCTTTCGATGATACTCAGCCGTCAAACAGATGCGGTCGTTTTGCAACGCTTGTCGCGCAAGCATAAAAATGATCCTGCGTTGCGCCAGAAAGATGAATTGTTGCAGCTCAGAGAGCAAAAGCGTCTGTCGGTTACTCTGGATATTCCCGATGCTGCCGCTCCGCTGGATGTTGTTGTTGATCTTACACGGCGCAGCGTCGATGTTGGAATGAACCTGCGGGCCCCTGAGGACAAGGTTTCAACGAAAGCACGTCTCAACTGGCTGATGAGGCAAATCAGGTCTGAGGCAACCGAAGAACTGTATATTCGGTTGCAATGGCCGGGCCGTAGCGAGAATACTCAGTTTTCGTTCAAGGATCTGCTGGAATGTCCGGGAATATGTGAAGAGGGAAAACAGGGTAAAAGTCCGGTTGGTTTTTCGATCTTCTATTCCCGTCGATTGGGGGCACGGTTTACGCAGCAAGTGAATTTCGTTGCGGACCTTGAGAAGCTGGTTCCCGAGTTCTATCGTGAGATTGGTCAGAATCTGATGGCGTGGCGGCGTCCGGCGCCAAAGATAAAACCAACCGAGGATGATCTGGAAGACCTGGAGGAGGGACGTTGAGATTTACCGCAACACCCCCCAAAGATCATACTCTCCAGCCTCATCCACCTCGACCGAAACAATCTCACCGACCTGCAACCCTTCGGTGCCCTCGTCGATGAACAGGTTCCCGTCGATCTCTGGCGCATCCGCCTTGGTGCGGCAGGTGGCGATGCCGTCTTCGTCGATGTCATCAACGATCACATCCATCACCTGACCCACTTTTGCGGTCAGTTTCGCCTCGGAAATCGCCTGTGCTTTCTCCATGAACCGCTCCCACCGGTCCTGTTTGACCTCGGCAGGCACGTGATCGGGCAGGTCGTTTGACCGCGCCCCGTCAACATTTTCATATTGAAAGCAGCCAACCCGATCCAGTTGCGCGTCGTCCATCCAATCCAGAAGGGTCTGGAACTCGGCCTCGGTTTCGCCGGGATAGCCCACGATGAAGGTCGAGCGCAGGGTGATGTCCGGGCAAATGCCGCGCCATTCGGCAATCCGGTCCAGCGTGCGTTCTGCGGCCGCCGGGCGCGCCATGCGTTTCAGCGTGTCAGGGTGGGCGTGCTGGAACGGAATATCGAGATAGGGCAGGATCAGGCCCTTTGAATCCTCATAGGCCGCCATCAGCGGGATCAGCTCACGCACATGGGGGTAGGGATAGATGTAATGCATCCGCACCCACAGGTCTTTGCCCACGCCCAGCGCCCCAAGGTCGCGCGCCAGATCGGTGATATGCGCCCGATGCCCGCGTTCCTCTGCGTGTTTGATATCCACCCCATAGGCGGATGTGTCCTGCGAAATGACCAGCAGTTCCTTGACGCCTGCCTCCACCAGCTTTTCCGCCTCGCGCACCACCGCATGGGCCGGGCGCGACACCAGGCGCCCCCGCATGTCGGGGATGATGCAGAATTTGCAATGGTGATTGCAGCCCTCGGAAATCTTCAGATAGCTGTAATGGCGCGGGGTCAGCTTCACGCCCGACGCTGGCAGCAGATCCACAAACGGGTCCGGCGCGGGCGGCACCGCCCCATGCACCGCGTCCAGAACCTGCTCATATTGATGCGGGCCGGTCACGGCCAACACGCTGGGATGGGTGCCGCGGATGTAATCCTCTTCCGCCCCCAGACAGCCGGTGACGATGACACGCCCGTTTTCCTTCAGCGCCTCCCCGATCGCCTCAAGGCTTTCGGCCTTGGCTGAATCAAGAAACCCGCAGGTGTTCACGATCACCGCATCCGCCCCGGTGTAATCCGGGCTGATCGCATAGCCCTCAGCGCGCAATCGCGTCAGGATCCGTTCGCTATCCACCAGCGCCTTGGGACAGCCCAGGCTGACCATGCCGATTTTTGGCTGGCCAGGCCGATCAGAGTGGCGCACGGGGTCGGTGATGCGGGCCTTGGGGGCAAGGTCCGGGCGAAGATTGGGAGGGTTGATCGCATCAGTCATGGCGCGCGGTATACCCCGCTATGCCTGCCCTGACCAGCCTTCCAGAACATAAGTTGCAAGGGGGGAGAACGCCAATCCGATCGGCCCACCCTCCTTATATGATGCGCGACGTTTCGACATCACGCTGTTTCAACGCATTATGAAAACGCTTCAGCACAACAGTGTCGACCCCCACAACAAGATAACTCCGCGCCGCCGACACCGAAATCGGTTGCGCAGTGATTTCTGAGATATCATTTCGGCTTCGGCACATGTTGATCCAGCATGATCGTGTTGCCATCCGGATCGGTAATCAGCAGATGATCCGGGCCGTCCGCATCAGGCGCGGCCGGACGGGTGGGGGTGATCCCCGCCTCCTGCAACATGGCCTGAATTTTACGAATATCATCAAACTCTTCCGCAGTGACACCGGGGGCCGACCAGCCCGGATTGAACGTCATCATGTTCTTTTCAAACATGCCATGGAAAAGCCCGATCACCGTGCCGCCACTTTCCAAAATGACCCAGTTCTGATCCATGTCACCACCAATCTGGCGAAACCCAAGCGCCTGGTAAAAGGCCAGGGATGCGGCGATGTCCTTCACCGCGAGGCTCAGGGAAAAGGTGCCAAGCTGCATAACACACCTCCTTCGTGTCAGGCTCCCCCATCCTATCACAAATTCCCCGCCGCCGTCTTTTTCTTGCCGGAAATACCTCGGGGGGCCGAAGGCGGGGGCAGAGCCCCCTCAGGGCTTGCCACAAAAAAAGGCGCGGGATATGCCCACGCCCTTTCCAGATACAGTTGAAACCAGAGCTCTTATCGTTTGCGATCGCGACGCGAGGACATCGGCTGGAACGCCACCCCCACATGGGCCTCGCAATAAGGTTTGCCCTGCTGAACAGGCAGCCCGCAGAACCAGAATTCTTCGGTGGCCGGGTCACCGATGGGCCATTTGCAGGTCTTCTCGGTCAGTTCCATCAGGCTCAGCTTCTTGGCGCCCTTCTCGACCTCGTTCACCTTGGCCAGCGCCTCGGGGCTGACCTCATTGGCCGAGGGTTGGGGCGGAAGGGGCTGACCTGCGGGAATGATCGCCTTGCGGGCGGGCAGGGCCGGTTTTTCCGCGGCGGGCGCTGCTGCAGGTGCTTCTGCTTCAGTCGTCGCTTCTTTCTTGGCGGCGGGTTTGGGCTTCGGGGCCGCCTTCGCTTTGCTTGCGGCGGGTTTTGCCGCCGGTTTTTCCTTGGCAGCCGGTTTGGTGGCCGCCTTGGCACCACCGCTGGTGCGGTTCGACAGGCCCAGACGGTGTACTTTGCCAATCACCGCGTTGCGGGTCACGCCGCCCAGTTCCTTGGCGATCACCGAGGCCGATTGCCCCTCACCCCACATCTTTTTCAGAATTTCAACGCGTTCGTCGGTCCAGGACATGCAGTTTCCCGTCTTTCGGTCTGTTTGGGCAGATATACCCGGTGAATTCACGAAGGCTTATATTAGCCACAAGCGCGCCGGATACAAGACGTCACACGAATCAATTTCTGCGCCGTGGCGCACGGGCCTCGCGTCCGGCAAGGATCACCCCTCCGGCAATGATAATCCCTGCCCCGAGGAGGGATGTGGCGGCGGGGATCACGGAAAATCCGATGAAGTCGTAAAGACCCGCAAAGATCAGCGTGGCATATTGGAACGGGGCGACGAAACTCGCATCTGCCCGTTTCATGCCCTGGATAAAGGCGGCCTGCGCCGTGGCCATCATGAGCCCCAGCGCGGCCAGCGCCAGCCATTGCGCGCCATTGGGCCACTGAAACGTCCCGCTGGCCCAGATCCAAAGCACCGCGCCGCTTGCAATGGTGCAGCCGATTGCATTGTTGAACCACAGGATCTGAAGCGGGCTTTCCCGTCCGGTCAGCCGCTTGATCAGGGTGATTTCAAACCCCATCGCAAAAGCGGCGGCAAGTGCCAGCAGCACCGCCGGGTGAAATCCGCTGCCACCGGGTTGCACCAGGATTAGCGCCCCGGTCAGGGCAATCGCCGCCGCCCCCCAGCGCCATATCCCCACCCGCTCGCCCAGCAAGGGCACCGCCAGCATCATGGCAATGATCGGGTTCAGGAACGAAATCGCCGTGGCGTCCGCCAGAGGAATGAAGGTCACCGCCGCAAACATCAGCGAAATTCCCAGCCAGCCCGCGGCAGAACGCGCCACATGCAGTTGCCAATGCACCTGGTGAAAGCCCGGACGCAGCGCCAGCACGGCCCCGGAAATGGCAAGGAAGGCAAACAGAAACCGTCCATGGCTGATCTGCAACGGATGGAGCGGCGCGCCCAGATGATCCTGCCCCACCAGCTTGGCCAGCAGGGTTGTGCCCGCAATCAGGGCCGAGGCGACAAGGATGAAGGCAGCCGCAGCTACCGGGCTCTCGGGGGGCTGCGGGGTTTGGCGCGTTTCCATGACCTCTCGCTTACCCTGTGTGCCAGTTGCAGAAAAGCAGAAGTTGAAAAGGCTGGACAGATCGCCGGTCAATCGCTACATCGCCCCCATGATCACGCGGACCCATCCCCTCTGCGGCGCTGCCGCCATCCGACGCCGACGCTTTTGCGTCTGACGTCCGGTTTCGCATGATCGCGCGCCAGTTCGGCGCATTCCACCAACCCCCTCCTCCTAAAAACCCATTGTAATTGTTGACTTGAAGCCCGCCTTTCGGCACGAAAGGGGCTTCGATAGACCACGAAGGATATCACCATGATCCCGTCGCTTCTGCCGACCTATAACCGTGTTCCCCTCGCGTTTGAGCGTGGCCAGGGAAGCTGGCTCGTGACCGAGGGCGGGGTGCGATATCTTGATCTGGCGTCCGGCATCGCGGTGACCGCGCTGGGCCATGCCCATCCCGCATTGGTTGAGGTGATCACGGAGCAGGCCGCCAAGCTGTGGCATGTGTCGAACCTCTACCAGATCCCGGGTCAGCAGGCGCTGGCAGATGCGCTGGTGGACAAGACCTTTGCCGACACCGCGTTTTTCACCAACTCGGGCACCGAGGCCTGCGAGTTGGCGGTCAAGATGGCGCGCAAATACTGGCATGACAAAGGCCAGCCGGAACGGGTTGAGATCATCGGTTTCGAAGGCTCGTTCCATGGCCGTTCCTCGGCGGGGATTGCCGCGGCAGGTGGTGAGAAACTGACCAAAGGGTTCGGACCTTTACTGCCGGGCTTCAAGCATCTTGCCTTTGGGGATCTGGACGGTCTGACCGATGCGCTGTCACATGACACTGTGGCGGCGGTGATCATCGAGCCGGTTCAGGGAGAGGGCGGTATTCGCCCGGTGCCGGATGCCGAACTGAAGGCGATCCGCGCGGCTTGTGATGACGCTGGTGTGCTGCTCATCTTTGATGAGGTGCAATGTGGTGTTGGCCGCACCGGCAAGCTCTTTGCACATGAATGGGCAGGCGTAGCCCCGGACATCATGATGGTCGCCAAAGGCATCGGCGGGGGCTTTCCGCTGGGCGCGGTTCTGGCCACGCAAGAGGCCGCCTCGGGCATGGTGGCGGGCACCCATGGGTCGACCTATGGCGGCAACCCGCTGGCCTGTGCGGTGGGCAACAAAGTGCTCGAGATCATCTCGGATGAGACCTTCCTGGATGAGGTGAACCGCAAGGCGGGGCTGCTCAGGCAGAAACTGGAAGGGCTGGTGGCCAATCATCCCGACGTGTTTGAAGAGGTGCGGGGATCGGGCCTGATGTTGGGGCTGAAATGCAAGCCCGCCAACACCGATGTGCTGTCCGCCTGTTATGACGCGCATCTGCTGGTGGTGCCGGCCGGCGACAATGTGCTGCGCCTGCTGCCGGCGCTGACGATTGAAGACGACGATATTGATGCCGCGCTCTCGCGGCTGGATCAGGCCGCCACTGCGGTAGAAGGGCAAGCCCAATGAAACATTTCCTTGATATCCACAAAACCGATGTTGCCGATCTGAAGGCGATGCTGACCCAGGCCCATGACATGAAACAGGCGCGCAAGGGACAGCCCAAGGCAACGCCGGATGCGGATCAGCCGCTGAAGGATCACATGGTTGCGCTGATTTTTGAAAAACCGTCTACCCGCACTCGGGTGAGCTTTGACGTTGGTGTGCGCCAGCTGGGTGGGCAGACCATGGTTCTGTCGGGATCCGAGATGCAGCTGGGCCATGGTGAAACCGTGGCCGACACGGCGCGCGTCCTGTCGCGCTATGTCGATATGATCATGATCCGCACCTTTGAAGAGGCCACCCTGCTGGAGATGGCCGAACATGCCGATGTGCCGGTGATCAACGGGCTGACCAACCGCTCGCATCCCTGCCAGATCATGGCCGACATCCTGACCTATGAAGAGCATCGCGGCTCCATCGCGGGCAAGAAAGTGGTCTGGGCGGGCGACGGCAACAATGTCTGCGCGTCGTTCATCCATGCGGCTGGACAGTTCGGGTTTGACCTGACTTTTACCGGGCCGGACGTGCTGGATCCCGAACAGGTTTTTGTTGCTGACGCCCGCGCCAAAGGGGCCAGGATCGAGATCGAGCGCGATCCGATGAAGGCCGTGGAAGGGGCTGACCTGGTGGTTGCGGATACCTGGGTCAGCATGCATGACGCCCCCTCTGCGCGGGAGCGGCGCCACAACCTGCTGCGCCCCTATCAGGTGAATGACGAATTGATGAAAGCGGCCAATGATGACGCGCTGTTCATGCATTGCCTGCCTGCTCACCGCGAGGAAGAGGTCACCAATTCGGTCATGGACGGGCCGCAATCGGTGATTTTTGACGAAGCGGAAAACCGGCTTCACGCGCAAAAGGCTGTCATGCGCTGGTGCCTCGGCAAATAAGCGCATTCAGCTTACGTCACGTCAATACCTCAGGAAGGGCGGATCCTCGACAGGATTCGCCCATATTTTTGCCTAATTTCCCGTTAAAATAGAGGGAGTAGCCAGTGAATGTGTATCGAGAAACCTTGATTTTCTGCCGATCAACACACTGAGATAAAATGAATTTTGAACATTTGACACATTTTTCGCAAACCCTCGCCAACCCGCATGTCGGGGCATTATTGGTTGGTGGTCTGTGGTCTTACTGGTTTGGCGCAACCTACTCTCGTTTCTGGGTGATGCGACGTCTTCACCTCGCGGGTCTGGTTGTGCTGATTTTGCTGACCTTCTACCTGATTGGCGTGCTGCTGCTCAGGGGGGGTGGCTATCTGACAGACACGCTGACCCAACTGCCGGTTGGCGGATGAGGATGCGCTGATCCCAAACCGCGTAATAAAAAAGCCGCGCTGAGAGGCGCGGCTTTTCCTGTTTCGATCTGTGCTTTCCTTGCCGAAGGGCGATTAGCCAACCATGGCGTTCAGGATGTAAAAAATCACCCCGGACATGAGCGCAGCTGCGGGCACGGTGATCACCCAGGCCGCCACAATGGTCATGAAATGGGACCGGCGCACCAGCTTGCGGCGGCGGCGCTCTTCTGCGGGCAGGCGCCGGGCTTCCGGGCGCTTCGATGCCTGACCACGCAGGCGGCGCTCCATATGCCATTCGCGGTAGAACCCCACGCCGAACACGCCGCCCACGGCGATATGGGTCGAGCTGACCGGCAGGCCGAGCCAGCTGGCGACAATCACGGTGATGGCTGCGGACAGGGCCACACAATAGGCGCGCATCGGGTTCAGCTTGGTAATCTGGCTGCCGACCATGCGGATCAGCTTGGGGCCAAACAGGACCAGGCCAAACGAGATCCCGAAGGCGCCGATCACCATCACCCAGACCGGGATCGGCACTTTCGAGGCAAAATCGCCCACGCTTTCGGCATGTACGATGGCAGCCAGCGGGCCAACCGCATTGGCCACGTCATTGGCCCCATGGGCAAAAGACAGCATCGCGGCCGAGAAGATCAGCGGCAGGCCAAACAGCGTTTTCAGCGATTTGGTGCGGTTCTCAAGCCCTTCTGCCTGTCTGGCAATCAGGGGTGCCGAAATCGCATAGGCCGTGCCCCCCACGAAAGCGCCAATCATCAGCGCAGTGACAAGGTCGATCTTGATGATCCGCTTGAACCCTTTGATGGCAAGATAGGCGCCAAAGGCGGCGGCCATGATGCCGATCAGCACCGGCACCCAGCGTTTGGCCGCTGCAATCTTGTCGTCCTGATAGATGATCTTGGCCTTGATAAAGGCCAGGAACAGGGCTGCGATCGCACCGCCCAGAACCGGTGAGATTACCCAGCTGGCGGCAATCTTGCCCATCGTCGGCCAGCTTACCGCGGCAAAGCCTGCCGCCGCGATGCCCGCCCCCATCACACCACCAACAACCGAGTGCGTGGTGGAAACCGGTGCGCCCACCCAGGTGGCAAGGTTCACCCAAAGGGCCGAAGAAATCAGCGCCGCCATCATGGCCCAGACAAAAACACGCACATCTGAAAACCCGGACGGATCAATGATGCCCTTGGAGATGGTCGACACAACATCGCCCCCCGCCAGCATGGCCCCCGCACTTTCGAAAAGGGCAGCAATCACGATTGCGCCCCCCATGGTCAGCGCATTGGCCCCCACGGCGGGACCCATGTTGTTGGCCACGTCATTGGCACCGATATTGATCGCCATGTAAGCGCCAAAGGCGGCGGCTGTTACCACCACAAGCGAGGTCGGGGTGCCGCCGAAAAACACGGCTGCACCAATGGCGGCCACGACGATAAAGACCAGCGCAACCCCCATGCCCACCAGCGGGCGCGAGATATATTGCGCGGCATATTCAAACTGGCTGATTTTGTTCAGGTCTTTGTCCAGCGTGTTCCACTGGTTGCCCTTCGGTGCGTCCGACATGGCTCCGGTCCCCTTGTCTTGGCCTGATGCCCGTTGACCGGCAGAGGTGTGACAGTGTCACAAAACGGTCATCCAAGCGTTACATTCAGGGGCTGCGCTAGCGCGTCAGCGCCTCAATTGCAACAGGGAATGGGGCTGGTCGGTCCGGTGGGACGCAGTGTTGCAGAACTGGCGACAGAAGCCGAAATGATAGCGCCTGAAAATTGGTCAGAAATTGCGCAGGAGCCGTTTCAGACCCGGCTCATCCACCATTTTCGCCGCCTTTTCCGGGGCCACCCATTTTCGGGTGCGCTCATGGGATTCGGGAAACTCGTCGGCCAGTTTTTTGACCTTCAGCGGAAACACCGTTGCCTCGCAGCGGGTGACAAGCCCGTTATCAAGCGCCTTCTCATAAGAAAATGCACCCACCGGCATGTGTCCCAGCTTGGCTTCCTTGACGCCGGCCTCTTCCCAGGCCTCCTGCGCGGCCGCATCCGGGGCGGCTTTCCCCTCCATCGGCCAGCCTTTTGGCAAAATCCAGCGCCCGGTGCCACGCGACGTCACCAGAAGGATCTCTTTCTCTTCCCCCTTGCCGCGATAGCACAGCGCAGCCACCTGCGGATAAGACGGGCGGCGAAACAGGGGAGCGACATATTCCTCCCAGGCGTATTTCAGGATTTGAGGCATGGATCGGGCTGTTCTGGGCCTGTGGCGTGTTCTTCACGTGTTATTTTGCTGCGTATCGGGCGGATATAAGGGGGCTGTGGATAGAATTCAAGCACTGAACTCTTGGCGCGAAGCAACAGAGGCGTGGCCGGGACCATACGGGGGGTGGCAGCCTCGTGCCTTGGTGAGGGGCGTTGCCCCTCGCCCCCCTCTTCGAGTGCGGTCTCACCCCAGGATATTTTTGACCAGAAAATGAGGCGGGGTGTTCCTGTCCGCACCGGTGTGTTTCGCGCTGCGGTTTTTTCGTGCGCGGTTTGGCGCGGGGTTTATTTTGTGCGCGGTTTGGCGCGCAACGTCGGATCGGCCTGGGTCGGGTCTTCGGGCCAGGGATGTTTCGGGTAGCGCCCACGCATGTCCTTACGCACATCGGCGTAGGAACTGGCCCAGAAGCCGGGGATATCAAGCGTGGTCTGCACCGGTTTGTGTCCGGGTGACAGCAGGGTGACGCGCAGCGGGGTGCGGCCCACCCTGGGGTGGCGGGTCACGCCAAAAAGCTCTTGCAGGCGGATCTGGATTTCCGGGTGGTCGCCGGCATAGTCAATCGGAACCTTCCGCCCCAGCGGTGTTTCGAAATGGGCGGGGGCGAGCCGGTCCAGCATCTGCATCTGTGGCCAGTCGAGCCGCGCGCGCAGGGCCTCAAGCGCGTCGAATTTTTTCCAGTCGGTGGCGGTTTTCACCCCGGAAAGATGCGGTAGCAACCAGGTTTCGAGGCTTTCCATCAGCGCGTTTTCCCGCATGTCCGGCAGCTCTGCCCCCTCATCGCGCAAGAGCTCAACCCGCGCCACGAAACGTTTTGCGGCATCTGACAGGCGCAGGCCCAGGTCGCGCACCCCGTCCAGCATGGCGCGGGCGATCTCCTCGTTCGGGGCGTCTTTCCAGATCCGGTCGTCCAGCACCACGGCCCCGAGCCGTTCCCGGCGTCGCGCCACGACGCGGCCGTCACGTCTGGACCATTCACAGTCATCATGCCAGCGGATGTTGTCCGCGAACAGCTCGCGCAGTTCGCTTTCACTGATCTGGATGGCCTGTCGGATTTTTGCCTCGCGCGGATTGCCGTCGGTATCGGTCACGACGATCAGCCTGGCATTTGCCAGGGGGGTGGCCGGGTCCATGATGCAGCCCTTGCCGCCGGACAGGACAAAACGGGGGGTGTCCCCCGGGCGGCGCAGGCCGATGCGGTCGGGATAGGCGAGGGCCGTCTGTTGGGCCTCAGTCAGGTCCGGCCCCTCGGGCACCATGCGCGCCACCCGCCTGGCCTCGGCCCGGATACGCTCAACCGCGCCCCGATTGGCCTGCAGCCCCCGGCGCCGGGCAAACCCGTTGGGGTCGCGGATCGCCTCAAGTCGGAGCGCAAGATCGGGATCCGCCCCGCGGGGCAGCGGATCCCGTTCCCCCCAAAGGGCGGCGAGCGGTGCCGCGGACGCGCCGGCAACCACCATCATATGCCCGAGGCGCGGATGCATCGGCAGGCGCGCAAGCTGGCGACCGTGATCGGTGATCCGCCCGCCTGCATCCAACGCCCCCAGATCACGGAGCAACTGCTGGGCTTCGCGCAGGACCCCGGCATTTGGCGGGGTCAGGAAGGCCAGCCCAGACCCGTCGGCAGCCCCCCACATCGCAAGCTCCAACGCCAGCGGCGCAAGGTCGGCAGTTTCGATTTCAGCGGGTGGGAACGGCGGCAGTCCGCCTTCTTCGCCGCGTGTCCACAACCGGTAGCAAACCCCCTCTGCCACCCGGCCGGCGCGCCCCTGCCTCTGGGTGGCTTCGGCCTTGGAGACACGTTCGGTCACCAGACGTGACATGCCAGACCCCGGATCAAATCGCGCCCGGCGCGCCAGCCCCGCATCGACCACCACGCGGATGTCCTGAATGGTCAGTGAGGTTTCGGCAATGGCGGTTGCCAGCACGATCTTGCGTCCCGCGCCTGCGGGTTGAATGGCCGCGCGCTGGGCCGAAAACTCCATGGCGCCAAAAAGGGTGTGGAGGTGGCAATCCTGCGGCAGGCGCCCCCTCAGGGCGGCTTCACAGCGCCGGATTTCCCCCTCGCCGGGCAGGAACACCAACACGCCGCCCGCTGTTTCGTCAAGGGCCCGCAATACGAGATCAGCCGTTGCCTCCGGGAGACGCACGCCCTTGGCAAGGGGGCGGTCGAGATGCCGGGTTTCGACCGGAAACGCGCGCCCGTGCGAGCGGATGATCGGCGCGTCTTCCAGCAGCCGCGCCACCGGTTCGGCGTCCAGCGTCGCGGACATGACCACAAGTTTCAGGTTGTCTCGCAGCGCGCCCATGGCCTCCCATGTCAGGGCCAGCCCGAGATCCGCCACCAGGGAACGTTCGTGGAACTCGTCGAAGATCACGGCGCCGACCCCCTCAAGGGACGGGTCGGATTGCAACATCCGGGTCAGGATCCCCTCGGTCACCACCTCGATACGCGTGGCCTTTGACGTTTTCACTTCACCGCGAATGCGATAGCCCACGGTTTGCCCGACAGGCTCCCCAAGGGTTTGTGCCATGCGCTCGGCCGCGGTGCGCGCCGCAAGCCTGCGCGGCTCCAGCATGATCAGTCGCCCGTCAAAAGCGCCCGCCGCCAGCATCTTCAGGGGCACCACGGTGGTTTTACCCGCCCCCGGTGGGGCCATCAACACCGCGCGCCCGGTGTCATGAAGGGCCGTGAGAAGATCGGGCAGGGCGTCGTGAATGGGCAGTTGATCCGTCATGCCCCCTTATCCCCAAGCTGGGGCAGCCCGTCCAGTCACCACTTTTTTCTTGTTTCAAATATCTCGGGGTGAGCGAGCTTGCCTCGCGAGGGGCAGCGCCCCTGATCTGCCCCGGCGGCCAACAGGTATCGCCCTACAAAGGGTGCGCCCGGCAACGCTCTGGACGAACCCCCTTTGCCCCGTTATGACTTTCGCGGAAAATCGAGGGGGCAGGCATGGACATTCAGGATCTCGCGAACCGGGTCGCGGCAGGAGAGCGCCGGGCGCTGGCGCGGGCGATCACTCTGGTCGAAAGTGCGCGCAAGGATCACCGGGCGCAGGCGACCGAGCTGCTCGAAGCGGTGGCCCCCCTGAAACGCGAAGCATTGCGGATCGGTCTGTCCGGCACGCCGGGTGTCGGGAAATCCACCTTTATCGAAGCCTTTGGCATGTTCCTGATCGAACAGGGGCTTAAAGTGGCGGTTCTGGCCGTTGACCCGTCATCGGCGCGCTCTGGCGGGTCCATTCTGGGGGACAAGACCCGGATGGAAAGCCTGTCGCGGGAGAAAAACGCCTTTATCCGCCCCTCGCCATCGCAGGCGCAGATGGGGGGCGTTGCGCGCCGCTCGCGTGAGGCGGTGGCGCTGTGTGAGGCGGCGGGGTTTGATGTGGTCCTGATCGAAACCGTGGGGGTGGGCCAGTCCGAGACCATGGTGGCGGAAATGGCGGATCTGTTCCTGCTCCTGATTGCGCCTGCGGGCGGGGATGAGTTGCAGGGGGTGAAACGCGGTATCATGGAAATTGCCGATATCATCCTGGTGAACAAGGCTGACGGGCCGCTGAAGGAAACCGCCATGCGGACCTGCGCGGATTATGCCGGTGCGTTGCGCCTGCTGCGCAAACGTCCCTATGACCCGGAGGGTTTCCCCAAGGCGCAGATGGTTTCTGCGGTGACCCATGCGGGTCTGCCCGAGGCCTGGGAGGCCATGACCGAGCTGAGTGACTGGCGCCGCGCACAGGGGCACTGGTCCACCCGCCGGGCCGAGCAGGCGCGTCACTGGTTCGAGGAAGATGTGCGCCTTGGCCTTCTGGCGGCCCTTGAAAAGGGGGATATCCGCGCGCGCCTGAATGTTCTGGGCGGGCAGGTTGCCCGTGGCGAGGTGGGTGCCGGTCGCGCGGCGGAAGAGATGATTGCCCATATTCACGCCGACATGCGCTGATGCAATCGGCGGGCCCTCCCGCGCCTTATTGACCTGCGGTCGTCAGGCTTGGGGGTGGCTCACTTCGTGAGCCTGAAGGGGCTTTGCCCCTCGGCCCCCCTCTTTGAGGGGGCCCTCACCCCAGGATATTGGTGACAGAAAATGGGGGCGGGGCCCACATGCGGTGCGCTGTTGTTGGCGCGGCTCTTGGGGCTTGATATGCGCTAACATCTGGGTTAGGCAGGGTGTCACGCATTGAAGGAGATATGCCGATGAAGCAGTTCAGGACCCTATACCGAGGCTAAACCGCCGGTCCTGCTGTTGCGGGCTGTCGGTTTTTCAGCCGGTCCCGTCCATCATCCCATCCCTTTTGCGCTTTCCAGAAGTTGCGCTTTTTCAATCCGTTTTGCCGGATTTCCGTTTTTGGAGCTTTAGATGTTTCGTTATTTTGAGAACCTTGTGAACCCCTTTGCTGCCCATGAAGGTGGCACGCCACCTGCCGCGCTTTGGCCTTTCATGACAAGCCAGTTCGGGCCGTTCAGAAAATGGATGGTCTGGATGGCACTGACCGGTGTTCTGGTGGCCCTGATCGAGACCGGGTTGATTTTCTACACCGGGCGGGTGGTGGATCTGATGAATGCCTCTGAGCGGCAGAGTTTCTGGTCCAGCCATGGGTGGGAGCTTTTGGCGGCGGCACTGTTTATCCTGATCCTGCGCCCTGTTGCGATTGTCTGGAACCGGTTTTTTCTGGAGCAGACCCTTGCGGGCAACATGCAAGAACAGGTGCGCTGGCGGGCACATAAGCACATGCTGGGCCAGTCGCTTTCGTTCTTTCAGAATGATTTCGCGGGCCGCCTGTCAAACCGGGTGATGCAGCTGGGGCCGGCGGTCGAAGACAGCACCTACATGTTTTTCGAGGGCATTTTCTATGCCACCACCTATGTGCTGTCGGCGATGCTGATCCTTGGGTCGGTTGATTGGCGCCTGTCGTTGCCATTGGCGATCTGGTTGGTGCTTTACATCGCCTACACCCGCCACATTGCCAAGCGGGTGGCGGTGGCGTCCGAGAAATGGTCGGATGCGCGGTCGCTTGTGAACGGG
This sequence comes from Aliiroseovarius crassostreae, assembly GCF_025137635.1. NCBI lineage: Bacteria > Pseudomonadati > Pseudomonadota > Alphaproteobacteria > Rhodobacterales > Paracoccaceae > Aliiroseovarius > Aliiroseovarius crassostreae. The sequence continues at coordinate 2,354,245 of NZ_CP080772.1, read as the reverse complement.
CGGGTGGTGGATGCCTATGCCAATATCGAAAGCGTGAAGCTTTTTGCACAAGGCGCAGGCGAGGAACGCTATGTGCTGTCCGCCATGCGCCGGTTGCGGTTGCGGTTCATGCGGTTCCTGCGCCTGATGACCGAGCTGTCCTTTGGCCTGAATATCCTCAATGGGATGCTGATCACCGGGGTGCTTGGCCCGGCGCTGTGGCTGTGGACGGCCGGACTGATTTCGGTTGGTGAGGTGGCGGCGGCGTCGGCGCTGACCGTGCGGCTGAATGGCATGTCGGGCTGGATCATGTGGGTGACGATCCGGCTGTTTGAACATGCCGGGGTGATCCGCGAGGGGCTGCGGTCGATCGCGGTGCCGCATGAGCTGCTGGATGCGCCGGATGCGACCCGGTTGCAGATCAACAGGGGGGAAATCCGGTTTGACGCCCTGACCCACCATTATGGCCGGGGCAAAGGGGGATTGGACAATGTGTCGATCACCGTGAAACCCGGTGAGAAAGTGGGGCTGGTCGGGCGGTCCGGTGCGGGGAAATCCTCGCTTGTGAACCTGCTGTTGCGGTTCCGGGACCCGGAAGGGGGGCGGATCCTGATTGATGGTCAGGATGTGGCCCAGGTGACGCAGGACAGCCTGCGGGCGCAGATCGGCATGGTGACGCAGGACAGTTCACTTCTGCACCGGTCGGTGCGGGCCAATATCCTTTACGGTCGCCCGGATGCGGATGAGGCGATGATGGTCGCGGCAGCGCGCCGGGCCGAAGCGCATGAGTTCATCCAGACGCTGGAAGACCCGCAGGGGCGCCGGGGCTATAACGCCCATGTGGGCGAGCGGGGCGTCAAGCTGTCGGGCGGGCAACGCCAGCGGGTCGCCATTGCCCGGGTGATGCTGAAAGATGCGCCCATTCTGGTGCTGGACGAGGCGACATCCGCGCTCGACAGTGAGGTGGAAGCCGCGATCCAGAAAACGCTCTATGGCATGATGGAAGGGAAAACCGTGATGGCCATTGCGCACCGCTTGTCGACGATTGCCGAAATGGATCGGGTGATTGTGCTGGATCAGGGGCGGGTGATCGAACAGGGAACCCATGATGAATTGTTGGCGCTGGGCGGCACCTATGCCGGCCTGTGGGAGCGCCAATCCGGTGGGTTCCTGGGCGAAGAGTGATGTGGCTTTGGGGGCACGGTGCGGGGGCAATGATGACCCCGCCCCGTGTTATGTCCCATTTGGATACCCAGATCTGAGATGTCGATTGCATCGTGTAAGGAGTATCAAGGATGAGCAGATTTCAGATTGTGAAACATGCGCTGAGCGCCAGCCTGGTCGGGGGGATTACCAGTGCGCTGTTGATGGGATCAGCCGGCCTGTCGCAAGAGGCCACCGGGCAGGGATACGGCGTCAATCGAAGCGCCGCCTTTGCCCCCGCGCTGGCCGCATATGAGGCGGGGCTGGCGCAGGAATGCGCGGATTTTGAAAAGGGCGAGCTGCACATCAATCCCGGCGGCCTGCAGACTGTTGCCGATTTCAATGGCGATGGCATCACTGATCCGGTGCTGGATACCGGCGTTTACAGCTGCTCCAGCATGGCGTCGTTCAACCGGGGATCCGGCGGGCGGGTGATCACGGTGTTTGTCTCCGACCCCAAAGCGGAACAGGGCTATCACCGGTTCGAGTTCCTTGGCGAAGGCAATGTGACCGTCTCATTGGGGGATCGGGCGATTCTGTTGCTTGCCCAGCACGGCAGCGGGTGCGGGCGCAGCGGGGCTGAAATCTGTTTTGGTGCCTATAGCTGGTCCGAAGGGGCCTTTATCTCGCTTGGGGGAGAGGTGACGCCGGTTCGCTAGCGGAGTGTGTGCCCGGTATATCCAATGCGTTTGGTGCACTCTGTGCGCCCGGTGATGCCCTGTGGGTGTTCCTGCGCGATCACCGGGCGGATCTTTGTGGGCGTGCACGCTTTTTCCCCTTGTTCTCTTGGGGGAAAGCCCCTATCCCCGCATCAAACCCGGCCCGCAGATGTGCCCTTGAAATTCGCTGCTCCGACTCACTTGACGTGCCCCTGAAAGGCGTTTATTGAGCGCGGACGGAATTCGGGGTGCCGCTTTGGCGGTGCCTATGACTATTGACCGGCCAAATGTGGGTATCCATGGCGGACGGTGCAGAAGATGGGGATGGCCCCGGCTTTGCATCGCAAAATCCCACCAATCTGGCCCGAGAAGCAAGGAAGAGACCATGTCGCGCGTTTGCGAACTGACCGGAAAAGGCCCGATGACTGGCAACAATGTCAGCCACGCGAAAAACAGAACCCGTCGCCGGTTTCTGCCGAACCTGAACGACGTTACCCTGCAGTCGGAAGCTCTGGGTCGTGGTTTCAAACTGCGCATCTCGGCTGCTGCCCTGCGCTCGGTGGACCACCGCGGTGGTCTGGACGCGTTCCTGGCCAAAGCCAAAGACACTGAACTGTCGGCCAATGCGCTGAAGATCAAAAAAGACATCGCCAAAGCACAGGCTGCTGCCTAAGCCGTAGCCCGCCTGTGTGTTGCCCTCAGCGGCAACAAGATGGACAAGAGATGCCGCCCGAAGGTGACTTCAGGGCGGTTTTTCTGTGTCCCGATCTGTGTTGCGACGCGGGGTATCTTGCCAGCCATGATGCCTGTTACCTTTTGTCACTTGCCAAGCGCAATCGACAGGCGTAGCCATTAGGACATGATCCGCGGTTTTGTCGCATATCTCCTTGCGCTGGTCCTCACCGTGACCGGCTTTTCGCTCGCTCAGGCGCGCGGCGGGGCCCCTGTGACCACAGCTTATGTGGACGGGATCGAGATGGTGATCTGCACCGGTATCGGCATGACCACCATCACCATCGGCCCTGATGGCGAACCGATTGAAACCCAGCATGTCTGCCCCGATGGCGCGCAGAATTTCGTGGCCGGGTTTGATATCCCCGCGATGGATGCCCCCGAAGGGCGTCTTTTGGCGCTGTCTCCGGTTGTGACCGCGCTGTCTGTGACGGATCGGGCTGAAACCAGCCCCTCTGCCCGCGGCCCTCCTGCCCTGATCTGATCCCTTCGTCGGGCGTTTTGCCGTCCGTTTGCAGGTGATTTCCGTCTTGTGACGGGACCAATCCCATCTGAAACCGAGCGCAAATCCCCCGATCAGTCCCTGTGAATATACAGGGCGATCCTTTCCGCGTGTCCCACGCCACCCTTATTCAAATCAGGATATCAGGAGCTGTTATGTCCAAATTGAAAACCCTTCTCGCCGCCGGCGCCTGTGCGCTTGTCACCCTGCCGGCCTTCGCTGACAGCAAGATCATGGTGCAGGATGCCTATGCGCGTGCGGCTGGCATGTCGGCCAAGGCCGGTGCGGCCTTCATGCAGATCATGAACCAGGGGGACGAAGATGATCAGTTGATTGATGCGCGCTCTGACATTTCCAAACGGGTTGAGCTGCACACCCACAAGATCGACGATCAGGGCGTGGCCAAGATGATGCATGTGCCGGAAGGGTTCACGATCCCCGCCGGCGGAATGCATGCGCTCCAGCGTGGCGGTGATCATGTGATGTTCATGGGTCTTAATGGCGCGATGGAGCAGGGCGATACCGTGACCGTGACGCTGGTGTTTGAGAAAGCCGGTGAGCTTGTGGTCGAGATCCCGGTGGATCTGAACCGTGATCAGATGGGCGGCGGCATGATGAAAATGGATCACAGCAATATGGGTCAGGGTCAGATGGGCACCATGGGTGGCGGCGCAAACGCAGGCGCCAGCAACTGAATATGAAGTTTTCGGAAGGCCGGGCCGCGCGGTTTTTGCGTCCCCTGCGGGCCAGGTCCTTCCGATACGGGGACTAGTCACCCCCTAAAGCGTTTCGGGATAAACTTGAAACACATGTTTATCCCGAAACGCCCACAACATTGATATCTCTGACAGTGTTTCGGCGTTTCCCTGTCTCGGGTGAACGTCGAAACGCATTAAGGCCGCACCTCTCGGGGTGCGGTCTCATTCTGTCAGGCTCTTGCGGGCGCTGCAACTGAAAGCGGCTCTTTCGACGCTGGATTTTCTCTTATACGTCAAGGATTTCCTGCACCCATTCAGGAACGACACGACTTGCCGGGCCATAGATCCCGTGATCAAACACGCCGCTGCCGTCGCTGCGTTCAAGGTTGATCTCAAGGGTTGGAATACCCATCCCCCGCGCTTCGCCCACAAAACCGGCCGCGGGATACACCGTGCCGGATGTGCCCAGTGCCACAAACAGGTCCGCTTCGGACAGCAGGGTCAGGATGCGCTCCATCTGATAGGGGATTTCCCCGAACCAGACGATGTCCGGCCGGGTGGTGGGGGCGTGGCAATTGGGGCAGGGATCGGCAGGGTCCATTTCGCGCGGCGCAGCCCAGCGATGCCCGCAGCTGGCACAAAGCGCGCGGGTAAGCTCCCCATGCATATGGATCACATCCACAGCCCCGCCGCGTTCATGCAGATCGTCGATATTCTGGGTGATCAGGCTGACCCGGCCCGGATGTCTGGCCTGCAGGCGGGCAAGCGCGGTGTGGGCGGCGTTGTGGCTGGCCTCCAGACAGTTTGCGCGCCGTGCGTTGTAAAACTCATGCACCAAAGAGGGGTTTTTCGCAAAGCCCTCCGGCGTGGCGACCTCCTGCAGATCATATCTGGTCCAGATCCCGCCCTTGTCGCGAAACGTGCCCAGCCCGCTTTCGGCCGACACGCCCGCGCCTGTCAGGATGACGATGTTCTGAAAGCCTGGGTTTTGAAACTCTGTGGTCTGAAATCTGTCCATCTGCCTGCCCCTTTTCTGCCAGGGCACGCGCGCAGCCATTGGTGAAAGCCACGGGCCGAGCGCTTTAACGATGCCCAGCCAGACTGTCGATGGCTTTTTGCAGCAGGTCAAGCAGGGCCGCGACCTCAGCCGGGTCCTGGGCCTCAATCCCCTGCTCCTCGGCAAATTCGGCAAATCGGCCCATGTCGTCGGCAACCTTGTCCACATCGCCCCAGTCAAAGCGCAGCCGCACCGGCGGCAAGGGCAGGGGGCCCACTTCCAGTGAGACATGGCCATCGGCGACGATCAGGCTGAACGGTTCGCCATCGATCACCAGTTCCGCCCGCAAAGAGGTTTGCGGCGTGGCAATCCGTTCGATTGCGCCCGCCAGCGGCACCGCGCGATGGCGGCTGTTTTCCGGGTCGGACGGGATGTCGGGCATGGGCAGGGTTCGGCCAAACCGGGCCAGTTCGAACAGGATGCCACGGGTGGCCGTGCCTTCGGGGGTCAGCCGGTAGGACCGCCCCGCCTTATGGACCAGCCCGGCTTCGACCAGTTCCGACAGCCGGGATGAGAGCATATTGGTCGCAATGCCGGGCAGACCCGCCTTGATCTCTCCGAAGGAGGTGGGACCGGCGTGCAGTTCGCGCAGGACATGGATCCCCCAACGGTTTCCGATCACATCTAATGCGCGGGAAATGGGGCAGGTTTGGGCATAGGGTTTTGCACGTTTCATAGGCTCATTTTCGGGTCGTTGCGTTTCAATTCAAGATAGGCGCACGCCCGTCGGCGTGGTTTCGCGGATGGGTGACAGCAGCAAACAGAACCGCTATCAGAAACTATGACCACTCGTATTCTCTTCGTCTGCCTTGGCAATATCTGCCGTTCGCCCAGTGCCGAGGCGGTGTTTCGCCAGATCGCCAATCAACACGCCCCGGAACTGGCGCTGGAGGTCGATAGTGCCGGCACATCAGACTGGCACGAAGGTGAACCCCCATATAGCCCCATGCAGCGGGCTGCAAGGGCGCGTGGCTATGAGTTGGCGACATTACGCGCACGTCAGTTTTCGCGCGCCGATTTTGACCGGTTTGACCTGATCATCGGCATGGATCGCGACAATATCACCAATATCGAGGCGCTGCGCCCACCGGGGCGGACAACGCCGGCACATGTGTTTACCGACTACCTTCCGCCAGACCTGCCCGCGCAGGATCCGCGCCGGGGCATGGACCATGTGCCCGACCCCTATTACACCCGCGATTTCGACCAGACACTCGACCTGGTCGAGGCCGCGTCACACGGGCTGTTGCAACAGTTGCGCCGGGACCAGGCAACAGGCTGAACCAAGAGGTAAGCAGGGGACGAACAAGATACGGACCGGCCAGGGAATGGGCTGGCCAAGGTATGCACTGGCAAGGGGCGAAGGGCACACAATCCTGTCGCGGACCCAACGCCAGTAATGTCACAATATAAATCTCAAACCACGCTTCAAATCCGCAGTTCTCGACAGGGTCGCCACCGAAGATGGGGCGGCAACCAGAGCGGGGAACAGGAAACGCTCAGCCGCAATAAGTGTTCACGGCCTGACCGAACTGCTTGTATTTTTGCCAGAACTTCTCATCCGTCCGCCGATCGGACTGACGCAGGACCTGGCTTTTATGCGGGTCTTTGAAAAACTTCACGACACGCGATTGCTCGCTCCTGCTCAACATGGCCCCTGCCACGTCTTCGATACAGCCGCACAGATTGCGTGATGCGGCGGACCGATCCGCGCTCATGCAGGCCTTCTGAATACCGCCTGCGGTGGCTGGGGTGGGGGCAATTGAACTGATGCCAAAGCCACTGATCCCCAGTGCAACGGCCATTGCCAGATATTTCATGTGCTGCCTCGTGCTCATATTTTCTTGGGGCCCGTTTTGTCATGATCGCGCTCCGGCTTCAGCACCTGTCGCGGCGAAATACCCGCGTTTGGATGCCACCCTGACGCGCGGCCTGACCTGGGCCTTGGTTGGGTTGTTTTGGCCCCGGTTTTTCCGGGACTCGGTTAACGCGTTTCGATATTAATCTAAAGTAGGGAAAACCGAAACGGTCTAGGAAAAGCCTAGCATATTTTTCCCTTTGGTGCAATTTTTCCTGTAAATCACCGGCGACAGCCCGCCGCTCACAGCGCGCTCAGGGACACCTGCGGCACAATCGCCTCGACTTCCGGGCGCCTGCACAGGGCGGTTGCCTCGGACATGACCGCGGCCGAGGCCGCCGCCACCCCGTGACACAGGGCCTGCGGGCCGGTCTGTCCCCGGGCAAGCGCCAGAGTGAACGCCCCCAGAAAACTGTCCCCGGCCCCCACCTTTGAGCGCACCGGCACGTCAGGCCCAACCCCGTGCCATGCCTGATCTGCCGTGACCAGAACCGATCCCTCTGCGCCGCGTCCCAGCACCACCTGATCCGCACCCCCCTGCCGGATCAGCATCCGGGCAAATCGGGCTGCGCCCTGCGGGCCGGGCAGGGGCTGCCCCGCAAGCGCCTCGCTTTCGCTCTGATCAAGCCGCAGCAGCGACAGGGCCGCGCCGTGACCGCGATTGCGAACCGCCCCGTTCAGGGCGGCACCGGATGTGTCGAGGATCAGTTTGCCCCCCTGTCGGGCCGCCCGGATCGCAAGCTGTTCGATAAAGTCATGGGTTACGCCCGGCGGCATGGATCCTGACAGCACCACCAGCATTCCCGGTTTGATCCGCGTGGTGATCAGGTCGAGACAGGCAGAGCTGAGCTCGGGTGTCCAGGTCGGGCCGGGCATGACAAATCGGTATTGGCTGGTCTGGTGAGGGGGGGGTCCGTTCCGCTCCCCGACCGCAACAGAAAGGCGGGTTTCACCGGGCAGTTTGAAATGGATCTGCGGGACATTTTCCTGCGCCAGAAGGGCTGCCACCTGCGCGCCGTGGTGTCCCGCCAGAGCGACCAGTGCTGTGGCCTCGCCGCCCAGAATGCGGATCGCGCGCGCCACGTTGATGCCGCCGCCGCCCGGATCCAGCCGGGGCGTGTCACAGCGGATCTTGTCGCCTGCCACGATATGGTCGGCCTCGGTGGACAGATCCAGCGAGGGGTTCAGCGTCAGGGTCAGGATGGGCAGGGGATCTGCTGGCATGATTAGGCTCCGGCCGGTGTCGGTCGGAGCCTAAAGCGTTTGGGGATAAACTTGAAACGCTTTCGTCCCGGCCCCAGTCGAGGTCCATGGGCCTTGTGCGCTTTGGCAAAGTCAGGCGGCGGGGGCCTGTGCCTGTCTGGCGGGAATGGCGCGGGAGACCACTTCCAGCGCCACATCTGCGGGGCTGACCTCGCGGCGTTCCGCCTCGGTCAGGATGGCCTCCATCGTGGCATCCAGTGCCTCCAGCTTTTCATCCACCCAGTCCACGCGGTTTTCAATGCCGAGGATCTCGGTCGCCACATTGATGATCCCGCCGCCATTGGCAACAAAATCGGGGGCATAAAGGATGCCGCGATCGTGCAGGCGCTGCGCGTCTTCGGGCGTGGCCAGCTGGTTGTTGGCGCCACCGGCCACGGCCTCGACCCGCAATTGCGCGATACTGTCTTCGTTCAGGATGCCGCCGATGGCGCAGGGGGCAAAGATATCGGCCTTCGCGGCATAGATCTCCTCCAGCCCCACGGCCTCGGCGCCAAAGCTGGTCACCGCCATCTGCACCCGTTCCGGGTTGATGTCGGTCACGATCAGTTTTGCCCCGGCCGCGGTGAGGCGATAGCACAGGTTCCACCCCACATTGCCCAGCCCCTGAACGGCGATGATGCGTCCGCGCAGGGTCCAGTCATCAAACTGGTGCAGGGCCACGCGGCGGATCGCGTTGAAAATGCCGCGCGCGGTGATGGGCGAAGGATCGCCCGAGGCAAATTCCCCATCCGCCAGCCCGGCCACATACCGGGTTTCTTTCGCAAGCTCTGCCATATCCGCCGTGGTCATGCCCATGTCTTCGGCGGTCCAATAGCGCCCGGCGCAGGCCTCAACCGCACGGCCAAAGGCGTGCAGCAGCTCCGGCGTTTTCTGTGTTGCCGGGTCGCCCATGATCACCGCCTTGCCCCCGCCCAGCGGCAGGCCTGCGGCGGCGTTCTTATAGGTCATGCCCTCGGACAGGCGTTTCACATCCGTAAGCGCCTCGTCTTCGCTGGCGTAAGGCCGCATCCGCAGGCCCCCCGCCGCCGGACCAAGATCGGTCGAATGAATGGCGATGAAACCGACCAGCCCGCAGGCCGGGTCTGCCACGCGCAGGATCTGTTCATGGGTGGTGGATGCAATGATGGTGATGGTCATAAATCTCTCCCTTTGGGTCAAATTAACGCCGGGGCAGGGAAGATTTTCACCAATTTCACGCGTGAAGTTTTTGTGGATTGGTGATAATCTGATGTGGAATCAAATTTAACGCGAGAAATCTGATGGATGCCACCGATCGACGTATTATTTCTGCTCTGCAGCAAAGCGGGCGGCAGAAACTTGGGGATCTGGCCGAAGAGGTTGGCCTCTCCCCCACGCCCTGCGCGCGCCGGGTGGCGGCGCTGGAAGACAGCGGCGTGATCACCGGCTATGGCGCGCGGGTCGATCAGGCCAAGCTGGGCCTGCCGGTCACGGTGTTTATCGAGGTGGAGCTGGAAAGCCAGAAGCGCGAGGCGATCAGTGCGTTCGAGCGGGCGATTTCGCGGATGGAAGAGGTGATGGAATGCCATTTGATGAGCGGATCGCGCGACATCCTTCTGCGGGTTGTCGTGGCCGACCTCGCATCTTTTGACGCGTTCATGGAAAACCACCTGATGCGGGTGGAAGGGGTGAGTCGGATGCGGTCAAGCTTCACCCTGCGCACGATGGTCAGGCGCAACCGCTTGCCGATGGGGTAACACAACATAAGGGCCACGCCCGCCCTCGGGAGGGCGTATGAGATGTTTCGTCCGGTGGCACACCGGACAGCGCCCGACCCTCCCCGTCAAACCGTAGGTTTGCCTTCGGCAAAACGGAGGGCGCTTTTGCGACGTTTCCATTTGTATCAACGTTCCGGGTGTTGTGGGCGCTTACCCCACACAAGGCCCCGATGCCCCCCTAGGGTCGGGCGCTGTCCTCTGCGTTTCTCTTGGGGAGGGCGGGCGTGGCCCGCGCTGTGCACGTGCCGGGGGGTGTTTAGAACAGGGTGCCTAGCCAAGTTTGAGCTGCTTTGATGATCTCGGCAATCTTGTCGCTGTTGAGCGCCAGCCATCCGGCACAGGCTCCGCCACCCCATTTTCCGAGAGATTTTGCGAATTCATCTGCGGCTTTGTCGAGTTTGCCAAGTGGCCACTTGCCGATTGCGATCAGGGCAGCACCCAATTTCGAGATGGCAGATTTGATGCGAGACTTATCCGGCGTTCCAGATTGCGTTTCCGCTTTCAACTCCTCAATCGGTGCCCAGATGATCTCTTGCACAATGCGCGCGTCTTCGATGGCTTCGGGCGGGTTGTTGCCGCCAATGCCAAGCCGCGCGCGTTCCTGCCAGACCTGCTTTTCAGTCTCCAGATCTTCAATGCGCTTTTCCAGTTCAAACCGCGCGCGGATTTCTTCGATCAGGCGGGCAATATGTTCCGGGCCTTGCTCCCAGTCCGCATCCGGGATCAGCGCCACGCGGCGTTGCAGCTCCCAGTCGAGCGGTTTGCCGTCGAGAAAGCCTTGATACCACTCGCGCCAGAAGGACCAGACAGTTCCGTTGGAAGTGAAATACTGTTGCAAAGTTTTAACAGCGTCGTCGATTTGTATTGAGTCTGGATGTTTCCAGAGAGGCATGGAACGAATGACCTCGGCGGGCACATCGTCGGTGGTCAACCTCACCGAATCTCTCATCAGGTTTCCCTCATCCAGATCCACTGGAGAAATTTCAAACGCTCCAGTAGAATCTGCGTAAGATGAGTAGAATTCACCATAGGGGGTCTTTTGGCGAAAAATCTCGAACCTGTTACCTGTTTCGTGAAATGTGATTTGGAATTCGACGCCTTTGTATAGCGCCGAGAAGTAGGTTTCCTCGTCACTCCACTCAATGCCCCAACTGGTGTTTTCACCCTCCGGCCGATGATTGCAGATTACCGCTTGAGCAATGCGCAGTGCTTCTAAAGCTATCTGGTCAGGAAAAATGTGCTGTGTGCCTGACGTTTCGTCAGCTAGTAGAACTAGACCTCTCAACATGCAGCGACCAAGGATGACGGATTCAATTATGTCACCCTGCTTTTCAAATGCCGGATAAAAGAAATCTACAAAGTCGTTGTGGACGTCCATGGTAATTTACTCTGCGTTCGTCGGTTCACTGGTTCTTCTTGACCAATCCCCAAATCCCTATAATACGCTCCTCTTATGACTGACCTGAAACACATCCGCAATTTCTCGATCGTGGCCCATATCGACCACGGGAAATCCACGCTGGCCGATCGCCTGATCCAGGAGACGAACACCGTCGCCGATCGGGATATGAAAGAGCAGATGCTCGACAGTATGGATATCGAGCGTGAGCGCGGCATCACCATCAAGGCCAACACGGTGCGGATCGAATATACCGCCGAGGATGGCGAGAATTACGTGCTGAACCTGATCGACACGCCGGGCCATGTTGACTTCGCCTATGAAGTCAGCCGCTCGATGCGCGCGGTCGAAGGCTCGCTCTTGGTGGTGGACAGCACCCAAGGGGTCGAGGCGCAGACGCTGGCCAATGTCTATCAGGCGATTGAAGCGGATCACGAGATTGTGCCGGTTCTGAACAAGATCGACCTGCCCGCCTCGGAATGTGACCGCGTGGCCGAACAGATCGAGGATGTGATCGGCATTGATGCCTCCGGCGCCATTCAGGTCTCTGCCAAAACCGGGGTTGGCATCCGTGAAACGCTTGAGGCGATTGTCACCGAACTGCCCGCCCCCAAGGGCGACCCGGATGCGCCGCTGAAGGCGATGCTGGTGGACAGCTGGTATGACGCCTATCTGGGCGTGATCGTTCTGGTGCGGATCATCGACGGCAAGCTGAAAAAGGGCGAGCGCATCCGCATGATGTCGACCAACGCCGTTTACCCGGTGGACCGCGTCGGTGTCTTCACCCCCGAGATGAAGCCGATTGACGTGCTGGGTCCGGGCGAAATCGGCTTTCTCACCGCCTCGATCAAACAGGTGCGCGACACCCGCGTGGGGGACACGATCACCCATGAGAAAAAGGGCACAACCGAGGCGCTGCCGGGCTTCAAACCCTCGCAGCCGGTGGTGTTCTGTGGCCTGTTCCCGGTCGACAGTGCCGAATTTGAAGACCTGCGCGACTCGATTGAGAAACTGGCGCTGAACGATGCGTCCTTCTCTTACGAAATGGAAACCTCGGCCGCGCTGGGCTTTGGCTTCCGCTGCGGTTTCCTTGGGCTTTTGCACCTCGAAGTGATCCGCGACCGGATCGAGCGCGAATACAATATCGAACTGATCACCACCGCGCCCAGCGTGATCTATCACGTCTATATGAAAGACGGCTCGATGATTGAGCTGCACAACCCCGCCGACATGCCCGACCTCTCAAAGGTCGATCATATGGAAGAGCCGCGCATCAAGGCCACCATCATGGTGCCGGACGAATATCTGGGCGACGTGCTGAAACTGTGCCAGGACCGCCGCGGTATCCAGATGGACCTGACCTATGCGGGCTCGCGCGCGATGACGGTCTATGACCTGCCGCTCAACGAGGTGGTGTTTGACTTCTATGATCGCCTGAAATCGGTCACAAAAGGGTATGCGAGTTTCGACTACCAGATGGAGGGCTATCGCGAGGACAATCTGGTGAAGATGTCGATCCTTGTGAATGATGAGCCGGTGGACGCGCTCTCGACCATGGTGCACCGCGACCGCGCCGAAATGCGTGGCCGGGCGATGGTCGAGAAACTGAAGGACCTCATTCCCCGCCACATGTTCAAAATCCCGATCCAGGCGGCGATTGGCGGCAAGGTGATCGCGCGCGAGACCCTCTCGGCGATGCGCAAAGACGTGACCGCGAAATGTTATGGCGGCGATGCGACCCGGAAAAAGAAACTGCTGGAGAAGCAGAAGGCGGGTAAGAAGAAGATGCGCCAGTTCGGGAAAGTGGACATCCCGCAGGAAGCATTTATCAGCGCGCTGAAAATGGACAACTAAATGAAAAGGGCCTCGCAAGAGGCCCTTTTCATTTGGTGGGCGGAAGAGATTGGCAAAGCCAATCGCGTGCCCACTCGTTGCTGTTCTGCGGTGACAGCGAATTACACAGTAAATCGCGTGCGCACCCCCTGCATGTTCTGCGAAAATCTAGCGGCAATCACCGCCCCAAAGCCTCGCCACACGCGGGGCTTTTCTTTTACCCACCGCCCCTCACACCCCCTCCCGTCCGGTGGCACACCGGACAGCGCCCGGCCCTCCCCGTCAAACCGTAGGTTTGCCTCCGGCAAAACGGAGGGCGCCTTAGCTACGGAGCAAGTTGGATCAACGTATTGATGGGAGCGGTCGGGTGCCAAACGTGCCTGTCCCTGCGCCCACCCATGGTCGGGCGCCATCCTTCTCGAATTTTCGCTTGTATTATCTGGATTTAGCGGAATGGAAAAGCTAGAAATAGCAGAGAGAATCTACCATGGATTGAGGTGCGAGAATGGCGATTAGCTTATTCGTTGATACAAACGTCTTTCTCTCTTTGTATGCGTTCTCAGATGATGACATCGAGCAATTTCGTAAGTTGTTCATTTTGTCTCAAGAAGGTGAGATTAACTTCCTATTGCCGGAGCAGGTCATCGATGAGTTTTGGCGAAATCGAGAATCCAAAATTCAGATTGCTCTTTCGGAATTTCGAAAACCTCCGAATAGGTCGATTCCAGCGCTGGTTCGAGAGCTGGAACAGTTTTCGGATTTTGATGCCAGTATAAAAAGCTACACCAAAGCACATACGGCATTAATGAAATCTGTTTTCGAGAAGGCTGCCAAGACACAACTGGCTGCTGACCTGTTGATTAAAGAGATCTTTGAAAAATCAGAAATAATCTCTGTTTCAGACGATATCTTTGAAAAAGCAAAATATAGAGTTGAGAAGGGAAATCCTCCGGGAAAGCAAGGGAGTTTGGGAGACGCACTCAACTGGGAATGTATTGTTTCAAAGCTGGGTTTCTTGGAAGAAATATGCTTCGTCTCTCAAGATAAAGATTATAAAAGCGTGCTGCACGATGGGGCGTTCAATGAGTTCTTATTAAAAGAGCTTGATGATAATCTCTTCTCTACTTTGGATTACTTCCCTTCTTTGCGTGATTTTATGCGGGCTAAGTTTCCGGGCATTAAGATTGAGGCATATGAAGAAGCATCGCTTGCGGTTGAGCAATTTGAAAGCAGTGGATCATTTGCATCAACTCACTCTGCTGTTCAGCGATTAATGGCGGTGGAATTTTTCTCAAACAAGCAAATCGATCGGATTGTGAGCGCAGCAGAACAAAACTCTCAGATTATGTGGATCATCCAAGATGAAGATCTTCAGTCACTATTTGAGAATATAAAAGACAAGTATGCTGGGCAGTTGCCGGACCCTCTTTTTGCGCGGCTGCTTGAGTTAATTGTGCCGGAGGCTGGCGAGGATATAATCCCATTCTAGCTCCCGCCCCGCAGGGGCAGCGCCCGACCCTCCCCACGGGAGGGCGCTTTTGCGAGGTTGAAACTTGGATCAACGTATTGGGGGTTGCGATCGGGTGCCAAACAGGACTGTTCCAACGCCCACCCAGGGTCGGGCGCTGTCCCTGCTATGTGACCACCCTCACCACCACCTCCACCACCGCTTCCGCTTCACAGGCCCCACGTCCTCGGCGCTCTCTTCTGACGCCTGATCGGTCTCCGTGCCCTCCTCCTCCCACGACTGAATTTTGGCCTCGATCCGGGTGAGCATTTCCTGTTCCTCGGCTTTCTCCACCGCCTCTTTTGCGATCACCTCTGCCTCAAACAGCGGGCGTTTCCAGCCGGTGCGGGCGACCCATGCGGCGCCGTGGCGGTGGCCGGTTTCGGGGTTCACCGGGCCGTAAAGCTCGTAATCCTCATCCGCCCAGATCCGGTGCAATTCGTTGATTGTGACCAGCGCCACCACCGGTTTGCCGTGGCGGGTGATGATCATCCGCTCCTCGCCATTCAGGGTGCGTTTGATCATTTCGGTCAGGTTGAGGCGCACGTCGGTCAGGCGGACGTAGAGGGGCGGCAGGATTGTGGACATTCTGGGCCTTCAAAAGTTTAAAGTTTCGGATTTTTGCGGGGGAAAACTTGCAAATCCGCCCCTGATGCTCGTTAAAGAGTTTAAAGTTTTGATGAGATGAGCGAACGGAGCCCCCCAATGTCCTGCCCCCTATGTTCGGCCGATGCGGCCTTGGTGAAATATGATGTGAGCGGTGGTCCCGAGGGCGCGGCGGTTGAGGTCTGCGCCACCTGTGCGGGGCAGCTTTCGGGGGATCTGGATCCGGCGCATTGGCGCGGGCTGGCATCAAGCATGTGGTCCGAGGATCCGGCGGTTCAGGTAATTTCTGCCCGTGTTCTCAAACAGTTAGGAGAAGGCTGGGCGCAGGACCTGCTGGATCAGCTGTATCTTGATGAGGACACGCAGGCCTGGGCGGACAATGTGCTGGACGCGGTGGAGCATCGCGACAGCAATGGCACGCGGCTGGCGCAGGGCGACAATGTGGTGCTGATCAAGGACCTGCCGGTCAAGGGGGCGGGGTTCACAGCGAAACGCGGCACTGCGGTGCGGGGGATTTCTCTGGTGCCGGATAACGCGGAGCATATTGAAGGGCGCGTGGAAGGGCAACGTATTGTTATACTTACGAAATTCGTGAAGAAGAAGTAAGATGAAGTCACCGTTGTTCAAGTTGGTCATGACCTTTTACGGGATTATCGGGTCCACCGTGGCCTCCGTGCTGGTGGTGCTGGCACTGGTCAATGGGATCACCGGGCTCTGGTGGCTTTTGGGCGCGGCGGCGATTGGATTTATCTTAGGGTTTCCCGTGAGTTACTATGTCGCACGCGCAATGATGGGCGACTGATCCAGATCAAGGAAGGGGGTGTTGGAGCGCGCAAGAATTCCCGAAATTGAATATTATTCATGAGGGATCGCCATGCTCCGCCTTACCGCCGTCATTTACACCCTGCTTGGTGCAACGCTTGCCGGAATATTCATCGTGGTCGCGCTGACCATGGGGTTTGATACTGGCAAACCCATTGTTTATTCAGCGATTTTGGGGTTCATCCTTGCTGTGCCCGTATCCTGGATCGTGGCCAAACAGCTCAGCAATCTTTCCTGATCCGGCCATACCGGGCGCTTTACCTGCCAGGGCCTCTGGCGGGTCAACCGGCTGTCTCACCTGCATAGCGGGTGGGCAGTTGGTTTTTTGATTTGGATATCCGTGTGGGGGAATGGAGAGTGGCGACCCCGGAAGGACTCGAACCCTCAGCCTATTGATTAGAAGTCAATTGCTCAAATAATACCCTAATTACCTCTACCTCAACCTACTAAAAGTTTCGAACGTCATACGCGGCCATTTCGGCATTCAAGATGACATCGAATTTAGCGATTAGCAGGCTGGGACGCGCGGAGCCCTCAAATAGCTCAAGCGTGTCTCAGCCTGCGGGGTAGTTTTGCCCACAAACTGCTGTCCCAACAAATACAAATAGATCTGTCGGCTGCGCACCAGCCAGCGCTGACTTTTTTCTTGTTTGGGAAAAAATAAGCCCCTATCAAAATATACTACAAGTGGAGGGGAACTTGGGAGAACTGAGACACATTAGTGGGCGCAATCATTTTGTTCTATTGCACCATGTCGACCGCGAACCCAACAGCGTTATACCCATACTCTGGCTCTTTTCAGATGGGGAACCAAGAGTTTTTCACCCCCTTCTTGACTATTTCAAAGACAATCCCGGCCACCGACTTGATTGGAAACGCAAAGCAGCTCGATCGGTGGGGTTGTTTTACGATTTTTGTTTGTCCTTCCAATTTGACAACACAAACAGCATTCGGAACATTCACTCAGCTGCTCTTCATGCGTTCATAGAAGCTATCCAAAAGGGAACAATTCCAAAGGAAGGGGTCGATAACTCAGGCCTATACTGGGCTCCCATGTCTGCAAACTCCGTAGCTGTGACAGCAAGGCATATCGACCAGTTTGTTGAGTATGCTTGTGACAAACTTAGAGACCTGCACAAGGACCATCCGCTAAAGGCACTGTATCGTGAATTCTCTGCCCCCCCTTCCAACCAAGCTGAAATGGTTGGGTTTCTAATTGCATCCAAATCGAACTCTTCTCGTAGTTTTTTGCAGCATCTGAAAAATAACGAGGTTTCGGCAAAAGGTTTGCATAGAGCTTCTCGCCGAAACCTTGGATACGAACAGCCTGTTTCCGGCTTAAGATCAGCCAAGCATATGGATCCGTCCCTTATCGCAAAGATGCTCGAAGTGGGCTTTGTGAAAAATGAGAACGCCGTCTCGATCTACGAAAAGGAAGACGTTACGGCCAAGATGATCTTTCTTCTTCTGGTCGGTGGAGGGCTACGGCAATCAGAACCTCTTCACATGTGGTTCAATGACTTTGCCTTTCCTCTATTGGATGGCAATGAACGTTGCATTCCTTTGCTCAGGCATCCATCGCAGGCCGAAACGTATATCATGGGCGAAAGCTGCTCTCGGCGAGAATACCTTGGTCACCGAGGATTGGTTCCCAGATATGAAGCGGGCTCGAAGGCATTATGGGTTGGCTGGAAGAACCTGCCCATGGATCAAAGAACCGCCCAAACGGAGGTTTTCTTTATCCACCAAGGTTTAGAATACCTATTTGCATCCTACTTCAGAACATATCTGAACTTTAGGCGAGAGCTTGTTCACGCACGTATCAGACGCGGCGAAAGCGATCATCCATTCTTATTTGTCAGCAAGGGGGAAGATCGTAGCTCTGCTTCTTCCTGCATTGGAAACCCATACTCGCTTAGTGCATTCAAGCGAGCATGGACCCGAGCATTGGACCGGGTCGAAAAGGCGTATGGCGAAGTTGTCCCTCGTGGCAAAATATATGGAACAACACCGCATGGGTTGAGGCACTTTTATGGGAAAACTTTGCTAAGTGCAGGGGCTCCACAGAAAGCGATTCAGAGAGCGATGCATCACAGGCATATTTTGAGCCAAAGTGTCTACACGGAACCGGAATGGCAGGAAGTAAATGAAGCTCTGAATCGCGCCAGAAGTAACGCAAGAAAGCCTCTCTCTAATTTCACCACTCCGATGCCAGATCCCTACGACGAAACAGCAGAGTTGAAAGAACAATGGCGGTTCTAAGAATTGATGATCATTTGATAAATAGCTCATCGGTTGAGTTCCACGCAGGAAACGCAACGCAGCGTCAACTTGATGATGCCGAGAAGGCTCTTAATAAGTTTCGCAAACATGCTGACGCAGGCGACATTTCCGCATTCATGAAGCTGCATGAAGAAACTGGCGCGCTTTACCCGACACATCTTGCTATTGAGCTATTTCGGAACGAACGGAGAGCCTACCGCACTCTGTGTGACGAGCACGATTTCTTTCGCAACGATCGAGAAAGCCTCCTTGCATATACAAACAATCAGCCAAGTGCAGATACGATAAACTCCAATATTCGGCGCATTCTCTTAGGCTTGCATCTCTCTTCAACAGCGAGAAGCCTGCGAGATGTATCCGAAGAGGTTTGGGCGGCGTTTGTCCGAACCTTGAAAACAGATAACGGCCGATGGAAGAATGAACTTGGCGTCCATGACGGGGTTCGCAGAGCTTTTAGCGCTTTAGCTCAGTATATGAATACGAACTACCCTTCGAAGCGCGGGTTTGACAAACCCGTTTTGGTCCCCAGGCAGCACCGTGGAGGCAACAAAACAGGGTTCTCTTCCAAAGATATCTCAGATCCTCCCAGAGAGTTCAAAAGATGGATAGCAATACTTGAGGAATATCGTTCAGGCCCACGAAAATCGAAGGGCACCAAACAATCGAACGCTTACTTCTATTACTTCATGTCATGGCTCTCATCCTATCCTGAGGAGGAGTTTAGGAGACCGGAGGTGTTTCTTTCGGAGCAACGAGCAAACCCGAGCTGGGAGAGCTTTGTAGTTGACAAGATAGGTCCCAAAAACAGTGCTGCAGCGGTTGTTAGATATGTAGCTGACATGATTGACTGGTTCATCAGTGAAAAGATGGTGGCTGTCGACGAAGACGGAAACGCTACTTCGCTTGGTTTCCCGGTATTGATGCCAGCCGAACGAAAGAGATTTGATGATAAAGCTCGCGATTGGTCTCCCACAAAACGCAATCAGGCTGCCTCACCGCCTCTGCCTCGGCGTTGGCTAAAAGTCCTTCAGGAAATCCTGACCGAAGATGATTGGGCATGGCCAAAATCTCTTGATTCTCACTATTTTGAGACTAATCGGGATGGCCGCGTTGAGCGTATCTGGAATCCTGTAATTCCATTCTTAGTTTACACAATGACAGAACTCCCTTGGCGGAAAATTCAGGTTAAATCTCTGGATTCAGGCGAAGGAGATTTGGAGATGTTGGACTTGACCTCCGGCAAGTGGGTCAGGAACACATCCGTTGCCGCTGGCTTTTGGGAACGGCATGAGCAAGCTCATCGAAAGCGCCGAGGCGTTCTCAATCGAGATGGTGAGGACTTTTGCTTTTATGTGAACACAAACAAGACTTCCGACAGTAAGCATGGTTTTGGTGAGATGTCAGGGTATCTGGTTCCCTGGAAATACACACCTATGATTGAGCTATTTCAACAACTTAAATCCTGGCAAGAAACTTACAATCCAATTGAACTTCCTACTCCATATATGGAAGCGATTGAGGGCTTTGAAGGAGTTTTGCCTCCCGAAGGCGTAATCGACATGATCCCTGACAGATTCTATTTGTTTAGAGACTTCAATGGTCGTCGAAACCGAGTATCGCCTCCAACTGACAACAAACTCCATGCGTTTTGGCGACTACTGATGGACGAGCTTGAGCGGCGCTTAAACGCTCAAGGAGAAGATGCGGTCATAGTCCTATCACGCAATGCCTCAGGCGGGCCGATGACTGCGCAATATACTATGCACGGACTTCGGGTCGCTGGTCTAACAGCATTTGCAGAAGCGGGAGTTCCGATCGAAGTCCTCTCCAAATTGGTCGCAGGACATGCCTCAGTCCTCATGACAATCTACTATCTAAAATACAATACAGCACATGTGACAGACATTCTTGAGAGTGCTCGACTGAAGTTTGAAGCCTTAGAAGCAAGAGATTTTGCAAACCACTTGAAGAGCCGAAGCATCGAAGAAGCCGCAAAAATTGCCGTTGCAAATGAAGATTACACTCTTGTCGGCGTAGCAGATGGTAGCATTACGACAGATCTTTTCTTCGATACTGGCTTGGGAGTATGTCCTTTTGGCGGCTCCAGTTGTCATGACGGCGTTGATCTTGGAAATGGACGAAAAGCTGCTGTTCCCGGTGGTTCAAAAAACTGTCTACAATGTAGACACTTTATCTCCGGTGAACCTTGGCTGACACCACTTGTTCTTAATCAGCAAAGGCTTGCTGCGAAGGCTCAGTCGCTTTCAAAGAAGCACAACACGCAACTTGAAGAGCTCGACGACTTAGTTATCCAGAGAACGGGCATCATAAAAAATGGGGGCGTAAACAAAATCCCTCCCCTTCTAAAACGACAGATTGCCCAACTTGAGAATGAAATCGAGCGGCATGCGGATGATCTCGACTGCTTGCTTAGCACAATGCATCAAGGGCACCGACTGATCGAGCAAATCAAGTATCTACAGGCGCTTCCAAACGAAGAAGGGCTTCCCGTTTTGGTCGCGGACGCTGGCATAGAAGTTCGAGGGTATCGTGAAGGAACCCGGTTTGAACTTATTGACTCTATCCTTCAAGGCAGCCGAATCTACCCGGTGCTTAAAGATGATGACCTGGAAACAGAGCGTGAACGCTTCATTGACGTGATTATGTTCAACAATGGCATGACCCCTCTTTCGATGATGAGCTTATCCAACGAGCAGTCACGGCAGGCGGCTGATGCAGCCAGCGAATGGCTAATTCGGAAGGTCGGTGCGCAGCAAACAAACCTTCTTCACAGCGGTGCCCAGACGCTGGAAGAAATGGGCTTTAGCACAAAGGAAATGGAAGAATGTTTGCTCGAAACCTCAGTAACCGCGAAGCCACCCGCAGAATGTCGAAAACAACTCCAACCTCAGGATCAAGCGAGTTGGGTCGAACAGAAGTAATTGGAGTGAGCAACATCAGCGCAGAATACAGACCTCTCATCTGCAACCAGGAGACGAAGTGATGACATCAACGCAACATCAACAGCTGATCAACAATGCGCGTAAGTTCTCGGAAAAACTGGCGGCTGAGGCACGTTCTGACGTTTCCACCAAAATTCTCAAAGTAGACGAAGCTTGCCGTAACATCATGTCGAATGGCGGTTTGGTTTCGATGAAAAGCGTTAGAGCTTGGCTGAGCACCAACGTTGGCCTAACGATTGCACCGCAAACACTAATGAACAAGCGCCAGGACAAGTTGACAGGCGAGAAGGTTCACTCTCCATTCAGAGTAATCATCGACAAGTATTGTGAAATTCAGAGCATTTCTTCTTCCTCCCCCTTCAAGGAAAAAAGGGCGCAGAACCTTGGTTCGGTCGTAATGAGCGAAGCAGAGCTCGCGTCGATCCCAGATCACCAAGTTCGTTACAAGGTCCAATTGCTTGCTGGTCGGGTTAGAAATCTGGAAACACAACTCAATCAACTTAGGACCATCAGCAAGCTACCAACGTTACCCAGAAATACCCTTTGCGATGAGGCTCAAAGAGGCCATGAAGAAGGTGTGGATGCCGTTTCAAACAGCACGAACCAAGCATTACACGAAGCGGAAATCGCAGCTTTAGCTGAATTCTTGAAGCCAAACGCTCTGAAACGTCGTGGACTTGGATTTGATGACTTAGGTCGTTTGAACGTTACGCACCCGGCAAACAGAAAGAGGAAAACGGTGCCTATTTCGTCTCCAGAGTTGCGAACAGCACTGGAGAAAATTCTCAGATTTCATGATGCCTGAGCAATGCAGCGCATTGCGCCAAAGACACCCAACCCAAATCATAGGCTTGCGTCGAGTCATATGAAGCACATTTGCTTTGCCATATTTACTAAGAGCGACCACCCCCATAACCTCAACCCAAAATTGCAGCACGGAAAGACATTTAATGCAAAAATTTTGGGATCATCATCCAGAGGGAGAAAAGTCCTTACTTCGCCTACTCACTCGTGAAGGTAAGTGGTTACGTTGGGAAAACGAACAGGAAGACTCCAGCGATCATTCCAAGAAGCCAAAGCCGGGTTGCAGAGCACATGTCGAAGAAAGGATGATGGAGGCACTTCATTCGACAAATGTGGTAGTTCTGCTCGGATCTGGAGCATCATTCTCCGCAAAAAATGAAGGCGGTCTTAATGCGCCTGGCATGTGGCATCTTTGGCAAGCTGTAAGACAAAACTTCGGATCTGCTGAATTTGATGACGTTGCCAAGTCCGTAATTGGTCACGTTCCTGCCAACGGTGAAGAAAACATCGAAGAACTGCTGAGTTTGTGCAAGATATCCATCGAGCTACTGGAAGTCCGAGCACCGAAAGATGGTGAATTTCCTGAGCAGCCAAAGCTCGATACATTGAAGAGTTTTGTTGCTTCTGCGGAAGCTACGATTTTGGAGCAGGTTAGTTTTGTGAAGAGCAAAACTGAACTGCCGGCTCATTCTGGGTTTCTAAAAAGATTTGCTCGCCGATCTCCTGAAAAGAACCGAGTAAAGTTGTTTACCACCAACTACGATCTATGCATCGAAACTGCTGGCCTCGGACTCGGCATTGTTCTTATTGACGGTTTTTCCCACAGCGCAGAGCAGCGCTTCAATCGAGACCACTTCGATTATGATATTGTCCGGCGCGATACAACCGGCGCGAAAGCTAACTATCTCGATGGCGTCTTTCAACTTTATAAGCTTCACGGATCGGTCGACTGGAGAAGACGATCTGATGGGGTTGTCATCCGAAGCCAGGAGACCCCAAGCGATACCCTTGGATCAGTATTGATATACCCTCGATCCTCGAAGTATCAGGAAGCTTTCGAGAGCCCGTATCTCGATATGTTCGCAGCATTGCAAGCAGCACTACGCGAGCCAGACACGACCCTAATAGTTTCTGGATTTGGGTTTGCGGACGATCACATCAGCGCGCCTATTTGGTCATCTCTTGAAACTAACCTATCGTTACGCTTGGTGCTTTGCGATTGTGGTTTTGTGCCAGACCACAAGTTGTTTGATGAGGAACAGCAAGAAATTGACTTCAGCCTTGAAATACAGCGCACATACCAGAAGAAGATCGCCCGTCTCGTTCAGCAGGGTGACACGCGAATTACTATGTTGAACGGTCGCTTCGAAGATCTCGTCGATGCGGTTCCAATGATCGCGGGGAAAACAGACCGTCAGCTTTTGCAAGATCGGTTGGAAAAATTGCGTGAGGCAGACGAGTAATGAACACCCTGGCTTCGATAATCGACCCGTCAAAGCGCATTGGGACTGTAACTCGCGCAACGGCGAACATGACCGAGTTAACCTTGCCTAAAGCGTTTGCGCCCCTCGGTCGCCGCGGGATATCCAAAGGGTCTGTCGGAGACTTTGTTTTCATCGACTGTGATCGAACAGCGATTTTGGGGCGTATTACAGAAGTCGTAATTCCAGAACGCCAACGTAGTGCCTTGGAAACTCAAATCGAATCTGATCCTTCGATTGATCCACAAGGGCGCGTTCAGCTGCTTGCGACCGTTAGCAAAACGACAGGTGAGGTGACACGGGGGATTGCCACTCAGCCGAATGTTGGAGACGGAGTATTTCATGCGGAAGGAGAAGCACTGACTGCTTCCATCAAAGGTGCACTGGCGAGTGGCATAAAGAGTGATGGAGCCCCCCTTTTCATTGAGTTGGGGAACTTATCTGGTCTTAATGAAGCCAGCCTCAGCATTCCTCCCGAAAAGCTCTTTGGAAGACACTGTGGGGTCTTTGGAGCGACAGGTGGAGGCAAGAGCTGGACTGTTTCGCGCCTCGTAAATGAGGCTGTGCGGATCGGCGGAAAATGCATTTTATTCGACCCCACGGGAGAGTTCACCCATAAGGTGGGCGGTGCAAAACAATTTGCATTCAGCGAGGCCGGTGACGATCAGCCATTGGCTCGCTTTCCAAGCGAAAAACTGTCTGAGCTGGATCTCCATGCGCTTCTTACACCGACTGGTCAAAGCCAAGGACCAGCTTTACGACGGGCGACCAAAAGCCTTCGGATTTCTCGCATTCTTCAGGCGAACGAGGTGAAATTCCCGACAAAAGTAGATGGTGGACGTAAGACTGTATTGATTCATCACGGTGACAATCCTGTAGGAAATGTGGTGATCGAAGATCAAGGGACAATTGAAAAGGCAAACCAAAGCCGCGTGGCATTCAGCAGAGCGGAGCTCGACCTTGCCGATGAACTGGCCGCCGAGTCCTGCCAATTTGATTTTGCATCCTTATCCAGACAGGTCAGAAACGAGTGTGTCAGGCCTGTTCATAATAGCAACCCTTCACTGTTTGGGCAGTTGGACATAAGTGCAGTGGGATACTGCAACTCTCTAATCATTAGGATAGAAACGTTCCTTACGTCACCTGAATTGGCCTGCATGTTTTCAAACGACGGGTTAGACATATGCGCTGAGATTGAGCGGTTTTTGGCAACGCCCGATGAGAGGGCGCTTGTTTTGTCGTTTGAGCGTGT
This sequence comes from Aliiroseovarius crassostreae, assembly GCF_025137635.1. Lineage (NCBI taxonomy): Bacteria > Pseudomonadati > Pseudomonadota > Alphaproteobacteria > Rhodobacterales > Paracoccaceae > Aliiroseovarius > Aliiroseovarius crassostreae. The sequence continues at coordinate 2,329,608 of NZ_CP080772.1, read as the reverse complement.
GAGTTTCAAGCACAACACCCGCGAACTTCTACTAAACGCGTTGGGGCGTTACTTACTAAACTTGGCACGAGAGGGGCGGTTTAGAAAGAACCCATTGGTTTGCTTCCTGGATGAAGCACATCAATTCATTGGCAAATCAGTCGGAGATGAATTTAACAGCGTTAAACTTGATGCCTTTGGGTTAATAGCAAAGGAAGGTCGAAAGTATGGCCTGACTACTGTAATTGCGACACAGCGCCCCAGGGATGTCCCCCAAGATGTCTTGAGCCAACTTGGGACATTGTTCGTCCATCGCCTCACCAACGATCGAGATCGTGACACCATCGAGCGCGCGTGTGGGGATCTTGACAGAAGCGCGGCTGCGTTCATTCCTTCACTGGCTGCGGGTGAAGCAATTATGGTTGGCCCCGATCTCCCTGCCCCGCTTCCAATCATGATGGGGCGGCCGGAAAAGGGACAACAGCCCGAAAGCCATGGCCCCATGTATCAGGAGTATTGGGGAAATTCTGTGGAAGTATTTGATAGTGAAGCTCCCATCGAGCCGGGTGATGCAGCACAAAATGCGATTTGATCGTAAGAGACGTTGGGACATCAAATTTCAGAACCCTCACCCGCTTTAGAGACCACAACGAAAGACAGCCCTCGCGCAAACCTACCCGGAAATGTTCTGCGCGATCGGCGCAAAGCGTAACATTCGGCGATTGCAGAAGTCTAAGAACCCTATAGCGGATGCTGCTGGATTCATCCTTGTGGTTCATTGCCACGTAGTTGTCGACTTAATCGAGAAAACAGAAGGCACCAGTAATCCACTTGCCTTCAGTGAATCTCGCCTCAGATGCTTGGGTTGGTTTTTCCTTTCCAACTTCAATAGTCGGGCAAAACACCCTACCTGAGGGAAGTTTCTCACTATTTTTCAGTTCACTATTGTGTTGAAAGCCAGCGTTACTTATCTGAGAATTTACCGATTTGGCCTCGCCTAATGGCTGAGTGCTTTGGAAGACACTGCAGCGCCGATTCAACAAGTCGCTATTTGAGCAAGCTTTTAAGCAGGGGAACACATTATGCTTCAGAATGGATACTTGATCGCGGGGATCGTAGTGGCAATCGTGGCCGTTATTGGATTGTTTTTGAAGTTCCGAGAAAAGCCGACTTCTACTAACAATCAAAACGCAAATGTTTCAGGTCAAAACAACTCTGTTACTCAGAATTTCAACGCTTCTGCAGGTGGCAAGACCGAAGACAAATGAACATCGGGTTTACCACAATAAAATCTTGGTTGGCCTCAAGGAAGCAGCAGAATTCTCAATCCTCAAATGTGGTTGGGGACAACAACAATGTTGAGCAAAACATCAACATATACGTTGCCAACGGAGAAGAACTTCAAAAATCACTGAACTCAGAGGCAGCGCTGCGGGAAGGTTCGGATTGGAAGACAGCCATTAAGGCCGACGCCATCGCAGATGATGACTCGGAAGAGTTCAAGCATATTTCCAAGTTTCGTGAAATTGCAAATGAGGGCGATAGCACTACTGCTTTGAAGCTTCTTGAAGGCCTCAAGGCTGATGAGAGATTTTGTGATGGGTTTGCCGCGTTTCGCCTGCGCTTCAATATCGGCGTTGTTCTTCAGAATATCGGTGAATATGAAAAAGCAAGCGCTGAACTAAGAAGAGCACATGCTTTTGCTCCTGAGCACCCTAAGGCAAACGCTGGGCTCGCGCTCGCGGATCTAATTGATGGCAGGGATGAGAAAGCTCTTGAACATGCCGCAAGCCTCCTTTCGACCGAAGGTGACCATGTAAATCTTTGCGCCGCTATCTCCCTTAACGCCGCTAAGCGTCTCAAAGTAGAGTTTGACATTGAAGGTTACGAGCATGTCGACACATCGAATGAAGATGTGATCATATCGCGCTTAGATTACGTCGAGGTCGTTCATCCTGATCAATTTGACTCCATGCTCAGGGATGCGATCAATGCAGATTCTGAAAATAGTCGGCTAAAAACTACTTGGGCGCACGCAGTCCTCAAGGACGCACAGCAAAACCGAGCTTTTCTCCTGGGTTCTAAGACGGCCGAGGGTTTCGAGAAAGATGTAGCGGAATGCGCGTCGATACTTGTGGATGAACTTGAGTGTTCACTGGTTCAAAATCCGCCCAACATGTTGTTACTTCCATCGGCGGCGAACAATGCAGCAGTTGCACTGCGTCTGAATGGCAGAGACGCTGAAGCAGCTACTTTACTGGACCGAGTATTAACAAGCTTTCCAGATCTCAAAGAGGATCTCGCTCAAATTCGAGCAACACTATTTCTACAACAAGATAAGGTTTCCGAGGCTTTTCAACTCATCTCTCCAATGCAAGATCAGGCTGAATTTCAGGTGATGGCGTCGGAGATCGAAGCCCAAATCGGAGAGCCTGCCGCGGCTCTCGAACGCATCAATTCTGCACTTTGCCTGACAATGCCCGATGGGCTTCGGTGTCAAGCATTGGCTACGAAAGCCAGAATTGGGATAAGCCTATCGGAACGAAATGCTGCGGATGAGGCCATCGAGGAACTAAATGCTGAATTTAGCGGGGCTCCTGAGCTGGTGCTTCTTAGATCAGCATATTCCAGGGCATTCGAGTTGCAATCGGCAGCCGAAGAAGTTGATGGCCTACCCACTGTAGGAGACGAAAAAAATACCAAAGATCAAGAATTCCTCGACAGTCTCGAAGATGTCGACGGTTGGGAATTTTTTGATGTTTTCCAAGCTGCCAATGAACTGTTCTTCCGTGGCTTCTATCGTCAAAGCTGCGAACTGCTTCGTGACAGAGTGAGTTTTTCGCATGAAAGCCCAGCGTTGCAGCTTCTATGCGACTCTTGCATTCGAGGCGGGATGGCGACACTGGCCAGGGAAATTAGCGAGCGCCTATCCAGTGACGTTCAAAATTCAACCTTCGGCTGGAAATTTGGTGCAAACACAGCAAATCTAACTGGTGAAGTTTCTAAAGCCACTCCACTGACGAGAAAACTATTTGCGGCGAACCCAACTTCTCTGAACTCTCTTCAATGGTATGTCCAAGCCTTACTTCGGATGAATGACCGTGGCAGGGTTTGTAGAGTCGTTAGAGAACTGAACGACGCCGATTTGGTCGGCGCGGTCCCCGAAAAGCGTCAATATGTCAGCTTGCTTGTTTTCTGTGGAGAAATTGAACGCGCCAGAAATTATTCGTATCGGCTATACTGCGAACACCCAAACGACCATCATTCCTGGATGGCTTTGAGCGCCAGTGTTTTGGCACTCGGGTCATCACCCACCGAAGCAAAAGACCTCTGGTTGACCAATGTGGAAGAGAACGCGGCTGTTGAGGTGATTCAGCCGTCAGGTGAACGGCGTAAGTATGTCCTGGAAACTGATATTGAGCTTTTTCCTCTGCGCCAGGAAAATATCAAGTTGGACCACCCCATCGCCAGAGCGCTTTTGCACCTGAAAGAGGGAGATTCTTTCGAGTGGCCTCTGACAGGGCAGGATGGAAATGGTTCTATCGTGCGCATCAAACACAAGGCACTGGATGCTTTTCACTTTGTAATGCAGCGCTTTGAAGAACAGTTCCCAGATGCAGATGGATTCTCGTCTGTGAAGTGCGATCCCACAAAAGATGATGGACTTGAGGAGGTCATGGATCTTCTTAGGCAGCGCGCCCAATACGGCCAACAAAAAGTCACTGAATACCAGAATGGATCCCATCCTTTGGCGATGCTCGGGGTTACATTGGGAATTGATCCGATCGACACTTATCTCGGCATTCACCGCGACAGCGGTGCTGCGGTAAAAGTGTCTTCGTGCAAGTCAGAAGACCAAGCTAATGCCTCGGCATGGCTAAGGGCGGCACGAAAGAAGGGAATCCTGCTCGACGCAATCTCTGTTTATTTGCTACGCCGCCTTGAACTTACAGATGTAGTGGAAAACGAATTCGGACAAATCGGTGTCACGCAGAACACAATAGATGTTTTTACTCGTCGTCTCCATGAGGCACAGACCATGGGTGGCTTTGATGATGATGGAAAGCGCAGAGCCGGGAGTATGTCTTACAAAGATGGCCGAATTGTGCTGTCGGAAATGTCTGAGGAAGAGATCAAAGACAAGGTCCGTCTCCATCAGGCAGACTTAGATTGGCTGCAGGCCTCATGTGAACTTATACCAGCGGTTGCGAAAGAAGACCCATCTGATGAGATAATTCGAGTAAGAAACTCCCCAGGCGGAGAGTTCTTGGATGATCTTTTTGCCTGTGATGGTAGCGGTCGAGTTTTGGTGTCCGAAGACCTTCATCTAAGGCAATGGGGCCAAGGGCTTTTCGGAACAAATGGTGTATGGATACAAGCGCTTTTGTTCCACCTCGAAGAGGAGCTACTTATCTCTCCCCAAAAGGTGGTTTCTGCTTCAGTTCAACTGCTCGGAGCAGGTGAGCAGGCCCTGAGCATAAATAGCTTTCGCTTACTTATAGGCGCTAAGATGCTGATCTCTGGTGAACTCACCGAGCAAGAATTCCAACTACTAAGTAGCGTAATTGGTCAGCCAGGTGCTGAGATGGCCTCACACATAGAAGTTGCTTTGGAAGTTATTATTGGGCTTTGGACAATTGGCTCCACCTTGCCTATCAGGCATCGCGCGACAAGCATCATCCTAAGAAATCTCGTTCGGCACCAAGGTGGTAATAGCGCTGTGGTGATGGACACGATCCAAACCCGGGTAAAGTTACTTGATATCAAAGAATATATGCAAAACTGGAGGACTGGTCATTTCATCGTGCACGCAAAATCTTCTGAGGCTTAGATCCAAGTCTCCTAAGTCCAGACAACGCATTGTGCATTGTTGTTTTGATGCCTTCAAAATCCACATCGCCTGTCGTTGTTCGAAACCACGTTGTATCCCTTTTGGGATCGGCGTCGATGCCAGCTTCGGCAACAATGGGAACTGCATTTAACACCATCACTTCATTGACCTTCTTGTTGTTGATTGGCTACGAAATCTTAGCCTCCTCCACGCCCACTGGCAGAAATACCAGTTCTGGCAGCACGGTTTCCCAACTGTCGCGCTTGAGGTATTGGATGTAGTCTTCACCATTGTCGGCCTTGCGCCAATTGATGATTGCTCCGACGCACCCGGACGCGAGGATATGGCCATCGGGGGGGCGCCAGGCTTTTGCCATGCGACCGAGCGTTCTGTTCTGGGTGTCCATGAGCACCCAACGCGGTTCCTTGAACACAAGCGTCAGCCGGTCTCCAACAGCAATATCCCGCACGGCTGGGTGAACATCATGGCCGTCACGCTGCCGGCCGGCAAAAGAGAGGTCTACAACATCCAGGTTCGGCAGCTGGTAGATCTTGCGCGAGGGAATACTGTCGCCCAGATCGGGAACAACCTGCCGACGCAATACCGCTTTCGACCAGTCTTTCAAAAGAGGGTGTTCTCCGCTGGTCAGAACTGTCAGGCTTTGTTGCGCGCGGGTCATGGCGACGTAGAACAAGCGCCGCGGCGCATCGCGGTCTTCGTTTCGGGACGCACGCTCCCAACCGCCGTTCAGAATGGCCACGTGGTCAAACTCAAGCCCCTTGGCGCGATGGGCCGTAAGCAGCAACAGACCTCTCTGCTCTCCCCGCGTGTCTCTTGACCATTCTGCAATCCACTCGATGATCTCTGGGACATGCATGTCCTTGGTCTTCAACTCGCGCGCCAATTCGGCGACACCTTCCGCCAAAAGATCCACCCATTTGTTGCCAGGCTGAGTATTCAGGACGTCCAGGATATCCTGAATGCCAAGTAGTTCTCCCTGCCTTGCTCGCAGGCCAGCTACGAGGGACTGGGTTTCTCTGAGACGCCAGATGTTGGGAAGGTTCTCGTTGGCCATTTCGACCTTGAGCCCTTTCTTTTCAGCGTAGGATCGAACCGCACTCAGCCCTTTCCAGTCCCGAGAGATCACTGCGGCACGTGACCAGCTCCATTTCGGATCCAGCCGGGAAAGACGGATGAGTTCATCAATGGCGGCCACCGCTTGGGAAACCTCCCCACGCGGCACGTCGAGCAACTGAACACTTCCTTGCGCAACCGTATCCGCCCGTTCGAGCCGCCCGCCTGGCGGCAGGACCGAGCGGTTTGTGTTGATGCGGATTTCATGGTCGACTTTCATGCGATCCGGTGCCGCAGAAATGACCTGATTGGCGGTTTCGATGATATTGGCGGTCGAGCGGTAGTTCTCTACAAGGAAGGATGGCCGTGCCTTGTAATCCTGTTCAAACCTCCGAATGTAATCAATCGACGCGCCGTTGAAGGCATAGATGTTCTGGTCATCATCGCCGACGGCGAAGAGGCTCAGTTTCTGATCCGCATCTTCCAGCGAACGACCGGCCACGGCTGAAATCAACGCATATTCCTCGGGGCCGATATCCTGGTATTCGTCGACAAGGATCCAGCGATACCCCTGGATCAGGCTTTCACGCTGGGCTTCGGCCTCTGACTTCGACAGCCCCTCGGCATCGAGCAGGCGAACGGCGTCCAGGATGACATTGTCGAAATCGCTTGTGTCGGCCTGCACCCCGGCAAAGCTTGCGCCAACCAGCTTCATCGCCAGCGAATGGCAGGTAGAGATTGTAACGCCAGCGGCATCATCGCCTACCAGAGCACGCAGCCTGAACCGAATTTCCGCGGCCGCATGGCGATTATAGGCGAGCACCAGGATACCGCGTGGATCTTCCCGCTTCATGCGCAGGAGATAGGCAATGCGGTGCACCAGAACGCGGGTTTTTCCCGAACCGGGTCCTGCCAGAACCAGCACGTTGGTGCTGTCGCGGTCGTCCGTGACAATGCTCTGCTGAACCTTGTTTCCCAGATCCTCCACAATGGCCTTCCAGGAGGCGCTGGTGGTTTGCCGCCGGACTTCCCGAGCCATGCCGGGCATCCACCGTTTCATAAACTGATCCTTGTTCAGAAGGAAATAGTCCTCGGACAGGCGCGCCGCATCCACCATGGTTTTCAACCCGGTTTCGGCATAGGTCGCCATCACATGGGTCTGCAATGTCTGCTCGGCATAGTGTTCTTCCAGCGGAAGGAAATCGGATTGTGTGAACTGTCCCCCTTCGGGATTGATATAGACCGTCATCGCAGGCCGGAACACGGTCAGCCCCTTGCCCAGGGTGATAATGCCCTGTTCATGCAGCCAAAGAAGCGAGCGTTCCAAAAGCTTGGTCATGTCGCGCGCGCCGCTGGTCTTGAGAAACGCATCCTGCGTAAGCTGTGCCAAAAGGTCGCCTACGGTTGTTTCTACCTGCAGGTCTTTGCCCCGCGCGCCCTTGTCCAGTCGCCCGATTAGGTAGTTGAGAAGAAGGCCAGCCGCCTGCCAGCGCAATTCCGCGGTCCGGGCAATGGTTCTCCAGGGCCGCGCCAAAGTAACCTGCAACGTGTTGCGGCTGACCTTGCGCAACGTGATATTGCCTCGACCACCATCCTGCCCTCTGCCATCCCTTGAGATGCCGCGCACCAGCTTGTCGATGATATCCGGCCGGACATCGTGATCGCCTCTGTCCCTGAGATTCTGACAGGCCTCTGCAAGGTTCAGAGGTGTGGGGGTTTTGTTATCGGCATCCGGTGCCATCTCTTGCATCAGCTTGATGAGGTCGCCTTCCAGCTTGGAGGCTTGAGACAGACGCGCAGACGAAGCGTTCGCCACACCGACATGGACGAAGACAGTCATCGCCACATCATTCCGGGCGATCCCAAACGCTTCCAGGTTGGCCATAGCCTTGGTCAAAGCGCCCGAGGATAGCCCGCTGACACCGCACAGCTCATCGGTTGAAACCCCCTCATCTGTCGGAGCAGAGATCAGGTGTTCGACGATTGCATAAAGTTCGTTGCGGTGTTTTACGGTTATATCGGCCTTGGCAAGCCGCTCTTTGGCCTCAGAAAGTGAACGGACCCTCAAAGAAGATGGGAAGATCTGCACCCGGTTTTCTTCGCGGGTGACAAGCGTGGCCTCCTCAAGCCATGACACGGCCGTCTTGACGCGCGTATCATCCGTTGCGCTGTCTCGCTCGAATTCCAGGTCCTTTTCGGAGCGGACAATCTCGCCGGACGTGGCAACAACCTTGCCGGTCTTGCGGGTGCGCTCATCAATGCGCCTTAGTGCCTTTAGAATGGCCCCGATCTCATGTCGCGCAAGGCGAGAGCTGGCGGACAGGCGGAACTGGCGTTCGACATCGTCACCGGCGAAGAGCAACACGCAACTGGCGTCCTCTCGATCCCGACCAGCGCGCCCGGCTTCCTGCAGGTAATTCTCTAAAGATCCCGGAATGTCCGCATGGACAACCAGACGAATGTCAGGTTTGTCGATACCCATTCCAAAGGCGTTTGTCGCCGCGATCACCCGCAGGTCCCCGACCCTAAAACGCTCCTGGATATCCTGCTTGTCATCGGCACTCAGCCCCGCATGGAAGTGTGCGGCATCCAGACCTTGAGATTTCAGGAAATCGGCGACTCGTTCGGTTTCCTTGCGTGTTGCGCAATAGACCACGGCACCAGATCGGCCATCCGAGGGTAACAACTGCTCTATCGCGCTCAAAACATCGGACAGCTTGCTGTTTTTGGTTGTCGGCTGCACCTCGAATGTCAGGTTGGTCCGAGAGGCCCCGCCATCGAGGGAGAGCAGCTCAACGCCCGTGCGTGATTGGAAGTGGTCCATTATGTCGGCAACCACTTCCGGCTTGGCCGTCGCGGTCAGGCAGATGATCGGTGCAGGCGGCTGATCGCCGGAAAACTCCTTGATGAACCGCCCGAGATAGCGATAGTCCGGCCTGAAGTCATGCCCCCATTTCGAGACGCAGTGCGCCTCATCAATCGCCCAAAGCCCGACCTCTCGCTGCGCCAGGACGGACCTGATGGAGGTGCTTCTGAGCTGTTCGGGCGAGATGATCAGGATGCCCGCATCCCCCATACGCACCTGATCAAGCGCGTCTTGCCGTTCTGGCATGGACATCATGCCGTTGATGGTCACGGAACAGGAAATGCCTGATCGTTCCATCCCCTGCACCTGATCCGCCATCAACGCCACAAGTGGCGATATGACCACAGTGAGCGCACCGATCTTGTCGAAGCGATTGAGGGCCGGCACCTGATAGCAAACGGATTTGCCCGTGCCCGTCGGCAAAATGCCCAACAGGCTATTGCCGGACATCGCTTCATCAACGATGCGCTCCTGCAGAGGCCTGCCATCCGGATCTACGGGCTGAGGCCGGAAGCTCTCGAACCCGAACCACTTGTTGAGAGCTCGGACCGGATCGTTCTGTTCGGCACACCATCCGCACCCCGGATCCTTGCAGGAGCTATCCCGCAAATGCCGCACGATCAGGGACGCCTCCCGAAATTGCGCACGAACCCAAGGCGGCATCACGGAATCTCCGCCAGCCACCGTGATCCATGACAAGGCATAGGCCATGGGCCAGCCATTCTGCGGATTGGCAAGCCGGCCCAGCGTCTGTTCCAAACGTTTGGCACAGGCGCGCCCGTCCAGCATCTTCCTGATCGCATCAAACGCCTGTTCCTGAGTAGGAGGCGGGAGCCCTCTCAGATAGCGAAAGACTGCATCAAACCCGGCAGCGGGTTGCGCCCTGGTTGTCAGGTAATGATAAGCCCGCAGCGCCGCCGGTTCGCTTTTTGAAAGCTCAAGAAAGGCATCAAGCTGGTTGGCCAGCACTTCAAAAACAAGCCGTGCGTCCAGTTCGGGATCATTGACATGCCCTGTGGCAAGCCGCCCATCATGATAGTGTTTCACCAGGTGGTGGTAGGGATTGCGCGGAAAGGCGAGCGGGTTCAGCCACAGCGTATCAATCGGTGCCTGCATGATTTTCGTGAGCCGTGGTCGCGCTGCAATCAGATGCTCCATGTCATGATGTAGGAAATTGTGACCAATCGGATGCCCAAGATTGGCAATGGCCTTTTCCAGTTGATCCAGATGATGCGCCAGCATATCGCCACGGGCATTCAATGCCGTGCTTTCGTCAATCCGAACCGCCGCGAATGCAAATATTTTTGCATCATTGGGATTCACCTCAAGATCTATCGAGATGCATCGGGACAAGAATTCTGGATGGCGATTTTCCATGCGAAACTGCACTCAATCAATTGTTTCGAATAGAGAATACGTTTCGGTGGACAAGCACAACCCAAACTGGTGTATTTCGGATCATTCTATACCTATTTAATGTGCGATTGGGCCGACAGCCTCACTTTGTCTGTTGTTGGACAATTTTTCCTGCACTTCAATCACCCATACTTCCCACGGCCAAGGCCCGTTTACCATTGCAATGACTGAGCCAACTGACTGGCAGAAAGGTCGGTATGTCGACATCGCAAGTGGCAACCATGCTCTCCATCTCATAAGCTGGCACTTCGGAACTGTTCGATGGCGTGATTTAGAAAAAAGGGCGGCTTTGCGGTGTTTTGCCGTTCGCTTTGCTTTTCAGCATGGGCTGTCAGGGCTGGCGAGATGCAGCGCAGGATCCCTCAAGCAGGTGGTATGGCGCGGTTTCCTTAAATTTTTTGACGAGGTCAGGATCGTTGATTGGATCGCGCCCAGAAGTTCTGACCAGATGACGTAAATATAGGAGAGTAGCAGCTGTAATGAGCCCCACGCAGGCGCTGAATGCGATTTCAAACCCTGTCATTTTCGGGTCTCCTGCAGCAGATGATAGGGCGCGTGTTTGACGATATCGCTGACGTCGGGCTCTGGCGTAGGACGCGATTTCCACCAAAGGATCGCGGAGCAAACGTATCCGGCAATCACGGAGCTCACACACAAAACTAAAAGCGCCGTTTCAATGATCATTTCCCTACTCCTGCACGCCAAGCATAACACAATGCAGCAGCATCGTCGCCCGCTCTGTGGACAGTCTCGCGCTGCGACAGCGCCCTGTAAACTCGGTGAAACCGCCCGGGATTGACTGAGCCGTTGTCACAAAACGCGGACCAAGCCAGTTGGTCAAAATCCGCAATCAATGGGCCATCTTGACCAAGCAGGCGATTCAGCCAGCGTTGATCGAATTCTGGCGCATCTGAAACCAGAACGCGGTCATGAACGGCCTCATGCAACCATCCAGCGACACTATCTGCATCTTCTGCTGTTTCCAGCTTCAGTTGAGAGATCCCATGGACTTTTGCACTCGTATCACTCCAGTCGTCCAAGGGCCAATTGGCACGCGGCCTGATCATCTTGCTGTGGGAAATGACCTTACGCCCCTCCAACCAGGCAACGCCAACTTCGATCGGCCAAGAATCTGGCGAAAGGCTTGAAGCTTCAAATTCAATAAAGACAAGTTTTTGCAGATTGTTGGTCAAAGCTTTATGCCTTCAGGAGGTTTCATCAGGTTCCTCAGGCTTGCTTCCCGAAACAATTTTAATGCCGTCTGTCTCCACCATGAAATATTTATCGCCATTCTCTGGTCGATAGCTCGCACTGAATCCGTTCTTCTTCTTAGCGAACCCAGAACCTTTGATGAACGCGTTCTCTTTGCGCAACTCTGATGGCGTGACCTCCCCAGACTTAAGTCTGGCTTCGTCCCGGGCTCGGCTGAGCGCCTTCTGCTTAGCGCGATCAGCAAATTTGAAGGTTTTTTGCTTCATGTAAGCACTATATTGCAAAAGGGGGGTGTGAGCAGCATCAGTTCACGCTCCATAAATGTCTGAGTAGAGCCAGCGGATCTCGCGTAGCAGCTTGCTCGCCTAACTGAAAGCCGAGGCAAAGGCTGACATTCGCTGCACCCTCGACAAATGGTGGGAATGAGCCGCTCACACTACACTGCTTGAGAAGCCTCATCTGTGACAAGTCAATTTCATCGGTCGATTTAGCGGTATGTTTGTATTACCCAAAACAATCCCATTTCGAAGAAATGAAACTGATACTTTGAAACCTTCAAAAAACTAACGAGGAATTTCTACCAGAGGAAGCGAAGCATGCCTCCGCAAATGATCCAGAGGATTTATTGAAAGAGCATGAGCCCATGCACAAAATTCAAGCACATCAAGGCGCCGTTCGCACAACTCAACCTTGGCTACAAATGATGGTGGACGCTTTAGTGCTTTTGCAAGTTCAACCTGGGAAAGTCCCCTTTCGGCTCTTGCGGCTACCAGTGCGTCGATCAGTTTTTTGTATTCTTTAGTGTGAAGCGTGCCAGCCATTGTGCCATCCAAGGTATGGACACCTTCAATAGCGATGACTATTTTCACTCCCAAACTGGGAGTGACTAATGCAGCCTAAATATGCTTGGATTGACCACCGCTGGCACGAGGATTGCTGGCTCGAAGTCTTTAGAATGCGCTTCTGCGGCTGGCTTCCAACGGAGCTCGCCACCAAAGCGATAGATAATGGTCTTTTCCACAAGATTCACACGAGAGATCAAATCTATTTGGAATTGAGCGAAAGAGCACACAATCTAACCGATCTGGCAGAATATGTTGGGGAGAGTGATCAAAACTGCATAATGCTCGCCAATGTTCTGCGCACAAAGGGTTTCGAAGAAAGCTGGCTTCAAATCAGAGAGCGGAGCCAAGGATTATTTCTCGAAGAAAGCCTAATTTTTCCGACAAATTTTCGGAAGAAGATACTAAACGAGGTAGCTTCACTGGATAGGTCCTGAAAGATTGTAAAGGCTGAGATAACCAATTCACACCAATACACAAACATGAGCGGCCGAGAATTACACCTTGTTGCAAAGGAGAACCTCGATACAAATCCCCTCTTGGCGTAGACAAGGAGAATATGATCCTTGATGCAGGCGGCAGTCCGCATTGGACTTTGAGTTTATTGGTGATTCTTGCGCGACAAGATTTCGAAAACAAATAACTAAAGATGACTCGCAAATTGAAGACACGAAGAGGCAACACAAAGATCTCCATACAGGCCAAGACCGCTGAAAGAAAAGTAGCAGGCTGGCCTGTATCTGATACGGACGAAAGGCCGATCAAGAACCTTAATGGGAAACCGTCAAAAGAGATTAGAGACCACCAACCGACGGCTTTCTTCAAAGATATCAATCAATACTGGAGGCGCACTGATACCAATATTGATATCGAATTCGATAATCTATGTGCGGCAACGCATGCGCACATTCGAAGATCAATTCTATCAAACGAAGAAGTTCTGGTCTTTCACGATCGTGTTCCAGATTGGGTTCATATGGCTGGCATCGAACCAGAAAGTCGTGTGACTAAACAACAATTTGAAAAACTGTTGTCCAGCTCGAAACCAGACCCAATACTGCACAAATTTGTTTATCTGCAGGATGTCCAAGGTCTGTTGACAAATTTGCAGCGAACCAGCGCGCAGATTTGCCAGGTGGTTGGTGAATTCTACGGAATTCTGAATGACTGTGAACCTTACGTGTATCAGCGAAAAGAGAAAACTGGGCTTCGCTCTTCAGCGTCCGCAGAAACTGCGCTTTTGCATGCCCACTTGGAGACGGTTTTTGTCCGTATGAGAAGCCTTTTGGACTACTCTGTAAAGCTGGCACTTGAGGTTGAGCGCGTTGAAAGGGACTACTCAAAAATGCTGAAGTTGAGAGGGGCGTCTAAACAATACGGTGACAAAAAACTGCTCAAAATGGATAATACAAAGGGCACACTATTCCAGAAAGACGAGCTGATCTGTCAAGTTAGCTCAATTAGAGATCGGATTGTCCATGATGGACACCTGGACATCAGTGCTCGCATTTATGAAAGTTTCAAACGGCACCGCTTGGTTGAGCGGTTTGTATTGATTCCGGATATGTCTGAGGGCCGGTTCGAAGTCTACAAAAACCGGACAAACTTCTATGGGCGCGACACCAAAATCAACTTAACGCTCCCTGAGACTTTTGATGAGTTTTATAGACGGCTGTTCAAAACGGTTGGCTTGATACACGATAGATACGCATCTCAAAAACTGAAATAGAGAATTGATCAAAAGCTATTGGCGGCACCCAATGCTGTTGATCAAGTATAATAGCGAGGCTGCTCGTTTTCTGCCTGCGAAGAAACTTCGCTGGAGGAAACCCTGCTTGCGAACAGCTAATTATCCAGAAATGAAGGGAATTAAATCGTTTTGCCCTGCCAACTTCTACACTCGACATTCAACGAAAGAAGGTTGGCGAGCCGTGGAGGACTCGAACCCCCGACCTGAGAATTAGAAGTTCCCTGCTCTAATCCAGCTGAGCTAACGGCCCGCACTTCTCTCGGGTGTATCAGCCAAATCTCGTATATTGTCAACTTGGTATGGAAAATGGATTCCTACCAAAAAGAAACTCCCTGTTTCCAAGGACTTCGAGGATGTGGTAGGTGGTAGGGTGCTATTTCTGCTCTATCCAGTTGAGCTACGGGGCCGCAGAACGGTCATCTGACCGCATGTAATACTCTCATTGCTTTGCAACATCATGAAATCATTAGGGTAATCTTGAGAGGGCGTGTTTGGCGCCCCCCGTCGTCTGCCCGGTTTGATCTGCCATTGCGTTGCTGCAGGGCCGGTGTAGCAGATCCGAATTTCGCTGAAAAGCGCCTTTCGGACCGGGGGCATTGTGGGACGGGAATTTTGAGGGTCCCGCGGCCAGAAGTGTTTCTGCAGGGCGCATGAATGGGTGATGGAAAATATTCCGAAAATGGAATATCTATGCGACGGAACCCCAGCGCTGCCACGTTTGAACAGATGCGCCCCTTTCGGAGAAAAGATATGAACGTCAAACCCCTGTTGATCCTCCCGCCTCTGGCCCTCGGTATCGCGGGTTTTCTCTGGATGACATCTGGTGCCCCCAAGCAGGTGAAAGAGGCCCGTGAACATGCGCTGGCCGTTCGGGTGTTGGAGGTGACTGAACAAACCGTCACCCCGTCCACAATCGCATATGGGCGGGTGAAGGCCGCGCATAGCTGGTCCGCGCTGGCAGAGCTGTCCGGGCGTGTGGTGTCTGTGTTGCCTGGGCTTGCAGAGGGCAAGATGATCCGTGCGGGGCAGGTTCTGGTTGAGATTGACGCCACCGATTACCAGATCGGTCTGAGCAAGGCAGAGGCCAATCTTGGGGCCGCGCAGACACAGCTTGCACAATTGCAGCGCGAAGAGCTTAACACCCAGCGCAGCCTGGCGCTGGAGACAAGCAAACTTGCCATTGCCGAAGCTGAGTTCGAGCGGGTTCAGGCGTTGGTCAAACGGGGCGCCAGCACCGAAACAGCACTGGACAACACCCGGCGCAATCTGCTGGCCCAACAGGCGGCCACCACCAATCTGACCAATGCGCTGGAGCTTTACCCAACCCGGCGCCAGACCACCGAAGCCACAATTGCCATCCGTGAGGCGGAGGTGGCCGAAGCAAAGCGGGCCTTGAGCAAGACCCGCATCCTCGCCCCTTTCGATGGGCGCGTGACCAAAGCGGCGGTTGAACTGGGGCAGTTTGCCCGTTCCGGTGACGTTCTGGTGACACTTGATGGTGTGGAAGCGTCTGAAATTACGGCTGAAATTCAGCCGAGGTCCTTGGCGGGTCTGATCGAAAATGCTCTTGGAGAGATGCAGGCGCTGGACCTGCAGGGGGTGCAGGATGTTCCCGTTGCCCTGTTCGAAAAGGCAGGCGTGCGGGCGGAGGTTTCGTATCCTCATGCGGAGGATCTGGACCCCTGGCCGGCCGAGATTGTGCGGTTTCGCGGCAGCCGGGATAGCCAGACCGGTGCCATGGGTGTTGTGGTGCGTGTGACCGACCCGACCCGGCTGTCGTCTGAGGCCACCCGCCCGCCCTTGACCACGGGCAGCTTTGTCGCGGTGCGTTTCAGTGCAGCCCCCCGCCATAATGTTCTGGCGGTGCCGCGTGCGGCCCTGCATCAGAACGATGATGGATCGGCGCTGGCCTATATGGTGGACGCGGACAGCCGGTTGGAAATGCGTCCGGTCAGCCTGGGGGATGTGGTTGGACCGGATGTGATCGTGACCTCGGGCATGGCGCCGGGGGACCTGTTGGTTCTCAGCGATCCCCGCCCGCCGGTGCCGGGGCTGAAACTGACCCCGGTGCGGGAGGAGAGCATCGTGACGGGTGCGGACCTGACGGAAGGGGACCAGTAACATGATCCGCTTTTTCGTACGGCATCCGGTGGCCGCCAACCTGCTGATGGTGGCGATCTGCATCCTCGGGATCGGCATGATCTCATCAATCGAACGCGAAACCTTTCCTGAGTTTACCGCCTCAACCGTTGGGGTAAGTGCGATTTACCCCGGTGCCTCGGCGCGGGATGTGGATGAAAATGTCTGTGCGCCGATCGAGGATGCGCTGATTGGGGTGGAAGGGTTGGAGGACCTGACCTGCCTGTCTGTGGCCGGGCGGGCCAATGCCACGGCGGAACTGGTGGAAGGCGGCGATCTGACCCAGTTTTTCAATGACATCTTTTCTGCCGTGTCCGGCATCACCACCTTCCCGTCAGATGTGGAAACCCCCGCGGTCGAGGTGCTGGCCCGGTCCGACGTGGTGGCGATGATTGCGGTGTCCGGTCTGCCGACCCGGGCAGCCCTTGCGGATTATACCGATGGGCTGGCGGACCGTATTCTGGCGCTTCCGGGTGTGTCCCGGGCCAGTGTGTCCGGGATTACGGATCGCGAATTTCAGGTCGCGTTTGACGAGGCGACCCTGCGCCAGCATGGCTTGTCGAGCAGCGATATCACCGGTGCGCTCACCTCGCGCAGCCTGTCGCGCCCGTTGGGGGATGCGGAGCTGAAGGCCGGGTCGATCACACTGCGCTATGCGGATGTGCGCCGCTCGGTGGCCGAGCTGGAAGATCTGATCGTGTTGCAGACCAGCGCGGGGGGCGTGGTGCGCCTGGGGGATATTGCCACGGTCATGCTGAGCGATAAGAACCCGGATATTTCCTCTTATATCAATGGGGTGCAGGCTGCGATCATCACCTTCTCGAAATCCAAGGAGGATGACAGTATCCGGGTTTACAACGCGGTTGAGAAACTGCTGGAAGCTGAACGGGCGGTCTATCCCGACACGCTCTCCCTCAGCGTGATTGCCAACAATACAACCGAATTGAACGAGCGTCTGGCACTGATTGTCAAGAATATCGCCATGGGGCTGGTGCTGGTCTTTGCCACCATGTGGTTGTTTTTCTCGATCCGGGAAGCCCTGTGGATTTCCGCCGCCCTTCCGGTGTCGTTTCTGGGCAGCCTGTTTGTCATGAGTGTGTTCGGGATCACCATCAATATGATCACGCTTGTCGCGCTACTCATGGCGGTGGGGCTGATCATGGATGATAGCATCGTGATTGCGGAAAACATCGACAATTGGCGGCGGAAAGGGGCCAGTGCGACCGAGGCTGCCTGGCGTGGCACGGTTGAGGTGATGCCGGGTGTCGTGTCATCCTTCCTGACCACGGTGGCGGTGTTTGGGCCGTTGATGTTCATGACCGGGCGGCTGGGTGTCATCCTGAAATTCATCCCGACCGTGCTGCTGATCACGCTGGCCCTGTCTCTGATCGAAGGGTTCCTGATCCTGCCGCATCACCTGAGCCATGCAGGCGGGGATGGGCCAGAAGGTCATGAAAACCGGCGGGCGGCGCAGATGCTTGAACGGTTCAAGGAAGGGGTGGTCCTGCCGGTGGCCGGTTGGCTTGCCAAATGGCGCTATGCCACGCTGGGCAGTGTGATTGCGCTTTTGATGCTGGCCCTCAGTCTTGTGGTTTCAGGCACGATCAAGGTGATCCCGTTCCCCTCATCCGAAAGTGACACGATCATTGCCAGGGTGGCGCTGACCGACGGGATTGCGCGTGAGCGCACCATTCAAACGGTCGAACAGCTTGTGGCCGGGCTGACCAGGGTGAATGCCGATCTGAGCCCGAACACACAGGGGCAGGCCCCTCTCGTGGATCGTGTGCTGGTGGAATATGGCACCAATTCAGAGGTGAAGAACAACGGATCAAACACCGCCACGGTGACGGTGGACCTGTTGCCCAGCTCGCAGCGCAATGTCGCGGCAGATGATGTGGTTGAGGCATGGCGGCGGGCCACGGGGCCAATGCCGGATCTGGTGCAAAGCAGTTTTGCGCAATCGGTTCGCGGACCGGCCGGGGCGGATCTGGATGTTGAGCTGCGAGGCCATGACCTGCACCAGCTGGAAACCGCCGCGTCTGAGCTTCTGGCCCGTCTGCTGGAACGAGAAGACGTGATCGAAGCGCATCAGGATCTTTACGGGGGGCAGCAGGAATTGCAGTTTGCGCTGACCACCTATGGCTATGCGGTGGGGTTGACGCCGAAGATGCTGTCAGACCAGCTGCGCGCCGCCTTCGAGGGGGCAGAAACCGACAGTTTCCGCGTCAACCAGTCGAACCTGACCGTCCGGGCCCAATTGTCCGAAACGGTGCAGACCCTGTCCGAGCTGGAGCAGTTTCCGATCCGGCTGGCAGGGGGCGAGCAGGTCGCGCTGTCCTCGGTGGCCGAGATGAAGATGACCCGCGGCTATCCGGTGATCTCGCGCAAAAACGGCATGGCAATGGCGCGGCTGACCGGCCAGATTGACGGCAGCAAGGTCACCTCGGCGCAGATTTCCAAAGTGGTGACGGATGAGCTTGGCCCTGCTCTGGTGGCGAAATATCCGGGCATTGAGATCGGCATCGGCGGGGCCACGGAAGAGCAGAACAAAAGCCAGTCCTCGCTGGGCAAGCTGATGGGGCTGGGATTGATCGGGGTTTATATGATCCTTGCGTTCCAGTTCCGGTCCTACGCGCTTCCGCTGGTGATCATGGCTGCCATCCCCTTTGCGCTGGTTGGGTCTATCCTCGCCCATTGGGCGTTGGGGCTGGCCATCGCCATGCCATCGATGATCGGGTTTGCCTCGTTGTCGGGGATTGTCGTGAATAACTCGATCCTGTTCCTGACCTTTTTCCAGACCCATCTGGAGAAAGGGGATTATCAGAAGGCGGCGCTGAATGCGGCGCGGGCGCGGTTCCGCCCCATTCTTCTGTCCACGCTGACCACTTTTGCCGGGTTGGTGCCGATCATTTTCGACAGCAGCCCTCAGGTGCAGATTCTGGTGCCGCTGGTGGTCTCGGTGGCTTTTGGCCTGTTGGCCTCGATGGTGATGGTGGTGCTGGTGTTCCCGTCCCTGATTTCGATCTATTTCGACTGGGCCTCACTTGAACGTTGGACCCGCGCCTTTGACAAAAGCAGCGCGGATGAGGCGCTGGGTGTTGCCGGGGAGAAGCCCGAAGGGTGACGTTAGATAAACGCGACAAGAAAGGCCCGGTGCGGGGCCTTTCTTCAATGCGCTTCAATATGTTGAGAGGATCACGCGCCGATCTCATCGTGATTGGTCAGGCATTCGGAATGGTCACGCAGCACTTCGATCACCCGACAGTCCCCGGTTCTGCCATGGCCGCAATCTGAGACCATGCGGGCCAGTTCCTGTTCCAGCGCCTGCAACCGCGCGATGCGATTGCGCACCTGCTCTAGCTGTTGTTGGGCGATATGGTCGGCCTCAGCGCAGGGCAGGGTCGGGTGATCTGCGAGTTCCAGCAGCGACCGGATCGCCTCAAGCGAAAAGCCAAGCTGCCGTCCGTGGCGCACAAAAGACAGGCGGTCGAGGTCACCCTGATCATATCGCCGTTGCCCCCCCGCGCTGCGCCCGGGTTCTTTCAACAGGCCGATCTGTTCGTAATAGCGAATGGTCTGCACCTTGGTGCCGGTCTTTTTTGCCATGGTGCCGATGGTCAGCATGGGGGTCTCCTGCTTGGGTCTGCTGGTCAGAAAACCACAAAGTTCGACAATGAAAAACCCGGCATCTTTCGATGTCGGGCTGATCTTGGACTGAATGCTCACACCCCGGTCAGATGAATTCTGCCTTGGCGGTTGCTTCCGGCTTTGCCACGGCCAGCGCCTCGGCCAGGTCCACGCTGCGGTCAAACAGGGCACGACCGATGATCGTTCCCGAGATATGCGGCACATAGTGCAGGCGGGACACGTCGTCGATGTCGTTGATGGTGCCGCGTGCAATCACGGGTGCATTGGCCTCGCCTGCCAACTGAGTGATCAGGGCAAGCGTATCCTCGG
Source organism: Aliiroseovarius crassostreae (assembly GCF_025137635.1). Classification (NCBI taxonomy): domain Bacteria; kingdom Pseudomonadati; phylum Pseudomonadota; class Alphaproteobacteria; order Rhodobacterales; family Paracoccaceae; genus Aliiroseovarius; species Aliiroseovarius crassostreae. Next base: position 2,309,542 of record NZ_CP080772.1, on the reverse strand, counting down.
CGTCTCCGATATCGGCGTCGATATCGGTGATGAGGATTGCGGCCAGCGGATCGCCCTGAAAGCGGGCCAGAAAGCTTGAGGCGTCAAAGGCGGATTTGTTTTTCCACCCATCGCTGACAACTTTGCCTTCAAAGACATCCACGGCCAGAATGATCTGGTCCGGGTGCAGGCGGGCTGCCTCTTTCACGATATCCGGCTGATAGACGGCGAGCGAGCCGACAATAATGCGCGCCGCGCCATGGTCAATCCACTCAGCGATCCGTTCCAAGGTCTTGAAACCGCCCCCGACCTGTACCGGGATGCCCACCGTGCGGATGATCTCACGGATGATTTCATCATTGCGGTAATCGCCCGACATGGCGTCGAAGTCGGTGATCTGGATCGCTTCGGCCCCCGCTTCCGCATATTCCTGCGCGCGTTTAACCGGATCGACATGCCAGATCTGTGGCTCTTCGGTGCGGCCGCGATAGAGGCTGACACACCGTCCTTCAAGCAATTCGATCAACGGGTAAATCTGCATGGGCATCTTCCTTTCCAAAACTCGTGTATCGGGTTCACCCACAACAGGCGCGATTTTCGCCTGCGCGTCGGATTGGAAACCGACTGGAAATAGGGCGAAACAGACAGTTTCACCTTGGGGGAGGGTCAGGAGAGTGTAGCAGAGAAACCTTGCGCGGGCGAATTCGGGGCGCCGGGTGGGGTGCCAGAGGGTGATTCCCCGTCTCAGAACACGATCACATTGCGCCGCGCGGTCCCGGTTCTGGTATCTGCGATGGCGTCGTTGATCTCTTCAAAAGACCAGCATCCTGAAATCAGTTCGTCGAGTTTCAACCGCCCCTGCCGGTAAAGCTCTACCATCCACGGAATATCGCGCGAGATCACGACGTCGCCCATATAGCTGGCCTGAATGCCCTGCCCAAGCACGCCCATCACCACCGGTTCATATTGGGCCTTTTCACCGGAATGCGGCAGGCCCACCGCGATGATCCGCCCGCCGGGGGCAAGAAAGCGATGGGCGCTGTCATAGGCGGGAATGGCCCCAACGGTGACAAATACTGCATCCGCGCCCCCTCCTGCCGCTTTATAGGCCGCTTTCCACGGGGTGGGATCGCTGGCCAGAACGGCGGCTGTGGCGCCGAACTCTCGCGCCATGTCGAGCTTTTCTTCGCTCATGTCCACTGCGGTGATATGGGCGGCCCCAGCCAGTCGGGCACCCTGAATGGCATTCAACCCAACGCCACCGGCCCCGATCACAACCACGTTTTGCCCCGGACGCACGCGGGCGGTGTTCACCACCGCCCCGATCCCGGTGATCACGCCGCAGCCTAGAAGGCATCCGACCTGTGACGGGATGTCTTCGGGCAGCTTCACAACCTGCGCCGCCCCCACCACCAGCTTTTGTGCAAACGCGCCAGTGTCGAGCCCCTGCGCCAGCGCCGTGCCATCCGCGCAGGAAATTGGCCCTTGGGTCTGGTCATAGCGTTCCGTGCAGCGTGTGGGCTGGCCGGAACAGCAGGGCGTGCAGCTTTGGCACGACCGGATCAGCGTGACCACCACCTTGTCCCCAACCTGGAGCCCTGAGACCTCTGCCCCAACTGCCGAGATGCGCCCCGCGGCTTCATGGCCATAGACCGCCGGTAACGGGCCGCCCCAGGCGCCATCCGCATATGAGATATCCGAATGGCAGATGGCCACCGCTTCGACCGTCACCTCCACCTCGCGCGAACCGGGTGCGCGCAGGGTGATATCTTCGATCACCAGATCCTTGCCGAACTCATGGCAAATGGCGGCTTTGACTGTCTGCATCTCACGCTCCCTCGCGGTGTTTTCAATACTGTGCAAAGGGGGCGGGCAGGGGGCAAGGGAAATGGGCGTGACGTGGTGTCACGATCAGCGTGGGGTCAGATATGTTTGGTGATATGCAGGAAATCCACCAGAGCTTTGGCATAGGCTTCGGGTTGCTCGATGGGTGACATATGCCCGGACCTGCGGATCAGTCTGAAATCTGCGCCGGGGATCAGATCCGCCAGCTCGCGCACCAGATCGGCGGGGGTGGATCCGTCTTCGCTGCCCGCTGTGACCAGGGTGGGCAGGGTCAGGCGCGCCGTGCTTTCATAAAGATCCGTTTCGGCAATCGCCCCCATGCAGCCAAGGTAGCCCGCCAGCGGGGTGGCCTGCATCACCTCGGCTGCACGCATCACAAGCTCGGGATGATCTCGATGGGTGCTTCGGGCAAACCAGCGCAGCATGTTCTGGCCGATCACGGCGGCAATCCCGCCCCGGCGCAGCTCCTCCATGCGGGTGTCCCACAGGGCGGGGGTGCCGATCTTGACCGCGGTGTTGGACAGCACCAGCGCGCGCACCAGATCTTTGCGTTCCGCTGCCAGACCCTGCGCGATGATCCCGCCAATTGAGATGCCGACGAAGGTGCAGTCCTTTACCCCCAGCCGATCCAGCGTGGCAGCCGCATCCCTGACCAGATCCCCCATCGGGTAGGCATCGCCCTGTTCCGCGGGCGGGCAGGGGCTTTGTCCATGGCCGCGCATATCCATACGGATCACCCGCAGCCCATCTGGAAGCCGCGGCAACAGCGCGTCCCACATGGTCAGATCCGCCCCGAGCGCATGGGAAAAGACCAGCGCGGGGGCCTCACGCGGGCCGGTGTCGGTGGTGAAAAGCGGAACGGGGGCCTCTCCTGGCAGGATCATCTGCCACCTCTCAGCGTAAGATGGGCCATGATCTGACCGTGATCCGAAGCGAGCTTGTTATATGGCGCCTCGGGGTGAGAGCCATCGGTGATGTGATCGTTCAGCACGCTGAAATAGGTCATGTCGGCAATCCGATCATCATTGTCCGGGTGAAAATCACGGCTGAGGAAAATCTGGTCGATGCTTTCAAACACACCGCCGAAGCTTGCCGTATAGACCATGTCGCGCAGGGATTTTCGCACAAAGAGCTTTTCCGCCGAATGCAGCCGCACCTTCTCGATCGCGTCGGTGATGGCGGCGCTTTCGTCACGCGAATAGCGGTCATTTGCGGTCTTTGCATCATGGCGCAGCATCCAGGCATAGTTCTTGAACGGGACCTCTCCGGCGATGATTTCAGAGCTGACCGAGTGTTCGCCATCGTTGAAATCGCCCAGAACCACCACCGGGTGGCCGGCTGTGATTTCTTCCACCACCAGTTTGCGCAGCACCCAGGCTTCGGCCATTCTGCGCATGGCAGAGCGAGCCGCCCCCAAGGCCCGAGATACGGGATCATAGGCGGTGAGATCTGCTTCGGGGGCAAATTCAGCGCCTTCCGGGCGGATAAATTCACCCAGTTTGGATTTCAGGTGGCAATTGAACAGGGTGAGGGTCTGCCGGTTCTGGCCCTCTCCCACAGGGATCCGCACCTTGAGGATCGGGCGGGACAGACGGGTTAGCCGGAACATTCCGCCACCCTCCCCAAACGGGACGTCCAGCGGGGTATCCAGATCCTGAATAACTTCCGGCTGGCCGACAAAGCCGAACCGTGACAGCACCGCAAGCCCCGGTCGCCGCGCGCCGGGAGCACCGTCATTAGCGTTGGGGGCAAAGGCGATATTGTCGATGCTCCAGGGATCAACTTCCAGCCTGCGGAAAATCGCTTTCCGGTGATAGCGTTTTGAACGGTCCGGGATGGTGGCGGCGTTCAGCGCGCCCGCCCGCCTGTTGGCCTCTTTCACCACATCCAGCAGGGCATCCTTTTCAAACACTTCCTGAAAGCCGATGATATCTGCGTCCAGAGACAGCATCTGGTCGGCCATCCAATCCCGTTTCCACGCGTATTCTTCCGGGGTGTAGGACAGGAAACGATAAAACTCCTGATCCGCTCCGATCAGGTTTTTCACGTTGAACGAGGCAATTGTGAAGTCGGTCATTGGTCAAGATACTCCAGGGCACGGGTAAAGATTGGCACATCCACATTGCCGCCCGTGGCGACGACAAACACGCTGTCCCCCTCAAGCGTGCCGGGGTGAAACAGGGCGGCGGCAAGGGCGGTGGCCCCGCCCGGTTCCAGAACAATTTTCAGATGATGAAAGGCCAGAGCCATGGCGTGCAGGCACTCTTCTTCGCGGACCACCAGACCGGGGCCGCAGAGGCGTTGAATGATTGGAAATGTCAGCGCCCCCGGTTCGGGGGTCAGGATCGCATCGCAGATGGATCCAGAGAGTTGGGTATTGCGCTGAACCGTTCCACTGGCGAGGGACCGGGCAATGTCGTCAAACCCGTCAGGTTCGACCGGGCGCGCCCGCATTCCGGGCGCATCATGTTCCAGCGCAAGGGCAATCCCCGCCAGCAATCCCCCGCCACCTGACGGCACCAGCACCTCGGCCGATGCGGCATCCAGCGGGCGGGCGGCATTGGCGATTTCAAGCCCAACAGTGCCCTGACCCGCGATGACGCGCGGGTTGTCATAGGGCTTGATCAGGGTAAGCTCGCGTTCCTGCGCGATTTGCGCGCCAATTGCATCGCGGTCTTCGTGCGCCCGATCATACAGAACCACCTCCGCCCCAAGGGCGCGCGTGCCATTGATCTTGGCGGTTGGCGCATCCGAGGGCATCACGATCACCGCAGGGCATTGGTGGGCCCGTGCCGCGCGCGCCACCCCCTGCGCATGGTTGCCCGAGGAATAGGCAATCACGCCCAGCTCTTTCTGAAGATCCGATAATTGCGAAATGGCTGCCCATGCACCGCGGGCCTTGAAGCTTCCGGTTTTCTGCAGGTTCTCGGCCTTGACCAGAACTCGCCGCCCGGCAATGGCATCCAGTGCGGGTGAGGACAGGATCGGGGTTTGCCGGACATGACCTGCCAAGCGGCGGGCGGCTGCGCGGATATCATGAATGGAAACGCTCACGCCGCGCGCTCCTTCATGTCATTGATCCAGTCCTGAATGACGATCAGGGCTTCCGGCTCGTCCAGAAAAGGCACATGCCCTCGATCCGCCACATGGGCATAGCGCAGCGCCGGAATGCGGCGGCGCATTTCCGCAACGGTTGCATCTGTCAGCAGATCGGAATTTGCGCCGTGGATCAGCGCCAGCGGTAGCCCCGCAAAACAATCATATAGCGGCCAGAGATCGGGCATCGGTTGCGCCCCCGCCTCCTCTACGGCGTTGCGCAGCGCCGGATCATAGCGGTTTTCCCAGCGCCCTTCGCAGTTTTCATAAAGGTAGGAAACCTCCTCTTCCCAACGCGTGTCCGGGACATTGTGAAACCCTGCCTGCTCCATCGCCGCCTTGCGCATGGCGACAATCGACCCAAAGGCACGCCAGGCCGGGCGACGGCCGAGATAGGACATGATATAGGTCAGTCCCGCTGGGTCGAGATCAGGACCGATATCGTTCAGACAGACCCCCAACAACCGCTCCCGCACGGTTGCTGCCAGACCCATCGCAATCAACCCGCCGCGGGAGGTGCCCAAAATGGCGGCTTTTTCAATCCCCAAATGATCCAGCAACCCCAACGCATCCTGCGCTTCCTGCGGAATGGTATAGGTCGCGTGAGGGGCCCAGTCCGACTGGCCGCGCCCCCGGTAATCCATGCGGATCAGGCGTATGTCTTTCAGATGTGGGGCGAGAAAGTTGAAGTCGCTTGAATTGCGCGTGAGTCCCGACAAAGCCAAGACCGGCAGGCCGTCCCCCTCGTCCCGATAGGCTATCTGTACGCCGTCTGCCGCCTGAAATCTCTGCATCACCACCTCCTGAAACCTTTGCCGCACCAAAGCATGGAACCTGACAAGGGTCCACACTCCTCTCCTCCCCTTGCGTCAAATATCCCGGGGTGAGGCGCCACTTGCAAAGTGGCGCTGAGGGGCAGAGCCCTTGCCGAGGCATAGCCGAGGCCACCGCAAGCCCGACGCGCCCCCGGAGGGGTGATAATAGGTGCAGGCCAGTTCACACCTTGCAAGAAAAAGGCCACCCGAAGGTGGCCTTGCAACCCCATTGTCCGGGTGTAGTCACAGGTTGTCCGGCTGCGGCATGCCCAGAACGTGAAACCCGCTGTCCACGGTGATAATCTCACCCGTGGTGCAATTTCCGTAATCCGAGGCAAGGTAAGCTGCGGTGCCCCCCACGGCCTCCAGCGTTGCGTTCTGGCGCAGCGGTGCATTGGCCTCGGTGTGGCGGAAGGTCTTGCGCGCCCCGCCAATGGCCGCACCCGCCAGTGTTTTCATCGGACCGGGCGAGATGGCGTTCACGCGGATACCATCGGGGCCAAGGTCATTGGCAAGATACCGCACCGACGCTTCCAGCGCCGCCTTGGCAACCCCCATCACGTTGTAAAACGGCGTCACCCGGTTCGACCCGCCATAGGTCAGCGTCAGGATCGTGCCGCCATTGGTCATTTTTGGGGCAACGCGACGCGAGACTTCGATCAGGGAATAACAGCTGATATCCATCGAGTTCTTGAAATTCGCGCGCGAGGTGTCGACAAAACGCCCCGTCAGCTCGTCCTTGTCGGAATAGGCAATCGCATGGACAAGGAAATCAATGCTGTCCCATTTGGAAAACAGGTCGTCGAAGCCCTTGTCCAGGGCTGCGTCATCCGTCACATCCATGTCGACCAGCAGGTCGGACCCGACGCTGGCGGCCAGCGGCGCCACGCGCTGCCCAAAGGCCTCGCCCTGATAGCTGAAAGCCAGCTCCGCGCCCTCATTTGCCATCGCCTGCGCAATGCCCCATGCGATCGACCGCTGGTTGGCGACCCCCATGATGAGGCCCCGTTTCCCTTGCATCAATCCCGCCATATCTTGCTCCTTAAATCCGGCCCTCCCTGCCACGCCATTTCACGCGATCTGAAGGGCCTCTTAATACAGGTTCTGAAATCAGTCCTTGAACGTGCTCAAAATCATCGAGCCATTGGTGCCGCCAAAGCCAAAGCTGTTGGTCATCACACTGTCCAGACCAGCGTTTTCAACCAGCGAGGTTGCAATCTCGCCCTCATTGATCGCCGGGTCCAGATTTTCCACGTTGATCGACGGTGCAATAAAGTCATGTTTCAGCATCAGGAGGCAGTAGACGGCCTCTTGTGCGCCGGTGGCGCCCTGGCTGTGGCCTGTCATGGATTTGGTCGAGCTGATCGGCGGTGTCGAGCCTTCCCCAAAGACGCGGCGCACGGCTTCCACTTCGCCCACATCGCCAACCGGGGTCGAGGTGCCGTGGGCATTGATATAGCCAACCTTGCGGCCCTCGGGCAGCATGTCCATGGCCAGACGCATGGCGCGTTCACCGCCTTCGCCGGACGGGGCCACCATGTCGTGACCATCCGAGGTCGCGCCATAGCCGGTCACTTCCGCATAGATCTTCGCGCCGCGGGCTTTTGCGTGCTCAAGCTCTTCCAGCACCAGAATGGCCCCGCCCCCACCGATCACGAACCCGTCGCGGTCGGCGTCAAACGCGCGCGAGGCTTTCTCGGGTGTGTCGTTATATTTCGATGACATGGCGCCCATCGCGTCAAACAGACACGAAAGCGTCCAGTCCAGCTCCTCACCACCGCCTGCAAACATCACATCCTGTTTGCCCAGCATGATCTGCTCTGCCGCGTTGCCGATACAGTGCAGCGACGTCGAGCAGGCCGAGGTGATCGAATAGTTCACACCCTTGATCTTGAACGCGGTCGCGAGGTTGGCGGAAATGGTTGAACCCATGCATTTCGGAACCGCAAACGGCCCGATCCGCTTGGTTGCGCCGGATTTCAGCGCGGTCTGGTGGGCGGCAAACATCGCGCTGGTCGACGGGCCGCCGGAACCTGCCACTAGGCCGGTGCGCGGGTTCACCACGTCGTCTTCGCCAAGACCGGCATCTTCGATGGCCTGGCTCATCGCGATATGCGCGTAGGCGGCACCTGGCCCCATAAAGCGCAGCGTGCGTTTGTCCACATGTTCCGTGATGTCGATATTGGGCATACCCGCAATCTGGCTGCGGAACCCGTGCTCCACCATATCCTGATTTGCAGTGATGCCGGATTTCCCGGCTTTCAGCGAGGTCAGAACCTCTTCGGCATTGTTCCCGATGGCCGAGACGATGCCCAGACCGGTGACGACTACACGACGCATATGCGCACTCCTCTGATTGCCCCGAAGCCTCGCAAAGCTCACCAGGGCAGGGTATTGGGGTCAGCTCTCGGAAAGAGCCACTTTCATGTCTTTGACCTGATAGATCACCTCGCCATCGGCTTCGACGATCCCGTCAGCCACACCCATGGTCAGGCGACGGGTCTGGATCGCCTTGGTGAAGTCGATCTTGTAGGTCAGCATCTTGCGATCCGGGCGCACCATGCCGGTCAGCTTCACCTCTCCGACACCCAGCGCATAGCCACGCCCCTGCCAGCCGCGCCAGCCCAGGTTGAAGCCGGTCAGCTGCCACAGACCGTCAAGGCCAAGGCAGCCGGGCATGATCGGGTTGCCGGGGAAGTGGCAGTCAAAAAACCAAAGGTCCGGGGTGATGTCGAACTCGGCCAGAACGTGGCCTTTGCCATGCGCCCCACCGTCGCCGGAAATCTCGGTGATCCGGTCCATCATCAGCATGGGCGGTGCCGGAAGCTGCGCATTGCCGGGGCCAAACAGCTCTCCGCGTGCGCATTTCAATAGATCTTCCTTGTCAAAGCTTGTCGGATAGTCCGCCATCAGCCGCCCCATATCTTGTGTCATTTCATCCCCTCTCCTCTATCATCCGCGCCAAGGCGGACGCAAGGGCAGGGCGCATGCAAGCCCCAGAAAACCGGGGTCCGGGGCGGACATTTCCAGGGCGTTTATAATGCACATGTAAAAAAACATGGAAACCCGCGCAAAGCCCCCTTATATTACGGTCCACGAAACGGATCCGAGTCATGAACGTCACAGCATCCCCTCTTGAAGAAACCTGGCTGGCCAGTGCCGGCCTGCGCCCGACGCGGCAACGCCTGTCTCTTGCCAATCTTCTGGTGGGCGACGGAGAACATCGCCACGTCACCGCAGAAAGCCTTTACGAGGCGTCTCGTGAGAGCGGTGAGAAAGTGTCCCTTGCGACCGTCTACAACACGCTCCGGGTCTTTTCGGAAGCAGGCCTTCTGCGCGAAATCACCGTAAACGGTGCGCGCAGCTATTTTGACACCAATGTGTCAAACCACCCTCATTTCTTCTGGGAAGACACGGAAGAGCTGATGGATGCGCCGGCTCAGGACCTGAAAATCGCCAGCCTGCCAGACGCGCCGAAAGGGGCTGAAATCAGCAAGGTTGATGTGGTCATCCGGCTGCGCCGCAGCTGAGCATTCAACACCACACACAGTCACGCACCGCGCCACCTGTAACGTGTTTGCCTGCCTATAGGGCTGGGCGGGGCCGCTTATCCCATTTTCTGTCAGAAATATCCCGGGGTGAGCCGCGCACGCGGCGAGGGGCAGAGCCCCTCAAAAGGCTCACGACGTGAGCCACCGAGCACCTGCCCCCCTTCGCCGATACCCTTTTCAGGTCGCGCAGAGGGGCAAGATCAGGGCGTGTATCAGCCGATGGATACAAGTTCAAAATCGAAGATCAGGGTTTTGCCCGCCAGCGCGTGGTTGGCGTCCAGCGTGACGCTCTCCTCGGTCAGGGCGGTGACGGTCACCGGGATCGGTTGCCCCTGCGGACCGGACATTTGCAATTGCAGCCCAACCTCCAGCGGAATCTCGGCCGGGATATCTGAGCGCGGCACATCCATGACAGCCTGATCGTGGCGCGGGCCATAGGCTTCTTCCGGGGCGATGGTGACTTTTTTCTTCTCGCCAACCGTCATGCCGGGCAGTGCCTTGTCGAGACCGGGAATGATCATGCCGGATCCCACGGTAAATGACAGCGGGTCCCGCCCTTCGGAGCTGTCAAAGACAGATCCGTCTTCCAATGTGCCGGTATAATGAATGGCGACCTGTGCGCCGGATGTGACTTCCGTCATGAAAACCTCTTGATGTCGGGGGGGGGATGAATGGATGAGGCCCTTACGTGTTTCGCAACGGGTGCTCAAGATGAGGGGGCAACCCTAAACAAATAGGCTGCAAAGTAAACCACCTGCGCGGAAATGGGTCTCTTTCGAAATGCGTCGTCGCGTCAGAACCACTGCCCCGGTTCCATCAACCCCAGATCCAAAAGCTGCTGGGAGGACCAGTCGAATTCGGTGGAGTTGTGCCATTTGAAAGTTTCGATATCGAAGGTCGAGCCCGGATTGGATTTCAAGGCTTTCGCAGTGCGGAAACTGGCGATCGCGGTTGTGATGTTGTTGTGCCAGGGGCAGGCGTAGGTGTTATATTCTTCATCGTTGAAGGTGTGATCTGCGCGCATGGTAAGCCCCGGTTTGGCGCGAAACAGGGCAATTCGGTCAATCTTTCGGCGGGGGCCCGGGATATGCTCTTCAAACCGCCAGCGCAGCCCGCCAAAGAAATCCAGTTGCCGTTCCTTGGGGTGGCCCTCATTGTCCGGGTCCGGGCGACCAAGCGCGTAATAGCCGGATCTGTCCAGCCAAGCATGTTCCAGAGAGACCGCGTCGGGATAGGTTTCCAGATCATCCGCATAGAGGTCAACGACATAGGTCAGGACTGAGTTGCGCCGTTCTTCTGTCTGGAAGGACAGTAACTCACCGATCGAGCGGGTTTCACAGAACGGGTGAAACAGGTATTCGGCATTGAAGCAATAATAGAGCCAGACCCCCGGCGCAGATTTGATCACCGCGTTCACGGCGTCCACCATGGCATTATCGTGCGAAATGTCGAAATCGATCCGGTGGATCAGGTCGGACAGGCTGGGTGGCAGGCTCAGTTGCGTAGGTGCAAAAACAAGAAGCGATTTGAAACCGGCCAGATGGTGATGGCGAATGGTGCTTTCCACTTCGACCAGATCTTCGACAAAGATCATGCCGATGGGCCCTTTGGCCAGGGCCGCAGGGGTGGAGGTCAAGAACTCGTTCAGATTGGCGTAACGCATCAAAGGCTCCCCAAAGGCTCCCAGTCGGCCACCTGACGCACAGTCTGGGGGCGCCCGGTTAAAAAATCACGAAATTGCGGGTATTTGCAAGGGGGCGTGTTGAGGAGATGGGGCTTGCGACGGGTCAAGCGGCGGGGCGTGGGGATGGGAGAGGTGCGATCGTGAACGCGCTGGGCGTTGCAGCGCGGGGCGCTTTTGTGTAGGAGAGCGCCTTGACCCCGGCGATGATCCAACGTCACGCCAACCAGACCCATCGGGAACGCCATCATGTCCGACCAGAAAACCGATCCGAAGAAACTCTTCATCCGCACCTATGGCTGTCAGATGAATGTCTATGACAGCGAACGCATGGCCGAGGCGCTGGGCGCGGATGGCTATGTGCAGACGGACAGTGCGGATGATGCGGACATGATCCTGCTCAACACCTGCCACATCCGCGAAAAGGCCGCCGAGAAAGTGTATTCCGAGCTGGGCCGCTTCAAGGGGCTGAAAGCAGAAAAACCGGACCTGAAGATCGGTGTGGCGGGCTGTGTTGCCCAGGCCGAAGGGGAAGAAATCATGCGCCGCCAGCCGCTCGTGGATCTGGTGGTTGGCCCGCAGACCTATCACCGCCTGCCTGCGATGATGGAGCAGGTGGCCAAAGGGGAAAAGGCGCTGGATACCGAGTTTCCGGAAGAGGACAAGTTTGAACACCTGCCCAAGCTGCGCGGCACCAAGGCCCGGCGCAATCCGGCGGCGTTCCTGACCGTGCAGGAAGGCTGTGACAAGTTCTGCGCCTTCTGCGTGGTGCCCTATACCCGCGGGGCCGAGGTCAGCCGCCCGGTGGAGCGGATCCTGCGCGAGGCCAATGAGCTGGTCGAACGGGGCGTGCGCGAAATTACCCTTCTGGGCCAGAATGTGAATGCGTATCACGGACAGGGGCCGGATGGCGACTGGTCGCTGGCGCGCCTGATCTGGGCATTGAATGACGTGGACGGGCTGGAGCGGATCCGTTTCACCACGTCACATCCCAACGACATGGAAGAGGACCTGATTGCCGCCCATGGGGAATGCCGGAAGCTGATGCCTTACCTGCATCTGCCGGTGCAATCAGGGTCTGACAAGATCCTCAAGCGGATGAACCGCAGCCACACTGCCGAAAGCTATCTGCGTCTGATCGAACGGATCCGGGCGGCACGTCCCGATATCCTGATCTCCGGTGACTTTATTGTCGGTTTCCCGGAGGAGGATGATCAGGATTTCGAAGACACGATGGCGCTGATCCGCGAAGTGAAATACGGTCAGGCTTTCAGCTTCAAATACTCAACCCGCCCCGGCACGCCGGCTGCGGAACGGGCGCTGGTGGATGATGATGTTGCATCGGAACGGCTGTATCGTCTGCAGGCTCTGATCACCGAACAGCAGCGCGAAGTGCAGGATGGTATGGTAGGCCGTGAAGTGGGCGTTCTGTTCGAGAAGCAGGGTCGGTTTGACGGGCAGATGGTGGGAAAATCCGACTATCTTCATGCGGTGCATGTCAAAGGTGAGGTGGGCGTTGGTGACCTGCGTCGCGTGAGAATCACCGAGAGCGGTCCCAATTCCCTTGCGGGTGAGCTGGTTGACTAGATCGCGGCTGGTTTAGGGTTCAAAAAGCAACAGTTCGGCTGGCTTTCGGGTATTGTGTTGAAAAGAAACACAATACCTTGGGGAAACCCCTTTGTTGTAAACACAAAATTTGCTAAAATCTCTTCTAATAGGGAGTAAATTTGGCTGTCCGCTTCGTATGGTTTGCAGGTCGTTTTGTGCTTTTTTGAAGGGGGCGCGCCTGTGTTTGACCCGCGTTGCCATGCCAATCTGTTAAATGGAAGAGGGATAGTGGTGACGTTTCTTCGAAAAATTTTCACAGGTGCCGCCATGGCCTCAGCGGTGACGCTGGGTCTGGGTTCCGCGCCTTCGCTGGCTCAATCAGCGCCGCCGGTCTATGGCAGCGTGAACTGGGGTGTCTGGGTCGATCACGATGGCTGCATGCATTGGTGGGCCGATGGTGGGCTTGAGGGCTACATGCTTGACCGGGTGGATCCGAAAACCGGCAAACCCGTCTGTCTGGCCAAGAACACGTGCCTGGTGGAAAATACCGATACGCTGTTTGCAACCGACAGCGCACGTCTGACGAGCTCGGGCCGTAAGCGTCTGGAGCAGTTTTTCTCTTCGTCGGACGCCTTTGGGTATGGCATATACGGCCACACCGACAGCCGCGCATCGGACAGCTACAATATGCGCCTGTCCAAGCGTCGTGCCGCAGCCGTGGCCAAGGTTGCCCGCTCGGTCGGGGCCGTGGTCGAGCGTGAGATCGGGTTTGGCGAACGTCAGCCGCTTGTGCCCAATACCTCTGCCGCCAATATGCAGAAAAACCGCCGCGTCGAAGTGGTATGCTATACGTGGGATGACAAATGATGGTGAAATCTTCTTTTCCGCTGGTGATGGGGGTTGTTGTTCTGGTGCTGTCCGGTTGTGTGGGGGGCGATGGGCTGCAGCAATATAACGGCAATCCAAACGCAATTATCGCAACCAGTCAGGACCGCGGCAGCGACAAGGTGTCGATTGCTGACGGTCATGCCGCCATCGTTTATGATCCGGACGGGTGTCAGGGCTGGATGATTGATGACGGGGTTGAGGGGTATTCCGGGCGTCGTTTCGATCCGAAGTCCGGTCTGCCGATCTGTAACAAGAAATACCCGCCGGGCACTGTGATTGGGCAATATCAATCCGATAGCCCGGGCATCCGGGACTATGTGCCGAGCAATGGCAATTGACCGGAATGGTTGTAGAATTTGCAAAAAGAAAGGCCGTCGGGTTTCCGGCGGCCTTTTTGTGTCAGGTTCGTGAAGAATGCGTGAGAGGGCTTGCACTCTTGCCCGGCTCTCGGCACACTTTCAGGTAGGACACACGCTAACGGAGACCGTCTTGGGATTTGAAAACATGACCGCAGCCCCCCCCGCCGTTGAACACGAGCATGAGGTGTTGCTGGATTTCCCGGACAATCGGCTGCTGATTGATCTGTGTGGAGAGTTCGATCGCAACCTGACCCAGATCGAAAGCCACCTTGGGGTGCAGATCATCCGACGCGGAAATCATCTTGTTGTATTGGGGGAAGCGCGCGACAAGGCGGGCGAAGTGCTGAGCGCGCTTTACCAGCGGCTTGAAGCGGGACGCATGATTGAACCCGGCGATATTGATGCCGAGATTCGCATGGGAGGGTCGGGCGAAGATACCGGCACCCGCGAAGGTGATCAGATGGAGATGTTCAAACGTGGCGGCGTCGAGATCAAGACGCGCAAGAAAACGGTTGAACCCCGCACCGAAGCGCAGAAAGCCTATGTGCAGAATCTGTTTGAAAACGAACTGGCCTTTGGCATCGGCCCGGCCGGCACCGGCAAGACCTATCTGGCGGTTGCTGTCGGGGTGAACATGTTCCTTGGCGGTCATGTGGACAAGATCATCCTGTCGCGCCCTGCAGTGGAAGCGGGTGAGCGCCTGGGCTTTTTGCCCGGCGACATGAAGGACAAGGTCGATCCTTATATGCAGCCACTTTATGATGCGCTGGGGGATTTCCTGCCTGGTAAGCAGGTGGCCAAGCTTATCGAAGAAAAGCGGATTGAAATCGCGCCACTCGCCTTCATGCGGGGGCGTACATTGTCAAATGCCTTTGTGGTGCTTGATGAGGCGCAGAATGCGACCACCATGCAGATGAAGATGTTCCTGACCCGCCTGGGTGAAGGGTCGCGCATGGTGATTACCGGCGACCGCAGCCAGGTAGACCTTCCGCGTGGTGTTCAGTCAGGGCTGCGGGATGCGGAACGGCTTCTTGGCGGCATTGACCGGATCTCGTTCAACTATTTCACCTCAAAAGACGTGGTGCGTCATCCGCTTGTGGCCAAGATCATTGAGGCCTATGACGCGGCAAGTGAACGTGAACAGGCGCGCCGGGCCACCGAGGCAGGGGGCGCTGCCCCGTCCGCTCCCTGAGCGGACTCCCCGGGATATTTGAGACAAGAAAAAAGAGATGGACGTCGATATCGTTTTTGAAGATCCCCGCTGGGAAGAGGCGGGGCTGGAGGCGTTGGCGCAACGCGCCTGCGAAGAGACGCTTGGGCATCTGGATGTCGCGGATGCGGAGGTTGCGGTTCTGGCTTGTGACGACGCCCGCATTGCAGAGTTGAATGCCGAGTTTCGCGCCAAGGGGCAGCCGACAAATGTGTTGTCCTGGCCGTCCGAGGAGCGGGCGGCCGCGAAGCCGGGCGAGCACCCTTTGCCGCCGGAACCCGACTTTCCCGGTGCGCCGCTTGAATTGGGGGATATTGCCATTTCCTATGATACCTGCCTGCGCGAAGCAGCGGAGCAGGGTAAGGAATTTTCAACCCATGTGACCCATCTTATGGTGCATGCGACGCTGCATTTGTTGGGTTATGATCACATTCTCGACAAAGATGCCGTTCTTATGGAGGGGCTGGAGGTTGAAATTCTTGGCAAGATGGGCATTTCAGATCCATATATGAATGAGTGAAACACTGTTGCTCCACGCTTGAAAGTGGAGCGCCGGGGTTGAAACGCGGATTTCCCGCGACAACGGAAAAGGTCAAATGGGCGAAAGTCACATGGATGAGGGCCAGGACGGCTCTTCTAACGCAGCGCAAAGCGCGCAGGACAAAGACGGATCGGAAGGGGCTGAGCCTCGATCTGCCAGATCCGGGTTTTTCAGCCGAGTGTTCGGGGCTCTCAGCCCGTCGGACGAAGCCAGAGAGGCGCCGGTGCAAGCCACAACGCCTGTCAATGGCGCCCCGCAGCTTACCGTGCCGAGCATGGTCAATCTGCGCCGGATGCGGGTTGAGGATGTGGCGATCCCGAAATCTGAAATTGTTTCCGTCCCGGTAGATATCGACAAATCCGAGCTGGTGGAAGTGTTTCGCGACAGCGGGCTGACCCGCCTGCCGGTCTTCGAAGGAACGCTGGACACGCCGATTGGTCTTGTGCACCTTAAGGATTTTGCCCTCAACCATGGTTTCAACGGGGCGACAGGGCAGGACAGCTATGATCTGAAGGCGCAGCTGCGCCCGTTGCTGTATGCGCCGCCTTCGATGCCGATCGGGGTGCTGTTGCAAAAAATGCAAACCGAACGGATCCACATGGCGCTGGTGATCGACGAATATGGTGGTGTGGATGGGTTGCTCACCATCGAGGATCTGATCGAACAGGTTGTGGGCGAAATCGAAGACGAACATGACACCGAGGAAACCGCCCTCTGGTCCGAGGAAAAGCCGGGTTGTTATCTGGTTGAGGCGAAAGCGCCGCTGGAGGAGTTCGAGGCGGAAATCGGGCTGCCGTTGCATGATGATCAGGAAGATGAGGAGATCGACACTCTGGGGGGGCTGGTCTTTCTGCTTTCCGGCCACGTGCCGACACGCGGTGAAGTCATTCAGCACCCGGCCGGCCCGGAATTTGAAGTGGTGGATGCCGATCCACGCCGGATCAAGCGCCTGCGGGTGCGGATCCCCACCGGTCTGCCGGGCTGATCCGGGGCGAAATGCGCAAGGCGCTGCAATCCGTGGTGACCCGCGTCCCCCTCGTGCCCCTTTTGTCCGGGGCGGTTGCCGCCCTGGGGCAGGCGCCATTTGGTCTTTGGTGGGCCATGCTGGGCGGATTGAGCGCGGGGCTGTTTTACGTGTTGCGCGCAGCCAGTGCAAAACAGGCGGCGTTGCGGGGATGGCTTTTGGGGCTTGGCTATTTTGCCGCCACCTTGAACTGGCTGGTTGAGCCGTTTTTCGTGGATGCGGCCCGCCATGCCTGGATGGCCCCCTTTGCCGTGTTGGGACTGGCTGGGGGGCTTGCCCTTTTTTGGAGCGCTGCCGCCGGACTGGCCTTTGGGACCCGCACGGTTCAAGCCCGCTGGATGGCGCTGGCCTCTGCGCTGACTGGGGCAGAGCTGTTGCGTGGTTATGTTCTGACAGGGTTTCCCTGGGGCGGGCCGGGGCTTGCCTGGATCGACACACCACTGGCCCAGATTGCAGAGGGGGTTGGGGTTTATGGCCTGTCGGCGCTGACCTTCCTTGTCTCTGCTGGTGTGGCCCGCGCAGCCCAACTCCGCTCTTACCGAATGTTTGCGGCCCTTGCCGCGCTGTCTGCTCTGGTTTTCGTCCTTGCGGTGGCGCTGCCGAAACCGCCTTTGCCGGATCAGGAAATCATCGTGCGGTTGGTGCAGCCCAACGCACCGCAGCATCAGAAATGGGATCCGCGATATGCGCGGGGTTTTGTCCTGCGTCAGTTGGAACTGACCCGCGCTCCTGCAAAAAACGGCGCGCGCCCCGATCTGGTCCTCTGGCCCGAAACCGCTGTGCCCTACCGGTTGGGGGATGCAGGCGGATTGGGCAGGGCCATGGCTGAGGCCGGGCAGGGGGCTCCTATCCTCTTCGGTGCCCAGCGAGGGGAGGGGGTGCGGTTTTTCAACAGCCTCGCGCTGGCCAGCCCTGATGGAAAGCTGACCCCGATTTATGACAAGCATCATCTTGTGCCTTTTGGCGAATATGTTCCTTTTGGGGATCAGTTGGCGGGGCTCGGCGTGACCGCCTTTGCGGCCCAGCTCGGACGGGGCTATTCCGCGGGGCAGGGCGCGGATGTGGTCGATCTGGGGAAGGCGGGCAAGGTTCTTCCCCTGATCTGCTATGAGGCGGTTTTCCCTCAGGACCTGCGCGCCGCCCCCGAGCGGGCCGACTGGATTTTGCATGCCACAAACGATGCGTGGTTTGGCAATTTCTCAGGCCCGCAGCAGCATCTGGTGCAGGCGCGATTCCGGGCAATCGAATTTGGCCTTCCGATGATCCGTGTGGCCAATACCGGGGTCTCTGCGGTGATCAATGCCTATGGTGAAATAGGGCAGTCGCTGCCTCTGGGCCAGTCTGGAAAGATTGACACAAAAATTCCCGGAAAGCGTGCCGCAACGCCTTATTCTCGCCACGGTGATCTTCCATTAACCGTGCTCGTGCTAGTCGCTCTTGGTGTTTTTGTTGCCCGGCGACGCGGCAAAAGCATTTGACCTCCTTACTGGGGGCATGTATCGGACAGGCATCCCCCCGTCACAACGGCTTCCTGGCGTGATGGGGATTGTATCAATGGAGCACTTCTCATGACCCGCAAATCCCACGTATTCACTTCGGAATCCGTTTCCGAGGGCCATCCCGACAAGGTCTGTGACCGTATCTCTGATGCGGTGCTGGATGCTTTCCTTGCCGAAGACCCGCATTCGCGCGTGGCCTGTGAAACCTTTGCCACAACCGATCGTGTTGTGATCGGCGGCGAAGTCCGCGGTCCGGCTAGCGTGATCGAGCGTGTGGAAGAAATCGCCCGCGACTGTGTCAAAGACATCGGGTATGAGCAGAAAGGGTTTCACTGGGCCAATATGAAGGTCTCGAATTACCTGCATGCCCAGTCCGCCGACATCGCCCAGGGGGTGGATGCCAGTGAAGACAAAGACGAAGGCGCAGGTGACCAGGGTATCATGTTTGGATATGCCACGGTTGAGACTGAGGCGCTGATGCCGGCCCCGGTGCACTACAGCCACGCTATCCTGCGTCGTCTGGCAGAAGTGCGCAAGAACGGCACCGAAAGCTGGATGGGTCCGGACAGCAAGTCGCAATTGTCCGTGCGCTATGAAAATGACCTGCCGGTTGAGGTGACCTCACTGGTTTTGTCAACCCAGCACCTGGATGAAAGCATGACGCCGAATGATGTGCGCGACGCCGTTGCGCCCTATATTCGTGACGTGCTGCCCGACGGCTGGCTGACCGACAATACGGTCTGGCACGTGAACCCGACCGGGAAATTCGTGATTGGCGGCCCGGATGGCGACGCCGGATTGACCGGCCGCAAGATCATCGTGGATACCTATGGCGGTGCAGCACCCCATGGCGGTGGCGCTTTCTCGGGCAAAGATCCGACAAAAGTGGACCGCTCGGCGGCATATGCGTCGCGTTACCTGGCCAAGAACATTGTGGCAGCAGGGCTGGCAAAACGCTGCACCCTGCAACTTTCCTACGCCATTGGCGTGGCGCGCCCGTTGTCTATTCTGGTCGACACCCATCGCACGGGTGAAGTGGACGAAAGTGCCATCGAAAAGGCCGTGATGGAGGCCATGGATCTGACCCCACGCGGCATTCGTGAACATCTGGGGCTGAACAAACCGATCTACCAGCGCACTGCTGCCTACGGGCATTTTGGTCGTGCACCCTCTGATGACGGTGGCTTTAGCTGGGAACGAACGGACCTGGTGGATACGCTGAAAAACGCGCTCTGAGCACGGCAGATGACGTATTTGAAAGCCCGCCTTTCCCGGCGGGCTTTTCTTATGCGGCCTTGACGCAGGCGGGACTTCATGCGACAGGCGCGGCCATGACGGAAAAGACACATCACCAATCGGGCGCCCCGTGGCGCAACTTCTATGGGCGCCTGAAGGGCAAACACCTTCGCGATAGCCAGCAAGGCTATCTGGATGAGGATCTGGCCGCCCTCAGCCCCGGTGCCGTGGACTGGGATGTGAACCCCGATCGCGCGCCCATCGACCTGAAATCCCTGTTTGGGGAAAGGCCGGTCTGGCTTGAAACCGGATTTGGTGGGGGCGAACATATGGTGCATCAGGCAGCGAACAACCCTGATGTCGGCATCATCGGCTGCGAACCCTATATCAATGGCGTGGCCATGCTGCTGGGCAAGATACGTGACGCGAAATGCGACAATGTTGCCGTGCATCCCGGCGATGTGCGCGACCTGTTTGATGTGTTGCCAGAGCAGTCGATCAGCAAAGCCTTCCTGCTCTACCCGGATCCCTGGCCGAAAAAAAGGCACCATCGCCGCCGCTTCGTGACGCCGGAATATCTGGAACCCTTCCATAAAGTGCTCAAACCCGGCGCTGAGTTCCGGGTGGCCACCGACATTCCAGATTACGTGCGCCAGACGCTGGAAGAGGTGCCGAAAGCGGGGTTTGAGTGGCTCGGCGAAGGCCCTTCGGACTGGCGCCAGCCGTGGAGCGACTGGATCTCAACCCGTTACGAGCAAAAGGCCCTTCGTGAAGGCCGCACGCCGCATTACCTGACCTTCCGCCGGATCTGAGATCCTCTCTGACCAGGCGCGCTTTTTTCTTGCCTAAAATACCTCGGGGTGAGCCTCGTAGAGGCGAGGGGCAGCGCCCCTGATGGGGTTTTCTGCTTGCGGACCAGCGCCCTCGGCCTGTGCCTCGGGCCGCGCAGCGGCTATGGCTCATCTGCGATGAGCCTGTCAGGAGCTTTGCTCCTCTTGCCCCCTTCGTGGGCAATTCACCTCAGGATATTTCCAACCAGAAAATTGTGAACCCTGTCTGAGGGAACTCCCTGCTGGAAACTCCTGAATGGGTGCGCTATCAGATCTTGAACACGATGCGTTTCCGAGAACCTGAAGAGGGTTGGTGTGGGGCGCTGCAACGCTGTGGGTGTTTTCGGAAATCCCTGTGATGGGGTCCGAAACGCTTCAGGAGGAGAACTCATATGTCCGGCCATGGCCCTGCTATTCCCATGACGTCACGAAGATGTGGCCCGCTGACGGGCGAAGCCCATGTTCCGGGTGACAAATCCATCAGCCACCGTTCCCTGATTTTGGGGGCGATGGCCGTTGGGGAGACCCACATCACCGGCCTTCTGGAAGGGGAGGACGTGCTGGGGACGGCCAGCGCGATGAAAGCCTTTGGAGCGGATGTAGAGCGGCTTGGTGAGGGGGAGTGGCGCGTCAACGGTGTTGGCGTTGGCGGGTTTGCCGAACCAGAGGACGTGATTGATTGTGGCAATGCGGGCACCGGCGTGCGGCTGATCATGGGGGCGATGGCCTCAACCGGTATTACCGCAACCTTTACCGGGGACGCGTCACTGCGTTCGCGTCCGATGGGGCGGGTGACGGACCCGATTGCGCTGTTTGGGGCACAATCCTACGGCCGGGAGGGGGGGCGTTTGCCGATGACCGTGATCGGAGCAGCCGATCCGGTGCCGGTGCGCTATGTAACGCCAATGGCCTCCGCGCAGGTGAAATCGGCCGTCTTGCTGGCGGGTCTGAATGCGCCGGGTGAAACCGTGGTGGTCGAGAAGGAAGCCACCCGCGATCATACGGAGCGGATGCTGGCTGGGTTCGGGGCCGAGATTACTGTGGAAGACACCGAAGAGGGGCATGTGATTACCCTCAAGGGGCAGCCCGAGCTGAAGCCGCAGACCATTGTGGTGCCACGCGATCCGTCTTCGGCGGCGTTTCCGGTCTGTGCGGCGCTGATCGTGCCGGGGTCGGATGTGCTTGTGCCGAATATCGGTCTTAACCCGACACGGGCTGGCCTGTTCTATACGTTGCAGGATATGGGTGCGGATCTGACGTTTGAGAACCCGCGTGAAGAGGGCGGAGAACCGGTTGCGGATCTGCGCGCGAAATTTTCGCCCAATATGAAGGGGATCGTTGTGCCGCCGGAACGTGCGGCCAGCATGATCGACGAATACCCGATCCTGTCTGTTGTTGCCTCTTTTGCGACCGGCAAGACCGAGATGCCGGGCGTGCATGAACTGCGCGTCAAGGAAAGTGACCGGATTGATGCGATGGCCAAAGGGTTGCGCGCCAATGGCGTCACGGTTGAGGAAGGCGAGGACTGGTGGTCGGTCGACGGGCTTGGCCCGGCTGAAAACGGAGGTGGGGTTCCCGGTGGGGCAACGGTTGCAACCGTGCTCGACCACCGGATCGCGATGAGTTTTGCCTGCCTTGGGATGGCGACCCAGAAGCCCGTGCATCTGGATGATGGCGGTCCGATCGCAACCAGTTTCCCGGTGTTTGAAGGTCTGATGGCCAAACTGGGGGCACAGCTGACGCGGGACAATAAATGACCCGGACGGCCAAAGGCGGATGTCTGTGCGGGGCCGTGCAATATGTGGTGAGCGGCCCCTTGCGTCCGGTTGTCGCCTGCCATTGCCACCAGTGTCGAAAGACCTCGGGCCATCACGTCGCGGCCACAGCCGCCCGGCGCGAAGATCTGACTATTCACGGTGCGGTCAAATGGTTTGCTTCTTCGGAAACGGCGTCGCGCGGGTTTTGCCCCACTTGCGGGTCGAACCTGTTTTGGGATGGCGGTGGTGAGCGGATCTCGATCTTTGCGGGAACGCTGAATGAGGCGCCTGACCTCAGGATGGCGGCGCATATCTATTGCGCCGACAAGGGGGATTACTATCAGATCAGCGATGATCTTCCGAAATCGGACAAGTGGGATCCGGCGCTGACAGAGATCTGACGGGGTCAGATCACCTCCGCCCCGGCGTTTTTCAAGGTCTCGAACGCTTTTTCGGTCGCTTTCGGCAGCGCGCCGAGAAGTCCGTCTGGCAGCAATGTGACCTTATAGCCGCGGGCAAGGGCTGCCTGTGCTGTCTTGTTGACACAAAAGGCGGCATCCAGCCCAGCAATCTGAACATGGCCGATGTTCAGCTGATCAAGCAGCGTGTCCAGAGCGCCGGTTTCAAACCCGTCCTGAACGCGCTTGATCACCTCGTATTCCCCCATATCGACAAAGGGGTTGGCCAGTTCGGCACCGGGTTGTCCGGCAAGCCCCTGACCTTTCATGAAGATACGCGCAAAGGCGCGGGTTGAGGGGGTGCTCCATTCCTGGCGAAGGGTGATCACGGGATGATCTTCAGAATTTGCGCGGGTGACGGCGGCGTGAATGGCCTGTGTGGCTTGGGTTTTGTCTGTTTCATCATATTGCCCGCTGTTCCAGAAATCCTCTTGCAGATCCACCAGAAGCAGGGCCGTTCCTGACCGTTCGGGGATCTTGTCGCCCTGGCTGACATGGCTGATGTGACGATAGACCAATGCGGCCCAGATCACTCCGGCAGCCAGAAGGGCAAGGCTGGTCCACAAGGCAATCATATCTGTTTCTCCAGTTTTGCATGGCAGTGGCGCAGCACCCTGAGCGCGATGGCCACCTCATCAGGTGACAGCCCGTCAGAGACCAGATCGAGGATCTGCGCCTCCCGCTGCAAAATCATGCGGATGCAGTCCTTTCCCTTGGGGGTCAGTCTGATGAGGGGCGAGCGGGCATGGCGGGGATTGGGGGATTTCTCGGTCAGACCGGCCCTTATGGTGTCATTGACCATCACCTGCACATATTGACGCTGGATTTCCAATAGACGCGCGAGGTCGGGCACGGGCAGGGGGCCATGGTGGTGCAGGATCTCAAGCACGGCGCGCATCCGCACGGTCAGCTCGGTTCCGGTCAGGCCATGCTCAACCTGTGCCTCCACCCGTTGCATGAGCGGGCGTGTCAGCCAGAGGAGGGATCTGAGGGCATCTATCATGACAATACACATGCCTTATTGACATGTATATTGTCAATAAGGAGGCTTCCCTTCCCCCCCGCGATTTGCGATGGAAGGGCAGCAGAAAGGTTTCGGTTTGCCCTGCGGCCGTAGGTGCCGGAACGCTTTAGGAAGGAGATGCCATGTCATTCACAGTTGCCATTGATGGCCCCGCCGCCGCCGGTAAAGGCACGATCTCCAAGGCAGTTGCCACGCATTTCGGTTTTGCCCATCTCGACACCGGGCTGCTTTATCGTGCGGTTGGGGCCAAGGTGCTGGCCGGGGGGGATCCCGTGGTCGCGGCCAAACAACTGACACCGGCGGATATGATGGGGGAGCTGCGCACCCCTGAAGTGGCGCAGGCGGCCAGCCGCGTTGCGGTTTTGGCGGATGTGCGGGCGGCGCTGGTTGCGTTTCAACGCGACTTTGCCCTGCAAGACGGCGGCGCGGTTCTGGATGGGCGCGATATTGGCACGGTGATTTGCCCGGATGCAGATGTGAAGCTTTTTGTCACCGCAAGCGCCGAGGTGCGGGCCGAGCGACGGTTTTTGGAATTGAACGCAAAAGGCCTGCCAGATACGCGCGAACAGGTTCTTGCCGATGTGATCGCGCGCGACAAACGCGACAGCGAGCGGGCAGAGGCCCCGTTGAAACCCGCAAAGGACGCGGTGCTGATCGACACGTCCGATCTGTCGATCGACGACGCGGTGGCCCGGGCGGTCGCGGTGATTGAAGCCTGCCGTTAGGTTAGCCTGGCGTCCCCCTTGATCCTCAAAGTCAAATGCCTAGCTGTCCGGTCTTCACCCGTTGATGACAGGACAATCCCCATGCTCGAAAAACTGAACTGGCGCTACGCGACCAAAAAAATGGACCCGACCCGGTCGGTGCCGGAAGAGAAGGTCAATAAGATCCTTGAGGCCATCCGCCTTGCCCCCACCTCCTCCGGTACCCAGCCGTTTGAGGTTTTTGTCATCACCAACCCAGAGATCCGTGCGCAGATCCAGCCTCATGCGTGGAATCAGGCACAAATTACCGAAGGGTCGCATCTTCTTGTTTTTGCTGCTTGGGATAATTACTCGGCGGATCGCATTGATGCGGTGGTGTCGCAGATGGAAGAAGAGCGCGGAGGCGGCAACCCGTTGCTGACGCAGTATTACGACAATCTGAAAGGGGCTTATCTGCCGCGTGAGGCGGGGGTGAACCACGATCACGCCGCGCGTCAGGCCTATATTGCGTTGGGGTTTGCCCTTGCCGCTGCGGCGGAGCTTGAGGTGGATTGCACGCCGATGGAAGGGTTTACGCCTGAGGAAGTGGATGACATCCTCGGCTTGAAAGAGCGCGGTTTGCGTTCGGTTCTGTTGCTGCCTCTGGGCTACCGGCACGCGGAACAGGACTGGCTTGCGCCACTGAAAAAGGTGCGTAAGCCCCAGGCGCAACTGTTCACCCGGATCGACTGAGGCCGGGATTGAGAGCTGGGGCGTGGCAAAGCCAGCTGCGCCCTGCTTGCCCGGTGTCGGCTGTCCTGTGGCGAGGAACGGATGCGGTTGCGGATCAATGGTGGGCGGCGAATAGGAGGCTCTTGCCCCTTGCTTTATTGACAGAATCCGCCTAAAGACGCCCTGTCGACAAGGTGAAAACACCGCGATACAGGGAAAGACGAGCAGGGTCGGATGTGCCGGCCCTCTTTGTTTTGCGGTTAACCTGTTGACCAAATTGGAAAATCCAAGACCTGCGGAGCCAACCGCACGGCCCGAAAAGCGACTTGTAAAGGAATAAAACGCATATGTGCGCTAAAACCACGATGGAGGAATTCGAAGCCCTCCTGAACGAAAGCTTCGAAATGGACACCCCCGAAGAGGGTTCGGTTGTCAAAGGCAAGGTCATCGCCATCGAGAACGGCCAGGCCATCATCGACGTAGGCTACAAAATGGAAGGCCGCGTCGACATCAAAGAATTCGCAAACCCTGGTGAAGCCCCGGAAATCGCCGAAGGCGACGAAGTGGAAGTCTACCTGCGCGCGGCTGAAAACGCCCGCGGCGAAGCCGTCATCTCGCGTGAGATGGCCCGCCGTGAAGAAGCCTGGGATCGCCTGGAAAAAGCCTATGCCGACGATGCACGTGTTGAAGGTGCAATCTTCGGTCGCGTCAAAGGTGGCTTCACCGTTGATCTCGGCGGCGCCGTGGCCTTCCTGCCCGGTTCGCAAGTTGACGTGCGCCCCGTGCGTGACGCAGGCCCGCTGATGGGTCTGAAACAGCCGTTCCAGATCCTGAAAATGGACCGTCGCCGTGGCAACATCGTTGTGTCGCGCCGCGCCATCCTGGAAGAAAGCCGTGCCGAACAGCGCGCAGAAGTCATCGGCAACCTGTCCGAAGGTCAGGCCGTTGAAGGTGTTGTCAAGAACATCACCGAATACGGTGCGTTCGTTGACCTGGGCGGCGTTGACGGCCTGCTGCACGTCACCGACATGGCATGGCGCCGTGTGAACCACCCGTCTGAGATCCTGACGATCGGCGAAACCATCAAGGTTCAGGTCATCAAGATCAACAAAGAGACCCACCGCATCTCGCTGGGCATGAAGCAACTGCAGGACGATCCGTGGGATCTGGTGGCTGCCAAATACCCGCTTGAGTCGGTGCACACCGGCCGCGTGACCAACATCACCGATTACGGTGCATTTGTTGAGCTGGAAGCCGGCGTTGAAGGTCTGGTCCACGTGTCGGAAATGTCCTGGACCAAGAAAAACGTCCACCCGGGTAAAATCGTGTCCACCTCGCAAGAGGTTGAAGTCATGGTTCTGGAAATCGACAGCGCCAAACGCCGCGTGTCGCTCGGTCTCAAGCAGACCATGCGCAACCCGTGGGAAGTGTTCGCCGAAACTCACCCGGCCGGCACCGAAGTGGAAGGCGAAGTCAAGAACATCACCGAGTTTGGTCTGTTCATCGGCCTCGACGGCGAAATCGACGGCATGGTTCACCTGTCGGACATCTCGTGGGACGAGCGTGGCGAAGACGCCATCCAGAACTTCAAGAAGGGCGACATCGTCAAGGCTGTTGTTTCGGAAGTTGACACCGACAAAGAGCGTATCTCGCTGTCGATCAAAGCCCTGGAAGGTGACCCCTTCGCCGAAGCCATTGGTGGCGTGAAGCGCGGTTCGATCATCACCGTCGAAGTGACCGCCATCGAAGATGGTGGCATCGAAGTGGAATACGAAGGCATGAAATCCTTCATCCGCCGCTCCGATCTGTCGCGTGACCGTGCCGAACAGCGCCCCGAGCGTTTCAATGTCGGCGACAAGATGGACGTTCGCGTGACCAACGTGGACAGCAAATCGCGCCGCCTGGGCCTGTCGATCAAAGCCCGCGAAATCGCAGAAGAGAAAGAGGCCGTGGAACAGTATGGTTCGTCCGACTCCGGCGCTTCGCTCGGCGACATTCTGGGCGCAGCCCTGAAGAAAGACTAATCCTTAGTCTCTCGAAAGATCTTGAAACGGCCTCGCGGATGCGGGGCCGTTTTCTTTTGCACCGATCATCGTCACCGGGGGAAACTTCTGGTTCCGAATCATGTATTTGACCGGAAAGCCGCTGCAAACCCACCCCGTCAGACAGATGCAAATCCCGTTCATTTCCGAGTTTGAGGTGGGCAAACCGCCCCATGGACCGGTTTTTTGCCGGAAAATTGCCGATGGCCCCTCTAAGGGCTTGTTTATCAACAATCCCTTTGCTCCTATAGTTGGAACAACAAAGCGGCGCGAAGCCCAGCCTCGCGCCAAAAGCACTTTTTGGGGGGATATTCATGATCCGGTCGGAACTGATCCAGAAAATCGCGGATGAAAATCCGCATCTTTATCAGCGGGATGTCGAACGCATCGTCAACACGATTTTTGACGAAATCGTCGAGGCCATGGCACGTGGGGACCGGGTTGAACTGCGCGGCTTTGGCGCATTCTCCGTCAAGAAAAGAGATGCTCGTATCGGACGGAATCCACGCACCGGAGAATCTGTTCAGGTTGAAGAGAAACATGTCCCCTTCTTCAAGACAGGCAAGCTCCTGCGTGACCGTCTGAACGGCAAATAAGAGGTCAATATGCGGTATATCCGTTACCTGTTCCTGGCGGCCCTCGCGGTTTGCCTGGTAACAATCGCCATGGCGAACCGTGGCATGGTCACCCTTCACCTGCTGCCAGCCGAGCTGTCCGGCTTCCTCGGGTTCAGCTGGTCGATCACCCTGCCCCTGTTTATTGTGATCTTCCTGGGCATTATCGCCGGGGTCATGATTGGGTTTGTCTGGGAATATCTGCGCGAACATAAGTTTCGTGCCGCGGGCAAACGGACCCGCAAGGAACGCGACGCCCTGATCCGTGAAGTGAAAAAGCTCAAGGATCCCAAGGCCAAACCCGGTGACGATATTATCGCGCTTCTGGAAG
This sequence comes from Aliiroseovarius crassostreae, assembly GCF_025137635.1. NCBI lineage: Bacteria > Pseudomonadati > Pseudomonadota > Alphaproteobacteria > Rhodobacterales > Paracoccaceae > Aliiroseovarius > Aliiroseovarius crassostreae. The sequence continues at coordinate 2,281,799 of NZ_CP080772.1, read as the reverse complement.
AGGCCAAGTGAGCACATTTGTCCTTCCGGGCGGAAAACCTGACGCCGCCGTGAAAATTTGCGGGCTGAAAACGCCCGAAACCGTGCAGGCCGCCTGCGCGGCCGGTGCCCGTTATATTGGCTTCAACTTCTTCCGTAAAAGCCCGCGCTCCGTCAGCATCGATCAGGCCGCATCCCTCATGCTCGATATGCCCATCGGCGTGGCCAAGGTGGCGCTTGTGGTGGATATGACCGATGATGAAATCGCCCAAATTGTCGATGGCACCACCACCGAGATCCTACAGCTGCATGGGGCTGAGACTCCGGAGCGGGTGGCCGAGGTCAGGGCGCGGTTCGGGCTACCGGTGATGAAAGCAATCGGAGTAGCCGGACCGGAAGACGTGGGCGAGATCGACCGCTACGCCCCCGTCGCCGACCAGTTGCTGATCGATGCCAAGGCGCCAAAAGGGGCGGACCTGCCGGGCGGGAACGGGATCAGCTTCGACTGGCGGCTGGTGCAACGAAAATACTGGCCCTGCCCATGGATGCTCGCCGGTGGCCTCAACCCTGACAACGTCGCTGAAGCCATGCGCCTGACCGGCGCCAAACAGGTGGATGTGGCCTCGGGGGTGGAAAGCGCGCCTGGTGTGAAGGACCCCGATCTGATGCGCGCCTTTGTCCGAAACGCGACAGGCTCCTTCGCCTGACCCTTTCTTCTTGGCCAAAAACTCCGGGGTGAGGAACCGCTCGAAGAGGGGGGCCGAGGGGCAGAGCCCCTTTTGACCTTATCCCCCATCAAAAACCACTGGAACTGACACGCTGTGACGCCTATCAAAGTCCGGCAACGTGAACAGGGGGACCTCATGTCCAACGATCTTTTCAACAGCTTCATGAATGGCCCGGATGAGCGTGGCCGTTTTGGTGATTTCGGTGGCCGCTTCGTGTCGGAAACGCTGATGCCGCTGATCCTCGATCTCGAGGCCGAATATGAGAAGGCCAAGACGGAAGCCAGTTTCTGGGCCGAGATGGACTACCTGTGGAAGCATTATGTGGGCCGCCCCTCGCCGCTGTATTTTGCCGAGGGTCTGACCCGGCATCTGGGGGGGGCAAAGGTCTATATGAAGCGCGACGAGCTGAACCACACCGGCGCGCATAAGATCAACAACGTGCTGGGGCAGATTTTGCTGGCGCGACGTATGGGAAAAACCCGGATCATCGCCGAAACGGGGGCTGGGCAGCACGGGGTCGCTACCGCCACGGTCTGTGCCAAGTTCGGTCTGAAATGTGTGGTCTATATGGGTGCGCATGATGTGCGGCGTCAGGCCCCGAACGTGTTCCGGATGCGCCTGCTTGGTGCGGAAGTGATCGCGGTGGAAAGTGGTCGCGGCACGCTTAAGGACGCCATGAATGACGCGCTGCGTGACTGGGTGACCAATGTGCATGACACGTTCTATTGCATCGGCACGGCCGCAGGGCCGCACCCGTATCCGGCCATGGTGCGGGACTTCCAGTCGATCATAGGCAAAGAGGCCAAAGCCCAGATGCAGGAAGCCGAAGGTCGTCTGCCCGACACGGTGATTGCTGCCATTGGGGGGGGGTCGAACGCGATTGGCCTTTTCTATCCGTTCCTTGACGATGAATCCGTGCAGATCATTGGCGTGGAAGCCGGTGGTAAAGGTGTGGATGAAAAGATGGAGCATTGCGCCTCGCTGACCGGTGGACGCCCCGGCGTGTTGCATGGTAACCGGACCTACCTGCTGCAGGATGATGACGGTCAAATTCTGGATGGCTATTCGATCTCGGCGGGTCTGGATTATCCGGGGATTGGCCCTGAACACAGCTGGCTGCATGAAATTGGTCGCGCAGAATATGTCTCGATCACCGATAAAGAGGCGCTTGAGGCGTTTCAGCTCAGCTGTTCGACCGAAGGGATCATTCCGGCGCTGGAACCCTGCCATGCTCTGGCCCATGTGATGAAAATTGCGCCCAAACTGCCCGAGGATCACATCATTTGCATGAATATGTGTGGCCGCGGCGACAAGGACATTTTCACAGTGGCGAAATACCTTGGGTTCGATATGTCTGACACAGAAGGGCGCGAGGTGGACTGATCCACGCGTTCAACGGTCAAAAAGAAAGCCGCGCAAATCCAGCGCGGCTTTTTTTGTCACATCCGACAGGTTAAAATTGCGGATCAGGGGGGAACGTGGTTGCCCCTCAGATCTCGGGCCGCAAAACTAGAAAACTAGAAAACTAGAAAACTAGTATTCTGGTTTTACCTGCTTTGGGGCACCCCGCTGTTGCCAGTTTAAAGGCAGGTTATGATCCTGCTGCGGCAGCGATTTTGCGCATTATGTCGATATTTGCTTCATGTGCGCCCTGTTCCCGAAAACCACGGTCTGCTGCGTTCACCGCGACAACCACATCTCGGTTCGTGTCGATGAAGATGTATTGGCCATAAATACCGCGGGCAAAATACTCCCCTTTGGGAGCATCCGGCGCAATCCACCATTGATAGCCATATTGCTGTTCGCCCGGTTCTGTGGGGGCCGAGGGCACGGTAGAGGCTGCAATCCACTGCGCTGGCACCACCTGCTGCCCCTGCCATTCACCTTTTTGCAAAAACATCTGTCCAAACCGGGCATAGTCTCGGGTGCGCAGGTTCAGCCCGCCCAGCACAAAGGCCACGCCCTCCCCATCGCTCAGATAATAGGGGGCCATTTCGAAGCCCATCGGCCCTGTGATATAGGCGTTCATCAGGTCCGGGATTGTGCGCCCGGTGGCCCCGCGGATGACCATGCCGATCACATGGGTGTCGATCGAGACATATTGCCAGGTCTCTCCTGGTTGGGCGAAACGTTCGGTCAGCTCTGCGGTGAAATCATCCATGGATTTTCCAAGCGCAAGCACCCGTCCCATCTTGTTGATGTCCGAACCGCTGTCCAGATAATCTTCGTTGAAGGTGACGCCCGAGGCCATATTCAGCACATTGCGGATTGTTGCCCCATCATATGCGCCCCCAATCAGGCTGGGTGCATATTTGGTCACCGGGTCGTCCAGAGAAGCGACAGAGCCTTGCTCTACCAATACCCCCATCAGGGCGGACAGAAAGCTTTTAGCCACCGACCAGCTGATGCGCAGGTCATCAGCTTGGGTGTCAAGGTGATAGCTCTCATGGCGCAGCTTCCCGCCTTGCAGCACGACAAGCGCGGTGACAGATCGATCCGTGATCCACGCCTGGGCCCCTTCGGGCAGTTCCAGATCGTCGCCCTTGGGCAGCGGGCTGACCGGGCCGTCGCCACGCGACAATGGCACCGTCAGAAAAGCGTCCTTCATATGTGAGAAGTTCTGCACGATCTTTTCTTCGGAAAACAGCGTGTTAACCGCCAGAAGTCGCTTCAGTTCCTCGGCTTTCCACAGCCCCAGAAAGGCCACCAGGACAAAAGCAGCCAACAGCAGCTTGATGATGCGCTTAAACAGGTTTTCCATGAGGTCTCCGGGTTTGCGAGAATGGGGGCGAACGCTGCGCTAAGGTGCCGTCCAATCGATCCAGCGTCCATGAAAATCCACACGACCTAACGTCAGGCGTTGCCCTTCAGGCCATAAGGTCAGCGTGATGGCGGCGCCCTTGCCAATATGCTCATCGGCCTCCATCGACAGATGGGCGACAGGCCCCCGCCTGCCTGCGGCCTTGATCGCGGACAGGCAGCGCGTTTGTGTTTCGGTTGGGAAATACTGCCATGCAATGGTGTGATAGATCAGCGTCAGGTGGTCCGGCGCCGTGCACGTCAACTGGTCCACAAGCCAATCCGCCGCGTCGCCCTGATCGACCTTGGCACCAAACAATCTGATCGCGGCGCTGGTCCGGTCCAGACGTTCCGGCTGATCTGCCCAAAGATAGGATTGCAGGCGCAGCGCATCATCGGCGTTGCGCACATTTAACGGAGAGATATCCACCCCCCGGCGATCCAGAATAACGGGGGCATGTGCCGCCTGTGTCGGAAGGTCTCCACGCCATTCAGGCCTGAGTATCACTTGCGCATCTGCCGGTCCCATTTGCCCGTCTGGAAGCGCAAGCGCGAACCGGTCCCACATCAGGTTCAACCCGCCAGAGGCGCCAAGCTCCAGCATTCGAAAGGGGAGATCAAAGTGGGATGTCAGAAAATGCCCCGCTGCGATCATCACCACCGCGCGGCGCACTTCATTGGTCTGTGGCGGATTGTCTAGCCAGTGGTGCAGCAGCTCGCTGTGCGCGTTCAGGGCACTCTCAAGGGCTGCCCAAAGCCTGTCATCCTCCGGGGCGGGATGGGGTGGATACACCGCCACAAGCTCCGGGCAGGCCCCGGTGAGCACCAGCGCATGAAACCCTGCCAAAAGGCGCAATGGGACGGACTGCCCAATGGGCCCCAGTTCGCCGGGCCAATGAAACAGCCTGTCGGTCAATTCGGTGCCCGGGGTCAGCCGCTGTGCAAGAAGGTGTAAAATACGTGCGGTAAAAGGCGACCCCAGATTGGCATTGCTGCGTGCCTGTTGCTCCAGGGCTGCGCGCAGGGTCAAGAGAACTTGTCCATCAGTTTTTGCAATGGCGACCGCGTATCCTCAGCGGGCGTCGCTTTTTCGGGCTTTTTCTCCGGGGGAGTCTTTGACCCGTTTGAAGAGCGGGGCGGGTTCACGCGCAGGCCGATGGCGTTCATGAACTTCCCGCTATCCCCACGCGCAAGGTCAGCGGCCCCATCGGCGCAGCCCCGCAACACATCGTCCAACCAGCCCTGATCCGCCTTGGCAAAGTCATTCAGCACATAGCGCGAAACCGCATCCTTGTGACCGGGATGGCCAATCCCCATCCGCACCCGGTCATATTCGGCACCGATATGCTGATGGATGGAGCGCAACCCATTATGCCCGGCATGCCCGCCCCCGGTCTTGACCCGGCACTTGCCCGGCGCCAGATCCAGCTCATCATGAAACACAACCACATCCGCGGGGGACAGTTTGTAAAACCGCATCGCCTCTCCGACCGATTGTCCCGAAAGGTTCATGAAGGTTTCGGGTTTGAGCAAAATCACCTTCTCTGACCCCAGCTTGCCCTCGCAGAGCTGCCCCTGAAATTTTGCCCGCCACGGAGAAAACCCATGGTCAGAGGCAATCTGATCCAGGGCCATAAAGCCGATATTATGCCGGTTGCCCGCATATTTCGGTCCAGGGTTCCCAAGGCCAACAAAAAGTCGCATGGCATTCTCCACATGAGCAGAAATTTATCCGCCTGATGTAGCGCAACTGTCACCATGGCTCAACTCATGCGGCATCTGATGTGTCACCATATGCTTGCAAAAGGGGCCCATCGGGCTTTTTTCTTGCTGCAAATACCTCGGGGTGAGGACGAAGTCCGAGGGGCAGCGCCCCTGTTTGAGGGGGCTGCCCTGATCTGACCTCAAAGGGTCAGGCCGCTGGGTAACGGGCGAACAGTTCGGTCGAGCCATCTTTGCGCATCAAGAGCACATCATAGGCGTCCCGCTCGCTTTCCGGCCCCATGCCGGGGGCACCATAGGGCATGCCGGGAACCGTCAGGCCGATGGCCTCCGGACGCTCCGCCAGCAGGCGGTTCAGATCTGATGCCGGCACATGGCCCTCAATCAGATAGCCTTCGACCTCGGCAGTGTGACAGGACATCAGATCATCCTGAATGCCACCGGCACGCTTGAATTCATAAAGCGTGTCATAATCCATGTTGTTGATCTCGGCCGTGAACCCGCTGCGTTGCATCACCTTGACCCAGGCCCCGCAACAGCCGCAGCTTGGATCCTTGTGAACAATCATGTGCGGGGTGGTTGCAAAGGCGGGCAGGGCGGAAAGCGCCGGGGTTGCCAAGAGGCCCGCCAGGACGTGGCGGCGCGTGATAAGGCTCTGTGTCATGGAGTGTCCTGTCGTCTGGATAAGTCTGTCCATTGCTACCCCCGCCAGAACCGCGGATGTGTTGACCTGAGTCAATTTCACGAAAATGTGTGAACAGCACCGGTGCTGCGCAGTCGTTTGGGCAAAAGAAAACGGGGCCCGATTGGACCCCGCTTCCGCCTCGGCTTGCGCCCAGGGCTTATTCTTCGGCTGCAGCCTCTTCGCCTTCGCCTTCACCCTCGTCTTCGTTATCCGACGAACGCAGCGAGCTCGGCGCAGTGATGTTGGCGATCACGAAGTCGCGGTCGATGGTCGGCTTGGCGCCCGACGGCAGGGTCACGTCCGAAATGTGGATCACGTCACCCACGTCACGGCCGGCCAGATCAACAACGATCTGCTCGGGGATGTCACCGGCAACAACGTTCAGTTCGACTTCCGGACGCACAACGGTCAGAACACCGCCCTTTTTCAGACCCGGCGCATCATCGTGGTTTTCAAATTCCACGTGGATGAACAGGCTGATCCGCGAGGTGCGGCGCAGGCGCATCAGGTCGATATGGGTCGGCAGGTCTTTCACAACGTCACGCTGAACGCCGCGGCAGATCACGCGCACATCTTCTTCGCCTTCAACCTTCAGGTTCCAAAGGGTCGACAGGAAGCGGCCAGCTTTCAGTTTCTTCAGCAGGTCGTTGAACGGAATGTTGATCGACAGGGGATCGGCGTCGCCACCATAAACCACACCCGGAACCAGCCCGTCACGACGTGCCTGGCGAGCGGCGCCCTTGCCCGTCCCCGCGCGTTTCTGAGCAACAAGATCAGGGATCTCTTTTGCCATTTGAATTCTCCAATATAGATAGGGCGGGGCTCCTCCAAGGCTGTAGCCCCGCGATGAAGCCCTGCCCATACAGGGGAATCATTCAAAAGGGAAGGCATTTCTGCGCTTATTCAAAGATGCCGAGAATGTTTTCAACCGGGATCATGCCGGGGCCGGCGGCGGCTTGAGGGACGCGACTGTCTGCGGCGTTATCGCGATGGTCCCCCAGGACAAAAACATGCTCCGCTGGAACAATGAATTCGGGGGTGGAGTCAATCCTGAACGTTCCGATATTCCAGATCTCGTAGCTCTTGCCTGATGGCAGGGTTTCGCGCAGCCGAAAGCGGGTGCAGCTTTTCCCCGGAATGGCAGGGCGCTCAGCGCATCGCGGGAAGGGGGGTGTTGTTGGAACCGTGGATATGTCCTCACTCAGCTTCACCTGCGGCAAAGGGTGTCCGTTCAGTACGACACCCCCATCCTTTAGCTGGATTCGGTCCCCGGCAATCGCCATCACCCTGAAAACAAACGCGGCGGGCTGCACCGGATGCGTAAAGCCGATGATGTCGCCGCGCTGAACCTGATCTGTTTGCGGGTCAATATGGCGCATGACGGCGCAGTCCCCGGTCATCATCGTGGGCGCCATCGCCGCGGAGGATGCCCGGAAATTTTCCAGTTTTGGGTTAACAGCGCAGGAAAAACAGATGCAGGATCCGGCCGTGGCGCCATGGGGTGTCAAGGCGATGGCAAACAAGAGGACGGTTGCGGCATGTGAAAACAGGGTGCGGCGCATTGCAAAAACTTGGGGCAAAAAGCCTGAGGTTAAATATAAATACATGGCTGATACTCGGTAAGACATGGGTTCGTGTCAACTTACCGATCAGACTGCCCTGTTCCAACAGGGTTTGCGCGCAGCCGGGCGCGCGAAAAAGGCAGCCCCTTTGCAGGAGCTGCCTTCGGTTGTTATTTCTTGGTTCGGCGCGGCAGGGCATTGGCTCCGCGCGGCTGGTTCTTGCGGGCCTTTGGCGATTTGGAGGGCGATTTGGCCGTTTTCCCGGCTGGTTTGCCGAACTTGCCTTCGGGCTTACCCGCTTTGCCTGCCTTGCCGGGTTTGTCTTTTTTCCAGCGCTGCTTCTTCCCCTCCGCATCGCGTTTCTTGCTGGGGGATGTGCCCGGCGTGGTGGCTTTTTTCTCGTCACGCGATTTGGGCGGCTGATACTCGCTGCGTGTTTCGGGGTTCACTTCCGGGGCCAGTGCGGGAGCCCATTGCGCAGGCGTGTTGGCAGACGGGGCCGTGGCGCGGTCATCGCGCTGGTTTTGCGGACGCAGCGATTTCTTGGGTTTTGCAGGGCGTTCGGAGCTATCCCCCTTGCGGTGCGGTTTCGGCGCGCGATCTTCCCGGTCTGACCTGTCCTTGCCCTTGTAACCGGGGCCCTTGTAACCGGGCTTGTCGCCATATTTCCCGCCCGGCTTTCCACCGGTCTTGCGCGGGGCCGGGGTCAGGTCCGGCTTGCCGTCCAGCTGCGTGGCGCGGATGCCATCCTCCAGCTCCCCCCCTTGGGCTGCAGCCAGGAATTTCTCAACCGCGTCATTGGTCAGTTCGACAAAGGTTTCACGCGACTGGACTCGAATGGCGCCAATGTCGTTTTTGTCGAGATTGCCTGACCGGCAGAGCATCGGCAGGAGCCAACGCGGCTCGGCATTCTGCTTGCGCCCGACCGACAGTGAGAACCAGGTCGACGGGCCAAAATCCCGCTCTTCCCGGCGTGCCGGTTTGGCCGCGATTTCAGCAAGTTCTTCAGGGGCCGAGAACTGTTCGCGGTGCAGGCGGATACAGGCGGTGGCAATCTGTTCCGGGGTGAAGCGGGCGATCAGGTCACCTGCCAGCTGCCCTTCATCACCGGATTGGCCTTCCTGCCACATCGGGTGGTCCATAAGGCGTTCCACATCGCGGGCCCGGATGTCGTCAGCGGAGGGGGGGAAGTTCCATTTTGCGGTGATCTTGGCCCAACCCAGCAGGCGTTCAGCGCGTTTGACCATGCGGGGGGGGACGATCAGCGCAGACACGCCTTTGCGCCCGGCGCGCCCGGTGCGGCCCGAGCGGTGCAGCAGGCCTTCGGTGTTTGTGGGAAGCTCTGCATGGATCACAAGATCCAGCATTGGCAGGTCAATACCGCGCGCTGCCACGTCGGTGGCCACACAGACCCGCGCCCGCCCGTCGCGCATGGATTGCAGCGCGTTGGAACGTTCGGACTGGGTCAGTTCACCGGACAGGCACACCACCGACAGGCCTCGGTTCGAAAGACGTGAGGTCAGGCGGTTTACCGTGGCGCGGGTATTGGCAAATACGATCGCATTCTGCGCATCGTGAAAACGCAGAAGGTTGATGATCGCGTGTTCTTCATCCTTATCCGCCACGCGCAGCGCCTGATAGTCGATATCCGCGTGTTGCTTTTCCTTCGACACGGTTGATACCCGCACCGCGTCGCGCTGGTATTGCTTGGCGAGTTTCGAGATCAGCGGTGACACCGTGGCTGAGAAGAGCAGCGAGCGGCGCTCTTCGGGGGCGGCGTCCAGCATGAATTCAAGATCTTCCTTGAACCCCATATCCAGCATCTCATCCGCCTCATCCAGCACCACGGCCTTGAGCGAGTCCAGCACCAGGGCACCCCGGGTGATGTGGTCGCGCAGGCGGCCCGGTGTGCCGACGACGATATGGGCGCCGCGCTCAAGGGCACGCCGTTCGGTGCGCTGATCCATCCCCCCCACACAAGATGCGATCCGCGCGCCGGCATGGGCGTAGAGCCAGCTCAGCTCGAACTTCACCTGCATGGCCAGTTCGCGGGTCGGGGCGATCACCAGCGCCAGCGGCGTGGCGGCGGGGCCGAAGCGCTCACCCTCCAGAATGGTCGGGGCAATTGCCAGGCCAAAGCCAACGGTTTTACCCGAACCGGTCTGGGCTGAAACCAGAAGATCCTGATCGGCCAGCTCCGGGTTGGTCACCGCCTCCTGCACATCCGTCAGGGTCTCATACCCTTTGTCCGCAAGGGCCTGGGCAAGGGTGGGAACGAGGTTGGGGGCGGGGGTCGGGGTCGTCATGGCGGCGTCTTTCTTCGGGGCGCCGGGCAGGGTGCAGGCGCGAAAGACCTGCGCATACAGGGTTTCGAGGCAAAAGGATAGAGGCAGATTGCGATGTGGGGTCTGCGCCTGATCTGATGGCTGGCGCGGGTCAAAGCACGAACCGGAAATGTCGGCTATCCTTACCGCGGCGCGCGGCGGCTCCATATCTCGCTGTTGCAACGGAATGTGGAAACGCTTTAGGAAAGATCAAGACCCGCCGGGACGACCCGGCTTTGACAGGGCGATACGGGACGACCCGCAATTGGCGAGGTTTGACATGTCACTGAATTCTCCTTCCCCCACTTCCGCTTCTCCCGGCACACCGGGTGAAACGGATCTGGCGACACTGCTGGCAAGCCTGTCGCCCCGGCTCGACGGGGAAACATATGTGTTTGCAACGCTCAAGGGGACCTGCCCGGCGGGGGTGTCTCCACGGATGTCCTTTCAGGAGGCGGAAGGGGTGACACTCATCCTCACGCAGGCTGAAGCCCGGGCAGCGGGGCTCGGCCATGTCTTTCCCTGTCGGATGATTTCACTTGAGGTGCATTCCTCGCTTGAGGCGGTGGGGCTTATTGCGCGTATCGCCTCCGAGCTGGCCGCGCTGGGAATGGGGGTGAACCCTGTATCCGGGTTTTATCATGATCATCTGTTTGTGCCGGAGCACCGTGCCGAAGAGGCGATGGCGCTATTGCAGGATCTGGCCCGCACGGCCGCTGACAGTCAGACGAAAACCCCCGCCTGATGGTACAGGCGGGGGTTTGATTGGGAAATCCGTGAGTGGTGGCTACTCCCAGTCGCCCGAAAACCCTTTGGGGATATAAAGGATATCCCGTGTCACGGTGTTGATGTCCGTATGGCCGCAAAATGCCATCGACACTTCCAGCTCTTTCTTTGTCATTTCAAGGACTTTGGTCACGCCAGCCTCGCCCTGCGCGCCGAGGCCATAGACAAAGGCGCGGCCGATATAGGCGCCTTTGGCCCCCATGGCGACGGCCTTGAGAACGTCCTGTCCCGAGCGGATACCGCTGTCGATATGCACTTCGATCTTGTCGCCCACCGCGTCCAGAATGGCAGGCAAAGCACGGATCGAAGACAGTGCCCCATCCAACTGCCGCCCACCATGGTTCGAGACAATAATGGCATCGGCCCCCACATTGCAGGCTTCCAGCGCGTCCACCGGCTCCATGATCCCCTTGATGATCAGCTTGCCGTCCCACATTTTTCGGAACTGGCGGATGCGGTCCCAATCCAGGGACGGGTCAAACGCCTCGGCGGTCCAGGTGGCAAGCGATGAGGGATCTTCGACCCCTTTGGCATGTCCCACGATATTGCCGAAAAACCGCCGCTTGGTGCCCAGCATACCCAGGCCCCATTGCACTTTGGTCATCATGTTGGCCACGGATTTCACCGTCAGCTTGGGGGGCGCCGACAGACCGTTCTTCAGATCCTTGTGGCGCTGGCCCAGCATTTGCAGGTCAACCGTAATCACCACCGTGTCACATCCCGCCGCCTTGGCGCGATCAAACAGGCGTTGCATGAAATCATCATCTTTCAGCGTGTAGACCTGAAACCAGAAGGGCGTGTTGGTGTGTTCCGCCACATCTTCGATCGAGCAGATCGACATGGTGGAGAGGGTGAAAGGCACGCCGAATTTCTCCGCAGCGCGCGCCGCTTTGATTTCGCCATCGGCGCATTGCATGCCGGTCAGCCCCACCGGCGCAAGTGCCACAGGCATTTCCACATCCCGCCCGATCATCTGCGTCCTGGTCGACCGCCCGTCCATATCCACCGCGACCCGTTGTTTGAAGTAGATCCGGTTGAAGTCCGATGTGTTCTCGCGGAAGGTCTGTTCCGTCCAGGACCCGCTTTCAGCGTAATCATAAAACATCTTCGGGACACGGCGTTTGTAGATCCGTTTCAGGTCTTCGACCTCGGTGATGACTGGGTTGAGAAGGGGCATGATCGGCTCATTTCTTGAATTGGTAAAAATTATTTACCACTTGAGATGTGATTATGCAATCCTCTTCTGTCCTGCTGTTCCCCTTCGGGCCCGCGTGCGGAAATGTGCTCAGGGGTTTCTCGCGCAAAGCCATGTCATACGACTTGGGTCAGCCACAGCTTTTGTGTCGTCTGGATCGGGGCGGCACAGGGGACTGCGGTCAAAGGAGGTCGTCTTTGAAGGGGGGAGAGAAGGTGGCGCCTTGGGGAATTGCCCGAACCACCTAGAAAGCCTGCCCCCGCCAGAAGCGCCGGGGGCAGCATGGGTATCTGTTGCCGGGTCAGGCGCGATGGGCGCCGTCGGCCAGGGATTTGACAAATTCCAGCACGTCCCGCACCGGTTTCCCGGCGGCGATCTGGCTGACGATGGCGCTCCCGACCACGGTGCCATCGGCGGCCCCTGCAATGGCTTCGGCCTTCTCGGGCGTGTTCACGCCGAAGCCGACAATCACGGGAAGATCGGTTTTGGCCTTGATCCGGGCCACTTCCGGGGCGACGTCGACAGCTTGCGCTTCGGCCGACCCGGTGACGCCGGTGACCGAGACGTAATAAACAAAGCCCGAGGTGTTTTGCAGCACGGTGGGCAGGCGCTTGTCATCGGTGGTGGGGGTGGCGAGACGGATGAAGTTCAGGCCCGCGGCCTGCGCCGGGATGCACAGCTCGTCATCTTCTTCGGGCGGCAGGTCCACCACGATCAGCCCGTCGATGCCTGCGGCTTTGGCGTCTTTCAGGAACGTGTCGACCCCGCGGTTGTAGATCGGATTGTAATAACCCATCAGCACAATGGGGGTGGTGTCGTCGCTCTTGCGAAACTCTGCCGCCATATCGAGTGTCTTTTGCAGGGTCATGCCCCCGTCCAGCGCACGCCCCCCTGCCAGTTGGATGGTCGGGCCATCTGCCATCGGGTCTGTGAAGGGCAGGCCCAGCTCGATCACGTCCACGCCAGCGCCCGGCAAGCCTTTCATGACCTCAAGTGATGTGGCCACGTCCGGGTCCCCGGCCATGATATAGGAAACGAATGCCTTTTTGCCCTGAGCTTTCAGCTCGGTGAATTTGGCGTCAATACGGGTTGCTGGGCGTGTCATCGGTGGTTCCCTGTTCTTGTCTCTTCACCGATGTGCCGGAAGCGGGCGGGGAAATCAATCCCGGCTGTCTTTTGTCTTCTTATTATGGGGGCGCCTGTCCATGCAGGGGCAGGCTCGCCCTGGGCCGCGCCTCAGCGCCGGGCATTCCATCGTAAAGCAGGAAAAACAGCTCCTCTCCGCCAAAAATGCGGGCGCAGGTTTCAAAGGCGTCGCGGCATGTGCTGTTGATGGTCACATAGGGGGGCATTTTCATGGAGCGCCGCCTCTCCTGCGGGTCCAGCCCACTTGCGCCCTGACGGTCAAAGCCCTAGAACGCGTCCAGCCGAATTATGGCGACAGATACGTATTATACTATGAACGGAGGCCGTGATGGGTTTCAAAATGGGCATCGTGGGCCTGCCGAATGTGGGCAAGTCGACGCTTTTCAATGCGCTGACCAAAACGGCTGCGGCACAGGCGGCCAATTTTCCGTTCTGTACCATCGAACCCAATGTGGGGGAAGTGGCGGTTCCGGACAGCCGTCTGGACAAGCTGGCGGCGATTGCCGGGTCCAAGGAAATCATTCCCACCCGGATGACCTTTGTCGATATTGCGGGGCTCGTGAAAGGGGCCTCAAAGGGCGAAGGTCTTGGCAACCAGTTTCTGGCCAATATCCGCGAAGTGGATGCCATTGCCCATGTGCTGCGCTGTTTTGATGATGGCGATGTGACCCATGTCGAAGGCCGCGTGAACCCGGTCGAAGACGCGGAAGTGATCGAAACCGAGCTGATGCTGGCCGACATGGAATCGATCGAAAAGCGCCTTCAGAACATCGTGCGTAAGGTGCGCGGGGGCGACAAGGAAGCGGTGCAGCAGGAGCGGCTGATGAAGGCGGCCATGGCGGCCCTGGAAAACGGTCAGCCTGCCCGCACGGTGGAGGTGGACGACGAGGACCGCAAAGCATGGAACATGCTTCAGCTTCTGACCACCAAGAAGATCCTTTATGTCTGCAATGTGGATGAAGGCGATGCGGCGACCGGCAACAAATACTCGGATGCCGTTGCGAAAATGGCTGAAGAACAAGGCGCCGCCTCCGTGGTGATTTCTGCCAAGATCGAAGAGGAAATCAGCCAGCTTGACGCGGATGACATGGAGATGTTCCTTGAGGAGCTTGGGCTGGAAGAGGCGGGGCTCGACCGGCTGATCCGCGCCGGTTACGAACTTCTCCACCTGGAAACCTATTTCACGGTTGGCCCGAAAGAGGCGCGTGCCTGGACCATTCGCGAAGGCACTTTGGCGCCGCAGGCAGCTGGTGTGATCCATGGGGATTTTGAGCGCGGTTTCATCCGTGCCGAGACCATTGCCTATGATGATTACGTGGCTTTGGGGGGCGAAGGTCCGGCCAAGGAAGCGGGCAAGATGCGCGCTGAGGGCAAGAGCTATATGGTCAAGGACGGCGACGTGTTGCACTTCCTGTTCAACGCCTGATCGGGTCTGATCGGGCGCAAGACCAATGAAAACGGCCGGGGCATTGCTCCGGCCGTTTTCGTTTCAGGGTCAGCTGTCAAACCGTCCGAAGCTCATACGTTTCAGCACGTCGTCCTTGTGGTAAAGGTGGTGATAGAGCGCCGCCCCGATATGGCCAATCAAAACAGCCACCAGCGCCCACGCCGCATAGAAATGAACCGTTGCAAAAAGTTCAGACAGCGCCTTGTCGCCCGGCACAAACGGGTCATACATCTCAAACAGGTCAAACACCTTGTTCTTGATGCCAAACGTATCCTGCAAGGGAGAGGCCGACGCCATGAGCCAGCCGGAAAGCGGCATGATCAGCATCAGGGCGTAAAGCGCAAGATGACCCAGATGGGCGGCCAGACGTTCATGCGCCGGCATGTGGTCGGGCATATCGGGCGCGCGGTTCATCAGCCGCCAGACAATGCGCAATCCCGCCAGAACAAAGGCCACAAATCCCCAGCTTTTATGTGTCTGGATCAGTGGAAACTGGGCCAGCGCATCGGTGACCCATTGTGTCATGTATATCCCCAGCCCGACGCAAAACAGGATCACCCCGGCCGTGGCCCAATGCAGGAGGCGCGCAGGCGCCCCCCAACTGGTATGCGTGTTGCGGATCATTACTCCGGCCATCCGCCTTTGCGCAGTTCAGCCGAAATGCCCAGGCGCACCTCATCCGAGGTCAGCGGTGCAAACATGCCCACCCCGTAATCCGAGCGCAGCATCTCGCCCGTGCCCTGCACGCCGATCCAGTCGCCTTGATAGAATTCGACGAATTCCCCCAGCGGGTGGGCGCCATTATGGTTGAGGGTGAAGGCCATCGTGATCGGCTTGGTATTGTCCTTGATGGTCAGGTCGCCGGTCAGGTTGATGGTGTTGTCACCGGTCTGTTCCACCCCGGTCGAGGTGAAGGTGATTGTGGGATAGGTTTCCACATCAAAGAAATCGGCGCTTTTCAGATGCTCGTCCAGCGCGGTCACGCCGGTGTCGATCGAGGCCGGATCAATGGTGACGGTCACTTTGGTGGCTTCGACATTGGCCGGGTCGAAATCCACCTCTCCGTCGATCACTTTCCACTGGCCGTGCTGATCGGAAAGGCCAGCGTGGTTGTAGTAGAAATGGATTTCGGTATGGCCCGGATCGAATTTGTAGATGTCCGCGCTGGCGGCGGTTGTGAAGGCAAAAGAGGCAAGGGCGGTGCCCAGCAGGATCTGTTTCATGGATTCACTCCAAAGTGTGTTGCACTATTTAGATGCATGTGCATGTATCTAAATGGGCGCACCCTTGCAAGCGAAACGAGGGTGACATAACAGGAATGTGAGATGGACACACCAAACCCAAATGACAGTACAACCGCAATCTGGGTGCTGCTGAACCTGGCGCACCGGCAGGTAACGGGCAGGTTCGAGGTTGCGCTCAAGCGTGCGGGCCTGCCCAATGCACGCTGGTATGATGTCCTGTGGGCGCTTGAAAAAAATGGCGGTGACAAGGGGCTGCGCCAGTTTGAGCTGGAAAGCTTCAGCCTGTTTGATCAACCCAACCTGTCGCGCACGCTCAAACGAATGGTGGAATCAGGCCTGGTCACGCAATGTGCTGCGGAAAATGATGGACGGGGCCGGGTGCTGCGCATCACAGAGGCGGGGCGCGATCTGCGGGCCAGGATGTGGCAGATCTATGGCGGGTTGATGATCTCTGAAATCGAAGAAAAACTGCCAGCAGATCTGGCCCATGCTTTGGGGCAGGGGCTGCAATACCTCCTTTCCGATGAAATAGCAGAGAAGTTTGCGCATAAGTTCCCGCCCCGCGATCCGTCCAGGCCTGACGCTTGACCCGCAAATTCGGGGATTGCGCAAGCTTCATGGTTTTCTCACTTTTCCCTCTTGCCCCCCTCGTCGCATCCCATTAAACGGGTCGACGGAGACGTGGCCGAGTGGTCGAAGGCGCTCCCCTGCTAAGGGAGTAGGCCCGGAAGGGTCTCGAGGGTTCGAATCCCTTCGTCTCCGCCAGATTTCCCAAGTGTGAAATCAGCATTTATTAAGCAAAAACAAGATGATATGGAAATCCGCCGCCCGGCGGGTCCGCTATTATGGCTTGATTTGCTACACATTTTGCCGCACAAATCGCAACACGGGGCAAAACCGGGAGTCCGGCCATGACCATTATGAAGCGCGGCAGCACATACCACCTGCGGAAGCGGGTTCCGACGCGATACCAGCGGGTTGAAGACCGCAAGAGCGTCTGGATTAGCTTGCACACTGATTCCGAAACCATTGCCAAACAAAAGGCCCCAATCGCGTGGCAACATCTGGTGGAGGCATGGGAAGCCCGGCTGGCGGGCGACACGGCGGACGCTGAACGGCGCTTTGACGCTGCCAAGGAATTGGCGGCGGTGCGGGGCTTTCGATACCTTCCGGCGGCCCGCGTGGCCGATCTGCCCCGCGAAGACCTTCTGGCCCGCGTGGAGGCCGTCACAGGGCGGGACGGTGAGCCGGACACGCGCGAGGCGGCGGCGGTGCTGGGCGGCGTCTCCGAGCCGCAAATCACGGTCTCTAGGGCGCTGGACCTGTATTGGGGCTTGGCCGCCGATAAGACCCTCGGCAAGAGCGATGACCAGCTTCGGCGCTGGAAAAACCCCCGCAAGAAAGCGGTGCGCAATTTCATTGAGGTGGTCGGGGACAAGGCCCTGCCCGACATTACGGGCGACGATATGCTGGATTTCCGGGGCTGGTGGCTCGAAAAGCTGGAGTCCGACAACCTCACCCCGAACAGCGCCAACAAGGACCTGATTCACCTCGGGGACGTATTGAAGACGGTGAACAAGATGAAGCGCCTCGGGCTGGTGCTGCCCCTGTCCGATCTTTCGTTCAAGGAAGGCGAAGCGCGCCAGCGTCCGCCCTTCTCGGAAAGCTGGATCAAGGACCACCTCTTGAAGCCCGGCGCGCTGGACGGGCTGAACAAGGACGCCCGGTGCATCCTCTTGGCGATGGTCAACACGGGCGCGCGGCCCAGCGAACTGGCGTCCCTGACGGGCGCGCAAATCCATCTGGACGCCCCCGTGCCCTATATCTCCATTGAGCCGGTCGACAGGCAGTTGAAGACCCGCAACGCCCGCCGCGTCATTCCGCTGGTGGGCGTGTCGCTGGACGCCTTCAAAGCCTGCCCCAAGGGCTTCCCCAAATACCGCACAACATCCGCCAGCCTGTCCGCGACGGTGAACAAATACCTTCGCGCCAATGGTCTCATGGAGACGCCGGGACATTCTCTCTACGGGTTGCGACATAGCTTTGAAGATCGACTCTTGGCGGCGGGCATAGATGAACGGATCAGGCGCGACCTGTTCGGCCACGCCCTTGATCGTGAGCGTTACGGCAAGGGGGCTTCGCTGGCCCACGTTCGGGACCTGATTCAGCGGGTGGCGCTTTGAGCGGCAACCGCGCGAGCGCGGGCCACCACGTCATTCGCCAGCAAGGCTTCCTCTTGCGCGATTTCGGCCTCTAGGCGGCTGAAAATCGGCGCATAGACGGGATCGGCCACCACCAGCTTGGCAACGGTCTCAAGAGCCGCCCGAAGGCGCTCCAAGTCCGTTTGCATGGTGGTGGCCGCCCGCATCGTCTTAGCCGTTCAGACGCACGTTGACGGTGCCCGACGGGTTCCCGGCGGCGGTGACGGCGAGGCCGATCAGTTCATTGTTGCCCGTGTCGTCATCGGCGGTCGCCAACTTGGCGGTATCGTCCCAATAGACGAAATCGCCCACGGCCAGAACGTCGGTCGAGACTTTCGGCATGTCGAAAACACCGACGGTCACAAGGTCGAGGGTGTCCCCGATCTCGGCATTCCCGGCAGCAATGCCAAAGAGGTTGCCGACAAGGACGCCTTGGCCGGACGTGGCAGCGGCGGTCGCGGTGATGGTGATATTCTCACCCTTCTGCACATAGTTCTTCATGGGTCAGATTCCCTTGCTCATATTGAAGTGGATGGTGGAGGCAGGCCGGGCCGTCTGGGCGGCGATTTCCGCATCAAGAGCGGCCAGCGCGCGGGCCATCTCGGAGTCGGAGCGGTATTCCACTTCTTCCCCGTTCTGGTCCCGGAAGCGCCGGACGCCGCCAGCACGGGCGGCCAAGAGGTCCGCCCGCATTTTCTGAAGTTCGGCCACGGTCGCCATATTACGCGCCTTCGTTGAAGTAAGCGCCGCGCCAGTCAGCCCAGCCCGTGCCGAAGTCGAGGAACGCGCGATACTGCATCCCGAGCGTGGTCCACGCTTCCTGACGCTGAATCTGGACGCCCTGCGCAGACGACAGATAGGCGAACTGAAGCGACGGGACCGCCGCCGGATCGGCCATGACATACCAGCCGGTGCCCGTGATCCGGGGTTCCACCACCAACTTCAGCTTGATCGGCTGCACGTCATCCGTGGTCGCGGCGTAGATCGCGGCCAACAGCTTTTCGGCCTTGGTTTCGAGTTCCGGCCCGATCACCAGATAGCGCGGGGTCACGCCGATGATGGTCTTGCCGTCGAGACCCTTCACGCCGCGCATGGCGAGCCGGGCCGCGTCCAACGACGTTTCGGTGATGTCAGCACCCGCCGCCGCCATGTTGCCGCGCCCAGTGGCGAAGACCGCCGTGCCGTCGGACAGGTCGGGGTTGCCGATGAAGGTCGCCACCAGTTCTTCGGCTTCGGTCTGGGCCGCCGCCGCACCAATGGCCGCCGTCATGTCGCCCAGCATGTTCAGATCATCGTCGATCAGAAGTTTCCGGCTAACATTGATCGCCCGCCCGAAGGTCTTCAGGGCCATCTTCTCGCCCGCTTCGGCGCGGCTGGTCGCTTTGAACTCGCCGTGTTCCGTCATTTCTTCAAGGCGGCCCATCTCACCCAAGCGGATGGAGGTGGATTCCTTGAAGTTCGGAAGCGTCCGCTGGCGGGCCAGCGCCTTCAGCGGGCTTTCGGCGGCGCGATACGAGTCCAGGGCGACTTTGCCCATCGCATTGGAGACCAGAAGCGGGAAGTCGCTGGTGCCATGCGCGGCGGCGCGCTGGAACAGTTCATCCGCCGAAAGGCCACGGGTGGACTCGCCCGCCCGAGTCAGGGCATCGGCGGCCATATCGCGGAGCGACATATTGACGAACTCGCGCGAGGCATCGGGCAGTTCGCCCCCAGCCATGCGGAACGCGAGGGCGTCAGACTGGCGGGTGCGCAGCGCGGCGGGGTCATCGTTGGCCGGGGCGGCGGTGCGGATACGGGCCGGGGTCCGGCGCTGCATCGCCTCAAAGGCTTCGGCGCGGGCTTCGGTGATGGACAGATCACGGTCGATCATGTCATCAGCCTGTTCCGCCGTCATGCCAGCGGAGCGGCAAATCTGGCGGATAGCCGCGCGGGTTTCGGTTGCGGTGGGGTTCTCCACCGTCTGAAGGTCGTCTTCGTTTTCCATGTTTTTACCTCGGAATTGGCTGCCGGGATCGGCGGGGATCGGGACGGCGGAGACTTCATTGATTTCCCAAGCCGCCGCCGTCCGAACGCGGGCACGGGTCACGGGATCGTTGGAATCGGTCCATTTGCGGACGCGATAGCCGATGGAGACGCCTTTGATGGTGCCTTCACGGATACGTTCGACGACGGGCACAGCATCGGCTGCCCCGGAAAGCCGGATCATCGCCACCAGCTTGCCGTCTTCCATGCGGTGCCCGGTGATGGTGCCGATCACGTCTCGGGCGGAGCCTTGGCGGTGGCCGTCCAGAACAGGCGCACCGATCAGGCGGGACGTGTCCAGCCCGGCAGGGTCCAGCCGCTCCATGAAGCCCTTGCGCTGCACCGGGGCGAAGGTCGAAATCACGGCCTCCACGGTGCCCGCATCGGCGTTGAAGGTGTCCGGGGCGAAGACCGCCCGGCGGGTCAGGACAGCTTGCGTTTCCACGTTTCAAATTCCTTGTCTTGGGGCGTCAGCTTGCGGCCTTCTTTTGGCAGCACGATCACGGCGGCCTTGGCCGGATTCACGGTCAGCTTGGGGCCACGAATTTCGTCGGAAGCCCCGGCCTTCCGGGCTAGCTTTTTGCAATAGGCGTCATAGTCATAATCAGGCATCGGACGACTCCTGCTTCGGGGCGTTCTGGCGCGGATCGGCGGCGATTTCGGAATCGAGGTCTTCCAGCGCCCAGCCACGTTCCGCCACGGCCTTGCGGCGCGAGGTCAGCCCGGCTTCCAGTTCGGCCACGGTCGCTTGCGTGTCTTTGAGCGGGTCCACCTGCATCGGCTTCGGCGGCAGCCATTCGGCGGCATAGGCGCGCGGCGCGGACTCGAAATCCGGGGCCGCCAGATCGCCGGACAGGACGGCAAACGTCACCACCTGCCGCCAGATCGGCGCGAGGAACTGGGGCACAAGAACCCCATATTGGATTTGCTCCACCCGCTGGCGGAAAGGCAGAAGCCCGGCGCGCAGGCTCGAATAGTTCGCGTTCGAGAGGTCGCCCGACAACAGATGATCGGGCAGCCCAAGGCCCGCCGCGAGTTGCTGAAGCTGAAGGCGGAGGAAAGCCCCGATTTCGGTCAATTGGCCGGGGGTGTTGAACTTCACGTCATACCCGGTCGGCAGGCGCTTCATGGTGCCGGGTTCCAGCCCGGTTTCCAGAATGCCGCCTTCGCCCGTGCCGTCATAGGGTTCCCCGCCAGTCCCGTTCAGGTCGATCAGGAACGCGGAGTGCATGGCGGCCACCTTGGCCCCCATCAACAGGGCGTCACAAAGCTGGTCAAAGTCGGAAGCGGACAGGATCACCGGGGCAAGCCAAGACACGCCCCGGACCTGCCCAGCGGCCAGCGGTTTCATCACATGAAGGATTTCGTCGGCAGGGACGCGCACCGGGGGCGCATAGTTGGCGAACTGGTCATGGGGGCGATAGGGCAAGACGTGATAGGCCACGCGGCGGCCCTCGGAGTCGAACTCCACGCCCTGCACAATCACAGCGCCATTGCCCAGTTCACGGGTCAGGCTTTCGTCCACCAGTTCCGGCGGCAGCAAGCGGAGACGCGGCCCGTCTTCGCCCGGCAAGACGTGAAGGAAGGCTTCGCCATCAATCACCAGCCCGCGCGCCACGTCGGCTTGCAGGCCCCGGAAATCCGTGCGGCCATCGGCGTCCGCGTCATCCGCCCAGCCTTGGAAGGCGGCGGTCACATCGGCGCGCGTGGTGGCGTCCGGGTGTTTCGGGGTCGGCACGATACCAGACCCGACAAGCGCCCCGGCCCAGTTCGCCACAGCCTGCGAAAGCCACGGATTGTTATTGGCGAGATACCGGGCGCGGCTGCGAAGCGTGGCCCCGCCTGCCGAAACCTCGGAATTGACCCGCCCGAACGTCCCCATGCCGAAGCCACGACGGCCACCAGCGGCCCCGTCAAAACGGCGGGTTTGCTGCGGCTTGGCCGGGCGGCTGAACAGACGAGAGACGAACGGAAAGGCCATCTTAGTTCACCACGGGTTTGTCGCGGGTGATGTGTTCAAGGATCGGGTCCAGATCGAGGACCCAGAGCGAACGGCGTTCCCAGCTTTCGCCGGGGTTCCAGAAAGACGTGCCCACCGAATTATTGGACTTGAAATCGTAATGGCGGACGCGGGCCGTGAACTTCAGGTCGCCCCGCCCAGTCGTGTTACGGATAGTGGCGAGTTCAAGGCCGAAGTTGCGGTGGCCTTGGAGATAGCCGCGCATAACCCACGCGGCGGGGTTCGGTGCGGGCGGCTCTTGGCCGTCAAGGTCATTGAGGTTCCAACCCAAGAAATGACGCCCAGCGGCGGCCATAGGCTCACCAGTCAGGCCACATTCGGCAAGGCGGTGCAGGATCGCGGTGACAAGAACCTGTTCAGCCCGGAAAAGATAGCTGCGGCGCTTGTCAGAGCGGCGGCGTCCGTAAGGCGTCACATACCCGTCGGCAACACGATTGCGGAGAAACTTGGCCGCCTGCTTCGCGTCAAAGCCCACATGGGCGAGCGCACGGGCGGCCTGTTCAGTCGTCACCCCGAGTTCGTCGGGGGCTTCTTCAGGGATGAAGAACACACCCCCATATTCAGGATCACGGTCTTCGGTGCTGGTCATTGTCAGGGACTCCTAAGTTGGCGAATCCCTGAATATCATCTCGCAGCAAGTCATCTCAAGTGTCTATAATATCACGTCAAATTCGGTTTGACGGTCGATTAAATGACACAGCGAATCCTCGCATCGTCTTGCAGGAAGATGGTATGGAGGATTCGTCAACACGCCAAAGGGGCGGGCGGGGTTTCGACATGGCCTCGCCCGCCCTATCCATTTCAGAAGGATCAAAGACGTGGACCGCAACACCCGGAACGCCCACAGCCTGTTTGCCCCGTTCATTGCGGGTGAGATTCATCCCAAGCGCCAAGAGGTCGCCCAGCAACTTGTCCACCAATGGGTTCGGCGGTCGGGCGAGTTTGCCAGCCTGTCTTGGGATGACGATCAGATTTGCGAGGCGATTGACGCCGATATGGCACGCGACACGGGCTTTACCGCCATGCTGAACAAGATTTTGGCGTTGCGGGATGGTCGCGGCGCGCTGCCGGTCTAACGCTTGCAGAAGGCGACAGCGGCGGGCTATGCTCGCCGTATGAGTGAAATCCCTGAACACAAAGCATTAGCCGACGAATTGCGGGCCATCCTAGATGCTGCCCCCTATCCGTCTCTGGACGCGCTCAAGGGCCGCGTTTCTTCCGCGCGGGCGCAATACTCGCACGGCTTCAATCCGGGTTACGAACAAGAGATTCTGCACCGTGCCTGTCAGTCCGTCGAAAAGGTTCTGACGAAACGCGGCTGCACCGATGAGGCCAAGCGTAGTTGGGCACTCGGCGATATTTCCCGAGTGATGAATCTCAAAGGCTTTCGGAATCAAGGCAACGCCTAGTCGGCTTGGTTTTCAGCCAATTCTTCCCGAAGAATAGAAACAACCCTTTCCAGTTCTTCAAGCGTCACAATCATTTCGCACATATTGCGGTCCTTTTGGTCCGGGTCGGTGTCGGTCATTACGTTCAGGCTAACCGGGTGGCCGCCGTCTACAATGCAATTGTCCACGCCATGAATCGCCAGATAGCGCCCGCTCACAATGCAGTTGACGGCTTTGCGCCCCCTGCGATTGCGAATCCGATCCCATGTTGTTCTGGGGAAGCGGGTTACATCAGATGTCATCTCTTACCCCCCCCTTAGTGCATCGAGAAGCCAAACTTCGAAAACCCATGACCATCTCCCGGTCGATGCTTAAGCCATTCTTGAATCTGGGCAAATATCATAGCATGCACTTTCTCTATCTGGGGGCACTCACGCCCATCAAAGTCGCAATCAGTTGATTCTCCTGAAACATCTATATGGACCCTGCTTCCTTTCCGTTTGCACTCAACATGCAGTATCAAATTGTGCTTCGGAAATGCACCTTCCGCCCGTTCCAAAATAACACCAAAGGCAAACTTGAATGAGCCATCTGAAAAGTGGGACAAGGCATCCATATAGAAGTCCTTTTCCTCAGTATTGCCATCCTCATCAACGCTGAAAAATGGGGTATAACTCTGGGTGTAAGTCACATCACCATCTTTTCGCGGAAAGCTTGCAGGCATTTCAAGGTAGTCCCTAAGTCCATTCACAATAAGAAGCGCTAGAGTCTGATTCTCTTGGACATATTGGCGCTCAGCTTCCTTGTATTCTGCGAAAGCTGAGCGAAGTTCATCGTATTTACTCATTTATTTATCCTTCAAGCCACATGGACTTAACAACCACAGGGGCCTTTTTCGGCCCGTCTTTCCTCTTAAGATCGCTTTCCCGGCGCTCCATGTCCAGTCCGACAAGCTGCCGCGCGGCGTAGGAATAGGCCAAAGTGTCCAGCGCCTCATTTCGGCGGCCCGAGATGACTTCCCAAATTCTCATCGGGCGGCCCCGGCTGAACTTCGTGACCAGCCGTTCCGCGCGTATCTGGTCGAAATAATCGCCGGACAGGTCTTCCGAAAACAGGATGGTTTCGCCGTGGGCAAGGCGCTGGTGCAAGGCCAGCTTCACCCCGTCCACCCCGATCAGGGCCAGCCGGACCTTGCGGGACGAACTGAAGGCAAGGCTGGGGCGGCTGAAGCCGGACACGCCTTTGCCGGGCAAGACCCGGCGGGCCGTGCGGGGACGGCAAAAATCATAGACTTGATCGGCCCAGTTCCCGGAGTCGATCACGGCGGCGTCCACGTTCAACACGCCCCCCAGCGGGTGCCGGAACTGGCGGCGCAAGGCGTCTTCCACCTCCACCCATGTTTCGGCGTCGGTCGGGTGGCCCCAAATCGGGACATGACCCAAGACGCGCATGTCCCCGTCTGCGGTCCAGCCCGTATAGGTCAGTTCCACGCGGTCCTTTTGAACGTCCCCGCCCACGGTCAGCACCAGAGCGTCTTCGGGCACGATGTCGAGGCTGAAGGGCCGCTGCAAGGCCGCGAAGTCTGTCGAGTCCAGGTCATCACCTTCCCCGCGCCACGGCTCGCCGAGAACGGTATTCAGCCACGGCTTCAGGGTCGTGGGGCTGCGCTTGGCCTGAAGGAACTCCGCCGCCAGCTTCGGCCACGTCGCGTTCGGCAGGGTAGAGGTCAGCGAGGTCAGCTTATAACCCCGGTGCCCCTCCACATGGGGCGCGAGCGCCCGCCAGCGGCCCGCCGCGACGATCTGGGCCTTGTGGCGGTCTTCCACCCGGCCTTCGCAGTTCGGGCAACGCCAATGAGCAGTCTCGGGCTTGTCCGGTTCCCAGCGAATATCCCCCCAGAGGATTTCCGAGAACTGGCCGCAATGAGGGCAAGGCACCTCGAAAACGCGCTGGTCGCTTTGCTCATAGGCCCGCAAAATCCGGCTGGTCTCGGCATCAACGGGCGTGGAGGCCAGCACGATCCGGCGATTGCCGAAGGTCATGGTGCGGCGCATCGCCAATTCCACGGGGTCGCCTTCGGTCCCGGCGGACAGTTCATAGGCGTCGATTTCGTCAGCAAAGAGAATCCGGGCCGTGCGGGCGCGAAGGTTGCGCGGCGCGCGGGCTGAGACGATGGAGAGGCTGCCCCCGGCGAAACGGCGGTGAAGCATGGTGTCGCGCCCGGCGGTGTCTTCGGACAGGGCGGCGCGAAGCGACGGGGACTCTTGGAACGTCGGTTCGATCACCGAAACCATCAAGTGACGGGCATCGGCTTCGGCAGGCACGACACAAAGGACCGGGCTGGGGTCATTCTCCACGAAATGCCCCAAGGTCCCCACCATGAGTTGCGTGGCCCCGACGCGGGCAGATTTCAGGATGGAAACGCGCTCCACGGTATCGTCGCCGATGGAGTTGGCGATTTCGATCTGGGGCTTCCAAAGCCGCATACGCCCCGGCTGGGCGGCGATGCTGGAAGGCAGGAAGACGGACGCTTGAATCCAGTCTGCCAGCGCCAGTTTCGCAGGCGGACGGAAGGCTTGCAGGGCGTCCCGGCGCATTTGGGTAAGACGGGGGTCAACGGTCATCGGAAATCACCTCCATAGCGTCCCGGATTTCGGCGTCCAGCGCGGCGGTCGTGGCACGGTCCATCCCCATCCGCCCGGCCACCCGCGACGGCACGGCCAGCACGGCGGCGCGCAGATCGGTCACGATAGAGCGCCAAGCGTTCGCCACCTCTTTGCCGTCCAGAAGATCGCCCCGCGCCTTCGCGTTCTGGATTTCCAGTTTCTCGGCGGTGGCCTTCGCGGCGCGCAGTTTCTCGGCGGCCAGTTCAGAGTCGACGCGGCGGCCCTGCGCCCCGGCACGGGCATGATCGCAATAGGCGCGGATCGCCTTGCGGAGCGGAAACCGCTTGTCGGGGTTCCGGGGCAAGACGCCTTCGCGGGCGAGCGCCGAAACGCGGTTGGGGGTCAGGCCCAGCCATTCCGCCAGATCGGCAGCGTTCACCAGATTGCCGTCTTCGGCCCGCGTCTCGGGCATCCCGATCAGGTCATCAATCTCGGCAAGTTCGGTATCGGTCAAATTCTCCATGCTCATGGCCTCTCAACTGTCCTGATCATCCCGCCACAGCGGAAAACGGGTTTTCGATTTCAAAATTTTCGTGGTGGGCAATACATCGGGGCTCCGCGTCCCCCGCACCCCACCCACCGGGGAAGGACCCTAGCCCGATCAACGTGCCGCCGTGGTCAAGTCTCTCTTGCTCTCCCCCTAAAGCCTGCATGTCCGGGGCATGTGCGGACCGGACAGACGGACAGCCCTTAAGGGGCTTGTCCGTGTCCGTCCGGTGTCCCGCCCACCTATTGCCCGCCGGACAGGGGCGGACATGTCCGGTCATTGTCCGTGTCCGTCCGTTTTGTCCGGTGTCCGGGTTCGCCTGCCGCTGCCAATGGTAAGGCTGCACGGATTCCGCCCCGGCGTTTCGACCGCCTTGGAGCGGCCCGGAAGAATTGGCCGCCGTGGAGATTTGCGCCGCCTTGGTCATTGCGCCCCCTCCACCATGTCGTCGGTGAAGTCTTCGCAGTCGCCCGCCGCCAGAACGAATTTGCCGTCAGCAAACACCACAATGCCTTTGCGGGTCAGGTCTTCCACGGCCCGCTTGTAAGCCTTACGACGGCTATCCGGGTCATCGGACGCGGACACGGTGCGGGCGTCGATCACGGCTTGCCGCCAATCCTCATCCGTCACGGGCTGGGGCAATTCATTGAAGATCGCAAGGGCTGCCGCAACGCTGGCGGACAGTTTCGGGGCAGCACGTTCCGGCCCGTCGGACTCCTCGCAAATCGCCGTGGTGATCGGGTCGCCGTCGTCATCCTCGCCCAGCGTCACGGTCTTCACGGTGAAGGCCAAGGTTTGATCGGTCGTGCCGTTCCGGTTCTTGGTCAGGCGGCCCGTCACCACGCCGCCGTCCCGCTTCAGGTGAAGCGACATATCCAGCGCCCCGTTCAGGATGGAGTGACCACGCGGGAGTCCTTGCTGCCCGTCCTTCGTGTCGTGATGGATCAACAGCACCGCCGCGCCCCACTTGGTCAGGGACCGGGCAGCGCGCACGACAAGGCCCATGCTGCGCGCGTCGTTTTCCTCCAAACCGGGGAAGGCCATAGCGATGGTGTCAATCACCACCAGCGCGGGCTTGCGGGTCTTCACCGCCTTTTGCAACGCGGTAAGGTGGGGGCTGGGCTTGCCCGCCACTTGGCTGTTCAGAAGGTCCGAAACGCCCTCCACCAGACGGAAGGCGTCCGCGTCCCCGTGGGTGTCCTTCAAGGCCGTCACCCGCCCGCGCATCCCGTGGGCGTCTTCGGCTGCAACATAAAGAACGCCACCCGCCCGAGTCCGGTGGCCGAAGACCCGATCACCCCGCGCCACGCCATAGCCAAGGAACGGGGCCAGAAGGGACTTGCCCGCGCCCGGTGCCCCCACGATGCACCCAACATCCCGTTCGGCCAGAAGGCCCTTCACGACATAGCGGCGGGCGGGCATCCCCTCACATTCCGAAGGGGACAGGAAGCGAAGCTGGGCTTGCGCGGTGATTGCGTCCAGATCGGCCTTAGCCTTGATCGCGGCGGGGTCGCCCACCAGTTCGTCAATCGTCGCGGCGGTCTCCGCCTCCACCAGTTCTTCGGGCGTCCAAAGCACGTCAAAGAGGGAATCGAACTCCGCCGCCCGTTCAGCCTGCCAAATCGGATCATGCCACCCGTGCCGACGGGCTTCGGCCCGGATCGTGGCGAAGGTCCGCACCGGGCCTTCGGAACGGTGGAAGGACTGCCAAACGGACTCAGTCTCGCCTTCATCATAGGTCGGGTGCTGAGCGCTCCATTCCTGCACCAGTTCCAAGCCGTCGTCGCTGCCGTCCGTCTCATGGTGAACAGCGGCCACGATCTTCAGCCAATCGTCGCGGCTGGCGAAGGCGTCCCCGTCATTGGGCAGGGCCATGACCGCTTCCCGGATCACGGCAAGGGAAAGCCCCTCGCGTTCGCCAGAGGCCCCTTCAAGCGCGTCAGGGCGAGCCGGGTGAAGCCCTTCCGGCCAGTCGGGCAGATCGGGCGTCAGGTGGCCGGCATAGGCCCCTTTGCCGTTCACAGCGCCCGGCGCAATGACATAGCCCCCATCGCCCCGCACATCCACGCCAGCGGGCAGCCCGGCGGCGGAGTTTCCCAGACCCTCGGGCCACCGGAAATAGAGGTGCAGCCCGCCGGACGGGGTGGAGATGATGGAGGGGGACAGCGAGTCCGGCGCATAGCCCAGATCGCGCAAGGCCGCTGCCCCGTCTTTGTCCGGGCGCTTGTCGAGGTCCAGCACGGCCAGCCCGGACGCCCGCCCCATCGGCAAGCCGGGCATGGCTTCGGGCCATTTCTGCCACCAGCGTTCAATCTGGGCCGGGTTGGTCGTGGCCCGGTCGCGCCACTTCACCAGCGGGCGCTTGTCCGCACCGCAAGGGAAGACGGGCCGCCCCGCCTTCGCGTGGAACAGCGCGGCTTGCAGGTTGTCTTTCAAAATCGTATCTTTGGCAGGCATTATGCGCCCTTTCTTCTGTGGGGTTTCGGTGCGTTAGATTCATCCTCTGGACGCACCACTTCTTCAGCGCCCCCGGTCAGCCAACCGGGGGCGTTTCCATTTCCGAGTTTATCGGGAATCGGGTCTATCGCCACCAGATTTTGCAACACAAGTTGCAACACATTTTGCAGCGCGCGAATTTTACAAGCGATTGATTTAATGTGCTTATGTAGTCTGATGAAGCCGAAACGGCGGACTTCGTCTCCGCCATTTCACCCCATTCAGTACTTTTTGTCTGACGTCAGCGCCAATGGGGCTCGCCCGCATTGCCGACCATAAGATCACGCGTCTCGACGAGTTGCTCACCTGGCGTTACGCTGCCCAGGCTGCGTAACAACCTCGGTACAGGTTCAAAAGGCCGTGTTCAGCGGACGGTTACGATTGAAGCGCGAGCCAAAGGATAAAAAGTAAGTAAAAGCAGCACATTGGGGTTTTTGGCGGTGTTTGTGAAGTATTGCATTTCGCACTCGTGAGTCTGCCCCCTACCTCCTCCGCCATCCATCTCTAGGTGTCGCAGCGCGTTCATTAAATTCAATCCGGCAGCGTGTGTGCCCGAGGGCCAATCCTGATTTGGTCCTCAGGCTGCTTTCGTACAAGCTACGCGTGTTTGCGGGTCGCCTGCGCCTCCAGAAGCTCTGTTGCCCGGTCTGGCCCCTCCTGTTCCAAGACCGATCTCTTGAACAAAGCGGCCTGTGTCTCAGGTGCCAAGCCCCCGCTGGGGGGATCCGTGTCGAGGTTCGTCGGGAACGAGTAGCCTTCAGCCGATGCCGCAATCACCGCGTCCAGTTCAGCCTCGGACATTTGCCCGTCACGCCAAGCTCCCGAAAGCGGGGCAAGCAGTTTCTTGCACATGCTCAACCGGTCCACACTTTCCATCGCCCGCCCAAACGCTGACGAGATCTGAAGCAAATTGACCATTCGGTGCACGTCGGTGCTGTAGTTTTCGCCAGCGGCGTGGAAGAGCGCGGGATTGAAGAAGATCGCGTCGCCTTTTTCCAATGGCAGTTGGACGTGATGCGCTTCGAAATACTCGCGAAAATCTTCGCGGCGCCACGCTGCATAACCCGGTTTGTAAAGCTGCGAAAACGGAAGCAGCTTCGTCGGACCGCTTTCGATGGGGATGTCGCAATGCGCGATCCCGCCTTGCAGGGTCATCAGCGGAGACAGGTCGTGGACATGGGCCGGGTAGGTGGCGCTGACCTCCGCCGTCTGGAACCCAAGGTGATAGTCGCGGTGGGCTTGCTGGGCTTGGCCTCCGGGGCGGACCAGGT
This sequence comes from Aliiroseovarius crassostreae, assembly GCF_025137635.1. Taxonomy (NCBI): domain Bacteria; kingdom Pseudomonadati; phylum Pseudomonadota; class Alphaproteobacteria; order Rhodobacterales; family Paracoccaceae; genus Aliiroseovarius; species Aliiroseovarius crassostreae. The sequence continues at coordinate 2,251,632 of NZ_CP080772.1, read as the reverse complement.
TGATCTGCGCTGTCATCTGATAGTTCGGGCCAAGCCAGGCTTCAGCAGCCGCGTCGATGGCTGGGGCCGCAAAATAGGGGATAAATACCTCTGGCGCCGCGAAACAAAGTTTCTGTAGCGAGTTCCAGATCCGGTCATTGCTGCCTGCCGGGGCGAAATGGTCGGCGGCTTCTCCGTTTTTCGCTTTTTCGTCCTTGATGATCTGTTCATAGGCCGCCGAAGCGGCATCAATTGCGGCGTGATCCGGTTGTGCCTGTTTCAGCACGAACACGCCCGCGCCGGCATTCAGGATCGTTGCCCACTCGGCCATCAGGGCGCGACGCGTGTCGGCGTTTGACAGGTGCGCGGTCAGGGCGGGGATGTCGTAGATCGGGATGTTCTTCTGGATCGTTTTGGCATGGGGTACCTGTTCAGATTCCAGCGTGCGCTTGGTTAGCGCCGCAAAATCATCCAGCTTACAGGCGTCAGCGGAATAAAAGCCATTTTCGGTCAGCGTTTGGGTGTTCATCAGGGTCCTCCTGTTCGTCACAGGTAGAATATGGGCAGCCGACACTTGATTGTGGTCGAAAACACATCAATAAACCATCAAATGACACATCGCTTCCCCATAAAGGAAATCGCGCGGCATGCCGGGCTTGGAACCGCCACGGTGGATCGTGTGTTGAACAATCGCGCGCACGTAAGTCCACAGACCCGCGTGCGGGTTGAAGCTGCCCTGGCCGAGTTGGAGGCACAGGAACGTCAGCTTTCGGCGCGTGGGCGGCGGATTTTTGTTGATGTGGTTGTCGAGGCGCCGCAGCGGTTCAGTCGCCAAGTGCGTGCTGCCTGTGAAGCTGTCTTGCCTGATCTGACCGAGGCGGTCTTTCGCCCGCGCTTCCTGTTGCAAGAAGTGATGGAGGAGGACGAGATCCTCGCCGCCCTTGCGCGTATCAAGAAGCGCGGAAGTCAGGGGGTTCTTCTGAAGGCGCGGGATGTTGAGGCAATTGCGGACGCGGTGAATGAGCTAGAGGCTGCGGGCATTCCGGTCGTCACTCTGGTGACGGATATTTCGCAGTCCGATCGCTCGGCCTATGTGGGGATCGATAATGCCAAAGCCGGGTTCACCGCTGCCTATCTGTTGGCCAATCTGCTGACCGAACCCACCGGAACGGTTCTGACCTCGCGCAGTCAGGAGGCCTTTCAGGGTGAAGCAGAGAGATTCCTGAGCTTTCGAGAGCGATTTCTGGCATTGCGTCCACACTACGAAGTTCTGGAAATTACGGGAGGAGCCGGGCTGTCCACCAAGACAAAGCGGCGGTTCGTCGCTGGATTGGAAAAGGTGTCTTCAGTGGATGCGGTTTATTCGATGGGTGGGGGCAATCGCGCGATCCTTGATGCGCTCAAGGACACCGGGCGCGCGCCACGGCATTTCATCGCCCATGACCTTGACGCAGATAACCTTTCGTTGCTCAGGCAAGGTGATATTGGGTTTGTTTTACATCACGATTTGTATCACGACATGCGCCAAGCCTTTCGCGCAATCTCGGCGCGTCACGGGTTGTTTCCGCCGGCGGAGAAATCCCAGCTAAGCGACGTGCAGATCATCACGCCGTACAATATTCCCGGGACGGCTGACTGAAGGCATTTGAGCCGCCTTCAGCCTTCGAGGTCAGCTCAAATCAACCGGAGCACCCTCGGCGAGCGATTGCGCGGCAGCGTCTGCCAGAAGTTGCGCCTGCAACCCGTCGAACAGGTTGGGGGACGGGGTGTTCCCCGTCGCGATCGCGTCGATGAAATGGCACATCTCGGCCCGATAGGCAGCTTCATAGCGTTCCAGGAAGAAATGCTGCGCCGGGGCGCGTGTGAAGCCCGATGCGGTGGCCATCTCGACGGTGTTTTCGTGGACGTTATCTGCACGCAGCATCCCGTCTGATCCATGCACCTCGATCCGCTGATCATAGCCGTAACTGGCGCGGCGTGAATTGGTTATCTGGCAGATCTTGCCACTGGCGGTCGTGAGCGTGACGGCCGCAGTGTCTACATCTCCAGCTTTTCCAATCTCGGGATCCACAAGCGACGATCCGACGGCATAGACACGCACCAATTCCTCGCCAAGCAGGAACCGCGCCATGTCCAGATCGTGGATCATCATGTCGCGAAACAGCCCACCAGAGCTTGCGATATAGCTGACCGGGGGCGGAGAGGGGTCGCGCGACTGGATCGTCACGATCTCGACCTCGCCGATCTGCCCTTGGCGCAGACGGGATTGCAGGTCTGCAAAGTTCGGGTCGAAACGCCGGTTGAAGGCGGTCAGGAACGGCACGCCGGCAGCTTCCACAACCTTCATGCAGTCGCGAATGCGATCTGACGACAGGTCCACTGGTTTTTCACAGAAGATGGCTTTGCCCGCGTGGGCGGCGGCATGGATCAGGTCGTAATGGGTATCCGTCGGGGTGCCGATGACAACCGCGTCCACGTCAGCGCTTTCAATCAGGGCCAGGGGCTCCAGCACCTTCGCGCCGGTGCGGTCCGCCAAAGCTTGCGCCGGTTCGGCGAATGCATCCGCAACAGCGGTCACCGAGGTATCGTCGATCTGGCTGATCGAGCGGGCATGTACCTGACCAATCCGGCCACAGCCCAGAAGTCCGATCCGTGTCATCTTAGGCTCCTTTAAACGCTTGCAGGACCCGGCGGGTTGCAACCACAACCGGGTCGTGGGTTTCTTTCAGAATTTGCACGCGGTCAAACCGCGCCGGGTCGGCATTGACCGCGTCGCGCAGGGCGTGTCCGAAGGTCATGCGCAGCTCGGTCCCGATGTTGAACTTGCAGACCTTCGATCCACGAGCAAGCGCGGTGCGCTGGGCGACCGGTACGCCGGATCCGCCATGGATCACCAACGGCACCTCGGTCACGGCCTCGATTGCACGGATGCGGTCAACGTCCAGACCGCCCTCCTTGTCCTGCTGCAAATGCACGTTCCCGACCGAGATTGCCATCGCATCCACGCCGCTGTCGCGGGCAAAGGCAGCGGCTTCTTCCGGGTCGGTGCCGGCTGACCCTTCGCCGCCAGAATAGCCGACGAAGCCGATCTCGCCCTCGCAGGACACGCCCGCCGCATGGGCCATTTCGGCAATCGCGGCGGTCTCGTCGATGTTCTGTTGAAGCGGCTTGCGCGACCCGTCGAACATCACCGAGGTAAACCCGCTGTCGATCGCCTCGCGGCATTCATCGAACGTGTACCCGTGGTCAAGGTGCGCCACGACTGGAACCGATGCGGCTTCGGCCAAATGGCGAAACATCTTGCCCAACACCGGCAAGGGCGTGTGCTCGCGGCAGGATGGACCTGCCTGCAAAATGACCGAGACGCCTTCGGCCTCGGCCGCCGCCACATAGGCGCGCATCTCTTCCCAGCCCAGCGTGACCAGACCGGCCACGGCGTAGCCTTCCTTCAGCGCGGGCTGAAGGACATCTTTCAACGTCACAAGACTCATTTGAACTTCGCCACCATGTCCATGATGCCGGGAATGGTCTGCAGCTGCGCTTCATGCGTCGGCTGGAAGTATTGCTTCAGCGACCGCTGGCTGAGGCCACCCAGAATGGTGAAATAGTACATCTGGTAGCCCGGCAGAACCGCGCAGGGGTGATAACCCTTGTCCAGCAAGATCGTCGAGCCATCCATGATATGATAGGCGTCGCCCGGCTTGTTGTCTTCACGTTGCAACATCTGCACGCCCGAGCCGTAGTTCGGCTTGAAGCGGAAGTTATAGGTTTCGTCGTGGCGGGTTTCGATCATCCCACCATTGGGGTCAGGGCGGTCGGTGTCGTGCTTGTGCGACGGGAAGCCGGACCAGCCGCCTTCGCCCACGGTGTAAAGCTCGGAGACCAGCAGGCGACCCACGCGATCATGGTGGTTCGCGCCAAGGATATGCTTGATCTTGCGGTGGGTCTTGGTGTCGTCCGATCCGTATTGCACGACGTCCAGTTCGGCCTCGCGCACATCGAAGGGTTCTAGCACCTTGTCGTATTTCGCACCGGCGATGAAGGTCTCGGTCGCGTCGGTTTTACAGGTGATACGCACCTTCGCGCCGACCGGGACATAGACACCCTCGGGCTCGCCGTCCCAGACGTCTTCGGTGCGGTTGCCAAGGTCCGGATACACGGCCCCGTCAACATCCACATCAACTGTGCCGGTGGCAGGCACCACGCAGGTCTCATAGCCGGGCACGGCGTATTCGAAGACCTCGCCCTTTTTCAGTTTGACGATGTTAAAATAGTTCAGCGGGACCAGTGCGTTATCCGCATCTACGATGGGTTTGTTCTGGTTGTCATGAGGCGCAATGTGCATTGGGCTCTCCTTTCATTCTGTTGGGCCGGGGTGCGAGGCCAGGAAGGCCTCAAGCTCGGCGGTTGTGGGCATGGCATTGGCGCAGCCGGGTTTCGAGACGACGATGGAGGCACAGGCCGAGCCGCGCAGGACGGCATCGCGCAACGAATGCCCCGCGGCGATCGAGGCCAGCAGCCCCGCCATGAAGCTGTCGCCAGCGCCATTGGGTTTGACGGCGGTGACGGGATAAATTCCGGTGCGGATCTCTTGACCGTCGACCAAAGTGATCGCGCCTTCGTGGCCCATCTTGTAGACCACCATGCGCCCTTCGGCGGCCAGCGCACGCGCTTTGTCGAGCCCTTTGTCGATGCCGCCTGCCATGAAGCCAAACTCCTCGTCATTGCCGACGATCAGATCACTTGCTTCGCCTGCGCGTGACAGGACGTCTGCCGCGACCTCGGGCGATGGCCAGCTATAGGGGCGATAGTCGATGTCAAAGATCACCGGCAGCCCGGCCTTTCGGGCATTGTCAAACGCCCGGAAGGTGGCCGAGCGCGAGGGGTCGGCGGCAAAGACGGTGCCTGCGGTGATCAGTGCCGTAAAGGCAGAGTAGTCGACCGCATCCATATCCGCTTCGGTGACTTGGAAGTCGGCAGCGCCATTGCGATAGATAACGTTCTGGAAATCGTCGATGCAGCTTTCATAGACCGCCAGCGATGTGCGGGCCTCGCCACCGACTGCACGGACATAGCGGGTCTCGACGCCGTAATCTTTCAGGCGGTTTACGCAGAACCGTCCGACCGCATCATCCGAGACCGACGTCACCAGCGCGGCTTCAGACCCAAGCTTCACCAGCCCCGCGCAGATATTGGCGGACGAGCCGCCCAGATCAGCGCGGAACGTGGCCGCGTCTTCGCTTTTGGTGCCAATCGGGTCGGCGAACATATCCATGCCCGCACGTCCAAAGACCGCAAAACGATTGCCCTTGATACCTTCGATCAACGCCATCATACGCCCCGACGCTGTTTCGAACGGCTGGCTTCCCAATCGATATGGGCCGCGCGTACCTTCTCATCTTCAGTGATGTGTGGTGTGCCGACTTCCCACCAGGCGTGACCTTCCGTGGTCCAGCCGTCGTAGGGGTCCACATCCATCACAATCACATAGGTTTTGTCGGACGCCTTGGCGCGTTTGAACGCCTCGCCAAGCTCGGCAGGGTTTGAGACCTTCTCGGCCGTTGCCCCCATTGACGAGGCATGGGCCACGAAATCGACGCCGAAGGGCTGCGGGATCGTCGGGCAGTCCTCAAGCAGGTTGTTGAAGCTTTCATTCCCGGTGTTGTTCTGAAGCTTGTTGATGACCGCGAAGCCACCATTGTCTAGCAGCATAACGATCATCTTCTTGTCTGACAGGACGCTGGAATAGATGTCCGAGTTCAGCATCATATAAGAGCCATCGCCGCAGAAGGTGATTACGTCTTGATCGGGCTCCATCTGGGCCTGCGCGATGCGTGCGCCCCAAGCGCCTGCGATCTCGTACCCCATGCAGGAAAAGCCGAACTCGACATCGACCGTGCCAATGTCTAGCGTGCGCCAGTTGGCCGTTACTTCGGCAGGCAGACCACCTGCGGCAGCGACTACACGATCACGTCTGTCGCACAATGCGTTCACCACACCGATGGCCTGCGCGTAGGAATTTGGGCGGTTCCCGTAAGAGACGTTCTTTTCAACGTAATCGTCCCAGCTTTTCCGCTCGGCCTGCGCGAATGCGACCCAATCAGCGGGGGCTTTGTAACCGGTTGCTGCATTTAGCGCATTAAGGCTCAGCTTTGCGTCCCCTACAACGGGAAGGGACATGTGCTTGCCGGCGTCATGCCGCGCCGCGTTGATCGAGATGAACTGCGCATCCTTGTCAAAGGCGGTCCAAGATCCGGTGGTGAAGTCCTGCAGGCGGGTGCCGACGGCGACGATCACGTCTGCTTTCTCGGCAATCGCGTTGGCGCTGTCCGATCCGGTCACGCCGATGGGGCCAATGTTCAGCGGATGGTTGGCCAGCATGTTGGCGCGTCCGGCGATGGTCTCGACCACGGGGATGTTGTGGGTCTCGGCAAAGGTGGTCAGCTCGTCGACAGCGCGCGAGTACTGCACGCCACCGCCTGCGATGATCATGGGACGTTCGGCATCAGCGAGGGCAGCGACCGCATCGGCGATCTCGGCCTCGTCTGGTGATTGCCGACGAATGCGGTGCACCTTCTTTTCAAAGAACTTGACCGGATAGTCATAGGTCCAGCCCTGAACATCCTGCGGAAGGCCAAGGAAAGCCGGGCCGCAATCAGCGGGGTCCAGCATTGTGGCGATTGCGGCCGGCAACGACTGGATCACCTGCGCCGGGTGGCTGATACGATCCCAGTAGCGGCTGACCGGTTTGAACGCGTCATTCACGCCGAAAGTTGGATCATAGAAGTTCTCCATCTGCTGCAATACGGGGTCGGGCAGGCGGGTCAGGAACGTATCGCCGCATAGAAGCAGCATGGGCAGGCGGTTGGCGTGGGCCAATCCGGCAGCCGTTAGAAGGTTCGCAGTGCCCGGTCCAGCACTTGCCGTGCAGAACATAAAGCGCTGGCGCAGCCAGGTCTTGGCATAGCCCGCGGCGGCGAATCCCATGCTCTGTTCATTCTGTCCTCGATACAGCGGCAGCTCGTCGCGCACCGTATTCAAGGCTTCGCCCAGACAGGTCACATTGCCGTGCCCAAAGATGCCGAAGCCGCCGCCACACAGGCGGAGTTCCTCTCCGCCTATTTCGATGAACTGGTTGGAAAGCCAGCGAATGATCGCCTGAGCGGTGGTCAGGCGGATGGTGTCGTCTTGCGCAGACATGTCAGCGTATCTCCCACGGGAAAAATTAGTGCGGTGCCGAATGCGGCTTGCGGGGTTTCGATTCTCAGGATACAGTTTTTGCAACCGGTTGCAAATTGTTTTCAAACGAGGGAGGCGTCGACGTGGCACAGATCGGCATCGGCATACTTGGCGGGGGCTACATGGGTAAAGCGCATGCAGTGGCCATGTCCGCTGTTGGCGCGGTGTTTGGCACCGCGCTTCGACCGCGCTTGGAAATGGTCTGCGCCTCGTCCCCGAACAGCGCTGAACATTACCGTCAAGCGTATGGATTCGCTCGCGCGACAGACAACTGGCGCAGCTTGGTCGAAGATGATGCGGTTGAGGCGATCGTTATCGCCACTCCACAAGAAACCCACCGGCAGATCGCCGAGGCCGCCTTTGCCTTGGGTAAGCCCGTCTTCTGTGAAAAGCCCTTGGGGGCGTCGCTGGACGATAGTGTGGCTATGGTGTCTGCCGCCGAGGCTTCGGGTGTGACCAATATGGTTGGCTTCAACTACATCCGCACCCCCGCTAGCCAGTACGTTCGCGCCTTGATCAAAGCCGGAGAAATCGGCGAGATCACGTGGTTTCGTGGTGAGCACACTGAGGATTTCTATGCTGATCCACAGACCCCGGCCAGCTGGCGCACCAGCGGCATGGCCAACGGCACGATGGGGGACCTCGCGCCCCATATGGTGAACGCAGCACTTGCGCTGTTGGGTCCGATTGCGCGGGTCATGGCCGAGGTTGAAACCGTTCACACTGACAGGCCGGGCGGGCGCGTGACCAATGACGACCACGCCCAGATGATGTGCCGCTTTGAAAATGGCGCGATGGGGCAGATGTATTTCAGCCGCATCGCGACGGGGCGCAAGATGGGCTATGCTTACGAGATTACCGGCACCAAGGGCGCAATCCGCTTTGATCAGGAAGATCAGAATGCGCTTTGGCTGTACCGGATGGACGATCCCGAACCCGAGCGTGGCTTCCGCAAGATCCTGACGGGTCCCGCCCATCCTGACTATGAACCTTTCTGTCAGGGGCCGGGACACGGCACCGGGTATCAGGACCAGATCATTATCGAGGCACGTGACTTCCTGCGGGCCATCGAAACCGGCGTGGATGTGTGGCCCACCTTCCGTGACGGGCATGAAGTAAACCGGGTGATTGCGGCGGGGCTTGCCTCGTCCGACAGTCAGTCCTGGAAAGATATCAACGACTTCTGAGCATCGGAGACACGAAAAGATGAGCATCAGAATTGGCAATGCACCCTGTTCCTGGGGTGTTGAATTTGCGGATGATCCGCGCAACCCGACCTGGCGATCAGTCCTGAAGGACTGCGCTGAGGCGGGCTATAAGGGCATTGAACTTGGCCCTGTCGGGTTCATGCCTGAAGACCCAACCGAGCTGGGCGAAGCTTTGGCCGAACATGATCTGGAACTGATCGGCGGTGTTGTGTTCCGTGCCTATCACGACCCGGACGCATGGGACGACGTTCTGGATGCCACACACCGCACAGCGCGGGCGTTGAAGGCGCATGGCGCGCAGCATCTTGTGCTGATCGATTCAATTTCGCCGCGCCGCGCCCCGACTGCTGGTCGGGCAGCCGAAGCCGAGCAGATGGGCAAGGCCGAGTGGGTGGCCTATCGCGACCGGATCGCGGAAAGCGCCCGGATTGGCGCAGAGGAATATGGCCTGACCGTCGGCATCCACGCCCACGCTGCGGGCTTCATGGATTTCGAACCAGAGCTTGAGCGTTTGCTTGATGAGGTTGACGAGAGCCTTCTGAAAATATGCTTTGACACGGGTCACCACTCCTATGCCGGGTTTGATCCCGTGGCGTTCATGAAGCGCCATGTCGGACGGATTTCCTATATGCATTTCAAGGACATCGATCCGAAGGTGAAAGCCGACGTGATCGAGAACCGCACCGGGTTCTATGACGCCTGTGGGCAGGGGATTTTCTGTAATCTGGGTGAAGGCGACGTGGACTTCCCCGCCGTCCGCCAGGTGCTGTTGGATGCAGGGTTCGAGGGCTGGTGCACGGTCGAACAAGACTGCGACCCGACGCTTGATCCGGATCCGGTGGGGGATGCCCGCAAGAACCGCGAATACCTGGAATCCATCGGCTTCAAGTAAGGAGATACCATCATGACGAAATTGAAATGGGGCATGATCGGTGGCGGCGAAGGCAGCCAAATCGGTCCGGCGCACCGCCTTGGTGCCCTCGCGGATGGCCGTTTTGAATTCACCGCAGGGGCCTTGGATCACCGTCCTGACGTGGGGCGTGAGTATGCGCAACGTCTAGGCATCTCAGCGGACCGTGCCTATGGCGATTGGGAAGAGATGCTTGCAGGCGAAAAAGACCGAGACGACAAGATCGATCTGGTCACTGTCGCTACACCCAACGCGACGCATTTCGAGATCACCAAGAACTTTCTGGAAGCCGGCTTTAACGTGCTGTGCGAAAAGCCGATGACCATGACGGTCGAGGAAGGCGAAGAGATCGTGAAAATTGCCGAGAAATCGGGCAAGATCTGCGCAGTGAACTACTGCTACTCGGCCTATCCGATGGTGCGACAGGCGCGCGCGATGGTGCGCGCGGGCGAAGTTGGCAAGATCCGTCTGGTCGTCACCAGCTTCAGTCATGGACATCATGGCGATGCAACAGACGCGGACAATCCGCGCGTGCGCTGGCGCTATGACCCTGAAATGGCGGGGGTTTCCGGGCAGTTCGCCGATTGCGGCATCCATGCCTTGCACATGGCGAGCTTCATTTGTGACGACGAGGTGCAGCGCCTCTCGGCCGACTTTGCCTCGACCATTCCGTCGCGGGTTCTGGAAGATGACGCGATGGTCAATTTCCGTATGGAAGGCGGCACTGTCGGGCGGCTTTGGACCTCGTCAGTGGCCATCGGTCGCCAGCACGGGTTCGACATTCAGGTGTTTGGGGAAACTGGTGGGCTTCGCTGGGCCTCTGAGCAACCCAACCAGCTGGTCTACACCCCGGTTGGCGGACGTACCCAGATTATCGAGAAGGGTGAAGGCGGGCTGCATGAAGACGCGCAGCGCCTTAGCCGAGTGGCCATTGCCCATCCCGAGGGCTTCCCGCTGGCCGTCGCCAACATCTATTGTGATCTGGCGGATGCGATTTCTGGCGCGGATCGCGACGGGCTGCCCAACGCAGCGGACGGCGTGCGCTCAATGGCGGCAGTTCACACAGCGGTGGCGTCGGCCAAGGATGGCGGGGCGTGGATGGACGCGCGTCCGCCGATGTTCAGGTAAGCTTACGAGGCGGGGCGCAAAGTGCCCCGCTCGACGATCGAACAAGGGAAGATCCGGGCCTCGGGATAGCGGTCTGGTTCGTCCAGCATCGCGACCATAAGTTCAATGGACGAGGTCACAATCTGCCGGATGGGCTGGTGAATCGTGGTCAGGTCGATGTTCTCCCAGCGCGCCATTTCCATATCGTTCAGGCCGATGATGCCAATGTCTTCCGGGACGCGCAGATTGCTGTCTTTGATGGCAGACAGGGCGCCGATCGATAGCACGTCATCGCCGCAGAAATAGGCCTGCGCGGGGGAGGTGTCGATCAGCCGCAGCATCTCTTTCCGTCCGGCGTCGAAGGAATAGGCCTCGGCGAAAGAATGTGTGGTCTGAATGTTTGGGTGCTTGGTTATTTCTGACATGAACCCGGCAAAGCGGTCTTGGGTTGAGGTTGCATCCTCTGGCCCGCCCATGAAGGCCACATGCGCATACCCGCGTGCGATCAGGGTCTGTGCGGCCATGCGCCCGCATTCCACGTTGTCGATGCCGACCACATGCACTTGCGGAGCCGAAGAATACCGGCCAAAGCTGTGTACAACCGGGACGCCCGCATCGCGGAAGGCCTTGGCGAAGCCCGGCGGCAAGGTGGAGGACGCGACGACGACACCGTCGACGGAATACTGGCGCAACATCTGCACCGAGTTTTCGGGATCTGTTTCATCAGACAGGTTGACCAGAAGAGGGCGCAGGCCCCGATCCTGCAGGCCGCGTGTGAACAGGTCAAACACCTCAAGGAAGATCGGGTTGTGAAAGTTGTTCGAGACAAGGCCGATCAGTTTCGTGCGCCCCGTGGTCAGAGACGAGGCCAAGGCGTTCGGGCTGTAGCCAAGCTCGCGCGCGGCCTTTTCGACCTTGCGCCGCATCTTGTCCGAGACCGAGGCGCCATCGGTGAAGGTGCGCGAGACGGCTGAGCGGGATACGCCTGCGCGCTCTGCAACCTCTTTCAACGTAACGGCCATGCTGTGTTTGCCTTCTTAACTTGCTTCTGCGATCCTTTTAGCGGGTTTCTGCGGTCCCTGCAGTATGAAATGCACTCCGTCATTTTGCAACCGGTTGCAAAATGGTTCGAGGTGTGTTTTATTTGAGTCGAGAGGCGGAGAAGACCGCTCTCGCACCGTGAAAAGGTGAATTTTGGGAGGAAATCATGACTTCACTTACGAAGAAACTTGCGCTTGCGGCTGCTGTGGCTGCGGCGCCGCTGATGGCGGCGACCACCGCCTCGGCCGAGGGCGAGAAATACATCCTCGTCAGCCATGCGCCTGACAGCGACAGCTGGTGGAATACGATCAAGAACGGAATTGCGCTGGCGGGCGAACAGATGGGTGTCGAGGTTGAATACCGCAACCCGCCCACCGGCGATCTGGCGGATATGGCGCGCATCATCGAGCAGGCTGCGGCCTCTGGTCCGAATGGAATCATCACCACTCTGGCGGATTATGACGTTCTGTCCGGCCCGATCAAATCGGCCGTGGATAGCGGCGTTGACGTGATCATCATGAACACCGGCACCCCGGAGCAGGCCCGCGAAGTCGGCGCCCTGATGTATGTGGGTCAGCCGGAATATGACGCGGGTTATGCGGCCGGTCTGCGCGCCAAGGGCGATGGCGTGGGCAGCTTCCTTTGCGTAAACCACTATATTGTGCAGCCATCTTCGCAAGAGCGGTGTCAGGGGTTTGCTGACGGTCTGGGTGTTGAGCTGGGCACGCAGATGATTGATGCGGGGCAGGACCCGGCGGAAATCAAGAACCGCGTGCTGGCCTATCTGTCGGCCAACCCGGACACGGATGCGGTTTTGACCCTGGGGCCGACATCGGCTGATCCGACCCTTCTGGCGCTGGAAGAAAACGGCATGGCGGGCGACATCTATTTCGGCACCTTCGATCTGGGGGGCGAGATTGTCAAAGGCATCAAATCCGGTGTGATCCAGTGGGGCATCGACCAGCAGCCCTTCCTGCAGGCCTATCTGCCGGTTGTGGTTATGACCAATTTCCACCGTTACGGTGTTTTGCCGGGCAACAATATCAACTCTGGCCCCGGTTTCGTGACCGCAGACGGGCTTGAGAAGATCGAAATGTTTGCAGGCGAATACCGCTGATCTTCTCCCGAAGGGCGACCGGAGCAATTTGGTCGCCCTTAATCCACCCTGATCAAGGACCCAGAGGCATACCATGTCCCAAGCACCCACCAAACCTGTGGTCGATGAGAGAATCAAGACCCGGTCCCGCTTTCGCGAAGCGCTGATCCGCCCCGAATTGGGAGGCATCGTCGGCACCGTCGCCGTCTTCACTTTCTTCCTGTTGTTTGCCTTCGACAGCGGCATGTTCAACAGCCAGGGCATGATGAACTGGTCCACCGTTTCGGCCCAGTTCATGATTATCGCCGTAGGGGCCTGCCTGTTGATGATTGCGGGCGAGTTTGACCTGTCGGTCGGGTCGATGATCGGCTTTGCGGGCATGTTGATCGCGATTTTCAGCGTGACCCTTGGCTGGCCGGTCTGGTTCGCGATCCTGCTGACCTTTGTTATCTGCATTGCCATTGGGGCGTTGAACGGGTTCATCGTGATCCGCACGGGGCTGCCAAGTTTCATCGTGACGCTGGCCTTCCTGTTCATCCTGCGTGGGTTTGCCATTTTCCTGCCGCAGGTGATTGAGCGCAAAACCATTATCGGCGGGATCAAGGACGCGGCCGAAGGCGACTGGCTGGCGCCGATCTTTGGGGGCAAGATCCTGACCGGCCTGTTTCAGTGGCTTGGTGACACCGGCATGATCGCGGTTTTCGAGCGCGGCACCCGCAAGGGTCAGCCCGTTGTGGACGGGGTGCCGATGCTGATCATCTGGGCGATCCTTCTGATCGTGTTTGGCCATGTGCTGTTGACCAAAACCAAGTTCGGCAACTGGATCTTCGCCTCGGGTGGCGATGCCGAAGCGGCGCGCAACTCGGGTGTGCCAGTCAACAAGGTCAAGATCCTGATGTTCATGTTCACCGCCTTCTGTGCGACCATCTTTGCGGTCTGCCAGGTGATGGAGTTTGGCTCGGCCGGCGCGGATCGGGGGCTTTTGAAAGAGTTCGAAGCGATCATTGCTGTGGTCATCGGCGGCGCTCTTCTGACCGGTGGCTATGGTTCGGTGCTGGGGGCGGCCCTTGGCGCGCTGATCTTCGGCGTCGTCCAGCAGGGCCTGTTCTTTGCCGGTGTCGAAAGCAGCCTGTTCCGTGTGTTCTTGGGCGTGATCCTTTTGGGGGCCGTGATCCTGAACACCTATATTCGTCGCATCATCACGGGGGAGCGTTGATATGAATCCGGAAAAAGCTCCAATCATCCAGATGAAAAACATCGAGAAGCATTTCGGCAGCGTCATCGCGCTGGCAGGTGTCTCGCTTGAGGTCTTCCCTGGCGAATGCCATTGCCTGCTGGGCGACAATGGCGCGGGCAAATCGACCTTTATCAAAACCATGTCCGGAGTGCATCAGCCCACCCATGGCGAGATCTATTTCGAAGGCAAACCGATGAGCTTTGCCGACCCGCGTGACGCGATCAGTGCAGGGATTGCGACGGTGCACCAGCATCTTGCGATGATCCCGCTGATGTCGGTCAGCCGGAACTTCTTTATGGGCAATGAACCAGAGAAGAAGGTCGGTCCGATGAAGTTCTTCGACCATGACTATGCCAATCAGGTCACCATGGACGAGATGCGCAAGATGGGCATCAACCTGCGTGGCCCAGATCAGGCCGTGGGCACCCTGTCGGGTGGTGAACGCCAGACGGTTGCCATTGCCCGCGCCGTGCATTTCGGTGCCAAGGTGTTGATCTTGGACGAGCCGACCTCGGCCTTGGGTGTGCGTCAGACGGCGAATGTGCTGGCCACGATCGACAAAGTCCGTAAACAGGGGATCGCTGTGGTTTTTATCACGCACAACGTACGCCACGCGCTTGCGGTTGGGGATCGTTTCACGGTGCTTAATCGCGGCAAAACGCTGGGCACGGCGCAGCGCGGACAGATTACCCCTGAAGAGTTGCAGGACCTGATGGCTGGCGGGCAGGAACTTGTCGCGCTTGAGGGCAGCCTTGGTGGCACGGTGTAGGGCATCATGGCCCCTGCGGGGGTGTTGAAACCTTAAAAGGCGGAGCTGTCAGGCTTCGCCTTTTTCGATTGGTGTTGCCATTTGAGTGGAGCCAACGGAATGTCTTGAAGGGGGTTAGGTTGACACACTCTCAAGGGCCAGCTTTCTACAATTTGAATCAAAGCCGATGATGGAAGTGTGGGAATGCCCCTAAAAATATTTGTGTTTGCCATACTGGGGGCGCTGGCTGGACACTTCAGGGATGTGTTGAGGCTGACACGCAAAGGACTTCGAATATTGCTCAGCAAGGCCATCGTGTTGCTGGGGCAGGGGACGCGGTTTTCGTCCGGCGAGACGTTCTGGTGCAGGCAGGTCAGGAGGCGATCAACAGCGCCTCGTCGAGGAGCAAACGCAGTGGCCGATCCTAATTTGATCAGCACGGAGGGGCTATTCCCCATTCGGGCGTGGCAAGCATAAACACCTATCCGATTGTCGTGCCACCCAACCTGCCACTGCCTGACGTCAGCGCCAATGGGACAGTTTAGGTCGATTTGATAAGAGAGGGTTTCTGGCACTTCGTAACCAACAAGGAGTGGAGATGAGGCAGAAGCCCGGTGCCCGCAAGAGCTTCGGCGAGAAGATCGTCAAAGACATCCGCCGCGCCACGCGCAAGCAGTATTCAGTTGAGTGAGCCCGTGAACGCCATTGGTCCGAGTGATCGGGTGAACAAGATCAGGATCGTGCTGGACGGCCTGAAGGGTGAAGACAGTATTGCAGAGCTGTGCCGTCGCGAGGGCATTGCTCAGAGCCTGTATTATAGCTGGTTTAAAGAGATCGTCGGTGAGCTTGCGGTAGCCATAGACCTTGCCGCTGTCCGCCCAAGCCTGCCGGATCAGCTCGGTTTGCCGTTCATCTTCCAGTGCGCGGTGGCTTAACGGTTCCTTAAGCCATGCATAGAACCCGCTGAAATGAACCCGAAGCACCCGGCACATGGCCCGGATGTCGAACTCCTCGCGATGTGCACGGATGAAAGGGTACTACATTGGGACCCTCGCGCGAAGTACACGGTTGCCTTTTTTAGGATGTCACGCTCCTCCGTCACCCTGGCCAGTTCGCGCTTAAGTCGCCGGTTCTCGGCTTCATGATCCACGTCGGGCTTCTTTGGTGCCGGCTCACGGAATTGCTTCTTCCACTTGTACAAAGAATGTGTGCTGACGCCCAAACGCCGGGAAACCTCCCGAACCGGATACCCCCGCACCGTGATCTGATGCACCGCATCACGCTTGAACTCGTAAGCCCCTGACAGCACGATGATGCGTTTTGCGCCAGCATGAATTCTGGACCCGGTGCGGGAAGGCAAGGGCAACGGCCCCGCTACCGGCACGAAATTTGGTGGGTTGTCTGGCGACATCCCCTTCCCATGGCACAGTCATCTGGTACAGTTCAGATAAGTACCTCTGGTGTGGTTCAAGCTAACCCACTGGCATCGTTGCATCGGCAGATTGAAATAGGATATCCCTTCGTCTCCGTCATTTCATATCAGTGATAGAGTTGATCGAGTGTTTGGGGTGAACAGCCCTCAGGGCTGTTTTCGTTTCTCCTTGCCTAACAGACTTCGCTTCAAGCGCCCCTTGCGCCTTCATAATGCCGCCAACCATCGGGAAATTTGTTTTCGGGTGTCGAAAGCGGTTGCATATTGATGCATCTCAAAGTTTTACTGACAGCTCAAACTATCCTTCAAGTTGCGTGAGCGCAGTTAGGGCCATTTTGACATGAAGCAACTGTATATTGCAGATGACAATTCCGATTTTGCTCTGTTCCTCAAAACGGTGGCTGAGCGCGATGGCTGGTCTGTTGTGGTCTGCGCAAATGGGCGGGAGCTTCTGGATCAGGTGCAGTTGGCAGGGGGGGCAGCCCTTTTGCTGGTGGATATCAATATGCCCGAACTGGACGGGATCCAGGCGGTTGAGGGGTTGGCCGGGGTGGATCGCCCGTTGCGGATACGCTTCATGACCGGGGGGGCGGATACGTCGATCATGGCGGCCAAGATGATTGCGCGTGCAAGAAGCCTGTCCGTGGGGCGCAATATTTTCAAACCGGTCACCAAGGATCGGTTGTTGTCAATCCTGGCAGATGAGGCGACTTTGCTTGCGGATGGATGAGGTCGTGGGGATGAGTGGCGCATATCACGGCCATGGGGGGTATCTTTGACAGTTCCCTTTTCTTCCGAAGCACCGCTTCAATCAGCCTCCGGTCAGGCGTTTTTCGATCAGTTTGTGCAATTTGCAGGCCTGCAGCTACAGGCTGAGATGGTCACAATCGGTGCGTTTCGGATGTTTGAACACGAGCGGGTGCAGGTCTGTGCCAGCTCGTTCAGGGACAATGATCGTGCGTTGTTTGAGTATGAAACCCTGGGGGCGCCATGCCATGAAGTGGTGGTGTCGGGGCGGGCTCTGGTCGTGTTGGGTAATGTGCAAAACCTCTATCCGCGGGACAGTTTTTTCCGGCGCTACGGGTTTCACTCCTATGTGGGGATGCCGCTTCGAAACTCGGTTGGGGAAATCATTGGGCTGGTGCAGGCCAGTTGGAAACGCAAGGTCGGCGAGGAAGACAGCCGGTCCGCGCTTGAGTTGCTTGAACGATTTTCGGCCCGTCTGGGGTATGAGCTGGAAATGCGCGGAAAGATCGCGACGCTAAGTGCGCTTTTGCAGGATGCCGAGGCGGATGATAGCAACGCGCGGTTTCCGCGATTGGCTGCCAGCTTGCAGGCGGCGCTGGCGCTGAAAACAGTGTTTATCGCCGAATGTGTCGACAGTGATCCCGACCATTTCCGTATCCTCGGATATTGCCTGGCCGGGGTGGATGTGCCCGCGCTTCAGGGGGCGCTGGTCCCTTATGAGGGGTCCCCTTGTGAAGGGCTGCGGAAGAGAAGGAAGCTCCTGATCGAAGAGGGGTTGCAACAGATGTTTCCCAATCAGCCCGCCTTTGCCGAACAGGGGGTGCAGGCTTATCTGGGAATTGCTTTGCGTGATGCAGAGGGGCGGGTCATTGGTCACGTCGCTTTGCTAAATGACCGGCATATGTCGGAACGATTGGGAGAGAGCGATTTGTTGCGGCTGCTTGTGCATCGGGTTGAGACCGAGCTGCGTCGCCACCAGTCGGATCAGCTGCGCCGTGCGGCGGAGGCTGCGTTTCTGATCAAACAGAAGACCGAAAGCCTGGGATTGATGGCAAGCAGCCTGTCGCATGATTTCAACAATTTGCTGGCCAGTATGGTTGGGCATTCAGAGCTTGCTTTGGACGTGCTGGAACCGGACCATCCGGCGCGCAACAGCCTTGATGTGATCAGTTCGTGCCTGGAGGCGTCCACCAGCCTTGTGGGGCGCCTTCTGGATTATGCCAAAGGGGCGGGTGCCGGTCAGATGCAGCCGGTGCAATTCGGAGAGACCATCCGTGAGGCGCTGCGATTGTTGCCCTTTTCAGCGACGCAATTTGACCTGCAGCTGGAGCTGCCCGAACAGCCATTCTGGGTGCAGGCGGACAAGACGCAGATTGCCCAGTTGCTGATGAACCTCGTGCTGAACGCGATGGAGGCCATGACGGAAGGCGAGGGTCGCATCACAATCCGGCTGCAGCGCCGCCCGCTGACATTGGAGGAGCGCGGGCGCATGGTGTTTGAACCTGCTCGCACCAAAGGGGAGTGTGTGCTTCTGGAGCTGTCTGACACAGGTCCGGGCATGTCGGCCGAGGTCGCGGCAAAAGTGTTTGATCCCTATTTTACCACGAAAGAGAACGGCAAGGGTCTGGGGATGGCGGCGGTGCTGGGGATTGCCCGCGCCCATGGGGCGTCGATCATGCTGGACACAGAGGAAGGGCAGGGGACCACGTTCCGCTTCGCCTTTCCGCCGGTGGCAGCGCCGTCTGCCGGGGCTGACAAAGCGACATGTGTGGACGGCGTGGTGCAGGGGGGTGATGCGCGTGCGCAGAAGGTTTTGGTGGTGGATGACGAAGAGGTCTTGGGGGCGATGCTCAGAACCTCTCTGACCAAGGCAGGATATGCCCCGTTTGTTGCACAGGGGTGCGATGGCGCGCTGGCTTTGATGCGCAGCAAAGGGCCGTTTGATTGTGCCTTGATCGACATCACCATGCCGGGCCGCAATGGTTGGGAAACCTATCGCGCGCTGGCGGATATCCAGACGGGCCTCAAGGCCATCATGATGAGCGGCTTTTCCATTTCGCCTGCGGATGCAGGGTTTCCGGAACTGGCGGATTTCCCGTTTGTGACAAAGCCTTTCCGACCGTCGCAACTCCTCCCGGTTCTGGCGGAGGTGCTGAAACAGCCAGACACCTGATCCCTGGTGGCGGGTTGGGGTTTCACGGATTTTTCATCGTTTTTCCCGGCGGGATCATGGTCTGCCCATTGCCTTTGGGCCGGGGCGTTCCATATCTTCCGTGTAAAGCAGCCGCCAGCCCAGGTGCTGGTCACAGACGTGGTAAGGAGAACCAATGGCACCCAAAGACATATATGAACCGCCGAAGGTCTGGACCTGGGATGAGGAAAACGGGGGCGAATGGGCCAAGATCAACCGACCCATTGCCGGGGCCACACATGACAGGGAATTGCCGGTCGGTGACCACCCGCTCCAGCTTTACTCTCTGGGCACGCCGAATGGTCAGAAGGTCACCATCTTGCTGGAAGAGCTGCTGGCGCTGGGCGTTGCGGGGGCGGAGTATGATGCCCACCTGATCCGCATCGGTGAGGGCGACCAGTTTTCCTCCGGCTTTGTGGCGGTGAACCCAAACTCGAAAATTCCCGCGTTGTTCGACCGTGACACCGGGACCCGCGTGTTTGAAAGCGGTCACATTCTGCTCTACCTCGCTCAGAAATTCGGCCACTTCCTGCCAGAAGATCTGTCCCATCGGACCGAGGTCATGAACTGGCTGTTCTGGTTGCAGGGATCGGCCCCCTATCTGGGTGGCGGTTTCGGGCATTTCTACGCCTATGCGCCAGAAAAATACGAATACCCCATCAACCGCTTTACGATGGAGGTCAAGCGGCAGATGGATCTGCTGGACCGCGAGCTGGCAGAGCATCGCTTCCTTGGCGGCGACAGCTATACAATTGCCGATATTGCAACCTGGCCCTGGTATGGCAACCTGGTGCTGGGGCAGGCCTATGGCGCGGGGGAGTTCCTGCAGGTCGAAAGCTACAGGCATCTGCGGCGCTGGGCGGAAGAGATTCTGGAGCGTCCCGCCGTTCAGCGCGGTCGTATTGTGAACCGCACCTGGGGCCCGGAAGAGGAACAGCTGCACGAACGCCATGACGCGTCGGATTTCGAGCGGCTCAGCCAGGGCGACGTGACCTGAAACGCAGCAAGAGGTATCACTGATCCGGGTGTTTCGAGGCAAATACGCGCCTCAGGATTGACCCGAAACGCCTGAGCCCCCCAATCGCACCCTGAGCCTGACGGTTCAGGGTGTTTCTGTTTGCGATAACGAAATTTACCTGGGGGACGTCAATCAGGATTCGAATCGTGACCTAGGGCAGCTTATGCGACAATTTTGTGCGCGTTCAGCATGGAAAACCGCAAAAAGATAACTTGCAATAATTCGTTAGAATTCATGGTAAATCTCTGAAAATAAAAAATATTACAAAAACACCCCTGTCTCTTTTGATCAAAAGTGCGCATGAAATTGCGCAAAAACGCCGCGTAAATTGCTTAAAATATTGCGCGGCATTGGCGGGATGCTGTAGGAGCCGGAGGCATACCGGCCTGCTGCTCTGCGTGACCGGACGGTATCCCTGAAGACTGTGAGGCCTTGCCTCGGGAGGAGACAAAATGACTTTCACAACCTTTACGCGCCGCGCGGCCCTTGGTGCCCTGGCCGGTGCTGCCGCCCTGGCCACCGTTGCGACCACCGCGTCGGCTGACACCGTGCGCCTGCGGTTCCACACCTTCTATGGCACCGAGATCGACCCGATCGCCAAGAAGTTCCGTGATGCGGTCAAGGAGGCCTCGAACGGCACGCTGCGGATCCAGTATTTCCGCGGTGGCGAGCTGGTGGCTTCGGACCAGTTTGCAGATGCTGTTGCCAAGGGCACCGTCGACATCGTGCACGGCACTGGTGGCTACTGGTCGGGTCAGATTGACGTGGGCAATATCGAAGCTGGTCTGCCGGGCGCATGGGCAACCGTGGAAGAGGCCAAGGGCCTGTTCGAAAGCGCCGAAGTGGATGCGCTGCTGACTGAGGCCTATGCCGAAGCGGGCACCGTTTATCTGGGCAAAGGCTATGGCCACAACTACGACCTTCTGACCAAAGAGCCGGTGACCTCGCTGGAAGATCTGAAAACCCGCAAAATCCGCGCCACCTCGAACGTGGCCAAGGTTCTGTCGGCCTTT
Source organism: Aliiroseovarius crassostreae (assembly GCF_025137635.1). Lineage (NCBI taxonomy): Bacteria > Pseudomonadati > Pseudomonadota > Alphaproteobacteria > Rhodobacterales > Paracoccaceae > Aliiroseovarius > Aliiroseovarius crassostreae. The sequence goes on along the minus strand of NZ_CP080772.1, from coordinate 2,230,666 downwards.
GATATCCCGACCGTTTACCTGCCCGCGCAGGAACTTTACATCGGCATGTCGACCGGCGTGATCGATGGTGCGATCTACGGTGGCCCGGTGGAATACGAGCAGCTGAAACTGCACGAGACCGCCACCAACTACACCTTCATGAACATGCTGATGCCGGGGTGGACCGAAACCTTCCTTGCCAACCCCGACAGCTGGAACAAGCTTTCGGATGAGCATAAGGACATCCTGAAAACCGCGATCCAGCAGTTTGCCGACGACATCCACCAGTGGCTGGCTGATGGCAATGAAGGCGTGGCTGAAGGCACGTTCCAATACGCCACCCTGCCGGATGCGGACAGCAAAGCGCTGACCCAGGCCGCGCAAGGCGTGTGGCAGGAAGAAGCCGCCCGCAGCCCGCGTAACCAGAAGTTTATTGACGCTCTGGTTGCCAATGCGAAGGCCCAAGGGCGCCTGTAATGGGTTGGGTGACAAGATATCTTGTCATTCAAGATGGCCTGTCCGAGTTCGTCGGACGGGCCATTTCTTGGTTGACGCTTGCGATGATTGCCGTGCTGATGCTGGAAATTATCGCACGCTATTTCCTTAATTCGCCCACGATCTGGGCGCATGAAATGTCGACGATGCTCTATGGCGGTTTCTGCATTCTCGCAGGTGCCTTCACGCTGCGCCATGGCGGACATGTGCGCTCCGAGGTGATCTGGGGCATGTTGGGCGAGCGCGCCCGCGCCACCTGTGACGTGATCATTTTTGCCATCGGCCTGCTGGTCATGGGGATCTTTTTTGTCATGGCGGTCGAGTTTGCCGCCGAAAGCTGGGCGGTGCGCGAATATTCGAACAAGTCGATCTGGCAGCCGGCGCTTTATCCGATCAAGACGGTGATCCCGGTGGCTGTCGGGCTGGTCTGGCTGCAGAACCTGGCCGAGTTCCTGCGCGCCTTCCTGACCATGCTGGGGATTGATTTCGAAGATCCGCGCGATGGCGAGGACAGTTCGCAGACCGACCCGGAATATGTACCCGAGGCGCAAGACTAATACGAAAAAGGGGCGGAACGGGCCCCGGTTGGGAGTGTAAAATGGCGGATCTGGATCCCCTTACGATCACTGCGATCATGTTTTTGTCGATGCTGGGGCTGATGGCGCTGGGCGCGCCGCTGGCCTGGGCCTTGACCATTTGCGGCGTGGGCAGTGCCTGGATGATTTACGGGGATGGTGGGCTGGACCTGCTGATTTCCTCAACCTTCTCTGCGATGGACAATTTCCTTCTCGTGGCCCTGCCAATGTTCATCTTCATGGGGTTGGTGCTGCAGCGATCGGGCATTACCGATGACCTGTTTGAAATGATTCACAAGCTGATGGGCCGTCTGCCCGGCGGGCTTGGCATCGGTACGGTGATCATCTGTGCGCTGATTGCGGCCATGGCGGGCGTGTCCGGGGCGGCAACTGTGTCGCTGGGGATCATTGCGCTGCCGGCGATGCTGAAGCGCGGATATGACAGCAAGCTTGTGACCGGGACAATCATGGCCGGGGGCGCGTTGGGCTTTCTCATCCCCCCTTCGGTTCTGATGATCATCTATGCCTTCCTGTCGCGTGACAGCGTGGGCAAGCTTTTTGCCGCGGGCCTTGTTCCGGGCCTGATGCTGGCCGGTATTTATATCACCTATATCCTCGTGCGTTGCCGTATCAACCCGCTGATGGGCCCCCCGGCAGAAGAGCAGTTCTCGGCCAAAGAGAAATTCCTGTCGCTGCGTTTCCTGATCGCGCCGGGTATCCTGATTGTCACTGTTCTGGGCTGTATCATCGGCGGTGTAACCTCACCCTCCGAAGCCTCTGCCATTGGGGCGTTCGGCGCGCTGGTCATTGCCGGGATCCAGCGCCGTCTCAGCTGGGACATGCTGCGCTATGTCATGCTGACCACCACCAAGCTGATGGGCATGCTGATGTGGATCACCATCGCGGCCGTGTTCTTTTCGAAGATCTATGTGGGGCTGGGGGCCGGGCAGATTGTCGGCGAGTTGATCGAAGATTTCGACCTGTCGCCAATGTGGGTAATCATTGCCATGCTGGCCACCTACTTTGTGCTCGGCATGTTTCTGGATGACTTTGCGATCGTGTTCATCACGGTGCCGCTTTTTGTGCCAATTGTCCGTGACCTTGGCTTTGATACTACCTGGTTTGCGGTGCTGTTCATCCTGTCGATGCAGTCGGCCTATCTGACGCCCCCGTTCGGATACAACCTTTTCTACATGCGCTCTGTGGCGCCGCCCGAGATCACCATCGTGGATATCTACAAAGCGGCATTGCCCTTTGTGGTGCTGCAGATCATCGGGTTGGCGCTGGTTGTGGCCTTCCCGGAAATCGCCCTCTGGCTGCCGAACCTGTTGTTCTAAGCCAAACCAGATCCGGCGCTGCACCCCGTGGCGCCGGCCCGTGTCTGTTCAGACACTCCCATAACTGGCCGCCCGGTCCTGTTTTCAGGCGGGCGGCCTTTTTTGTTGTGGTCTTGGGAGGGGAGGTGGATTTCGAAGAAAACTAGAAAACTAGAAAACTAGAAAACTAGTTTTCTGGCTCTTTGCCCATTTCCACAGGACCCAAAAAAGGCCGGGCGGAATGGCCCGGCCTTATGTTCGTTTTTGGGGCAGGATCAGGGTTTCGGCAAGACGGGTGCCGATTTGTCCAGAGCCAGGCTCGCATCTGAAAAGACCCAGGGTCCACGAACCCCACGCACCCCTTCCGGTGCAATTTCCATGCCCCGGTGTTTGATCTGAGCGTCGTCAAATGCTTCACCGATCGAGTTGATCGGGCCAGCGGGCACCGTGGCGGCCTCCAGCGCGTCCAGAAGATCGGCCTTTTGCCATTTCTGCGTTTCCTGCTCGATTTCGATCGTCAGAACCTCTCGGTTCTCAACGCGCAGCTGATTGGTGGCAAAATCGGGATTTTCCCGCAGATCTTCGCGGTCGATCACCTCGCAGAACCGTTGGAACTGCCCATCATTGCCAACGGCCAGAATGAAATGCCCGTCCGCTGTCGGCAGAACCTGATAGGGCGCAATATTCGGATGCGCGTTCCCGCGTCGCTCAGGGCTTTCGCCTGTGGCCAGATAATTCATCGCCTGATTGGCCAGCATCGCCGTGGCGCAATCCAGAAGGGACATGTCGATATGCTGGCCCTTGCCGGTGCGGTGGCGTTGCTCAACTGCGGCCAGCACGCCAATGGTACCGTAAAGCCCGGTCACGATATCAGTGACCGCGACCCCCACTTTCTGGGGCTGACGATCCGGCTCGCCAGTGATCGACATCAGCCCTGACATGCCCTGCAGCAGGAAATCATACCCCGCCCGTTTGGCATAGGGGCCATCCTGCCCAAACCCGGTGATCGAGCAATAGATCAGGCGCGGGTTCAGATCTTTCACGCTGTCATAATCCAGCCCGTATTTGGCAAGCCCGCCAACCTTGAAATTTTCGATCAGAATGTCCGCGTCCCGGATCAGGTCACGCACCTGCGCCTGCCCTTCGGGGGTGCGGAAATCGCATGTCACGCAGTCCTTGCCCCGGTTGGCGGCATAGTAATAGGCAGCACTTTTGTCGCCGTCGCGTTCAATGAACGGAGGCCCCCATTTGCGGGTGTCATCGCCCGCCGGGCTCTCCACCTTGATGACATCTGCGCCCAGGTCGGCAAGCGATTGGCCAATCCAGGGGCCCGCGAGAATTCGGGCAAGTTCGACAACTTTTAGTCCGGCAAGTGGGGTCATGTGAGATCCTTTATAGGTATGGTGGAGTGCATGCAGATATGACTTTGCATACTCTGTCTGAGTTATTTTTGAATCTGTGTGGTTCTCTTGAGTTGAAGAGGTATGCGTCGCCGGCTTTGAGGGTTCTGGTTTCTGGCCCGACGGTGATTTCGAGTTCGCCTTCGATGACGATACCGCCTTCATTTGCGTCATGTTCGATCATGGTTTCGCCTGTATCGGCGCCGGGTTCGTATCTTTCGTGTAGGATCTGGAGGCCGTGGAGTTTTGCGTCTCCGACCTGTTTGAGGGTTATTTTTTTCTGGGCGGCTTCGTTTCCCTGGTAGAGGAGGGATGTGAGGTCTCTGAGTTCAGCGGGTGTGAAGAAGTTTTGTGAGGTTGTTGTTGCGTCGGGTTCAAAAAACTCTGACATGGAAATTCCGAAACCGCCCAGAATTTTGCGCAAACTTGCGACGGAAGGGCTGGATCTGTTGGTTTCGATCATCGAGATCTGCCCGTGTGGCACGCCTGCGGATTCGGCGAGCTGCCTTTGAGACATGTTGAATTGCTGTCTTAGCTGCTTCAAACGGGTGCCAACGTCAAATTCGTCCACCATGGATTGGGTCCTTTCATCGCTTTTTGCCAGATTGGGCGATTCAGCGAGTTTTGTCCAAACTCACCTCTAGCAATGCTCAATAAATTGAGCAATACAGGATGCGAGAATCAATGAATATGTGAATCGATCCCGGATTTTTTGGGGGAGACACATACCGTCACCTGTGGAGGAGCCTCACGTGAGCAAGACTGAAACCCTCAAATCCCGCCGCGCCGAGGCTGTTGCCAATGGTGTGGCCACCCGTGGCATTTATGCGGTGCGCGCAGAGAATGCCGAGCTGTGGGATGCCGATGGCAAGCGTTATATCGACTTTGCGGCGGGCATTGCCGTGAACAATACCGGCCATCGTCATCCGAAGCTGATGGCGGCGGTGGCGGCGCAGTCCGAGGCGTTCACCCATACCTGTTTCCACGTGGCGCCTTATGAAAGCTATATCGCGCTGGCGGAGCGTCTGAACGCGTCGACGCCGGGGGCGTTCAAGAAGAAGACCATGATGGTCACGACCGGCGCGGAAGCGGTGGAAAACGCGGTCAAGATGGCGCGCGCTTATACCGGCCGCTCGGGTGTGATTGCCTTTTCCGGCGCCTTCCATGGGCGCACCCTGATGGGCATGGCGCTTTGCGGCAAGGTGACCCCTTACAAGAAAGCCTTCGGGGCGATGCCGCCGGAAGTGCTGCATGCGCCGTTCCCGAATGAATTCCACGGTGTGAGTGTCGAACAGTCGCTGGCGATCCTGGACAATATGTTCAAAAGCTCGATCGACCCGGAACGCGTGGCGGCGATGATCATTGAACCGGTGCAGGGCGAAGGGGGCTTCAACATCGCCCAGCCTGAATTCCTGCGCGCGCTGCGTAAGATCTGTGACGATTACGGCATCATCCTGATTGCGGATGAGGTGCAGGCGGGGATTGCGCGGACGGGTAAACTTTTTGCGTTTGAGCATGCGGGCGTGGCCGCCGATCTGGTGACCATGGCCAAGGGCCTGGCGGGCGGCTTCCCGCTCTCAGCCGTGACTGGCCGGGCCGAGGTTGTCGATGCTGCCCCGGTGGGCGGCATCGGCGGCACCTATGCGGGCAACCCGCTGGCGGTGGCGGCGGCCAATGCTGTTTTTGACGTGATCGAGGAAGAGAAGCTTTGCGACCGCGCCACTGACATTGGTGAGAAGGTCAAATCCCGTCTGAACGCGCTGGCGGCGCGTCAGGGGATGGAAGCGATTGGCGACGTGCGTGGCCTGGGCGCGATGATTGCCTTTGAACTGGTCACCGACCGTGACACCAACGCCCCGGATCCCGCGCTGACCCAGGCCATTGTGGCCGAGGCCGAGGCGCGTGGTCTGATCATTCTGCCCTGCGGCACCCGCGCCAATGCTGTGCGCCTTCTGCCGCCACTGACCATTCCGATGGAACAGCTCGACGAGGCGATGGACATCATCGAGGCTTCGATTGAAGCTGCTATCAGCAAAACCGCCGCGTAAGCCGCGAACAGGAGACAAAGATATGGCGAAAGATCTTTCCCCCCAATCCCAGCCGGCGCTTGCGTCCTTCAACTGGGACGATGCCTTCTTGCTGGAAGACCAGCTGACCGAAGATGAGCGTATGGTCCGTGATGCGGCCCGCGCCTACAGCGAAGACAAGCTGATGCCGCGTGTGACCGAGGCGTTTGCGAAGGAAGAGACCGATCCGGAGATCTTCCGTGAGATGGGTGAAATGGGCCTGCTGGGCACCACCATCCCGGAAAAGTTCGGCGGCATTGGCGCAGGTTACGTGACCTATGGTCTGGTGGCGCGCGAAGTGGAGCGCATTGACAGTGGTTATCGTTCGATGATGTCGGTGCAGAGCTCGCTGGTGATGTATCCGATCTATGCCTATGGCACCGAAGAGCAGCGCGCGAAATACCTGCCGAAACTGGCGTCGGGCGAATGGATCGGCTGCTTTGGCCTGACCGAGCCGGATGCGGGGTCCGATCCCGGTTCGATGAAAACCACCGCCAAGAAGGTCGACGGCGGCTATGTTCTGAACGGCTCGAAAATGTGGATCTCGAACGCGCCGATCGCGGATGTGTTTGTGGTCTGGGCCAAATCGGACGCCCATGATGGCAAGATCAAGGGCTTTGTGCTGGACAAAGGCACCAAGGGGCTGTCTGCTCCGAAGATCGAAGGCAAGCTGTCATTGCGCGCGTCGATCACCGGCGAGATCGTGATGGAGAATGTGGAAGTGGGCGAAGACGCCCTGCTGCCGGATGTCTCCGGTCTGAAAGGTCCGTTTGGCTGTCTGAACCGCGCGCGTTACGGCATTGCCTGGGGCGCGATGGGGGCGGCTGAGGCCTGCTGGCACGGTGCCCGCCAATATGGGCTGGACCGCAAGCAGTTCGGCAAGCCGCTGGCGCAGATGCAACTGTTCCAGCTGAAGCTCGCCAATATGCAGACCGAGATCTCGCTGGGCCTGCAGGCGGCGCTGCGGGTTGGCCGCCTGATGGACGAGGCGAAAGCCGCGCCCGAGATGGTGTCGCTGATCAAGCGCAACAATTGCGGCAAGGCGCTGGATATTGCGCGTCTGGCCCGTGACATGCATGGCGGCAACGGCATCAGCCAGGACTTCCACGTGATCCGTCACATGGTGAACCTTGAGACCGTGAACACCTATGAAGGCACCCATGACGTGCATGCGCTGATCCTGGGCCGCGCCCAGACCGGGCTGCAGGCCTTCGCCTGATCCCTTCGAACAGATCCGGCCACTTGTTCCTCTTGGTGGCCGGATCCTTGAGGAAAGCCGTACATATCTCCCCAGATTTGACATCTGCGGCTTTCCTCGTCTTTCCCTGACCCTCAAACATGATGAGAGAGCCGATGAAGCGAAACCTGATTGCCGGTGAATGGCTGGATGGCGTGGATGCCGTTCCAAATCTCAACCCCGCCGACCTGTCGGATGTGATTGGCACCTATGCCCATGCGTCCGTTGAACAGGTCAATGACGCGGTGGCGGCGGCCAATGCGGCGCTTCCGGCCTGGGCGAATGCCTCGCCGCAACTGCGCTCGGACCTGCTTGAGGCCGTGGCGGGGGCGCTGCTTGCCCGCAAGGATGAGATCGGCACGATCCTGGCCCGGGAAGAGGGAAAGACGCTGGCGGAGGCGATCGGTGAAACCGTCCGCGCGGCGCAGATCTTTCGCTTTTTTGCCGGAGAGGCGATCCGTGTGACCGGGGATGCGGTTGCCTCGGTGCGCCCGGATGTGGATGTGGAAGTGTCGCGCGAACCGGTGGGGGTTGTGGGCCTGATCACGCCCTGGAACTTCCCGATTGCGATCCCCGCGTGGAAAATCGCCCCGGCGCTGGCCTATGGCAATGCGGTGGTGTTCAAACCCGCGGACCTGACGCCGGGATCGGCGCATTTGCTGGCCGAGATCCTGCACGAGGCCGGTGTGCCCGCGGGCATCTTCAACCTGGTGATGGGGCGCGGATCTGTTGTCGGGCAGGCCATCGTGGATCATCCCGGCGTCACCGCGATCAGCTTTACCGGGTCGGTGCCGGTGGGGCGCAACATGGCTGTGGACGCTGCGCGCGGCATGAAAAAGCTGCAGATGGAAATGGGGGGCAAGAACCCGATGGTGATCCTGGACGATGCCGAGATGGACATTGCCGTCTCGACCGTCCTCAATGGCGCCTTCTTCTCAACCGGCCAGCGCTGCACCGCGTCCTCGCGCATCATCGTGCAGGCGGGCATCCATGACGCGTTTGTGGAGCGGCTTGCGGCGGAAATGCAGGCGCTCACCGTGGGCAACCCGCTGGATGTGGCCACGCAGATCGGCCCGGTTGTGTCCGAAAACCAGCTGAACGGCAATCTGGGTTATGTGGATCTGGCCCGCTCCGAAGGGGCCGAGGTGATCGGCGGGGAACGCCTCAATCGCGACACCGAAGGCTTCTTCCAGGCGCCGGCCATGTTCGTCGGGGCCACCAACCAGATGCGCAGTTCACGCGAAGAAATCTTCGGCCCCTGCGCCTCGATCATCAAGGTCGCCGATTTCGACGAGGCGCTGGCCACCGCAAATGACACCGAATTTGGCCTCTCCGCAGGGATCTGCACCGCAAGCCTGAAACATGCCCGCAGCTTCAAACACAACGCACAGGCCGGTATGGTCATGGTCAACCTCCCAACCGCAGGCGTCGATTACCACGTCCCATTCGGCGGCACAAAAGCCTCTAGCTATGGTGCAAGAGAACAGGGTAAATACGCCGCAGAATTCTACTCAAACGTCAAAACTAAATACTGCTGCGCGGGGTAAGGGAAATGAGCATTCAAACGGTAGGCGTTATCGGGGCAGGGCAGATGGGCAACGGGATTGCCCATGTGTTCGCAATTTCGGGATACGAAGTGGTCCTGAACGATATTTCGACCGAGGCGCTGGCGGCGGCGCTGGCGCGGATTGAAAAGAACACGGCGCGTCAGGTCTCGAAAGGCGCGCTGAGCGAAGAGGAGCGCGCAGCGGCGCTGGCGCGAATTCGCACCACCTCGGAGCTGGGAGAGCTGGGGGGCACCGATCTGGTGATCGAGGCCGCCACGGAACGGGAGGATATCAAGGATCAGATCTTTGCGGGGCTCGCGCCGTCGCTGGGGGAAAACACCATCCTCACCACCAACACCTCGTCCCTGTCGATCACCCGCCTTGCGGCGAAAACGGATCGCCCGGAACGGTTCATGGGGTTTCATTTCATGAACCCGGTGCCGGTGATGCAGCTGGTGGAGCTGATCCGCGGCATTGCCACGTCGGAGGAGACCTATCAGACCCTTCTGGCCGTGGTCGAGCGGCTGGGCAAGACGGCCGCAAGTGCCGAGGATTATCCCGCGTTCATCGTGAACCGGATCCTGATCCCGATGATCAACGAAGCCTGCTATGCGCTTTACGAGGGCGTGGGATCGGTGGCGTCGATTGATGCGTCGATGAAGCTGGGGGCAAACCACCCGATGGGGCCGCTGGAGCTTGGGGATTTCATCGGTCTTGATACCTGCCTGGCGATCATGAACGTGCTGTATGACGGGTTGGCGGATACCAAATACCGCCCCTGTCCGCTGCTGGTAAAATATGTGGAAGCGGGTTGGGTCGGGCGCAAGGCCGGGCGTGGCTTTTATGATTACCGTGGCGAGGTGCCGGTGCCGACCCGCTGATGGCGTTACACGAATGAGATATTGCCCCACCCCGGTCCGGCCGGGGTGGGGTTTTTCTTGGCATCTGCCGCCTGCGGGGTTGAATAATATTCATTTGTATGCATATGAGATTCAGCCCTGTGAATGGCCGGCCAGCCCGCCCTACACCCGGACTTGTGGATGGAAAGGAAATCTCATGTCGCGCGTCTTTGCACTCTCCCGCCTTGTGCTGTCTTTGCCCTTGCTTGTCCTGCCGACATTTGTCTGGGCCGAGCTGTCCCATACCGTGACCCCGGTCTCCGTGCCCGATTGGAAAGCGGTGTTTGGCAAGGTTGAGCCGCGCGACAATGTCCCCGCCCGTTCGCGTCTGGGCGGAACGGTGGTGGATCTTCGGATCACCGAAGGGGATCAGGTCGCCGAAGGGCAGGTGCTTGCCACGATCTGGGATGAGAAACTTGACCTGCGTCTGAAGGCGGTGGATGCGTCGCTGACCTCATTGAACGCACAGCTTGAAAACGCCGAGAGCGAACTGAAACGTGCGGAAAACCTGGTGGAACGGGGCGTTGTCACCACCCAGCGGCTGGATGCCCTGCGCACACAGGTTGATGTGGTAAAGGGCCAGATCGCGGCCACGCAGGCGGAGCGACAGGTGATCGAACAGCAGGCTGCCGAAGGTGCCGTGATCGCGCCGATTGCCGGGCGGGTGCTGCAGGTGCCGGTGACCCGCGGCGCGGTGGTGATGCCCGGTGAAGTGGTGGCGCAGATCGGCGGCGGCGGGGTTTACCTGCGGCTGGCCATCCCGGAACGCCACACGGCCTTTCTGACCGAAGGGGCCGAGATCCAGATCGGCACGGACAGTGCAGACAAAACCGGGGCAGACAAAACCGGCGCAGACAGAACCGGCCGGTTGGTGAAGATCTACCCGCAGATTGAAAACGGTCGGGTGATTGCCGACGTCGAGGTGGCAGAGCTTGACGCCCGTTTTGTGGATGCCCGCGTGCCGGTGCGCCTGCCGGTTGGGCAAAGTGAGAAACTGTTGGTGCCTGTTGAGGCCGCGGTGACCCGGATGGGGCTCGATTTCGTAACGATCCGGCGTGGCGGTGTTGCGGTTGAGCGGGCTGTGGTCCTCGGCGATCCCTTCATCGTGGAGGGGCAGCAGATGGTTGAGGTTCTGACCGGGCTGAACGCCGGGGATGTGGTCATTGATCCGATCTCTCCGGCCGCAGGTGCGGGTGCGGGAGGACGCCATGAGTGATCAATCGCACAAGACCGCGCTTGGTATCGCCGGCGGGTTGACCAAGGCGTTTATCGGCTCGGCTCTGACCCCGCTGATGATCCTTGCAGCCCTTGCCGTGGGGCTGGTGGCGCTTGGGGCGCTGCCGCGTGAGGAAGAGCCGCAGATTTCCGTGCCGCTGGTGGATATCCACATTCAGGCCCCGGGTCTGAAGGCCGAAGATGCAATGAAGCTGGTGACCGAGCCGATGGAAACCATGGTCAAGGGTATCAACGGGGTGGATCATGTCTATTCCTCGACCCGCGATGACTATGCCATGGTCACGGCGCGGTTCCTTGTCGGCACCTCGTCTGATGCGGCCGTGTTGCGGGTGCATGACAAGGTGAATGCCAATCTTGACCGGATTCCGGTGGGGATCAATGCGCCGCTGATTGTGGGCCGTGGCATTGATGATGTGGCGATCGTCGCGCTGACACTGACGCCTGATCCCCATGCTGGCGATGTGACCGCCGGGGATATCACCCGCGTGGCGCGTGAGCTGCAGGTCGAGATGGCCAAGATCCAGAATGTCGGGCTGACCTATCTGGTCGGCGATGCCGCAGAGGTGATCCGCATTGCCCCCGACCCGGAGCGGCTTGCGCTTTACGGCATCACGCTGCAGCAGCTGGCCGGTAAGGTCGAGGCCGCCAACCGCGCCTTCCCAACCGGGCTGGTTCGCGACCGGGGGGAACAGATCGCGCTGGTTGCAGGCCGGACCCTGCGGGCCCCTGCGGAAATTGCGAACCTGCTGCTCACCGCGCGTGATGGGCGCGCCGTTTACGTGCGCGACGTGGCGGATGTGAGCTTTGTGCCCGATGCGTCGCAAAGCATTGTGAACCAGGTCACGCGCGACGAACATGGGCTGCACCGCACCCCCGCCGTCACGCTGGCGATTGCCAAGCGGGCCGGGGCCAATGCGGTGGTGGTGGCCGAAGAGGTGCTGCACAAGGTTGAGGCCCTCAAGGGGCAGCTGATCCCGGACAGCATCCACGTTTCCATCACCCGCGATTACGGTGAAACCGCCAATGAAAAGGCGAATGAGCTGCTGTTCCATCTGGGCCTCGCCACGATCTCAATTGTCGGGCTTGTGCTGTTTGCGATTGGATGGCGGGAAAGCATCGTGGTCGCGGTGGTCATTCCGGTGACCATTTTGCTCACGCTGTTTTCGGCCTGGATCATGGGCTACACGCTCAACCGTGTGTCGCTTTTTGCGCTGATCTTTTCGATCGGAATCCTGGTGGATGACGCGATTGTGGTGATCGAAAACATCGCCCGTCACTGGGCGATGAAAGACAAGGCAGACCGGGTTACGAAAGCGATCCGGGCGGTGGCCGAAGTCGGCAACCCGACCATTGTCGCAACCCTGACCGTGGTGGCGGCCCTGTTGCCGATGCTGTTCGTCTCTGGCCTGATGGGGCCTTACATGTCGCCCATCCCGGCCAATGCGTCGGCGGCAATGATTTTCTCATTTTTTGTGGCGGTGATCATCACGCCCTGGCTGATGATCAAGATCGCAGGCAAGGCGCCGGCACATGACCACTCGGGTGAGGGGTCCCATGGTGGCCGTCTCGGCGCGCTCTACGCGGCTGTTGCCCGTCCGGTCCTGAAGACCAAGGGGCGCAGCCTTGCTTTTCTGCTTGCCGCCATTGTCCTCAGCTTCGGCTCGCTTGGGCTGCTTTACACCAAGGATGTGACGGTCAAGCTTTTGCCGTTTGACAACAAATCCGAGCTTTCGGTGGTGATTGACCTGCCCGAAGGGGCGTCGGTCGAGGCAACGGATGCGGTGGCACAGGATGTGGCACAGCTGGTGATGGATCTGCCCGAAGTCCTGTCGGTCGAAACCCATGCCGGGGCGGCCAGCCCGTTCAACTTCAACGGTCTCGTGCGCCATTACTATCTGCGCGAAGAGCCGCAGATGGGGGAGGTGGCCATCCTGCTGGCCCCGAAACATGACCGCACGCGCAGCAGCCATGAGATCGCGCTGGAGATCCGTGAGCGGATGAAGGCGCTGGATCTGCCGGCCGGGACCGCGCTGAAAACGGTAGAGCCGCCCCCCGGCCCGCCGGTGATCGCCACCCTGCTGGCTGAGGTGTATGGCCCCACGCCCCAAGCACGTCGTGAGGCGGCCACCAAGATCCGGCAGGCTTTTGAAAGCGTGCCTTACGTGGTGGATGTGGACGATAGTTTCGGCACCCAGCCCCGCAAACTCCGCGCCGAGATTTCCACCGATGCGCTGGAATTTCATGGCGTGCAGGAAGGGGACGTGTTCCAGACGCTGGCGATGCTCAACTCTGCCAATACCGTGGGCTATTCCCACCGTGGAGAGGGGCGCAACCCGCTGCCGATCGTGATTGAGCGGGACAAATCCGACCGGGTGCTGGATGAACGGTTCCTGTCCACCCCGATCCCGGCCAACACCTTGCCCGGCGCGCGGGGGGTGGTCGAACTGGGTGATGTGATCACGGTCAGTGAGGAGCGTGCGAGCTATCCGATCTTTCGCCACAATGGTCGTGCAACCGAAATGGTGCAGGCCGAACTGGCGGGTGATTTCGAAGCCCCGCTTTACGGGATGCTCGCCGTGGCGGACGCGCTTGACCAGATGGAATGGGCACCGGGCACCAAACCGGTCATCCGCATGAACGGCCAGCCTGAAGATGAAAGCGTGGTGACGCTTTTGTGGGATGGCGAGTGGGAAGTGACCTGGGTCACCTTCCGGGATATGGGGGCGGCCTTTGCGGTGGCGCTGCTGGGGATCTATATCCTGGTGGTGGCGCAGTTCGGGTCCTTTAAGCTGCCTTTGGTGATCCTGACGCCGATCCCCTTGACCTTCCTTGGCATCATGGCGGGGCACTGGCTCTTTTCCGCCCCCTTCTCGGCCACGTCGATGATTGGCTTCATTGCGCTAGCCGGGATCATCGTGCGCAACTCGATCCTGTTGGTGGATTTCATCCGCCACGCGGATCCCGCGCAGGACAAGACCGAGATCCTGATCGAAGCGGGTGCGATCCGGTTCAAGCCGATCCTTCTGACGGCCATTGCGGCGATGATTGGCGCGGTGGTGATCCTGGCGGATCCGATCTTTCAGGGGCTGGCGATCTCGCTTCTGTTCGGGTTGCTCAGCTCCACCTTACTGACGGTTCTGGTCATCCCGGCAATCTACAAGGTGTTCCGCACCTGATGGATGGGGTGAAACGGGAAGGGGCGCCAGACAGGCGCCCTTTTCATTTTGTTTGACCGGTCGCCTCCAGCGCCCAGCTCAAGAGCGCATCCGGTTCGGGGGGCAGCTCCTCCGCGTCGCCCACATAGTCCAGAAAGGCGTCAACCGTGGTGCCTGCCACGCCGATGATGGCGGGTATGTCGCGTGAAAGTGCCTCGCCCACCGCATGGCGAAACCCGCGCCCTTCCGCTTCCTGTTTGCCAAACTTGTTCACAATCAGCAGATCCGCGCCCTTGGTGATCTGGGTCTCCGTTGCCGCGACGGCCATTTCCAACGCTTCGGGGTTCAGCTTGCAGCCCCGCGCATTGGCCCCCAGATACTGGCTGATCCGGATCTTCGGCCCATCAGGCAGCACCAACACGTCCATGTCACAGTGAAACTCTTCCGCGCGTTCGGTATCAAGCTGCACCGTGCCTGCCAGCCGCAGGCCGCGTTCGCCAAGCGCATCGGCCACACCGGCCAGAAGTTCGTTTGTTTTGCCGCGCCCCGGCGCAATGACATAAGCCAGTTTCATCTTGCGTGTCCTGTCTTGATACCGGTCCCGCATCGCATCCGTTTGGCGGCTTGTCAATTCACGGCTGGGTCGGGGATTTTTCAGCACCCACCCGTCCGCCCACCCGCGCGCTGCGTGGGTGCGGGGCTTGATCCAACAGCCGGCTGACATCGCGGTCGCTTTCAACGAAATATGCGCCTGCTCGGATCCTGCCACGACGGCACCGCACAGCAGACGAAGACGTGCAGATCTCATTCGCAACCCCTCTTCGTAACATATGGTCCCTCCTTGCCGGGAATGGCGGCAGGGTCATTCAGCGCATGTCAGGCAAGATGAAGAAGGGCTTGATTTTTCCCAAATGACCGGGCCTCTTGGGAAAAACTGCAGGGGGATTTCGCGTGAAACATGCTGTATCAGACCATGCCGCGCCCGAGGATGCGGAACAGCGCAAAGCCATCGCTCCGGTGATCTGCTATCCGGTAGAAGGATTGCCCGCGGCCCCCCTTGATCTCTACCGGGCCGCGCGCCAGACCGCCCAAAAGGTCGATGAAGTGCTTGTGCCCGCGCGGGATGCGCGCTGCTTTTCGGTCCCAGCCGGTCAGTTTTTCCGCATTTCCTCCGTTGAGGGCCCGCAAGTCGGTGATCTGAACCTCTGGCAGGCCCATGACCTGCACGAACGTTTCTACTCCGGAAAAACCCGCGCGCTGCACGGCACCCACCTGTCCACCGGGGACCGGATGTGGAGCAGCTTTCCCACCATGCGCCCGATGGCGACCATTATCGACGACACGCTGGACTGGTATGGGTTCGATGCGTTTGGGGGCGCGGTGCATGACGTGATTGGCACACGCTGCGACCCCTTTACCCACAATCTCCTATCGGGCGGGCAGTATCATCATTGCTGCCATTCGAACCTGACCCGCGCTCTGGCCGATCACCTCGGGATCGATCCCTCCGATGCCGAACGCCATGTCCATGATGTGCTCAATGTCTTTATGTGCACGGGGTTTACCCGGGACACCGGCCAGTATTTCATGAAGGCAAGCCCGGTGCGTCCGGGCGATTATCTCGAGTTTTTCGCCGAGATTGACCTCCTTGGCGGCCTCTCCGCCTGCCCGGGTGGGGATTGCTCATCTGAACACAGCTCTGATGCCGCCGCGTGTTATCCGCTGCTGGTAGAAGTTTTCCAGCCGCAGCCCGGCAGCCTCGCCAATTGGACCCCGCCACCTGAGAATGGCTACGACCGATCACATGGACGCTGATCCCTCTTCCTCTTGCCGAAAATATCCCGGGGGGGCCCGAAGGGCGGGGGCAGCGCCCCCACCTCCAGGCCTGTCGACCGTGAGGTCGTGAAGGCGCGGGCGTACTCGCCCGTGGCCCCGATGCCTGTTCGACGCTCAGGCGAATGCGGCGTTCAGGGCAATTTCGACCATGTCGCCAAAGGTCTTTTCGCGCTGGTCCGAGGGCAGGGCCTCCCCGGTCAGCAGGTGATCCGACACGGTCATGATCCCAAGGGCGCGCACGCCATAACGATTGGCGAGGGTGTAAAGCTCCGCCGCCTCCATTTCCACGCCCAGAATGCCGTGGCGCCGCATTTCCTTATCCAGATCCGGGCGCTCGGCATAGAATGTGTCCGAGGAATAGATCCCGCCCACATGCACCCCCACATCCACCGACTTGGCCGCCTCCACCGCTGCTGCCAGCAGGGAATAATCCGCGCAGGGCGAGAAATTCATTTCGCGGAAAATGGAGGAACTGGGCGTGCTGATGGTGGTGGCCGTCATCGCAATCACCACATCGCGCACCTTGACGTGATCCTGCATTCCACCGCAGGACCCGATGCGGATCAACGTCTTTGCGCCATAATCCCGGATAAGCTCATTGGCATAGATCGACATGGACGGCATACCCATGCCCGATCCTTGTACACTCACTCGGTGGCCGCGCCACATTCCGGTAAAACCCAGCATGCCACGCACCTCATTGACCAGCTCGGCATCTTCCAGAAAGGTGTCGGCCACCCATTTGGCGCGATAGGGGTCGCCGGGCATCAATACGGTTTCAGCAATCTGGCCTTTTTCGGCGCCGATATGGACAGTCATGGGATCCTCGTTTCAGGAAAGTATCAGACAGGAGGTTGGGGTTTCGGGGCCTGTTAGCGCCCTTCATCGCGCGGCACCATGCGCTTTCTTGTCCAAAAGGTCAAACCCTCTGGGCTGTGCCGGTGTGAGGACAGCTGAGCGGGCGGGCAAGAGCTCCGTCTTGACATTGTGCAACCCTGCCCGTTCTTTGAAACAGGAAAACAACCAATTGAGGCGAGGTCATGCGCAGTTTGAAGATTGTATCGGTCATCCTGGCCGTCGCTTTGGGGGCCGGAAATCCTGCCTGGGCGCAAGACACCAGCGAACTTCAGCTGGTCAAGCGTGTCTTTGAGCAATTACAGCCGATCTCGATTTCGAAGAACCGCGAATATTGCGGTTATATCGGGCGGGATGCGGCGGGCAATGTGGCTTTCACAAAGGCCCGGCGTGGGCGCAAGGGAACCTGTGTTCCGCGTGACCCGGATGCGCTCGCCGTGGTCACGGCCTCTTACCACACCCATGGGGCCTATTCGCCCAATTACGTGAATGAACTGCCGTCGGTTGAGGATATGGAAGGGGACGAGGCCGAGGGGATTGATGGCTGGGTGGCCACGCCCGGTGGGCGCCTTTGGTATGTGGATACGCAGGAGATGACAATCCACCTGATCTGCGATCTGGGCTGTCTGCCAGCCGATCCCGCTTTTGTTGAAGGCGACACCGGAGAGATCCTGCCAAGTTATCGCTACAAGGCTTTGGTTCAGAAGATCGAGGCGGTGGGGGGATAGGCTGCCTGCCTGATTGTGCGGTGTCATCTGCGGCGGCCCCGGGGGGCTGCGGCGCGTCACTCTTTGACAGGGGCGGGCGTCGGGATGTCGGGGGCGTTGGTCTGAGGGGCATGTCCCCAGTCAATGACCGGCCCGAAATCGAAAGGGCCTGATGTGATGCCGGTTTGCGCCAGAATTGGCTGTCCGTCTCGGGCGGTATTTGCTGCGGTTTGGGTCAAGAAGAGCCCCCCGCCGGAAAAGACCGCGCTATCCGGCAGGTTGATCATATGATGATGGGGGGGAACTGGGCGGTCCGGTCGTCGGGGATCCAGATTGTTTGAACCCGTCCCGCTATGGACCAGCTTGGGGGGTCTCAATTGCAGGCCAAATGAACTGTCCATCCGGTTGCCCGTGTAAAGGACCGCCAGACCAAAACCAACCGCTGGCTCCGCCCCGGTAGGAAGAGGCAGAACCAGCAGCGGGAGAAGATATAACAATCTGTTCATGCGATCTTTTCCCCCACAGGGATATGGTCACGTGGTGGTAGATCCTCAGGGTAGCCTGTCCGGCAGGTGCGGAAAATATACAGTTTGATCTAAACCCTTTCATCGGCGTCACCGGGGCGCCGCCGGAGACGGGCAACAGAAAACCGCCCACATCAAAGATGCGGGCGGCTGAAAGTCGTCAATGCCCTGCTCAGATGAGCGGCAAGGGTAAGGTGTGGATTACTCTGCCGCCACGGTCTGCGGTGCGACAAGGGTCACGATGTCGTCCATGATCACATTGAGCTCAAAATCTTTGGGCGTATAGACCTTGGCAACCCCCATGGCCCGCAGGCGATCCGCGTCTTCATCCGGGATGATCCCCCCGGCGACCACCGGGATATGCCCCAGACCTGCGGCTTTCATCCGTTCCATCAACTCTTCGAGCAGCGGGATATGGCTGCCGGACAGGATCGACAGGCCCACCACATGGGCGCCGGTTTCCTGGGCCGACGCGACCAGCTCTTCGGGTGTCAGGCGGATGCCTTCATAGGTGATGTCCATACCGCAGTCCCGCGCGCGGGCGGCAATTTGCTCCGCCCCGTTTGAGTGGCCGTCGAGGCCGGGCTTACCCACCAGGAACTTGAGCTTCTCACCCAGCTGGGCCGACACGGCGGCCACGCGGTCGCGAATATCATCCAGCCCTTCGGTGCGGTTCGAGGGGTTCTTTGACACCCCGGTGGGGGCGCGATACTGGCCAAAGGTCTGACGCATCACCTCACCCCATTCGCCGGTGGTCACACCGGCTTTGGCGGCCGCAATCGAAGAGGGCATGATATTGGTGCCATCCTTGGCCGCCTGTCGCAGGTCGGCCAGTGCTTTTTCCACGGCGTCTGCATCGCGGGTCATGCGCCAAGCCTCAAGGCGCGCAATCTGATCGGCTTCCGCTTCGGCATCCGCCACCATGATCGCGCCGTCCCCGGCCGTCAGCGGGCTTTCAGCCGCTTCGGTCCATTTGTTCACACCCACGACGGTGGTGTCGCCCACCTCGATCTTGCCGATCCGGGCCGCGTTTGATTCGACCAGACGTGACTTCATATATTCGATCGCAGAGATCGCGCCGCCCATGCTGTCGATCTGTGCCAGCTCGGCCCGCGCCCCTTCCTTGAGAGCCGTCACCTTACGGTCCACGGCGGGGTTGTTGTCAAACAGGTCGTCATATTCCAGAAGGTCGGTTTCATAGGCCATGATCTGCTGCATGCGCAGCGACCACTGCTGATCCCACGGGCGCGGCAGGCCGAGGGCCTCGTTCCACGCGGGCAGCTGCACCGCACGCGCACGGGCATTTTTCGACAGGGTCACGGCGAGCATCTCGATCAGGATGCGGTAGACGTTGTTTTCCGGCTGCTGTTCGGTCAGGCCCAGGCTGTTCACCTGCACGCCATAGCGGAACCGGCGGAATTTCGGATCTTCGACACCGTAGCGTTCACGGGTGATTTCATCCCACAGTTCCACGAAGGCACGCATCTTGCACATCTCGGTCACAAACCGGATGCCCGCGTTCACGAAGAAGCTGATCCGGCCAACCATGGCGGGGAACGCTTCTGCGGGGACCTTTTCCTTGAGGTCGTCCAGAACAGCAATGGCGGTGGCCAGTGCAAAGGCCAGCTCTTCCTCGGGCGTCGCACCGGCCTCTTGCAAATGGTAGGAACAGACGTTCATCGGGTTCCACTTGGGCAGATGTTCACGCGTATAGGCGGCCACGTCAGTGATCATGCGCAGCGAAGGTTTCGGCGGGCAGACATAGGTGCCGCGGCTCAGATATTCCTTGATAATGTCGTTTTGCACGGTGCCCTGCAGTTTCGACACATCCGCGCCCTGTTCTTCGGCGGCGGCGATATACAGCGACAACAACCACGGCGCGGTGGCGTTGATGGTCATCGAGGTGTTCATCTGCTCCAGCGGGATGTCGGCAAACAGCGCCCGCATGTCCCCCAGATGGGCCAGCGGCACGCCCACTTTGCCCACTTCGCCACGGGCGAGCACGTGATCACTGTCATAGCCGGTCTGCGTAGGCAGGTCGAAAGCCACGGAAAGGCCCGTCTGACCCTTGGCCAGGTTGGTGCGGTAAAGCTCGTTCGAGGCTTTGGCGGTCGAGTGGCCGGCATAGGTGCGGAACAGCCACGGACGATCTTTGGTGAGACGATCTTTGGTGCGCTCTTCAGTGGTCATGGTGTGACTCGCTTTATGTTGCAGTGCAGCATTTCTTGCAGACGCAAGAATGTTACGCAAGAGGGAATTTTGAGATTAGGAAAGTTGCGCGACCGAAAAAGGCAGCAAAGCTGACTTCAGCGCAAAACCGACGCGGCGATGCGTGGCAGGACGGGGGCGGTTTCATCAATGGCTTTACCTTTTCCCAAATTCCTGTGAAGGATTTTTCCCATGACGCAGACAATCGAGCTTCCACTATGGGTTCTGGTGCTGATCCTCGGCTTCGCCGCGGTGACCTTTGCGTCCCATTTCCTGTTCCCATCCGTGCGCTGGTTTTTTCGCAAACGGCTGGAACGCGCGGTGGCGCGGCTGAATGAGCGTCTGGAGCGACCGATCGAGCCGTTCAAACTCGCGCGGCGCTATGACATGGTGCAGCGCCTGTCCTATGACCCCGAAGTGGCCAGGGCAATTGCGGAACATGCCGCTGAAGAAGGCATCCCCGAGCAGGTGGCGTTTGAAAAAGCCCAGCGCTATGCGCGCGAGATTGTCCCGCGGTTTTCGGCCACGGCCTATTTTGGCTTTGGCATCCGGCTGGCCAAACTCCTCAGCCGTGCCTTTTATCGGGTGCGTCTGGGCGCCTTTGACGAGGCGCATCTGAAAGATGTGAGCAAGGATGCAACGGTCGTTTTTGTCATGAACCACCGTTCCAACATGGATTATGTGCTGGTCACATGGCTGTCGGCAGAGCATTCGCACCTGTCCTACGCCGTGGGGGAATGGGCGCGGGTCTGGCCGCTGCGCACGCTGATCCGCTCGATGGGGGCTTACTTCATCCGACGCAAAAGCCGCAATGCGCTCTATCGCAAGGTGCTGGCGCGCTATGTGCGTATGGCCACTGACGGGGGCGTGACCCAGGCGATGTTTCCCGAAGGCGGGCTGAGCCTGACCGGTGAGGTGGGGGCGCCGAAACTGGGGCTGCTCAGCTATATCATTGATGGGTTCGACCCCGAAACCAGCCGCGATGTGGTGTTCCTGCCGGTGGCCATGAATTACGACCGCGTGCTTGAGGACCGTGTGCTGGTGGCCGCAAATGTAAAGGGCACACGCAAGTTCGGGCTCAGGTTCAAATATGTGGCGCGCCATGTGGGCAAACATATGTGGCAACGGATCACCCGCCGGTTCCATCGTTTTGGTTACGCCAGCGTGTCTTTTGGCAGCCCGCTTTCGCTGAAGGCATTTGCGGGTGAGCATCACCGCAAGATGCCCGAACAATTGGCCCGAGAACTGATGGGGCGGATCAGGGCCGTTGTCCCGGTTCTGCCGGTGCCGGTGGTCTCAGCCGTGATGCTGGAGAAAGAGGCGCACACCCGCGCCGAGGTCACCAACCGGTTTCAGACCCTCGTGGCCGAGATGGAACAACACGGCGCCCATATTCACATGCCGCGCAATGATCTGGATTACGCGGTAGAGGTGGGGCTGCGCCTGATGCTGATGCGCGGGCTGATTGTTGAGGAAGACGGGTGTTTTCGCGTCAATCCGGCGGACCGGGTGTTGCTTGGTTTCTATGCGAATTCCATTGCGCATCTGTCTGCGGCAATCACGCCAATGCATATCTCTGACCTGACCCCGGCCGAAGTGGCGGATGCGTCGCGCCTGTAATTTATCTGTAACGTATTGCCAAAATTGACCTTCGCGTCATATGCGACATAAAATTACAAAATGCGGCGGAATGTGGTTGCAATGTTGCTTGCTGATGCGTAATGCTGCATTAGCAGCCGCGTTTCTGCACTGCGGCAAAAATGGAATCACTGCTTGTAGCTGACAGGAGGCCAGCATGGCTTTGGACACGCAAACCGGCATCGCGGAATACGATGCACCGAAAAAAGATCTCTATGAGATCGGTGAAATGCCCCCGATGGGCCACGTACCGAAACAGATGTATGCCTGGGCGATCCGCCGGGACCGTCAGGGTGAACCGGACAAGGCGATGCAGATCGAGGTGGTCGATACTCCCACGCTGGACAGCCACGAAGTGCTGGTCATGGTGATGGCCGCCGGTGTGAACTATAACGGCATCTGGGCGGGTCTTGGCGTGCCGGTCAGCATGTTTGACGTGCACAAGCAGGACTACCACATTGCCGGGTCCGATGCCGCGGGCATCGTCTGGGCCGTGGGCGACAAGGTGAAAAGCTGGAAAGTGGGCGACGAGGTTGTTGTGCACTGTAACCAGGATGATGGCGATGATGAGGAATGCAACGGCGGCGACCCGATGTTTTCACCCAGCCAGCGGATCTGGGGTTACGAAACCCCGGACGGGTCCTTTGCCCAGTTCACCCGCGTTCAGGCCCAGCAGCTCCTGCGCCGCCCCAAGCACCTGACCTGGGAAGAAAGTGCCTGTTACACGCTGACGCTGGCCACCGCCTATCGGATGCTGTTCGGTCACCATCCGCATGAACTCAAGCCCGGCCAGAACGTGCTGGTCTGGGGGGCGTCGGGCGGTCTGGGTTCTTATGCAATCCAGCTGATCAACGCCGCGGGCGGCAACGCCATCGGGGTGATTTCAGAAGAAGACAAGCGCGAGTTTGTCATGGGGCTGGGCGCCAAAGGCGTGATCAACCGCAAGGAGTTCAGCTGCTGGGGGCAATTGCCCACCGTGAATACGCCGGAATATGACGCGTGGTTCAAAGAGGCCCGCCGTTTCGGCAAGGCGATCTGGGACATCACCGGCAAGGGCAACAACGTGGATATCGTGTTTGAACACCCGGGGGCTGCAACCTTTCCGGTGTCGAACCTGGTCTGTAAAAAAGGCGGTATGGTTGTGATCTGCGCCGGCACCACCGGCTTCAACTGCACCTTCGACGTGCGCTACACCTGGATGCACCAGAAACGTCTTCAGGGGTCGCACTTTGCCCACCTGAAACAGGCGGCTGCAGCCAACAAGCTGATGATTGAGCGTCGGATTGATCCCTATATGTCGGAAGTGTTCCCGTGGGATGAAATTCCTGCTGCACACCTGAAGATGTATCGCAACGAACATAAGCCGGGGAATATGTCGGTGCTCGTGCAATCGCCGAAAACCGGCCTGCGCACGCTGGAGGATGCCCTGGCGGCCCGCGACTGACCTGAATTGGTCTCATTCGGACCTTAAAGCGTCCCGCCTTAAACCTGAAGCAGGGGTAAGGTGGGGTGCTGCGCAACATACGAGCGTTTCGCGTGTTTCGCCACAAACCAGCCTTTCAGGTTTTTGGCAAAACGCTTTAAAGATCCCCCCGCAGCCTGCTGCGGGGGTTTCTGTTTTGTTCTTACCTTTTCTTAAGCCGAATCACCTAGGGTTTTGGGTGAAATCGAATCAAATATTTCGGGAATACCGACGTATAAGCGCAACGGATCGCAACAAAACCAAATAGTTCGAAATTCTTACCTCACTATTTTAGGGGAGTAAGAACCAGTGAATTAAGGGGATTTGTTTTACGTGCTAGGGTTGTGTTGTGATGAAGCTCGAAAGGGGACTTTACATGGCGAATGAATGGATCATTGATGTTCTTACCGACCTGATGGCCTACGCTCGCAGGAACGACCTTTCTGTGACGGCCGAGGCACTGGACGACGCCCGTCTTGTTGCCCTGACCGAAATCGCGAGCGCCGCTGATCGGAAAGCGGAGATGATGCACGCGTATGAAAGCCAGTCTGGAACAGCAGCTCACCAATCTTCAGAGCGCGACCACGCTTGAAGACCTGCAAGCCGTAACCGAAGCGTTGCGGGATCATTACGCAGTGGCCCATGTCGTTTACCACTGGGTCAATTCCGTTGGTGAACGGTTCGGTGCCGGAACCTACAGCCCAGAATGGGTGGATCGCTATCTGGAAAAAGATTATCTGCGGATGGATCCGGTTATTTTTGGCTGTTTCCAAAGGTTTACCCCGGTAATCTGGAAAGATCTCGATTGGTCGTCGAAACCTGCTCGTGCGATGTTGCAGGATGCTCTGGACCATGGGTTGGGCAACCAGGGATACACAATCCCGATCCGCGGCCCCTCCGGTCAGTTCGCACTTTTTACGCTGAACAATTCGGCCGAAGACGATGGTTGGGCAGAATTCATCGACAGAAATGCCCGTGACCTGATGATCGTAGCCCATGAGCTGAACAAGAAAGCCTTGGAGTTCGAGCAATGGGGGGATGCGGCCACAACACCTGTACTGTCACCGCGTGAATTGGGGGCCATGACCTGTCTGGCGAAGGGAATGAACCGGGCCCAGGCGGCGGCAGACATGCAGATTTCGGAACATACTCTCCGGGTTTACATTGAAAGTGCACGCCACAAATTGGGGGCACTCAATACAACCCATGCGGTTGCCAGGGCGCTGTCCACCGGGGTGATTATTGTCTGATCGTTAATGACGCGCGCGACGTGCTGGGCGCTGTTAACATCCGTGGCGGCAATGTGTCCTCGATCAATCGGACACAGGAGACCCGCCCATGCTGCGCTACATCTACGCCAACGACCTTTCCCGTTTTCCGCTGCTGCGTGACACCATGTTCCGCGACCGGGCGGAGCAGTTTTCCAAGCGTCTTGGCTGGGATGTGACGGTGAACGCGGCGGGCGAGGAACGTGACCAATATGACGACCTGAACCCGCTTTACGTGATCTGGGAGATGGCGGATGGTCGACATGGTGGATCAATGCGCTTCATGCCAACAGTGGGCCGCACGATGGTGAACGAGCATTTCAGCCATCTGACGGGTGGCGTGACCGTTGAAAGCCCTCTGATTTGGGAATGCACGCGGTTTTGCCTGTCACCGAAAGCGGACCGGCGTGCCTCTGCCGCGCTTGCCCTGGGGGCGGGGGAATTGATGTCGGCGTTTCAGCTGAAGCATTATATTGGCGTTTTTGATCCGCGTATGCAGCGTATCTATCGCCTGATGGGATTGGAGCCCGAGGTGATCGGCTCCGCCGGGGAAGGACGTGATGAGATTGGTGTGGGGCTGTGGTCGATGGATGAAACGGCTTTTGAACCGACACTGAAGCGGGTGGGTGTGTCACGAGAGATGAGCCGTGGCTGGTTGCGCTATTCGCTATCGGGCAAGCCGGGACCTGTTCTGACCGAGCACGTGGCCCATTCTGCGTAACAGGGGCTTTGCCCCTCGCGCTGTGCGCTCACCCCAGGATATTTGAGACAAGAAAAAAGGCGAAGCGGGAGTTTCGCCTTTTCGCGTATTGATGCAGCGGATAGGGTCGCGTCATGAGCGAACAGACCCCGATCACGTTTTCCGAGGACCAGGCAGAGGCCCATGACCGCGTGGCGGATATGCTGCGGGGGGCGGGTGTCAATCTGGACGACGCGTTGCTGACGCCGATGGCGGATGGGAAAGCGCAGGTCTTTGCGGTGATGGGCAAGGCCGGGTCTGGGAAAACCATGCTTTTGGCCGAGCTTTACAAGGCGCTTGAGGCCGCCGGGGTCGAGGTTGTTTCTGGCGATTATGAGGGCAAGAAAAAGAAGGATCGCCGCACGTTGGCCATTCTTGCCCCGACCAACAAGGCAGCATCCGTTTTGCGGATGCGGGGGGTGCCCGCCACCACCATTCACCGAATTCTATACACACCGGTTTATGACCCGGAATATGAGAAAATTGCCGAATGGCTGAACGGCGAGGGCGAGCGGCCCGAGATTGAGGGGCTGACAGAGGAGGCGCTGGACCGCGCTTTCGCGTTTTTTCAGACCAACAAATCGATCCCAGGGGCTTTGGCTGCAGCCGGGTTGCGCGGGTCGGATTTCATCACCGGGTGGAAACGGCGTGATGATCCGCTTGATATCGGGTTCATTGATGAAAGCTCGATGCTGGATGACAAGCAGTTCGATGACCTGCGCGAGATTTTCCCGACGCTGATCCTGTTTGGCGATCCGGCGCAGCTGGCGCCTGTTGGGCAATCGGGCACGATGGTGTTTGATAAACTGGGTGAGATGCGGAAGATGGAGTTGCACCGCATTCATCGCCAAAAAGATGACAATCCGATCCTGGATCTTGCCCATGCGCTGGCGGATGATGGGCTGAGTTTTCATAGCTTCGAACGCATGATTGAAGAGGCTGCTGCGCGCGATGACCGGGTGCGGATGGCGCCGCGGGTGAATGCGGACCTGATGGCGCGCTCTCCGGTTCTGGTCTGGCGCAACAAGACGCGGGTGCGGCTGATTTCGGCGTTTCGCGGGGCATTTGGTGCCCCTGCAGAGGAGCTTTTGCCCGGTGAGCCATTGATTTGTGATGGGATCGAGTTGCCGCTGAAGCACCGCAAGAAACGCATTGATCTGGAGGCGCGCGGGCTGATCAAAGGGGCGCAATGTGTCTATCTTGGGCCGGGGAAAAAGCCGGGATTTTCGCGCCTGCATGTGATTGGAGCAGAGGATCCGCAGGTTTCTGCCGCATCAATTGTAAAGATTGAGCTTCCAGACGAGGAAGAACCGTTCATTCCCTTTGCTGCCCGGATGGGGGCGGCTTTTTTGCATGGGGCCGCGGTGACCATCCACAAGGCGCAGGGCAGCCAATGGCCCGATGTGCAGGTCTTTGCTCCGGATATTTATGCGGCGGCCCAGATGGGGCGGAATGAGGCAGGTATTCCACTGTGGAAACGGCTGGCATATGTGGCGATCACGCGGGCAGAGCATCGGCTGCACTGGGTGACACGATATGCGATGGCGCGCCCGCTTGAGGGGCTGGGAACCGATGATTTGAAAGCGCAGGCGGTGGCGCTGCAGCTGCAGGGGGAAGGGGGCGAGGATGTCTAGCATCCTGATCACCGGGGCCAGCGCCGGGATTGGCCGGGCGGTGGCCGAGCTGTTTCTGGCGGAAGGCTGGACGGTTGGGCTGCTTGCCCGACGGGCCGAAATGCTGGAGGCGCTGGCAGATGGAAGGGAAACAGCCATTGTCCTGCCGGCGGATGTTTCGAATCCTGATGCGGTGGAAGAGGCATTTCAGCAGTTTGTGTCGCGGGCGGGGCGGCTGGATGTGCTCTTTAACAATGCGGGTCTGTTTACCCGCGCCGCGCCGATTGACGAAGTGTCGCTGGAGGATTGGCATCGGGCGCTGGATGTAAATCTGACCGGTATGTTTCTGTGTGCCCGGGCGGGGTTTGCCCAGATGCGCAGGCAGGGGCCTCAAGGGGGGCGGATCATCAATAACGGGTCAGTTTCGGCCCATGTTCCGCGTGAGGGGGCCGTGACCTACACCGTCACGAAACATGCGGTCACGGGGCTGACACGGCAGCTCAGCCTGGATGGGCGCCCTTTTGATATTGCCTGTGGGCAGATTGATATCGGCAATGCGCGCACGGATCTGTTGCAGGGGATTGTCGATGACGCGGTATCGCGTGGCGAGGTGCCGCCGCCCACCATGGATGTGGATGAAGTGGCGCGCTCGGTTCTCCATATGGCCAATTTGCCGCTGGAGGCGAATGTCCAGTTCATGACGGTGATGGCAACCAAGATGCCTTATATCGGACGCGGTTAGGGCTTGTTGTCGGCCTTTGGGTCCGTCGGCTGTTTTCCTAGAAAACTAGAAAACTAGAAAACTAGAAAACTAGAAAACTAGAAAACTAGAAAACTAGTTTTCTGGTTTCGATTTCCCTGCAGCCTCCGTTCCCGAAGGTCAGCCGCGTTGAATAAAGCGGAAGATTGACGAGGCACCCCATCCTGCGACAATGGCGATGAACAGCGACAGCAGGCCATAGATCAGGGGCTGGTTGCGGGCAAGGTTGAAGATCCAGCGTTCAAGCCCAACCTTCTGCACATTGATCACGGTCTCATAACTCGCTGCGACATACCCGCCGCGGGTCAGCAGGATCCGCGTGCGATACTGCCCCTCGGTCAGGTTCGACGGCAACGCAATCCGCGTGTCGAACAACGTGTCTTCCCGAACGGTGACATTGTTTTCCAAAAGCCGGTAGGTGCCCTTGTTTTCGCGAATGCGGATCAGCGCCTGGGTGAATTCCGTCGGATCCTCGATGGTGAACGGGCTTTCGCTGATCTGGATTGCGCGGTGGACCGAAACCAGGTGGCGCAGGTCATCCAGGATGCTGATGGATCCGTCCAGCGTGGATGAGGTGGACACGGCATAAAAGCTTGGGGCAGATGCAATTTCCAGAGCATCGGTATTGACCCAGATCCCAAAGCGCTTGTCCTTCTTGCGCACGGTCACGGGGTGGTTTGGACCTTCGACCACCACCACCACTTCCAGCGGTTCATCGGTCGGTGCGGGGCTTTCACGTTTGACCGCGCCGAAGATCAGGATTTCGGATCCCACGAAGGTTGCGTTGATCGACACCATGTTCTGGCTCAGGCCAGCGACGATATCTTCTTTTGCCTGCACGGGGAGGGCGGCACATATCAGGGCGAAAAGCGGGGCTAGGAAACGTCTCAATGGCCCGCCCCCGCGCCGATCTCGAACAGTTCCTCCGGCTGGATCAACAGGTCCAGGGCCAGCTTGCCGCAGACGACCAGCACCATCAGCGCCAGAAGAATACGCAACTGCTCGGCTTTCAGCTTCACCCCGATCCGTGCCCCGATCTGCGCGCCCACGACACCGCCGATCAACAGCAATACCGCCAGCGCCATATCCACCGTATAGTTGGTAGTGGCATGCAAAAGCGTGGTGAAAGCGGTGACAAAAATGATCTGGAACAGGGACGTGCCCACAACCACTTTGGTCGGCATCCCCAACAGGTAAATCATCGCGGGCACCATGATGAACCCGCCGCCGACCCCCATGATGGCGGCCAGTACCCCCACCAGCACGCCCACCAGGATCGGTGGAATGACGGAAATATACAGCCCCGACGTGCGGAATTTCATTTTGAAGGGCAGGTTATGCACCCAGTAATGCTTGCGCCGGGTGGACACCACCTTGCCGCCGCGGGTCTTCACAATGGCGCTCAGGCTTTCCAGGAACATCAGCCCGCCAATGATCCCCAGAAACAGCACGTAAGAGAGCTTGACCAGAAGATCGACCTGTCCAATCGCCTTGAGCGCATTGAAAAGCTGCACACCAAGGGCTGCGCCGATCAATCCGCCGACCAGCAGCACCAGCCCCATCCTCAGATCCACGGTCTTTCGCTTGAAATGCGCCAGCACCCCGGAAAAGGAGGAGGCCACGATCTGATTGGCCTCGGTCGCCACCGCCACTGCCGGGGGAATGCCGATAAAGAACAGAAGCGGCGTCATCAGAAACCCCCCTCCGACACCAAACATGCCTGACAGGATCCCGACGATCCCGCCAAGCCCAAGGAGCAAAAAGGCATTCACCGAAACTTCGGCGATCGGAAGATAGATTTGCATCAGCAGACCGAGTTGTATCGAATTGGAGCGTTAACCCAATTTATTGCGCAATTTCAGCTCTCTCGTCACGGGCTAAATAGCGGCGAACCAGTTTTTCCAGCT
Organism: Aliiroseovarius crassostreae; assembly: GCF_025137635.1. Taxonomy (NCBI): domain Bacteria; kingdom Pseudomonadati; phylum Pseudomonadota; class Alphaproteobacteria; order Rhodobacterales; family Paracoccaceae; genus Aliiroseovarius; species Aliiroseovarius crassostreae. The sequence continues at coordinate 2,201,244 of NZ_CP080772.1, read as the reverse complement.
TTTTTGCTCCGAGTGGCGCCATGGCTTTGGTATGTTCGTGGCTGATCGCTTCGTCCGACAGGCCCTGTGCCATGTTGGTGATGGTTGAAATCCCCATTACGCGCAATCCCAGGAACCGGGAAAGAATCACCTCCGGCACCGTGGACATGCCCACCGCATCCGCCCCCAGCGTGCGGATCGCACGGATTTCGGCCGGGGTTTCAAACGAGGGGCCGGAATACCAGGCATAGATGCCCGGCTTCAGGGCGATGCCCTCATCATGTGCAATGCCCTCAAATGCGCGGCGCATATCCGCGTCATAGGCCCCGCCCATCGGCACGAAACGCGCGTCTGTCGGCTCGCCGATCAGCGGGTTGAGGCCTGAGAAGTTGATGTGATCCTCGATCAGCATCAGATCCCCCGGCGGGATGTCGCGGCGCAGCGACCCGGCGGCGTTGGTCAGGATCAGCCGGTCAGCGCCAAGCGCCTTCAGCACCTCCAGCGGCAGGCGCATCACATCCGCCCGCCCGCTCTCATAATAATGCGCCCGCCCGCCAAAAACGGCGACGCGGGTGCCTTCGAGCTGGCCGATCACGAGGTGGGGATTGTGGCCGGACACGCCTGCATGGGGAAAACCGGGAAGCTCGCTGTAGGGGATCGCCACCCCCTCAACCGCATCCGCTAGATGCCCCAGACCGGACCCCAGAACCAGGCCAAGCTCGACCGGTTCCTGGCCCGCCAGATCGCGAATTTTCGCGGCAAGGGTGTCAGCGTTCCTTGACATAAGGTTCCCCCCCGGCTTTGGGCGGCACCGCCTTGCCGATAAAGCCTGCCAGAATGATCACGGTCAGGATATAAGGCAGGGCCTCCATGAATTGTGAAGGCAGGGTGATCGGCCCGATTTCCAGTTTCGGATAGCGGATCGAGATCGCCTGAAGCAGGCCAAAAAGCAGCGTGGCGCCCAGTGCGGGCACCGGCTTCCACTTGGCAAAGATCAGGGCGGCCAGGGCGATGAACCCGCGTCCCGCGCTCATTTCCTTGCCAAAGCCCGAGCTGAGACCGGTGGCCAGATAGATCCCGGCCAATCCGCACAGCGCCCCGGCAATCACCATCGCGAAATAGCGCAGGCGGATCACCGAAACACCTGCCGTATCCACGGCCGCCGGGTTCTCGCCCACCGCGCGCAGGCGCAGGCCAAACCGGGTGCGGTAAAGCCCATACCAGGTGACCGGCACCAAAAGCAGCGCCACATAGACCAGCAAAGTATGGCCGGACAGAAGGTCGGAATAGATCGGTCCGAGGTAAGGCACATCTTTCACCGCATCTGCAAAGGGCAGGGGGATCGGGTCAAACCGCTCTGGCCCTTCAAGCGTGGGCGTGCGTCCGCCCAGCCCGAACCAGCTGTTGCCAACCAGTACGGTCAGGCCCGAGGCGAGGAAGTTCAGCGCGACCCCTGAGATCAGCTGATTGCCGCGGAAGGTGATCGATGCCACCCCATGCACCAGCGAAAACCCGATCGAGACCATGATGCCCGCCAGCATCCCCCACCAGACCGAGTCGTAATGCGCAGCCACCGCCGCCGAGAAGAAGGCTGCCACAAGGATCTTGCCCTCAAGCCCGATGTCAAACACGCCGGACCGTTCCGAGATCAGACCTGCGAGGCAGGCCAGCAAAAGCGGGGTTGCCATGCGCAGAGCTGAATCGAGGATTTGAATGATGGTCAGAAAATCCATGACTTATGCCCCCTTTCGCTTGGCGGCGCGGATGAAGGCGCGCTCTACCGGGATGCGGATCATATTGTCGAGTGCGCCGGTGAACAGGATCACCAGACCCTGAATGACCAGAACCAGCTCACGCGGGATCGACATCCACAGGGCAAGCTCGCCGCCCCCCTGATACAGGAACCCAAAAAGAAGCGCGGCCAGCAGCACCCCAAACGGGTGGTTGCGCCCCATCAGCGCCACGGCGATGCCAATGAAGCCTGCCCCTTCGACCGAGTTCAGGATCAGCCGCTCGCTTTCGCCCATCGTGTTGTTGATCGACATCATCCCGGCCAGTCCGCCGGACAAGAGCATCGCGATCATGGTGATCTTGACCGGTGAGATCCCGGCGTAGACCGATGCGCTCTGACTTTGGCCAAAGGACCGGATCTCATACCCCAGGCGCGACCTGAACAGCAGCAGATAGACGGCCACACAGGCGATCAGGGCGATCAGGAAAGAGACATTGACCGGGGCGGATTTGGAAAAGGCGATGCCCAAGGGCGACAGAATGTCGTGGAAAGTGGGCAGGTGGGTGGCTTCGGGGAAGCGGGCGGAAGCCGGATCCATCGCCCCTTTCGGGCGCAGCAGATTTACCAGCACATAGTTCAGAAGCGAGGCGGCAATGAAGTTGAACATGATGGTGGTGATCACGATATGGCTGCCACGCTTTGCCTGCAGATAGGCCGGGATCACCGCCCAGAGCGCCCCGAACAGTGCGCCCCCCAGCATGGCAAACAGGATCGCCATCGACCAATGCGGGAAGGGGATGTAAAGGCACACCAGCGCCACGCCCAGACCGCCAAGCGCCGCTTGCCCTTCGCCGCCGATGTTGAACAGCGCAGCCTTGAACGCAATCGAAACCGCAAGCCCGGTGAAGATGAAATTGGTGGCGTAGTAAAGCGTATAGCCCCAGCCATAGCTTGACCCCAGCGCACCGGTGACCATCAGTTTGACGGCCTCAAACGGATCTTGCCCAATGGCGGCAATCACCGCCATGGACAGGGCAAAGGCCAGGGTCAGGTTCAGGGCAGGGATCAGGGCCACATCAGCCCATTTCGGCATCTTGTCCATCAGGCCACCTTGCCCTTGTCCGGGCCCCCGTTTTCGCCGGCCATCAGCAGGCCAAGCTCTTGTTCATTGGTCTCGGATGGCATCCGTTCCCCCATGATATGTCCGTCAAACATCACGGCAATGCGGTCTGAGAGTGACAGGATTTCCTCAAGCTCCACCGACACCAGCAAGATCGCTTTGCCCTGATCGCGCAGGGCGACGATCTGTTGGTGAATGAACTCAATCGCGCCAATATCCACACCACGGGTCGGCTGACCGACCAAAAGCAGGTCAGGGTTGCGCTCGATCTCTCGTGCCACGATGATTTTTTGCTGGTTGCCGCCGGAAAAGCTCTTGGCCGCAAGGTTGGGGTGCGGTGGGCGCACGTCAAACCGGTCCATCTTGTCCTGCGTGATTTCAACCATCTTCGCATTGTCCATCAGGACCGCGTTTTTCTGGTATTCCGGGTCATCGTGATAGCCGAACACCATGTTCTGCCAGGCCGGAAACTCCATGATCAACCCGCGCGCCTGCCGGTCTTCCGGCACATGGGCAATGCCCCGCTGCCTGCGCGAGCGCGCATCGGATTTCTTGCCGGTCAGGTCCAGTTCCTGCCCGTTGAGGCGCACGGATCCGGTCGCCTGTGCATAGCCACCCAGAACTTCCATCAGCTCTGATTGGCCATTGCCGGACACACCTGCGATGCCAAGGATTTCGCCCGCGCGGATCGTCAGGTCGATGCCTTTGACGCGTTCGACCCCCTGCTCGTCCACCACGCGCAGGTTTTCGATTTCAAGGATCGGTTTGCCCGGTTGTGCGGGGATTTTATCCACTGACAACAGCACCTTGCGGCCGACCATCATCTCGGCCAGCTTCTCGGGCGTGGTGTCTTTTGTTTTGACCGTATCGGTCATCTGTCCGCGCCGCATCACCGATACGGTGTCGGTATATTCCATGATTTCGCGCAGCTTGTGGGTGATCAGGATGATCGTCTTGCCCTGCGCCCGCAGCCCGTCGAGGATGCGGAACAGGTGGTCCGCCTCGGCGGGGGTCAAAACCCCGGTGGGTTCGTCCAGAATAAGAATGTCAGCCCGGCGATAGAGCGCCTTGAGGATCTCGACCCGCTGTTGTTTGCCCACGCCCAGATCTTCGATCAGAGCATCCGGGTCCACCCGCAGTTCATATTCCTCGGCCAGTGCCGTCAATTCGCGGCGGGCCTTGGCCAGTGACGGGCGCAAAAGCGGACCATCCTCGACCCCAAGGATCACGTTTTCCAGAACCGAGAAGTTTTCGACCAGCTTGAAATGCTGAAACACCATGCCGATGCCGGCGCGAATGGCGGCCTGGCTGTCCGGGATCTGGGTCTCAACCCCGTTGATGAAGATCTGCCCCTCGTCGGCTTTGTAAAACCCGTAAAGGATGGACATCAGGGTGGATTTGCCCGCGCCGTTTTCGCCGATGATCCCGTGGATCGTGCCCGGCTGGACGGAAATCGAGATGTCCTTGTTCGCCTGCACCGGTCCGAACGCCTTGGAAATACCACGGAGTTCAATGGCCGGGGAACCTGAGGGGGCAGCAGTTGCCTGCTGCCCCGGTTCGTTTCGCTGTTCGCTCATGATCAGAAATCAAGCACCGGGCAGCTGTCATTGGTGTAGTAGCTGACCACGTCGATTTCGCCGGCGATGATCTTGGCTTTGGAGTTCTCCACCGCGTTTTTCATTTCAACAGACACCAGCGACGAGTTGTTTTCGTCCACCGAGTAGCCAACGCCGTCTTCGGCCAGACCCAGACGAATCTGAGTGCCGGTTTCAAGGTCGTCACCCGCTTTCATGGCTTCATACACAGCCACATCCACGCGTTTCAGCATCGAAGTCAGAACCTTGCCCGGATGCAGGTGGTTCTGGTTCGAGTCAACGCCGATCGACAGAACGCCCTCAGCGTCCGCAGCCGCTTGCAAAACACCGATGCCGGTGCCGCCTGCTGCGGCGTAGATGACGTCAGCGCCCTGGGCAACCTGTGCTTTCGCAAGCTCGCCACCGCGCACCGGGTCATTCCATGCGGTCGGCGTGTTGCCGGTCATGTTGGCGACAATTTTGATGTCGGGATTGGTGGCCAGCGCGCCCTGGGCATAGCCGCAGGCAAAGTGACGGATCAGCGGAACATCCATCCCACCGATAAAGCCGACAGTGCCGGATTTCGATGCCATGGCGGCCAGTTGACCGACCAGATAGCTGCCCTGATGCTCTTCAAAGGCGATCATCTGAACGTTGGCCGGAATTTCCGGCATGAACCCGTCGATATTGACGAATTTGGTGTCAGGATAATCGGCCGCCACATTGGCAACCGGATCCGCCATGGCAAAGCCGGTGGTCACAATCGGGCTTGCACCCGCTTCGGCAAACCGGCGCAGGGCCTGTTCGCGCTGCGCTTCGGACTGCAGTTCGATTTCCAGGTATTTGCCGCCGGTTTCATTTGCCCAGCGTTGAGCGCCACGGAACGCCGCTTCGTTGAAGGATTTGTCGAATTTGCCGCCCAGGTCGAAGATGACGGCCGGATCGGCCAGAGCCGCGCCAGCGGTCACGGCAACTGCGGCTGCAGCGCCTAGAAGGGTCTTCATCAGGGTCATGTGGTTCTCCCGTTATCAGTGTTGGGTCGCCCCCGGTCATTTTTTGACCAATTGGTGTGATTCCCATTTTCAGAGCGAGAAAGTCGCTGCGCAAGATCATCCGGGTTTTGGATCAGAGGGCAAGGGGAAGGCGACGGAATGACTGGGGAAAGCCGTGATTTGCGCTGTTTTTCGCGATGATTAACGTGGGGTCAATCGTTTCGCAATTGTTTCAGCATCCCGATGGCATCCTGTTTTTGACCATTTGGTCTATCGTAATAACCGACCCGGCGACCGGATTCGCGCCACCCCGCACCGCGATAAAGTGATAGCGCTGACACGTTATCAGCAGCAACTTCCAGAAACAGGTCTTGCGCCCCCCGCGCCGCACTTGCCGCCTCGAACCGGGCCAAAAGTGCGCGGCCCAGCCCCTGACCACGTGCCTCGGGCAGCACCGCGATGGTCAAAAGCTCGCTTTCGCCTGCAATTTCACGGCCAAGCGCAAACCCCAACTCGGCCACCTCGGCAAAGACAAAAGGCGAGGCGAGCAGCTCTTCAAACTCCTGAGCGGACCAGTGTCGCATGTTGTCAAAACTGGCCGCATGGATCCGGGCAAGTACGGTGGGGTCAGGAACGATGCCGGACATCGCTCACTCCAGAACAACCGGGGCCGGATCGCGTGGCGGGGCGGCATCGGCGGGGCGGATATAAAGCGGGGCGGGGCGGGCTTCGGGCATCTGCCAGCGCGTGGCGGCAATCCGGGCGACGGCCGATGCAGGGGAAAAGGCCGCAGGAGCATGGGGCAGGCCGGTCATTTCGGCGACTTCATCTGCCCGCTGGCCAATGCAGCAAAGGCCGGGCAGCGCCCAGTCTGATGCGTCCCCAATTGGCACCAGTTCCGGCCCCCGGTTATTGCCCATCGCAAAACGCTGAAGATACAGGTGATCGCGCCGGGCATCGAGGCAGGCCAGAACCGGCCCCTCCGCCCCGAATGCCAGACATTCAAGCAAGGAAACCCCGATGGCCGGTTTGCCCAAAGACAGCGCAAGCCCGCGCGCGGCAGCCACGGAAATGCGAATGCCGGTGAAATTGCCAGGTCCAATGCCCACCCCAATCGCCTGCAGCTCGCGCCAGCTTACCCCGCCGTCCTGCAGGACCTCGTCCAGCAGTGGCATCAGCCGTTCTGCCTGGCCCTTGGCCATTTCTTCATGACGGCTGGCAACAACCACGTCCCCGCGCAGCAAAGCGGCCGCGCAATGCGCGGCCGATGTGTCAAACGCAAGGATCAATGGTTCAGGCGGCAACAGGGCGTACCTCGACCACTTCCGGGATGTAATGCTTGAGCAGGTTCTCGATGCCCATTTTCAGGGTCAGGGTCGAGGAGGGGCAGCCCGCACAGGCGCCTTGCATGTGGAGATAAACAATGCCGCGCTCGAAACCGTGGAAGGTGATGTCCCCTCCATCCTGGGCCACGGCAGGACGAACACGGGTGTCCAGAAGCTCTTTGATCTGCTCCACGATCTCGGCATCTTCACCCGTGTGCTCCGCATGTCCGGACGCGGCCTGACCATCCGCCTCCATCACGGCAGCTCCGGATTGGAAATGCTCCATGATCGCCCCGAGAATGGCGGGCTTCACATGGTCCCACTCGACCGCATCCGCTTTGGTGACGGTCACGAAATCGGCTCCGAAGAAGACGCCGGTCACCCCGTTCACGGCAAAGATACGGCGCGCAAGTGGCGAGGCCTCGGCCGCTTCTTTCGATGGGAAATCAGCCGTGCCCGCACCCAGAACATCCTGTCCGGGAAGGAATTTCAGCGTGGCGGGGTTCGGTGTGGATTCGGTCTGGATAAACATGGCGCACCTTTCGGAAACGTTCCGGGCTGTACAGATCGGACAGAGCCGGAACATAAGAGTTGCAATGGATATGCGCCTGAGGGGCAAAACTGTCAAGGTTTGGTGCTGCTGGGCGCTGACACGGCGCTCTCGCCACGTTGCTCCGCCGCCGCGACCGGTGGCTCACGTTGTGAGCCTGCCAGGGGCGCTGCCCCTCGCGAGGCAAGCTCGCTCACCCCGGGATATTTTCGGCAAGAGGAAAAGAGCACCTGCCATCTTCCTCTTGCCGAAAATATCCTGGGGGAGAGCCGCAGGCTCGGGGGCAAAGCCCCCGTCCCGGCGCGCAGCGGCGCAGGCAGGAATGAACCGAGCGTAGCGAGGCCACGCCCAAGCCTGTCGCCCGCAAGGGCGTAAGGGCGCGGGAGCACATCATCTGCCTCTTCACCCTTGCCCTTTGTCGTCAACAGGCCTAGGGCTATCCGTCATGAAAATACTCTTTCTTGGTGATATTATGGGCCGCGCGGGACGTCGGGCGGTTACGGAGCGATTGGCGAAGCTGCGCGAGGCGTGGAAGCTGGATTTTGTTGTGGTGAATGGCGAAAACGCCACATCGGGCCACGGGCTGTCCGGCACGCATGCAAAAGCGATGTTCGAGGCGGGTGTTGACGTGCTCACCCTTGGGGACCACGCTTTTGACCAGCGCGACATGCTGACCTTCTGCGAGCAGGAAAAACGTATCATTCGTCCGCTCAACTTTGCCAAGGGCGCACCGGGTGCGGGCGCACGGGTGTTCAGTGACCGGAGGGGGCGCAAGATTCTCGTGGCGCAGGTTCTGGGGCAGGTGTTCATGAAACGTGCCTTTGATGATCCCTTTTCGGCCATTGACCAGGTGTTGCGCAAATACCCGTTGGGGGGGGCGGTGCAGGCCGCGCTGGTGGATATCCATTGCGAGGCAACGTCTGAGAAAATGGGGATGGGGCATTGGTGTGACGGCCGGGCCAGCGTGGTGGTTGGCACCCATACCCATGTGCCCACCGGGGACGCGCAGATCCTTCCCAAAGGCACGGCCTTCCAGTCGGACGCGGGCATGTGCGGGGATTACAATTCCGTCATTGGTATGAAGAAAGACGAGCCGATGAACCGTTTCATCACCGGTATGGTGAAAGGGCGGTTTGAACCTGCGGGCGGTGAGGCGACCCTGTCGGGGCTTTATGTCGAGACGGACGACCGCACCGGGCTTGCCGTCAAGGTCAGGATGGTGCGTGAGGGGGGGCGTCTTGCCCAATCCACCCCGCTGGATGACTGAGATGCCGTTTCGGCTGATCGGTGTGCTGGTGCTGCTTGGCGCGGGCTGGGGGCTGGTCGGAGTGCTGTCAAAGCCGATTGTTCAGGCGGGTCACGGGATTTATGGCATTATCCTGTGGCAGATGGTTGTCGGGGCTGTGATCCTCACCTTGCTGACGGTGCTGCGCGGGCGGCGGGTGCCGATGTTTGATCCGTCGTTTGGCCCGTCCGCGCGCCGCCAGCTGCCACTTTACGCTTTTGTCGCGCTTTGCGGGACGATCCTGCCCAATGCCGCCAGTTACCTTGCGCTGGATCACCTGCCCGCGGGCATTATGGCGATCATCATCGCCGCCGTGCCGATGTTCGCCTTTCCGATTGCACTGGTCCTGAAAAGCGAAAGTTTTGATCTGAAGCGGCTGTTTGGCCTGCTGGCCGGGCTGGTCGGGGTTGCGATTCTGGCCGGGCCACAGGCCTCTTTGCCCGAAGGGGCGACGTTCTGGATTGCCATCGCCTTGATTGCGCCCGCGCTTTACGGTGTTGAAGGCAATGTGGTTGCGAAATACGGCACGGGTGGGCTTGATCCCGTGCAGGTGCTGGCGGGGGCGTCGATCATCGGCATTCCGTTTGCCGCCGCGATGTGCCTGGTCACCGGCGGGTGGGTCAGCCCGTTTTCCGGCTGGGATCACACCAAGATACTGATCGTCACAAACTCGATCATCCACGCCTTTGTCTATTCCGGTTATGTCTGGCTGGTGGGGCGTGCCGGGCCATCTTTTGCCGCGCAGGTGAGTTACCTTGTCACCGGATTTGGGGTGCTCTGGGCGATGCTTTTGCTGGATGAGCGCTATGGTCCCGCAGTCTGGGGCGCGCTGGCGGTGATGTTCCTGGGGCTGTTTCTGGTCCAGCCCCGTGCAGAGCGTGCATCGCCCAGCGCAGGCGAAACGACCGGAATTTGAAAACTGACGCTTGCCCACAGGGGCGCAATTGGCAAAACTGGTGGGCAGACGCCTGATAAGAACCAAGATAAGGACAGGGTATGGGGTTTTTCGAGTTGAGCCAGACCACGCAGGCCGCGTTGTCTCTCGTTGTGGTGCTGGGCATGTTTGTCTTGTTCGTCCGCGAGACTTTCCCCACCGAAGTGGTGGCGATTGCCGGGGTGGCGGTGATGCTGATCACCGGGATCCTGCCCTATGAAACTGCGCTGAAAGTCCTGTCCAACCCGGCCCCCTGGACCATTGCGGGCATGTTCATCGTGATGGGGGCGCTGGTGCGCACCGGCGCGCTGCAATGGTTCACCCATATTGCGGAAAGGCAGGCCGAAGGCAGCCCGATGAAGGCGCTGGGTGCGCTGATGGCCTTTGTGGTTGTGGCGTCGGCTTTCGTGTCCAACACCCCGGTGGTGGTGGTGATGATCCCGGTCTTTGTGCAATTGTCGAAAAAGATCGGTTTGTCGGCATCGAAACTGCTGATCCCACTCAGCTATGGGGCCATCCTGGGCGGCACGCTGACGCTGATCGGCACGTCGACGAACCTGCTGGTGGACGGGGTTGCGCGCGCCCATGGGCTGGCACCGTTTTCGATTTTCGAGGTGACCCCGCTGGGCCTGATACTGGTGGTTTGGGGGATGGTGTATCTTTATTTCGTGGCACCCAATATCCTGCCGGACCGGACCTCGCTGGCAACCATGCTGGGCGGGGACAAGTCGCGCAAGAAGTTCTTTACCGAAGCGGTGATCCCACCGGAATCGAACCTGATCGGGCGTGAAGTGACCGGTGTGCAGCTGTTCAAGCGTGAAGGGGTGCGGCTGGTGGACGTGATCCGCGGCGATGCCTCGCTGCGCCGTGACCTGACCGGCGTTACATTGCAGCTCGGGGATCGGGTGGTGTTGCGCACAGCGATGACGGAACTGCTGAGCCTGCAACGAGATAAGAGCCTGAAACGGGTGGACCAGGTGTCGGCGGTGGAAACCACCACGGTTGAGGTGCTGATCACGCCGGGCTGCAAAATGGTTGGCAAAATGCTGGGCAAGATGCGCCTGCGCCGCCGCTACGGGGTCTATCCGCTGGCCGTGCACCGCAAAAACCAGAATATCGGCCGCCAGCTGGACAGTCTGGTGGTGAAAGTGGGGGATACGCTGCTTTTGGAAGGGGCCCCCGAAGACCTGACGCGTCTGGCGCAGGATATGGATCTGGCGGATGTCTCGCACCCGTCCGAACGTGAATTCCGTCGCGGCCAGGCGCCACTGGCGATTGCGGCTCTGCTGGGGCTTGTGGTGCTGGCAGGGCTTGGCGTGGCGCCGATTTTCCTCTTGGCGGTTCTGGCCGTGGCGCTGGTTCTGGTGACCCGCTGCATTGATGCGGACGAGGCGTTCGGAGCGGTGGATGGGCGCCTGCTGGTGCTGATCTTTGCAATGCTTGGGATTGGGGCCGCGCTTGAACACTCCGGCGCGGTGGCCCTGATCGCCAATGCCGTGGCCCCAGCACTGGGCAAGCTGCCGCCTTTCCTGATTGTCTGGGCCATTTATCTTCTGACCTCGGTGCTGACCGAACTGGTGTCAAACAATGCGGTGGCTGTGGTGGTGACACCCATTGCAATTGGTTTGGCAGATGCGCTGGGCCTTGATGCGCGCCCGCTTGTGGTGGCGGTGATGGTCGCCGCCTCGGCCAGCTTTGCCACCCCGATCGGCTACCAGACAAATACGCTGGTCTATGGCCCCGGTGGATATAAGTTTGCCGATTTCCTCAAGGTGGGCATCCCGCTGAACCTGTCGATTGGTGTGCTGGCCTCGGCCATCATCCCGCTGATCTGGCCGCTATGATGGCAGCAAGCGAGGTCGCATCGCCCCTTGTCCGCAGGACGGCTGAGGTCCTCGCCAAGCGGCAGCTCAATTTCGAAATGAGCACAGAGGGGCTTGATTGGGGCTGGGCAATGATAGATGCGGGGGCAGAAAGTGACGCCCTTTATGCGTTGACCGCCCTGACCCCGCCGCTGCATTGGGGGGAGCTCAACAGGCTGATCGACCAGATCGCGCGGGATCTGGAACTCCCACAGCCAAGGAATGATCAGGATGCCACCCGTTGGCTCGCCCACGGGCATCTGAGCGATATCGCACTGGCAAACGGAGATGACTTCGCCGCGCTCAAGAAAGTGTCGCGCCTCTGGTTCGATCAAGAAACCCCGGACCTCGCGCCGTTCTATCGGTTGAAACATGCGATCCGGGAGGTGGAAACAACCGGCCAGCAGGGCCATGTGCCCGGGCTGACCCAGGAGAACTGGAAAGAGCAGCTGGCGGATGCGGCACAGAAGTGGTTGACCCGTCACCCCTTACCTGCGGGGCTCTGCGGGTCGGAGTAAGCTTGGGCAGGGGCGCCTCCGCGTTGCTCCGCCGCCGCGACCGGTGGCTCACGTTGTGAGCCTGACAGGGGCGCTGCCCCTCGCGAGACAAGCTCGCTCACCCCGGGATATTTTCGGCAAGAGGAAAAGAGCACCTGCCACCTGCCATCTTCCTCTTGCCGAAAATATCCTGAGGGAGAGCCGCAGGCTCGGGGGCAAAGCCCCAGCACGGCGCGCAGCGGCGCAGGTAGGAATGAACCGAGCGCAGCGAGGCCACGCCCAAGCCTGTCGCCCGTTAGGGCGTAAGGGCGCGGGAGGGGTGGTCAGGTGATTTCTTCCAACCGGTCTTTGGACATTTCGCCTGGAACGATGGTCATGGGCACCGGCAGCTCTGCCGAGGCGCGCATCATCTGGGTGATGATCGGTCCGGGGCCGGATTTGCCTGACCCGGCGCCCAGCACAAGGACGCCGATTTCAGGGTCTTCGCGAATCTGCGCCATGATCTCGGGCACAATTTCGCCTTCGCGGATCACCAGTTCGGGATCAACGCCCTGCCGGTCGCGCATCCATTTGGCGAAGACCTCGAAATGCACGGTGATCCGTTCGCGGCTTTCCTCGCGCATGATGTTGCCCACACCGATCCAATGGTTGAATTCATCCGGCGGGATGATCGAGAGCACTTCGACCCCGCCACCGGTTTTTGCGGCGCGCATGGCGGCAAAGCGCATGGCGTTCAGGCATTCACGGCTGTCGTCGAGGATCACGAGAAACTTGCGCATTTTTGTCCCTTTTGCGGCGCACCCTCGGTGGGCGGGCCTTCAACCGGGGCCAGTCTGCCCGAGGGGCGCGGCTCTGTCCATTGCTTTTGCCGGGTCTGGGTGTGAGAGCGGTGCGGCCCCCTTGACGCTTAACTGGCGCGACCATCCTCAGAATGTGCCCAGTCCCAGTAAAGCTTGCGGGCGCGTTGGGTGATTGAGCCAAGCTGATAATGGGTGCCGTCGAATTCGGTCACGGGGGTGATCTTGTGCATGTTCCCGGTCAAAAACACCTCATCGGCGGTGCGGAAATCGTCGAAGGCCAGTGTGCATTCATGCACCGTGACCCCATCGGCGCGCAGGTTCCTGATGTGTCGGGCGCGGGTGATGCCCGCCAGGAAAGTGCCATTGGGGACCGGGGTGAATACCGCACCATCGCGCACCATGAACACGTTCGAAGAGGCGGTTTCGGCCACGTTGCCCAGCGCATCGGCCACAAGCGCATTGCCGTAGCCTTTTGCCTGTGCTTCGGCAATCATGCGCGCGTTATTGGGATAAAGGCAGCCGGCCTTGGCATTCACCACCGCGCTTTCCAGCACCGGGCGGCGGAACCGGGTGGTGGTGAGGGTGGTCGTGGCGTCCTCGGGGGCCAGCGGCACCTGTTCGAGGCTGATCGCAAACCCGGTCGAGTTTTCTTTCGGCATGATCCCCAGCGGTCCGCAATCCAGACCCCAATACATCGGACGGATATAGACCGCCTGTTCCGGGGTGAAGGCGGACAGGCCGTCGCGCACGATGGCAACCATCTCCTCCGTTGGCACGGTTGGGGTGATCATCAGGGCCTTGGCCGAGCGGTTCACCCGGTCGCAATGGGCGCGCAGATCCGGGGCGAGCCCATGGGCAAATCGGGCGCCGTCAAACACGGTGCTGCCCAGCCAGCTGCCATGGTCCGCGGCTTTCATCACCGGCAGATCTCCCTCGTGCCAGCTTCCGTTGAAATAGGTGCGGATATGGGTGCCGAGTGTCATGGGAGGTCCTAGCAGTCTGTTGGTTGCGTGATTCTAAAGCGTTTCGGAATGAACTTGAAACACATGTTTATTTCGAAACGGTCTAGCAGCGACACGTTTTCTGTCCAGTTCGGAAATTGCCGCAGGGCGTGCGCAAAACGTCAGCGAATGCCGATATCTGCCAGTGCTGATGCAAGTTCGGCAGGCAATTCATCATCGCCAGCACGCGCTTCGGGCAGGTCGCGTGGGGCGTCTTCGGGTTTCAGATAGCGCCAGCCCTGAAAGGCCCGTCGTGGCTGGGCTTCGGTTCGGATGACGTCGTTTGACAGGACGATCCCACAGCGGCGGATCCCATCCTGTCCGATCACCTCTTCCAGTCGGATCACCTCTTGCCGGGCCAGCACCTGCCCCTTAAAGACCCAGTAGAGTGACCCGCCGTTGATCAGTTCAGATTCGCGTTTGGGCCACATCCGGGTCACATGCATCGGATTGGGACGACCGCTTTCCCCCCGGCGCATCGCCTGCCAGGCCTCGAGGTCTTCGACTTTTTCTGCGCCGACGCAGAGCTTTAGCAGGTTTACATGGCCCATTTATTCCACCGGACTAAGATCTGATAGATCACTATATCTATGTGGCCCTTCTGCCGCGCCACACTAAATGTTGATATTTTTTGAACATAGCTGGTGACAGCCTGCCCCTCTCTGGTATAAATGTCATCCCTGACAGGATGGGGCAAGCGGATGCTGCGTGCGTGCGCCCCGAAAGATTTCAACAAGATAGCCGAGAGAAAGCTTCAATGACTCGTTTTGACGCCCCTATTGCCGAACAGATCTGGGACATGAAATACCGACTGAAAAAGTCGGGTGGGGAGGCTGAAGACAAGACGGTCGAAGATACCTGGCGGCGCATTGCCCGTTCGCTTGCGGAAAATGAGCCGGAGCGTGAGGGTGAGTTTTTCGAAGCTCTGGAAGATTTCAAATACCTGCCTGCCGGGCGCATCACCGCAGGCGCCGGCACTGGCCGGTCGGTCACGCTTTTCAACTGTTTCGTGATGGGCACCATCCCGGACAGCATGTCGGGCATTTTCGACATGTTGAAAGAGGCCGCGCTGACCATGCAGCAGGGTGGGGGGATCGGCTATGATTTCTCGACCATCCGTCCGCGTGGCGCCGATGTGAAAGGCGTGGCGGCGGATGCCTCCGGGCCGCTCTCGTTCATGGATGTGTGGGATGCGATGTGCCGCACCATCATGTCGGCAGGCTCACGCCGGGGGGCGATGATGGCGACCATGCGTTGCGATCACCCGGATATCGAAGATTTCATCACCGCCAAATCGGATGCGGCCCGTCTGCGTATGTTCAACATGTCGGTGCTGGTGACCGATGATTTCATGAAAGCGGTCAAGGAAGATGGCAGCTGGGATCTGAAGTTTGGCGACAAGATCTATCACACGGTTGAGGCCCGCGATCTGTGGAACAAGATCATGCGCGCCACCTATGATTACGCCGAACCGGGCGTGATTTTCATCGACCGCATCAACCAGATGAACAACCTGAATTACTGCGAGCAGATTGCCGCGACCAACCCCTGTGGCGAACAGCCCCTGCCGCCTTATGGCGCCTGTCTGCTCGGGTCGGTCAACCTTGCCCGCCTTGTGAAAAACCCGTTTGAGAAAAACGCCAAGCTGGACCCGAAGGCGCTCGATAAACTGGTGCGCACCGCGATCCGCATGATGGACAATGTGGTTGACGTGTCGCGCTTCCCGCTTGAAGCACAGCGTCAGGAAGCCCAGGCCAAGCGCCGTGTGGGTCTTGGCGTGACCGGCCTGGCCGATGCGCTTTTGATGCTCGGCCTGCGTTATGGTTCGGACGAGGCCGCGGCCCAGACCGAAGCCTGGATGAAACTCATCGCCCGCGCGTCTTACCTGGCATCCGTGGATCTGGCGAAAGAGAAAGGCCCGTTCCCGCTGTTTGACGCCGAGGCCTACCTGAATTCCGGCAACATGCTGCAGATGGATGACGATGTGCGCGAGGCGATCCGCGAACACGGCATCCGCAACGCGCTGCTGACCTCGATTGCCCCCACCGGTACCATTTCGCTTTACGCCGGCAATGTCAGCTCGGGCATCGAGCCGGTCTTTGCCTATGCTTACACCCGCAAAGTGCTGCAACCTGACGGCACCCGCACCGAGGAAGAAGTGGTCGATTACGCGGTGCAGATGTGGCGTGATAAATTCGGGGATAAGCCGCTGCCGGATTATTTCGTGAACGCCCAGACGCTTGCGCCAGCGGATCACGTGAAAATGCAGGCCGCCGCGCAGAAATGGATCGACAGCTCGATTTCGAAAACCATCAACTGCCCGGAAGATATCAGCTTTGACGCGTTCCAGTCGGTTTACATGCAGGCGTGGGAACTGGGTTGCAAAGGCTGCACCACCTATCGCCCGAACGATGTGACCGGGTCGGTTCTGTCGGTGAGCGAGGAAAGCGAAAAGACGCCCGAGATCGAAACCGGTGCCGATGTGGTCTACCTGTCCGAGCCGCTGGGCCGTCCGCAATCGCTCGAAGGGCATACCTACAAGGTGAAATGGCCGGACAGCGAACACGCGCTTTACATCACCATCAATGACCTTCTGATCAACGGCCATCGCCGCCCGTTTGAAGTGTTCATCAACTCGAAGAACATGGAACATTTCGCCTGGACCGTGGCGCTGACCCGGATGATTTCGGCGGTGTTCCGTCGTGGCGGTGAGGTGAGCTTTGTGGTCGAAGAGCTGAAAGCCGTGTTCGACCCGCGTGGCGGTGCCTGGATGGAAGGAAAATACATCCCGTCGATCCTGGCCGCGATCGGCGGCGTTATCGAACGCCACATGGTCAATACCGGCTTCCTCGAAGCGGAAGGCATGGCCCCGAAATCGGATCCGCAGGCCGAGGTCATGGCCATCGGCGAAGCCCCGCGTGGCCCCGCCTGCCCAAGCTGTGGCCAATATGACATGCGCATGGTTGAAGGCTGCATGACCTGCGGCAGCTGCGGCCATTCGAAATGCGGCTGACCTGACGGGTGGGGCGCTGTTTTTGATGTGAAAGCTCGCATCAGGTTGCAGTTTGACCATAAAAAGTTTGCCACCGCTCCTTTTGGGGTGGTGGCTTTTTCTATTTTGGGCATGTGGGAGCGGACATGGGAAAGCGGCCGGAGATGTCTCCGGCCGCTTTTTCGACAGAGGGGGAAAGCGCAGGCGCTTATTTCAGCAAAACATCCAGCGGCACCGGTTCGCTGATGGTCCAGTTGCCCACCACGCCAGGCTTGGCTGCGGAAATTTCGATGATCTGCATTTCCGCGCTGTTTTGGTGATGCAGCATGTCGCTGAAGCTGCGCGGCCCGAAGGCAGTTGCTTCTCCCTGCATCTTTTCAAGCTCTGCCGTGACGGCGGCCCCCTCCACGCGTCCGGCCCGTTCCACGGCTTTGGCCCAGAGGTCAATCAGGATATAGCCCGGATAGGCATATTGGCTGGCAGGGCGGGCGCCGGTGGCGGCCTCATATGCCTGGTTGAAGCTTTCCACCGCCGCACGCGGGTCATCGCCATAGATCGACCCCTGCACCGGCAGCACGAACCCCGACAGGTCCGGCACCGCGTCCAGCCAGTAAGACCCATCTACGGCGGACCCGTTCAGGATCAATGAGTTGATCCCGGCGGCACGGAGCTGACGCACCGCGGCGGCCGCACCGGGGATGTAGGAACACAGCATGATCACATCCGGTTCTTCGGGCAGCGCCTTGATCCGGCTGATCTGGCTGGCAATTGACGCATCATTGTTCTTGAACGTATCGCGCCCGACAACCTCGCCACCCGCTTTCGGGAACATCCAGTCAAACCCGGTGCAGATCCCCTTGTTGTATTCGATGGTGGTGTCCAGCAGCACATAGCCGGTCTTGGCGTCGCGTGTGGCCTGGGACCATTCTGCCATTGTTGCGCCCTGCACAGCCGCCAGAACAGAGCCAGAGAAGCTGTTCGGCCCCACCCCCTGAATGCCTGCTTTCACATCTTCGGCGCAGAGGAAAAACGAGTTGATGCCGGCGGCTTCGGCCGCCAGTGCTGCGGGCGCTCCGAAATCATAATCGCAGCTGACCACCATCATGTCCGCCCCGTCATCCAGAACCTGTAGCCCGGCCTTGGCGGATTGGGCGCGGTCGGTCTTGGTGTCGACCTCAACCCATTTGATCTGCTGGCCCAGAAGCCCGCCTGCGGCGTTGATCTCGTCGATGCGGATCTTGGCGGCGGTGGCGGCGGGGCTGTCATAGGCCTCCATCCAGCCGGATTTGGCGATGGCAAACCCCACCGTGATGTCCTCGGCCAGGGCGGGGGGCGCAAGCGCGAGCATGAGTGCGGATGCAAGTGTTGCATGTTTCATGTGATCTGATCTCCTAGTTGGTCGCATTTTGGTTTTGTTGAACTGTTGCCCCGAGGAGGGGGAACCTGAGGTCCCTGTTGGCCATCAGGCCGGTCGGGCGCAGGATCAGCACGAGGATCATCACGATGCCGATCAGGATCTCCTGTGCGCCGCCGGGCAGCGTGAACCGGGCCGCCCCGAGGCTCACCCCCTGTTCCAGCCGCACCAGCATCTCGATGATCAATGACAGGCTGAGCACACCGACCACCGCGCCGGACAGGCTGCCGATCCCACCGACCACCAGCATGGCGAGCGAGATGAAGGTGATCCCCAGATAGAAGCTGTCCGGGTTGAGAACCCCGATCGAATGGCCCAGAAGGGCCCCGGACACGCCGGTGAAAAACCCGCTGATCACAAGCGAGAGCAGCCGGTGGCGATACATGTTGATGCCCGACGCGGCGGCGGCAGCCTCGTCCTCGCGCGTGGCGCGCAAGGCAAGCCCGCTGGCGGAATTTGCATAGAGATTTGCCGCAAGGATGGTGGCAGCGGCCCAGCCGAGCGCCACCCATTGATCGACATAGCGTGCAAGCCCGACCACCGACGAGGTTGCGCCGGTCACCCCTTCCCAGTTGGAATAGACCGTATTGATAATGGCCAGGAAGGCGAAGGTGGCGATCGAGGCGGCAATCCCTGAGAGCCGGAGAATGGCCGCCCCTGAAATGAGCGCAACCAGGGCCGCCAGCACACCCGAAGCGATGGCGGCGGGCAGCACCGGCCACTCGGCCTGCGCAAGCCAGGGGGGCAGATCGGGCAGGAACAGGGATTTCATCTGCGGCTTCAGGGTCAGCCAGGCCGAGCAATAGGCTCCGATGGCCATGTAGCCTGCATGGCCGAAACTGACGATGCCGGAATTGCCGACAAAGATCCAAAGCCCGACCACAAGCACGACGCGGATCAGGGTCTCGCTGGCCATGCGTCCCAGCGCCTTGTCTCCGGTCAGCATGACCAGCACGGCAAAAAGGGTGAGAAGGCCGATCAGGATGACCGGTGTGGAATAGGCCAATGCCTTGTTTTGTGCGTGTTGTCCTTGCATCGGTCAGATCCTCGGTTTGGCTGAGCTGGGAACGAACAAGCCCTGCGGACGGGCCAGCAGGCAGATGATCACCAGCGTGTAGAGAAAGGCGTCGCGGAACGGGCGGACTTCAAAGGGCAAAAACCCCTGTAAAAGCACCGAAACGGCGCCGATCAGGAACCCGGCGGCAACCGCTCCGGGCAGGGATCCCAGCCCGCCGATCACAGTGGCGATGAAGGCCACCAGCATGATCTGTCCGCCCATGCGCACATCCGCCACGCCGGTCTGGGTCGCCATGATCAGCGCGACGGCTGCGGCCAGGGCGCCGGACAGGGCGAATGCCCCGGTGATCACCACATTGGCCCGCACCCCGAGCAGGCGTGCCATGGTGAAATTTTCCGCAGCCGCCCGCATTTCCAGCCCCAGCCGGGTCTTTTTCAAAAGCAGGGCCAGCGCGCAGACCACCACCAGCGTGGTCAGGATCACGATCAGCTGCAAAAGCGGCAGCTCCGCCCCGGCCAGGGCGATGGGGGTGTTCAGCTCCGGCCAGAGGCTGATTGCCTTGGGGCGCCCACCATAAATGGCCAGCAGGGCGTTTTGCACGATGAACCCCAGCGCGAACGAGGAAATCATCATCGCCACCGGGGTGGCCTTGCGCATGTGCCGAAACACCGCGTATTCGCTGGCCACGGCCACCGTGGCGCCGATGGCCAGCAGGGTGGGGATCAGCAGAAGGGCCGGCGCTTTGCCAAGGAACATGACGGCCACCGCCTCGGTTGAGGGCACGATCAGGGCAAAGACGCAAAAGGCGATATATTCACCATGGGCAAAATTCACCAGGTTCATCACCCCGAAGATCAGCGCGATGCCAAGGGCGGCCATGGCGTAGATGCCGCCAAGGGAGGCGGCGTCGAAAAAGAGTTGGACGGCGGAGCTCATTGGGCGGCCTCCCGTTTGGATTTTCCGAAATAGGCTTCGCTGAGCAGATCGGTCTCGGCGAAATCAACAGCATTGCCATCGCCAACAATCGCCCCGCCGCGCAGAAGGATCATGCGCCCGCCCACGCGCGCGGCGCGGGTCGAACTCTGTTCAACGATGAGGAGCGTCAGGCCGCGATCTTCCTGCAACTGGACCAGCGTGTCATAGACCTGGTCCACGATCTTCGGTGCCAGCCCCAGCGAGGGTTCATCGACCATCATCAGTTTGGGATTTGTCATCAGCGCCCGGCCGATGGCCAGCATCTGCTGCTGCCCGCCCGACAGGGCCCCGGCACTGGCATTGCGACGGTCACCGAGGATCGGGAAAGCGCCGTAGATCTCTTCGATATCGCCCTCAATCGCGTTGCGGTCCCGGCGCAGGCCGGTGCCAACCCGCAGGTTTTCATCCACGGTCAGACTGGCGAAAATCTCGCGCCCTTCCGGCACCATCGACAGGCCCAGCCGGGCAATTGCTTCGGGCGGGCGACCGGTGAGCAGGTCTCCATCCATTTCGATCCGGCCATGGCTGGTGGCCACCGCGCCGCTGATCGCACCGAGGAGCGAGGATTTGCCTGCCCCGTTTGGCCCCGAGATGAAGACGCGTTCGCCCTCCTCAAGATGCAGGGTTACATCGGTCAGCGCCGGCACTTTGCCGTAGCGCACCGATAGGTCGAAAACGCCAAGCTTGGACATCACGCGGCCTCCTGATCTGCGCCCAGATAGGCGTCGCGCACCGCCTGGCTGGCGAGGATCACATCCACGTCGCCTTCTTCGATGATCTGGCCGGCATCCAGCACATAGACGTGGTGGGACACGGACAGGACCAGCCCGACATTATGCTCGATCAGCAAGACCCCGGTGCCCAGTTCCCCGGCCACCCGGCGAATGAGGTCAGCCAGTTCCGCCGCCTCCGCCTCTGACATGCCCGCGGCGGGTTCATCCAGCAGCAGGAATTGTGGTGAAAACATCAGCGCGCGGGCAATCCCGACCCGGCGTTCATCCGTATAGGGCAAACCTGCGGCGGGCTGCTCGGCCAGATGGGGGGCCCCCATCCAGTCGAGCAGTTTCAGCGCCTCGGCTTCCGAACGGCTTCGGGAATGCCCCAGGCCAACGCCGGTTACCGCCAGATTGTCGAGCACATCCAGCCCGGTGAACAGGCGACCGGCCTGAAAGGTCCGGGCCACGCCTGCGCGGCGCAGCTCGTGTGGGGAGAGCGTCCCCACATTCCGCCCGGCAAGGCCGACCTGACCCGAACTTGGGGCCTGAAACCCGGTCAGTGTGTTGACCAGCGTGGTCTTGCCTGCCCCGTTTGGCCCGATCAGCCCATGGACGGCACCGGGGGTGATGGTCATGGAGACATCCGTCAGCGCCTTGAAGCCGCTGAATGCCACCGTCACCCCCGACGCCGTCAGGGAGGGAGCCTTATCCCGTCTGCGCCCCATCGATCAGACCTCTGCCAGCTCTTTGAGGCGGTTGACCTGCTGATCTTCGGCTTGCGCATCTGCGGTCATCACGTAGACGCCGGTCTCATGCAGGCTGACGGTCCAGCCCGGTTCAACGACGATGGTTGTGGTGACCTCTTCGATCACCGCAGGTCCGTGCAGCGTATCCCCGGCCCCCATCGCGGCCCCGTCATAAACCGGGGTGTCCTGGGCGATGCCATCGGCGTTGAACACCATTGGGCGGGTGCCCTTGAGGGTTTCATGCGCGCCTTTGCCTGCGGCAATGGTCATGCGTTTCGGTTTGTCCACATGGCCGGCGATGGTGCTTTCGACATTCACCACCTCAACCGCGCTCATTGGCTCGTCATAGGTGTAAAGTTCCTTGTGACGGGCGTGGAAGGCGGCCTTGATATCCTCAAGCGTGGCTTCGGTAACATCAAACGGGTCGATCTCGACCGTGCATTCATGCACCTGTCCGACGTAACGCATATCCAGCGACCGGCGGATCGAGATGCGCTCTTGCGAGAACCCGTCCCCTGCCAGATCTGCCTGTCCACGTTCCTCAAGCGACTTGAACAAAGTGTCGAGCTTCTCCGCCGCCTCCGCGCCTTCCAGCCGGATCGGGGCAGGGGCCATGTAGTTGTATTTCACGTCGGAAATGATCTGCCCATAGGCGCAAAGCCCCGAGGCGAGTTTTGAGATCAAAACCTTCGAAATACCCATTTCGCGTGCCAGAGCGGTGATATGAGCGCCCGTCGCCCCTCCGGCCCCCATCAGCACGAAATCACGCGGGTCATAGCCCCGTTCGACCGACACCCGGCGGATCGCATTGACCATGTTGTTGTTGACGATGGTGAACATGCCATAGGCAGCTTTCTCGACCGAGATGCCCAGCGGATCAGCCAGTTTGGACTGGATCGCGCCACGTGCCTTTTCAACATCCAACGGCAGCCGCCCGCCGACCAGACCGTCCGCATTGAGATAGCCCAGCGTCAGGTTGGCATCGGTGGTGGTGGGGTTTTCACCGCCCTGCCCGTAACAGGCCGGACCGGGTTCGGACCCTGCCGATTGCGGCCCCATCTGCATCAGGCCCATACTGTCGATCCACCCGATCGACCCTCCACCCGCACCCAGTGTTTCCACCTGGATCATCGGGATCCCGATCCGGTAGCGGAGGAAGTCGATGTTCTTGTTCACATTGGCCTGCCCATCCTTGGTCAACGTAATGTCGAACGAGGTGCCGCCCATGTCACAGGTGATGATGTTCTTGTCCCCCCAGGGCTCCGCCACATCCAGCGCCGCCTGCGGTGCGGAGGCAGGGCCGGAGTTGATCGCGTAGACCGACTGGTCGCTGACCACCTTGCCCAGGGCCAGGCCGCCGTTCGACTGGAAATACCGCACCGGATGCTGGCTGCCCAATTCGCGGAAATAGGCATCAATCGCTTCGACATAGCGCTGCAGGATCGGCGCCAGATAGGCGTTCACGATTGCCGTCGACGTGCGGGTATATTCGCGCACCTGCGGGTAAAGCTGCGAGCCGATGGTGAGGCGCACATCCGGCATCATTTCCCGCACGATCTCGGCGGCACGCAATTCGTGTTCGGGGTGCAGCACCGACCAGACAAAGCTGATCGCAACCGATTCCACCCCTTCGGCGATGAAGTAACGGCAGGCCTCGCGCACGTCCTCTTCATGGATCGGCGTCTTGACCGCCCCGTTTGAGATCACCCGTTCGCTGACCCCTTTGCGCAGGTGGCGCGGCACCAGCATGGTGGCGGGCGGATAGTCGGGATCATAGCGATAGCCGTCTTCCTTGTGGCCCAGACGAATTTCAATCGAATCCTCGTGCCCGCGGGTGGCAATCAGCCCGGTCTTGGCGCCGGTATGGGTGATCAGCGCATTCAGGCCCACCGTGGTGCCGTTGATGCACAGGTCTGAATTCGAGACGATCTCTTGTGCCGTCAGCCCGGTTTCCTCGGTGATCAGGGCAAGGCCGTTCTTGATGGCCTTGGTGGGTTCGGTGGGCGTGGACAGCACCTTGAAAATCTGTGTGCTGCCTTCCTTGTCGGCAAGGATGAAATCGGTGAAGGTGCCGCCGGCATCAATGCCCAGACGATATTGGGTACGCATGGTATTTCCTTTCAAATCAGGGGAATCAGGCGGCCGAACGGGCAGCAGCCGTGGCAGCTTCGTCAATGGTGAGAGTGTCGGCGTCCGAAATGATCACGCCGTAATCCAGCCGGGCACCTTCGATTGAGACCAACCCGTTGCGCACGTCTTCAACCACTTTCAGCGGGTCGCGTTCGAACGGGTTGCCAAAGCCCCCGCCGCCGGGGTTGAGGTTGGCGGCAATCTCGCCGGGTTTGATGGTTTCGATCACATTGTCGGTGATGATCTGGGTCTCGCCATTGCGGGTCACTTCCAGGCGGCCCACTTTCTTGTGAACCATTTCGGATTTCGCCCCAGCAGCGCCCATGGCCGGGATGCGGCGGCCTTCGCCAAAGGTGATCAGGGTCATGTCGGTGTCGAGCGGCTCCACCGCCCAGCGGGTGCCGGAGCCTCCACGGAACTTGCCCGCGCCGCCGCTGTCTTCCATCAGCCCGTATTCGTGGATGATGATCGGATAGGAATGTTCCAGCATCTCGATATCACCGGATGTGAGCGCGCCGAAACAGCATTCCGGCCCGCAGGCATGCCAGCCATCCTGCGACGCGGTGGCGCCCGCGCCTGAGATGATCGAGGCCAGAACCATGGTCACGTATTCCTCGTCATGGCGGCTGTCCCAGCCGGCGATGTTGCAGCCATTTGCGTGGCCCCAGCTGGCCGACACCTTGTCAGGGGCGGCCTGTTCAAAGGCCAGACGCACCGCGTCGGTCAGGGTCTCCATCGGGGTGGTGGTGCAGTTCATATGCGGTGCGGGGGGCTTGGCGTTACACAGCGTGCCTTTGGGGCCCATATCCACCGTTACATTGCGATAAAGCCCCTCGTTATAAGGCGGCGGCAGTTGGGCAAACATCATCAGGCCCAGATAGACGCCGGAATAGCTGTTTCCTTCGTAAGAGTTGATGAAATAGGGGATCTGCGGCGGGCTGGCGATTTCGATATGACAGCTGTCACCCGTGATGGTGACCGTGGCGGTGATGTCGAAATCACCAAACCCGTGACCGGCATCCTCAAGCACGGCCGTGCCGGAATAGGTGCCGTCCGGGACCTGCGCAATCAGGCTGTTCATATGCTTGTTGGCCATGGTCAGCAGCTCTTCGATACAGGCCTGCACCGTGTCCTTGCCGTATTTGTCCATCAGGGCGATCAGGTTGCGGGCGCCGACCTGGCAGGCGCCGATCAGGGCGTTGAAATCCCCCTCCTGATCGCGGCGCGCGCGCATATTGGTCAGCAGCATGTTCATGATGTCGTGGCGCGGCACGCCCTTGTCCCAGATCTTGATCGGGGGGATGCGCAGGCCTTCGGCAAAGATTTCCTTGGCTTCGGGGTTGTAGCCTGCGGGAACCGGGCCGCCGATATCGGTCAGGTGGCCCTTGCAGACGGTCCAGAACACCAGCTCACCCTGATAGAACACCGGGTAATACATGCAGGTGTCGATGATATGGCTGCCCGCGTAATCGGGATCATTGTGCAAGATCAGGTCACCTTCGTGAATGTCACCCTCAAAGAACCCGTCGACCGCCTTCATGGCGGGGATCAGCGACCCCAGGTGGATCGGGATGTCCTGACCCTGCAAAATCATCTCGGGCGTGTGGTTGAACAGCGCGGTGGAGTAGTCATGGGCCAGGTTGAACACCGAGCTGCGCGCGGTCTTTTCCAGCGCCAGCGTCATTTCGCGCTGAGTTGTTTCCAACACGCCACGCACCACTGACAATGTGATGGGGTCTACTTGTCTGTCTGTCATAATCCGGTCCTTTGCTTGGGTGCAAAAGGGCCGCCCAACGGGGCTTGTTCCTCCCGATCAGGCGCGCTCCTCCTGCACGTCGATCTCGCAAATCAGCTTGCGCGGAGGGGCAGGGGGGCGTCTTGACGATCCGTGCAGAAGGGTTTGACGCGGGGTGCAGAAGAATTTGTTAATCTGTGCAGAAATATTTGCGCGACAGCGCACAAGCCCAGATTCCCTTTGTTTTATTGACCGATCCGGCTAACGTTGCCAAAGGGAGGACATCATATGAGCGCCGGGTTCACTTTCTCGACGGCCTCAACCGCGCCACAGCACCGTTCCAGCCGCTGGACCGCTGTGATCGCTGAAGCCTATTTTCCGCTGGAATTGCAATTCCGCGATCCGATCCATTTCAACGGGCAGCTCAGCCGTCAGTCGCTGGGGCATGTCGGCCTGTCCCGGCTGACATCTGACCCGGTGAAATTCGAACGCAGGCGCGCCCATATCCGCGAGGCGCGGGAAGAAGAATACCTGATCACCCTGCCGCGGGCCACGTCGGTCGAGTTCCGGCAGATGGGCCGCGACGTGCGCTGCGATCCGGGGGGGTTCATAATCGAACGTGGCGATGAACCTTACCGGTTCATGTATGAAAACCCCAATGACCTGTTTGTGCTGAAAGTCGGCCGCAAGGCGCTGGCCGAACGGGTGCGCCAGCCGGATCGGTTCTGTGCCCGTGTCCTTGATGCCACCTCTGGCACGGCCAGCCTGTTCTCTGCCATGGTCAATCAGGCCCAGGCGCAGGCCGCAGATCTGGGCCCCTCTGCCGCAGAGACCATAGGCCGCCAGTTGCTGGAGCTGCTGGGGCTGGCGCTGGATGACACACCGGATGCCCGCTCCAGCACATTGTCCGCCGTGCGCACCGCCCATATTACCCGGGTCGAGAAATTCATCCGGAACAATCTGAAAAACCCCAACCTGTCGCCGGACCTGATCGCAGAGAGCTGTGGCATCTCGAAACGCTATCTGCATGATCTGTTCAAGGATGTGAATGGCACCGTCAGCCAGCAGATCCGCGACCAGCGCCTTGTCGCCGCCAAGGACCGGCTGGCCGTCTCGCCGGGCCTGTCCATCGCCGAGGTGGCCTATCGCTTCGGCTTTTCTGATCAGGCCCAGTTTTCGCGCCTGTTCAAAACCAAGTTCGGCATGACCCCGACCGAGTTCAAATCAGAGCTGAGCTGAGCCTGTTCAAGACAAGCTGGCCCGGCTGGGAACCCGTTGCTCCTCAGGGCGGGTCAGGCAGGGGATAGGGGGCGGACCAGCCCGCATCCATTTCATTGCAATTGCGACATATTGGCAGTAGGGAGGACAGGCCGACGTTGCTACTGTCCATCATGGAGTGCCGTTTGGCGGGGGAATTCAGATGCGCCTGAAGCTGGGAAATGTCATGCGGCTGTTGCTGGCCCTGACCATTCTTGCCAGCGTGTTCATCCGCCCGCCCGGCACCATGCTGGTGACCGAAGGCGACACGATTTCCTATGTCCTGTGTTCCGCCGGTGAACCTCAAACAGTGCATGTGGCGCTCGGGGGCGAGGAGCGCGAGGAACGTGATCTGAGCTGCGACTTTTTTGCGGCCCAGATTGCCAGCCTGATCGACCAGGCCCCCGCTGTCGTTCCGTTTGACTATACCAACGCACCGGCTGAGCATGTGGCGCAGACCCTGCTGCCCACCGCGCTTCGCCTGTGGCGTCCCAATGCGGCCCGTGCACCCCCCCTCGTCAGCTGATCTCACAATCCAAACCTGATTTCACTGAATTCACGAGGAATATCCCATGTCCAAATTTCGTTTGGCCGCGCATCTTGCCGCGGCTGCCTGTGTTGCCCTGCCGCTGAGTTCTGCCATGGCACAGGCTGAAACCTCTCTGACCGTTGCCGTAAAACGGGACCGTTATTCGGTTTCTGAAGAAAAGTTCACCTTTACCACCCGCCGTCCGGCCGCGCAGATTGTCGAAACCGCCGTCAAGCCGGATGAAAACTTCCTGCCCAGCCCGCTGCTGTTTGAAAGCTGGGACTATGCGGATGGCACCTATACCGTGACCCTGCGTGAGGGGGTAAGCTTCTCGGACGGGACTGCGTTCAATGCGGACACGGCGATTGCCGCGCTGCGGCTCTATGATCAGGGTAAATCCGACTTTCTGCAGATTGATCAGGACAGTTTCCGCAAACTGGGATCCCATCAGATCAGCTTTGCCTCCGAAAAGGGCTCGGCCCTTGTGATCGAGAATATGACCCACCGCGCCACGTCGCTGTTTGGCCCGTCCGCCAACCGTGCCGAGAACCCGGTGGGCACAGGTCCCTACCTGTTTGAAAGCTATGCCCCCAAGCAGCAGATCACCGTGCGGCGCAATCCCGATTATTGGGGAGAGGCCCCCAATGTCGACAAGCTGACCTTTCGCTTTATCGGTGACGACAATGCGCGCCTGCTGGCGTTGCAGAATGGCGAGATCGACGTGATCGGCGAAGTCACCCCGCAGATGATGCTCTCGATGCCGCAGGACGGGTCGGTGGTGCTGCATGAAAGCCGCCCGATCCGCTACATCGCGCTTCTGGCCAACCTCAATGGCGCCGCCCCGTTTGACATCATTCAGGACTATAAGGTGCGCGAGGCGCTGGCCTGGGCGATTGACCGCGAAACGCTGGCCTCGGTTCTGTTTGCCGGGCGGGGGGTGCCCGCCAAGGGCATCCTGCCGGGCTGGATGTTCAATCTGGGCGAGGACCACACTGACGGCTTTGGCTATGACCCGGTCAAGGCAGGAGAGATGCTTGATGCCGCGGGCTGGAAAATGGGGGCTGACGGGGTGCGCGAGAAACAGGGACGCCGGCTGTCCCTGCGCCTGGTTGCGGCCTATCCGAATGTGTCGACCGTCAAACCGATGCCCGAGATGCTGGAACAGATGTTTGCCGCAGTGGGGGTGGATATCGACCTGATCGAGGTGGATGACAGCGGTGTCTACGGCTCGACCTATCTCGATACCGGAGAGGCCGATCTCTACATGGAGTTTGCGTCGAACAACAATACCGACCCGACCTACCTGCTCTACAATCTCTTCACCTCGGTCACCGCCTGGGGTGGTTACAAGTTCACCGCCCCCGGACCGCATGTGGATGACATGCTGCTGAAAGCCCGGCGCGCACAATCCCGCGATGAGGTGATCGACCTCGTGCGCCAGGCCCACCGCGCCATCGTGCAGGAGGACCTCGCGGCGATCCCGATCCTGATGGTGCCGAACTTCACCCTGTCGCGCCCGGGGCTCAAGGTGCCGATGTCGGAATATGCCGACTGGATCGACTTTGGCCGTGTGAGGTTCACGGACTGAGCTTGCGCAAACGCTGCGCGCCCCGGCGGGGGCGCGCGCAATTCAGGACATCGACCATGTTGCGTTTCATCCTTTTCCGACTGGCGGCCGGCGTGCCGACCCTTCTGGGCATGAGCTTTGTCGCTTTTGCCATTGTCGCACTTGCCCCCGGTGATCCGGTGATGATGGAGCTGCGTGCCATGGGGATTGTGCCCAATGCCGATGATATTGCCGCCCTGCGCGCCCAGTTCGGGCTCGATAAACCCTTGCTGACACGTTATGTCGACTGGCTTGCGCGGGCCGTGCGGTTTGAATTTGGCACCTCGGTTGCAACCGGCCGCCCTGCGCTGTCCGAGATCGCAATTCACCTGCCCGCGACCCTTGCCCTGGCCTGCAGCGCCCTTGTGGGGGCGGTGATCCTGTCGCTGGGGTTTGGCGTGGCGGCGGTGATGGCAGGCCGGATGAGCGGGGCCGGGCTTCGCGCGGTGACCATCCTTCTCGTCTCGGTGCCCTCTTTCTGGCTGGCACTGCTGCTGATCCATGCCTTTGTGCTGAAATTGGGCTGGACCCGCCTTGTGGGAGATGGGTCGCTGCCTGATCTGGTGCTGCCCGCTCTGACCTTGAGCCTGGGCGCTGGGGCAGCGCTGGGCCGGGTTGTGTTCGAAAGGGTCCGGGCCGAGCAGAGCGAAGACCATGTGCGCCTCGCCATTGCCAAGGGGCTTGGCCCGGTGCGGATCCTGCTTGGACATATTGCACCGCGCATTATCGGCCCGCTTGCCACCGCCTGGGCCAACACGTTTGGCGGACTGTTGGGGGGCGCGGTCCTTGTTGAAAGTGTTTTTGGCTGGCCCGGTCTGGGGCAGTTGATCCTGCAGGCCATTGCGCAGCGGGATTTCCCGGTGATCCAGGCCTATCTTGTGTTCATGGGGCTGATCTTTTTTGCCACCAGTCTCGTGGCTGATCTTGTGGTGATCCTCGCGGATCCGCAACTGCGCCGGAGGGTCTATCATGACTGAGCATCCAATGCGGTTTCCTGCCCTGCGACTGGGGGGGCGGCTGGGGCTGCGACGGGCGTTGCGCGTGGGCAATCCCGGTCTGGTTTTGGGTTTGATCCTGTTGGTGGGATATGGCGTCCTTGGCCTGTCTCCTTTGCTGTTTGACCTGCCTGCGCCCGAGAAGATTGACCTCATGTCCCGCCTTTCGCCACCATCCGCCGACCATCTGCTGGGGGCAGATCATCTGGGCCGGGACATGCTGTCGCGCCTGATTGCGGCGGTGCCGGTGTCGCTGGGGGCGGCGATGGCCGCAATGAGCGTCATTCTTCTGGTGTCGCTGCCATGGGGTGTCGTCGCGGCGCTCGCTGGGGGGCGGGTCGATATGGTGCTGATGCGCTTTGCCGATATCATCATGGCGTTCCCCATGCTGGTGCTTGCACTGGCGGTGATCGGGTTCATGGGGGCGTCGCTTGAGGCGTCCATCATCGGGGTTGCCGTTGCCTGGTGGCCATCCAATGCCCGACTTGTGCGCGCCTTGGTCCTGACCGCCAGCCAGCGGGATTTTGTCCGCGCGGCCGGGCTTGCCGGGGCGTCGCGCCTGCGTGTGGTGCTGCGCCACATCCTGCCACAGATCCTGCCGCCGCTGGCGGTGATCGTCTCGCTTGAAACCGCCTCGGTCCTGCTTGCGCTTTCTGCGCTCAGCTTTCTCGGGGTTGGGGCGCAGCCCCCCACGCCGGAATGGGGCGCGATGCTGAATGAGGCACGTCCGTTCTTTTCCCAGGCCCCGCATATGTTGCTGGTGCCGGGGCTTGCGGTCACCGGGGCCGTGCTGGCCTTCAATCTGGTGGGGGAAGGGCTGCGGGACCTGCTGGATAAAAGGGAGCCATATCAATGGTAGAGATCCTGTCCGTCAAGGAACTGAGCGTCGTGAACCGGGCCGGGCAGGTCCTGCTCGACAATGTCGGTTTTTCCCTGAATCGCGGTCAGCGCATGGGGCTGGTCGGTGCCAGTGGCTGCGGCAAATCCCTGACCGCAGCCGTGCTGTGCGGCCTGTTGCGCCCCCCGCTTTCGGTCGCAGCAGGGCAGGTGCGGATAGACGGGCAGGATGTTCTGGGCCTCTCCGCCAGCGCTTGGCGCCGCATGCGTGGGCGCCGGATCTTTCAGATTTTTCAAAGCCCCGGCACGGCCCTCACACCGGGGCGCCGGATCCGGTCCCAGCTGGCAGAAGCCGCCCGGCTGGCCGGTGATAATGAGCAGGCCAGTGTCAACAGGGCGCTGGACGCTGTTGCCCTGCCGCAGCGGGTCACCGATTGTTTTCCCTATCAGCTGTCCGGCGGTATGAAGCAGCGCGTGCTGATCGCCATGGCGCTGATCCTGCGCCCGCGCATCCTGATTGCGGATGAACCGACAACGGGGCTTGATGTGCTGACCGAGCGCGAGGTCCTTGGCGCGCTCAACACCATGGCGGATGAAACCGGGGCCACCTTGTTGTTCATCAGTCACGACCTGCGCGCGGTGCAAGCGGTTGCCGAGCGCACATTGGTCATGCAGCAGGGGCGTTTGGTGGAAGACGCACGGATTGACCAACTCGCGGTGTCCGGCGTTGCGGCGGCACGGGATCTGGCGGGGGCGGCGGCGGCGCTGCAGGGCCAATGCTGAGGGTGCGCGGCCTGTCGAAACGCTTTCACGGGCAGGAGGTGTTGCGGGACATTCATCTGGATCTGGCCCCGCGTGAAGTGGTTGGCCTGATTGGCCGGTCCGGTGCGGGGAAATCCACCCTTGCCCGGTGCATGGTCGGGTTGGAACAGCCGGATGCGGGCTCGATTTCGCTGGGCGGCCACAAGGTGGCACCCGGCTCAGGTGCGGCGCGACAGAAGATACAATATCTGTGGCAGGACCCGACCCAGTCCCTGAGCCCGTTTCTGACTGCCCAAGGTGCGGTGCTTGAAACGCTGGACGGGTTTGGCATCGGGGATAGGCGGCAGCGCCGATCGCGCGCCGCCGCCCTGCTTGAAGAGCTGGGGGTGCAGGGCGAGATGCAGCAGCGCCGCCCACATGCGCTGTCGGGCGGGCAATGTCAGCGCGTGGCGCTGGCACGGGCAATCGCCGCCAGACCCGAGATCCTGATCCTTGATGAACCGCTGTCCTCTCTGGATCTGGTGACACAGGTGAACACGATCCGCCTGTTGCGCCAGCTGCAGGGGCAAAATGCCCTGTCGATGCTGATTGTCAGCCATGATCTGGCCCCGTTGCGCCAGTTGGCAAACCGGGTTCTGGTGCTGGATGAGGCGCGCATTGTCGAGGATATCCCGATGGCCGGATTTGCCACCTGCGCGCGCCACCCCCTGTCACGGGCCTATGCCGACACGCTGGTCCGCGACGCCCCGGCAATCTGATCTGAGGGACGTGGCGGGCTGAGATCTGCAGGGGGAAACAGACTGGGGATTTGCCTCGGCAAGACCTGCCCCGAAACCCGCGCGCCTTTCTGGCATGAGGATGGATTCTGTCGCCATGGCGTGGTCACGGAAGGGCGTCTTTCGGCCAGATGCCACCTTGGGCCAGCCCTGCTATACTGATCCCGGCCACGGGGCCAACACGGGGCCAAAAAGCAAGCGATTCCCGCCCTTTTTCCGTCAATTGATAGGACCAAAGTCGATAGTGTATTGCCCGAAATCCCATAAGATCGCCGCATCATGTTGACCCCGGCCCGAAACATCCTGTCCCGCGCGTCCATCTCGGTGCGGTTCCTGTTTGCCGCCTGTATCGTGATGTCTTTGGCCGCCTATGTGCTGGGGACATGGGTGGTGCGCAAGATTGAAAACGGGGTGGTGCAGAATTACGGCTCAACTGCCGCGCTTTACATTGAAAGCCTGGTGTCCTCGCGGGCGTTGGAGCGTATCTTTCACCAGGAGGACGCAGCCGATCCCCATGGGGCGCTTCACACGGTTTTCACAGCGGGCAATCTGAGCGAGCGGGTGGTGACCTATAAGATCTGGGACCGCAGCGCCACGATTTTGGAAAGCAATAACAAAGCCCTGGAGGGGAGGGGCTTTGCACCGTCCGAAGAGCTTTTGGTCGCCCTGAACGGGGACGTGGCCGCAAGTTTCAGCCCGCTGGAGGTGCATGCAGAGACCGAACAGGCCATTGTCGGCCTGCCGCTGCTTGAGGTCTATGTGCCAATTCGTGACCCGGCCAGTGGCGAGGTGGTGCTGGTGGTCGAGTTCTATGAGCGGGCGGAGAGGCTCGTGGAGGATCTGCAGAAAGCCCGGCGCGACACATGGTATGTGGTGGCCGCGATTTTCTGCGCCAGCGGGCTTGCGCTTTACGGCATCGTGCTGTCGGCCAGTCGCCTGATCGAACGGCAGCGCGCCGATCTTGCCGCGCAGCTCGATGCGACAAGCGAGCTGCTTCGGCTCAATACCGAGCTCAGAGAGCGCATGGCGCTGGCGGCGCGGCGGTCGTCCTCTCAGGCCGATCGCATCATGCAGCGGATTGGTCTTGATCTGCATGACGGGGTGGCGCAGCACCTGTCGCTGCTGGCGCTCAGGCTGGAGGGGGCCGGGCTGGCGGACACGGCGGATGGCGAAACGGTGCGCCGCTCGCTGTCAAATGCCATGGCGGAGTTGCGCGCGATTTCGCGCGGGCTTGCGCTGCCGGATATCGAAAAGCTGACCCTGAGCGAGATTGCCGCGCGGGCCGTGCAGGATCACAACAACGCCTTTGCAGCCGAAGTCCGGTTGGTGGATGAGGTGAAAGAGGAGCTGCGCCCGGAGGAAGCCACCAAGCTTTGCCTCTACCGCGTCATTCAGGAACTGCTGGCCAATGCGGAAAAACACGCCAAGGCGCAGAATATCACCGTGCGCCTGTCGCAAGGTTCGGCCGGGATCGAGGTCGAGGTGGCCGATGATGGGATCGGGTTTGACGTGGAGCAGGCAACCCGGCTGCGCGAAGATGGCGGGCAGGGGTTGATCGGGCTTGAAGACCGGCTGGCGCCGCTTGGCGGCGCGCTCATGGTTCAATCGCGGATCGGGGCGGGAACCCGCGCCCGGTTCCATTTGCCGCTTGAAGGAAAAGAGGTAGGGAAGACAGATGACACTGCGCATTCTGGTCGCGGATGACCACCCGATTTTTCGCGACGGGCTGGTCACCAGCCTTGAGGAAACCGGCGAGTTTCAGGTGGTGGCGCTTGCCTCGACCGCGGATGAGGCGGTTGAGCTGGCACGACAGCACCAGCCGGATCTTGCCCTTGTGGATCTGTCCATGCCGGGGGGCGGGATGCAGGCCATTGCCCGCATTTCGGCCGATAACCTGTCTGGCAGGATTGTCATGCTGACCGTGTCGGAAGAGGGGGAACATGTCACCGAGGCGCTTCAGCTGGGGGCAAATGGCTATGTGCTCAAGGGGGTGTCCGCCCGCGAGCTGCGGCAGATCCTCAAACAGGTCGCAGCGGGAGAGACCCATGTCTCGCCCGCATTGGCGCAAAAGGTGCTGTCGCTGATGTCACAGGGGCAGGGCAGGCCGGAGCCCTCCCCGCTGCGCGACCTGAGCGCGCGGGAAGAGGAAATCCTGCGGCTGGTGGCCCGCGGTCAGAGCAACCGCGAGGTGGCAGAGGCGCTTGGGCTTCAGGAAAAGACGGTCAAACATTACATGACAGCCATCATGGAAAAACTTCATGCCCGCAACCGGGTTGAAGCCGCGATCATTGCCCATGAGGCCTGGCGCAGCTGACCGGGGACCCGCCTGTCCCTCTGCCCCCCGCGCAGAACCCCGCGACAGGGTGGTCAGGGCAGGCTGATCAGTGGCGGGTGGGTCAGCTTTTCTCGCGGGCTGAGAAGGTGGCGTTGAACGCGATGCTGACCCGATCTTCGGCTGAGCTGTTGGGAAACACCCAATGCATCAGATAGGAGGGGAACAGGATCATCTCACCCGGTTTTGGTTTCAGGCTTTTTTTCACCTTGAAAGCCTTGGCGTTCAGGAGGCGCCAGTTCGGCAGGTCGCTGCGGGGATCCAGAAATTCGATCCGGCCACTATCCGGGTCGTCCACCTTTGGCTGGGCCACGTAGTAGACGCCGCTCCAATGGGCGCCCGGATGGGTGTGCGGGGCGTTGAACGCGCCGGTGGGGTTGCGGTTCATCCAGGCAAACAGCTTCAGGTCAAGCTGGTCGGGATCCGTGCCGCCAATGCGGCGGGTCGCCTGTTTGACGGCCGTTTCACACAAGACAGACAGCAGCGAGATACAGGGGGCCTCTTCGTCAAACAGGTTGCCTTTTGAATGCCAGCCCCCCCGGTTCGACTTGGCGGACCCTTTGTTTTGTCGCTCCAGTGCCTGTCCGAAGGCCAGAAGCTCCGTGTTGAGGGCCTCATGCCCGTCGACCTGAAATGAAAAGAAGGGGCTGGAGAACAGCTTTTCGTATTTCTGCGCTTCGATCATTCGGGGATTTTCCGCGGTGTAAGAACAGGAGGGCGGGTGCGCAGCTTTGCTTTGATCGCGCGCACCCGGTTTGGAAGGGTCAGACTGTGCTGGCCGCGACGATCAATCAATCGTCGCTTTCGTCGCCGCCGCCTTCGCCATCATCGCGGTCGTCACGATCATCGCGATCCGAGCTTTCATCGTCCCGATCCCGTTCGTCATCATCCCGTTCATCGTCATCACGATCATCGTCACGCTCGTCATCGTCGCGTTCATCATGTT
Organism: Aliiroseovarius crassostreae; assembly: GCF_025137635.1. Taxonomy (NCBI): domain Bacteria; kingdom Pseudomonadati; phylum Pseudomonadota; class Alphaproteobacteria; order Rhodobacterales; family Paracoccaceae; genus Aliiroseovarius; species Aliiroseovarius crassostreae. Next base: position 2,165,827 of record NZ_CP080772.1, on the reverse strand, counting down.
CGTCATCTTCATGATCATCGTTTTCGTCATCATCATTTTCGTCGTCGTTTTCGTCGTCATCCTCATCGTCATTTTCGTCATCATCATGCTCGTCATCCTGCGAGACCTGAATTTCAGATGGGGTGATCAGCCCGTCCCCGTTCAGATCGCTGCGCTTCATGATCGCACGGGCCCCTCGGGCGCTGAACGCGGCTTCCAGCTCTTCCAAAGACAGGGCGCCGTCCTTGTTCTGGTCGATCTCGCTGAAATTGCGCGATTTTGCCCATCCGGGTGCGGCGACCATGGCGCAAAGGGAGGTTGTCAGCAGCAGGTGTTTGAGTTTCATCTCGGATCTCCTTGGTCCAGTGCCGGTTTGGCGTCTGCCCCCATCCTGACATTGCGGGACAGGGGACGGAACGCACCTATGTCCGGCGCTTTTTCAGACCAAGGTCGGGCCCAGATTACCCCGGACCTGCCAGGGCGGGCCATGGTGGGCCGATGAGGGGGCCATGCCCCCGTCACCGCTCAGGCCCCGCCATGACTTAGGCCCGGTCAACACTTAGGGAAGGCACCCGGCAAGGCTTGTGCCCATGTCGCGCAATAGATCCGCATAGAGCGCGGCCCCCGGTGTCAGGCTGGTGCCCAGCGGATCAATCACCCGGACCTCAACGCCGGAGCTGTCAAACACGGTAGCAAACAGGCCCGGATCAAACTGCGGTTCCGCAAGTGCGCAGCGAATGCCGTTTTCGCGCACCGCCTCTTGCAGTGCAATCAGCCGCGCCGGGCTGGGTCGACTGGCATCACCCAGAGAAATTGCCCCCGCAGCGGCAAGGCCGAAATGGCTTTCAAAATACTGATAAGCGTCATGGAACACCACGAAAGGGGTGGACTGAACCGGGGCCAGCTGGGCGCGAAGCTCACCTTCCAGCGCGGTCAGCTCTGCGCGGGCCTGATCCGCGTTGCGTTGATAGGTGGCTGCGTGCTCCGGGTCGAGATGGGCCAGGGTTTCGGCAATCCGCGTCAGCCAGAGACCTGCATTTTCCGGGTCAAGCCAAGCATGTGGATCCGAGCCGCCGGGGCGGTGATCATGCCTGTGGTCGTCATGATCATCATGCTCTTGCGCATCGTGGTCATGCCCGCCATGGTCCTCATGGTCCTCATGGTCCTCATGGTCCTCATGGTCCTCATGGTCCTCATGGTCCTCATGGTCCGTCTTTCCGTCAAAGACCGGCGTGTCGCGCAGGGCCAGACGCCGGGTGCCGGGCAGGGTCAGAAGCTCAAGCTGGGTCGCCTGTGACGCGATGGTCTCCAGCGGTTTCTCCAGCCAGGGCACAAGGTCATGGCCCATCCAGACCACCAGATCCGCCTGCGCAAGACTGGCCGCCTCCGAGGGGCGCATCGCATAGCCATGCGGAGAGGCACCGGGCGGCAGGATCAGCTCGGGCGTGCCCACCCCCTGCATCACCTGCGCCACCAGGGAATGCACCGGGGCGATATCGGCGGCCACTTTCGGGACCTCTGCCAGCGCGGGCAGGGCAAGCAGGACGGGGCTGGACAGAATTGAGGTAAACGCAAGAAGGGGGGAGAGTCGCATAGGGTTCCTGTTACTTTATAACATCGCTGCCTGCTTGCTATATGTAATACTATATCATATCAAGTGAAAAATCCGGTGTCTCAGAGCGCCCCTATTCAATGGACTTTCAATGACCCAACCCGTCGCAGACCCGCACAGCCGGGATGACATGGCCACGCTGGGCTTTGCCAAGCATGATCACCATTCCTGCATTCATACCGCCCTTGAGGCCGCTCAGGCCCATTGCGCCCGCGAAGGGTTGCAGCTGACGCCGGTGCGCAAACGGGTTCTGGAAATCCTGCTTGAGCGCCATACCGCGCTGGGCGCCTATGAGATCCTCGACATGCTGCGCGCAGAGAAGCTCGGCTCGCAGCCCCCGGTGGCCTATCGCGCGCTGGATTTCCTCGTCACCCACGGGTTCGCCCATAAGATCGAGCGTCTGAACGCCTTTATTGCCTGTGCCCATCCCGATACCGAACATGCCCCCGTCTTTCTGATCTGCCGCGCCTGTCAGGCCGTGGCCGAGACCCATACCGACCTGACCGTGGGGCGGCTGGGGCAGGCGGCCGGGGCGGTGGGGTTTGCCATTGAACGCATGGTGGTTGAGGTCGAGGGGCTCTGCCCCAATTGTCAGGATGCGGCCGCATGACCCTGATCCAGACCGAAGCCCTCTCCGTGCGCCGGGGGGGCAAACCAATCCTGACCGGTGTGGATTTTTCGCTGAGCAAAGGCGAGATTGTCACCATTGTCGGTCCCAACGGGTCGGGCAAATCCACCCTGCTGAAACTGCTGATCGGGGCAGAACGCCCCAGCGCCGGCAAAGTCCACCGACAAAAGGGGCTGCGCATCGGCTATGTGCCGCAAAAGCTGCATATCGACCCGACCCTGCCGCTGACCGTTGCCCGGTTTCTCAACCTGCCGCAGCCGGTTGACAGGGGGCAGGCGCGGGCGGCCCTGGAGCGGGTGGGCGCGTCAGGGCTTGAGCAGCGCCAGATGACCGACCTGTCCGGGGGCCAGTTTCAGCGTGTCCTGCTTGCCCGTGCGCTGCTGATGGAGCCGGACCTTCTGGTGCTGGATGAGGCCACCCAGGGGCTGGATCAACCCGGTTCTGCGGCCTTTTACCAGTTGATTGAAGAGCTGCGTCAGGAGCTGGGCTGCGCGGTGCTGATGGTCAGCCATGAGCTGCATGTGGTGATGGCAACCTCGGACCGGGTGCTGTGCCTCAATGGGCATGTCTGCTGTCAGGGCGCGCCGGAACAGGTGGCCTCTGCCCCGGAATACCGCGCGCTGTTCGGATCCGGCACCCATGGGGCGCTGGCCCTTTACCGGCATGAACATAATCATAGCCATGACGGGCACAGCCATGACGGGTGCAACCACGATCAGGATCCTGCGCCCTCACACGCGCATTCAGATCAGACCCGTGCAGATCAGGCCCGTGCAAATCAGAAAGGGGCGGTATGAGTTTTCTGGATGCGTTCATGGTGCGCGCCGCGCTGGCCGGGCTGGGCGTGGCGCTGGCCGCTGCCCCCTTGGGGTGTTTTGTCGTGTGGCGACGAATGGCGTTTTTTGGCGATGCCACCGCCCATGCGGCGATCCTTGGCGTGGCATTGTCGCTTAGTTTCGAAGCGCCGGTTTTTGTCGGGGTGCTGATCGCCGCGCTGGGAATGGGCTATGCGGTCTCGACCCTGAGTGTGCGCGGACATGCGATGGATACGCTGCTGGGTGTGCTGTCCCATTCCGCCATCGCCTTTGGCCTCGTGGCGGTGTCCTTCCTGTCCGGTGTGCGGGTCGATTTGATGGCCTATCTGTTTGGCGACATTCTGGCGGTCAGCCGGATGGATCTTCTGGTGATCTGGGGCGGAGCGCTTGCGGTGCTTGGCCTGCTCTGGTGGCGCTGGTCTGCGCTTTTGATGGCAACGCTGAACCCGGATCTGGCGGCGGCCTCGGGGATTGATCCCCGACGCGAACAGCTGGTCCTGACCCTGGCGCTGGCCCTTGTGGTGGCGGTGGCGATCAAGGTGGTTGGGGTTCTGCTGATCGGCGCCATGCTGGTGATCCCGGCGGCGGCGGCCCGTCCCTTTGCCACCACGCCCGAGCGGATGGCGCTTGGGGCGGTGGGGCTGGGGGGGCTGTCTGCGCTGGCCGGGCTGCAACTCTCGTTCTGGATTAACACCCCCACCGGGCCGACCATCGTCTGCGTGGCGGCAACCCTGTTTGCGCTGGTGGCGCTGGGGGATGCGCTGCGTGCGGTGATCCGGCACTAACGGGAAGTGCTTTAAACGGTCCGGGACCGATCCGGCTTGCGTGCCAGCCGCGAAAAATCTGCTGTATTGGCATCCGATGCCACCTCCCGACGTGCGCGCGGCAGGTGCAGGAAAAGTCATATTATTCGCTCGGAAAATAACGGAAAACTTCGAAAGATTGTTCGAATCATCCAGTTAAGGTTAATATTGGCCCTCAAGGGTGGGGGCCCTGAACCTGGATTTGACATGCGCAATTTGATTTCAAACCTCCCCCAAAAAGCGATCCCGATCCGTGCGATCTTTGCCTCAGGGCGACGTCTGGGCAGCCCTTGCCTGCGCGCGGCACGGGGCATGTCCGTCTGGTTTCTTTTGCTGCTGACGGTCCTTCTCGGCACCGTTCCGGCGCAGGCAGACAGGGATGTATCGGGCTTTGCCAGCCTTGGCTACGGGCGCGTGTTTACCAATGATATTCTCGGGGATGGTGATGACCGCTGGCGCACCGGTGCCTATGTCCTGTCAAATCTGCGTGGCCCCAGGGGCACCCTGTCCCTGCCGGACCGGATCGGTGTGCTGTACGAACTGCGCTTTGGGGTGCAGATGATCTCTCCGGCCAACCTGACTGAGGGTGGGGCGGGGGACCGGCCTTATGCGGGGGTGATTTCTGCAGGGCTGCACAGCTATTTCCAACGGGGCCGGGCCGAGCTGCGCGCCGGTCTGGATCTGGTCGCCACCGGCCCGTCGACAGGGGTGGGCAATTTCCACCAGTGGTTTCATGAGCGTTTCGACATGGTGCCCCCCTCGGACAGCGTGCAGCAGGCGCAGATCGGCAACAGGATTTTCCCCACAGCCTCGTTTGAAATTGCCCGCCCGCTGCGCTTCGGCGCGGCCACGCTGCGCCCGTTCCTGTCGGCACAGGCCGGGGTTGAAAGCTATGCGCGGATTGGCGGGGATCTGTTGTTCGGCCCGGCCTATCACAACCCGGTGCTGCTGCGGGACGTGACCACGGGGCAGCTTTATCCCGGTCTGCAACAGGCCTCCGACCCCGGCTGGTCCTTCCTGATCGGTGGTGACCTGGCCCATGTGTTTGACAGCGCGTTGCTGCCGCAGGACCGGGGGCTGGACCTGACGGACCTGCGCGCCCGTGCCCGCGCCGGGGTGCAGCGGCAGGGGCGGCGATGGGGGATGTTTTACGGCCTGACCTGGCTGGGACGCGAATTTGACAGCCAGCCCGAGGGGCAGCTGGTCGGCTCGGTCAGCCTGCGGATGGCCTTCTGAGGGCGGGAGCGAAAAGGCCCGCTGATCGCCGTTTCGACAGGCCCCTTTCTACATGCGCCTGTCCTGAACCTGTCTTGCGCCCTGTGTCCTTTTCGCAAGAGGACCTATCCAAAAGATGTAGAAAGGTTAACAAGCCGCTTCACAGGCCGAATCACCTCTGCTAACGTGCCTGTAATAAAAAAAGAAAATGGCAGGTACAGGCATGAAGACGGGCTATCGTGGCACGTTTGTCATCTCTTGGGCGCAGACGGAAATTGACGGTTTGGCGAATGCTGCCAAATCCGTATTGGGTATGGGCGCCATCTGGCGCTGGACCGGCGCGCCGTTGCGGGTGGACGGACCACAGGATGTGCTGAGGCTGACCGAAGCCTCGGGCGAGGCGGATCTGCGCAGGCGGGCCGCGAAAATGGTGCATAAACTGGTGGGGGCCGCGCTGGTTCCGGGCCTCTCGATTGAGGCTGCACCGGTTGAGGATCCCCTGCTCAATATGGGGTTCAAGGTCACGGACGGGCACCGGAGTTTCACCATTACCCTGATCGAGATCGGCCCCGGCAAGACGCCACTTCTGATGTTTGTGGATGACGTGCCGCCGGCTGATACCGACCTTTGGGTGGTTGAGGCCCGTCTGGAACCCAGCACGGTGAACCGCCTGACAGATCAGCCCACCGGGGTGATCTGTTTCACCCCCGGCACACGCATTCGCACTCCCGAGGGCGAAGTCCCGGTCGAAGAGCTGCGCGAAGGGGACCAGATCCAGACCCGTGACAATGGCGCGCAGACGCTTTTGTGGATCGGCCAGCGCCGGATTTCCGGGGCACGGCTGTTTGCGATGCCCGAGCTGCGACCGATCCGGGTGCGGGCCGGTGCCCTGTCCAGCGGACAACCGGATGAGGACCTGCTGGTCAGCCCGCAACACCAGCTTCTTTTACGCGGGGACCGGGCCCGCGACCTGTTCAACAGTGACGAAGTGCTGGTGCGTGCGCAGGATCTGGTGGATGAACGCCGGGTGATCGTGGATGGATCCGTGCGGGAGGTGACCTATTATCACCTGCTTCTGGAGCGCCATCAGGTGGTCTGGGCCAACGGGGTTGCCGCGGAGAGTTTCCACCCTGCGGGCACGGCGCTTGAAACCGTGGAAGACGCGCAGCGCGCGCGCCTGTTTGAGATGTTCCCGGCGCTCGACCTGAACCCGATGAGCTATGGGGATTATGCCCGCCGCACATTGACAAAGGCCGAGGCGGCGATCCTGCAGGGGGTGGCCTAAGGGGGTGGCCTAAAGCGTTTCGGTTTTAACCTGATACAGGGGGAAACCGAAACGCGGTAAGAGATCTCAATGTCGTGGGCGTTTCGGAATAAACATGTGTCTCAAGTTTATCCCGAAACGCTTTAGGCGCCCACGAATGTGTTGGAGGCCCCCGAGTAGGTCGCGCAGTGTCTGTCGCGAGGTGCTCCGGCCCGTGCATTTTCAGACCCGGTTTCAGGGTTTCCCAGCCACAGGTTTGCAGGGGCTATGGTCAGGTAGGGAAGGGTTATTTTGCCCGTGGGTCTGGTCTTCTGCGGGTCGCCTCCTGTATCGGTGCACCGCCTTGTCCCTTGACCTGTCCCTCGTGCTGTCCTCTGCGTTGTCCTCCGCGCAGCCGGGCCAGAAGGCCATGTCGTGCAATCTGTCGTTCGTAATGGCGATATGAGGGCGAGCGCCGCAGGCAACGCTCCTCGCATCTGGCGCGCAGCAGGTAGATCAGGTTGACCCCCAGCAGCGACGCGCAATTGGAAAACCCGGTGGCCAGATCAGTGGCCACAAAGGGGATGTCGATCAGCCACCAGGTGATGTTTTTGGAGATATATTGCGGGTGCCGGGACAGGTTGAAGGGAAACCCATAGGCCACGCCGCGATAGGTGAGGTTGGAAAAGCGCAATCCCATCCGCATTGTTCCCATCGTGTAGATTGCCATCAGGACAAGGATGGTTGTGCCCCAGATCCCATAGGCCACGGGGTAATCCCACAACCAGTTGCCCCAGGTGTAGCTGGGCGAGAAATAGTCGAAATAACTGCGTGAGAACAGTTGCCAGAATGGGGCATAGCACAGGATGCAGACCACCCAGCCCAGCATGGTGGGTTCGCTCCAGCGGATATGCGAATTCAGCACCCGCGCGGCAAAGACATAGCCCACCACCACCAGGCTCAGATCTGCAAAGAAAAGAAACCGGTATAGAAACGCGTAGATCGCGGGGAAATCGGTCAGGGTGGTCAGGTCGACACCGCGCAGATACTCCCAGTCATAAACAAGGTAGCAATACATCAGCGGGATAAAGAAACCCTTGATGGTAAGGGCGAGCAGATGCCCGGTGATCTGCTCCCGGTCTGTATCCCCGCGGCCGAGGGTCAGCAGCAAGGCCCCGATATGCCAAAGCCCGTCCCGCGGGCGCAGCATCGCGAAATGGGCCAGCGTGACATTGGTGACAATGACCGCAAGGATCAGCCCCCCATGGTCAGACAGCGTGGCGAAAAACGGGGCATACCAGTCCCCCCGATACAGCTCTGCCGCCCAGTAGACCACCGCCAGCCCGCCAAGGCTCGCTGCCAGCCCCACCAGTTTGACCACATAGCTCTGCCAGCAGGTCGGGTCAGTGAAATTGCGCCTGTCAAACCGCAGCCCGGTGCCCGGGCTGTTATGGATCCTGAGAAACAGCAGCTCGTGCAGGGCGAGGCTGAGAAACAGGGCAAGGATGTAAAGATTGCAGCTGTCGCGCGCAGACAGGGCTGTCCTGTCAGGCAAGAGCGAGTTGGGTGTGAGAATGTCGGGCCAGGATGTGTCGGGCCAGAGGAAAAACAAAAGCGGAATGGCGGCAGCGGCGACCCAACCGGAAGAGGCCGGGATGGCATGGGCCGGGGGCTTAGCTGAGAGTGCGGATCGCGCCATAGGGGCTTTCGTAAAAAGGGGTTTTGTTATCTGAGCTGTAGCATAGTTTGCGCTTGGGCCGAAAAGTTCTTCGTGATGCCACAAAACAGGCCCCGACGCGGTTGGGCTTTCATCTGAGACCGGGAGGGGTCGAAACGCCGCAAGAGATCTCAATGCCGCGGAGGGCAGTAGGGGGGCAGAATAAAGTGGGCGGCGGAACAAACATGTGTTTCAAGTTCATCCTGAAACACTTTAAAAGTGGAAAAAACGGGGCGAAAACCGGTGCCCGCCCGTTGACTCCCCTCTGAACCCCGCTATAAGCGCCCAGTCGGTCCCTTTTGGGGGCCGCATTCATTTGGTGTTGGTGGCCCTCGCAAGAGGATGCCTGTCACGCCCGAGAGCCCCGGGGTTTCAGTTCATGAAAAACCGGACCCGGTTCAAAGGCGAGAGGACAACGCCCTTCGAAACTATGAAGGAGAACAGCTGTGACGAAACGTACCGCTGCCAAGTATAAAATTGACCGCCGCATGGGCGAAAACATCTGGGGCCGTCCGAAATCCCCGGTGAACCGTCGTGAATATGGCCCCGGCCAGCACGGCCAGCGCCGCAAGGGCAAACTGTCGGACTTCGGTCTGCAGCTGCGCGCCAAGCAGAAGCTGAAAGGCTACTACGGCGACCTGACCGAGAAACAGTTCCGTCGCATCTACGGCGAAGCCGAGCGTGTGAAGGGCGACACCGGTGAAAACCTGATCGGTCTGCTGGAACGCCGCCTGGACGCCGTTGTCTACCGCGCCAAGTTTGTGCCGACCGTCTTCGCTGCCCGTCAGTTCGTGAACCACGGCCACGTGACCGTGAACGGCAAAAAAGTGAACATCCCCTCCTACCGTGTGAAAGAGGGTGACGTGATCGAAGTGCGCGAGAAGTCGAAGCAACTGGCCATCGTGCTGGAAGCTGTGGCCCTGGCCGAACGTGATGTTCCGGACTATGTCGAAGCTGACCACTCGAAAATGACCGCCACCTTCACCCGCACCCCCGGCCTGTCGGACGTGCCGTACCCGGTGATGATGGAACCGAACCTGGTGGTTGAATTCTACGCGAAGAACTAAGGCGTTTCGCGGGTCACACTGCAAGGCGTATCGGGTTTCACGTTCGAGCTTCTGGCGAAGACAGAGGCGAGAGGCAGAGAAACCCGGTTCCTTCGGACCCGGAAACGGCTGTCTTCGCCGATCCACAGAATTACGAAAGGGCTGCGCCATCGCGCGGCCCTTTTTTGTTGGCGTGACCCCAGTTCAGGGGGCGCGACAGCTTGGGCGCGGCTTAATGCCTTCTCGAAACGCTTCAATGAGGCGGTGAGGTGTTAACCTCCGGGGGAGTTTTTTCAGCGATATCCCTGCGGATTCTTGCGGGTGAGAAAAGATGCCCTCAGGGTCAAGCCTGTCTCTATGCGGCTGAGTTTTCAGGGAAATCCTGTGTCGCCGCCCGATTGATTGCTTGTTTCAAGGCGCGGATTTCTGCCGATCTGCCCCGCTGCCAAATTTTTACCTAAATTTGCAGGTAGTTAATCATGTAATCAAGAACTGATTACAGTTATGAGTAGAGTCATGTCAGATCCATACATCTCAGAGGTGAAGTACCTGGGCGCCGCTACCCTCGACTTTGTCGAGATTGCCGTGGAGTCGGGGACTGATGTGTCCGATCTGGTGGTGACGATTTACAACGCGGATGGAACCGTGCGGTCGACCAATTCGCTGGATGGTCTCAGCTACACCACTGTAAATGGAAAAGATGTCTATGTGGTCGAGAGCGGTTCCCCCTCGACCTTCAGTGGTCTGCACAAGTTTGGCGGGGTATCGCTGAGCGATAGCAGCACGCTCTACAATTTCATCTCGTTTTCTGACAATGCCTCAACCATCACGGCCACGGAAGGACCGGCAAGCGGGCAGACCTCAACCGATATCGGGGTGGCAGGGTCCGGGGCGTCCCTTGAAACCACCGATGGGGGCGCGACCTACGTCACGCAAACCAGCCCCAGCAAAGGGACTATTCCATGCCTGACCAAAGGTGTTCGCGTGCGCACCGACCGGGGGGATGTGAAGGTTGAGGATCTTGAGCCGGGAATGCGGGTTGCGACTGTGGACGGGGGCCATATCACATTGCGCAAACTGCTAAGTCGCAAGGTTTGCGATCAAGAGATCAGGCGCGATATCAGGCTGGCCCCGGTGCGAATCAGACAAGGCGTGCTGGGGAACAACCTGCCGACCCGCGACCTGCTGGTGTCCCGGCAGCATCGCATGCTGGTCTCGTCACCGATTGTAAAACGGATGTTTGGTGAGGAAAACGTTCTGGTCGCGGCAATCAGGCTGACCGACCTGCCGGGCATTTCGGTTGATGACAGCGTTATGGACGTGACCTATTACCACCTGCTGTTTGACCGGCATTGCATCATTTTCGCAGAAGATGCGCCAACGGAGAGCCTTTTCGTGGACCGCGATGCCATGTCCTGCCTGCCCTCGGATGTGATCGCAGAGCTTTCGGCGCTGTTTCCACATTTTCGGGCGACAACCTATGTCCCCAAACCAGCCCGCCATATTCCGGATGGAAAACGGCAGAAAAAGCTGATGCAGCGCCATGCGAAAAATGCCTGTTTGCCGCTGCTTTCCTATAAGGCGCCCATACCCGGTTCAGCGAAAGCGTCTTCAGATTTCGCTGAAACAGCGTGATGTGGAAACGCTTTATCATCTGAATTATCAGACCGACGCAGATCCGCATCCCTCAAGGCATATGTCTTTGCTGCGCTGCGTGCGCGAAAGCCTCACCTTGTCCCGGATCACACCCGTTAGCGCTTTCCCTCTTCCACCGCCCCGCGCCCGCCACTACAACCGCCCCCAGAAGGAGTATCGGTGATGGCGAAGATTGAACCGCAACCCGGGATCATGACAATCAAACCCTATGTGGGCGGGGCCGCGAAAGTGGCCGGCGTTCAGAATGTGGTAAAGCTCAGCTCAAATGAAAACCCGTTTGGCCCCAGCCCGGACGCGGTTGAAGCGTTCAAGCGCGCGGGCCATGACCTGCATCGTTACCCCAATACCGACCATGCGGCCCTGCGCAAGGCCATCGGAGATCTGCACGGGCTGGACCCCGAGCGTATCATCTGCGGTGTCGGCTCGGATGAGATCATCACCTTCCTCTGCCAGGCCTATGCCGGGCCGGGGGACGAGGTGATCCACACCGAACATGGTTTCTCGATGTATAAGATTTCCACCCTGGCCGCCGGGGCAACCCCGGTTGAGGTGCCAGAGCGGGAACGGATGGTGGATGTGGACGCAATCCTTGCAGGCGTGACCCAAAACACGCGGCTTGTGTTCATTGCCAACCCCGGCAACCCGACCGGCACCATGGTGGGGATGGGCGAACTGGCCCGTCTGGCGGAAAACCTGCCGCCACAGGTGCTTTTGGTGCTGGACGGGGCCTATGCCGAATATGTCGAAGGGTTCGATGGTGGCGCGTCGCTGGTCAGCATGCGCTCAAACGTGTTCATGACCCGGACCTTTTCCAAGATGTATGGGCTTGGCGGACTGCGCATCGGCTGGGGCTATGGCACGGCTGAGGTGATTGATGTGCTGAACCGTATCCGCGGGCCGTTCAACCTGTCGATGCCGCAACTTGCCGCCGCCGAGGCCGCCTTGCGCGACCGGGACCATGTGGCGAAATGCCTGTCGGAAAACACCCGGCTGCGCGGCTGGATGGCCGAGGCGCTGGCGGAAATCGGTGTGCCCTCCGACACGTCCTGCGCCAACTTCATCCTCGCGCGGTTTGCCTCGGAAGACGAAGCCAACGCGGTGGATGAATATCTGAAATCCGAAGGGATCATCGTGCGCCGGGTGGCGGGCTATGGTCTGCCGAACTGCCTGCGGATCACCGTGGGGGACGAACCTTCCTGTCGCCGCATCGCCCATCTGGTGGGGCGGTTCAAAGGGGTGATCCCGGACCCGAAACAGACCGGCAAGGCAAATGCTGCGACGAAGGAGGGGCAGGCATGAACACTCCGGGCACACAAGTTTACAATCGCGTCGCCCTGATCGGGCTTGGCCTGATCGCCTCCTCCATGGCCCATGCCATGCGACGCGCCGGTCTGGCGGCTGAGATTGTCGGCACCGCGCGCTCTGCGGAAACCCGCGATATCACCCGAGAGATCGGGTTTTGCGATCAGGTGGTGGACAGCGCCGCCGAGGCGGTGAAAGAGGCTGACCTGGTTGTGCTGGCCGTGCCGGTGGGGGCGATGGGCCATGTGGCCGAAGAGATCGCGCCGCATCTGATGCAGGGCGCCACCGTGACCGATGTCGGGTCTGTGAAACAGGCCGTGATCGAGGCTGTCGGGCCGCATCTTCCCACGGGCATCCACTTCATCCCCGGCCACCCGCTGGCGGGCACCGAACATTCCGGCCCGCGCGCCGGATTTGCCGAGCTGTTTGACAACCGCTGGTGCATCCTTGTGCCCAATGGCTCTGATCCGGCGGCGGTGGCCCGGCTGCGGGCGCTTTGGGAAGGGATGGGGTCCAATGTGGAAGAAATGGAGCCCGACCATCACGACCTCGTGCTGGCGGTGACCAGCCATACCCCGCACCTGATCGCCTATACAATGGTCGGGGTGGCGGATGATTTGCGCCGGGTGACCGATAGCGAGGTGATCAAATACTCCGCTGCGGGGTTTCGTGATTTCACCCGGATTGCGGCCTCCGACCCGACCATGTGGCGGGACGTGTTCCTGACCAACAAGGACGCGACACTGGAAATCCTCGGCCGGTTCACCGAAGAGCTGTTTGCCCTGCAACGGGCCATCCGCACCGGGGATGGGGAACAGCTTTTTGACTATTTCACCCATACGCGCGCGATCCGTCGCGGTATTATCGAAGCCGGGCAGGATACGGACGCCCCCGATTTCGGTCGCGTTGGCCAGCACGAGGCCAAGCGGAAATGATCGGGCGGGGGCTCGGGGCGCTCTTGCTGGTGACCGCAATGTGCGGGCAGGCGGCCCTTGCCTACGCGCCCGAACGATCTGAGCGCCCCCTGTTGCGACCGGGCACCCCGGTTTCGGCGCCCCCCGCAAAGCCGCAGTTTAACGTGGTTGTGCGGTATCACGCGGATATTCGCCCGCGCCTGCGTCCTGGCACAGCGACCCCGGGCACAGCGATCCCCGCAACCGCTCCGGTCAGCGCAGGCCAGCCGGCCGTGATCGCGGCCTCTCCGACCAGCCCCTATGCGGTTGCCCGCTCTCCCCGCCCGCAGCTGCGTCCCCGCAGCCTTGTGGGGCAGGCACGGGTCGCCACGCCGCAGAAAACACCGGCGGCGCTCCCGCAATCTACCGGGACATTCGGGGCGATTTGCGGCTCTCGCCGGATCCGGGGACAGAAAGTTTCCGCCATTTCCGGCACCTTGCCAGGCTGCGGGCTGCGCGGGGGCGTGAAGGTCAGCGAAGTGTCCGGTATCCGCCTGTCCACCCCTGCGGTGATGGATTGCGATACCGCCAAGGCGCTGGACAGCTGGGTGCGCAAAGGGGTGGTGCCTGCGGTGGGGCGCCTGGGCGGCGGCCCGGCAGAGCTTAGGGTCATCGCCCATTATGCCTGCCGCACCCGGAACAACAAACCGGGGGGGAAAGTGTCGGAACATGGCAAGGGCAAGGCGGTGGATATCGCGGGCCTGACTTTGAAAAACGGTGCCCGGATTTCGGTCCTGAAAGGGTGGAAAGATCCGGTGCAGGGCAAGGTGCTGCGCGCCATGCACGCCTCGGCCTGTGGCCCGTTTGGCACAGTGCTGGGCCCGGATGCGGATCGCTATCACAAGGATCACCTGCATCTGGACACGGCGCGCCATCGGGGCGGATCTTATTGCCGCTGAGGCGGAATGTCTCTTGCCAACAAGGGGCCGCTCTGGCCCCGTTTTCTAGTTTTCTAGTTTTCTAGTTTTCTAGTTTTCTAGTTTTCTAGTTTTCTAGTTTTCTAGTTTTCTAGTTTTCTAGTTTTCTCCTGCAGATCCCGGTCTCAGATCTCCATCCAGATCGTGACGGGCCCATCGTTGACCAGCGACACTTTCATATCTGCGCCAAACTGCCCCTGTGCAACCTCCATGCCCAGGGCGCGCAGCTGATCGGCGAAATATTCATACAGGCGGTTGCCTTCCTCCGGTTTGGCGGCCGTGGAAAACCCCGGTCGGTTCCCGCGCGACGTGTCAGCGGCCAGGGTGAACTGGCTGACCACAAGTGCGGCGCCGCCAATATCGCGGACCGACCTGTTCATCTTGTCGTTTTCGTCCTTGAAAATCCGCAGTTTGGAAATCTTGGCCGCAAGCTGATCCGCGTTGGCGTCGCTGTCGCCTTCCATCGCGCAGATAAGGATCAACAGCCCGGGGCCGATTTCGCCGATCACGTCGCCATCCACCCGGACGGCAGCTTCTGAGACACGTTGGATAAGAGCGCGCATGGGGGTCCTCTCTGCGGGTTTGGTCTTCTGGGTTGCTTTAACGGTCAGCCCCGTGCCTGTCCATTGCCGTGCTTGCCTATCACAGAGACCGGCTCGCCCAAATCTTCCAGACCCGGCTCAGCCGTGCCAGCGCACCCATTCGTCCAAAGGCGCGCGGGTGGTGCGGAACTGGTTTACCGGGGCCTGCGGGTCAGGGCGGCCAAAAGCAATGCCGCACAGGATCACCCGCTCCTCGCTGATGCCAAACCAGTCACGCAGAAAAGGGGCAAATGCGGCAACGGCGGCCTGCGGAATGCTGCCCAGCCCCAGCGATTGTGCCGCCAGCGCAAAACCGGTGACGAACCCGCCGCAATCAAGATAGGCATATGGGCCCAGTTCGCGCGGGGCCGAGATCAGGGCCATGTGCGGCGCGCCGAAAAACCGGAAGTTTTCCAGCATCTGCTGCCCCGATGCCACCCGGTCTCCGCGCGCGATCCCGACACTTTCATAAAGCTGGAGGCCACAGGCACGGCGCCGGTCCTGATGCGCGCCGCTATAGGCGGAAGGCCAGTCGAGATCCGGGGCATGGCTGTTATGTAAGGCATGGTCGTAAAGGGCTGCACGCAGGCGATGGGTTTCCTCCGCGCGGGTGATCTCTACCTGCCAGGGCTGGGCGTTGCACCAGCTTGGCACTTTCTGGGCGGCGGTCAGGATCTGGGCAATCTCGCGGTCGGACAATGGGTCCGGCAGGAAGGCGCGACAGGAATGGCGGGTGCTGAGCAGGGCGTTGAACGCGTCGTAATCCATCTGGGCCTCATTGATTGATGGCGATCAGGTAACCGATCCCTGCGGCGAGGATCAGCCCGAACAGAACCGCAACCGTGATCTTCGCGGCAGACCACGGACGTTCGCCCTGCACCCGTCCGGTCTGACCATTGACCACAAAGCGATAGGTCTTGCCGCGATATTTATAGGCCGCCAGCCAGACCGGGAGCAGGATGTGTTTGAACCGCACATCGGACACCTCCGTGTCAAGCGATGTCACCCGCTGCCGGTCCCCGCCAATGTCAAATTTCACATCGCGCAGGATCACCCGGTCCATATGCGCCCGCGCCTCGGCAAACCCTTCGGCCAGTTCCACCGTGTATCCTTCGGCCTGAAACCCGGCGAGGTAATCCGGGCTATAGGGGGTCAGACGGGACAGATCCCAAGGCGCCAGCGCATCGGTATAACGTTTCGGCAACCCCCGTGAGGCCAGCACCAGCACATCGTCGAAAAATCGCGCAACCCGGCCGGACCGCGACGACCAGCGGGTTTTGCGCTCGCGCCGTGTCTGGCGTTTTCCATCCACCATCACCACGCGGTCGACATAATAATCGTCACCGCGCTGCCCCAGATACCGCGTGTCGGTCTGGGCGTCATATGTCCAGTAGGGCACATAAATCCCGTTCAGTTTCCGCCCCTTGCGGGCATAGTCCTGAAGGCCGTTTGGCGCAAACCACAGCCTGCCCAGCCAGCGGGTCATGGCCTCGCGCGCGGCGGTTTCGCCAAGGGCAAAAGGCACCACCCCCCTGGGTTTGATCTGTCGGTAGGTGCCGCTGTCGGCCACCACCGGGGTGGCGCAGAACGGGCATTCGGCGGCATGGCGATTGGGGTCGAACTCGAAGATCGCGGCGCAGTTGGGGCAGGTCGTGGCGCGGGCTTCGACACTGTCTGCCTCGGGCAGGGCATGGGTGAGGGCGGCGCGGTAATCCAGCTCGACAATCGCTTTCACCCCCGCCTCGCGGGTTCGGGTCAAAGGGGAATGAAACCCGCAGTGATCGCAGCTCAGATCCTCCGTTTCGGGGTCAAACCGCAGATCCGCCCCGCATTGGTCGCAGGGGAAACGGTGTTCGGCCTCTTGCGGCGCGGCGGCGGGGGCTGGGGGCGCTGCCGGGGGCCTTTGGGGAGGGTAGGACATGGGTTTTATGCCTTCGGCGAGGATATTTAAAGCGTTTCGAGATTAACTTGAGACACAAGTTGATTTCGAAACGCCCGCAACATCAGTAGGTTTCGAGCGTTTTGCCTCATTATTGTGTCTCAATAATAAGTCGAAACGCTTTAAGACAAGAAAAAAGGGGCGGCGGTCCCGTCCGCCCCGATCAGATCAGGTGTCGATCATGCGCCGGGTGGCGGCGGCGGGGCAACGGTGAAGAGCTGGGCCAGTTCCGGCACGTCTTCGGCGAAAAGCCAGCCATCCTGCCCCGGTGTCCAGACATGGGTCTGGCGCGAGAGGCTTCCCTCGGCGGCCATCCGGCCCAGTTTTGCCTTGGAAAACGGGCCGGTGGTTTTGCCGTTTTCGGCCAGGTGCCAGAGTTTTTCGACCGGAGGCGGGGGTGGGGGCATGGTGCGGGTGGCCGAGACAGTCCGAGGGAGGGGCGCGCCCCATGGTCCGGTCTGCTGGCTGTTCTGGGGGGCGGTCTGTGCACGATCCCCATTTTGCGCCATACCCTGGGCCATTGCCATGCCCATGCCGGCGCCCATGCCCGCCCCCATCGAGCTTGCCATGGCGCTGTTTTCCGCCCCCATGGCTTCGGCTGCGTTGAATTTCATGTAATTGTCGAGATTGCCCGCAATCCCCATCGACGTGCGCTTGTCCAGCACCTCTTCCACCGCGGGCGGCAGCGAGATGTTTTCGATGTAGAATTCGGGGATGGAGAGGCCGTATTCCCCCACGATGGCAGTGATTTCACGCGCCACGATCTGGCCCAGATCATGGGTGTTGGCCGCCATATCCAGCACCGGGATGCCGGCGCTGGCGATCACGCGCGAAAAGGCCTGCACGATGATATTGCGGATCTGGAAGGAGATCTCGTCCATGGTAAATTCGCCATCGGTTCCGACGATTTCCACAAGGAACCGCGCCGGATCCGTGACACGCACCGCATAGGTGCCAAAGGCGCGAATGCGGGTCGGTCCAAACTCGGGATCGCGGATCATGATCGGGTTCTTGGTGCCCCATTTCAGGTCAGCAAAGCGCGTCGTGTTGACGAAATAGATCTCGGATTTGAAGGGGGATTTGAACCCATGATCCCAGTGGTTCAGCGTGGTCAGCACCGGCATGTTGTTGGTTTCCAACATGTAAAGCCCGGGGGTGAACACATCCGCCAGCTGGCCTTCGTGGATGAACACCGCCGACTGGCCTTCGCGCACGGTCAGCTTGGCGCCATATTTGATCTCATGCCCTTCGCGTTCAAACCGCCAGACCATCGTGTCGCGCGTGTCATCCACCCAATGGATCACGTCGATGAATTCGCCGGTCAGAAAATCAAAAATACCCATGATGTCCTCCTTCGGAGTGTTGGGGGGAATGTGGTGGGATATGGGGCCGTGCAGGAGATAGCATGTCTGCTCAGACCTCGTCATCTGTTTGGGATGTATGGGGTGTTTGATCCGGGCGCGCGCTGCGATGTGCGGGGGGCACCAGCTCCGCTGCAATCTCGGTCACAATCGGGCGGGCCTCATCCGCGCTCATGCCGGGGTGCAGCCGCGCGTCATATAAGATCCGCAACAGCATCTCGTCATGGGTGGTGAGGCGGCCAAACTCCTCATCATCATTGAAAATCGACGGGCGGGCCTGCGGGCTGTCATTGCCGATGCCCAGCCCCTGCGCAATCTCTTCATGCAGGCAGGCGCCCATCATGCGCGGCGGGATTTCGGTGCGGATCACCACATCGGCCTTGGTCAGGGTGGCCGTGCCCTGTGGCGCGCGGGCCAGAACGTGGCAATAATTGCGGCGGTCAAGGCTGATCAGCGCCCGGATGGCGGCGGCAGAAAGCGTGCCATCCCCCCGCGACAGGCGGGCCTCCAGCGCGCGCCGTTCACGTTCATCAACGATGAAGATGCGCATATTGGCGCGGGGGTGGTCCGGTTTCAGAACCGAAATCGACAGGCCGGTGATCCGCGCCAGCCGCGAGGCATAGCGGCGCGTGATCGCGGTGACTTGCGTCCGGGTGTCGGGATCCACCGACGCGCCGAAAGACAGCGACAGGCGCACCGGCCCGTCCCATCGGTTGAGGAATTGCGCACGCGACTGGCCGGATTGGCCGGCCCGGCCGGGCAGCGCATATTCACTGGAAAAGGCCAGGCGCATGAAGTTGCGCGCAAGCATCTCATCCGTAAAAGGCGTGTCGACGCCGCCGCCATCACCGCGCAAAAGACCCTGCACCAGCAGCCCGCGCTGAACCCGTTCGTAATAACCCGCCAGTTCGACGCTTTCGGCGGAGGGGGTGTAGATTGCAGGGGCGGGGCGGGGCTGTGGCACGGGCGAGGTCCGGACCCCGCCCTGAAACGCCAGACACCCGGACAACAACAGGCTGCTGGCAAGGAGCGCCCCTTGCCATCCGGCCTGTCCGGCCACGCGAGAAAAGGTCGCGCGCCGCGTCATCTTACCCTGCTTTGGCGGGGGCGCTGGCCCGCGCGGCTGCCAGGGTTGATTTCAGCTCTGCTTCCATCTTGATCAGCTCTTCCTCGGCCTCGGCGCGTTTGGCCTTGCCTTCATCGGCAATGCGCAGGCTGTCTTCGATCGTGCCGATCAGATCGGCATTTGCCGCCTTGATCGCCTCGATGTCGAACACGCCACGTTCCATCTGTTCACGCACCAGTTCATTGGCTTCGCGCAGGTTGGAGGCGTTGGCTTTGAGCAGTTCATTGGTCAGATCGGTGGCGTCCTTGACGGCGGCTGCCGCCTCGGTCGAGCGCTGGATGGTCACCGCCTGCGCCAGCTGGGTTTCCCACAGCGGCACGGTGTTCACCAGGGTCGAATTGATCTTTGTCACCAGAGACTTGTCGTTTTCCTGCACCAGCCGGATTGACGGCAGCGATTGCATCGTCACCTGACGGGTGAGTTTCAGGTCATGCACCCGGCGTTCCAGATCATCGCGCGCCGCCCGCAGGTCGCGCAACTCCTGCGCTTTCAGCACCCCTTGCTCCTCGGGGGCATCCGCCAGTTCCGCCTCTTTCGCCGGGATCACATCGGCATCCAGCTGGTCAATCTTGGCTTCCCCCGCCGCGATGTAAAGCGCCAGCTCGTCGTAAAACTCCAGCGTCTTTTCATAAAGCTTGTCGAGCGATTTGATGTCCTTGAGCAGCGTGTGCTCATGGGTCAGCAGATTGTCGGTGATCTTGTCGATCTGGCCCTGCACATCTTCAAAACGCGCCAGGAATTTCGCCGCAGGCGCGGCCCGGCCAAGCAGCTTTTCCCACCAGGACTGCTTGCGCCGCATATCCAGTTCCGAGACCGAAAACCCGCGAATGGTGGTGACCATGTCGCGCAGCCCGTCCCCCGCAGGCCCCAGATCCTTGTTGCGCACCCCTTGCAGCATGTCCTGGCTGATCACCTGCAATTCCGCCTGCGCGGCAGAGCCAAATTCGATGATCGACTGGCTGTCGCTCATGTCGATTTCATCCATGCGCTTCTCGATCTCGGCGCGGTTTTCCCCTTTGGCCTCAGACAGCGGCACAAGGGCACCGGCCGGTTCGGGCAGGGTCACGGCGGTGACGTCCTGCAATTCCTTCAGCTGGGTTTCGGTAGGCAATGTCGACATGACCAATTCCTCTTTAATTTCTGTCCATCAATCTTTGTCCATCCGCACGCCTTCACGTGCGAGACGGTCGCGAAGCACCTCGATCTCGACCTCAAGATCGGTGCGGTTGTCACTTAAAAGCGCCTGGGTCTTGGCGGCGAAATTCTGTTCCAGATCATCCAGCAGCGCCTCGTAGTCGCGGCGCGCGGTGGCATCGTGACTGCGGGTGTAAAGCTCGGTGAATTTCACCGTCGCGTCACGCGCCCCGCGCAGATAGACCGACAGGAACTTGCGGGCGGCGGTCAGGTCGCGCGGGTCGTCCTCGACCACCCGGAACATGTCGCGCGCGGTCAGCTGAAAGGTCTCAACCCGGGCCGTCAGATGGCGATCACGCAGCGCATCAACCGCGCGGCTCATGGCGCCCAGCTGCGCTTCGGCCTCTTCCACCACCCGGGCCACCCGGTCGGTCTGGAAGGTGTCCACCCCTTCGGTGGCCTTGTTTTTCAACGGGTCCAAGCCAAAGGAAAACAGATGCAACCCAGTCCCCAGAATGGCATACAGCGCCGCCTCGATCATGCTGCCCTGCACCAGCCCCGCCGCCGCAAGGCCCGCCCCGGTCAGGATGGCGGCAAAGATTTTGCGCGGAAAGGCCGGGCGGCGCGCCACTTTGCGCGCGTCATAGGCCTCATGTGCGGCCACCCCTTCGCGGGTCAGCCAGGCCGCCGCCAGCAAAAGCCCGGCGCCGACCAGCGACAGGGCCATTGGCGCGGGGTCGCGGAAAAAGGCCAGCCCCACCAGTGGAAGGGGCGCCAGGAACAGCAGGTTTACCCGCGCGCCGGCCCGTGCAGGCTGGGTCCCTTCAAACGGAGAGCGCTGCCGGCGTGGCGCGTTCTGCCCGTCGCGTTCAGGGCGTTTGGATCCGTTTGGACTGTAGTCGCCCCCGTATCGTTGCGCCATCACGCCCCCCCTGTCAGCGAGACATAGAGGATCAGCGCCACCAATGCGAAATAGGCGGTTTTCTGTAAGCCATTGCCACTCATGCCTTCCCTCCTGTCACTTGCATTTCAATATAGGCGCGGATCCGCTGCATTACCACGGTGTCGCCGGGTTTGGGCAAGCTGCCGCTTGGGGTATCCGTGATCGCAGCCGGGCGGTGCAGCGGATGCCGGAAACCTGCGGCGCCTCTCCCTCCCTAATTGCCCGCATGTTCCAGTCGGGAACAAGGGGGAAAACCGGGGCACAGTGCTCAGGATCGTGCTCAGGAATGTGCTCCGGTTTGTGCTTAGGATGAGGGCCGGGATGGCGGGTGACGCATGGTCAATTTCCGAGGGGTCGATAAGCCTTACCGAAACCTGCCCTCGCACCCGGCCTTCCCGTGTCCTTTCCCGCGTCATTTCCGGGCGAAAAAGTTTAAACTTCGCTGATCTGCGCCGTGGAAAGTTTAAACTTTGGCCTTTCGGGCTGGGCAAAAGATTAAACTTTTCGGATCATCTCCCACTTCGCCAGCGACCGCCGCATCACGCGTTTCCAGACCGGTGGAAACAGCGCAAGAGTCGCCATTGTCGGCAGGGGATAGGGCAGCATCGGTGCCCGGGTCGCATCCGGCAGGCGCAGCGCAGGGTAGGGGCGCATCGGATGGGCGTGGTGATCGGAATGACGTGGCGCATTCATCATCAGATGAGAGGTGAACCAATGAGGAGAGTTCCAACTGTGATGGTCCCCCACAGGTTCATACCCGCCATTTTCAACACGGGCCCGCATCAACCCGTAATGCTGCACGTAATCCGACAGGAGCAGCTGAACTTGTGCGTAAAAACAAAGGAATAGATAGGCGGCCACCCCCTTTGTCCCAAAGCTTGTCCCGACCAGAACAAGCATGATTACCGCCCCGGCCAGATAGCCCGCATAGGGGTTAACCCGCCATTTTCCGGCCTGTTTGGCGCGGGCGATATCGGCTTTTTCCATCGCATATCCCGCGGTGAAAGACCCGATCCATGCGCGTGGCGCAAAGGCATAGAAGCTTTCCCCCTCACGGGCGGAATTTGGATCATCTTCTGTGGCGACAAACCGGTGGTGCACCTTGTTATGGGCTGAGGTGTGATGACCAAAAAGGAGCGAGATGTAGACGAGTTTTCCGAGGGTAAACAGGCGCTTATCTGATCTGTGGATCAGCTCATGCGCGTTGGAATTGGACACTTGTCCAAAGAAAAGGCCCGCCGCAAGCGCCAGGGCAATGCCGGGAAAGATCCCGATCCCGGTGCCTCCGGACAGGGCGAAAACCACCAGCAGCAGCAGGATGAAATGCGCGGTTGCAAGCAGGATCGAAAGCTGGTTCGCGGCGGTGAAATCCGCCTCCGGGTCGGCGGTTCCGGCCAGTTTTCCGATCCACTCATCCAAGACAAAAGACAATAAAGTCATATAGATAAGGGCTGATACCGCGAACCACCCGCCAAGGCCCCCCCCCAAGAGCAACAGCGCCACGGGCGCCAGGGCCGCCATGGCAAAATAACGTAGCTTGTAACCCATCATCATGTCCTCGGACTATGCGTGTTCGACCCACCCAGTGGACTAATCGGGGGGACTATCGGGAAATTTCACGGCCGAGGCAATCCATACCGCGAGCTTAAGACGCAAACCGACTTGCGGTGATCGGTGCGCAATCCGTTATGTCTATGTCGTTTTTGACATGTGTCCGCAGAACCGTGCAGGGTAGGATTGCCCGGAACGGTTTTAGGAGTGGGCAATGGCCTTGGATGAGAAAAAAGGGATCTGGAAGAATGCGCGCGGCAAGGGGCGCAAGATGCCCAAGGGGCGCCAGATCGACCCGGTCGCATGGGAAGAAATTCAGGAATTACTTGGGGATAGGCCGCGTCGCCGCGACCTGTTGATCGAGTTTCTGCACCTCATCCAGGATCAATATGGCCATCTTTCCGCCGCCCATATCCGCGCCCTTGCGCAGGAGATTGGCACCGGTCAGGCCGAGATTTACGAAGTGGCCAGCTTCTATGCCCATTTCGATGTCGTGAAAGAAGGCGAGACCCCTCCGCCCGCGCTGACCATCCGCGTCTGTGATTCACTGGCCTGTGAACTGGCCGGGGCCGAACAGTTGCAAAAGGCGCTTGAGGAGGGCCTGAAGGCTGAGGAAGTGCGGGTTCTGCGCGCGCCCTGCATGGGGCGTTGCGACACCGCTCCGGTTCTGGAACTGGGCCACAACCATATTGATCATGCGACACCGGAAAAGGTGCTGGCGGCGATTGAAGCCGGGGATACTCATGCTCATATCCCGGATTATCAAACACTTAGCGCCTATCAGGCTGAAGGTGGATATGTCGAGCTTGCCAAGCTGCGCGCCGGCGGCGACTGGAAGGACGTGCAGGACAAGGTGCTTTCTGCCGGGCTGCGTGGCCTAGGTGGGGCGGGTTTCCCGTCTGGCACCAAATGGGGCTTTGTGCGCGCCAATGAAGGGCCGCGTTATCTTGCTGTCAACGGCGATGAGGGGGAACCCGGCACATTCAAGGACCGGTACTATCTCGAACGCACCCCGCATCTGATGCTTGAAGGGATGCTGATCGCCGCATGGGCGGTCGAGGCTGAGACCTGTTTCATCTATATGCGCGACGAATACCCGGCGGTTCTCAAAATTCTCGCAAATGAAATCAAGGCGTTGGAAGATGCCGGGCTGGTTGAGCCCGGTTATATCGAGCTGCGCCGCGGGGCAGGGGCCTATATCTGCGGCGAAGAAAGCGCGATGATCGAATCGATCGAGGGCAAACGCGGCGAGCCGCGCCACCGTCCGCCTTTTGTGGCGCAGGTGGGGATCTTCAACCGTCCGACCCTTGTGCATAACGTCGAAACCCTGCTTTGGGTTGCCCGCATCCTGCGCGAAGGGCCAGAGATCCTGACATCGGTGGAAAAGAACGGCCGCAAAGGATTGCGGTCCTACTCTGTGTCCGGTCGGGTCAAGGCCCCCGGTGTGCATCTTCTGCCGGCAGGCTCCACCATCACCGATATTATCGAGGCCGCCGGTGGCATGCTTGATGGGCATAGTTTCAAGGCGTATCAGCCGGGCGGTCCGTCCTCTGGCCTGCTGCCTGCGTCGATGGCGGATATCCCGCTTGATTTTGATATGCTGCAGCCGCATGGCAGTTTTATCGGCTCTGCGGCCGTGGTGGTCCTGTCTGATCAGGACAGCGCCCGGGATGCAGCACTCAACATGCTGCGCTTTTTCGAGGATGAAAGCTGCGGTCAATGCACCCCCTGTCGTGTGGGCTGTGAAAAGGCCGTGAAGCTGATGCAGGCGGAGAAATGGGATCAGGCCCTGCTGGAAGAGCTGAGCGCCACCATGGTGGATGCGTCCATCTGTGGTCTGGGCCAGGCCGCGCCGAACCCGATCCGTCTGACGATGAAGCATTTCCCGGACGAGGTCTGATCCCACGGGCCCAATGCAGTCAAACGCCATTTAAGGGGTGCCATATCCGGCGCCCCTTTTTTCTTGTTCCAGATATTCCGGGGGCAAAGCCCTCATCTTTCCCTCACGTCCCACTTGACCCACACCCATCGGTTGCGCATCGCTGGAGCCATGACACTTGCACCGCTTTATCTTGGCCTGGCCATCGCGCTGGCCTATCTGCCCTACACCAATGGCGCAACCGGTTGGCGCCGCTCGATCCACAAGACACTGCCGCTGTTGCTGTTTGCCCTGGCCGGGTTTCTGACCGGCGTGCCTGCCTTTCTGGTGGCGGGGCTGTTCCTGTCGGCGCTGGGGGATTTCGGGCTGTCGCGCGACGGGGATAGCGCCTTCCTTTACGGGTTGTCCGCGTTTGCGCTGGCCCATGTGCTTTACATCCTGCATTTCCTCGCGCTGGCCAATGCCCCCCTGTGGGAGGTTTTCTCGGTGGCCCCCATTCCCGCCATCGCTCTCATCGCTCTGGTCCTCTCGACCGAGCTGTGGCTGACCCCGCATACGGGCCCGCTGACCTGGCCCGTGCGCCTTTATGTCTTGGTGATCGGTGTCATGGGCCTGTCGGTGCTGCTGGTGCCGCTGGGAGCCAGCACCCTGGGGGCTGCGCTTTTTATCCTGTCGGATCTGATCCTGGCAGTGGAACTGTTTCGCATGACCGAGGCAGATCCCCGCCGCAGGCTGGCCGGTATCCTGATCTGGGGGTTCTATATTGCCGGGCAGGCTTTGATCCTCATGGGCGGGCTGCCTGCATAAGACCCTGCCGCGCTTTGAAAATCGCGGTGCGGGTTCAGCGCGAGACGCCAAACGCCTGCAGGGTCAGGGGGATCGCCTTGAACTCTCTTGTGCCGCGGCGTGCGCCCCATTGCAGCGGCTTTGTCGCCAGATCGACCCAACGATGACGCCGACCCCATTGGGCGGCCATATCCCAGATCCCAGCCTGATCGCCGTCACGATAGGCGGCCAGGCCAGCGTCGATTTCCGGCAGGTTCTTTTGCGTGAAGGCAAAGCAGCTATGGGTCCAGATGATCAGGTCCTGCATATGCCCCTTGGGCGTATTGCGTCGGGGCGAGAACCGTTCAAAATCCAGCAGCGTCAGCCGGTGCCCATCCCAGCACATATCCTTGATGGCCGGCCGGCCATGCGACAATCCCTTGCTGTGCAGCAGGGCAAGTTCGCGCCCGGCGGCTTTCATTGCGCGGGTGCGGTCTTCCAATGTGCTTTTTTGGTGGCGCAGCAACCCTGACAGGGCCGGGCCGCTGTCTCTCATCACCAGAAAATCCTCGCCCTCTGCTATCACGTCCGGCACGGAAATCCCCGCGTCCCGCAAGGCCCGAAGCCCCATCAGATCCGCTTTGAAAGCCGCCGCCGGGTCACCCTTTTGCAGGCGCCATTTCAGCGACAGGGTCTCGCATTTCTTGGCCCAGAATACCTCATCGCCCCGCTGCAACCGCTGCACGCGGGCGTTCTCATCCGCAAGAAAGGCGTCCAGATCTTCGTTCAGAAGAGGATTGGAGAAAGGGTGCATATGGGTTTTCATACGCCTCGTGTAGCAATTCTCTGACGAAAAGCAAATCACCCCGAACCGCGCCGCGCCATACCCCTTTCAAATCGGTGCATTCTGGCTTAGGTGAGGGAAAGCAAGCGGAGGCAGTCATGGCGTTTTTCTCAAAGCTCAAGGATCGGTTGTTCAAATCCTCGTCCAAACTGGAACAGGGGTTGGAAGCCATTGTTGATGAGGGCGGCGAGGAAGATGTGGTTGCGGATGTTGCCGCAGAACTGCCCGTTCAAACAGATCCCGCTCCCGAACCTGCCCCTGAGCCGGGCCAGCAAACCCCGGAAGCAACACCGGACCCGGTGGTTGACGCGGAACCGGAACCCGCCGTGGCCGCCTCGACGGCCCAGCCTGAGAGCGAAGCGAAACCCGCCAGCGAACCCGTCAATAAACCCGGCCTCATCGGTCGGATGCTGGGCCGCTCCTCCTCTGCCGCGGGCACCGTCACCCGCCGCATGGTGGATGATGACATGCTGGAAGAGCTCGAAGACCTGATGATCACGTCTGATATGGGCGTCGACACCGCCATGCGTGTAACCGCCAATATTTCCGCCTCTCATTTTGGCAAGAAACTGTCGGTGGACGAGATCAAGTCCGTGCTGGCTGGTGAAGTCGCCCGGATCATGGATCCGGTCGCCGTGCCGCTGCCGATCTATCCCAAACGCCCGCAGGTGGTGCTGGTGGTGGGGGTGAATGGCGCCGGCAAAACCACCACAATCGGCAAACTTGCCAGCCAGTTTACCGCAGCCGGCAAAAAGGTGGTGATTGCCGCAGGTGATACGTTCCGCGCAGCCGCGGTCGAACAGCTCCAGGTCTGGGGCGATCGCGCTGGCGTTCCCGTGCTGACCGCGCCCGAAGGCTCCGATCCCGCCTCCTTGGCATTTGACGCGATGACCAAAGCCGAAGCCGACGGCGCCGACCTTCTGATGATCGACACGGCGGGGCGTCTGCAAAACCGCACCGACCTGATGGAGGAGCTGGCCAAGATTGTGCGGGTGATCAAGAAAAAAGACGACACCGCACCGCATAACACCCTGCTTGTGCTCGACGCGACCACCGGGCAAAACGCGCTCAGCCAGGTCGAAACGTTCCAAAAGCTCGCCGATGTCTCAGGCCTTGTCATGACCAAGCTGGACGGCACCGCAAAAGGGGGCGTTCTGGTGGCGCTGGCAGATAAGTTTGCTCTGCCAATTCACGCGATTGGCGTGGGGGAACAGATCGACGACCTCGCCCCGTTTGATCCCGAAGAGTTCGCCAACGCCCTGATCGGTATTCGCAACTGATCTTCCTCTTGCCTTAAATATCCCGGGGGTATGGGGGCAGCGCCCCCAGTGCAGAACATGAGCAACTGGCTGATCTCTCTCGAAGGAACGGAGGCCGGGCACAATCTTGCCCTGGGGCTTGCGCTGATGGCTGCGTTCCTGCATGCGCTCTTTGGCGCATTGCAGAAAGGGCGCCATGACCCCTGGCTTTCGCGCGGCGCAATTGACCTGTCTTATGGCCTGATCGCCGCCCCCTTCGCACTTTTCGTTGTGCCCTGGCCAGAACCGCATATGTGGCCGCTCTTTGCCGTGATCTGGCTTGTCCATGTGGGCTATAAGCTTGCGCAAAGCTACACCTATGTGCTGGGCTCCTATACAGTTGTCTATCCGGTGGTGCGCGGCACCGGGCCGCTCTTTACCGTGCTGGGGGCGGGGATTGTGTTCGGGGAAAGCTACTCGGCGGTGCAATGGCTCGGCGTATTTGTCCTTCTGGCCGGGATCTATGCGCTGGGCTGGTATAATCTCAGACATTGGCAATTGGGCCGCGCGCAGCTCAAACCGGCACTTGCGATGGCCGTGGTGACCGGGTTGTTCGTGGCGGGCTATACCACAATCGACGCCTACGGGATCCGCGCCACCGCCGATCCGTTCACCTTCCTCGCGTGGTTCTTCTTTATCGACGGGTTCTTCATGCCGGTGATTGCCGGGATCCGCTGGTGGAACATGCCAAATCGCCCCGCGCTGGCCCCGCTCATGGGGAGAGGTGTGCTGGGCGCCTTCATTGCCTATGCCAGCTTCGGATCAATCATGCTGGCCACGCGGCTGGACAAGGTGGGCGAAGCGGCGGTGCTGCGCGAAACCTCCACCGTCTTTGCTGCGCTGATCGGATGGGTGGTTCTCAAAGAAAAGGTCGGCCCGCGTCGCGTGTTCATGATGGCGTTGATTGCCGCGGGCGCCGTGTTGGTGGAGATGGGTGGATAAAGGCCTCCCTCCCCCGGATCACGGGAAATTACCCTCCCAGCACTTGCCATCCGCGCCACCGCCCCTCACATTCCCCAAAAGACCACAAACAGGACCAGGCCCCATGACCGACCCGACGCCCCCCGTGAACCCAACCCTGAAAACCGCGTTGGAATATGGGCCGATTGTTCTGTTCTTCGTGGCCTATACCTTCCTCAAGGACCAAAGTTTTCTGGTCGCGGGCACCGAGTATTCCGGCTTTGTCGCCGTAACGGCCCTGTTCATTCCGGTTTTGATCGCGGCCACGCTCGCCATGTGGAAACTCACCGGCCACCTGTCAAAGATGCAGATCGTCACGCTGGTGCTGGTGGTTGTCTTCGGGGGCCTGTCGATCTGGTTCAATGATGAACGGTTCTTCAAGATGAAACCTACCATCATCTACCTGCTCTTTGCCGGTATCCTTGGATTTGGCCTGATGCGTGGGCAAAGCTATCTGGAAAGCGTGCTTGATGCCGCCCTGCCACTTGAGCGCGAGGGGTGGATGATCCTTACCAAGCGTCTGGCCCTGTTTTTCCTCGGGCTTGCCGTCGCCAATGAGGTGATCTGGCGCATGATGTCCACCGATGCCTGGGTCAATTTCAAAACCTTCGGCCTGCCCCTGGGCACCATCGCCTTTTTCGCCACCCAAAGCGGGTTGTTCAAACGCTATGGCACGGATGAAGAAAACAGCGGCACATAATCTGCCGCCCCCTTCCTCTTGCCGCAAATATCCCGGGGTGAGCGCAACGCGCGAGGGGCAGAGCCCCTTGACGAAAAATGCCCCAGCCGTTAGGGAACCTGCGTGGCGATTTGTTCACCGGATTGCGGGCCACGTAAAATAATTCTGCTAAAGAGGTCAGGGAATGAAGGCGGATGCCGTGTCAGCCCCCGACGCTTATCAGCGGTGGGGGCTTTATTGTGTGAAAGGAACACGCGATGACAAAATGGGGAAAACGCACCGAGGCCGTGCATGGCGGCAGCCGTCGCAGCCAGTATAACGAGCTCTCCGAGGCGATGTTCATGACCCAGGCCTTTGTCTATGACACGGCCGAGGCTGCTGAGGCGCGCTTTATCGAAAGTGGCCCGGACGAGTTCATCTATGCCCGCTACGGCAACCCCACCAACCGCATGTTCGAGGACCGGATTGCGGCGATCGAAGGCACGGAAGACGCCTTCGCCTGTGCCTCCGGCATGGCCGCCGTCAATGGTGCCCTGATGGCGCTGACCAAGGCGGGCGACCACGTGGTGTCCTCACGCGCGCTGTTTGGGTCCTGCCTTTATGTGCTCGAAGATGTGCTGGGCCGCTTTGGGGTCGAAATCACGCTGGTCGACGGCACGGATAATGCCGAATGGGAGGCCGCCATTCGTCCCGACACCAAGGTGGTGTTCCTTGAAGCCATTTCCAACCCAACCCTGGAAGTGATTGATCTCGCCCATGTGATCAAGCTGGCCCATGCGAATGGCGCGCTGGTTGTGGTGGACAATGCCATGCCCACCCCGGTCTTCTCCTACGCCGCCAAACTGGGGGCGGATCTGGTGGTTTATTCCACCACGAAACATGTGGACGGGCAGGGGCGGATGCTCGGCGGGGCCATTTGCGGTTCGCGCGAACTGATCCGTGGCCCGATTGAGACCTACGTGAAACACACCGGGGGCGCGATCAACCCGTTTGCCGCCTGGACCCATCTAAAGGCGCTTGAGACGCTGGACCTGCGCGTGCGCGCACAGGCCGCTGCCGCCATGCAGGTGGCCGAGGCGCTTGCGGATCACCCGAAACTCAGCCGGATGAGCTATCCGCAGCACCCCTCGCACCCGCAACACGCAATTGCGATGGAACAATCCCCTTCGGGCGGTACCGTGCTGGCGATTGAGGTGAAAGGCGGCAAAGAGGCGTGTTTCCGCTTCCTCAACGTGTTGGATATCTTCATCATCTCGAACAACTTTGCGGACGCAAAATCCATCGCCACCCATCCGGCCACAACAACCCACCAGCGTCTGCCGCAGGAACAAAAGGATATGCTGGGCATTTCCGACGGGCTGGTGCGCCTGTCCATCGGTCTGGAAGACGTGGACGACCTGATTGCCGACCTTGAACGTGGCTTAAACGCGGTCTGATTTGTCGCATCCTGCCCTGCCGGTTTGGCATTTTAGTGGCAGAACGGTTAGACTTAGGCGTGCGATAGATGCGGGGGCCGCGATGAATCAGATGAAACGCGGATCGAAAAACAATGTTGATCGGGCGAGCGCCGAAGAGGCGCTGGCCACTTTACGCGCGTGGGCCGAGGCTGCGGATCCGGTTGAGGTTGCCGCACTTGACCCCTCGATTGCCCGTCTTCTGCCGGGGGGCGAGGTGTCAAACTATCCCGCGCTCAGCCGTACATACCCGGACGAGTTCACCCCTGATGCGGATTACAAGGCCTCTATGCCTGACCTGCAGAACGGACCGGCCAGCCTGATTCAGGGCGCCAAACGGCATATTCAGCACGTGGGCATTTCCAATTTCCGCCTGCCAATCCGCTATCACACCCGCGACGGTTCTGACCTTACGCTGGAAACCTCGGTGACCGGCACGGTCAGCCTTGAGGCCGGCAAGAAGGGCATCAACATGTCGCGCATCATGCGCAGCTTCTATGCCCACGCGGAGAAGACCTTCAGCTTTGACGTGATCGAACATGCGCTGGATGACTACAAGGCGGATCTGGAAAGCCTGGATGCGCGGATCGAGATGCGCTTTTCCTATCCTGCCAAGGTGGAAAGCCTGCGCTCTGGCCTGATGGGATACCAATATTACGACATTGCGCTGGAGCTGTTTGAACATCACGGCAAGCGTCGCAAGTTCCTGCATCTCGATTATGTCTATTCTTCGACCTGCCCCTGTTCGCTGGAGCTGTCCGAACATGCGCGCCAGTCGCGCGGTCAGCTCGCCACGCCGCATTCGCAGCGATCCGTGGCGCGGATTTCGGTCGAGAAAATCCATCAGCCGGGCAATACGCTCTGGTTCGAGGATCTGATCGACATGTGCCGCATTGCGGTGCCGACCGAGACACAGGTGATGGTGAAACGCGAAGATGAACAGGCCTTTGCCGAGCTGAACGCGGCCAATCCGATTTTTGTTGAGGATGCGACCCGGCTGTTTTGTGAGCAACTACAGCTTGATCCCCGGATCGGTGATTTCCGCGTTGTGGCCAGTCATCAGGAAAGCCTGCATAGCCACGATGCCGTCTCGATCCTGACGGAAGGAGAGACGTTCGAGGCGCAATCGCTGGATCCGAAACTCTTTTCCACCCTGTTCCACGTCGGCTGAATTATCCCGTATTTGCACAAGGTTGCGCCCGCTGCATGGCGGGGTTGCGGTGCTGTGGGGTGGCCGTGTCGGGCGAACTGACCTATGTCCCCGCTCAAAGCGTGTCGCCTCTCACCTGAGACAGGGAAAGGCGCCGCGCCGCAAGGGATATCAATGTCGTGGGCGTTTCGGCATAGGCAAGTGGTTCAAGGTTACCCCAAAGCGCCTTAGGGGAGGAACCAATGAAGGTGAGGTTTCCAAATGGCAATGCAGACGGCACATTCGAACAGTTTTCACTTCACCGGCGCAAAATCGACCCTGCGCGCAGCGGTTTCCCGTTGGCTGGACGGTTTTTTCCAGGCGATGGAACAGCACGCCAGCCAGATGCCCTTTGCCCGCAAGATCCGTGCTCTTGAGGCGAAATCGGATGCAGAGCTGGCGCAGATGGGCCTGACCCGTGCCGACATCCCTCAGGCGGTGCTCAGAAGCTGTAGTCACATCTGAACCCAGATCCTGCGGTCCCTCCGGACTGCAGCAAGGGTTTGGTGCCGTTTGTCGGGTCCTGCCCCGTGCTTCACGCTTGACACCCGGGCGTCGCAAGGCCAACCCTGCGCCCATGTTTGACCTTCGTCCCGTGGCCTATGTGACCGGCCTTTTGCTT
Organism: Aliiroseovarius crassostreae; assembly: GCF_025137635.1. Lineage (NCBI taxonomy): Bacteria > Pseudomonadati > Pseudomonadota > Alphaproteobacteria > Rhodobacterales > Paracoccaceae > Aliiroseovarius > Aliiroseovarius crassostreae. The sequence goes on along the minus strand of NZ_CP080772.1, from coordinate 2,133,616 downwards.
CTGGCGCTTGGCTTTTCCATGCTGATCCCGATGGGGATTGACCTGCATTATGGCAGTGCTGACTGGCTGGTGTTTCTGGAAAGCGCCCTTCTGACCATGCTTGTGGGCGGCTCTATGGCGCTGGCCTCGGCCAATGGGGTGGGGCGCGGGCTGTCGATCCAGCAGACCTTTCTGCTGACCACCGGTGTCTGGCTGGCCCTGCCCATGTTCGGGGCGCTTCCCTTCATGTTGTCCGAACTGGACGCACGGCCCGTGGATGCGTTTTTTGAGGCCATGTCGGGCCTGACCACAACCGGGGCAACGGTGTTTTCCGGTCTTGATGACATGCCGCGCGGGATCCTGTTCTGGCGGGGGCTGCTGCAATGGTTCGGCGGCATCGGCATCATTGTTGTGGCCATGGTGTTCCTGCCCGAGCTGCGCGTGGGTGGAATGCAGATCTTCCGCTCCGAGGCTTTTGACACAATGGGAAAAGTCCTGCCCCGCGCGGCGGAAATTTCCGGCCGGATCTCATGGATCTATATCAGTCTGACCATTGCCTGCGTATTAAGTTACCTGGCGGTGGGGATGGACACCTTTGATGCGGTTGTCCACGCAATGACCACGATTTCGACCGGCGGGTTTTCGACCCGCGATGCGTCTTTCGGGGCGTTTCAGGGGGTGGCGGAATATGTGGCCTCGGTTTTCATGATCCTCGCGAGCCTGCCCTTTGTGCGCTACATCCAGCTGGTGTCCGGCACCGCAAAACCGATCCTGCGCGACACGCAGGTCCGCGCCTATCTTGCCACGATTTTTCTGATCACCATCGTGATGACGCTTTACCGCCTGTTTGCCAATGGCGACCATATGGAGCACGGCTTTCGCGAAGGGATCTTCAATGTGACCTCGATTATCAGCGGTACGGGCTACGCCTCGGTGGATTACCAGCTCTGGGGCACCTTCCCCGTGGTGGCGTTTTTCTTTCTCGGGCTGATCGGGGGATGCGCAGGGTCCACCGCCTGTTCGGTCAAGATCTTCCGCTACCAGTTGCTGATTTCCTCGATCAAGGCCCAGATCCGGTCCATCCACTCCCCCCACGGGCTGTTTTCCCCGCGTTACGCGGGCAAACGCGTGGATGAAGAGGTGCTTTCGTCAGTGATGAGCTTTTTTGTCTTTTTTGTCGTGACCTTGGGGATCGTGTCGATCCTGCTGGGCCTGACCGGGCTGGATTTCATCACATCGGTTTCCGGTGCGGCCACCGCCGTGGCCAATATCGGGCCGGGGCTGGGCGACCAGATCGGGCCGTCGGGCAATTTCTCGGGCCTGAATGATGTCGCAAAATGGGTGCTGGCAATCACGATGCTGATTGGCCGGCTGGAACTGCTGGCCGTTTTTGTCTTGTTCACACCGCAATTCTGGAGAGGCTGAGGTCCCACGTGTGGACCGGCCGGAGGATACCGCATGAGTCGCAACTCAACCCTTGAGAAACCACTGGGCGCGCAGATCTCCCACATGTTGAAATCACGTGGGGTCGAGGTGATCTTTGCCATCCCGGGGGTGCATAATATCGAGATGTATCGGGGGCTTGATGAGGCTGGCATTACCCCTGTTCTGGCCCGCCACGAACAGGGCGCAGGCTTCATGGCAGATGGCTATGCGCGTGCAACCGGCCAGCCGGGGGTCTGTTACCTGATCACCGGGCCGGGGCTGTGCAATGCGATGACGGCTTTGGGACAGTCCTATTCCGACAGTGTGCCGGTGCTGGCAATCTCGTCCTGCCTGCACCCTGAGGATCTGGGTATGGGGCGCGGGCGTCTGCATGAAATGAAGGATCAGGAGGCCGCCGCTGCCACCGTCTGCGACTGGTCACATACGGCGATGGATGCCCCCTCTGCCTATCGCCTGATTGATCGCGCGATGATGGAGTTTGCCACCCGCCGACCCAGACCGAAACATATTCAGATCCCGGTGAAGGCTCTGTCCAGAAGAACCGCCCAGGCCCCGGAAACCGGGGTTTTGCCCGCCCGGCCGCTGGCCCCTCCTGAACAGGTTGCCGCCGTGGCGGAATGGCTGCTGGGGGCGGAACGACCGCTTTTCATCTTTGGTGGCGGGGCCATTGAAGGCGCCGATGCGGCGCGCGCATTGGTAGAACTGACCGGGGCCGCCAGCATCTGCACCGTTGCGGGACATGGGGTGATCGCGGACAATGCCCCTCTTGCCTATGGCCCGATCCTGCCGCGCCCGGACAGTGTGCAGGAGATCGCAAAGGCCGATCTGATTGTCGCGGTGGGCACGGAACTTAGCGAAACGGATCTGTGGCGGGACAGGCTGGGCCATGAGGCCCCGATGATCCGGGTGGATCTGGATCCCATGGTGCTGGCGGATGACCACTGCGCCGACCTGCCGGTCCTGGGGGATGCGGGGCCGTTCCTCGAAGATCTGCGGGCGCTTCTGGACGGTCAGTCCAAACGCTCGACAGATTGGAGCCAGGCCGAAGTGATCCAGGCCCGGGCGCGGTTTCACCTCGAAGCGGATCAGGAACGACCGGATATCCTGCCCATCTGTGAACGGCTTGGCCCTGCCATTCCTGACGAGACCATGATCTTTTCGGATATGACCCAGTTTGCCTATGTCGCCAATGAGGTCTGGCCGCTGGACCGCCCCGGCCACTGGCACCACCCGTCGGGCTTTGGGGCGCTGGGCTATGCGCTGCCCGCCGCGATCGGGGGCAAAATTGGGCGACCGGATCTGCCTGTGCTGGCGATTGCAGGGGATTACGGGTTTCAGTTCACCCTGCAGGAACTTGGGGTCGCGGTTGAGCTGGGGCTCGCATTGCCAATTCTGCTTTGGGACAACGAAAAGCTGAAGGAAATCGAGGATTGCATGGTTGGGCGTCAGATTGCCCCCGGTTCGGTGAGTGTCCGCAACCCCGATTTCTGCGCCCTTGCCCGAGCCTATGGTGCGTTTGCCGAAAAGCCCGGCTCTCTGGCGGCCTTGATTGAAACCGTAAATGCCGCCTTCACTGCGGATGGTCCGACCCTGATCCATGTGACCCCCGAGGTGCTCCGGGGCTGACCCGTCGTTTTTCCGGTCACAAATTTTCTGGTCACAAACGTCGCGGGGGCCGCGGAAGGCCGGGTGCCGCCCTGCTTTGAAAAGGCGAGGGGCAGTGCCCTTCAGGGGCGCGCAGTGCGCCACCAAAAACCCCCGCTCCAAATGGCCGGGGGTTTTCATGTTTGTCAGGTGTCAGGTGTTATTTCCAACAGTTGACCAGAACCGTCATATCTGACGCAAGCGCGGAGATGTCGACCGGATCCATAGAGGCCAGCGCGTCGGTGGCCTGCGGGGTCACGCCGTTGGCGGCCAGGAACTCGGCCACGGAACCGGCATCCAGCGCAAACTGAACATCCTCTGGAAGGCTGCGCCCCGTGCTGTCATCGCGCGGAAGCAGCATTCCCATCACCGCACCTCCCGCGTCAAGAACGGGTCCTCCGGTGTCTCCGGGAAGGGTGCGGACAGCCAGACGGTTCAGGTGGGGCTGCCCGTTCAGCCCTGCGAGGTCCGACAGGGTGCCAAAGCTTGTGCTTGGGCTGCCCAGCCGCCCCTCATAGGAGTAACCGGCCACGGCAATATCGCTGCCCAGACGCGGTTGTGAGGTCAGAAACGCGGCCACGGCCTGCGGGGCCTGCGCACTTTCGGGTTTCAGAAGGGCCAGCCCGGCGACCGCATCCTGTGCCAGAACGGTGGCATCATAGGCGTCATCGACCGAGATCCGGCGGCACCCTGCAACCGCGTCGGCAGTGGTCACGATCATGCCGGTTTGATCCACGAAAAATCCCGACCGGGATGTGTCGGCGCGTCGGATTTCCAGCCCGGACAGCAGGTCGATATCCTGCACCGCGGCCTCCAGACCGGCATTGTCAGCAAGCGCTGTTTCCCCGAGCGAACGGAAGCTCTGCAGCATTTCGTTCAGCACCAGCTGACGGCGTTTCTCATCCCCTTTGGGCCAGACCAGCGTAAAGCCCTTTACACTTCCATCAACCAGTTTCGCATAGGTATGCGAGATGATCTCGGCGTTTTCCCCTTGCAGGGTGAACTCCCGGTCCTTGCGTTTACGCGGCCCATCTTCGGGCACGATTTCAAGGGTTTGCAGGATGTCGTATAGGCCAAACAGTGTGTCCTGATTGCCGGACTGACTGATCAGAACCACCTTTGCGGCACTTCCGTCGCGGGTTTTGAAATGGGCAAAAGGGGCTTCATAGCGGTCAAAACTCACCACCGCCTTTGGCAGCGAAATGCTGATGCCGGCTTCTTTGTCTTCATGGTCGGCAAGGCCGATGCTGTCGAGCACGGTCTGGCGTTCGGCCATCACGGCGGCGCGTTGCCGGGTGGTCAGGATGCCAGTGGGTTCATACCCGCGCGCCTCCTGCCATGCGGCCATCGAGCGACGGGTCCCGCGTCCAAAAGCGCCATCAATGCCCGAGGAGTAGAACCCCGCAAATTGCAACGCCCGTTGCAGATCCATCCGCTCGTCCCGGGTCAGACGTTGTTCGCTCACCTGTGCTTCGCGCTTCGTTTCATCGGGAAGGGTCGAGGGCAGGGCCGGGGTCGCCGGGGCAGTGGCCTCGGTTGTGGGGGCGGTGTCTGGTGTGGGCAGGCTGGCAGGAGGGGTCTGCGAGGTGGCGCTCAGGCCGACCGGCCAGAATTGCTGGCGCAGATCACGCGACCGCACAAGGAAACTGTCGCTGGGGATGACCCCCTGGCGTCGCAGGTTGCGCAGCTGAAGATCTGCCGCTGCCTGTGTGTAGGGCCCCAGAACAATTGCATACCAGTTGCCGCCCACACGAAATCCGTTCACCCCGTCTATCTGACCGGCATAACCGCGCACCCGCTCTTTGGCTTCGCGCAGGCTGGGATGGGCTTCGATCTGGATCCATATCGCGTTTTGGTTCTGCGTGGCCTGGGAAAGGGCCTGGGCCTGGGCAATGGTCGGGGCAAGGGGAAGGGTCGTCAGGGCTGTACTGCCGGCAATCATGACTGAAGTGAAAAGAGTTTTCATGGGTCCTCGTTGGCCTTGGGGCGCCGCTGTGTTTGGGGCGGTCGCAAACGGCTTTATTGAATTTGCTTGTGGCAAGTAACACAACCCGGCGGGGATAGGTCAATAACCGGGATGCAATGTCCGATGCAAGATTGACCCTGTGTGGCCCAATGCCTATTGAGGGGCCAAGTTGAATTGATCTGATGGGCGACGGATATGGGCCAAGCTGACACGAAACCGCAGAGCTTTCAGGAAATCATCCTGCGGCTTCAGAATTACTGGGCGCAAAAGGGCTGTGCAGTGATGCAGCCTTATGACATGGAAGTTGGTGCGGGCACGTTTCACCCGGCGACCACGCTGCGCTCGTTGGGATCAAAACCCTGGGCGGCCGCCTATGTGCAGCCCTCCCGCCGTCCGACTGATGGGCGGTATGGTGAAAACCCGAACCGGTTGCAGCATTACTATCAGTATCAGGTGCTGATCAAACCCAGCCCGCCCAATCTGCAAGAGCTCTATCTGGGTAGCCTTGAGGCAATCGGCGTTGATATGGCGATGCATGACATCCGCTTTGTCGAGGATGACTGGGAAAGCCCGACGCTGGGCGCTTGGGGGCTGGGCTGGGAGGTCTGGTGCGACGGGATGGAAGTCAGCCAGTTCACCTATTTCCAGCAGGTTGGTGGTCATGATTGCAAACCCGTCTCGGGGGAGCTGACCTATGGTCTGGAGCGTCTGGCAATGTATATTCTGGGCGTCGATCACGTGATGGACATGCCGTTCAACGCCCCCGATGCGCTGATCCCGCTGAGCTATGGCGACGTGTTCAAGCAGACCGAAGAAGAATACGCCCGCTGGAACTTTGATATTGCCAATACGGATGTGCTGCTCAAGCAATTCGAAGAGGCCGAGGTCGAGTGCCAGAAGATCCTCGATCAGGAGCATATCGACCCCAAGACCGGCAAGCGCATTATCATGGCCCACCCGGCTTATGACCAGTGCATCAAAGCCTCGCACCTCTTTAACCTGCTTGACGCGCGCGGGGTGATCTCGGTCACCGAACGTCAGGCTTACATTGGCCGCGTCCGTGCGCTGGCAAAGCTTTGCGCCGATGCCTTTGTGCAGACCGGCGCCGGTGGATATGTGGCGGATCAGGCGTAATCCTGCGGGACAGGCGGCAAAAGGCAAATGAGCGGAAAACTTCTTGGTATCATGATTATCGCATCCTCCCTCATTTTTGGGGCTGTGGTCTATTACACCCAGCTTTACGCGTTCTATGAACCTGCCGCGGCGGATACGGAATTGCGGATGATCAATGTGGTCACCGGCCAGCCTGAAACGGTGATCTATGACCAGTTTGACGGGATTGACAGCGACAGCTCTCCGCTGCGCTTTCGGGGCTGTTTCACCACCACCATGTCGCTGGCCATGCTGACCGAAACCTTCGAGGTTTACGACCGTGCGACGCCGCTTGTGGCCCCCGGCTGGTTTGACTGTTTCGACGCCCAGGCGATTGGCTACGCGCTGGAAGAGGGCGATGCGATCGCGTTTCTGGGCGAGAAAAATATCAAGGATGGCGTCGATCGCGTGATTGCCATCTTTCCCGATGGCCGGGGCTATACCTGGCATCAACTGAACGAAAAATATGACGACTAAAAGGGCGAGACCCAATGCCTGACCTGCTGATTGAACTCTTCTCCGAAGAAATCCCCGCCCGGATGCAAACCCGCGCGGCCCAGGATCTGAAGAAACTCGTGACTGACGGTCTGGTCGAGGCCGGTCTGACCTATGCTGGCGCCCATGCGCTGTCCACGCCGCGTCGCCTGACGCTGGCGATTGACGGTCTGCTTGCCGCCTCGCCTGACACGCGCGAAGAACGCAAGGGCCCCAAGGTGGGCGCGCCGGACAAGGCGATTGAGGGCTTCCTGCGTGGTGCGGGCCTGACCCGTGATCAGCTGGTGGAACGCGACACGCCGAAAGGGCCGGTCTATTTTGCAATGATCGAAAACAAGGGCCGCCCGGCGGCTGAGATCATTGCCGAGGTGCTGGAAAAAACCATCCGCAACTTCCCCTGGCCCAAGTCGATGCGCTGGGGCAGTGGCAGCTTGAAATGGGTGCGCCCGCTGCATTCGATCCTTTGTATCCTCAGCGATGAGGCCGGTGCCGACGTGGTGCCGATGGAGGTTGACGGGATCCGCTCGGGGGACACGACCCAGGGGCATCGCTTCATGGCACCGGGCACAATCACCGTCACCGGGTTTGAAGATTACGCCACCAAGCTGAAATCCGCCAAGGTGGTTCTCGACCCGCAGGAGCGTGCAGATCATATCTGGGAAGACGCCAAGAACGCAGCTTTCGCACAGGGGTTGGAGATCGTGGAAGACACCGCTCTTTTGCGTGAAGTGGCCGGTCTGGTGGAATGGCCCGTCGTGCTGATGGGCGATATTGCCGATGATTTCATCACCCTGCCGCCCGAAGTGCTGCAAACCTCGATGCGCGAGCACCAGAAGTTCTTCTCGGTCAAGAACCCGAAAACCGACCGGATCGAGAAGTTCATCACCGTCGCCAATGTGGAGACCGCCGACAATGGCGCAACCATTCTGGCAGGCAATCAAAAAGTGCTGTTTGCCCGTCTGGCAGATGCGAAATTCTTCTGGGAAAACGACATTCGCGAAGCCGAAGCGGGTGGGCAGAAATGGCTTGATAGCCTGACCAACGTGACCTTCCACAACAAGCTGGGCACGCAGGCCGCGCGGATCGACCGGATCGCAACTCTCGCCCGCGCCATCGCTCCCACCATCGGCGCTGACGCCGATCTGGCGGAACGTGCCGCGCGCTGGGCCAAGGCCGATCTCAGCACGGAAATGGTCTATGAATTCCCCGAACTGCAAGGTTTGATGGGTAAATATTACGCTGGTCCCGCGGGGCACCCGCTGGAAGTCGCCAACGCCGCCACCGAGCATTATTCGCCGCTGGGCCCGTCCGATGATGTGCCCTCGGCCCCCACCTCGGTGGCTGTCGCACTGGCCGACAAGCTCGACACGCTGACCGGGTTCTGGGCCATCGACGAAAAACCCACCGGGTCAAAAGACCCGTTTGCGCTGCGCCGTGCAGCCCTTGGGGTCATTCGGTTGGTGTTGGAAAACGGGTTGCGGGTTAATCTCGATCAGCTTTTCGATGCGCAGTTGCTGCGTCACGAAATTTCCCTGGAAGATGATGCCGCACAGCGAAACGCCCTGCTGGCGGATCTTGATCGCGAGATTGCGGACCATGGGGTGTTCGGGGCTGCGTTGCGCACCGTGCTTGACCATTTTGACGGTGACCTGACCCAACATCTGGAAGAGGTGAAGGCAGCGCTGCCGGATACTTCCGACAATCTCCTCTCCTTCTTCCACGACCGCCTCAAGGTCTACTTGAAGGACCAAGGCATCCGCCACGACGTGATCGACGCCTGCCTTGCCATGCCGGGCAATGATGACCTTACCTTGCTGGTCAAACGGGCCGAGGCCCTGTCGGGTCTGCTCAAGACCGATGACGGTGAAAACCTGCTGCAAGGCTTCAAACGCGCCAACAACATCCTGACCCAGGCCGAGGAAAAGGATGGGGTGGAATATTCCTACGGCGCGGATGTGAAATTCGCTGAGGATGACAGCGAAAAAGCCCTTTTCGCAGCCCTTGATACCGCCGAGGCGGCGATCCAACCGGCCATGCAGGCCGAAGATTTCGCCGCCGCCATGACCTCGATGGCCGCCCTGCGCGCGCCCATTGATGCTTTCTTCGAGGCGGTGCAGATCAACACCGAGAATGAAATTATCCGCCGCAACCGCCTGAACCTGCTGTCGCGGATCCGGCAAATCTGCCTTTCGGTGGCCGACCTCACCAGGGTCGAAGGGTAAAACCACAAGGGGGCGCCGCAAAATCCGGCGCCCTTTTTCTTGCCCCAAATATCTCGGGGTGAGCGCGAAGCGCGAGGGGCAGCGCCCCTTTCCTCCTTTTCCACACCCACGCCCCTTGTGTGATGCACAGCCCTTGCTATGCTGAGCAAAACCCCTTGCTGCGGTGCAGAATTATGAGCGATCTCGGATTTACGGAAATTACCCCAACGGCGGATATCCATGTGTCACAACATGGTGGCCGGGCGAAATGCCTGCAACGGCTGATCCGGCTCGATATGCCGGTGCCGCGCACCATGGCGCTGTCTTTTGACGCGGTGCGGGCGGTGTCCGCCGGGGAAATGCCCGATCTGGATGCGATGCTGGCGCGCTTTGGTTCCGACCCTCTGGTCTCGGTGCGGCCGTCCTCGGAAGATTCCGACTGGGGCGGGCCCGGTGCGATCCTGAATATCGGGATGAATGACGTGGTTCACGCCAAGCTCATGGAAACACACGGGGAAATGGCAGCGCACGCGCTTTACCTGCGCTTTATCCAGGCCTATGCGGTGCATGTCTGGCGGCTGGACCCGGACGAATTTGATGAGTTTTCGCAGCCCACGGCTGACACGGTTCAGGCAGCACTCGACCTTTATGAAGAAGAAACGGACAGCTATTTTCCGCAAGACCCCAAAGTGCAACTGACCGAGGTGCTGCGCTCCATGTCGCGGGCCTGGCAGGGCACCACGGCGCGGCTTTTGCGCGAAGCCAAAGGCGCGCCCGCGGATGCGGGGCTTGGCCTTGTTGTGCAGCAGATGGCGCTTGGGGTTGGGCGCGATATCTGTGGCTCCGGCGTGATCCAGTTCGTGAACGGCCAGACCGGCCATCGAGAGCTGCGCGGGCGCTACCTGTGCAAAAGCCAGGGGCGCGATGCGCTGACCGATGCGGATGACCGCGATGTGATGTATCTGACCCGTGACCCGCGCGGTCGATCGATTGAAGAGGTCTTGCCGGAAATGTTCCAGGCGCTTCTGGACTGCGGCGACCTGTGCCGGACCCGGCTGCGTGAGGAGATGGAGGTCGAATTTACCATCGACAATGAGGAATTGTTTATCCTCGACGCGGTGCGCGTTGCCCGCAGTGAACGCGCCAATGTGCGTATCGCGGTGCAGTTGGCAAAAGAGGGGATCATCACCCGTGAAGAGGCGGTGATGCGCATTCCCCCCCGCGCCCTGACCGAACTTCTGCACAGTCAGGTCGATCCCGAAGGCGCGCGCGACGTGTTTGTGTCGGGCATTGCCGCAAGCCCGGGTGCCGCAACCGGTAAGATCGTCTTTTCCGCCCGCGATGCCCAGGCCATGGCCGCGCAGGGCGAGGATTGTATCCTGGTGCGCCGGGAAACCAGCCCCGAAGATATTCGCGGTATGCATGCCGCCCGGGGGATCCTGACCATCCGAGGTGGCATCACCAGCCATGCGGCGGTGATTGCCCGCGGTCTTGGTCTGCCCTGTGTGGTGGGGGCCAACGGTATGACGTTGGAAAAGAAGAACAAAAAGATCATTTCCACCCAGGGGCGCGAGCTGCGCGAAGGGGATGTGATCACCATTGACGGCGCCAAGGGCGAGGTCTTGTTCGGGGCGGTTGGCATGTTGCCACCCGAATTGGGCGAGAGTTTTCAGACCCTGATGTCCTGGGCAGATGAGTTTCGGGACATCGGTGTGCGCACCAATGCGGACACGCCGCCAGATGCGCGCAATGCACGGATGTTTGCGGCAGAGGGCATCGGCCTTTGCCGGACGGAACACATGTTTTTCGACGATGATCGCCTGCTGGCCATGCGCGAGATGATCTTTGCGGACCAACCCGAAGACCGGCGCGCGGCCCTTGCCCGTCTGCTGCCGATGCAGCGGGCGGATTTCACCGAACTGTTTGAGATCATGCAGGGGCTGCCGGTCTGCATCCGTCTGTTTGACCCGCCGCTGCACGAGTTCCTGCCGCATGGTCGTGAAGGGATCCGTGAGCTGGCGGAGGCTTTGGACCTTGGCATGTCAGCGGTGGAACGTCGCGTGGCTGGCCTGCGGGAGTTCAACCCGATGCTGGGGATGCGTGGTGTGCGCCTTGGGGTCACGGTGCCGGAAATCTACGATATGCAGGCCCGCGCCATCTTTGAAGCCACGCTGGATGCCTCCAAATCTGGAAAGCCGGTGGTGCCGGAAATCATGATCCCGCTGGTGTCCGCCAAACGTGAGGTGGAAATCGTCAAGGCGCGCATTGATGCGGTTGCAGCGGCGGTTCGGATCGAGCGCGGCGAAGAATTCACCTATCGGCTTGGGGTGATGGTTGAAACGCCCCGTGCCGCGCTGCAGGCGGGGGAAATCGCCAAACATGTGCATTTCCTCTCCTTCGGGACCAACGACCTGACCCAGATGACCTATGGTCTGTCGCGCGATGATGCGGGGCGGTTCATGGGGGAATATGTCAGGCAAGGCGTTTTTGAAGAGGATCCGTTCCATGTTCTCGACACGGACGGGGTGGGTGAACTTCTGGAAATCGGGGCGCAGAGGGGGCGTGAAGAAGATCCGGATCTGACCCTTTCGATTTGTGGTGAACATGGCGGTAACCCCGAATCAATCCGCTTTTGCCGCGACAAAGGCTTCTCTTATGTGTCCTGTTCCCCCTTCCGTGTGCCCGTCGCCCGGCTGGCGGCCGCGCATTTGGCGGTTGCCGCCAAGCTGGGGGGAGGGGGCTGACCAGCCACAATATGTTGCGGTGCAGCATAAATTTCTCGGCATGAAACAGCGACCAGTGGGGCGGGGTATTTCGTCGCACTGGACGTGAAGGGGTTTTTCGCGTAAATCGCCTCGTCAACTGGCCATCCTGGATGGATCTTAGTGGAACTGGAGTGGGCGAAATGCTGAAAACCAATGTAACGACCTTGTTGCGTGCGATCGCACTCGGATCGGTTCTGGCCGCCGCGCCTATGTCCCTTATGGCCGATGCGGATGGTGCCGGACGCGAAACTGGAGCAGCGAGTGGGGATGAAAACCCGATGGTCCTGCTGTTCACCAAGCTGTTTCAGAAAGAGCGCGCAGGTCTGGAAGCCATGCCGGAAGACCAGATTGAGAAACTGGCCAGTCTGGACGCAGATCCATCCGCGAGTGGCGCGGCCAATCGCTATACTCGCAAATGGCTGGCCGCCCAGCCCAAGGCGCGCGGGGGGGATCAATGGCAATGCCTGACCGAGGCGCTTTACTTCGAGGCGCGCGGGGAAAGCTTGAAAGGTCAGTTTGCGGTGGCTGAGGTGATCCTGAACCGTGTGGATCATGCCCGTTTCCCGAACTCGATCTGCGGCGTGGTCAATCAGGGGACCGGTCGGAAATACCAGTGCCAGTTCACCTATACCTGCGACGGGCGGGCCGAGGTGATCCATGAACCCAAAGCCTATGAAAATGTCGGCAAAGTGGCCAAGGCCATGATTGATGGCGCGCCGCGCAGCCTGACCAAAGGCGCCACCCATTACCACACCACGGCGGTGAACCCGAAATGGGCCAAACGGTTTGAGCGCACCGCAAATATCGGCGTGCACCGTTTTTACAAGATGCCGGTGCGCGTGTCGTCCAACTGATCCCTTTTCTGGGTGCGCTTTCCCGCCTTGGCCTGTCGGAACCGGCTGGTCTTTTGGTGGCGTTTTCAGGCATTATTGCGCAAAACATTTGCGCAGTATGGGATCAGCACCGCTATGGACAACAGCACAGCCTTTCAGCCGCTTGAAGCGCGCGCCATCGAGATGGGCGGCCCCAACCCGCCAGACCGGATCTCGGTGCGGGATCATACGGTTAAGGTTGAAATTGGCGCCTTTCAGGCGGAGCGTGACGTCACCCAGAGGCTTCGATTTTCGGTTGTGGTCGAGGTGGCCCCCAGCACGGGCGCACAAACCGATGACGTGGATGACATCCTGTCCTATGACGCGGTGACCGAAGCCATCACGGGTGAGCTTGCCGCGGAGCGGCTGAACCTGCTGGAAACCCTTGCGGAACGTATTGCTGAGCGGATTTTGCGCGAACCGCAACCGCTGCGCGTCTTTGTGCGGATCGAAAAGCTCGACCGGGGGCCTGGCAATCTTGGGGTTGAGATTGTGCGTGGCCGAACCGGGCAACAGGCCGCGTCTCCAACTGAGGCACCCCGCCCGCGCCTGATCCATCTGCGGGCAGGGGCCATCGCTGCCCCCGGACTGACCAATGCCCTTGATCGCTGGGAACAAGACGCAGCCCCGGTTGTGCTGCTGGTTGGCCCCGGTGAGGGGCCTGTCCCGCAGGTTCAGGACCCATCCAGCCAGCGCCGCATCAACCTGCTGGCCATTGAGCAAAACGCCTGCGTGCTTGCGGCCCGTGATCCGCGCATGAAGGCGGTGGGGACGCGAACAGAGCTGGATTGGGGGATGAAAAACGGACAGATCTCTGTCTGGGCCCCAACCAAGATGGTTATGGATGCGGTTGATGGCCCGGCGGAGCTGAGGCCCGAAACCCTGCTTGAGTGGCTCGGGCAGGAGCTGGGAGCGGCATCCGCTTGCCAGATTTCAGACCCAGACGGGTTGGAGCGCGCGCTGTGACCCGGCGCTACCAACCGATCCCACGCATGGGCGCGCCGTATTCCGGGCGCGCGCTCGCTGGGTCTGCGGATCTCTGGTTTGATCAGGTGATGTGGCGGGACCGCACGGGGGCGTCAGGAGTGACGGTGCTTGACGATTGCCCGCAAGAGGTGCTTGCCCGCCTCTCGTCGCCGCGTGCCGCAATTGCCGGACTGTCGCTGGATCGACCGCGTGTGATGGGGATCCTGAACGTTACCCCAGACAGCTTTTCCGACGGGGGGGATCTGGCCACGGTCAGTGCCGCCGTGGCACGGGCGCGGGCGATGGAGGGGGATGTGGATATCCTCGATATCGGAGGGGAAAGCACTCGCCCCGGTGCTCTGGAAGTTGATGTGGCGGAAGAAATCCGCCGCACCGCGCCTGTGATCCGTGCCCTGCGGGATGCTGGCATCACAACGCCGATCTCAATCGATACCCGCAAATCCGCAGTGGCCGAGGCGGCGCTGGAGGCGGGGGCGGATATGGTGAATGATGTCTCGGCGTTCGAATTTGACCCGGAGCTTGCCCATCTCGTTGCGGAACGCGATGTGCCCGTGTGCCTGATGCATGCCAAGGGGCTGCCTGAAAACATGCAGGATGACCCGCGGTATGAGGATGTCACGTTTGAGGTGCTGGAACATCTCGAAGCACGGATTGCCCTGGCTGAGGCAGCGGGGATCCGCCGGGATCGTATTATCACCGATCCGGGAATTGGGTTTGGTAAAACACTGCAGCACAATGTGATTTTGCTGCGCGCGCTGGCCTTGCTACATGATCTGGGACTGCCGATCCTGCTGGGTGTGTCGCGCAAGCGCTTCATCGGGGCGCTGGGTCAGGCGGATGAGGCAAAAGACCGCGCGCCCGGCTCTATCGCCGTGGCCCTGGATGGGGTCCGGCAGGGTGCACATATTCTTCGCGTGCATGATGTCCGGGAAACGGCTCAGGCATTGCGATTGCAAAACGTATTGATGACGAGGGACGCGTTGTGACGGAAAAACTGTTTGGCACGGATGGGGTGCGTGGATTGGCCAATAGCTGGCCGATGACGGCGGAAATGGCGCTGAAACTGGGGGCTGCGGCCGGGCGACATTTTCGCCGGGACGGATCCAACGGGCATCGGGTTGTCATCGGTAAGGACACGCGCCTGTCGGGGTATATGATCGAAAACGCCCTGACCGCCGGGCTGACCTCAACCGGTATGAACGTGCTGCTGCTGGGGCCGGTGCCGACACCGGCGGTTGGACGCATGACACATTCGATGCGGGCAGATCTGGGGATCATGATTTCGGCCTCGCATAACCCGTTTCACGACAATGGGATCAAGTTTTTTGGCCCCGACGGCTTCAAACTGTCTGATGCGGATGAGGCCGAGATTGAGCGGCTGGTGCAGGCTGGTGTGGATCCGGTGCAGCCGCAAAATATCGGGCGGGCCAAGCGGATCGAAGAAGCGCGCCAGCGCTATACCGAATATCTGAAAACCACCTTCCCCGCGCAAAAACGCCTGAGCGGGATCAAGGTCGTGGTGGATTGCGCCAACGGGGCGGCCTATCGCACCGCGCCAGACGCGCTTTGGGAGCTGGGGGCCGATATCGTGACGGTCGGTGTATCCCCTGACGGGACCAACATCAACAAGGGCTGTGGATCGACCGACACGGCGCTCGCGGCGAAAACCGTAATCGAGACGGGTGCGGATCTGGGGATCTGCCTGGACGGAGATGCCGATCGGATCATGATCATCGACGAGACGGGCCGGGTGGCAGATGGCGATCAGATCATGGCCATGTTTGCCAGTCATTGGGCGCGCCAGGGAATGCTCAAAGGGGGCACTTTGGTGGCAACGGTCATGTCCAATCTCGGGCTGGAGCGGTTTTTGCAGGGGCAAGGATTGGATCTTCTGCGCACCAAGGTCGGGGACCGGCACGTGGTCGAGGCAATGCGCGCGGGTGGGTATAATCTGGGCGGCGAACAATCCGGCCATATCGTGATGAGCGATTATGCCACCACCGGTGACGGTCTGCTGGCCGGGATCCAGTTTCTGGCCGCGATGGTTGAGACCGGACGCCCTGCGTCTGAGCTGTGCCAGATGTTTGAAACCGTGCCGCAACTGTTGAAAAACGTGCGCTACGGTGCCGGGCAGACCCCCCTTGAAATCTCCAGCGTTCAGGCCGCGATTTCGGACGCGGAAGGCGTGCTTGAGGGCAAGGGACGGCTGTTGATCCGCAAGTCCGGGACCGAACCCCTGATCCGCGTGATGGCGGAATGCGAGGATGAAGGGCTGTTGTCTGAGGTGGTCGAAGGGATCGTTGCCGAGGTTGAGGCCGCGGTGTCCTAAAGCGTTTCGGCTTTAACCTGACGCAAGAGGAAACCGAAACGCTGTAAAAGAAATCAAAGTTGTGGGCGTTTCGGAATAAACATGTGTCTCAAGTTTATCCCGAAACGCATTAATCTTGGGGTTACCCGCGCATATGTTCGAAAATGTAAAGATGGTGCCCAATGCACCGCCTTTTTCTTTGTAAAAATTGAAAATGTTCAAGTGTCAGTCTCGCGCGCAAACAAGCGGGTCAGGGCGCCGAGTTGGCTTATCGCCACACCGATCAGGATCAGGAGCATTGCCCAGATCAGGCTGGAGGGCAGCGCCTCCCCCAACAGGACCGCCCCAAGGAACAGGGCCCAGAGCGGCACCTGGTAGTTGACCAGGCTGAGAAAGGTGGGGCCTGCCCGCCGCACAAGGATCACCAGAAAAATCTGGGCAAGTGCCGTTGGAAAGATCCCCAGAAGGATCACGGAAAGCACCGGTAGGGCGGATGGCAATTCGCGCGGTATCCCCTCTTGCCACAGGGCTACGGGCACAATCATTACGGTCGCAGCCACAAGGGCCGTGGCCGCAAATGCGCGGCGATCCACATCCGGGCACAGGCGCGCGACGATAGAGCCAATCGCGTAACAGGCCCCGGCTGCCAGGCAGACAAGACGGGCAGTATTTTCCAGCGCCAGCCCCGTGCTTTCAAAGGCAGACGGGCCGATCAGGACCAAGACCCCGGCAAGCCCGATCAGGATGCCAATCAGGCGGCGCAGCGTGATGCGTTCTCCTGACACAAGGAAATGGGCCAGAATAAGGGTGATCAGAGGCATGGCCGCCATCGACACCCCGGCAAAACCTGACGCGACATAGGCCTGCGCCCAGCCCAGCAGGAAAAACGGAATGGCGTTGGAAAAGGCCCCCATCGCGATCGCCGCCGCCCAGACAGCAATACCATTTGGAGCAGAGAGGGCCGGCATGCGTCGCCCGCTTGCTTTTGCGAACACAACCAGCAAAAGCGCCCCCAGAGCGATGCGATAGGCTGCGATGCTGAGCGGGCCAAACCCTTGAAGGGCGACGGAAACCCCCATGAAGCTTGCCCCAAAAAACAGGCCAAGTATGGCAAGGATGAACCAGTCGAGGCGGGTAGGATGTGTCATGCTCCGACATCTGGCATATTGGTATTTCTTGTAAAAGCGAATTCGTCCGCCGGGGCGTAAGTGACCAATGGGCAAAAATGGCGTAAGATAGGGCAGGAGACTGCCATGTTGCCGCCGATCATCAAAACTGTCCGCTCCCCTCTGCCGCGTGAAGAACTGTTTGAATTCTTTACACTCGGACTTGGCAATTGGTGGCCGGTTGCGACCCATTCCGTCTCGGCAAATATGGGGGGCCTACCGCAAGAGGTGCATTTCGAAACCCGGGAAGGGGGCCGGATATATGAGGTCCTGCCAAAGGGGGACGAGGCACTTTGGGGGCGGGTGCTGCATTGGGATGCGCCATCCAGAGTCGTATTTTCCTGGCATCCCGGCCGCGATCCGGGGCAGGCCACTCGGGTTCAGCTGCGGTTTGTCCAACTGGCCACCCAGACCGAGATTGAGCTGATCCATGATGGATGGGAGGCCCTCGGCGATGAGGCGTCAACACAACATGCCGGGTATGATCCCGGCTGGGATTACGTGTTTGGCCAGTGTTTTATGGAGAAGCTGGTCTAACGGTGGGGAATGAAAAAAGGCGCCCCAATTGGGACGCCTTTCAACAGAAGCGGGGAAAGCCCGCGCTCTGTCTTAGTTCTTTTCCTGGTCAACCAGCTTGCCAGCCGAGATCCACGGCATCATGTCGCGCAGCTTCTTGCCGACAACCTCGATCTGATGCTCGTCATTGTGGCGACGGGCAGCTTTGATGGTCGGCTGACCAACGGCGTTTTCCAGCATGAAGTCGCGCACGAATTTACCAGTCTGGATGTCTTCCAGCGATTCTTTCATGGCTTTCTTGGTGGCCTCATAGGGCAGGATGCGCGGGCCGGTGACGTACTGGCCGTATTCTGCAGTGTTCGAGATCGAGTAATCCATGTTGGCGATGCCGCCTTCATAGATCAGGTCCACGATCAGCTTGGTTTCGTGCAGACACTCGAAGTAAGCCATTTCCGGAGCGTAGCCAGCTTCAACCAGGGTCTCGAAACCGCAACGGATCAGCTCAACGATGCCGCCGCACAGAACAGCCTGCTCGCCGAACAGGTCGGTTTCGCACTCTTCGCGGAAGTTGGTCTCAATAATGCCCGAGCGACCACCACCGATGGCCGAGCAATAGGACAGGCCGATTTCCAGCGCTTTGCCGGTGGCGTCGGTGTCAACGGCCACGAGGCAGGGCACGCCGCCGCCTTTGACATATTCGCCGCGCACGGTGTGACCCGGGCCTTTCGGCGCCATCATGATCACGTCAACGCCTTCTTTCGGCTCAATCAGGCCAAAGTGCACGTTCAGACCGTGGGCAAACGCGATGGCTGCGCCCGGTTTGATGTTGTCGTGAACGTATTTCTTGTAGGTCTCAGCCTGCAGTTCGTCGGGCATGGTGAACATGATGACGTCACACCAGGCAGCGGCTTCGGCGATGCCCATGACTTCCAGACCTTCGGCCTGTGCTTTCTTGGCCGAGGCCGAGCCTTCGCGCAGGGCAACCACAAGGTTCTTGGCACCCGAGTCACGCAGGTTCAGCGCGTGGGCGTGGCCTTGCGAACCGTAGCCCAGAATGGCCACTTTCTTGTCTTTGATCAGGTTGATGTCGCAATCGCGATCGTAATAAACGCGCATGATTTTCCCTCGCGGTTCGTGTTGCGGTGTGTGTTTGAGGGCATCATAGGCAGTGCAATCCGGGATGCGAGATGAGAATGGTTGGAAGTTTTGGAATAATTGATATAGTTCATGCGCAAAAATAGAAAAATATGGAAAAATCATGCTCGATGATCTTGATCGGCGCATTCTGCGACAGATGCAGGCGGATCCAATGATGTCAACGCCGGACCTTGCGGACCGGCTGGGGCTTTCATCGGCCCGGCTCACGCGGCGGATCGAGCGTCTGCGCGACCGCAAAGTGCTGCGTGGACCGCGCGCGGTGATCAACTGGCAAGCTTTGGGGTATGCGGTAGAAGTCAGTCTGCGGGTGACGCTGGACAAAACCCAACCGCGCGCATTTGATGACTTCATCGAAGCGGCGCGCACGATTTCCGAAGTGATCGAGATCCAGACATTCCTTGGCCGGGTGGATGTGCGCCTCTCTGTGATTGCGCGTGATATGCCACATTATCAGTCGATTTATCGCAACCAGATCCTCGCCCTTCCGCATATTGCCGATATTGAAGCCCTGATGCATGTGGCGCGGATCAAGAATGATGACGGTTTGCCGCTATGATGGAGCTTGATGACATCGACCGTACGCTTCTTCGGGCCTTGGAAGAGGATGCAACGAAATCCGCTGGGGCGCTGGGGCGCGAGGTGGGGCTGTCGCAACCCGCCACCTGGCGGCGGATCAGGCGCCTGACTGAAGAGGGAGTGCTGGCTGGCCGGCGGTTGGATCTTGACCGAGAGGCGCTTGGATTTGGGGTGGCGGTGTTTCTTGGTGTGAAACTTGCCACAAAAGGCCGTGTCAGCCTTGAAGATTTTGAACGCGCCGTTTCTGCTATTCCTGAAGTGCAGACGGTTGAGCATGTGCTTGGGCTTTATGACTATCGCCTGCGCGTCGTGGCGCGTGACCTTGCCGATTTTGAACGGGTTTTGCGTCGCCGTATCATGACCTTGCCCGGGGTTGGGGATGTTGAGGCCAATGTGCTCTTGTCTGAGGAGCGCAGACCGGGTCCTCTTTAGGCCGCCGCGCCAAGATCTGTGGCCCGCCGATACCTCATGTTGAGAATTTCGAACAGGCAGTCCATCGAACTCATGAGGCTTTCCGGGGTGAGTGAATAATAGGTTTCCTGCCCCTTGCGCTGGCGTGAAAGCAGCCAGGCTTTTTCCATCTCACGCAGGTGGTGCACCAGGGGTGTGGTTCGGATTTTGGTGGCGGCCTGAAGGGTCTGAAAGGACATTTCTGCTTTGGGCTGGGCGGCGAGCAGGCGGAAAATGGCCATGCGCCGCGGGTGCGAGAGAGCGGTCAGGCTGGCGGAAATATCCTCATTTGTGCTGTCGATCATGGTAGACCTTTGTCGTTCAGAGTGCGTTCTTGAAATGTTCTTTCATCATGAAGGTGAATGGTTAATGTGCGGTGAAGCATGCCCACACTGCTTGACTGGACGGAAGGGAAGCGCATTTCGAAGAAAACTAGAAAACTAGAAAACTAGAAAACTAGAAAACTAGAAAACTAGAAAACTAGAAAACTAGAAAACTAGAAAACTAGAAAACTAGAAAACTAGAAAACTAGAAAACTAGAAAACTAGTTTTCTAGTTGTTAGGCGGGCAGATAACGTGATGCTGGCCTGAGGGGGCCTTGGGCAATAAAAAAAGACGCGCCGGGTGAGCGCGCCTTTCTTAATGCCATTTCCGGTCGGTCAGCCTTTGCCACCAGCCATCATGATCAGCAGGACATAGATCACGGCAACCAACCCAAGCGCAACCAGACCCACACCGGGCAGGCCAAGGGTCAGGAAACCCCCTGCAAGCGCAACAATGATCAGGGCGCAGATACCCCAGGCCATTTTTTCTGCCTTGGCATCGGCAGCTTTTTGTTCGGGGGGCAGTTCGGCAGCCATGTGCGTTTCTCCTAGAATTTTGCTTGCCGCCTTATGCTGCAGCTGTTCACGAAAGGGAATGCTGTATTTTCAAATTGTGCCATATGGTCGCATGGCTGGTGGCCAGCCCTTCGGTGCTTCCGTGGGGACGGTTCGACAGGGGGATGTCGAAAACTGGGCTTCTATCTCGGGCCAAGCCCCGCTCTCATAACGGTTTTTCGCATCGGAGCGACATCGTGCACTGCCTTGAGGCCCATCAGGCGAACCGCCTGCATGGTCCCGTCGCCAGAACGGGTGACACGGTTGAACAGGTCAATGGCGCGGGCGCGTCTGGCAATGTCAGCGCTCCGCACCTTGGCATAGGCCGCCATCATTGCGGAATCACCCAGCCCCGTCGGGCGGGCTTGTGCCAGGTCCAGCAGGGCGATGACATCATTCAGCGAAGTATTCAGCCCCTGAGCTCCGATCGGCGGCAATGCATGTGCCGCTTCGGCGATCACCGCAACCCGCCCCGCAGTCAATTGATCAGCGGTCTGTGTAATGATTGGCCAGACAGAGCGGTTCCCCTCAAGCCGCATGCGCCCCAGCAGTCCGGTGGAGCGATGAAACATCACCTCTTCAAACTCCCGCACCGGCATCTGCATCAGTTCGACCGCACGCGGCCCCTTGTTCATCCAGACAATGGCCGAGGCATTGCGCCCGTCTATGTCGGGCAATGGCACAATCGTGAAAGGACCGCCCTCGTTGTAGATTTCGGTTGAGATATTGTCATGTGGCAGCTCATGCGTAACCGTGAAGGCGAGGGATTTCTGACCATAACGTGTGGTGCTGACAGTGATCCCGGCCGCCTCTCGTAGGGGAGAGAATTTGCCATCGGCCGCCACCGCCATCCGGGCGCGCACCCGCGCGCCATTGTCCAGCGTGACAATCGCCTCCTCCGAACGGTTCACGATTGATTTGAACCCGTGACCATAAAGCGCGGTGATATCAGGCTGATCCTGCAGATATCCCCAGATTTCGCGCCGCACGACCCAGTTCATCAGGTTCCATCCGAAAGGGTCGTTGCTCATATCCGCGGACTGAAACACACGGCGGTCCCGAATTTCCGGAGGCCACCCCACCGTGTCGATCACGGCCAGCTGGTCCAGCGGTTTGGCATGCGGCGCAAGCACGTCCCACAGGCCGATCCGGTCAAACAGTCCACGTGCCGGCTGTAAAAACGCGGTGGAGCGCAGGTCGGATTTTTCTTCATCTGCCGTGGTGACCGGCACAAAAGGATCCGCAAGCAGCACTGAAAATCCGGCTGCGGCAAAGGCGCAGGCCGTGACCTGCCCGGCGATCCCCCCGCCGGAAATGAAAAGATCCACGTTGTAATCGGTCATAAGGGCCTCAACTTGTCAGGTGGGATAGAAATCCCGCAAGATCATCGGTGTGATGGTGGATATGCTGGGCGGGGACTGCGTCGGGCGCCACATGCACGGTGCGCATTCCCAGGTCATGTGGCACTGCCAGATTGCGGGGATCATCCTCGAACATAGCCGCCTGTCGAGGTGTGATCCCATCCCGCGCAAACACCGCCTCGAATGCGGCACGGTCCGGCTTTGGATGGAAATCCGCATGCTCCACCCCATAGATTGCGTCAAACAGCCCGGACAGCCCGCGCGCCTCAAGCACCCGTTCTGCGTAAGGGGCTGAACCGTTGGTATAGACAATTCGCCGCCCGGGCAGTGACCTGATCCGGGCCGTCAGCGCCGGGTCCGGCTCCAGCGCGTCGAAGGAGATATCATGCACATCGGTCAGATAGGGGGCCGGGTCCACATCATGCTCTCTCATCAGGCCCGCAAGGGTTGTTCCGTGATCGCGCCAATAGGTCTGCCGTAGGTGGTTGGCCTTGTCCCGGGACACGCCAAGCTCTCGCATGACCCAATCCGTCATCCGCTGCTCGATCTGGTCAAACAGCCGGACCGAAGGGGGGTAGAGCGTGTTGTCGAGGTCGAACACCCACTCCGAGATATGCGCAAACTGATCAGCTACCATGGCGTAAATCTATCCTCTCGGCCCGATGGGGGAAAGGTGGGAAACGCGATCAGGACGCATCTGCGACGAGATGTGACGGCTTGGGGTTTGCTTTGTGGCGCTTCGCTGTGCATAACTTGCGCGAAGATGGATCCGGGAGGAACAGGTGGCAGACGTGAAATCAGGGCACAAAGATGCCTACGAGCTGATCCTTGAGGCAATTGATGTCGGGGTTTACAAACCCGGCGACCGGCTGGTTGAAAGCGAACTGGCCGATCGGTTCGGCGTATCCCGCACCCCCATTCGCGAAGCCTTGCAACGGCTTGAAACACAATCGCTTCTGACCCGTGATGGGCGCAGCCTGATTGTCGCGTCCCTCACGCATAACCAACTTGCCGAACTCTATGTTGTGCGGGCCGAGCTTGAGGGCCTGGCCGCATCACTTGCCGCCCAGCATGCGGCACCGGAAGAAATCCGCGTGTTGCGCGAAATGGTTGAAGAAGATCGGGCGCGTCTGGATGATCCGGCGGCTCTGGCACGCTCCAATCGCCGGTTCCACAAGCGCCTGCACCTCGCGTCCCATAATCGCTATCTCGTGCAACAGCTTGACCTCGTGCATCGCACCATGGCGCTGCTGGCCACCACGTCTCTGGCGGCAGAGGGGCGCAGCGAAGTGGCAATTGCTGAGCATGATGCGATTGTGACCGCAATAGAGGCCCGCGATCGAGAGGCCGCCCGTGCTGCGCTGAAAACCCATATTTCCAAGGCGTTTGAAACCCGACTCAAATTGGATTCCGCGCAAGACGGCGCATGACGGGAGCAGGGCTAACCTGAAGCGCAGCACCGCTTTGAACCTGGTCGTGCAGCTGGAAATGTCCCGCCACGGGTCAAACCCGAACCGGTTTTGCGGAACTTTCTGAAATGGTGGCTGTGGCCGGCGTGTCAAACTTCCCGTGCTGGGTCTTGTCCCAGTAAAACGGGTGGGTGATGATCTCGATAAAACCTTTCAATGCGGCAATGGATGCAAGCGGATAGTAGAAATGCAGGGTGGGCACCCAACCTCGCAACCATTTGTGTTTGGGGCCGCTCACGGCCTGAATGCCGATGGCGATGGTCAAGAGTTCCGCAGCCGCAAAACTGATCCCCAGCAGAGCCAGAAGGGTATCGGGCATCACGTCGCGCAAAGGGTGGGGCAGGCCCAGCGGGAAGGCCCAGAAGGTCCAGAGCAGGGGGGCCAGCAACACCCCGGACAGCGATCCGAGAAAAATCAATTGAAAGCCAATGAACTTCCAAAGCCCGAGATCAGACAGGAGCCGCGCGGGATGGCGCATATGCACCCCATAGGTCATGGCATACCCTTTGATCCAGCGTGAGCGTTGTTTGATCCAGGGCCAGGCCCGGCAATTCGCCTCTTCTTCGGTAACAGTATCAATCAGTTCCGTGCGATATCCATGACGCGCGAGGCGCACGCCCAGATCCGCGTCTTCGGTGACGTTATGGGCATCCCACCCGCCCAGTTCTTCCAGGGCGCGTCTGCGGAAAAATAACGTTGTCCCGCCCAGGGGAATGGCAAAGCCGATTTGCTCGACCCCGGGCAGGACCAATCGCCACCAGCTCGCATACTCTACAGTAAAACAACGACTTAGCCAGTTTGTGCGGGCATTGTAGAAATCCAGCTTTCCCTGCAGGCAGGCCACTTCCGGACCACGATCTGAAAACCGCTGGGCCACTTTCAGCAATTGATCTGCGGCGGGGGCATCCTCGGCGTCATAGACGCCGATGACGGACCCGCGACAGAAATCGAGCGCAAAGTTCAGGGCGCGTGGTTTGGTTTTCACCACGCCGCGCGGCACGATGACCTGACGCATCCAACGCGGCAGATCTGCCTGTGCCAGCGTGTTCTGTGTCAGGGTGTCATCTTCTTCGACAACCAGGCAGATTTCCAACAATTCGCGGGGATAGATGATCCGTTCCAGGCGTTTAACCAACCGTCCGGCGATTTCGCGTTCCTTGTAAAGCGGCACCATGATCGAAATCATCGGCAGGCGATGAGGCCCGGGCAGATCTGCCGATCTGGCAAAATCATCCACCGGGATTTTCTGTCGTCGCCAGTACAAAATGCTGGCGGTCAGTTTCAGCGCCGAATTCATCAGCAGGGTGAACACGGCCCAGCCCACCAGAACCGAAAATCCAACAAGGGTGGAATAAAAGAAAAGGCCACACAGGATGGCCAGAAGGAGGGCTGCATAGCGGATAACGGTGCGGGGGTTCCATCCCCGGCAGCTTTCATGCCCGGCCACGCGGGTTTCGGCGCGCTGGGTCAGGGCGCGATGGCGCATGGCCACAAGGCTGTCGAGGATGTCCTCTTCCGGGGCAATGGCCAGAAAGCTGCGCCCCCAATGCGCGGGAAACTCCTTTTGCAGGGCCTCAAATTCATCGGGTCGTGAACAAATGACGACGGTTCCACCACCAACATTTTTCCACGGCACCACGCGGTTTCGAATGCAGAAATCTGCGCTGAGATCGTCGATAAGTCGCACATCCGGGGGGTGCCTGTGCAGATCGGCGATACCGCACCCATACTGGCGCGCAAGTGCCGCATAGAGGTCAACCCGGCGCACGAAGCCGTGAGCCAACAGAATATCGCCCAGCCGCACATCCTGGGTGCGCTGCAAGGCGGTTGCGATCTCAAGGTTTTCTTTCGAAAGCGCGCCCATATCCAGCAGAACCTGTCCCAATTGCTTGCGCTGCGGGTGCTGAGCATCCGTCATCGCCGGGGCGGGCGGCGATGTGTCATGGTTCTGAATTAGGCGAAGCGGTGTTGCAGACATGGGAACCGGATTTGGAGTTATATCCGGTCACCATGCGTGGAAAATGATTAACGCCCGGTTAACCTTACCCATAATTGGTGAGTTGATCGGGGGTTAACCAAAAAAGCCCGCGCATTGCTGAGCGGGCTTTAGGAATTATAACGTGGCCGTTTACTTAACGGTGGGCTTATTTGCGGTCATCCATCGCCGATGCGAACCGTTCAAACAGATAATAGCTGTCCATTGGGCCGGGGCTGGCCTCGGGGTGGTGCTGCACCGAAAAGACCGGGCGGCCTTCGATCTTGATGCCGCAATTTGACCCGTCAAACAGGGAGACATGGGTTTCCACAACCCCTTCGGGCAGGGTGTCAGCGTTCACCGCAAAACCGTGGTTCATCGAGGTGATCTCTACCTTGCCAGTCTCATGTTCCTTGACCGGGTGGTTGGCACCGTGGTGGCCGTGGTTCATCTTGATGGTCTGTGCGCCCAGTGCCAGTGCAAGCATCTGGTGACCAAGGCAAATTCCGAAAACCGGCAAGTCGGTTTCCAGGATTTCGCGGATCATGGGCACCGCATATTCGCCGGTGGCAGCAGGGTCGCCGGGACCGTTCGACAGGAAGACCCCGTCGGGATTGTGGGCTAGCACCTCTTCGGCGGTTGCGGTTGCCGGCAGCACGGTCACATCGCAGCCCGCTGAGGCAAGGCAGCGCAGAATGTTGCGTTTGGCGCCAAAGTCGAGGGCCACAACCTTGTGGCGCGGGTTTTCCTGCTTGGGAAATCCGTCCGGCCAGGCCCAACGCATTTCGTCCCATTTGTAGCTTTGCGCACAGGTCACATCCTTGGCCAGGTCAAGCCCTTCAAGACCCGAAAAAGCCCGCGCTTCGGCCACAAGGGCTTCGACGTCAAACGTGCCGTTGGGGTCATGGGCGATGGCCACATGCGGTGCGCCCTGCTGACGAATGGCGCGGGTCAGGCGGCGGGTATCCACCCCACCAATGCCAATGCGGCCACGTTTCTCCAGCCACAGGGTCAGCTCTTCAGTGTTGCGCCAGTTCGAAGGATCGGTGGGATCCCACTTCACCACCATGCCAGCGGCAACCGGATCGCCCGTTTCGTCATCTTCGACATTGGTGCCCGTGTTGCCGATATGCGGGAAGGTAAAGGTGACAACCTGGCCTGCATAAGACGGGTCGGTCATGATTTCCTGATACCCGGTCATAGCGGTGTTGAAGCACAGCTCGGCGGTCGTCACGCCGGTGGCCCCGAAGCCCATCCCGTAAAAGATGGTGCCATCGGCAAGGGCAAGACAGGCGGTGGGGGTGGCGGTTTCTGGTTGGGGGGCAGCTGACATTTTCTCGACTCCGGCAGGCCAAATTGGCGCGAACCTAAGGGGAGGAGCCGGATGGGTCAAGGGGGAGATGCCGAGTCTTGAAAAACATATTTTCCCTTATTTCAAAGGCCTGACGCAATATGTTGGGTGTTGCCTGAAAATGCAGTTTTCGATACATTCAGACTTCGGACCAACAACGGACCAAAGGACATGGACATGCGTGCCCGTATCAATGACGCCCTGAAAACGGCGATGAAAGACAAAGACGCCGTGCGGCTGTCGACCCTGCGTTTGATCAATGCTGCGATCAAAGATCGTGATATTGCCCTGCGTGGGGGTGGCGAGGAGGGACAGACCTCGGACGCTGACGTGCTGGCGATTCTCGGCAAGATGGTAAAACAGCGACAGGAAAGCGCGCGCGCCTATGAAGAAGGCGGCCGGCTGGAGCTTGCTGAAAAAGAACGTGGCGAGATCGAAATCATCGAGGATTTCCTGCCAAAACAATTGGATGCAGCGGAAACCGAAGCTGCCGTTGCTGCGGCCATTGCTGCCGTGGGGGCCGAGAGCATCCGCGACATGGGCAAGGTGATGGGCGAACTCAAGGCCAAATACACCGGCCAGATGGATTTCGGTCGGGTCGGCCCCATGGTCAAAGACAAGCTGGGCTGAGCACCTGTTCGGCACCGTTTGAAAACCCCGCATGTCCTGCGGGGTTTTTTATTGCGCAGACTTCACATCCCTCAGGGTCTGAACCAGTTCCTTGTAGAGCTGTGGCCGTTCGCCCTCCGACAAAAACGCGCCAATTTCCACCTCGCGTTCATTGCCTTTCAAGGTGATGTAATTCTTTACCGGCCCCGCCTTGGGGTGCATCTCTATCGTCACCCAATAGGGGTTGGCCTCCCATTCGGCATGGGCGCCACGTGGCCCGTCGCGGGTCAGGGTGATCCGGTCGGGCCAGATCTTCAGCTCCTCCAAAATCTCTCCGTCCCGGTAAGAGCGATCAATGAAGAACCAAAGCCCACCAACCGTGCCCAGCAAAATGGGCAGGAATAACCATAGGCTGGGGTGACCCAGCAGCCCCAATAGCGGGAGCGCAAACCCGAAACAAACGGCAGAGATCACCCAGACGAACCCGCGCCGCGACAGTGACCGGTAAGGCCAGAGATGCAGCTCGGCACGCGGAGCGCCCGCTCCCTTTGGCGTTATCCACTCATATGGCATTTGTGCTCCTCGACATTCATGCCCTTGGAAGGTGTTTCGATGTTCACCGAGGACAGGAGACAGCCCGCCCCCTCCTTATTTTCTGGTGGGAAATATCCCGGGGGAGTCCGAAGGACGGGGGCAGCGCCCCCTTGTTCCCCAGCCCAAAAGAAAAGGCCCGGGACTTGCCCGGGCCTCCCCTTGTTTCTCACCTTAGTGCGAGTGGCCCTTATCCCACTCTTCCTGCTTCGGCAGGATTTCAAAGGTGTGCTCCGGCGGCGGGCTGGGCAGGGTGAATTCCAGCGTATCCGCATATTCGTTCCAGTAGTTCGGGCGCGTTTCGCGACGGCCCGCCAGCAGGGTGTAGAACACGATGCCGATGAAGAACAGGAACGACAGGAATGAGATCATGGCGCCGATCGAGCTGATCTTGTTCCAGTAGGCGAAGGCCTCCGGATAGTCGATATAGCGGCGCGGCATGCCCTGACGACCCAGAAAGTGCTGCGGGAAGAAGGTCAGGTTCACCCCGATGAAGAACAGCCAGAAATGCAGCTTGCCAGCCCATTCCGGGTACTGACGGCCCGACATCTTTGCCATCCAGTAATAGATACCGGCAAAGATACAGAAGGCCGCGCCCATCGACATGGTGTAGTGGAAGTGGGCAACCACGTAATAGGTGTCGTGATACAGACGATCCACACCTGCCTGCGACAGCACCACGCCGGTCACGCCGCCAATGGTGAACAGGAACAGGAAGCCGAAAGCAAACAGCATCGGTGTCTTGAACTCGATCGACCCACCCCACATGGTCGCAATCCACGAGAAGATCTTAACGCCGGTCGGCACAGCGATCACCATCGTGGCCAGCATGAAGTAGCTCTGCTGGGTCAGCGACATGCCGACAGTGTACATGTGGTGCGCCCAGACCACGAACCCGATCACACCAATGGCAATCAGCGCCCAGACCATCGGCAGATAGCCGAAGATCGGTTTGCGGGCGAAGGTGCCGAAGACGTGGCTGATCAGGCCGAAACCGGGCAGGATCACGATATACACTTCCGGGTGACCGAAGAACCACAGGATGTGCTGGTAAAGGATCGGGTCACCGCCGCCCGACGGGTCAAAGAAGGTGCCGCCAAAGTTGCGGTCCACGAGCAGCATGGTGATGGCACCCGCCAGAACCGGCAGCGACAGAAGGATCAGCCAGGCGGTAACAAATACCGACCATGCAAACAGCGGCACTTTGAAAAGCGTCATGCCCGGCGCGCGCATATTGAGGAAGGTGGTGATGATGTTGATTGCGCCAAGGATCGACGAAGCACCCGAGACGTGCACCGCGAAAATGGCCAGATCCATCGAATAACCGCCTTCGGTGGTCGACAGCGGCGGGTACAGAACCCAGCCCACGCCAGACCCCAGCTGGTCATTGCCACCCGGAGCGAGCAGCGAGGCCACACCAAGCGCCACACCGGTCGCGTAAAGCCAGAACGACAGGTTGTTCATCCGCGGGAACGCCATATCCGGCGCGCCGATCTGCAACGGCATGAAATAGTTGCCAAATCCGCCGAAAAGGGCAGGGATCACCACAAAGAACATCATCAGAACGCCGTGATAGGTGATCATCACGTTCCAAAGGTGCCCGTTCGGGGTACATTCGGCGGACGCATCGGCAAAGAAGCGCGCGCCTTCCATACACATGTATTGAACGCCCGGCTCCATCAGTTCCATCCGCATGTAAACGGTGAAGCTGACCGAAATCAGGCCGGTGAGACCTGCCAGAAACAGGTAAAGGATGCCGATATCCTTGTGGTTGGTGGACATGAACCACCGGGTAAAGAACCCACGATCATCGTGGTGGTCATGGCTCGAAATGGCTGCGTCCGCCATAGATACCCTCCCTACGGGTTAGATTTTGACGGGGGAGTCATCCCGTCTGTTTTTTAACGTGTTTAGTATAGGAAGGGGGCTGCGCGCAACAATGTGATGCAGGCGGCAGGGTAAAAAAAACGTCCCGACAGGGGATTAGCCTGCCGGGACGCATATTCTGTGCGGTTGGCGGCGCCAAACAGCGCCCGCCTGAGGGGCCAGCCTTAGTTGGTGGTGGTCGATTCGCCCTCGGCCGCTTCTTCAGCAGCTTCTTCAGCCGGGGCTTCCATCGCCGGGGCCACGCTTGCCAGGTAAGCAATGATGTTTTCCGGCTTTTTCCACTTGAAGGTCATTTTCGACTTGGCTTTGCCATCCCCCAACTGCTCTTTCAGGAAGCCTTTGGGGTCCATAATGTAGGCGGCCAGCAGGTCTTCGGTCCAGACCGCGCCGGTTTCCCCCAGAGCAGCGATTGAAGCGCCGTATTTGAACCCTTCAACCGAGGCGATTTGACGCCCCACGACCCCGTAAAGGTTCGGGCCGGTTTTACCACCTTTGAAGATCACGTCGCCTTCCGGGCTGACCACGGTGTGACAGGCTTTGCATTTCTTGAAGTCTTTTTCGCCTGCGGCCGCATCACCTTCGGCTTGGGCAGCACCGGCCAGAGCGAAGAGAAGGGCGGCGGATGTAAGAGCTTTTTTCATGTTTGTCCTCGTGTTTGACAGAACCACGCTACTGCACGTGACATTATTTCCGCGCAGACCTTGCCGCAAAATCGGGCGAAATGAAAGGGGCAGAGCTGTGACGGATTGTAACGGATTGCAAAAGAGAAGTGCTTAACATGGAAAGAAATTCTCCGATTTTGCGCGGGGAATGCTGCGGGGGGCGTGAGGGCAGGCGGGATGCCCTTGAAATTGCCGGAGAAAACCACTGTTTTCGGGGAAAACACCGGAATATCACCTCCTGACCGGAAAAAGAGGGCACATATAACGACGCTTTCCAGAGGTGATTTCCGCTCCTGTCGATCATCGGATTGTGATCAGATGGCGTGTCCGGGGCGGTTGGATATACGCAAAAAACCGCCGCCCGGCGTCGTGACACCAGCCCGTTTCGCGACACCAGCGTGCGATCAGGCGAATCTCTTGTGGGGAACGGCGGTTGGGGTCAGCCAAACACCTCGTCAAAGCAGCGTCGCAGCGCCACATCCACATCCTCCATCGTGACCGGCAGGCCCAGATCCACCAGGCTGGTCACCCCATGTTCAGAGATTCCGCAGGGCACGATGCCCGAGAAATGCTCCAGATCCGGCTCCACATTGATCGAAATGCCGTGAAAGCTGATCCATTTTCGAAGGCGCACACCGATCGCGGCAATCTTGTCTTCGGGCTTGGTGCCCAAGGCGGTCAGCGGTTTGTCATCGCGCACAACCCAGACGCCGACGCGCCCATCACGTTTCTCTCCGGTCACGTTGAATTCGGCCAGTGTCTTGATCACCCAATCCTCAAGGGCAGCCACAAAAGCGCGCACATCGCGGCCCCGTGCCCCCACATCCAGCATCACATAAGCCACGCGCTGCCCCGGCCCATGATAGGTATACTGCCCGCCGCGCTTTGACGGGTAGACCGGGAACCGGTCTGGCGCGACCAGATCTTTCGGATCGGCCGAGGTGCCCGCGGTATAAAGGGGCGGATGCTCCAACAGCCAGATCATCTCACCGGCCTCACCACGGGCCATTGCGTCGGCATGGGCCTCCATCCGGGCAACGGCCTGTTCATAGTCAACGAGTGTTTCGGCGGTTTCCCAGGTAACGGGCGGCATGTTTTCAGGTGCTTTCATAGGGTTTCATTTGGCAGTGAACAGACGAAATGTCAAAGGCCAGCATGTCGGACCTGACAGGGCGTTCGGAGGCAGGGCGGGGGGCGCGAAAATCTTTTTGCCGATCTGGCGCTTTTCCTCTTCACATCCCCCTCAGCCTTCGCTATATCGCCCCTCACCAAGCCTAGATGTGCGGTCGTGGCGGAATTGGTAGACGCGCAGCGTTGAGGTCGCTGTTCCTTAACAGGAGTGGAAGTTCGAGTCTTCTCGACCGCACCATTTACCCCCCCCGGAAAATACACCCCAGAAGAATTTCTTTTTGGAAGAGTAGGTAAGATCCTGAAATCTATGTGATTTGAGGCTTCACTCTTTCATGCCAAGTTTTCAGGCAGGGGCGCCGTGCAATCCGGTGCGTTTTTTCATTGGCAAGCGGATTTGCCTGATGGTGTTGATCCCAAAGGCTTCGACTATGCAATCCTGACCCGGGCCTTGCGACCCTGTTCTGGATCGCAGCGATCCGATACCGCTGTCGCAGGGCAGAGCAGGGGATCAGGGTCTTACCCGACAATCAGCTGTTTCAGTTGCAAGGCTTCGTGTTCGAGTTCCAGCAGCTTTTGATGAATGAGGTCGCCGATGGAGATCAATCCGACCAGCTGCCCCCCCTCGACCACTGGCATATGCCGGAACCGCCCCTCGGTCATGCGCGTCAGAACGGATTCGCTGCTGTCATCCGGGCTGCAGGTCTGAACATCCGTCGTCATCAGCTCCTGAACCTGTCCCGGCAGGGTGTGATCCGGGCGATCCGCAAGGGCCCGCACGATGTCACGTTCCGACAGGATGCCGGCCAGCTCTCCTTCCGGATCGATCACCACGATGGCGCCTATGCGTTTGTCACGCAGGATTGCGACCACGTCACTGATGCTGGCTGTCGGCGAGGTGGTGATCACCTCATGCCCTTTGTGGTCCAGAATTGTGTGGATGTGGGATTTTTCGACCCGCTGAATGCTGCGCGTGTCCTGACTGTGGGTGTGCGGAGTTTTGTCATCTCCGCGCATCGGTGATTGGTAAGATGTCGGCATGGCGGCCTCTCCTTCCCGAACGGATTGTCATTCTCGTATGGTTTCAGCATAACCCAAATATTGGAAAGCGGAGAAAAAACATGGAAGTTGCGACAGATAGCCTGATGCTGAGCTCGTTCTGGGCGACGATCATCTTTGTTCTGGCTTGCCTGTGCGGCTATCAGTATCGCCGGGTGTGGAAGGCAGAAGGGCCGCGTTGGCAGCTTTGGGTGTTTGGGGGGCTGGCTGCAAGTGCGCTGGCCGTGCTGGCGTTTGTGCCGCTGTCGGCGGGATAACTCAGTCGCTGGTCGCGAATGTTGTGAAGGGCAGGAGGGGTATCAGCCCTTACCGGCAGCCAGCCGTTCGGCCTTTTCGCGGGCCTCACGCTTGCGCGGGCATTCCAGCCGGTCCCGCAGGGGGCTGTCCGGGTCGATTTCCTTGTTGCAGACCAGACAATGATCCGCGCCGCTGATCGCGTTCAGCCCGCCACAGCTTCCCTTGATCGTGCGCCCCATGAGAATCACCCCAAGCGCCATGCCCAGCATCACAATCAGCAAAATGGCGAAAGTCATGAAGAAGGTGGTCATCTCGGTGCGCCTCTTTTTGTCGGGCAGTTCTTGCCGCGTGTCCCTATATCATATCGGGGCTGGCAAGGCGAAGATCAAGCCGGGTCGCGGCTTGATCTCGAAACTGTCAGGCGGTCAGCGCGGTAAAACGCGAGCTGGCCGAGGTTTTGAACCGCAGATCACTTGCCGCTTCGTCGCGGTCGATGAACAGCACGGCGAGGTTGTGGGCTTCTGCGATTTCCAGACCACGCTCGCGGCCCAGGATCAGCATCGCCGTGGCCCAGGCATCTGCCAGCATCGAGTTTTCTGCCAGCACCGTGGCCGAGGCGGTCTTGTGGGTGATCGGGTGGCCGGTTTTCGGGTCGATCACATGCGAATAACGCACACCGTCTTTTTCGTAGTAGTTGCGGTAATCGCCGGAGGATGCGAGGCCCAGACCCGAAACGCCGATCACGTCCTGCATCCCGCCCGAAAGGGCTGCGGGTTTCTCGATCCCGATCTGCCAGGGCAGGCCGGCCTCATTGCGGCCCGAGGCGTAAAGATCGCCGCCGATTTCCACCATGTAATCCGAAATGCCGAGTTTTTCCAGCGACTTGCCAACCATGTCAGCGCCATAGCCTTTGCCGATGGCCGCCAGATAAACCTGTGCGTCAGTGCGGGTTTTCTGCAGCGCATTGGTGCCAACCTGCAGCGTGTTCGCGTGACCTGAACGCGCCTGGGCCTCGGCAATCTGCGTCATGTCGGGCGTGGCCTGTGCCCCCGGAGCGCCAAAGCCCCAAAGCTCGATCAGCGGCCCGATTGTGGTGTCGAAGCGACCATCGCTGGCCACATGCACCTGTTCTGCGGCCTGCATCACATTTGACAGATCGGCAGAGACCTGGACCGGAGCGGTGCCGGTCTGCGCATTGAAGCGCGAGATTTCGGATTTCGGATCCCAGTTCGACATCTGCTGGTTCACTTTGACCAGGGCGCTGTCGATGGCGATCTGAATGTCAGCTTCGTTCACCCCGTTCCCCGGATCATGGGCAACCACGTTGTAGACCGTGCCCATGGTGAGGCCGGTCAGCTTGTAGAAGGCCTGCGATGGTTTGCAGGCTGCAAAAGCCAGAGGCATCAGAAGGAAACTGCGGCGTGAGAATTTGGTCAGGTCAGGCACGTGGAAACCCCTTTTCGGTCACGGATCGGTCGTTTTGCACTACAACAAGGCGCTTTTGTGCGACATTGCGGTTCAATTCAACCAAAAAAGTTTGGGTAAGAGGGGAAATGACCACTTTCACCCAGGGCAATCTCATTGCATAAGCTACCCAGCCAATCTGAAGAGGTGAACACTGTGCAGCGTTTCTTGCTACGCAAGGGATTGAACATCCCTATATCCGGAGCGCCAAGGGCTGACATCGAAAACGGGGCTGAACTGCGTCGTGTCGGTATCCTTGGAGATGACTATCTTGGGTGGAAGCCACGCATCCCCGTGGAGGTGGGTGATGTGGTTGGGGCCGGTGCCCCTGTGCTCGTCAACAAGGACATGCCAGATGTGCAGGTGGTTTCCCCTGTGACCGGCAGGATCTCTGCGATCAATCGGGGCGCGCGGCGCAAGTTGATCAGCATCGAGATCGAGGTGGATGAGAGCGCAGCCGAGCCTGTTGATTTTTCTGCGGTAGGGGATGTGTCCTCACCCGAGGGCGTGGTGGAACGTCTGTGCGCCGCCGGTCTGTGGACATCGTTCCGCACCCGTCCTTATTCCAAGACCCCGGCCCCGGACACGCGTCCTGCCGCGATCTATGTCAATGCGATGGACAGCGAACCGCTGGCTGCGGACCCGGCAATGATCATTGCCGAAGAGGCAGAGGCGTTCACCAGCGGGCTTGAGGCAGTGGCCTCGCTCTCTGAGGGCAAGACCTATCTGTGTCACAGCGATGGAACCTCTCTGCCGGGCGCTGATCTGGCCGGGGTGGAGGCCGCAGCTTTTGCCGGGCCGCATCCGGCGGGGCTTTCCGGCACCCATATGCATTTCCTGGAACCGCCCCGCGCGGATAAGACCGTCTGGACCATCTCCTATCAGGACGTGATCATGATTGGTCGCCTGCTCCTGACCGGTAAATATGATGCGCGTCGGGTGATTTCGCTGGCGGGTCCGGTCTGCAAGGATCCCCGCCTTCTGCGCACGGTGGCTGGTGCGTCGATGGCGGATCTGGCGGCGGGCGACCTGCCTGCGGATCTGCCGGTGCGGATGATTTCCGGGTCTGTCCTAAGCGGTCGTGCGGGCGAAGGCGAAAGCGCCTATCTGGGCCGTTATGCGCGCCAGATCACCTTGATCGAAGAGGATCACAAGCAGATCCCGATGGGCTGGATCCGTCCGATGTTTGCGAAATACGCGGTGCAGCCGGTGCTCGGATCGGCGCTGTCGCGCCTGTCGGGTCGCACCTTCCCGCTGACCTCGAACCTCAATGGCGGCCGTCGCGCAATGGTGCCGACCGGCACGTTCGAGATGCTGATGCCGCAGGATTTCCTGCCAACCCAGCTGCTCCGGGCGCTGTTGGTGATGGACACCGATCAGGCGCAGGCGCTGGGCGCGCTGGAGCTGGACGAAGAAGATCTTGGCCTGATGGGTTTTGCCTGCCCGGCCAAATATGAATACGGTCTGGCGTTGCGCGATGTGCTGACGAAGATCGAGAAGGAGGGGTAAACCTTGGGCTTGCGAAACTTTTTCGATCGGATCGAGCCGCATTTTGAGAAGGGCGGTAAATACCACAAGTATTACTCCATCTACGAGATGGTGGAATCTCTGGTCTATACGCCGAAGACCGTGACCACGGTTGCTCCTCATGCGCGGTCCTACGTGGATATGAAGCGGATCATGACCTATGTGGTCATTGCGACGATCCCCAGCATTTTGATGGCTCTTTATAATACGGGTTATCAGAGCAACCTTGCGATTGCCGAATTTGGCCCCTCGGGCTGGCGTGCGGGCATTATTGAGGCGCTGGGCATTGGCTTTAATGCCGCCAACCCGGTGGCCAATATGCTGCATGGTCTGCTTTACTTCCTGCCAATCTATATCGTCACCCTCGTGGCGGGCGGCATTTTCGAAGTGATCTTTGCCACCGTGCGCAAACACGAGGTGAACGAGGGCTTCCTTGTTTCCTCGATGCTGTATGCGCTGATCCTGCCCGCCACCACGCCGCTGTGGCAGGTGGCCTTGGGGATCATCTTTGGCGTGGTGATCGGTAAAGAGGTTTTTGGCGGCACCGGCAAGAACTTCCTCAACCCTGCGCTGACCGGCCGGGCGTTCCTTTACTTTGCCTATCCCGCCCAACTGTCGGGCGACAGTGTTTGGGTGCCGGTGGATGGGTTCACCGGGGCAACCGCGCTGGCCGTTTCTGCCGCTGATGGTTTCCAGGAACTCGCCGCGCGTGGCGTGACATGGTGGGACAGCTTCCTTGGGTTCATTCCTGGCTCGATGGGGGAAACATCGACCCTGGCGGCGCTGATAGGACTTGTTTTCCTGCTGGCTACCCGCATTGCCAACTACCGTCTGGTGCTGGGCTGCCTGATTGGGATGATCGGGTTTTCGACGCTCTTGAACTGGATCGGGTCGGACACCAACCCGATGTTTGCCATGCCGTGGTACTGGCATCTGGTTGTTGGCGGTTATGCCTTTGGCCTGGTGTTCATGGTCACCGAGCCTGTGTCGGCCTCTCAAACCAATATGGGCCGTTATTTCTATGGCGCCCTGATCGGTTTCATGGTGGTGATGATCCGCGTTGTGAACCCGGCCTTCCCGGAGGGCATGATGCTTGCCATCCTGTTCGGCAATGTCTTTGCGCCGTTGATCGACTACTTCGTTGTTCAGGCCAATATCAAACGTAGGGCGAAGCGAAATGCCTAACGATCTTCAAAACGACACCGCGCCGAAGGGCGCGATCCGCCGGTTCCTGGATCTGCCCGCAGATTCCGTTGCCAAAACCGTTTTCGTGGCTGTGACCCTCTGCCTTGTGGCCTCAATGGTCGTGTCCGCCGCGGCCGTGGCCCTGCGCCCGTTGCAGGCGGTGAATGCGCTGAAAGACAAGCAGATCAACATTCTGCAGGTTGCCGGGATTTATGACCCGAACGCCGATGTGCTGGAAAGCTTTGCCGCGTTTGAACCGCAGGTGCTGGAGCTGAAAACCGGGGCCTTCACCGACGCCTTTGATCCGGCCAGCTTTGATGACCGCAAGGCCGCCGATGACCCCGCGACCTCGGTTGCGCTGGAGGACGACCCCGCAGGGATTGGCCGTCAGGGGCAGTTCGTGACCGTTTATCTGCTGCGCGACGAGGCTGGCGCCATCGACAAGGTGATCTTGCCGCTGCACGGCTATGGCCTGTGGTCGACGCTTTACGGCTTTATCGCCCTCGAAGAGAACGGCAATGACATCTTTGGCCTGCAGTTTTACGAACATGCAGAAACGCCGGGCCTTGGGGCCGAGGTGGACAACCCGCGCTGGAAAGCGCTGTGGAAGGGCAAGAAGCTGGCGGATGCGAGCGGAGACCTGAAGATCAGCGTAACCAAAGCGATGCCGGCCGCCGGGGCGGAGTATCATGTGGATGCGCTGGCCGGGGCCACTCTGACCACGGCAGGGGTGCATAACCTTGTCAATTTCTGGATGGGTGAAGCGGGCTACAAGCCGTTTCTGGAAAATCTGAAAGCGGGGAACATCTGATGGCGCATAAACGCAAAGACATGTTGACCGACCCCCTGGTCGACAACAACCCGATCACACTTCAGGTTCTGGGGATCTGTTCGGCGCTTGCGGTGACCTCGT
This sequence comes from Aliiroseovarius crassostreae, assembly GCF_025137635.1. Lineage (NCBI taxonomy): Bacteria > Pseudomonadati > Pseudomonadota > Alphaproteobacteria > Rhodobacterales > Paracoccaceae > Aliiroseovarius > Aliiroseovarius crassostreae. The sequence continues at coordinate 2,095,639 of NZ_CP080772.1, read as the reverse complement.
CCCTGCAGGTGGCTTTCGTAATGGCGATTGCCGTGACCTTTGTGACGGCGTTCTCCTCGATGTTCATCTCGATGATCCGCAACCATATTCCGGGCTCGATCCGCATTATCGTGCAGATGGTGATCATCGCGTCCCTCGTGATCCTGGTGGACCAGCTTCTGAAGGCCTACGCCTTTGAGATTTCTAAAACCCTGTCGGTTTTTGTTGGCCTGATCATCACCAACTGTATCGTGATGGGCCGGGCCGAGGCATTTGCCATGAAGAACCCGCCGATCGACAGTTTCATCGACGGGATCGGCAATGGCTTGGGCTATGGGCTGATCCTGATGCTGGTTGGTGTTGTGCGTGAGCTGTTTGGCTCGGGCAGCCTGTTTGGCGTGACCATCCTGGAAACCGTGAACAACGGTGGCTGGTATGTGCCGAACGGCCTCTTGCTGCTGCCGCCATCGGCATTCTTCATCATCGGTCTGATCATCTGGGCCTTCCGCACCTGGAAGCCTGCGCAGGTCGAGGAACGTGAATATAAAATTCAGAACGTTGGGGGGCACTGATGGAAGGGCTCATCTCACTTGCCGTCAAGGCGATCTTTGTTGAAAACCTTGCGCTCAGCTTTTTCCTTGGCATGTGTACCTTCATCGCCGTGTCGAAAAAGATCTCAACCGCAATCGGTCTGGGGGTGTCGGTGATGATCGTGCAGGCGATCACCGTGCCGGCCAACAATCTGATCCTGACCTATCTTCTCGCCCCCGGCGCGTTGGCCTGGGCGGGGTTCCCGGATGTGGACCTGACTTTCCTCGGTCTGATCTCCTACATTGGTGTCATCGCGGCGCTGGTGCAGATCCTCGAGATGGTCTTGGATAAATATTTCCCGCCGCTTTACAACGCGTTGGGTGTGTTCCTGCCGCTGATCACCGTGAACTGCGCCATCCTTGGCGGGTCGCTGTTCATGGTTGAGCGTGGCTATGACTTTGCCGAGGCTGCGACCTACGGTCTGTCGTCGGGCTTTGGCTGGGCGCTGGCGATCACGGCAATGGCCGGGGTGCGCGAAAAGCTGAAGTATTCGGACATCCCCGATGGCCTGCAAGGGCTGGGGATCACCTTCATCACCGCGGGGCTGATGGCAATGGCCTTCATGTCCTTCTCTGGCGTGAAACTCTGAGGGGGAAGACATGGAAACTTTCAGCCTAGGTATCATCCTCTTCACCCTGATCGTGCTGGCGCTGGTGGCAATCATCCTCGCCGCGCGGTCGAAACTGGTCTCGACCGGCAATGTGAACATCACCGTGAACGGCGAGAAAACCATCTCGGTCCCTGCTGGTGGCAAACTGTTGCAGACGCTGGCGGAACAGAAGCTCTTTGTCCCTTCGGCCTGTGGCGGCGGTGGCACCTGTGCCCAATGCCGGGTGAAGGTGCATTCCGGCGGCGGCTCGATCCTGCCGACCGAGGAAAGCCACATCACCAAGCGTGAAGCGGCCTGTGGCGACCGCCTGTCGTGCCAGGTGGCCGTGAAGCAGGATATGGACATCGAAGTCCCCGAAGAAGTGTTCGGCGTGAAAAAGTGGGAATGCACCGTGCGTTCCAATGAAAACGTCGCCACTTTCATCAAGGCGCTGGTGCTGGATCTGCCCGAAGGCGAGGATGTGAATTTCCGCGCCGGGGGCTATATCCAGATCGAGGCGCCCGCGCATAAGCTGAGCTATACTGAATTCGATATCGAAGACGAGTATCGCGAAGACTGGGACAAGTTCAATCTGTGGCAATATGAAAGCGTCGTGGATGAGCCGGTCGAGCGCGCCTATTCGATGGCCAACTACCCGGATGAAAAGGGCATGATCATGCTCAATGTCCGTGTTGCCTCTCCGCCCCCGGGGGCCGAGGGTATCCCGCCGGGCAAGATGTCGTCTTACATCTTCAACCTCAAACCCGGTGACAAGGTCACCATTTCCGGCCCCTATGGTGAGTTCTTCGCCCGTGAGACCGACAAGGAAATGGTGTTCATCGGTGGCGGGGCCGGTATGGCGCCGATGCGTTCGCATATCTTTGACCAATTGAAGCGCCTCAAGAACAAGGATCGCAAGATCACCTTCTGGTATGGGGCACGCTCCAAGCGCGAGATGTTCTTTGTCGAAGATTTCGACGAACTGGCCAAGGAGTTCCCGAACTTCACCTGGCATGTGGCCCTGTCGGACGCGCTGCCCGAGGATGAATGGACCGGCTATACCGGCTTCATCCACAATGTGCTGCATGATGAATACCTCAAGGACCACCCGGCGCCGGAGGATTGTGAGTTCTACATGTGTGGCCCGCCCATCATGAACTCGTCGGTGATCAACATGCTGCTGGAACTGGGGGTAGATCGCGAAGACATCATGCTGGATGATTTCGGCGGCTGACACGTGCGACCGGACCGCACTGCATTGAGCGGGTCGGAAAAGACAACAAGGGCTGTGCGCATTGTGCGGACAGCCCTTTTTTCTTCCGGCAAGTTTTTCCAGTAAGGAGGGCGCAGCTGGCGTATCAAATCCGCAACCTCGGCGCAGTTTTCGCGCACAGTTTTCTTTCCCCCCCGGCACAAATCTTTTACCTTGATCTGACACATGTTCATTAGCGGGCCTGACCGCTAGATTATTTAATAAGACGCCGAGGCTGAGCACCCGCCCATGATCGCTGAATTCAAGGCTCTTTCCCGCCTGACGCTGGACACGGCGCGCGACCTTGCGCCCATTGTCGGCGTGGTGGCGGTGTTTCAGTTTCTGGTGCTGAAGCAGCCGATTGATGACATTTCGACCAAGCTGATCGGGCTTTTATTCGTGATGATCGGACTGGCCGTGTTTATCCGCGGGCTGGAGCTTGCCCTGTTTCCACTGGGGGAAAGCCTTGCAGATGCCTTTGCCAACAAGGGAAACCTGTTCTGGCTGTTGCTTTTTTCCTTTGCGCTGGGGTTCGGCACCACCGTGGCGGAACCCGCGCTGATTGCCGTCACCGGAGAAGCCGCACGCACCATGAGCATGATCGGCGCCGTGGCGGATGCGCCTGCCGCGCAGAACGCCTATGCAGATGCGCTGCGCTATACGGTGGCGGTCGCGGTGGGGGCTTCGCTGGTGATTGGCGTGCTGCGTATCCTGTTGGGCTGGCCCATTCAGTATCTGATCATCGGCGGCTATGTGATTGTGGTGATCATGACCTGGTTTGCACCGCCTGAAATCATCGGCATTGCCTATGACAGCGGGGGCGTGACCACCTCAACCGTAACCGTGCCGCTGACCACCGCGCTGGGGGTGGGGCTGGCCTCTGTGATCAAGGGGCGCAACCCGATGATTGACGGGTTCGGGCTGGTGGCCTTTGCCTCTCTTCTGCCGATCATTTTCGTGTTGGGCTTTGGCATCGTGGCCGTTGCCGGAGGAGAGACGGGATGATTGCAGACCTCATTCGAACCATCCTGTCCACGGTGCTGGACATTCTGCCGATCGCGGTGATTTTGGCGTTTTTCCAGGTGGTGGTGCTGCGCAAACCGGTGCCGCATCTGCGGCAGGTCCTGCTTGGATCGGTTTACGTGGTGCTGGGCCTTGGATTGTTCCTGTTTGGCCTTGAACATGCGCTGTTCCCGATTGGCGAAAGCATGGCGCGGCAGCTGACGGATCCGTCTTTTATCGGCAATCCGGCTGATTGGAGCGCCCATGGCTGGACCTATCTTTTTGCCTTTGCCATCGGGTTTTCCACCACCATTGCCGAACCCTCGCTGATCGCCGTTGCGTTAAAGGCGCGCGATGTTTCGGGTGGGGCGGTCAGTGCCTGGGGGTTGCGGATCGCTGTGGCGGTTGGCGTCGCGCTGAGCCTGGCGGTCGGCACCTACCGAATTGTCACAGGGACGCCACTCTATCTTTACATGATCGTCGGCTACGTGATTGTTATTGCCCAGACCATGACAGCGCCGCGGATGATCGTGCCGCTGGCCTATGACAGCGGGGGGGTGACCACCTCTACCGTGACCGTGCCGCTGGTGGCGGCGCTTGGGCTTGGGCTGGCCTCAACCGTGCCGGGGCGCAGCCCGGTGCTGGACGGGTTCGGGTTGGTGGCGCTGGCCAGCCTCTTCCCGATGATCACGGTGATGGGCTATGCGCAGCTTGTGGAATGGAACGCGCGACGGAATGGTATAAAACAAGTCATCGAAGGCGACAGAGAGGATGCGCCATGAAATTCAAACTGATCATTGCCCTGGTTGAGGATTCCAAGACCGACACGGTGCTGGATGCAGCTCGCGCCGCCGGGGCCACCGGGGCCAGCGTGATCACCTCTGTGCGTGGTGAAGGGCTGAAACAGAAAAAGACCTTTCTGGGTCTGACCGTCGCCGGTCAGCGCGATATGACCCTGTTTTTGGTCGAAGAGCACAAGGCGGCCTCGATCATGGAGGCGGTTGCCAGTGCTGGCGCTTTTTGTGAGGAGCCGGGCAGCGGCGTGGTGTTCCAGATTGATATCGAAGATGCGATCGGGCTGGAGACCCAGGTGGCGGCCCTGCGTGATGCGCTGAAGGAGGATGAGCTATGAGCCAACCGGAAGTGACCCGTGTGCGCAATGCCATGCAGCCGGATCCGCGTGTGGTGGACGGGCTGTCTTCGACCCGCAAGGCGCTGGAAATCATGGAAGAAACCGGTGTGGACGCACTGGTGATCGGCAAGCGGGATGACGCGGATGAATATGGGTTGATCACCATCGGCATGATTGGCCGGGATGTGATCTCGCGTAATCGTAATCCAAACCGCGTCAGCATTTACGAGATCATGGAAAAACCCACCCTGGCCGTGTCCGCCGCGATGCAGGCGCGCTATGCGATCCGCCTGTTGACCCGGCTTGAGGCGACCCATGCGCTTGTGACCGAGATGGATCTGGTGGTGGGCTATGTGACCCTGCGCGACCTGACCCTGGCCGAGTTCCGCGACCAGTTTCCAAAAGAGTAACGTGCAGGGGGGCTGCGGCCACGCGCCCCGGTGCCGGACCGAAGTTACGTTTCCGACCAGGCCTGTGCCTGCGCAGACCCCAGCCGGAGCAGGTCAATCGCACGGGCGGCAATCTGCGTCACGATGTCATCCACGCTGCTTGGCTTGAGGTAAAAGGCGGGAACGGGCGGCAGGATAATGGCCCCCATCTCGGTGGCTGCGGTCATATTGCGCAGATGGGCCAGTGTCAGCGGGGCCTCGCGCGCCAGAAGCACCAGTTTGCGCCGCTCCTTGAGCTGCACCCCGGCCGCACGGGTCAGCAGGTTATCGTCCAGACCATTGGCAATCGCCGCGAGGCTGCGCATGGAGCAGGGGGCAACAATCATCCCGGCCACGGGCACGGATCCCGAGGCGATGCTGGCGCCAATATTGCGCACATCGTAATGGACCGCGGCAAGCGTGCGTAGTTCGTCAAGAGCCCCTGCGCCGCATTCCTCCGCCAGGGTGCGCTCTGCCGCCGGGCTGACCACAAGGTCGATTATCGTCTCCATTTGTGCAAGCTGTCGTGCAACCGACAGGCCGAGGGCGGCGCCCGAGGCGCCTGATAGACCCAATATCACCCGTTGTTTCATGATGTCATCTCCGGCATCACCCGTGCCAGCAGGTCGGTGGCAAAGGCGGCGTCTTCGGGGGCGGTCTGCATGACGGTGCCCCATTCGCGGCGGGTTTCTGCCCCCAGCTTATTTGTGGCATCTATCCCCATTTTCCCCGCAAGCCCCGGCTCGGGAGAGGCAAAATCCAGATAATCCATCGGTGTGTTTTCCACCATCATCACATCGCGGGACGGATCCATCCGCGTGGCCAGTGCCCAGGAGATGTCATCCCAGTTGCGCGGGTCGATATCCTCGTCCACGACGATGATCATCTTGGTGTAGCTGAACTGTGCCAGCATCCCCCAAAGCGCCATCATCACCCGGCGCGCCTGCCCGGGATAACGTTTGCGGATTGAAATCACCGCCATCCGGTAGGAACAGGCCGCTGGTGGCAGCCAGAGGTCGTGGATCTCGGGGATCTGTGCCTGAATGGTGGGCAATGCCAGTTGATTGAAAACCTCACCAATAATGGCCGGTTCATCGGGGGGACGACCGGTATAGGTGGAGAGATACAGCGGATCCTTGCGGTTGGTGATTGCGGTCACGGTCAGAACCGGGAAATCCTCGGCATTGTTGTAATAGCCGGTGTGGTCGCCAAACGGCCCTTCCGGGGCCATCTCCGTGGGGGAGACATACCCCTCGATCACGATCTCGGCTTCGGCGGGCACCATCATCGGAATGGTCCGGGCAGGCACCAGCCGGGGACGGTGGCCGTTCAATGCGCCGGAAAATGTCAGCTCGGACACGTTTTCAGGCAGGGGGAGGGCCGCTGACAAAAGCATTGCGGGATCTGCACCAAGCACAATTGCAACGGGGGTTTTCTCGCCCGCCCGGACCCAGCTTGCGTGATGATGTGCGCCGCCCCGATGGGCCAGCCAGCGCATGATGATTTTATCGCGGCCAATCACCTGCGCCCGATAGACGCCAGCGTTGTAGCGCGCCACATCCTCGGCAGAGCTGTCCTGGGGGCGGGTCAGAACAATGGGCCATGTGATCAGCGGGCCCGCATCGCCGGGCCAGTGGGTGCAGACGGGGATCGAGGCCAGATCGACCGCGTCGCCTTCGCAGACAACCTCCTGCACGGCGGCTTTGCGCACCGTTTTGGGGCGGGTTGCCAGGGCCGCTTTCAGCATCGGCCAGCGTGACAGCGCATCACGCATGCCTTCGGGTGGGGTGGGCGCGCGCAGTGCCGCCAGAAACGCGCCAAGCTCGGGCAATTGCTCCAGCCCGATGCCCAGCCCGGCGGCCACGCGGGCGGTTGTGCCGAACAGGTTTGTCACCACAGGCATGAGTGGTCCAGCCCCCTCCGCCACCGGATGATCAAACTGCAAGACCGGCCCGCCGTGTTCCAGCACCTGACGATGCACGGCGGTCAGTTGGTGGCGGATCGAAACCGGATCGGAAATGCTCTGAAACTGGCCGCTCTCGCGGCACCAGTCGAGGTAATGGCGCAGGCTGGGAAAGGACGGGTGGGCACGCACGGCTGGGATCTCCTGCATCAGGTCCTTCGGGTCCTAGCAGCAAAAATCTGCCCCTGAATTGACAATGATCAATTTGTCGCAGGGGGCAGGGGCGTAGCAATTGACCAGAACCAGGTTCAACTCGGGTGGGAAAGGAGCTCCATTTGACCCAGCCAACATTGACGATCCCGCATGTCCCGCAGCTTGCCGCGCGGGCCCTGCGGGGCTTGCCCTTGATGCCACTGTCCTTTTCGCTCACTGCATATGCCCGCAAGATTGCGGTGCAGCATCCGGGGTTGTTTCGCCGGTTGGGAGAGCATGGCCACACGCCGTTTGTGCTCGACCCGACCGATCTGCCCTTTGTGATTGAGCTGCAGCCGGGAGGGGGCAAGCCGAAGATTCGCGTGGTGCGGGGCACGGGCCGCGGCGAGGCGCGGATCGCCGGGCCGCTGGCCGCCCTTTTAGGGCTTGTGCACGGGGCTTATGATGGGGATGCGCTGTTTTTCTCACGCGATCTGGTGATCGAGGGGGACACCTCCGCCGCGCTGGCCCTGCGCAATGCGGTGGATGATGCGGAACTGGACCTGAGCGAGGAGGTGGCGCGGATCTCTGGCCCGCTTGGGGCTTATGTGCAAAAGGCGCTGGCCTTTGCCGAAGCACGCACCGGGGTTGTGCTCAGCCGGCAAGAGGAGCTGGGCGCATGGTGATGGAAATTGTCTGTCCCGCCGGCACCCCCGCCGCCCTGCGCGCTGCCGTCAAGGCGGGCGCCCACACGATCTATTGCGGCTTTGCCGACGAAACCAATGCCCGCAATTTTCCGGGGCTGAATTTTGACCGGGAGGAGATGCGCGAAGGCATCCGTTTTGCCCACCAGCATGGCTCGAAAGTGCTGATTGCAATCAATACGTTCCCCTGTGCCGGGCGAGAGGAAATCTGGCATCGGGCCGTGGCTGATGCCGAGACTTGCGGCGCGGATGCGGTGATCCTCGCGGATGTTGGTCTCCTGGATTATGCCGCACGCAACCACCCGAACCTGCGCCGTCACCTCTCGGTGCAGGCGGCGGCCGCGAATGCGGATGTGATCAACTTTTATGCCCGGGAGTTCGGCGTGAAACGCGTGGTTCTGCCGCGGGTGCTGTCGGTGCCGGAAATTGCCGCGATCAATGCGGAAACCGAGGTCGAGACCGAAGTGTTCGTGTTTGGTGGCCTGTGCGTGATGGCGGAGGGGCGCTGTTCGCTTTCCTCCTATGCCACCGGGCGCTCGCCCAATATGAACGGGGTCTGTTCGCCTGCAAGCCATGTGGAATATCACGATGAAGGTGGGGTGCTGGATGCAAAGCTGGGCGGATACACGATCCACCGTGTCGGCAAAGATGAAAACGCCCCTTATCCCACGTTGTGCAAGGGGTGTTTTACCGCTGGTGGCAAAGACGGGCACCTGTTTGAGGACCCGGTGAGCCTGAACGCCGAGAAGCTGATCCCGCAATTGCAAAAGGCCGGCGTGACCGCCCTCAAGATCGAGGGCCGGCAGCGGTCGCGGTCTTATGTGGCGCAGGTGGTGCGCAATTTCCGGGCGGCGGTGGACGCGCTTGAGGCCGGGTTGCCGATGCCGGAAGGCATGCTTGCCCGCCTGTCCGAAGGGGGCGCGATGACCACGGGTGCTTACAAGAAAACATGGCGGTGAAGGAAAGATGACCATGGAACTGACCGTTGGACCGAACCAGTTTTTCTGGACTGCCGATCGCTGGTCCGAGCTTTATTCGGACCTTGCCAAAGCGCCGGTGGACCGGGTGTCGCTGGGGGAACTTGTGTGTTCAAAACGCCTGCCCTTCTATCACGACCGCATTCCCGAGGCCGTCGCCACCTTGCAGGAGGCGGGCAAGGCTGTGGCCCTGACATCGCTTGCGCTGGTGACCCTGAAACGGGAACGCAAACTGACCGCAGAGCTGGCAGAGATGGGGGTTGAGGTCGAAATCAATGACCTGACCGCGATCAGCTATCTGCCTGAAGGAACGGCGTTTTCCGTGGGGCCGCTGGTGAATGTCTATAATGAAGGCACGCTCGACTGGCTGGCCCGCCGGGGGGCAACCCGGATCTGCCTGCCGCCTGAATTGCCGCTTGCGTCGGTGCAGGCGCTGGGCGCCAAAGGGGCAGAGCTGGGGCTGGTGATCGAGGCCTGGGGCCACGGGCGCCTGCCACTGGCCATTTCCGGGCGCTGTTATCACGCCCGTCGTCATGGGCGCACCAAGGACAATTGCCAGTTTGCCTGCGAAGAGGATCTGGATGGGCTTGACGTGCGAACGATGGAAGACAAACCCTTCCTGACCATGAACGGGGTTCAGACCCTGTCTGACAGCTATGCCTGCACGGTGCACCAGATTGACATATTGCGGGATGCGGGCGTCACCGCGCTGCGCCTGTCGCCGCAATCCAATGGCTTCCTGCGACTATGTGCGATCTATGCGCAGGTCCTGGCAGGGGAGATGATGCCGGACATGGCGGCACAGGAAATTTCTGAACTGGACGCCAATACCCGCCTGTCGGATGGCTTTCTGACCGGTGCGCGTGGGGTGGATTGGTCCGGGGATGGTGCTCTGGCGTAAAAGGAAAATGTGACATGAGAATTGCACGGATCAGTTCCACGGAACGTGGCAAGGTGGATCAACTGCTCAGCGAGGTGGCTGAATTGTTGCAGTCGCAGGGACGACAGCTGGCCGGTATCGTCAAGGATCACAGCCATGACAGCCAGTTCGACAATGGATGTGACATGAAAGTGCGCGTGTTGCCCGGTGGACCGGTGATCCAGATCACCCAGAACCTGGGGGCGGGATCAGATGCCTGCCGCCTGGATCCCGGCGCCATTGCCAACGCGGTATCCGCGGTGGAGGGCGGGGATTTGTCCGGCGCGGACCTGTTTGTGCTGAACAAGTTTGGCCCGGAAGAACTGAATGGGCGTGGTTTTGTCTCGGCGATCGGCAAGGCGGTCACTCGGGACGTGCCGGTTCTGGTTGGCGTGGGGGTGAACAGTCGCGCTGATTTCGACGCGTTTGCCGGGGGCGAAGCGGTTGAACTTGCCCCGGAGAAAGAGGCGATCCTGAACTGGTGTCGCTCTGTCCTCGGTGACGTTCCCCAAACCTGAGGCACCCAGAACTTTGACATCTTCTGTGGCGGTTTGGCCTTTCCCAGCCACGGGCCCCGCCACGGGGTGAACCCGAAACGCTTTTCCCTTCGCATTCAGAGGCAAACCCATGGCCGACCCGCATCCCTCCAACACCCGAAACAGCTCGGCGCGGGTGCGCCGCTGGACCGGTCCCGCGCTTTTGAGCTTTGGCTACCGACCGCTGTTTTTGGGGGCTGGCCTCTGGGCGGTGCTGGCCATGGTGCTGTGGCTGGTCGAGCTGACCGGGACACGGGTGCTGGCCACCCACCTTGATCCAATCGGCTGGCATGCCCATGAAATGCTGTTTGGCTATCTTGGTGCGGCGCTGGCTGGCTTCATGCTGACTGCCGTGCCAAACTGGACCGGGCGCCTGCCAATTCTGGGCTGGCCGCTGGCGGTCCTGACCGGCCTTTGGGCGGTGGGGCGCGCGGTGATGCTGATCTCGGCACTTGTTCCGGGCCCGCTTGTCATGGCGCTGGATCTGGCCTTCCCGCTTGCGCTTCTGGCAATGTCCCTGCGCGAAGTCCTCGCCGGTCGGAACTGGAAAAACCTGCCGCTGCTCGCGCTGTTTTCGCTCTACATTCTCGGCAATGCGCTGTTTCACATCGAGGGGCTGAACGGAGGATTTCCTGCCCGTGGTCCCGGCCTGCGCCTTGGCCTGTCGGCAGCCCTGTTGCTGATCACCCTTGTTGGCGGGCGGGTGATCCCCAGCTTTACCCGCAACTGGTTGGTCAAACAGGGGCAGGAGGGGCGCCCGGCTGCTCTTGGTCCATTTGACCTTATCGTTTTTGCCGCATCCGTGCTGGTGTTGCTTGGCTGGAGCGTATCGCCCACCCAAACCGCACTTGCCCCCGTGATGCTGCTGGTGGGGGGCGGGCATTTGCTGCGGCTGCTGCGCTGGAAAGGATGGCTGACACGTGGAGAAGCCCTGCTTTGGGTGCTCCATATGGGCTATCTCTTTGTGCCGCTTGGCTTTGTTGCCATGGGCCTGTCCATTCTGGACCCGGTGGCGCTGCCTTATGCGGGGGCGCTTCACCTTTGGATGGCGGGGGGGATTGGTGTGATGACCCTGGCCATCATGTCGCGGGCGAGCCTTGCTCATGCCGGGTTGCCGCTCCATGCCGGTGGGCGGCTGACGCTTGTCTATCACCTGATCATCGGGTCGGTTCTGTTGCGTTTTGGCGGGGCCTATCCGGGGGCGGATGGCTGGGCAAACCACCTCTCAGCCCTGCTATGGCTTGCAGGTTTTGCGCTTTTCACCGTTCATTACGGGCCGGTCTGGTGCACAAAACCGGTGCCCAAGCGTTTCTGATCACCAACGTGGCCACCACCGCGTCATGCTGTCACCGCATTACAAATGGATCCGGGATCGGGTCATCTGAGGTCCGCAGCCAGACCGATTTGACCTTGGTATACTCCATCGCCGCCTCGATCCCCCCTTCGCGCCCATGACCAGACAGCCCGTGCCCTCCGAACGGGGCAATCGGGCTGACCGCCCGATAGGTGTTGACCCAGACAATGCCTGACCGGATGGCGCGGATCATCCGATGCGCGCGCGTCAGGTCCCGGGTGAACAGGCCAGAGGCCAAGCCGAACTTTGTCTCATTGGCGATGCGTATGGCGTCTTCCTCGTTGCGAAAGGACACGACGGACAGCACCGGGCCAAAGAATTCGTGGGTCAGGCTGTCCGCGTCGGGCGCCGCGTCGCAATCCAGAATGGTTGGCGGGAAATAGAACCCTTCGCGGTCAACGGGTTGCCCGCCGGTGATAAGCTTTGCCCCCTGGGCCACCGACCGTTCGATCAGGTCCAGCGCCAGATCGCGCTGGCGCCTTGTGCAAAGGGGCCCGACCTCGGTCGCCATGTCATCCGGTGCGCCGATCACCACCGCTTCGGCCTTTTCCTTGAGCCGGGCGAGAAAGGCTGCCTTGATGTCTTCATGCACAACAAGGCGTGACCCCGCCACGCAGCTTTGCCCGGTCGCCGCAAAAATCCCGGAAACCTGAGCATTGACGGCACTTTCCAAATCCGCGTCGTCGAACACGATGAAGGGGGATTTGCCGCCCAGTTCCAATGAGGTCGAGGCAAGGTTTTCTGCCGAGTTTCGCACGATATGGCGCGCGGTCTCCGGTCCGCCGGTAAAGGCCACATGGGCAATTTTTTCGTGGCGGGTGAGGGCCGCGCCCACCTCTGACCCGCCCGTGATCACGTTCAATACGCCCTTGGGAAAGCCGGCCTGATCAAAGATCCGGGCAAATTCCAGCATCGGTGCCGGCCCGTCTTCTGAGGCTTTCAGCACCATGGTGCAGCCCGCCGCCAGCGCAGGGCCGATCTTGACCGCAGACAGGAACAGTTGCGAATTCCACGGCACCACTGCGGCCACGACCCCCAGGGGCTCACGCCGCAGCCAGACCTCCATATCCGGTTTGTCGATCGGCAGATGCGCGCCCTGGATTTTGTCGGCCAGCCCGGCGTAATAGTGGAAATATTCTGCCACATAGGCGATCTGCGCCGAGGTTTCGCGGATGATCTTGCCAGTGTCGCGGGTTTCCAGCTCTGCCAGCCGCGGTGCATTTTCCGCGATCAGATCCGCCAGTCGCATCAGCAGCTTGCCGCGGGAGGTTGCGGTCATCCCCGCCCATTCAGATGAGAAAAACGCCGTTTCAGCCGCCTCCACCGCCCGGTTCACATCCTCGGGCGAGGCATTGGGCATCTTTGCCCAGACCTGCCCGCAGGCGGGGTCAAGACTGTCGAACTGTGCGGTCCCATCTTCGAAGGCGCCGCCAATATACTGCTGAAATCTCTGCATTTTACTGTCCCTTAACCGCTATTGGAATGCGGGCATCACATCCTTGATAAACCGCTCCAGCGACGCTTTCTTGCGCTCAAAACTCATCGAACTGTCGATCCAGAAGGAATATTCATCATATCCCAGCGCCTCATACCCCTTGAGGCGCGCAATCACCTCGTCCGGGGTGCCAATCACCAGGTCCCGTTTCATGGCCTGTGCAGAGTAGAACGGATGGTTTGCAATGTCCTCCTCTGTCAGCGGTTCGATCAATCCCTGCGTGATCTCGCGCTTGTTCATGAACCAGGCGCCGAAATAGCAATAGAACCGATTGAGCTCCTCCGCCCCCAACTCGGTGTCGGCTGCATCTTCGGCCACATAGGTATGTTGCAGGAGCATGACCTTCGGGCGCGGCTGGTCCGAATGCTTCTCACAGGCGGCGTTGAACTTGCCCATCAGATCGGCAACCTCTTCGTCGCCTTTCCACAGCGGCGTGACCTGCACGTTGCAGCCATTGGCCACGGCAAATTCATGGCTGTTCGGATCGCGTGCGGCGATCCAGACCGGCGGGCCGCCTGCCTGCACCGGCTGCGGGGCCGAGGTGGTTTTGGGGAACTGGTGGAACTCGCCGTCATGGGCGTAATCGCCCTTCCACAGCGCCTTGACCGCCGGCACCAGCTCACGCAGCCGCTGGCCCGCTTCCCAGGCGTCCATGCCGGGCATAAGGCGCTCATATTCAAACTCATAAGCGCCGCGTGCGATGCCCAGCTCCAGACGCCCTTCGGTGATGATGTCGGTCATCGCCGCTTCACCGGCCAGCCGGATCGGATGCCAGAACGGCGCAATCACCGTGCCCGTGCCAAGGCGTACATTTTCGGTGTGGCGCGCCACGTCGATCAGGTTCAGCATCGGGTTCGGCGCAATGGTGAAGTTCATCCCGTGATGCTCGCCGGTCCAGATCGCGTGCATCCCGCCCTGATCGGCGATTTTGCACAGGGTGATGAACTCGTCATAAAGCTGCTTTTGGTCCTGATCGGGCGAGATGCGCTCCATATGGGCAAAAAGTGAAAACTTCATTTGGACGAACTCCCTTGCGACAACGGGCGCACATGGCCGCTGTTTCGATTGCCATAATACACCCCAAAATTCCCCATCCGGCTTTCGGCCGCGAACCGTTCCAGCATGGTGCACATGGCCGGGTCGGCGATGTCTTTCAGGGCAGCAGGGGACAGGTCGGAAAAACTGCCCTGCGCGGGGGTGCCCTCCGCCGCCTGACAGAGGAACGAGATATGCTGATGTCCGCGCGTTTCATCTTCGTAGACCGAGTAAATGAAGCCTGGATCGACACAGATGCCAAGACCGTCGATCAGTCGGGTCAGGGCCGCAGATGCCCCGTCTTTCTTAACCTTGGTTTCCGGCAGGGTAAGTTTTCCGTCTTGCGTGTCGACCAGCAGCACCTTGCTGTTATGCTCAATCAGGGCCGAGATGATCAGGTCGGCCTGATTGGACAGGGCTTCGACTTCGGCCGCGGGGGTGACATAGGCGCCACGGGCATAGCCCAGACCGGGGGCGGTGCCGTTCTCGAACGCCTCGACCCGGCCGATCAAAATCAGGTGGTCCCCGGCCTCGATCGTGTTGAACATGGAACAATCAAACCAGGCGGAGGTGCCGGAAAAAATCGGGCTGCCCTTCGGCCCCGCCTGCCAGTCCACCGCTGCAAAGCGATCGGAAACCGGGCGGGCAAAGGTGTTTGACACATCGATCTGCCCTTCGGAGAGGATGTTCACCGCAAAGCCATCGGCCTGGGCAAAGGTGTTGTAATTGCTTGATGTATTGGCAAGGCAGACCAACACCAGCGGCGGATCGAGGGACACCGAGGAGAAAGAGTTTGCGGTGAACCCAACCGGGTGCCCCTCCGCATCATGGGTGGTCACCACGCAGACCCCGGTCAGGAAGGCACCAAAGGCGTTGCGAAGGGCACGGGGATCAATCTCACGCATGATATTGCTCCTTTGTTGAGGATGTGAGCCAGATTGCCAGGGCGGCGTTGACCGCTTCCGGGGCCGTCAGGTTTACCATGTGACGGTGGCCTTCAATGATGACAGCATGTCCGTCTGGGGTCTCGGCCGCCATGGCCTGCGCCATGGCAGGTGTTGAGTTCAGGTCGCCGTCTCCGGTAAGGGCAAGGAGCGGGCATTGGATCTGTTTGATCTGATCCGCATAGGTCTGGTCCCCGCGCGCAAAAGCAGTATAGGCCGTTGCGTAGCCGTCGATATTAACTTCGGTTAACCAGCCTGACACCTGACTGCGGGCTTGAATTTCTGCCGGGGTCGATCCGAACCAGCGCTCCAGCGGTGTCTCCAGATCAAACGCGCCGGACCGGATCGTTTCTGCGCGGGACAGGACCGCCGCGCGGGCGGTTGGGCTGCGGCGAAAGACACCGTTCAAAAGCGCAACACGCTCAACCCGCTCGGGGTGGGTAACGGCGTATCCTGCGGCGATCAGCGCGCCCATGGAATGGCCGATCAGGCTGACTGCGCCCAACTCCAAGGCATCCAGAGCCCCGCCCAGCCAGACCACAAAATCTGCCAGTTGTGCCTGTGCGGAAAGGGGGGAGCTGCCGCCATGACCGGGCATGTCCAGCGCGATCACCCGATATGAGCGGGCCAGAGTGGCAATTTGCGGTGCCCAGGCGGCAGATTGCATGCCAACCCCGTGGATCAGAACCACGGTCTGGCCAAGCCCCGCTTCGCGATAGGCCAGCGTGCCCCCCGGAAGGGGGCAGGATTTATACGGCGGCAGGATTGTCGAGGTCATGCCCCAATTCCTTCAGATCCTGATAGCGATCACCGATGCGGTGGTGCGGGCGCCCGCCGATCGAGGCCCCAAGCGCCACAACAATTTCATCGGCTCCGGGCGCATCTGCCACTTGCAAGGCAATGGTCAGGTAATGGCTGCGCCGGCCGCCATCGTTTTTGTCCATCAGTGGAATTTGCAGCGGAGCGTTGGCCGGGCCGCGGGTGTTGGTAAAGGCCAGATAGGATTTTGCCCCGACGGCTTCGCGATAGTGGTTGCCGAAACGAAGGGTGTGGATCAGCGCAGAGGCATGTTCGACCTCTCCATTCATGCCGACAATGGCGGCCTTGCCATAACCCTCGACCTTGTCGCCACCCCCTGCCGCGTCCAGCACCATATCTGTCAGGAGCTTGCCCAGCCCTGGCGCACAGTCATGGATTGCGGGGCGCAAATCCTCGGTAAACCCTTGCCCGGCCCAGGGGTTTTTGATCACGGCAATGGCGGCAATCATCCTGAGAGGGGTCTCGGCGGGTTTGCCCCCTTCGATCAGCGTGTCTTCAATATGGAGCAGTGTTTTGCGGATTTCTGCGGGCATGGGGGGCCTTTCTCGATTCGATGCCAGTATCATGGTATACCATAATGCAGTCAGTCAATATGCTCTTGCCTGAAATGCGTGTCGCTGCTAAGGGAGACCCATGACCAAACCGATACTTTCACCGATAGAACAGCCCCCCCAAACCCTGCGTGACATGGTGCAGGAGCGGGTGCGGGATGCGATCATCGAGGGGCATTTCAAGCCGGGTGAGCGCCTGGTCGAGCGCCCGTTATGTGATCAGCTTGGGGTCAGCCGAACCGTCATTCGTGAAACAATTCGGTATCTTGAGGCAGAAGGACTGGTGGAGATCCTGCCCGGACGCGGCCCGATTGTGGCCAGGATGAGCCGCGATGATGCGCGCCAGATCTATGACATCCGCCGAATGCTGGAAACAGCTGCCGCCGAGAGTTGCGCGCGTCGGATCACGCCGGAGCGGGCCAAGTCCCTCTGTGCTGCTTTGGTGCGGTTGCAGCGGGAGCGGGGGGGCGAGCCGGGCGATCTGTTTCGGGCCTCAGCAGATTTCTACTCCGAGATTTTCCAGGGGGCCGGGCATCATATTGCGTGGGAAATCGTGCAGCGGCTGAATGGTAGGATCTCCCGGTTGCGGATGATGACATTGTCCTCAACCGACCGGGTGCGGTCGGGCGCGGAGCATATGCAGGCGATTTGTGATGCCATCACCTCGGGGGATCCGCAGGCGGCGCGCAGGGCCGTCAATCAACATCTGGATGACACCACCGAAATTGCCGAACGGCTCTTGGCGGAAACGGAACAGGGGGCTGAGGCGGGGCTGGAATGAGCGCCACTGCGGTTTCCAAACTTCCTGAAAGGACCAACAATGGATGATCTGTTCAAGGCCGGGATGGCCAAGCGAAAAGCGACCTTAGGTGCTGAATATGTTGAGAAAAATCTGGCAGCAGCGGATGAGTTCTCTCGTCCGTTCCAGGAGGCGATGACCGCCTGGTGCTGGGGCTTTGGCTGGGGGGATGAGGCGATTGACGCAAAAACGCGCTCGCTCATGAACCTGTCGATGATTGGCGCGCTGGGCAAGATGCACGAATGGGAACTGCATCTGAATGGCGCGATCAATAATGGCGTCAGCTTCGAAGAAATCCGTGCCGCAATCCATGTGATTGCGATCTATTGCGGCGTGCCGCAGGGGGTGGAGTGTTTTCGCATTGCGCGCAAGGTGTTGGAAGAACGGGATCTTTTGCCGAAGGACGCGTGAGTCCCGATCAGATCAGGGCAGCGGATCCGTCTGGTAAAGCTTGACCCGCAGGCCGCCGTGATCCACGGGCGGGCCGGGGGGCAGGAGCGGCAGTTTGGTGGCTTTTGCCAGCCCCCCATCCGAGGTAATCAGGCCCACACGCCAGCCGGAAAACCGCTCTTGCAGCACCTGACCCAGTCGGCCATGCAGCGCAAAGAGTTGTTTTTTATCGCCAATTCGTTCGCCATAGGGCGGGTTCACGATCACGATGCCCGGATCACAGTCGGGGCGGGTAAGGTCGCTGATCGCGGCGTGGGTGAACTGGGTGAGCGCCGCCACCCCCGCGCTGTCTGCGTTCTTGCGACTGTTCTCAACCGCACCCGCGTTGCGGTCCGAGCCAAAGAACTGCGGCGGGGAAACTTTAAAGTTTATAAGGGCGCGCGCAGGGCGTTCTTTCAACTTTTGGTAGGTCTCAAAGTCGAAAGTTGTAAGCCTTTCGAAGGCAAAACTGCGGCTGCGCCCCGGCAGCAGCCCCGCCGCCCACTCTGCGGCCTCGATCACAAATGTGCCGGAGCCGCACATCGGGTCCAGCACGGGCTGATTGCCGTCAAACCCCATCTCACGCAGAAACAGCGCGGCGAGGGTTTCGCGCATCGGCGCCTTGCCGGTGGCGGTTTTGTGGCCACGCTTGTGCAGGCTTTCGCCTGAGCTGTCGAGGCTGATGGTGCAGAGGTCCTTTTCAATCCGCACCTTCACCGTGATCTCGGCCTCTTCGGCGCGGTCAGGCAGGTGTGCCCCGATCACATCAACCAGCGCCTTTTCAATGCGTTCACTGGCCGCGCGGTCATGATAGATTTTCGACTTCCGGCAGGTGGTTTCGACCCGAACCGGGATCCCTCGCGGCAAAACGGCGGCCCAATCCACCTGGTGGGCGCGCTTGTCGAGCTGCGACAGGTGGGTCACGGGAAACTGGTCGATGCGCACCAGAACACGGGTTGCGCCGCGCAAGGTCAGGTTCGCGCGCCAGACTTCTTGCCAGCGCCCCTGAAACTGCACCCCGCCGGGCACGCATTTGGGGGCGGAAAACCCGGCAGAAAGTGCCTCCCCCCGCAGGGCCTGTTCAAGGCCGGGCGGGGCGACAAGGAAGATGTCGAGGCGGGTGTTTTTCGCGGGGTGCTGCTGTGTCATGGCGCTGGTGTAGCCCGCGGGGCCACAAAGGGAAAGCGGTCATGTCCTGTGCCAAACCCCGCAGTGCAACCGATGGATCCGGTTTTGCGGCATGGCAGTCGTGGGATCAGGGGAAAGGGGGCTGGGGAAGGGTGTTTCCGGCGTCAATTCCGGCCCGGCCTCTTGTTCCCGCGCGGCAGGGTCGTTATTCCTCGCCAGAGCCGGGGGCATTTCCGCCCCGATGAGGGAGAGCCGCATGGCAAGACGACAGAACGCCGGGATGGATATCGACGAGCGGGAGAAATCCAAGCGGATTGGCGCGTTGAGTGGGCTGTGGCCCTTCATGGCGCCGCATAAGCTGTGGATCCTCGGGGCGTTTGCCGCGCTGGTGTTCACGGCGGGGATTTCGCTGATCCTGCCGATTGCGGTGCGTCGGGTGGTGGATGGCTTTGGCGCTGACGGGGCCACGGCACATCTGCTGGACAAGTATTTTGTTGCCGCCCTTGCGGTGGCGGGGTTGCTCGCGCTGGGCACCGGGCTGCGCTATTATCTGGTGACGCGTCTGGGCGAACGGGTTGTTGCGGATATTCGCAAGGCGGTGTTTGACCGCGTGGTGGGCATGAGCCCGGCCTTTTACGAACGCATCATGACCGGGGAGGTTCTGAGCCGGATCACCACCGACACCACGCTGATCCTGTCGGTGATCGGATCGTCGGTTTCGGTGGCCCTGCGCAATGTGTTCATTTTCCTGGGTGGTCTGATCCTGATGCTGTTCACCTCGGCCAAGCTGACGGGGCTTGTGCTGCTTTTGGTGCCGATTGTGGTGGTGCCGATCATCATCCTCGGGCGGCGCCTGCGCAATCTGGGGCGTGAGAACCAGGAATGGATCGCCAAAAGTTCAGGCAATGCGTCGGAATCGCTTTTGTCGGTGCAGACCGTGCAGGCCTTTACCCATGAGGATCTGAGCCGCCGTGAATTTGCCGACCTGACCGAGGAAAGTTTCGACAGCGCGCGGATCCGTATCACGACGCGGGCCATCATGACGGTGATCGTGATCACGCTGATCTTCTCGGGCGTGGTGGGGATCCTGTGGATCGGGATGCATGATGTGACCGCTGGCGGTATGTCGATCGGCGCGCTGGTCCAGTTTGTGATCTATTCGATCATGGTGGCGGGCGCGGTGGGCGCCCTGTCCGAGATCTGGTCGGAGCTGCAGCGGGCAGCGGGGGCGACCGAGCGGCTGGTGGAGCTCTTGAATGCCGAGGACAAGGTGCAGGACCCGGCTGAACCCAAGCTGATCTCGGCCCGTCCCGAAGGGGCGATTTCGTTCAAGGATGTGACCTTCCACTATCCGTCGCGACCGCATTTTGCAGCCCTTGAGGGGATCACGCTGGAGGTGAAACCCGGTGAGACCGTGGCTCTTGTCGGGCCGTCCGGGGCCGGGAAGTCAACCATTATCCAGCTGCTGGAACGGTTTTATGATCCGGCCTCCGGCTCGGTGGAACTGGATGGCGTGGATCTGCGCGACATGCGCCGTGACGATTTCCGCAAATATATCGCCATGGTGCCGCAGGATGCGGTGGTGTTTGCCACGTCAGCACGCGAGAACATTCGCTTTGGTCGCCCCGATGCAAGTGATGCCGAGGTGGAGGCAGCGGCCCGGGCGGCAGCGGCCCATGAGTTTCTGACCAGCCTGCCGGACGGATATGACACCTATGTGGGAGAGCGTGGGGTGATGCTGTCAGGCGGGCAGAAGCAGCGCATCGCCATTGCCCGTGCAATCCTGCGCGACGCGCCGGTTCTGCTGCTGGATGAGGCGACCTCGGCACTGGATGCCGAAAGTGAGCGTCTGGTCCAGGCTGCAGTGGATGAGCTGGCGCAGGGGCGCACCACGCTGATCGTGGCACACCGCCTGGCAACGGTGAAAAAGGCGGACCGGATTGTGGTGTTCGAAGAGGGGCGGATTGTGGCCCAGGGCACCCATGATGAGCTGGTCGAGGGGGGCGGACTTTATGCGCGCCTGGCCAAGCTGCAATTCACGGAAGGCGGGGCCTGAGGATCTAACCTAAGGTAAACTATTGCAAACACGTTAAGAAACGGATCGACCCTCCGGGATCGGTCCGTTTTTCGTTTTTTCCGTTGTTTTTATGAAGTGACGCAACTGCACTTTACTCGCGCGTCAGGTTCCCCTTGCCCGGCCTCGCTTTTGCGACCATTCTTTTCGGATCAGACGACCCACATAAAAGGGCGCGGGAGGAAGAAGAATGTATGATTTTGGCTCGATGATTGACCGGAACGCGGTTGAGGCCGAAATGACATGGGAGGAACGCGACACGCCAAAGTCGCTTTACCAGATGCTGGAACGCACGGCGAAGAAATTCCCGAACCGTCCGGCCGTGTCGTTTCAGCTGACATCCGGGGCGGCGGATCCGAAGGAGACCGTGACCTGGCGTGAGATGCTGGAGCGGTCCTGTCAGGCGGCAAACCTGTTTCGGTCGCTGGGAATTGGTGAAAACGATGTGATCGCCTATTTGCTGCCCAACTCGAACGAGACGATGTATACGCTGATGGGGGGCGGGATCGCGGGGATCGTGAACCCGATCAACCCGCTTTTGGATGCCGAACAGGTGGCGGGCATCCTGCGTGAAACCAATGCCAAGGTGCTGGTCACACTACGGGCCTTTCCCAAGGCCGAGGTTGCCCAGCTTGCCAATGAAGCCGTGGCGATGGCGCCCAATGTGAAAACGGTGCTGGAGATTGACCTCAACCGCTATCTCAAGCCGCCGAAAAGCTGGATCGTGCCACTCATCCGCCCGAAAGTGCCGGTGAAACACAATGCCCGCGTGCTGAATTTCAATGCCGAGATGGCCAAGCAGAACAAGGTTCTGGACTTTTCCGATAGCGGCGAGGATCGCGTGGCGGCCTATTTCCATACCGGCGGCACCACCGGCACGCCGAAAGTGGCGCAGCATAAAAACTCGGGCATGGTCTATAATGGCTGGCTGGGGGCCAATCTTCTGTTCAATGAAGAAGATGTGATCATGTGCCCGCTGCCGCTGTTTCATGTTTTTGCGGTGCATGTGATCTGGATGTCCTGCCTGATGTCGGGGGCGCATTTTGTGCATCCGACCCCGGCGGGTTATCGCGGGGATGGCGTGTTTGACAATTTCTGGAAGCTGATCGAGCGTTACAAGGTCAGTTTCATGATCACCGTGCCCACCGCCATTTCAGCCCTGATGCAGCGCCCGGTGGATGCGGATGTGTCAACGCTGAAGACGGCGTTTTCGGGATCTGCCCCGTTGCCGATCGAGCTTTACAACCGCTTTGTTGACGCGACTGGTGTGAACATCGTCGAAGGGTATGGTCTGACCGAAGCCACCTGTCTGGTGTCGTGCAACCCGCCGACCGGGGCCAAGAAGGTGGGGTCGGTCGGGGTGCCGTTCCCCTATACCGACATCAAGATCCTCAGCTGTGATGAAAGCGGCACGATCCTGAAGGAACATGGTGTGGATGAGGTGGGCGAGATCTGCCTGACCAACCCCGGTGTGTTCACCGGCAATACCTATACCGAGGCCGAAAAGAATGCCGGCATGTTCGCGGACGGCACCTATATGCGCACCGGCGACCTCGGGCGTCTGGACGAAGATGGCTATCTGTGGATCACCGGCCGCGCCAAGGATCTGATCATTCGCGGTGGTCACAATATCGACCCGGCCGAGATCGAGGAATGTCTGGCCGGGCATGAGGCCATTGCCATGGTGGGCGCCATTGGCCAGCCTGACAGCTATGCGGGTGAGCTGCCCTGCGCCTATGTGGAACTGGTTGCGGGGGGCTCGACCACCCCGGAAGAGCTGCGCGCCTATGCCAAGACCCATATCCATGAAAAGGCCGCCCTGCCGAAATATATCGAGATCCTGGACGAGCTGCCGAAAACCGCCGTGGGCAAGGTGTTCAAGCCGGATCTGCGTAAAAAGGCAATTGCCCGGATCTATGATCAGGCCCTTTCTGACGCTGGGCATGAGGCGTTCGTGGCTGAGGTGATCGACGATAAGAAACGCGGTCTGGTCGCCCGCCTCAAAGCCCGCGGTGAGGTGGATTACGAAGCGATTTCCCATGTGCTGGGGGAGTTCACCCGGCCCTATGAATGGATGGAATGACGCGCAGTCCACAAAGAAAGTCTTTGCAAACGCCCGGGACCTATCCCGGGCGTTTGGCGTTTAAAACGCCGCGCCATCAGGTGTCAGGCGCGTGACCCCGAAACGCTTTGACCGGATCAGAACCGATAGCTGGCGCGCAGCTGGATGGTGGTGGCATCCACATCCACGCCGGATCCGTCAAAATCCGAGAATTCGTGATACAGAAGCTCCGCCCCGACGCTGAAATTGTCGGTCATGCGGTGTTCATATCCAAGGCCGATGAAATATCCGCTGTCGTCCCGATCCTCAACGGATGTGTGGGCATAGCCGCCGGTGAGATAGGCCAGCCCCCGTCCCAGCTTGGGTCCGCCACGGGCCTTGAGGCGCAGGACGTGCTCCAGATTGGCCTCGCCGCCGATATCGATATCGGTGACGTCATAATCAATGCCAAGCCCGGCCACCCAGGTGCCAAAATCGTAGTCATACCCGGCGATGATCCCGCCGATCAGCCCGTCCCCATTTGCGCCGGGAATATTTGTGCCAACATCGCCATAACCAATCTCCGCGCCGATATACGCGCCGGTCCAGTCGACCGAGGGGGGTGGGGCCGGGGCCACGTAAACCGGTTGGGGCGCAGGGGCGGGGCTGGGGTTGCCCGCATGGGCGCTGCCGCCAGCCATAAGTGCTACAATTGAAAAACAGGAAATCGTTTTGAACATGGTCTGATCCTTTCCTAAAGCGGATCGGCCTTTCCCTGAGGGGTTGAACGGCCGAGACGCGGCAAGAGATGTCAATTTTTTGGGCGCTTCGGGAAAAATAATGGTCACAGGAAACGTCACTGGAAAGATAGGACACCCACATGTCCCGAAACGTTATTTTGCCAGACCCCTATGGGCCTGATCGGAATGCCTGCCCCCGGATCCGCTGCATATGAAGGGGTGTTCATGGCAGCTGCAACACCGTCTGAACACGGATCATCATTGCGCGGGCGGGGGCGCCTTAAGGCGTATCCCTGGTGCGAAAATGCTCTGAAAGACTAGCTAAAATAATATTGTTCCGCCAGAGCGGGGAGAAAATCGGTCAAAACCGGCAAGAAAGGGCGCAGGGGTGCGCCCTTCTTGCCCTGCAGTCGGCAGGGTCAGTGCAGTTTCTTGGTCAGGTTGATCTTCACCACCTGATTGTCGACACCGTCGAGATGCATGATGCGCCCGGCGGCCTCGATATCCAGTTTCAGCCGTTTGGCAAAGCGGGGCCAGGCCGCGGGAATGAGACCCAGAACCTGGGTTGCCCCCAGATCGCGGGCAGTTTTGGTCATCTGGCTGATCAGCATCCCATGCACCACGTTGCGAATGCGCTGTGGCGTGTCATGTGCCACGAAAACGCGGCTCGATTCCCAGATATTGTCGGCCACCGGGGCCTCGTCATAAAGCAGATCCTGCGGAATCGACTCCAGCAGGCCCAGCTGAGCGTCACGGATCATGTAGCTGTAGATGCCGCAGCGCGTGGTGGTCGGGGTCAGCCGAATCCCGGCAAGGATCTGCCCAAATTCATGCACCGCAACCCAACGGCTGGCCGGGGTGTCATACTGGTCATATTCCATCCCCAGCGCCTCGGGCAGGTCCCAGTTGTTTTGAACGATGAAACTCTGCCGTCTTGCGCGAAGCAGATTTGCGAAAAGCTCGCCATGGTTGTGCAGATTTTCGAACGAAAGAGTGGTGGTTTGCATGACTTCCCTCCAGGTAAGATTGAGCAAAAGTGGAGGACACCGCCAGTGGCAGTGGTCGATGTCCCGGGGTCGCCGCCTAGATCAGGCGGTAATCTTTGGCGCGCTGGATGGCCTCGGCCGAGGTGCGCGCAAACAGTTTCTTGCGCGCCGAGCTCAGTCGGGCTTTCAGCGCGCTTTCCGAAATGCCAAGCAGGGCAGCGCCATTGGCATATCTTTCCCCTGCCGCCAGAATGCGCAGGGCTTCGATTTCGGCATTGGTCAGGCTGTCAGGGGGCTGGGTTTCATGATGCAATCTCAGGACGATGCCCGTAATCGTGGCAATCTCTTCGTCGGTGAATTCGCGATCACTGCGCGCCACGCTTGCAACCGTGCGAGAGGTCACAGGCCCACAAGAGACGCAGACCCCGTAGGCCAGTCCGAAGGTCTTGGCCTCGTCCATAATGCCAAAGGGATCCGGCAGGGTGATTGCACTCCAGCGGATGGCGCCAGTATGGGAAATCCCGGTTGCGATCAGCGGATCGCGCAGGGCGTAGGCATTTTGGGTATAGTGATCGGTCCAGGCCTGCGGGAAGGTCTGAAATGTCATCAGCGGCGAGGCAAACCGGATGTGCAAACCGATGAAATACCCCGCTTCCGCCAAGGGGGTCAGTTCTGACAACAAAGAATCGATACTCTGGTTACGTCCCATGGGCAAATTCTGTTTACCTTAACGGGGCTTTACAACCCAAAATTGCGCATTACCTTAAGGTAATCCGCCATAGCGCGCGCTGCGCCACACTCCTTTGCGCCACGCCCGGTGCGCAAAGCTCTTTTTTCTTTGGGGATCCGTGGAAAAAACACCGAAAAAGCCAGCTCTTCCCATGCGGTAGGATGTCACAGAAGACCCGCGAGGATTGTATTTTACTGTGTATTCTGATTTGGGGGGGATGGTGCTGTGAGGGAGGATTGAACTCCCGACCTCACCCTTACCAAGGGTGCGCTCTACCACTGAGCTACCACAGCATCGTTGTGTGAGGCGGGGAATACTCATATTCGCTCAGGGGTGCAAGCCCCTTCTGGACCCTTTTTTTGGTCTGGGGTAAATAATTTTCCATGGAACAGAAAAACTCCCCTGCAAAGCCCGCAAAAAAAGGGCTATCCCGTGAAGACCGATTGAAGGCTGCGCTGAAGGCCAATATGGGGCGGCGCAAGGCCCAGGCCCGTGCGCGGGCGGATCAGGCTGAAAATCAGGCATATCAGGCGGGTGAACAGCCCGGACCAGAGCAGAAAGAGTAAAGAGAGGCGGTTCAGATGGATTCGATTATTGTAACAGGCGGCGGTGCGCTGAACGGGCAAATCCCGATTGCAGGGGCCAAAAACGCCTGCCTGACCCTGATGCCCGCGACGCTTTTAAGCGAAGAGCCGCTGACCCTGACCAACGCGCCGCGCCTGTCTGATATCAAGACCATGACCGAGCTTCTGGAAAGCCTTGGGGCCGAAGCCGCGTCGATGCAGGAGGGACAGGTCCTGACCATGTCCAGCCATGACATCAACAACCACGTGGCAGAATATGACATCGTGCGCAAAATGCGCGCATCGAACCTTGTGCTGGGGCCGATGCTGGCGCGTCTGGGCCACGCGGTTGTGTCGCTTCCCGGTGGCTGCGCGATTGGCGCCCGCCCGATGGACCTGCATATCTTTGGTCTCGAAAAACTGGGCGCCGAGATTGAGCTCAAGGAAGGGTATCTGCACGCCAAGGCGCCGCGCGGTCTGAAAGGGGCCGAGATTGAGCTCAGCTTTGCCTCGGTGGGGGCGACCGAGAACATCATGATGGCCGCCACGCTGGCAAAGGGCACAACGGTGCTGAAAAATGCCGCCCGCGAGCCCGAGATCGTCGACCTCGCGGATTGCCTGCGCAAGATGGGGGCGCAGATCGACGGGGACGGCACGTCCGAGATCATCATTCAGGGGGTTGATCGCCTGCATGGCGCCACCCATCCGGTTGTCACCGACCGGATCGAACTGGGCACCTATATGCTGGCCCCGGCGATTGCCGGGGGGGAGGTGGAATGCCTCGGCGGGCGCATTTCGCTGGTTGAGAGCTTTTGCGAAAAGCTCGACGCGGCAGGCATCCATGTGGAAGAGACCGAAAAGGGGCTGAAAGTGGCCCGCCGCAACGGGCGTGTCTCGGCGGTGGATGTGACCACCGAACCGTTCCCCGGCTTCCCGACCGATCTTCAGGCGCAGATGATGGCGATGCTCTGCACCGCCGAAGGCACGTCGACCCTGCATGAAACGATCTTTGAAAACCGGTTCATGCATGCGCCGGAACTGATGCGGATGGGGGCCAATATCGAGGTGCATGGGGGCACGGCCACTGTGCATGGGGTTGAGAAGCTGAAGGGCGCTCCGGTGATGGCCACCGATCTGCGCGCCTCGGTCTCGTTGATCCTGGCGGCCATGGCGGCCGAGGGGGAAACCATTGTCAGCCGGGTCTATCACCTTGATCGCGGCTATGAGAAAGTGGTGCGCAAACTGTCGTCGATCGGGGCGAAGATCGAACGGATCAAGGAGTAAGCCCACATGACACACGAGATCGCGGATGCCCGGTTCGAAGATGGCGGCGAAGAGGCGCTGCGCCTTCTGGCCTATGACACGGAAGATCTGCAGGTTCTGTCAACGCTGACGCAAGATGCGGTGTTTCCGGCGTCCGAGATGTCGTGGCAGGCAGGGAAACGCCGGTTTTCCCTGCTCCTGAACCGGTTCCGCTGGGAAGACCTGGAGGCGGCAAAGCTGCGGGGACGCGAGGTGGAGCGGGTGCAGGCGGTGCTGTCGGTATCAGATGTGATGAAGGTGAAAAGCCAGGGAGTGTCGCGAGATGCGGACACGATCCTGTCCCTGTTGTCGCTGTCATTTTCCGCCGGAGAGGATGGCACCGGCGTGGTTGAACTGACACTGGCGGGCGATGGCGCGATCCAGCTGGAGGTCGAGACGCTGGATGTCACGCTTCAGGACGTGACCCGACCCTATATTGCGCCCTCGAAACATACGCCCGAGCATCCCTGAAGCGTTTCTACGTAGTGTTGGATCACGGGAATAAATGGACACCCGGTAAGAGACGCCAATGTCATGGGCGTTTCGGAATAACCATGTGTCAGAGGTTGCTCCCGAAACGCTCGGGTAAACAGGGGCTTTGCCCCTCTTGGCTGCGCCAATTCACCCCAGGATATTTCAAACCAGAAAATAAGGGCGGAAAAATGTGCCCAAGTGGCGGGTGCGGGCTTGAGGGCAGGGGGGCGGGCCGTTAGAGGTTGGTCAAAGGAGATCACCATGCCCCAGTTTCTGAACAGTCAGGACGCCGATTTCGAAGCGCGCTTTGCCGGGCTTTTGTCGATGAAGCGCGAGGACAGCCCGGAGGTGGATGATATCGTGGCGGGCATCATTGCGGATGTGCGTGCGCGTGGGGATGCGGCGGTTCTGGAGCTGACGGCGAAGTTTGACCGTCTGGAGCTGACGGCAGATCGTCTGCGTTTTAGCGAAAGCGAAATTGCGACGGAATGCGCGAAGGTGGCAGAGGCGGACCGGGAGGCGCTGGAACTCGCGGCCGCGCGGATCCGGGCCTATCACGAGAAACAACTGCCTGCGGACGCCATGTGGACCGATGACAGCGGTGCTGATCTGGGCTGGCGCTGGACGCCGGTCTCGGCGGCGGGGCTTTATGTGCCCGGCGGGTTGGCGACCTATCCGTCCTCGGTTTTGATGAACGCAATTCCGGCCAAGGTGGCGGGGGTTGAGCGTCTGGCGATCACCGTGCCCACGCCGGATGGACAGGTCAATCCGCTTGTGCTGCTTGCTGCGAAAATTGCAGGAGTGGATGAGATTTACCGGGTTGGCGGGGCGCAGGCGGTTGCGGCGCTGGCTTATGGAACAGAGAGCATTCAACCGGTCGACAAGATCACCGGGCCGGGCAACGCATTTGTGGCGGCTGCCAAGCGCCGGGTGTTTGGCAAGGTGGGCATCGACATGATTGCGGGCCCGTCGGAAATCCTTGTGATTGCGGATGCGGATAACAACCCGGACTGGCTGGCGCTGGATCTGATGAGCCAGGCCGAACATGATGAGAGCGCGCAATCTCTCCTGATCACCACCGATGAGGAATTTGGGCGCGCAGTGGCTGATGCCGTTGATGCCCGGTTGCAGACGCTGGAACGGCGCGCGATTGCCGGGGCGAGCTGGCGTGATTTTGGCGCGGTGATCACCGTGCGCGATCTGGATGAGGCGGCGGCGTTGTCGAACCGCATTGCGCCGGAACATCTGGAGCTTTGCGTCGCGGACCCGGATGCGCTGGGTCAGAAATGCACCCATGCCGGGGCGATTTTCCTTGGCCAGTTCACGCCGGAAGCCATTGGCGACTACGTTGGGGGGCCGAACCATGTGCTGCCCACCGCGCGCTCGGCCCGCTTTTCGTCGGGTCTGTCGGTGATGGATTTCATCAAGCGCACCACCCTGGCGCGGATGACCCCGGCCGCATTGGCCGCGATCGGACCGGCGGCTGAAACCCTTGCCATTTCCGAAAGCCTTGAGGCGCATGGCCTGTCCGTGCGTGCGCGGCTTGACGCCCTGAACGAGTAGACCTGAGACCATGAGCACAAACCGTATCACCCATATCGACATTGACGAGACCGGACTGGCCGCCCCCACCCCTGCGATTGAGCAGGAACGGAAGGTGGCGGTGTTTGACCTGCTGGAAGACAACAGCTTTGCCCTCGAGGCACGGGGCGACCAGATCGTGCCGGAAGGCCCCTATCATCTGCGTCTGGCCATTCAGGAAAAACGTCTGGTGATGGAGGCCCAGACCGAAGAGGGCACGCCTGCGGGTCTGGTTCTTCTGTCGCTTGGGCCATTTCGTCAGGTGGTGAAGGATTACTTTGCGATCTGTGAAAGCTATTTCGATGCGGTCAAGACCCTGCCGCCCAGCCAGATCGAAGCCATCGACATGGCGCGGCGCGGGATTCATAACGAAGGGGCGCGGGTGCTGCAGGAGCGGCTTGAGGGCAAAGCGGAAATTGATCTTGACACCGCGCGCCGCCTGTTCACTCTGATCTGTGTATTGCACTGGGGATAATACATGGTTGATCGGCCGCAGTCGGTTCTTTTTTGTTGTGATCATAATTCGGTGCGCTCACCGATGGCCGAAGGGCTGATGAAGGCACTTTACGGGCAGGACATATATGTCCAGTCAGCGGGGGTGCATTCCGAACTGGAAATCGACGGCTTTGCCGTGGCGGTCTGTTCCGAACTTGGGGTCGAACTGTCGGCGCATAAGGTGCGCAGTTTTGACCAGATGGAGGAATGGGGGGATGACCTGTCCAGTTTCGATCTGGTGATTGCGCTGTCGCCCGCCAGTCAGGCCCGTGCTGAGGAACTGACCCGGCGCTGTCATCTTGAGGTGATCTACTGGCCCATTATTGATCCCACCGCGATTGGAACGCGGCGCGAGGAAAAGCTTGACGCTTACCGTCAGGCCCGCGACCAGATCCGTGCAAAACTGCAGGCGCATTTCGGTCTGCCCGAAGGGGTGCCTCCGCTTTAATCCTCCGGGTGCTTTTGCCGGGCGGGAACCGGACGCTTGCGGTGGGAATACGGCGTGAAGCGTCGCATTCCGGCTTGTGCCGCCGGTGCCATGGCGGCAGTTTGGCAAAAAGTCCATGAGATCAGCTGAGGAAACCGGATGAGCCGCGACACTATTCAACGCTACTATGCCGCATTCAATGCGGGGGACATCGCGGGCATGGTGGCCTGCCTGTCGGATGAGTTCGTGCATGACGTGAATGAAGGGGCACGGCGCGTGGGCAAAGACGCGTTTGGTGAATTTTGTGCCCATATGAATGAAACCTATAGCGAGCAGCTCACCGATATGGTGGTGATGGTCAGCGCGGATGGCACCCGTGGCGCGGCCGAATTTACCGTGAATGGCACCTATCTGAAAACCGATCCGGGACTGCCAGAGGCGCATGGCCAGACCTATGTGCTGCCCGCCGGGGCATTCTTCTCTCTCAAGGACGGGCTGATCACGCGGGTGACCACCTATTACAACCTCAACGACTGGATCCGGCAGGTCTCATGACGTCCGCGGGGATTGATGTTCGCCCCCTGACGGGTGCGGATCTGGAGGATCATCTGGAAGATGTGGCCCGACTGCGCATGCAGGTGTTTCGCGACTGGCCTTATCTCTACGATGGGACATTCGAATATGAACACCGCTACCTGCAGAGCTATCGCAAATCCGAAGGGGCGGTGCTGGTTGGGGCCTTTGAGGATGATAGGCTGGTCGGGGCGGCAACCGGCACGCCGATGGAAGATCATGCCGATGATTTCGCCGCGGCTTTTGCAAAGAGCGGATATGAGCTTGGCGACATCTTTTATCATGCGGAAAGCGTGCTGTTGCCGAGCTTTCGTGGGCGCGGTATCGGGCATCGCTTTTTTGACATCCGCGAAGCACATGCCCGCACCCTCGGGCGCCGATACGCCGCGTTTTGCAGCGTGATCCGCCCATTGGATCACCCGGCCAGACCCGCCAACTATCGCCCGTTGGATGAGTTTTGGCGAAAACGGGGATATGAAAAGATTGATGGGGTTCTTGCGTCTTTTTCCTGGAAAGATGTTGGAAAAGTGAAAGAAGATGTAAAGCAACTCCAATTCTGGATCCGCGCCCTGTGAGGGAAGCAGGGGCTTTGCCCCTCGGACTTTGTCCTCACCCCAGGATATTTCTGACCAGAAAATGACCGGGACGGGAGCCTCTATTTTCTGGTTGAAAATATCCCGGGGTGAGCCTCGAAGAGGCGAGGGGCAGCGCCCCTGAACGATAAGAGGAAGATCATGAGCAAACTGCGTATTGCGGCGGCGGCCTATCCGATTGACTGGCATGAGGACTGGGCCAGCGTTGAAGACAAGCTCGCGCGCTGGGTCGGGGCGGCGGCGGAGCAGAAGGCAGAGCTTTTGGTTTTCCCCGAATATGGTGCAATGGAGCTCGCGTCGCTGGCGGGGCGCGATATTGCGGCTGATGTGCAGGCGTCGATGCGGGTGGTTGCGGATCGGATGGACGAGATGAACGCGGTTCTCGCGGGGCTTGCGGCGGCGCAGGGTGTCCACATCCTTGGCCCCTCCGGCCCGTGTTTCGACCCGGATTTCCCGCGCCCTGTGAACCGCGCCACATTTTTCACCCCGGACGGGGCGCAGGTCATTCATGACAAGCAGATCATGACCCGGTGGGAGCGGGACCCGATGCAGGTGCAGGGCGGGCGGCCGCTTGTTGTGATGGACACTGCGCTGTGCAAGATCGGTGTTCTGATCTGTTATGACAGCGAGTTTCCCCTGTTGGGGCGGGCGCTGATCGACGCGGGGGCCGAGATCATTCTGGTGCCCTCTGCCACGGAAGGGTTGGAGGGCTATACCCGCGTGCGGGTGGGGGCCATGGCGCGGGCATTGGAAGGACAATGCATCACCGTTCACGCCCCGACGCAGGGACGGGCAGATTGGAACGAGGTGGTGGATGTCAACACGGGGGCTGCGGCCATTTATGGCCCGCCCGACAAGGGGTTCCCCGCCAATGGCATCCTTGCACAGGGCAGTTTCGACACGCCGGGATGGACCTTGGCCGAGGTCGATTTGCAGGCGATCCGAGAGGTGCGGCGCGATGGCAATGTGCTGACCAAAACCCATTGGGATGAACAGGAAAACCGCGTTTTCCCCGTCACAAATGTCACTTTGTTCTGAAACGGCCGAATTTCCCTTGAAAACCCTCCCGTTTGGGACCATTTAAAGGGCGCCCGTGATGGACGGGTGTTTTAACAGGAGTGAACATGGCCAAGGAAGAACTGCTCGAATTCCCCGGTGTCGTGAAGGAACTCCTGCCGAACGCGACATTTCTGGTCGAGCTGGAAAACGGCCATACGATCATCGCGCATACGGCAGGCAAGATGCGGAAAAACCGCATCCGTGTTCTGGCTGGCGACAAGGTGCAGGTCGAGATGACCCCCTATGATCTGACCAAGGGTCGGATCAATTACCGCTTCAAGTAATCGGGATCACAGGCGCATGACGCGTCCCAAGTTGATTCTCGGGTCTGGAAGCCCCCGAAGGGCCGAGCTGTTGGGTCAGCTCGGCCTTCGTGCTGATGCGGTGCGCCCACCGGATGTGGATGAAACCCCGCTGAAGGGCGAGCTTCCGTTGAATTATTGCCGCCGCATTGCCGGTGCCAAGGCGGATGCGATGGACGTGGCCTCCGATGAGGTGGTGCTGTGCGCAGATACCACCGTCGCGCTTGGGCGTCGGATCATGGGAAAACCCCGTGACGAAGCCGAGGCCGCCGCGTTCCTGCGCGCGCTAGAGGGGCGGCGTCACAAGGTGATCACCTCGGTTGTGGTCCGGACTGCGACAGGCCGCTGGGCGCGGGATGTCGTGACCGCGGTCAAAATGAAACGCCTGTCAGATCAGGAGCTTGCAGCCTATCTGGCCTCGGGTGACTGGCAGGGCAAGGCGGGTGGATATGCCATTCAGGGTCCGGCGGGCGCTTTTGTCAGCTGGATCGAGGGGAGCTATACCTCGGTGGTGGGGTTGCCGGTGCATGAGACCGCCAACCTGCTGATCGCCGCGGGCTTCCCACTTTACGATATATAAGGAACGAAGATCATGAAGGGCAGTATTGTCGCGCTTGATACCTATCGGGGCCGCCTTGCAGCTGCGCGCATTGTCGATGGGCAACTGGATGACCTTCTGATCGAACCGCCTGAACAATACGCTCTGCCCGGAGCCATTTACCGGGCGATCTGTGATCGTCCGTTGAAGGGGCAGGGGGGCATGATGCTGCGCCTGCCGGATGGGGAAACAGCGTTTCTGCGTCAGGGCAAGGGGCTTTCGCCCGGCCAGGCGATCCTGGTGCAGGTGATCGGATTTGCCGAAGCAGGCAAGGCGGTGCCGGTCACGCAAAAAGTGCTCTTTAAAAGCCGCTACGCCATTGTCACCCCCGGCGCGCCCGGTCTGAATGTCAGCCGCGCCATTCGGGATGAAGAGGAACGCGAGCGCCTGTTGGAAATTGCCCATGACGTGATGGGGGAGGCCGACGAGGGGCTGATTCTGCGGTCGGTCTCGGTCAGCGGGTCCGATGCGGATGTGGCGGATGATATCGTGGCGATGCTGGATCTGTCCCGCGCGGTCATGGCCGATGCTGAGGGGAGCCGTCCGGAGCTTTTGGTGGAAGGGGCCGATGTTCACGCGCTTGCCTGGCGTGAATGGGACCTGCCCGACCAGCTTGATGATGCCGAGGGGGCATTTGAACGCCACGGTGTCGAGGATCTGATTGATGAGGCCCTTGGGGCGCGGGTGCGTCTTCCGGGCGGGGCGTATGCCTTTGTTGAAGCCACGCGTGCATTGGTTGCGGTGGATGTGAATACCGGCCCGGATGCCAGCCCCGCGGCGGGTCTTAAGGCCAATATCGCCCTGGCAAAGGCGTTGCCGCGTGCGTTGCGGGTGCGGGGGCTCGGCGGGCAGATTGTTGTCGATTTTGCCCCCAGCCCCAAGAAAGAACGTCGCCAGATCGAAACGGCTTTGCGCAATGCCTTCAGGGCGGATGGGGTTGAGACCTCTCTGGCGGGCTGGACCGTGCTGGGCAATTTCGAATTGCAGCGTAAAAGAGAGCGGATCGCGCTCAAGGAAAGCCTGTCATGAGCTGTCCGATCTGCGCCAAGGATACCGATCCGAAATACCGCCCGTTCTGTTCGCGGCGCTGCGCAGATGTGGACCTGGGACGCTGGCTGAACGGCTCCTACGCCGTTCCGGCTGACGCACCGGAGGATGCGGATGAAGCGATGGAGGAGATCGCAAAGGCGCTTTCGGAAAAAACTTTGCGCCCGCAGTGAAAAAGTCGATTTTTCCTCTGGACACCCCCGTCGCCCAAGACTAGAACCCCGCTACCCGAACGATGCAACGTCCAACACACAGTAGCGTGTCAGACGTAAATCGCTTCTCCCGTGCCCGGGTAGCTCAGGGGTAGAGCAGTGGATTGAAAATCCTCGTGTCGGTGGTTCGATTCCGCCCCCGGGCACCATTTAACCCTATATTCTAAACGGATAATGCAGTTTGTGACTATTGGTCCTTGCAGGCATTCAAGCGTGTGGGTGTTGTGTGGGGGCTGTCGAGATATCGATTTTGGCAGAAACTCAGCAAATCAAGTCAAGCCAGCCTCGCCGGGATCGGGTCAGCTTGGTGGCTCGCGATCTCGTCATCGAGTGAGATCAAATTGTATGCGGGATTATCAAGCCCCTCTTTGTTGCATGTTTCTTCTGACGGGTCGCGATGAAGGCCTGGTTTGGTCCGTGCTGAGCTGGGTCGACCCTTGGCGCATTCTCTTCAGGTTTACAGCAAGGGGCCTCTCTGCTTTTGCGTGTGGCTGTTTGGGCAAGACGTCAGCAATGCTGTGGCGCCCGGATGATGGGAATGGAATGGGGTAGGGGAGCTGGGTTGAGTGTTCGACCCCCTTGTTAAAGTTCTACGCCGCTCCCAGACATCGCGGCGCATTCCTTCGATGACAGTATCATGTTCACTTGAAGATGACTCGCGTGGCTTTCGGGGGAGGGCGGCCATGTTTGTTGGCATTCGATTCCGGACTGGGTGGGATTTTCACGAAATTTCGATGTTACGGGGTGGTGAAGCACGAGGGCCTGCGGCGAGTCGCGCCCGGATTTGTGGGAGTCGCAGCGATTCACCGGGCTTTTACGGAAGGTCGGGGCCTCGGGCAGGGGGAGAGGCTGGGATAACTTGCTCTGAGAAGGGGCCGGCGGTAATAAAGTTGCTGCAACAGGGGGGCTGTCTTTGTGAAGATTGTGTTAATGCGTTGTTTTCATAGAGAAAATGAGAAAATTTGGAAAAAATGGGATTTCGGTCAAAAAAGGGGTTGCGGGTGTTTGGTTTAAGACTTAGAACCCCCTTCACCGGCGGCGCTGAGGCGCACGGCGGGACGCGAGACGGAGCGGACGAGATGAT
>NZ_CP080772.1:0-2057500 GCF_025137635.1 Aliiroseovarius crassostreae | reverse complement strand
ATAGAGAGAATACAATAAACAACACTGTTGGTGCCACAAGTGGGTGGTTGCCTCAGCGGTTCTTCCTTCGGGAGGCGGTTGGATTGGGTCCTTTTCCTCGGACCTTCTTCGATATCGCTGCTGAAACGATAGTGTTGTCCAAGTCAAGTACACTAACCAGATCTGAGAGATCAGATCTAATGTGCTCTTTGATCTTGGTGATTGACCGACATCAATCGCCAAATCGTCCTCAAGTAGCCGCAAGGCGGTAGGACACTCAAAGAGCGCGGGAAAGTATGCTTTTGATCCGGATTGTCCCGTCAGGGATAGGAAGTCAGATGAACAAAAGGTCTGTCTTCTTCTGGATCAAATCAAGCGCGAGAAGGGCGTTTGGTGAATGCCTTGGCAGTAAGAGGCGATGAAGGACGTGATACTCTGCGATAAGCGATGGTAAGGCGAGAATAGCCGTAATAGCCATCGATCTCCGAATGGGGGAACCCACCTGACAGTTCATTATAATAACTTCGGTTATTTATAGTGTTCTGAAACAGGGACTTAAGACCTGAATACATAGGGTTTTAAGAGCAAACCCGGGGAACTGAAACATCTAAGTACCCGGAGGAAAGGAAATCAATTGATACTCCCCTAGTAGCGGCGAGCGAACGGGGACCAGCCGAGCCTTGAGTGTGGATAGAATGGTCTGGAAAGGCCAGCCAGAGTGGGTGACAGCCCCGTATATGAAGCATGATGGGACGTATTAAGTAGGGCGGAACACGTGAAATTCTGTCTGAAGATCGGAGGACCACCTTCGAAGGCTAAGTACTCCTTACTGACCGATAGCGAACCAGTACCGTGAGGGAAAGGTGAAAAGCACCCCGACGAGGGGAGTGAAACAGTACCTGAAACCGAACGCCTACAATCAGTCGGAGGCCCCTTGCGGGCTGACGGCGTACCTTTTGTATAATGGGTCATCGACTTGGTCTATCTAGCAAGCTTAAGCCGTTAGGTGTAGGCGTAGCGAAAGCGAGTCTTAATAGGGCGAATGAGTTAGGTGGATCAGACCCGAAACCGAGTGATCTAGGCATGGCCAGGTTGAAGGTGCGGTAACACGCACTGGAGGACCGAACCCACATCTGTTGAAAAAGATCGGGATGAGCTGTGCCTAGGGGTGAAAGGCCAATCAAACTCGGAGATAGCTGGTTCTCTGCGAAATCTATTTAGGTAGAGCGTCATACGAATACTCCCGGGGGTAGAGCACTGAATGGGTAATGGGGGCCCACAGCCTTACTGATCCTAATCAAACTCCGAATACCGGGAAGTACTATATGGCAGACACACAGCGGATGCTAACGTCCGTTGTGGAGAGGGAAACAACCCTGACCTACAGCTAAGGCCCCTAATTCATGGCTAAGTGGGAAAGCAGGTGAGACGACCAAAACAACCAGGAGGTTGGCTTAGAAGCAGCCATCCTTTAAAGATAGCGTAACAGCTCACTGGTCTAAATAAGTTGTCTTGCGGCGAAGATGTACCGGGGCTCAAGCCATGAGCCGAAGCTTAGGGTGTGCATTTATGCACGCGGTAGCAGAGCGTAGTGTGACATAGTTCCATTCCTCCTTAGATCCTTCGGGGTCATTGGAGGATCGGAGCTTTCAGTGAAGCCGGCCTGTGAGGGATCCGGTGGAGAGATCACTAGCGAGAATGATGACATGAGTAGCGACAAAGGGGGTGAGAGACCCCCTCGCCGAAAATCCAAGGGTTCCTGCTTAAAGCTAATCTGAGCAGGGTAAGCCGGCCCCTAAGGCGAGGCCGAAAGGCGTAGCCGATGGGAACCAGGTTAATATTCCTGGGCCAGAAGGAAGTGACGGATCTCGAAGGTTGTTCATCCTTATTGGATTGAATGGGCAGCTTAGAGGTTCCTGGAAATAGCCCTTCATGAGACCGTACCCTAAACCGACACAGGTGGATAGGTAGAGTATACCAAGGCGCTTGAGAGAACGATGTTGAAGGAACTCGGCAAAATACCTCCGTAAGTTCGCGAGAAGGAGGCCCAGTTTCTACGCAAGTATTGACTGGGGGCACAAACCAGGGGGTGGCGACTGTTTACTAAAAACACAGGGCTCTGCGAAGTCGCAAGACGACGTATAGGGTCTGACGCCTGCCCGGTGCCGGAAGGTTAAAAGGAGGTGTGCAAGCACCGAATTGAAGCCCCGGTAAACGGCGGCCGTAACTATAACGGTCCTAAGGTAGCGAAATTCCTTGTCGGGTAAGTTCCGACCTGCACGAATGGCGTAACGACTTCCCCGCTGTCTCCAACATCGACTCAGCGAAATTGAATTGCCTGTCAAGATGCAGGCTTCCCGCGGTTAGACGGAAAGACCCCGTGCACCTTTACTACAGCTTCGCACTGGCATCAGGCACAACATGTGCAGAATAGGTGGTGGGCTTCGAAGCAGGGACGCCAGTTCCTGTGGAGCCTCCTTTGAGATACCACCCTTGTTCTGCTTGATGTCTAACCGCGGTCCGTTATCCGGATCCGGGACCCTGCGTGGTGGGTAGTTTGACTGGGGCGGTCGCCTCCTAAAGCGTAACGGAGGCGCGCGAAGGTTGGCTCAGAGCGGTCGGAAATCGCTCGTTGAGTGCAATGGCAGAAGCCAGCCTGACTGCGAGACTGACAAGTCGAGCAGAGTCGAAAGACGGCCATAGTGATCCGGTGGTCCCGAGTGGAAGGGCCATCGCTCAACGGATAAAAGGTACGCCGGGGATAACAGGCTGATACTGCCCAAGAGTCCATATCGACGGCAGTGTTTGGCACCTCGATGTCGGCTCATCTCATCCTGGGGCTGGAGCAGGTCCCAAGGGTATGGCTGTTCGCCATTTAAAGAGGTACGTGAGCTGGGTTTAGAACGTCGTGAGACAGTTCGGTCCCTATCTGCCGTGGGTGTAGGATACTTGAGAGGAGTTGCCCCTAGTACGAGAGGACCGGGGTGAACGATCCACTGGTGGACCAGTTGTCGTGCCAACGGCAGTGCTGGGTAGCTATGATCGGAAAGGATAACCGCTGAAGGCATCTAAGCGGGAAGCCCCCCTCAAAACAAGGTATCCCTGAGGACCGTGGAAGACTACCACGTCGATAGGCCGGAGATGTAAGCATGGTAACATGCTCAGTTGACCGGTACTAATGGTCCGATAGGCTTGATTTGATCCAGTAGAAAGCAAACCTACGCAGCGCTCAAGTAGCAAAGCGATAGCGCATCTTACTGATAAATCAAAAGCATACACAAAAGTGTACTGACTTGGACAAAATTGGATTTTTACTCGGTTTGGTGGTCATAGCACAAGTGAAACACCCGGTCCCATCCCGAACCCGGCCGTTAAGCACTGTCGCGCCAATGGTACTGCGTCTTAAGACGTGGGAGAGTAGGTCACCGCCAAACCTAGTAAAAATCCAAACATTCTCTCATAACGATCAAACAAAACAAAAACGCCCTTCGCACAATTGCGAGGGGCGTTTTGATGTCAAAAACACAAAAAATACAAAATATATATGGGAAGAGCGTAGGCGCAATCCCCGAGGCAGTTATTGCTGAAGTTGGACGAGAGAAGTGTTCGTTGAATCGTGCTAGAACTCCTACCGGCTGCCCACCCGCGCTCTCCTCCACCACGCCAACTACAATCTCCACCCGCTCCCTGGCAAACTCCACCAGATGCGGGGTGTCAAAAAACCGCGCCGCCGCCTCGTAACGCAAACGGCCTGGGGGAGTGCTGTGAATGAGAACGGGATCGGCGCAGATGGGTGATCGGTGTCGGCGTTGATGCGTGAAAGTGACGGGATTGTCAGGCGCAGGGTATCGGTCGATATAATCAAGGAAATAGACTGGGGCAGGGGAGCGAATGCCCGTCGCCAGCCGTGTGATCGGCGCCCGAAAGTGATGGCGGATGACGTAATGCTGTCTGCGTGTTCAAAGCATCACCTGAACGATCGGGGGGGCATCGACATCGGCCGCTGGGCCCAAAGCCGCAATCGCATCTGGGGGGGCAGGTTGAGACACTTCGACCTGCCTGTTCGGTTTGGTGCTGTAACTGCCCGCAGTGCTTTGGAAAATCTGTGCCATAAGGTGGCAAACGGGATTCGAGACCGCTCAAGTTGATTTGTGCAAATGCATGCTTTTGCATGCCGGAAAAACCGGTTGCCTCACCCGGATATCCCCAAGAAAACGTCGCCTTGGAAAAAATATTTAACACCCCCTCTGGCAAGGGGGCGCGACAATATGTGACAGGTCATGACAGTTTTTATCGTTTCTTTGCATGATGTTACAAATAGATGCGTAACACATTCAAAACTTTAGCTTTATCTGGAGAGCCCTCAGTTTAAAGGCATCGTCAAAAAACTTTGATTTAGGTCAATTGGTCGCGCTCACGACCGCGTTATCAGTTGAACAGCCAGCCAGAAACAGCGAGCACTCCGTTGAACGCAACCCCTTCAAGACGCGCCCTTTTGAGAGGCAAGATCCACGAGATCCAGCACCAGCGCCCGCCGGGGGCTGCGGGTGAAATCGCCTTTCATGACAGCTGCACCCAGTGCGGTGATTGCGCGCGCGCCTGCCCCGAGGGGATCATCCTGCGTGACAAACAGGGGCTGCCTGCACTGGATTTCTCGCGCGGGGCCTGCACCTTCTGCAATGCCTGCATCGATGCCTGTGAACCGGCAGCACTGAGCGCGGATCATGCATTTCCCTGGCGGGTCAGCGCATCTGCGTCCTGCATGTCGATGAATGGCGTGATGTGTCGCGCCTGTCAGGATCATTGCGATCAGGGCGCCATTCGTTTCCAACTGCAACTGGGTGGATCCGCTCAGCCGCAGTTTGATCTTGATGCCTGCAATGGCTGTGGCGGCTGTGTTGCCCCATGCCCGGTAGGCGCCATTGAATTCATCCAAATCCAACCCCAACCGGAGGCCCGCCCATGCTGAATATCTGCGGCTGCCTGGTGCATACGATGCCCGACAAGACCCAAGAGGTCATGGCGGCCATTGATGCCACAGAGGGCGGCGAAGTTCATGCCCATGAAGACGGACGCATTGTTGTGACCGTCGAAGATACATCCGAGATGCGCGCATCAGACCAGATCA
The DNA here is from genome assembly GCF_025137635.1 of Aliiroseovarius crassostreae. Lineage (NCBI taxonomy): Bacteria > Pseudomonadati > Pseudomonadota > Alphaproteobacteria > Rhodobacterales > Paracoccaceae > Aliiroseovarius > Aliiroseovarius crassostreae. Next base: position 2,052,393 of record NZ_CP080772.1, on the reverse strand, counting down.
TGGAGATGCACCAGATCCCGGGCGTGATCACTGTCACGCTCACCTATCATCACTTCGAAGAGCTCGACGAGGATGTCGAGGGTTCTTCGCCGACCAAACACTGAAACGGGAGACCCATCATGACCACGTCCCGCCGCACATTCCTTAAAGCCAGTGCCGCTGCCGCAACCGCGTCGGCCGCTGGTATCACCCTGCCGGAAACGGCCGCCGCCCAGGTGCGCAAGCCCGACATCCGTTGGGACAAAGCTGCCTGCCGCTTCTGCGGCACGGGCTGCTCGGTTCTGGTCGGTGTGAAAGACGGCAAAGTTGTCGCCACCCAAGGTGACCCGGAAGCCCCGGTGAACCGCGGGTTGAACTGCATCAAGGGCTATTTCCTGTCCAAGATCATGTACGGCAAAGACCGCCTGACCACGCCGCTTCTGCGCAAGTCGAACGGTGTTTTCGACAAGAATGGCGATTTCGAACCGGTCAGCTGGGACGAAGCCTTCGACATCATGGCCGAGAAATGGAAAGACGCGCTGGCCAAGAAAGGCCCGACCGCTGTGTCCATGTTCGGCTCGGGCCAATGGACCGTCTGGGAAGGCTATGCCGCCGCCAAGTTCATGAAGGCTGGCCTGCGCTCGAACAACATCGACCCGAACGCCCGTCACTGTATGGCCTCGGCCGTGGCCGGTTTCATGCGCACCTTCGGCATTGATGAGCCGATGGGCTGCTATGACGACCTTGAACATGCCGATACCTTCGTGCTCTGGGGCTCGAACATGGCTGAGATGCACCCGATCCTGTGGTCGCGTCTGACCGACACCCGCCTGACCAAACCGGGCGCTGAGGTGCATGTTCTGTCGACTTTTGAGCACCGCTCGTTCGAACTGGCCGACAATGGCATGATCTTCGAGCCGCAAACCGACCTGGCGATCCTGAACTACATCGCCAACTACATCATCCAGAATGATGCGGTGAACTGGGACTTTGTTGAAAAACACACCCATTTCAAACGCACCGCCACGGATATCGGTTACGGCCTGCGTCCGACCCACGAGCTGGAACAGGCAGCTGCCAACCCGGCCCATGATGGCAAGCACGGCAAACTGTCGGATATGACCTTTGAAGAGTATAAAGAGGCGGTTGCCCCTTATACCCTTGAATATGTGTCGGAACTCTCCGGTGTGCCGGCCGCCAAGCTGGAACAGCTGGCCAAGCAATATGCCGATCCGAACCGGAAGGTGATGTCGCTCTGGACCATGGGCTTCAACCAGCACACCCGCGGTTCCTGGGTGAACTCGCTGATGTATAACGTGCACCTTCTGGTGGGCAAAATCGCAGAGCCGGGCAACTCGCCCTTCTCGCTGACCGGTCAGCCGTCGGCCTGTGGCACCGCGCGTGAGGTTGGCACCTTCGCCCACCGTCTGCCCGCCGACATGGTGGTCATGAAAGAGGCGCACCGTGATTTTGCGGAAGAGAAATGGAAACTCCCGAAAGGCACCATTCCCGCCAAACCGGGCTTTCACGCCGTGCTGCAGCACCGCAAACTGAAAGACGGGGATCTGAACTGTCACTGGGTGCAGTGCACGAACAACCTGCAAGCGGCCCCGAACATGAACGAAGAAGGCTATCCGGGCTATCGCAACCCGGAAAACTTCATCACCGTGTCCGACCCGTACCCGACCGTGACCGCGCTGGCCGCCGACCTCATTCTGCCCACCGCCATGTGGGTTGAGAAGGAAGGCGCCTATGGTAACGCTGAACGCCGCACCCAATTCTGGCGTCAGCAGGTGGATGCGCCGGGCGAAGCGCGCTCGGATGTCTGGCAGGTGATGGAATTCTCCAAACGCTTCAAGGCCGAAGAAGTCTGGCCGGAAGAGCTGCTCGCCCAGATGCCGGAATATCGCGGTAAGACCCTGTTCGAGATCCTTTATGAAAACGGCAAGGTCAACAAATACCCCGTGTCGCAGACCGCTGATGGGTTCAACAACCAGGAATCGAAGGAATTCGGCTTCTACGTCCAGAAAGGCCTGTTCGAGGAATATGCCGATTTCGGGCGCGGCAAGGCGCATGACCTGGCGGATTTCGACACCTACCACCAGGCCCGCGGCCTGCGCTGGCCGGTGGTTGACGGCAAGGAAACGCTCTACCGCTTCCGCGAAGGCTATGACCCTTACGTGAAAGAAGGCGCCGGCGTGGAGTTCTACGGCAAGCCCGATGGCAAGGCGAACATCATCTTCGCCCCCTATGAAGCGCCTGCGGAAAGCCCGGATGAAGAGTTTGACCTGTGGCTGATCACCGGCCGTGTGCTGGAACACTGGCACTCTGGTTCGATGACCCGTCGCGTGCCCGAGCTGCACCGCTCCTTCCCGTCCGCCGTGGTGTTCATGCACCCGGAAGACGCCAAGGAACGTGGTCTGCGGCGCGGACAGGAGATCGTGATCTCTTCGAAACGCGGCGAGATGGCCTCGCGGGTCGAAACCCGTGGTCGGAACAAACCGCCGCGTGGCTCGGTCTTCGTGCCGTGGTTCGATGAAGGCCAGCTGATCAACAAGCTGACCCTCGACGCAACTTGCCCGATTTCGAAAGAAACCGACTTCAAGAAATGCGCCTGTAAAGTCGAACGCGCTTAACCTGTAACGATACTACGGAAACCAAACCCATGTCCGCCGCCTCCAACCGCAACCCCAAATCGCCGAACCGGCGCCGCTTCCTTCAGGATGCGGCACGGGCGGCGGGGGCGTGCGCTGTGGCGGGCATGGCCATCACCAAACTGGCCACGGATGCGCGGGCTTTGCCTGCACAGGCCATTCGCCCGCCGGGGGCGCTGCCTGAAGAGGGTTTTCTGGCGGCCTGCATCCGCTGTGGGCTTTGCGTGCGCGATTGCCCCTATGATACGCTTGTGCTTGCCGAACTGGGTATTGATGGCCCGGCGACCGGCACGCCGTTTTTCACCGCGCGGGATGTGCCCTGCGAAATGTGTGATGATATTCCCTGTGTGGTCGCCTGCCCAACCGGCGCGCTGGATCACTCCCTGACCAATATTGACGACGCCCGTATGGGCCTGGCCGTCCTGATCGACGAAGAGCGGTGCCTGAACGCGCTCGGCCTGCGTTGCGACGTCTGTTACCGCGTCTGCCCTGTGATTGACGAGGCGATCACGCTGGAACGCCGCCACAATGAACGCTCCGGCCACCATGCGATTTTCATGCCCGTGGTGCATTCCGATCATTGCACCGGCTGCGGCAAATGCGAAAAATCCTGTGTGCTGCCGGGGGAAAGCGCCATCAAGGTGCTGCCGATCCGGGTCGCCACTGCCGAGGCCGCAGACCATTACAAGCTGGGTTGGGAAGATCGCAACCCGCTGGTAGACGAACTGATCGACCTGCCGGACCGCCTGCCCGGACCGGGCACGGACAACCTTGTGGCGCCGGGGGGATACCTGCCCGAGGCCAGCCTGTTTGAAGGCATGCCGGACCCGAATATGGACGGGGGCTTTACCCCGTCCTTCTCACTTCCCGGAACTGGGGGGACAGGGCAATGAGCGACAAGACCGCACTTCCTGTCGGCCGCGAAGCCATCGACGAAAAGGGCTGGTGGAAAGCACATCAGTTCCTGATCCTGCGCCGCCTCAGCCAGTTGTTTTTCCTTGGGATTTTCCTGCTTGGCCCCTGGGCTGGCATCTGGTGGGTGAAAGGCAATCTGGCCGGGTCGCTGACCTTTGATATCCTGCCGTTGACCGACCCCTTTGTGCTGTTGCAGGGCCTGGTGGCGCTGCACTGGCCGGAGATGACCGCCATCATCGGCGCGGTGATTGTCGCCATGGCCTATGCGCTGATCGGCGGGCGGGTCTATTGCAGCTGGGTCTGCCCGATCAACCCGGTGACCGATGGCGCCCATTGGCTGCACGACAAACTGGGCTTTGCCAAAGGCTGGCAGCCCAAGCGCAACACCCGTTACTGGGTTCTGGGCATGGTTCTGGCCGTGTCCGCCCTGACCGGCACCATTGCGTGGGAATTCGTCAACCCGATCTCGATGCTGCATCGCGGCCTGATCTTCGGCATGGGCTTTGCCTGGACCTTTGTCCTTGCGGTGTTCATCTTCGACTTCGCCGTGTCACGGCGGGGCTGGTGTGGGCATCTGTGCCCGGTAGGGGCCTTTTACGGTCTTCTGGGCAAGGGATCCGTGCTGCGGGTCAGCGCCACCAAACGGGCCGAATGCGACGATTGCATGGATTGTTTTGCCGTCTGCCCGGAAATGCATGTTATCACCCCGGCGCTGCGCGGCGCCGAGGAAGACACCCCGATCATCCTGTCATCCGACTGCACCAATTGTGGACGTTGCATCGACGTCTGCGCACCGGATGTCTTCAAGTTCACCACCCGGTTCGATGAAACCTCCGCGCCAGCCCGCGCGGTGCGCCGGAATACCAAACGTCAACCCGAGGCCAGTCGCGCGGCCTGACTAAACACGGGAGTAGCCCAATGAGAAAGCAACTTTTGATCAGCGCCATCGTCGTCCCGACGCTTTTGGCCAGTGCCGTCTGGGCACAGAACGCGGGTGGCGTTCAGACCCTGCGTGGTGCCGGCGTCGACGAGCCTGTGGCCGTTGAAGACGTCTTCCACCAGGACAAGGACCGGTTCACCCGGAACTATCGCCAGCAGCCGCCGCTCATTCCGCATTCGATCGAGAAATACCAGATCGACCTGAAGGCGAACCGCTGCCTGTCCTGCCATGACTGGACCAATGCAGGCGAGCGCAACGCACCGACCCTGTCGATGACCCACTATCAGGATCGCGCTGGCAACCAGCTGGATGTCGTGGCTGGCACCCGCTGGTTCTGCAACCAGTGCCACGTGCCGCAGGTGGATGCGCCTGCGCTGGTGGAAAACACCTTTGAAGCCTCTAACTGAGGCGGAGATGTGCAAGGGAAAGGATAACAGATATGTCTGATGCAAATCCCGGCTTCATCCGCCGCCTTTGGAACTGGTTCTGGACGCCGACCGGCGCGATCTCTCTGGGGGCGCTTCTGGTCTCTGGCTTTATCGCCGGGGTGGTGTTCTGGGGGGGCTTCCACTGGGCGCTTGAGATGACCAACAAGGAAGAGTTCTGTATCTCGTGCCACGAGATGGAAAACAACGCCTTCGCCGAATATCAGGGCTCGATCCACCAGTCCAACCGCTCGGGCGTTCGGGCCACCTGCCCGGATTGTCACGTGCCCAAGGATTGGGGTCCGAAGATCATCCGCAAGATCAAGGCCACCAAAGAGCTCTACGGTCACTTCATCTCGAAATCGATCTGGACCCGCGAGAAATTCGAGGATCACCGGATTGAACTGGCCGCCAATGAATGGCGCCGGATGAAATCCACCGACTCGCAGGAATGCCGCAACTGTCACAATTTCGACTACATGGACTTCACGGTTCAGGAAAACCGCGCCGCCGACAACCACCAGGTTGCGCTGGACGAAGGCAAGACCTGCATCGACTGTCACCAGGGCATCGCGCATGAGCTGCCCGAAGGCTGGCAGGAACGGTATGAGCAAGTGGTCGATCAGATGGCTGCTGCTGGCGAATTGCCGCTGCCTTCCGGGCGCACCGTGGCCGATGCAAAAGGTGAGATCGAGGGCTACCTGACCTCAGGGAACTGAGCATTTCACCTGCGGTTTCACTAAAACGAGCAGACACTGGGCCGGGCTTTTGCTTGGCCCTTTTTCGTGAAAGTGTTTCCATATTCTGTTGAGGCTGCGTGATGTGAAAACGCTTTCAGATGAGGGGGGGCGGGGAGGCCGGGGTGGAAAAAACCACGTGCTCTTGACACCGCTCAAGGCCGTGCGCCGCTGCCTCGCCTACAAGCGGCCAGAAACATGCCAGAAACATGCCAGAACCAGATCAGGACCGGATCAGGAGACCGAGATGAAACTTGCCTTCACCATCGCACCGGGGCGCGGCGAAACCAATGCGCTGCTTGCCGAGATCGCCGAGGCGCTTATCGCCCGCAGGCTGCGGGTGATCGGCACCGTTCAGATTGATACGGACCGGGGTGAAGATCGCAAATGCGACATGGATGTGAAAGTGCTGCCTGACGGGCCGCTGATCCGCATTTCGGAAGATCGCGGTGTGGGCGCGCGGGGCTGCCGACTGGATACGGATGCGCTTGAGGGCGCGGTTGCCGATACCGAGGCCGCGCTGGCGCAGGGGGCGGATCTGTTGCTGGTCAACAAGTTCGGCAAACATGAGGCCGAAGGGCGCGGTTTTCGCTCCGCCATCGCCACGGCACTTGCCCAGGACATCCCGGTGCTGGTCGGGGTCAACAAGCTCAACCGTGACGCCTTTGAGGCCTTTTGCGGATGCGAAGCGCAGGAATTGACCGCAGAGGCCGATGTGATCATGGAGTGGCTCAACCAGGCCACCAAAGGGGCGTAGACAGGCGGGTCCCTTGGCGTGCGCATATGGCGGTCCGCGACCTTTGGATTATCTTTTGGGAAGATAGCAGGCGCGCCTGTTGGGCGTCGCTGCTTCGTCGACATTTCGGCGGCGATTTTACGGGAGGGGGCTGGTTTCGGGGCGCAGAACTCCTGCGTCATTCAAATCGGCCCTTTACGCAGAAACAGGGTTCATCCGGAAAGGCCCGTATGATCGCACCGATATGATCTGAGGAGGGGAAGTGGTGGGCGACCTTGGAATCGAACCAAGCGTGCGTCTCCGCGAGGGAGTTACAGTCCCCTGCCACACCTTGCGGCCTGTCGCCCACTTCCTTTGCGCCAGAGCGCTGGAATGGGGGCTGATTAAACCGCCACACTGCGGGGGTCAAGCGGAAAAACAAAGGAAATTGACTTGTCTCTGCGCGCCATTGGACGCATTGTCCGGGTCTCGTTGTTTTTAAGGGCGATCAGGGACAAACAGGTCATGAAAAAACCAAAATGGGTGGTTCAGAAAGAGAAAGCCAAGCGCGTGGCCGAGGCGGAAACCGTCTGGCTGTTTGGCCTGCATGCGGTGCGTGATGCGCTGGTGAACCCGAAGCGCGAAAAGCTGCGCCTGATCGTGACCAAAAATGCGCATGACAAGCTGGCCGAGGCGATTGGGGAAAGTGGAATCACACCGGAAATGGTGGATCCGCGCAAGTTTCCCAATGTGCTTGACCCGCAATCGGTGCATCAGGGGGCAGCCCTTGAGGTGAAACCCCTGAAATGGGGCAGCCTCGCGGATCGCGCCGTGGATGCGGGCGAGGGGCAGCCGATCATGGTGTTGCTCGACCGGGTGACAGATCCGCATAATGTGGGGGCTATCTTGCGCTCTGCCGAAGTGTTCGGGGCCAATGCGGTTGTGGGCACGGCCCGCGGTTCTGCGCCGGAAACCGGGGCGCTGGCGAAAACCGCCTCAGGCGCGCTGGAGCGTCAGCCCTATCTGCGCATTCGCAACCTTGCCGAGGCGATGGAGGAACTCAGGGCGATGGGCTATGTGGTGCTGGGCCTGGATGGTGAGGCCGAGGACACGATCGAGACCGCGCTGGGCAATTTCCCCAACCGTCCCGTGGCGCTGGTGCTGGGGGCCGAAGGGCCGGGGCTGCGCGAGAAGACAAAGGCGACCTGTGACCAGCTGGTCAAGATCCCCTTTGCGCGCGAGTTCGGCTCGCTCAATGTTTCCAACGCCGCAGCGGTGGCGCTTTACGCCACCCGCAGCTCGCGCTGAGACAGGCGGTTGCCTGAGGGCGGCGTCGCCGCAGGCTGGTGACAGTCTGCGGATCAACTTCTCCTGACATTCCGGTGAGGTGGGGTGAAAAACGGATCGTGAGAGGGCAGGTTATGAGGCGAAAGGAGACCCTCATGTCCACATTCCCCCTCTCTCGCGCCCTCTCGCGCCGCGCTGTTCTGGCCGGTTTTGCAACCGCCCCTTTTGCCGGTCTTGTCCTCACCCGCCCTGCGCTGGCCGCAAGCGATCCTGTTTATAACGAAGCGGGCATTGCCTGGGATGGGCACGACCCCGTTGCCTATTTTACCAAAGGCGCCCCCACACCGGGAAATGAGGCGTTTTCGGCCGAGTATCAAGGGGCCAGGGTGCTGTTTTCGTCGGCTGAAACCCGCGATATGTTTGTCGCCAGTCCCGAGACATACGCCCCGCAATTCGGGGGCTACTGCGCCTATGCGGCCAGCAAGGGGTATCTTGCCCCGACCGTGCCCGAAGCCTGGACCGTGTTTGAAGACAAGCTTTACCTGAATTTCAGCCTGCGCGCGCGGGAGCTGTGGCTCCAGGATGTGCCGGGAAATGTGGCCAAGGGCAATGCCAACTGGCCGGGCATTCTGGACGGCTGATATCTTGTTTTCGGAAAGCCCGCGCTCGCAGCGGATCACAGCCGCGTGTGAAGGGCTTTAACCCGCCGCGACAGAACTTATGTCTTGAACAGAAGGCGGGACGGAACCCTGCTTTCGATCACACTGTCCCTCGTTCCGAAAACTGCGCCCGCACCGTGAGCTGTGGGCGCTTTTTTTGTTCGTTTCCTGTCTGGGCGGGGGGGATTGAAGAGAGCGGAGTTAGTGGGTGCGTGCGATGGAAGCAGCACGACGCCACGTTCTTTCATCTTGCTTGTTGAATATGAGGGGGCGGATGTTATCTCTGCCTCATGACACAGACAGACACCGATGCCCGCCTTCGACAGATCCTTGCAACGACCCGCGTGATCGGGCTGGTTGGCCTGTCCAACAAGCCGGACCGTGCCAGCCACCGGGTGGCGGCGTTTCTGGCCGGGAAGGGTTATCGCGTGATCGGGGTCAATCCCGGACTGGCCGGACAGGAGATGTTTGGCGAAGAGGTGGTTGCAGATGTGCGCAGCCTGCCGCCGGAAACCGACATGATTGACCTTTTCCGTGCGTCCGAGGCCGTGGGGCCGATTGTCGAGGCGGCGCTGGAGGCGCTGCCCGGCCTGCGCACGGTCTGGATGCAGCTGGAGATTTTCAATGCCGGGGCGCGGGCAGCGGGTGAAGCAAAGGGCGTTGAGGTGATCGAGGATCACTGTCCGAAGATCGAATATCCGCGCCTGTTTGGCGACCGGTCTTTGGCTGAGGTGCAAAAGGTGAGCGTGTAAGGGGCGCGGCCCCTCGCGAGGCAAGCTCGCTCACCCCGGAGTATTTGGACCAAGAAGAAGGGGGCGCGGGTTAGGATCGCGACGCTTTTTCCTCGATCCCGGAGAGGCCCTGACGGCGGGCGAGTTCGCTGAGCACGTCGTCCAGAGACACATCACGGGCGGCGAGCATGACCAGTAGGTGATAAAGGACGTCGGCGGCCTCATAGGTGAGGTTTTCGCGGTCGTTCCTGGCGGCGGCGATGATGGCCTCGATGGCTTCTTCGCCAAATTTCTCAGCGCATTTTTCCGGGCCTTTGGACAGGAGGCGGGCGGTCCAGGAGCTGTCCGGGTCGGCGGATTTGCGGGCCGCGATCGTGGCTTCGAGTGTTTTGAGAATGTCCATGTCAGTCGAGCCTCATGTCGATGCCGGCGGCCTGCATGTGTTCCTTGGCCTCGCGGATGGTGTATTCGCCGAAATGGAAGATGGAGGCGGCAAGCACCGCCGAGGCCCCGCCTTCGGTCACGCCCTCGACCAGGTGGTCGAGATTTCCCACGCCGCCCGAGGCGATCACCGGCACATGCACCGCGTCTGACACGGCGCGGGTGAGCGGCAGGTTGAACCCGGCTTTGGTGCCATCGCGATCCATCGAGGTGAGCAGGATTTCCCCCGCGCCCTTGGCTTCCATCAACCGGGCAAATTCCACGGCGTCAATCGGGTTGCCATCGGCGTCGAGCGCCGCTTTGCGCCCGCCATGGGTGAAGATGCCCCATTTGTTCGGCACCCCATTTGCATCATGGCCGATGGTTTTGGCGTCAATTGCCACCACGATACACTGCGATCCAAACCGATCTGCTGACCTTGCCACCACATCTGGGTCGGCCACGGCGGCGGAGTTGAACGACACTTTGTCGGCGCCGGCCAAAAGCAGGTCGCGCACATCCCCCGGGCTGCGCACACCGCCGCCGATGGTCAGTGGCATGAAGCATTGTTCGGCCGTGCGGGTGGCCAGGTCATACATGGTGCCGCGATTTTCATGGGTGGCCTTGATGTCGAGAAAGCAGAGCTCGTCTGCGCCGGCGGCATCATAGGCGCGCGCCTGTTCCACCGGGTCGCCCGCGTCGATCAGGTCGACGAAGTTGACACCTTTCACTGTGCGGCCCTCGGCCACGTCGAGACAGGGGATGATACGGGTCTTGAGCATGGTGCCCTCGGTTGTTTGACGGGTTCGTGTCTACTGTGCTTGTGCCGCAGGTGCAATTGTCGTGCGCGCGATGCGTCGCATGGCATCGCGAACGATCAGGATATGAAATGGCATGACCGCAGCCAGGTAGATATGGCCGGCCAGGTTATGGCGATGCACCCAGGTCGACATGTGGATCGTGTCTTTGGTTTTATAGACCGAGATGCGGAAATCCTGATGCCAGTCATCCGTGCCCACGATCACCTCGTTCTCGTCCTGAAATTCGAGCGGGAAGATGCTGTCTGCATAGCCGTCGTCGATCCGTGTCTTGAACCCGAAAGGGGACAGGATGAGATTGCGGACGTTCAGAAGTGTCATGGCCCATGAGGGCAGGGCCAGCCCAACTTGCAACGCCTCTTGTGCGGAAAGGGGGCTGGTTACGGCATAGCCGTCGATGAAGTCGCCCTTCGCGAATGTCTCCCAGAGCTTTGAGGTCCGGGGCAGGGGGGTGAGGCGAACTTGTTCCAAATTATGCGCTTCTCAAGACCGACAAGGCCTCTTTCAAGTCAATCGCGCCGTCATAAAGCGCGCGACCCGAGATGGCCCCGTTCAACGGCGCGCCGCAGTTTTTCAAGGCGCGCAGGTCGTCGAGTGAGCTGACCCCACCTGACGCGATCACCGGGATCGAGACCGCGCGGGCGAGATCGGCGGTGGCCTCAACATTTGGGCCCTGCATCGCGCCATCGCGGTTGATGTCGGTATAGATGATCGCGGCCACGCCTGCGTCTTCAAAGGATTTGGCGAGGTCGGTGACCATCACGTCGGTCTCTTCCGCCCAGCCTTTGGTCGCCACGCGGCCATTGCGCGCGTCAATGCCCACCGCAACCTTGCCGGGGAATTCGCGTGCGGCCTCGCGCACCAGATCGGGGTTTTCAACGGCAACAGTTCCAAGGATCACGCGCGACAGACCCTTCTCGATCCAGGTCGAGATCGTTGCCATATCGCGGATGCCGCCGCCCAGCTGGGCAGGGACGTTGATGGCGGCCAGAATGCTTTCCACGGCGCTTGCGTTCACCGGTTCCCCTGCAAAAGCACCGTTCAGGTCCACCAGATGGATCCAGTCACACCCCGCATCGGCAAAGGCCTTGGCCTGGGCTGCCGGGTCGTCGTTGAAAACGGTGGCCGCCTCCATCTCGCCGCGCAGCAGGCGCACGCATTGGCCGTCTTTCAGGTCGATGGCGGGGTAGAGGATCATGGCGGGCTCCTGAGATTCACAGTCTGGCGGTTGATGTCCCCGCGCTTTTGCCATGTGCGCGCGGTTTTGCCAAGCGCGGCTTCCCGTCACGTCACGGTTGCCACAGGGAAATTGCGCGGTCAGGATGGTGAAAAAACAACACGTGTTAACCAATGCAGATGTGTTTCAGGGAGAGAGAAATGAAGAAACTTCTGGTGGCAGCGGCGATGGGGCTTGCGCTGGGCGCACCCGCGCTGGCGGATCCTGTGCTGGGCACCTGGAAAACGCAGGTGGATGATGGCCATTACGCGCATATCAAGATGTCGAAATGTGACGGTGGCAAGATCTGTGGTGTGATCGACAAGGCCTTTGATGCCACGGGCGAAATCACCACGCCAAATATCGGCAAACGTCTTGTCTGGGGTATGCAGGCCCAGGGCGGTGGCGCGTATAAGAACGGTACGATCTGGCAACCGTCCACCGGCAAGGAATACAAATCCAAGATGACGCTTGCGGGGAGCAAGCTGGAGGTCGAGGGCTGTGTCTTGATCATTTGCAAGGCGCAGACCTGGACGCGTGTGAAGTAACACACGCAGGCAAAGCTGCCACTCAGGGACAACACTCACGAGAACGGGCGCCGGGGCAATTGCTCCGGCGCTTTTTCATGGGAAAAGAGCGGTTGCGCCTCAGGGTTTCCAGGTCAGGAAATTGGCAATCATGCGCAGGCCGGTGGCCTGGCTTTTCTCCGGGTGGAACTGGGTGCCGACAATATTGTCACGCCCGACAATGGCGGTGATGTCCCCGGCATAATCGCAATGGGCCAGGCGCTGGGCCGGGTTGTCCACTTTCATGTGATAGGAATGCACGAAATAGACATGGGCGCCGGTTTCGATCCCGTTCAGCAGCGGGTGCGGAGTGTCGATCACCAGATCATTCCAGCCCATATGCGGCACCTTGTAGCTGGGCTCTGACGGGGTGATCTTCACCACCTCGCCGGGGATCCATCCAAACCCGTCGGTGTCTTGATATTCGCGACTGACACTGGCCAGCATCTGCATGCCGACGCAGATCCCCATGAACGGGCGCCCCTGGCGCATCACCGCCTCATCAATAGCTTCGAAAATGCCGCGATGATCGTCAAGCTGCTGCTTGCAGGCGGGAAAGGCCCCGTCGCCCGGCAGGACAATCCGGTCGGCGCGGGCCACATCTTCGGGGGACGAGGTGACAATCACCTCTCCGGCCTCATGTTCCCGGGCCATGCGCTGAAACGCCTTTTCGGCCGAATGCAGGTTTCCGCTGTCGTAGTCGATGATCACGGTGCGCATGGGGGTCCTCCGGTTGGTGTCTCTGATCTCGCGCAGAACCGGGGCAAGGTCAAGCCTGTGTTGGAGGGGAGAACGGCTCGTTGGGCTGGGTCAGATGATCCAGCATCGCCATCACCTCTTCCAGCGGCCCGATGGGATAGCCGCTTTCTCCCGCTTTGCCGAATTGCCCGGTCAGGGCCACGCGGGTATAGCCATGCAGGAATGAACGCACCCGCAGCTCGACAATTTCAAGCGGCAGGTCTTCGCGCACAAAAGGCTGGCACTGGGTGCGAAAGATGTCCCAGGCGTCGCGCACGACCCTGTCCATCTTGCCCTCCATCACGTCCGGGACGTAAAGGGCAAACATTTCTTTGAACAGCGCCGGGCGGGCAAGGCAGAACGAGACATAGGTGCGGCATATGGTCTTGAGGCGGCGGAGCGGATCCTCGTCCACATCCTGCAGATCCTTGTGCAATTCGGCGGTGAACTGGCGAAACCCCTCAAGAACAACCGCGTGTTTCAACCCGGCGAGCCCGGCAAAATGGTGGGCGGGGGCGGCATGGGAAACCCCTGCGCGGGCGGCACATTTTCGCAAGGTCAGCCCAGAGGATCCCTGTTCGCTCATCAAGGCCAGCCCGGCCGCAATCAGCGCCTCGCGCACATCTCCCCGCCTGAGCGGTGCCTTATCCGTTCCGGTTGCTTGCATATGTTAACGATATTGCGCAACGGGGCGAAGTCAACTCGCAACTTGACACTGTCAGGCTGGCTATGGTTTCTGTTTCACAGTTGGCGCGTGAATTGGCGTCAGGCTGGTAATGAGTTAATGATCAATTCCTGATCTTTATGACCCTCGACACGCCTGACGGTAAGCCAGCGAGTGTTATCTGGTTTTGCATTTTTAAGTCAGGTAGTTGTGTCGAGGGAGTTTGGCTGGCCTGTGAGGCTCTTTCCGGTCACGACCGGTCATATCCCCAAGATTAATGAGTAGACGGGCCAGCCGGACGCTCTCCTGAACCCTCCCACCTTGAAACTGAAATGGGGGAAACTCCGCTGCGGGGGATCGTTTCGATGCGTTGGCCCCCGTCCTGCCCGCCCCGTCTTGCCCACCCCGTCCTGCCCGCCCCGTTTTGCGCCCGTGCCCCAGATTTCGGGACGCCCCTTCCACAGGGATATCTCGGCCTTTATGCAAAAAACCGCGCCGAAGGGGCGCGGTTTTCTTGTCTGTTCTCAGTGGCGCTGGGTGTTACAGCGCGCCTTTGGTCGAGGGCAGGGCATCGGCCATGCGCGGATCACTTTCGACCGCCATGCGCAGGGCTCGGGCCACGGCCTTAAACGCTGCTTCGGCAACGTGGTGGGCGTTGAAGCCGTGCAGTTGGTCCACATGCAGGGTGATCCCGCCATGGGTCGACAGGGCCTGGAAAAACTCGCGCACCAGTTCGGTGTCGAAATTGCCGATCTTGGGGGCGGTGAACTCGACATTCCAGATCAGGAAAGGGCGGGCCGAAAGATCAAGCGCGGCGCGCACCTGTGCGTCATCCATCGGCAGGTGGCATTCGCCATAGCGCCGGATCCCCTTCTTGTCGCCAAGTGCTTGGGCCAGGGCCTGTCCCAATGCGATGCCGGTGTCCTCAACCGTGTGGTGGTCATCAATGTGATAATCGCCCTTGGCGCGGATTGTCATGTCGATCAGCGAATGGCGTGACAGTTGATCCAGCATGTGGTCGAAAAAGCCCACGCCGGTCTGGTTGTCATATTTGCCTGTGCCGTCGAGGTTGATCTCGACGCTGATCTCGGTTTCCGCTGTGCTGCGGCTGACCTTTGCGGTGCGCATCGGCATATCCTTTATTCCGGTTTGCCAGTGTTATAAGCGGGGCCGGGCGGCGGGAAAAGCGGGCAAATCCAACTTCCCCGCAGTTTGTGTCTTTCTGGTGTGATGATCAGGGCTGGGGCTGGGGCAGGTTGACCCGCATGACCAGATCCTCCGTCATTTCCTGCCCCATATCCGCAGGAAGGCTGTCGATCTTCACGTCGCGGGTGCGACTTTCCAGACAAGCCAGCGCAAAACTGTCATCCGGGAAGCGGCACCCCATCAGAAGCTGGTGATAGGACATGGCGGTGGGGGGGGCGCCTGCGCTGCGGCAGATCCGGGTGAAGACGTGATCAAAGCGCAGCCCGTGGGTGTCACGAATATCGCCATAGGCCTCATCCATCAGGCGCGCCATGGCTTCACCGCCGGGCAATTCGCACAGATCCCGCCCGATTGAGGACCGCTCCCAGGTCCAGCCGAAAAATGTCGCGAAGGAGGATTCGGCACCGACATCGGTGCAGATCCACCCGTCCTGCGACGGGCGAAAAATGCGCAGATAGGGGCGCAGGGGGGCGAAATGGGGGCATTCCAGCTGCCCCTTCGCCCCGGCCCAGATCCTGACCCCGGACTGGATCAGCGCAGCACCGCTTTTCCAGACCTCTGACATCTGGTGTTGTTGCAACATGAAGGTTTCCGGCCCGCTTTGCAGGGTCATGCGGTAAAGCCCGTCCTGCTCGGAGGTCAGGCTGTTCAGCCAGGCCTCGGTGCGGCTGAGCAGGCGTCTTGCTTCGCCAAGGCTGTTTTTTCCCAGGGGCGTCAGCTGGTATTGCCGCTCGGTCAACTCGAATAACGGCCCACCTTTATACTCTTCCAGCAGGCCAATATGGCGGCGCAGGGTCTGTCGCGTGCAGTTCAGTTCCCGCACAGCCTGCGACAGGTTCAGGGTGCGTGCCAGTGTCACAAATGAGCGCATCATTTCATAAAGCAGGCCGGGTGGGGGATCAGTTTGCATGGATTACTAACCCTAGGGTTGTGTTTGTTGGGGTTTGGAACAACGCAGGTTTGCTAAATCGGCAAAAGGAACACCTTGATTTTTATAGGCAGAATGCTCTTGATGGTCAACAAATCATCCATCACATATCTATTTTCTTCACGAGTTTGCCCGTCTCTTTGCAATTGCTTCTGCGGGGATTTCTGCCACTCTCGCTAAGCGGGTAGAAAGAGGAGAGTGAGGCTATGGTGCATCCAGTGGACGCCCATGTTGGACGAAAGGTGCGGGAAATCCGCCTGCTGCGCGGGTTGACCCAGGCCAATGTGGCCGAGCAGCTGGGCCTGTCGTTTCAGCAGTTGCAGAAATATGAAACCGGACATAATCGCGTGTCCGCAAGCCGTATGTATGAAATTGCCAAATTGCTGGGGGTCGAACCCGCCTATTTCTTCGAGGGGTATGAAGAAAACACGGCGGTCAAACCCACCCAGCTGGATGAACGCACTGCGCGGGCCGCAAAGGCGCTGTCATCGATCACAGATGACGCGGTGCGCGCGCAGATCCAGACCATGATCATGGAACTGGCTGAGCGCGAGAAAGAGGGATCCTGAGGCCCTTCCGCCCGGCCCAGGCCGTGCGGTGTTATCAGATGCTTGTTGAAGAACGGATGGGGAGACCCGTCCGTTTTTTATTGTCGTGTGAGTAGGGGGCGACCTTTGGTTGATGGCCAGTTATGGAGCCGGTCATTGAGCCTGCAATTCGGGGCCTGTGTCGGGAAACATGGCGCGCACAAACAAAAACGCCCCCGAAAATCGGAGGCGCTTTTGATTGGAGCGGGTGATGAGATTCGAACTCACGACATTTACCTTGGCAAGGTAACGCTCTACCCCTGAGCTACACCCGCATCCTGAACACATCGAATTTCCTGTGGCTGGGTTTGCCCGGAAGGACCCGGGGTAGGGTCCGATGTTATGGCCGATTGGAGCGGGTGATGAGATTCGAACTCACGACATTTACCTTGGCAAGGTAACGCTCTACCCCTGAGCTACACCCGCGTCCTTCGGTGAGGCGTGATGTATGAAATCCCGCCGAAGGCTGCAAGAGGAAAATGCACTTTCCCCGGTCTTTTTTCAAGAAAACTCCGATTGCTGCGAAAATCCCGTCAGATCAGTGCGTGCAGGAGATTGGCAAGCGCGGTGACGGCAATCATCGCGAGTGTCAGCACCATGCCGGTCTTGCGCAGCGGGATGATCTGCGGCGTGCGGCCAAAGCCCACCGCGTGCATCACCCGGCCTGCCACCAGCATTCCCCCCAGAAGATGCACAGCCCAGAGCGGCGCCCCCTGCAATTCGCTTGTAAGCAGAAGCAGACCGCCAATCGGCACATATTCCATGCAATTGGCCTGAGTGCGCATGGCCTTGATCATCCGCTTGTTATCCGCATCCCCAACCGAGATCCGCTCGGTCTGGCGGGTGCGGATCACACGTGCGCTCAGAAATAGGAACAGAAGGGCCAGCAGGCCCAGATAGATCGGGGTGACGGTGACGCTCATAAGGCTCTCCTGAAAAGAAACGCCCGGCCAGCATGTGGGCTGACCGGGCGTTTGCATAGGGTTACGTCGGGGGAATTTACTCCAGTTCCACCAGCAGGTCCTTGGCGTCGATCTGGCCACCGGCGCTGACATGCACCGCTTTGACCGTGGCGTCGCGTTCGGCGTGGATGCCGGTTTCCATCTTCATCGCTTCGATGGTCAGAAGAAGGTCGCCCTCATGCACCTCCTGGCCCGCCGACACCGCCACCGATGCGACCACACCGGGCATCGGCGCGCCCACATGGTTGGCGTTGCCCTCTTCGGCCTTCGGGCGGCTGGCGGTGGTGGCTTTGACCAGACGGTTCGGCACGCGAATGACGCGCGGCTGGCCGTTCAGTTCGAAGAACACCTTCACTTCGCCGTTCTCGTCGGTCTCACCGACCGCCTGCAACAGGATTTCCAGCGTCTTGCCCGGATCGATTTCCGCCTCGATCTCCTCGCCCGGTTCCATGCCGTAGAAGAAGGTCTTTGTGGGCAGGGTGCGCACCGGGCCATAGGTGCGGTGACGCCCCATATAGTCCAGGAACACCTTGGGATACATCAGATATCCGTTCAGATCCTCGTCATCGACCTTGAAGCCTTCAAGCTCCTTCGACAGCTCCGCACGGGTTGCTTCCAGATCAATCGGCTCCAGATGCGCGCCGGGGCGCTCAAGGTTCGGCGCTTCGTCTTTCAGCACCTTTTTCACGATCCCATCCGGGAAACCGCCGGGCGGCTGGCCCAGATTGCCGCGCATCATGTCAACGACGGAGTCCGGGAAGGCCATGTCATGACCCGGGTCTTCAACCTCGGCCCGGCTCAGCCCCTGGCTGACCATCATCAGCGCCATGTCCCCGACCACTTTCGACGAGGGTGTCACCTTCACGATATCGCCAAACATCTGGTTCACATCCGCATAGGACTGCGCCACTTCGGGCCAGCGTTCTTCCAGCCCAAGCGAGCGCGCCTGCGCCTTGAGGTTGGTGAACTGGCCGCCGGGCATCTCATGCAGGTAAACCTCGGAAGCGGGCGAGGCGAGGCCGCTTTCAAACGCCACATATTGCCCGCGCACATGCTCCCAGTAATCGTTGATCTCGCGGATCGCTTCGATCGACAGGCCGGTGTCGCGATCCGTGTGGCGCAGGGCTTCGACAATCGAGCCAAGGCAGGGCTGAGAGGTGCCGCCCGAGAAGCTGTCCATCGCCGCATCCACCGCATCGACGCCCGCCGCCGAAGCCGCCAGGATGGTGGCCCCCGCAATGCCCGACGTGTCATGGGTGTGGAAATGCACCGGGATCGAAATCTCGTCTTTCAGTGCCTTTACCAGCGCGGTGGCCGAGGCCGGTTTCAGAAGCCCCGCCATGTCCTTGAGGCCAAGGATATGCGCGCCCGCCGCTTCCAGCTCTTTCGCCATGCCGACGTAATATTTCAGGTCATATTTGGCGCGGTCCGGGTTCAGGATGTCGCCGGTATAACAGACGGTGCCTTCGACGATCTTGCCGGACTCATTCACCGCATCCATCGCGACGCGCATGTTTTCAACCCAGTTGAGGCTGTCGAACACGCGGAACACGTCGACGCCGGTTTCGGCCGCCTGTCGCACAAACTCTCTGACCACATTGTCCGGGTAGTTGGTGTAGCCCACGCCGTTGGAGGCGCGCAGCAGCATCTGGGTCAGCACGTTCGGCATCGCCGCGCGCAGGTCGCGCAGGCGTTGCCACGGGCATTCCTGCAAGAAGCGATAGGCCACGTCAAAGGTCGCGCCACCCCAGCATTCGACCGAGAACAGATCGGACAGGTTCGATGCATAAGCGGGCGCCGCCTTGATCATGTCGATCGAGCGCATCCGGGTCGCCAAAAGCGACTGGTGCCCGTCACGCATCGTGGTGTCGGTCAGAAGCAGCTTCTTCTGATCCAGCATCCAGTCGGCAACGGCTTTGGCACCTTTCTCTTCCAGAAGGTTGCGCGTGCCGGCGGGGATGTCGGTGCCATGGGCCGGGGCCTTGGGCGCCTTCAACCCATCCGCCGGGGCCGCGCGGCCTTCGGTTTCCGGGTGTCCGTTCACGGTGATATCTGCGATATAGGTCAGGACCTTGGTGCCGCGGTCGCGACGTTTCTTGAAGTTAAACAGGTCCGGCGTCTCGTCGATGAATTTGGTGGTGTATTCATTCGACAGGAAAGTCGGGTGCTTCAGCAG
Source organism: Aliiroseovarius crassostreae (assembly GCF_025137635.1). Lineage (NCBI taxonomy): Bacteria > Pseudomonadati > Pseudomonadota > Alphaproteobacteria > Rhodobacterales > Paracoccaceae > Aliiroseovarius > Aliiroseovarius crassostreae. Next base: position 2,033,070 of record NZ_CP080772.1, on the reverse strand, counting down.
GTTTTCGACAAAGGCGATGTTGGTCGACACGCCGCGAATCCGAAACTCGCGCAGCGCCCGGTCCATCCGCGCAATCGCCGCTTCGGGGGTTTGCGCATGGGCGGTGATTTTCACCAACAGGCTGTCGTAGTAACGCGTGATCACCCCGCCCGCATAGGCGGTGCCACCATCCAGGCGAATGCCCATGCCGGTCGCGGAGCGATAGGCGGTGATGCGGCCATAATCCGGGATGAAGTTGTTTTGCGGGTCTTCCGTGGTGATCCGGGTCTGCAGCGCGTGGCCGTTCAGGCGGATCTCATCCTGCGAGGTTTTCCCGGTGGCCTCTGCCAGCGTTTTGCCCTCGGCGATGCGGATCTGCGCCTGCACGATGTCGATGCCGGTCACTTCCTCGGTCACGGTGTGTTCCACCTGAACGCGTGGGTTCACTTCGATGAAGTAGAACTTGCCGCTGTTCATATCCATCAGGAATTCAACGGTGCCGGCGCATTCGTAATTCACATGGGCACAGATCTTGCGACCCAGCTCGCAAATCTCGTTGCGCTGTTCTTCGGTCAAATAGGGGGCAGGGGCGCGTTCGACCACTTTCTGGTTGCGACGCTGCACCGAACAGTCGCGTTCCCACAGGTGATAGATCTCGCCGTGGCTGTCACCAAGGATCTGCACCTCGACGTGACGCGCGCGGGTGATCATCTTTTCAAGATACCCCTCGCCATTGCCAAAGGCGGCTTCCGCTTCGCGGCGCCCTTCCAGAACCTTTTCTTCCAGCTCATCCGGCCCGTGGATCGGGCGCATGCCACGCCCGCCGCCGCCCCAGGACGCCTTGAGCATCAGCGGATAGCCGATCTCTTCAGCTTCCTTGGCAATCGCCACCATGTCGTCGCCCAGAACCTCGGTGGCGGGAATGACCGGAACACCGGCCTCAATCGCCACTTTGCGGGCTGACGCCTTGTCGCCCAAGGCACGCATGGTTGCGGCTTTCGGCCCGATGAAGGTGATGCCGTTGGCTTCGCAGGCATCCACGAAATCCGGGTTTTCCGACAAAAGGCCATAGCCGGGATGGATCGCATCGGCGCCGCTTTCGCGAGCGACGCGAATGATCTCATTGATCGAGAGGTAAGCGGCCACAGGCCCCATCCCTTCGCCGATCTTATAGGCTTCATCCGCCTTGAAACGGTGCAGGCCCAGCTTGTCTTCCTCGGCATAGACGGCAACGGTTTTCTTGCCCATCTCGTTGGCGGCCCGCATCACGCGGATCGCAATTTCGCCTCGGTTGGCAATCAGAATTTTTTGAAACTCGCGCATCGGCATCTCTCCCCGGTGTCGATGAGTGGTGTCTGAGGCACTGCTGGATCCCCCGGGTGACAAAGGGGGGCAGAGCCAAGATATGCGCGGATTGGTAGGGAATGCTGCACTGCAGCGCAACTGTTTTGTTACAATCTGGCAAGATTTTTGCCAAAATTGGTCAATTTTATTTACCAGCGGTAGCCCGGAGGTTTCCCCGTGGTGGCCCAGACCGGTCAGCTGCGCGCCAGCAATCCGCCAGCCGCACGGGTGATTCGTCCCTCCACTTCCAGCGTCAGGATCTCCGCTGAAAGCTCTTGCGCCGGATGGCCCAGCTCCCGGATCAGTTGGTCTTCTGCCAGGGGGCACGGGCCCAGACGCGCCAAGATTTGGTCGTGCAGCTTGGTGGTGTCCGCCAGACTGCGCGCCGGTTTCGGGGCAGGGGGATCCCCCTGCTCGCTGGCTGCATCTTGGCGGGAATCAGGGCGGGGTGGCTGCGCAAATACGCCGCGCAGCGCGTCGAATACGTCATCGCTGTGGCGCACCAGAACGGCCCCATCCCGGATCAGCATATTGCACCCCGCCACGCGCGCATCAAACGGGTGCCCCGGAACGGCCAAAACCTCTCGCCCCTGATCCAGCGCATTGCGTGCGGTGATCAGCGTGCCGGACTTGGCGGCGGCTTCGACCACGATAACGGCCTGGGACAGGCCGGAGATGATCCGGTTGCGCAGGGGAAAATGCCGGGCCTGAGGGCTGCGTCCGATCGGTTGTTCAGAGATCCGCAGGCCGTGGCGGGCAATCCTGTGGGCCAGATCAGTGTTCTCGGACGGGTAGATCAGGTCAACCCCGCCCGGCATCACCGCAATTGTGGCGCCGTGCTCCAACGCGGCCATATGGGCGGCGCTGTCAATGCCCCGGGCCAGTCCCGATACCACAACATACCCCGCTTTGGTCAGGTCTGCGGCCAGTCTGCGCGCCATGCGCAGCCCCAGGGACGAGGCATTGCGCGCGCCGGCCAAGGCCACCATCGGGCGTGACAGGGCCGCGCGGTCGCCCATGGCCCAGAAAAACGGCGGTGCATCGGGGATCTGTGAGAGGGTTTGGGGGTAGTCTGCCTGTCCGCGGAAAATAAGCTGTGCCCCCGCCGCGGCACCCTGGCGGATTTCCTCTTCAGCTTTGGCCATCGGGCAGGGGTGATAGGTTTTTACACCGGCGCTGCGCGCGATCTCTGGCAAGGCTTCCAGCGCGTTTTGCGCCGACCCATGCGCGTCGATCAGTTTGTAGAAGGTGGAGATCCCTACGCGGTGAGAGCGCAAGAGGCGGAGCCAGGCGAGCTCATCTTCCGCACTGTGGGGTGAGGGGGTGGGGTGGGGGGAAGGGAATAAATCCACGGGCCTCAACCTGTTGTTCCGTCTCTTGCGGGATCAGCATGGCGGGCAAATGGTTAACGCGACCCTAACAGATTGTAGAAAATTTGGGAAAATTGCGAGAAATCGCATCACGCAGGCGGATCACTCGGGTGGATCACGCAGGTGGATTACTTCGGGGGGGAGAGGGCCGATTTCTCGCGCTGGGCGGAAAACACCGCCCAAAACACCGCCCCGACCAGCAGGCCCATCCCGGTGAACAGGAACAGGGCGGGCAGCGGGCTCTGCCCCGGTGTGCCCTGAATGTCGGTGATATAGATAAAGAGACCCGCCCCCCAGGCGCTCAGAACCCCAAGGGTGAGGGCAACGGAACGCGGAGCGCCGGTGCGGCGTCCGATCCCCCAAAACAGCGCCACCGCCAGCACCGTGAGCGGGGCCACATAGATCAGGCCAAAGGTGAAGCTTGCCGCGATGAACAGCAGAAAGGTGAATGGCAGGGTCACCAACTCGTATTCAAGCAGGCTGCCCCCGCCAAAGGCGACCATGCCTTCGATCAGGAAAAACGCAGCCCAGCAGGCCACGCCGATGGCAAAGAGCGCGGCGAGCGTCCAGAGGGTGGAGATGAGGTAAATCCGGAAAGCGGTGGGTGTATCGGTCATACTGTCTTTTGATCACCGGGGCTGCACAGACGCAAGGGGATTGCCGCATGGCCGGGCGCGTGCGGCTTATGTCCGCGTGTTGCGGTTTTACCTGCGCGGCGGCGGCAAATCCGGGGCGAAACGGGGGGCTAGAGCGTCCGACCTTAAACCTGAGATACGAATACCCTGTCATGCTTCGCATTCTCGGGACATTCGCGCCACATGATGTTTTAGGTAAAAGGTCGGACGCTTTAAGTAAGGTCTTTCTCAAAATACATCACTTCCAAAGGGAACGGCCCGTCTGATGTGTCCAGCTGGGCAATGGCAACCTCGCGGCGCGCCCAGCCATTGCGTATGTAAAACCGCTGCGCCCTCAGGTTTTCTTTCACACAGGCAAGGCGCGCCCGCCTATGCCCGGCTGCGGCGATGCGGCGCTCCCCATCCGTCAGGAGCAGATCGGCAAGCCCCGTGCCCTGGGCTGTTTCATCAACATAGATCTGGTCGATCTCCGCGCCCAGGGTCGCGCAAAAGCCAAGCGGGGCGCCAATTGGCCCCGCCGTTCTGGCGTTTTGACCAAATGCCGTCAGTCGCCGTTGAAAATCCTCGTCCGTGCGCAGAAGCGTCAGCGCCTTCGGGACGTAATGGCTGTGTGCTCTGATCCATTGCGCGCGCCAGAGATGGGCAAGCGGGAGGGTATCCTCCGGCAGAACATGTCGGATCAGAGCCTTTGTCACGCGGCCGCACCGCCCACCGTCAGCCCGCCGATCAGCAGGGTGGGCTGGCCTACGCCCACGGGCACGGATTGGCCGGCTTTGCCGCAGGTGCCCACGCCGGGATCAAGCGACATGTCATTGCCGATGGCCCGGATCTGTTTCATCGCCTGCGGTCCGTCACCGATCAGCGTCGCACCTTTCACCGGGGCCACGCGTTTGCCGTTTTTCACCAGATAGGCCTCGGTGCAGGAGAAGACGAATTTGCCATTGGTGATGTCCACCTGACCGCCACCGAACCCGACCGCATGGATGCCATCCTTCAGTTCGCCCAGCACCTCGTCCGGGGTGGCGTTGCCGCCTTCCATGATCGTGTTGGTCATGCGTGGCATGGGCGCATGGGCATAGCTTTCGCGCCGCCCGTTGCCGGTGGGGGCCACCCCCATCAGCCGCGCGTTCTGGCGGTCCTGCATATAGCCCAGCAAGATCCCGTCTTCGATCAGCACCGCGCGGCCCGTGGGGGTGCCCTCGTCATCCACCGACAGCGATCCGCGCCGGTCGGGCAGGGTGCCGTCATCGACCACGGTCACGCCTTTTGCCGCCACCTGCTGGCCGACCAGGCCGGAAAACGCAGAGGTGCCCTTGCGGTTGAAATCCCCTTCAAGCCCATGGCCCACCGCCTCGTGCAGCAGGATACCGGGCCAGCCATTGCCCAGCACCACATCCATCATCCCGGCGGGGGCGGGGATCGCGTCGAGGTTGACCAGAGCGATGCGCAGCGCCTCGCGGGCGTGGGCCTGCCAGCTGGAAGGCTCCAACAGGCCGGACAGACCAATCCGCCCGCCGCCGCCGGAACTCCCGCTTTCGCGCCGCCCGTCCTGTTCCACGATCACCGAGACATTCAGCCGGGTCATCGGGCGCGTGTCGGTCACAAGCTGCCCGTCCGGGCGCAGGATCTGCACCTCCTGCAATGAGGCCCCCATCGAGGCAGAGACCTGCACCACGCGGGTGTCCAGATCGCGGGTGAAGGCGTCGATTTCGCGCAGCGTGTCCACTTTCACTGCAAATTCCGCATCTTCCATCGGGTTTGCATCGGTATAAAGCCTGCGGTTGGTGGGGGTCGGGGCGTCAGCCCAGTGTCCGCCCCCGTCGCCCACCGCCAGCCGTGCGGTGCGGGCGGCGCGGGCTATGGCGGCCTCAGACAGCTCGGTGGAATGGGCATATCCGGTGGTTTCGCCCTTCACGGCGCGCAGTCCGAACCCTTCCGAGGCATCATAGCTGGCGTTCTTCAGGCGCCCGTCATCGAAGATCAGGGATTCGGAGCGGCGACGCTCGAAAAACAATTCGCCATCATCGGCCCCATCGGTGGCCGCGGCCAGCTGGGATGTGGCGCGGGATTGGTCGATATGGGTGTCGAAGGGGCGAAAATCGGTGGCTTTGGTCATCGGGTCCTCAAAAAACGGCGATTTGACATGGATCAATGCTTAACCTGCGAAGGTTTTCCTTGTCCCATCCGTTGTAATATGGTTTCAAACCAAAGAGAAACAATGGAATCCCGCGAAATTCCTCCGGTTGTCATTTTCGCCTGTGAAAGGGCGACGTGTCAGCGAGAGCACCGCGGGAGAGCCATTGTCCAGAAAACGATCCGGGTGGGGCCGAGGTGACGTGCGGCAAACCCCCGAACAGGGATGAAAAGACATATGAAGCGTTTCAGCAGCATGAAGGCCACTGCAACTGCCGTTCTGGCCGCCACCTTGACCGCAACCGGGGCATCGGCCCAGGACGTTCTGCCGGACAATCTGGAAGTGATCGGCAAGCCGGTGGATGGCGCCACGGGGTTCCAACCTGCGGCCACCAATATCGCTCAGGCCACTCAGGGTCTGGATGCGATGCTGCTTTACATCATTGTTGTCATTGCCCTTTTCGTCACGGCCCTGCTGATCTGGTGCATCCTGCGCTTCAACCGCCGCGCCAACCCGGAACCCGCAACCTTTACCCATAACACCCCGATCGAAATCGCCTGGACCATCATTCCGGTGATTATCCTGGTGTTCATCGGGGCCTTTTCGCTGCCGGTGCTGTTCAAGCAGCAGGTGATTCCCGAAGGGGATGTGGTGATCAAGGTGACCGGGTATCAGTGGTATTGGGGTTATGAATATCCCGAGCACGAGTTTGGCTTTGACAGCTTCCTGCTCGATAAATCCGCGCTTGAGGAGCATGGCTACAAGCAAAGCGATTACCTGCTGGCCACCGACACCGCCGTCGTGGTGCCGACCGGCAAGAAGGTTGTGATGCAGGTAACCGGGGCTGACGTGATCCACAGCTGGACCATCCCCGCCTTTGGCGTGAAACAGGATGCGGTTCCGGGGCGTCTGGCCGAACTGTGGTTCGAAGTGGAACCGGGCAATGAGGGCATCTATTTCGGCCAGTGTTCGGAACTTTGCGGCAAGGATCACGCCTATATGCCGATCACCGTGAAAGCCGTCACCCCCGAGGAATATGACGCTTGGCTGAAAGGCGCCGTGGCGGAATATGCCGGCAATCCCGACAGCCTGCCCGCCGCCCAATCCGGTGTGCAGGTGGCATCAGCCGAGTAAGACATTGCGCGGGCGTGCGGCAATGGATGCCGCTTGCCCCCTTTTACCCGATCCGCCCGCCGCCCCCTCCCGCCTGACCCTCCGGGACCACCCGTGACCAAAGGCAAGCGCAGAGGGACGGCCCGCCAAGAGTGAGGACAGATGAGCGACGCAAGTATTAACAGCAACCTTCAGGCCCCTTCCCAGATCGGTGATGCGGGGTTCGGCGACTATTTTGCGCTTTTGAAGCCGCGGGTCATGTCGCTGGTGGTGTTCACCGCCTTCGTAGGTCTTGTGGTGGCCCCGAACGGGGTGCATCCGCTGATTGCCTTTGCCTCTATCCTGTTCATTGCCGTTGGCGGCGGCGCGTCGGGCGCGCTGAATATGTGGTGGGATGCCGATATCGACCGCAAAATGCGCCGGACCCAGTCACGGCCGATTCCATCGGGGCGCGTGAGTGAAGGCGAGGCGTTTGCGCTGGGCATGACCCTGTCGGTCTTTGCCTGCGTCTTTCTGGCGCTCACGGCCAATTTCATGGCCGGGTTCCTGCTGGCCTTCACGATCTTTTTCTACGTGGCGATCTATACGATGTGGCTCAAGCGTTGGACGCCGCAGAACATCGTGATCGGTGGCGCGGCTGGCGCCTTCCCTCCGATGATCGGCTGGGCGGTGGCCACCGGGGGCGTGTCGGTTGAAAGCGTGCTGATGTTTGCCCTGACCTTTGCCTGGACCCCGCCGCATTTCTGGGCGCTGGCGCTGTTTACCAAGGGTGATTATGCCAATGCGGGCGTGCCGATGCTGACCGTGACCCACGGGCGCAAGACCACCCGCGCCCATATCCTTGGCTATACGCTGGTGCTGGCGATCGTGGCCATCGCGCTGGGCCTGACCTCGATCGGCGGGCCGGTTTACATGGCGGTGGCCGTGGTGCTGAACGCCATGTTCATCAAGGGCGCCTGGGAGGTTTTCCGCCGCGACGACACCGCATCGGATGCGGATAAACACAAAGCCGAGCGCGGCCTGTTCAAACTGTCGCTGCTTTATCTTTTTGCCCATTACGGCGCCCTTCTGATCGAAGCAGGGCTGAAACCTTACGGACTGGGAGGCTGGGGCTGATGACGTTCAAACCTGACCACGACCTGCACAAACGCCGCTTTGGCCGCAATATGGGGCTGGGCGCCGTGCTGATCGGTTTTGTCGTGCTGGTCTATGGGATCACCGTGGTGAAAACCTCGGAGCTTTATAAACCCGCGCCCGCAAGTTCCGCCGCAAAATCTTCAGCCGCGGAGGCATCTGAATGAGCCTGACCGCGCCCCAGAAAACAGCAGCCAAGATGGTCGGTGTGGTGATCGTGATGGGATCACTCGCCTGGGCATCGGTGCCGTTTTACGACTGGTTCTGCCGGGTCACGGGGTTTGGCGGCGCCACCAGCGTGGCAGAACAGGGATCGGACGTGGTGCTGGATCAGGAGATCCTGGTGCGCTTTGATGCCTCTCTGGAACGCGGAATGCCATGGGAATTCAAGCCGGTCCAGCATGACATGCGGATCAGGATCGGCGAGACGGGACTGGCCTTTTACGAGGCCTACAACCCGACCGACCGGCCCATCGCCGGCACCGCCAGCTATAATGTCGCGCCATATGCGGCAGGGGGTTTTTTCACCAAGATCGACTGTTTCTGCTTTGAGCAGCAGGTGCTGCAACCGGGCGAACGCGTGACCATGCCGGTCACCTTCTATGTCGACCCCGAACTCACCAAGGACCGCGAGGGCAAGTTCGTCAAGGCGATCACGCTTTCCTACACCTTTCACGAAACCGACCTGCCGGAAGAGGTTGCGAGACTGGCAACCGACGCGGATGCAGGCAATTAGGGTCTGGACAACAGACCGGACAAAACGGGGCTGATACATGCCCGGAGCAATAGGGACCTGAACGAAAAATGGCACATGCAAAGAACCACGATTATCACATTCTGCCGCCCTCGGTGAATCCGTTCCTCGGTGCGGTGGCAGCGTTTGTCATGCTGTTTGGCGCGGTGAAATGGATGGCAGAGGGCAGCTGGATGCTGTTTGCCGTGGGGTTCCTCGGCGTGCTTTATGTCATGTTCGCCTGGTGGTCGGATGTGGTGCATGAAGGGCAGACCGGCGACCACACCCCGGTGGTGAAAATCGGGCTGCGTTACGGCGTGATCCTTTTCATCATGTCAGAGGTGATGTTCTTCTCGGCCTGGTTCTGGTCCTTCTTCAAACATGCGCTTTACCCGATGACCGAAGGGTCCCCCAAGGTCGATGGCGTCTGGCCGCCCGCAGGCATTGAGACCTTTGACCCATGGCACCTGCCGCTGATCAACACGCTGATCTTGCTTCTGTCAGGCGCCGCCGTGACTTGGGCACACCACGCGATTGCCCATGAAAACAACCGCAAAGATCTGGTCAACGGTCTGGCCATTGCGGTGCTCTTGGGCGCGATCTTCACCATGTTCCAGGCCTATGAATACAGCCACGCCGCCTTTGGCTTTTCCGGCAATATCTACGGCGTGAACTTCTTCATGGCGACCGGCTTCCACGGGTTCCACGTGATCGTCGGCACCATCTTCCTCGCGATCTGCTGCCTGCGCGCAATGAAGGGCCACTTCACCCCCGAAAGCCATGTCGGCTTCGAGGCCGCCGCCTGGTACTGGCACTTCGTCGATGTGGTCTGGCTGTTCCTCTTTGCCGCTGTCTACATCTGGGGCGGTTGAACCTGACCCCAATTCGGTCCTAAGTGGGGCGTGGGAGAGATCCCGCGCCCTTTTCCGTTCCCAGTCAAAGGTCTGACCATGCGTTGGAAATTCATATTGGCGGCTGTGCTCAGCCTTGTTGTCCTTGGGATATTCCTCTCCTTGGGCACATGGCAGTTACAACGTCTGCAATGGAAAGAGGCGTTGATAGCCGAGATTGAGGCGAAGATTGGTGCAGCCCCTACCGACCTGCCGAAAACCGTCGACCCGGACCAGGACAAATACCTGCCGGTTCTGGTCAGTGGCGCGTTTGATGCGGGTGGGGTGTTTGTCCTCGGCTCCAACCGCGATTTCGGCGCCGGGCATCGGGTGATCTCAGCCTTCGCAATGCCGGACGGGCGGCGCCTTCTTGTGGATCGTGGGTTTGTGCCGGTGCGTGCCGGGCGGCCTGATCTAGAAGCCAGCGCCCCCATGACCCTCACTGGCAATCTGCATTGGCCCGCGGAGCGTGACGCCTATACGCCTGAGGATGACATCGCTGGCAACATATGGTTTGCCCGCGACGTGGACAAGCTCGCCACCCATCTTGGCACCGATCCGGTCCTGATCATTGCGCGGGAGCAAACCGACCCGGCGATCATCCCCATGCCCGTCACCTCTGCCGCCATCCCCAACCGCCATCTGGAATATGTCGGCACGTGGTTTTTGCTGGCAATCACATGGTCGGTGATGACAGGCTTTGCGCTTTGGCGTATGAAGCGCCGGAACGCCTGATGCGTCACGCTTAAAGGAAGATCAAGATGCGCTATGTTTCGACCCGAGGAGAGGCCCCGGTTCTGAGTTTCGAAGACGCCATGCTGACCGGGCTTGCCCGCGACGGTGGCCTTTATGTGCCCGAAACTGTCCCGACCATGACCCACGACGAAATTGCTGCGCTGGCGGGTGTCTCTTACGAAGAGGCCGCCTTTCGCGTGATGCGCCCCTTTGTCGAGGGCAGCTTCTCGGACGAGGAGTTCCGCGAGATTATCGCCAAGGCCTATGCCGGTTTCGGTCACGAGGCCCGCGCACCGCTGGTGCAGCTGGAGCCGGGGCATTTCCTGCTGGAACTGTTCCACGGCCCGACGCTGGCGTTCAAAGATTTTGCCATGCAGCTGATCGGCCAGCTGTTTCAGGTGGCGCTGGCCAAGCGCAATGAGACGATCACCATCGTCGGGGCCACGTCGGGGGACACCGGCTCCGCCGCGATCGAAGCGTTCCGCGGGCTTGAGAATGTCAATGTCTGCATCCTCTACCCGCATGGGCGCGTCTCGGAGGTGCAGCGCCGCCAGATGACCACCCCGGTTGAGGCCAATGTCCACGCGCTTGCCGTGGACGGGGATTTCGACGACTGTCAGGCGCGGCTCAAGGACATGTTCAATGATTTCGATTTCCGCGACGAGGTGAAACTCGCCGGTGTGAACTCGATCAACTGGGGCCGGGTGCTGGCACAGGTGGTTTACTATTTCACCGCCGCCGTGGCCGTGGGCGCGCCGCATCGCCGCGTCAGCTTCACCGTGCCGACCGGCAATTTCGGCGACATCTTTGCAGGCTACATTGCCAAGCAGATGGGGCTGCCGATTGACCAGCTGGTGATTGCCACCAACCAGAACGATATCCTGCACCGCACGATGGAAACCGGCGCCTATACCAAAGGTGAGGTGACCCCGTCGATCTCGCCCTCGATGGATATTCAGGTCAGCTCCAACTTTGAACGTGCGCTGTTTGACGCCTATGGGCGCGATGGAAAAGCGGTGCAAAGCCAGATGGCGGACCTTGCCACCGGCGGCTTCACCATCTCGCAGGGGGCGATGGAATACCTGAAGGATCATTTCACCTCGGGGCGTGCCTCGGAAGCCGAGACCTCGGCTGAGATCATGCGCAGCTTTGCCGCCACCGGCGAGGTTCTTTGCCCGCATTCCGCCGTGGGCGTGAAAGTGGCGCGTGAACATATGTCTGATACGGTGATGATCACGCTGGCCACCGCCCACCCGGCGAAATTCCCGGCGGCTGTGAAAGAGGCCTGCGGGCAGGATGCCCCGCTTCCCCCCCGTATGAGCGACCTGTTTGAGCGTGACGAACGTGTCACCCGCGTCGCGGGCGACCTGGACGCGCTGAAAACCGTGATCCGCGAAAAGATTGGACACTGACCTAGATGGCAATTGAAATCGGACGGCTGGCAAACGGCTTTCGCGTTGTGACAGAAAACATGCCGGGGTTGGAAAGTGCTTCGCTCGGGATCTGGGTCATGGCCGGTGGGCGCCATGAAACCGAGGCCCAGAATGGCATTGCGCATTTTCTGGAACACATGGCCTTCAAGGGCACCAAACGCCGCTCGGCGCTGGAGATTGCCGAGGCGATCGAGGATGTGGGCGGCTATCTGAACGCCTATACCTCGCGCGAGGTGACCGCTTATTACGCGCGCGTTCTGAAACAGGATGTGGCGCTGGCCTTTGACGTGATTTCCGACATCGTGCTGAACCCGGTGTTCGACGCGAATGAGATCGAAACCGAACGCGGCGTGATCTTGCAGGAAATCGGTCAGGCGCTGGATACGCCGGATGACGTGGTCTTTGACTGGTTGCAGGAGGTTGCCTTCCCCGATCAGCCGCTGGGCCGCACCATCCTGGGTCCGGTTGAGCGGGTGCAGAGCTTTACCCGCGACGATCTGGCCGGGTTCGTGGCCCAGCATTACGGCCCCGAACAGCTGATCCTGTCCGCAGCCGGTGCGGTGGACCATGACGAGATCATGCGCCTGGCCGAGGCCACCTTTGGCGGGCTGACCCGTGGCACCCCGCCTGCGCAGGTTGCGGCAGGCTGGGCTGTGGGCGAACGGCACGAAATTCGTGACGGGCTGGAGCAGGTCCATTTCACCCTCGGGCTGGAGGCGCCGAGCTATCGGGATGAGGCGTTTTACGCCGCCCAGCTGTTCAGCTCGGCCCTTGGCGGCGGCATGTCCTCGCGCCTGTTTCAGGAGGTGCGTGAAAAACGCGGTCTGTGCTATTCGATCTATGCGCAGGCGGGCAGCTATGATGATACCGGCATGATGACCATCTATGCCGGCACCTCGTCTGACGATATCGCCGATCTTGCCGGTCTGACGGTGCAGGAACTGACACGGGCGGCGCAGGATATGTCCGAACGCGAGATGGAGCGCGCCCGCACCCAGCTCAAGGCCGGGCTGTTGATGGGGCTGGAAAGCCCCTCGGCGCGGGTGGAACGCATGGCGCGGCTGCTGGGGATCTGGGACCGGGTGCCGGGGCTGGAGGAAACCGTGGCCAAGATCGACGCGGTCACGCTGGAGGATATCCAGCGGGTCGGGCGCAAGATGGCGTTTGACGCCCCGATGGCAATGGCGGTCTATGGCCCGGCGGCCAAGGCGCTGCCTCTGTCTGCACTGAGCGAGCGCAGGAAGGCCGCATGATGTTTGGCGCGCTTTCGACCCGTTCTCGAAAGAAAGTTCGGATCGAAACCGAGCGCCTGACGCTGCGCCTGCCGACCCATGGCGATTACCGCGCCTGGGCGGCTTTGCGCGCCTCAAGCCAGGATTTCCTGACCCCGTGGGAACCAAGCTGGGCGGCGGATCACCTGTCGCGCAAAAGCTTTACCAACCGGGTCTATTGGGCGGGGCGCTCGATTGCCAGTGGCACCGCGCTCCCGCTGTTCCTGATCCGGCGTGCCGATCAGGTGCTGGTCGGGGCCATCACCCTGGACAATATCCGCCGAGGCCCGGCACAGGCCGCCACTGCGGGCTATTGGGTGGGCGAATGTTACGCGCGCGAAGGGTATATGCGTGAGGCGCTGAATGCGGTGGTGCATTACGCGTTCAACGATCTTGACCTCAGCCGGCTCGAGGCAGGCTGCCTGCCGGAAAACCTCGCCTCGCGCGGGGTGCTGGAAAAAACCGGCTTCAAATATGAAGGTGTGGCGCAGAGTTATCTGCAGATCAACGGGCGTTGGCGCAATCACGTCCTTTATGCCAATCTGAGGTCGGATCGGCGTGGGCGCACCCAGGTGGGATAAGACCCGCCGGGCAGAGGGGCGCTTTCGCTCATGCTCAGGCGCGCTTTTGGTGGCCTCGCTGCGCTCGGTGCCTCCGGCGGGAGTATTTGGACCAAGAAGAAAGAGGGTGTGATGCGAGACGCGGATAAGGTGTTTGAGGCGCGGTTGCGGGGCCAGCTTCCCGAGGCCACGTTTCGCCCGACCGCCCCCCATTACCTCGAAGAACCGCGCGGGCTGTTTCGCGGGGGGGATGGGCTGGTGCTCGCGCCGGGGGATGTGGATGAGGTGTCCTTGATCGTCAAAGCCTGTCACGACGCGCGTGTGGCCGTAGTGCCTTATGGCGGCGGCACCGGACTGGTGGGCGGGCAGGTGATGCCTGCGGAGATCTGCCCGCGCCCAGTGATCTTGTCGATGGAACGCATGACCCGGATCCGCGCCATCTACCCAGACGAAAACGTGTTGGTGGCCGAGGCGGGTGCGATCCTTGCTGATGTGCAAGCCGTGGCCGAAGGGGAAGGACGGCTGTTTCCGCTTTCGCTTGCCTCGGAAGGGTCCTGCCGGATCGGCGGCTGTCTGTCCACCAATGCCGGCGGGGTGAACGTGCTGCGCTATGGCACTGCGCGCGCGCTCTGCCTCGGGCTGGAAGCGGTGTTGCCGGACGGGCGGATCTGGCATGGGCTGAAACGGCTGCGCAAGGACAATACCGGCTATGACCTGACCAATCTGCTGTGCGGGGCCGAGGGCACATTGGGGGTGATTACCGCCGCCAGCCTGCGCCTTGCACCGCGCCCCAGCGCGCAGGCAACGGCGCTTCTGGTGGTGCCGGGTCCGGCGCAGGCGCTGTCCCTCCTGTCACTTGCACAAGACCAGATCGGTGAGGGGATTTCGGCATTTGAACTGATCTCCGGCACCGGGTTTGCGTTTCTGACCGAGGCCGGCCTTGGCGGCCCGCCCCCCTTTGCACAGGCACCGGCCTGGTCGGTGCTGATAGATCTTGGGCTGGGCGGCGGGCAGGAGGCCGGACCGGCGCTGTTGCACCTGTTTGAGCTGGCACAGGAAAAAGGCTTGGTGAGTGACGGGGTCATTTCTCAGTCCGAAGCGCAGCGCGCGGCCCTGTGGAAACTGCGTGAAGAAATCCCCCTGGCAAACCGCCATGTGGGGGCCGTGTCTTCTCACGATATCTCGTTGCCACTTTCGGAAATCCCCGCCTTTCTGCTGCGCGCTGACGCCGCCATTGCCCAGCTCGGCCCGTTTCGCATCAACGCATTTGGCCATCTGGGGGATGGCAATCTGCACTACAATGTCTTTCCGCCAAAGGGGCAGCAGAAGCACGACCACGCCGCGCAGGCCGCCGACATTCGCGCCGCGGTCTACGATCTTGTCCAGAAAATGGGCGGATCCTTCTCCGCCGAACATGGGATTGGCCGGCTCAAACCGGAAGAACTCGCCCGCCATGCGGATCCGACGCGGCTCGCCACCTTGCATGCGATCAAACAGGCGCTCGACCCCAAAGGGATCATGAACCCGGGGGTGATGTTTCCCCCAGGCTGACGACCGGTCGCGGTCTGCGCCGCGCATCCTGCAAGGGTGATGGGGGTTTTCAGGTTTTGCTGTGATCTGACACCACGGGATAGGCTTTATTTTCTGGTGTCAAATATCCCGGGGTGAGGCCGTTAAAGCGTTTCGAGATTAACTTGAGTCACAAGTTGATTTCGAAACGCCCGCAACATCAGTAGGTTTCGAGCGTTTCGCCTCATTATTGTGTCTCAATAATAAGTCGAAACTCTTTAGGCCGAGGGGTGGCGCCCCTTTTCCCACCCCGTGCAAAACCTCTCGAAGAACGCCTCAGACACCTGTTTCTCCCATATCGGTCAAGCACAGGCGGTAGAAATCTGACCACGGGCACTGTCCGCCCAAACCAATTGGTCAAAACAGTGATGCCCTGCCTTTGGGTGAAGGCAGGGCATCGCACGGGGTCGATGAATATCGTCGTGCACAAGCAGCGTCTGTTGCTCCAACAGACAGGTCCTTCTCTAATGATCAAACCTTAACAACCCGTTCACGATGTTTGGGTTTTTCGGATTACAGCCCCTCAAACTCGCACAGGATATGCACATCCATTCCCATATCCTGCAAAATCTTGCGCCCGCCCAGTTCCGGCAGGTCCACGATGAAGGCGCAGCCCACGATGTCGGCGCCGACACGTTCGAGCAGCTTGATCCCAGCCCCCGCCGTGCCCCCGGTGGCCAGAAGGTCATCCACCAGCAAGACCCGCTCGCCGGGCTGGATTGCATCAGTGTGCATCTCGACCACCGCTTCGCCATATTCCAGCGTATAGGCTTGGGAATGGGTCTCACCGGGCAGTTTGCCCTTCTTGCGGATCGGCACAAACCCGGTGCCCAGCTGATGCGCAATCGCGCCGCCGATGATAAACCCGCGCGCCTCAAGCCCGACCACCTTGTCAATCGGCTGCCCCGCATAGGGGTGCAGCATCTGGTCGATCGCCATGCGCATCCCGCGCGGATCGGCAAACAGCGTGGTCACATCGCGAAACAGGATCCCTTCATGCGGGAAATCAACAATGGTGCGGATGTAATCTTTGACGGTCTTCATAGCTTTCCCTCGGTGGTGATGCGCATCAGGGCCTCAAGCGGTCCCCGGCGGAACTTACGCAACCAGAAAAGTGCAAACAATGCGCTTATCGTCACAAATCCAATGGAATAGGCAAATATTCCGGGGGACGACATCTGCCCGTCCAGCAGCCCCATTGCCTCCAACAGGCCCATGCCGATCACGATATGGGCGACGTAAAGTGTCAGCGTCATGCGACCGGGGGCCACAAACAGAAGCTCAACCCGGAGCAGTCGGATCAGCGGGGTGATCAGCAGGGTTGCGCCCAGCAGCGCGGTGGCCGCGGCCCCCGCGACCAGCATGTAAAGCGGACCGGGGGGCAGGGGGGCAGTGCCCAGAACCTCTCCCAATTCAGGCAGTTCGATCAGGCGTTGCGACAGGCGTTCACCCAGATAGGCCACAAGGGTGCCACCGATCAGAAGGGACAGCTGGACCGGCAGGTGATCAAGCTTCAGCCGGCCAAGCCACAGGCCAAACAGCAAGAAAGCCAGCCACGGGAACAGCGGATGCCAGCCGTTGAAAAGGGAATGGCGCAGAAAGCCCGTGAGGGTCCAGAAATCCGCATAAGCCAGCCGGTCCCAATCCCATCCGGCATTGTAATCCAGCGTGATCTGCGCCAGCGTCCCAAGCCCCACCAACAGGGCGGCCCCGAACAAAAGGCTGCGGTTGGTTGCGCCCAGAAACAGGGCGGCCGCTGCAAAGTAAAGCCCATAGAAATGCAGAATATCCGCATCGAAAATCAGCATATTTCCCATGCCGATTGCAAACAGGAACAGGGCACGCCGCAAAACCAGATGCCAGCGCGCCGATCCCAGAGCGAGGCTCACCCCCGCAAGGATTACGAACAGGGCGGCGGCGCGCCCTTCGATCAATATGGTGGTCGTGGCGGGCCAGTCCTCGGCCCAGCCAAGCGCGATATCCGCCCCGCCCCAGCCGCCCCCCGTGGCCAGCTCGGCCGCGATGCGGAAATTGACCAGCACCATGCCGGCAAAGGCCAGAAACCGTGCGATATCAATACCCTGATTGCGCATCAGAGCACGCGTCCCGCCACCGCATCCAGTTTGGCCAGCAGCGCGGGGTCACGTTTGTCGGGTGCGGTCATGATGGCGAAATCCAACGCGTGATCGCAGCCCTGCGGGCAGGTCGCATGGGTGACCCCCAGCAGTTTCGGCAGGCCTGCCACGAGGTCACGCGCCTTGGCCGCATTGTCGCCCACCGTGGCAATCACCTGCGCCACATCCACATTCTCATGGTCGGGATGCCAGCAATCGAAATCGGTGACCATCGCAATCGAGGCGTAGCACAGCTCGGCCTCCCGGGCGAGTTTGGCCTCGGGCATATTGGTCATGCCAATGACGTCACAGCGCCATTGCTCACGATACATCCGGCTTTCCGCAAGCGTCGAAAACTGCGGCCCCTCCATCGCCAGATAGGTGCCCCCCCGATGCACGGTGATGCCCGCCGCCCGCGCCGCTTCGAAACAGGCCTGCCCCAGCGGGTCGCAGGTCGGATGGGCCAGCGGAACATGGGCCACGCAGCCGGTGCCGAAAAAGCTTTTCTCCCGCGCGAAGGTCCGGTCAATGAACTGATCCACAATGACAAAATCCCCCGGCGGCATGTCTTCGCGGAAGGACCCGCAGGCCGAGATCGCAACCACATCCGTGACCCCCAACCGCTTCAGCGCGTCGATATTGGCGCGATAGGGCACTTCGGTGGGGGAATGCACATGGCCGCGCCCGTGGCGGGGCAGAAAGGCCATCGGAACTCCGTCAAGCTGCCCGGTCAGAATCTCGTCCGAAGGCGGCCCCCATGGGGTGTCCACCGCCTGCCATGTCGCGTCTTGCAGCCCGTCGATCTCATAGACGCCCGAGCCGCCGATCACGCCGATCATCCTGTCCATTCTGCCCTCCTCATATCTGTCTGGCGCGACTCTGGGCCGAGGGGTGTTGCGGTGCAAGAGAGAATCAGCGCAGATGCAGCAACTCCCGCACCAGTTTTCGTGCAAATCCAGGGGGACAGGCGCGCGCGCCGGGGTTTCAATTTGCGCCAATCCCCGTTAGGAACGCCTGAACGCGAACAATCCTTAACGCGTTTCGATTTCAATCTGGCACAGGCCAGAAATCGAACCGCGGCAAGAAATATCATAATGTCGACGTTTCAAGAGAAACCTGTGTGACAGGTTTGCCTCGAAACGCCCCAATCAGGTGACCCCATGCCCCGAGCTCTTCTGGCCCGTTATGCCGCCCGTATAGAACGCCCCGACCTGCGCCTGTCGCCCAGCGTCGCGCTGACACCGTCGCGGTTGAAAACCGAAATCCTGTCGGGCCTGACCGTGGCGCTGGCGCTGGTGCCCGAGGCGGTGGCCTTTGCCTTCGTGGCGGGCGTGCACCCGCTTGTGGGTCTGTATGCAGCCTTCATGGTGGGGCTGATCACCGCGGTGATCGGCGGCCGTCCGGGCATGATCTCGGGCGCGACCGGGGCGCTCGCGGTGGTGATGGTGGCTCTGGTGGCGGACCATGGGGTGGAATACCTGTTTGCCACCGTGGTGCTGATGGGGATCTTGCAGATCTTTGCCGGTGTCATGCATTGGGGCAAGTTCATCCGGCTGGTGCCGCATCCGGTGATGCTGGGCTTTGTGAACGGGCTGGCCATCGTGATTTTCCTGGCCCAGCTGACGCAGTTCAAACAGCCGGGCAATCCCGACGCGTGGCTTGCCGGCACCCAGCTTTACATGATGCTGGGCCTTGTTGGCCTGACCATGTTGATCATCTGGGGCCTGCCAAAAATCACCAGCATCATCCCCGCGCCGCTGGCCGGGATCGGTATTGTCGCCGGGGTGGTGATTGCTTTTGGGATCAACGTGCCCACCGTTGGGGATATGGCCTCGATCAAAGGCGGGCTGCCCAGCTTTCACTGGATGTTTGGCGAGGGTGAGGGGCTTTACGGCACGATGCTTGCGCCCTTCACGCTGGAAACGCTCTGGATCATCCTGCCTTACGCCGTGATCCTTGCGGCCATTGGCCTGATCGAAAGCCTTCTGACGCTGAACCTTGTGGGCGAGATGACTGGCCAGCGTGGGGGTGCGTCGCAGGAATGTATCGCGCAGGGCACGTCGAATGTGGTGACCGGATTTTTCGGCGGCATGGGGGGCTGTGCGATGATCGGCCAGTCGATGATCAACGTGAAATCGGGCGGGCGCACGCGCATTGCCGGCATCGCCGCAGCCCTGTTCCTGCTTCTGTTCATCGTCGCCGCCTCCAGCTGGATCGAGATGATCCCGCTCGCCGCCCTCGTGGGTGTGATGTTCATGGTGGTGATCGGCACCTTCGCCTGGAACTCGGTCCGGATCCTTACCAAAGTGCCGCGTCTGGATGCCTTTGTGATCATCCTGGTGACCGGCGTAACCGTTTACGAAGACCTCGCGGTGGCCGTGGTGGTGGGGGTGATCGTTTCGGCGCTGGCCTTCGCCTGGCAGAACGCCTCGCATATCCATGCCCGCACCCGTGTGGACGAAGACGGCCATCGCAAGGTCTATGAAATCGAAGGCCCGCTGTTCTTCGGATCCGTGGATGGGTTCCTGGAGCTGTTTGACGTGGAAAATGACCCAGAAGTCGTGGTGCTGGAATTTGCTGAAAGCCGTGTCGTGGACCAGTCCGCCCTGCAGGCAATCGAAGCGATTGCCGCGAAATATGAAGCCGCTGGAAAATCGATCCAGCTGCGTCACCTGTCGCGTGACTGCCACAAATTGCTGAACAAGGCTGGGCACCTGATGGTCGACAGCGATGACGACCCGGATTACGAAATTGCCGTGGATTACTCGGTCAAAACAGGGATCCTGGGCGGGCATTAAGCCCCCGCTCTGATCCAGAAGAAAGGGCGTCCCCGTTTGGTCGGGGCGCCCTTTTTTGTGCAAGATCCACCAGCAGATCACTCATCCGGGCGCTTCAGTTCAAACTGATCCCGCACCAATGTGTAATTGCGGTATCCCATCCGTGCGAGCAGCCCCTTTGCGGTTGGGTCAAAGATCCCATCGACCATACACTCGTCATTCAAATGCACGCCGACCACCTCACCGAAACAGACGTAATTTTCGGCACCGGGCAGGCGGGTGATCTGGGTCAGCTTGCATTCCAGCGCCGCAGGGGCGGCTGCAATCCGGGCGCAGCTGATCAGCTCGCAGTCGGTTTTCTCAAGCCCCGCGCGGGCAAATTCATCCACCTCGCGGCCATAGCTGCCCGAACTGACATTCATCGCATTTGTCATATCTTCCTGGATAAGATGCACGCAAAATACGCCGGTATTATTGATATTGTCCAAGCTGTCCTTGCCCAGATCGCGGTCAGGCTTTCCGGCGGTTGAGGCAAACATCACCTGCGGGGGATCATAGGCGACCCCGTTGAAAAACGAATAGGGGGCAAGGTTGTCACGGCCCTGCGCGTCGCGGGTGGCAATCCAGGCAATCGGGCGGGGGGTGATCACCGCATTGAACGGGTTATGTGGCAGGCCATGCCCGTTTTTTGGTTCGTAAAACATGCGCTTCTCTCTTTTCTCGGAGCTGCGATCTTGTTAGCAGCATCGCAGGGACAGAGGAAAGGGACAGAGGAGAGGGTGGCGCAGTGTATACGCTCAGCGTAGAACGGGATGAGGATTGGTGGGAGGTGGAAGCCCTCTATGACACCTGCTTTGCGCCGGGGCGTGAGGCGTTGTCGTCCTACCGTCTGCGTCACGGGGTGGCTCCGGTGCGCAGCCTGTCGATGGTTGCGCGTGACGGTGATGGCATTCTGGCCGGGGCGATCCGCTACTGGCCGGCGCTGATCGACGGGCACCGGATCCTGTTGCTGGGCCCGATTGCGGTGCACCCGACCCGGCAGGGCGAAGGGCTGGGTGGATTGTTGATGCGGGGCAGTCTGGATCAGGCCCGCAAGGAAGGCTGGCCGCGGGTTCTACTGGTTGGGGATGCGCCCTATTATCGTCGGTTTGGCTTTACCCGGCTCGATCATGTGACCATGCCGCCGCCCACCAACCCCGACCGGGTTCTGGGGCTGGAATTGCAGCCCGGGGCCTGGCATGGGGTTCAGGGAGCGGTTCGGAAGTTTGGCTCTGAATGAGGGCTCTTGCCCGCACTGCGCCTTCGGCGCTTGGGCGTAAGATGGCTGAGGGCGCAGATCGCGTGCGCAGGCGCTGACGGGCACCTCATAGCGAGCGCCCCCGGTGTGACGTCCCATGTGACGTCCCGCGTGGTCCGCTTTGAACCCCAGCCTGCTCCCCAGTCTTCTCCCCTGTGTGAGCTGACGTCTTGCCGTCCATAAAAACAGCAGTCCCACCCCGCAGAGCGTCACAAACATCATGGCAACCATCACGTCATCTCCTTTCAGGAGAGACCCTGCCACCGGTGCATGAAAAAGTGGTTAATCCGTGCCGCGAAAGCGTTTCGACCTCACCCTGAGACAGGGACAGGTCGAAACGCCTTATTCGGATTGAAAGGAATGGCGGTTGCGGGCAATCCAATCAACCACCGCCCCACGCACCGACTGATCCCCCGACAGGCGGGCATCGTCAATACAGGCGCGCAGCTCTTGCAGGTTGATCCGCCGGATCAGGCTTTTCACCGGGCCGATGGATGCGGGCCGCATCGAGAGATGTTTCATGCCGAGGGCCGCAAAACAGGCGGCTTCAATCGGGCGACCCGCATCTTCGCCACAGAAACTGAGCGGCGTGCCCACCTCTGCGCAGCGATCCACGATCTCTTCAATCACGTTCAGAAAGCTGACATTCAGCGTGTCATAGCGCCGCCGCACCCGTTCGTTTTCACGATCTGCCGCGTAAAAGAACTGTTTCAGGTCATTGCCACCGATCGAGATGAAATCCGCCATTTCAAAGAACAGCCGGGGGGCGAACACCATCGAGGGGGTTTCCAGCATGGCGCCGATTTCAAGCTTTTCGGGCAGGACATGGCCCAGCTTGCGTTCGCGCTCGACCTCGGACAGTAGCATTTCACGGGCGTCGCGAAACTCGTCCAGCTGGGCGATGAAGGGGAACATGACGGTGAGCGTGCGCCCTTGCGCCGCCCGGATCAGGGCCTGCAGCTGCATCCGCATCACGCCTGGCTTGTCCAGCCCCACGCGGATTGCGCGCCAGCCCAGGGCCGGGTTCGGTTCGTCCAGCGGGTTCATGTAAGGCAGCACCTTGTCCGAGCCGATATCCAGCGTGCGAAACACCAGCCGCTTGCCTTGGGCCGCATCCATCACACGGGCGTAGGTTTCGACCAGTTCCCCCCGGCGCGGCACTTTGGACACGGTCAGAAACTGCAGCTCGGTGCGAAACAGGCCCACGCCCTCGGCGCCGGAATTTTCCAGGCTGGGCAGGTCGGCCATCAGCCCTGCATTCATATGCAGCTTCACCTCGGTGCCGCAAAGCCCCTTTGCGGGCTTGTCGCGCAGGGAACGGTAGCGTTCCTGTTGCTGAGCTTCCATCAGCATCTTGTCACGAAACGCGCCAATGATGCTTTCTTCGGGGCGCAGATGCACGGTCGCATGTTCACCATCCACCAGGATGTGATCCCCGTTCAGCGCCTCGGTGGCGATGCGCCCGGCCTGCACCACAAGCGGGATGGCCCAGGATCGGGCCACGATGGCGGCGTGGCTGGCGACGGACCCTTCCTCAAGGATGATCCCCCGCAGACCACGCCCATATTCCAACAGCTCGCCCGGTCCGATATTGGTGGCGATCAGGATCGGGTTTTCCGGCATTTCCGCGCCGGTTTCGCGCCCCTGGCCGGTGAGGATACGCAGCAGGCGGTTTGACAGGTCATCCAGATCATGCAGCCGTTCGCGCAGATAGGGATCGGGCACCTGGCTCATCCGGGCGCGGGCCGCGGATTGTTCCTTTTCGACCGCTGCTTCGGCCGACAGGCCACGCGAGATGTCGTCTTCCATCCGGCGCATCCAGCCCTTGGAATTGGCAAACATCCGGTATGCTTCGAGCACCTGCATATGCTCTTTGTCCTTGGTTCCGGCCCCGCGCTGGGCCGTTTCCAGAAGTTCGTCGACCTTCAGGCGCAGCTCTTCGACCGCTTCTTGCAGGCGGCACAGTTCGACAGCGGGATCATCCGCCACCGGGTTTGTGACCACCACGCGCGGTTCATGCAGCCAGACATGGCCCTCTGCAGCACCTTCCTGGCCGATCTGACCCTGAAAGGTTGCGGGGCGCTGGTGCAGGGCGGCCATGGCGGCGCCTTCGCCGATAAAGGCCCCCAGCTCGGTCATTTCGGCCAGCACCATGGCGACCACTTCCAGCCCGTAAAGCTCGTCGGAACTGTATTCGCGCGCCTCTTTCGACTGGATCACCAGAACGCCCAGCGTTTCACCCAGCCGTTGCACGGGCACGCCAAGGAAGCTGGAATAGATCTCCTCGCCGGTTTCCGCCATGTAGCGAAACCCTTTTTCCGAAGGGGCGTCCTTGGAGTTGATCGGGCTTGCGGTTTTTGCCACGCGGCCAACCAGCCCTTCGCCCATGCGCAGCCGGGTCTTGTGCACTGCTTCGGGGTTCAGCCCTTCGGTGGCGCAGAGTTCCAGCGTTTCCGCGTCACGAAACAGGTAGATGGAGCAGACCTCCACCCCCAGGCTTTCGGCAATCAGCGTGGTGATCCGGTCCAGCCGCTCCTGCCCCTCGGACGCGGCGGCCAGGGTTTCGCGCAGGCTGACCAGGAGCTTGCGACTGTCGGATTGCGGGCGTTCTGCCATTGTCGTGCCTCTCCCTTGCACGGCTTCGCCCAATTGGGCGGTGTTCCTTGAGAACCTGAGTGCCCGATGGCAGGCGAATTGTCCAGCGTGGCAATATATACAGGCAAGCGGGAATGGGACGCTAAAGATCGGTCCGGGGGAAACTTTCCTTTTGACAACAAAGGCTTGCTTTTTTGGTGGTGGGGCGGCGGGGTCGTAACAACCATAGCGTGAAATCTCAAATCTTTCTGCATTGCCTATCAAATGGTCACTCCTACCGGGGGGAGGCCCAAGGAACAGGCCATTTGCAACGCGTTCAACACCGGGACATTGCCCTTCGAGTTGGGTGTCGCTCGGGAAAATGTTCTTTTTCCCCACTGCAATCTGGCGCTGGGTGGGAAGCTGACCTAGCTTTGTTGTAAATTCCTCCCGAAAATCGGGATTTCCAGACAAAAGGACTTTGCTATGACTGTGCGACAAACCAATGGCCGTGGGCGGCGTTACGCATCCGTGCTGGAAACCGTGGGGGACACGCCGGTGATCCGGCTGAACCGGATCGGTCCGGATCACGTCAATCTGTTCGTCAAGCTTGAGGCGGCCAACCCGGCGGGGTCGGTCAAGGACCGGCTGGCTTTGAATATTATCGAAGCGGCGGAACGCTCCGGTGCGCTCAAGCCGGGACAAACGGTGGTTGAGGCCACCTCGGGCAACACCGGTATTGGTCTGGCCATGGTCTGTGCCGCCAAGGGCTATCCGCTGGTGGTGACTATGGCTGAAAGCTTCTCGGTTGAGCGTCGTCGCCTGATGCGGTTCCTGGGGGCAAAGGTGGTGCTCACCCCCAAGGAGCTCAAAGGGTTTGGAATGTATTCCAAGGCCAAGGAGCTGGCCGAGAAAAACGGGTGGTTCCTTGCCAGCCAGTTTGAAACCGACGCCAATGCCGACATCCATGAAAACACCACCGCGCGAGAGATCCTTGCCGATTTCGAGGGGGAAAAACTGGATTACTGGGTGACCGGCTATGGCACCGGCGGCACGGTTTCCGGCGTGTCGCGGGTGCTGCGGAAAGAAAGCCCGGACACCAAGATCATCCTGGCGGAACCCGCCAATGCGGCGCTGATCAGCTCGGGCTATGTGAACACCCGCAACGAGGAAAATCAGCCCACCGAAGGCCACCCGGATTTCAACCCGCACCCTATACAGGGCTGGACCCCGGATTTCATCCCCCATGTGCTGCAAGAGGCGCTGGACAAGGGCGGTTATGATCAGTTGATCAAGGTGCCGGGGCCGGATGGCATTGCGCTCTCGCAGCGATTGGCCGCAGAAGAGGGCATCTTCGTCGGCATCTCGGCAGGCGCCACACTGGCCGCCGCCCTTGAGGTCGCCAAGGATGCCCCGGAGGGCGCAAATATCCTTGTCATGCTGCCCGACACCGGCGAACGCTACCTGTCCACCCCGCTGTTTGAAGGCATCGCGGAAGGGATGTCCGAAGACGAAGTGGCGATTTCGCAATCCACCCCTTACGGGCAGATGGGCTAAGCGCCTCACCTGGAATACGCTCCCCCGGCCTTCGGGGCGCGGGGGAGTGCAGGGGTTTTTCGGGATGCAGCGCAAGACGGAAATGTCAGCGGCGCCCCCGAATGCCCGCCTGCCTGAGCTCCGCCATCGGATGGGTGCGCTTTGCGCTTTTGACCTTTGACAAACCGACCGTAGGCGAGGATCATTCGCCAATGAGTAGAATGGTTGTCATTGGCCTGTGCGTGGGTGTTCTGGGGGGGCTGTTGGCGGCCTATCTGTGGCGTTTCCCCAATGATATCAGACACTACACCGAAGCTGATCTGCTGGGCTCAACCTGTGGGGAGCTTTCTGAAAAACATGAAGAGGTGATCTTTGCCTATCATGACGCATCGATTGCCCGGCAGCGCAAAACCGGCAGTTTCGATGATCCCGGCCTGCCTGCGGAGGATGTGCTGCCCCTCCTCATCGTGATGAAGAAGGTCATCCGCGACAATGAGATTGCGGGGTTGGATCTGACTCAGCCCTTTTTCCATTCCGCCTCGGTGGCGCCCCCAAGGCTGCATTCCGATTTCTACGCTGAAATATCCGCCATTTGCGCGACAGACCCCGCGATGGAAGCCGGTGCGGCAATGCTGCAGGCGGCAAGAAATCTTGACCTGACGCATAGGCCCGTGACCCGATAAGACCCGATCTTGGCATGCGCAAAGTGTCGGCGATACGGCGCTAGACTTTGATGGGAAACCTGATCATCATCCCTAAAGCGTTTCGAGATTAACTTGAGACACAAGTTGATTTCGAAACGCCCGCAACATCAGTAGGTTTCGAGCGTTTCGCCTCATCATTATGTCTCAATAATAAGGCGAAACGCTTTAGGATATCGTAAAGGCATTTCAAAGGGGTAGGGTGAGTGAGACACGCGTTAGGGGTCAGTCCGTTTTGTTTGGGAATTTTGCTGGCCACGGATGCGATGGCCGGATGTCCACAGGGACAGGAAGCGTTCACCTCCTGCCGGTTTGATGACCGCGGCACCGAGGTTTTTGTGTGTTTCGATGAGCAGGTCGCAACCTACAGCTATGGGCCGATCGGCGGTCCCCCTGATCTGTTCCTGTCCGAAACCATTGAACGGGTTGATTTTGAACCTTGGTCGGGGGTCGGGACGGCAATCGGCGAATCCGTCACGTTTTACAACCACGACTATGCCTATAATGTCGGCGGCGGTTTTGAACGACCGTTTTCCGAGGAAGAGATGCAGCAGCCGCAAAGGCGGTTTGGTTGGGTTGAGGTGACAGAAAGCGGCGTGCGGGCCGCCAGCCTTGAATGCACCCCCGAAACGGTCACCTATGGGTTCGGGGGCGGGCTTTATGATGCCAAAGTGGCGGCCGGTCAGAGCTGGGACTGGGACAGCAAGACCTGGATCTCGGAGCGCTCTACGTCCGTGGCCACGCCGATCCTGATGGAAACCCGCCAATATGGCGCCGACTTTGATTGCCTGCCCGCATCGGAATTTGGCATGAATGGCGTCAGGATGGGGGATCCGCTCGCGGCCCTTGGCAAGCTCGGAACGCCAGAGGCCACCGAAGAGACCTCTTTCAGCGATGAACCCATTGATCGGATGACGCTCATTGGCGCAGATATTGATTTCTTCCAGGATGTGGTTGTCACGATCTCTGCCAGCTCACCGCATTGGCAATTGCCCTCGGGTCTCAGGGTCGGCCTGACCCGTGGCGAGGTGATCCGCATCCTCGGACGGGTGCCCGCCAGCTATACCGCCCAGTCGCAGAGTTTCGCGATCCAGACCTGCCCGCAAGGTCAGGGGGCAGAGGAGGAGGTTCCTTTCGGCAAATGGTTTGCGCTGATCAAGTTCGGACAGGACAAGCACGTGAGCAGGCTGACCTTGCTAACCCCCCCGGAATAAAGCGTTTCGACTGTAACCTCGCCATCTCGACCAACCCCGCGAACGCTCCCTCTCGCCCCCTTTGCCTGAAGGATCGCGGGAGGAATGTCCGAGGATGACATGGCGATTTTGCAATCCCCGCCTTATGGGCAGAGGGGGTAAAGTAACAAGGCGACACCTCCACCCTTTGGTGGGAGTGTCGTTTGGTGCGTGGGTGCATTTAGTTTCTTCTCAAAAATCTGATGTTGAGAAGCCTGAAGCTCCAAAGTGAGATCACTTTAACGTGGCGAACTTGGAACTTTATATATTCACTCGTCGCAGGTTGGAAAAACCAAATCCATTTGCTTGTTAACAATGGCTTGGAAGCTTTTATAGGCCTCTGAAAAAACGGAAAACTCCCTTTTTAAGAGGTCAGAAGTCTTGGAAAGCTCCAATGTGTTCGTGCCTCCAAAAGTATAGGTAGCGCGCTCCCCAGTCCCGTCGCATATACGTTCCACTGGTGCGGCCATTTCAACGCCAATCAACAGCTCGTGGCGATGTGTGTATTTGTTTCTAAAATTCATCGTGGCTGCACGGTACGTCTGACCATCGCATTGCTCTAAATTTTTAGCAATTTTTCTCCACCCCCAACGTTTAGTGAGCTTGGCTGCTATCTCTTGGTCAATATCGATGTCTTTGGGCAGCTCAGTCTCACTCCATGTCGACAGGTCACTAAAGCGATTTGCGCGGTGTGATAGATGAGCAAGAGCGAAGTAAATCCGTGATTTGATGCTGTAGGGTAAGTTAAGTGCAACCACTGTATTACCGTGCAGAAATTCCTGATGGACGCGAAGTGTCTCTTCCCTGTTTACCCCATTCAATACTAGGTGCCATGCTTCGAAATTTCGAGCGTGTATCGAGAGAAGATTGATTGCATTTGCCAGATCAATGGCGTGACTTCTAGCCACATCGTACCATAAAAAGCTGTCCATTCCTGTCGATAGATGCAGATCAAAACTCTCAATGTGCGGCAGCCAGCGGTATGATAGTGGGGGCCCACAAAACTCGATCTGTTCCCGAGCTTCTGTGTACTCCGTATAGTACTCTGTTAATGTCTTTTTTTTCATAGCGTTCGAACAAGTCTGCAGTAGCTGTACAATTTTTCTGTCTTAGAGTGATAGATGGAATTTGGGAATTTGACAGTTATCGGAAGTTCATTCGTTCGCATCCCCAAAACAAAACCCCCGGCATCACACCGGGGGCTCTCAATTCACCAGCTGAGGTCGGAGGCGCGCTTACGCTTTCTCCAGCTCAAACGCGTCATGCAGCGCCTGAACCGCCAGCTCCATGTATTTGCGGTCGATCAGCACCGAGATCTTGATTTCCGAAGTGGTGATCACCTTGATGTTGATGCCCTCACGCGACAGCACGTCAAACATCTTGGCCGCCACACCGGTCTGGCTGCGCATGCCAATGCCGACGATCGACACTTTGGCCACATCCGTATCCGCCACGATGTCGTGGAAGTTGATGTTGCCCTGCTCTTTGGAATCCTGCATCGCTTTTTCAGCGCGCGCCACCTGATCGACGGGGCAGGAGAAGGTCATGTCGGTGCGACCTTCTTCCGAAATGTTCTGCACGATCATGTCCACATTGATCCCGGCCTCGGCCAGCGGCGTGAAGATCGCGGTGGCAATCCCGGGGCGGTCCGCCACTGAGATCAGGGTCATTTTGGCTTCGTCGCGCTGATAGGCGACACCGGATACGGCGTTTTGTTCCATGATTTCCTCCTCGTCGCAGACCAGCGTGCCTGCTTCCGGGTCATATTCTTCAAAGCTTGAAAGGACGCGCAGCTTGACCTTGTAGCGCATCGCCAGTTCAACCGACCGGGTCTGCAGCACCTTGGCGCCCAAGGATGCCAGCTCCAGCATCTCTTCAAAGGCGATCTTGTCCAGCTTGCGCGCCTTGTCGGAAATGCGCGGGTCGGTGGTGTAAACCCCGTCCACATCGGTGTAGATGTCACACCGCTCGGCCTCAAACGCGGCCGCAAAAGCCACGGCGGTGGTGTCCGATCCGCCGCGCCCCAGCGTGGTGATCCGACCCTCGGGGCTGATCCCCTGGAAACCGGCCACAACGGCCACTTTCATGCCCTCGGCAAATTTCTCGTTGATATTGTCGCTGGGGATCTCTTCGATCCGGGCGGAACTATGCGCGCTGGTGGTTTTCACCGGCACCTGCCAGCCCTGCCAGCTGCGCGCCGGAATGCCCATCTCCTGCAGGCGCAGCGCCATCAGACCCGCAGTCACATTCTCGCCCGAGCTCACCACCGCGTCATATTCACGGGCATCATAAAGATGCGAGGTGTCGCTGACCCAGCCCACAAGCTCATTGGTTTTGCCGGACATGGCCGAGACAATGACAATCACGTCATAGCCATTGGCCACCTCACGCGCCACCCGCTTCGAGGCGCGCGCAATCCGGTCCAGGTTGGCGACCGAGGTGCCGCCGAATTTCATCACCAGAGTTGGCATGGTTCCCCCATCCCTGAATTTTCGTCCGGCCCGTCTTACGCAGGGTCGGCGCAAAGGGCAAGACAGGATCGAACCCGCACGCCCCTCTGGACGCAATAAAACCGTGGGAATGGCCCATGTTTGCGATGTAATGCGACCCGGCCGCACACCGCCCGCGCACAGTGGCCCCATCCCGCCTCATCCAATGCGCGCTTTCTCCCGCCGCCCTCTTCCTCTTGCCACAAATATCCCGGGGTGAGGGCGCAGCCCGAGGGGCAGCGCCCCTTTCCCCAATCCCAATGTCACGCTCAGAACAGCGTTAAAACGGGTGCGGCTGCCTGTTCCAGGTTTCAAATGCGCCCGTCCTGTCCATCGACAGCGCGTCAAATCGCTGGGTTAGCCCTGCACAGGCCTCTTCTACCGTAATATCCGCCTCATCTCCCCCCATATCGGTCTTGACCCAACCAGGGTGATAGATCCCCACCGCAACCCCCTGCGCGGCCAGATCCGTGGCCAGGTTGCGCCCCAGGTTCAGGACAGCCGCCTTTGAGGCGCGGTAAATGTAACTGCCCCCGGGCGCGTGGGTATGACTGGCCATGGTTGACGAGAGGATCGCGATTTTCCCCTTCGCGGCCAACAGGTTGGGCAACAGGGTTTGCACGGTCTGAAACACGCCGGTCACATTGGTGGCAAATGTGTCTGCCCATTGTTCAGCCGGGTATCCATCCTCCAGACGTTCAAATTTATCGAGATAGACACCGGCGTTGCAGATCAAGAGGTCAACGGGATCCTCCCGGATCGCCTCCTGCAGCGTGGCAAAACTGTCGGGCACGGTCACATCCAGCGCCACCATGCCCTCCTTGCCGCCCCGTGCGGTGCCGATCACCGTCTCGCCCCGCGCCAGATAGCTGTCATACAACGCCCGTCCGATGCCACGATTGGCCCCTGTGATCACCACTTTCATGTCACCCTCTCGATCCTGTCGATATGCCGCCAGGGTATCAGAGTGCGCACACCGGGTCACGGGGCCTTTGTCGGGCAGGGATCAGTTGGTTTTGCGCGTCGGGGTGAAGGGCAGGGGCATGACCGGCACGCCTTCCTCCAGCAATTCCTTGGCATCTTCCAGCCGGGCTTCGCCATAAATCGGCCGGTCGGGGCGTTCGCCCAGATGCATGGCGCGGGCCTCGGACACGAACTTGTCCCCCACATAATCGCTTTCCGCCTCAACCTTGGCTTTCAGCTCGGCAATCTGGCGGGCGATCTCCGGGTCCGGCGCGGCGGCCACGGGGGCAGGCGTGTCCGGGGCAGGGGGCGCAGCGGGGGCGGGCAGAGGCTCAGACGCGGTCGCCACCGCA
This sequence comes from Aliiroseovarius crassostreae, assembly GCF_025137635.1. NCBI lineage: Bacteria > Pseudomonadati > Pseudomonadota > Alphaproteobacteria > Rhodobacterales > Paracoccaceae > Aliiroseovarius > Aliiroseovarius crassostreae. The sequence goes on along the minus strand of NZ_CP080772.1, from coordinate 2,002,134 downwards.
TTACGCGACGGGCGCACCTTTGGCGCCATCAGGGATTTCTCCACCTTGGTGGATCCACAGTCGGGGCAGGTCACCATGCCCGCCGCCTTCAGGCTGTCAAAGGCCTGAGCGTTCTGAAACCAGCTTTCGAACCCGTGGTTCTGGTCACATTTCAAGGCGTATCTGATCATTTTGGCCCCATCTTCCCGGCGTCCTTTAATATGGAAGGGCAGGTGGGGCATGGCAAGGGGGATAAGCGTTTCGGGACAAACCAGACGCGCAGGGTAAGCGGAAACGCTTTAGGTTACTCACTGCGCCCCGGTTCTTCGGGATTGTTGGAAAACAGGGCGATCTTGTTGCCGTAAGGGTCGCGCAGGTAGCCCACGTAGAAATGCGCGCTATAGGCCGCACGAAACCCCGGCGTGCCTGCATCTACGCCGCCCGCCGCCAAGGCAGCGGCGTGAAGGTCACGCACATTTTGTTGGAAACGCGCATCAAATGCGACCATGCTGCCATTTCCCGCTGAGGCCGGTTGCCCGTTAAATGCGGGTTTCACATAGATTTCGGGCTGAGGGGAGGGCTGGCTGGCCGTGGTGGGAAGCGCAAAACTCACCCCCTCGGCGCTTTCTTCCAGCGTATATCCAAGGGCGGGCAGAAAAGCGGTGTAAAACCGTTTTGCACGATCCATGTCATCCGCACCGAGAGTAATATAAGCTATCATGGGTCCGCTTCTTTTCGGGCCACGGCCGTAGGAACCTGACACGTCGCTGGTGGCGAGGCAGGTGACAAGGCAGGTGGCAAATCGGGGGGGTTACCTGTGCAATGCCTTGGGATCAAACGCTTTGATGATCTGGCGCAGCTCCGGTTCGCTGATCATCTGAGCCGCCTTTTTCTGGCTCACCCATTTGCGCCGCCTCTGCCCGGCTTCGGGAAAGTTTTTCAACAGTTTCTTGACCTTGAGCGGGAAAATCGCAACGACGCAAGGAAGTTTCTCCCCCGCGTGCCCCTTGTCATAGGCATAAAATCCCAGTACCTGATGGCTCAGCTTGCCCTCAGCACCCGCCTCTTCATACGCTTCGGTCGCAGCCGCGCCTGCGGGGGTTTCCCCATCCATCGGCCAGCCCTTGGGCACAATCCATCGACCACTGCCGCGCGAGGTGATCAGCAGGATCTCGACCTTGCCATCCTTGATCCGGTAAGGCAGCGCGCCAAACTGGGTGCGCACGGATCGCTTGTCGGAAAGCGAAAGCCGGATTGGTTTCTGTTTTCCCTTGGCGATGGTCAATTTACTGCCGCCTTTGCTGTCGCCCATGGTTTAGCTCCCCCATATTTTTCGGGGATTGTCTTATCTTTTCTTTAAAGCGTTTCGAGATCAACTTGAGACACAAGTTGATTTCGAAACGCCCGCAACACCAGTAGGTTTCGAGCGTTTCGCCTCATTATTGTGTCTCAATAATAAGTCGAAACACTTTAAGATAGCGCGACTTTTCCCAAACGCCAAATAAAACGGGCGGCGCGTGGCAGGATATTGCGGTTTGGTGATGTCGGGGCACAACATGCGGACGCGGCGCCCCAGCTCGCTTCCGGGGCGTTTGGCGGCACCCCCTCGGTCACGGCACCCCTTGGGGGCAGCAGATCCTGATGCATGAGCAGGGTCACGCGCAGGGTGATCCCCAGAAGTTAAAGCGTTTCGGTTTTAACCTGACACAGGGCAAAACCGAAACGCGGCAAGAGATATCAATGTCGTGGGCGTTTCGGAATAAACATGTGTCTCAAGTTTATCCCGAAACGCTTTATCGGATAGGGCAGGCGGGTCCAAATTACAAAAGCCGCGCTTGGCGGCACGGCTTTTGTCGGTTTTCATGCGGGCGTCGCGGCCTGCGATCAGTCGCGGGTGCCTGCAAACCGCTCCTGCCAGCCTTCACGCTCTTCGTCCGAGATCTTGGCGAACAGGTTGTCCGGCACGGTAAAGTCATGCCCGGCCTCAAGACGCGACAGCGCCTCCCCCACATCACCCGGCCACGCCATCTCGATCTTCATTGCCTCAGCCAGTTTTTCCGCCGCATCGGGGATGAACGGGGCTGACAACACTGCGTAAAGCGGGATCAGGTTCAGGGCCAGACGGATCTGAGCGGCCGCCTGATCGGGGTCTGTCTTGAAGGTGGCCCAAGGCGCGGCGGATTGCAGATATTCATTGCCCGCCACCCAGATGCCGCGAAGCGCTGAGGCTGCCTTGCGCACATCCATCGCTTCCATATGGCCCTCATAGGCGCGGATTTTGGTGCCGAGATCCGCGATCAGAGCGGCCTCTGCCTCACCATATGCCCCGCCCGCCGGCACCGCTTCCGAGAATTTGGAACGGCAGAACTTGGTCACGCGGGAGACGAAATTCCCCAGCACGTCGGCCAGATCTTTGTTCACCGAAGCCTGGAAGTTTTCCCAGGTGAACTCGCTGTCCGAATTTTCCGGTGCGTGCGACAGCAGCCACCAGCGCCAGTAATCCGCCGGCAGGATCTCCAGCGCCTGATCCATAAAGACGCCGCGCCCCTTGGAGGTCGAGAACTGCCCACCGTCATAGTTCAGGTAGTTGAAGCTCTTGATGTAATCCACAAGCTTCCACGGCTCTTCCGAGCCCATGATCGTGGCGGGGAAACTAAGCGTGTGGAAGGGCACGTTGTCCTTGCCCATGAACTGCACATACCGCACGTCGTCCGCGCCCTTGTCCACGCGCCACCAGCGCTCCCAGAACTCCGGCCCTTCGCCCTTTTCGTCGGCCAGCTCGGCGGTGGCGGCAATATATTCGATCGGCGCGTCGAACCAGACGTAAAAGACCTTGCCTTCCATGCCCGGCCAATCCTGATCGCCCTTCCTGACCGGCACCCCCCAGTCCAGATCGCGGGTGATGCCCCGGTCCTGCAGTCCATCGCCATCATGCAGCCATTTCTTGGCAATCGATGTGGTCAGCACCGGCCAGTCGGTCTTGGTGTCAATCCACTGATCCAGCGCGTCTTTCAGCTTTGACTGGCGCAGGTAAAGATGCTTGGTCTCGCGCACTTCCAGATCGGTGGAGCCGGAAATGGCCGAGCGCGGGTTGATCAGGTCGGTGGGATCAAGCTGCTTGGTGCAGTTCTCACATTGATCCCCGCGCGCACCGTCATAACCGCAGTTCGGGCATTCGCCCTCGATGTAACGATCCGGCAGGAACCGCCCGTCGGCGTTGGAGTAAACCTGCTTCTCGCTCACCTCTTCGATATAGCCGTTTTCCGCCAGCTTGCCCGCGAAATGCTGGGTCAGCTTGTGGTTCTGCGCACTGGAGGAGCGGCCGAAATTGTCGAAAGACAGGCGGAACTGATCGGCAATACCCGCCTGCACCTCATGCATCTCGGCGCAGAACTCCGCCACCGGCTTGCCGGCCTTGGCCGCGGCCAGTTCAGCGGGCGTGCCGTGCTCGTCGGTGGCACAGATGAACATGACCTCGCGCCCCCGCCCGCGGTTGTACCGGGCGTAAAGATCGGCAGGCAGCTGGCTGCCCACAAGATTGCCAAGATGCTTGATCCCGTTGATATATGGGATCGCAGAGGTGATGAGAACGCGGTTCATGTGCAGATTTCCGTTTATTGGCCGTAATGAGGGCGAATTCAGGTTCGCGCCTGTCTACGCGGAATTTGGTGAAAGGGCCAGAGGGCAGTGACCTTGAGGAGCCTAGCGCGCAGAATGGGGCTTTGCCCCCGAGCCTGCGGCTCTCCCCCAAGATATTTGGGGCAAGAGGAAGATGGCAGGTGCTCTTTTCCTCTTGCCGAAAATATCCCGGGGTGAGCGAGCTTGTCTCGCGAGGGGCAGCGCCCCTTTCCCCGGTTGTTCAGGCGGGGGGCTGGGGCGCGGGGGCGGTTGCGATTGCCAACCCGTCCACCACGGCGGTGAATGCTTCGGAATGGGTGAGGTTTGCCTGCGGGCAGGTTGCCGTGATCACATCCGACACAAGATGCATCAGGCTGGAGCCGCCGACCAGGATCACCCTGTCAATCTGTGCAGGCAGGCAATTCGCCTGCATCAAGGTCTGATAGATCGCCCCCTTCAGGGCCTCGTCGAACCGGGCCTCGGGGCCGGTCAGGGCGGCGGTCATGCTGCCCGGAGTGATCGGTGCGGACAGGTTGCGTTCGATGAAGGCCATGTCGATCATCGCGCGGGGTGTGGCGGCATTGGCGGCGATTTTCCCGGCTTCGACGGCGAAGGCCAGCTCATGGCCCAGCTGGGTTGTGATCACCTCTTTGAGGCGGGTGAGTTTTTCCGGGTCGATCGCATGGGCCAGCAGGTCGTCGACCTTGCGCTCGGTCTCTCGTGTATAAAGAAAGGGGATCATGGGCCAGGTCGACAGGTCCTGGAAGATCGCTTTGGGCATTGGCAAAACGCCCTCGCCAAAGCTGCGTTTCAGGGTGCCCCCATGCCCCAGAAGCCCCATCACATGGGTCAGGGAAATGCGCTGGTCAAAATCGGTTCCCCCCAGCCGGATGCCATGACTGGCGAGGATCTCAACCGTGCCGCCATTGTCGCGGTAGAGGGTGAAATCCGACGTGCCGCCGCCGATATCGACGATCATCCCGGTCTGCGCGGTCGCGTTCTCACCAGGTTTGTGACAGGCAAGTTGGTGACAGGCAAGGGCGGCGGCTTCGGGTTCGTATAGGAACTCCACCTTTTCAAACCCGGCGGCAAGGTAGCAGGCGCGCAGGTCGGCCTCGGCCTGTTGGTCCTGAGCGTCGTTGTCCGAGTGAAACCGGACCGGGCGGCCGGAAACTGCGTGGGTAAAGCTCTTGCCTGTTGCGGCTTCAGCCCGGGTTCTGACCTCGATCAGGAAGGCGGTGATCACATCGGCAAGCGTTTGGCGTTTCCCACCAAGCAGGCGGCTTTCATGCAGAAGGGGCTGGCCGAGGATGGATTTCAGCGCGCGCATATAGCGCCCCTCTTCACCGTCGATCAAAGCGTCGGCTGCGGCCCGGCCAATCCGCATCGGGCCGCCGTCAGAGGGGAAGAACACCGCCGTGGGCAATGTGTCATATGCGCCTTCAACGGGGATCCGGCGGATCCGGTTGCCGTCGATCAGGGCGAGCGCGGTGTTGGAGGTGCCGAAATCCACGGCCAGAACGCAGGGCTGTTCCGGGGCGGTATCGGACATCGGCATGCAAGCGGACATGTGCACGGTCCTTTCAGGCGTCGGGCTGTGGCAGGTAGGGGTGAACGCGCGGTGCTACGGTTTCCCGCCGGTTCTGTCAAGCTTGGTCGCCGGGGCCGATCTCTTGCGCTCGCGCATCCGCCCAAACAGCCGCCCCATCGAGAACGAGGTGCGCGGCGTATAGGTATAGGGGGTCTTGTCCTCGACCGTGGGGCGCACCCGCATCCGGCTCAGGCCAAATAGGATCAGCCCCAGATGGCCGATGGCGACAAAGGCAAACAGGGCGGGGGGGCCAAAGGCATCAATCAGGTTTGATGAGACATAAGGCGAGGCGATGGCCCCAATTGCGTAGAAGAACATCAATGCGGCAGACAGCTCCACCCGTTCGGCGGAACTGGCGAAATCATTGGCATGGGCGGCGGAAACCGAAAAGATCGGGAAAGTGGTGAAGCCAAAAAGCCCGGCTGTCAGGAAGGCCACCTGAGTGCCCATCCCGCTGGAAGCCACGGTCAAAGAGCAGCTCAGAATCGCCGCAACCGACAGCCAGATCAGCACCCAGCGCCGGTCATATTTGTCCGCAATCCACCCGGTCGGAAGCTGCGCCAGCGCGCCGCCAAGCACGAAGGCGGCGAGGAACCAGGCCAGCTGCCCGGTCGCCAGCCCCACTTCCTGACCATAGATTGGCCCGACCATGCGAAAGGCGGCTGAGGTGATGCCGGCGACCACACAGCCCGCAGCCGCCAGCGGGGAGCGGTGCCAGGCAAGACCGGGTCGCAGCCGCGGGGTGTCCGGGGTTTCCGGCTGGCTGGCCCGGGTCAGCGTCAGCGGCAGGATCGCCGCACAGCAGATCAGCGCCAGAAGGTTGTAACTTACATAATGGGCCGGGGTCAGAACGCCGATCAGCAACTGGGCCGCCAGCGATCCCCCCATATCCACCGCGCGATAGCCCCCCATGGCCCGCCCGCGGGTTTCATTGGTGATCTTGGCATTCATCCAGGCTTCGATCACCGTATAGGCCCCGGCGACACACAGGCCCGAGGCCACACGCATCAGCGCCCAGGCATAGGGGTTGATCACCAGCATATGGGCCAGAAGGCCAATGGCCCCCAGCGCCGTGAACACCGCAAAGGCGCGCGAATGCCCGACGCTGCCCATCAGGCGCGGCGACCACCAGCAGCCGATGAAAAACCCGACGAAATGGGCGGAACCGAGCAGACCGATCTGCGATTTTGTAAACCCCAGCGTCAGCCCGGACAGCGCATCCAGTGGCCCCACCCCGCCCGTGCTGAGCTGAAGCAGGATCACGGACAGAAGCAGGGCGGCAAAGGAAATCAGCAGGCGCATCGGGCCCTCCTTGCGGGGAATGTTTGCGCCAGCATCGGAGAGCGGTGCGCAGAAGGCCAGCCCATTTGCGACAAAACCGGTGTCGTTTGCCAATGCTTTCCCGCTTCAGGCGGGGCAGGTGGCTTGCGGGCGCGTCTCAGGGCTGCTATCCGGGCTAAGTCTGATCTAAACAATCGGAATTGCCGTCTGAAGAAAGGTCCGCCCATGCTGGACGCCAGCCCTTCTCCTGCTGCCCGCCCTGCCGCGCGGCTGGAAATCCGCAACCTCGAACGCCATTTTGGTGGGCAAAAGGTGGTGCGGGGGATCTCACTGACCGTGAATGCGGGGCAGGTGACCTGTCTGCTTGGCCCCTCCGGCTGTGGCAAATCCACCACGTTGCGCATCATTGCGGGGGTGGATGAACAGGATGCGGGCGAGGTGTGGATGGATGGGCAGATGATGGCCGGTCCGGGCGTGTTCGTGCCGCCGGAAAAACGCCATATCGGCCTGATGTTTCAGGATTTTGCCCTGTTTCCCCACCTGTCGGTGGCCGACAATGTGGCCTTTGGGCTGACCGGGTCGCGCACGGAAAAACGCCTGCGCGTGCAGGAGCTTTTGGAAAAAGTGGGCCTGCTGCGTTTCATCGACAAGTTCCCGCATGAACTCTCAGGTGGGGAGCAGCAGCGCGTGGCGCTGGCCCGTGCCCTCGCGCCGCGCCCGTCGATCATGCTGATGGACGAACCGTTCTCGGGGCTGGATAACCGGCTGCGCGACGGGATTCGTGATGAGACGCTGACGCTTTTGAAAGAAGAGGGCACCGCGGTGGTGCTGGTCACCCATGAGCCGGAAGAGGCGATGCGCATGGCCGATCAGATCGCCTTGATGCGCGACGGTGAGATCGTGCAGCGTGGCGCGCCCTATAATGTGTATAACGCCCCCGTGGACAAAAAGGCCGCCGGGTTCTTTTCCGATATCAACGTGATTTCCGGGCTGGTGCAGGGCGCGCTGACCGATACTGCTTTTGGCCAGTTCCTGGCCCCCGGCATGCCGGATGGCACCAAGGTGGATATCGTGATCCGCCCGCAGCATCTGAAGATCGACTTTGACCGGCAGGGCAAGGGGCCGAACCCGACCGTGGCCCATGGGGTCTGGGCGCGGGGCGAGGTGACCCGGGCACGGTTTATCGGCAAGGAAAGCCTGGTTGAGTTCTCGATGCAGGACGGGTCCTGCCTGACCGCAACCGTGCCGTCGGTCTTTCTGCCCAAACCGGGCACGCCCTTGTGGATCGCCATTCGCCGCGACCGCTGTTTCGTGTTCCCGGCCGAGGCGTGATCCTCTGAGGGGATTTCCCTGCTGAGGGTCTGGCCTGCTGAGGGGCTGGCCGGACAAGCGCGGTCAGTGCGGGCGGCTCCAACCAGCTTCAGCCAACGCCGATCAGCGCGCGCGGCCCAGCCGGTGTGCACCCAGATAAAGCAGGCAGCCGACCCCCAGCACAAGGACCAGCGCCGCAAGCATCAGCGCATAGCCTCCTGTTTTCCAAAGCAGCGCCCCCAAAAAGGGCGACAGGGCGGATCCGGCCAGAAAGGGCAGGGCAAGCGCGCCGGTCTTGGCCCCGAAATTGTGCGCCCCAAGGATCTCTCGTGCCAGAAGCGGGCGCAGGATGCTGACCACCCCAACCGCGCTGCCGAACAGAAGGACAAACCCGGTCAGGCTGGCCGGGCTGTGCGCGCCCAGCAGCAGGAGCAGGACAGAGAGGGCCATCGACAGGAAGGCGGCAATCGCCACGCCATGGGTCGAGATATAGCGCTCCGACAGCATCATCGCCATGCGTCCCGCCACCTGCATCGGGCCGATGAACGAGGCCACCAGCACCGCCATATCCGGTGGCAGCCTCCGTTCGTCCAGAAGCGGCAGAAGATGGTGCAGCGTGCTGCCATGGGCCACGGCAAAACAGCTGAAAGCAAGGGCAAGACACCAGAAGGCGGGGCGGCGCAGAAAGGCGCGGGGGGCTTCCGGGCTGTCGTGCAGCACCGGGGCCTGTGGCCTGCCGCGTTCCAGCTGGCGTGCGCCAAACCACAGCAGCGGCACCACCACAAGGGCCACCAGCCCGGCCAGGACCTGCACCGCGTGGCGCCAGCCAAAGGCTTCGGCCAGCGCGTGGGTGGTGGGAAAGCTCAGCGTGCCGGCAAAGCCCGCAACCAATGTGATCAGGATGATGCCACGCCGCGCATCCACGCCGCGGGCACGGGTGACAATGGCAAAACATGGCTCATAAAGACAGCCCGCCATCGCGCCGCCAATCACGGCCCAGATCAGGTAAAACTGCCACAGGGCGCTGATATAGGAGAGGGTAAAGAGCCCCCCCGCCCCCAATGCGGCAGACAGGCTCAACAGCGCAGCCCCCCGGCCCATGTCGATCACCCGCCCGCTCAGCGGCGAGGCAAGGGCCGAGACCAGCACGGCAAGCGCGATGGCGCCGGTCAATTCGGTCTTGGACCAGCCCAGATCCTGTTCCCACCGCAGCAACAACGCGGGAAACACGTAGTAAATCGACGCCCAGATCAGGGTCTGACCAAGGGCAAGCGCAGAAATGGCAGGGTCGCGCAGCATCGGGCCTGTTCCACCTGTCTGAAGGGTCACGGTCCGGGGAAACCGGATCTGCCCTGATCAGACATGAATTTCACCGGTGAACCAATGAAAATCCGCACCCCCGCTCCTATTTTGAAACCGCTCGCCAGATCGCGGGGCGACCTTCGATACTGGCAGAGGTACGGGCAAAGGGTCGGGCACAGGGTCCGGCGCGGGGGCGTGCAGGGCGGGGAACGGGACCAAAGCCGTGCCAAAGGGGCTAATTGCCGGAAAATGTGCTTTCGGGCTTTGATATTTGCCGACAAGGGAATACATATCTGTTCTGAATAGATTGGATGGCGGGGGGACCCGCCTGGTGAGGGAGACACTTATGCTCAACAATATCGGCCTGCCCGGCCTTCTTCTGATTGCCGTTGTGGTTCTGGTCCTGTTCGGCCGGGGCAAAATCTCGTCGCTGATGGGCGAGGTTGGCAAGGGCATCACCGCCTTCAAGAAAGGTGTTGATGACGGCAAGAAAGAGATCGAAGAACAGGCGGCGGACGTGGCCAAGGACGTCACCCCCGAAGAAGACAAGGAAAAGGCGTAAGCCGCAACCGGTCCGGTCCGGGGTGACGGGGATGACCCGCGCCTTGCCCGGACAACGTGCTGGGGACGCTCTCCATGTTTGATATCGGGTTTACCGAGCTTTTGGTGATCGGGGTGGTCGCCCTGATTGTGGTGGGTCCCAAGGACCTGCCGGGTATGTTTCGCACGCTTGGGCGGTTCACCGCACGGGCCCGCCAGATGGCGCGCGAATTCAGCCAGGCCATGAATGAAGCCGCGGATGAAAGCGGCGCCAAGGACATCGCCAGCACGCTCAAGGGCGTGAGCAACCCCAAATCCATGGGGCTGGATGCGCTGAACAAGGCCGCTGAAGGGTTCGAGAAATGGGACCCCGGCAAGGCGCTGCGCGACCAGAAGGCCGCGGATGCGGCCACCAAGACACCCGAATTGTCGGAAGAACGCGCCGAAGTGGCCCGCAAGATCCACGAGGCCACCGCAAAAGCCGGTGCAAAGGCCAATGCGCAGGCGGCGGCTGAGAAAACGGCCGAGAAAGCTGAGAAAACGGCCGAGAAAACGGTGTCCGCAGATCCTGACCCGGCCATGGAAACGTCCAAACCAGCCGCCAAGAAAGCGCCGGTGAAACGGGCGACAGGTAAACCGGTGGAGCGCAGGACCTCTGAAGACGAGGGCGCGGCCAAACCGGCGGCGAAGAAGGCCCCGGCCAAGGCTCCCGCCGCCAAAAAGCCCGCCGCCAAAGCTGCGACTGCAAAAAAAGCCGCCACGGCAAAGGCGCCTGCCAAAAAAGCACCGGCCAAAAAAGCTCCTGTCAAAAAAGCCCCTGCTAAAAAAAACCTGACCAAAAAGACAGCTCCCAAACCATCGGACGCACCTGACGCATGACCAAGACCGACGAAATCCAGGACAGTGCCGCGCCACTGATCGAGCACCTGACCGAGCTGCGCACCCGCCTGATCCATTCCGCCATCGCCTTTATCATCGGCATGGTGATCTGCTTTACCGTCTGGAACCCGATCTTCAACTTCCTCACCGAGCCGCTGTGCCAGACCATGGCCGAACGCGGGCAGGCGGATTGCGGGCTGATCCTGATCAAGCTGCAGGAAGGCTTCTTTGTTGCGGTGTCGATCTCGCTGTTTGGCGGGCTGGTGCTGTCCTTCCCCTATATCTCCTACCAGATGTGGCGCTTCGTGGCGCCGGGGCTTTACAAGAATGAAAAGGCCGCGTTCCTGCCATTCATGATCGCCAGCCCGGTGATGTTTTTCCTCGGCGCAAGCTTTGCCTTTTACGTGGTGATGCCGCTGGCCTTCGACTTCTTCCTGGGCTTCCAGCAATCCGGCGGCGTGGGGGAAACCGACGTGCAGGCCTCGATCGATTTTCAGGGCTCGGTGCAGGAATATCTGCGCCTGACGATCAAATTCGTGGTGGCCTTCGGGCTGTGCTTCCAGTTGCCGGTGCTGCTTACGCTGATGGGCAAGGCCGGGCTGGTGTCCGCCAAAGGGCTGGGCGAGGTGCGCAAATACGCCGTGGTTGGGATCCTTGTGCTGGCCGCGCTTGTCACCCCGCCGGACGTGATCACCCAGGTGATCCTGTTCGTGGTGGTCTATGGCCTTTACGAGATCTCGATCTTCCTTGTGGGCCGGGTTGAGAAAAAGCGCGAAGAAGAGCTGCGTGCCCAAGGTCTCTGGTTCGAGGATGACGACGAAAGCGAAGAGGGCGACAAAGACGCAGATGAAGATGGTGAGCTGCTCGCCGAGTTCGACGAAGACCCCGAAGGCGAAGATGACGCCGACATCGACGAGGGCGCCACTGACAAAGGCAAGTAACCCTTGAGAAACCCAAAACAAAAAGCGCGCCCGATTAAGGCGCGCTTTTTCTTTTTGTGGGTCATCGGTTCAAACAGGATTCGGACCCGCATAGCTCCCGGTGGCCCGTCTTCAAAAACTTTAAAGTTCCGCCTTCTCGCCCTTTAAAGACTTTAAAGTTTTGTTGTTTCAGCCTTTAAAGAGTTTAAAGTTTTCATTCCCCGCAAAGGAACGCGATTATGGCGAGCACCAGCTTGGATCCCAACGTAATGACCCGCATCGCCGAGGCGCTGGAGCGCATGTCTCCGGCCCCTCTGGCCGCTCCTGATTTCGGTCTGGCGGACGCCTTTGTCTGGCACACCGGTCCCGATCGGCTGGCGCCTGTGCCGCAGGTCAATCGGGTGGCGATCGACCTGCTGATTGGCGTCGATCGCTCGCGCGATACGCTGCTTGAGAACACGCTGCAATTCGCCCGTGGCCTGCCCGCGAATAACGCGCTTTTGTGGGGCGCACGGGGGATGGGGAAATCCTCGCTGGTCAAGGCGGTTCATGCCGAGGTTCTGGCGCGGGGAGAGGCGTTGAAAATCGTGGAATTACAAAGGGAAGACCTGCCCAGCGTGGCGCGGCTCCTGAACCTTCTGCGCGGCTCTGAGCACCGTTTTCTGCTGTTTTGTGATGACCTCAGTTTCAGCCATGACGACCAGCATTACAAAAGCCTGAAGGCGGTGCTGGATGGGGGCATTGAGGGGCGGCCGGAAAATGTGGTGTTTTACGCCACCTCGAACCGTCGCCATCTGATGCCGCGAGACATGATCGAGAACGAACGCCAATCTGCGATCAACCCGTCTGAAGCGGTGGAGGAGAAGGTCTCTCTGTCGGATCGGTTTGGCCTGTGGCTGGGCTTTCATCCCTGCTCTCAGGATGAATATCTGTCCATGATTTCAGGCTATTGTGAGGCTTATGGGGTCAGGGTTGACCCGGATACACTGCGCGCGGAAGCAATCGAATGGCAGGCCACGCGCGGTGCCCGGTCGGGCCGGGTGGCGTGGCAGTATTTCGTGGATCTGGCGGGGCGCAAAGGGGTTGCGCTGGGCTGATGGGGGAGGGGCTCTGCCCCTCGGCTTTCAGCCTCACCCCGAGGTATTTGACGCAAGAAAAAGGCATAAGAAAAAGCCCGGCAGGTTTGGCCGGGCTTTTGTTTTTTAATGAAATCAGCCTCTTAAGCCAGCTCACCCTCGGCGGTGATGCGGGTTTTTCCGCGCAGGTAGGGGTGCAGGGCTGCGGGCAGGTCAACGGATCCGTCGGCCTGCTGACCGTTTTCCAGGACAGCAATCAGCGCGCGGCCCACGGCGAGCCCTGATCCGTTCAGCGTGTGCACGAATTGTGGCTTGCCGCCTTCGGCCGGCTTGTAGCGCGCGTTCATGCGGCGGGCCTGGAAATCCCCGCAGGTCGAGACGGAGCTGATCTCGCGATAGGTGTTTTGCCCCGGCAGCCAGACCTCGATATCATGGGTGCGTTTGGCGCCGAACCCGATGTCACCCGTGCAGAGGTTCACGGTGCGGTAGGGCAGTTCCAGTCGTTCGAGAATATCCTCGGCGCAGCGGGTCATACGGGCGTGTTCTGCCTCGCTTTCCTCGGGTTTCGTGACCGACACCATTTCGACTTTTTCAAACTGGTGCTGGCGCAGCATGCCGGCGGTATCGCGCCCTGCGCTGCCTGCTTCTGAGCGGAAGCATTGGGTGTGGGCCACATAGCGGCGCGGCAGGTAGCCTTCGCTCACGGTTTCGCCGTTGACGATGTTGGTCAGGGTCACCTCGGCCGTCGGCACCAGCCACCAGCCATCTTCGGTCTTGTAGCTGTCTTCGCCAAATTTCGGCAATTGCCCGGTGCCATACATCATCTCTTCCTTGACGAGGACCGGCGTCCAGGTTTCGGTCAGGCCGTTTTCTTCGGTGTGCACGTCGAGCATGAATTGCGCCAGCGCCCGGTGGGTGCGGGCCACGGCACCCGAGAGCACCATGAAGCGCGAACCGGACAGTTTGGCGGCGGTTTCGAAATCCAGCCCCGACTGCACGGCGGGCAGGTCGTAATGTTCAACCGGTTTGAAATCCATCTCGCGCGGGGTGCCCCAGCGGTTGATTTCCACGTTGTCGTCTTCGTCTTCGCCAGCCGGCACATCGTCATAGATCGTGTTGGGCAGGCCCATCAGGATCTCGGTGAGCTTGGCATCAAGCGCCTTGGCTTCGTCATTCAGGCGGGCGATTTCGGATTTCTTTTCCCCCACCAGCGCGCGCAGGCGTTCAAACTCTGCCTCATCGCCACGGCCCTTGGCGGCGCCCACTTCCTTGGCGGCTTTGTTCGCCTCGGCCTGCGCGGTCTCAGATGCGAGGATGGCGGCGCGGCGGGTCTCATCCAGCGACAGCAATTCACCTGAGACACCGTCGAGGCCCCGACGGGCCATCGCGGCGTCGAACGCATCAGGGTTGTCACGGATCAGGCGAATATCATGCATGTCATTGTTCCTTAAACACAGGTGGGCGCCCCCTAACGGGCGCTATCGCCCATATGCCAGTTTGGGCGCGGCAGGGGAAGGGGGGATTAGTCGTTGCGGTGTTGGGGCGGGATGTAGGCGTCGGGATCGCTGAGGAAACGCCGATACTCCTCCTGATAGGTCTCATTATCCAGTTTCGCATCCGGCCAGCGATCTATCGGGAAGGGCACATCATCTGGCAGGATCACAGAGCGATCACCGAAAGCTGATTTGACAAACTCTGTGACATATTCAGCATCAGATAGGTTCACCGACCTTAGAGCTGAGGCAGTTGTTTCGGCATCTTTGAGGTCGATGGATTTATCGAACGTTGCCCAATGAAGCCGTGCCCTATTGAGCTTAGCCCCGTTGAGCTCTGCCCCACCGAACTCTACCTCGTTGAGCTCTGTCCCAAAGAGCTTTGCCCTATTGAGTTCTGCCTCATTGAGATGGGCCTGCCTGAGCTTCGCGCCATTGAGCCTTGCCTCATTGAGCTCTGCCCAAATGAGCCTTGCCCCATTGAGTTCTGCCTCATTGAGCTTTGCCTCATTGAGCTTCGCGTTATTGAGCGTTGCCTCATTGAGCTTAGCCCCATTGAGCTTTGCCCCATTGAGCTTTGCCCCATTGAGCAACGCCCCATCCAGATGGCAGTCGTTCAATATCGCATGTTCAAAGTTGAGGTGCTCCAGCCGCATGGCCTGTAGATTAACCCCGGATAAGTCGATGGCGAGATCCTTGGGGGGAATGCCGGTTTTCTCAGACAGGCGCCCCAATACCTGTGCGGCGGATTCCATGTCTGAACGTTTTACCTGTAGATTTTGCGCCCAGTGCCGGATCCCATCTGGGGTTGCGCCCTCTGGTGGTGTCTCCGGCCGGTGTTCGCGGGTCAGTTCGCGCAGATGAACACAAAGGGTGCGGGCGATGCGGGGGGCTTCGAAGGGTCGTTCAATTGCCAGTGCTTCCAACCGGTCAATGGCCCCGTTGCGTTTGATAATGTCGTCTTTCCAGATGTCCACATAGCCGTCATCGCCTTGCCTTTCCGTGACTTGATAGCGGGCATGAAGGCTTTCAATTGCTTCGTTCAGTTTGTCATTGAACAGTTCGTCGCGTGCCGTTTCGACTTGCCTGTGAGCGACGACAGATCTCCAGACGATAAAAGGAAAGCCAACAACAGCCGCGAGGGCGAGGCCTGCGTCTCGGATGTTTGGTATTTCTTTCGAGAACAGAATGGATTGGGCAAGGCGAGTGAAAATGCCGACGATAAGCAAGAAAACCAGCAGAACAAGGATCACCCCAATCAAGCTTCCCAGCCAGCGGGCTTTGGTGAACTCTTTTGGAACCCGGTAACCCAACCAGCCCAGAAGTGATGAATCGTCGTTGCGCATAAATAACCCCAGATTGAATGCGCCCCCACAAAACACCATTGCCCGCCGCCTGTCACCCGCCTTCTTGGTCGCTTGTGCAAACCTTCCCGCGCTCCCTTGCTGGACAAGCAATGGGCCCCCATATAGGGTGCGCGCCAGACAGGTGGGGCGGGTTCTTTGTCGCCCCGGGAAGAAAAGGAAATAAGATGTTTGTAACTCCGGCTTTTGCCCAGGCAGCGGGTGCGCCTGCGGGCGGTATCCTCAATTCGATGCTGATCCCGATGCTGCTCATTTTCGCGATCATGTATTTCTTCATGATCCGTCCGCAGCAAAAGAAGATGAAAGAGCATCAGGCGATGCTGGGGGCGCTGCGCCGCAATGACAAGGTGGTGACCCAGGGTGGCATCATCGGCAAGGTTACCAACGTCAAGGACGAGGCCGAAGTTGAGGTCGAGATTGCCGACGGTGTGAAAGTGCGCGTGATGCGCTCCACCATCGCCAAGGTGGTGTCGAAAACCGAACCGGTCGAGGGTTAAGCCCCTCATCGCGCGGCCCGGGCAAGCCCCCCGAGGCCGCGTTTTCTTTGTTACACGGGCAAATTCGGGCAGGCACATGCTGCAAATTCCGCTTTGGAAACGACTGGTGATCTGGGGTCTGGTGATCCTGGGTCTGTATTTTGCGTCCCCCAACGGGTTTTACACCCGTGTGGAAGTTCACAATGACGCGGTGAAGGCGATTGAAACCACGGGCACCACGGCCGAGCTTGAGGCGGATCGTTCCGCCTGGCCGGACTGGGCGCCGAGCGGCCTTGTCAATCTCGGGCTGGACCTGCGTGGCGGCGCACATTTGCTGGCCGAAGTGCAGGTTGAGGATGTCTATGGCGCGCGTATGGATGCGCTTTGGCCCGAAGTGCGCAACCTGCTGCGCGATGAGCGCGACACGATTGGCACCATTCGCCGTCAGGACAGCAAGCCTGATGAGTTGCGGGTGAAGATCTCACGCCCCGAGGCGCTGCCTGAGGCCATTGCAAAAGTGCAGACACTGGCCCAGCCGGTGGTCAGCCTTCAGGGTGTCGGGTCTACCGATATCGAGGTGAGCGCGGGCCGTGAAGGCGAGTTTGTGGTGACGCTGTCGGAGGCGGAACGCATCGCAACCGACGACCGCACCATCCTGCAAACCCTTGAGATCATTCGCCGCCGTGTGGATGAGGTGGGGACGCGGGAACCGACCATCCAACGGCAGGGGCGGGATCGGATCCTGATCCAGGTGCCGGGCATCGGATCGGCCTCGGAGTTGAAAGAAATCATC
This sequence comes from Aliiroseovarius crassostreae, assembly GCF_025137635.1. Lineage (NCBI taxonomy): Bacteria > Pseudomonadati > Pseudomonadota > Alphaproteobacteria > Rhodobacterales > Paracoccaceae > Aliiroseovarius > Aliiroseovarius crassostreae. Next base: position 1,985,511 of record NZ_CP080772.1, on the reverse strand, counting down.
GGCAAGACTGCCAAGCTGACCTTCCACCCGGTCACCTCGCGTACGTCGAATGCCAATGCAGATCCCGGTCCCCGGGGCGTTCTCTACCCGTCGCTGGACGAGGAAAACACCTATTACGCGCTGGAAAAAACCGCGGTTGTGACCGGGGAAGAGCTGAATGATGCGCAGCCTGCCTTTGATCAGAACGGCCGGCCTGCGGTGAATTTCCGCTTCAACGTGTCCGGTGCGCGCAAATTCTGCGACTATACCGGCGAAAATGTTGGCTCGCCTTTTGCGATTGTGCTGGATGAAGAGGTGATCTCGGCCCCGCGCATCAATGAGCAGATCTGCGGCGGGTCGGGCATTATCACCGGCAACTTCTCAATCGAGGAATCGACCAATCTGGCGATCCTGCTGCGGGCGGGCGCCTTGCCGGCCGAACTGACCTATGTGGAAGAGCGCACCATCGGCCCGGAACTGGGGCAGGACAGCATTGATGCGGGCAAGATTGCCTCGCTGGTGGCGTTTGCCGGTGTGCTGATCTTCATGGGGCTGGCCTATGGCTGGTTCGGCATGATCGCCAATGTGGCGCTGATCCTGAATGTCGGCATGATCTTTGGCCTTCTGTCGATGATCGGGGCAACCCTGACGCTGCCCGGTATCGCCGGGATCGTGCTGACCATCGGGATGGCGGTTGACGCCAATGTGCTGGTGTTCGAACGGATCCGGGAGGAGCTCAAGGCGGGCAAAGGGCCCGCGCGGGCGATCGAGCTGGGGTATGAAAAGGCGCTGTCGGCCATTCTGGATGCCAATATCACCACCTTCATCACCGCCGTGATCCTGTTTGTCATGGGCTCTGGTCCGGTGCGCGGCTTTGCGGTCACGCTGGGGCTGGGGATCATCACCTCGGTCTTCACCGCGATTTTCCTGACCCGGCTGATGATTGTCATGTGGCATGAGCGAAAAGAGCCGCGTGATCTGGAGATCAAGGGCATTCGTCTGGCGCCGCAAAACCGTGTGTTCGATTTTTTCAAAACCACGCTTGCGACGCTTGGGGCGTCGGGGCTGGCGATGGTGGCCTCGGTTGTGCTGTTCTTCGTGATCGGCCTGAATTTCGGCATCGATTTCCGTGGCGGCACCACGATCCGCACGGAAAGCACGCAGGCCGTGGATGTTGGGGTCTATCGGGATGCACTGGCGCCGCTTGCGTTGGGGGACATCACGATTGTGGAAGTGAATGACGTGAATTTCCGCGACGACCAGCATGTCAGCCAGATCCGCATCGAGGCGCAGGAAGGTCAGGAGGCGATGACGCCCGAGACCATGGCGACCATCGAAAACGCGCTGGCCACGGTGGATCCTGCGATCACCTTTCCAAGCGTGGAATCGGTTGGCCCGAAAGTCTCGGGAGAGCTGATCCTGACGGCGATCTATGCCGTTCTGGCAGCGATCGGCGCGGTGCTGGTCTATATCTGGCTGCGGTTCGAATGGCAGTTCTCGCTGGGGGCGGTGGCCGCTCTTGTGCATGACGTTGTGCTGACCATCGGCGTGTTTGCGCTTCTCGGGATCAAGTTCGACCTTGCGATTATCGCAGCCCTTCTGACCATTGTCGGCTACTCGCTCAATGATACCGTGGTTGTGTTTGACCGGGTGCGTGAGAACCTGCGCCGTTACAAGACGCTGGAGCTCAGGGAAGTGTTGAACCTGTCGATCAATGAAACCCTGTCGCGCACCCTGATGACCTCGCTTACCACGCTGATCGCGCTGATCGCGCTTTACGTGCTGGGCGGTGACGTGATCCGTGGGTTTGTGTTTGCGATGATCTGGGGTGTCGTTGTCGGGACCTACTCGTCGATCTTCGTGGCCTCGGCCATCCTGTTGCGCCTCGGTGTGAAGCGCAATTGGGACAAGACCGAGACGAAGGATCTGGGCAACGAGTTTGCCAATATTGATGCCTGATATCCTGCTCCAAGCCCTGGCCCTGCCGGGGCTTGGAGGACTTTTGGCTGCGGCCTTTCTGGCGGGGCTCGTGCGCGGGTTCGCAGGCTTTGGCACCGCGCTTATCTTTCTTCCCATCGCATCACAGGTGATTGACCCGGTGGCCGCCGTGGCGGTGCTGATTGTGATGGATATTGCCGGCCCGCTGCCTGCCTTGCCCGGCGCGTTGCGTGACGGGCATCTGCGGGACCTGATGCGCCTGATCGGCGGGCTGATCCTCGCTTTGCCGCTGGGGCTTGCGGTGTTGTTTGCGGTGGACCCGTCCGTGTTCAAACTGGCGGTTTCACTGGTCAGCCTTGCAATGGTCCTGGCGCTGGTTTCGGGGTTTCGGTATCACGGCGAGCTGACCCCACGACTGGTCTGGGGCACAGGGGGGATGGCGGGGTTGCTGGGCGGGGCGGCTGGCATTCCCGGCCCGCCGGTGATCCTGCTCTATATGGCCTCCCCCCTTCCGGCCAGGGTGATCCGCGCCAACAATACGGCTTTCCTGCTGGCCTATGACGTGATCTTGCTGGCGGTGTTCTTGCTGCTGGGCCGGCTTGTCGGCCTGCCGCTGGTGCTGGGGCTGGTTGCGCTGTTGCCCAACCTTGCCGGAAACCTTCTGGGCAACTGGCTGTTTCGTCCCCGCCTGAGCGGGCTTTACCGCCGGGTTGCCTATATCATCATCGCGGGATCCGCCCTGTCCGGGCTGGTTTCGGTTCTGAACAGCTGAGGAGTGTCACCCGATGCAATTCCATGAAGTCACGTTTGCGGGGGCCACCCCGGTGGATGGCTATGGCCCCGGTTTCTTTCGTGTGGGCGGTGAGGTGATCCGCGGCCCGATCCTGCTGACGGCAGAGAAGGTGATCAGCTGGGATGGCGAAGACGTGACCCCGCTTGCGGCCTTGGCCGGCGGGATCGACGTGCTGTTTTATGGCACCGGTGCCGAGATTGCCCATGCCCCCACCCCCCTGCGCGAGGCGCTTGAGGCGGCGGGGATCGGCATTGAACCCATGGCCACCGCCGCTGCCTGCCGCACCTATAATGTGCTTCTGGCCGAGGGGCGGCGCATTGCCTTGGCGGCCCTTCCGGTCTAAGCCTCTGGCATGACTGATTTGCCCCGACATACCGCCCGACTCGCGGCCGAGAACCTGACCGTCACCCGTGGTGGCGTGCCGATCCTGCAAGGGGTGGGCTTTTCGCTTGATCCCGGTGAGGTGCTGATCCTGCGCGGGCCGAACGGATCGGGCAAGACCACGCTTCTGCGCACCCTTGCCGGGTTGCAGCCCCCGTTGCACGGAGAGGTTCTGTCCGAGCCGGAGACCCTGACCTATGGCGCCCATGCCGATGGGTTGAAAGCCACGCTGACGGTCGAGGAAAACCTGCGTTTCTGGGCATCGGTGCATGGGCAGGAAGACATTTCCGGCGCGGTGGAAGGGTTCAACCTGGCCGGGCTCTTGAGCCGCCCATCCGCAAATCTTTCCGCCGGACAGAAGCGGCGCCTGGGACTGGCACGGCTGCTGGTGACCGGGCGTCCGATCTGGCTGCTGGATGAGCCGACCGTATCGCTTGACGTGCCTTCGGTCGGGCTGTTTGCCGATGCGGTGCGCGCCCATCAGGCGCGGGGTGGGGCGGCGCTGATCGCCACCCATATTGATCTGGGGCTGGACGCGGCAAGTTTTGATATCGGCCCTTATAAAGCGGATCCAACCACCGCTGCTGATCTTGCCCATTCCGACGGTTTTGACGATGCAGGTGAGGGGGCCTTCCTATGATTGCACTTCTGATCCGAGATCTGCGCCTTGCGATGCGCGCGGGCGGGGGCTTTGGCCTTGGGCTGGCGTTTTTCCTGATCGTGTCCACATTGGTGCCATTTGGCGTCGGGCCAGAGGGCGATATCCTGTCGCGCATTGCCCCCGGTATTCTGTGGGTGGGGGCGCTGCTTGCCTGCCTTTTGTCGCTTGACCGGATCTTTCAGCTCGACTTTGAAGACGGCTCGCTCGACCTGCTGGCCACGTCCCCGATCCCTCTGGAGGGGATCGTGGCAGTGAAGGCCTTGGCGCATTGGCTGGTCACCGGGTTGCCGCTGACGCTGGCTGCTCCGTTTTTCGGGGCGCTGATGCAGTTGGAAAGCCCGGGATTTTCATGGATTTTCGTCACGCTTTTGCTGGGCACACCCGCCCTTTCCATGATCGGTGCCTTCGGGGCTGCGCTGACCGTCGGGCTGAAACGCGGCGGGCTTTTGATGTCGCTTCTGGTGCTGCCGCTTTACATCCCGACGCTGATTTTCGGGGCCGAGGCCGCCACCCGTGGCATGGCCGGGTTTTCCGCCACCACGCCGCTTTTGATGATGGCGGGCATCACGGCGGGGTCCATTGCCCTGCTGCCATTTGCCGCCTCGGCTGCTTTGCGTGTTAATCTTAGATAAGCCTGAGATAAATCAAGTCACCCACTTGTGACCTGGGTTAATGTTGCGCCCAGACCTGCCACCGATTATGGGAGCCGTAGAGGAAACCCGATGACACAAACAACGACCAACCGTTCCGAAAAAAGGTCGCTGGGCCAGCGCATGAATGCGTTGTGGGAATATGCAAACCCGGTGAAATTCATGGCCCTGTCGGGCAAGGTGCTGCCCTGGGCCATTGCCCTGTGCGTCCTCACCCTTGTGCCGGGCCTGATCTGGGGCTTCTTCTTCACCCCGGAGGCGGCGAATTTCGGCAATTCCGTCAAGATCATCTATGTGCATGTGCCGTCGTCAACCATGGCGATCAACATCTGGGTGATGATGCTGGTGACCTCGCTGATCTGGCTGGTGCGCCGCCACCATGTGTCCGCGCTTGCGGCAAAGGCGGCTGCGCTGATCGGGGTGACCATGACGGTGATTTCGCTGATCACCGGGGCCGTATGGGGTCAGCCGATGTGGGGCACCTATTGGGCCTGGGATCCGCGCCTGACCTCGTTTCTGATTCTGTTCCTGTTTTACCTGGGCTACATGGCGCTTTGGGCCGCGATCGAGAACCCGGATACAGCGGCTGACCTGACCTCTGTCCTCTGCGTTGTTGGGTCGGTCTTTGCGCTTTTGTCGCGCTATGCGGTGAATTTCTGGAACCAGGGCCTGCATCAGGGCGCGTCCCTGTCGCTTGATAAGGAAGAGCACGTGGCCAATGTCTATTGGCAGCCGCTTGTCCTGGCGATCATCGGGTTCGGTTTTCTTTTCGTGGTGCTTTTGCTGATGCGCACCCGCACCGAGATCCGCCGCCGCCGCCTGCATGCCCTGATGGCCCGTGAAAGGATGATGGATGCTTGAGCTTGGAAAATATGCGGACGCGATTCTGTGGTCCTGGGGACTGACCCTGGCCCTGGTGGGCGCGTTGATTTTTGTCACGATCCGGTCGGGCCGCAAGGTGAAGGCTGACCTGAATGCCGCTGAGGAGCGTCGTAAAAATGGCTGAGAAAAAGAAGATATCTCCTCTGATGATCCTGCCGCCACTGTTGTTCGCGGCCCTTGCAGGCATGTTCCTGTGGGGCATGTCAAACGGCAAAGACCCGCGCGCACTGCCCTCGACCCGCGAAGGGGGCACGGTGCCCGCGCTGAGTGTGACCCCGCTGGGAACGGGGGTTGAGTTCACCGAGCAGGACCTGAAAGAGGGCGGTGTGAAACTGGTCAATTTCTGGGCCAGCTGGTGTGCGCCCTGCCGCGCGGAACATCCGCAGCTGGAAACACTCGCCCGCGAAGGCGTGACCATCTATGGCATCAACTACAAGGACGAAGACACCAAGGCCCTGCGTTTCCTTGAAGAGCTGGGCAACCCCTATGCCGCGTTGATGGCTGACAAGAAGGGGCGCACCGGCCTGGACTGGGGGCTTTACGGCGTGCCGGAGACCTTTGTGATCGACAAGGACGGGGTGATCCTGAAACGTTTTGCCGGCCCAATCACCGAAGAGGTGCTCGACAGTATCATCCGCCCGGCAATTGCCAAGGCAGGAGAGGTGCAGAGCTCTGACGCGGGTAGCTAAAGCGTTTGTGCTTACCTGAAACAGGGAAAAGCCCACACGGCGTAAGAGATATCACTTCCCTGGGCGTTTCAGAACAAACCCGTGTTTCACGCCTGTTCCCAAACGCGTTACGCCGCGAGGTGCAGCAGGATCAGAAACCCGGTAAAACCGAGGGCTTCGATGATAGGAAAGGGGATATGTCGCAGAAGACGCCGCATATCCCCTTTTTGCATCCGAAGCTTAAGATATGGTGAGTGTCAGAGACGGTATCCGCCAGAAACCGTCAAAACCTCACCGGTGATGAAACCGGCAGCGTCGCTCAGCAAAAATCGGGTGGGTCCCACCATATCAGATGGCAGGCCATTTCGTGCCAGGGCGGTGTTCGCGCGGACCTCAGCCTGCAACGCATCCGGACGTGGCGCATGGGCGCTTTCGACCGGGCCCGGTGCGAGGGCATTGACCCGGATCCCGCGTGGCCCAAGTGTCTTGGCCTGCGCCTTGGTCATGGCCACCAGCGCCGCTTTGCTCGCCGCATAGGCGCCTGCGGTTGCGGGGGGCGACGCGGCATTGACGGATGCAATGTTCAGCACGGCAGAACCGTTTGGCATATGCGGCAGGGTCGCGGCGAGAATGGCCGCGGGGGCGGTGACATTGACCTGATAAAGTGCCGCATGCTCTGCCGGGTCCACGCTGTCGCAGGCCGTTTCGGTGACCCGGCCTGCATTGTTCACGATCGCGTCGATCTTTCCAAAGGCGGATATGGCCAGTTTGACCACCTCCGCAGGCTCTTCGGCATTGGTGAAATCGGCGCGGATGGCGAGGCTGCCGGGATGTTTGACTGCAAACATCTTGCCCGCTGTTTTATCTGAAAAATAGGTGATGATGACGTGATGGTCGCGCGCCAGATCGTCGGCGATTGCGCGCCCGATGCCGCGCCCCCCGCCGGTGACGAGAACGGTTTTACGCATGTGTTCCTCCTGTTCGCCTGTCGTGGATAACAGCTTGCCCTTCTCAGGAAAACGCAAATCCGATTTGTGCCGCTGGCTGGCCCGGGGGGATGCCCCGCAAGCGTGGCTATTTCGCCATGCTGCAAACTGTAACAAAACGCTCGCAAAACCTTGATTGGTCCCGGAGGGTGGCCTGCGCTATTACGGGGTAAGACGAAAAAAGAGGTGTCCGAATGCGGGTGATTTTTGGGGCTGCTATGGCCATGGTAATGGCGGTTGGGGTGGCCACGGCGCAAGATCGGTCGTTGATGGTGGTTGAGCTGTTTACCTCACAGGGCTGTTCCTCCTGCCCGCCGGCGGACCGGCTGCTTGCCGATATGTCCGACCATCCCGACCTGCTGCCGCTGGCGTTCCACGTGGATTACTGGGACTATATCGGCTGGAAAGACACCTTTGCCCAGCCGCAATTCACCCAAAGGCAGGAAGGGTATCGCCGGGTTGCGGAAGCCCGTTACAAATACACGCCGCAAATGGTGATTGGCGGTGTGACGCAGGTGGTGGGCAACCGTCCGATGGATGTTTTTGCAGCACTTGACGATCACCGGGATCGAATGGGGCAGGTGATGTTGTCCTCTCGCGAGACGGATCAGGGCATGGTCGTTCTGGCCAAAACGGTGACCCATGCGGCACTTGAGGCCGAGATGGTTGCGCTTTTGGTGCGTTTCACCCCCTCGGAAATGGTGACAATCACCCGTGGGGAAAATGCCGGACAACAGATTGAATACACCAATATCGTGACCGAACTGACCCCCCTGACAACATGGGACGGGGCGGGGGAGCTGGAACTGACCTTGCCGGTTCTGGAGGATCAGGCCGCAGCGCTGGTGCTTCAGTCGCTAACCCCCAAAGGGTATCCGGGGCCGATACAGGCGGCCATTCGGCTGAAGTGACCAGCGCGCGCGGGCCGTAAGAGATGCCACTGTCGTGGGGGCTCGGAATAAACACGTGGTTCAGTTTTGCCCAAAACGCCTTAACTGCCGTCCTGACGGCGGGCCGGAATGTGCCAGCGGTTATGAACCCAAAGGAACTGCCCCATATTCTGACGAACCTGTGCTTCCAGACTGTCATTGATGGCCTGCATCATCTCGTTGGGATCACCATGCGGGATCGGTTCTTCGATCACCATGTCGAAATCGACCCCGTTGGCGCGCCGCACCCCATAGGCGCAGAACAGATGTGCGTCATATTTCAGGGCCATCTCCGCCGCTGAAATCGGTGTCAGCGCGTCCTGTCCGAAAAACTTCAACCGCTCGCCATCATTGGCGCGCTGGTCGGCAAGGATGGCGATCATGTTGCCGGATCTGAGATGCCGCAACATGTCGGCCAGACCTCTGCGCCCCTGAGGAAAGACCGGCTTGGCCACGGTTTCCAGTGCGCGGCGATAGAACATGTCGAAATATTTGTTGGTAAAGGGGCGATATAGCCCCCCGATCGAGAACCCGTTCTGAACCATGGCAAGGCGCATCACGTCGTAATTCCCGAAATGCCCGGATACGCCAATGATCGGGCGTCCCGCGTCGCGTGCCTTGAGAAGGGCCTCAACCCCCGGACCTTTCAGCTCCAGCTTGCCAAGATGGCGCACGAAATCATCCGAGGAAAACAGCTCCGCCAGCACCCGCCCCGCGTTGTTGGGCACCTCGCGTTCCAGACGGGCCACTTCGGCAGGGGGCATGTCCGGAAACACTTTCAACAGGTTGTTGCGCACCCGCTTGCGATACCCGGCTATGGGGGCGACAACAGCGGATGTCAGCCAGCCAATGGTGGCGATGCGGGTTGTGTAGGGCAAAAGCCGGGGGAGACCAAGAACCGCGCGAAGGCCCAGATAGGCAAGATAGGCCTTGGGTTCAAATTTCGTTTCGGCCATGGGATCCCTTTATTGCACTAAACCTTTCGAGATCAGGTTGCATAGCAGCATACTCTCGAAACGCACGAAACATCGACATGGCATGGGCGTTTCTACTTATTATTGTGATCTAACAATATGTAGAAACGCTTTATCCAATCTGACGGGCAGATTGCCGCATTCTTTCCATGGTATAAAAGCGGCTCTGGCAAAGGGCAAGCTGTGGGGTGGTTTGTGCAGCGAAGGAAACGCGTTTTGACTGGGGCGGGGTGTTTTGGTTTTGACCGGAGACCGGGGGAAACTGAAACACGGGGAGGTCTCAAACCTGCTGGCGGTTCAGGACGTGGAACCGACACAGGGTGATCGCGAAATGCCCTACTCTTCATCCTCCGCGATCAGAAGAATTTCTCCCGCGCCTTCCATCTCTCGGATGCGCGAGATAACGGCATTCATGGCAGCCTCGCCATCTGCGGCTTTGACCTTGCCAAGGCTTTGCATTTCTTCGCGGATCTGCTCTGCCATGCGTTTCGACATGGCCCCGAGGATGAACTCGGCCGAGGCTTCCAATTCGCCGGTTGCAGCCGTCAATGCCGTGATCAGCACCGCCTGATCAATATCCTTGGTGATCTTCGGCACATCGCGCGGGTCGATGCGGGCGGGAATATTGGCGAAGGTAAAGATCGCCTTGCGCACTTCCTCGGCAAAGACCTGATCTTCTTCGTCCAGCCCGTTCAGCACATCGTCGCGGGTGGCCGCGGGGGAGAAGTTGAGGATCGCGCCGACGCGTTCCACCGGCCCGTCAGAGAAGGCGCTGACAGGTTGAGCATCAAGCTGCTCGGCCAGAGACCGGCCAATTTTATGCACCACTTCCGGCGAGATATTTCCGGTCAGTGAGACCGCATAAGCCACTTTTCGCGCGCGCGGGCCGGGCAATTGCCCCAAAAGCTCGGCCGCCACAGAGACTTTGAGCTTCGACAGCAGAACCGCGGCCACTTCGGTGCTTTCCTCTTCCAAGATGGGCAACAGCTTCTTGGGGTCGATCCCTGCAATGGTTTCCCACGGATTGCCCGTGATCTTGACGCCAGCATTTTTGCGCACGCGCGCGATCATGGTCGGGTCCAACGTGCCATCGAGAATGTCCAACGCCCCTTCCAGCCCGCCGGGGAAAGCAAGACCCACCTCCTGCATTTCGCTGATGAACTCTTCGACCACGGCCGCCACGGTGCCTTTGTCGATGAGGCGCATTTCTGACATGTTTTCAATTAGATCGCTCTGCATGGCCTCAGGCAGGCCGGAGAGGGGAAGCTCCGCCCCTTCTGCAAGCAAAAGGCGGATGATGATCGCCGCCTTTTGTTTCTTGGACAATTGTCGGGGCGGGGACATGAAGGGGGGCTGCCCCATGGGGGCACCTTTTGGCATCACGCCAAATTCCGGCAGCTCACCGGGCAAAACCACATCATTGTCCATCGGTGTAAGCGCGTTGTTCAAGGCCTGCTCCTCAATCCCGTCTTGCGGGCATTGTGGCAGAGCGATGTTAACAGCCGCTTACCCCCTGAGAAGAAACTGCAATTCGGCAGGCCGGGTGTCAGCTCGACACCACCGGCACGCAGGTCTTGGCATCCTCATTCCACTCATGCCCCGCCAGGCAGCTTTGCGCCTGTTTTTCATGCTGTTCGCAGGCATAGGCAGGGGTGAGAAACGCGGTGACGGTCAGGACGCACCCAACCAGACATCTCTTAAAAAACATGGGGCCCTCCTTGGTGAAGGGCCCCATGATAGCACGGAACACGATTTTTTCGAAATCGGGTGGTGGTTATTCGCCGAACACCCGTTTGAAGATCGTGTCGACATGTTTGGTGTGATAGCCCATGTCGAATTTCTCGTTGATCGCGTCGACACCAAGAGCTTCAACCACGGCTTCATCGGCCAGCAGCAATTCGCGGAAGTCCAGACGTTCTTCCCAGACCTTAAGCGCGTTGCGCTGCACCATCGAGTAGGCATCTTCACGCGACACACCGGCTTGGGTCAGGGCCAGCAACACGCGCTGCGACATGACCAGACCGGGGAATTTGTTCATGTTGTCCAGCATGTTGTCGGGGAAGATCAGCATCTTGTCGACCACACCGGCCAGGCGGTGCAGGGCAAAATCCAGGGTCACGGTGGCATCCGGCCCAATGCCGCGTTCAACCGACGAGTGCGAAATATCGCGTTCGTGCCAGAGCGCCACGTTTTCCATCGCCGGCACCACGGCCATGCGCACCAGACGGGCCAGACCGGTCAGGTTTTCGGTCAGGACCGGGTTTTTCTTGTGCGGCATGGCGGATGAGCCTTTCTGGCCCATCGAGAAGAACTCGGCGCCTTCCAGAACCTCGGTGCGCTGCATGTGGCGGATTTCCACGGCGATGTTTTCGATCGACGAGGCAATCACACCCAGCGTGGCGAAGAACATGGCGTGGCGGTCACGCGGGATCACCTGGGTCGAGATCGGCTCGGGGCGCAGGCCCAGCTTCTCACAGACATGTTCTTCAACGGCGGGGTCAATATTGGCGAAGGTGCCAACCGCGCCGGAAATCGCGCCGGTGGCCACTTCCCAGCGGGCCTTTTCCAGACGGTTCTTGTTGCGGTCCATTTCGGCGTAGAAACGCGCGAAGGTCAGCCCCATGGTGGTGGGTTCGGCGTGGATACCGTGCGAGCGGCCCACGCGGACCGTGTCCTTGTGCTCCAGCGCGCGTTTCTTCAGGGCGGCCAGAACCTTGTCCATCCCATCAAGCAAGATGTCAGCGGCGCGCACCAGCTGCACGTTCAGGCAGGTGTCCAGCACGTCGGATGAGGTCATGCCCTGGTGCACAAAGCGCGCCTCTTCCGAGCCCACATGTTCAGCGAGGTGGGTGAGGAAGGCGATCACGTCATGTTTGGTCACCGCTTCGATCTCATCAATGCGGGCGACGTCAAACTCGACATCTTTGGCTTTCCAGACGGCATCGGCGTTTTCGCGCGGGATCACGCCCAGATCGGCCATGGCGTCGCAGGCATGGGCCTCGATCTCGTACCAGATCTTGAACTTGGTTTCGGGCGACCAGATGGCGACCATTTCGGGGCGGGAATAGCGTGGGATCATGTCACGGCCTTTTTTGCGTTGTGGCTCCGGTTGGCGGTGTCATAGACTGCTGCGGTGCGGCAGATCAAGAGAAGGGGAGGCAGATGGGGCGGATTGCGGTGCTGTTAGCGACAATCATGCTGGGAAATGTCCAGAATGCGCAGGCCGGGGACGCTTTTCTGCCCATGCGTGGGGATGAGATTCGCGCCGCCCTTACGGATGCACGTGTGGTGTATTCCGGCAAGGATCAGGGTCGCTGGCAACTGTTCCACGCCGATGGGCGCACGCTTTACGTGGCCGGCGCAGAGAGCTGGGGGCGGTGGTTTGTCAAAGAGGATCAGTATTGCTCCTCCTGGCCGCCTGCATCCCATGTGGACTGCTATGACATGCTGCGCGCCGGGGATCAGGTGCGCTTTGTCGGCGTGCGTTGGGCGATTTATGAAGGAGGGATCAAGTGACGCTGCAACTTTCCGATTTCGAAGGCCGTTGGCACCTGACCCGGCGGATAGAAGATGCCAAGGCAGGCAGCACCGGATGTTTCGAAGGGGTTGCCACGTTCACGCCGGATGCGGAGGGGCTGCGCTATGACGAAGCGGGAGAGCTGCGTCTTCCCGCCGGTCCAAACGGCCCGACGGCCATGCAGGCCACCCGCCGCTACCTCTGGCGGCCGGATGCGGATGGGGTGCTCGTGCTGTTTGAAGATGGGCGGGATTTCCACCGTATAGGCCTGTCGGGGGATACCGCCACGGGGTTTCATCACTGCCCCCCTGACGATTATGAAGTCAGTTATAATTTCTCGCGCTGGCCAGACTGGCGCGCCACATGGCGCGTCACCGGCCCACGCAAGGATTACATGATGATCACAGATTTTCGCCGCTGACCCGGCTTGCTGCGGTCCGGCCCCGCGCCGCCGGGGGCTGAGCCACGGCCAGTCGCCGGGGCAGCGCTGCCACTTTTTTCTTGTCTTAAATATCCCCGCCGGAGGCACCGCACATCACGCCTTGGCGCAGGTGGCGGAATGGGCGCTCAATCGATCACCGTCACGCCCTTTTCCGGATGTGCCCGGTAATGGGCCAGACGGGTTTCGAGATCCCCCAGATGCAGCTCCAGCCGATGCCCGTCCGGATCAAGGAAATAAAGCGACGCGCCGTGTGAGCTGTTCTCCTGCCACAGCGCGGCCTGCGTCTGGATGCGATCGGACAGGGCCGCAAACTCAGCCGCTTCACAGGAAAAGGCAAGGTGGGTGTAATCTGTGCGGAAGGGGATGTCGTCCGCCGTTTGCATCAGGCATAGCCAGATGTCCCCCAGCTCCAGATAGGCGCCGCCAGCCCAGTGGGCGCGCAGGGTGGCGCCAAGCAGGTCACGATAAAACCCGACGGACCGGGCGAGGTCGGAGGTGGCCAACGTGATGTGGTTCAATCCTGTCACCACCATCCGTTGTCCTGCCTCCTCCTCATGGGCTGTCTTGCCCTACTGCTCTCTGGCCGCCGGATCGTTCGCCGTGGCCATCTGCTCGATAGAGGGTCCGTGAGTGGAAGCCCTCACCTGTGTTGGGGCGTCAGAACTGCTGATCCGCCCCCTGCTGCCATTCCTTGACCAGATTGCCAAATCGGGTAAAGCGCGCCTCGAAGCTCAGCTCCACCGTGCCAATCGGACCGTGACGCTGCTTGCCCAGAATCACCTCGGCCTTGCCATGCAGGCGCTCCATCTCTTCCTGCCATTCGGCAATCCGGTCCAGCTCGTGATCACCGGGTTTCTCACGCTCTTTGTAATACTCGCCGCGATAGACAAACATCACCACGTCGGCATCCTGCTCGATCGAGCCCGATTCCCGCAGATCCGAGAGTTGCGGGCGTTTGTCATCCCGGCTTTCCACCTGACGAGACAGCTGTGAAAGCGCAATCACCGGGATGTTCAACTCTTTCGCAATCGCCTTCATCCCCATGGAAATCTCGGCAATCTCGTTCACGCGGTTGTCGGCCATGCCGCGACACAGCTGCAGATAGTCGACGATCAGCAGGTCCAGCCCGTGGGTCCGTTTCAGACGCCGCGCCCGCGCGGCCAGTTGCGAAATGGGCAGGGCCGGGGTGTCGTCAATGAAAAGCGGGCAGCTTTCCAGATCCTTGGCGGCCTGCACCAAGCGGCGGAACTCATCCTCCTGGAAATCCCCCTGACGAATGGTGTGGGATGAAATCTCGGCCGCCTCTGCCAGAATCCGGCCCGCGAGCTGTTCGGCCGACATCTCAAGCGAGAAGAACCCGACCACGCCGCCATCAATCGCCCCTTCCGACCCGTCCGGTTTCAGCCCCTTTTTATAGGCTTTGGCAACGTTGAAGGCGATGTTGGTGGCCAATGAGGTTTTCCCCATCGACGGACGCCCGGCCAGAATGATCAGGTCAGACGGGTGCAGCCCGCCCATCTTTTTGTCGAGGTCAATCAGCCCGGTGGAAATCCCGGCCATGCCTCCGCCGCGCTCATACGCGGCATTGGCGTTTTGCACCGCACCGGTGACGGCCTTGAGAAAGGATTGAAACCCGCTGTCGACCTGTCCGGCCTCGCCCAGCTTGTAAAGCTGCTGCTCGGCCTCGACGATCTGTTCCTTGGGTTCCGAGGAAATATCGACCTTCGCGGCCTTGGCGGAAATATCTTCCCCCAGCCGGATCAGCTCACGCCGGATCGCCAGATCGTAAATCATCTGCGCATAATCGCGCGCCGCAAAAGAGGAAATCGCAGCCCCGGCCAGACGCGCCAGATAGGCAGGCCCGCCCAGTTCCTTCAGACCCTCGTCATCTTCCATGAACGCCTTCAGCGTGACCGGAGAGGCCAGCGCGTTCTTGGCAATGCGGCTTGCGGCGATTTCATAGATGCGCTGGTGTACCGGCTCGTAGAAATGGCTGGAATTGATGATCGAGGCGACCCGATCATAGACGTCATTATTGGTCAGGATGGCGCCCAGAAGCTGCTGTTCCGCCTCGATATGGTGCGGCAGGATGCCCTGCACCTCGTCCGGGCGCGCATCTGTTGCAGCGGGCAGGTTGCCCGGTATCGTGCTGATCTCGTTCATGCCTCTGTCCCTCGGCGGAGCGGTGGCAGCTCCCGTCGGGGGGAGTATTACCCCCGATCCCTGCCTCAACGCAAAATGTATGTTTCTGTGAACAATCTGTGGATAAGTCAAAGCACCGGCAGGACCCTACCATATTTGGTGGGATCCTGCAAAAGGGTGCCTAAACTTGGTGGGTTCGGGTTAGCCTTCCATCCGCGCGGCCTGCCAGGCGCGGGGGTCTTTCAGGAACCGCTCCACCTCGTCCAGCGTCTCGGTTGAAAACGCTTCCTGCGCCTTCGCCTCCGCCAGAACATCCCACCAGGTGCACAGGTGGATAAGCTGAACGCCATGATCGGACAGGGTTTTCTCGGTCTCGGGGAAAATGTCGTAATAGAATACAACGGCGGTGGCGCCGCAGGTGGCGCCGGTGTCGCGAATCGCATCGACAAATGACAGTTTCGATCCGCCATCGGTGGTCAGATCCTCGACCAGCAGCACGCGCTGCGCTTCGGACATGGCCCCTTCAATCCGCGCGTTCTTGCCATAGCCCTTGGGCTTCTTGCGCACATAGGTCATCGGCAGGGCCAGACGTTCAGCGACCCAGGCCGAAAAGGGAATGCCCGCAGTTTCGCCACCCGCGATATTGTCAAACGCCTCGAACCCCGCTTCGCGCATGATCGTCACCGCCATGAAATCCATGAGCGTTGAGCGGATGCGCGGGAAAGAGATCAGCTTGCGGCAGTCGATATAGCTGGGCGAGGGCAGACCCGAGGCCAGTGTGAACGGCTCATCCGTGTTGAAATTCACCGCGCCGATCTCAAGCAGCATACGGGCTGTCAGGCGGGCAATTTCGTCTTTGGCGGGGAAGGCGGAAGGGATCATGTGGCAGCGTCCTGTTCGTGTGTCTCAAACTCCCCCGAGATTTGCTCCCGGCCCGAAGGGGGGGCGGTGTCGCACCCGACCTGGGGGGCGGCCGGGTGCGACGCGGATCAGGGATCCGCTCTGTTCAGGTCTCTACCGACCAATGCAGCGGGAAGCCCGGATCAAACACGGTGATCGGGCCGGCGGCACTGTCGATTTTGGTTGGGTAGGTGACAGGTGCCCCCTTGCGCAACGTGATTGTGGCCGCGTTGGCGGGCAGGCCGTAAAAGGCCGGACCATTGAGCGAGGCAAAGGCTTCGAGCTGGTCCAGCGCGCCCTCTTCCTCGAACACTTCCGCAAGGCAGGACATGGTATTTGTCGCGGTGAAACAGCCCGCACAACCACAGGCGCTTTCCTTGTTCGGGTCCGTGTGCGGGGCGCTGTCGGTGCCAAGAAAGAAGGTGGCCTCGCCAGAGGTTGCCGCCTCTCGCAGCGCCAGGCGATGCTCTTCGCGTTTGGCCACCGGAAGGCAGTAGTAATGTGGCTTGATCCCGCCCACGAGGATGTGGTTGCGGTTGATGATCAGGTGGTGCGTGGTGATCGTCGCCCCCAGATTGTCGCCGCCGGCGCGCGCGTAATCGACACCGTTTTTCGTGGTGATATGTTCCATCACCACGCGCAGATCGGGATGGGCGTGGCGGATCGGATCCAGCACCCGGTCGATGAACACGGCTTCGCGGTCGAAGATGTCGATGTCGTGGTCGGTCACTTCGCCATGAACGCAAAGCGGCAGGCCAATCTCGGCCATCTTCTCAAACACCTTTGCCACCTTGGTGAAATCCTGCACCCCCGAGGCCGAGTTGGTGGTGGCCCCGGCGGGGTAGAGCTTGACCGCTTTCACCAGACCGGACGCATGGGCGCGGGCCACATCCTCGGGGTCGGTGTCTTCGGTCAGGTAAAGCACCATCAGCGGGTCAAATGTCATGCCCTCGGGCAGCGCCGCCATGATCCGACCGTGATAGGCCTGGGCGTCGTCAAAGGTCACCACGGGGGGGACAAGGTTGGGCATGATGATACCACGGCCAAAATGGCGTGCGGTTTCGGGCAGGACGGCGTTCAGCACCTCGCCATCGCGCAGGTGCAGGTGCCAGTCATCAGGGCGGCGGATTGTCAGAGTCTGGGTCATCGGTCCCGTGATTAGACCAAGCCTGTCACGCTGGGAAGGGCTTTATTGCCTCAATCCCCGCGCAGAGCCTCAGAAAACAGGTCTGGCGCCCCGAACTCTTCCCCGTCCGGACGATACCGCAGCCCTTTGCCGGAAAAGAGCCCCAACCGTCGTGCCGGACGCTCTGTTGGCAACACGCAGACGCGGGTCTGTTCTCGTGTCGCAAAGAACCTGGGATTTGACTGGATGGCCGGGGGCAGCAACGTGGTATCAAACACCTTGCTGCGGGTGGTTTTTATCACCACGCGGTGCAGGGGACCCTCGCGCGCATCCGGATCGGTGCAGCACAAAAGGTGGTGGCGCAGCTCCGCCTCTCGTTTTCTGAGGCGAGAGATCTGGCGGCGAATATCGGCCAGTTCCTCGGCCGGGTGCAGGGGGAAAAGCGGCAGATCCCGGGGAGTTTCCGCATTGATCGGTGTGCCGCTGAACGGGTGACATGTCTGTTCCATGCGGCCAGATTGCACGAGATTTGATTAAAGTGTTTCGACTTATTATTGAGACACAACAATGAGGCGAAACGCCCGAAACCTACTGATGTTGCGGGCGTTTCGAAATCACCTTGTGTCTCAAGTTCATCTCGAAACGCTTTAAGGTCTGGTAAAAGGTCGTGTCAGAAGATCAGGCATCTTCGAGGATGCGCTCGGCCTCGGTCAGTGCCTTGCGGAACCTGGGGGCGCCGCGCCGTTCGGTCACGTGACGTGACAGGGCGGCCACCAGACGGGGGCGGTCTGTCTGTTGCAGCCGGTCCAGCAGTCGGCGCAGATAGGGCAGGTGGGTGCGGCGGTTGCGCAGGATGTTTCGCGCCACATGGGGGGAGAGCTGGCCCTCGGTGGCGGCTTCGATCATCTGCGGCAGGGCAGCCATCGACCACAGCTCCTCCACCAGCGTGTCGCCCATGTGGCGGCAGGTCAGGTGGTGAATGTGCTCGGCCTGAAACAGGCTGGCATGCATTGCATCCTCGGCATTGGCCGGATCATGTAAAAGATAGACAGCCTCGGCGCCTTCGACCATGTCGGGGGCATAGCCGTAACGGGTGGTGAAATCGGTGCGGCGCATCTTGGGAAAACGTCGGTCCCAGGCGACGCGGGTCATGTCGAGTGTCGCCTGCGGGGAAATGGCGATTACCGTCGCCCCCGGCGCGGCCACGCTATAGGCGCAGGCGGCGTAGCCACTGGGGCCAGCCCCGTAAAACACGACCTGATCGAAATCTTCGAAAAACCCGTCATCCACAAGCCGGTCGAAATAGCCATAAAGGTCCGGGTCGCGAAACCAGCTTTCCTCATGGGCAAGGATGCAGAGATTGGACCACCCGTTTTCTTCGGCAAGATCCCAGCCCAGCGGGCGGGCCTCTTTGCTCTGGCGCACGGATTTGGCGGTTTCGAATGTGACCACCAGGGTTGGGCCGTCATCGGTGAGGATGGCCGAGTGGCGCTGTCCGACAGGTTCGAAATAGCCGCGCTCTTCGCCCATTTCGTCAATCATACTCAGCCACTTGTCAAAATCCACCCCGGCGAGATCACACTCGCGCTGGTCGCGCTCATCTGCCTGGGTCGGGGTGTCGTCCATCATACTGATACCTTTGGCTCGGCCATCCTTAAAGCGTTTCGGGATAAACTTACGATACACGTTTATCCTGAAACGCCCACAACATAGATCTCTCTTGCGGCGTTTCGGTTTGCCCTTTGTCAGGTTGAAACCGAACCGCTTTATAGATGTGCTAAAAGGTAATGCGGGCGGGATTGGGTATGCAATGGGGCAAAAAGGTGAAATGCCGGGTGCGATTTCGTGACTGTCCCGGTCTGGTGGTCAATCCCATCCACCGCGGGCATTTTGTGCATGCTTAAACAGCTCTCGCGCCAGTTTCAGGGGCAGCGGGCGCGCCGGGGGAGACATCATCAACCGCCCCATCAGGGCGCGATTGGGTTCTTCTGCCATCAGGGCCTGAAAGCGGGTCTTGCGCCAGTCAACCGCCTGGGCATGCAGCGTTGCGAGGGTGGGATCGCTGCGATAGCGCCCAAGATGCGGATCGCGCAGCCCGTCGCAGGCCCGGATCGAAAGGTCCTCGACATCGCTCCAGTTGCGTTCGGTCCAGTAATCCAGCCCCAGCAGGTCACCGTCATGCACCGCGCGCCCCCGGGCCCGTTTCAGCACATAGCTTTCCATCGCCCCAAGCGCATAGTGATTGATCTGTGCAAGCCCGTAATTGGCCTGTCCAAACGGGGAGAAGATCTGACCTTTCTGGAACCTCTGGTCCATCTCGCGGCCCTGGCCGTCAAACCAGCGGGTGTGCTCGACCTTGCCATCAACCGGGTCGCGCGGGCGATGCACCCCCAGTTTGCGATAGGCCCCGGTGTTGCGATAAAGGGTTTTGAACATGAAGGCGCGCCAGGGCCAATACATCACTTCGGGCGCGGCGCGGGTGAATTGTTCGCTCACCGGCCGGTCCTGATAGCGCAGCACCCCTGCATTGCCGAAAAGCCGCCATGTGAGCGGGATCGCGTCGGCCTCGGGCAGGGCGGCCCAGAGCGATGACAGGCTGTGATCCCCCACATGGATGTTCACAAACTCATCAATATCCAGCGTCATCAGCCAATCGGATTGCTGCACCAGCGGGTGTTTGTCCGCCAGCTTGTAGCCGGTCCACTGGATGCCGCCATTCCCATACGGCCCGTCATTGCGGATATGGATCAGTTCGCCCATATCCTGCAGCCGGTCCAGCATCGTATCCGTGCCGTCGTCGCAATCATTGGACAGCACCAGAAAATCGGTAAAGCCAATGCCCCGGTGATGGGCCAGCCATTCCAGCAAAAACGCGCCTTCATTGCGCACGCACAGGATGGCGGTGGCGCGCATCTACCAGCCCTTCTTGAAGGTCACGACCTTGGCGTTCGAGTGGCGCGGGAAATAGGTCAGCCCGGCCTTGTGCATGGTGTCAAACACGGTCTGCACCCCGGTTTGCCCGATCCATTGCGGATGCAATTCGATCACGGCGGCCCGGAGACCACTAAGATCCGCCCCGGGCAGAAGGTCTGCCTCGGCCCCTTCGATGTCGCAAACCAGCACCGTTGGTTTGAGCTCTTTCAGGACCGTGTTGAAATTGCGCACTTCCACGTCGACCACATCGGTCACTTCCGCCTTTTCCCCTTTGGGGTTTTCCTCAAGCGAACTGGCAAGGAAGTTGGAGCGCACATAGAATTTGGCCGCCCCTTTGCGCTTGCCCAAAATGGCATTGTGGATATGCGCGGTTTCGACGCCGTTCTCGCGATACACCTCTTCGATATAAGGGATCATATGCGGGTTGGCCTCGTAGGCATGCACCTCTTTCACCTTCATTTTGCGGGCCATGAAGGTGGACATGAACCCCATGCCGGCGCCCAGCTCCAGCACCACGTCGTCGCGGTTGACCGTGGCCTTGACGGCGTCCGCCTCGCGCTCTTCATAGGCGTTGGACCGCAGGGCGCGGCGGCGGGCCGGTGTCAGGTAACGGGGATCATTGGGAAAGCGCATGCCGCGGGATTTCACATAGCGCGGCCCGTCATCGGGATATTGAATGACCGGTTTGGGGTCAGGTATCTGCGGGTTGTGTTCTGTCATTTTTTTACTGCTCATTTTTATCACCCCCTTCTGTTTCGCGTCAAAGGGACCTTAGCTTTCCATGTCCAGGGCCAGCGCATAGGCCACACGTTCCATTTCTGTCAGCTTGGTGTCCAGGGCCTGATCGTAAAGATCTGAAAACTCGGGGTTCTGCCGAAGCTCTGCCGCCTTGGCCCGGTGCCAGTCGACGCCGGATTGATGCAATGCCGCCAGCTTTTTATCGGCCATCAGACGGCCAAGCTCGGCCACCGTGCGCGGGATATTGCGCTTGATGGTCACATCCGTGTTGCCGCCCCAGTCCATCCGCACCCAATAGTTGATGCCGATGGAGCGGTCCACATGCAGCGCACGCCCCCGCTGGCGCTTGATCAGATAGCTTTCCGCCGAACGCAGCGCGTAGTGATTGAGCTGCAGCAGGTCATACCCAACGGTCTTGAGGTCCGAGCGCCAGCCCTTGTCCTTATACCCGTCGGTCATCACCTGGCCGGATCCGTTGACCCAGACCACCTGATCGCGGTGGCTGTCACGCAGCTTGTTCGGGCGGTGGCAGGAAAGCTTTTCATAGGCGCCGACATTCTTGGTCATGGTCTTGAACCCCCAGACCGTATGCGGCTTGGGCGCATATTTCGGCGCGGCGGTGTCGAACTGGTCTATCACCAGATCGTCTGCAAATTCGGTCACGCCATTATGGCCGAACAGGCGCCAGGTCATTGCCACATTGGTGGCATCCGGCACGCGGTCAAGGAAGTCCTGCATCGTGCCATTGCCACAGCGCACATTGATGAACTCATCCACGTCAATATGAATGACCCATTCCGCGTTCAGGATCACGTTTTCCTTCAGCGACTGGTTCAGTGCGTATTGCTGGGGGGAGTTGCCCTTCCAATTGTCATTGTTGCGATGCTGCAAAATGCCCAGATCCTGCAACCGGCCCAGGATCTCTGACGTGCCGTCGGAACAGTCATTGGTGTAGATCAGGAAATTGTCGATCCCCATGGCGCGGTGATAGGCGACCCATTCAAGGATATAGGGGGCCTCGTTCTTCATGCAGCCCACAATCACCCGCCCGGAATTGCCGCCTTTTTTCAGGGCATCCGGCAAGGCGCGCGGGGAAATTTCTTCATACTCCGCTGCCAGCTCCGTCTCATTGACCCGGCCGATATTGTTATGCGGCGCAAACCGTCCGCCGCGCAGGTGGAGGAAGTTTTCCTTGGCCCGCGCACTCATCAGCTTCTCGGCCACCGGGCTGAGCGTGTCGGAAGAGGTCTCTCCCGCGGGGGGCGGGGTCCCGTTGATCTGCCCGGTGATCTGGGTATCTGCCGCCACAACCGGGGCCGGGGCCTTGCCCGCCTTGCGCTGTTCACGGGTGGCCTGATCAATACGCGGCAGCAGGGCGGCCACATATTGCGTGGCGCGAAACCCCATGGTCGGGTCGGCCTCCTGCCAGCCGCCGGGCACGGCCCGGTCGCGTTTCAGGGTCTCAGGTGTCAGGGTTTTGTGGTTTTTTAAAAGCTCTTTATTGCTTTTTTCAAACTCACGGGAAAACTCCACCAGTTCCCCCGGAGCGATGGGGGCGCCGGGCACCAGAACCTGCCCCAGAAGCCTGCGCCACAGCACCGGGGGGATCAGGCGCCCCTTGGCAAGAAGGGCCACAAGCACCTCGTTCATCATGCGTGCGCGGGTCAGGCTGGCGGCGGGGGGACGGGGATAGCCCGATCCTTCCGGGGCCTTGCCGATATTGGCGCGGATCCCGGCCATGCTGCGGATCTCTTCCGTCAGGGCGGCAGAGGCAAACAGATCGGCATCATAAGGGCGCAGCGTGACCGCGCCCGTGCCAAACACCTTTTCCCACCGCTCAACCAGCGAAAGGTAATCCAGCCAATGAGGGGGGGACTGCAATTCGTCGAATTGCTGATGCTCCGGCGCGGGCACCCCCCAGCTTGCCAGGGCGGCCTCGGCCCAGCTTTCCTCACCCTTTTGGGTCACGTTCTGTGCCAGCGTGATTTCGCGTGACAGGGGGGCGGTGCGCCCGCTCAGGATCGTGGCGGCATAATGACGTGTCATCACCCGGCCCTGTTCATCCACATGGGCAATGACCTGAATATCATCCGACAGCGGTTGCAGCAGGGATTTCAGCCGGGCAATCTCGCTGTCATAGGGCAGGGTGCAGAGCTGGCTTGCGGACAGGATCAGTGTCTCGGGCCGGTGCTTTTCAACTTCCTTGAGCAGATCCTCTCCGACCTGCCGGCGCAGCATGTCCTGCTTGTCAGCAGAGGCATAGCCGCGATTGTGGCGCAGGATGTCCACCCGGTCAGGGTCGGTGACCGCCATGTAAAGCCGTGTGTGGTTCTTGCGGCCGGGACTGCGGGCGTAAAGCACACCCTTGTCGGTCAGCTGATCGCGCTTGGCGTCCAGCACCTCCTGCAGACGCTCCGCGCCGCATTGTTCCAGACCGATATGGAGCACAATCCGCATCAGCTGTTTTCCTTACTCTTACGCATGTCACTACTCTCAGGGGCAGGCGGCCCGTCCTGTGCCGCTTCGGCGGGGCGGTTCTCATTGGCGTTTGCCACCCCCCACCAGGGCAGGTCGAGCCCGAGGAAATCCGACAGCCGGTCGCGGGCGGTGTCGTCCTCAATGTCATATTCCAGAAAATCATCGGCCCCGGCGAAAACCTGTCGGCAAAAGGTGAAATGCCCCTCGATCCAGCGGATCCGTTCCGCATCCGTCCTGCCATAGCCTTCCGGCAGGCCGGGAATGGCGTTGGAGGGAAGGCGGGTGCGGCCCAGATTGGACCACCGTCCCATACTGTCGGACAGCTTGACCGGGTCACGATGGGTCAAAACAAACTTGGCCCCCGGATGATGGGCACGAATGGCCGCCAGTAGCCCCCAGTCGCATTGTGGCCAGAGGTTCAGCCCTTCGCGCACCACGTCGATTTCGGTGAACGCATCAAACTCGGCCATTTTCGACAGAGGATCCCCGTCCAGGAAATAGCCATCATACATCAGCTTGCCGACAAAGGTGCGGGCCAGGCGATCATCCTTGCTCTGCCCGCGCCGGATGCGCCAGTCCGCAACATTCATCCCGGCCTGTTTCAGCGCCTGACCCAATGTGGTGGTTCCGGATTTCGGCAGGCCGAGATTGATGACTTTCAGCCCTTTCGGAAATGGCGGTGTGCTCATGGCTTGATCAGCTCCTTCAGGGCGAGTTCCGCCGGGCTTTGTTTCGGGCAGGCTTTCAGCTGGTCGCGCAGGGCGCGGTAATCCGCATCTGCCATCAGCCGCGCAAGCGTGGCGCGATGGGCCGCCACGGCCTCCTCATGCAGGGCGCGGATCTCGGTATCTTCCAAAAGATGCGCCATCTCTTTCTCAAGCCGTGGCAGATAACGCTGGATCGACAGGTCCTCATAGGCGTCGTCATTGCGTTCGCGCCAGTAGGTGTCGTCGAAATTGCGGTTTTCCCGGTTCACGTCACCGCGGTCATTCTTGACCAGATAGCTGTCAAGCGAGCGCAGCGCGTAGTGGTTGAGCGTGGCCAGGCTGCGGGCGCCATCGGCTGGAAATTTGCGGATCCGGCGTTTGTTGGCGGCGGTGCGGAATTTCCATGGCACATCGCGTCCCCCCCCATCTTTCCAGACAGGACGGCGATCCTTGGGCAGCCCTTCTTTCATGAAGGGGCGGTGCGCGCCGTAATATTTCACGGGAAAATCATGGCGGATCAGGGTCTTGACCTCTTGCGCGGTCTGGTCGCACCAGATGTCCGGGTTATGGGACCGGGTGAATTGCGCAATGACCGGACGGTCTTCGAACGCGTCGATATCGCCATTGGCAAAGAACTGGAACGTGACCGAGATCGCATGCGGGTTGTCGCAGGCCTCGATCAGTTCGGGGATCGTGCCCTGACCGACATGAATGTTCAGAAACTCGTCCACATCGGCAATCCAGATCCAGTCCGAGGACAGCACGAGGTCATGGGATTTCGCCGCCTTCAGCGCCTCCATCTGGTAATTGCGCCCCTCGGCCGGGTTGGGCAGATGGCTGACGATGCCCCGCGCCGCCAGCGCATCAAGAAGCCGGTCGGTCGCATCGGTGCAGTCATTTGAATAAAAGAGGAAATCCGTGACGCCCAGCACACGGTTGAAGGCGATCCATTCGATCAGGAACGGGCCCTCGTTCTTCACACAGGTCACGGCTGTTATGCGCATGGGATGCCCTCGGCCGGGAAAAGAGAATACTTGGTCATTACACTGCCTGTTGACGGCCTGTTGTGGCAACTTTTGGGCCGTTTTCCGGGGATTTCATGCTTATCGCGCAAAATCCTTAATATTGTTTCCGTATTTCTGTCAGAGCGGCGAAAATTCGTCAACTTATGCAAATAGATAAACAGTTCCTGTGCTCCTCCTGCCGCAGCCCGCCCTGAGGTATGGCAGCTGGTGTGATGGGGAGAGTTTGCCCGGAAGGGTGCATTGACGCACGGGTAAAATCGAAATAATAAAAACATATGAATATATGAAAGTGAGGATGCCATGCGCATGAACTGGAAACTCGGAGGGGTGGCGCTGGGCCTTGTGTTCTTCCTCGCCGTCGCTCTGGTCAAACCCATTGGCGTATCGACGCAATTCGTGATCCTGAACGGCATTGTCGGTGACGCCGTGAACAGTGAGTTGGTGACGCAAACCGAAGATGGATACAGCTCGACCAACGCCTATCTTGCGAAATCCGGTGGGAAATATGCCAAATCCGTGGCGAACCCGCTGAATTACAGCTTTGTTTTCGTGGTGGCGATGATGGCCGGGGCGGCCCTGTCGATGCTTCTGCGGGGCGGCAATGGCAAGGATGAGAACACGCTGCCTGCGATCCATTATGACAATTTTGGCGACACGCCGGTGACGCGGTATGCCATCGCCCTGGTGGGCGGGTTTGTCGTGCTTTACGGGGCGCGGCTGGCAGGCGGCTGCACCTCGGGCCACATGATGTCCGGCATGATGCAGACGGCGCTGTCGGGCTATATCTTTGCTGCCGGGGCCTTTGCTGCCGCGGTGCCCGTGGCCATGCTGATGTATAAGAAAGGATAAGCCATGCAGATCATACTTGCTCTTGTGATTGGTGCGTTGTTTGGCTTTGTGCTGGACCGCATCGGGGCCACCAACCCGACCGTGCTGATCCGTATGCTGAGCCTGCGCGCGCTGGGCTTGATGAAAGCCATCCTGCTGGCCATCGGGGTCGGGTCGATCCTGATGTTCGGCGGGCAGATGGTGGGGCTGATTGACGTCGGGCACATGTCGGTGAAAACCGCCT
This sequence comes from Aliiroseovarius crassostreae, assembly GCF_025137635.1. Classification (NCBI taxonomy): domain Bacteria; kingdom Pseudomonadati; phylum Pseudomonadota; class Alphaproteobacteria; order Rhodobacterales; family Paracoccaceae; genus Aliiroseovarius; species Aliiroseovarius crassostreae. The sequence continues at coordinate 1,959,589 of NZ_CP080772.1, read as the reverse complement.
ATCTGGGCGTGTTTGTCGGTGGGCTGCTGCTCGGTGCGGGCTGGGCAATGTCCGGGTTTTGCCCCGGCACCGGTGTGTGCGCGGCGGCCACGGGCCGGAAAGATGCGCTGTTTTTCATTCTGGGTGGGCTCTTGGGCGCGGCGGCCTACATGATCACCTACCCATCGGTGAAAGCCACCGGGCTGCTTGACGCGATTGCCGGGGGGAAAGTGACCCTGGGCACGGTGCCGGGCGCCAAATATGACGGGCTGACCGCGCTTCCCGGCGATGTTCTTGGCATCGCGCTGGGGCTTTTGTTTATCGTGATCGCCTTTGTGGTGCCCGAGGCACCGCGAGGGCAGGAAGCCGAGGTGCAACCGGCTGAATGATCCTGTCCCGAGACGTCCCTTCGGACGGGTCAGAAAGGTCGCGGTTCTGCCGCGGCCTTTTTCTTTGCGAGCTTGAAGCTGTGACATTTTGCATATAATTTGTCAGCAAGTCTACCTGAAGAGGCCCGCATGACCCCCAGCCGATTTGATCGCATCCCTGAAATCGCCCTCGAATGGCACCGCGCGGATCGCGCCGTGGCGATTGCCACCGTTGCCGCCACCTGGGGCAGTGCGCCACGTCCTGTCGGCAGCCAGATGGTGGTGGCGCTGGACGGCGCCATCGAAGGCTCGGTTTCCGGGGGCTGTGTGGAAGCCGCGGTGGTGGTCGCCGCGCAGGAGGCGATCGGGCAGGGCCGTCCCCGGCTGCTTACTTTCGGCGTCTCCAGTGAGGATGCGTTTGCCGCCGGGCTGGCCTGCGGGGGGGAGATCACGGTGCTGGTCGAACCGGTTGGTGCGCAGGGGGCGGGGCAGGGACTGTCGCCCGCGATGCTGGAACAGATCGTCACGGCACGGTCCTCGCGCGCACCGCTTGCCTATCGGGTTGGGGTCTGGGACTGGTCCCGCCAGATTGCCGTGGCGGACCCGGAGGATGTGACGGGACTTGAGGGGGCGTGCTTCACGCATCTCCACCGTCCGCCCTTGCGGCTGGTGATCGTCGGGGCCGTGCATGTGGCGCAGGCGCTGATCCCGATGGTGCAGGCGGTGGGATATGACATTGCCCTGATCGACCCGCGCAGCGCCTTTGCCACGGAAGATCGGTTTCCCGGCGTGGCGCTTCACGTGGATTTCCCGGAGGATGTGTTGCCCGCGATTGGGCTTGATGCGCATACGGCCCTGGTCACGCTGGCCCATGATCCCAAGATTGACGATCCCGCACTTGACGCAGCCCTCGGGTCCGAGGCGTTTTATATCGGTAGCCTCGGGTCGAAACGCACCCAGGTGCAGCGGCTGGAGCGGCTGGCCGCGCGCGGTGTTTCTGCTGAAAACCTGTCCCGTATCCATGGCCCGGTCGGGCTGGATATCGGCGCGGTGGGACCTGCGGAAATTGCCGTGTCGATTCTGGCGGAGCTGGTGGCCCGCCGTCGATTGTCACGCAGGTGACGGCGGGATGCGGCGCAGCACCACAATGCGTGCCAGCAGGATCAGGGCAAAGCTGACTGTCGCGGCCATGCTTTCCTCCATCCGCCCCAAAAGCAGAAGGTAGATCCCGCCCCCGGCAAGGGAAAGCGTGGCGTAAAGGTCCTCTTTCAACAGGCTGGGGGTCATGTTGCACAGCAGGTCGCGGATCATCCCGCCCGCCGTGCCGGTGATGCATCCGATAACAATGGCCAGAAGCGGTGAAATCCCCGCATCCAGCGCCACCTGAACACCGGTCAGCGTAAAAAGCGCCAGCCCGATTGCATCCAGGTGCATCAGCACCTGAAACCGCCGCCCATTGCCGGCCGACATGCGGGTGGCGATGAAAAAGCTGATCAGGGCAACCGGAACCACCACCGCTAAAAACCGTTCATCCCGCAGCCAAAAGACCGGGGTCAACCCAAGAAACAGGTCGCGCAGGGTGCCGCCCCCCATCGCCGTGGCAATGGCCAGAACAATGGCCCCAAACGGGTCCATATGGGCGCGATGGGCCTGAATTGCGGCAGAGGCGGCCATCACGGCCGTGGCCAGAAGGGATAGGGGAACAAAGAGAAAAGACAGGGTTTCCATGGTGTCAGCTAATGCGTTTTGCGGCGGCAGGACAAGGTGCAAAGAAAAACGCCGCGCGAAAGGCGCGGCGTTTTGTGCGGCTTGGATGGGGGACCCCATCGGCCCGGGCTTACATGCCCAGAGCGGCTTTCACCTGATCAAGCGTGGCGCTCAGCAGTTCCGGGTTGTTGGCGGCCTGCTGAACGGCGGTTTTCAGCGCCAGTTTCTGCACATCGCTCAGCGAGGACCCGTCGATCATCTCAGCCACTTTGCCAGCGTCAAAGCCTTGCGGGGTCAGCACGGCGTTGGGCGCGCTTTCTGCGGCGGCTTCGGTTGCTGCTTCAGTTGCCGCTTCGGTTGCGCCGCTTGCGGCATTTGCTGTCTCTGCAGCGGTTTCGGTGGCGGCACCGGTGACGTTTTCCATGGCGCCTTCAACCGCACCGGTCACGGCGTCGGTTGCGGCCTGGGTGGCTGCGCCAAGGGCGCCGGTCACGGCTTCGCTTTCCCCGACAACCTCGGTCACTGCGTCGCCCACAGCTTCCATGGCGCCTTCGACGGCATTGCTTGCGGCTTCGGTTGCGGCCTCGGTGACCGCGGCGGCAGCAGATGCGGCCTCAGCGGCAGCTTCTTCGGCGGCTTTGGCAGCAGCAGCGGCAGCCTCTTCAGCAGCCTTGGCGGCTTCTGCGGCAGCAGCCTCTTCCTGTGCCTTGGCTTCGGCGGCGGCCTTCTCGGCAGCTTCTGCCTGTGCGGCGGCTTCTTGCTGCGCGGCGGTTTCGGCCTGTGAGTTCTGATACCACTTATACCCGCCAAAGGCGGCAACGGCGGCGATGACGATGGCGATCAGGGACTTGTTCATTTAAATCTTCCTCGAAATCCTGGATTTGGAACGGTGGTACTTGGCCGGTTTGTCCGGCGACAGGGGTGAAATGGGCCATTTGGGTCTCGCGCTCAAGGGGAGTTTCGCGAATGCGACGTCAAAACGCGAAAACCCGCGCGTTTTCAGCTTGAAAGCGCGGGTTCCCGCCTTTACCTTTCGCAACCAGAGAGATTTGAAACTTCAGAAGGAATGGCACAATAGCCCGCAGACCTCATAATGCGCCCCCGCAGCGCGACACTGGCCCACGGATCAACGAACGTATCCGTGCCCCTGAAATTCGCCTGATCGGAGCTGACGGCGAAAACGTGGGCGTTGTGCCCCCGTCACGAGGCATGGAACTGGCAGAGCAGGCGGGGCTGGACCTCGTCGAGATTTCGCCCAACGCCGTGCCGCCCGTGTGCAAGATCATGGATTTCGGCAAGTTCAAATACGAAACCCAGAAACGCGAGGCCGAGGCGCGCAAGAAGCAAAAGACGATCGAAGTCAAAGAGGTCAAGTTCCGTCCGAACACCGACACTCATGATTATGACGTCAAGATGCGCAACGTGGTGAAATTCCTGGAAAAAGGCGACAAGGTCAAAGTGACCCTGCGCTTCCGCGGTCGTGAAATGGCACACCAGAACCTTGGGCGTGAGCTTTTGGAGCGTGTGGCTGAGGACATCAAGGAAATCGGCAAGGTTGAAAATATGCCGAAGATGGAAGGCCGCCAGATGGTGATGATGATCGGACCGGTGCCGAAATAAGCGCCCACCAGATCATGTTCGATTGAAAACGCCTCGCTTTTGCGGGGCGTTTTTTGTTGGCGGAGCAAAAGCGTCTCTCCCGGCCGGTGTTCTTTATGCTGGGGCGTTTCGGCAGGGTCAGCCGGAACGCGGGTCGGTCCAACGAAAAAAGGGACAGCGCCCGGCTGTCCCTTTGTTATTCTGTGCCTGCGCGGTTCTCGGCGATTGCTGCGCATTCGCCTGTCACCTGTTGTGCGAAAGCTGTGCTTTCGAACTTGGCGGCTCTCGGGGATTGTGCCAATCCCCTGCGCCTTATCGGTGAGTTCTTCGAATTCCCCTTAATCAAGGAACGCCTTTTCCACCACGTATTCTGCGGGTTTGGAATTTGCCCCCTCGGTCAGACCGTATTCCTCCAACATCTCTTTCAGTTCGAGGTTGAAGGCGAGGTTGCCACAGATCATCGCACGATCGTTTTTCGGGCAGATCGGCTCCACACCCAGATCCTTGAACGCCTCGCCCGAGCGCATCAGGTCGGTGATGCGGCCCATCTTGGGGCTCTCTTCGCGGGTGGTGGTCGGGTAGTATTTGATCTTCTTCCAGAAGCCTTCGCCGATCACCTCGTTCAGGAGCTCATCGTCTTTCAGCGCCTCGATCAGGTCACGGCCATAGGTCAGCTCCCCCACTTCGCGGCAGGTATGGGTGATGATCACCTCGTCGTAATCCTCATAGGTCTGCGGTTCGCGCAGAAGCGATGCGAAGGGCGCAAAGCCGGTGCCGGTGGCAAAGAACCAGATCCGTTTGCCGGGGATCAGCGCATCATGCACCAGCGTGCCCACCGGTTTCGGGCGCAGGATCACCTCGTCGCCGGGCTGGATGTGCTGCAGTTTGGAGGTCAGCGGGCCGTCCTGCACCTTGATCGAGTAGAACTCCATCTCCTCGTCCCAGCTGGGGGAGGCAATCGAATAGGCGCGCAGAAGCGGCTTTTGCTTGCCGGTCTTGGGATCCGGGTCGCCCATCAGCCCGATCATCACAAACTCGCCCGAGCGGAAGCGCAAGCTTGCAGGGCGCGTGCAGCGGAAGCTGAACAGGCGGTCGGTGTAATGTTTCACCTCGGTCACGGTCTGCGCATCGGGCAGGGTGGGCACGGGTCTTGCTTTGGTTTCGGCATCCATAACGGCGGTCACTTCATTCATGAGCTTTACCGGGGCAAAACACCCCGGCCTTTCATGTTGCTATATATGTTCTGTGCGAGGAAGGGTCTAGGCCGAAGCCGCCCCCATCAGCCGCGACCTATAGTCATAGGCGCGCCAGTCCGCGCGATAGACCCATTCCTGTTCCGGCTGGCGGGCCGCCAGCTCGTCCGAGATTTCCACCTCGTCGAAACCGGAGCGGCGGGCCATGGCATATTGGTCGCTGATCACGTGGCCTGCCGCGCGCAGACGCCCCTGGAACCCCAGGTTGCGCAGCTGGCGGGCAAGGGTGAAGCCGCGCCCATCGGCAAAGGACGGAAAGTCGATACGGATCGCTTCGACACCAAGCATCAGGTGGCCAAGCTCCGCCGGATCGGTGTCCGATGCCAGGTCCAGCCCGCGCGCGTCATTGGCGGCGCGCTCCCCGGCCGGGGCAAAGCCGTAGTCCCAGGTTTCCGGGGTAAAGCCCTCATCACGTACAATCACAGTCATTGTTCAGCTCCAATCCGAACCATCTTGCCATCCACGAAATGGATGCCGCATTCTGTTTTCTCCGCACCGCGCCAGCGGCCCGCCCGCGGGTCCTCACCCGGTTTCACCTCGGATGTGCAGGGGGCGCAGCCGATCGAGGGAAAGCCGCGGCTGACCAGCGGGTGGCGGGGCAGGCGGTTGTTGATCATGTATTCCTGCACGTCTTCCGGCGCCCAATGGGCCAGCGGGTTGACCTTGACCCGACCGTTTTCGATCTCGAAAAACTGCAGATCGACCCGTTTGCCACCCTGAAAGCGTTTGCGCCCGGTGATCCAGCCGTCAAAGGGTGCGATGGCATTGGCCAGCGGCTCCACCTTGCGCAGGTTGCAGCAGGCGTCGGTATCGGCCAGATGCAGGATGTTGTCCGGGTCACGCTTGAACACCTGATCGGCATCCGGGTGAATGACGCGCACATCGGTCAGGCCCAGCTTTTCGCTGACCTCAACCTGATAGTCGAGCGTCTCCTGAAACAGCATCTGCGTGTCCAGAAAAATCACCGGGGTGGTGCGATCAGCCAGCGCCACCATATGGAGCAGCACAACGCTTTCCGCGCCGAAGCTCGAGACCATGGCCAGCGGACCGATTTCCGGGGCAGCCAGTGCATCGCGCACCACCTGCGTGGCGGAATGGTGCTTGTAGCGCGCGTTCAGATCGGCCACGCGCTCTTCAAGAGGGGCGAGGGGGGCTTCAAGCGGCATGGCTTTTCCCTTCCGGATAGAGCGCGGCCTTGAACGGGGCCTCCCCCAGACGGCGGAAGGCCTCGAGGAAGGTTTCCTCGTCACTTTCGCGCAGGTCCAGATAGGCCAGCAGGATCCGTTCGATCGCCGGAACAATCTCGTCATAAGAGAAGCCCGGCCCGGCACGCTTGCCGATCACCGTGTCTGCCCCGCCGTCACCGCCAAGGGTGATCTGGTAGTTTTCAACGCCGGCGCGATCCAGCCCCAGAATGCCGATATGGCCCAGGTGGTGGTGCCCGCAGGCATTGATGCAGCCCGAGATCTTGATCTTGAGTTCGCCAATCTCATGTTCCAGCTTCAATTCGTCAAACCGTTCGGCAATGTTCTGTGCCACCGGGATGGCGCGGGCCGTGGCCAGCGCGCAGTAATCCATGCCAGGGCAGGCGATAATGTCCGAAATCAGCCCGGCATTGGCCGTCGCCAGACCATGGGCGCGCAGCGTGGCATAAAGCGCCGGCAGGTCCGACTTGTGCACATGCGGCAAGATCACGTTCTGCTCATGGCTGATGCGGATATCATCATGGCTGAATTGCTCACCCAGATCGGCGATCACGCGCATCTGCTCGGCGGTGGCGTCACCGGGGGTGGCCCCATGCGCCTTGAGCGAGATGGTCACGATCGCATGTTCCGGGTGGCGATGCGCGGACAGGTTGGTGTCGGCAAAGCTGCGAAAGCCGGGGTCGGTTGCATAGGCGGCGTCAAAGGCGCCGGTGTCGCGGGATTTCAGCTCAGGCTGCGGAAAGCTGGCCTGAATGCGTGCGAAATGCTCCTGATCCACGCCGGTGAATTGCGGGCGGATCTGGGCGAATTTCTCATCCACAAGGGCGCGGATCTTCTCGATCCCGTTTTCCATTGTGGTGATCTTGATGCGCGCCTTGTATTTGTTGTCGCGACGGCCCAGCACGTTGTAAACGCTGACGATGGCCTCGAGATAAGGCAGCAGGTCCGCCTGCGGCAGGAACTCATTCAGCACCTGACCAATGATCGGGGTGCGGCCCAGACCGCCGCCGACGATGATCTGATAGCCGATTTCGCCCGAGCGTTCGACAATCCGGATGCCAATATCATGTGCCTTGGTCACGGCGCGATCCGCCGTTGACCCGGTCACGGCCAGCTTGAACTTGCGTGGCAGGAACTGGAATTCCGGGTGGTCGGTGGACCATTGGCGGATGAGTTCGGCCGTGGGACGCGGATCTGCGATCTCATCCGCCGCTGCGCCCGCGAAATGATCCGCGGTCACGTTACGAATGGTGTTGCCCGAGGTCTGGATCGCGTGCATGCGCACGTCAGCCAGAGCTTCCAGCATATCGGGAATATCCGTCAGCTGCGGCCAGTTATACTGGATGTTCTGACGGGTGGTGAAATGGCCATACCCCTTGTCGAACCGCTCTGCCAGATAGGCGAGCTGACGCATCTGGGCAGAGACCAGCGTGCCATAGGGAATGGCCACCCGCAGCATATAGGCATGCAGCTGCAGATACACGCCATTCATCAGGCGCAGGGGGCGGAACTCGTCTTCGGTCAGCGCGCCCGAAATACGACGCTCCACCTGCTTGCGGAACTGCGCGGTGCGGTTGCGGACAAAGGCGTTGTCGAAATCAGCGTAATCATACATTTGCGTGCACCTCTTCTGCGCGTTCCTGTTTGCCATGAAGCCGGTTCGACGGGCCACGCGCCCGGAACGCTTCGCGGAAATGGATGGGTTCAGGGCCCTTCTCGCCCCGTTTGGCATCGGCCAGATAGGCCCCGACGGTGATATGCGGCTGGGCCACGGCCTCCGCCAGACGGGCATTTGCCACGTCTTCTTCGTCCAGCAAAACGGCCATACACATGTCACGCACCCAGCTGCCATCTTCGGCGAGATAGATCACATCGCCGGTCACAAGATCATTTGCGGTCACAATTTTGGGTGTAAACGGGCGCGGCATGGCCAGTCCTTTCCTGTTGCATTCTCGGGTTATATAGGACATTTTCCCGATAAATGGCACTCACCTGCGGTAGATAAGGAAAATTGTTCCCCTTTGGGCGCCGCATGGAACGCTGGACCTGAAAAAGAGGAAAAACCGGAATGTCCGTTCGGCTCGATGAAATCGACAAGAAAATCCTGCGCGAGCTGCAAAGCGATGCAGGTCAGTCGCTCGACGTGATTGCACGCAAAGTGGGGTCGTCAAAGACACCCGTTTGGAATCGGATCCGCAAGATGCGCGAAGCTGGCATGATCGGCCAGAACACCGTGATCCTGGACGCGGAAAGCCTTGGGTTTGAGGCCTGTTTTTTTGTGCTGATCCGCACCGCCGAGCATGAAGCGGACTGGCAGAACAAATTCCTGAAAGCCCTCAGGGAACGCCCCGAGGTGATGGAAGCGCACCGGCTTGCCGGTGAGATCGACTATATTCTCAAAGTGCGCGTGAAAAACGCCCGCGCCTATGACGAATTTTATCAGGCGCTGATTTCCGAGGTGAAGATTTTCAATGTGACCGCGCTTTTGTCGATGGAAGAGATCAAGTTCTCCACTGAATTGCCGGTCTGAAGCCTGGAAGGGGCGCTGCCCCTCGGCCCCTCTTTGCAAGAGGGCCCTCACCCCGAGGTATTTTGAGCAAGAAAAAGGCGCAATGAATTGTTAACCTTCAGCTGACAAAATGGGTGCGCGGTACAGGCGGAGGCGCCGATGACCGCGCAAGGAAAAAGCAGCAGCTTTGAAAGAGAGGGCCCCCCTCTCTTTTTTCTTGCCGCAAATACCTTCGCCGAAGGCAAGAAAGCTGCCGAGCGACGCGAGGCCATGCCGGTCAGGCAGCAGGGGGGGGCGGACGCCGGTCGGGCCGCGCAGATGACCAGCAAAAAAATGAAACCGGGTGGTCAAGTGGCAGCTGCGTTTCTATGCTCCGCTCATGGTCAAGTCTTTGCGATCCATATGGGTTCTTGCCTTTCTTGTGACGGCTTTGCTGTTTTCAGCAGGGGTCTGGCTTGTTTCGTGGCAATCTGCGTTGACGGCATTGGAAGAACGGGGGCGTATCGACCTGACGCTGGCCTCGGACCGCCTGACCCGCCACCTGCTGCGCTATCGTGAACTGGCGGTTCTGCTGGCCGATCACCCGGAGATGGTGGCACGGCTCAAGGGGCAGGGGGGGGCCAGGGACGCATCGGACCTGCTGCGTGAGATGGTGGACAAGACCGGTGCTGCGGCGATCACCCTTGTGGATCGTGACGGGCAGGTTCTGGCCACCACCAAACCGGGTGCCTCAGCGCCGGATCCGAAAACAGCCCCGCTGGCGCGTGCTTTGAACGGGGCGCTGGGCCGGGCAAATGGGACGCGTTTGGCGACCAACGGCATGACCCGGCGTATGTTCTCCTTTGCGGCGCCGGTTTTTGCGGGGCCGGGGCCTGCGCGTGGCGCCGTTGTCGCCGAGGTTGATATCTGGCTTTTTGAACAGAACTGGCCAACCAGCGCCGCCGCGGTCTATTTCGTCAATGATCAGGGACAGGTTTTTGTGACCAACCGCTCTGAACTGACGCTGACAAACCGGTTCGGCGATGAGGGGTTTCCGGATCACAGCAAGACCCGCTGGTTTGGTCATGACATCTGGTCGCTGAGCGGCGGCCCCTATCTGCCCGGACATGCGTTGCATCTGGCGGCCGATTTGCCGGTGATTGACATGACCGGAGAGATCCTGCTCGACACCTCTCCGACCATTCGCACCGCAAGCCAGCAGGCCGCCGTGGCGGTGGCGGTCTTTCTCGTCTTCGGTGCGGTGCTTTTGGTGCTGGCGGAGCGGCGCCGTGCCCTGTCTGATCGCCTGTCGGTGGAAGCGGCGGTGAATGCGCGGCTTGAGGCGCGGGTCGCCGCGCGCACCCGTGCCTTGCGCGAGGCCAATGACCACCTGCGCCAGGCCCAGGCGGATCTGGTTCAGGCGGGCAAACTGTCGGCTTTGGGGCAGATGTCAGCCGGGATCAGCCATGAGCTTAACCAGCCGCTGATGGCCATTCGCAGCTTTGCCGACAATGGCACGGAATTCCTCAACCGGGGCGCGCCGGAACAGGCGGGCGTCAATCTGGGGCGGATTTCGGAACTGGCGGGGCGGATGGACCGGATCATCAAGAACCTGCGCGCCTTTGCCCGCAATGAAAGCGAACCCCTGGGACGGATCGACATTGTGCATGTCCTTGATACCGCTGTGGATCTGACCGGTGCGCGGCTGCGCGCAGAAGGGGTGGCGCTGCGCTGGGCCCGCCCGTCAGGCCCGGTGTTCGTGCGCGGCGGAGAGGTGCGGCTTGGGCAGGTATTCGTCAATCTGATCAACAACGCCGCGGATGCCATGATCGGACAGGAGCGCCGGGAAATCACCCTTGAGCTGACCCGCGCGGACCGTATCAGCGTCAGTGTCTGCGACACCGGCCCCGGCATCGCGGACCCGGACAAGATTTTCGAACCCTTTTACACGACCAAGGAAGTGGGCGAGGAAGGGATGGGCCTCGGCCTGTCGATCTCTTATGGTCTGGTGCAAAGTTTCGGCGGCGACATTCGGGGCCGCAACAGTGATCAGGGTGCGGTGTTCACCGTGGAACTCGACCGATGGGAGGAGGGTGCATGACCACGCAGGTGCTGCTTGTAGATGATGATGCGATGGTGCGCGAGGCACTGGGTCAGACGCTGGAACTGGCGGGGTATGACGCGGTGCTGGCGGGCAGCTACATCGAGGCGAAAGACCATGTGGCGCGCGATTTTGCGGGCGTGGTGGTCAGCGATATCCGGATGCCGGGCAAGGATGGGTTCCAGCTTCTTGATTGGGTGCAGGGGGTGGATGGCGACCTGCCGGTGATCTTGCTGACCGGCGAAGGTGACATTCCGATGGCGGTGCGGGGCATGACCGCCGGCGCCTTTGATTTTCTGGAAAAACCCTGTGATACCAATGTGTTCCTTTCGGTGGTGGAGCGCGCCCTGGCGACGCGCTCGCTGATCCTTGAAAACCGTGCGCTGAAACATTCGCTGGAAAAGGGCGATGCCGCGTCACGTCTTTTGTTTGGCGAAAGCGTGCTGGCCGAGGAGCTTCGGGCGCGGGTGCGGGCGGTGGCCAAGATGCAGGCCGAAGTGTTGATCTGCGGCGAGCCGGGATCGGGCACTGCCAAGGTGGGCGAGGTGGTGCATCTTCTTTCCGCAGGGGCGATGCGGCCCTTGGTGAAACGCCCGGCGGCGGGGCTGACGCCGGAGGGGTTGGCGGAGGCGTATGAGCGGGCCGAAGGGGGGACATTGTTCCTCGATGAGATTGCCGCTCTGGACCCATCGACGCAGTTTGCGCTTTTGGACCTGTTGGAAAAACAGGGGCAGACCCGTGTGGTGGTGGGCACTTATCGCGATCTGGCCGCGGAGGTCGCGGAAGGCCGGTTCAACCCGGATCTTTTCTACAAGCTCGACGTGCTGCGCGTGCGTATCCCGGCCATTCGCGAACGCAAGGACGATATTCCGGTTCTGTTTCGCCATTATGTGTCGATCGCCAGCGAACAGGCGGCACTGACCCCGCCGGAAATCAGCCAGGAGGTGATCTCGCAACTGATGGCGCAGGATTGGCCGGGCAATGCGCGGGCGCTGATGAACACGGCGATGCGCTTTGCCATGGGATTAGGCTTGGGCGACGTGGAGGATGGTGAGGGCGAACGCCCGGGCCTTGCCCAGCAGCTCGCCCAAGTGGAACGCACCCTGCTGATCGAAGCCCTGCGGCGACACGGCGGCGGCGCCACGGCGGCGGCCCGCGACCTGAAACTCCCGCGTAAGACCTTTTACGATAAGCTCACCCGCCATGGGATTCGGGCGGAGGATTATCGGGGGTGATTGCCCGGATTGCGGACGATTTGTTGCCATCCTGCGAGTTGTTAAAATTGGGGCTTGTTCACCAACGCGAATTTCCGCGCCCGTTGAGCGCAGTAGTGGGAGGGTGCAACTGAGGCCACTTTCCCATCTTCAGTCGGCTACGCACCTGATTTTTGTAGGCATCCGGTGAAAGGGGTCGCTTTGCGCGATGGCGAGTACTGTTACAGTATTTACAGGCCGCCACGATGTTTGTTGGAGAGGTGGGCCCACCTTCAGATGCGGCTACTAAATGTTCTGCAGTGCATTGGTACAAACTTGCCAAACGCCTGGATATGGAATGAGTCGAACAGAAATTTTCTGACGACCCCAGCCACATAGGCTGGTTGCAATAAAAGCAGAGGCCATCTTGAGAAGCGTATTTTTGATTTCGGATTTTTTGTAGTTTTTTTGACATTTCACAACCAGTTTTCGAAAAATTCGAGAACTGGTCGCGAAGGTTTGTAACCTTTTCACAGGCACCGCCTACAGGTTTCTTCAATGCCTTAGCTCTTCACCACGGAAGATGCCATCTTGGCTATTCTTCCGCATTTCGTAAACTAGGACCATTGTAATTTTTGTCAATTGCAGAATGAACTTTCTGGCGTTGGTCAACTTAATATGTGAAGGCGAAGCAGCTATGTCACGATTTTCCTTGGACACACCTATGGAGAGGAAATACATCCGGTATTAGATGTGAGTTATAGACACTCTGGGCTCATTCCGGCCACTGGGTATGCGATGCGACCTCATCCACGATGAGCTGATTCGTTCCAGTTTGCTGCAAAAGCCATGGTGATTCGCCCGATCCGGTCTCGCGCAATGTGCGAAAAACCGCACACACTGAAAATGCCCTGTGTGGAAATTCGCCCACTTGACCAGCCCACGCAATTCCCAATCTGCCATTAACTCAGGCAATCTCATGAAAAATAACGTAAAAATTCAGCGTTAGCGCAACCTCTGCCTCTCCCCTTGGCAGGTCCGTCCCCCCATGCCCCAATGGCTGCAACATCCGTTTTCAGGATGTAGGAAGCAATTCTGTCTGGGAGGACATCTTATGAAATTCCTTACTCTGGCCGTATCGGCCCTCGCTCTGACCGTTTCCATGGGCACCGCGCAGGCCGCCTGTGATGACGGTGAGATCGTGATCAAGTTCAGCCATGTGACCAATGCCGACAAGCACCCGAAGGGGATCGCCGCGTCGCTCTTGGAGAGCCGCGTGAACGACGAGATGAACGGCAAAGCCTGTATGGAGGTGTTCCCGAACTCGACCCTTTATAACGACAACCAGGTGCTGGAAGCGATGCTGCAGGGTGACGTGCAGATGGCCGCCCCGTCGCTGTCGAAGTTCGAAGCCTTCACCAAGAAATTCCGCATCTTTGACCTGCCCTTCATGTTCAAGAACATGGATGCGGTGGACGCGTTCCAACAGTCGGAAACCGGTCAGGCGATGAAAGAAACCATGACCCGTCGTGGCCTTCTGGGCCTCGCGTTCTGGCACAATGGTCTGAAACAATTCTCGGCCAACAAGCCGCTGGAAATGCCGTCTGACGCAGCAGGCCTGAAGTTCCGCGTGCAGACCTCGGACGTGCTGGTGGCACAGATGGAAGCAATCGGGGCAAGCCCGCAGCCGATGGCCTTCTCAGAAGTATACGGCGCGCTGCAGACCGGCGTTGTGGATGGTCAGGAAAACACCTGGTCGAACATCTATGGCAAGAAATTCTTTGAGGTGCAGGACGGCGTGACCGAAACCAACCACGGCATCATCGACTATCTGGTCGTGACCAATGTGGACTGGTGGGAAGGCCTGCCGGGGGATGTGCGTGACCAACTGGCACAGATCCTGAAAGAAGTGTCCCAGCAGCGCAACGGCGAAGCCTTTGCCGTGAACGAGGCCGCCAAGCAGTCGATCATCGACGCCGGTGGCGTGGTGCGCCAGCTGACCGACGAACAGCGCGCGGCCTGGGTCGAAGCCATGAAACCGGTTTGGGCACAGTTTGAAGGTGACGTAGGCGCCGAGAACATCGCTGAAGCACAGAAAACCAACGCAATGTACTAAGCCACTCACGTGTTACGAGTTTCTGCGTGACATCCGGGGCCTGTCCAGAAAATGGGCCCCGGGTTTTCCCAAAATCCTGACATAGCCGCCTGCAATCAATCGACCGGAATGAGGGTTTCAACCGGGTTGCCAGGCCGTGAGCGGGGACGAGAAGGGGGCGAAATGAGCCATTCATCCACACATAAAACAGGTTTCGAAGAGACGGCGATTGCCGTGCTGCTCGGCCTGATGACCATGATCACCTTCACCAACGTGGTACTGCGCTACGTGTTCAACAGCTCGATCATCTGGGGGCTGGAGGTGGTGCTGATCCTCTTTGCCTGGCTTGTGCTGTTCGGTGTGAGCTACGGGGTCAAGATCACGGCCCATCTGGGCGTCGACGCGCTGACCAATGTGTTGCCCACAGGGGTCCGCAAGACGGTTGCGCTGATCGCAGCGGCGGTCTGCATCGCCTATGCCTTCCTGCTGCTCAAGGGGGCGTGGGATTACTGGGCGCCTTATGCCGCGCTTGACCGGACCTCGGGGCGCTGGTTCCCGACCGGGTTCGAAAAGACCCGCGACCAGGCCTGGTATATCACCGATCAGGTGCCGATGCCCGATTTCCTGCGCTTTTTGGAAGGCTGGATCAACCAGGGTGAGGCCTATGACAAGCTGCCACGCGTGATCCCCTATGCCATCCTGCCGATTGGTATGGCGCTGCTTTTGTTCCGGTTCTTGCAGGCCACCCTGCGGATCTGGTCTGGGCGTCAGGACAGCCTGATCGTAAGCCACGAGGTCGAAGACGAAATCGACCAGCTTCAACATGATGATGATGACGGCGATGACGCCGCACAAAAACCGGGGACCTGATCCATGGATGTAGTCTTTCTTTTTCTGATGGTGATCGGGTTTCTGATGATCGGCGTGCCCATTGCGGTGGCGCTGGGCATGAGCTCGATCCTCTTCCTGCTGCTCTTCTCCGACACCTCGCTCGCGTCGGTGGCGCAGAGCTTTTATCAAGCGGAAGCGGGGCATTATACGCTTCTTGCCATTCCGTTCTTCATCCTTGCCTCCAGCTTCATGTCCACCGGCGGCGTGGCGCAGCGGATCATCCGCTTCTCGATTGCCTGTGTGGGCCATATGCGCGGTGGTCTGGCAATTGCGGGTGTGTTTGCCTGTATGCTGTTTGCAGCCCTTTCCGGATCGTCGCCCGCCACCGTGGTGGCAATCGGGACCATTGTGATCGCGGCGATGCGCCAGGTGGGCTACACCAAGGATTTCGCCGCCGGTGTGATCTGTAACGCGGGCACGCTGGGCATCCTCATTCCGCCCTCGATCGTGATGGTGGTTTACGCCTCCGCCGTTGAGGTATCCGTGGGCCGCATGTTCCTGGCCGGCGTTATTCCCGGCATCATGGCCGGTGTCATGCTGATGATCGCGATCTACGTGATCGCCACGATCAAGAATATGCCGAAAGGTGAGTTCGCGGGCATCAAGGAAGTGCTTGAGAGCTTTGGCGATGCGGTCTGGGGTCTGTTGCTGATCGTGATCATCATGGTGGGTATCTATGGCATCCCCGGCATCACCGGTGCGCTTTTCACCCCCACCGAAGCGGCGGCTGTTGCCTCCGTGTATGCGTTCCTCGTGGCGACCTTCATCTATCGCGATATGGGGCCGCTGGCGGACAAGGGTAATGGCAAGAAAACCGTGTTCCAACGCCCGCAGGCGCTGATCACCGCGTTTTTCCACGAAGACACCCGCAAGACGCTGTTTGACGCGGGCAAGCTGACCATCACGCTGATGTTCATTATCGCCAACGCGCTGATCCTGAAACATGTGCTAACCGACGAGCAGATCCCGCAGCAAATCGCAGGCGCGATGCTGTCGGCTGGTTTCGGCAAGATCATGTTCCTGATCATCGTCAACGTGATCCTGCTGATCGGCGGGCAGTTCATGGAGCCCTCGGGCCTGATCGTGATCGTGGCACCGCTGGTGTTCCCGATTGCCATCGAACTGGGTGTGGACCCGATCCACCTGGGCATCATCATGGTGGTGAACATGGAAATCGGCATGATCACCCCGCCGGTTGGTCTGAACCTCTTCGTGACCTCGGGTGTTGCCGGGATGCCGATGATGAAGGTGGTGAAGGCGGCTGCACCCTTCCTGGCCGTGCTGTTCGTCTTCCTGATCATGGTGACCTATATCCCGTTCCTGTCGACCTGGTTGCCGACCACGCTGATGGGGCCAGAGATCATAACGAAGTAGATATGTCCCGGGGAAGGGGCTCTGCCCCTCGCGAGGCAAGCTCGCTTACCCCGGAGTATTTGAGCCAAGAAGAAAGGCGCGGGTTTTCGGACCTGCGCCTTTTCGCTTTCTAGATGATTTCCCCAGGAGGGGCCGCGCACAAAAAACAGGAGCCGCGACTTGCGGCCCCTGCGGACTGGCTACTTACAGACTGAAACTCAGCTGTGGTCTGGGAATGTGAACACAGCGGTACAACTCAACACTTCCCTAGGGATACAGTGTAAAAGTTGCAAAAAGCTTTATTGTTTCATCTTGCAGGTTTTAATGCCCAGAATAGCGTAGGGCGGGCACCAGCCCAAGATGGCGGTGGCCATCGGCACGATGCCGATCCAAGCCCAGATCGGGCCGCCCATGATGGCCCAGACAATCAGGGCCGCGCCGATTGCGATTCGGATAATGCGGTCGATGCCGCCGATATTCTTGGTCATGAGACGTCTCCTGTTCTATCTGGCATCAGGATAGAGGAGGGGGGCGGGCATGGCATGTGACCCTGTCACACAGAGAGGAAAAAACCTGCTCAGAATGCCGGGGCGCGGCAAATCTCTTCCAGCCCCTTTCGGTCCAGAACCGTCACAACCCCGCGTTCATGGGCCACCAGCCCGGATTGTGCCAGCCTGTCAAGCCGACGCGAGATCACCTCGCGCGCCGTGCCGATGGCGCGTCCGATTTCGGCCTGCGTCATTTTCAGGCAATTGTCAGGCCCCGCCCGGTCAAGGATCAAGGTCGCAAGCCGCGCCTCCACCGACATGAAACTGACATTTTCGATCAGTTGCATCATCGCCTGCATTCGTTCCGCGAACGCCCCGAAAACGAGGCGGCGAAATCCGGGAGAGCTGTCGATCAGCGCGAAAAACACATCTTTCGGAATGAGAACAAGGCGGGACGGGCTCTGGGCCATGGCCTCCGCGGTGTATTCCTCCCCGCCCAAAAGGCCCAGGGTGGACTGGATGCAGCTCTGACCGGGGGCCACACGATAGAGCAGAATGTCACGCCCGTTGGGTCCGATCAGGTTCACTTCCACCTGCCCCGAAAGCATGACAACATAGCCCTTCACCGCTTCGCCCGGTGCAAACAGAATGGCCCCTTTGGGCACATCCAAAGGGGCCAGCGTGTTCAAAAGAGCACGGGCCGGGGCGTCCAGCCCGGCCATCTCGTCGCTGTCCTGCGTCCAGCTCATGCGAACCTCCCACAGTTCGTAATCTCTTTTTACCATGTTGCAGATGCAACGACATGGCGCAGATGGTCACACCTTGTTAAAAACTCCGCCCCCGTAAAAGACAGAGCCCCAAACCGCGCCCCTTTTTCTTGCCCAAAATACCTCGGGGGTTCGAAGGGGGCAGAGCCCCCTCGTCGCCGATGTCAGTTGCGCCCGCGCTTTTCAAACCGCGGCAGCATGGCCGAGAAATCCATGCCCTGCCCATCCTCGTCCTCGACAAAGCTGGTGTAAAGCTCGGTGGCGCGCAGCCCCATCGGCGTGTCCGCATCCGCAGCTTCCGCAGCCTGCTGGCTCAGACGCAAATCCTTCAGCATCAATTCTGCCGCAAAGCCCGGCTTGTAATCATTGTCCGCAGGGGATTGCGGCCCGACACCCGGTGCGGGGCAATAGGCGTTCATGGTCCAGCTATAGCCAGAGGAGGTCGACACCACGTCAAACATTTTCTGGCGATCCAGACCCAGCTTGTCGGCCAGGGCAAAGGCTTCGCAGGTGCCAACCATGGTGATGCCGAGGATCATGTTGTTGCAGATTTTAGCGGCCTGACCGGCGCCGGAGGCCCCGCAATGCACCGCTTTCTGCCCCATGATGTCAAACAGCGGCTCTGCCTTGGCAAAAGCATCATCCGAGCCGCCTGCCATGAAGGTAAGCGTGCCACCCGCAGCCCCGCCAACGCCGCCTGAAACCGGTGCGTCCACCGCGAGCAGCCCCGCCGCCACCGCCTGTTCCGCCACCGCGCGGGCACTTTCCACATCCACGGTTGAGCAATCGACAAAAGCCGCACCTGCGCTCATCGCAGGGATGATCTCATTGGCAACGGCCCGCAGGATCTGGCCATTGGGCAGCATGGTGACCACCACGTCGGCACCGGTCGCGGCCTCTGCGCCCGAGGCCGCCATGGTCACGCCTTCGATGTCGACCGGTGCCATGTCGAACCCGACAACCTCGTGGCCGGCCCCCGCCAGGTTGGCCGCCATCGGGCCGCCCATATTGCCTAATCCGATAAATCCGATTTTCATGTTTTTCCTCCTCAGAATGTCAGTTCCAACGCGCCCAGATCGGCCTGCATGATGGCAAGATCCTGTTCTGGCAGGGCGTCGATGTCATGTTTCCAGCGCGGGCTGCGGTCCTTGTCGATGATCGCGGCACGAATACCCTCGATGAAATCCCCATGTTCCATGGCCCGCGCGGTAAAGCGGTATTCCAGCTGCAACGCGTCGCGCAGATTGCGGTTGCCTCTGAGCTGATGCAGCATCCAGATCGTGTACGCCAGCGCCAGCGGAGAGGCCCCCTCGATGACCTGCAGCGCTGCGCGCGCCAAGTCTCCCTCTGCCCTGCGCAACCGCGCAAGCAGCAGGGGCAGGGTGGGGGCATCAAACAGCGCGTCAATGTCGGACCTTGCGGCCATTACAGGGCCTTCGGGGGCAGGCTGGGCTGCCGCGGTCAGGCAGGTCACATCACCGGTTGCCTCAAGTGTCTCTATCAGGGCAGGCCAGTCCGCCTCGGGAATGAACAGATCCGCAAAGCCAAGGGCAATTGCATCCCCCGCTTTCAGGCGTGTCCCGGTCAGGCCTGCATAAAGCCCGGTCCAGCCCGGTGCATTGGCCAGCATCATTGAACCGCCCACATCCGGCACCAGGCCAATCAGGCATTCGGGCATTGAGATCTTGCTCGTCTCGCCCACAATCCGATGCGATCCGTGGCAGCCAAGGCCAACCCCGCCCCCCAGCACCAGACCGTGCAGAAAGCTGATGATCGGTTTGGGATATTCCCGCAGCTTGGCGTTCAGCCGGTATTCGTCACGCCAGAAGGCCTGTCCAAAGGCAAAGTCGCCCCGGATGCCGCTGTCATAAAGCGCGGCAATATCGCCCCCGGCCGAAAAGGCCTTTTCACCGGCCGCATCCATGATGATCACGCCCACCGCGTCGTCGTCGCGCCAGACCTCCAGCGCGCCCTCGACTTCGCGGCACATGTCATGGGTGACGGCATTCAGCGCCTTGGGGCGGTTAAGGGTGATGCGCCCGGCCTTGCCTATCCGTCGCGTGGTGATATCGGTCATATGCCCGTCTGTCCTGTTGCTTTGTTGTCCGGGCCTTACGCCCCCGTCAAGCACAGGGTTTACCCCCGATCCCGTTCGATGAGCAACTGGCGTGAGACAATCAACCGCATGATTTCATTGGTCCCTTCAAGAATTTGATGCACCCGCAGGTCGCGCACGATCTTCTCGATCCCATAATCCGAAAGATAGCCATAGCCCCCATGAAGCTGCAAACAGCCATTGGCCACGTCAAAGGCGGCATCCGTCACCATCAGCTTGGCCATGGCGCAGAATTTCGACGCATCATGCGCCCCATTGTCCAGCTTCCACGCCGCCTGGCGCAGGAAAATGCGCGCCGCCTGCAGCCGGGTCTCATATTCCGCCAACCGAAATTGCAGCGCCTGAAACTGGTCGAGAGTCTTCCCAAAGGCCTTGCGCTCACCCATATACTGAAGCGTCAGATCCAGCGCCTTCTGCGCGCCCCCAAGAGCCCCGGCCGAAATGTTCAGGCGGCCCCCGTCCAGCCCCGCCATCGCATAGGCAAAGCCCTTGCCCTCTTCCCCCAGCAGATTTTCCTCAGACACCAGACAATCGTCGAACTGCACCTGAGAGGTCGGCTGCGCCTTCCAGCCCATCTTGCGTTCATTGGCGCCGAAACTCAGACCCGGTGTGCCGTTTTCCACCACCAGGGTCGAAATCCCCTTGGGGCCATCCGCGCCGGTCCGGCACATGGTCACATAGACATCCGAATAATTGCCGCCCGAAATGAAGGCCTTGTTGCCATTCATCCGATACCCGCCATCAACCTTCTCGGCACGGGTTTTCAACGCGGCCGCGTCCGAGCCCGAACCGGGTTCAGTCAGGCAATAGGAAAAGATCTTCTCCATCGAACACAGGTCCGGCAGCCACTTGGCCTTGTCCTCGGGCGTGCCGAATTTATCAATCATGCCGCCGCACATATTGTGGATCGACAGAAGCGAACCGACCGACGGGCAGGACATCGCCAGTGCCTCGAACACCAGCGTTGCATCCAGACGCGACAGGCCCGAGCCACCATATTCCTCTGACACATACACCCCGCCAAGCCCCAGCTCAGCCAGCCCTTTCCAAAGGTCACGTGGAATGGTGCCTTCGATCTCCCACGCCTCGGCATGAGGGGCGATATGCTCCTCGCCAAAGCCCTTGGCCATGTCGAAAATAAGGGTCTGTTCCTCGGAAAGCGCAAAATCCATGCCGGTCTCCTCCCGTCCGCGTGATTGGCTTGCGTGAACGCTATCGGCCAATTCTTTCAGGAGTTTTTCAGCCAGCGCCCGCCACCGGAAAAAATCGCGCCTCAGACATGGGGCTGAGCGCCCGGGCTTTCGCTCATTTTCTGGTCAGAAATATCCCGGGGTTCGAGGTGCTCCTCGGAATTGATCTGGGGGATCAATTCGCCCGAAGAACGGGCGGAGCCCAGACAAAGTCCGAGGGGCAGAGCCCCTTCTCGCCGTGCGCAGCCGCCGCCGAGTGGCTTACAAATCTGCGTGGTATTCGTCGATCAAATGGCGCACCACGTCCTTCAGCGCCTCGGGGACAGGTTTTTCCGCCTCAACCGAATCCAGAAACACCGCGCGTTGGCGATCAGCGGGGACGCCTTGGGTCAGGATGGCGCGGGCGGCTTCGACCTCGGCCGTGGATCCCAGCGCCGCCGCATCCTCCTCCACCAGGGTGAGCATATCCTCAAGCAACTGGTCAAACGGGATAATTTCACCGCAGCCAAAATCAATCAACCCACCGGACACGCCGTATCGCTGGGCCCGCCAGCGGTTCTCGGCGATGAGGAAATTGTCATAGGTGCGCCAGCGCTGGTTTTTCTGCTTCAGGCGCCACAGCATCCGGGTCAGGGCCTGGATCAGGGCAGCAAGGCTGAGGGTGTTTTCCAACCGGGGCTGCACATCACAGATCCGCGCCTCGATGGTCGGAAAGCGCGAGGAGGGGCGCAGGTCCCACCAGATTTTTGAACTGTCCTCGATCACGCCGATATCCACCAGCGCCTGCACGGACCGCTCATATTCGGACCAGCTGGACAGATGGGGCGGCAGGCCGGTGCGGGGCAGGTTGTCAAAAACCGTCAGACGGTAACTCGCCAGCCCGGTATCTTCGCCCTGCCAGAACGGGGACGAGGCCGACAGCGCGAGCAGGTGGGGCAGGAAATAGCTCAGCTGGTTCATCAGGTCGATGCGCGTGTCGGGGGTGGGAATGCCCACATGCACATGCATGCCGCAGATCAGCATCCGCCGCACCACGCCAGCCAGGTCGCGGCGCAGATCGTTGTAACGGTCCTTGTCCACGTGATGCTGGTCTTTCCAGTCGGCAAAGGGATGGCAGGAGGCCGCGATCGGCGCAAGATCATAGCGCGCGGCATGTTTGGAGACAGCGGCGCGCAGATGTTTGAGATCCTCACGCGCCTGCGCCACATTGGCGCAGACCTTGGTGCCGATCTCGATCTGGCATTGCAGGAATTCCGGGCTGACCTGCCCCTCCAGTTCCGCCAGACAATCCTGCATCATCTGGTCCGGGGCGCGGGCCAGTTCATAACTGTTGCGGTCGACCAGAAGGTATTCTTCTTCGATGCCGATGGAAAAAGCCGGTTCCTGACGTGCCATTTGCCCCCCTTTTGCGGGGCGAAGTGGCCACCCTGCCTGATCATCATGCAGGAAATCGCCCGGTGGGCAAGCGCCGCACATGTGTTTTGCCAGTAAAGGATTGCTTGCAGGGCGGAGTTGGTTAACATGTGACGCAATCGGCGCCGCTTGGGCCGCTGATGCGGTAATGGGTTTGCGCAAGTCACGAAGGAGGAGGGGATGCCTCAGTCAGCGCGGTATTATCCGGACCTGAAACTGGTCCATGTCCGGCTTTGGGGGGCGATCAGCATGACCTCTCTGGCGGGGCGGATGGCGGAATGGATGTATGGGTTCCATGTGCCAAAGGGCTATGTCTGCCTGACCGATTCACGTGCCCTGCTTGCGGTGGACAGTTCTGAGACCGGGATGAAAGAACTGGTCAATCTGCAATCGAAAGTCTACGAAGACCTGCCGTGCCCCGAGAAGTGCGCCATCCTTGTCGACAGCCCGGTCGGCTTTGTGCTCTCACGATTGTTTGAGCAGATGGCCGAAGGGGTGCTGGAGGAGCAGGTCAGCCTGTTTCGCGCCGAACAGGACGCGCTGCGGTTCCTGGGCTTTGAAAGCGCAGATCTGGATGCGCTGCTGGGGGACCAGCGAAATGTGCAGCACATGGATTAAGCAGCACAGGGATGAAAGCGTGTCCAATTGAACTGAACACGCTTTCATGCGTTTCGATATTCCGTTGATCAGCGCGATAGGAAAACGCGTTAGGCCGAAGCCGCCGAGGCGTTGCGCTCAGCACGTTCCAGATGATCGCGCAGGGTCTCAAGCCGTCGCTCCGAACGGTGCAGAAAAGCCAGGGCTTCCTCTTCCTCTCGCATCACCGCCAGATCCAGCGCCAGCTCCCCCTGCGCCAGTTGTTCCAGCATACGACAGGTGCCAAAGGCCAGATCACCGGGGGCCCAGATCGCGATGCGGTTGGGCGGGCGATGGGTTTTCTGTCGCGCTTTGCGTGCGCGCACCAGCGTGGCCATGCCGGTGAAACTGCAGTCAATATCGGTGGCCCCGGACAGGTCGATCAGCGCATCATACCCTCCGGGCGGGACGGGATGGTCTTGCAGGTCTGGCAGCAGGAGGCCCAGCTGAGACAGCCCGATTTCCCCGGACAGGGACTGACACAGCAATGCGCTGGTGGGAAAATACTCACTCTTCACCATTTCAGTATCCGAAAAACAATCAGTGGTTGTTGAAAATGCTAAGTTATTGCGCGAGGGAAGTCGATTCAATTCACTGAAATATTCCATAATTTATGAAAATAAAAGGAAAAATCTATTTTTACCGATTTTCCGATGAACAACCCAAGCGGTAGTTTGCGGGGCTGGGATGCATAAAAAACGCCCCGAGATTTCTCTCGGGGCGCTCTGGGTCTTAACGGTTCCTCAGCCCGCAGATTGCGCGGATCTGATGTTATGGATCAGTCCATGGCCTTGAAGTTGAACTCGCCACCTTCCTTGATGCCCGACGGCCAGCGCGAGGTCACGGTTTTGGTGCGGGTGTAGAATTTGAACGCGTCCGGGCCGTGCTGGTTCAGATCGCCAAAGCCCGATTTCTTCCAGCCACCAAAGGTGTGATAGGCCAGCGGAACCGGGATCGGAACGTTGATGCCGACCATGCCGATGTTGATCCGGTTGGCGAAATCACGGGCGGTGTCACCGTCGCGGGTATAGATCGCGGTGCCGTTGCCATATTCGTGGTCCATGGCATAGCCGATGGCCTCTTCATAGCTTTCCGCGCGCACCATCGACAGAACCGGGCCAAAGATCTCTTGCTTGTAGATATCCATGTCGGTGGTGACGTTGTCGAACAGATGCGGGCCAACAAAGAAGCCCTCTTCATAGCCCTGCAGGCTGAAGTCGCGGTTGTCCACAACCAGATCAGCGCCCTGATCAACACCGGTCTGGATCAGACGCAGGATGTTTTCCTTGGCGGCCGAGGTCACAACCGGGCCGTAATCCACGTCGTCGCCAGCAGTGTAGGGCGCCACTTTCAGCTTCTCGATGCGCGGCACCAGGGCGTCACGCAGCTTGTCTGCGGTCTCAGCCCCAACCGGAACAGCAACCGAGATCGCCATGCAGCGTTCGCCAGCGGCGCCGAAGCCCGCGCCGACCAGAGCGTCAGCTGCCTGCTCCATGTCGGCGTCGGGCATGATGATCATGTGGTTCTTCGCACCACCGAAACACTGCGCGCGCTTGCCGTTGGCGGTGGCACGCGAATAGATGTAATGCGCAATCGGGGTCGAGCCGACGAAAGCCACGGCCTGAACCGTGTCATTGTCAAGGATCGCGTCCACCGCATCCTTGTCGCCATTCACCACCTGCAGCACACCATCAGGCAGGCCTGCTTCTTTGCACAGTGCGGCCAGCATCAGCGGCACCGAGGGGTCACGCTCGGACGGTTTCAGGATCATCGCGTTGCCCGCGGCCAGCGCCGGGCCCATGCCCCAAAGCGGGATCATGGCGGGGAAGTTGAAGGGCGTGATCGAGGCGACAACACCCAGCGGCTGGCGCATGGAATACATGTCGATGCCGGGGCCGGCGCTGTCGGTGAACTCACCTTTCAGCATCTGCGGCGCACCGATGCAGTATTCGATCACTTCCAGACCGCGCTGCACGTCGCCCTTGGCGTCGGGGATGGTCTTGCCGTGCTCAGCCGACAGGGCCTCGGCCAGCTTGTCCATATCGCGGTTGATCAGGCCAACCAGTGCCATCATCACGCGGGCCCGTTTCTGCGGGTTGGTGGCGCCCCAGATTTTCTGGGCTTCGGCCGCGCTTGCAACAGCGGCGTCCAGCTCGGCCTTGGTGGCCAGGGCAACCTGTGCCTGCACTTCGCCGGTGGCGGGGTTGTAGACGTCAGCGGTGCGGCCCGAGGTGCCGTCGACCAGTTGACCATTGATCCAGTGACCAAGTTGTTTCATGGTGGTTCTCCCAAATTTCTGCGCGCAGGTTAGTCTTGCGTTTGTGCGGTTGGAAAGAGGGTATTTCTCAAAAGGGTTTTGCAAAAATGCAAAATGAGTGATAGCAGGAGAGGGGCGCTTCGGCTCACGCCTCAGCGCGCTGTTGGTGGCTCACTGCGTGAGCCTGATGGGGGGCTTTGCCCCCGCCTCACCCTGCGGGTGGGACTCCCCCAGGATATTTATGACCAGAAAATAAAGGGGAGGAGAGAGGGCGGAGGAAGCCTTGGACTGGGATGATCTGAAAGTGTTTCTGGCGGTGGCGCGGGCGGAAAGCCTGTCGCGGGCGGGCAGGGGGCTCAAGCGCGATGCGGCCACGGTGGGGCGGCGGGTGGCCAAGCTCGAGGGCGATCTGGGGCAGGTTCTGTTCACCAAGTCACCGCAGGGCTATGCGCTGACCGAGGCGGGCTCGCGTCTGTTGTCCCATGCGGAACGGGCAGAGCAGGCGGTTCTGTCCGGGGCGGATGAGCTGCGTGGACAGTCCGGGCAATTGTCCGGTCAGGTGCGGATTGGCGCCACGGATGGCTGCGCCAGTTATATCCTGCCGCAGGTCTGTGCGCAGATTCAGCGCCAGCACCCGGAGCTGGAATTGCAGGTCGTGGCGCTGCCCCGTGTGATCAACCTGTCAAAACGGGAAGCGGATATGGCGATTACCGTCAGCCCCCCGCAGGCAGGCCGGGTCACCGTGCAGCGGATCACCGACTATCACCTGCATCTTGCGGCAAGTGAGACCTATCTGCGGCACGCCCCCCGGCTGGAGCGGCTGGCGGATCTGCGGGATCATCCGATTGTGGGGTATATTCAGGACATGATCTTTTATCCCGAGCTTGATTTCCTGACCAAGCTGGGGATTGAGCGGGTGCAGCTGGCCTCCAACCTGGTGGCGGTGCAGCTGGGCATGGTGCGCCAGGGGGGCGGGGTTGGCATCACCCATGATTTCATCCTGCCTTTTGCGCCGGAACTGCGGCGGGTGCTGACCGACCAGCTGTCGATCACGCGGTCCTTTTATCTGGTGCGCCACGAAGGGGATGCGCGGGTGGAGCGTTTTGCGCGTGTGGCAGAGGAGTTGGCGCAGGGAATCCGGGCAGAGGTGGCGCGGTTGGAAAACATGGTAGAAACACTCTAAGGTGCCGAATGTTCTTGACATATTGTTGCGTGAGGGGTGACGCTGGAGACATAAATTATAATTCCCCAGGAGGTTCAGATGCTCGTCAGCCAAATTCTCAAAGACAAACCGATCAGCGGTGTTGCCACGATTAAACCGGGCAGTTCGATCACCGAGGCGGTGGCGCTTTTGTCGGAGAAAAAGATTGGCGCGGTGATTGTGTCCGAGGATGGCGTGCGCCCGGCGGGGATCGTGTCGGAACGCGATGTCGTCAGTGCCCTTGGGGCGTCGGGCACGGGGTGCCTGACCGACACTGTTGACAGTATCATGACCGCCAAACTGGTCAGCTGCGCCCCCGGCGACCGGGCCATTCAGGTGTTGCAGACCATGACCGAAGGTCGGTTTCGCCATATGCCGGTGATGGAAGGTGACGAGATGGTCGGGCTGGTGTCGATCGGTGACGTGGTCAAGGCGCGTCTGGATGAGCTGTCGAGCCAGGCCGAAGCGCTGACCAATATGATCATGGGCTACTGAGCGCATTTTAGCGCATTGTGCCGTTACGTAGAACTACGTGGCGGCACCAAAAGTCTTGAAAAACCACGCGCAATATTGTTGCGTGCGCCCCAGCTTTAAAGCGTTTCGACGTTCACCTGAGACAGGGAAAAGTCGAAACGCCGTAAGTGATAACAATGTTGTGGGCGCTTCGGAATAAACATGTGTCTCAAGTTTATCCCGAAACGCTTTAGGAGGCACGAATATGCGCGTTGGTCTTTATCCCGGAACTTTTGACCCGATCACGCTCGGGCATACCGACATCATCCGCCGTGCCTGTGCGCTGGTGGATCGGTTGGTGATTGGGGTGGCGATCAACACCGGCAAGGGGCCGATGTTCTCGCTGGAAGAACGCGTGGCGATGGTCGAAGAGGAATGCGCCAAGCTGGCCCAGGAAACCGGGACCGAGATCATTGCCCATCCGTTTGAAAACCTTCTGATCGACTGTGCCCATGATGTCGGCGCCCAGATCATCGTGCGGGGCCTGCGGGCGGTGACGGATTTTGAGTATGAATATCAGATGGTTGGTATGAACCGGGCGATGGATTCATCGGTTGAGACCGTGTTTTTGATGGCTGAGGCGAAATATCAGGCAATTGCCTCGAAACTGGTGAAAGAGATCGCCAAGCTGGACGGCGACGTGTCGAAATTCGTGACACCTGAGGTGAAAGAAAAGCTGCTCGCGAAAATCGGGTAAGGGGTGGCGCGACCCGGTTTGCGAATGTGCTATTTGTAAAGTGCGGCGTAGCGCGGGGCGAAATAGGTGATGAACGCCTTCACTTCCGGGCGCCGGTAGGCTTCTGGTGAAATCAGGATCAGATGTGGCGCTGACAGGTCCGAAATCCTGTCAAAACACGGGATTAGTCTCTCTTCTCCTTCGACAAGCTTTAAGTTGCTGATCCCCAGCCCCTGGCCCGACCGTATCGCGGCATGCATCAGGTCAAGCTCGCTATAGGTGGCGACAATCTGGTCCGGCTGCACCCTGCGCGTAAGCCATTCATGGAAAACATTCGGCACATCGTCCCGCTGGAAGGTGACGAATTTATGCCCGGCAAGATCGGTAAGGGACTGGGGAAGCCCATATTCTTCTGCATAGGACGGCCCGCCAAAAAGCGTCCAATGCGCGTCACTGACCTTTCGGCGGATCAGGTTGGGATCGGGATTGGTTCTGGCCAGACGCAGCGCAATATCGGCCTCGCCGGACATCAGATCAAGCGCCTTCACCGAGGGAATGAACTCAAACGCGACCTCCGGGTTTTCTGCTGAGAACTGATTTACAATATCAATCATGCGTGGGGAGAAATTGCCGGAATAGGCCGTGATCCGGATCGGTTTGCCCAATGCCAATTCGCCCGCCCGTTGCGCAAATGCCGACGTGGCAGCTTCGACCTTTTCCGCATGGCGCAGCAGGTCTCTCCCACTCTCGGTTGGCACGAAGCCCCGATTGCTGCGTTCAAAAAGGATCAGGCCGGTTGCATGTTCCAGCGCCTCGATCCGTCTTGCCACGGTGGGTTGTGCCATGCCCAACCTGCGGGACGCGGCAAGGGTGGAGCCCTCCCGGATAACTGCCAGAAAGACGCGGATATCAGACCAGTTGCGGAATGCGTTCTGCATTTTTGAAGAACAGCACAAAAAGGAATGCCGTTCCAGAAAAACCGATCATTTCCTAGCCTGAAGGCAGATCCACGGAACCGGAGGAACCGCAAATGACGTCCCTGACACATGTACCAAGTTTCTGGGAGAGGCTGACGGGGGGCATGTTCGGCCAGCCCCGCCCGGATCGCAACCGGGACCGCAGGTCGCCTTCACAAGAGGAACGGAAAGCCGAGCGGGACATTTTGAGAGATATGATGTGGAGCAATCCCGATGCCTGTGCAACCGAGAGCGATCTGCAAAATATGCTGCATATGTATCCGGGGCGTTTCTAACGCGTTTCGGGCTGACCCTGGAACACAGGGTTATTCCGAACCGCTTTAAGAGAAATAAACCCCTATGGAAACACAAAAGCCGGGGCGTTCCCCGGCTTTTGTTGTAACGTTTCGACGTGTTTACAGGTGTTTCCCCATTTCCGCTGCCGTATCCAGCATCCGGTTTGAAAATCCCCATTCATTGTCATACCAGCTGAGAATGCGCACCATATTGCCGTCCATCACACGGGTCTGATCGGTGGCAAAGGTCGAGCTTTCGGGGGCGTGGTTGAAATCCACCGAGACAAGCGGTTTGTCGGTCACGCTGAGCACCCCGCGAAGCGGCCCATGGGCGGCGGCATGTATCGCGGCATTGATCTCGTCTGCATCCGTGGCACGCGCCGCCTCGATGGTCAGATCCACGCAGGAGACATTCGGTGTCGGCACCCGGATCGCCACCCCATCCAGCCTGCCGGCCAGCTCCGGCAGCACCAGTCCGACGGCGCGGGCGGCGCCTGTGGTGGTGGGGATCATGCTCATCGCGGCGGCACGGGCACGGTAGAAATCTTTCTTGTGCAACCGGTCCAGCGTCGGCTGATCGCCGGTATAGGAATGCACGGTGGTCATGAACCCCTTCACGATCCCAACCGTTTCATGCAGCACCTTGGCCACCGGCGCCAGGCAATTGGTGGTGCAGGACGCGTTGGAGACATGCACATGGTCTGAGGTCAGGCTGTCATGGTTCACGCCATAGACCACGGTGTTATGTGCTCCCGAAGACGGGGCCGAAACCAGCACCCGGCTGGAGCCATTGCCAAGATGCACCAGCGCCTTGTCGCCTTTGAAAATCCCGGTGCATTCCAGGACAATATCCACATGCGCCCAGGGCAGGTCGTCGGGGTTGCGCATCGCGGTGACGGCAATCTTGCCGCGCCCCACATCCATCCAGTCTTCGCCATAGGTGACCGTGCCGGGGAACCGCCCATGAACGCTGTCAAACTCCAGCAGATGTGCATTCATCTCAACCGAGCCGAGATCGTTGATCGCCACCACCTCAAGATCGTCACGTCCCTGTTCCGCAAGCGCCCGCAGCACCAGTCTGCCGATACGCCCAAACCCATTGATGGCCAGTTTCACACTCATGTCGTCTTTCCTTCCGGGGGGCGCGCACAAGACGCTGCCGCATGTCATGTTGGCGCTAACATGACTTTTTTGGCGGAAAGGTCAAGAGAGGGTCACGCAGAAGTGCAACCCGTTGCCAAAATGTCAGATGAATACCAGGGCGATCAGCGCCAGAAGGCCATCCATTCGGTCAGCTCCAGGAATTTTCTCCCTAAGAACAAGCTGTTGGAAAGGTCTGATAGGGCATAATCCAGCCCCAGAGCGACCAGGATCACAAAGGCAATGGAAAAGGCGATCTGATTGGTCACAGGCTGCTCCTGTCGTTGAGGCCACGAAAGCGTTTCGACGTTCACCTGAGACAGGGAAAAGTTGAAACTCTGCCAGAGATATCAAAGTTGTGGGCGTTTCGGAATAAACATGTGTCGCAAGTTTGTCTCGAAACGCTTTATCACCGGGATGCGGCGACAGGGCAAGGGGGGCAGGGGGCAAAGGATCGTGAGGGATCCCCACGAAAAACCCCCGGCAGGCAGGGCCGACCGGGGGTCTGATTTTTCATCGGATCAAAGGGTCAGATCGAGCCCATCTTGACGGCCACGTCGCCCATACGGGTCGAGAAGCCCCATTCATTGTCATACCAGGCCAGCACGCGCAGCAGGCGGCCGCCGATCACCTTGGTCTGGTCGGCTGCGAAGATCGAGCTTTCCTCGGTGTGGTTGAAATCGGTCGAAACCAGTTTTTCTTCGGTGTACCCCAGAACGCCCTTCATCGGGCCTTCCGACATCTCTTTCATCACCGCGTTCACGTCGGCTTCCGACACGTCTTTGTTCAGCACCACGGTCAGGTCCACGGCCGAGACATTCGGGGTCGGCACGCGCACGGCAGAGCCATCCAGCTTGCCTTTCAGCGCGGGCAGAACCTCGCCCAGGGCTTTCGCGGCACCGGTTGAGGTCGGGATCATCGACATGGCAGCGGCGCGGGCGCGATACAGATCCTTGTGGCGACGGTCCAGCGTCGGCTGGTCACCGGTATAGGCGTGGATCGTGGTCATGATGCCGCTTTCGATGCCAAAGGCGTTGTTCAGCACCTTGGCCACCGGGGCCAGACAGTTGGTGGTGCAGGAGCCGTTCGACACCATCACGTCAGACGCTTCCAGCATCTCGTCATTCACGCCGAAGACGATGGTCTTGTCCACGTTCTTGCCGGGGGCGGACAGCAGCACCTTCTTGGCGCCGCGCTCAATATGCGCCTTGGCCTTTTCGCCGTCATTGAACTTGCCGGTGCATTCCAGAACCACGTCACAGCCGGACCAGTCCAGCTCGTTCATGTCATAGGTCGACATCAGCTGCATCGGGCCCTGACCCACATCCATGGTGCCGTCACCCAGCACCACCTCGTTGGGGAACCGCCCGTGCACGCTGTCATATTTCAGCAGATGCGCGGCGCTTTCGGCCGGGCCCGTGGCGTTCAGTTTCACAACCTGGATGTCCTTGCGGCCAGATGCGGCGATCTGAGCGAGCGTGCAGCGGCCAATGCGGCCAAATCCGTTGATCCCGACTTTCACAGTCATCGAAGTACCTCTTGAATTCCGGCCACCCCCCAGGCGGCCATTGGCATTTGCGCCGGGTATAGACGGGGGGCGGGCATGGTCCAATGTCGAATTCGCCTTTCCCCTCCGCATGTTAGCGAAAACATGCCATGTTAGCGCAATCTTCGGCGCAATCCCCAGCGCAACCCCGGTGAAATCTGCCGCCTCAATCGCCGCAGAGGCGCGCGCCGCAGAACGCCATGGCCCAGACAATCTCCCCGCGCCAACCGGCTGCCCCTTGCCCCTCCCGTGGCCAACCCGTAGGATTCGCCGGAACGCGCAGTTGATACGGGGCAGGGGTGATGAGTGGTCTGATTGCATTGCTGGATGATGTGGCGGGGATCGCCAAAGTGGCGGCCGCCTCGGTTGATGACGTGGCCGCCCAGGCCGCAAAGGCCGGGGTCAAGGCCGCAGGCGCGGTGATTGATGATGCGGCTGTGACACCAAAATACGTGCAGGGCTTTGCGCCCGCGCGCGAGTTGCCGATCATCGGGCGCATTGCCTGGGGGTCGATCAAGAACAAGCTTCTGATCCTGCTGCCTGCCGCCCTCCTCCTGTCCACCTTCGCCCCCTGGCTGGTTGCCCCCCTCCTGATGCTGGGCGGGGCCTACCTGTGCTTTGAAGGGGCAGAGAAGGTCTGGCATGTGCTCTTTCCGCACGAACATAAATGGGATCACGCAGACCACGAAGAAGGCGATCCGACCCACCTGGAAGAAAGCAAGGTCGCAGGCGCCATCAAAACCGATTTCATCCTGTCGGCCGAAATCATGACAATCATCCTCGCCGCCCTGCCGGAAGGGTCCATCTACGCCAAGGCGGGCGGGCTGGCCATTGCCGGGATCGGCATCACCATCGCCGTCTACGGCTCCGTGGCGATCATCGTGAAAATGGATGATGTGGGGCTGTTCCTGGCCCGGACAGGGCGTCTCGGCCTGACCCGAAACTTCGGTCTCGGGTTGGTGAAATTCATGCCCATCTTCATGAAATTGCTCACAATTATCGGCACCGCTGCAATGATCTGGGTGGGTGGTTCCATCGTGATCCACGGCGCGCATGAACTTGGCCTGCATGAACCCTACAACTCGATCCACCACATCGCTGAGGCCGCCGCGCATTCCGTCACACAGGCGCAGGGCTTTGTCGCATGGGCGGTGACCGCGGCCCTTGATGGCGTGGTGGGCCTGATCCTGGGGATCCTCCTTATTCCCCTCGCCACCCGGATCATCGCCCCGATCTGGCAAGCGATCTTCAAGGGAAAGGCGTAACTCGTCGCCTTTTCCTCTTGCCGCAAATATCCTGGGGTGAGGGCGCAGCCCGAGGGGCAAAGCCCCTTACCGCCAGCGTTCTGATCCGCATCTGAAACATCCCGCCTGCTTCCCCGCTGCCAGGCTTACCTGTGCCCCCGCGCGGGGCGTCGCAACAAAACCACCCCGCTTGAGACAATCACCAAAGACCCCAGCAGCGTCATCAGATCCGGCTGCTCGCCAAACACCGTGATGCCCAGGATCAGCGCAAAAAGCAGCCGGGAATAGCGAAACGGCGTCACAACCGACACCTCTCCGACCCGCATTGCACGGGTAAGCGCCGCATAAGCCAGAACCCCGATCACACTGGCCATCGCTACAAAACCAAGGCTGGCCGGTGTCGGGCGTGCAACACCGCCAAAGCCGATCAAAACCACTCCCGCCAGCGTCAGCATCGCAAACCCGGCCACGCCCAGTTGCGCGGAAGACATCGACACGGGGCTGGCCCGCGTTGCCAGATCGCGCCCGGCAAAGCCCAGCATGCCCAGAACGGCAAAACCCGACAGCGGGTCAAACGCGTCCAGCCCCGGTCGCAGGATCATCAGGACGCCGATAAACCCCATGGCAATGGCCATCCAGCGGCGCAGACCGACCCGCTCACCAAACACAAGCACCGCCCCCAGCGCCACCACCAGGGGCGTGGCCTGCAGGATGGCCGAGGCGCTCGACAGCGGGGTCAACGCAATGGCCAGCGCGTAAAACAAGCGCCCGGAAATCTCAAACAGCGACCGCCAGATCAGCACCGGGGACAGCAGATCCGGGTGAAAGATCCGTTGTCCCTGCGCACGCGCCATTAGGGCAAAAATCACCATTCCTGCGGCGCCAAACAGCGCCACCGCTTGACCGATCGGGATGTCGCGGGCGGCGGCCTTCAGGGCCATGTCCTCCAGCGCAAAGGCCCCCATGGAAAACACCATGAACAGCGCACCCCGTAAATTATCGCGCAGATTGCCGTGCGGATTATCGGGCAGATTTTTGGCAAGGGAGGGGGGCATCTTGGGGTCCTGCTGTCAGACAGGTTTCAACCTGTCTGATCGGGGCGCGAAGGGGAAGCGAAAACCCCTGTGATCATGTCTGAAAACTTTAATCTTTCGAATTTTGGTGGCGGAAAAGTTTAAACTTTCCGGTTTCAGGGCCCGACAAAGTTTAAACTTTCCAAGAAAAGACGCCCCAACCTGTCGGCGGGGCGTCCGGGTTTTTCAGCAAGGATTTGCAGCCTTAGCCGAGCAGGGTTTTTGCCGTCTCGACCACGTTGTCAGAGGTGATGCCAAACTTCTCATACAGCACGTCTGCCGGGGCTGATGCGCCGAAGCCGTCCATGCCGACAAATGCCTGCTTCGCTTCGCGTCCACGCTCGCCCAGAAGCCAACGGTCCCAGCCGCCATCGCGCACAGCCGCTTCCACGCCCACACGGACGGGGCCAGCGGGCAGAACTTTACGGCGATACGCCTCGTCCTGCTGGGCAAACAGCTCCATACAGGGCATGGAGACCACGCGGGTGCCGATGCCCTGGGCTTCAAGCGCGGCCCGCGCTTCCATCGCCAGGGACACTTCGGACCCGGTGGCGATCAGGATCACCTGACGCTTGCCGCATTCCGCATCGGCCAGCACGTAAGCCCCTTGAGAAACAAGGTTTTTCTGCTTGTACTCGGTGCGCAGCGTCGGCAGGTTCTGACGGGTCAGAACCATGGTGGACGGGGTGTTTTTTTCGCTCAGGGCAATCTCCCACGCCTCTGCAGTTTCAGCCGTGTCGGCCGGGCGGAAGGTGAAGCTGTTCGGGGTTGCGCGGCAGATCGACAGGTGTTCCACCGGCTGGTGGGTCGGGCCATCTTCGCCCACGCCAATGCTGTCATGGGTCATCACAAACACGGTCGGAATGCCCATCAGCGCCGCCAGACGCATCGAGGGACGCGCATAGTCGGTGAAGCAGAAGAACGTGCCGCCATAGGGGCGCATGCCGCCATGCAGCGCCATCCCGTTCATCGCCGCTGCCATGCCGTGTTCACGGATGCCCCAATAGACGTAACGGCCTTTGCGGTTGTCGGTGTCGAACACGCCCAGATCGCCGGTCTTGGTGTTGTTCGAACCGGTCAGGTCAGCCGAGCCACCCACGGTTTCCGGCATCACCGGGTTGATCACAGCCAGCGCCATTTCAGACGATTTACGGGTTGCGACCTTGGGCTGCTCCTCGGCGACCTGCTTTTTCAGCTGGCGCACGACAGCCGACAATTTCTTAGGAGCTTCAAGGGCATAGGCGCGATTGAACTCGCCCTGTTTGCGCTCGGAAATCTCGGCAAAGCGGGCTTCCCAGGCTTCGCGATCGGCCACGCCACGTGCGCCGATGGCTTCCCAGGCTGCTTTCACATTGGCGGGAACCGCGAAGGGCTCAAGCGGGCAGCCGTAAGCTTCTTTCGCAGCTTTAAGCTGCTCTGCATCGGTCAGCGCACCATGGCCTTTGGAGGTGTCCTGGGCGGCGTGGCCCAGGGCGATATGGGTTTTGCAGGCGATCATCGACGGCTTCTTGGTCGTCTTGGCCTTGGTGATCGCGGCGTCGATCTGCTCCGGATCATGGCCGTCGATTTCGATCACATGCCAGCCCGAGGCTTTGAACCGCTGAACCTGATCGGTGCGATCCGACAGGGACACCTTGCCGTCGATGGTGATGTCGTTGTTGTCCCAAAGCACAATCAGCTTGCCCAGCTCGTGACGGCCAGCCAGACCGATGGCTTCCTGGCTCACGCCTTCCATCAGGCAACCGTCGCCAGCGATCACGTAAGTGTAGTGATCCACGACCTTTTTGCCGTAGCGGGCGCGCTGGATTTCTTCGGCCATGGCAAAGCCCACGGCGTTTGAAATGCCCTGACCCAGCGGGCCAGTGGTGGTTTCCACACCCGACACATGGCCATATTCCGGGTGACCAGCCGTGATCGCACCCCATTGGCGGAAGTTCTTGATCTGCTCCAGCGTCACGTCTTCGTAACCGGTAAGATAAAGCAGCGAATAGATCAGCATCGAGCCGTGGCCCGCCGACAGGATGAACCGGTCACGGTCCGCCCAACGCGGCTGTGAGGCGTCGAATTTCAGGTGATTTTCGAA
Source organism: Aliiroseovarius crassostreae (assembly GCF_025137635.1). NCBI lineage: Bacteria > Pseudomonadati > Pseudomonadota > Alphaproteobacteria > Rhodobacterales > Paracoccaceae > Aliiroseovarius > Aliiroseovarius crassostreae. Next base: position 1,923,762 of record NZ_CP080772.1, on the reverse strand, counting down.
CAGGACTGTCGCCACGTCAGCCATGCCCATCGGCATGCCGGAGTGACCGGAATTGGCCGCCGCCACCGCGTCAAGCGTCAGCGCACGGATGGCCGCAGCCTTGTTCCAGTGGTCGGGATGGTTTTTGCGAAGGGTTGCGATATCCAAGGCCCAGATCCTTTGGCTAAGTAGAGTTGCGACGGGTTTAACAGCCATTTTGTGCGGGTCAAGCCAAGCTGTGGCAAACCGGACGCAAGGAGGGACGGAACACGGGCTGGGGGGTGTCCGGGCCACAGTTTGCGCGAAAAACCGGGTTGGAAAGTGCTTTATCGTCAATTGGAAACAGGCTTTTTCCCGGTTTTTCGGTGATTTTTGCTGATCAGGCGGGGCCGCATTGGAACAGGCGTTTTATAATTTCTTCTCATCGGCTAAAACGGAGGTCATCATGGAATGACTAAGCCCTCGGCGCGCAACGATTCGCCTTTTGCAATGCCGCGTGCAAGGGAAAGTGATTTGAACAGGGCAGAGTGAACAAGGACGAGCATGAGCGATATTTCCGAACTGGAGACCCGCATCACCACCGCGTTGGAACGGATTGGTGCAGGGATTGACACGCTTACTCCCGCCAAGCCGGATCAAAGTGACGAGGTTGCCCGGCTGAGCGCCGCACTGGAAGATGAACGCATCGTGAATGCGCAGCTGGAAGAGCGCGTGAAGGCAATCAAGGAAAAACAGGACAGCACCGTTCAGGCGCTGTCTGCTGAGGTGGAGCGTTTGACGGCACTTCTGGCGAGCGAGGAAAAGGCGCTTGCCAAGCTGCGCCAGGTCAACGCGGATCTGCGCCACAATAATGATGCGTTGCGTGAGGCGGCCAATCAGGGTGTGGTGGAACCCCATCTGATCAACAAGTCGATGATGGCAGAGCTGGAAGGGCTGCGTGCGGCGCAGACGGCGGACCGGACCGAGCTGAATGCGGTTCTGGGGGAGCTGAACAGCCTGATATCAAAAGCGGAAACCCAGCAAGCGGAAGCGGCCCAAACTCAGGAGAATATGGATGCCTGATGTCGTGATCAAAATCGGTGGTCGTGGATTTGAAGTCGCCTGCCAGGAGGGGGAAGAGCATTTCCTGAAATCGGCTGCGGCCATGCTGGATGCCGAAGCCTCGGTGTTGGTGTCGCAGATCAATCATCTGACCGAAAGCCGGATGTTGCTGATGTCCGGCTTGATGCTGGCGGACAAAACGGCAGGTATGGATGACAAGCTGAAAGACGCGGAAAAGAAGATCGCTGATCTTCAGGCAGAAATTTCATCTTTGAAAAATGCGGAACCGGTCAAGGTTGAGGTGCCCGTGGTGCCATCGAGCGTGACCGATACATTGGCCGAAATCGCCGCGCGCGCCGAGGCAATGGCCGCAGCCGTGGAAGAAAAAACAGCGGGTTAACCCCTCTGACAGTCGCAAAAAAAGGCGCTCAGATCTGAGCGCCTTTTCTTGTTTGGTAGGTCAAGATTATGCGTTGGCTTCGCGGATCTTGTCGGCCGCTTCTTTCGAATAGGCCACGCCATTGTCGTCAAAGAGCGTGTCCAGCTCGCCTGACAGGGTCATCTCGGTGATGATGTCACAGCCGCCGACAAATTCGCCTTTGACGTAAAGCTGCGGGATGGTCGGCCAGTCGGAATATTCCTTGATGCCTGCGCGGATTTCCTCATCCGCCAGCACGTTCACATCGGTATAGTCCACCCCCATGAAGTTCAGCACGCCAGCCACGCGGGAGGAAAACCCGCATTGCGGCATGTCCTTGGTGCCTTTCATGTAGAGCACAACGTCGTTGGATTTGACGAGTTCATCGATTTGGGTTTTTGCGTCGGTCATTTACGTTTCTTCCTGGTGTCATCCCGCGACATCATCGCGCGGGCTTGGTGTTGTGGGTCCTTCGAAACGACCCAAGTTTTTTGTCCGTGTGTTCCAGAGCGAGGCGAGGTCCAGCCGGGTGTGTGTACGACTGCATCATTGCCGCGCAGTCGCTCGGGATTATTTGGGTCATCCCATCGACGGTTGTCGCCACCGTGACGGGCGAGTGGGCGTTTCTTTCCTCTTCGGAGCAGCGCTTCGCCCACGGCAGCGGATACGATCAGGCCGATCAGCCCAAGTGCTATCCACCCAAGGCTCATCTGTTACTCCGGCGCCTTGGTGGTCAGCGCCAGCGCGTGCAATTCACCTGAATCGATCTGTGCTTTCACCGTTGCGTTCACCGCGCGTTGCTGTTGCACACGGTTCATGCCACGAAAGCTCTCGTCCACCACTTCTGCCGCCCAGTGATTGCCGTCGCCAGCCAGGTCGGTGATGGTGATCTTGGCGTCAGGAAAACCTGCGCGGATCAGGTCTTCGATTTGTTGCGCTTCCATGGCCATGTGGCGGGATCCTTGTTTAAGCAATTGTTGGGATGAATTTAGGCATGCGGGGCAGGGGCTTCAAGCAAGAAGCGAGATTTGCGCTTGCCCGCGACCGGTTGGGGATGGACTTCGCTAGAAAACTAGAAAACTAGAAAACTAGAAAACTAGAAAACTAGAAAACTGGTTTTGCCATCTTCACGGTTTGCGTGCGTAAGCGGATCGGAATGTGGCAAGCACAGTCTGCAAGCGACCAAACAATCCATCTGCTTCAGATCTTTTCAGGCTCTCCTCACTCCATCCTTCCTTCGGTATCAGCGACGATAGGGCGGCCTGCCGGGCCGCCTCTTGATCCGCGTCAAGTGGCAGGGATTTCGCAAGGGTGAAGATCTCAAGCAGGTCATGCACCCGGCGCAGGCGGCGATAGCTCTCGGCCATGGCGGCCTTTTGGTCCGGGTTGTCGCGCCAGGACTTGCCCGGATAAACCACCTGGGTCAGATATTGCCCCGCCCCTTTGCAGTCGAATTTTTCACAGGCAGAAAACCCGTGCCATTCAAGATTGCGATAGATCTTGCAACGATCCCGGTTGTCCAGATGCGGGCAGGGGGTCAGCGCGGGTTTTGACAGGGCAAACTCTGCGCTTTTTTCAAAACTGGGGGCCACACAGCAGATGCCCATGCAGGCCTGACAGTCGGCGGTGAGGGCCGGAATGGCCCCCCCCGTGTTTGCAGATGACATCAACGATGGGCCTTGTCGAAACCTGTGCGGTAAATCTCGCGCATGTCTTCCAAAGACGCTTCCGAGCTGCCCAGTTTTACGGTGTCGCCGGTGAAGCGGCCCACCGAGGTGAGTTTGACCCCGGCCTGACCTGCAGCAATCATCAGGGCTTCCGCCTGATCAAAGTTCAGCGCAACGAGATAGCGGCCCTGATCCTCGCCAAAGAGGGTCGGCGTGTCTGCCACGTCCAGTTGAACACCAACATTCCCGGCCTCTGCCATTTCAAACGCCGCCATGGCCAGACCGCCATCTGAAATGTCGGTGCAGGCCTTGATCAGGTCACGGTTTGCACGGATGAACTCACCGTTTCTTTTCTCGGCCTCAAGATCCACATGGGGCGCATCGCCGTCTTCGCGGTTGAACACTTCCGCCAGCAGGGCGGATTGGCCAAGATGGCCAACCATGTCACCCACCATCATCGCCACGTGACCGTCGCGGGCATCGCCGCAGATCAGGTGATCGAGATCTTCGATCAGCCCCACGGCACCAATGGTCGGGGTGGGCAGGATCGCCTGACCGTCGGTTTCGTTGTAAAGCGAGACGTTGCCGGACACGATGGGCACATCCAGGGCTGCCACGGCTTCGCCGATGCCTTTGATAGCGCCCACGAACTGTCCCATGATTTCGGGCTTTTCCGGGTTGCCGAAGTTCAGGTTGTCGGTGGTGGCCAGCGGTTTGGCCCCCACGGCCGTCAGGTTGCGATAGGCCTCGGCCACTGCCTGACGCCCGCCTTCCAGCGGGTTGGCGCGCACATAGCGCGGCGTCACGTCCGAGGTGAACGCCAGTGCCTTGTTGGTGCCATGCACCCGCACGATGCCCGCGCCCAGACCCGGTGCGCGCACCGTGTCGGCCATCACCATGTGGTCATATTGCTCATAAACCCAGTTCTTGGCGGCGTAGTTGGGCGAGCCCAGCAGCGCCTTCAGCCCGTCGATCCCGTCGATTTCCGGCACATCGGCCAGTTCCTCGGCCTGCGGAGTTTCCACCCAGGGGCGGTCATATTCAGGCGCACGGCCAGACAGCGGCGACAGCGGCAGGTCGGCTTTCACCTCGCCATTATGCATGATCAGGAAGCGGTCTTCCGGCAGGGTTTCGCCCACGATGGCAAAGTCCAGATCCCATTTTTCAAAGACCGCGCGGGCTGCGTCTTCCAGGTCGGGGTTCAGCACCATCAACATGCGTTCCTGGCTTTCCGAGAGCATCATCTCGTAAGCGGTCATGTTCTCTTCGCGCTGCGGCACGTCTTCGAGGTTGAGCTTGACGCCCAGCCCGCCTTTGTCACCCATTTCAACGGCCGAACAGGTCAGGCCAGCAGCCCCCATATCCTGGATCGAAATCACCGCGCCGGTCTGCATCAGCTCCAGCGTGGCCTCCATCAGGCGCTTTTCGGTGAACGGGTCGCCCACCTGCACGGTGGGGCGCTTTTCTTCGATCGTGTCGTCAAATTCGGCTGAGGCCATCGTGGCGCCGCCCACGCCGTCACGGCCGGTTTTTGCCCCCAGATACACAACGGGCATCCCGACGCCCGAGGCCGCCGAGTAGAAGATCTTGTCGGCATCCGCGAGACCCGCCGCAAAGGCGTTCACAAGACAGTTGCCGTTATAGGCCGGGTGGAAACGCACTTCGCCGCCCACATTGGGAACGCCGAAACAGTTGCCATAGCCGCCGATCCCTTCGACCACGCCATTGACCAGTGTCTTGGTCTTCGGGTGATCCACCTCGCCAAAGGACAGCGCATTCATTGCCGCAATCGGACGGGCGCCCATGGTGAACACGTCGCGCAGGATGCCGCCCACACCGGTGGCCGCGCCCTGATAGGGTTCGATGTAAGACGGGTGGTTGTGGCTTTCCATCTTGAAGATGACCGCCTGACCGTCGCCAATATCCACCACGCCCGCGTTTTCGCCGGGACCGCAGATCACCTGCGGGCCTTCGGTGGGCAGGGTGCGCAGCCATTTCTTCGAGGATTTGTAGGAACAGTGCTCGTTCCACATGGCCGAGAAAATACCAAGTTCGGTGAAGCTCGGCTCGCGTCCGATGATCTCCAGAATGAGCTCATATTCATCCGGCTTGAGCCCGTGGGCTTCGATGAGATCTGTGGTGATCGCTGGCTCTTGCATCTGGCGCATGTCCCCTTTTGGCGCGTCCCGCCTGGGTCATGGGGCGGGCGCAATGGCAGTTTCGGCATCTCATATGGGAAAAGAGGGCGCGTGGGAAGCCTGCTCAATAGGGGATTTGTCGAGTTGCGGCGATAACACCGCAAATTGTTGCTGTGGGAGGTGAAAGGCAAAAAAAAGGCCGGGCATAGCCCGGCCAAGTCCAACAGGGAGGTAAAAGCCGAAGGACATGTGCCCGTGCTCGGCTTTGAGCCTGATTTAGGCCTTGAATGCTTGGGTGACAAGGGTAAATGCTGCATTGCGGCTATGCGCCTCATGCATAGCTATCGCAAACATCTGACACGGGTGGATTTCAATCCGCTGAAAGGTCAGGATTTTTCGCGTTTGCGCTGTGCGATGATTTCTTCAGTGACAAAATCCCGGAAGGCCGCAATACGCTGGGATTGGCGCAATTCTTCGGGATAGGCGAGGTAAACCGGGATGTCTTTGCTTTCGGCCTGCGGCAAAACCCGCTGCAGTTCCGGGAAATCCTCGATGATGTAATCTGGCAAAACGCCAATGCCCAAACCGTTCAGCGTGGCTTGCAGCACGCCGAAATAATTGTTCACGGTCAGGCTGGAGCTGACGCCGTGGGCGATCAGTTGCTTGACCAGGGCCGCACCGGCAGAAACCTGGTGGGCAGAGGTGCTTTGACAGATGATCTTGTGCTTGGTCAGGTCATCATAACTCTCTGGTGTGCCATGGCTTTCCAGGTAACCGGGGGACGCATAAAGGCGCATGTGGACATCCATCAGGCGCTTGCGAATGAGGTCGGCCTGGCTGGGTTCTTTCATGCGGATGGCCACGTCAGCCTCGCGCATCGGCAGGTCAAGCACCCGCTCCTCAAGCATCAGGTCAATGGTCAGATCCGGGTATTTCTCATAGAATTTCGGCAGGCGCGGCGCGAGCCAGAGCGATCCGAAAGCGGTTGTGGTGGTCACGCGCAGCTCGCCATAGACCTCTTCCTTGCTGTCACGAATACGCGCCACCGCGGCTTCCAGCCGGTGATTCATGGCATTGGTCGCCTCGAACAGCAGCTCGCCCTGTTCGGTGAGAATCAGTCCGCGCGCATGGCGATGAAACAGGGTGGCGTTCAGGCTTTCTTCCAGCGCGCGTATTTGGCGCGACACCGCAGATTGAGACAGGTGCAGCGCATCGCCGGCGTGGGTCAGGGATCCCGCATCCGCCACCGCATGAAATATTCTGAGCTTGTCCCAATCCATCACGTAAGGATCCGTATGTTGTTCGCGTATTCAGCTTGCCAGAAGTTATCGCGGGAAATGCCCAAGAAACCAATGTTTAATCCGACAATTTTTCTGTGAAAAGCGCAAGCGTGGCGGAAATAAAACAATTGAAAGGTCAGAAATTATGACCTAAAATACGGATCAGCAAGACCACAACTCCACAAGACGACGACTCCAGAGGAGGGTGCCATGGGCAAGCCAGAAGTGACGCTGAATGACCGGTTTGATCTGTCCAAAGAGCATGTGCTGCTCAATGGCACACAGGCGTTGGTGCGCTTGATGTTGATGCAGAAGGAACGCGACCGCCGGGCGGGGCTGGAAACGGCTGGTCTGGTTTCCGGCTATCGCGGCTCGCCGGTCGGGGGCGTTGACCTGTGGATGGATCGGTCTAACAAGCTTTTGAAAGAAAACGATATCCTCTTTCAGCCTGGATTGAACGAGGACCTTGCCGCGACCGCGCTTTGGGGCAGTCAGCAGGCTGAGCTGCGAGGCGAAGGCGCTTATGATGGCGTCTTTGGGTTGTGGTATGGCAAAGGCCCGGGGGTGGACCGCACCGGGGATGTCATGCGCCATGCCAATATGGCGGGCTCATCGCCGCATGGTGGCGTGCTGATGGCAATGGGGGATGACCACACGGGGGAAAGCTCGACCGTGCTGCACCAGTCAGATTGGGCGATGGTGGATGCCTATATTCCGGTTCTGTCCCCCGCAGGTGTGCAGGAAATCCTTGATTACGGCATCTATGGCTATGGTCTGAGCCGCTTTGCCGGGGTCTGGGCTGGTTTGAAAGTGATGAAGGATACGGTTGAGGCGACCTCTGTCGTGGATGGGCGTCCGGATCGTATGCAGCTGGTCACCCCGGACTTCGACATGCCCGAAGGGGGGCTGAACATCCGTCTGGGCGACGCACCGGTTGCGCAGGAAGCGCGGATGATTGACTACAAGCGGTTTGCCGCAGAAGCCTATGCGCGCGCCAACAAGATTGACCGCCGCGTCTGGGGCAAACCCGGTGCCAAGATCGGTTTTGTCGCGGCGGGCAAGAACTGGCTTGATCTGGTGCATGCAATGAACCTGCTGGGCGTTGACGGGGACGAGGCAGAACGTCTTGGGATCACCACCTACAAGATCGGTCAGACTTTCCCACTGGACATGACCAGTTTTGAAGAATGGGCCGAGGGCCTCGATCTTATTGTTGTTGTTGAAGAAAAGCGGAAACTGATTGAGGTCCAGATCAAGGAGGCCATCTTTGATAATCGCCAGGGGCGTCGCGTTTACGGCTGGCATAAAGGCGAGTTGACCGAGGGCGGCAAGCCGATCGAACTGTTCCCGACCCGGTATGCGCTGGACCCGATCATGATTGCCGAAAAGCTTGGCCAGATCCTGATTGAAGAGGGGCGTGGCACCGACGCAGTCAAAGCGGGTCTAGTGGAAATCGACAGGGCAAAACAGGCGGATAACGCGCCGCAACTGGCGGCGCGACTGCCCTATTTCTGTTCCGGTTGCCCGCATAACAGCTCAACCCGCGTCCCGGATGGGTCGCGTGCCTATGCGGGGATTGGCTGCCACTACATGGTGCAGTGGATGGATCGCTCTACCGTTGGTTTTACGCAGATGGGGGGCGAAGGGGCCAACTGGATTGGCGAGGCGCCGTTTTCCAAGACCGGGCATGTGTTCCAGAACCTTGGCGATGGCACCTATAACCATTCGGGTGTTCTGGCGATCCGGGCGGCGCTCGCGGCTGGGACCACGATCACCTACAAGATCCTGTTCAATGACGCGGTGGCCATGACCGGTGGCCAGACCAATGAAGGCGGTTTGGACGCGGTGCGCATTGCGCGTGAAGTGCAGGCGATGGGCGTGCAGAACATCTTTGTGGTCTATGACGACAAAGAAGATGTGGAAGCCGGTCAGTTCCCTGCAGGGATGAGCTTCCATACCCGCGATGAGCTTCTGGCGATCGAAAAGAAATGCCGGGATATCAAGGGGGTGTCGGTCATCCTCTATATCCAGACATGTGCTGCTGAAAAGCGTCGCCGTCGCAAGCGCGGCCTCTTTCCCGATCCTGACAAGCGGGTCTTCATCAATACCGATATCTGCGAAGGCTGTGGCGATTGCGGGGTGCAGTCGAACTGCGTGTCGATTGTGCCGGTTGACACTGAGCTGGGGCGCAAACGTGCCATTGACCAGTCGTCCTGCAACAAGGATTTCTCCTGTGTGAACGGGTTCTGCCCCAGCTTTGTCACCATCGAGGGGGCAAAGATCAAAAAGGCTGCAACCGCTGCACTGGACCTGCCGGATCTGCCCAGCCCGGTCTTGCCGGCGATCAACGGCACCTTCAACACGGTGATCACCGGTGTGGGCGGCACGGGTGTTGTCACCATCGGGGCCATTTTAGCACAGGCTGCACATATCGACGGCAAAGGCGCGGGCATGATGGAAATGGCCGGCCTTGCCCAGAAAGGCGGCGCTGTCACGGTGCATCTGCGGCTGGCAGAACGGCCCGAAGATATCTCGGCCATCCGGGTGGCAACCGGGGAGCTGGATGCGCTGATCGGGTGCGAACTTGTCGTGTCCGCCGCCTCCACCACGCTTGGCCTGACCAAAACCGGTCGCACCGGGGCGGTGGTGGACAGCCATGAAACCGTGACCGGTGAGTTCACGCGCAACAAGGATTTCACCTTGCCGGGGGATCAGCTGCGCCTGTCCCTTGAGGCGCGCCTTCGCGACCAGTTGCACATGTTTGACGCGAGCGAGCTGGCCCGGGTTCTGATGGGGGACAGCATCTTCTCCAACATGATGGTGCTCGGGGCGAGCTGGCAGGCGGGCAATGTGCCGCTGACCCATGAGGCGCTGATGCAGGCCATTGACCTCAATGGTCAGGCGCCGGAGCGCAACAAGCGCGCCTTTGAAATCGGGCGCTGGGCGGTGCTTTATCCCGAACAGGCCTCCGGTTATCTGCAGGGCGACGTTGTCAAACTGCCCCAGACGCTGGAAGAAAAGATCAGTTTCCGGGTGGAGCACCTGACCGCGTACCAAAATGAAAGCTACGCCGCCCGTTACCGTGCCTTTGTCGAGCGCGCCCCGGAGGAACTGCGCGAGGCGGTGGCGCTGAGCTATCACAAGCTTCTGGCGTATAAGGACGAATATGAAGTGGCGCGGCTGCTGTGTGACACCAAGGCCAAGGCGCATGCCGAGTTTGATGGCGATCTGAAACTGACCTACCATCTGGCCCCACCGATCCTGGGCGGCACCGACCCGAATGGTCGCCCGCGCAAACGCGCCTTTGGCGCGTGGTTTGAGCGGCTTGCCCCGACGCTGGCCCGACTGAAATTCCTGCGTGGCACGGCCTGGGATGTGTTTGCCTGGTCCGAAGAGCGCCAGATGGAACGCGGGTTGATTGCCCAGTTTGAAGAGGACATGGGGCGGGCCTTTGCGATTTTGAACGACGACAACCTGCCGCTTGTCAAAACGCTGGCAGAGCTTCCGATGGATATTCGCGGCTTTGGTCCGGTGAAGGCGGAAAATGTCGCAAAAACCAGTAAGAAACGGGAAAATCTGCTGCAGCGACTGTTTGATACAGAGGGGCAGGTTCAGACCGCGGAGTGATCTGCGGGTTGAAATCCCGACCTGTTGGCGCTCTCACCCGCGTTGAGGCAAATCCGCGATGGATTTCCTGTGCAAACGGACATAATCCTTGAACCATGGCCTTTGCGTTGCGGGGGCTGGGGCTAGAAAAACAAGCACAAGGATAAGACAGATGGCAGTAGGGGTGTTCGATTCGGGACTAGGTGGTCTGACAGTGTTGGATGCGGTGACCAAACGCTTGCCAGATGTCGATTTTGTCTATTTCGGGGACAATGCCCATGCGCCTTACGGGGTGCGCGATGCAGATGACGTCTATGACCTGACCACAAAGGCGGTGGCGCGACTGTGGGACGAGGGCTGTGATCTGGTGATTCTCGCCTGTAATACCGCCTCGGCCGCTGCCCTGCGCCGGATGCAGGAAAGCTGGATCCCGCCCAACAAGCGGGTGTTGGGCGTGTTTGTGCCGTTGATCGAGGCGCTGACGGAACGATCCTGGGGCGACAACACGCCGCCGCGTGAAGTGGAAACCAAACATGTGGCGCTGTTTGCTACCCCTGCCACCGTGGCCAGCCGCGCGTTTCAACGCGAGCTCGCGTTCCGCGCCATCGGTGTGGATGTCGAGGCGCAGAGCTGTGGTGGTGTGGTCGATGCCATTGAAGAAGGTGACATGATCCTGGCGGAGGCGCTGGTGAACTCGCATGTGGATGCGCTGAAACGGAAAATGCCAAATCCCGAGGCCGCCATTCTGGGCTGCACTCATTACCCGTTGATGGAAAAGGAATTTCAGGCAGCACTTGGCCCGGATGTGAAAGTGTTCAGCCAGGCCGGTTTGGTGGCAGAAAGCCTGGCGGATTATCTGGACCGGCATCCGGAGATGAAGGGCGCGGGCACGGAAAGCAAGTTCCTGACCACGGGCAGCCCCGCGCAGGTCTCCTCGCGTGCCACCCAGTTCTTGCGACGAAAGATCACGTTTGAAGCCGCCTGATTGAAGGCTGTCGTAAAAACGATTAGATCATTCCCAACTCGCAAGGAGGTCGTGATGACCCATAAAATCGCTATTCTTGGCGCGTCCGGCTATACCGGCGCTGAACTGGTCCGGCTGATCGCCACCCATCCGACGATGGAAATTGTCGCCCTCTCCGCGGATCGTAAGGCGGGGATGGAGATGGCTGAGGTCTATCCTCATCTGCGTCATCTGGATCTGCCGAAACTGGTCAAGATGGATGAAATCGACTTTTCCAAGGTGGATCTGGCCTTCGCGGCCCTTCCCCACGGGCTTAGCCAGGCGCTGGTGCGTGATCTTCCCGAAAATGTGAAGATTGTTGATCTGGGCGCGGATTTCCGGCTGCGTGATCCGGCGGAATACGAAAAATGGTATGGGGCCGAACATGTGGCCATCGAGCTGCAGAAAACCGCGGTCTACGGCCTGACCGAGTTTTACCGCGATGAGATCAAAGATGCGCGTTTGGTGGCAGGAACCGGCTGCAATGCCGCAACGGTGCAATTTGCGCTGCGCCCCTTGATTTCCAAGGGGTTGGTGGATCTGGACACGATCATCTGTGACCTGAAAAACGGTATCTCGGGTGCTGGGCGGGCGCTGAAGGAAAACATGTTGTTTGCCGAACGCTCGACCGATGTTCTGGGCTATGCACAGGGCGGAAAACACCGCCATTTGGGCGAGTTTGACCAGGAGTTTTCCCTGCTCGCAGGGCGTGAGGTGCGGATCATGTTCACCCCTCATCTGGTGCCTGTGAACCGGGGCATTCTGGCCGATTGCTATGTGCAGGGCGACCCGGAAGCGATACACGCAGCACTTGTTGAGCAATATCAAGACGAGCCGTTTGTGACCGTGTTACCGATGGGCCAATTGCCCGGCATGGGTCAGGTGATGGGCTCGAACCAATGCCATCTTGGGGTGGTCGGCGACCGCGTTCCCGGTCGGGCCTTGGTCGTCTCGGCCTTGGACAACCTGTGCAAGGGATCGTCAGGACAGGCCCTGCAGAATGCCAACCTGATGCTGGGTGAAAAAGAAACCACGGGACTTGAGCTGGTGCCGGTCTTTCCATAAGGCCCGCCGCCGCCCGCGCGCGAACAGAAAAAAGGAGTGTCCCGCCATGGCTGGGATGAAGAACCTGAAGAAAACCCGCCGGATCCAGATCATCGTTCTGGCTTTTGTGGCACTTGGTATTGCAACCGGCCTGATCGGCTATGCGCTGCAAGACGGGATCAACTATTACCGGTCCCCCAGCGAAGTGATTGCCGAACCGCCCGCTTCTAACGAGGTTTTCCGCATGGGGGGTCTCGTCACCGAAGGCTCGATTGTGCGCGGGCAGGGCGAGACGGTCAGCTTCTCGGTCACCGATGGGGGCGAGATTGTGCCGGTGCGTTTCACCGGGGTGCTGCCGGATCTTTTTGCTGAGAACCAGGGCATGATCGGCACCGGAACCTATGTGGACGGCGTGTTCGAAGCGTCGGAGATCCTTGCCAAACATGACGAGAATTACATGCCGAAAGAGGTGGTCGACAGCCTCAAGGAAACCGGCGTCTACGTGGATCCGAACTCCTGATTTCAACAATCTTAACGTAATTTAACGAGCCTTGTCCCCGTTTCAGGTAACGGGGGCGAGGCCCGATGAAAAGCGTTGAAGAGATTGCAGATGAAATCATTGCCCGCGAAGGCGGGTATGTGAATGACCCCGATGACCCGGGCGGGGCGACGAAATACGGGGTTACCCTCAACACCATGCGTGGGCTGGGGATTGACCTGACCGGGGATGGAAAGATCACCTCTCAGGACGTCAAGGCCCTGACCCGCGATCAGGCGCGCGAGATCTTTGTGCGCCATTATTTCCACCGACCTCGATTAGCAGATTTGCCGACCCCGCTGCAGCCCAGCGTGTTTGACATGTATGTGAATGCAGGCGGGAACGCGGTGCGTATCCTGCAACGGCTGGTGGGCAAGATGGGCTATTCCGTTGCCGTGGATGGCGTGCTTGGCCCGCGCTCCCTGCGCGCTGTGCGTCTGGCCATGGCCGCAGCCCCGGACCATCTGGCAGATGCGTATGGGATCGAGCGGCGCAATTATTATTACCGCCTTGCGGATCAGCGACCGAAATCGCGCAAATACGCGCGCCGCCGCGATGGGGGCAAAGGTGGATGGATCACGCGGGCCGAGGAATTCATCTCGGAAAAATATCATCTTTCGAACCTGGAACATCGGGAAAGGGTCGAAAAATGGGGCTGATTGGTGGCATTTTGAACATTCTGTTTGGTGCCAATCGGAATGTGATCCGGGACACCGCAGAGGTATTTGTGGAGAACCGCGAAGCCGGGGCCGCGCGCGATGCAGATCTGCATCAGGCCACGTTGGAGGCTTATGCGGCGGAGTTTCTGGTGGCCCGCAAAGGTGGGTTTGACCGGTTTATGGATGGGCTGAACCGGCTTCCACGCCCGGCCCTTGCATTGGGAACTCTGGCTCTTTTTCTGGCGGCAATGGTGGATCCGGTCTGGTTTTCCTCCCGAATGCAGGGGGTGGCTTTGGTGCCGGAACCGCTCTGGTGGCTGCTGGGCGCAATTGTGAGTTTCTATTTCGGCGCGCGCCACCAGGCGAAGGGTCAGGCGTTCCAGCAGGAAATCGCCATATCGCTTGCGCGCACGCCTGAAGTTGTGGCCAATTTGAGGGCTCTGGAGGGGCTGCGGCGCCAAAACGCTGCGCAAGCCGATGCTCCACCAGCCCCGCTTTTGACCCCTGTGCCATCCGTGCCATCCGGGTCAGTGGATGTATCCGGCAATGCGGCTTTGCAGGATTGGGTGAAAGCTGGGGGAGGGCGCGATGGGCAGTGACCTGATCCTGAAACTTGTGTCAGAGCATGGCCCCTGGGTGCTCTTGGTTTTTTACCTTCTTTACCGGGATCTTCAAAAAGATCAGGCCACCAGGGCTGTGCTGGACAAAAACTCATCCATCCTGATCGAGATCACCACAATTATTCGCGAACGGCTTCCGGCAGGAGGGCGCGAGCGATGACACGGCTGATTTCCCTTCTCAAAGAGCTGATTTTTGGCGCCAAGCTGCGCCAGTCGATCGAAAGAAACAAACATGCCGCCGCCGAACTGGATGTGGTGGTGCGAGAGGTTTTGCAGAAATGAAACAGGCCTTTGCGTTGATGATGGTGATCGCCGTGGTGTTGCAGCTGGGGTATCTTTGGGCGGGATACGAGGCGATTTACCAGATCGGATATGGGGCGATCACGCTGATGGGGTTGATGATCTCACTGACCTTTCTGTGGCTTTACGTGGTGCGTGCCACGCCGCTTGCCCTGGGAATGGCCTATAGCTGGTCCGGGGCCAGCCTGGTTCTGGGCTGGTGGTGGATTTTCTCGGTATTGGGGGAGCCTGCCTGGGCGGCGGAAAGCCCGGCGCATTTCGTGTTCCTGGCCCTGTATCTTGTGGGTGCCCTTCTACACTTTTCCGTGATTAATCGGTCCTTTGGACTGCATGGAGCCATGTTTTTATGGCCCGTGCTCGGGGCGGTGTGTCTGTCGGGCTTGATTTACATCATAACCTGAAGGGGTTTCTTCGGGTTTAAGGGGCGGGCACATCGGTTAACGGCGTGACCAGCTGCCACAGGGCAAGATCCTTAACGGGGCTGGTCGGCCCCCGCGAGAAGGATTAGAATTCGCCCCATGATTACCGAGCTTGGACATTTTGCGCTGATCATGGCGCTGGGCGTGGCAACCATCCAGATGGTGGTGCCACTGATTGGGGCACATAAGGGCTGGCGCAGCTGGATGGAGCTGGCAGTGCCAGCAGCCACGCTGCAGGTTGCGTTTGTTGCAGTTGCGTTCGCCGCGCTGACCTACGCGTTTGTGACCTCAGATTTTTCGGTGCAGTTGGTTTATTTCAACTCGCACAGCGCGAAACCGATGATCTACAAGATCTCGGGCGTGTGGGGCAACCATGAAGGTTCGATGCTTTTGTGGGTGATGAGCGTGTCGCTTTTCGGCGCGATGGCCGCCTGGTTCGGGGGCAACCTGCCGCTGAGCCTGCGCGCGCGTGTGCTGTCAGTGCAAAGTGCCATTGCGGTGGCCTTTCTGGCCTTCATCCTCTTTACCTCGAACCCGTTCCTGCGGTTTGAAAGCCCGCCCTTTGATGGGCGCGACCTGAACCCGCTGTTGCAGGATATCGGCCTCGCCCTGCACCCGCCTTTCCTCTATCTGGGCTATGTGGGCCTGTCGATGGCGTTCTCTTTTGCCGTGGCTGCCCTGATCGAAGGGCGCATTGACGCGGCTTGGGGGCGCTGGGTGCGCCCGTGGACGCTGGCGGCCTGGGTGTTTCTGACCATCGGGATCGCGTTGGGATCGTGGTGGGCCTATTACGAGCTGGGCTGGGGCGGTTTCTGGTTCTGGGATCCGGTTGAAAACGCGTCCTTCATGCCATGGCTTTTTGCTGCAGCCCTGTTGCATTCCGCCATTGTGGTTGAAAAGCGCGAAAGCCTGAAAAGCTGGACGATCCTGCTGGCAATCCTTGCTTTCGGCTTCTCGCTTATCGGCACGTTCCTTGTGCGTTCGGGGGTGATCACCTCGGTCCACGCCTTTGCGTCGGACCCGGAACGTGGCGTGTTCATCTTGCTGATTCTTGCCGTCTTTACCGGTGGTGCGCTGACGCTCTTTGCCGCCCGCGCCAATGCGATGGAAGCGAAAGGTGTCTTTTCGATCGTCAGCCGGGAAAGTGCGCTTGTGTTCAACAATGTGCTCCTCGCGGTGAGCTCGATCGTGGTCTTCATCGGGACGATCTGGCCGCTGATTGGCGAGATATTTGATCGCAAGGTGTCGGTTGGCGCACCGTTTTTCGAGGCCGCCTTTACCCCCTTCATGGTCGTGCTTGCGCTGATCTTGCCAATAGGGGCCATGCTGTCGTGGAAACGCGCCAAGCTGGGCCGGGTGGTAAAGCAGCTTGTCCCGGCGATGATCGCTGCGTTGTCGGTGCTGGCCCTGGTCTGGGCGATGCAGACCGGCAAGTCGGCGCTGGGGCCGATTGGCATGTTCCTTGGAACCTGGCTGGTGGCGGGGTCTATTGTCGATATCATGGGGCGCACCGGACGAGGGGCCCTTGTCGGGCGCCTGTCGCGCCTCACCCGTCTGCCTCGTGCAGATTGGGGCAAGTTTGCCGCCCATGTGGGGCTTGGGGTGACCATGATGGGGATCTCGGGGCTGGAAGCGTGGCAACATGAAGATATCCGGACCACGATGATCGGAGAGCCGTTTGAGGTGTCGGGTTATACCGTGACGCTGGAAGAGGTGAACCGCGAGCAAGGACCAAACTACATCTCCACAAAGGCCACAATGCGGATTGAGCAGGACGGCCAGACCGTGGCGTTGCTCCACCCTGAGAAACGCGTCTACCCGGTGCAGGCGATGCCAACCACCGAAGCGGCGATTTCCAACGGGTTCTGGGGGGATATCTATGTGGTGATCGGCGACCCGCAGGATGATGGAGGCTGGGCGGTGCGCACCTTTATCAAACCCTTTGTGAACTGGATCTGGGTCGGTTGTACGCTGATGGCGCTGGGGGGGCTGATCAGCTTGTCCGACCGCCGTTTCCGTGTCGCGGCAGGTGCTGCCCGAACCCGTGCCCCGAAAGGAGTACCCGCAGAATGATGACCCGTATCAAACGTCTGATTGCCGCGGCCGTGTTTCTTGCCAGTCTGGCGTCCCCAACACTGGCGGTGAACCCGGATGAAGTGCTGGATGATCCGGTGCTGGAACAACGGGCCCGTGATATCTCGGCGGATCTGCGCTGTGTGGTCTGCCGTGGTGAGAATATCGACGAAAGCAATGCCGAAATCGCCAAGGATCTTCGTCTGCTGGTGCGCGAGCGTCTGGTGGAAGGGGACAGCAACAGCGAAGTGGTCGACTTCATCGTTGAACGCTACGGCGAGTATGTGCTGATGAAACCCACCGCCACCGGGGCAAATATCGTGCTGTGGCTGGCCGGGCCGGTGTTGTTCCTGATTGCGGCGATCACCGGTGTGATTTATCTGCGCCGCCGCGCCCAGGGGCGCGAAAAGGATGACGGGTTGTCTAAAGATGAAGCCAAACGCCTTGAAGAGTTGATGAAGGACTAAAGCGTCTTGGAACAAACATGTGTTTCAGGGGTGCCCTGAAACGCTTTAGGCGGGCGATCAGCCTCGTTCAAATGACCGTTTGATTGCAGAAAGGGGAGCGTGCCGTCACGTTCCCCTTTTTACCGTCCGCTTGGTCAGCTATAAACGCGCCAAGCTCAGGGAGAATGCGATGAAATACGACACGATCACCTATGAAATCACTGACGGGCTGGCGGTTCTGACCCTGAACCGGCCGGATAAGATGAATGCGCTCAATACCCAGATGCGTGCCGAGATTGCCCATGCGGTGACGGATGCCGGGAACAACGCCCGCGCCCTGGTGATCGTGGGAGAAGGGCGCGCCTTCTGCTCGGGGCAGGATCTGGGGGACCGTGCCAACGCGGATTCAGTGGATCTGGAACGCACCCTGAAGGATGAATATGAACCGCTGTTGCAGGCGATTTATAATGCGCCGATCCCGGTGATCTGTGCGGTCAACGGCGCGGCTGCCGGGGCAGGGGCGAATATCGCACTGGCCGCTGACGTGGTGATCGCGAAGGAAAGCGCCTATTTCATGCAGGCGTTTTCGCGCATCGGCCTGATCCCGGATGCGGGCGGCACCTATTGGATGCCGCGCACCATGGGCTTTGCCAAGGCAATGGGCGCTGCCCTTTTTGCTGAGAAGCTGCCTGCGAAAGAGGCGGCTGAGCTGGGGCTGATCTGGGAATGCGTGGCGGATGATGATTTCGAAGCGGCCTGGAAAGCGCGCGGTGCCTATCTTGCCAATGGTCCGACCATGAGTTTTGCCAATATCAAAAAGGCGATGCGTGCGTCGCTGAGCAACTCTCTGGACGAGCAATTGGCGCTGGAGGCCCATCTGCAAGGCGAATGTGGCCGCTCGCGTGATTTCAAAGAAGGCGTTCTGGCCTTCCTCGAAAAGCGCACGCCGAAATATGAAGGGCGTTGATCCCGGTCAGGCAAGGCGTTTTCTATCAGGGGGCTTTGGCCCCCTTTTTTTATGCGCCGGGTTTCGATGGTGCTGGGGGGGACGACCCCAGTGAGAAATAGAGCGGCAAAAGAAAAGGGGCCGCCAGCGGCAGCCCCTTGGAATTTACGTATGTCGTAGGATCAGCGGGTTTCCACATCCGTGTAATCGCGGGCGGTGGCACCGAGATAGAGCTGACGCGGACGACCGATTTTCTGGCCCGGATCACCCAGCATCTCTTTCCATTGCGAAATCCAGCCCACGGTGCGCGACAGCGCGAAGATCGGGGTGAACATCGAGGTCGGGAAGCCCATGGCCTCCAGAATGATGCCGGAATAGAAATCCACATTCGGGTAGAGTTTCTTGTCAACGAAATACGGATCTTCCAGCGCGATGCGCTCCAGTTCCTTGGCCACTTTCAGGGTCTCGTTGTCCTCGATGCCCAGAAGGCCGAGCACTTCGTCGGCGCTTTCTTTCATCACCTTCGCACGCGGATCGAAGTTCTTGTAGACGCGGTGACCAAAACCCATCAGGCGGAACGGATCGTTCTTATCCTTGGCGCGGGCCACATATTCCGGGATGTTGTCCACCGACCCGATTTCACGCAGCATCTCGAGGCAGGCCTGGTTGGCGCCACCATGGGCAGGGCCCCACAGACAGGCGATACCGGCAGCAATACAGGCGAACGGGTTGGCACCCGACGACCCGGCCAGACGCACGGTCGAGGTCGAGGCGTTCTGTTCGTGATCTGCGTGCAGGGTAAAGATCCGGTCCATGGCGCGGCTCAGGATCGGGTTCACCACATATTCTTCGGCAGGCACGGCGAAACACATGCGCAGGAAGTTCGAGGCATAGTCCAGATCGTTGCGCGGATACACAAACGGCTGGCCGATCGAGTATTTGTAGGCCATCGCGGTGATGGTCGGGATCTTGGCGATCATGCGAACCGCTGCAACTTCGCGCTGCCACGGGTCATTGATGTCAAGCGAGTCATGATAGAAGGCTGACATGGCCCCCATCACGCCGGTGATGATCGCCATCGGGTGTGCGTCGCGACGGAAGCCCGAGAAGAACTTGATCATCTGCTCATGCACCATCGTGTGGTTGGTCACGCGGCTTTCGAAATCCTCAAGCTCGGTGGCCGAAGGCAGTTCACCGTAAAGCAGCAGGTAGCACACTTCGAGGTAATGCGATTTTTCCGCCAGCTGGTCGATCGGATAGCCGCGATACAGAAGCTCGCCCTTGTCGCCATCAATGAAGGTGATGGTCGAATCGCAGCTTGCCGTCGAGGTGAAGCCGGGGTCATAGGTGAAGACATCGCCCTGGGCATAGAGCTTGCGAATGTCGATCACATCCGGGCCTGCCGTCGGCGAGTACATCGGCAATTCCAGTTCCTTATCCCCAAAGGTGAGTTTCGCGGTTCCGGTTTGTTCAGCCATTCTAGTTCCCTTCGTGCAAGACCCGGCCCGTTCAGGCGGGTGGTGTCGTATTGGTATATTATGTGCTCGCGTCGTTTAGTCGGGCAATGGTTTCGTCCGGCCCAAGCACCAGCATCATGTCAAAAACGCTGGGGGTTACGGCGCGTCCCGCGAGGGCAGCGCGCAGTGGGGCGGCCAGCTTTCCGAACTTCAGCCCATGGGCTTCGGCAAGGCCATTGAGGATCCCCTCAAGCGTGTTGCGATCCCAGCTAGCATTTTGCAGCTGCGGCGTCAATTCTCTCAGTATACTACGGGATACATCGTCCAGCGCCTTTTGGGCCTTCTCATCGCGATCCAATGGACGAGACGCCAAAACAAAATGAGCTTTTTCAGTGAGTTGAGGGAAGGTTTTGGCGCTGGTTTTCAGCACATACATCGCTTTTGACAAAAGTTCACTTTGCAGTGCTGTCAGATCTACTTCTCCTGTGACGCTACGGAATGCTGCATATGCGGCTAAAATCGCCTCGTCTTCCATTGCGGCCATATGCTGACCGGACAGGTTGTCGAGCTTCTTGAAATCGAACCGGGCAGGAGATTTGCCGATTCCCTTCAGGTCGAACCATTCCAGCGCCTGCGCATCCGAGAAGAACTCGTCATCCCCATGCGACCAGCCCAGTCGGGCCAGGTAATTGCGCATCGCCTCAGCCGGGTATCCCATCGCCTGATATTCCTCGACCCCCAATGCGCCATGGCGCTTCGACAGCTTCTTGCCGTCGGGGCCGTGGATCAGTGGAATATGGGCCCAGACCGGAATGTCCCAGCCCATGGCCTGATAGACAAGTTGCTGACGGGCTGCGTTGTTCAGGTGGTCATCCCCCCGAATGGCATGGGTCACCCCCATATCATGATCGTCCACAACAACGGCCAGCATATAGGTGGGTGTGCCATCGGAACGTAAACAAATCATGTCATCGAGCTGATCATTGCGGATCGTGACATTGCCCTGCACCGCGTCCTCGATCACCGTGACGCCTTCGCGCGGGGCTTTCAGGCGCACCACGAAGGGGGCATCCGGGTGGGTGGCCGGATCCGCATCGCGCCAGGGCGATTGATAGAGGGTGGATTTCCCCTCGGCCTTGGCCTGATCGCGGAAGGCCTGGATCTCGTCCTGGGTGGCGAAGCATTTATAGGCATGGCCCTTGGCCAGCATCTCATGCGCCACTTCTGCATGACGGTCCGCGCGGTCGAATTGAGAGATCACCTCCCCATCGTGATCAAGCCCAAGCCATTCCATCCCCCTCAGGATCGCATCCGTTGCTTCGGGCGTTGAGCGTGCCCGATCGGTGTCTTCGATGCGCAGCAGAAACTTGCCTCCGCGGCCGCGGGCGTAAAGCCAGTTAAACAGCGCCGTGCGGGCGCCGCCGATATGCAGATAACCGGTGGGCGAGGGGGCGAAGCGGGTGACGACCTGATCAGCGTTCATGAGATGTTAACCTTTTGGAAACCATGTGAGGCGTATGCCTGTAGATGCGTTAAGGGCGTGTTAAAGCAAAAGGGAGGCCAAGAACAAGCGTGCTGGCTAGGATCAGCCCCTTATCTGTCATGCAGGCGGGCCTCACCCGGGTCGAACGGGAACGGGGACGGTTCCTGCACTGGGTGCCGATTTTCCTCGGAACAGGGGTCGGGATCTATTTCCTGTTGCCGGTAGAGCCGGGCCCTCTTGTTTACGGAGCACTTGTTGTTCTCCTCCTCCTCTCTGTCCTGATCACCCGTTTCTGGCCCTGGGGGCTTGGTCCCGTGTCTCGGGGCGTGGCATTGATTGCCGCCGGGATCTGCCTGGCCGGGGCAAGGGCACATTACGTGGCGGCGCCGGTCCTTGATTTTCGCTATTACGGCCCGGTTGAGGGGCGGATCATTGCCATGGACCGCTCGCAAAAAGATGCGGTGCGGCTGACGTTGGATCAGCTTCGGCTGGCGGATACGTCTCCGGATCGGGTGCCACGAAAGGCGCGGATATCCCTTTATGGGAATGACAGTTTCACCACGCCGCAGATCGGGATGCGCGTGGCCGCGACCGCCCATCTGTCTGGCCCGAACGGTCCGGTTGAACCCGGAGGGTTCGATTTTCAGCGCATGGCGTGGTTCAGGGGGATCGGGGCAATTGGCTATACCCGCAACCCGGTGCTGGAGCTTGATCCGCCGGATGGCGGCTGGGGTGTGGTGCAGATCAATCGCTTGCGCATGGCGCTTTCGGCCTGGGTGCAGGGGATCCTGCCCGGCGAAGCGGGCGCATTTGCCGCCGCCATCACCACGGGGGATCGTTCCGCGATCAGCCGTCCCACATTGGAGGCGTTGCGCGGATCGAACCTTGCGCATCTGCTGGCCATTTCCGGGTTGCATATGGGGCTGCTCACCGGGTTTGTCTATCAGGCTGCGCGCTATCTGATGGCATTGTTGCCCGGATTGGCCCTGCGACGCCCGACCAAGAAAATCGCGGCGGTTCTGGCGATTGGGGCAGGTGCGTCCTATTTGCTTCTGTCCGGGGGAAACGTGTCGACCGAACGGGCCTTTATCATGGTGAGCACCATGTTTGTCGGCGTCCTGTTTGATCGCCGCGCGCTGAGCCTCAGGGCCGTGGCCATGGCGGCGGTGATTGTTCTTTTGCTGCATCCCGAGGCCCTGACCGAACCCGGTTTCCAGATGTCGTTTGCCGCGACCACGGCACTGGTGGCGGTGTTCGGCTGGCTTGGTCCTTATCGGCGGTTTTTCGGGCCGCGCTGGCTGCAGCCGGTTATGGCGGTGGTGCTGTCCTCTGCCGTGGCGGCGGCCGCGACCGCCCCGTTTGCAGCGGCGCATTTCAATCAGGTCAGCCATTTCGGCCTGTTGGCCAACCTTCTGTCCGTGCCGCTGATGGGCAGTATTGTCATGCCCGCGGCGGTGCTTGCGGCATTGCTCAGCCCGTTTGGGCTGGGGTGGGTGGCGATCAAGGTGATGGGCCCACCGATCAACTGGATCATTGGGGTTGCCGGTTTTGTTTCCTCGCTGGATGGGGCGGTTGGACATGTGCCGCAACCGATGTCTTCGGTTTTGCCCTTGGTGGCGTTCGGAGGGCTTTTGCTGGTTTTGCTGTCCCGATGGGAAAAGCTGCTGGGGGCGCTGGTGTTTGGGGGTGGGCTGTTTTTATGGAGCAGTGTTGACAGACCCCCGGTTCTGATCAGCCAGACAGGTGGATTGGTTGGTGTCATGACCGAGCAGGGGCGCGCTTTGTCCAAACCCAAGGGAGAGGGGTTTGCGGCCCGGATCTGGCTGGAAAACGATGGTGCGCCCGCCGAGCAGATTGAGGCCCATGCGCTTGGGGCTTTTACGGGGGACAACGGCTATGCCGAAATGGTTCTTGCCGGGCGCCCGATGGTGCATCTCAGCGGAAAACGCGGGGCGGGACGACTGGTTGAGGCCTGTGCCACCGGGGGGATTGTGGTCATGAACCAGCCCTCTGTGGCAAAGATGCCGCCAGATTGCTGGATCATCAGCCCGACAGATTTGCGCGAGACCGGATCCCTTGCGCTGTGGCCTCAGGGGACGGGCTGGCGCATGATTACGGCGCGCGACCAGCAGGGGGAGCGGTTGTGGACGCGTTGATCGCGGCGGATGTTGATTGCCCCGGGTAAAGACCCTAGCCTGTGGCGATGTGGCAAGGAGCGCGGAAATGGTCGAAACCGTGGGCAAAATTACCTTCTGGGGCGTGGAAGTCTTTGTGGCCATTGCTGATGAGCGCGCAATTTCGGCGGCGGCGCGGCGCCTTGGGGCAAGCCCCTCTGCCGTCAGCCAGCAACTGAGCAACCTGGAACTGTCGCTGGGGACGGAGCTTTTCAACCGGTCTGCCCGGCCGTTGACCCTGACCCCGGCGGGTGAGCTGTTTCTGAAACGGGCCCAGGCCATTTTGAACGAAGCTGAGCAGGCTCGTGCAGAACTGGCCCAGAGTGAATTGGCCAGTTTGATGCGCCTGCGGCTTGGCGTGATTGAGGACCTTGATGCGGAAGTGACCCCGCTATTGCTGACGCAGCTTTCACAACAGCTTGGAACAACTCAGTTTTTATTGGAAACCGGGGCGTCGCATCGGTTGTATGAACAGTTGGAGGCACGGGCACTGGATGTGATTGTCGCCGCTGACATTGGTGCAGCGGCCCATTGGATGGAGATCCACCCCGTGTTGCAGGATCCGTTTGTGGCTGTTGTGCCAAGGGGATATCTGCGTGGCAAGGACAGTGCAGAGCTGCTCTCTGGTCTGCCCCTGGTGCGATATAGTGCGCGCCATTACATGGGGCGGCAGATTTCCGACTATATCGCACGGCACCATTTGCGTATGGAATGCCGGTTTGAACTGGACAGCTATCACGCGATCATGGCGATGGTGGCAAAGGGAGGGGCGTGGAGCGTGCTCACGCCGCTGGCCTATCTTCATGCGCAGCAATTTCGTGAGGATGTCGAATTGGTGCCCCTGCCTTTTGGCGCGCTGAAGCGGCAGATCTCTCTGGTGGCGCGGCGCGATGTGCTGGGGGGGCTCCCGCTGGATATCGCACAATCGCTACAAAGCATTTTGTCGCAAACCGTGCTGGAGCCTGCGCTGGCTGAAATGCCGTGGTTGCAAAAGGACTTGCGGCTGCTTTGAGGGCAAGATTTCTGCTTGGCAGGGGCTGGCAGGGGCGTATTTCGAAGAAAACTAGAAAACTAGAAAACTAGAAAACTAGAAAACTAGAAAACTAGAAAACTAGAAAACTAGAAAACTAGAAAACTAGTTTTCTGGTTTTCTGTGCGGTCAGCGTGGGGGCTGTTTCAGGCTCATCTCAGGCGGCGGAGTGTTGCCGGAGTTGAACAACCTCATCCGCGGCCTTGATCAGCGCCTGTGCGATGAATTCCAACTCATCTTGTTTCAGGCGAACAGGCAGGCGTGTGTCACAGGCACGCATCAGCATTTTGCGGGTTTGCGGCAAAGGGCCCGGATCCGGAATGAACTGCCAGTTCCAGAACGCCCGGGCGTTGTCTTCACTGGCCCCAAACACCTGAACGGATACGCCACGCGCCTTGGCCGCATCCTGGAATTTCAGCGTTTCCTGATCGGAAAACCCAACAAGATTAAACTGGATCGAATCCGGGGCGCGGGTTTCCGGTTCAAGCGGTGGTGGGACAACCAGCCAGGGGCTTTGGTTCAGACGTTCGGCGACATAATCATGATTGGCCAACCCGTCGGTGACGCGTCTGGAAAGCTCGGGGATCTGGGGGCGAATGACCGCGGCGGACAGGTTTGACAGGCGGGTATTGTAGAGAGGCAGCCTGTTTTGCCAGCGGGCAAAGGCATCTGTAAGTTCAGGCGAGTTGTCGCCGAGGGGCGTTTTGTGCTTTTGCCAGTTATGCTCGTAAGCGCCGGACATGATGATGGCACGGGCAGCGAGATTGGCATCGTCCGTAATCAGGATGCCCCCTTCACCAGCATTCAGCATTTTATAGCTCTGGAAGGAAAAACAGCCAATTTTGCCGATGGTGCCAATTTTCCGGTCATGCCAAAGCGTGCCAAGCGAATGGGCCGCATCCTCAATCACCGGGACACCGCGCGCGTCACACAGTGCCATGATGGCGTCCATGTCCGAGGTATGCCCACGCATGTGGCTAATGATCACCGCACCGATATCGTCTTGCAGCTTTGCCTCGAAATCAGTCAGGTCCACGCGATAATTGTCGCCAACTTCGACCAGCACCGGCACGCAATCCGCATGAACGACGGAACTGGGGACAGCGGCGAAGGTGAAGGCCGGAATGATCACCTTGGTGTCACGCGGCAGGTCGAGCGCCTTGAGCGAAAGAAACAGCGCGGCAGAGCAGCTCGCCACCGCCAACGCATATTTCGCCCCCATCTCTGCGGCGAATTCCTCTTCAAGAAGCGCAACCGGCGCATCCTGGGCAGCGGTATAGCGAAACAGATCCCCCGATTGCAGCAGGCGATCAATTTCAGCGCGCGCGGCAGCCGGGATGGGTTCGGCGTCATAGACATTGGGGGCAAGCGACATGGGAGCTCCTGCTTTGTCAAAGGCGATTGGGGCTGAAGGCGGGTTTGATTTTCAGCTTTCCCAAAACTACTCTTTCAAAATACTAAAACAGGTTGCGGGGGCTGACCATAAAAAACCCGCCTTCCATCCAGGGAAAGCGGGCTTTCTGCGCGTGATCATCTGCTCAGGTCAGACGTTCAGCAGAAGGTGTTCACGCTCCCACGGGCTGATAACCTGCAGGAATTCTTCATATTCCGTCCGTTTGATGATGGAATAGACACGGGCAAAATCCGGTCCAAGGATGTTTTGCATTTCCGTGGCGTTATCAAACAGATCCAGGGCGCTTCCCAACCCCTTGGGGATGTCCCCTTCGCCTTCATACGCGTCCCCCCTGTATTGGGCATTGGGGCGTTTTTGTTCGATCAGTCCAAGATACCCGGCCGCAAGTGAGGCCGCGATCCCGAGATAGGGGTTGCAATCCATCCCGCCAATCCGGTTTTCAACCCGTCGGGCCTTGGGTGACGCGATCGGCACACGAATGCCCGTGGTGCGATTGTCGCGTCCCCATTCCAGATTGATCGGGGCGGCGTTGTCCTTCACATAACGGCGATAGGAGTTCACATAAGGCGCAAGAACGGCAACGGCGCTGGGCAGGTGGTTCTGCAGCCCCGCGATAAAATGGAAAAACGCATCCGTTTCCCCGCCTTGCGGGCCGGTAAAGATATTCTCGCCCGTTTCACGATCCAGAACCGAATGGTGGATATGCATGGCCGATCCCGGCTCTTCCTCAATCGGTTTGGCCATGAAGGTGGCAAAACAATCGTGGCGCAGCGCAGCTTCACGGATCAGCCGTTTGAAGTAGAACACCTCATCGGCCAGTTTGATCGGGTCGCCGTGGATCAGGTTGATTTCCAACTGGCCGGCGCCGCCTTCCTGCGTGATCCCGTCAATCTCGAAACCCTGCGCTTCGGCAAAGTCGTAAATATCGTCGATCACCGGGCCAAACTCATCAACGGCCGTCATCGAATAGGCCTGCCGTGCGGCAGCGGGACGTCCGGATCGGCCCATCATGGGTTTGATCGCTTCAGCCGGGTCCAGATTGCGGGCAACGAGATAGAACTCCATTTCCGGGGCCACAACCGGTTCCCACCCTTTGGCACGGTATAACTCAACCACCCGTTTCAGGACGTTGCGAGGAGAGAAGGGCACCGGGTCGCCATTGCGGTCATAAGCGTCATGGATCACCTGCAGGGTCCAGTCTCCGGTCCAGGGGGCGGCCGTGGCGGTGGACATGTCTGGCTTCAGGATCATGTCGCGTTCGATAAACCCCTCGTCCCCCGCAGCTTCCCCCCAATCTCCGGTGATGGTTTGGAAAAAGATGCTGTCCGGCAGGTGAAAATGCTCCTGCCGGCCAAACTTTGCCGCCGGAACCGCTTTGCCACGGGCAATGCCCGGCAGATCAGAGATCACACATTCCACCTCGTCCAGACGTTTCCCGTGCAGATAATCCTGTGCTGCTTCCGGCAGGGTGTCGATCCAGGCGGTTGTCGTTTTGCTGGACTGTCCCATCACTTTGCCCCCTTTTTCAGAACCTGCGCCATGCGTTCCGCAAAACGGGCATTGTCGGTGGCTGTTGAAAGCTGCTGCTCTGCCTCATCCAGCAGCGCGTCCGGCACCTTGCCCCGCCCCCGATGTTCAATCAGCCCGGCAATCAGATCTGCGGTGAATTCCGGATGTGGTTGGATTGTCAGGATCCTGTCTCCGTAGATCACCGCGGCATTGGCACAAAAGTCGGTTGATGCGATCACCTCAGCGCCTTCGGGCAATTCGGTCACCTGATCCTGATGCCAGGCATTAAGCGCAAGCACCTCATCGCCGAAATCATATTCCGTCCGGCCAACGGACCAGCCACCAGAAAACTTCTCAACCTTGCCGCCCAGGGCCTGCGCGATGATCTGATGCCCAAAGCAGACACCGACCAAAGGCTGGCCAGCCGCACGAATGTCGCGGATCAGCTCTTCCAGCGGCCCGATCCAGTTATGGTCCTCATAAGCACCATGTTTGGATCCGGTAATCAGCCAGCCATCCGCAGCGTCGATGCCCGGAGGGAACTCTCCATCCACCACCGAAAAAATCTCAAACTCAAACCCGTGCCCATCGAGGAGCCGGGTAAACATTTCGCCGTAATTTCCGACGCTGTCTCGAACTTCGTCGGGCGAATGGCCCGCTTGCAGGATACCGATCTTCATGTGACACCAAATTTGATCAAATTTCAGCTCCTAACCTAGACGAGCAGATGCGGCCCGGCAAGCCACTTTGAAGAAAGGTTGTCCGGATTGACGCTCACACAGGATATTACAGGCAGGAACGCCTGTTTTCACGGCTTATTTTCTTGTCACAAATATCCCGGGGTGAGCCTTGGAGAGGCGAGGGGCAGCGCCCCTTTCCCCGTCAAGTGAACCTTGTGAAAGCGGGTCGAGTCGGATGCAGAAGGCCCTCTATGGCCACGTTGTCCTACCGAAACAGGTTCAAACGGACCCTGGCAGGTTTGCGCCGTTCCTGTGGCAGGTGCCGGTTCAGATGACGGTTGGCCAGGCCAAAAACCGTAATCACCACCAGCGTGAGCAGGATGAAATACATCGCAAGGATCGGGTATGGGACAAACGGGTTGAAGGTCTTGTCGGCGAAATAGCTGGCGTAATAGAGCGCATCGCCCTGCTGGCCGCGCACCGGAAAACTGGAAAAGGACACCAGGGCCGTGGCATGAAACAGAAAGATCGCCTCGTTTGTATAAGATGGCCAGGCCAGCCGCAGCATGGTTGGAAAGGTGATCCGCCGGAACCGGTTAAGCCCCATGATCCCATAGGCATCCGCCGCTTCCAGATCCCCTTTGGGGATGGACCGAAGCGCGCCATAAAAGATCTCGGCGGAATAGGCGGAGGTATTGCAAAAGAGCACAACCGTCGCCCCAAGCCATGCGGCGGTCAGCGGCTGAAACACCGGATAGGCCTGTTTCAGCGACAAAAACACCGCATAGGCAAAGAAAAACTGGATGAACAGCGGAGAACCGCGGAACACATAGATGAAAAACTCTGCCGGTTTGCGGGCGAGCGCATGACGGCTGTTTTTTCCCATGGCCAGGGCCACGGCAAAGAAAAAGCCAAAGAAGATCGCCACGATCCCGTAATAGATATTCCAGATCATCCCCGAGCCAATCAGGGTGAATTGGTCACACAGGGTGAAATCCGTGCGCGGCAGCAGTCGTTCTCCATACCCGATCGAGCGGAGCGCGTAGTCCTGGATGGTTTGAAGACAGCTCATGCCGCGGCCTTTCTTTGTGCTTCACCGGCTGCGGTGGCCTGCCCTTTGGACAGGCGGGCCGAGATCTTTTTGAAGACGCGCTCTGACAGGCTGGTAAAGGCCAGGTAAAACACCAGCAGTCCGAAATAATAATACATATGCCAGTTGGAATGTGGGTAGTCCGAGAACTTGGCCGTTTTGGTCGCGCCCAGTTCCTTGGCCCAATACACCGCGTCTTCGACCCCCAGAAGGAACAGAAGGGGCGTGGCCTTGATCAGGATCATCCACAGGTTCGACAGGCCGGGCAGGGCGTAAACCCACATCTGCGGCACCATGATCCGCCAGAACGCCTGCCGATGGGACATGCCATAGGCCTCGGCGGTTTCCATCTGCGCCCGCGGCACCGCCTTCATCGCACCAAAGATCACATTGGCCGCAAAGGCGCCAAACACGATGGAGAAGGTCAGCACAGCCAGGAAAAACCCATAGGTCTCATGCACCCATTGCGCACTGGTCGACAGCGGCAGCTTCGCCTCGGAACAGACCACGAAATCATTGCCCTGCCGGATCGGATCGGTCCAGTCGGGGCATTTTACTTTATGGCGCATCCATTCAAACGCCTGATCCAGTGCGATCACGAAGAACAGGAAAAACGCGATATCCGGCACGCCACGCACGATTGAAGTGTAGGCTTTGCCGACCCAACGAAACGGCGCAAAGCGTGCACGAGAGGCCATGGCGCCCAGAAAGCCAAAGCCAAGGGCCACCGGCGCGGTGATTGCCAACAACACCAGAACTGTCCCGAAAGACAGGTAGAAAGACATGTGCTTGCCCGTGGTCAGGTAGCACGAAAGCCACTGAAAGCCTTCAAGCGTCGAGGGGTCGGTGCAGTAGGAAAACATCGCAGGATCCGAAGGGCGGGGGCCGTGAGCGGTCTGCATCCGGTGGGAGTGCAGGCCCGTCAGGCGGCCAGGTTTGAAAGGGGGCCCGCCAATCCGGCAGGCCCCGAACATCAGAAAGTCAGATCACCACTGTGACGAGACTTCCCATTTTGCGATCAAGGTGTTCAGCGTGCCATCGTCTTTCATCGACTGGATGGCGGCGTCGAATTTGGCGCGCAGTTCCGGATCCGATTCACGGATACCCATGCCCACGCCACCACCGATGGCTTCCATGCGCTCCAGCATCACCAGACCGTCCTGGCCGACCATGGTGTCAAGGAACGATTTGTCTGCCAGCACCGCGTCAGCTTCGCCGTTTTTCACGGCTGCCACGGTTTCTTCCGGGGTCGCAAACTCGATCAGGGTCCAGCCCTGAGCAGCCACAAAGCCGGCCTGAATGGTGGTGGCCTGTGCGGCAACCACGGCGTTGGCCGGGTCCACATCTGCCGACATGGCGGCATAGGCCGAGGGATCGGGCGGCGTATAGGCTTGGGTGAAGTCGATCACTTCGTCGCGTTCGTCCGTGATCGACATGCCCGCGATGATGGTGTCATAGTTGCCCGACACGAGGTTCGGAATAATGCTGTCCCAGTCGTTTTTCACCCAGGTGCATTCCAGCTCGGCGCGTTTGCAAAGCTCGTCGCCCAGCTCACGCTCGAACCCGTCGATTTCGCCGGCATCGTTGACGAAGTTCCACGGAGCATAGGCGCCTTCGGTGCCCATGCGCACAGTGTCCGCCATAGCGAACCCTGCGCTCACAGCCAGGGCGGCCGTGGTCAGGATCAGTTTCTTCATATTGTTCTCCCTTGGTTATTC
The DNA here is from genome assembly GCF_025137635.1 of Aliiroseovarius crassostreae. NCBI lineage: Bacteria > Pseudomonadati > Pseudomonadota > Alphaproteobacteria > Rhodobacterales > Paracoccaceae > Aliiroseovarius > Aliiroseovarius crassostreae. The sequence goes on along the minus strand of NZ_CP080772.1, from coordinate 1,893,030 downwards.
TGTTGTTAGTCTGCGGATAACCCGCTGAAAATCAATGTCGAATGTCGCAGCCTGACGTTCAGGCCGGATGCGAATGGGACAGGAATTGTTTCAGGCGGTCGCTTTTCGGATTGCCAAAGAGTTCTGCAGGCGCGCCTTCTTCTTCGATCAGACCCTGATGCAGGAACACGACGTGGTCCGAGATATCGGCGGCCATGCGCATGTCATGGGTCACGATGACCATGGTGCGCCCTTCGGCGGCCAGATCCTTGATCACCTTGATCACCTCTTGTTCCAGCTCGGGATCAAGCGCCGAGGTCGGTTCGTCAAACAGCAGGGCGCGCGGCTCCATGCACAGCCCGCGCGCAATCGCTGCGCGTTGCTGCTGGCCACCCGACAGCTGCGAGGGCCACATGTCGCATTTGTCGCCAATGCCAACCTTGTCGAGATAGTAACGCGCCTTTTCCTCCACCTCTGCCTTGTCACGCCCCATCACCGTGATCGGTGCTTCCATTACGTTTTGCAGAATGGTCATGTGGGACCAGAGGTTGAATTGCTGGAACACCATCGACAGGTTGGTGCGGATCCGGGTGACCTGTTTGCGGTCCGCCGGGTGGCGATCCAGCCCGTGCCCACGCCAGGCAATCGGCTCGCCTTCGAACCTGATCTCTCCCTGCTGGCTTTCCTCAAGCAGGTTGGCGCAGCGCAGAAGAGTGGATTTGCCGGAGCCGGAAGAGCCGATCAGCGACACCACATGGCCACGCGGGGCGACAAGATCGACCCCTTTGAGAACTTCCAATGCGCCATAGCTTTTATGCAGGTCGCGGATTTCGATCACGGGCGTGTCAGCAGTGTGTGCAGGGTCAGATATCGTGTCTGGGGTCACAGAATGGATCCGGAGTTGCCTTGTTCATTGACCCGTGAGTAGGGCGCAAATCTTGCACAAATGCAACGGCGAAAAGGCGGTGGCGTTGGGTAAGCTTTGGCTAAAGGGCGGCAATTCCGACGATTTGTCAACGAGATGCGCCGGGGGCCGGAAAGACACACGTCTGGCGGGTGCCGCGCCCGGCTGGACTATCCCTTCTGGGCCCGGATCCGAGCCAGGTTCGAATCGCGGTCATTGACCCCCAGAAGATGCGCCACCATTCGCATCAGGGCGTCCTCTTCCTCGGCGCGGGTCCCATCCGCAAGGACCACCGACCAGGCAGCTTCGATCACCGCAACACGGTCTTCAAGCCCCACCGCATCCTTGATCGCCCGGGTAAATCGGACAGTGTCAGGGGCCTGGGTTTCGAAGGTTTCGGCCTGATGCCTCAGGGCTGCGGCTGCGTCCGGAGACAGACCGTAGCGATCGGTGAGAGCCGCATCTATCGCGGCGATTTCCGTTGCCGCATAATCCCCGTCAGACCGCGCCAGCCGCACCAGCAGGGCTGACAGGGCAAGCCGGGCGTCGTCCTGATTGAGGGGCGCGGGGGCGGGGGCAAACAGCCGGTCGAACAATGAAGCAATCATGGGATCAGATATAGGGGGGCAAGGGCGCGCTGAAAAGGTGGATCACAAAGGGTTTTGGGGTGGGCAGGGGATCGGGTGTATCCCCTGTGCTCCCATGTGGTGAGAAAGGGGCGCTGCCCCTCGCGCTGCGCGCTCACCCCGGGATATTTGTGGCAAGAGGAAGAGGGCGGTGGCTCAGCCCTCATATCCTTCGATGATGATCAGATCGCCGCTGCTGACGGGGTCGCGCAGGGATTTGGCCTGTTGGTAGGCGGCGCTGGCATAGCAGTCTTTTGCGGCTTGGTAGCTCGGAAACTCGATCACAACATTTCGGGAACGGGCCGATCCTTCGACAGTTTCAAACGCACCGCCCCGCACCAGAAAGCGCGCGTCGAACGCGGCGAAGGCGGGGCCGTTGGCCGCAACGTATTTCTTGTATTCATCGAGGTTCGAGACGTCGATCCGGCCAATCCAATATCCTTTGGGCATATTCACATCCATCTGTTGTCAACTTTGGGAAAAAGGGGCGGCGGCAGGACACCGTGCTTTTGGTACACGCGGCCGACCAGGCGCGGCCAGCTGCTGCGATGTGTCAAGGCGCCCCGTTCGCATTGGTGATGTCGTCGCGGGTCAACCCAAGCTCGCGGGCGACACGGGTGACAAAACAGCTTTCCTCATCGCGCACGATCCCGTCGGCACGCGAGACCCCCCAAAGGGCGGAAAGCATCTGAAGGCGGGTTTCAGAGGAAACGCCTTCGCGCACCAGCGCGGTCAGTTCAGAGGTGTCCGGGGCTTCGGCTTCGAGCTTTTCGCAGGTGGCGCGGGCTTTGGCCGCCTCGACCGGGTTGAGGTTTCCGTATCGGGAAAACAGCCTGTCGATCATGGCGATTTCTTCCACAGCGTAGTTCTGATCGGCCTTGGCAAGCCGCACCAAAAGAACCCCCATGGCAATCCGCCCATCCAGTTCGGGCAGAGGGGGGGCCTCTTGCGGGGTTTTTCGGAACTTCTGAAAGAATTCGGACAGCATTGGATCCTCTCCTGTGTTGCGGCGAGCCTAAAGCGTTTCGATTTTAATCTAAAGCGTTTCTACATATTGTTGGATCATAATAAAGCGTTTCGGTTTTAACCTGACACAGGGCAAAACCGAAACGCGGCAAGAGACATCTAAGCTGTGGCGTTTTTGGATCCACATGTGCCCCGGCAGTCCCCCAGAGCGTTTTCATGCCGGAGGGGGCGCCGAGAACAGGACAACAAAAAAGGCGCGCCGCAGCTGTGCGACGCGCCTTTGATGTCAGGGTTGGCTGGGTCAGACCAGACGTTCCACCTCTTTTGCCGCGCGGATGAAATCGGCGAACAAGGGGGCCGGGTCGAAGGGTTTCGATTTCAGTTCCGGGTGGAACTGCACACCGATAAACCAGGGATGATCTTTCCACTCAACGATTTCGGGCAGGCGGCCATCGGGCGACATGCCCGAGAATTGCAGACCGCAGGCTTCAAGCTGATCCCGGTATTGCGCATCCACCTCGTAGCGATGGCGGTGGCGCTCTTCCAGTTCGGTTGCGCCGTAGATGCGCGCGACGTTTGATCCTTCGCTCAGCGTGGCGGAATAGGCCCCAAGGCGCATGGTGCCGCCCTTGTCGTCGCCTAGCTTGCGCTTGACCTTGTAATTGCCCTGCACCCATTCCTTCAGGTGGTAGATGACGGGGGTGAAGCGGGTCTGCCCCGCCTCGAGGTCAAATTCTTCCGATCCTGCATCAGCGATGCCGGCCACGTTGCGCGCGGCCTCGACCACGGCCATCTGCATGCCCAGACAGATGCCCAGATAGGGGATCTTGCGTTCCCGGGCGAATTGCGCGGCCTTGATTTTGCCTTCGGTGCCGCGTTCGCCAAACCCGCCGGGCACGAGGATTGCGTGGAACCCTTCCAGATGCGGGGCAGGGTCGCCCTTGTCGAAAAGCTCGGCATCGACCCATTCCAGTTTCACCTTGGTGCGGTTGGCCATGCCGCCGTGGGTCAGCGCCTCTTTGATCGACTTATACGCATCTTCGAGCTGGGTATATTTGCCCACAACGGCCACTTTCACCTCGCCCTCGGCATTGTGAATGCGGTCTTCCACATCTTCCCAGCGACGCAGGTCAGGTTTCGGGGCCGGCGCGATCTGGAAGGCGTCCAGAACGGCTTGATCGAGGCCAACCTTGTGATAGGCCATTGGCGCTTCGTAGATCGATTTCAGGTCATAGGCGGGGATCACGGCTTCCTGACGCACGTTACAGAACAGGCCGATTTTGGCGCGTTCCTTGTCCGGGATCGGGTGTTCCGAGCGGCAGACCAGCACATCAGGGGCAATACCGATCGAGCGCAGCTCTTTCACGCTGTGCTGGGTCGGTTTGGTTTTCAGTTCTCCCGAGGCGGCCAGATAGGGCAGCAGGGTCAGGTGCATGAAGATACATTGCCCACGCGGGCGTTCCTGGCTGAACTGGCGGATAGCTTCGAAAAAGGGCAGGGCTTCGATATCGCCCACCGTGCCACCGATTTCGCACAGCATGAAATCAACCTCGTCATCGCCAATGGCAATGAAGTCTTTGATTTCATTGGTGACATGCGGGATCACCTGAATGGTTTTGCCCAGATAGTCCCCGCGCCGCTCTTTCTCCAGCACATTGGTGTAGATCCGGCCGGATGAGACAGAATCAGTGTTGCGCGCGGCCACGCCGGTGAAGCGTTCGTAATGGCCCAGATCAAGATCGGTCTCAGCCCCATCGTCGGTCACAAACACCTCGCCATGTTCGAACGGGCTCATCGTGCCAGGGTCGACATTCAGGTAAGGGTCCAGTTTGCGCAGGCGAACCGAATAGCCACGGGCCTGCAACAGTGCCCCCAAAGCGGCCGAGGTCAGCCCTTTGCCAAGAGAGGAAACAACACCACCGGTGATGAAGATGTAACGTGCCATAAGCTTGGCTGCCCCCGTGAAAATGGGCCTCTGGCGCTTTGCTGAGGGGCCCGGTCAATTCTTTTGGAATACGCAAAAACCTGTCGGTGACGGGCCCCTGCGAATCCGCGTTCCACGGGATTTAAGACTTACACGATTCCGGGCACCCGCGCAACCGAACCGCAAGATAAAGGGCGGAAAAACCGCCCTTTCACAATCTGTAGTAAATTACTCGGCGCGTGGAGGCGTCAGGCTTTCGTCGGTCGATACCGGCGGCAGCAAGCTTTCCACATCCGGAAGCGCCGGAGTTGCCGGGGCCTCTTCCGTTGCCGTGGGCAGGCCAAGCGCATCTGTGACCGAGCTGTCTGCTGCGTTTTTCGCAGCGATGACCGTCAGGGAGATCGAGGTGATCAGGAAGGCAATTGCCAGACCCCAAGTCACTTTTGCAAGGGCTGTTGCCGCTCCGCGGGCGGACATCAGGCCGCCCCCCCCGCCACCGATTCCAAGACCACCGCCCTCAGAACGCTGAAGAAGCACAACACCGATCAGTGACAGTGCCAGAATCAGATGAATGACGAGGACGACATTTTCCATAAGGGGGTCCAATATTCGGTTACGACGGTCTTCGCGGGTATTTAGGCGAAAGGGCGCTGCAGCGCAACCCGCGTTTCGGGGCGTTCTGCCTTCATAAGGAAAAAGCCCCGTTTCTGCCTGAATATGAAATTTTTCTTGCGGGGCGGCCAACTGGGGTGTTCGACGAAAACTAGAAAACTAGAAAACTAGAAAACTAGAAAACTAGAAAACTAGAAAACTAGAAAACTAGAAAACTAGAAAACTAGAAAACTAGTATTCTGGTATTGCGCCTCACTCCCGCCTTTTTGCATCTGCGGCGAATTAGGTGTTTCCCCAGCGCGCGCCAGCCGCTATGACGGGCCGGGTTTTCTTTGAGATAGGAACAGACCATGGCAAATGTTGTCGTCGTAGGCGCCCAGTGGGGTGACGAAGGTAAAGGCAAAATCGTTGACTGGCTCAGCGAACGCGCAGATGTGATCTGCCGGTTTCAGGGCGGGCACAATGCGGGCCACACTCTTGTGATCGACGGCAAGGTTTACAAGCTGCATGCGCTGCCCTCTGGGGTTGTGCGCGGGGGCAAGCTCAGCGTGATCGGCAACGGTGTTGTGCTGGATCCCTGGAACCTTCTGAAAGAAATTGAAACGGTAACGGCACAGGGCGTGGATATCTCGCCCGAGACGCTGATGATTGCGGAAAACACCCCGCTGATCCTGCCCTTCCACGGTGAATTGGATCGCGCCCGCGAAGAGGCCGCGTCCAAAGGCACCAAAATCGGCACCACCGGCCGCGGCATTGGTCCGTGTTATGAAGACAAGGTCGGGCGTCGTGCGATCCGAGTGGCCGACCTGGCCGATGATGCCACGCTTGAGGCCCGTGTGGACCGCGCCCTGCAGCACCATGATCCGCTGCGCAAAGGTCTGGGCGTTGAACCCATCGACCGGGACGCTCTGATCGCGCAACTCAAAGAAGTTGCACCGAAAATTCTGCATTTTGCAGCTCCCGTCTGGAAGGTGCTTAATGAAAAGCGCAAATCGGGCAAACGGATCCTGTTCGAAGGCGCCCAGGGTGCGCTTCTGGATATCGACTTCGGCACCTATCCGTTCGTGACTTCGTCCAACGTGATTGCCGGTCAGGCCGCCACCGGCGTGGGCATTGGTCCCGGTTCGATTGACTATGTGTTGGGGATCGTAAAAGCCTATACCACTCGCGTGGGCGAAGGCCCGTTCCCGACCGAACTTCTGAACGCAGACGGCACCCCGGATGCAGATGGTGAACGCCTTGGCACCCGTGGCCACGAATTTGGCACCACCACTGGACGTCAGCGTCGTTGCGGCTGGTTTGACGCGGCCCTGGTGCGCCAGACCTGCGCCACCTCCGGCGTGTCCGGCATCTCGTTGACCAAGCTTGACGTTCTGGACGGGTTCGAAACGCTGAAAATCTGCGTGGGCTATGAACTGGACGGCGAGCGTCTGGATTACCTGCCCACTGCTGCCGACCAACAGGCCCGCTGCACCCCGATCTATGAAGAGATGCCGGGTTGGAGCGAATCGACCGAAGGGGCGCGCAGCTGGAATGACCTGCCCGCCAACGCGATCAAATACGTTAAACGCGTGGAAGAGCTGATCGACTGCCCGGTGGCGCTTTTGTCGACCAGCCCGGAACGGGATGATACGATCCTGGTGACCGATCCGTTCGCGGATTGATCCGCCGGTTGAAGCCGTGAATTGAAGGCGGGTGCGGGAAACCGTTGCCCGCCTTTTTCAAACGAAGGAAACGCCGATGGCCCTGAGTTACAAAACCCGCAAGCGTCTGTCCCTGCTCATCCTTGTGCTGGGTTTGCCCGCCTATATCATCATGGCGATCTGGGTTGTGTCGCTGTTCAATCGCCCGCCGATCTGGCTGGAGCTGATCATTTATGTCGGTCTTGGTTTCCTCTGGATGCTGCCGTTCAAGAAAGTGTTCCTTGGGGTGGGAAAGGCTGATCCGGACGAGGATCCTGCCAACTACCCACACGACCCGGCAGGGAAATATGCACTGAAAGACGAAGACAAACGGAACGATTGATGGCGGAACGGCAGATGCCGGTATCGCTCTAAAAATCTCACCACAAAAAAGGCCCCTGCAATGCAGGGGCCTTTTTCTGTTTGATGCCGGGTCACGCAGATTGGCGCCCGTCGGTCTCTCCGTCTGACCCGCTGCCGGGACGGAAGCGAGTGCTTTCGGTCAGGGCGAACTGGCCGCGTTTCAGGCGTTTGATCCGCCCTTCGCGCAGCAGTTTGCCAAAGGCGCGCAGACCTTCTTCACGCGAAAACTCCTCTTCGCCCACATAGCGGCGCACCATGCCCATCACGCGGGGACGGGTAAAGCTTTCATACCCGTTCAGCAGCACGGTGTGGCAGGCCGCAGCTTCCAGCAGCTCTCCCAGCTCATGGGCACCGGTTTGTTCGACATAGTCGATAAACCCGGCATCCAGCTGTTCGGTTGCCGTGTCTTCAGAGATCTCGTCCTGTGCGAGGTCGGCCTGCGGGTTACGCAGAACGCGGCGCGGGCGCACGATATCGCTGGAGGCCGGAACCGCTGGGGCCTCATCAATTGTTTCCATTTCGTCAACGCGTTGTTCGGACACCAGAACCAGGGGGGGCATCCGGCGCGACGACCCTCCGGAAATGCCGGGGCGACGCGGACGCACAACACGGGCAAGGTCATCGCGATAGGCGCCGACGCTGTCGTCACCATTTTTACCCGACGCATCCTCATGTGTGTCATCTGCGCGTTTGGCCTGAACAGCTGCCTTGAGATGTGCGATGGCAGACCGGCGGCGACTGACCTCGGTGCTGGCCATATGCGTGTCGGCCTCAGCCAGCAGTCGGTCCAGCGCGTCTTCGCTGTCGCTGACGCCGCCATCATCAAATGCGGTGAGCTTCGGCAGGTCAGGTGTTTCAGCGCGTTCTTCTGTGGCGACCTCAGCTGTTTTGTCTTCGATGGCCTCTTCAAGCGTCGCATCCGCCGCAGAATTGTCTGTTTGCCCGCTCTCGATTGTGGTGTCCCCGGCGGGGGTCTCCTCGATGGCGGGTGCGTCTTCGATCTGCGGGGCCTGAGCAGAGGTTTCGTCTGTCTGCGCGGCAACAGCTTCGGCTTCCGCCTCAGCCAGCTCTGCCATCAGCTCAGCCTCAGCCTCCGGGGTCAGCATTGCATTTTCATTGTCCTGCGATGCGTCTTCCTCGGGGGACGAAAGCTGCCCGCCTTTCACGTGGCGCACACGAATCACACGGGGTTTGCGCAGAGCGACCGGGCGAGGGGAGGTGTCCTCTTCCTGGGCAGCGTCCTCTTCGGCAGTCTCCTCGGCGTGCAGGTCATCACGCTCCGTGGCCGCTTCTTCGGCGATGTCCAGATCGATATCTTCCGGGGCGATGTCATCCTGTTCGGCAAGATCAGCCTCGGTTTCTGCACTCTCAGAGATTTCTGGCTCAGTGACTTCCGGCTCAGTGATTTCTGCGCTTGCCTCTTCCGGGGCCTCTTCCGCCTTGGGCTCGTTGTTCAGTCGCGACAGGATCCCGGAAATCGTATCCTCACCCTGTCCACGCTCCTGATCGAGAGCTTCAGGCTCGGCAGTTTCTGCAACAGATGCGGAAGGTTGGTTGTCCTGATCGGCTGCCTCGTCGTCGAGGGTCACATTGCTGCGCCCATGTTTCGCGACCGTGGCAAGAACGGATGAAATGGACGAGGAGCCATCCGCAATGTCGTTCTCGTCTTCCAGATCTTCGTCCTGCAGGCTTTCTTCCTGCGCGTCCTCACGGGGCTGCGCGTCCTCTTCAAGCCCCTGCTCCTGGAGTTCAGAAACCGGTTGCTCGTCGTCCTCATCCTCGTCTTGCGACATACCCTGTGCGGCCAGTTCTGCGCGTGCAAGTTCACGCAGACGTTGGGCGCGCTGGGCGCGGCGAGAGCGACGCAGCTTGCGGATCTCTGCCGGAGACAGATTCTCTTCTTCTTCCGCGGTCAGAGCGTCCGGCAGGGGGGCTTCGTCATCCTCAGAACGCAGGTCCTGAGGGGGCTGGGCGTCCTCGCCTTCCGCATCCTGCGCAGCAGTGTCCGTATCGGCGGCCGTGTCGGGGTCCATTTCGACCTCGGTCCCGGCGGCGTCCGGAAGGTCTTCAATTTCGTCGGCATCCACAAAGAGATTGGAAACGTCGGCCCGATCCAGCTCCTGATCTTCGGCATACTGATCGGTGGCGACAAAGGCTGCGGCTCCTTCGGCGCGCTTTTCATCGACCACCGCGCGAATGCGGCTGAGCTTGTCAGCAATCGAGCCGGAAACAGGTGTGTTCAGCGGTGCGTCATCGGTCTGCAGGGCTTCTGCAACCGGAGCGTCCGGTTGGGCGATGTCCTCATCCTCAGCCACCGACGGGGTCGGCGCGTCCTGAGCAATGTCGGGCTGCGATGTGGGGGCGTGTTCGGAAGCGGAGCTTTCAGCGGCAGCGGTGGACGCGTCGGTCAACAGGTGACCCGCCTCCACGGCGGTTGCGCCAATGGCGGTTTGGGTGGTCACGTCGGCATCGGCCTGACGCAGGACGACACCGTCCTTTTCCACGCGGGCTTCAACCCGTTTCTGAATCTCACGTTCAGCGATGCGATGCAGCATCTCTGCATCCGGCGTGGGTGGTTCCGCGCCGAAGTAGCGATCGTCTGCCGCCAGATCACGGAAATACTCCGCAATTGACTTCATCGTGTTGAAAGGTTCGTCAAAACCCTCCAACGTGCACGAAAATGTGCCGTAAGATACAGTGAGAATCTTGCTATTGCTCACCATAAATAACTCGCTTTCTCCCCCGATCCAGCAGGAACCTGTTTACCATGCACTGGTTCGGGAAAATGAACAAAACCGGGAAAATCGCGGTATTTTTTCTGGGCAGGAATGTGTTTTTTTGCCGATTTGGAAACAATAACCGCATGAAAGGGGATATTTTGCAACAATTGGCGTCAATAACACTGCTTGGAGGGGGGCGGGTTAACCACTCGATTCTGCGTGAGAGCCTTGAATTTGCCCCCCGCCTCGTGGCGGTGGATGGTGCGGCCGGGACCGCTGTGTCGCTGGATCTGATGCCAGAGGCGGTGGTCGGGGATCTGGACAGCCTGACCCCCGAGGTTCGTGCCGTGTTCGACCCTGCCTGTATTGTGGAAACCCCCGACCAGAACCGAACGGATTTCGACAAGGCGTTGCAATGGGCGGTTGAGCAGGGACAGGCGCCCTTGGTGCTGGGGGTTGGGTTCATGGGCGGACGGCTGGATCATGAACTTGCCTGTTACAACGCCTTGGTGCGCAGCACCGCGCCCTGTGTCTTGCTGGGGGAGGAGGATCTTTGTTTCCACCTTGCGGACAATATCAAGCTGGCGCTGCCATTGGGGACGCGTTTGTCACTTTTCCCGATGGCGGAAGTGACCGGGAACTGCACCGGGTTGCGCTGGCCGGTTGACGGGCTGACCCTGTCCCCCTGGGGGCGGGTCGGGACCTCAAATGAGGTGGCCGAGGGCCACGTGACCCTGTCCTTTGATCGGCCGGGCATGTTGGTGATCCTGCCGCGCGCCCATCTTGGTGCGGTCATCAAGGCCCTGCTCGGCTAAGCCAGACTGTCAGGCAGGGCGCCGCGCCTGACACTGTGCCTGACGCCGCGCCTGCCTGTGCTCGCGCGTAATCACGTAAAGCCCGGCTGCCACGGTAATGGCGATTCCCAGCGCGGCGAGCCCGTTGGGTAGGTCGTGAAAGGCAAGCCAGCCGATCAGCGTGGCGAAGGGAATTTCCAGATATTGCATCGGTGCCAGCGTGGCAGAAGGGGCGTATTTCAGGCTGGCGGTCATCAAAATTGCCGACGCGGTCCCGATCACTCCGAACATGACCAGATCTGGCGCAAGATGCAGCGGCGGCAGGGCGTCTGCCCCGGAAATGCCCCAGAGCGGCAGCAAAATGACAGCACCGAGAGATCCATTGGCCACCTGGATCGCCAGCGGATCCATTGCGCGTGAAATCTTGCGTGTGATCATTGCGAAGATGGCAAAGCCAAGCGCGACCCCAAGCGGCATGAGCGCCACCAGCCCCACCGCCACGAAATTGGGCTGGATCACCAGAAGCGTGCCGATGAAACCAACCAGGGCGGCGCCAATCCGGTGTGGCCCAACCTGTTCGCCCAGCACCAGCGCCCCAAGGGCCAGCATGATGAACGGAGCCACAAAGGCAATTGCCACCGCATCCGCCAGTGGCAGAAATCGCAGGGACTGATACATCAACCCCATCGAGATCAGCAAAACCAGCGTGCGCGCCAGCATCCAGATCCGGGTGCCCTTGGGCGGCAGGCACGGGATATTGCGCGCCTTCAGCCAGGGGTAAAGCAAAAGGGGAAACAGAAATCGCAGGGTGATCAGGGCCAAAAGCGCCACCTCTCCTCCCAGCGCCTTGGCCTGGGCATCCGACAACGGCACCAACATGCAAAATCCCAGCATCAACAGGATGCCAAGGAAGGGGCGGTCATGAGAGGTTGAGGATGTGATGGAACCGGACATGGGGCGACCCTACGCCGCCCCGGTCAGAAGTCAATTCACCCTATGACGGATCAGCAGTTCGGCACATTCACGGCAAGCCCGCCCAGAGAGGTCTCTTTATACTTCTCCATCATGTCCTGCCCGGTTTCGAACATGGTTTTCACACAGGCATCCAGCGGCACAAGATGGGTGCCATCCCCGCGCAGTGCCAGCGATGCTGCCGAGACCGCCTTGATCGCGCCCACGCCATTGCGTTCGATACATGGCACCTGAACCAGCCCCTTGATCGGGTCGCAGGTCAGGCCAAGGTGGTGTTCCAGCGCGATTTCGGCGGCGTTTTCCACCTGCATCGGCGTGCCGCCCATCACGGCGCACAGCCCGGCCGCCGCCATGGCACTGGCCGATCCGACCTCCGCCTGGCAGCCCGCCTCTGCCCCTGAAATCGAGGCATTGTGCTTGACGATCCCGCCAATCGCCGACGCGGTCAAAAGGAACTCGCCGATCTTGTCGCGGCTTGCACCCGGCACATGGTTGAGCCAGTACATGATGGTTGCAGGCAATACCCCCGCCGCCCCGTTGGTCGGGGCGGTGACCACCTGTCCGCCAGCGGCGTTTTCTTCGTTCACCGCCATGGCATAGACGCTCATCCAGTCATTGATGGTATGAGGTGCGGTCAGGTTCAGCCCCTTCTCCGCCTGCAAGGCCTCGTAAATGCCGCGCGCGCGTCGTTTCACCGACAGGCCACCGGGCAGGATGCCCTCGCGATCCAGTCCGCGGGTGATGCAATCCTCCATCACCTGCCACAGGCGCGTGATGCCCGCATCCAGCGATGCCGGCCCCATATGCTCCAGCTCGTTGGCGCGCTTCATTTCGGCAATCGATTTGCCGGACATGGCTGCCATCTCAAGCATTTGTTCCGCGGTTTCAAAAGGATAAGGATGGGTTTTGGCATCTTCCTTGTCGCGGACCGGCTCTTCGGCCTGTTCGGCTTCGGTCACCACGAACCCCCCACCGATCGAGTAATAGGTCTCGCGAACCACAACATCCCCCTGCGCATCCGTGGCCATCAGCACCATACCGTTGGCGTGGCCGGGCAGCGGGTGGTCATAGTCAAAGATCAGGTCCGTGGCAGGATCGAATTTCAGCGCCCCCAACCCCTCCGGATTGACCGTCTTGCTGGCGTTGATGGCGTCCAGGCAGGCCTCTGCCGCCGCATGTTCATAGCTGTCGGGCAGAAACCCAGCGAGGCCCAGAATGGTTGCCCGGTCCGTGGCATGGCCCACGCCGGTAAAGGCCAAAGACCCGTGCAGGGACGCCCGCAACCCAGCCACCTGAAACGGCTGCTCACGCAGCAGATCCAGAAACCGGCCGCCGGCCACCATCGGTCCCATCGTGTGGGACGAACTGGGGCCAACCCCAACCTTGAACATGTCAAAGACAGACAGGAACATGAGACCCTCGCGCATTTGGTCAACAAGCAATAGACCCCAGCATGGCAAATTTTAGAACATATGACGGGCGGAAAGCGACATATTCGTGCTTAGTCAGGACGTGTGAGCACAAAAGCCGCGCCCGCCGCGATCAAAATCCCCTGCAGGGTCAGAACCCAAAGCGGCAATCCCTTCCACACCGAAAACGCAATCACCAATGCCATCATGCTGGTTGCCAGAAGTTTCGCGCGCCGGGAAATCGCGCCTCGCTCTTCCCAATCCCGAATGGTCGGACCAAAATGGGCGTGTTCAATCAGCCATTTGCGCGCCCGGGGGCTGGATTTCCCAAAGGCAAACGCCGCCACCAGCAGAAAGGGAGTGGTCGGCACCACCGGCAGCACGATACCCAACAGGCCAAGGCCCACGGCGCCCCAGCCCAACGCGATAAAGAAAAACCTGCCCATGCCGTTTGCCGCACTCCAGAACGACCGTATCCGCCCCCATGCTGGTGCAATCTTTTCAGAATGTCCAGCAATCAGCATGGGCGCGCTAAGCCTCTCTTTTTCTTGCTGAAAATATCTCGGGGTGAGGCTCGAAGAGCCGAGGGGCAGCGCCCCTTTTGCAGCGGTCGGATCAGACCCTCTCGCCACGGGGCAACATCTGATTTATAACCGCCAAAACAGTGTCTTAAAGGGAGGGGGCGCCATGTCCGGCGAATTGTCACCCATCGATACCGCCAAGTTCGTCGCCGCCAAACGTGCGGTGGAATTTGTCGAGGACGGGATGCGCGTAGGCCTTGGAACGGGGTCAACCGCCGCCTGGATGGTGCGCTGCCTTGGGGAGCTTGTGCGCGAAGAAGGCCTGCGCGTGACCGGTGTTCCCACCTCGGTGCGCACCGCAGAGCTTGCGCGGGCGCAGGGCATTCCGGTGGCGGGTCTGGATGAGGTCAAATGGCTGGACCTGACCATTGACGGCACCGATGAATTTGACGCGGATCTTTGTTTGATCAAAGGGGGCGGCGGGGCGCATCTGCTTGAAAAGATTGTCGCAACCGCGTCAGACCGCATGGTGGTGATTGCCGACCCGTCAAAATCGGTTGAGCAACTTGGCGCCTTTCCCCTGCCTTTGGAAGTGGTTCCGTTCGGCTGGCAGACGTCGAAAAACCTGGTCGAAGAAATGCTGATCTCCATGGATGTGCTGGGCCAGACCACCACGCTGCGCATGAACGGGGACCAGCCCTTTCTTTCGGATGAGGGCAATTACATTCTTGACCTGCATCTGAAACGCATCGGTGATCCGCGCAAATTGTCGATGGTGCTGAACCAGATCCCCGGCGTGGTGGAGAACGGCCTGTTCATCGACATCTGCGACGTGGTTGTCGTGGGGCATGGCGATGGCCGGGTTGAGGTGATCGACATCAATGAAGGCACGTTTGAGGAAGACCGGATCGAGTTTGTCGAAACAGACAATATCTTTAAAGATTTGTGACCTTATCTTTAAAGATTTGTGACCTTCCCAAGGGGAAAGTTTAAACTTTCGAACAGCAAAAACGCCGAAGTTTAAACTTTTCCAGCCTGCGGTGGCTCTCTTTATGTCGCGCCCGCCGGACTGTCGGACCCGTGCGCTGATCGCGGCTTTGTGACCGCTTGTTGAAAAATCGCACGTTCCCACTCTGGAAACCTTTCCACCTTACCCCTAGGTTCTCGGCAACTGGATTTCGGAAGGGACGACCATGAACACCACTGCGAGCGAATTTGACTATGACCTGTTTGTCATCGGTGGCGGGTCCGGCGGCGTGCGCGCGGGCCGGGTGGCGGCAGAAGGCGGCGCGAAAGTGGCGCTGGCGGAAGAGTTCCGCATGGGCGGCACCTGCGTCATCCGCGGCTGCGTGCCGAAAAAGCTGATGGTGTTTGCTTCTCACTATGGCCCGGCGGCAGATGAGGCCGCGAAATATGGCTGGCGCGGCAATGCGGCAGGTGTGTTTGACTGGGGGCAGTTTCAGCCGATGTTGCATGCGGAACTGGATCGCCTTGAGGGGATCTATCAGCGCAACCTGGGCAATTCCGGCGCGGACATCTTCAACGCACGCGCGGTGGTGAAGGATGCCCATACGGTGGCGCTGTCCACGGGGGAAACCTTCACCGCAAAGCATATCCTGGTGGCCACGGGCGGGCGCCCCTTCCTGCCTGATACGCCCGGGGCACAGGATCTTGGCATTACCTCAAACGAGGTCTTCAACCTCGACACTTTCCCAAAGCGCATCCTGATTGTTGGCGGGGGCTATATCGCTACGGAATTTGCGTGTATTTTCAACGGTCTCGGCGCGCATGTGGCGCAATGGTATCGCGGTGCCCAGATCCTGCGTGGCTTTGATGACGAGGTGCGCGGATTTCTGGCGGAACATATCGCTGCGCGCGGGGTGGACCTGCATGTGGGGCTGGAAGTGGAACGGATGGAGCGCCGTGACGGGGCCATCTGGGTCAAGGGCACCGATGGGCGTGAAGAAATGTTCGATCAGGTGATGTTCGCAACCGGCCGTGTGCCCAATACTGACGGGCTGGGCCTTGCCGAGGCCGGGGTTGAGCTGGGTCGTGGCGGGGAAGTGGTTGTTGATCAATACAGCCAGACCTCGGTCCCGTCGATTTACGCCGTGGGGGATGTGACCAACCGGATCACCCTGACGCCGGTGGCCATCCGCGAGGCGATGGCTTTTGTGGAAACCGTGTTCAATGGCAACCCGACCAGCCCGGATCACGAGAATGTCGCCTCTGCCGTGTTTACCCAGCCGGAATATGGCACGGTGGGCATGAGCGAGGAAGAGGCCCGTGCCGCCGAAAAAATCGACGTCTACACGGCTGCGTTCCGCCCAATGCAGTCCAGCTTTATCGGCTCCGACGAACGTGTGCTGTTCAAACTGGTGGTCAGCCAGGCCAGCCAGAAAGTGCTGGGGGTTCATATCGTCGGACCGGGTGCGGGCGAGATGATCCAGCTGGCAGCGGTGGCGGTGAAAATGGGGGCCACCAAGGCAGATTTCGACCGTACCGTGGCGGTGCACCCGACCATGTCGGAAGAGATTGTGTTGATGAAAACACCCAACCGGCGCGACTGAGTTTCGCCGTTGAAAGTAGAAGAGGACGCGCGCTTTTGGGGGCGCGCGTTTCATTTACAGCGTTTCGACGTTTCCCTGCTTCAAGTGAGAGTTGAAACGCTTTAGGGCTTGTGCTCCGGGACAGGGGCACTGTTTTCATAGAAAACTAGAAAACTAGAAAACTAGAAAACTAGAAAACTAGAAAACTAGAAAACTAGTTTTCTGGTTTTTTTGAAAATCCCCCCCGAAGGCCTGAAAATCCCGCGCAAGAGAGGGGCTTTCCCTTGAAAAATCGCTCCCGAAAGGCCAGTTATTGCTCTGATGCTTTGACCAGATAAGGACAATAACCACATGGCCAGCGATAATGGCGGCCCCTGGGGCGGCGGTGGAAACCGCGGCGGTTCGGGTGGCGACAAACAGGGCGGCAATCAGGGGGGCAATCGTCCCCAGCGCCCCGGGGACCAACCGATCCCCGAAATCGACGAGTTGATGAAGAAGGGGCAAGAGCAGCTGCGTGTTCTAATGGGCGGCCGTTCTGATGGACGCCGTGGTGGTTCGGGATCTGGCACTGGTGGGCCGGGGATCGGTCGCGGCACGCTGATACTGGGGGCTTTGGCCGCTGCCGGTGTCTGGGTGTTTGCCAGCTTCTATCGCGTTGATACCTCGGAACAATCGGTCGAACAGCTGTTTGGTGCACGTTACGGGGTGGGTCAGGAAGGTCTGAACTTTGCCCCCTGGCCGGTGGTGACCAAGGAAATCTATCCGGTGACCCGTGAAAACATCATCAATATTGGCGAGGGCAATTCCGGCCTGATGCTGACCGGGGATGAAAATATCGTCGATATTGATTTCCAGGTGGTCTGGAATATTTCGGATATCGAGGCGTTCGTCTACAACCTCGCAGCCCCCGAAGACACCATTCGCGCCGTGTCGGAATCGGCCATGCGCGAGATTATCGCCCGCTCCCAGCTGGCGCCGATTCTGACTTCGGACCGTGGGGTCATTCAGCAGGAACTGCAGGATCTGATCCAGCAGACCCTGGATGGCTATGAGGCCGGGGTGAACATCGTGCGCGTGAACTTCGACCGTGCTGACCCGCCGCGCGAAGTGATCGACAGCTTCCGGGAAGTTCAGGCCGCTGAGCAAACCCGCGACACGTTGCAGAAACAGGCTGACGCCTATGCCAACCGTGTGGTGGCAGCCGCACGTGGTGAGGCCGCGCAGCTTTTGGAAGAGGCCGAAGGGTATCGTGCCAAAGTCGTGAACGAGGCCGAAGGGGAAGCCGCCCGTTTCATCGCCGTGTATGAGGAATATGCCAAGGCACAGGATGTGACGCGCAAACGCCTTTACCTCGAAACCCTCGAAAAGGTCATGGGATCGGTGAACAAGGTGATCATTGACACCCCGGTTGGCGGGGAAGGGGGCGTTGTGCCCTATCTGCCGCTCAATGAGCTGAACAAATCCAGCGGAGGGTCGAACTGATGCGCAAGACACAAATGTTGATTGGTGTTGTTGTCGTGGCTGTCGTGGCCGCGCTGCAGGCCATTTATATCGTGGATGAGCGCGAAACCGTTCTGAAACTTCGCTTTGGTGAGGTGAAGGAAGAGGTGCGCGATCCGGGGCTTTATTTCAAAGTGCCGCTGATCGATGAAATCGTGAAATATGATGACCGGATCCTGCCGCTTGATACGCGCAAGCTTGAGGTGACGCCGGCAGATGGGCGTCGTCTGGAAGTGGATGCCTTTGCCCGCTGGCGCATCATTGACGCCAAGGAATTCCGTCGTTCCGTTGGGGCCGGTGGGATTGCCGGCGCTGCCTCTCGTCTGGAACGCATTCTGAACGCTGAACTGCGCGCCGTTCTGGGGAAGGTGAAATCTGGCGTGGTTCTGTCGGCTGACCGGGTCGTGCTGATGAACCAGATCCGCGATCGTGCCCGCAGCCAATCGGTTGACCTCGGGATCGAAGTGATTGACGTGCGGATCAAAAGCGCCGACCTGCCAAAGCAGAACCTTGAGGCAACGTTTGAACGGATGCGGGCGGAACGTCAGCGTCTTGCCGCGGACGAGATTGCCCGTGGTAATGAAGCCGCCCAGCGTTTGCGCGCAACGGCAGATCGGACCGTGGTGGAAACCACGTCTGAGGCTCGTAAGAACGCACAGATTATTCGCGGTGAGGCGGATGCCCGACGCAATGCCATTCTGGCAGACGCCCTAGGGCGGGATGAGGAATTCTATGCGTTCCTGCGCTCGCTTCAGGCCTATGAAGCCTCGCTGAGCGGTGAAAACTCCTCGCTTGTCATTTCGCCGGATAGCGAATTTTTCGACTATCTGAAATCGGATGAGGGTCGAAAGTGAGCTTTGTGCTCTTAGGCTTCGGGCTTGTGCTCGTGATTGAGGGGCTGGTGTTCGCACTGGCCCCTTCGCGTCTTGATGAGTTGGTCCAGGCAATCAATGCATTGACCCGTGACCAGCGCCGGGCCATCGGGCTGGGCGCGGTTGGTCTTGGGGCGGTGATGGTGTGGTTGTCTCAGGGGGGATGAGTTTGGGGCGGGACCCTTATCGAGCCACGTCCCGGTGCACCGGTTGTGCGGCGCTGCGTCTGTATCTGCCGTCCTGAATGCCGTGATGAGCTCATGACACCGCCACAGTTTCGGGCAGGCTGTTCACCCTCGGAACATCGGAACAAGAGAGGTTGCCACAGCCTGCGGTCAGCCGCATGTCCCGTTTCAGCGCCATCTCAAAAGCAGCAACTCGCATTAGTCCTCCGGTTGGTCGTCTGGCAATTTGGGCGCAGCGGATGATGCCGTCGGCATTGGTGTGAAAACGGGCGGCGTGACAGAGGCGTTCAGCAGAGTTTCGAGCAGTTCTGGCGACAGCGGATCAGAGAAAAAACCGGCGGCCAGCCCGTGGTGATGGTTCAGTATCAGAAAGGCGAGACGATGTGGCCCGACCATGATCTGACAATGGCCATTGCCACGTCTTTCCGCAAGCAAGGCAACGATCCGGTCATATGCGCCTGAGTTGACAGGCTCAATCTGGGCACCGATTTCATCCAGGGCAACAATGGAGACATCCACAACATCCAGACCGAATTCTACAGCGGCGTGAATGCGACATTCATGCTGGTTGAATAGGCCGGTTGGGGAGGCAGGGGGCGGCGTGGATATTGGTTCTGATACGGGGTGCAGGGGCTCATCCTCCGTGCGATAGGTGCGGATAATCCAATGGGCAAACCAGATTGCCCCGATGATGATCGGCACCAGGAAGGTCACAAGGAAAAGGCCCGCAAGCGATTGTTCTAAAACCGTTAAGTCAGAGACACCCCGTTCCATAAAGCGTTTCAGGCGGTTTTTCATCGTGCCGTCCGCCTGTCCTGCCAATGCAGCCCCCTTGCCACCGCTCACGCTGGCATTGCAGGAAAATCGCATCCCCGCGATCAGGACACCCACACGGCTGCGCAGCGTTGCCGGGTCCGAAAACCGGCCCGTAGTGGACGCTTCCTGTGTGGCGATGACCATCCAGTCAAATGCGGGTTTCCAACTGCCAAGTCCCAGATCATCCTCTCGGGCGGAGATGACGGATTGCGCATGGCTGAGTTCGCGGCGAAGCTGGCGCTGTTCCAATGACGATAGCACCGCATCTTTTGCCGCATATCTGCTGACCGTGTCGATCAGTTTATTGACTTCATCGGGGACACCGCACCGGTCGTCGGCAGCCAGCAATGCCGCCGGTGGGAAAATGCTGAGTATCAAGGCAAACAGAAGCTGGCGGCACAGGCGTATGCAGGTGCCGTTGCAGGAAAGATAAGCTGTGTTCGCTACCTTCAAATCATTGCCTCAACCGGTCTGTTGGGGCAATTTTGGCGGGCAAACCCTAATATCAGGTTGAGACTTCGGCGAAATGTCAGCCAAATCCGGCCTATCGCGTGAATGTGCATGGGGATCACAAGCAGGTGAACGTGCCCGTCATTTCCTTGTGCAAGTTTGCGTTGCACATTTTCGTTCCTATCTAGAGACTGTCCCCAAAGGGATCGCGCGCAAGCAGGGTCCCAATCAGTGATTGAAAACGAGGAGAGATGATTTGAGAGCGCAGGCAATTCCAATTACACGCCATCGTCCCGCACAGGGCATGATGATGTTCGTGGCACTGGTGATGAGCGCGGCGATTGTGCTGGTGTCCGGTCTTCGGACCGAGGCGCGCGGTGCGCCCGATAGCTTTGCGGATCTGGCCGAGCAGGTCAGCCCGGCGGTGGTGAATATCACCACCTCTACGATCATCGAAAGCCGTGCCGGCCAGCAGCCAATGGTGCCCGAAGGCAGCCCGTTTGAGGATTTCTTCCGTGATTTCCTCGATCGGGACCGTGACCGCAACGGACCGGGGGGCAATGGTGCCCCGCATCCGCGGCGCAGCCAGGCGCTGGGGTCGGGCTTCGTGATTTCCGAAGACGGTTTCATCGTGACCAACAACCATGTCATCGAAGGTGCGGACGAGATCATGATCGAGTTCTTTGGCGGTGAAAAAGAGCTCCCCGCCAAGGTGATCGGCACCGATCCGAACACCGACATTGCGCTGCTCAAGGTCGAAAGTGATGAACCGCTGGATTTCGTGAAATTCGGTGACAGTGACGTGATGCGTGTGGGTGACTGGGTGATGGCCGTGGGCAACCCGCTGGGGCAGGGCTTTTCTGTCTCCGCCGGCATCATTTCGGCGCGCAACCGTGGCCTTGGCGGCGTCTATGACGATTACATCCAGACTGACGCGGCGATCAACCGGGGCAACTCGGGTGGACCGCTGTTTAGCATGGATGGGGAAGTGGTCGGCGTGAATACGGCGATCCTCAGCCCCAATGGCGGCTCGATCGGGATCGGCTTCTCCATGTCCTCCAATGTGGTTGAGAAAGTGATCGGCCAGTTGCAGGAGTTTGGCGAGACCCGTCGTGGCTGGCTTGGTGTGCGCATTCAGGACATCACCGAGGATATGTTGGAAGGGCTGGACCTGAGCTCGACCAACGGCGTGCTGGTCAATGACGTGCCGGATGGTCCCTCGAAAGAGGCAGGCATTCAGCCGGGCGACGTGATCTTGTCGTTTGACGGGATTGATGTGGCCAACACCCGTGAACTGGTCAAGATCGTGGGCGATGCGCCGGTGGGCAAGGCAGTGCGCGTTGTTGTAAAACGTGGTGGCCAGACCGAAACGTTGAAGGTGACGCTTGGCCGTCGGGAAGAGGCCGTGGCCTCAAATGACGGCAGCCAGACACCGGGACAGACAAGCCCCGCCGAAAAGTCGCTGCTTGGCATGACGCTGGCGGAACTGAATGACACGCTTCGTGAAGAGCTGGGCCTTAATCCCGGCGCCTCCGGTCTTGTCGTGGTTGATGTGGATGAAAGCTCGGAAGCCTTTGAAAAAGGTCTGCGCCGGGGCGATGTGATCGCTGAGGCCGGACAGACCGAGGTCACCAGCCTGAGCGGGTTCGAGGCCATGATCGAGGATGGTCGTGACGCCGGACGCAAATCCATGCTGCTGCTGGTCCGCCGCAATGGCGAGCCGCGTTTCTTGGCATTGTCGCTGGAGGAATAACCGCCGCATTTTCCGAACGCGTTTCGGACAATCCGATCAAAGACACAAAGCCCCGCCGAGAACTCGGCGGGGTTTTTCTGTTGTGCCCGGCTTACCCCGATGTCTTACCTGTTCCAGCCCCCTTCCGGGCCCGTCCAACCCAGCGCGGGGTGCGGGCGCGGAAGGCTTTGAACGCATCGCCATGATGGGCCAGAAGTGCTGCCTCTTCCGAGCGGATCTGGATCTGCGCGGACCCGACAAACAGCAACACGGCAAGGCCCCCCGGAAAGGACGGAAGCGCCAGGGCGACCCCGGCCAACAGCATCGCCTGACCAAGAAAGGTGGGGTTGCGCGAAAAAGTGTAAAGCCCGTCCGAGACCAGCGCGCCGGTTGCCTCGGACAGCACCCCGACCCGCCAGGAGGCGCCCATCGCCATCTGAGCGGCAAAGGCCAGCATGGCCCCGCCCACCGCGATCAGATGCCCGGGCACGGCCGCCGCGCCAAGACCGGGCCACCAGAGCGGGTCGATATTGGCCACGTCAGGCGCGATCAGATAAAGGGGAGGTGCGACCAGCGCGAGCCCAAAACTTGCCCGAAACCCGATTGCGGCAAGGCGATCCAGCCCGCGCGCCTTGCCAAACAGCCAGATTGACCGCCCCGCGGATCTGGCGGCCAGCGCCGAGCCTGCAAAAAAGGCCAGCAGATACAGGGCGAGCACCAGCAGGCTCGCGGTTTGAATGGCAGACATGACGGCGCTCCTCTTCCTCAACCTGAGATGGACCGCATGGCGGCGCATTTCAACGGGGGGAGCGGAGAAAAGAAAAACCCGCAGGCAGGCTGCGGGTTTTCTTGAGTGGTGGGGCATCTTTGGGAGAGAGAGGATGCCGCCTGGAAACCACTAAAGCGTTTCGACTTATTGTTGGGTCTCAATAATAAGTCGAAACGCCCATGCCAATTCGGCGTTTCGTGCGTTTCGAGATCATGCTGTTTCGCAACCTGATCTCGAAACGTTTTATGATCGGGATCGCAACGCTCAGATCGCGTCGATATCCGCTCGGGTCAGACCGATATCCGCCAGTTCGCGGTCGGTCAGTTTCGACAGCGCAATACGGGTCGAGCGCGCGTCATTCCAAGCGGTTACAGCGGCAACGGCACGCTGAACTGCGATGGACAGACGGCCCCCGAAGGAAGAACCAGCGTGGTTCAACAGGGTGGGTTCGAAGACAGCCATTGTTCATGTCCTTAGATCAAGAAAACGAAGGGCGAGCACCATTGCTCACTCAGCGCCACTTAGGGGCGTTGTCCGGCCCGAGCAAGGCCGCAAATTGCATGTCCCCTATGCGTTTTTTGCAACGGGTCGCATTCGTATTTCACGAGGTCGAAAATGGTCTGGAAATGAGAGTGGCCGTGGCGGAATTAACTGATTTTTAGCAAAAAACTTTGGCTGTTGCGGCGTGCCGTCCCCAATGAGCGCCAAAGGATCCTGTCGCAAATGCCGCTTTTGCGACTCACTTGCCGGTCAGATCCTTGCTTCCCTGACCTTGCCCCCCAGTCCTCGTCGCCCCAGCCCCCGCACGCCCTGTGCTGTCAGTTCTGCGACCAGCGCCGCGTGATCCACCGCCTGCACCGGACCGGCCCCCGCCAGCGCCGCCGCCGTGCCACAGGCCTGCCCCATGGCCATGCATTGCGGCATCCCCCGCACCGAGGCAAAGGCGGTTGGATCTGCCGACAGGATCCGACCGGCAAACATCAGGTTCTCGATCTCTTTCGGCACAAGGGTGCGGAACGGGATGGTATAATACTCTCCCTCCCCGACAATCGCATCATGGGTCATGCTCACGTCCGCCCGCATCACGTCATCAATCGGGTTGTCACAGGCCACGATGCCATCTGCAAATTTGACGCCCGCCGCAAGATCCGCCCCTGTCAGCCGGTATTGGCCCTCCAGCTTGCGGGTTTCGCGCACCCCCACGGTTGGGCCAAGCGACATCATCCGCGCCTGTTCAAAGCCCGGGATATCCCGGCGCAGGAAGGCAGCCATCTGCAGACAGCGTCGCCGCCCTTCCTGCGTGGCGCGGTTTACGGCGGCTGGGTCGGTGCCATCGACGCCCCGGATCACCACCGAGTTACAGAACACGCTGTCGGGGTGAAATCCCCGCATCAGGTAAAGCTTGCCCAGGTCCGGATGCAGCCGCCCCTCGGCGATGCCCTTTGCCGCCTGCCGGGTGAAATAGGGGTCCGGGTCGGCAAACACCCGGTCCAGATCCGCCCCCACCATCATGAAGGTGAGCGTGACCCCCATCATGTTGCCCTGCGTGTCACCCAGCTCATATGGCACCCCCGCTTTTGCCGAAATATCGCCATCCCCCGAACAATCGATCACCATGCGGGGATGGATCTTGTAGGGGCCATGGCGATCGAAACACTCAACCGTGCGGATCCGCTTGCCCTGCATCACAGGTCTGAAGGCTGTCGCCCCGAGGTGAAGCGCGACGCCCGCCTCTTCGAGCATGTCGAACATGGTGGTGATGGCGATGTCATGGTCATATTGGATCTCTGCGCCGAAATTCTCCAAGGTGCAGGGGCGTTTTTCTGCCGCCGGCGGGTCCAGGGCCATCAGATTTCCGGCCAGTTCCTCCATGATCCCGCCGATTGAGATGTCGCAGGGATAGGCCGCCCCCCAGGGCATTCCGGGGCAAAATGCCATGACGCCACCAATTTTCTGGCTGGCTTCGAGCAGGAGGGTGCTCTGCCCCTGCCTTGCGGCGGCAAGGGCGGCGCCGAACCCGGCCGTGCCTCCGCCGATTACCAGAACATCCACCTGTGTGTCGCTGCGCATCTGTCGCCCCCTTTGCACCCTGCCTTTCCGATAAAACGGCTCTGTGGCGGCGATGTAAACCGCAGGGGCGACAGGCGGGTCGTTTTTGGCCGGTCATTTTGGCGGGTCGTTTCTGGCGGGTTGTTTTTGGCGCGTGCGGCGCGGACCTGCCGGGAGAGGCGGATTGTTCTGGCGCATGTTCTCGTTTCGTGCTAATTCGGAAGCAGCGGAAAAACCGCAACGCGACGGCAATGACAACAACCGCAACGACAACAAAGAGCAGGACTTCAGGATGCGCGTCATAGGAATTGACCCGGGGCTTCGCAACCTTGGCTGGGGGGTGATTGACACCGAAGGCGTGAAGATGCGCCATGTGGCAAATGGGATCTGCCATTCGAGCGGCACCGATCTTGGCCCACGGCTCCTGTCGCTGTTTGATCAGCTTTGCGATGTTTTCCAGATGCATCAACCGGACACGGCCGCGGTTGAGCATACTTTCGTCAACAAGGATGCGGTTGGCACGCTGAAACTCGGGCAGGCGCGCGGGATTGCCATGCTGGTGCCGGCCCGGTTCGGTCTGCAGATCGGGGAATACGCGCCGAACGCGGTGAAAAAGGCCGTGGTCGGGGTGGGGCATGCCGACAAACAACAGGTAGAACATATGGTCAGGATGCAGCTTCCGGGGGTGAAGCTGGCAGGGGCGGATGCCTCTGACGCGCTGGCCATTGCCATCTGCCATGCCTTTCACGCACAAAGCGCGGGAAGGCTTTCGGACGTATTGAAAAGGGCAAGTGCATGATTGGTAAAATTTCCGGGGTGCTGGAATATCGCGCTGAAGACCATGTTCTGATTGATGTGCGCGGCGTGGGCTATCTGGTCTATGTCTCGGATCGCACCATGTCCGCCTTGCCCGGCCCGGGGGAGGCGGTGGCGCTGTATACCGAGTTGCTGGTGCGTGAGGATATCTTGCAGCTTTTCGGCTTTACCTCGCTTCTTGAAAAGGAATGGCACCGGCTGTTGATCTCGGTGCAGGGGATTGGCGCCAAGGCGTCGATGGCGATCCTGTCGGCCTTGGGCCCGGACGGGGTCAGCCGCGCAATTGCGCTGGGCGACTGGAATGCGGTGAAAGCGGCAAAGGGTGTTGGCCCGAAAACCGCTCAGCGTGTCGTGAATGAACTCAAAGACAAGGCCGCGTCGGTCATGGCAATGGCCGGGCAGGGCGGATCGCTCTCTGAGGTTATGGACGCGGTAGAAGATGAGGTGATTGAGGCCGCCGCGCCCAAACCCCGCAAAACCACACCGAAAGCCCCGCCCGCCAATGCAGCCGCGCAAAGCGAGGCGCTCTCGGCACTGGGCAATCTGGGCTATGGCCCGGGTGATGCGGCCTCCGCCGTGGCGCAGGCGATGGGGGACACCCCGCAGGCAGATACCGCAACGCTTATCCGCGCGGCGCTGAAACTGCTGGCGCCGAAGGGCTGATCAGGTAGAACAGACATATGACAGACCCGGATCCCACCCTGCGCGCCGCCCCACGCCCCGAAGATCGCGTGATCGAACAGGACCGCGCCTTGCGGCCCGAACGGCTGACTGATTTCATCGGTCAGGCCGAGGCCCGCGCCAATCTGCGCATTTTCATCGAAAGCGCGCGGCGTCGTGGGGAGGCCATGGACCATGTCCTGTTTCACGGCCCCCCCGGTCTGGGCAAAACCACTCTGGCGCAGATCATGGCGCGAGAGCTTGGGGTGAATTTTCGCATGACAAGCGGTCCTGTGCTGGCAAAAGCGGGGGATCTGGCGGCGATCCTGACCAATCTCGAAACCAATGACGTGTTGTTCATTGACGAAATCCACCGGCTGAACCCGGTTGTCGAAGAGGTGCTTTACCCGGCGATGGAGGATTTCGAGCTGGATCTGGTGATCGGGGAAGGCCCCGCGGCGCGCACGGTGCGGATTGAATTGCAGCCCTTCACGCTGGTGGGGGCAACCACGCGGCTGGGCCTGCTGACCACCCCTTTGCGCGACCGGTTTGGCATCCCGACACGACTGCAGTTCTACTCCGTGGATGAGCTGCATGAGATCGTGACCCGCAATGCCATCAAGCTGGGCACACCGGCTGATGATGACGGTGCGCGCGAGATTGCCAAACGCGCCCGTGGCACGCCGAGGATTGCCGGGCGGCTTTTGCGCCGCGTGGTGGATTTTGCCGTGGTCGAAGGCGATGGGCGCATCACGCGCGAAATTGCCGATGGGGCCCTTACGCGGCTCGGGGTTGACCATCTGGGGCTGGATGGCGCCGACCGGCGGTATCTTGGCCTGATGGCAGAGCATTACGGCGGCGGCCCGGTGGGGATCGAAACCCTTGCTGCGGCGCTGTCTGAAAGCCGTGATGCGCTGGAAGAGGTGATTGAGCCCTATCTTTTGCAGCAGGGCCTGATCCAACGCACCCCGCGCGGGCGGATGCTGGGTCAAAAAGCGTGGCGTCACCTTGGGCTGGATGTGCCCGAGGTGGTGGAGAAGACGCAGACCGACCTCTTTGGAAAGTGACGTTCGTGTGATTTGATTTTCTTGCCTCCGGCGGAGGTATTTGGAGCAAGAAAAAAGACAATTGCGATTGCCCCCTTCGGCGCGAGAAATTATGGCTTTTGGGGACAAGAGGAGAGGGCCGCGCCATGACACCCGATGAGATTCAGAGCTATTTCACCAACAAGAACGGGGCCTATGCTTTTGCCCGCTGGGGGCGGCCGATTGTGCCCGTGGTGTTCGGGGTTGAGGAAGAGACGCTTCAGGTTGTGAAAGGTGCGGTTGAGGCGGTGGTGGCGCTGGCCGGTCACAAGATGGCCGAGACCGACCCCGAGCTGGGCGCGAACCTGATGCTGTTTTTCTTTCGTGACTGGGATGAGCTGCTGGGCGTGCCCAATCTGGAAAAGATGGTGCCGGATCTTGAGCCGCTGGTGGCGCGCCTGAAAGGGGCCGGGGCCAGCCAGTATCGCGCGTTTCGGTTTGACGATCAGGGCGCCATTCAAGCCTGTTTTGTCTTTGTCTGTATGGCGGGTGAGATGGGCCAGCAGCCAGCCGAGACGATTGCCCTGACCCAGGCCGTGCAGGCGGTGATCTTGTGGGGAGAGAACGCGTTTGCCACCCGCAGCCCGCTGGCGGTGATGCCTGAGACCGGTCAGGTGATCCTGCGCCCGGAAGTGGCGGGGATCATTGCCGCAAGCTATGATCCGGTGATGCCGGTGGCCCAGACGGATGCGAGCCATGCATTGCGCCTTTATGCAAGATTGCAGGCCACCCCCGCAGCTCCTGCCGCCGCCGGAGATGATACCAGACACTGATGCGCAGCTTTATCGCCTGTCCTTTGCCCGAAACGGTGCGCGCCGCCCTTGTGGAACTGGCGGGGCGGGTAAAGGTCGGGCGGGCGGTGCCTGAGGACAATCTGCACCTGACACTGGCGTTTCTGGATGAGCAGCCGGTGGAGCAGCTTGAGGCCCTGCATGGGGAGCTGGAGGCCATCCTGTCCCCTCCGATCCATCTTGTCCTGCACGGGTTGGAGCCGATGGGGGGCAAGACGCCAAGCGTTCTGGCCATTCGTGCCGACGGGGCAGAGGCATTGCGTGCGCAGGTGATGTCGGCCACGCGGGCAGCGGGGATCACGCTGCCACATCGCAGGTATCGTGGGCATATCACCATCGCCCGTCTGCCGCGCAGGCCCCTGCCGGAAGATCAGGTGGCGTTGGGGCGGGCGCTGGAGGCCTTTGGCGATCTGGAGCTGCCCCCGCTGACACTTGACCGATTTGCATTGTTTCGCTCCGACCTGCACCCGGATGGGGCGCGTCACGAAATGCTGGCGGAATACAAGCTTGCGGTTTAAGTTGCGGCGCAAAGCAGTAAGAGGCCCCGATGCACCAGTTTCCGATCCGCGTTTATTACGAAGACACCGATATGGCGGGTATTGTCTACTACGCCAATTACCTGCGCTATATCGAGCGGGCGCGCTCGGACTGGGTGCGTGAGATTGGCGTGGATCAGAACGCGATGCGTGACGAAGGTGTGGTCTTTGCGGTGCGCCGGGTTGAGGCGGATTACCTTGGATCGGCACGGTTTGACGATGAACTGGTGGTGGAAACCGCGATCAGCGCCGTGACCGGTGCGCGGCTGGTGCTGGATCAGAAGGTCAAGCGGGGGGAGGAGGTGCTGTTCGAGGCGCAGGTCACCATTGTCTGTCTCGCGGATGGGCATCCGACCCGCCTACCGGCAAATTTTCGCCAGAGGGTCAACTGAGGCTGCGAAATCCTGCCAGATGACGCGGTTTTGATAGCTTTCCCCGTGCCTTTGCGCTAATTTGGCGGCAAAACAGCCCCAAAGAGGGCGATGTGAGGCAGAGACAGAGCTATGGAAACCGAAACGCTTGCAGCGGCTGCGGAGATTGATTTCTCCTTTCTGGCCCTATTCCTTCGTGCAACCCTGACCGTGAAACTGGTGATGATCCTGCTGATTGTCGCCTCCTTCTGGTCCTGGGCCATCATCGTGACCAAACTGATTGCTTACCGGAAATCACGGGCCGAGGCGGCGGAGTTTGACCGCATGTTCTGGTCGGGAGAGCCGCTGGACGAGTTGTTCGAACAGGTGGGGGCTGCGCCCAACGCCGCACCGGAAAAAGTGTTTGCCGCCGGCATGATCGAATGGCGCCGCTCGCATCGTTCTGACGGGGGGCTGATTGCCGGGGCGCAGTCCCGCATCGACCGCTCGATGGATGTGGCGATCGCGAAGGAAGGTGAAAAACTGAATCAGGGGCTGAGCTTCCTCGCCACCACCGCATCGACCGCGCCGTTTATCGGGCTGTTTGGCACGGTCTGGGGCATCATGAACGCCTTTATCGAAATCGCCCAGCAACAGAACACCAACCTGGCCGTTGTGGCGCCGGGCATCGCCGAGGCGCTGCTGGCCACGGGGCTGGGCCTTCTGGCTGCGATCCCGGCTGCGGTCTTCTACAACAAGCTGTCGGTGGACAGTGACAATATCCTCGCAGGTTACGAGGCATTTGCAGACGAGTTCGCCACCATCCTCAGCCGTCAGTTGGACAGCTGATATGGGGGCCGCTGTAAATCAGGGCGGCGCTGATCGCCGCGCCCGCCGGGGCCGCCGCCGGGGCAAACATCGCCGGATGATGGCCGAGATCAACATCACGCCTTTCGTGGATGTGATGCTGGTGCTCTTGATCATCTTCATGGTGGCCGCACCGCTGATGGTGGTGGGGGTGCCGGTGGAATTGCCGAAAACCGCCGCCACGGCCTTGCCCGCGGTGGAGGAAGAGCCGCTGACCGTGACCATTGACGCAGACGGTCGGGTGATGCTGCAAAAGACCGAGATTGCCCGGGAGGACCTGATTGGCAAGCTGCGTGCCGTGGCCGCAGAACGGTCTGATGACAAGGTTTTCCTGCGCGCAGATGGCGCGGTGAACTGGTCCGAGATTGCCACCGTGATGGGCGCTTTGAACGCTGCGGGCTTTACCAGCATCGGCATGGTGACCGATGGGGGTGGACCGACCCTGGATGGGCAGGGAGGCTGATCCCTCATGCGCATCGGGCTTTATATTTCGGGGGCAGGCCATGTGCTCCTGATCCTGTGGCTCTTGTTCGGATCGCTGATTGGCTGGCGGGACGACGAGGTGAAGCTGCGCGTGTCTGATGTGTCGTTCATTTCCGAGGACGAGTTCGCGGCGATGACGGCGCCAAGGCCCGAAGCGGCTGTGGCGGACACGCCGCCTGCACCTGCGCCGGAACCTGAACCGACCCCAGAACCCGAACCTGAGCCCGCTCCTGCGCCGGAACCGGCGCCTCAGCCTCGTCCAGAACCAACCCCGGAACCGACCCCGGAACCGGAGCCAGAGCCAACCCCGGAGCCAGCCCCGGAACCGGAGCCGATCCCTGACCCCGTGCCGGAACCGCCTGCACCGGAACCTGCCTTGCAGGATGCCCCGCGCGTGGCCCCGACACCGGCGCCCAAACCCGCGCCGGAGGCCGAGGTGGCACCCGAGCGGGTTGACGCGCCCAGCCCGCAGGAAGACGCAGATGCGACGCCCACACCAGAGGTTGTCCCAACCGCCCCGCAGGAGGCGACAACCGAAATCGTGACCGAGGCGAAGACCGCCGCGCCCACCAGCTCGGCCCGCCCGCGCGTGCGTCCGCAGAACCTGGACAAACCAACGCCGCCAAAACCGCCCCAGCCGGAACCACAAGCGCCCGCCAGCTCCGCAGCCAACGCGGTGGCCAGCGCCGTGAATGACGCCATTGCTGGCGGAGAGCGTGACACGCCCCAACAGGACGCGCCCGAAGGCCCGCCACTGACCCGTGGCGAAAAAGAGGGGCTTCGTCTGGCGGTGAAACAATGCTGGAATATCGGGTCCTCTTCGTCGGATGCCCTGCGCACCACGGTGGTGGTGATGGTGGATATGGACCGCGATGGAAAACCCAAGGCTGTGCGCCTTGCCAGTTGGGACGGACCCAGCCAATCCGCCGCTGATATCGCATATCAGGCGGCCCGCAGGGCAGTTCTGATCTGTGGCCGGTCCGGGTTTGACCTGCCGCAGGAAAAATATGGCCAATGGCGCCAGATCGAGATGACCTTCAACCCGGACAAGATGAGGATCAAATGAGACAGAAACATCGTATTGCAAAGCTGATGTCTGCGGCCATTCTGGCCGGGTTGAGTGCACTGGGCGGGCCCGTGGGCATCGGGGCGGCAAACGCGGAACCTCTGCGCATTGTTATTGATGACGGGATCATCGAACCCCTGCCTTTCGCGGCACCCGGCTTTCAGGCCGAAAACGCGGGGGCTGGGGAGTATGCAGCCAATATCTCGCGTCTGGTGGCAGCGGATCTTTCGGGAACCGGGCTGTTTCGGGAAATCCCCGCCTCGGCGCATATTTCGCGCATCACCAGTTTTGCAAGCCCGGTGGCCTATGAGGATTGGCGCGCGATCAATGCGCAGGCGCTGATCACCGGGGCCGTCAGCGAAAGCGGTGGCAACCTGACCGTCAAGTTCCGGGTCTTCGACGTGTTCTCGGGCCAGCCGCTGGGGGAAGGGTTGCAACTTGGCGGCCCGGTCAGTTCGTGGCGACGTATTGCCCATAAGGTGGCGGATACGGTCTATTCGCGCATCACCGGTGAAAGCGGGTATTTCGACAGCCGCGTGGTGTTCGTGGCTGAAAGCGGGCCAAAGAACGCCCGGCGCAAGCGGCTGGGCGTGATGGATTATGACGGAGCGAATGTGCAATACCTGACCGACAGTTCGTCTCTGGTGCTTGCCCCACGCTTTTCGCCCGCCGGCGACAAGGTGCTTTATACCAGCTATGAGACCGGTTTTCCGCAGGTGAATGTGCTGGATGTGAACTCGGTCTCGCGGCGGGTTCTGTCCTCGAAAGAGGGGACGATGACCTTTGCGCCGCGTTTCTCACCCGATGGGACGCGTGTGGTCTATTCGCTGTCTGCCGGGGGCAATACCGATCTTTACGTGATGAATGTGAACGGGGGGGGCGAGCGGCGTCTGACCTCGGCGCCCTCAATCGAAACTGCGCCGAGCTATTCGCCGGATGGCCAGTATATCGTGTTTGAAAGCGACCGGTCGGGGACCCAGCAGCTTTATATCATGCCCGCCGCCGGGGGGGAGGCCAAGCGGATTTCCTTTGGCCCGGGCCGTTACGGGACCCCGGTCTGGTCGCCGCGTGGAGATATGATCGCCTTTACCAAGCAAAACTCCGGCCGGTTCCACATTGGTGTGATGCGCACAGATGGCAGCGAAGAGCGTCTGCTGACCGCATCCTTCCTGGATGAGGGGCCGACCTGGGCCCCCAATGGGCGGGTGATCATGTTTACCCGCGAAAGCCAGGGGGCAGGGGGGGCCCCGGCGCTTTACTCGGTCGATATTTCCGGGCGGAACCTGCGTCGGGTGGTCACGGATGGCCCCGCGTCGGATCCGGCCTGGTCGCCGCTTTTGAAATAGAGGTGGAGATGGGCAGGGCTTGGCCGGTGACGCTGGGGCAGGTTTCCCCTTTTGCCCCGGATCTGCTAGGCTTATCGCCAAACGCGAGCAAAAAAATTTATCACCGGACGTGGACACGTCGGACAGGATACAGGAACACATCATGAAAACTATGACACTGACCGCAATTGTGATTGGCGCGCTGGCCTTGGCGGGCTGTTCGAAAAGCCCGGCTGCTGTGGATGGCTATGGGGCTGGGGCGAACCAGATTGTGCCGGGCAGCGCCTCGGACCCGCGTTCCGCGGCCTATTTCCAGCAGACCATCGGGGATCGCGTTTTGTTTGCGGTGGATCAGTCCTCGATCAGCCCGGAAGGGGTGGATGTGCTGATGAAGCAGGCGGCGTGGCTGTCGGAAAACCCGGCCTTTACCGCAGTGATCGAGGGGCATGCGGATGAGCAGGGCACGCGAGCTCATAATATTGCGCTTGGCGCGCGGCGGGCGGCTGCGGTGCAGAACTTCCTGATTGATAGCGGGGTTGCACCCAATCGCCTGAAAACTGTGAGCTATGGCAAGGAGCGTCCGATCGAGATCTGTTCAGACGAGACCTGTTATGCCAAGAACCGCCGCGCGGTGACGGTGCTGGCGGCAGGTGGCCTGACCAGCTGAGATCAGCCCCGGTTGGTGTCAGCATCTTGACATTGGCCGGGGGAGAGCTTTGGTTTTCTGAGAAAACTAGAAAACTAGAAAACTAGAAAACTAGAAAACTAGAAAACTAGAAAACTAGAAAACTAGAAAACTAGAAAACTAGAAAACTAGAAAACTAGGAAACTAGTTTTGCAAAGAGAAAAGGTGGTTCAGATGCGAGCACAATTGATGGCAGCGACGCTTGCCCTGCTGGGCGGTCTCTCGGTGTTGCCTGCCGTGGCGCAGGACAGGGCGCAGTCCCTCGCTGATGTGCGTCAGGAACTGTCGCTTCTGTATGTCGAGGTTCAGTCGCTCAAGACCGAGCTTTCCACCACCGGTGCCCCGAATGTGGCCCCCGCTTTTGGATCCCCCTCGCAACGCCTGTCCACCATCGAAGGTGAAATGGCGCGGCTCACCGATAAGATCGAACAGCTGGAATTCAGGATCAACCAGATCGTGAAAGACGGCACCAACCGGATCTCCAATCTTGAGTTTCGCCTGGTGGAACTCGAAGGGGGCGATATCAGCCAGTTGGGCGAAACCACCACGCTGGGTGGCGATCTGCCTGCGCCGGTTGCGGTGGCCCCCCCGCCGCCTGCGGGCGGTGAGCAGCTTGCGATCGGAGAGCAGGCCGATTTCGATGCGGCCTCTGCGGCGCTTGAGGCGGAACAGTTTGACGAGGCCGCCGCCCTGTTTGCCACTTTCCTTGATACCTATCCCGCCGGACCGCTGGCCGCGCAGGCCCAGTTCCAACGGGGCGAGGCGCTGACCGGGGCGGGGGATGTGAAAAACGCGGCCCGCGCCTATCTGAATGCCTTTTCCGGGGCCCCGAACGGGGCCCACGCCCCGGATGCGCTGTTTCGGCTTGGCCAATCTCTGGGCCGGTTGGGGCAGGTGACCGAGGCCTGCGTGACGCTTTCGGAAGTGGGCAACCGCTTCCCCGGCAATCCGACCGTGTCAGATGCCGAGGCAGAACGGGCGGCCTTGGGCTGCCAGTGATTTGGGCTGCCAGTGATGATGTCAGCGATGAACAGGCGGGTTGCAGATTTTCTTACCTCTCGAAACGGGCCGGATGGCCCGTTTTTGCATCTTGGCGTGGCGGTTTCCGGCGGCAGTGACAGCACGGCCCTTCTTCTGTTGTGCCATGACTGGGCGCGGCTGACCGGGGCCGCGATCACCGCATTTACCGTGGATCACGCGTTGCGTGATGGCTCTGCCGATGAAGCGGTGGCGGTGGCAAGGCTGTGTCAGCGGCTCGGCGTCGATCATGAGATCCTGATCTGGCGGGGCTTGGATGGGCAGGGCTCGGATAGGCAGGGCTGGGATAGGCAGGGCTCGGATGGACGGGGCTGGGATGGGCGGGGGAACCTGCAGGATGCGGCCCGGCAGGCACGCTATCACCTTCTGTCCAAAGCCGCACGCAAGGCGGGCTGTGCGGCCGTGGCCCTGGGGCACACCAAAGAGGATCAGGCGGAAACCTTCCTGATGCGTCTGGCGCGCGGGTCCGGCGTGGATGGGCTGGCGGCGATGCGCGACGACTGGAGCGCGGATGGAATGCGTTGGCTGCGGCCCCTCCTGTCCGACCGGCGGGCCGCGTTGCGGGAAATGCTTGAAGCGCGCGGGGTTTCGTGGAGCGATGATCCCTCCAATGACAATCCGCGGTTTGACCGGGTGAAAATGCGCCATGCGATGCGGGACCTTGCCGAGTTGGGGCTGGATGTGGACCGGCTTGTGGCCACCGCGCAGGGGATGACACGGGCGCGGTCCGCCCTGACCCGGATGGCGCATGATGCGGCCAGTTCCCTCTGCCGGGTTGAAGCGGGGGATGTGGTGTTTGATACCGAGCCGTTTCGCAAATTGCCGGAAGAGATCCGCCTGCGACTGTTGGCAGAGGCCATCCGGTTTGTGTCTTCAACCCCTTACCGGCCACGGCTGGAGGCGCTGTTGCGCTCTCAGGAGGCCGCATGGGAGCGACAGAAAACCACGCTTCAGGGCTGCCTGATCCATCCGCACCGCTCTGGCCTGCGGATCACGCGCGAACTGGCGGCAATCGCGGATCATTCTGTGGCGCCGGGGCAGCTTTGGGATGGGCGCTGGCGGTTGGCCTCGGATCAGGGCGGAGAGATTCGTGCCTTGGGGGAGGGGATTTCACAGGTCAAACACTGGCGGGAGGCAGGCCTGCCGCGCCCCACAGTGATGGCAAGCCCGGCGCTGTGGTCAAATTCCCGTGTGATTGCCGTGCCATTGCTGGATAAACCCGGTGTGGCGGGCGCGAATTGCCGCATTCTGACCGCCCCAAGCTTGACGGATTTCCTTGCATCCGTTTTATCGCATTGAACATGGCGACTTCCGCCCTATTTTAAGGTAAGACGCTCTCTGACCATCGTGTCACGGAAATCAAAGGAGATCCCTCTTGGGCAATGCGAGAAATTTCGCCTTCTGGATTGTGCTGTTCCTGCTGATCCTGACCCTGTTCAACCTGTTTTCAAACGGGCAGACCTCGATGTCGTCATCGAAGGTCAGCTATACAGAGTTTGTTGCCGCACTGGAGGGGGGACAGGTGCAGTCCGCCACGATTGATGGCGAGGAGCTGACCTACCAATCCTCGGATGGAAAAATGTTTTCCACTGTTCTGCCCGCCGATTCCGATGTGTCGGACAAGCTGCTGGCGAAAAACGTGGACATCAAGGTTGAGCCGCAGCGCCAATCGGGGTTCATGAGCCTTCTGACCCTGCTCCTGCCGGTGCTGCTGCTGATCGGGTTCTGGTTCTTCATGATGAACCGGATGCAGGGCGGTGGCAAAGGCGGCGCGATGGGCTTTGGCAAATCCAAGGCCAAGATGCTGACCGAACGCGAAGGTCGTGTGACCTTTGACGATGTGGCCGGCATTGACGAAGCCAAGGAAGAGCTGGAAGAGATTGTCGAGTTCCTGCGCAACCCGCAGAAGTTTTCACGCCTTGGCGGCACGATCCCCAAAGGCGCGCTGCTGGTGGGCCCTCCGGGCACTGGTAAAACGCTTCTGGCCCGCGCCATCGCGGGCGAAGCAGGCGTGCCCTTCTTCACCATTTCCGGGTCGGATTTCGTGGAAATGTTCGTGGGCGTCGGTGCGTCGCGCGTCCGTGACATGTTTGAACAGGCCAAGAAAAACGCGCCTTGCATCGTGTTCATCGACGAGATCGACGCCGTGGGCCGTCATCGTGGCGCCGGTTATGGTGGCGGCAATGATGAACGTGAACAGACGCTCAACCAGCTGCTGGTTGAGATGGACGGGTTTGAAGCCAATGAAGGCGTGATCATTCTGGCGGCAACCAACCGTCGTGACGTTCTGGACCCGGCGCTCTTGCGTCCCGGCCGTTTCGACCGTCAGGTCACCGTGCCGAACCCCGACATCAAGGGCCGTGAGAAGATCCTCGGCGTGCATGCCCGCAAAGTGCCGCTGGGCCCGGATGCGGACATGCGCATCATTGCGCGCGGCACCCCCGGTTTTTCGGGCGCGGATCTGGCCAACCTTGTGAATGAGGCCGCGCTGATGGCCGCCCGTGTGGGGCGCCGTTTCGTCACCATGGAAGATTTCGAAAACGCGAAAGACAAGGTGATGATGGGGGCCGAGCGCCGTTCAATGGTGCTGACGGATGACCAGAAGGAAAAGACCGCTTATCACGAAGCGGGTCACGCTGTGGTTGGCCTCAAGCTGCCGCAATGTGATCCGGTCTATAAGGCGACCATTATCCCGCGCGGCGGTGCGCTGGGCATGGTTGTGTCCCTGCCCGAGATCGACCGCCTGAACTGGCACAAGTCGGAATGCGAAGAAAAGCTGGCCATGACCATGGCGGGCAAGGCGGCCGAGATCATCAAATATGGTGAAGAGAACGTCTCGAACGGCCCTGCTGGCGACATCCAGCAGGCATCGGGGCTGGCGCGCGCCATGGTGATGCGCTGGGGCATGTCCGACAAGGTCGGCAATATCGACTATGCCGAAGCGGCTGAGGGCTATTCGGGCAATACCGCCGGTTTCTCGGTTTCGGCCCATACCAAAGAGCTGATCGAGGATGAGGTGAAACGGTTTATCCAGAACGGCTATGACACCGCGTTCAGGATCCTCACTGAACATAAAGAGGAGTGGGACCGTCTGGCGCAGGGCCTGCTTGAATACGAAACCCTGACGGGGGCGGAAATTCAGCGCGTGATGGATGGTCAGCCGCCGCAGGCCGGCGATGATGAGGCCGACACCCCGGATGATGGCGCCGCCTCGGTCACGGCCATTCCGAAAACCAAGCCGCGGGCAAAGCCCAGTGCCGGTGGGGATGCGGAACCGGAACCCACCGCGTAAGCCACAACTAAGATAGAAAACACCGCCCCGAGGGAAACCTTGGGGCGGTTTTCATTTGTCCGGTCCTCTCACGAAAGCGACATGCCGCCGATCCGGGGAAAAGAGATTTCAATACAGGGTGTTGCCTGTAGCAATGTGGGTGCGCCGTGCAGCCCTTGAGAGAGAAGGCCTGCCTTGGAGAGATGGGTTAGGAGTAAACGATGGACGATCACGGGTTTTTCAAATTCATCTGGCGGTTCAATGCGCTGGCGCTTGCCGGCATATTGGTTCTGGTGGCGGGGGTTTTTGCCTGGGAAGCTGTGCTCAGGGATGTGCTGCGCGACCGCAGCGCGCGGGAGGTGATCAATATTGATCCGGAGGATACGACCCTCGTTGAAACCCGTGTGATCCGTGTGAACGGGCCGGTGGCCGGGCAGGGGCTGTTCCGGGTAAGCCTGATGGCCGAACAGGGATATGACAGCGGCTATGCCTCAAAAGATACTTATGATTCGGTTTTGAACGCGGGGTTCTATGATCCGTCGACGGGCGTGACCCGTTGGGTCTTTTCCGGCAATGAGCAGCTGATCACCGATGTCGAAGGGCTCTATGGTGAAACGCCGGGTGGGGCGCGTGAGAAGGACCGGCCCGTACGGGGATATCTGCTGACATTTGTGGATCAGGACAGCTCGGGCGACAGGCGCCTGTCACATTCCGACCGGAAATCGGTGATGGCGCTTGGCCCGGACGGGCAGGGCGGCACGGTGATCTTGTCTGACCTGACGGCGGCCCCGCAGATCTGGGGATTGGAAGGGGGCGCGGTTGTGCTGTTTTACGAAAAGGACGGCGCGCGTTTCTCGGCCCAATATGATCCCGACACAGGCATGCTTGGTCCTGTTACAGAGATTCTTCATCCCTGAGGGGATGCGCTTTGCAGATGGGGTGGGCGATAGTTTGGATTGGGAGGTTGGATTGGGGCAGGGTCTCAGCTCCCCGCCCTCTCTGTGCCTGTCCCGTCCAGCCCGCCTGACGGGCTGGAGGAGATCTTGATCTTACAGCGCCCGCGCCTGTGCAAATGAAAGAAGGCGCTTGCTGTTCTCATCCCAAAGGTGCAGCCGCGCATTGGCAAAGCTTTCGCGGATCGTCATCGTATAGGCTTCTTCGGTAAGCTCTGCATGATCGCGCAGCACATCGGGCAGGCGGTAGAACGGGATGCGGCTGTAAAGGTGATGCACGTGGTGGATGCCGATATTGGCGCTGAACCATTGCAGCAGTTTCGGCAGGCGGTAATAGGACGAGCCATGCAGGGCGGCTTCGTGCAGGTTCCAGTTCTCGTTCATATCCCATTGGGTGGTTTCGAACTGGTGCTGCACGTAAAACAGCCACACGCCAGCGGTGGCCGCGACCAGCGTGGTGGGAACAAAGATCAACAGAAGCGGCATCAGCCCGCCAAACCAGTAGATCGCGCCAAGTGCTGCGATGATCGCGAGGTTGGTCAGCATCGCACTGATCCAGTAGCGAGCGCTGTTCATCAGCCCGATTGGCAGGCGGTTCTGCAGATAAAAGAGATAGCTGGGGCCAAGGCCGAACAGGGTCACCGGGTGGCGGTAAAGGCGGTAATGCAGCCGCCCCCAGCGCGACAGCGCGTTATATTCCGCCACGGTCAGAGTATGGACATCCCCCATCCCGCGCTTATCCAGATTGCCGGCGGTTGAGTGGTGCACGGAATGGGTGCGCCGCCACACGTCATAAGGGGTGAGGGTCAGAACCCCCAGCCCGCGGCCGATCCAGTCGCTAAGCTGTCGATTCTTGTAATAGGCCCCGTGGCCACAATCATGCTGGATCGCAAAAAGCCGCAGCAGGAAGGCCGCATTCAAAACAGACAGCGCAAATGCCAGCACATAGCTGACGGACAGTGCCCACCAGGCCAGCGCCCAGAGGGCGAGGAATGGCAGGAGGCTGATGGCAAGCTCGATGCTGCTGCGCAGGGTGTTCGGATCGCGGTATTCCGCCAGGGTCGAAACCCATTCACGCGCCGAGCGTGTACCGGGTTGCGTTTCTGTTTTTGCCTGTGTTTTTGCCTGTGTTCGGGGGGAACTGTTTGCTGCCATCTGCCTGTCATGTCCTGTCTGTGCTCGGTTCGGATAGACTATTCACAGCCTCTTGCAAAGCAAATGCGGTCGAAAAGCGGATATCGGCCCTCCGTGGGGATGAAAGATGCCGCCCAGGCAGAGAGTTTGCCATCTTGGGGCAGGTCAGGGTGGGGGGAAACCCTACAAGTCAGGTTTTCCCATGAAAGGCGTAGCTTTCCTGAGAGTTGCGCGCTTCATGCGGCGATGCAGCGGAGAAATTGCTGCGATTGCGAGGGGGACCCATGGGCAATGTTGAATACCATCGCATCCCATTTCGACGAATTTGGCGGGCATTATGTCGCAATCCATCCTATGCGCTTTCCATTCCCCCGATATGCAAGGTGCAGACAAAATTCGCACCCCATTTACCAAGGGAACCAGCAGATGGCTTACAAAACCGACATCGAAATCGCCCGCGAGGCAAAGAAACGTCCGATCAAGGAGATCGGCGAAAAGATCGGCATCGCTTATGAGCACCTGATGCCCTATGGCCACGACAAGGCCAAAGTTTCGCAGGAGTTCATCAACTCGGTTCAGGACCGTGAAGACGGCAAGCTGATCCTGGTGACCGCGATCAACCCGACCCCGGCCGGTGAAGGTAAAACCACCACCACCGTTGGTCTGGGCGATGGCCTGAACCGCATCGGTAAGAACGCGATGATCTGTATCCGCGAAGCTTCCCTTGGGCCGAACTTCGGCATGAAAGGTGGGGCTGCAGGTGGCGGTTACGCGCAAGTTGTGCCGATGGAAGAGATGAACCTGCATTTCACCGGTGACTTCCACGCCATCACCTCGGCCCACTCGCTTCTGTCGGCCATGATCGACAACCACATCTACTGGGGCAACGAGCTGGAAATCGACGAACGCCGTGTGGCATGGCGCCGTGTGGTTGACATGAACGACCGCGCGCTGCGTGACATCGTTGTGTCGCTGGGTGGCGTGTCGAACGGTTTCCCGCGTCAGGGCGGCTTTGACATCACCGTGGCGTCGGAAGTTATGGCGATCCTCTGCCTCGCCAACGATCTGGAAGACCTGCAAAAGCGTCTGGGCGACATCATCGTGGCCTATACCCGCGAACGCACCCCGATCTACTGCCGTGACATCGGTGCCGATGGTGCAATGACCGTTCTTCTGAAAGACGCGATGCAGCCGAACCTGGTGCAGACGCTGGAAAACAACCCGGCCTTCGTGCATGGCGGCCCGTTCGCCAACATCGCGCATGGCTGTAACTCGGTGATTGCCACCAAGACCGCACTGAAACTGACCGACTATGTTGTGACCGAAGCCGGTTTCGGTGCTGACCTTGGCGCCGAGAAGTTCATGAACATCAAATGCCGCAAGGCAGGGATTGCCCCGTCGGTTGTGGTTCTGGTTGCCACCGTGCGGGCGATGAAAATGAACGGCGGTGTGGCCAAGGCTGATCTGGGTACAGAAAACGTCGAAGCCGTGGAAAACGGTTGCGCCAACCTGGGCCGTCACATCGAGAACCTCAAGTCGTTCGGCGTGCCGGTTGTGGTTGCCATCAACCACTTCGTCACCGACACCGATGCCGAAGTGCAGGCCGTGAAGGATTACGTTGAAGGCCACGGTTCTGAGGCGATCCTGTCGCGTCACTGGGAACTGGGGTCGGAAGGCTCGGAAGAGCTGGCGCGCCGCGTGGCTGAAATTGCCGACGCTGATGTTGCCAGCTTTGCCCCGATCTACCCCGATGACATGTCGCTCTTCGACAAGATCGACACCATCGCCAAGCGCATCTACCGCGCGGACGAGGTGCTGGCCGACAAGAAGATCCGGGATCAGCTGAAAGCCTGGGAAGATGCCGGTTATGGCAACCTGCCGGTCTGCATGGCGAAAACCCAGTACAGCTTCTCGACCGATCCGAACCTGCGCGGTGCGCCCACCGGCCACTCGGTTCCGGTGCGCGAAGTGCGCCTGTCGGCAGGGGCTGGGTTCATCGTGGTTGTCTGCGGTGAGATCATGACCATGCCGGGGCTGCCCCGCACCCCGGCCGCGATGAGCATCGGCCTCAACGCGGAAGGCGAAATCGAGGGTCTTTTCTAAGGCACTTGACCAAGGGGGGCGACACGCCCCCCTTTCCTTATCAAAAACCTGTCTGAGTGATTCTGTCACATCCAGACAAAGGACCAAGATACATGAGCGCAACAATCATTGACGGCAAGTCCATTGCCGCAAACATCCGTGATGAGGTGGCCACGAAGGCCGCAGAGCTGGCTGCAAAAGGCTGGCAACCGAAACTCGTATCGCTCTCCGTGGGGGACGTGGCCGCAGCAGAGCTTTATGTGCGCAACCAGCAACGCACGGCGGAAAGTGCGGGGGTTGAGTTTGAGGCACGCAACTATCCGGCGGAGACCTCGCTCGAACAGCTGACCGGCATCATTCAGGGTCTGAACGCGGACCCGCGCGTAAACGGCATTATTATCCAGCGCCCGCTGCCGGATCACATCCCGGTCAAGACCTTCCAGAAACTGGTCCACCCGCTGAAAGACGTGGAAGGGATGCACCCGGCCTCGATCGGTAACATCGTTTATAACGATCTGGCCCTTGGGCCCTGTACCGCCGTGGCGGCCGTGGAAATCCTGAAAACCCTGCCGATTGATATCGAGGGTCTGAACGTGACCGTGATTGGTCACTCGGAAATCGTTGGCAAACCGATTGCCTTCCTTTTGATGGGGCTGGGGGCGACCGTGACTGTCTGTCACCACATGACCCGCTCGGTTGCGATGCATTCGCGCGCCGCAGATGCGGTGTTCGTGGCCGTGGGCAAACCCGGCCTGGTGACGGGGGAGATGCTGAAACCGGGCTGCGCGGTGATTGATATCGGCATCAACCGCGTGGATGGCAAAACCGTGGGGGATGCGGATATGGAAAGCTGCAAGGAGGTGGCCGGCTGGATCACCCCTGTGCCGGGCGGTGTTGGCCCGGTGACGGTTGCGATGCTGATGTCCAACGCGGTACATGCCACCGAAATGCAAATGAATCACTACCGGGATGCCTATGCCCGGACGGACTATTAAGGGAGAGCGGGAATGAGTGCTCAGATCATCGACGGCAAAGCCTTTGCGGCTGGTGTGCGTGAAAAAGTGGCCGCCCATGTGGCGCG
Source organism: Aliiroseovarius crassostreae (assembly GCF_025137635.1). Classification (NCBI taxonomy): domain Bacteria; kingdom Pseudomonadati; phylum Pseudomonadota; class Alphaproteobacteria; order Rhodobacterales; family Paracoccaceae; genus Aliiroseovarius; species Aliiroseovarius crassostreae. The sequence continues at coordinate 1,850,413 of NZ_CP080772.1, read as the reverse complement.
TCTGAAAGAAGAGAACGGCATCACCCCGGGTCTGGCCGTTGTGCTGGTGGGCGAAGATCCCGCGTCGCAGGTCTATGTCCGCTCGAAGGGCAAGCAGACTGTCGAAGTGGGCATGAACTCCTATGAGCACAAGCTCGACGCCGACACTTCGGAAGAGGATCTGCTGGCGCTGATCGACAAGCTGAACAACGACCCTGCCGTGCATGGCATTCTGGTTCAGCTGCCGCTGCCCGGTCACCTGAACGAGGACCTTGTGATCAACTCGATCGATCCGGCCAAGGATGTGGACGGGTTCCACATCTCGAATGTGGGCCTGCTGGGCACCGGTCAGAAGTCGATGGTGCCCTGCACGCCGCTGGGCTGTTTGATGATGCTGCGCGACCACCACGGATCGCTGTCCGGTCTGAACGCCGTTGTGATTGGCCGCTCGAACATCGTGGGCAAGCCGATGGCGCAACTCTTGCTGGGCGACAGCTGCACCGTCACCATCGCGCATTCGCGCACCAAAGACCTGCCGGATGTTGTCCGTCGCGCCGACATCGTGGTTGCCGCCGTGGGCCGCCCGGAAATGGTGCCCGGCGACTGGATCCGCGAAGGCGCCACCGTGATCGACGTGGGCATCAACCGGATCGAGCGTGACGGCAAGAACAAGCTGGTCGGCGACGTGGACTTTGAAAGCGCGTCCAAAGTGGCAGGGGCGATCACCCCGGTGCCCGGTGGCGTCGGCCCGATGACCATCGCCTGCCTGCTGGCCAACACCCTGACTGCCTGCTGCCGCGCCAACAGCCTGGCCGAACCCGAGGGGCTGACGGCGTAAGCCTGAGGTTTGAGAGAATTGAGGCGGCGTCAGGGGAACCTGGCGCCGTTTTTGTTTGGAATGATAAATAGTGAGCAAAGCAACTTTATAACTACCCGTTGCCAATGCTCATTCTCACCAAAGAGCCTATGCACAAAGCGCATCATATTAATGAGTATACCGCTTGGGTTTTCTACTTAATGACCTTTATGACGCCTTCAGCTTCCAGCGCAGCGACTGCTAGAAATCGTATCATTGACAGCCCATTGGGGAGTATTGAAATACGGTCGTGTGTATCGATTGTGAAAAATGGGCGAACAGGGACTGTGTCCCCCTGCCAATTAATCATCACAGTGGCATTGGCTACATCGGCTTCAAATGTTCGTACCTGCTGTCCATTGGGAGAAGTAGATGGTTCTGCTATACCTCCATTGTGAACAATTTTATTTCGAAGAAGGCGCATAGCTTCTAGGCATCTCACCAGATCTGCATGATACGTAAAAGCTGTTGATGTGTTCCAGAATTTCTCGGAACCCGCGACTTCATTTATGTAGATGTACACGGAAACAAGGTAGAGGTTTGCGAAGTGTTGTTGCCAGTACTCCAAGTATCCTTCCGGTGCGTTTCCAACACTATATTCACGGTTAGGGCTAGAAAACATTAATGTCTCTAGTTCTCTGATATGTGAAACATGGTGTTTGCTGTTTTCTGAGAATGGGATGACGCTATCCTCCTAGGTTGAAACTCGTTGATCAGACAAGCCCCTCAATCCTTAAACTCCGCCTTCCGTTTCTGCATCCCTGCCATCACCGCCTCCATCTGATTTGGCGTGCCCATCAGACCCTCTTGCGCTTTGCTTTCCGCAATCAGCGTCTCGCGGGTGTCCATCAACTCGGTGTCGCGGATCAGGGCTTTGGCGGCGCGGATGGCGTCGGGGGATTTTGAAGCGATCTCGGTGGCGATGGCGTGGGCGCGCTCCAGCGGCGTGTCTGAGATTTCGGTCACAAAACCCCAGTCGAGTGCTGCGGGGGCCTCGAATTGTTCGGCCGAATAGGTCAGCTTGCGGATCACGTCGCCCCGCGCCAAGCGGCGCATCAGAACCATGCCGCCCATGTCGGGGATGATGCCCCAGCGGCCCTCCATGATCGAAAACCGCGCATCAGGCGCAGCAATGCGCATGTCCGCGCCCAGCATGATCTGGAACGCGCCGCCGAACGCATAGCCATGCACCGCGGCGATCACCGGTTGGGGCATCTCGGCCCAGACCATGCTGGCGGCTTGGAACAGGTTCGAGTTGTTGTGCGTGCGTTCCAGAAACACGCCGCCCTGCATCGCGTATTGCGCAATTTGCGGCATGGCGTTCAGGTCGAGACCTGCGGAAAACGCGGGCCCGTCGCCGGTCAGCACCACTGCGCGGATGTCCTTGCGCGCGGCCAAACTCTCGCCTGCATCCACGATGGCGCGGATCATGTCCAGATCCAGCGCATTGCGCTTGTCTGCGCGGGTCAGGGTGACGGTGGCAATTTGATTGGCTTCGGTGATGGTAACGCGGTCTGACATATTGGGCTCCCTTTGGGGCATCATGGACAATGAGAAAGACGGAGCAAGGGATCACGTCGCGGCAGGGGTGGCCGAAATCGGCACCGGCACCATTGTGCCCAACAGGGCCGCAACCAGTTTGCGCTGCGTGCCGGTGATGCCCCAGACCTTGGCTTCGACCGTGATCAGCCGACGCCCGGCCCGCAGAACCTGCCCTTGGGCGACCAGCCGATCCGCCTTGGCAGGGGACAGGAGGTTGATCTTGATCTCGGCGGTCAGCACATCGTGATCCGGTGGCATCAGCGTCATTGCCGCATAGCCCGCGGCGGTGTCGCCAAGGCCGAACGTCAGGGCCGCGTGGCCAAACCCGTGCTGCTGGCGGTTGCCCTCCAGGATCGGGGCGGACAGGTGGCAGCTCCCGTCGTCGAGGTGATCCAGACTGGCCCCGAAACTTTTCATCATGTTCTGGGCGGCGAAGCTTTGCTGGATTTGGGTGGTGCGTTCGGGGGGCATGTCGGGCTCTCCTGATCCGGCAAGGCTAACACGCCGCCGGGTGCCCCCAACCGAAACGTGGCGTCATACGGATTGCGATCCGCCCCGATGAGGGAGGCTCAACGCGGCATCGGGATTGCACGGGGTGGTTGGCCGAGCAAAACAGCGAGGGCGCGGGGGGAGAGCAATCTGCGAAAAACCGGGTTCTGACTGAACAGTCCGCCGGTAAACGTGCCGAAGGCGGGAAGGATCAGCCGCCTCTCATCAATCAGCATCGCCGGGCGCGACAGCGCGCTTCCCCCCAGGTTCAGACGCGCCTTTGGATGGTAATGCCCTGATATTTCATGTCTTTCCTTGGGGTCTGCGATATGGCGGAAGGTCAGGTTGGCGCAGCGATATTGGGCTAGGTGAGTGCCCCCCAATGCCAGCGGCCCCGGATCGTGGTTGCCCTCGATCCAGATCCATTCCCGCCCGGACATCAATTTTGACAGCCAGCGGATATGCTGCTCTCGCAGGTTATCGGCCGCTTGCAAATCGTCGAAACTGTCGCCCAGACAGATTACCTTTTGGGCTTTTGTCAGCGCAATATCATGCTCCAGTCGCAACAAACCATCGTCGGTTTCATAAGGCGGCAAAAGATGTCCGCCGCGCCGGGCAAGGCGTTCAGATTTGCCCAGATGCAGGTCGCTCAGACACAGCAGGTTTTGCTCTGCCCACCACAGGGACCCGGAAGGGAGGAGCGTCAGGGCATTGTTTGCAAAGGTGAAATCATACCCACCCAGATCAGACATGTGCTCTGTCCCCCCCGTCACCCTGTCACCCCTGCAATCCCGCCTCTGCCATCAACCGTTCCGCTTCGGCTTTCAGCAAGGCGTCTTGCCCGGCACCTTCCACGGGAACCCGCCCGATTTCAAGAAAAAGAGGGGCGGCAAAAGGGGTCACACGGGGGGCGGTGACGTGATCAATCCGCCCCCGGCTGCGGGCAAGCATCTGCTCAATCCGGCCAAAATCGATCAGGCCGCGCATCGCTTCTTCACGCGTCAGGGTCAGCAGCAGGTGGTTGGGATCATATTTGCGCAATGCGTCGTAGAGGATGTCGGTGGAAAAGGTTGCCTGCCGGCCGGACTTGCGCTGCCCCGGATGATTGCGCGTGATCAGGCCGGAAATGGTTGCGGCGGTTTTGAAGCTGCGTTTCATCAGGGCGTTGTCCGCCAGCCACCGGTCGACCCCGTTTTGCAGATCGGCCAACTCCAACAGCTGGGCCGGGTGTTCAAGGGGATCAACTGACCAGATCAGGGTGGCGTAGTCGGTGGCCACAAAACCCAAAGGGCCCAACCCCATCAGCTCCATCTGGCGGGTGATCAGCAGCCCAAGGGTCTGCTGGGCGTTCTTGCCGGCAAAGCCATAGAAACAGGCATGCGCCCGCCCGCCATGGGGAAAGGTTTCAACCAGCAAACGACCGGGTTCGGGTAGGCGGCTGACCGATTTCTGCAAGGCGATCCAATCGCGCGTATGGGGCGGCAGGCCCGACTGATCCCCGCCATTCAGCACTGCGAGGATGCGGTTGGACAATTGCAGGGAGGTTGCAAATTTCGTGCCGGAAAACACCGCAAGGCGCGGTTTGCGCCCGGTATCGCGGCTGACCTGCACCACCATTTCGCGCAAGCTCTCGAACCGAACGATCTGGCCTGCGATCAGGAAAGTGTCACCGGGGGTGAGGGAGGCTGCAAAGCTCTCTTCGACCTCTCCGAGCGGCTTGCCACGCTGGCCACGCATTTTGACCTTCAGCGTGTCGGTGTCGATGATTGTGCCAAGGTTCATGCGGATCAGCTGGGCCGCGCGTGGGTCGCGCAGGCCCCACCGCCCGTCAGGGTGCTGCTTGAGCCGCTGCCAGCGATCATAGGCCCGAAGCGCGTAGCCGCCCGTGGCGACAAAATCGAGACAGGCGTCGAACTCGGTCCGGGTCAGCGCCGCATAGGCGCCCGCCTGGGTGATTTCTGCAAACAGATCATCGGCGGCGAAGGGGGTGCTGCAGGCGGTGATCAGAATGTGCTGGCACAGGACGTCCCGTGGTCCGGGGCCGCGGGGGGTGCCATCCAGATCATGATCGAGCACCGCCTGAATGGCGGCTTCGCATTCGATCACCTCCCAGCGGTTGGCGGGCAGGATCAGGGCCTTGGACGGGGTGTTATACTGGTGCCCGGCGCGACCGATCCGCTGCACAAGGCGCTTGACGTTTTTGGGCGCGCCGACCTGAATGACCAGATCCACATCGCCCCAATCCAGCCCCAGATCCAGCGAACCGGTGCAGACCACGGCGCGAAGCTGCCCGGCCACCATTGCGGCCTCGACCTTCTCGCGCTGGCGGCGATCAAGCGAGCCGTGATGGATGCCAATCGGCAGTGCCTCGCTGTTGGCCAGCCAGAGATGGTGAAAGAAGATTTCGGCCTGGGCGCGGGTATTGTGGAAAATCAGCGTGGTTTTATGGGCTTTGACCTGGGCCAGCACCTCGGGGATGGCATAGCGGCCACCGCCCCCGGACCAGGGGGGCGCCAGGTTGGTGGTGAGCATTCCTATCTGCGGATCGGGGCCTGGATCTGCCTCCAGAAGGGTGCATTTTTCCGGGTGCGGGGCGAAATAGCGACCCAAGGCAGGCGGGTCATCCACCGTGGCTGACAGGCCCACACGGGTCAGCCCGGGGCACATGGACTGAAGCCGGGTCAGGAGCAGCATCAGCTGATCACCGCGTTTGCTTTCGGCCAGGGCGTGCAATTCGTCCACCACCACGCGTTTGAGGCCGCGAAACATGCGGGGGGCATCTTCGTATGACAGCAGCAGGGCAAGGCTTTCCGGCGTGGTGAGCAGAATATGCGGTGGGTCGGCGCGCTGGGCTTTCTTGCGGGTTTGGGAGGTGTCGCCAGACCGGTCATCGACCCGGATGGGCAGGCCCATCTCAGCAATGGGGCGGGTCAGGTTGCGACGCATATCCGCCGCAAGTGCTTTCAGCGGCGAAATGTAAAGCGTGTGCAATCCATCGCGCGGGTTTTGCGCCAGATCCACCAATGTGGGCAGAAATCCCGCCAATGTCTTGCCGCCTCCAGTGGGGGCGATCAAAAGCGTGGCCGCGTGGCTGGTGCGCTCAAGCATGGCCCGCTGATGCGCATGTGGCGCCCAGCCGCGCGCGGCAAACCAGTCACAAAACAGGGGGGGCAGGTGGGGCATCCGGTCACGATAGACGCGGGAACGGGGTTAGGCCAGAGGGGGAGCCCCCCTGACCTTTGATGTTTCGAATGGCGGGATCAGTGAATGATCTCGCGGTCGCTGACGAACATGTTTTCCCAGGCGCGGTCGATCAGCTCCGGGGACATCTGATAGGGGATGCCCTCGAATTCACAGATCGAAATCATCTGGTCGATCAGGAAAACCGGTTGGTAATTGGCATACACATTGTCGATGGTCGGGTATTTTTCCCGCAGCAGATAGACCAGCGCCTCTTCGTTCAGCGGCATCTTTTTCTTGCGCGCCACAAGCGCAAAGATCTTGAGGAACCCTTCCTGGTCCGGTCCGTCGATGATGATCTTGTAAAAGATCCGCCGCAGGGCCGCCTTGTCGAAGATTTCATTCGGGTGGAAGTTGGTCGAGAAAATGACCAGCGTGTCGAACGGCACCTCGAACTTCTCACCCGATTGCAGGGCCAGAATATCCTTGTTCTCTTCAAGCGGCACAATCCAGCGGTTGATCAGCGCCTGCGGTGGTTCGGACTGGCGACCAAGGTCGTCGACGATGAACACGCCGCCTGAGGACTTCAATTGCAAAGGTGCGGTATAGGTGCGCGCGGTGGGGTTGTATTTCAGATCCAGCATGTCGAGGGTGAGTTCCCCCCCGGTGATCACGGTCGGCCGGTCGCACAGCACATAGCGGCGATCAAATTTCGAGGAGGACCGCCGCAGGCTGTTGGGGTCATCCAGGTGATCTTCGGCCGCAGTATGCACAATCGGGTCGTAGACGGTGATGATCTGCCCCGAATAGACAATCGCGCGCGGCACATAGATCTTGTCCCCCAGGGCGTCGCGGATCCCGTTGGAAATCGAGGATTTCCCGTTGCCCGGCGGGCCATACATCAGGATCGAACGGCCTGACCCCACTGCGGGGCCAAGCTGGTCCAGCAGGTTGGGCGGCAGGATCAGGTGCCCCATGGCTGAGGTCAGTTGTTCGCGGGTCATCTGGATGTTGCGGATCGACTGGCGTTTCACCTGCTCGGCATAGACCTCCATCGGCACCGGCATGGCGCCGTAATATTCCGACTGGGCCAGCGCATCCAGCGCCCGTGCCTTGCCGGCATCGGACAGGCGATAGCCCATTTCCGAGCTTTGCGCACCGGCATGCATCGTGCCCATGGCCTGGATCAGCGATTGCTCGCGACAGATATCAATCAGTTCCTGCACCACGCGGCCGGGCAGGGCGAGGGTGCGTTCCAGATCGCTGACGCGTTCCAGGTTGGTGCGGAACATGGTCTTGAGCAGGACGTCCCGCATCATCACCATGGTCAGCCCGGTCTCCTCCAGCCTGCGCAGAGGAGGGGGTGCAATCATTTCGTTTGCGTGAATATTCATGCCTGTCGTCCTCACCCAAATCTTGCGATTCTTGCTCTTTTCCGCCAGAAACAAGGCCAAAATCACAATGAACACACGCCCGATAAAGGGCGCTTCATCATTTGGTACAGGGGAAAGAGGGCAGGCATGAGCAAAGAAAAAGGCATCATTTTGGCAGCGGTGCAAATCGCACTTTTTGCCCTTTTTTCCGGGGTGTTACTGGCAAAGGGGGGGCTTTTTGTCGGGCAGCATGAAGGGGATACGCTGCATCTGTTGCAGATCCTGACACGGATGAGCGCAGGGCAGGTGCCGCATCTGGATTTCGTGACCCCGATCGGGGCAATGGCATTTCTGCCGATTGTGCTGTTTTCCAAGATGGGCATCGGCTTTGGTCACAGTTTTCTCTATGGTCAGGTGCTGGTCGGGGCGGCGTTCCTGCCGGCCATCTGGTGGGTGTCGATGACGCGACTGGCGGGGATCTGGCGCCATGTCTTTGCCATTGCGATGATCGTGCTGTGCCTTGGGTTGATCCATGGCGAGGCAGACCAGTTGCTCTCCGTATCGATGCATTACAACCGGTGGGCTTGGGTGGCGGCCTTTGTGGCGATCCTGACCGCGCTTCTGCCCAGTCGATTTGCCGACAGCCCGGTGCTGGATGGCATTCTGATTGGCGCGGCTTTCGTGGTCATGGCGATGATCAAGGTCACCTATTTCGCAGCCTTTTTCCCACCGGTTCTGGTGGCGCTGTTGACCCGTGGGGCGGGGCGGACCGTCCTGTGGGCGCTGGTTATGGGGCTTGTTGGTGTTGGGCTGATCACGCTTTACGCGGGCACACCGGTTTACTGGCTGCTTTATCTAGCCGATCTTCTGAATGTTGCGGGCAGTGAGTTCCGCTCCTCCCCGGGCCTGCCTTTGGGCAAGGTGATCAGTGCCCCTGCCTACCTGCCCGGCACGGCGCTTGCGCTGGTGGCGGTGATCTTGCTGCGTCAGGCCGGGCGGATGCGTGAGGGGCTGGTGCTTCTTTTGCTTCTGCCGGGCTTTGTCTATGTGACCTATCAGAATTATGGAAATGATCCGCAATGGATCGGGCTTGTCGGGCTTTTGCTGATCTCTCTTCTGCCGGCGCAACCGGTGACCAACGCGCTTGGCTGGGACCTTGGCCGGGGAATGGTGATTGCGGCGAGCTGCGCCTTTGTGCTGGCGACGCCGTCATTTCTCAATATCGCGCAAAGCCCGTTTCGCCACCTGATGACGGATGTGGAAGATTTCGTGCCGTTCCTGCCGGATGTGGCCCAAAGCGAGGATCTGCAGGCCAGACGGGTGCGGGCCAACCTGATCAATGTCTCCCGGCCATTTGACGGGCCGGATACCATTTTTGCGGCGTCCTATCTGGCCGAGGACCGGGAGGATGAAAAGCTGGAGTTCAAGGGCGAAGAGTTCCCCTCCTGCGTGCTGGAAAGCGGCATGATGGCGTGGTTCCGGGGGGTGGCGGATGATCTGAACGCGGCGGGCCTGGTGCAGGGCAAGTCCATTTTCGTCGCGGATATCCTTGCCAGCTATTGGTTGTTCGGGGCCGGAGAGCCGCTGCAGCGCGGGGCGCCGTGGTATTATGGCGGGCTGACGGGGATTGAAAACGCGGATCTGCTGCTTGTGCCGAGCTGCCCCCAGTCAGGGGAACTGCGCAAGCTGGTTCTGGAAGAAATCAGCGAGACGGAATGGGTGCAGGATGTGACGGAACTTCGCCGCACGGGGAACTATGTTCTTTATCAGCTTCCAGATTTAAAGAGTTGAAATAAATAAAAAACCCGCCGGATCACGGCGGGTTTTCGGGGTCCATATTTTATGGTCCAGATTGAGGTCACATCCCGGTTGAGGCGCTGAGGGCGAGGTGAAGGGTCAGGCTGGCCCCCAGACATAATCCCATCGGAAAATCCTTGCGTTTCCAGCTTTCCCAATCGGGCGTTTTGCGACGCACCGCCGGGATCGCTCGGGCCAGACGGTGCAGGGCAAACCCGACCAGCAGCGTGGCGCTGAACAGGAACAGGAAATCGGCAACGTCCGGCAGGGCGATGAACGGCGCCATTGCGGCTGCAAATTTGGCATCCCCTGCACCAAATGCGCCGGCAAGATTGAACACAAAGCCCAGAACCAGAACCACCAGAAGATGCAGGTAACGCCAGGCATAATCCTCAAGCGGCAGGGCGATCAGACCAACCACTGCATAAACCGCCAACAAGGCGATGACAGCCTTGTTGGGGATTTTCATCCGCTTCAGATCACTGACCGCTGCCCAGACGCAGATCGGTGCCGCGAAGGGCAGGAACCACAGGGCGGCGCTGGCGCCTTGCGCCATGGTCAGGTCAGCCATTGGAGACGTTGTTTTCCAGTGCTTCCAACGCCCGCACGGCAGCCTCGAAATGCTGCGGGTGGGTGTTGATTGCGTCTTCCAAAAGCCCCTTGCCGATGGTGATATCCCCCTGTTTGATCGCCGACAGCGCCAGCGTGTGCAACAGCTGCGCCCGCTCGGCCTGGGTGGTTTTCAGGATCGGGAGGTCATATTTGCGCTGCGCCCCCCGGGCCAGAACAAGATTGTTCTTGGCCGTGAACAGGGTGGGGTCAAAACTCAGGGCTTCGGCAAACAGTTTCTCGGCGCCTTTGTAATCGGCACGGGTCAGTTTCGAATAGCCCCAGTTGTTCAGGACCGAGGAAGGTTTGGTCGACAGGCCCACGGCGGTTTCATAGAAACTGTCGGCTTTTTTCCATTCCTTCTTGCTGTCGGCGACCATGGCCTCAAGCCGATAGCGTTTATAGGTCTCGAATGTGGGGGGCACCTTGTCGAGCTCAATCTCGGCGCGTCCCCAGTTGCCAGAGCGGATCAGCGCATCGGCCAGCCCGACACGGTCCTCATCGGTGGCCCCGGGCAGGGACATCACGGTCTCCCATGCTGCGACCGCACGGGCGGGTTGTTTGGCACGGATCAGTGATTTGGCCAGCCCGCGCTGCAGGTCAACCCGTTTGGGTTGGCCTTTGGTGGCGCGCAGAAAGTAGGCCACGGCCTCTTCGGGGTCGCCCACGGTCAGCATGATGTCATTGAGGTTGCTTTCGTCGATGACATTCACATCGGCCAGCGCCCGTTCCACATCTTCCGAGGTGCCGGGTTTCTGACAGGCGGTCAGCGCAAGGGCGCTGCCCAGACACAAGGTCATAAGGATAGAATGGCGCATGTCTGCGTCCTCTGCTGCTCAATTTCACTCGCGCATGGCCCTTATGAGCTCTAGAGCGTCGACAGCAGAAGATAGTTCCCTTGCCCCCGACGCATCAGCGCGAAGTTGTTTTCATTAACCGGATCATAATCCGGGTTTTTCAATCTGGCGAGGGCCAGACGCAAATTCTCGCGAATATCGGCAGATTGGCCACTATCCAGCCCGAAAGCGATGCGGAAAATACGCGCGGCTTCGGGGATTTCGCCTTTTTCCATCAGCACCACGCCCAGGTTGTTCCAGGCCGGGACAAAGTTTTCGTCCTTTTTGACGGCCTGGCGCAGCAGGGTTTCTGCCTGCCCCAGGCGACCAAGCTTGAGGTTGGCTGAGCCGACCGCAGAGAGCACATCGACGGTCAGCCCATGATCCGCCGCCGACCGCAGATAGGCCTTGAGGGCGAGTTCATATTCTTCCGCAGCCATCAGCCGGTGCCCGACCAACAGGCCATCCACGCTTGTCTCCCCCCGTTTCAGGCCGCTGGGGGCATAGGGATTGCCATCGGTGCGGGTGGCGCCAAGCGAAGACCCCTGACAGCCGGCAAGTGCGGCCATCAGGGGCAGGATCACGATGAAGGGGTGGAAACGGGTCACCCTGAACTCCTTGCGGGCACCAGACCGCTGGGGTCAGAACCCGGTGTTCTGAAGGGTCTGGGCGATACTGTAAATCGACGGCCCAAGCAGAATGATCAGCAGGGGCGGCACGGTCAGCATCATTGTGGCAAGTGTCATCTTGGTGGGCAAGGTATTTGCCTTTTCTTCGGCCCGCATCACGCGTTTGTCCCGCATTTCGGCAGAAAAGACACGCAGGGCTTCGGCGATTGAGGTGCCGAACGTGGCAGATTGGATCAGCACGGTCACAAAGCTTCCCACATCCTGCACACCGCATCGCTCCGACATGTCGCGCAGAACCTGCACGCGGTCTTTACCGGCCTTGACCTCATAGCTGACGATCTCGAACTCGTCCGCCAATGAGGGGTAGCCTGCGCGAATTTCCTGTGACACGCGGATGATGGATTGATCAAGCGACTGGCCAGCCTCGACGCAGACAAGCATCATGTCCAGGGCGTCGGGAAAGCCGTTTGTGATCTCTTCCTTGCGCGAATCCACCCGGCGGGTGATCCAGTATTTGGGTAGCATATAGCCCGCGATGCCGGGGCCCAGGATCCACAAGACCTTGGCGGTTGAGCTGAGCTGGATCGTCGGGTTTTGGGATTTCAGGAACACGATCAGAACGCCGAACAGCAGCAGGCCAATCCCCAGGGCAAACTGCGCAAAGTGATAGGTGCGCACTGCGTCTTTCCCGGAATAACCGGCCTGCAACAGGCGCAGCTGGATCGCCGAATATTCTTCTTCGTTCTGCGGTTCGAGGAAGGCCGAATATTTCTCGAGCTTGTCATTGCCGCCCTGCACCCGAAGGGCCTTTCGGTCATTTTGCGGGAGGTTGCGCTGACCTTTGCGCAGCTTGTCGAGCGGGTCTTCCTTTTTTTGGAACAGGATCGGCACGGCGACCAGCATCAGCACAAAGCCCAGCCCGCCCACCGCCATCAGCGGTCCCATCGGGCCAAGCTTGTCGATCAGGATTTGGTTCAGAAGGTCCATGAGCTTACACCTTGATGTTCACAAGCATCTTCATCACGAAGATATTGGCGACGAGGAACGCAGCCACGATCAGCGCGGCGGGGATGAAATAGACGGTCTCTTTCACCTCGTCATAATAATTCGGCTGGATCACCTGCAGCATGATCAGGGCCACGATCGGGAAACCGGACAGGAACATGCCCGACCATTTGCTTTCTGCGGTGATGGCTTTGACCCGGCGAAACAGTTTGAACCGCGAGCGGATCACCTTGGCCAGACCGTCCAGGATCTCGGCCAGGTTGCCGCCTGATTGCTGCTGGATCGATACGGCCACCGCGAGGAAGCGCAAATCCTGCATGTCGAGGCGTTCTGCCATGGCCTTGAGGCTTTCACCCACATCGCGCCCATAAGAGCTTTCATCCGCGATCATCCCGATTTCGGTGCCCAGCGGATCGGGCACTTCCTTGGCGACGATCTGGATGGCCGATGTGAACGGGTGGCCGACGCGCAAGGAACGCACCATCAGCTCCACCGCATCGGGCAGCTGTTCTTCCAGCATCGCCATGCGTTTCTTGGCTTTCTGGTCGACCCAGAGATAGACGCCCCCAACCCCCATGGCAATCGACACGACCAGACGCACGGCAGGGGCGGCCTCGGTGCCCACGGTCAGGCCAACAAAGGCCATCGCGGACAGGGCGCCCATCACCATGATCAGTTGTGACGGTGAAAAGGCAATGGCCGCTTTCTGGGCCTTCAGCGCGAGGATTGAAAACAGCGGAAAGCCCCTGGCTTTCATGTGCTGGGTCATTTCCTTGCGCAGCTGTTCCAGCACCTCTTCGCGCCGTGCGCCCTTGTCGAGCAGGTCCAGACGGCGGTTCACCCGGCTGTTCAGGCTGATGGATTTGCCAAAAACCGCCAGATAGATACTTTCGACCAGCAAGATCACCGCGCCGAAGATCAGGCCATATATCAGAAGCTCTGGTGAAATGGACATGGGATCCTCCGTTAGATGATCGGTTCGAAAATGGTTGAGGGCAGGTCATAGCCCCACTGGCGGAAACGGTCCGAGAAATGTGACCGCACGCCGGTGGCGTTGAAGCGGCCGATGATCTTGCCATCGGGTTCAAGGCCAAGGCGCTCATAACGGAACACCTCCTGCATCGAGATCACTTCCCCTTCCATGCCGGTGATTTCGGTGATCGAAACCATGCGGCGCGACCCGTCCTGCAGGCGTGAGGCCTGCACAATCAGATGCACAGCGGATGCGATCTGTGAGCGCACCGCTTTCAGCGGCATTTCGATCCCGGCCATCGCCACCATGTTTTCAAGGCGCGAAATCCCGTCCCGCGCCGAGTTGGCGTGGATTGTGGTCATGGATCCGTCATGGCCGGTGTTCATGGCCTGCAACATGTCGATCACCTCTTCACCGCGGGTCTCCCCCACGATGATCCGATCCGGGCGCATCCGCAGGGCGTTTTTCAGACAGTCGCGCTGGCTGACCGCGCCTTTGCCCTCGACATTGGCCGGGCGGCTTTCCATCCGGCCCACATGGGTCTGTTGCAGCTGAAGTTCCGCCGTATCCTCGATCGTCAGGATCCGTTCCGAGTTGTCGATGAACGAAGACAGCGCGTTGAGGGTTGTGGTCTTACCAGAGCCGGTCCCGCCCGAGACGATGATGTTCAGGCGGCAGGCCACGGCGGCCTGAAGATAGGCGGCCATCTCTTCCGAAAACGCCCCGAAATTCACCAGCTCGTCAATGCCCAGCTTGTCCTTTTTGAATTTCCGGATCGACACGAGTGAGCCATCCACCGCAATCGGCGGCACCATGGCGTTGAAACGCGACCCGTCCGCCAGACGGGCGTCCACATGGGGGTTTGACTCGTCCACACGACGCCCCACCGCCGACACGATCTTGTCGATGATCCGCATCAGGTGCCGCTCATCTTTAAAGGTGATGTCGGTCAGTTCCAGCTTGCCGGCACGTTCCACGAAAATCTGCTGCGGTCCGTTGACCAGGATATCGTTGACGCTGTCATCTTTCAGCAGAGTTTCCAGCGGGCCAAGCCCGGTCACCTCGTCATAAAGTTCCTGGTTCAGGCTCATCCGTTCGTCACGGTTCAGAACCACGGCCTTGTCTTGCAGGAATTCCGAGGTGATCGCGGTGATTTCTTCCCGCAGTTCTTTTTCGGAGGCGGTTTCCAGAGCCGAAAGGTTCAGACTGTCCAGAAGCTCTTTGTGCAGCTCGACCTTGAGCTCGGACAGGCGCTCCTTGCGCTTGCGTTCCTTGTCCAGCGGCGCTGCGCGGGCGGCGACTTTCTGTTCGGTCGGGCGGCGCTGCACGCGGGGCTGTTCCGGTGTCGCCGCAGCAGGGACGTCACTTTTTCCCCCGGCCAGTGCCTGAAGATTGGGCGTCCCCTGCGGCTGGGATGGGCGCGGGCTTTGTTTCTTGTAACGGGAAAACATCCTGACCTCCGATTATTGTGCGACGGCTTCGCTGAGGTTGATTTCATGCAGCGATTTGGCCAGTTTCTGGATTTCCCTGCGCAACGCGTTTTTCGGGGCGGCATCAGCCAGAGGCACGCCGTGATCCCCGGCCTGTGCCACCGGTTTCAACCCGTCAGGCATTTGAAGTTCGATCGAAATATCAAGGCTTTCCGCCAGCCGCTTGACCCGGGATTTGCCGGAAAGATCGGTGAATTTCGGCGCCCTGTTCAGCACATGGCGCAGTTTGGCAACCGGCAGGTCTTCGGATTTCAGCGCCTTGATCATACGCAGCGCATTCTGCGCCGAGCGCATGTCCAGTTCGAGCGTGGTGAAATAGACTTCCGCCTCCTGCAGCACGGTTTCGGTCCATTGCACCACCGTCGACGGCATGTCGATCACCACGTAATCGAAATTGCAGCGCGCCATTTCAATCAGTCGTTCCACATCTTCGTTCGAGATCAGGTCCAGCGGCAGAATGTCATTTGGGGCGGTCAGAACCTTGAGGTTGTCCTGATAGCTCAGAAGCGCCTGCATGAAACTGTCGCGGTCCATGGCCTCCGTGTCGGACAGAAGCTCGTATACGGCGTCGCGGCGGGGCAGGTCCAGAAAGGTCGAGACCGATCCGAATTGCAGGTCAAGATCCAGCAGGCAGACCTGGGGCGCGCGGTCCTTGTCCACCTGTGTCAGTTCCCATGCCAGATTGGTGGCAAGCGTCGTGGCCCCGGTGCCGCCGGCCAGGCCATGCACCGCAAACAGCACACCATCCCGGTCGCCCTTGGGCTTCACCGCTGCGGTTGCATCACCGGGGGCAGGCATTGCGGGGGGCGGACGGCGTAGCCGTTCGATCACGTCATGCAACGATCCTTCGGGAAGCGGGTAGGGGACAAATTCGGCCGCCCCAAGTTTCAGGAGCTGGTGCAGGGCGATCGGGCTGACCTCCTCTGCGATCACAACAACCTTGATGCCTTTTTCCACGGCCGATTTCACCGTGTGGGCCACCTTAACCAGGTTTTCCTCGTCGCCATCATCGATGGCGAGGGCAACAAACTCCAGCGTGTCCGCTTCGGGCTGACCGAAAAAGGCCACGGCGTCGTCAATGGAAAGATCTCCCCAGGCTTCACCCAGCTCGGTTTCCATATCTTCAATCAGCAGGTCGAAATTCTGCACATCCCTCGAAATCGTACAGGCGACGATCGGCGCGGCGTCCGCTTGTATCGCTACGTTCCCACTCATGCGTTCATTCCTTCTCATTCACCCCGGATGCACGGCCTCTTACGGGCCTGTCGGATAATCATCCGGATCACGCGCGACTCGTATTGAGTGCGCACTGCTCCAATTCTCAGAAGTTGTGGCAGGCAAAAGGGGCAAGATTGGGGCCAAAAGATCGTAATTATTCGTCATTTCAGGACGATCAGCGCGCTTGTGTCGGGCTGTTTCGAATTCAGTAACAAGAGAAAATTGGGTGATTTCCTGAAAAGATCTTTAGATCTTAAGGGTTTATCCGGTGCCTTTTGGGTCTTTAGAACCCGTCAACTGTTTTCGACCCTTTGGACCGGGTTTGATTTCAAGCGGAGACAGCGGGAACCCGAAACGGGATAGGAAATGTCCCTGTTGCAGGGGGGCGGGGGCAGGGTTTGTCTCGGGGTTTACCCGGACGGTTCCAACCAAAAGGGCGCGGTTTGCACCGCGCCCTTTCCTGATCACAAGAGTGATGCGTTTATTGTGTGGCGCTGCCATCCAGACCCGCGCGTGTCAGGGCCGGTTCGCTATAGGCGCTCTGAACATATTCGCGGAAGATGATTTCGGCGTATTTTCCGTTCATCACCGTGGGGTGGCGGCCGACAAAGCCCGACACTTCGGTCAGGGCACGGCGGTTGGCCCGTTCGCGGCCAGGCACGTCGATCAGAGGTTTGGTTTCGCCATAGCTGACCACTGCTTCCAGACGCGAGCGGCTGATGCCATGGGCAACAAGGGCGTTGACCACGGTATTGGCACGGCGCATTCCCAGACGTTTGTTATAGGCTTCGGATCCGACCTTGTCGGTATATCCGAAGACGCGGAACCGGACCTCGGGGAATTGTTTGATCCAGTCGGCCTGACGGGCAATGATTGCCAGCGCCTGCTGATCAAGCTGGGCGCTGTTGAAGGCAAAGTTCACGGTATCGGGCACTTCCTGAGCAAAGCGGTTGGCCATGCCAATCACATACTGGATATCGCCATTCTGAACGCCGGTATTGTGCACGGTCGCGGAGCCGAAATAGCCCTCATTCAGGAAAGACCCGGCTTCACCGAAAAACACGCCACGCTGTCCGTCCCCACAGGCCCCAAGCAGGGTCAGCAGGGCGGTTGTGGCCAGAAGGGGTTTGATCATCACGGTTTTCATGGATCAATTGTCCTCCATCACATAGCCGTAGGAGCCGGAGAAATCCTGTTTTGCCACTTCTCCCGCAGCCCCTTTGGTGGGACGGTTCGGGGAGGCGGTTTTGCCAAAGAGGAACAGCTCTTGCTCGGACGGGGGTTTGATCCGGTCGGTTGGCAGCGCCAGCGCGTCGCCCCGTGTGGGGGTGACCAGATGGGCGGTGACGATGACCACAAGTTCAGACTGGCGGCGTTCATATTCGGCCGAGCGGAACAGCGATCCAAGCACCGGAATATCGCCCAGCCAGGGCACCTGTCCCGACAGGTCGCGGAAATCATCTTCGATCAGGCCGGCAATGGCAAAGCTTTCACCATCGCGCAGCTCAACCACGGTGGAGGTTTCGCGGCGGCGGAAGGCGTTCACGTTGAAGCCGCCATTGTTGAAGCTCACCGTGCTGTCCAGACCGGACACTGCGGCCTTAAGATCCAGATTGATCACGTCATCGGCTAGAACGCGCGGGGTAAAGGTCATCTCAATGCCGAACGGTTTATAGTCGATCGAGATGCCATTGTCGCCGTTGGCCACAGGCACCGGATATTCCCCACCCGCTAGGAAACTGGCTTCCTGCCCGGAGAGTGCGGTCAGGTTCGGTTCGGACAGGGTGCGGACAACCCCTTTGCTTTCAAGGGCTTCCAGAAGAATACCAATTTCAAAGGCACCCGCGTTGAAGCCAAGGGCAAAGGCGCCCTCGGTGCCGCTGCTGGGGGTGATCGTGGAATTGCCCAGATCATTGGCCCCATCCAGCCAGGTGCCGGTTTCGCTGACTACACCCAGGTTGGTGCCGCCTTTGATGGCAAGCGACCCGGACAGGGCCTTGCGCACGGAACGCTGCATTTCGGCAAAGCGGACTTTCAGCATCACCTGCTGGGTGCCGCCAACGGTCATCAAGTTGGAGACCCGGTCTGGTGCATAACGGCTGGCAAGATCCAGGGCGCGGTCCATGCGCCCGATCGAGCTGACCGTGCCGGACAGGACAATCCCGTCATTGGCAGTTCGCACTTCAATCGGCTCGCCGGGCAGGATCTGACGCAGGCGCTCCTTGAATTCGGCGATGTCGGGGGCCACGTGGATCTCGACATTGGTGATCAGCCGACCGTCGCCGCCCAGAAGGGTCAACGTGGTGCGACCAGGCGCCTTGCCAAGCACGTAAATGGTGCGATCCGACAGGGTCGAAAAATCAGCGATGCCGGGGTTTGCGATCGAGAGCTCAGCGAAGGGCACCTCGCTTTCCACAACCACCGCACGGTTCATCGGGACGTTCAGTGCCGAAGAGGCAGCCCCTTTCATGACCCTCAGAGTTTCCGCAGAAACACCTGTGGGAATGCTTGTAAATCCGATTGCGACTCCCAAAAGGGCCGCTTTCATCCATCTATCAATTTTCATGTGATCCTGCCTTTTCGATCACGCCTCGGTTTCGGGCTTTGGTTATCTTCAATCCGCGTTGCCTGTCAGAACGAAATCTCATGCTGTTACACGGTTCCGTTCGCGGCTGAAGGTCCGGTTGGTCCGGTGTATTTCGCCCACTTGTCCGCGAGCATGCGACAGTTTTTGTTTTTTTGCAAGAATCATTAAAGCGTTTCGACTTTAACCTGAGACAGGGAAACGGCGAAACGCGACAAGAGATATCAATGTCGTGGGCGTTTCGGAACAAACATGTATGTCAAGTTTATCCCGAAACGCTTTTGTTAGGCCGCAAGAATGCATGTTGTGCCACCGCAACAAAACGGGGCCGGTCCGGCCCCGTCTGATCTTGTTTCGTAACGCTTCCGATCGCCTGCTCGTCATCGTCGCAGGGGGCAGTTTGTGATCGGTGCCGCTTATTGTGTCGGGCAGGGGATGGGCACTTCGACAAACTCGCTGCCACGTCGTGTGCGGATCGAGCAGGATTTTTCAGCAACCGGCTGCGGTGCTTTTTCCTCGGTCAACCCCAAAAGCTCTCGCTGGCCGATCTCGACGGTGCCCGAGACGGTTTTGTCCTGCAGGCCGACAAGAGAAAGAGAAAGTTTGCCTGTCGATTGTGCCTGGGCGAGGGCCGCAACCTGGCGGGGCGTGGCCTGAACCGTGACGGTGCGGGCAATCGTCGGAGAGGCGCGATCGCTGTCAGCCATCTGGTCAATTGCAATCAACTGGATCGAGGCTTCGATCAGCTTGGTGACATTGCGCGATCCCCCTTCAGAGCTTGGCATCTGGCCGCTCCAATATACGTCCACGCGGTCGCCCGGACGCAGGAAACCCGACACGCCGGATGATACATCCACCCGAATGGCAAAGGCGCGCATTCCCGATGCAAGGCGCGACCGCACCCCGGCATCCTGCCCCGGGTCTGTCAGCTTCACCATCATCAGGGCTTCATCTTTTTCCATCGCACGTGTGACGGTCCGATAGGGGGTTTGTTCGGTTGGGAACAATTCTTCCAGGCTGGTGAAAGTGCCTTCCGGGATCGCATCTTCCGGCCATCTGACGGCGCGCACGTCTTCCTGGGTGATCCGCTGACCATATGTCAGGGGTTTGTCGGAGACGAAAACCTCAACCGTTGGCACAATGGCCGCCGCCGCCGCGCGTTCCGCGTCAAGCTGGGCTTGATAGGCGCTGATATAGTCGCGGGCAAGGTAAACCGCGAAGCCGGCCAGGGCCACGCCGAGGACCAATACCAATCCGAATACGGCTCGCATGTAATTTCCTTTCACAACTTTGGAACGGTTTGACCGGCCGATCTGGGCGGCTGGGAACGAATACGCCAACAACCTGCCGGATGATTAGGGCAATATTGTGGACAGATCGTGAATAATAGCCGGATTAACCGTTAATATTTCAACAATCCCCGTAAAGCGAGGCACAGTTTACTTAAAACGGGAAAAGCCGCACCAAAGAAAGGGCGCGGCTGATCCAAATTTCACATCTGGCTGTGCCAGAGCGACCATTACTTGGTCAGGAGCTTGACGCTCATGGTGTTGATTTTGCTCGACACTTTGGTGGCCAGTGCGTCGGTGCTGGAGGAGACCGAAGTCAGCACGGCCACGCCGAGGCCCACGATAGCAGCGGTCAGAACGACCCAGTCCACGGTCACGGCGCCATCTTCGTCAGCTTTGAAGCGGTTGATCAGGTTGAAGAGTTTCATTGCGATAATCCTTGATAAGAGAGTTTTGGAAGGGGCCGTTGGGGGTCCTCAGGCCCGAAATCCAGAGATTACTTGGTCAGGAGCTTGACGCTCATGGTGTTGATTTTGCTCGACACTTTGGTGGCCAGTGCGTCGGTGCTGGAGGAGACCGAAGTCAGCACGGCCACGCCGAGGCCCACGATAGCAGCGGTCAGAACGACCCAGTCCACGGTCACGGCGCCATCTTCGTCAGCTTTGAAGCGGTTGATCAGGTTGAAGAGTTTCATTGCGATAATCCTTGATAAGAGAGTTTTGGAAGGGGCCGTTGGGGGTCCTCAGGCCCGAAATCCAGAGATTACTTGGTCAGGAGCTTGACGCTCATGGTGTTGATTTTGCTCGACACTTTGGTGGCCAGTGCGTCGGTGCTGGAGGAGACCGAAGTCAGCACGGCCACGCCGAGGCCCACGATAGCAGCGGTCAGAACGACCCAGTCCACGGTCACGGCGCCATCTTCGTCAGCTTTGAAGCGGTTGATCAGGTTGAAGAGTTTCATAGGTTGTCCCTCCGAAAGGTAGGTTGTTCAGTGTTACTTTCGAACCGGCCCTGTGATCCCCTGATCTTGTGTGATCCTTGGTGGGTGACCCTTTGCGCCGCTCGGCATGGCTAGTAATAAGCCTTCGGATTGGGGCAAGAGTTGGGCAGGTTTCGTTCGTTTTTGAGGATCTTAATTTTTTCCGGCGGCGATACTGTAAGTGGCTGAAAGTAAACAAAATAAAAATGAGAAAAATTAACATTTCTGATTTTTGCCGCGCGAATTGCTTGAATTTTGCATCAAATAGAAAGGAAATTCTGGATAATTTCTTTAGGATTTGGCACAAAACAAGACAAGAAATCAGGGAAAACCCTGACCAAACCTCGTCCGGACCACGGGCGGTCACATAAGGCGGCAAGAGCAGTGTTGCATCCTACCCATGATATTCCGCGACGCGGGATCAGGGTCACCCTGTTGGCGGTGACCTTGTCCGTATTGCCCCTGTCTTTTCATGGGGGGGCTGTTCAGGCAGAGAGCACGCCGCCGCCTTTTCCGGAGTTTACGTTCAAACGAGAAACCGTCCCAACCGGTTCCGGCAAACGGATCCGGGTGCAGATTGATCCCGCTGAACAGGCACGCCGTCTTGCCCCTGCCAACACACAGCCTCAGGCCGCGACCTCTGACGCCGACGTGTCGACGGAGGGCGCGCTTTCGGCGCATGGGTATGAGTGGTTCTGGGCAGAAGTGTCGCCAAAACGGGATCATGGGGGGGCTGCCAATCTGCAGCAGGCGCTTGCGGTGTTGGAGCGGCAGGCGGGGCAGGGGGCCCTGACCGGGCCGCGTCTTGAGGATTTGCAGAAGATTGCGACCGCCCATGGCGTTGATATTCTGAAAGCCACGATCGGCACCCATGTCTCTCCGGCCTGGGTGCTGGCCCTGATCTCGGTGGAAAGTGCCGGGCGCGCGGATGCGGTCAGCTCTGCCGGCGCACAGGGAATCATGCAGCTGATCCCGGCGACCGCCGCCCGCTTTGGTGTCGAAGAGCCGGGCAACCCGGAGGAGAATATCAAGGGCGGGGTGGCCTATCTGAACTGGCTGATGGAACATTTCGACGGGGACCCCATCCTGGCGATGGCCGGGTATAATGCAGGCGAAAACGCGGTGACGGCGAATGGCGGTGTGCCCCCATTTGCCGAAACCCGCGCC
The DNA here is from genome assembly GCF_025137635.1 of Aliiroseovarius crassostreae. Lineage (NCBI taxonomy): Bacteria > Pseudomonadati > Pseudomonadota > Alphaproteobacteria > Rhodobacterales > Paracoccaceae > Aliiroseovarius > Aliiroseovarius crassostreae. Next base: position 1,828,419 of record NZ_CP080772.1, on the reverse strand, counting down.
TATATTCCCAAAGTGCTGAGTGCGTGGCGCGTGGCGCGGGGGCTTTGCATGACCCCGCCGGACCTTCTGACCGATGGCTGTGTTTTTGCCGTGAAAGGATCCTGAGATGACCGTGAAGCCTCTTGTTCTGGACGTGGACGGAACTTTCCTGCGCACCGATCTGTTGTTTGAAGGGTTCTGGGCCGGGTTGGGGCGCGATCCGTTTGCCACGCTGCGCGCAAGTTTTGCCAATTTTACCAACCCCGCTGCGTTGAAGCAGGCGCTGGCTGAGATCGCGCCGCTGCGGATGGACCTGATGCCGGTTTCCGAACCCGTGCTGGAACTGGCCAGACAGGCCCTGGAGGAGGGGCGCGAAGTGGTGCTTGCCTCTGCCTCGCATATCTCTTTGGTCAAACCGCTGGCCGAACAGCATGGGTTGTCGGAAAGGGTGCTGGCCACGCAGGGGCATAACAACCTGAAAGGGCGCGCCAAAGCCGACGCCCTGGTGGAGCTTTTTGGCGAGGAAGGGTTTGACTATGCAGGCAATGCCTCCGTGGACAGTGCGATCTGGAAACGGGGCGATGTGGCCTATGTGGTGGGGGATGCCGGATCCGCCGAAGTGATGCGCGCTTTGGGAAAAGAGGTGCGCGAATTGCCCGGTGGCTGGACTGCACGCGCGCTGTTTAAAAGCTTCCGCCCACATCAGTGGGTCAAGAATGTGTTGCTGTTCCTGCCCTTGATTGCGGCCCATGATTTCTCTGCTCATACGATCATTCTCGCCCTTCTTGGGATCCTCAGCTTTTCCGCGGCGGCCTCGTCGATCTACCTGGTCAATGACCTGTTGGATCTGGAAGCGGATCGCCTGCATGTGAAAAAATGCAAACGCCCCTTTGCCGCCGGAACCGTGCCGATCCAGGTGGGCATGGTGGCATTTGCGGCGCTTGCCTTATTCGCATTGGTGCTGGCCGCGTTGTTGTCGACGGCCTTTCTGGGCGTGGTGGCCTTCTACATGATGCTCTCCCTGGCCTATTCGCTGAAGCTCAAGCAGATGCGGTGGGTGGATATTGCCGTGCTGGCAAGCCTTTACACCTTGCGTGTCGTGGCCGGAGCGGCAGCCACCGGGATCTATGTGTCAGGCTATCTGCTTGTCTTCATCTTCCCGGTCTTTCTGGCATTGGGGTGCGTCAAGCGCCTGACCGAGCTGACACTTGCCACCAATGATGAGCGGTTGCCGGGCCGGGGCTATGGCCGTCCGGATCGTTCCGACCTGCTGAATGTGGCCGGACTGGGGGTGGTGGCCGCCCTGCTGGCATTCTTCCTTTACTCCTTCACCGATCAGGCGCTTGGGCTTTACAAGACCCAATGGCTGATCTGGGTGGCCGAGTTGCCAATGGCGTGGTGGATGATCCGCATGGTGCGGCTCGGGTGGCTGGGCAAGATGGATTACGATCCGATTGTCTTTGCAATGCGCGACAAACGTGGCGTGGGCCTGATGCTGATCTCAATCTCGATCATGTTTTATGCAGCTGGGCTGTGGCACAGGTGGATGGGGCTGGGCTAACCCGGACCGTATCCGCAGCCCCCGCCCGCTCCCTGCAGGGCCTGCCTGTCTGCACCGATCCGCACAGATGGCCTCGCGGCACATAGTGGCTGTCTTGATGGCTTTCTTGCCTTCGGCGAGGATATTGAGAACCAGAAAATGGCAGCTCTTCCACGGCCGAAATCCCACTCGCCTCAGCCGCGCGCCCTTTTTCTTGCTGAAAATACCTCGGGGTGAGCCTCAAAGAGGCGAGGGGCAGAGCCCCTTACCCTCCTCGCTCCAAAAGCGGGGTCAGATCGACATCTTCTTGAAGATGGCCTCCGGGATATGGCGAATGATCAGCATGATATAGCGCCAGAAAAACGGTGTGTAGATCACATTGCGCTTCTTTTCGACGGCTTTCAGGATGTCCCCGGCAACCTTGTCAGGGGATGCCACCAGGAACATGCCCTCCACATCCCAGGTCATGGCCGTGTCGACGAAACCTGGTTTGACCGTGACCACGTGCCCGCCCACGCGGGTCAGGCGGTTTCTGAGGCCCGAGAGATACGTGGCAAACCCCGCCTTGGCCGCGCCGTAGACATAATTGCCAATCCGCCCCCGATCCCCGGCAACTGATCCCACACCTACCACGGTGCCAGCGCCCCGCGTTTCAATCAGCGGGGCCAGCATCTGGAGAAAGCGGGCGGGGCCAGTGAAACTGTCTGTGACTGTTCCATCGATCAAGGAAGGGTCTTCGTCGATCTGTGCCTGCGGAGGCATCGACCCCACGAAGACCGCCGCGTTGATCACGCCTGAGACATGGCTCACGCGAGAGATGATGGCCGCAAAACTCTCGGGGTCGCGGGCATCGAAATGAATGGCATCGGCGTGCAGGCCACGGGTGCGCAGATCTGTTGCGCTGCGCTCCAGATCATTCATGTCCCGCCCAGCCAGCAGCACGAATGCACCCTGATCTGCAACCTTTCGGGCAAAGGCACGTGCCATGGAGGAGGTTGCGCCGAGGATGATCCAGGTGTCGTTTGCGTCGCTCATCATGCGTTCCTCAAATCCAGTCGGCGGGTCATGTCGGTTTCCAGCCGGCGCTCCGGGTCGGCGGCATCGGCAATCTGGGCCCAGTCGCCATGCTCGGGATACATCGCCTTGATTGCGGCCCCCGTGGCCAGGGCGTCCTTGGCAAGGTAGAGCCGCCCCTTGGCCTGAACGGTCATGCGCTCAAGCTGGGCAATCAGCGTCTCGGCGCCGTCACGGGCCGGAAAATCCACCGCCAGCGTATAGCCTTCCATCGGGAAGGACAGATGCCCCGCGCGCCCCGTGCCCATGCGTTTGAGCACTGCGAGCGGAGAGGCCAGCCCGGCGTCGGCAATGCGCGCCAGCATCTCTTTCAGGATGTCGACCTGATCCAGCGGGACCACGTTCTGAAACTGGTAAAAGCCCCGTTTTCCGTAAAGCCGGTTCCAGTCATGGATCTTGTCGAGCGGGAAGAAGAAATCGTCGATACGCTTGACCGAGCTTTTGCCGGATTTGGGCACCCTGCGGAAATAGGCCGCGTTGAAGCTGCGTACAACCGGGGCAGACAGGGCCCAATGCGGGGCGTCGCGTGGAACGGATTTTGGGGATTTCGCCCGGGGCAGCAGCCCCTTGGCCAGCTCCGCCTCTTCTACGATCCCCCGACCCAGCGCCGCCCCTGTTGCGGTGGCGTCAATCCAGCCCACGCAGTAGCTGGCGGTGGAGGCATCGAGCAGGGCAATATGCTGATCCCACCCGGATGCGCGCTGTTCGGTCACCATCATCAGGTCACCGGGGCAGGGTTTCAGTTGCAGCGTCGCCTCGGCGATCACCCCGGTCTGGCCGATGCCGCCCATGGTGGCGCGGAACAGGTCAGGATTGATCTCGGGTGTGGCGACCACCCGCGTTCCGTTCTGAACCAGCGTTACCGACAGCACATGCTGACCAAAGCTGCCGGTATTATGATGGTTCTTGCCATGCACATCCTGCGCGATGCACCCGCCAATCGTGGCAAAGCCGGTGCCGGGCAGAACGGCCGGGATCCAGCCCTGAGGGGCAAACACATGGGCCAGGTCGCCAATAGTCATCCCGGCCTCAACCGTCACCTGTCCGGTCTGGGCCTCAAAGGCGATGATCCGGTTCATGCGGGTCATGTCGATGGCGCGGCCGTCCGAGTTCAGGGGGGCATCCCCGTAGGAACGGCAATTGCCAATCGCGGGGCCTCCTTCACGGCTGGCGGCCTCCAGCGTATGGGCGCGTTCCGGTCGGGCCAGTTCGCCCGCCGCTTTCAGCACACGGCCCCAGCCGCTATATTCAGTTGTTTTCCAGCTCATTGGGCGGGTCTTTCGTGACGGGTATGTTTCAGCGAATGGCGTTCTGCGAAGGGAAAGATCAGCAAGCCGATGCCGATTGCAAACCAAAGCGTGGTGACGCGGATGATGGCGGTGGCGGGCACCGAGACCTCCAGCGGGACGCCCTCCAGCGCCAAGAGAGCAATCATGGCGGCTTCTGCCCCGCCCACGCCTCCGGGCGCGCCGGTCAGCCCACCGGCCAGGGTCGAGAACACAAAGATGGCAACCGCAGCCGCAAGGCCGATGTCAGAGCCAAGCCAGACCAGAAGCAGGTGAAAGGCATAGCCTTCGGCAATCCAGCCGATCATGCCAATCAGTGCGGCGGTGGTCATCAGCAGCGGGGATGTGAATGCCGCAAGCGACGTGGCGGCCCTGCGGACCCGCACCCAGATCCGGGCAAACCGCCCGGTGATGCGGTGGCCCGTGGTGGCCAGCCAGCCAAGCAGCCTGGGGCGGGTGGCGACAAACCCCGCAATCAGCGCAAGGACCACCACCGGGGTTCCACCGGCAATGCCATGCATCGAAAATGAGAGGGCCAGCGCAAGGATCAGCGCCATGGCGGTCAGGTCCGAGGCGCGATCCACCAGCACAAGGGGGGCGGTGCGTTCAAAACTCCACCCCGTTTCACGTTTGAGCCAGCGCATACGGACCAGTTCACCGACCCGGCCCGGAGTGACCGACATGGCAAAGCCGCCCAGGAAATGACGCAGATCCTGCACCAGCCCGGTGGGCAGGCCCAGGCGCCGCGCAAACACATGCCAGCGCAAACCGCGAAAGAGGTAGTTCACGAGAGACAGCAGAAGCAGGACCCCAATCTGCCAGGCAGACAGCTTGGCAATCTGCGCCCGGGTTTCCTCCCATCCGGTTGCCGCGGCCAGGCCGAACAGCCCCAGCAGCACAAGACCAAACAGCCCTACCAATATCAGGGTGTCGCGCAGCCTGCGCGAAGGGGGCGTGCGCCCCGCAGAAACGGTATGGGTGCTGCTCATGGTCATTGCCGCTTATCTGGCAGGAGAATGCGGCGAGATTATGAAACAATAAAGGGAAAGGCGAGGGATTTTCCCGATATCTGCGTCAATACTCCGGGTCCGGTTTTTGCCATTCCATAATGACAAAATAAGCGGCTTCATCATACCGCTCCTTGATCTCGGGATCCGGGTGGGAGGAGGCTGGCTCGTCGTAATGTGTCAGGCGCAGCCCCTCGTCCAGAAAGGCCTGCACATAGTCGCGCGGCGGGCGGTGCCAGTTCTGGATGCGAATGCCACGCCACTCGGTCCAGTAGACCTCTTCTTTCAGATAGCCGGTGATATGGACCTGCGCCCCCGTTTCGGCACGGGCCCATCCATCATGCCGGGCGGCGGTGAGGAAAGCTGCGAGATTGGCGACCAGAATGCGCCCGCCGGGCTTTAGAACGCGGGTGGCCTCGCGGATGGCTGCGCGGATATCGGGAATGTCGATCAGGCTCAGGTAGAAAACGGCGAGGTCAAAGCTGGCGTCGGCAAAGGGCAGGTCTTCGGCCCTGGCCTCAACATACCGCCCCTTTGGGTCGCAGGTGCGGGCATGCGAGATGAGTTCGGGCGTTGGGTCAATGCCTGTGGGTGGCACGCCCAAAGCGGCTATCATCCGGCAAAACCGGCCTTCGCCGCAGCCAATATCCACCATGTCCCGCGGGGTGGCCTGTTTCACCCGAGCCAGCATTGGCTTATCCAGCACATGCCCCCGTCCGTGATCGCCCTGATTGCCCATATCAGCAATCCAGGCTTTGGCGGAACTGACCCAGCCATTATCGTTTTGTCCGGTCATGCGCTCTATCTATGAGAGAACAGGGGCAGGGGCAACGCAAAAGGCCCCCCGAATGGGAGGCCTTTTGTTATCCGTCTGGGGCAATGCTTAGTTGACGATGGTCGCCTGCGTGGCGGCGCGCAGCTCGTCCTCAGACACGCCTTCGGCGGTTTCGACGATCTTCAACCCGCCCTCAACCACATCCAGCACACCCAAGTTGGTGATGATGCGGTCGACCACTTTCTGACCAGTCAGGGGCAGGGTGCATTCCTTGAGAACTTTGCTGTCGCCGTGTTTGTTGGTGTGATCCATCACCACCACCACGCGGCCAACGCCGGCGACCAGATCCATCGCGCCGCCCATGCCCTTGACCAGCTTGCCCGGGATCATCCAGTTGGCGAGGTCGCCGTTTTCCGCCACTTCCATCGCGCCAAGGATCGCCATGGCGATCTTGCCGCCGCGGATCATGCCAAACGACATCGAGCTGTCGAAATAGGCGGTTTGCGGCAGTTCGGTGATGGTCTGCTTGCCCGCATTGATCAGGTCGGCGTCAATCTCGTCTTCGGTCGGGAAGGGGCCCATGCCCAGCATGCCGTTTTCCGACTGCAGCGTCACCGTGACGCCTTCGGGAATATAGTTGGACACCAGCGTCGGGATGCCGATGCCGAGGTTCACATACCACCCGTCCTGCAGTTCCTGCGCGGCACGTGCGGCCATTTGATTGCGGTCCCAAGCCATGTTGTTTCCTTCCTTCGTTATCCGTTGCTCGTCCTGACCGGCAGGCCGAGCTGTTTGTTTGCAAATTCTGTCAATATCTCCAGCCCGAAGGCTGCGTTCATATGCCGGTGATCCACCGAAATCTCGTCCCCTGCCGCATCCGCAGCCCCGCGGCAGAAGCGGGCATCGGTGGCAAAAGGGGCGGCCCGGGTCTGCAGCGGTTGCTGCACAAGGCCAAAACCGTGGTCTGAGAGTTTTGCCGCCAGTTTCTGGTCGTAAATTGTCATCAGATCACCCAGGAAGGGGATCGCCTGAAACTGGGCAAATTGCTGTGCTTCGCGGCGGGTCTCCCCCTCGTCCAGCATGGACAGAGAGCGGTAAGGCGCGTCGGTGAAAGAGAACCCTTTCTGCGTGCCAAACAGCCGTGCCATCCGTTTCACCCAGGGATCTAGGATGTGATCCAGCCAGTCCTCGACCAACTCGCGCGACAGGAAATGCGGCGCCTCGATATCGAGATCCAACACCCCGAAACCACCCTCTTGACCGGCCAGGCCACAAAGGCCGAACAGATCCGGGCGGTGTCCGACCGCAAGGATGTGGTCATACCCGTTCAGGCTGATCTTGTCGCACCCGTTGATGGCCACAACCGTTGCGGCGTCGTCGTCGCCAAACAGCTTGGGAACGAAATTGTTCTCCTTGTCCGGTCGACCGCGTTTGAAACTGGTGCCGGGGGAGGCGAAGAAACTCAGCGAGACTTCGGGGTAGAGCGTTTCGAACTCCTCTTTCGCGCTGCGAAGCGCACCGGCATGGGAGTTTCCGATGATCAGCACCCTGTGCTGCGCGGTCTCTTGTGGCAGGGCAGAGGTCATTTGTTGAACGCCTCCAGCAATTCATCCTCACATACCACGTCGGCCTGCGATTTCTCCTGATCCCCTTTGCGGCGGGCGCGGCGGGCCTTGCGCAGGGCACGGACGCGGTCGCGTTTCTGGGCGTCATCGCCACCGTCTTCATCACTGTCAGCCGAGGCGACGCCGTGGCTCGCCAAAAACAGCTTCATCACACGCCCCACACCTTCGGGGGTGACCGAACGCAGGTTGTCTTCAAAGAAACTTTTGGGGGCAGGGTGGGAGGATATGATTTCAAATGACGGGAAATAGTCCACATCGTCGAAATCCATCGCAAGTTCCCCTGCCACGCTGCGCAGAACCGATTTGGAATAGACGGTTGCGGGCAGCACATGCTGGTCGCTGGCCGTGGCGGTCAGCGGCACCGGGGAAACGGTCAGCAGAAATTTCAGCCCCGGATTGATGGCCTTCAACGCATCGCGCAGGGCCTCAAAATCCGCCCGCACCTCATGGGCGCGGAAGTTTTTGAACCGGTAGAGCTCAGGGTCGAAATCACCCGCGATCGTGCCGGGGGCCGTGGGATAGATCGTGCCGGTTTCGATATGCTCCCAGGCTTCGGTCAGACCCAGGGTGAAGACCATGAGGTCCGCTGTCGCGAGCATGTTCAGAACGATATGAAGGTGTTGGTCGCGCGCCTTTTCCACTAGCTCTGGCGAGGCCAGCCCGCGTGGATCAACATTCGGGCGCTGGGCATCATAAAAGCGTCCGGCTTTTTCCCAAACCGGGGTCGCCGGGATGAATTCGCCCTGCGCTTCGGCCAGAAGCTGTCGCATCTGGCGCACGGTATAGACATTGCCATAGCGGCCCGAATAGATCCGGTAGCCATGTTTTTGCGCAAGCTCCAGCGGCATCCCTTCCGGGGCGGGTTCCCCATCAAGCACGTTGAAGCCGTTTTCGCGCAGAACCCGGCCCACATGCTGGGCAAAGCAACTCCCGGCGGTGAAGATTTTCATCTCGCGATCCACCGGGAATTTCGGCTCAAACAGGTCAGAAGGAGGATAGGCCCCGGCCTTCACCACCCCGCCACGCCAGAAGCTGCGCGATGGGCGTCCTTGGTAAGGAGAGTTTTGGGGGGTGTCGGCCATGGGATCCTCCGGTTACGACAATTGCCGTTAGGCCGCGCGCGTGGTGCGCTGTTCGATGCGCTTTTCATGCTCGCCCTGAATGATGCGATGCACGTAGATGCCGGGCAGGTGGATCGCGTCGGGATCCAGCGATCCGGTCGGCACGATCTCTTCGACTTCGACCACGCAGATCTTGCCGCACATGGCGGCGGGCGGGTTGAAGTTGCGGGCGGTTTTGCGGAACACGAGGTTGCCGGTTTCATCCGCTTTCCAGGCTTTCACGATGGAGAGATCGGCAAAAATGCCTTCTTCCATGATATAGGTCTCCATCTCGCCATTGGGGCCAGTGGGGAAATCCTTGTGTTCCTTGCCCTCGGCAATCACGGTGCCCACGCCGGTTTTGGTGTAGAAGCCGGGAATGCCGTGACCGGCGGCGCGCATCCGTTCGGCCAGGGTGCCCTGCGGGTTGAATTCCAGCTCCAGCTCACCCGACAGGTATTGGCGCATGAATTCCGCGTTTTCGCCCACATAGGACGAGATCATCTTTTTCACCTGTTTGGTCTGCAACAGGATGCCAATGCCGAAATCATCGACGCCAGCGTTGTTGGACGCAAAGGACAGATCCTTGACGCCGCTCTCTTTGATTGCTTCCAGCAGCAGTTCCGGGATGCCGCACAGGCCAAAGCCGCCAGCGGCAATCAGCATTCCGTCAGACAGAAGCCCGTCAAGAGCTTCGGACGCCGAGCCGTATACCTTTTTCATGAAAGTGTCCTCTCGTCAGTTCTGAGAAATGTTCTGGCGCGACGAGGGGGCACTGTCAACGAAGCTGGGGCGAAAATGATGGTTTCGCGTATTTCTACCCTGTCGAATTCGCAGTGTTTTACGCAATTTTATTGCGTCTGGCCGTTTTCTGCTCACAATTAGAAAACCACAATTGACGGAGGGGCAATGGAGCAACTGGTATTCACATTCGAGATGGGCGTGGTCTGCGCGATGTTGGGCTTCACCGTGTTTCTGTTTGTCTCAGAGGTTGTCCGGATTGATCTGGCGGCCATCCTCGTTCTCGTTATCCTGGGCATCCTCAGCTATCACCCGGCTCTTGCCGATCTGGCTGACGTCAATCAGCTGTTCAACGGGTTTGCCTCAAACGCCGTGATCTCGATCATCGCGGTGATGATCGTGGGGGCGGGGCTGGACAAGACCGGGATCATGAACAAGGTGGCGGCCACGATCATGCAACGCGGCGGGGCGTCAGAGACACGGATCCAGCCGATTGTCGCGGGCACCGTCGGGGTGATTTCCAGTTTCATGCAGAACGTGGGGGCGGCGGCGCTGTTTCTGCCGGTGATCAGCCGGATTTCGACCCGGTCGGGGATACCGATCAATCGGCTGGCGATGCCGATGGGATTTTGCGCGATCCTTGGCGGCACCATGACCATGGTTGGGTCGTCCCCGCTGATCTTGCTCAATGATTTGCTGCAAACCGCCAATGAGAGCCTGCCCGAGGGCCAGAAGATGGAGCTTTTCGGCCTGTTTTCCGTGGCCCCGGTGGGGGTGGTGCTGGTGCTCAGCGGGATCTTCTATTTCCTGATCCTGGGGCGCTGGGTGCTGCCGGAAAGCGGTGCGGTCAGTGACAGCTCGGTCGGGCAGGGCACCTCGGATTACCTCAAACGTGTCTATGGTCTGACCGCGTCGGTCTATGAGGTGGAAGTGCCGGGGGACAGCCCGCTGGTGGGGCAGATCCTGGCGGATGTGAATATGGAAAACCACCTTTACATCATCTCGACCTTCTATCGCGGCAAGACCTCGATGGTGCAGGTTCTGACCGCAGAGATTGCGGCGCCCTGTCGGTTGGCCATTATCGGCAAAAAGGAGGAGGTGGACTGCTTTGCCGAGAAATACGGGCTGACCGTGTGTCCGCAGCTGGATGTGTTCACCGAAGAATTTGCCGCCACCAATGCAGGCATCGCCGAACTGGTGATCCCGCCGGAAAGCGACCTGATCGGCAAATCCCCGCGCGAGTTGCTGCTGCGCAAAACCTATGGTCTGTCGCTGCTGGCGATCCACCGGCGCGAGGAAACGCTGAGCCATGTGGAAACCGATGATCATGCACCGACCCAGATCGGTCTTGAGAAGTTTGAACTGGGCGACATGCTGGTGGCGCACACCCGCTGGGACAACCTGACCCGGCTGCAGGGCAATCAGAACTTTGTCATCATGACCTCGGATTTCCCGCAAGAAGAGCTGCGCCCGCATAAGGTGGGCTGGGCGATGCTGTTCTTTGCCCTCTCGCTGTCGCTGATCCTGTTTACCGATGTGCGCCTGTCGCTGTGCCTGCTGACCGGGGCGGTGGGGATGCTGCTGTCGCGTGTCCTGTCGATTGACGAGGCTTACAACGCGGTGGGCTGGAATACGGTGTTCCTGCTTGCGTGCCTGATCCCGCTGGGGCAGGCGGTGCAGAATACGGGCACGGCGGAATGGATTGCGCAACAGATCCTGACCGCGCTGGACGGGTGGCCGATCTGGTCGCTTCAGGCGGGGATTGCGGTGCTGGCCACCGGGTTTTCTCTGGTGATGTCCAATGTGGGGGCCACGGTTTTGCTGGTGCCCCTGGCGGTGTCGATTGCGGTGGCGGCCGGGGCCAGCCCCGCGCTTTTTGCGCTGACCGTGGCAATCTCGACCTCGAACTCCTTCATCATCCCCACCCATCAGGTCAATGCGCTGATCATGGGGCCGGCCGGCTACAAGGTGAAAGACTTCGTCAAGGCCGGGGGGATCATGACGGTGCTGTTTTTGGTGATTTCACTGATCATGTTGAACGTCGTGTTCTGAACAGCCAGAGGGACCAGAGGGTCAAGACAAAAGCAAAAGCCCCGCCGAAAGATCGGCGGGGCTTTTTCGTTCATACGAACGGGATCACTTCTTGGCAGCGGCTTTTTTCTTTGGTGCAGCCTTTTTTGCGGCAGCCTTTTTCCTGGCAGGCTTCTTTTTCGCCGATTTCTCGGCAATCAGCGCCACGGCCATCTCCATTGTCACGTCTTCGGGTTTCACATCGTTTGGAATGGTCGCATTGACCTTTTCCCATTTCACGTAAGGCCCATAGCGCCCATCAAGGATGTTCACAGCCCCCCCGTCTTCCGGGTGCTCTCCCAGTTCCTTGAGCGGCTTGGCGGCTGCTCGTCCGCGGCCACGGCCCGGATTGGCGCGTTTTTCCGCGAGCATTTCGACCGCGCGGTTCATGCCGATTTCAAACACGTCCAGTGTTTCCTTGAGGTTCACGTAAACCGGTTTTTCCTCGTCGGGCAACTGGTGCGCAATGTAAGGCCCGAACCGGCCAAGGTTCGATTGGATCGCGCCCCCGTCCGGGTGCTGGCCAATGGTGCGCGGCAGGGTCAGAAGGGTCACGGCCTGTTCCAGCGTCAGCTCATTCGGACCCCAGCCGGGCAGGAATTCCTTGCCTTGTTTCGGCAGCGAGGAGCGTGGCGGTTTCTTGTTCTCGGGCGTGGCTTCGCCGCGTTGAACATAGGGACCGAAACGACCGGATTTCAGGTGGATCTCATCGCCATTATCTTCGCCCAGAACCCGTTCATACCCTTCTGCCCCTTCACCGGAAATCGGGCGGGTATAGTTGCATTCAGGGTAGTTCCCGCAGCCGACAAACCCGCCGGTGCGTGAGGTTTTCAGGTGCAGTTGACCAGTGCCGCATTTGGGGCAGCTGCGCGGGTCGGTGCCGTCTTCTCGCGGCGGGTAAAGCTGCGGGGCAAGGGCCGCGTCCAGTTTGTCGAGCACTTCGGAAATGCGCAGCTCGGATGTCTCTCCGATCGCGGCCGAGAAATCGCGCCAGAACCGGGTCAGCACATCCTTGTAATTGGCCTCACCCGCCGAGATTTCATCCAGCTCTTCTTCCAGGTTCGCGGTAAATTCATAGCCCACATATTTGCGGAAGAAATTGACCAGGAAGATGGTCACGATCCGGCCCTTGTCCTCGGGGAACAGGCGGTTCTTGTCCTTGCGCACATATTCGCGGTCCTGGATCGTGGTGATCACAGAGGCATAGGTGGACGGGCGGCCGATACCCAGCTCTTCCATCCGTTTGACCAGTGTCGCCTCGGTATAACGGGGCGGGGGCTGAGTGAAGTGCTGCTCAGGCGTGATCGTGCGTTTCGCAGCCGGTTCGCCCTGCATGATCTGCGGCAGGCGCTTGTCATCCTCATCGACAACAGCGTCGTCGCGGCCTTCTTCGTAGACCTTCAGGAAACCTTCAAAGACAACCACTTGCCCGGTGGCGCGCAGGCCAACCTGCCCATCGTCTGATCCGATCTCAACCGTGGTGCGTTCAAACCGGGCGCTTTCCATCTGGCTGGCGAGCGTGCGTTTCCAGATCAGGTCATAAAGCTTGCGCTGATCGGGTTCCAGCCGACCCAGATCCTCGGCCGAGACGTTCATATCGGTCGGGCGGATACATTCGTGCGCTTCCTGCGCATTCTTGGCCTTGTTCTTGTAAACGCGGGGTTTTTCCGGGGTGAATTCCTTGCCAAACCGCGCGGCAATTGCGTCACGCGCCGCAGCGACCGCTTCGGGTGCCATGTCGATCCCGTCGGTCCGCATATAGGTGATGTAACCCGCTTCATAAAGCCGCTGCGCGGTCGACATGGTCTGTCGCGCACCAAAGCCGAACTTGCGGCTGGCTTCCTGTTGCAGGGTTGAGGTCATGAAGGGCGGTGACGGGTTGCGATTGGCGGGTTTGGCTTCCACCGAGCGCACGGTCAGATCGCGCGAGGAAATTGCCTGAACGGCCATTTCAGCTGCGGTTTCATTCGCAAGACTGTGTTTGTCGAGCTTGTCGCCGCCCAGAACCGTCAGCTTGGCTTCAAATTCCTGACCGCGCGGGGTGGCGAGCGCGGCCTTGACCGACCAGTATTCGCGGGCGTTAAACGCTTCGATTTCCTGTTCGCGCTCGACGATCAGGCGCAGGCAGACCGATTGCACCCGACCAGCAGACCGCGCGCCCGGCAGTTTGCGCCACAGGACCGGCGACAGGTTGAAGCCCACAAGGTAATCCAGCGCCCGGCGGGCCAGATAGGCCTCGACCAGATCACTGTCCACCTGGCGCGGATTGGCCATCGCATCCAGCACCGCATCCTTGGTGATCGCGTTGAAGGTCACGCGGCTGACCGGCGTGTCTTTCTTGATCGAACGGCGCTTGCGCAGCGCTTCTTCCAGATGCCACGAAATCGCTTCCCCTTCGCGATCAGGGTCGGTTGCGAGGATCAGGGCGTTGTCTTCTTTCAGCGCATCGGCAATCGCGCGCACATGTTTTTTCGAGTCGTTCCCGACCTCCCACACCATGTCGAATCCATGGTCCGGGTCCACCGAGCCATTTTTGGCCGGCAGGTCACGCACATGGCCATAAGAGGCCAGCACCGTGTAATCCTTGCCGAGATATTTATTGATGGTTTTGGCCTTGGCCGGGCTTTCGACAACAACGACGGGCATGCAATCCTCATGTAAACAAATCACACCGCTTTCGGGATGCAAGCGGGTTGGTATCTGGGGACGCTAGATGTGGCCGGAAGGGGGGCGTTGTCAATGGCACTTCTCTCTATAATAAGGTCAGCGATGTCGCGCCCCCTTAAGGGGGCGGAAAAATACGTGGATTTCGAGATGGGGACAAAACCGGTTTTGCAGGGCTGGAACATTTGTGGAACGCCCCCTTTCCCTGCTGCGGCCAGATTGCTAAAGAGACGGTATGAGCGATATTGATGACGACGATCTGTTCGAAGAGTTCGAAGCGGGGGAACCCGCCCCGATGGCGCCTGCTGCGCCGAAAATCCCGCTGTCGCAGCGGGTGATGGGGATGGGTGCGTCATATCCGACCCCCTATCTTGACGGACTGAACCCGGCTCAGCGCGAAGCGGTTGAGGCATTGGACGGTCCGGTCCTGATGCTGGCAGGCGCGGGCACCGGCAAGACCAAGGCGCTGACCACGCGGATTGCGCATCTGCTGCACACCCGCACTGCCCAGCCCAATCAAATCCTCTCTGTGACCTTCACCAACAAGGCCGCGCGCGAGATGAAAAATCGGGTCGCCGCGCTGTTGGGACAGACCGTCGAAGGCATGCCCTGGATGGGCACGTTCCACTCGATCTGTGTGAAGCTCCTGCGCCGTCACGCTGAGCTGGTTGGGCTGAAATCGAACTTCACTATCCTCGATACAGATGACCAGAACCGCCTGCTGAAACAGTTGATCGTCGCGGCGGATATCGATGAAAAGCGTTGGCCCGCGCGGCTGTTGTCCGGGGTGATCGACAATTGGAAGAACCGGGCATGGACCCCTGCACAAGTTCCGACGGGGGATGCTTCGGCCTTTAACGGCAAAGGCGTGGATCTGTATTATCAGTATCAAGAACGGCTGAAGGCGCTCAATGCCTGCGATTTTGGTGATCTGTTGTTGCACATGGTCACGATCTTTCAGACTCACGAGGATATCCTCGCGCAGTATCAACGCTGGTTCAGATATATCCTCGTCGACGAGTATCAGGACACCAACGTCGCCCAATACCTGTGGCTGCGGTTGCTCGCACAGGGGCATAAGAACATCTGCTGCGTGGGCGATGATGACCAGTCGATCTATGGCTGGCGCGGGGCTGAGGTGGGCAATATCCTGCGGTTCGAGGCTGATTTCCCCGGCGCGAAAGTGGTGAAGCTGGAACAGAATTACCGCTCTACCGCGCATATTCTGGGGGCGGCGGCCGGGATCATTCGTGGCAATGAAAACCGGCTGGGCAAAGAGCTGTGGACCGAGGCCGAGGGCGGCGACAAGGTGCGCCTCATAGGCCATTGGGACGGCGACGAAGAGGCCCGTTGGGTCGGAGAAGAGATCGAGGCGATGCAGTCCGGCACACGGGGCCAGGATCCGCGCTCGCTTGACGATATCGCCATCCTCGTGCGCGCCTCGCACCAGATGCGCGCCTTTGAAGACCGGTTTCTGACCATCGGTCTGCCCTATCGCGTTGTTGGTGGCCCGCGCTTTTACGAACGGCTGGAGATCCGCGATGCCATGGCCTATTTCCGGCTGGCGGTCAGTCAGGACGATGATCTGGCGTTTGAGCGGATTGTGAACACGCCCCGGCGCGGATTGGGCGACAAGGCGGTGCAGACGATCCAGATCATGGCGCGCACAAATGGCGTGTCGCTGGTCGAGGGGGCGCGGCTTGCGGTGGAGCAGGGCGCGATCAAGGGCAAGGGGGCCAAGGGGCTCCGGGAACTGGTCGACGGGCTGGATCGCTGGCATGCCATTTTGCGGGTGCAGGGGCTGCCTCTTTCCGATGACGATGCGCTGATCGAACAGCCGGGGGAATTGGCGCTGGATCTGAGTGCGCTGCCCAAGGACCTTCCCAAGACGCATATCGAGCTGGCTGAAATGATCCTCGACGAATCCGGCTATACCGGCCATTGGCAGAATGACAAAACGCCTGAGGCACCGGGGCGGCTTGAAAACCTCAAGGAACTGGTGAAGGCGCTGGAAGCGTTTGAAAACCTGCAAGGCTTCCTCGAACATGTCAGCCTGATCATGGACAATGACAGTGACGACGCCGAGGAAAAGGTCACGATCATGACGCTGCATGCGGCGAAGGGGTTGGAATATCCCGCCGTGTTTTTGCCGGGCTGGGAAGACGGGCTGTTCCCGTCGCAACGGTCAATGGATGAAAGCGGCCTCAAGGGGCTCGAAGAAGAACGCCGCCTCGCCTATGTGGGCATCACCCGCGCGGAGGAGATCTGCACGATTTCCTTTGCCTCGAATCGTCGGGTCTATGGCCAGTGGCAATCGCAATTGCCGTCGCGTTTCGTTGATGAACTGCCCGAAGAGCATGTCGATGTGCTGACCCCGCCCGGCCTTTACGGGGGCGGGTATGGGGCTGCGGCGGGCGGTTTTGATATGGGGGTCGGGTCGCAGATCGAACAGCGCGCCAGACATGCTGATGCCTATAACTCGCCGGGATGGAAGCGGATGCAGGCCAATACCGGCGGGCGTTTGCGCGCCAAGTCCAGCCCGAATGAGGCAAAAGGGCTGGTGATCGATCTGGCGGCGGTCAGCTCCTTCACGCAGGGCAACCGCGTTTTCCATCAGAAATTCGGCTATGGCACGGTGATGGGGGTTGAGGGCGACAAGCTCGATATCGAATTTGACCGGGCGGGCGCCAAGAAGGTACTGGGCAAGTTTCTGGTTCCGGCGGAACAGGCTGGCGACGTGCCGTTCTGAGGGGGATCTGTCTGAAAAATGCAAAAGGCGTCCGAAGGGGCGCCTTTTTTGTTTTGCCCGGTTTGTTTTGCCCGGTTTGTTCTGACTGGGTCGCAAGTTCAAAAAAAACGGCGATGCCAGGGAGGAGGGGCATCGCCGTTCTTTCTGTGGCGCGGCTCTCAGGGAGGAGGAGAGAGCCGGCTCAGCTGCATCCGGGTCAGGGAGGAGGAGCGACCCGTCTGCAATTTTGGATGCCAAGGGAGGAGAGGCATCCGAAACTTTGGAGCGGCAGCCTCCAGGGAGGAGGAGGGGAGGCTGCCGCATCCCGGGGCCTGCATAAGGGAGGAGGCGCAGGCCCGGAAAAAGGATCGACTGGCGGGGGCAGGGAGGAGGAAGCCCCCGCCGTCAATCAAGGTGCTGCAGGGAGGAGGAGCAGCACCTAATGAAACATCATGCGCCGTAGGCGGCTTTGTGGGCGATCGCGTGGATCTCACCACGACCGATGCCAAGATCGTTCAGCTCGGCATTGGTCAGCTTGCTCAGCTCACGCACGGTTTCACGAAACAGCGCGTGGTTTGCATAGGCTTCTTTCCAGCCTTCCAGCATGGAAAAGAAACGATCAACGATGCCGGCGTGGGCGTTCAGAATTTCGGTGGCATGTGCCATGGTGCGTCTCGCTTTGCGTATGTCGGGTGCGGCGCCTTCGGGATGCCCGGGCAGTCGCGGAAATGTCGTTGGCGCCGTGCTGGCGTCGTTGGAGGGGTATTTGGCGATTGTGCTGCGAATGCACAATCCCCGACCGTCACAATGCCGCTATGCAGAAAATGCATACGTATCGCTGACCTAATTTCACGAAACCGTTACCAAAACCTGCTGTCCACCGCCCACGTGGCGGCGTGCCGCAGGGCGGATTGAGGGCTGATTGCCTGAGGCCCCTTGTATCTCGCCCGTGAAGCGGCCAAATGTGGGGCGCAGCTTTAGCAGGAGGTGGCCGTGGCCCAATCGCGCGATAAAATCATGTCTGTTCTCTCATCCATTGCCCTGCCCGATGGCGGGGACCTGGCGTCACGCGACATGGTGCGTGCGCTGAATGTTGACGGGGGCACGGTCAGCTTTGTGATCGAGGCGGCCACCCCAGAGCAGGCCGCCGGAATGGAGCCGCAGCGCCACGCGGCCGAAGCGGCCATTGCCGCATTGGATGGGGTCGAGAAAGTCACCGCCATTCTGACCGCCCATGGGGCCGCCCCCGCGAAACCCGCCCAGGCGCCGAACCTCAAGATCGGGGGGCATCCGAAGCCGCAGGCCGGACCGATGGCCGTGCCGGGGGTGAGAAACATCATCGCGATTGCGTCTGGCAAGGGCGGTGTCGGCAAATCCACCGTCAGCTCCAACCTCGCCGTGGCGCTGGCCAAACAAGGGCGCAAAGTGGGGCTTTTGGATGCGGACATCCTGGGGCCGTCGCAACCTCGCATGATGGGCACCAACGCGCGGCCCTCATCGCCCGATGGTGAAAAACTGGTGCCGGTCGAGGCGCATGGGGTCAAGCTCATGTCGATTGGGCTGATGCTGAAGTCGGACCGGGAATCGGTGGTCTGGCGTGGGCCGATGCTGATGGGCGCGCTGCAGCAGATGTTGTTTCAGGTCGACTGGGCACCGCTTGACGTGCTGATCATCGACCTGCCGCCGGGCACCGGGGATGTGCAGCTTACACTGGCACAGAAATCACAGCTTTCGGGCGCGGTGATCGTGTCGACGCCGCAGGATGTGGCGCTTCTGGATGCCCGCAAGGCAATTGACATGTTCGGCAAGGTGAACATCCCGATCCTTGGTCTGATTGAGAACATGTCATCTTACACCTGCCCGAATTGTGGGCATGAGGCGCATCTGTTTGGCCATGGCGGTGTGAAGGCCGAAGCCGAAGAGCTGGGGGCCCCTTTCCTGGGGGAGCTGCCCCTGTCACTGGATGTGCGCCTGGCGGGGGATGCCGGGTCCCCTGCGGTTCTGGAAGGGGGCTCGGTGGCGGAGGCCTATGCCCGCGTGGCGCAGAACCTCGTGGAACGTGGCCTGGCCTGACCCTCTCAAAATATCCCTCCAGCCAAACGCCCGCCGCAGAGCGGGCGTTTTCTTTTGGCGTAGGGGCAAGGGTCTGTCAGGGCGATTTTTCAGGGTCTGGGAAAAGATGGGACACAGGTTGAGGCGACGTGTGGGAAATCATGGGCGGCGTGGGAAAACATGGTTGGGAATGTCCGGACCCCATGGGAAACTCATCTGAACATGCGAGAATTTCTGGGATTTTGGGAAATTTTGCGGTGAAATTGGCCTCATGTGAAAAAAATACGGGAATTATTGGGAAAAAATACACGCAAATTTTTGCGCTATATATTGTGTTTGCTTTGGCCGCTTCCGCTAGGTTTGTGGAAAAAGCTTAGAATTTCCTTGAGTTTTTCACTTTGTTGGCGAGGAGTTGCGGTGCTCGGGGTGCAAAAATCCCATCATGGGGTATTGCATCCCATGAATTCCCAAGCTAATACTTGTATCCATGATGAGGACGGGACTAACGAGGCGCTAAGACCTCAGTGACACTCCCAAGTCAGGTTTCATACAGGCACCCGCTTCATCAGGTAAAGAGATCCGGCGCGTACGCGAGCAGACATCCCCCCAGGTGGCGCGCGCGACTGGACACCCGGAAACGGGCATGGCGGCGGATTGATCAGTGGCAGCTAGATCAATTCGCCGTTTTTCATTCAGGGCCCCCACGCAGATCACGTGGGCCCCGCGAGAGGACAGGAAAGGGACCGTAGCGTGGCACGCAGGTTCAGAGGTGAAAGCCACCACAAGGTGGATGCAAAGGGCAGGGTCTCGATCCCGGCCCTGTTTCGCCGTGTTCTTGAGGCGGGCGACCCGGACCACCGCGAGGGCGACAACCCCAATCTGGTCATTGTCTACGGCGATCACCGCCGCAACTATCTGGAATGCTATACCATCGAGGCGATTGACGAGGTGGACGAGCAGATCGCCAAACTTCCGCGTGGCTCCATCGAACGCCGGATGCTGGAGCGCCTGTTCAACGGGCAATCCTTCCCGACTTCGGTTGATGAAACAGGTCGCCTGGTGCTGCCTGCCAAGCTGCGCCAGAAGATCGACCTCGACAAAGAAGCGTTTTTCATTGCCACGGGGGATACGTTCCAGATCTGGAAGCCCGAGACCTTTGAAGAGGTTGAGATGGCCAGGACCGAAGCCTGGCTGGATGAGCAACCTGATGATTTCGATCCGCTGACATTGCTTGGCGGGGCAGGAGAGTAAGATGACACCGGCTGCCACCCCTGATCGTCCCCACATCCCCGTTCTGCTGAGGCCGCTCCTTGAGGCGGTCTCTTCTGACTCTGGCACCCTGTCCGGGGATTGGGCTGATGGCACCTTTGGGGCCGGGGGATATACCCGTGGCCTGCTGGAGGCGGGCGCCAATTGGGTGGCGGGCATTGACCGCGATCCCATGGTATTTGAAATGGCGCAGGGCTGGGCCGGGCAATATGGTGATCGCCTTGCGCTGTGCGAAGGCACGTTTTCCGAACTCGACACGCTGGCCGGGCGACCGCTTGATGGGGTTGTGCTGGATCTGGGCGTCAGCTCGATGCAGCTGGACATGGCGGAGCGCGGCTTTTCCTTCATGCGCGATGGGCCGCTTGATATGCGGATGAGCCAGTCCGGGCCGTCGGCTGCGGATTTTGTCAATGAGGCGGATGAGGCCGATATCGCTGATGTACTTTATCAATACGGCGAAGAACGGGCTTCGCGTCGGATTGCCAAGGCAATTGTAAAGGCGCGCACGGATCAGCCGTTTGAAACCACCTTGCAATTGGTAGACGTGATCGAGAAATGCCTGCCGCGCGCCAAGCCCGGTCAGAGCCACCCGGCCACGCGCAGTTTTCAGGCGATCCGCATCGCGGTGAATGATGAATTTGGTCAGTTGATCGAAGGGCTTGAAGCGGCAGAACGGGCGCTTAAGCCCGGTGGAAAGCTGGCGGTGGTGACCTTCCATTCGATGGAAGATCGGGTGGTGAAGCGGTATCTGCAGGCGCGCGCCTCGGTCGGTGGTGGCGGGTCGCGTTATGCACCCGAACGGGCCGAAGAGGTGCCGACCTTTCAGCTTACCCCCAAAAAGGCAATTGGGCCGGATGCCGAGGAGCTTGAGGAAAATCCCCGCGCCCGGTCTGCACGCCTTCGGGTGGCCACCCGCACCGATGCGCCCGCGGGTCCCGTGGACCGCTCAAAACTCGGTCTTCCGAAACTTGTTCTTAAAGGGTCTTGAGAATGCGTTCCTTTCTTTATCTCTGCTCGGCACTTGTGGTGATGGGACTGGCCTATTGGGCCTATTCAGAGAACTACAAGACCCAGGCGGCGCTGGATAAGGTCGAAGGATTGCAGCATGATATCGGCCGGATGCAGGAAGAGCTTGCGGTGCTGCGTGCCGAATGGGCCTATCTCAATCGCCCGGAACGGCTGCGGGATCTCGCGGAACTCAACTATGCCCGTCTGGGCCTGTTGCCGCTCGCACCGGAGCAGTTCAGCCGTGTGGACCAGATTGCCTATCCGTCAGAGGAGCCGCTTGCGGTGACGGAAACCATCGAGGTCCGTGGCGAGATTTCCGATCAGGAGGACCGCCCATGAGCCGGATCCCACTGCGCCCGCTGGCCCGTATTCTCGACGCCCGCGCGAAAGGTGAAAACCCCGATCAGATCGAACGTGAAAACCTGAATGACCGCCATGAGGTGATCCGCGACAGGGTGCGGCTGCGCACCGAAGGCCGGCTTCTGGTGCTGGCAGGTGTGTTCCTCAGTGCATTTGTCGTTGTGGGCGCGCGCATGTCGATCCTGTCCGCGTCCGAGCCGCAGGAGCCACGCGGACAGGTTGCCGGATCCGCGATTGCCACGGCGCGGGCCGATATTCTGGACCGCAATGGGCGGATCCTTGCCACCAATCTTGTGACCCATGCGCTTTACGCTCAGACCCGCGACATGGTGGACCCGCCACGCGCCGCGGCAGAGCTGGCCAAGATCTTTCCGGATCTTGATGAAAAAGAGCTGCTGGAGGATTTCACCGGCAAGCGCAAGTTCCTGTGGATCAAGAAAAAAATCAGTCCCGAACAGAAACAGGCCGTGTTTGATATCGGTGAGCCGGGCCTTCTGTTTGGACCCCGTGAAATGCGTCTTTTCCCAAATGGTCGACTGGCGGCCCATGTGCTGGGCGGGGCAAGTTTCGGCAAGGAAGGTGTGTCGGCTGCCGAGGTGATCGGTGTTGCCGGGGTTGAAAAGCAGTTTGATGAGTTTCTGCGTGACCCGGCAAATGGCGGGGCTCCGCTGGAACTGTCGCTGGATCTGACCGTGCAGACGGCCATCGAGCAGGTGCTGTATGGCGGTATGAAGCTGATGAACGCCAAGGGGGCGGCGTCGGTGCTGATGGATGTGCATACCGGCGAGGTGATCTCAGTGGTATCGCTGCCGGATTTCGATCCGAACAACCGCCCGCGCCCGCTGACCGTGGCAGATCGTGGCAAGGATCAGTCCGACAGCCCGCTGTTCAATCGCGCCGTGCAGGGGGTTTATGAACTGGGCTCGACCTTCAAGATCTTTACCGCCATTCAGGCGATGGATCTTGGTCTGGTCAATCCGAACACCGTGATCGACACGGGTGTGCCGATGAAAATCGGCAAATTCCGGATCAAGGAATTCAAAAACAAGAATTATGGCGAGCTATCCGTCAGCGACATCATTGTCAAATCCTCGAACCGGGGCACCGGGCGTATGGCGCTGGAAATCGGGCCGGAGCGTCAGCAGGAGTTCTTGAAATCACTGGGCTTTTTTGAACGCACCCCGTTTGAGATTGTCGAGGCGCAGGGCTCGACCCCGCTGCTTCCGCCAAAATGGGGCAAGCTGTCAACCGTGACCATTTCCTATGGCCACGGGCTGTCTTCCACCCCGATGCATCTGGCCTCGGCCTATGCGGCCATTGCCAATGGCGGCTATGCGGTGACGCCGACGGTGCTCAAGCAAACTCAGGCCAAACGTGGTCCACGGGTGATGAGCGAAGCTTCGGCTGTGGCCGCGCGTCAGATGTTGCGCAAAGTGGTGACCGAGGGCACCGCCTCTTTTGGTGAGGTTGAGGGCTATCAGGTGGCAGGCAAAACCGGCACCGCAGACAAACCCAAACCCGGTGGCGGCTATTACGACGATAAGGTGATCAACACTTTTGCCAGCATGTTCCCGGCAGACAATCCGCGATATGTGCTGATCGTGACACTGGATGAGCCGGTGGAAACCTCCGGCCCGAAACCGCGCCGCACCGCTGGCTGGACCGCGGTTCCCGTTGCGGCCGAGATCGTGCGCCGGGTTGCCCCGCTTTTGGGGATGAAGCCAAAGATTGAACCTTTGGACCCAACTGGGCTAACACTCACCTCAAACTGAATGTGCGAGGGGCGGCCCGGTCGGCTGTCCCCCAAGACTGAGGGGGCCCCATGGCCGACAAGACACTCACAAAAACGCTGGCGGATCTTGGTTTGACTGCCAATGGCAATGGCGGGGGCGATGTAAAGATCACCGGCCTGTCGGTGGACAGCCGTCAGGTCAGGCCCGGCCACCTGTTTGCAGCCCTCCCCGGTGCGCGTGTGCATGGGGGGGAGTTCATTCAATATGCGCTGCGTATGAAGGCAGGGGCCATTCTGACCGACCCGGAAGGCGCGCGCATTGCCGCCGCTGAGCTGGCATCGGCAGATGCAGCCCTTGTCGTGGTTGAGGATCCGCGCATGACGCTGGCCTATGCGGCGGCGCTCTGGTCCGGTGCCCAGCCCGAAAACATGGTTGCGGTTACCGGCACCAATGGCAAGACGTCCGTTGCCAGTTTTACCCGCCAGATCTGGGAACATATGGGGCTTCAGGCGGCCAATCTCGGCACCGCCGGGGTTGAGGGGGCCTTTACAGCCCCGATGACCCACACCACCCCGGAACCGATCACACTTCATGCCCTGCTGGCAGAGATGGCCGGGGCGGGGATCACCCATGCCTCGATGGAAGCGTCTTCGCACGGGCTTGCGCAGCGGCGCCTTGACGGGGTTCGCCTGACCGCCGCAGGGTTTACCAATTTCACCCAGGACCACCTCGATTATCACGAAACCTTCGAGGAGTATTTCCACGCCAAGTCCGGGCTGTTTCGCCGGGTCCTTCCCGATGAGGCCACCGCTGTCATCAATATGGATGACCCGAAAGGGCAGGAGATGTTTGATATCGCGCTTGGGCGCGGGCAGAACGTGATCCGGGTTGGCAGCCATGCCGATTGTGACCTGCGGCTCACCGCGCGGCGGTTTGATGCCACCGGGCAGGATCTGCGCTTTGACTGGCTGGGAGAGCCGCATATGGCGCGGCTCGACCTGATCGGCGGGTTCCAGGCGGAAAACGTGCTGCTTGCGGCCGGTCTGGCGATTGCCTGCGGGGCGGAACCGTCCGAGGTGTTCGCCACGTTCAAACATCTTGAAACCGTGCGGGGCCGGATGCAGCTTGCAGCGACCCGGGACAATGGGGCGTCGGTTTTTGTCGATTATGCCCATACGCCGGATGCGCTGAAAACCGCGCTCAGGGCCATCCGCCCCCATGTGCTGGGCAGGCTTGTGGTGGTGTTCGGCGCGGGCGGGGACCGCGATACCTCGAAACGCAAACTGATGGGCGAAGCTGCTGCGGCCAATGCCGACGTGGTCTTTGTCACCGATGACAATCCCCGCACCGAAGACCCCGATCTGATCCGTGCCATGGTGATGCAGGGCTGCCCGAATGCCAATAATGTGGGCGACCGGGCCGAGGCGATTTTGCGCGGCGTCGATGCGTTGGGGCCGGGGGATACGCTTTTGATCGCGGGCAAGGGGCATGAGACCGGGCAGACCATTGGCAATGATGTGTTCCCGTTTGATGATGTGGAGCAGGCCTCGGTTGCGGTCGCGGCACTGGATGGGAAACTGACATGAGCTTGTGGACAGCGCATGAGGCCGCAAAGGCCACCGGGGGCAAGGTTCTGGGCGGGGACTGGAGTGTCGAGGGGGTGTCGATTGACACCCGCACGATCCAGCCCGGCGATCTGTTCGTGGCGCTGAAAGCGGCGCGGGACGGGCATGATTTTGTGGCGCAGGCGCTTGCCGCCGGGGCCGGTGCGGCGCTGGTCAGTCACCTGCCTGAGGGGGTGGACAAAGAGGCGCCGCTTCTTCTTGTCGATGACGTGTTGGGTGCCCTTGAGGATCTGGGCCGGGCGGCGCGTGCGCGCACGCGCGCGCGTGTGGTGGCGGTGAC
The DNA here is from genome assembly GCF_025137635.1 of Aliiroseovarius crassostreae. Lineage (NCBI taxonomy): Bacteria > Pseudomonadati > Pseudomonadota > Alphaproteobacteria > Rhodobacterales > Paracoccaceae > Aliiroseovarius > Aliiroseovarius crassostreae. Next base: position 1,803,503 of record NZ_CP080772.1, on the reverse strand, counting down.
GGGGTCCGTCGGCAAAACCTCAACCAAGGAGATGCTGCGCGCGGTGCTGAGCCCTCAGGGCAGGACCCATGCGGCTGAGGCCAGCTACAACAACCATTGGGGCGTGCCGCTGACCCTCGCTCGGATGCCTGCAGATACGGACTATGCCGTGATCGAGATCGGCATGAACCACCCCGGTGAAATTGCGCCGCTTTCGAAAATGGCCCGCCCGCATGTGGCCATGGTCACCACCGTGGCGGCGGCCCATCTCGAGGCGTTTGAGGATATCTCGGGCATTGCGCGCGAAAAAGGGGCGATCTTTCAGGGGTTGGAGCCGGGCGGCGTGGCGGTTGTGAATGGCGATCTGCCGACCACGGACATCTTGCTGGCAGTCGCGAAAGGCGCCCGGACTGAGACCTTTGGGGCAAAGGCCGGGAATTCCAACCGCCTGACCCATGTGTCGCTCACGGAAGAGGCGACGATTTGCAAAGGGATCGTGGCGGAGCAGGAATATTTATTTAAAATTGCAACTCCCGGCAGGCATTTTGCAAGCAATGCATTGGCCGTGCTGGTTGCGGCCCGCGCCCTTGGGGCAGAGGCCATGCTGGCGGCGCAGGATATGCCGCTTTGGCAACCGCCAGCCGGGCGGGGCACCCGTGAGGATGTGGTGCTGGATGTGCCAGAGGGGCTATCACTCACCCTGATCGACGATGCCTTCAACGCCAACCCGACCTCACTGGCGGCGGCGCTTGAGGTGCTGTCGATCATGCAGCCTGTGGACGGGGTGGGCGAGCTTCAGAAAGGCCGCCGGATTGCAATTCTGGGGGATATGCTGGAGCTGGGCCCTGAAGAGCAGAGCTTGCATGAGGCGATTGCGGATCTGCCCTATCTTGCGGATCTGGATGTGGTTCACTGTGTCGGACCCCGTATGAAGGCGCTCTGGGCGCGCCTGGCTGGGGAAAGGCAGGGGGTCTGGGTGGAAAGCGCGCCTGAAATCCTCTCGCAGCTTTCCGGTCTGGTGGATGCCGGCGATATTGTGCTGGTCAAGGGGTCCAAAGGGTCCAAGGTCAGCCTTGCAGTTGACGCACTGCGCAAATTGGGCCATCCGAAACGCTGATCAGTATGACGCGCTTTTCCCCGTGAAACGGGGCGGGTGGCAGGTAAAAGACGACAGGCGGCCCGGTTCGGCGGTCGCGTAATGAAGGGATGGTCCTGATGCTTTATTGGCTCACCGAGTTTTCGGATGGTGGCGACGTGTTCAACCTGTTTCGCTACATCACCTTTCGCTCGGGCGGGGCGTTCTTCACCGCACTTTTGTTTGGTTTCCTGTTCGGAAAGCCGCTGATCAATATCCTGCGTCGCAAACAGGGCAAGGGGCAGCCAATCCGCGATGATGGGCCGCAGAGCCATCTGGAAAAACAGGGGACGCCAACCATGGGGGGGCTTTTGATCCTCTCGGCGCTTCTGGTGGCGACGTTGCTCTGGGCGCGGCTGGACAATGCGTTTATCTGGATCACGCTGTTTGTCACCTACGGGTTCGGGCTGATCGGATTTGCGGATGATTATGCGAAAGTGTCCAAGAACAACACGGCCGGCGTGTCGGGCAAGATCCGGCTGGCACTGGGGCTGACCATTGCCGCCATTGCCGCCATCTGGGCCTCGGCTTACCACCCGGAGGCTTTGCAGTATCAGCTGGCATTCCCGTTCCTGAAGGATGCGCTGCTCAATATGAGTTTCCTGTTTGTCCCTTTCGTGATGATCGTGATCGTGGGGTCCGCCAATGCGGTGAACCTGACGGATGGTCTGGACGGGCTTGCGGTGATGCCGGTGATGATTGCGGCCGCCACGCTGGGCATCATTGCCTATGCGGTGGGGCGGGTCGACTTTACCGAATATCTCGAGGTGCATTATGTGCCGGGCACGGGCGAGCTTCTGATCTTCACCTCGGCCCTGATCGGCGGCGGTTTGGGCTTCTTGTGGTATAATGCCCCCCCGGCGGCGGTGTTCATGGGGGATACCGGGTCGCTGGCGCTTGGCGGGGCTTTGGGTGCCATCGCAGTTGCGACCAAACACGAGCTGGTTCTGGCCATTGTCGGGGGGCTTTTTGTGGTCGAGGCCCTCTCGGTCATCATTCAGGTTCTTTACTATAAGCGCACCGGAAAACGCGTCTTCCTGATGGCGCCGATCCATCACCATTTTGAGCACAAAGGCTGGAAAGAGCCGCAGATTGTGATCCGGTTCTGGATCATCTCTCTGATCCTTGCGCTGATTGGTCTGGCAACATTGAAGATCCGGTGATCGCAGAACATAAGCGCTGTGCTCCTGTCCCCGTCGGAGGCCTCCGACGGGGATATTTTTTGCAAGAGGAAAAGGGCGGGGCTTTTGTTTCGGTCGTTGCCGATTTAAAGCGTTTCGACGTTTCAGTTGGAATATGACAAAAGTCGAACCGCCTGGACGAAATGGGTTGTGAACATTTCCAAATGCAGTTTTGATCCACCCCAGTGTGGAAATGCTTTAGCGAAGAGACACAATGATGGAGGCAGGCGCATGATCCCGGTCAAAGGTTATGAAGGTCAGAAGGTTGCGGTCCTGGGGCTGGGACGTTCAGGTCTTGCGACGGCCCATGCGCTGGAAGCGGGTGGTGCGGTTGCGCTGTGCTGGGATGATGGGCAGGAGGCGCGCGACCGGGCCGAAGCGCAGGGGCTGAGCCTGCATGATCTTCACAAGGGCAATGCGTGGGAAGATGTTTCTGCGCTGATCGTCAGCCCCGGCATACCGCATCTCTATCCCGATCCCAACAAACTGATCGCGCGGGCGATGGAGGAGGGCGTGCCGGTGGACAATGACATCGGGCTTTTCTTCCGCAGTTTTGCCACTCAGGAGTGGGATAACTTTGAAAAGCTGCCAAAGGTGGTGGCGGTGACCGGGTCCAATGGCAAATCGACCACGTCGGCGCTGATCCATCATATGATCGAAGCGGCGGGTCGACCGGCGCAACTTGCGGGAAATATTGGTCGGGGGGTTCTTGATATTGATCCGGCTCATGATGGTGAGGTGGTGGTGCTGGAACTGTCGAGTTATCAGACAGATCTTGCGCGGGCGCTGACACCGGATGTGGCAGTGTTTACCAATCTGTCGCCTGACCATCTGGATCGCCATGGCGGGATGGGCGGGTATTTTGCCGCGAAACGGCGTCTGTTTGCCGAAGGGGGACCAGATCGTGCGGTGATCGGAGTGGATGAGAAAGAAGGTGTGTTCCTTGCTGGACAATTGTCCGAAGGGGCCGCGGATGACAGGGTGATCCGGGTGTCCGTGGCGCGCAAACTGTCTGGTCCCGGGTGGCAGGTCTTTGCCCGCAAGGGGTTCTTGTCTGAGTATCGCAAAGGCCGACAGGTGGCATCGATCGACCTGCGGGCGATCAAGGGGCTGCCGGGCAGTCACAACCACCAGAACGCCTGCTGTGCTTATGCGGTGGGGCGTGCATTGGGGCTGGCTCCGCGACAGATCGAAGCGGGGTTTGCCAGTTTTGCCGGCCTGCCACATCGCTCGCAATTGGTGGGCGAAAAAGATGGCGTGGCGTTTGTGAACGATTCGAAAGCCACCAATGTGGACAGCGCCCGCGCGGCCCTCGCGGCCTTCAAAAATATCCGTTGGATTGCGGGGGGGCTGGGCAAGGATGGCGGCATCGAAAGTCTGAAAGATCAGTTGGGCAATGTGACAAAAGCCTATCTGATCGGACATTCGGGGCGTGAATTTGCTTTGCAAATCGGGGATTTGCCCCATGAAATCTGCGACACGATGGAGGTCGCCGTGAGGGCTGCGGCCCGGGATGCGCAAGACGGTGATACCGTGCTTCTTGCCCCTGCTGCGGCATCTTTCGATCAGTATCCGGATTTTGAGAAGCGGGGGGAAGATTTCACCCGTCTTGTTCGGGCGCTGCTCTGACATTCCGCTTCGAGGTGGAGATGGGGAAAGGCTTTCCACGTTTGCGATAACGGTATTCAGAAGTATGCAAATCTCCAAAAAAATAACATGTTTATAAACACTTGCAATGTGTGCCGGCTCTGTTAACGCTTCGGTTCAGGAGGTTGCCCTGATGCGGATGTAACGACATCGCCGGGGCAGAAGGAGAAGCGTGCGATGTTTCCATTAGCAGATCACCCGGACCGCTATGGTCTGGCCAATGAACTACATGCCCGGCCTTTCCCGCCGGTTCAGGCCCCTGCCGTTGCGGCCTATCTTGCGGTGAAACCCGGTTCGGATGCGGCCAGCCGCGACCGGGATGCGGATCGTGCGCATCTGATCGAGCTTTTGGATCGCCACGGCGCCCCGCATCCGCAGCCCAATGCCAGCCATTATTACGGGCAGATTGGCCGTCATCACCTGAAATGGGAAAGCCATACCGAGTTCGTGACCTACACGGTTTTCATGGACGGGCTGGCAGATCGGCCCTTTGATCCCTCGAAATTTGACGTGTTTCCAGATGATTGGGTGGCGCGCGCGCCGGGTGTCCGGGTTACGTCTGCCCTGATCCAGATCCAGGAACAGCCTCCGAAGGAAGAGATGTGCAAGGCGATCTCCGAATGGTTTGTTGCGGAAAGCGTGGCGGTCAGCTGGGTGCTCGACCGGGCGGCGATCCTGATGGGGGATTTTCGCATCGACCCGGCGGGTCATATGCGGTTTTCCGTGTTTACGGCCCCCGGAACAGGACGTCGGCGCATCGGCCGTATCGTGCAGCGGATTTGCGAGATTGAGACCTATAAGTCGATGTCCATGTTTGGTCTGACGCGCGCGCGCAACCTGCATTCCCGCCTCGGCGCGCTGGATGGAGAGCTGTCCCGGCTGGTGCAGAAAATGGGTCAGGGGGGTGATGCGGCCTCGACCCTGGATGAGCTTTTGTCGATCTCGGCGGAGCTGGAAGATCTGATGGCCAGAACGTCGTTCCGGTTCGGTGCCACCCAGGCCTATCGCGCCATTGTTGATCAACGTATCGAAGTGTTGCGCGAAGAACGGTTTGAGGGGCGCCAGACCTGGCAGGAATTCATGATGCGCCGCTATGATCCTGCGATGCGCACGGTGGAAAGTGCGGAACGCCAGCTGACCGCCATGGCGCAGCGGGCCAAGCGGGCGGGGGACCTGTTGCGTACCCGTGTTGATGTCGAACGCTCTGCGCAGAACCAGGCGTTGCTGGAAAGCATGGACAAGCGGGCGCAATTGCAGCTGCGGCTGCAAGAAACGGTCGAGGGGCTGTCGGTGGTGGCGATCAGCTATTACGCGGTTTCGCTGGCCAGCTATTTTGCTTATCCGCTTGCCAGTTGGTTGGGGATTTCCAAGGGGATGCTGACCGCGGGGCTTACGCTGCCGGTTGTGGCGCTGGTTTGGGTGATGGTGCGCCGGATCCGCCACTCGATCGAGCATTGACGGCGCGCAGGACCACACGGTCCATGATCAGCGCGCCGGTGATGATCGCCGCCAAAGCGAACAGGGCCGTGGTCGACAGGATCGCGAGGCCCGACAGGCCTGCCCCCACGGTGCAGCCGCCTGCCAGCACGCCGCCAAACCCCATCAACGCCCCGCCAACCAGATACCGCCCCATCTGGGCGGGGTGTTCAAACCCCTGCCATTGAAAACGGCGGGTGATCAGCGACAGGACAAGCCCGCCAAGAATGACACCGCCAATCAGGCCGGTGCCAAACCCAGCAGTGATCGACGATGAGGCGACGGACCAGAACAGGCTGTCGGCCCAGGGACCGGTGAAAGACAGGCTATCGACGGCAATCGGGTCAAACTCGTCCTGAAGCAAAAGCCCCGTGCCGAGCCAGCCGAGCGGAACCAGCACACCAAGCAGGGCCGAAAGGACAAGTTGCGAGGCCGAAAGCCGGGTTCGGATAAGCAGGAAAAGCGTGATCAGCAGGGGCAGAAAGGTGAAAAGCTGCGGCAGGCGTGACACCTCGATCTCATATCCGGCCAGGGCCATTCGCAGCGGGGCAAGCACACCTTTCTGGGTCGCAAGTGCCACAAGGGCCGCCACGCCAAGCACCGTCAACGCCCGCAGATTGCCGCTGCCGGACAGCACCGTCAGCCGCGACAGGCACCCCCGCGTCAAAACCATCCCCGCGCCAAACAGCGCCCCCCCCAGCCCGGTTTGCAACAGGGGCAGCTGGGCCGAGAGCAGCCGATGTTTGGTGACCTCGATCACGCCGATCCAGCCAAGTGCCTGCGTGCCAATAAGGGCGATTGACAGGACCCAAAGCCATGTGGTCATCGCCGAGAGGCGCTCGGATGGGGCGCCCACCAGCCCGCGACGCAGGCAAAACCCGGTCGCAAAAGCAAGGGTGCCAAAGCCGACCCCGAGGGCCAGCCCAAACCAGACAGAAGCCGTGCGCGGGCTCAGCTCTTCAAGACCCAGCCCCTCAATGACAAGGGTTTCGAACATCTTCACATCTCCGCTTATTGGAATGTGTTTCCAATGAGGGGTTGGTTGACCCGGTGCAAGAAGAGATTGTTTTCGAACAGGTGCGGTTTGGGGGAAAATATTCTGCAAATGGGATTGGTTGAAGATTGCCCTCTCGCGACAGCCGCCGTCACATGGGCCGCTGTTTGGGAACCTGCCAATGTGTCGGTCAGATCTCCCTTTTTTGCATCCGGTTTGGTCGCTGCAACAAGCAGGATAGGGTGTCCCGGTAGTTCAGTTCTTTTCAGGACCGGATGTCGCGGTAAGAAATCTCAATGTTGTGAGTGTTTCGGAACAATCAGGTGTTTCAAGTTTATCCCGAAACGCTTTAGCGTGCCGATACAGGAACTCCGTTTGGCCAAAGTGATCAGAGAAGGGATGTTACATGAAGCCGTTCCCGATCGCCGACATCTCTCCTGTCGTGCATGAGAACCCGTTGCCGAAAGCCGCCGATCTGGTGGTCATCGGCGGCGGCGTGATCGGTATCACAACCGCGCTTTTTGCCGCCCGTGACGGGCTCAAGGTTGTTGTGCTTGAGAAAGGTCGTGTCGCGGGGGAACAAAGCGGGCGCAACTGGGGCTGGATCCGGGTTCAGGGCCGTGATCACGCCGAAGTTCCGATTGCCTGCCATGCGCAACAGCTCTGGCAGGAACTGGCCGCTCAGCTGGACACGGATATTGGCCTCAGGCAGTCCGGCGTGGCCTATCTTGCAGCCAATCCGCAGGAGGAGCAGGAGTTCCTGCCGTTTCTGGCCGTTGCAAAAGAACATGGCCTGTCCACGCGCCTTTTGAATGGGGATGCCACGGCTGACCTGATGCGAGGGGCCCGGACACGGTTTCATTCGGCCCTGTGGACCGAGACCGACATGCGCGCTGAACCTTTTCTCGCGGTGCCTGCTCTGGCGCGACTGGCAGCGCGGGAAGGGGTTTGTATCGTTGAGAATTGCGCGGTGCGCGGGCTTGATCGGTCAGGCGGAAAGGTCACGGGTGTCCTGACGGAACGGGGGCACATCATAAAGTCACGTCAGGTGGTGCTGGCGGCCGGGGCATGGTCCTCGTTGTTTCTGCGTCGCCATGGGGTGACGATCCCGCAACTGGCCGTGCGCGCAACTGTGGCCCAGACCAAACCCTTACCAGAGGTTGCCAGTTTTGCCGCCACGGGGGGCGGTCCGGTGTCGTTTCGCAGGCGTGCCGATGGGGGCTATACGCTTGCGCCGGGTGGGTTTCACGAATTCATGATTGGTCCTGATGCGGTCCGGGCCTGTCGCGCCTTCTGGCCCCTGGTAAAACAGGATCCCTTTGGCACCCGCTATCTGCCCGCAGCGCCAAACGGATACCCGGATGCCTGGACCACACCGCGGCGCTGGCGTGACGATGAGGTCAGTCCTTTTGAACGGGTGCGGGTTCTGAACCCCCGCCCACATCTTGGCAAGGTGGAGGCGCTGGCCCGTGGGTTTGCCACCCTGTTCCCGGATCTGGGAGAGGTCGGGCTGGAACGCGCCTGGGCGGGGATGATTGACGCCATGCCGGATGTGGTGCCGATCGTGGATGCGGTGCAGGATCTTCCGGGGGTGATCCTGGCCACAGGCATGAGTGGCCACGGGTTTGGCATCGGTCCCGGCTTTGGTCGGATCGTGGCGGATCTTGTGCAGGGGCGCGCGCCGGGGCATGATATCTCACGCTTCCGCTTTTCGCGGTTCTCGGAAGGGGCACCGTTAGAGCTTGGCCCCGCGTTATAATCAGTTTGCGCCCTGAGCGGGCCGGAAAGGACGGCGATATGCCCATCAAGAACAGATTTGCCGAGCTGCAGGGTGAAATCACCGCCTGGCGACGTGATTTTCACGCCCATCCCGAGATCCTGTTCGACACCCATCGCACGGCGCAGATCGTGGCGGATAAGCTGGCGGAGTTCGGCTGCGATGAAGTGGTCACGGGCATTGGGCGCACCGGTGTGGTCGGGGTCATCAAGGGGCGCAAGACAGCCTCCGGCAAGGTGATTGGTCTGCGCGCCGATATGGATGCGCTGCCCATTCACGAAGAGACCGGGCTGGATTATGCCTCGAAAACCCCCGGTGCAATGCATGCCTGCGGCCATGACGGCCATACGGCGATGCTGCTGGGGGCGGCGAAATACCTGGCGGAGACCCGGAACTTTGACGGGACGCTGGTGGTGATCTTTCAGCCCGCCGAAGAAGGCGGCGGTGGGGGCAAGGAAATGTGTGATGACGGGATGATGGCGCGTTTCGGCATTCAGGAAGTCTATGGCATGCATAATTGGCCCGGTGTGCCCACGGGCAGTTTCGCGATCCGCCCGGGGCCGTTTTTTGCGGCAACCGATGTGTGGAAAGTGACGTTCGAGGGCAAGGGCGGGCATGCTGCCAAGCCGCATACCACGGTGGATCCGACCGTGATGGCGGCGCAGGCTGTGGTGGCGCTGCAGACCATTGCGGCGCGCAATGCCAATCCTGTCGATCAGCTTGTGGTCTCTGTCACCTCGTTCGAGACGTCGTCGACCGCCTTCAATGTCATCCCGCAACAGGTTGTGATCAAGGGCACAACCCGGACCCTGTCAGAGGAGGTCCGGGATCTGGCGCAGGACCGGATCACAGCCATCTGCGAAGGAATAGCCACCACGTTCGGGGGATGTGCCCGGGTGGAATACGATCGCAATTACCCGGTGATGGTGAACCATGAAGCGCAGACTGAGTTTGCCGCAGACGTGGCCCGCAGCGTGTCGGGGAGCTGTGATGAGGCGCCGCTGGTCATGGGAGGAGAAGATTTCGCCTTCATGCTGGAAGAGCGCCCGGGCGCCTATATCCTTGTGGGCAATGGAGACACGGCCGCCGTGCACCATCCCGCCTATAATTTCAACGACGAGGTGATCCCGGCCGGGTGCAGCTGGTGGGCGGAGATAGCTGAGCAGCGCATGCCGATTGGGTGATGTCAGGGCAAAGGGCGCCCAAGTTTGCGCTTTGGACGCGCTGTTGGTGGCTCACGTTGTGAGCCTGTTTGGGGGCGTTGCCCCCGCCTTCGGCTCCCCCAGGATATTTGAAGCAAGGGGAAGGGGGCGGGCATCGGGCAACTGGCCGGGGAGGAACGTGTTCCTGGAGGGATCTGAGGGACGTATTTCTTTTGTCAGCCCCACGAGATTGAGGTCTTTTGCGGGGTTTCGGTTTTCCTCGTCCCCGGTTGTAAGCAAAGACGTTTTAGCCGCCGGTATGGCTCATGTGTCGCTGGGTCTGGCCGCTGACTTTCTGGCGTGAATAGTCGAAATCATGGCCTTTGGGTTTGCGGGCGATGGCAGCGTGGATCGCCTCGATCAGATGGGCGTCATCATTGTTTTCGCGTAGCGGGGCGCGCAGGTCGGTCATGCCGTCATGGCCAAGGCAGGTATAAAGCTGCCCGGTGCAGCTCATCCTGACCCGGTTGCAGCTTTCGCAGAAATTATGGCTGAGCGGTTGGATCAGGCCGATTTTCTGCCCGGTTTCTTCGACCCGCATATAGCGCGCCGGGCCGCCGGTGTTGTCACCCAGATCGGTGAGTGTGTAGCGGGTGGCCAATTCGTTGCGCAGATCGGTGAGGGACCAGAACTGGCCGAGGCGGGCGACCTCGTCCATGTCCCCCATTGGCATCACTTCAATAAAGGTCAGGTCCATATCGCGTTCGGCGCAGAAGCGGGTCAGGTCGAACAGTTCTTCCTGGTTGAAATCTTTCACTGCCACGGCGTTGATTTTCACGCGCAGCCCAGCCTTCTGGGCCGCTTCAATGCCGCGCAAGACCTGTGGCAGCCGACCCCACCGGGTGATTTTGGCGAATTTGTCTTCGTCCAGCGTATCGAGAGAAACATTCACGCGGCGCACACCGCAGGCGTAAAGCTCGTCCGCGAAACGGTGTAGTTGGGATCCGTTGGTGGTAAGGGTGAGTTCCTTCAGGGCGCCGCTGTCCAGGTGGCGTGACATGGCGCGGAAAAATTCCATGATGCCCCGGCGCACCAGGGGTTCGCCCCCGGTGATGCGCAGTTTTGTCACCCCCAGCCCGATGAAAGCGGTGCAGATCCGGTCCAGCTCTTCCAGGGTCAGCAGGTCCTTTTTCGGCAGGAACGTCATGTGTTCAGACATGCAGTAGGTGCAGCGGAAATCACAACGGTCGGTCACGGACAGGCGCAGATAGGTGACCGGTCGCTGAAAGGGATCAACCAGGCGCGGCGCATTGGCGGAAGACGAAGTGGTCATGTCGTTCGGCGTTTTCATGGCGTGACCCTATGCTTCGACCTTGGGGGATGCAAGGGTTGGACAGGCAAATCCCCATTGATCCACGATCAATTTTGCGTCACGCTTCGCAGTATGAAACAATTGATTTCCATACCCGCTTTTGTGTTGATTTTATCTGGTTGTGCTGAGTTTGAGGTGAAGAAAAACCCGCCCGCGCCCCCGGTTTCGGATGCAAATTCATCCGAGTCTGGTGCTGTTACGGATTTGCCGCCTCCACCTCAAGGGGCTGTGACTGTTGAACAATTTGACACGGCCAGCAATGAGGCCCGGCAAGAAGCCGTGGCCGCCGCCCCCGTGTCCAATGCCCGGTTGGGCAGCACAATCGCCACGCTGGGGGATGTTGCTCAGCCGGGTTTCTGGCTGGAAACCCCGCTGGTGAAATCGGTGCAGGAGGGGCGGGTGACGTCCAAGCAGACCGGGCGCACGGTCAAGGTGGAGTTGCGCCCGATCCCCGGGCCTGCGGGAGGCGGCAGTCGGCTTTCCCTGTCGGCGCTGCGCCTGCTGGACCTTCCTCTTGCGGGGCTACATGAGGTTGAGGTGTCAGACCTGTGATGGATCAGACGTGGCTGGCCGAAGGGCGGGCGCGGAAAACCGTGACCGGCTGGGGCCAATGGGACGAGATGCGTGCAGCGTTTCGCTGGGACATTCCCGACTATTTCAACATTGCCGAACGCTGTTGCGACAGTTGGGCGGACATTGATCCCAGCCGCGTGGCGCTGACCCATGTGGCACAGGATGGGCAGGTGGAGGACTGGACCTATGGCCAGTTGAGCGCGCTTTCTGATCGTTTCGCCAATGTGCTCAGGGCGTCCGGCGTGCAGAAAGGAGATCGGGTTGCGGTGCTTTTGGGGCAGGGGCCTGATGTGCTGATCAGCCATTTTGCCGCCTATAAAATCGGCGCGGTGATCTTGCCACTCTTTACGCTGTTCGGTGCGGATGCGCTGGCCTATCGCCTGTCGGATAGCGGTGCAAAGGTGGTGGTGACGGACCGTGCAAACCTTGCGAAAATCACGGAGATCCGCGCCGGGTTGCCGGGGTTGGAGCAGGTGTTCTTGGTGGATGGCGCGGGCGGTGACGTGCTGGATTTCCATGCTGAGATCACCAAGGCGTCCCCCTTGACGGAGCGGGAGCACACGCTGGCAGAAGATCCTGCGCTGATGATCTACACCTCGGGTACCACCGGCCCCCCCAAAGGGGTGCTGCATGCGCATCGCTTTTTGCTGGGGCATCTGCCCTGCGTCGAGACGTTCAATCCCGATTTCCCGCAACCGGGCGACAAGGGCTGGACCCCGGCCGACTGGGCCTGGATCGGTGGGCTGATGGATCTGGCCATTCCGTTTCTTTATTTCGGCGTGCCGATTGTCAGTCACAGGATGCGTAAATTCGATGCGGGTGTGGCCTATCGGATGATCGCTGATCATAAGATCCGCAACCTGTTCCTGCCGCCAACAGCATTGAAACTGATGCGCCAGTCCGAGGCCCCGCCTGACGGGGTGCATATCCGCTCGATCGGAACAGGAGGGGAGAGCCTCGGGGCGGAACTGCTTGGCTGGGCGCGTGATGTGCTGGGGGTCGAACTGAACGAGTTTTACGGCCAGACCGAATGCAACCTTGTGATTTCCTCCGTCGCGGGGGCGATGCAGGTCAAGCCGGGGGCGATGGGGCAGGCCATTCCGGGGCATGAGGTGACGGTTCTGGATGCCAGCGGGCGCGAATGTGCGCCGGGGGAAATGGGCGAAATTGCCGTGCGCGCACCGGACCCGGTCATGTTCCTGCGCTATTGGAACCTGCCGGAGAAGACGAAACAGAAATTCACCGGGGCCTGGATGCGCACGGGGGATCTGGCGACCCGGGATGGCGAGGGCTACTTCACCTTTGCCTCGCGCGATGATGACGTGATCACCTCGGCAGGCTATCGGATTGGCCCGTCCGAGATCGAAAACTGTCTGATGGCACATCCTGACGTGGTGATGGCGGCTGTGGTTGGGGTGCCGGATCCGCTGCGCACGGAGGTGGTCAAGGCGGTGGTTGTATTGCGTGACGGGGTGGACCCGGCTGGTAAGGATGACGAGCTGGTGGAACTGGTCAAGGCACGGATCAGCCCGCATGTGGCGCCGCGGCTGGTGGAATTTGTCACAAACCTGCCCATGACTGCCACCGGGAAGATCATGCGCCGAGAGCTGCGGTGAGAACCGCGCCGAGAACTGAATTGAGAACTGCGATGAAGGCCGGGGAACATTCCCCGGCTGTCCTTATTTTTTCACAGGGCTTTATTCCTGCGCGGGGCTTTCGTCTGAAAGGTCCGGCGTAATGGCGGGTTCCGGGGCAGGTTCCGGCAGGTCCGCAACCGTAAAGCCGATATGGCGCCCGGCTTCTTTCACCGCAAAGGGTTTCATGATCGGCCCGTGATCCATCAAAAACGTGCGCACGCGGGCGGCGTCATGTTTCGACAGGTCGCGCAGCCACCAGGCCACCGCCTTTTGCATGGCCCCGTGTTTCAGCGTGGCACATTCTGCGACCCATCCCAGGATGCGCTCACGGGCAGCCTCTTCTTCGGGTTTGGGGTGGTTCTGTTTGGTCCAGGGCAAGGTGATCACGAGGGCAGCACGCCGGATCCAGAGCGTATCGGGCCAAGGGGCTGCGCGCACCCACTCCTCGACCTCGTTCAGGCGGGACGGGTCCGCCACCAGGCGTTTTTGCCCCGCCATGCAGGCGTGATCGGCAATGGCCCAGCTGTCAAACTGTGGCACCCAGCTCTGGATCAGGTCCCATACGGCCTGATCAGGGCGGATACGCGCCTGTGTCAGCAGCTTGGCAGCAGCAATCCGGGCTTCGAAAATATTGCTGTTCCACAATGCGCCTGCAAGCGTCACGCGCTCCTCTACGCTCAGCGCCTGACGCCAGGTTTTGGTCAGATCGTTCAGCACAGGATTTGAAACACCCAGCACCTCGCGGGTCTGCTTGTGATAGGCCGCGCTTTCGACCGCCCGTTGCGGGTCGGCATGGGCGCGCATGGCATTCAGGGCATCCTCAAGGATCATTTGTCATCTCCCAGAATACCGGTGGGCATTCCGTCAATTGTGGTGGTGTTCTTCTCGGACCAATAGGGGGTCAGATCCTCCCCTTTGGCGTGAAGCGCGGTGATAAGCGTGTCGCGCTGGCGGGTCAACTCCATCTCGGGCACCGCATAGCCGCAGGAGGTCTGCACCATTTCGACATGCATGTCATAAATCTGGCGTGCGCCAAACGGGGTCCCAAACAGGGCCGCCTGCTCTGCCCAATCCGTGTCGCGCGGGTGGATGGCCCGCGCCGTGCCATAGGCGCGCAGGATCAGCGGGCGCGCTGCAAAACTGCACCACATCACGGTCATCCGGTTTGCGGCGCGCAGATGTCCGGCAGTTTCATTTCCCGACCCGGTGTAATTCAGCCAGAGGATCCGGTTTGGTCCCAGAACGCGCAGGCTGTCCATCCCCTTGGGCGAGACATTGACCCGCCCGTCCGGCGCGGCTGTGCCTGTGAAAAACATCGGCTGCGCTTCGATGAAGCTGCGGTGGCTGTCGTCGATCCGGTCAAACTGCTTGGCCATGGGGATCCTTTCGGGATTGATCGGCGGCGTTACTCCACCGTTACGGATTTGGCAAGATTGCGCGGCTGATCCACATCGGTGCCTTTGGCAATAGCGGTGTGATAGGCCAGCAGCTGCGCGGGGATCGCATAAAGGATCGGTTGCAGAAGTTCGGGCGCTTCGGGCATGGTGATTGCGTTCCAGACGCCATCGCCCGAGCTTTGGGCCGCGCGCGCGTCTGAGACCAGAAGCACCCGGCCACCACGGGCCATCACCTCTTGCATGTTCGACACGGTCTTGTCGAAAAGGCCGTCATGGGGGGCCATCACCACGATCGGCGTGTGCTGATCCACAAGCGCAATCGGGCCGTGTTTCAGCTCACCCGAGGCATAGCCTTCTGCGTGGATATAGCTGATTTCCTTGAGTTTCAGCGCGCCTTCCAGAGCCAGGGGGAACATCTGGCCGCGCCCCAGAAACAGCACGTCCCGCGCTTCGGCCAGTTTGGAGGAGATCCTGCGGGTCTCTTCATCAATCGACAGGGCGGCGGACATGAGGCCGGGCAATTGGCGCAGCTCGGCCAGCTTGGCGGAAAGCCCGTCCGCGCTCAGATGTCCACGCGCATGGGCCGCTTTCAGGGCCATCAGGGCAAAGCAGGTCAGCTGTGCGGTGAAGGCTTTTGTCGAGGCGACTGAGACTTCGACACCGGCATGGATTTCCACCGCCACGTCACTTTCGCGCGCAATCGAGCTTTCGGGCATATTGATCAGGCTGAGGATATGATCGGCCTTGCCCTTGGCATAGCGCAGGGCCGCCAGCGTATCGGCGGTTTCACCGGACTGGCTGACAAACAGCGCTGCCGTGCGTGGGCTGAACGGGGCTTCGCGGTAACGGAACTCGGACGCCACGTCGATGTCCACGGGCAGGCGGGCATAGTGCTCGAACCAGTATTTTGCGGTCAGACCAGCATAATAGGCCGTGCCGCAGGCGACAATTGACAGCCGGTCGATGGCGGCGAAATCCACCCCCTCAAGCTCCATGGTGATCTGGCCATTTTTCGCATAGGCCGAAATGACCTCACCAACCACGGTGGGCTGTTGGGCGATTTCCTTGGCCATATAGTGTTTGTAGCCGCCTTTTTCGGCCATGGTTGCATCCATCCGGACCTGTTTCATCGGGCGGTTGGTCTGGCGGTTTTCCGCGTCGAAGATCTCGGCGCCTGCGCGGGTGATCACGGCCCAGTCGCCTTCTTCCAGATAGGTGACCCGGTCGGTCATCGGGGCCAGCGCAATGGCATCTGATCCCACAAACATCTCGCCATCCCCATGGCCAATGGCCAGCGGGCTGCCCTTGCGCGCGGCGATCATCAGGTTGTCATGGCCCTCAAACAGGAAGCAGAGGGCAAAAGCGCCCTCCAGCCGGGCCAGCGTGGCGCGCACGGCGTCAACCGGGCTGGCCCCTTTGTCGATCCGGCTTTGGGTCATCAGGGCGACAGTTTCGGTGTCGGTCTCCGTGCAGAAATGGATCCCTTCAGCGGCGAGTTCCGCGCGCAGTTCGCGGAAGTTCTCGATGATCCCGTTATGGACCACCGCCACGGTGCCCGCGCGATGGGGGTGGGCATTGTCGGTGGTCGGGGCGCCATGGGTGGCCCAGCGGGTGTGGCCAATGCCGGATTTACCGGCCAGTGGATGATGCACCAGATGGTCCGACAGGTTCACCAGTTTGCCCACGGTGCGGCGACGGGCCAGAGCCCCCTCGTCGTTTACCGTTGCAATGCCCGCACTGTCATAGCCGCGATATTCCAGCCGCTTCAGCGCTTCGACCAGGATCGGGGCGGCTTCGTGATTGCCAAGAACTCCTACAATTCCGCACATGTCACTTGCCTTCCTGTTTGCGCGCCTTGAGCGCCTTGAGTTTCTTGAACAGTTTCACCGCAAGGCCCGGTTTGATCTGCTGATCCGCCCGCGCAATCGCCAGCGCCCCGTCGGGCACGTCCCGGGTGATGATCGAACCTGACGCTGTCATCGCCTCATCCCCCACACGAACCGGGGCCACCAGCATCGTGTCCGAGCCGATAAAGGCGCGTTTGCCGATATGGGTGTGGTGTTTCATCACGCCATCATAGTTGCAGGTGACGGTGCCCGCACCCAGGTTTGCCTCGTCCCCGACGGATGCGTCCCCCACGTAAGACAGGTGATTGACCTTGGCCCCTTCGCCGATCTGCGCATTCTTGATTTCCACGAAATTGCCGATCTTGGCGCCATTGGCAAGCTCGGCCCCCGGGCGCAGCCGCGCATAGGGTCCGACGATGGCGCCGGTGGAGACGTGGCAGCCTTCGAAATGGCTGAAGGCCCGCAGCCGTGCACCGCTTTCCACCGTCACCTCCGGGCCGAAATAGACATTCGGTTCGATGAAGGCATCGCGCCCCACCACGGTGTCGAGTGAGAAGAACACGGTTTCCGGGGCCTGAAGTGTCACCCCGTCCTCCAGCAGCTCTGCGCGGCGGCGGGTCTGAAACAGCTCTTCGGCGGCAGCCAGTTCCGCGCGGGAGTTGATGCCGAGCGTTTCCGCCTCGTCACAGGTGACGGCCACGGCCCGCAATCCCCGACTATTGGCGATTTCCACAATATCCGTCAGGTAATACTCGCCCGACGCATTGTCGTTGCCCACGCCGTCAATCAGCGAAAACAGGGTCTGGGCGTCCGCTGCAACCACACCGCTGTTGCAAAGCGTAATGGCGCGTTCCGCGTCATTGGCATCTTTGAATTCGACAATGCGGGTCAAGGTTTTGTTTTCCACAACCAGACGCCCATAGCGACCGGGATCAGCCGCCTCAAAGCCAAGCACCACCACATCCGCGCCGTTCTGGCGTGCGTCGGCCATGGCCTGAAGCGTCTCCGGGCGAATGAAAGGCGTATCACCATAGAGGACAATCGCGTCACCTTCAAAGCCAGCCAGTGCTTCGCGGGCCTGCAACACGGCATGGCCGGTGCCAAGCTGGTCTTCCTGAACGGCCAGCGTGATGTCGGGGTCGATCTCATGGGCGGCTTTCCTGACCAGATCGGCCCCATGGCCCACCACCATCACCGTGCGCTCTGCCGCCAGATCACGGCCCGAGGCCAGCGCATGGGCAAATAGCGGCGCATTGCCCACCTCGTGCAACACTTTGGGAAGGTCCGATTTCATCCGTGTGCCGCGTCCTGCGGCCAGCAGGATCAGGGCGGTGGGCAAGGGTGTGGTCATGGTGATCTGCTCTTTTAAATCCGTTGGTCCCGTTTTACCTCTTGGGTAAGCGCCCGCAAGAGGGCTAGGTTCACTTAACTTTACCATGGATTACACATCGGGCCATATCGACGCCGCAACTGGCGTGTTTTTGCCGAAACCCGATCACCGCAGAAAAGAGGGGCAGATGCAGACTGTTATCTTCGATCTTGATGGGACGCTGGCGGACACATCCGGCGATCTGATCGCCGCTGCCAATGCCTGCTTTCAGGCGCTGGGGCAGGGGCAGCCGCTTGATCCGGTGGCGGATGCCCTGACCGCCTTTCACGGAGGGCGCGCCATGCTGCATCTGGGCTTCGAGCGGTTGGGGCATGGGGATGTTTCGCAGCGCGACCCCCATGTGGAGCGCGAGTTTCCCAACCTGCTGGACCATTACCGTATCGGGATCGACCGGCATACCCGACTTTACCCCGGTGCGGTGGCGGCGGTGAAACGGTTGCGCGCGCAGGGCTATGCGGTGGGGATCTGCACCAACAAGCCTGAGGGGCTGGCCGATCTTCTGCTGGCGCGACTGGGGATCCGGGACCTGTTCACGTCGCTGATCGGTGCAGACACTCTGCCCACCCGCAAACCGGACCCCGCACCCTATGTGGCATCGGTCGAACAGGCTGGTGGCCGCGTTGAGGCGTCGCTGATCATCGGGGACACCATGACCGACCGGGAAACGGCGCGCGCAGCCGGCGTGCCCTGCATCCTGGTGGGGTTCGGTCCGGAGGGGCAGGGCGTGTCGCGGCTTGCCCCCGAAGCGATGCTGGACCATTTCGATCATCTGGACGACATTGTCGCCCGGCTGATTGGCCTGCCGGTCACGGTGTGACGGTAAGGGCCGGGTGGTTTGGGGAAAGGCACGCATATGACTGAACAAGAGATCTTTTCCGGAAATTTCACCCAGCAGGAACCGATCCCCGACGACGCGGTTGCCGCCGCGCTTGAGGTGCTGCGCCATGGGCGCCTGCATCGCTATAACGTCGCCGAGGGGGAATTGTCGCAAACCGCGCTTCTGGAGCAGGAATTTGCCGCCGCAATGGGCGCGAAATATGCGCTGGCCGTGTCGTCCGGCGGCTATGCCATCGCGACCGCTCTGCGCGCCGTGGGGGTGCAACCGGGGGAGGCGGTGCTGACCAACGCCTTTACCCTGGCTCCGGTCCCTGGGGCCATCGCGTCACTGGGGGCACGGCCCGTTTTTGTCGAGGTCACCGAGGCGCTGACGATTGATCTGGAGGATCTGGAGGCAAAATTGCCTCAGGCCAAAGTTCTGTTGCTCAGCCATATGCGCGGGCATATCTGCGACATGGACCGGCTGATGGCGCTTTGCAATGCGGCCGGGGTGGTGGTGATCGAGGATTGCGCCCACACGATGGGCGCGCGCTGGAACGGGGGGCCGTCCGGGCGGCATGGGGCGATGGCCGCCTATTCGACCCAGACCTACAAGCATCTGAATTCCGGGGAAGGCGGGCTGTTGATTTCGGATGATCCTGACCTGATGGCACGGGCCACGATCCTGTCGGGATCTTACATGCTTTATGAACGTCATCTGGCTGCCCCACCGCCCGAGGCCTTTGCCGAAATCAAATACCTCACCCCGAATATCTCCGGTCGGATGGATAATCTGCGCGCGGCGATCCTGCGGCCTCAGCTCGCTAGGCTGGAGGGCCAATGTGCAGGGTGGAATGCCCGGTATCGTGCGGTGGAGGCGGGGCTGGCGGACACGCCCGGACTGACGCTGATTGAACGCCCTGACGCGGAAGACTATGTCATGTCGTCCTTCCAGTTCCTGCTGTTGGATTGGGCGGCAGAAAAGGTGGAGGGCGTGGTAATGCGCTGTGCGGCGCGCGGTGTTGAACTGAAATGGTTCGGCGGCGAAGAGCCTACGGGCTTCACCAGCCGATATGACAGCTGGCGATATGCAGATCCGCCCCGCCTGCCGCGGACGGACCGGATCCTGAAGGCGGTCTTGGATCTGCGCCTGCCGCTGACTTTCAGCCTTGATGATTGCGCTCAGATCGTGCGGATCATCCGCGACGAAGTGGCCGCTGCGTCTCAGAACCGGGCGCCATAACCTCCTCTGTTGCCGATTGACGGCAGACCCGCCCAGCGTCTGGGGGCGCGTCGTTTCACCTTCTGATCTGCCTTGGCATGGGGATTTGCGACGCTGCGTCCCCATTGACCCGAATCTGCCTCCCGGTCTAGGAAATGAACAAGCGTTCAATAATGGGCGACACTTAATTCCGGCCGTCGCAACCGGCCCATCCCGGAGGACCACATTATGTTCACAAATTCCATGAATTTCGACCTCGGAGAAGACGTCAACGCCGTGCGTGAAATGGTGCACGCCTTTGCGCAGGAGCGGATTAAACCGCTGGCCGAGCAGGCGGACAAGACCAACGAGTTTCCGAACGAGCTGTGGACCGAATTTGGTGAGCTGGGCCTTTTGGGGGTCACGACGCCCGAGGAATTTGGCGGCTCGGACATGTCTTATCTGGCGCATGTGGTGATCGTCGAAGAGATCGCCCGTGCCTCGGCCTCGATTTCACTGTCCTACGGGGCGCATTCGAACCTCTGCGTCAACCAGATCCGCCGCAATGCGACCGATGAGCAAAAGGCGAAATACCTGCCGAAGCTGTGTTCGGGCGAACATGTGGGGGCGCTGGCCATGTCCGAAGCCGGGGCAGGCTCTGACGTGGTGGGCATGAAGCTGCGCGCCGAAAAGCGCAATGGCTATTACGTGCTGAACGGCACCAAGTTCTGGATCACCAATGGTCCGGACGCCGATACTCTGGTGGTTTACGCCAAGACCGACCCCGATGCGGGCCCCAAAGGCATCACCACCTTCCTGATTGAAAAAGATATGAAAGGCTTCTCGACCTCGCCGCATTTCGACAAGCTGGGGATGCGTGGCTCAAACACTGCTGAGCTGATCTTTGAAGACGTGGAAGTGCCGTTTGAAAACGTGCTGGGAGAAGAGGGCAAAGGCGTGAAGGTGCTCATGTCCGGGCTGGATTACGAACGTGTGGTCCTGTCGGGGATTGGCACCGGCATCATGGCCGCCTGCATGGATGAAATCATGCCCTATCTGAAAGAACGCAAACAGTTCGGCAAGCCAATCGGTGAGTTCCAGCTGATGCAGGCCAAGGTGGCGGATATGTACACTGCGATGAACTCGGCCCGCGCCTATATCTACGAAGTGGCCAAGGCCTGTGACCGTGGTCAGGTGACCCGTCAGGACGCCGCCGCCTGTGTGCTTTACGCCTCGGAACAGGCGATGGTGCAGGCGCACCAGGCCGTGCAGGCGATGGGGGGCACCGGTTTCATGAATGAAAGCACCGTCAGCCGCCTGTTCCGGGATGCCAAACTGATGGAAATCGGCGCCGGCACTTCGGAGATCCGCCGGATGCTGATCGGCCGTGAGCTGATGGCGAACCAGTAATGAAGCGCTGGGCGATCATATGCGCCTTGACCTGCGTGGGGGCTCCGGCCTTGGCGCAGGACATCACCTATTCTTTCGATGCCACGCTGAATTGTCTGGCGGAAAAAGGGGGGGAAGGCGAGGCGCATCAGTGTTTCGGGGCCTCGGCCAGCGCCTGTATGGAAAGCACTGAATACGGATGGAGCACCGCAAGTATGGTGCAATGCCTTGATGCAGAAGCGCATGATTGGGACCGCCGGTTGAACGCGGCGTATGGATTGCTGATGAAGCAAAGCAAAATCGTGGATGCCGAGATGGCAGAGCTGGGATCAAGTGTGCCCAGCCAGGCCGAGGCGCTGCGTGCGATGCAACGTGCTTGGATCCCCTTTCGTGATGCGTCTTGTGAATATGAACGCTCGACCTGGGGGGGTGGCACGGGCGGCGGTCCCGCCAGCCTGTCCTGCTATCTTGATTTGACTGCGCGGCAAGCCTGGTCTCTGGAACAAAACCTTGCGGCGGATCAGGCCGCGAACTGCAACCATGAAGGATGCACAGAATGAAACTGAACTCACAAGCAATGCCGGGATCAGAAGCCTACAAGGCCAATCGTGACGGCCATCTGGACGCGCTGAATGTGGTGGCGGAGGCCGCTGAAAAGGCGATGCAGGGCGGGGGCGAACGCTCGCGTGACCGTCACCTGTCGCGTGGCAAGATGCTGCCGCGTGACCGGGTGTCGAACCTGCTGGACCCGGGCAGCCCCTTCCTTGAAATCGGCGCCACCGCTGCCCATGGCATGTATGACGATGCGGCCCCTGCCGCAGGCGTGATTGCCGGGATCGGTCAGGTGCATGGCCAAGAGGTCATGATCGTCTGCAATGATGCCACCGTGAAAGGCGGCACCTACTACCCGATGACGGTGAAAAAACACCTGCGCGCGCAAGAGATTGCAGAGGAATGCAACCTGCCCTGCATTTACCTTGTGGACAGCGGCGGGGCCAACCTGCCCAACCAGGACGAAGTGTTCCCGGATCGCGACCATTTTGGCCGCATCTTCTACAATCAGGCGCGCATGTCCGCCAAAGGCATCCCGCAGATCGCCGTTGTGATGGGGTCCTGCACCGCAGGCGGCGCCTATGTGCCGGCCATGTCGGACGTGACCATCATTGTGAAAGAACAGGGCACCATCTTCTTGGCAGGCCCCCCGCTGGTAAAGGCCGCAACCGGCGAAGTTGTCTCGGCAGAGGACCTTGGCGGTGGCGACGTGCACACCCGCCTCTCTGGCGTGGCCGACTACCTGGCCGAAGATGATGCCCATGCGCTGGCACTGGCGCGCCGCGCCGTGGAAAGCCTGAACCGTGAAAAACCCTTCACCGTGAAATGGCAGGAACCGGAAGAGCCGCTTTATGACGCCGAGGAACTGCTGGGCGTGGTGCCCGCCGACCTCAAGACCCCCTATGACATCCGCGAAGTGATCGCGCGCATTGTCGACGGGTCGCGTTTTGACGAGTTCAAACCCCGTTTCGGCGAAACCATCGTGACTGGCTTTGCCCATCTGATGGGCTGCCCGATTGGCATCATCGCCAACAACGGTGTGATCTTCTCCGAGGCCGCCCAAAAGGCCGCGCATTTTGTCGAGCTTTGCTCGCAGCGGAAAATCCCGCTGGTGTTTTTGCAAAATATCACCGGCTTCATGGTCGGTCGCAAATATGAAAACGAAGGCATCGCGCGTCATGGCGCGAAAATGGTGACCGCGGTCGCCACCACCAATGTGCCGAAAGTGACCATGGTTGTGGGCGGCTCTTATGGCGCGGGCAACTATGGCATGGCCGGCCGCGCCTATCAGCCGCGCTTCATGTGGACCTGGCCCAATTCGCGCATCTCTGTGATGGGCGGGGAACAGGCCGCAGGCGTGCTCGCCACCGTGAAACGCGACGGGATTGAACGAAAAGGTGGGACCTGGTCGGCGGAAGAAGAAGCCGCCTTCAAACAGCCCACCATCGACATGTTCGAGGAACAGTCCCACCCGCTTTATGCCTCGGCACGGCTCTGGGATGACGGGGTGATCGACCCGCGTAAATCACGCGAAGTCCTCTACCTGTCGCTCCTGGCCGCCCTCAATGCCCCGATCGAAGACACCAAGTTCGGCGTTTTCAGAATGTAACGGTTTCGCCTTTCTTCTTGGCGAAAATACTCTCGGGGGTTTGGGGGCGGACAGCCCCCAATGCCTCCGCCCGATAAAAGGAACAATAAGATGTTCAAGAAAATTCTGATTGCCAACCGGGGCGAAATTGCCTGCCGGGTCATGGAAACCGCCCGTAAACTGGGGGTTGCCACCGTGGCTGTCTATTCGGATGCAGATGCCGGAGCGCGCCATGTGATGATGGCGGATGAGGCCGTGCATATCGGTCCGCCGCAACCGGCGGAAAGCTATCTTCTGGGTGATCGCATTATCCAGGCGGCCCTTGAAACCGGCGCCCAGGGGATCCACCCGGGATACGGCTTCCTGTCGGAAAACCCCGACTTCGTGGATGCGGTTGAGAAGGCAGGCCTGACCTTTATCGGCCCCTCGGCGGATGCGATCCGCAAGATGGGGCTGAAGGACGCCGCGAAAAAGCTGATGGTCGAGGCGGGTGTGCCCGTCGTGCCCGGCTATCATGGCGAAAACCAGGATCCCGCTTTCCTGGCCTCCGAAGCTGAGAAAATGGGCTATCCGGTGCTGATCAAGGCCGTGGCCGGCGGTGGCGGCAAAGGGATGCGCCGTGTGGATGATCCCAAGGATTTCGCCGATGCGCTGGCCTCGGCCCAGGGCGAGGCGCAGACCGCCTTTGGCAATCCTGATGTGCTGGTTGAGAAATACATCCTCTCCCCGCGCCATATCGAAGTGCAGGTCTTTGGCGATGGCACGTCAGCGGTGCACCTGTTTGAACGCGACTGCTCGCTGCAGCGCCGCCACCAGAAGGTGATCGAAGAAGCCCCCGCGCCGGGCATGACCGACGAGGTCCGCGAGGCGATGGGGATGGCCGGTGTGCGGGCTGCCGAGGCGATCGGCTATAAAGGCGCGGGCACGGTCGAGTTCATTGTGGATGGCTCAAACGGTCTGCGCACCGATGGGTTCTGGTTCATGGAGATGAACACCCGCCTGCAGGTGGAACATCCCGTGACCGAAGAAATCACCGGTGTTGACCTGGTGGAATGGCAGCTTCGCGTGGCGTCGGGGGAAGGATTGCCGAAGCAGCAGGAAGAGCTGTCGATCAACGGTCACGCCTTCGAGGCGCGCCTTTATGCAGAAGATGTGCCAAAGGGCTTCCTGCCCGCCACCGGCACGCTGACCCATCTGAAATTCCCCGCAGGGGCGCGATCGGATACCGGGGTCAGGGCGGGGGATACGATCAGCCCGTTTTACGACCCGATGATTGCCAAGATCACGGTGCATGCCGCGACCCGTGCAGCGGCTTTGCAAAAGATGAATGCGGCCCTGACCCAGACCGAAGTGGCCGGGTCGGTGACCAACCTCGCATTCCTCGGGGCACTGACACGGCATGACGGCTTTGCCGTCGGTGATGTGGATACCGGCCTGATTGACCGGGATCTTGAGGCACTGATTGCCGAACCCGGCCCGCGCCCGAGCGACATCGCCGCCGCCGCGCTTTCGGCGCTGGACCTGCTCAAGCCAAAAGGCACCGGATTCACCCTCTGGGGCGGTCTCAACCACTTTGTCACCCTGACCTATGCAGGTGAGGAATTTGCAGTTGTGGTGTGTTCTCACGGGGCGGATCATCACGTGGTCACCGTGGGGGAAGAGAAGGTTGTGGCCCGTCGTATCAACGGCCAGTGGGAACTGGGTGGTGATCATGGACCGCGCGTGGCCAAAGCGGGCAATGTGGTGACGGTCTTTGCCCAGTCCGGGCTGGAGTTCCACGTGGCGGATCCGCTGGATCGCGATGCTGGCGCGGGGGCCGGGGCAGGGGTCATCGAAGCCCCGATGCCGGGGCTTGTGAAGGCGGTCTTTGCTGAGGCGGGCCAGGACGTGAAGCAGGGCGATCGCCTTGCCATCCTCGAAGCGATGAAGATGGAACACTCGCTGGAAGCGGCGCGCGATGGCGTGGTGGCCGAGGTGCTGTGCGCCGCCGGTGATCAGGTCGAAGCGGGGGCGCCATTGGTGCGACTGGAGGAGGACGAGGATGAGTGATCATCCTTTCCGCCTGCACCATGTGCAATATGGCCGCTCGTTCCGGGTGCTGTGGCTGATCGAAGAGATCGGGCTTGCGGATCGGATCGGGCAGCCATGTGAGGTGGTGGCGTATCAGATCGGCTCGAAGGAAATGTTCCAGGGGGGGCTCAACGCCGTGTCCCCCGCCACCCGCATTCCCGCGCTTGAAATTGATGGCATCACGATGAGTGAAAGCGGGGCGATCACCGAATACCTGGTGGAACGCTATGCGCCGGAACTTGGGGTGGCACCGGGCGAGGCCGAGCGGCCGGATTACCTGCAATGGATCCATTATTCGGAAACCATGGCCAGCCTGATTGAGCAGTTGAACCTGCAGATGGTGTTTCTGCGCCCGCCCGCCAAGGCCAGCCCCGTTGTGCTGAAGCTGAACGTGGCACGGTTGCGCCACACGCTTGCCGGGCTTGACGCGCGGCTTGAGGGGCGGGAATGGCTGCTTGACCGTGGATTTTCAGCGGCGGACATCATGTTCGGCTTCAACCTGTTTGCCGCGCCTTACTACGTGAAACTGGACGCGTTCCCCAATATTCAGGCCTATCATGCGCGCATGCAGGCAATGCCCTCGCACCAGCGCACGGTGGCCCGCGAAGGGGAACAGAGATTTTATGCGCAGGATTTCTATCCTGTCCCGGAAATGTGAGAACAGCCATGTCGGATTATGTAGAAATCTTCGAAGTGGGCCCGCGCGACGGGTTGCAGAACGAGAAACGCCAGATTCCAACGGCGGAGAAAATTGCCCTGGTCGATCTGCTGTCGGGGGCGGGGTTCAAACGCATCGAGGTGGCCAGTTTCGTCAGTCCGAAATGGGTGCCGCAAATGGCGGATTCAGCGGATGTTTTGGCGGGCATCACCCGCGCTCCGGGGATCTCTTATGCGGCGCTGACGCCGAATATGCGCGGGTTCGAAGGGGCAATGGCGGCCAAGGCCGATGAAATTGCCATTTTCGGCTCTGCCTCGGAAGGGTTTTCAAAGGCCAATATCAATTGTTCGATTGAGGAAAGCCTTGAGCGATTTCTGCCGGTAGCTGAAGCCGCAAAAGCGGCAAATGTGAAAATGCGCGGCTATATTTCCTGCGTGACAGACTGTCCGTTCGACGGGCCGACGCCCGCCAGCAAGGTTGCCTGGGTGGCTGAAAAGCTGATCGAGATGGGCTGTTACGAAATCAGCCTGGGCGACACGATTGGACAGGCCACACCCGAAAGCATCTCGACCATGCTGGACGCGGTGCTGGATGTGGCCGGGCCAGAGATGTTTGCCGGTCACTATCACGACACGTCCGGCCGGGCCTGTGACAATATCGAGGCCTCGATTGCCAAAGGGCTGCGGGTCTTCGACGCGGCTGTGGGCGGGCTGGGCGGCTGTCCTTATGCGCCGGGTGCGCAGGGCAATGTCGCCAGCGAGGCGGTGCATGATCGCGTGGTCTCGCTGGGCATGACCACCGGGCTGGACCGCAACATTCTGGACAAGGCCGCAGATATGGCGCGGCAAATGCGCATCGAGGGGTAAAAGATGAGCTATCAGACAATTTCGATTTCGACGGATGAGCGTGGCGTGGCCAACCTGTTGCTGGATCGCGCGGACAAGCACAATGCCATGTCCGCGCAGATGATCGAGGAACTGACCGATGCGGCGCAGAAACTTGGCGCAGATGATCATGTGCGCGTGGTGATCCTGACAGGCGACGGCAAAAGCTTTTGTGCCGGGGGCGATCTGCGCTGGATGCAGGATCAGATGGCGGCTGATCCGGTCACGCGCGGGGTTGAGGCCAAGAAGCTGGCCATGATGCTCAACGCATTGAATATCATGCCAAAACCCCTCATTGCAAAGGTGCAGGGGCAGGCGTTCGGGGGCGGTGTCGGCATGGCGTCGGTCAGCGATATTTCGATTGGAATCAAAGGTGCCAAGTTCGGTCTGACCGAGACCCGGCTGGGTCTGATTCCGGCCACGATCGGGCCCTATGTGCTTGCCCGTCTGGGGGAAGCAATGGCGCGGCGCGTGTTCATGTCCGCGCGGATTTTCGACGCGGATGAGGCGGTGACACTTGGGCTGTTGGCCAAAGCGGTTGCCCCGGAAGATCTGGATGCGGCGGTTGAGGCAGAGGTCGCTCCTTACCTCAACTGTGCCCCTGGCGCGGTGGCGGATGCCAAGGCGCTGGCCCGTCGTCTGGGGCCGCCGATCACCGAGGAGATCATTGACGAGACCATTGCGGGGCTTGTCTCTCGTTGGGAAAGCGCCGAGGCACAGGAAGGTATTGCTGCCTTCTTTGCCAAGGAAAAGCCCAGCTGGCAGTCGTAATCTGCACGAGGGATGTCGTAAATCCGAGTATTTTTCCCCGTTTTGGGCTCGGGGGGATCGAAATCTAGGATTGGTGAGTCTCTTTTCAAGCCCCCAAATATCATGTTGTTGAAAAAAGGAGGTGTCTCGGGTGAGACATCTCCTAAAATTTTGGTTAACAGGTGATGAAATTCGCCCTGTTGTTTTATGGGGTTTTCAGTGGAAACCCCTTATAAACAACGAGATATTTCACAAGTGAGGCAAGCTCTTGCGGTAACATTCACAGACCCGAATATTTACCCCGCTTGGTTGACCCGACACCGGTGCGGCGGTAAACCGCACATAGCTAGCAGAATGCGGATTTGCCCGGAACAGGGCCGCATAAAAGGAGCCACACGTGGAAGACCTTCTCAGGGAATATCTCCCGATCATCATTTTCCTCGGACTTGCCATTGTCATCGGTCTTGTGCTGATCATCGCCGCCGTCGTCTTGGCTGTTCGCAATCCTGATCCCGAAAAACTCAGCGCCTACGAATGCGGTTTCAACGCATTTGATGACGCACGGATGAAGTTCGACGTCCGGTTCTACCTGGTGTCGATCCTGTTCATCATTTTCGACCTGGAAATTGCTTTCCTGTTCCCCTGGGCTGTGGCCTTCAAAGGGGTGGGGCTGGTTGGCTTCTGGTCGATGATGGTGTTCCTCGCCGTGCTGACCATCGGCTTTGCATATGAGTGGAAGAAAGGGGCGCTCGAATGGGAGTGATGACCGGAGCAAACACGGCGCAGGGCGACCGTGAACACGCCACCCGCCTGCTGAATGATCAGCTGGCTGACAAGGGCTTTTTGCTGACCACCACTGATGACATCATCAACTGGGCCCGCACCGGGTCGCTGCACTGGATGACCTTTGGTCTGGCCTGTTGCGCCGTGGAAATGATGCACGCCTCGATGCCGCGCTATGACCTTGAACGGTATGGCATCGCGCCGCGCGCCTCTCCGCGTCAGTCGGATGTCATGATCGTGGCAGGGACGCTCACCAACAAAATGGCCCCCGCGCTGCGCAAGGTTTACGACCAGATGCCCGATCCGCGTTACGTGATCTCGATGGGGTCCTGCGCAAATGGTGGCGGGTATTACCACTATTCCTATTCGGTTGTGCGCGGCTGTGACCGCATTGTGCCGGTTGACGTCTATGTGCCCGGCTGTCCGCCGACCGCTGAGGCGCTGGTTTACGGCATCCTGCAGCTGCAACGCAAAATCCGCCGCACCGGCACGATTGTGAGGTAAGCGATGAGTGAAGCCCCGAACACCGCCAACCTGAAAGAGCTTGGCGCAATGCTGGAAGCGAAGCGCCCGGATTGCGTACTGAGCTGGGAGGTTGCCTTTGGCGAGCTGAACGTCACCGTTCCGCTGTCGGCCATCCCCTCGTTCATCGAGTTCCTGAAGGCCGACAAGACCTGCAAATTCTCGACGCTCGTGGACCTGACAGCGGTGGATTACCCGTCGCGTGAGGAACGCTTCGACGTGGTTTACCACTTCCTGTCGATGTACACCAACCAGCGCATCCGCGTGAAAGTGGCCGTGCGGGAAGAGGAAATGGTGCCGTCGATCACCGAGGTGCACCCCTCGGCCGGCTGGTTCGAACGCGAAGTGTTCGACATGTTCGGTATCCTGTTCTCGGGTCACCCGGACCTGCGTCGCCTGCTGACGGATTACGGTTTCCGCGGCCATCCGCTGCGCAAGGATTTCCCGACCACCGGCTATACCGAAGTGCGCTATGACGAGGTTGAAAAACGCGTGGTTTATGAACCCGTGTCGCTGACCCAGGATTACCGCCAGTTCGATTTCATGTCGCCATGGGAAGGGGCCAACTATGTCCTGCCCGGTGATGAGAAATCTGACGAGGCCGGAAAGTAATCGGGCAGGATCAGGGCATGAGCGCGCAAAACATTCTTTACTGTGTGGGGGCACCGAAATCCGGCACCAGCTGGCTTTTCGACTATTTCTATTACCACCCCACAGCAAAGACGCGCGCGCTGAAGGAAGTGCATTACTGGGACAGTCTTGAAGGCGGTCGTGGCGGGTTCTGGCTGGACCAGCACCGCGCCCGACGTGCGGATCTGGCCCAGGCCAACAAAACCGAGAAGAAGGCAGAGGCCAAGGCGTTCCAGGACGCGGCCATCGCGGCCATTGATAACTGGGTCACTTGCTTTGATGGCCAGACCCGTGACGATGCGGCATATCTGGATTTCATCTCGGATCATGGCAAAGCCGGGCTGGCGGTGGATTTCACCCCGTCTTACGGATCTCTTTCGGCACAAAGCTTTCAAAAGATGGCGGATCTGTCCGAAAATGCCCGTTTCCTGTTTCTGATGCGCGACCCGGTGGAGCGGATCCTGTCGCATCTGCGCATGGACAGCCATGGGGATCTGGACAAGCTCAATCGCAAGATTGAAAAATTCCTCTCAGAGGAAGACAGCGATCTGCACATCCTGCGTTCGAATTACCGCCGCACGATCAACAACCTGCTGAAGGTTGTCCCGCGTGAGCGTGTGCATTTCGAATATTACGAGACCCTGTTCTCGGAGAATGCCATTCAACGCCTGTGCGCTTTTGCAGGCCTTGAACCGGCCAAGGCCCTTTTTGAGAAACGCGTCCATAAAGGGCTGCGTTACCCGAATTTCGCGGCGCCCGTCGAAAAACTGCGACAGGCCCTGAACCCGCAATACAATTTCGTCGAAAAGTTCATGGGTGAACTGCCGGCGGAATGGACCCAGAAGATGGTGAACGTATGATGGACGGAACCAAAGGCTTCAATGACGCCGAAACCGGCGAACAGAAGATCCGCAATTTCAATATTAACTTCGGCCCGCAACACCCGGCCGCGCACGGCGTGCTGCGGATGGTGCTGGAGCTGGATGGCGAGATCGTGGAACGCGCTGACCCGCATATCGGCCTGCTTCACCGCGGCACCGAAAAGCTGATGGAAAGCCGCACCTATCTGCAGAACCTCCCCTATTTTGACCGGCTCGACTATGTGGCGCCGATGAACCAGGAACATGCCTGGTGTCTGGCGATCGAAAAGCTCGCCGGGGTCGAAGTGCCGCGTCGCGGGCAGTTGATCCGGGTGCTGTATTCGGAAATCGGCCGGATCCTGAACCACCTGCTGAACATCACCACGCAGGCCATGGACGTGGGCGCGCTGACGCCGCCGCTCTGGGGCTTTGAAGAGCGTGAAAAGCTGATGATCTTTTACGAGCGCGCCTGCGGGGCCCGCCTGCACGCCAACTATTTCCGTCCCGGTGGTGTGCATCAGGACCTGCCGCCGGAACTGATTGATGATATCGAAACCTGGGCCAATGAGTTCCCGGAAAAGATCGACGATATCGACGGGCTGCTGACCGAAAACCGCATCTTCAAACAGCGTAACGCCGATATTGGCGTCGTGAATGAAGAGGACATTCTGAACTGGGGCTATTCGGGCGTGATGGTGCGCGGCTCGGGCCTCGCTTGGGATCTGCGTCGTGCGCAGCCCTATGAATGCTATGACGAGTTCGATTTCCAGATCCCGGTCGGCAAGAACGGCGACTGCTATGACCGTTACCTGGTCCGCATGGAAGAGATGCGCCAGTCGCTCAGCATCATGCATCAGGCGATTGCCAAACTGCGCGCACCCGATGGGCAGGGCGACGTTCTGGCCCGTGGCAAGCTGACCCCGCCGAAACGCGGCGACATGAAGCGCGACATGGAAAGCCTGATCCACCACTTCAAGCTCTACACCGAAGGGTTCAAGGTTCCGGCAGGCGAAGTGTACGCCGCCGTGGAAGCCCCGAAAGGTGAGTTTGGCGTCTACCTCGTCTCTGACGGGTCCAACAAACCCTACCGCGCCAAGATCCGCGCGCCGGGGTATCTGCACCTTCAGTCGATGGATTACGTGGCCGGTGGCCACCAGCTCGCCGACGTCGCCGCCATTATCGGCACCATGGATATCGTGTTTGGGGAGATCGACCGCTAATGCTCCGCCGTTTGCATCATGAACAGCCCGAAAGCTTTGCTTTCACACCCGCCAACCTTGCTTGGGCGGAAGGGCAGATTACGAAATATCCCGAAGGGCGTCAGGCCTCGGCGGTGATCCCGCTTCTGTGGCGTGCCCAGGAACAGGAAGGCTGGCTCTCCAAGCCCGCGATAGAAGCCGTGGCCGACATGCTCGGCATGGCCCATATCCGCGTGCTGGAAGTGGCGTCCTTCTACTTCATGTTCCAACTGCAACCGGTTGGATCCGTGGCGCATATCCAGATCTGCGGCACCACGTCCTGCATGATTTGTGGCGCGGAAGACCTGATTGCCGTGTGTCGTGAGAAGATTGCGGACAAGCCGCATACCCTGTCGGCGGATGGCAAGTTCAGCTGGGAAGAGGTCGAGTGCCTTGGCTCCTGCACCAACGCGCCGATGGCGCAGATCGGCAAAGATTACTTCGAGGATCTGACCGCCGAAGGTTTTGCCAAGATGATCGATGAGATGGCCGCGGGCACCGTGCCGGTGCCCGGTCCGCAAAACGGTCGTTACGGGTCGGAACCGCTGGCCGGTCTGACCTCGCTCACCGAATTTGAAAGCGGCAAGGCGCAGTATAACGCCTCGGTGCAGCTGGCAACGGATATTGGCGACAGCATCAAGCGGATCGACGGCACCGAAGTGCCGCTCTCGACCCCGTGGCTGGGCAAGAATGCCACCGGCGCCAAGACGGCCCCGCCGAAAGCGGCGGAGGCAGGCAAGCCTGCCAATCAGCAGAAGAAAGCAGCCAAACCTGCGGCAGCGACGGCTGAGAAAGCTGCGCCTGCCAAGAAAGCCAAAGCTGACAAGGCAGAGGCCCCTGCTGCCACCACTGGTGAGGCCAGGAAGCCGCGCGTCATGAAAGCGCCGCGCAAGGCCGGCGCCGATGATCTCAAACAGCTCAAAGGTGTTGGTCCCAAGCTGGAGCAGACCCTGAACGAACTGGGGTTCTGGCATTTCGACCAGATCGCAAAATGGACCGCGGACGAGATTGCCTGGGTGGATGACAATCTGAAATTCAAAGGCCGGATCGAACGGGATGGTTGGGTCGAACAGGCCAAGATCCTTGCCGAGGGCGGAGAGACCGCGTTTTCGAACAAGGTGAAAAAGGGCGACGTCTATTAAGGGCGGAATGAAAGTATGACGATGGCACAGGACCCATTGAACAGTATTGGCCGGGACGGGCGCGTGGCGGGGATCGTCATTGCCTTGACCGGTGCGCTGTGGGTCGGTGCTGCCTGGGTCGGGAAAAGCCTCGAATGGTCTAATCGGACCATGGCGCTGGTGGATCTGATGGCCCTGGCCGGGTTTGTGTTTGGCCTGGTCTTAACGTATCGGATCTGGCGCAAGAGCCGCCGGAATGATGAAGGATAAGAGCGAATGCTGCAGGATAAAGACCGGATCTTTACCAACCTTTATGGCATGCACGAGCGCACCCTTGCGGGCGCCAAGGCACGTGGCCACTGGGACGGCACAGCCGGGATCATCAAGAAGGGTCGCGACTGGATCATCGAACAGATGAAGGCCTCAGGGCTGCGCGGGCGCGGGGGCGCGGGCTTCCCGACCGGTCTGAAATGGTCGTTTATGCCCAAGGAAAGCGACGGTCGCCCGGCCTATCTGGTGATCAATGCGGATGAGTCCGAACCCGGCACCTGTAAAGACCGAGAAATCATGCGCCACGATCCGCACACGCTGATCGAAGGCGCGCTGATTGCGTCTTTTGCGATGAACGCCAACACGGCCTACATCTATATCCGCGGCGAATTCATCCGCGAGCGTGAGGCGCTGCAGGCCGCGATTGATGAAGCCTATGATGCGGGCATGATCGGCAAGAACGCCGCAGGGTCGGGCTGGGATTTTGACCTGTTCCTGCATCACGGCGCCGGCGCCTATATCTGCGGTGAGGAAACCGCGCTGATCGAAAGCCTTGAAGGCAAAAAAGGCATGCCGCGCATGAAGCCGCCCTTCCCGGCGGGGGCTGGCCTGTATGGCTGCCCGACCACGGTGAACAACGTGGAATCGATTGCCGTTGTGCCGACCATCCTGCGGCGCGGCCCGGAATGGTTTACCTCGTTTGGGCGTCCGAACAATGCGGGCACCAAGCTTTTCGGCATTTCGGGACATGTGAACAATCCCTGTGTGGTCGAAGAAGCGATGTCGATCTCGTTCGAAGAGCTGATCGAAAAGCATTGCGGCGGTATTCGCGGCGGTTGGGACAACCTCAAGGCGGTGATCCCCGGCGGTTCTTCGGTGCCCTGTGTGCGTGGCGAAAACATGCGCGACGCGATCATGGATTTCGACTATCTGCGCAATGATCTCGGTTCGGGCCTCGGCACTGCTGCCGTGATCGTGATGGATCAGCAGACCGACATCATCAAGGCCATCTGGCGCCTGTCGAAATTCTATAAACACGAAAGCTGTGGCCAGTGTACGCCGTGCCGCGAAGGCACCGGTTGGATGATGCGGGTGATGGATCGCCTGATGCGGGGCGAAGCGGATGTGGAAGAGATCGACATGCTGTGGGATGTCACCAAGCAGGTGGAAGGTCACACGATCTGCGCCCTTGGTGATGCAGCTGCCTGGCCGATCCAGGGTCTGATCCGCAATTTCCGCGACGAGATCGAAGATCGCATCCGGGTCAACAAACAGGGCAAAGCCAGCATCGCGGCTGAATAAGAGCAGGAAGAAACAAGGTCATGAAAACGTGCCCCCCCATGCGTAACATCTTGGAAGCAGGCGTTAATTTGCCTGCTGACGGGCGTTGTTATTGCATGTCACGGGGACGGGTTTCCACCTTTTGCACAGCAAAAGGAGTGATTTCATGACCAAGTTCAAAACCGTTCTCGCCAGTGTTCTTGCCGCAACTATCGCCACGTCCGCATTTGCGGTGGATTACGCGGTGATGCGCAAAGATACGCGGGTGCATAACGAACTGCTTTGGGCGGCGCTTGCCCATTTGATCGACGAAAACTGCGACACGCTGAGCCTGCGCAAGTTTCGACTGTTCAACAAGGCGATGGCCCTTCAGGCCTATGCGCATTCTCTGGGCTACTCGATCCGTGAGACCGTGGCCTATGTGGACAGCAAGGAAGAGCAGGAACGGTTTCGGGCCATTGCCGAACCGATGCTTGCGGATATGGGCGCCCGAAAGGGCGACGAGGAAAGTTACTGTGCGGTGGGCCGCGCAGAAATGGATAAAGGAACTTTTACGGGCAAGCTTCTGTCGGAATGACGGCAGGGCCTGCGGGTAAAGGCAAGGAAAGGGCAGGGGGCATGGGCCTCTTGCAGGATGAAAAGGGACCGTGATGAGCGACCTGAAAAAGATCGTCATTGACGATATGGAAGTCGAAGTGGATGGCGCGATGACGCTGATCCAGGCTTGTGAGGTAGCAGGCGTGGAAGTGCCGCGTTTCTGTTATCACGAGCGTCTGTCGATTGCCGGCAACTGCCGCATGTGCCTTGTCGAAGTTGTGGGCGGCCCGCCCAAACCCGCAGCCTCCTGCGCGATGCAGGTGCGTGATCTGCGCCCGGGGCCGGAAGGCCAGCCGCCGGTGGTGAAAACCAACTCGCCGATGGTCAAGAAGGCCCGCGAAGGTGTGATGGAATTTATGCTGATCAACCACCCGCTGGATTGCCCGATCTGCGATCAGGGTGGCGAATGTGACCTGCAGGACCAGGCGGTTGCCTATGGCCTGTCCGGCTCGCGGTTCAAGGAACAGAAACGTGCCGTGGACGATCTGGATCTTGGTCCGCTTGTGTCGACCACGATGACCCGCTGCATTTCCTGCACCCGCTGCGTGCGCTTCACGACCGAGGTCGCGGGCATCACCCAGATGGGGCAGACCGGTCGCGGTGAAGACGCGGAAATCACCAGCTATCTGAATCAGACTTTGGACAGCAACCTGCAGGGCAATATCATTGACCTCTGCCCGGTTGGCGCGCTGACCTCAAAACCTTATGCGTTCACCGCCCGTCCGTGGGAACTGACCAAGACCGAAACCATTGATGTGATGGACGCTCTGGGCTCGAACATTCGCGTCGACACCAAGGGCCGCGAAGTGAAACGGATCCTGCCGCGCAACCATGATGGCGTGAACGAGGAATGGATTTCCGACAAGACCCGCTTCATCTGGGACGGTCTGCGCCGTCAGCGCCTGGACACGCCTTATATCCGTGAAAATGGCAAGCTGCGCAAAGCAGGTTGGGGCGAAGCCCTGACCGCAGCGGCTGAGGCGATGAAGGGCAAGAAGGTTGCAGGTCTCATTGGGGATCTGGCCAATGTCGAAATGGCGTTCTCGCTCAAGACTCTGATCGAAGGGCTGGGCGGCAAGGTGGAATGCCGTGTCGATAACGCGCGCCTGCCCACCGACAACCGTTCGGGCTACGTGGGCACCGCGTCGATCGAAGACATCGACAATGCAAAGTTCATTCAGCTCATTGGCACCAACCCGCGTGTCGAAGCGCCGGTTCTGAACGCGCGGATCCGCAAGGCCTGGCTGAAAGGTGCCAATGTCGGTCTGGTGGGGGACGCCGTTGATCTGACTTATGAATATGCGCATGTTGGCAATGACCGCGCAGCGCTGGAAAGCCTGCTGAACAAAGACTACGGCGCCGTGAAAGACGCGCCTTCTGTTGTGATTGTCGGCATGGGCGCTCTGCGCGAAGCTGACGGTCTGGCGGTTCTGGCCGCGGCGATGAAACTGGCTGAAGATACCGGTTCCAAACTGATGGTTCTGCACACGGCCGCCGGTCGTGTGGGCGCGCTGGATGTGGGTGCGGTGACCGAAGGCGGCATCGAGGCGGCCACCCATGATGCAGAGGTGATCTTCAACATGGGCGCGGACGAGATCGACATCGATGCGGGCCCCACCGTGATTTACATGGGCAGCCACGGGGATCGCGGTGCCATGCGCGCCGATATCATCCTGCCGGGGGCGGCTTATACGGAAGAGGCTGGTCTTTTCGTCAACACCGAAGGCCGTCCGCAGCTTGCGCAACGCGCCGCTTTCCCGGTGGGTGAGGCCAAGGAAAACTGGGCCATTCTGCGCGCCCTGTCGGCCGAACTGGGTCAGACCCTTCCGTGGGACAGCCTCGCGGGTCTGCGTCAGGCAATGGTTGACGCGGTGCCGCATCTGGCTGCCATCGACCAGGTTGTTGAAAACAGCTGGCAACCGCTCACCACCGGGTCGCTTGGCAAAGCGAGCTTCCGCTATGTGATCGGCGATTTCTATCTGACCAACCCGATTGCGCGCGCCTCTGAGGTGATGGCAGAGCTGTCTGCCCAGGCACGGGCGCGTCAGTCTGAAAAGCTGGCAGCAGAGTAACACGAACAGGACGGGATCCGGACAATGCGTAAGATGGGAACACAGGCAATGATGACGGGGGGCGCTCTGGCCGCTCTCCTGTCTGCCTGTGTGCCGTCTGAGCCGCAGAAAACCGAGGAGCCGCAGCCCTTTAGCCCAGAATACCTTGGGGTGAAGACGCAGCTTCTGGATGGGGATCTGGTCAATTTTCACGTCACCATGTCTGGTGCGCGTGGCAACGAAGATGTGGCGGCCTATGCGGAATGCGCGGCCGCGCAATATGCGCTTATTCGCGGGTACGGATTTGCCCGCCATGTGCGCACAACAGTGAATGACAGGGGCAATACCTGGACAGGCAATGCGGCTTACGTGATTTCGGCCGCGCTTCCAAAGGGTCTGAAAACGATCGATGCGGAAGTGACTGTGCAGAATTGTCTTGAAAACGGAATACCGACGGTCTGAGGGCATGAAGAGATATGTATGAATTCTTCACGACAACCAACCTGGGCATCGCGCTTTTGATCATTGGTCAGTGTTTGCTGATCGTGGTCCCACTTCTGGTGGCGCTGGCCTTTCTGCTCTATTTTGACCGCAAGGTCTGGGCAGCTGTTCAAATGCGCAAAGGTCCCAACGTGGTGGGTGCCTTCGGGGTGCTGCAATCCTTTGCGGACTTCCTGAAATATGTGCTGAAGGAAATCGTGGTGCCCGCAGGGGCCGACCGTTTTGTCTTCTTCCTCGCCCCGATGATGAGCTTCGTGCTTGCCATGGTGGCCTGGGCGGTGATCCCGTTCAACGACGGCTGGGTGCTGGCGGATGTGAATGTGGCGATCCTGTTTGTCTTCGCGGTCTCCTCGCTTGAGGTTTACGGCGTGATCATGGGCGGCTGGGCGTCGAACTCGAAATACCCGTTCTTGGGCTCGCTGCGCTCGGCGGCACAGATGATTTCTTACGAAGTCTCGATCGGTCTGATCATCATCGGTGTGATCATCACCACCGGGTCGATGAACTTTGGTGACATCGTGCGCGCGCAGGACGGTGCTGGCCTCTTCAGCTGGTACTGGCTGCCGCATTTCCCGATGGTGTTCCTGTTCCTGATCTCGGCGCTCGCGGAAACCAACCGCCCGCCGTTCGACCTGCCAGAGGCGGAATCGGAACTGGTGGCTGGCTATCAGGTGGAATATTCCTCGACCCCGTTCCTTCTGTTCATGATCGGTGAATATGTAGCCATCGTGCTGATGTGTACGCTGATTTCGATCCTGTTCTTCGGTGGCTGGCTGTCGCCGGTTGAGGCACTGCCGGACGGGTTCTTCTGGCTGGCGATCAAGATCTTCTTCTTCTTCTTCGTCTTCTCGATGGTGAAGGCCATCACGCCGCGCTACCGCTATGACCAGCTGATGCGCATTGGTTGGAAAGTATTCCTGCCACTGTCGCTGGCCTGGGTTGTTCTGGTCGCATTCTTCGCCCAATACGGGGCATTCTGGGGCACGTATGCCCGCTGGGCAGTGGGGGGCTGATAGATGGCTTTTGATTACGCACGCGCAACAAAATACTTCCTGCTGGCGGATTTTGTGAAAGGGTTTCAGCTTGGCCTGAAATACTTCTTCGCACCGAAGGCAACGCTGAACTATCCGCATGAGAAGGGACCTCTGTCGCCCCGTTTCCGCGGTGAACACGCGCTGCGCCGCTATCCCAACGGGGAAGAGCGTTGCATTGCCTGTAAACTCTGCGAAGCGATTTGCCCGGCGCAGGCGATCACCATCGACGCGGAACCGCGCGAAGATGGCTCGCGCCGCACCACGCGCTATGACCTCGACATGACCAAATGCATCTATTGCGGTTTCTGCCAGGAAGCCTGCCCGGTGGATGCAATTGTTGAGGGGCCGAATTTTGAGTTTGCTACTGAGACCCGCGAGGAGCTGTTCTACGACAAGGAAAAACTGCTGGAGAACGGCGAACGTTGGGAAGCCGAAATCGCCCGCAATATCGAGCTGGACGCGCCGTATCGCTAAAGGGTGAGAAAGAACATGAACGACTTTTCCAAGAAATACGCCGAGATGCTGGAGCAGGGCACGCATATGCTGCGCGCCTTCAATCCGGCGTTGGAGAAGTTCGTGCCCGAAGGTCTTGATAAGCTGATGCCCACCATGCCGAAAGACATGATGGACCTGATGTTTGGCAATGCTTTCAACAAAGATGGTCTGGACACCAAGACGCGGATGCTGGTTGCACTCGCCGGTCTGGTGGCCGCGGGGGCGCAAGCTGGCCCGCAGATCAAAATCACCGTGCGCCACGCTCTTGAAGCGGGGGCATCCGAAAAAGAGATTGCGGAAGTGATCTATCAAATGTCCATGTTGGGCGGCCTGCCGGCGATGAACCGGGCGCTGGAAGAAGCGCAAGCTGTCTTTGACGAAAACGAGGAGGGGGACGCATGAGCGTTGCCGACTACGCTTTTTACCTCTTTGCCCTGACCACGGTCACGGGTGGATTTTTCACTGTTATGGCACGCAACCCCGTGCATTCGGTGCTTTGGCTGATCACCGCCTTTGTGGGCGCAACCGGTCTGTTTGTTCTGCTGGGGGCCGAGTTCGTGGCGATGCTCCTGATGATCGTCTATGTGGGCGCCGTCGCAGTGCTGTTCCTCTTCGTGGTGATGATGCTGGATGTGGATTTCGCCGAGTTGAAGGCCGAGATCGCCCAATCGCTGCCCTTGGCACTGTTGATCGGTGTGATCCTGCTGATGGAACTGGGCACCATCTTCGGCACCTGGCATTTCGCTGACGGGGCCGAGGCTGCACGCCAGTCGATCACCCCGGCGATCGCAGAGATCCACAACACCGAGGCGCTGGGTCTGGTGCTTTACACCGACTATATCCTCCTCTTCCAACTGGCGGGGCTGATCCTGCTGGTCGCGATGATCGGAGCGATTGTGCTGACGCTGCGCCACCGCACCCATGTGAAACGCCAAAACGTGATGGCACAGATGCACCGCGACCCGGCCAAGGCGATGGAAATCATCGACGTGAAACCGGGCCAGGGGTTGTGAGTGGGCTGACATCATGATCCGGACAGAAACATACGAAAAGAAGCGGGCCGCGATCTGCGTGGTCCAAGAAGGGAACAGGACATAATGGTAGGACTTGAGCATTATTTGGGCGTCGCGGCGGCTTTGTTCGTCATCGGCATTTTCGGGCTGTTCCTGAACCGCAAGAACGTGATCATCCTGCTGATGAGCATCGAATTGATGCTTCTGGCGGTGAACATCAACCTTGTGGCCTTCTCCAGCTATCTGGGGGATCTGACCGGTCAGGTCTTTACCCTCTTCGTGCTGACGGTTGCTGCGGCCGAGGCCGCAATTGGCCTGGCCATCCTCGTCAGCTTCTTCCGTAACCGCGGCTCGATTGCCGTGGAAGATGTCAACGTGATGAAAGGCTGAGGCAATGGCAGCTACGATCGTACTCTTTGCGCCGCTCATCGGCGCGCTGATCGCGGGCTTCGGCCATCGCGTGATCGGGGACAAGGGGGCGCAGGTTCTGACCACCGCGCTTCTGTTCCTCTCCGCCGCTCTGTCCTGGAGCATCTTTTTCGGGCTTGGGTCGGACACCCAGACCGTTCACCTGATGGACTGGGTGTCGTCGGGTTCGCTGAGCGTGGACTGGTCGATCCGTCTGGATCGTCTGACCGCGATCATGCTGATCGTCGTTACCTCGGTCTCGTCGCTGGTGCATCTCTATTCGATGGGCTACATGGCGCATGACGATCACTTTGGTGATGCCAGCTATCGTCCGCGTTTCTTTGCCTACCTGTCCTTCTTTACCTTCACCATGCTGATGCTGGTCACTTCTGACAACCTGCTGCAGATGTTCTTTGGCTGGGAAGGTGTGGGGGTGGCGTCCTACCTGCTGATCGGGTTCTATTACAAAAAACCCTCCGCAAACGCTGCGGCCATCAAGGCTTTTGTGGTGAACCGCGTGGGGGATTTCGGCTTCGCTCTGGGGATCTTCGGTCTGTTCTACCTGACGGACAGCATCCGTTTTGACGACGTGTTTGCCGCGGCACCACAACTGGCAGAAACGCAGATCCATTTCCTCTGGACCGAGTGGAACGCGGCCAACCTGCTGGCCTTCCTGCTGTTTGTCGGTGCAATGGGCAAATCGGCTCAGCTGATCCTGCACACCTGGCTGCCCGATGCGATGGAAGGCCCGACCCCGGTGTCGGCCCTGATCCACGCAGCCACCATGGTGACCGCGGGTGTGTTCCTGGTCTGCCGTATGTCGCCTTTGATGGAATACGCCCCGGCGGCCACAGATTTCATCGTTGTGCTGGGTGCCACCACCGCATTCTTCGCGGCCACCGTGGGTCTTGTGCAAAACGACATCAAACGCGTGATTGCCTATTCGACCTGTTCCCAGCTGGGCTACATGTTCGTGGCCGCAGGTGTCGGCGTCTATTCGGTTGCCATGTTCCACCTGTTCACCCACGCCTTCTTCAAGGCAATGCTGTTCCTTGGGGCCGGTTCGGTGATCCACGGGATGCATCACGAGCAGGACATGCGCAACTATGGCAACCTTCGTAAGAAGATGCCGATGACATTCTGGGCGATGATGATCGGGACGCTGGCCATCACGGGTGTTGGCATTCCGCTGACCCATATCGGCTTTGCGGGCTTCCTGTCGAAAGATGCGGTGATTGAAAGCGCCTATGCAGGCACCCAGGGGGGCTATGCCTTCTGGATGTTGGTCATCGCCGCGCTCTTCACCAGCTTTTATTCATGGCGCCTGATGTTCCTGACCTTCTTTGGCAAGGCGCGTGGCGACAAGCACACCCATGATCATGCTCATGAAAGCCCGATGGTGATGCTGGTGCCGCTTGGGGTTCTGGCCCTTGGCGCGATCTTCTCGGGGATGATCTGGTACGGGTCGTTCTTTGGCGATCATAACAAGGTCAACCAGTTCTTCGGCATCGAAGCCCATGCGACCGCTGATGCGGGGGATCATGGCGCTGCGGCGACGGATGATCATGCCCCGGCTGCGGACGCGGCTCATGGCGACGATCACGAGGCGACGGGCATGGCACACGGCGCACCTGTGGGCGCCATCTTCATGGCACCGGACAATCATGTGATGGATGAGGCGCACCATGCCCCGACCTGGGTCAAAGTCTCGCCCTTCATCGCCATGGCTCTGGGGTTTGTGGTTGCGTTCTGGTTCTACATCGTGAACCCGTCCTTGCCGAAACGCCTGGCCAACACTTTCCCGGCGATTTACCAGTTCCTGCTGAACAAATGGTATTTCGACGAACTTTACGATGCGATTTTCGTCAAGCCCGCCTTTGCCATCGGTCGTTTCCTGTGGAAACGCGGTGACGGGAATACCATCGACGGCTTCCTGAACGGTGTGGCCATGGGCTTTGTGCCCTGGGTCACCAAACAGGCCGGCCGGGCCCAGTCCGGTTATGTCTTCACCTATGCCTTTGCGATGATCCTCGGCATCGTTGCTCTGGTTTCGCTTATGCTTATCAACGGTGGGTCGCACTAATGAATAACCTGCTTTCCATCA
This sequence comes from Aliiroseovarius crassostreae, assembly GCF_025137635.1. Classification (NCBI taxonomy): domain Bacteria; kingdom Pseudomonadati; phylum Pseudomonadota; class Alphaproteobacteria; order Rhodobacterales; family Paracoccaceae; genus Aliiroseovarius; species Aliiroseovarius crassostreae. Next base: position 1,761,140 of record NZ_CP080772.1, on the reverse strand, counting down.
TTACCTTCCTGCCGCTGGTTGCGGCGGTCATCCTTGCGCTCTTTCTGCGCGGAGATGACAAGGCGGCTGCACGCAATGCCAAATGGCTGGCGCTGGCAGCAACCATTGCCACCTTCCTGTTCTCGCTTCTGGTTCTGACCGGATTTGATGCCGAGAACACCGGGTATCAGTTTGTCGAAGAGGCAAACTGGATCATGGGCCTGAAATACAAGATGGGTGTCGACGGGATTTCGGTCCTGTTTGTCATGCTGACCACGTTCATGATGCCGCTGACCATCTGGGCCAGCTGGGGTGTCGAAAAGCGTGTGAAGGAATACATGATTGCCTTCCTGCTTTTGGAAACCCTGATGCTGGGCGTGTTCATGGCGCTGGACCTGGTTCTGTTCTACCTGTTCTTCGAAGCAGGCCTGATCCCGATGTTCCTGATCATTGGGATCTGGGGGGGCGCGAACCGGATCTATGCCGCGTTCAAGTTCTTCCTCTACACGTTCATCGGTTCGGTCCTGATGCTGGTTGCCATGGTCTATATGGCGCTGGAAGTGGGCACGGATTTCGAGGTGCTGGCCGGTCACAAGTTTGACAGTGAGACCATCACCTTCATGGGGATTCATATCGTCGGCGGGATCCAGACCCTGCTGTTCCTGGCCTTCTTTGCCTCTTTCGCGGTGAAAATGCCGATGTGGCCGGTGCATACCTGGTTGCCGGATGCTCACGTGCAGGCGCCGACCGCCGGTTCGGTGGTTCTGGCTGCGATCCTTCTGAAGATGGGCGGCTATGGCTTCCTGCGGTTCTCATTGCCGATGTTCCCGGTCGGGGCAGACACGATGGCATGTTTCATCTTGTGGATCTCGGCCATCGCTATTGTCTACACCTCGCTTGTGGCGATGGTGCAGGAGGATATGAAAAAGCTGATCGCCTATTCGTCTGTTGCCCACATGGGGTATGTGACCGCCGGTATCTTTGCTGCGAACCAGCAAGGTGTGGATGGGGCGATTTTCCAGATGATCAGCCACGGCTTCATCTCGGGCGCACTCTTCCTGTGTGTCGGCGTGATCTATGACCGGATGCATACCCGTGACATCAGCGCCTATGGCGGGCTGGTGAACCGGATGCCGTCCTATGCGTTGATCTTCATGTTCTTCACCATGGCCAATGTCGGGCTTCCGGGCACCTCGGGCTTTGTGGGTGAATTCCTGACGCTGGTGGGGATGTTCCAGGCCAACACCTGGGTGGCCCTGGTGGCAACCTCCGGTGTGATCTTCTCGGCAGCTTACGCGCTTTACCTTTACCGTCGGGTGGTCTTTGGCGACCTGATCAAGGAAAGCCTGAAGGCGATCACCGACATGGACAAACGGGAAAAGATGATCTTTGCCCCGCTGGTTGCCATGACCCTGATCCTGGGTGTCTATCCGTCGCTGGTGACCGATATCATCGGACCGTCGGTTGAGGCGCTTCTCAACAACTACCACGCTGCACTCCCGGCCGACACGGCCGAGGTGATGCAAGCGGCAACCTCGCACTAAAGGGGGCGGATTATGAGCTCTGTCGACATTCAAACGGTTCTTCCCGAGATCCTGCTGTCGGTCTATGCCATGGCCGCCCTTCTGGGCGCGGTCTATACCGGCAAAGATACGATGGCCAAGCTGCTGACCTGGGTCACCGCTGGCGTCATGGTTGCCCTCGCGGTGATCATTGCAGGCGGTGAGGGGGCCAGTTCGGCCTTCAACGGCATGTTCATCGACGATGCCTATGCACGGTTTGGCAAAATTGCGATCCTGCTTGCTGCGGCAGCTGTTTTGGTGGTGGGCGAAGCGACCATGTCGCGCCGTGGATTGCTGAAATTCGAATACCCCATTCTGGTTGCCCTTTCGACCGTCGGCATGATGATGATGGTGTCAGCCGGCAACCTCATGTCGCTTTACATGGGGCTGGAGCTGCAATCGCTTGCCCTCTATGTGGTGGCCTCGCTGAACCGCGACAGCGCCAAATCGACCGAAGCCGGTATGAAGTATTTCGTGCTGGGTGCCCTGTCGTCTGGCCTGCTGCTTTACGGTTCCTCGCTGGCTTATGGCTATGCTGGCACCACTGATTTTGCGGGCATCATTACCGCCGCAAATGACGGTCATGTGGGGCTTGGCCTGCTGGTGGGCCTCGTGTTCATCGCAACCGGCCTTGCGTTCAAAGTCTCGGCAGTTCCGTTCCATATGTGGACCCCGGATGTTTACGAAGGGGCGCCGACACCTGTCACCGCCTTCTTTGCAACCGCACCGAAATTCGCCGCCATGGGCCTGTTTGCCCGCGTGATGTTCGACGCGTTCGGGTCGGCGATTGGCGATTGGCAGCAGATCATTGCCCTTCTGGCCGTGCTCTCCATGTTCCTCGGTGCCTTTGCCGCAATCGGGCAGCGCAATATCAAGCGCCTGATGGCCTATTCGTCGATCGCTCATATGGGGTTTGCCCTGTTGGGTCTGGCCTCGGGGAGCGAGTACGGGGTGCAGATGATGCTGCAATATATGGCCGTTTACGTGGCCATGAATGTCGGCACCTTCGCCTTCATCATGTCGATGGAGCGGGACGGTCAGCCGGTCACTGACATTGCCGCGCTGCACCAGTTCGCATCGGTCGACAAAGCCAAGGCGCTGGCCATGCTGATCCTGATGTTCAGCCTTGCAGGTGTGCCGCCGATGCTCGGCTTCTTTGCCAAGCTGGGTGTGCTGATTGCAGCGGTGAATGCAGGGATGACCTGGCTTGCCGTGGCTGCGGTGATCGCCTCTGTTATTGGTGCCTTCTATTACCTGCGGATCGTCTACTTCATGTATTTTGGCGATGAAAACGAAGGCGTGGAAGTGAACATGTCGCCCGCCGCCTGGACGGCCCTGATGGCCTCGGCTGTGATCGTGCTGGTGGGTTTTGTGAACTTCTTCGGCATCGAAGGGGCGGCACAGGCTGCCGCGGCGGCTCTTGTCAAATAAGTGGCCCGACGGCTTTGGTCGGCGGGTTCTGACCTCGGTCGACAGCACAAATGAAGAGGCCCGGCGCATTGCGCCGGGTCTTCTTGGTCCGACATGGATCCTTGCACTTGAACAGACCAAAGGCCGGGGCCGCCGTGGCCGGGCCTGGGTGGCGCCAAAGGGGCATTTTGCCGCTACGCTGGTGATGTGCCCTAACGAGCCCCCCAATCTGGTGGCACTGCGCAGTTTTGTGGCCTCGCTTGCGCTTTACGATGCGTTTGCACAGGCCACTGGGCGCACCTCCGGTCTGACGCTCAAATGGCCAAATGACGTGCTGCTGAATGGTGGCAAGGTGGCCGGGATCCTGCTGGAAAGCGGTGGCTATGGCACCGGGCAGGCTCATCTGGCCATCGGGATCGGTGTCAACCTGATCGACGCGCCGGGCAGTGCGATGGTCGAACCCGGCGCCGTTGCACCGGTCAGCCTTGCGGGGGAAACCGGTGTTCAACTTGATCCAGAGGCGTTCTTGGACCTTCTGGCACCCTCCTATGCCCATTACGAAACCCAGTTCAGCACCTACGGTTTTGAACCGATCCGCGAAGCCTGGCTGGCGCGGGCGGCCAAACTGGGGGAGGTGATCACCGCGCGCACGATGCAGCATGAATACCAGGGGCGATTTGACACGGTGGACGGAGAGGGCAACCTTGTTCTATCTACCGCGACAGGGCGCGAGGTGATCCCCGCAGCCGAGATTTTCTTTTGAGGGGGACAGAACATGCTTCTGGCCATTGATACCGGCAATACGAATACGGTGTTCTCGATTTGGGACGGCGAACAGTTTCTGTGCACGCTCAGGACCTCGACCCATCATTCGCGCACGGCGGATGCCTATTTTACCTGGTTTTCCACACTGATGAGCCATTACGGCATCAAGCCGGACATCACCGGGGTGGTGATCAGCTCAACCGTGCCGCGGGTTGTGTGGAACCTGCGTGTCTTTGCGGACCGTTTTTTCGGTTGCCGCCCGCTTGTGGTGGGCAAACCCGATTGCCTGCTTCCGATCCCGCCTCGGGTGGACGAAGGCGCGGTGCCCGGCCCGGATCGGCTCGCAAATGCCGTGGCTGCGTTTGACCGTCATGGTGGCAACTGCATGGTGGTGGATTTTGGCACCGCCACCAATATTGATGTGGTGGCCGAGGATGGGGCCTATATTGGCGGGGTGATTGCGCCGGGGGTGAACCTGTCACTTGAGGCCCTGCACCAGGGGGCGGCGGCACTTCCTCATGTGGATGTAACCCAGCCCGACAAGGTGATCGGCACCAATACGGTCGGCTGCATTCAGTCCGGGATCTTCTGGGGCTATGTGGGGCTTGTGCAGGGGTTGATCGGCCGGGTGAAAGTGGAATATGGCAAACCGATGAAGGTGATTGGCACCGGTGGGCTGTCGTCCCTCTTTGCCCAAGGGGCTGAGCTTTACGACTTTATCGAACATGACCTGACCCTGCACGGGTTGGTTAAAATCTATGACTACAACAAGGAACAGGGCAATATATGACCAGTGATCGCCTGATCTATCTCCCGCTCGGAGGCGCCGGCGAGATCGGCATGAATGCCTATGTCTATGGCTATGGCAAACCCGGTAAGGAACGTCTGATCCTTGTCGATCTGGGGGTGACCTTCCCGGATATGGACAGCACGCCGGGGGTGAACCTGATCATGCCGGATGTGAGCTGGCTTGAGGCCAATGCCGATCGGCTGGACGCGATTTTCATCACCCATGCCCATGAGGACCACGTGGGTGCGGTTGGGCGGCTCTACTCAAAACTCAAGGCGCCCATCCATGCCCGCCCCTTCACCCGTCATCACGCTCAGCGCAAGCTGGAAGAAGCGGGGCAGGTGCCAGAAGTGGTGATCGCGGCGGGTGTCTATCCGCAGGTGATCGAGGCCGGGCCGTTCAAAGTGTCGTTCCTGCCGCTTTCGCACTCGATCCCGGAAAGCTCGGGCCTGGTGATTGATACGCCTGCTGGCCGTGTCGTGCATACGGGGGATTTCAAACTGGATCCGACCCCGGTGCTGGGGGATCCGTTTGACGAAGAGCTGTGGCGCGAAGTTGCAAAGCCCGGCGTCAAGGCGCTTGTATGTGACTCCACCAATGTGTTTTCGCACCACGAAGGCCGCACCGAAGCCTCGGTCGGCGCGCCGTTGCGTGACCTCGTCAAAGACGCGCCGCATATGGTTGTGGCCACGACCTTCGCCTCAAATGTCGCGCGTGTGAAACAGCTGGCCGAAGCGGGCGCGGCCGCAGGTCGCTCGGTCTGCCTGCTTGGTCGTGCGATGCGCCGGATGATCCAGGCCGGGGTCGAAACCGGTGTGCTTGGCGATTTCCCGAAAACCGTGACCGCCGAGGATGCCCGCGATATCCCGCGTGAAAACCTGATGTTGATTGTCACCGGCAGTCAGGGCGAGCGCCGTGCGGCCTCGGCCCAGCTTTCACGGGGCAAATATCTGGGCATGTTGCTGAAGGAAGGGGACATGTTCCTGTTCTCTTCCAAGACCATTCCGGGCAATGAACGCGGCGTGGGTCGGATCATGAACGCCTTTTCGGAAATGGCCGTGGACGTGATCGCCGAAAGCGATCTCTATCACGTCTCGGGCCATGCCAACCGTCCGGACCTGCTGCGCACCCATGAGATTTTTGACCCGCAGATGGTGATCCCGATGCATGGCGAGCACCGTCATCTGCGCGAACATGCCAAGCTGGCGCAGGAAAATGGGCGTAGCGCGATGGTTGTCGTGAATGGCGCCGTTTGTGATCTGACCGGCGACGCGCCCCATGTGGTGGAACATGTCGAAGCAGATCGGATCTATCTGGATGGGGATATCCTGATCGGCGCGCTGGATGGGGTCGTCCGTGATCGGATCCGGCTTGCGCTGAATGGCCATGTGATCGTGAATGTGATTGTCGAGAATGATGAACCGCTGGGGGAACCCTGGGTTGAGATCATGGGCCTGCCCGAACTGGGCCATTCCCGCGCGCCACTGGTGGATGTTCTGGAAGAAGACCTTGGCCAGTTCCTGATGCGGGCTGGGGACAAGACCCTGCGCGATGACGACAAGCTGGGTGAAGAGCTCAAACGCATCGCCCGCAAAACCACCAATGATGAAATCGGCCGCAAGCCAGAGGTTACCGTTGTGGTCAGTCGTCTCGAAGGATAAGGCACGGCGTCAGAACGAAAAAAGGCGAGCCACCAGGCTCGCCTTTTTTGTTTTGTTCAGAGGGCTTTATCCTTCACGCCGCTCATCAAAGCTCTTGGCGATGAAGTCGGGGGTATGATCCCCCATTCCCATGATCCTGCCATTGTCACGACGGCTGGAATTGCTGCGCCCGCGCGAAGAGCTGCGGCTCTCACTTTGGTAACGCTCGCTTTGCTTGGGGGCAGGAGCCGACGGGGCGGTCGAAGCAGGGCTGTCTTTGCTGCTGCGTGCGGAGCTGCTGGCGGAAGGTTTTGATGATTTGCTTTCGCTTTTCGACGCGCTGTCCGTTTTCTTATCCGTGGCCTTGCGTGAGCGCGATTTACGCTCTTCCGGCGGCACCGGGTTCTCGATCCGTGGTATTTCCTTTTCGATCAGACGTTCCACCGCATCGAGGTTCTTTTCATCGCGGGGTTCGCAGATCATGATTGCCTTGCCGCTACGTCCGGCACGTCCGGTGCGCCCAATTCGGTGGACATAGTCCTCTGCATGGCCCGGTACGTCGTAATTGAACACATGGCTGACATTGGGAATGTCCAGCCCACGTGCCGCCACATCAGAGGCACAGAGGAAATTCAATGTGCCAGCGCGGAACCCGTCCAGAACTTCCATCCGTTTGGATTGTTCCAGATCCCCATGGATTGGAGCGGCGTTGTAGCCGTATTTCTTCAGCGACTTCGCGCAGATATCCACATCGGTCTTGCGGTTGCAGAAGATGATCGCGTTGGTGCAGGCCTCGCCCTCGCGATCAATCAGCGCCCGCAGCAGTTTGCGTTTCTGAGAGGCGGCGCGATCCTTGCGGGTCGCTTTGAACATGCAAAGCTCCTGCGTGATCGTTTCCGACGTGGTGGCCTGACGGGCCACTTCGATCCGCTCGGGATTTGACAGGAACGTATTGGTGATCCGCTCGATCTCAGGCGCCATTGTGGCCGAGAAGAACAGGGTCTGGCGGGTGAATGGGGTGAGGCCGAAGATGCGTTCGATATCGGGAATGAACCCCATGTCGAGCATCCGGTCGGCTTCGTCCACCACCATGATCTGCACGCCAGTGAGCAGCAGCTTGCCGCGTTCGAAATGGTCAAGCAGGCGGCCGGGCGTGGCAATCAGCACATCAACACCCCGGTCGATCAGGGCATCTTGTTCCTTGAAACTGACGCCGCCGATCAAAAGCGCCTTGGTCAGTTTCACGTTCTTGGCGTAAATGTCAAAGTTCTCCGCCACCTGTGCTGCCAGTTCGCGCGTGGGGCAAAGCACCAGCGAACGGGGCATCCTTGCCCGGGCCCGGCCACGCGCAAGGGCGGTGATCATGGGCAGGGTGAAGGAAGCGGTCTTGCCGGTGCCGGTCTGGGCAATGCCCAGCACATCGCGCCCTTCAAGAGCAGGGGGAATCGCGCCAGCCTGAATAGGGGTCGGGGTTTCATACCCAGCTTCATCAATGGCTTTCAAAACCTTGGGGCTGAGTTTCAGATCAGAAAATTTGGTCATATATGTCCATATTTCACGGACACTTCTGGCCCGTGCATCTAGGAAAGGAGGCCCGGATGGCCGTGACGCGCCTGGCATTTTTCAGCGCGCCCTCTCGGATGAGGAAGGGGTAAAGAAAAATCCGTCCATGGTCAACGCGTTCCCCGGAAATATGGACGATTCCCGCAATATCTTGCGATTGTTGCTACATTTCTAAGCCAAATGGCCGCTTTCATGTCGTTTCGGAGCATAGCCCAGGGCGAGGATCTGCAAGCTGGGGCGCGGTGTCAGCACCTGAACTTGGTGGTTGGGGCGGGGAACAGGTGGTCCGTATCCCGAAGGAGAGAAGGGAAGCAGCCATTTCCCGGACAGGAGGTGGGGCTGATCTCCAAATCTGACAAATGCGCCATCTGGCAGGTGGGAGAGGGAGGCCTCATGCCGGACCTGTTGCCGCCGGCGGGTGACACGCGCTGCGTGCAATGCCTTGTCTATCTTTGTGTGCGATGCGGTCCCAAATGCCGATTGCCAAAGGGATTTATACCGGCGATAGGCGGCCGGGCGGCAATAGGCACAAGGGCGATGCCCGGCAGACAATGCGACCGCCTCATCCAGGAAAAACAGCGGCGTCCATGCGTGGTCGGGCTGGGGGCCGTGATATTTTCCCCTGGGATGGGTCAGAGTGCAGATGATCCAATGGGGATGTTTCCAGCGCGAGGTGCCAAGTCGCCCCTTGTCAAACGGCAAAATACCCCGGTTACCGGTAAACATCCCACGGGCAGGATGAGCGACAATCTCTCCTGTGGGCAGGACACGGTTCTGCATGGGGGATGGGGGGAGGGGCGGACGGTTTTGCACCATCACAGCCCCCCGGTCAAAGCTTGACGATGCGCGCCCCGGTCAATTTGGCGGCTTGCCAGGTGTCGCTGTCTTCCACGCGGCTCAGCGTGCCTGAGACGGTGATCCGGGCCCCGTCATCAAATCCCATCAACGGAGTGTCCAGCGTCACCTGCAGCGTGGCATTGTGGCCAAATCCACCGCAAAGCGGGCAGTTTCCGGTGTCGGACGTCAGGATCAGATCATGAATTTCTCCACCCGGCAGCATGGCCACGGCGTAACCTGTGATTTCAACCCCTTCCAGATCCGCGTCCATGTCCTTCGGGAAGGTCTTGCGTACTTCATAGCTGGTTTCAGAAACGATTTCCTCAATCTGGATTTCTGACAAGACGCGCCAGATATCCAGATCCACCGATGTCTCTGCCTGAACAAAACCCGGTGCAACGGTGCCGAAAACAGCGGCAAAGGCGAGGGGACTGGTTTTCATAGGATACTCCCTTATCAGACACGAGAATTGCGTGCAGATTATCCCGGCGTCTCTTGCTTGTCACATACTCTTTTTGTCGTGGCGGATTGATGTCATTTCAACTTTTAATTGTGAGTAAAATCTCTTATTCGGAGGGCATCTCTGAATAAAGTAAATGTGAAAAATGTTCCTGTCCCGATCAAAGCAAATCCTTGTCTTTCTTATTGTTCTTTTGATCTGGGGCGCCGCTCCGATTGTTGTTTGGGTGGTTCATGGAGATTGGCCCGCGAGTGCGGGTGAATATGGTGACCTGTTCGGCGGAGTCGGTGCGTTGTTCTCTGGCCTGGCCTTTGCTGGGTTGATTGGCACCCTAGTAATGCAGCGTGAGGCGCTGGCCAAGCAGAGCGAGGAATTGGTCCTGACACGCGATAGTGTTGAGCAGCAGACCAAAGAGCTGTCCCTGTCCTCCGAGGCGCTTCAGCTTCAGGTCAATGAGATGATGGCTCAGCGGGCAGAGATGGAGGCCAGCCGGGAAACATTGGAGCAGCAACAAGCGGTGATGGCGAAGCAGGCCTTTGAGGGCACGTTTTTCCAGATGTTGAAGCTGTGGAATGATCGTGTGGGGGAGATTGCGTCTCAACTTCCTACGTCGATTGGTCGGCAAGGGCGAGCCAACTTTCATGAATTTCATGATGCAATTGGGGAATGGGGCCAACAATCGAATGGAAGTAGTGTGAGGATCGTCGCGCCCGACGCGGCGGAAGTGTATAATCGTTTCCCCGTAGAACTCCAAACCTACTTCATGCTGCTCTACAACCTGATTGCCTTTGTCGACAACGCCAACCTCGCTGACGCGGACAAGAAATCCTATGTCCGCCTGATCCGTGCTCATCTTGTGGACGATGAAATGGTGGTGCTGCTTTACAATTGCGTTGGTGCAAAAGGGAGAGGGCTGGGCATGTTGGCCTATAAATATCACCTCTTCCGCTATCTCTTGCCCGAAACGAAAAAGACCCACGTCAAGGCGTGGGATCTTTTCCGGTCTGAGTTCGGAAAGAAAGCAGTCTAAACCATCATTTCCTTGGTGGCGGTCAGTTTCACGCCTTCAAAATCACGTTCAACACGGTCGATATCCCATTGAAGACGTGTCAGAAAAACGGGATCTCCGTCATGATCATGCGCGATATGTTGCTTGTTGGTGTTGATCAGTCGCTCCACCACATCCTTCGCCCCAGACACCCAGCGGGCCGAGGTGAATTGCGATGGTTCAAAGCGCACCGGCAGCCCGTATTCCATCTCGATCCGCGAGGCGAGCACTTCGAATTGCAGCGCCCCCACAACACCCACGATAAAGCCCGAACCGATATGCGGTTTGAACACCTTGGCTGCGCCCTCTTCGGCGAATTGCATCAGGGCTTTTTCAAGGTGCTTGGCCTTCATCGGATCACCCGCGCGCACGCCTTGCAAAAGTTCCGGCGCAAAGCTTGGGATGCCGGTGGCGCGCAGCATTTCCCCTTCGGTCAGCGTGTCGCCAATGCGCAGCTGTCCGTGGTTGGGAATGCCGATGATATCCCCCGCCCAGGCCTCTTCCGCAAGCTCACGGTCCGAGGCCAGAAATAGCACCGGGTTCGAAATGGCCATCGGCTTTTTCGACCGCACATGGGTAAGCTTCATACCCCGTTTGAAATGCCCCGAGGCGAGCCGGACAAAGGCCACACGGTCGCGGTGTTTCGGGTCCATATTTGCCTGCACTTTGAAGACAAAGCCCGCGACTTTTTTCTCATCAGGGCAAATCTGGCGCGGTTCGGCCTGTTGCGGCTGCGGCTCGGGGCCGAAATCGGCAATGCCGTTCATCAGTTCCTGCACGCCGAAAGAGTTGATCGCGGAACCAAACCAAATCGGCGTCATATGCCCTTCCAGAACCGATTGCGGATCCAGCGCAGGCAAAAGCTCCTTCGCCATTTCCACCTCTTCAAGGAACTGTTCCAAAAGATGGGCTGGCACATGTTCCGCGAGCTTCGGATCGTCCAGACCTGAGATCTGGATCGTTTCCGCCACCACGTTTCGGTCGGCCCGGTCCATCAGTTCCAGCCGGTCATTCAGCAGATCGTAACAGCCCATGAAGTCACGGCCCATGCCGATCGGCCAGGAGGCAGGGGTGACGTCGATCGCCAGCATTTCCTGAATTTCGTCGATGATCTCAAACGTGTCGCGGCTTTCGCGGTCCATCTTGTTACAGAAGGTCAGGATCGGCAGGTCCCGCAGGCGGCAGACCTCAAACAGTTTCTGGGTCTGGCTTTCCACACCTTTCGCGCCATCGATCACCATGACGGCCGCATCCACCGCGGTCAGCGTGCGATAGGTATCTTCCGAGAAATCGGAGTGACCGGGCGTGTCCACCAGATTGAAACGGAAGTTTCTGAAATCAAAGGACATTGCCGAGGCCGAGACCGAGATGCCCCGGTCTTTTTCCATCTGCATGAAGTCTGAGCGCGTGCGCCGCGCTTCCCCCTTGGCGCGCACCTGCCCAGCCATCTGAATGGCGCCACCATAAAGGAGGAACTTTTCCGTCAGCGTGGTTTTGCCCGCATCCGGGTGCGAAATGATCGCAAAGGTCCGGCGGCGCGCAATTTCGGGCGGCAATTCGGGGCGGTTTGTGTGCGTATCCAACATGATGTCGCTATAGCCGTGCAAGGTCACGGGTGCAATGGGGCGCGCAACCTGTCATGGCGGGTGTCATGATCTGATTTGCCCAAACGGCAGGGGAAACCGGATCCCGTCAAAGCCTGCGGGGACCTGCGCCCTTGACCGCTCGTAATGTGCCAAGTGCGTTGTCAGGTTTTGCACATTGCACCAGCGCATCCTTACCCAGCTCTCGGGCATGGGTTCCCTGGGCGTGAGGGGCAAGACCCTCGGGCAGGGCCAGGCTGTTGATCTGGTCGACAAACAGGCTTTCGGCGGGGATCCCTTCGGCATAGATGATTTCGTGCTTATCGAAGAGCAGTTGGAAATAATCGACAAAGCCGCCTTCGCTGCGGGTCACATCCGGGCCGCCCACCAGATCACGCGCGCGCACCAGCACCTCTTTCTGTCCCGCTTTCAGGGCGTCAACGCGTTGGTAGATGAATAATCGGTGGCTCGGGCTGAGGGTCAGCTCTGCTTCGTTGTTCAACGCCCCTGCCGCGATGGTGATCGGTGCAAAGGCCCCGGTGGCGCGCACCGTCTGCTGACCGATCCAGCGAATGGGTTGCGGGCCACTGTCACGGGTAAGGATCCGGTCGCCAGGGGCGAGAGTTTCGATCGGTGCCTGCCGCCCGTCCGCCAGCGTGATCCGTGTGCCACGGGTGAACGAAACAGAAGCGGTCTGTGCCAGTCGGGCGCGGGGATTTTCGGTGTTGATCGTCACCAGCGTATATTGAACCCCGGAGCGCATTGGTGTCAGCGGGTAGAGATAAATGGCGGCGATGCGGGTCCTGTCCGGCGTGGTTTCGACCAGAACAATCGCTTCCAGGGTCTCTCCATGGGGGGGCATGAAGGTCAGCACGCAGTCCAGAAATACGGGCGCCCCCGGCGTGCCGATTTCTGATCCTTCAGCGATACATAGCGGCCCGTCATGGTCGGGAATGGTCATGGACAGAAGCGAGGTGCGAGGGGTGATCAGCGCATAATCATCTTCCAAGAGCAGCTCTGACGCATCGCCCAGAGCGTCCCCTTCATTCACCCCCTGCACGACACGAAAATCACCTGCGTCATGCACAGGGAGTGTCAATGACGGCAAGTCTGCGTGTTCGAGGGCGGCAAAGCTGGACATGTTTCAACCTGAAATAAATTCTGTAAGTCCCTGTCGCGGTTGTGTTGTTGCGGTTGGGTCGATCTGAAATTCTAGAATGAATGCAGGATTGGGTCAATTCTGTCCGGGCCCGGAATTGGGGCTAATTGGTCAACAAACTGTAAACACTCTGGCCGCGTCCTCTCTTTCCCAGATCGAACCGGAGTGTTAGGGCTGGGGCAAATAGGGAGAATTGATATGGATCTGGGAATTTCTGGCAAGAAAGCCCTCGTATGTGCCTCCTCCAAGGGATTGGGGTTCGGGTGCGCGCAGGCGCTGGCGCGCGAAGGCGTTGATGTGGTGATGAATGCGCGCTCATCCGAAGTGCTGGAAGCGGCCGCTGAGGCGCTGCGTGTCGAGACCGGCGTGACGATCACCACGGTTGCTGCTGATGTCACCACCGAAGAGGGGCGGGCGGCCGTTTTGGAGGCCGCGGATGCGGTCGACATTCTTGTTACCAATGCGGGGGGGCCGCCGCCGGGGATGTGGCAGGATTGGGGGCGGGAGGATTTTATCGCCGCCATTGATGCCAATATGCTCACCCCCGTGGCCCTGATGCAGGCGTTGGTTCCGGGCATGATGGAGCGGGGCTGGGGCCGGGTGGTGAACATCACGTCGCAATCGGTGAAGGCGCCGATCCCGGTGCTTGGTCTGTCCAATACCGCGCGCACCGGGTTGACCGGTTTTGTTGCGGGCACCGCCAGGCAGGTGGCGGCAAGTGGGGTGACGATCAACAATCTGCTTCCCGGCATTCATGATACCGACCGGGCGGTGGCGCTGGACGGTGGCGTCGTGGCCCAACAGGGGATCACGATGGAGGAAGCCCGCACCGCGCGTATGGCCACGATCCCCGCCAACCGCTATGGAACGGTTGAGGAATTTGGCGCGACCTGTGCCTTTCTCTGTTCTCAGCACGCAGGTTTCATCGTGGGGCAAAATGTGCTGCTGGATGGCGGCGGTGTGAATGCCACGATCTGACCCGAAAAGACAGCGCAACAGGAGAGAATTGTCATGAAGATGAACAGCCTTGCACGGGGCGCGTTGGAGGTCAGCACGCTCTGCCTCGGGTCAATGACATGGGGCAGCACCAATACAGAAGCTGAGGGGCATGACCAGATTGACATGTTCCTCGATCATGGTGGCAACTTCATCGATACGGCTGAAATGTATCCGGTAAACCCGATCCGGGCCGAAAACTGCGGCAAATCCGAGAGGGTGATCGGGTCCTGGCTGGCGCGGTCGAAGCGGCGTGAGCAGGTGGTGATTGCCACCAAAGTGTCCGGGGTAAACGGGGGCTTTATCCGCGAAGGGCGCGGATTTGACGGCGCGATCATTCCCGGCGCAATTGATGACAGCCTACGCAAGCTGGGCACGGATTATATCGACATCTACCAGTTGCACTGGCCGGACCGGGGCAGCTATGCGTTTCGCCAGAACTGGACCTATGATCCCACCGGACAGGATCCGGTTGCAACCGAGGCGCATATGCGCGAGGTGCTTGTGGCGATGACGGCGGCGGTCAAGGCTGGCAAGGTGCGCCATTTCGCCCTGTCGAATGAAAGCGCCTGGGGCACAATGCAATGGCTACGACTGGCGCGTGAGATGGGGGCGCCCGAGGTGGTGTCGATCCAGAACGAATACAGCCTGATGTATCGTCAGGCCGACACGGACCTTGCGGAACTGTGCCATAATGAAGACGTGCGGATCCTGTCCTATTCCCCCCTCGCCACCGGGCTGTTGACCGGGAAATACCAGCATGGCGCCATCCCGGAAGGGTCGCGTATGCAGGTCTATCCGGAACTGGGCGGGCGCAAGACCGCGCGCGCGTTCGAAGCAGTGGAGGCCTATCAGGCGGTGGCCAAAAAGCACGGGCTTGACGTTGTGCAGATGTCGCTGGCTTTTGTCATGTCACGCCCCTTCATCGGCTCCACCATCTTTGGCGCGTCGAACACGGATCAGCTGTCACGCATTCTGGCGGGCAAGGATCTGGTGCTGTCGGAGGAGGTGATGGCAGATATTGATCTGGCCCACCGGGCGCATCCGTTCCCGTTTTAATTCACGCTTCGCATGTGGCTGCGTCGGAGGCCTCCGGCGGGGATATTTTTAACAAGAAAAAGTCATCTGCGGCCCCGCAGGTGGCTTACGCTTTGGCCATGGGCCAATTTGAAGGCGCGTGCAAAACTGGCGGATGATCCGAACCCGGTTCGCAACGCAATCTCATTTACCGGCAGCGCCGTGTCGGTTGCCAGCCGGCGCGCTTCATCCAGGCGCAGGGTCAGGAAGTAAGCGCCGGGAGAGGTGCCAAGGGCAGATTTGAAACGGGTTTCCAAACTGCGGGGGCTGAGCCCAAGTTGACGTGCAAGCGCCCGTATCGGCAGAGGATCCTCCAGATGCTCCTCCATCAAACGGATCGCCTGCGCCACTTTCGGGGCCCGCGCGCTGAGACGCGCAGGGGAGGTGACGCTCTGTGGACGCGTATCTGAAGAGGCGGGTTCGTAGATCAACGCCCCTGCAACCCGCATGGCCAGGGCATCCCCGTGCCGGATGCGGATCAGGTGGAGCATCAGGTCAAGGGCTGCCCCGGCCCCGCCGGTTGTCAGGCGATCTCCGTCCACCACAAACCTGTCTTTTGCGACATCAATTTCGGGGAACTGCACTGTGAACTTTTCCAGATCTTCCCAATGAGTTGTGGCGCGATAGCTGTCAAGCAAACCGGCGCGCGCCAGGATCCATGGCCCGCCGTCCACCCCCCCCAATGTCATTCCTTTGCGGGCGAGTCCGCGTAGGGTGCGGCTGAGATGCGGGGTGGCTTGCTGCTCAAGCTCAAACCCGGCGATCACAAAGAGCGCATCCATCTCGATCTCTTGCGACAGCGGGGCACCGGGGACCGCGAGGCCGGATGTCAGTGTGGCGGCCTGTCCATCGACCGTAAACCAACCCCATTGAAAAAGCTCCCGTCCGGCACGCCTGTTCGCCGCACGCAGGGGATCAACAACGGCGGCCAGGGATAAGGTGTTCGCGGCATTGAGAATGAGCAGTCCGATGCGAAGGGGGGCGGCCGTAGTCTGGAAGATTTTTGCGCTTTTCATCATGTTTCCATCGTTAAATGTAAACTCGCTTCGGTCAAGCATCGCAATATGAAGGAAATGAACAGGGAGGCCCAAATGCCGCTTCAAATGAACCGTGAAGTTTTCATCACCGCTGCTGTGACCGGATCAGGCGGCACGCAGGACCGCAGCCCGCATGTTCCGCGCAGCCCTGCGCAGATTGCGGCGTCTGCAATTGATGCGGCAAAGGCCGGGGCGGCGATTGTGCATTGCCATGTGCGTGACCCGGACACGGGCGCCCCGTCGCGCGACCTCGCGCTTTACCGCGAAGTGACCGACCGCATTCGTGGCGCCGAGGTGGATGTGGTTCTGAACCTGACCGCCGGGATGGGGGGCGACATCGTGTTCGGCAATCCCGAAAGTCCGTTTCCGGTCAATCCCGAGGCCACCGACATGATCGGTGCCACCGAACGCATGGCCCATGTTGCCGAATGCCTGCCCGAGATCTGCACCCTTGATTGTGGCACAATGAATTTTGCCGAGGCCGATTACGTGATGACCAACACGCCCGGCATGTTGGAAGCCATGGGGCGGATGATGACCGATCTGGGGGTGAAACCCGAGATCGAAGCCTTTGATACTGGTCATCTGTGGCATGCAAAAACTCTTGTAGAACAAGGGGTTCTGGACAGTCCGGCACTGGTGCAGCTGTGCATGGGGGTGCCGTGGGGCGCGCCCAATGACATGAACACCTTCCTCGCGATGGTCAACAATGTTCCCTCTGACTGGACCTGGTCGGCCTTCTCGCTGGGGCGTGATCAGATGGCCTATGCGGCGGCGGCCACGCTGGCCGGGGGCAATGTGCGCGTCGGGCTCGAAGACAACCTCTGGCTGGAAAAAGGCGTGCTGGCCACCAATGCCCAACTGGTCGATCGCGCCGCCACCATCATCACCAACATGGGCGCCCGCGTCATCGGCCCTGAAGAGGTGCGCAAAAAGCTGGGGCTTGTGAAACGTCCCCCGGTTGCCGCATGAAGAAGCTGAACCACCGGGTGGTCCGGGGGATAGGCTATGACGAGGGTATAATGGTGGGAACGGTTGGACGGCTCCTTTTTTCTGTGTTGGCGATGGTAGGACTGTCCGCCTGTCTGGACAGTGTCGCGGTGGAATTCCACCGCGACACCAAAACCAGGATCAGCTCGACAACCCGTTTCGATGCAGAGCGTTTTGCCGGGAAGTGGCAGTTCCGCGGAGAATTCGTCCACCCGGGTGAAATGCCGGAAAACGGCGTGGTCGAATTTCGCGTGCATGCGGGGGAAGTCCGCCAGATCGCGCTTTACAACGCGCGAGGCCGGGTAAGTGACATTTATGATGTGGACCAGCCCCAGGCGGGGCGGTTCACGCTGGGCGAAAAGCCTTACCAGACCGAATATTGGGTGCTGTGGGTCGACGAAGGGTATCGCACCGCTGCAATCGGCACCCCTTCGGGCAGTTTTGGCTGGATCCTTGATCGTGCCCGGTCCGGGGGTGAGGATCGGGTCAAGGCTGCCCGAGAAGTATTTGATTTCAATGGCTACAATCTGGCGCGGCTCAAAATGAACTGATCCGGCCAGCAGGGAGAGAACATGACCAAAACAGCAGCGATCATTGGCGGGGGCGTGATAGGTGGCGGATGGGCCGCCCGGTTCCTTTTGATGGGATGGGATGTGCGGGTGTTTGACCCCGATCCCGAGGCCGAGCGCAAGATTGGCGAGGTGTTGGACAATGCCCGCCGCGCGCTGCCGGGCCTGTCTGATGTGATGATGCCCGACGAAGGGACGCTCAGCTTTCACGAGCATTTGGCAGATGCGGTGGATGGCGCGATTTGGGTTCAGGAAAGTGTGCCAGAGCAGCTTGAGTTGAAACAGAAGGTTTATGGCGCGTTGATGGATGCGATCGGTGAGGACACCATCGTAGGGTCGTCGACATCGGGTTTCAAGCCGTCGGAGCTGCAAGAGGGGCTTGCGCGCTCCGGGCAGGTTCTGGTCGCCCATCCGTTCAACCCGGTTTACCTTTTGCCGGTGGTGGAACTGGTGCCGACGGATGCGAACCCTCCTGAAGTCCGGGAAAGGGCAATGGGTATCCTGACCGAAATCGGTATGAAACCGGTTGAAATCAAAAAAGAAATCGACGCGCATGTTGCGGATCGTCTGCTTGAAGCGGTCTGGCGAGAGGCACTTTGGCTGGTGTCCGATGGCATCGCAACCACCGAAGAGATCGACGATATCATGCGGTTCGGCTTCGGTCTGCGCTGGGCGCAGATGGGGTTGTTTGAAACCTACCGTGTTGCCGGTGGCGAAGCGGGTATGAAGCATTTCATGGCGCAGTTCGGCCCGGCGCTGAAATGGCCCTGGACCAAGCTGATGGATGTGCCGGAATTCACCGACGAACTGGTGAACCTGATTGCGGACCAGTCAGATGCGCAATCCGGCCATATGTCGATCCGCGAGCTGGAACGCAGCCGTGACGACAACCTGGTGGCCATGATGCGGGCCCTCAAAGGGCGCGATTGGGGGGCAGGGCGCCTTCTGAATGACGTCGACAAATGTCTGGGACATGCTGAGGTCGACATATCCCGACCGATCACCACACTGGCCACCGCGATCCCCGTGGACTGGCTGGACTATAACGGCCACATGACCGAAAGCCGCTATCTGGATGCCTTTGCGCGTGGCACCGACCGGTTCATGGAAATTATCGGCTGTGATGCGGATTATATCGCCACCGGTGGCAGCTATTTCACCGCCGAAACCCATATCCGACATCTTGATGAGGCCCATCTGGGGCAACGCATCCGTGTGGAAACCCGGTGCCTCTATGGCAAAGGCAAAAAGATGCACCTGTTCCACAGCATGTATGAAGGTGAGCGCCTGCTTGCGACCGGGGAACATGTGCTCCTGCATGTCAGTCTCGATACCCGCCGTCCTGCGCCACCGGCAGACCATATCGAAGCGCGGCTGGTGGAAATCGCGATGGCCCATGCCAAGCTGCCCGCACCGGACGGGGTGGGGCGGTCCATCAAGGTAGGCTAGCTTTTTAAAGGCACCCATGGCAGATGGGGATCATGCAAGCCTGGATCCCCATCACCATTGCCGCAGCTTTCAGTCAGAATTTGCGCTTCATGCTGCAAAAGCGGCTGAAAGACACAAGGCTTTCCACCAAGGGGGCCACCTTTGCCCGCTTCGTCTATTCGGCGCCTTTGGTGGCGGGGCTGCTCTGGGCGTATCTTGCCGTTGTGGATATCCCGCTCCCGCCGCCGAATGCCCGGTTTTTCACCTTTGCCGCCGCAGGGGGGCTCGCCCAGATCCTCGCCAC
Organism: Aliiroseovarius crassostreae; assembly: GCF_025137635.1. Classification (NCBI taxonomy): domain Bacteria; kingdom Pseudomonadati; phylum Pseudomonadota; class Alphaproteobacteria; order Rhodobacterales; family Paracoccaceae; genus Aliiroseovarius; species Aliiroseovarius crassostreae. Next base: position 1,741,943 of record NZ_CP080772.1, on the reverse strand, counting down.
AATGTGTGTGGTTGCGTTATTTGCCGAACGCAATTTCGCGGTCGGGATTACGTTCAAGAAAACCGAAGTGGTGCTGACCGCCCTGGTTGGTCTGGTCGTGTTGGGCGAAGGGGTCGGTTTATGGGGCGTGTTTGCCATTGCGATCGGATTTGCAGGGCTGATTGCCCTATCCGACCCACCGGAAGGTGGCGTGGGCTGGAAGCGGTTTTTCAATAGGGCCGCGGGTCTGGGTCTGCTCTCTGGTCTGCTTTTTGCCGTCTCGGCAACCGGTTACCGGGGGGCGTCGCTTTCGCTCGGGATCGAGAATGTGATTGTGCGGGCCGGTTTCACACTCGCCTGCGTGACCGCATATCAATCCGTCATCATGGCCATCTGGATGCGCTTTTCCGAACCGGGAGAAATCTTGCGCGTGCTACACGCCTGGCGCGTTGGGGTGCTGGTGGGGCTCAGCTCAATGATCGGCAGTTTCTGCTGGTTCACCGCCTTTACCCTGCAAAATGCCGCGCTTGTGAAAGCGCTGGGGCAGGTGGAACTCCTGTTCAGCTATGCCGCTGCGATTTTTGTCTTCCGTGAAACCGTCACCAGACGAGAGATCACCGGCACGGCGCTGATCCTCTTGTCCGTGCTGGTGTTGGTGCTGTTTCTCTGATTTTTCTTGCCGAAAATACCTCGGGGGAGGCGCAGCCGGGGGCAGCGCCCCCTTCCGAGCACAGCGAGGTCAACAAACGCATTGCGCCCATTGCACCTCATCCCTGTGCGGAGAGTGGCCCCACCCCGCCCAGACGCTCAAACAGGCTTTCTTCATCAGTGTTGTTGAAAAATGGCACCTGTTCCGGCGCTCCGAGATTGGGAAGGTTCCCGGCAATCTCAGCCAGAACGACCTCCGTGATGAAAGGAAGGTCAAAGCGGCGCACCTTGTCCATCGGGATCCATTGCAGATGGCTCAGCTCATCTGAAGCGCGGGAAAAATCATCCGGATCCGTTTTCAGTTTCGACGCGTCTGCCACGAAAAACCTTGCATCAAATCGGCGCGGTCGTCCCTTGGGGGTGATCGCCCGAAACGCAAAGGCCAACCCATCGGCAGAGGGAACATACCCGGCCTCGGAAAAGCTCTTCCAGTCTGCGGGCACATCGCCGGGCCATGTCCCCGGTGCGCCAAGGATTTGACCGGTCTCTTCCCAAAGCTCACGAATGGCCGCCACCAGCAGGGCCTGGGCCAGGTTGGGGTCCGCGTCCTCTCCCAGCCGGGTCAGACAGGGTTCCGCCCCCCCTTGAGCAAGAGGCACCGCGCCGTCAGCGGTATCCACGGCGCCGCCGGGAAAAACAAACTTGTTTGGCATGAAGGCCGCTTTTGCCCCGCGCTGCCCCATCAGAACCTGGGGGGCCGTTTCCGCGTCGCGGATCAGGATCACCGTTGCGGCGTTGCGAATGATCTTGGATTTGTCCATTTCAGGCCCCTTATCGTCACTGCCCTGTCGTCATTTCCCTAACCCATGGTCAATTCAGCCAAAGGGTCAAGCGTAACCCTGCGTAGCTTCTCTGGTTGGTTTCCCATGCGCGGCCCCCATTTCGGGCAGGCACATTCAGGTGAGCGTAGAAAAGTGCGACGGAAACCCCGGGACCACACGTTCAATGCATATGACGCCGGACAAAAAGGCTCCGGCAGGGACAGGCCAACAGCATGGGTCGGACAAGGCGACCCGGAACAGATTGACCACTGGAGTATGACATGAAACGTGCAACAAAAATCGCGGCAATTGCCCTTCTGGCCGGATCGGCCGTGACCCTGACCTCGCTTGCGGCCAGCGCCCATGGGGGGAAAGCTGGTTTTGCTGGCAAGATGGGGGGAATGCGTTCGGTTCTGCAGGTGGAGTTTGCCGATCTCGACCTGGACAAAAATGGCCAGATCACCGTGGATGACCTGAAAGCTCAGGCTGAGGCGCGTTTTGCCGCGGCGGATAAAAACGGTGACGGGCAGTTGGATCTGGATGAAATCAAAGCGCAGGCTGAGGCCCGGATGGCTGACCGGATGGCGGATGGCAATGCCAAGCGTCAGGGTGGCCGGAACGGGCAGGACGGGCGAGGGTGGATGCCCAGCCCGGAGCAGCGCATGGCCTGGTTTGCCGAAAAGATGATCGACCGGCAGGACGCCGATAAAAGCGGCACTCTCTCTGCTGCAGAAATGATGCCCGATCAGGCCCGGCTGGAGCGGATGATCGACCGGTTTGACACCGATGATGACAATGCCCTCTCCGCCGCCGAATTTGACCAGGCGCAGAAAGAAATCTGGACCCGGACAAAAGGTCGGAAAAACCACGGGGGCAAATGGGAAGAGCATGGCAAAGGACGGGGCGGCTGTTAACAAGGTCCGGAAAGGTCGCGCCCCGTATGGGGCGTGATCCCCGCGAAACCGTTGTTTTGGAATTGGGACCGGGTTAGTCACACAATATGAATATGGCGCTTGACGCATATACTGACGGTTCGGATGAGGTCCTGTTGATCCTTTATGGCAACGGCGACCCGACGGCTGCGCAGGTCCTGACCGCACGCCTTGCCCCCCGGGTGATGGGCTATGCCGCGCGCCTGTTGGGGGGGGACCGGGCCGAGGCAGAGGATGTCACGCAAGAGGCCATGCTCCGGCTGTGGAAACAGGCCCCAAACTGGCGCCAAGGCGAAGCGAAAGTCACGACCTGGCTTTACAGGGTGGTGTCCAATCTTTGCACGGACCGGCTGCGCAAGCGGCGTTCGGTTGATATTGACGCCATCGAAGAACCAGCTGACGACATGCCCAGTGCGGTCGAAAGCATGATGGAGCAGGACCGGGCAAATGCTTTGCAGGCTGCCCTGATGGCCCTGCCGGAACGGCAACGTATCGCGGTGTCCCTGCGGCATCTCGAAGGGGCGTCCAACCCCGAGATTGCCGAAATATTGGAAATCAGCGTCGAAGCGGTGGAAAGTCTGACCGCTCGGGGCAAACGGGCGTTGGCGGCTGCATTGGCCGGGCGACGCGAGGAGTTGGGATATGGCGAAGATGGATAAAGACCCCGTTGATGATCTCGAATTGGAGACGTTCTTTCAGGCTGGCCGTGCGGCGACAATCGCGCCGTCTGACAGGTTGGTGGCTGCGATCTTGCAGGATGCACAGACCCATCAGCCCTCCTCCCCTGTTCTCACCCCGGCATCGCGGCCGAAGTCGTTCTGGCAGGAACTGCTTTCACAGATCGGGGGCTGGCCTGCCCTTGCCGGAATGGCAACCGCCACGGTGGCCGGGCTTTGGATCGGGTTTGCGGCCCCTGATGAGCTTGAAATGCTTTCCGGTGGGCTGGTGCTGGCAGGGGATTACACGACCACCGAAATTCTGTATGCCCCCGAAGACCTGAGCCCGAGCTATTTCTCCGAAGACCTGATGCTGGCAGAGGAAGGATGAGTATGACTGATCATCAAACGCCCCCACAGTCTGAACAGATCCCTGTGCGCAAGAGGCGCAAATGGGTGCGGGCGCTTTTTGTTGCCTCCCTGACCCTCAATCTTTTGGTGATTGGTCTGGTGGTCGGGGCCAAGATCTCCGACAAGGGGGGGCACGGATTTGATCCGCGGGGACCCGAGCGGGGGTTGATCCGCGATCTCGGGCTGGGGCCGATTGCGTCGTCTTTGTCGCGCGAAGATCGCCGGGCCATTGGTCGGGCGCTGAGAGAGCAGCAGGGCAGTTTCCGTGAAAAACGCACGGCCCTCAAACGCGACTTTGATCGCATGTTGGAGCTCTTGCGAGCCGATCCTTACGACCGTGAACAGCTTGAGAGCATCATGACAGCGCAACGAAATCGCGTGTTGGAATTTGGGGATGTGGCGCGTGGGCTGGTCCTGGATCGGATTGAGCAGATGAGCCATGAGGAACGGCAGGAGCTTGCAGAGGCGCTGTCGCAAAATGTGCGTTTTGATCGCCGGAAACATCCAATCAGAAATGACTATGATTGTGAAAAACGCTGATCCGTTCAGACCGGATCAAGCGAGCAGCAGCGTGTTCCAGCCTGTTGGGTGATTGATAGGGGGATCTGTAGGCTGCTTGTCTAAGTGCTTTTGATAAAAAGAAAATTTGCGCAACACCAAGGAGGTTTTGTTTTCTTTTTGTTCTTCCGTCTAGGCTGCGCTTTGGATAAAGGTCACCTGATTTCGACCTTCGGATTTTGCGGCATACAAAGCGCGATCAGCGCTTTGAAGCAGCCGTTGAACCTCACCGGGTGCAACCTTCCCGGCATGTGCCACCGCAACGCCGATTGACATGGTGACGGGCACATTGGCCCCGGAGCTGGCGGACAGGACGGGCTGATTGCCGACGATCGCCCGCAAACGCTCAGCCATCGCCATCGCCCCCTCAAACTCGGTATCTGGCATTGCGATCAGGAACTCTTCGCCACCGTAACGCGCCAGAAGATCCATATCCCTGATCCCGTCCCGGAGGCGCGCTGAAACCTCTACCAGAACGTCGTCACCAACAATGTGACCGTGGCGATCATTGATGGATTTGAACCTGTCCAGATCCATCAGCATCACCGCAAAACCTTTGCCGCTTTGTTGCGACTGGATTTCCAGCCGTTCAAGATAGCTGCTGGCATAGCGGCGGTTATAAAGCCCGGTCAACGGGTCCGTGACCGCCATGGACAGTCGCTGGTCAACAGTGTTGCGCAGCCGGTCAGAAATGAACTTTGCCGGGATAAGAAGCTCCAGCCTCGCGGCGATCTCTTCTGCATCGAAATGTCCTGGCATCACCGCATTTGCCCCAAGATCCAGAGCCATGGCCGCGGCAGGGCCGTTGCGGATTTCGTCAATGAAAATGATGACGGAGTGGCGGGTGGACAGGCGTGAACGCAGTTCGGACACCAGCCGCAGCCCATCGCCCTGTTCTGTCAGATTAGACGCAATAACAAACACATCCGGGACGGAATTCCCCTGTGCGCTGTCTTCAAGCGCCTTGCCTTTGCTGATGACATCAACCTTCTGGCCCAGCTCCTGCGTCAGGGCTTTGCGCCACATCAGGCCGGTTTCCACGGCCGGGGCCAGCAGGGCAATCCGGGCAAGGCGCTGGAAAGAGGAGGACGGTTCGGAAAAGCCCATTTCTTCGGCCAGTTTCTGACGCCGCTGCATCTCTTGTCGCGCGGCATGGGCACGCATGAGGTTGCGCACGATGGCCAGAAGGGTGGTTTCGTCGAGCGGTTTGCTCAGGAAATCTTCTGCCCCGGCACGAAGGGCCTCAAGCCGTGCGTTCCGGTCTGTTGTTGGAGAGATGATCACCACCGGAATGGCGCTCAGGTCCTTGATGGCTTTCAGGCGACGACAGGCCTCAATCCCGCCGCCCCCTTCGAGGGTCTGACCAAGAAGGATCAGATCCGGGCGCCGCTGGGAAGCCATCGCAATGACATCTGACACGTTCGCGGCCTGGGCGACATCGTAGCAGGCTGAGGTGAGTTTCACCTTCAGCACAATACGGTTTGTAGCCACGTCGTCCGCGATGAGGATGCGTCCTGACATTTTAGGTCCTTGCATGTCTGAGTTTTGCGTATGTTCAGCTTGCGGGAATTTGGTTAAGAAAACCTTTCCAAAGGAAGGAAAGATGAATGAAACCTGAAGATGCAGAGGTCATTGGGTTAACGGCTTTGACCTGGCTGGTGGGCAATGAGGAGCTGCTGCCGGTGTTCCTGGGCGCAAGCGGGGCGGGAATTGATGACTTGAAACAGGGGGCTGGCACCCCCGAATTTCTGGCTGCGGTCCTTGATTTCCTTATGATGGATGATGACTGGGTGGTCGAGTTCTGTCGTGCAAATACGCTGCCGTTTGATGCGCCAATGCGGGCCCGACATGCACTGCCCGGTGGGGGACAAATGAATTGGACTTGACCTGCACTGATTTCCAAGTTGTTGATTGCGGGCATGCGGTTAGGGAGGAAGCCAAATGACTGTGAAAGCCTTGCTGTTCGACAAGGACGGGACCCTGTTTCAATTCGCGGCGACCTGGGAAAGCTGGGCGCGCGCCGTTTTGAAACGCCTGACGGGTGAGGATATTGACCGTGCGCGCGAGGTTGGGAATGCTATCGGTTTCGACTATGATGCAGGGCAGTTTGAACGCGACAGTATCGTGATCGCGGGCACCCCGGAGGAAGTGGTTAACGCATTGTCTGGTTTTTTTGATCATTCCCCTGACGAGTTGGAAACCATCCTTAACGAGGAAGCTGCCACGGCCCCTCAGGCGCAGGCCGTCAACCTGCGGGATGTGCTTGGGCATTTGCGGTCCCTCGGACTTGGTCTGGGGGTGGCCACAAATGATGCAGAAATGCCTGCGCGGGCGCATCTGGAGGGGGCAGGGATCACTGATCTTTTCGATTTCGTGGTTGGCTATGACAGCGGATTTGGTGGAAAGCCTGCACCGGGGCAATGCCTTGCATTCGCCAAGCAACTGGGGGTGGCCCCGGAAGATGTGGTCATGGTGGGTGACAGCCTGCATGACCTTCATGCCGGGCGGGCCGCTGGGATGAAAACCGTTGGGGTGCTGACGGGTCTTGCCAGTGAAGAGGAACTGGCCCCATTTGCTGACGCGGTGATGCCGGATATCGGTCATCTGCCCAGTTGGTTGGCACGACTTTGATACATATTTGATGCACAGATCTGATCAAATATTTGTGTAATCGTTGAAAACAATGGGGAAAGAGGGAAACTTTCCCTCCTTCCCAAAGTCGCATTTCCTTTTTTTTAACTCCCCTCGTCTACGTTTTTTGTATGTTTGATGAGGATCAGAAGGCAATGCATGGTCTGATTAACCGATCATTTGAAGTTTTTTTGCGTGGGACCTACGGCAATGAGTTCTGGCGTGAAATTGTGGGGGAACTCGGGCTTGGATTTGAAAGCTTCGAGCCAATGTTTCATTACGAAACAAGCATGTCGCTGGAGATGGTGGAAACGGCGGCGCGAAAGCTGGGCAAGTCACATGAAACCCTGCTTGAAGATTACGGGACCTTCCTGATTGTCGATCCACGCTCCTCCCGCGTGCGCCGTTTGCTGCGCTTTGGTGGGGTGAATTATACCGAATTTCTCAATTCTCTTGAGGATCTGCCCGGGCGCGCACGCCTTGCTGTTGCCGAGCTTGATATGCCGGAAGTCGAGGTGGATGAGCTTTCGGAAGGATCTTATCAGGTGATGATCCGCCATCCTGTACCCGGGTTCGGACATGTCATTCTGGGGGCATTGCGCGCACTTGCTGATGATTATGGGGCCCTGGCCTTGCTGGATCACAATGGGCGCACAGGCGATACGGAGGAATTGATGGTCTATTTGCTTGATGTTGCCCATGCAGAGGGGCGCAAATTCGACTTGGCGGCAGGTGCGGAATGACAGTGCATCTGCCATTGACGGTTAGTTTCGAAGCCATCGACCACATGATGCCGATGGGGGTTGTGCTCAATTCAAAAGGCGGGGTGGTTCACGCTGGCCCGACACTGAAGAAGGTGTTTCCCGACAAGAAAATTCATGGCATGAGCATCTTTCGGCTGGTTGAGCTGCGCCGCCCGAAACGCATAAGCAACATGGAGCAGATCCGTCAATTCGATGGTGTAAAGCTTTACATGCGCATCCGCGACCAGTTCGGATTGCCGCTGATAGGGAATCTTACGTGCCTGCCAGGATCAGAGTTGATCTTGCTGAACCTGTCTTTTGGAATTGGCGTGGTGGATGCTGTCCGGGTCTATGATCTTGCGGGGTCCGATTTTGCTCCAACGGATCTGACCGTTGAACTCCTCTACCTGGTTGAGGCAAATTCCGCGGCGATGGAACTTTCGAACAAAATGGCGCTCCGGTTATATGGCGAAAAGAACGAAGCCGAAGCTGAGGCCCTGTCCGACGAACTAACCGGCCTTCACAACCGCCGCTCCTTTGAATCGGTTGTGAAGCGGTTGCTGGAACGTCAGGAAAGTTTCGCATTGATGCATCTGGATCTCGACTTTTTCAAAGCGGTCAACGACACCAAAGGTCATGCGGCCGGTGACTGTGTTTTGCAAAAGGTGGCCTCTGTTTTGACCGAGGAGACGCGGGAAGGGGATACTGTCGCCCGTGTGGGTGGTGATGAATTTGTCATTGTGCTTCCCAAATTGACAGATGATCGCAGGCTGTCCTCCATTGCGCAGAGGATGATCCAAAAGCTTGAAGAACCGATATCTTTTCGCGGAGACAGTTGCATGATTTCTGCCAGTGTCGGGATCGTTAAAAGCACTGATTATGAACAACCAGACGCGGCCCAGATGGTCGATGATGCGGATGTGGCGCTATATGCGTCCAAAAAGGCGGGGCGCGCGCAATATACGATCTACTCCAAGGTGCTCAGGGCGGATTGAACCAGATGTGGTTTCGCTGCCCGGCGCTTGACACATCTGCTGGGTTTGCGTACCGCTCTCTCTGGTGACAAAGGGTAGGGTTACGTTGGTGTTTTCATGATGAAAAACGTGCTTGCAGCAGGCGTGTTGGTTCTATTGTTGGGAAGTGCGGTCTGGGCCGAGTTTGCTGCATTCGACAGCGGGCAGACGGTTCAATCTATTCTCGGGCGAAAGCTTGAGAACGAACATGTGAAAAATGCCCATATCTACGCGGACGGCACCTTTGATGGGATTTACAACGGTATTTCCTACGCGGGTGACTGGAGCCTGGAGGATGGTAAATTCTGCCGCGAAATCAAACGGGGGCTGGACAGCGCAAGGGCGTGCCTCACTCTGGTTCCGGTTTTCGGGGAAGCTGGTGAGATCATTGCCGTCGACTTTCTTTCCTCAGGCTCTGCGACACGGTTTCATCTGCGCTGACGCCCTTTGAAAATGACGGATGATATCCCAAGTTACCTTTCTTCGCGATGGAAACAGCATCCCGGGCAAAGAGGTGCAGACAGGATTGTGCTTCGCAAAAAAAAAGGCCCGCAACGACATCAATCTATGCCGATTTGGCTGCATTATAGATTTCATGGAAGAAATGGCAGCCCGTAGGGGAATCGAACCCCTCTTTCCAGGTTGAAAACCTGGCGTCCTAACCGATAGACGAACGGGCCGCGCTTGGCGTGAGAAGGCTTTTAGGGGAAGCGCGGCGGGGACGCAACCCCTGTTTTTTGCAATATTGGAAGATTTCAAACACCGTTGCCGCGCCCGCTTGGTCAGGCCTGATCCGGGCGTGCATCCACCGCTCCGCTGATCAGGTTTTCACGATGCAACCGCTGTGCCAGCGTCCCTCTGGAGATGCTGATTTTTTCGAGATACTTCGCGGCAGTGGAGGCCTTTTCTCGTACGATTTCAACTGCCTCTTGGGCCGTAACTTGTTCAAAGTGCAGCCTGTCACCGGCGCGCAGCTGGGCCACATGATCCAGATCGGCTGATATGATCGTGGCAATTTTGGGATATCCGCCCGTTGTCTGGTGATCTGCCAGTAGAATTGTTGGCGTGCCATCCCCAGCGACCTGAATGGATCCGCGCGCAACCGGTTCGGACGGGATGGACAACGCATCCTTGGGTGACAGGGGAGGGCCGGAAAGGCGCACCCCCATTCGATCAAAGCTCGTCGTCAGAGCAAAGCTTTCCGTGGTAAAGGCATCAAGAGAGACCTGAGGGAAAAACCGGTCCTGCGGTCCCATTACGACACGGGCAACCCCCTGATTTTCCTTATAATCGGGGCGGGGAACGGGGCCGAGCCGGTCTTCGCGCAGCTCCGCCGACTGAACCGTGATGATGTGTCCCGTGTGAATGGCCCCGCCACCCAAATTTGAAATGGAGTGCGTGGCGCTGGCGCCAAGCCAGTTTGAAACCTGAAGGTCGCCGGAAAAGGCCAGATAGGCCCAGCTGCCAGAAGGGCCAGCCCGCAAGCTCAGAGTTTCGCGTGCAAAAAGGGAGAGAACCTGCCAATCCAGGCTTTTCCCGCGCGGATGATCGCAGAGAAATTCACCACCGGTCACCGCGAGAGTGACCGCCCCTTCCAGGCACTCAAGCACCAGCCCCCCCATCGACACTTCGATGCCCGTGGAATTCAGGTTGTTACCCAATGCGGCATTGGCCGCGTTGAAGGACAGTCGATCCATCGGACCCGAACGGGGCACCCCAAACCGCATATGTCCGGGGCGTCCCCCGTCTTGAAAGCTGACAAGGGGGCCTGCAAAGCGGACGGACAGTTTTGCGTCACCCATGTGAGGCCTCTCCTCGAAGGTGGGCTTCATATGTCGCGCGGTCGATGCGATTGAAGCGCACGTGATCCCCAACGTTGAACAGAAACGGGTGATCTTCCGAGTGGCGCAAAATCTGGGTGGGGGAGCGGCCGAGGATTGACCAGCCGGTGGGCATGGTCAGGGTGGTGACCAGGCATTGCGGCCCGGCAATGATCACGCTACCGGCAGGAACATCGCGCAGGGCGGTTGATTTGCGCGGCAGGTTGAGCATCGGATCCAGTCCGGTCAGATAGGCATATCCGGGCGCAAACCCATACATGCCAACACGAAATTTCGACCCAAGATGGGCATTGATCACCGTGTCGATACTGACATCTAAGGTCGACGCCACCGCGTTCAGGTCTGGTGAGAGGTCGCTATCATAACAGATATCGACCTGATGCGTGGTCACGGGAATGCGAATGTTGGCCACGGTTTGCAACAAGTCAACGAGGCTCGCTTGCAGCGCGTCATGATCGGTTACAAGCGGGTCAAATTCCACCAGAAGATTGACAAGAGCCGGGACCACTTCCTGCACCCCGAGGGGCGGGGTGGCCGCAATGGCGTGATCCAGTGCCAGCACCTGCTGGGACAGGCGCTCTGAAACCTCTTCCCCCAGTTCCACCAACAAGGCGTGGTCTGCGACCGGTACAAAATGTGGAAACCGGGGCGTCATCTGGTTGCAAAACCCGCAAGTGTAATGCCGGCACTTTCCAGGCGGCTACGGATTTCGCGCGCCATGGATACGGCTTCGGGGCCGTCCCCGTGCACGCAGATGGAATGGGCATCCAGCTTGATCGGGTCGCCATCAATCACTGGCATTAGACCGGTCTGAAGCATGGAAATCAGGCGGTCTGCTGCAACTTTGGCATCGTGGATCATCGCTTTGGGGTGTCCGCGAGGCACCAGATGACCCGTTGAAAGATAGCCGCGATCAGCAAAGATCTCGGAATATGTGTCCAATCCCACTGCCTTTGCGGCGTCTTCAAACGCGGTGCCTGAAATGGCCAGAACGGCCAGACCGGGGTCGATTTTGCGAATGGCTTTGGCGATGGCCGTGGCGACGCGATCGTCCGCTGCGGCCAGATTGGCCAGCGCCCCATGCGGTTTGACATAGGACACTTTGACTGGGACCAAAGCAGCCACCCCGATCAGCGCGCCAATCTGGGCTGCAACCATATGGGCGATTTCTTCGGGCGTCATGGGGATCACACGGCGGCCAAACCCTTCGCGATCATTATAACCGGGATGCGCCCCCACTATCACACCATGCTTTGCTGCCAGAGCGAGGGTTTTGAACATGGTGTCCGGATCGCTGGCATGTCCACCGCAGGCAATATTGGCGCTGGTGACAATCGACAGCATGGTGGCGTCATCTCCCATGGGCCAGGGGCCAAACCCTTCCCCCAGATCAGAATTCAGGTCGATTTTCACGCGTCCCTCCCTGGGTCATTTCGGGTGCTATGCCTGCCGCTTTACACCGACAATACGCACAGAGCAGTGGTGTGTGAATGCGGAAATCGGGGAAATTACACGGGCATCGCGCGGAAATGACATCACCGCTGTGGTCATCGGAAGACCGAAGTCAGGAGGATCTGTGCTGATTGTCGCTGAAAAGGGAGAAGTGGCAGCCCGTAGGGGAATCGAACCCCTCTTTCCAGGTTGAAAACCTGGCGTCCTAACCGATAGACGAACGGGCCACTCTGTCGTGTGAGGCGGGTTTTAGGGGAAGCGGACTGGGCGCGCAAGGGGGAAAATCGGCTTTTTGTAAAAAACTTGAAAACTGTTTAGGATCAGGCAGTTGAGGCGTCATCAAGGCGCAGCTGCGGGCTTGATCTGCCCTGCCAGTGATTCACCTCCAGCTTGCCGGCCAGATGAAAGCGGCGACCGGCATGGTTTTCCAGAAGAGGGCCGAGTGGCCCATCAAAAGCCCCAAAAGAAATGGCATCAATCCGCGTGCCCATCCCGTCGCCGAAGCTGAGTTTCAGATGGTTTTGCCCAACCCGTTTTGCGAACAGGATTTGCACATCCGGAAAGGCAAAGCGCGGGGCAGGGGCAGAGGCCCCAAACGGTCCGGCCTGCTCCAGTTCTTCGATCAGGTCCACGGTAACGGCTGAGGGCATCAGCACTCCGTCAAGGCGCAGGTCCGCGGCCCCCTGCAATCCGGCCCCCTGTTTTGCCAGAAGGTCGCTCAGGCGGTTCATGGCCGGTTCCAGCTGGTCACGCGACAGGCTCAGCCCTGCGGCCATCTTGTGCCCGCCACCTTTCTGGATGACACCGTCCGAGGCCAGTCGCTGAATGGATGCCCCAAGATCGACCCCCGCAATTGAGCGCCCCGATCCTTTGCCGTCATCGCCATCAAACCCGATCACCACGGCTGGGCGGTTGGTGGCCTCTTTCAGGCGGGAGGCCACGATGCCAACCACACCGGGATGCCAGCCCTCACCTGCGGCCCAGACCAGAGGGGCGTCCAGTCCGCGGGCTTCGGCCTGTTCCAGCGCAAGCGCCTGCACATTGGCTTCGATTTCGCGCCGCTCTGCATTCAGGTCATTCAGCCGTGCCGCAATGGCCTGCGCCTCGTGCATATCGGTGGTCGACAGCAGGCGCGCGCCGAGATCGGCCCGGCCAACACGCCCCCCGGCATTCACCCGTGGCCCCATCATATAGCCAAGGTGATAGGCGCGGGGCGCTTCGTTCATGCCGGATACATCCGCCAGCGCCACCATGCCGGGGCGGGCGCGGCGGGCCATGATCTTCAGGCCCTGACGCACCAATGCCCGGTTCGCCTCAATCAGTGGTGCCACATCCGCAACCGTTCCAAGGGCCACAAGGTCGAGCATGGAAATCAGGTCAGGTCCGGTGCGCCCTGCTTCGCGCAACATCCGGCCCAGCTCGACCAGCATCAGAAACACCACTCCCGCCGCGCAGAGATAGCCCGGCGCGTCCAGTTCATCCTGACGGTTCGGGTTCACCACCGCCACGGCAGGCGGCAGGGTTTCGCCACCCAGGTGGTGATCGACCACCACCACATCCGCACCTTTGGCTCTGGCCGCCGCAATCGGCTCATGGCTCAGTGTGCCGCAGTCAACGCAGATGATCAGGCTATGATCCGCTGCCAGCAGCTCCATCGCGGGGACATTGGGGCCATAGCCTTCGTCGATCCGGTCAGGGATATAAAGCGTGACATCGCGCCCCATCTGGCGAAACCAGTCGATAAGCAGCGCGGCCGAGGTTGCCCCATCCACGTCGTAATCGGCAAATATGGCGACTTTTTCCCGCTGATCAAAGGCCTGCAAGGTGCGGGATGCGGCGATCTCCATATCCTTCAAACCACGCGGATCAGGCAGCAGCGCCTTGAGTGTGGGATCGAGGAATTCCGCAGCCCCCTCGGCACCTATGCCGCGCTGCGCAAGGATTTTGCACAGGGGCAGGGGCAATTGGGTCAGTTGGTGCAGGTGTTCGCCCTGGCGTTCTGCTTCGATCCCCGGTCCGACCCAGCGTCGGCCCGTGGCAGAGCTGTCTACCCCGAGAAAGCTCATTCCCGGTGCTGTCATGCCAGCACCTCGGCCACAGATTTAACAGTGACAAATTCACCTGAAATATGGTCGATTGCGCTTTGATGGATCTGTTCAGGATCCACCGGGCCGCCTTCGCGCCAGGCCGTATTGGCCCCTTCTGCAAAGGCCGCGGTCGCGTCATGCACCAGCGTCACGTTGAAGCCGAGATTGGCCGCCATACGGCAGGTGGTGGATACGCAATGCGGTGTGGTGATCCCCGCGACAACCAGATCTGTAGTGCCGAAGGTGCGCAGGCGCTCTTCCAGATTGGTGCCGATAAAGGCGGAATTGGCGGATTTCTGAATGACCGCCTCGCCCTTGGGGGCAATCGCCGGGTGGAGCTCGACGCCGGGTTTTCCGGGGAAAAGCGTGCTGTCGGGATTGGTTGACAGGTGCTGTATCAGAAAAACGGGCCAGCCCTGTGCGCGCCAATGCGCCAGAAGCTGACCCGCTTTTTGTTCCGCATCTGGATTGTTGCGCGCGCCCCAATAGGGATCGTCAAACCCCTGCTGAATATCCACCAGGATCAGCGCACACACCATCCGGTTCAGCCTGCCTTGATCGGATTGCGATAGATCATGCGACGGACCGAGCCGGTTTTCGACCGCATCAGCAGGGTTTCAGTGGTCAGGAAGCCGGGTTCACGCTTGATGCCCGACACGATTGACCCATCGGTCACACCGGTGGCCGCAAAGATCACGTCAGCGGTGACCATCTCGTCGCGGGTGTAGATTCGATCAAGATCGGTGATGCCTGCCTTTGCGGCGCGGCCACGTTCGTCATCATTGCGGAAGGTCAGCTGACCCCACATCTGCCCGCCCATACATTTCAGCGCAGAGGCTGCCAGCACCCCTTCGGGAGCGCCGCCACGACCCATATACATGTCGATACCGGTGATGTCTGCCTCGGCACAATGGATCACGCCGGCCACATCGCCATCGGTGATCAGGCGGATTGCGGCGCCGGTCGAACGGATGCCCTCGATCATCTCTTCGTGGCGCGGACGTTCCAAGACACAGACGGTGATGTCCGAGGTAGCGCAACCTTTGGCTGCGGCCAAGGCCTTTACGCGCTCAGCCGGGCTCATTTCAAGGCTGACAACATCGGTTGGATACCCCGGCCCAATCGCCAGTTTCTCCATGTATACATCCGGCGCGTGCAAAAGCGTGCCGCGCGGAGCCATGGCAATCACAGTCAGTGCATTGGGCATGTCTTTCGCGGTCAGGGTGGTGCCTTCCAGCGGGTCCAGCGCGATGTCCACGGCAGGGCCTTCGCCGGTGCCGACCTCCTCACCGATGTAAAGCATCGGGGCTTCGTCGCGCTCGCCTTCGCCAATCACAACTGTGCCGGCAATTTCCAGCAGGTTCAGCTGATCCCGCATCGCATTCACGGCGGCCTGGTCGGCCGCCTTCTCGTCACCGCGCCCCACCAGCGTGGCGGATGCCATCGCGGCAGCTTCGGAAACACGGGCGAGACCCAGCGACAACATACGGTCAGCGAAAACGACTTTATCAGCCATGAGAGCAATCCTCGAATAATCCAGTTGGCACGGGTTTAGTGATGGGGCGCTATCGGGGCAAGGGGAATGGCCCCTTTTCGCGCCATCAATCCCGGAATAAGCCGCCTGCACCCCGTTTTCCTTGTTTCAAATATCCCGGGGTGAGGGCAAAGCCCGAGGGGCAGCGCCCCTCGCAGGGGGGGCAAAGACAAAAGGCGCCCCGGTCAGGGCGCCTTTTTCTGAGATCATCAGGTGATTCACTCCCGGCCATCACACCTTTTCGATGCGGATCGCAACCGGCTCTCCATCCACCACGCCGGTTTTGGCAAGACCCGACAGGGCCGTGTCCAGCGCGTCACGGGTGCATTTATGTGTCACGATCAACACCGGGGCGCGCTCTTTTTCATGGCTGATCTGCCGCATCCGGTCGATTGAAACGGCCGCATCGCCGAGCACAGCCGCCACCTTGGCCAAAGCGCCGGGTTTGTCGAGCAGCGTCAGCCGGATGTAATACGGGGCAGGCTTGGCGGCCTTGGCGCCATTCACAGGGCGCAGGGTGCGGGCGGGCTGGCCAAATGTGGGCAGGGAAAATCCGCGCGCAATATCCATGACATCGCCCATCACCGCGCTGGCGGTCGGGCCTTCACCGGCGCCGGGGCCACGCAGTACGACCTGCTCAATCGCGTCCCCTTCGATCACCACCATATTGGTGCCACCTTCCAGTTGCCCCAGAGGAGAGGCTTCGGGCACGAGGCAGGGGGACATGCGCTGCTCCAGTCCCCGACCAGTCATCTGCGCAACCCCGAGAAGCTTGATGCGGAAACCCATTTCCGCTGCGTGTTCAATATCTTCCAGTTGGATACGCTGGATGCCTTCCAGTTCAACCGCATCAAAGTTGACCTGGGTGCCAAAAGCAATCGACGACAGGATCGCCAGTTTGTGACCGGCGTCAATGCCGCCCACGTCAAGGTTCGGATCCGCTTCCAGATACCCCAGCTCGGCACATTCCTCAAACAGGGCATTATATCCGCGCCCGGTGGCCTGCATCTGGGTCAGGATATAGTTGCAGGTGCCGTTCATCACCCCCATGACGCGGATGATGTCATTCCCGGCAAGCCCTTCGGTCAGGGCTTTGATCACGGGAATACCCCCTGCGACCGCCGCCTCATAGCGCAGTCGAACACCAGCTTCTTCCGCTGCCAGGGCGAGCTCCTGTCCGTGATGGGCCAAAAGCGCTTTGTTGGCCGTCACAATGTCCTTACCCGCTGCAATTGCGGCCTCGACCGAAGCTTTGGCGGGGCCATCATGGCCCCCCATCAATTCGATAAAAACGTCCACATCGTCCCGTTTTGCGAGATCAACGGCGTCGTCTTCCCAGGCATAACCCGACAGGTCGATCCCGCGATCCTTGTCTTTGGACCGGGCGGAAACAGCGGTAATTACCACGGGGCGACCGGCCCGCGCTTCCAAAAGCTGTGCCTGACGACGGATAATTTTCACCACACCAATGCCAACAGTGCCAAGCCCTGCAATGCCTAGACGAAGCGGCGCGCCGGAGGCGGATTTGTCACTCATGTTGTTCTCCATCAGATGCGGTGATGTTTTGCGTCCCGCGAGGTCTAGCGAATGGCGGTCAAGGACGCAATGCGATCGTTGGAGGAATGCGGTCAGACTGGAAAGAATTCCTCAACAGGACGCCAGCAGACGGTATGCGCCCGCGTCAGTGCCGACGCAAGGCGCCCATCATGCGCGCCCGTGTGGCCTGATCCACAATTGGCCCCCGCAGCCGGGCCGCACGGGCCCGCAGCGCACTGGCCCGGCTGGCCAGGGGGGCGGCAAAGTCGGTGGCGGTGCGAACATCCGTGCGCTGGGCCAGCAGCAGGTCAAGAGATTGGATGCGCGGATAATCTGCGCGCTGTGCCGCTGGTGACATGGGGATGTCGATCCCTGAGGGAGCGGAGCAACCGATCAGGGCCGCCACAATCAGGATCACAGCTGGAAATTGGAAAAAGGAAGGCATCTGACTCGCAAACTGAAGGTGGCGAAAGGGCGTGGGGCAAACCATAGCTCTGCCCTGATCAGGGGGCAAGTGGAAGGGTTCAGGCAGGTGTGGGGGAGGTGGCAGGTTGGGCTTTTATTTGAACGACTGTTCAGTTACCATGTTCCCATGGCACGTAAAACCGGATCCCACAGTGATATCACAGGCCCCAGGGTGCGAGAGGCAGCGCTTCGCCTCTTTGCGCGCCACGGATACGCCGCTGTCTCCATGCGCCAGATTGCGCGTGAGGTCGGGGTGCAGGCCGGGGCGCTATACCTCTATACCAAGGATAAGCAAAGCCTGTTGTTTGACCTGATGCGCGCCCATATGGACGAATTGCTGGCCGCTTGGGAAGAGGTGCCAAAGGGGACCACTCCGCTTGAGCAGTTGGAAGTTTTCTCGCGTTTTCACATCCATTTCCACCTGGAACGTCCCGATGCGGTGTTCATCGCTTATATGGAGCTGCGCAATCTGAGCGAGGAAAATTTCGCCACGCTCGAAGCGTTGCGGCGTCAGTATGAACGCGGGTTGGAGCGTATTCTGGATGCGGGGCGTGAGGCTGGCGTGATCAATGTGCCTGACACGCGGCTTGCCACCATGGCGGTGATCGCGATGCTGACAGGGGTCAATACCTGGTATCGTGAGGGTGGACGCCTGAGCCAGGAAGCCGTGGCCGATATCTATTGGGATATGGTGCGCGGCGCGGTTGGGGCCTGACTACCCGCTGGACTCGGTTCGCAATTCGGCGGATAAAGAACCATGTCTCTGCCACCCGGTTTCCTTGATGAATTGCGCACGCGCCTGACCCTCTCGGATGTGGTCGGTCGCAAGGTCATGTGGGATAAGCGAAAATCGCAACCCGGCAAGGGCGACATGTGGGCGCCATGCCCGTTCCACCACGAAAAAACCGCGTCTTTTCATGTGGATGACCGAAAAGGCTTTTACTACTGCTTTGGCTGTCATGCCAAGGGGGACGCGATTTCCTTCGTGAAGGACACGGAGAATGTCGGCTTCATGGAAGCGGTGGAAATCCTGGCCGGAGAGGCCGGGTTGCAGATGCCCGCCCGTGATCCGCGCGCGCAGGAAAAGGCCGACCGCCGCACCCAGCTGGCCGAGGTGATGGAGATGGCAGTGGCCCATTTCCGCCTGATGCTGAAGACAGCCGCCGGGGCGGCTGCGCGTGATTATCTGGCCGGGCGGGGACTTGATGACGCCGCGCAGGAGCGTTGGGGGATCGGCTTTGCCCCGGATCTGTGGCAAGGGCTGTGGGATCACCTGAAGGGCAAGGGGGTTGCGGATGACCTGATCCTTGGCGCCGGGCTGGCCAAACCCAGCCAGAAGGGCGGCAATCCCTATGACACATTTCGGGGCCGGATCATGTTCCCGATCCGCGACGCGCGCGGGCGCTGCATTGCCTTTGGTGGGCGCGCAATGGACCCGAATGACAATGCGAAATATCTGAACAGCCCGGAAACCGAGCTTTTTGACAAGGGGCGCAACCTTTACAATGTCGGCCCTGCGCGGGCAGCGTCAGGCAAAGGCCAGCCGCTGATCGTGGCCGAAGGCTATATGGATGTGATTGCCCTGTCCGAGGCCGGGTTTGCCTCAACGGTCGCCCCGCTGGGCACTGCGATCACGGAACAGCAGCTGCATCTGATGTGGCGGATCCACCCGGAACCGGTGATTGCGCTGGACGGAGATACGGCCGGGCTGCGTGCTGCGATGCGGGTGATTGATCTGGCGCTGCCGCTTCTGGAGGCGGGCAAGGGGCTGCGTTTTGCCATCATGCCAGAGGGGCAGGACCCCGATGACCTGATCAAGGCACAGGGGCCGCAGGCCATGCAGGCGGCGCTGAATGTGGCCGTGCCCATGGTCGATCTTCTGTGGCGACGAGAGACCGAAGGCCGGGTTTTCGACAGCCCGGAACGCAAGGCCGCTCTGGACAAGGATCTGCGCGAGGTGATCTCCCGCATTTCCGACCCTTCGATCCGCGCACATTATGCGCAGGCCATCAAGGATAGGCGGTGGGATCTGTTTCGGGCCCGTCCGAAATCCGGGAAAACCGATTGGAACAACAAAGGCGACTGGAAGGCCCGTCGCGGTTCGGGAAAGGCCCAGAACCCGGTTTTGCCCACGACAAAAAGCTCTTTGCTGGCCGGGGGAAGCAAAGAGGCGGAGCTTTTGTTGAGCGAGGCGGTTGTTCTTGCGGTTTTGGTGCTGCGTCCAGACCTGCTGGAAGGTGTGGAAAGCCGGCTTGAGCGCATTGAGATGCGGGATCGGGAACATGCAGAGATCCAGCGTATCCTTCTGAGCCATGCCTTGGACGGCGAGCAGATCCTTCGGGATGAAATATGCAACCGTCTTGGGGCGGCCTGCCTTGAAAAACTGTTTGCGCTCAACCATGTAAAAATATCGGCAGGCGTTCGTCAGCCGGAAGATACGGAAATTGCCGAAGCAACGGTCATGTCCGCTCTGCGACGTCTTGAGGCGCTGCCGAGTGTTCAAAGCGAGGTGGGGGATGCTGCGCGGGATCTGGATGGGGTTGCGGATGAGGGGGTGACCTGGCGTCTTGCGCAGGCCGCTGAGGCGCGCAACCGGGCGACCGTCAACCAGACGGAAGACAAGACAACGTTTGAACGGGCGGCAAATGGTTTGCTGATCAGCCGTGAGGAGAAGGATGTATTTGACCGGATGCTCGCCGGGCTGTCCCTGACCAAGGGGAAAGACGGCGGCAGCTAGGGAAAATCGGGAAGCCCTTTGGAGGTTTCCGCGTGAATCACACGCAAAAACACATTACATGGGTTGGCGAATCAACGATTCGAATGTTTTGATTCGACAACCCGAATCAATCGCCTCCGATTCGCCCCTTGCCGGATGGGACCCGGCAGAGGCCAACAGATCGGACCGCAGTGCAAGGAGTGCCCATGGCCGCCAAAGACACCGCATCGGACCGCAAGGACGATCAGGACGCCGAACCGATCGGCGATATGAGCCAAGCCGCCGTCAAGAAGATGATCGCGGAAGCTCGGGAAAAAGGCTACATCACCTACGATCAGCTCAACCAGGTTCTGCCGCCCGATCAGGTCAGCTCGGAACAGATCGAGGACGTGATGTCGATGCTGTCCGAGATGGGCATCAACATCATCGAAGATGAAGAGGCGGAAGAAGAAGAGAAAAACGCCGGCGAACTGGTCGTGAAAAACGCGGGCGGCGAGGTGGCAGTGGCCACCGCCGAGACCGAAAAGCTCGACCGCACCGACGATCCTGTGCGCATGTATCTGCGTGAAATGGGCTCGGTTGAGCTGTTGTCGCGTGAAGGCGAGATCGCGATTGCCAAGCGGATCGAAGCAGGGCGCAACACGATGATCGCGGGGCTTTGCGAAAGCCCGCTGACCTTCCAGGCGATCACGATCTGGCGCGACGAACTTCTGTCCGAAGACATTCTTCTGCGCGATGTGATCGACCTTGATGCCACCTTTGGCAACCAGCTGGATGATGACGAGGAAGAGGAAACCGTGCTGGGGGGCACGGGGTCTGAAGCGCCGAAGACTGAAAAAAAGGAAAAAGAACAAGAGCTTGACGCGGATGGCAATCCGCTGAACAACGATGACGATGATGACGAGGACGAAGCCGCCAACATGTCGCTTGCCGCGATGGAGGCCGCTCTCAAACCTCGCGTTCTGGAAACGCTTGAGCTGATCGCCCGTGATTACGCGGAGCTGAGTGAAATGCAGGACCTGCGCATGAGCGCAACCCTGAACGAAGATGACAGTTTCACCGATAAGGAAGAGAGCGCCTATCAGAAGCTGCGCTCGGAAATTGTTCTGCTGGTGAATGAGCTGCACCTGCACAACAACCGGATCGAGGCGCTGATCGACCAGCTTTACGGCATCAACCGCCGGATCATGTCGATCGACTCCTCCATGGTGAAGCTGGCCGATCAGGCGCGGATCAACCGCCGCGAATTCATCGATGCCTATCGCGGCCGTGAACTCGACCCGACCTGGTTTGACGACATGACCCAGAAATCCGGGCGTGGCTGGCAGATGTTCATCGAGAAATCCGCCGACAAGGTGGAAAAACTGCGCGGTGACATGGCGCAGGTCGGCCAATATGTCGGCGTCGACATCCCGGAATTCCGCCGCATCGTGCAGCAGGTTCAGAAGGGTGAAAAAGAGGCCCGTCAGGCCAAGAAGGAAATGGTTGAAGCCAACCTTCGCCTGGTGATCTCGATCGCGAAAAAATACACCAACCGCGGGCTGCAATTCCTTGATCTTATTCAGGAAGGTAATATTGGCCTGATGAAGGCGGTGGACAAGTTCGAATATCGTCGCGGCTACAAATTCTCGACCTATGCGACCTGGTGGATCCGTCAGGCGATCACGCGCTCGATCGCGGATCAGGCCCGCACCATCCGTATCCCGGTGCATATGATCGAGACGATCAACAAGCTGGTGCGCACCGGTCGCCAGATGCTGCACGAAATTGGCCGCGAGCCGACCCCGGAAGAACTGGCCGAAAAGCTGCAGATGCCGCTTGAGAAGGTCCGCAAGGTGATGAAGATCGCCAAGGAGCCGATCTCTCTTGAGACGCCAATCGGCGATGAGGAAGACAGCCAGCTGGGGGATTTCATCGAGGACAAGAATGCCGTGCTGCCCTTGGACAGCGCCATTCAGGAGAACCTCAAGGAAACCACAACCCGCGTTCTGGCCTCGCTCACTCCGCGCGAAGAACGTGTGCTGCGGATGCGGTTTGGTATCGGCATGAACACCGACCATACACTCGAAGAGGTGGGTCAACAGTTCAGCGTGACCCGTGAACGGATCCGTCAGATCGAGGCAAAGGCGCTCAGAAAACTGAAGCACCCCAGCCGCTCGCGCAAACTGCGCAGCTTCCTGGACCAGTGATCAAAGCGCCCCCGCAAGGGGGCGTTTTTACTTGAACGAGAGAATGATTGTTAAAACGAGAGCACCCCAGGTGAACGCAATGCACCAAGGTAGGGTGTGGTCTAGTTTTTTTCTGGTTATGCCCGGTTTTCCCGCCAGTGCCTGATAAGAGGAGCGTGCGCAGAATTCTTTTTGAAACGCCTTTGCTTCGGCACTGTTCCCCTGAAAAAGTTTCATGTTTGAATATGCAGAGTAGACCTCGATCCCAGCTTCTGCATCTATCAGTAGGGATTGCCAATAGTACACAAACTTGCCTCTGCTGGAGATGACCGGAAGCAGGATGAGTGCAAAAGCAATGGCGAGCAGCAGTAAGCCAAAAAAAGGCACATATGACACAATGGAAGTGCTGCCTTCGATTTGTGTAATGACGAATGTCGCAACGGTAACAAGTGCAATTTCTATTGACAGAAAAATACTGCGATAGGTCTGCAATAGACTTTCTTGGATAGAGGCATGTGCAATAATGTCACTTATTTCAATCTTTGGTAATATGTTGGGTGGGTTTTGGGACATTTCGGAATCCTGATGAAGTCAATGCTAATGAAATAATGTCAGGCTGAGATGAAACGCTCAAGCTGGATGGGAGGTATGGACCACACCATATGTTCCGGTACATAGATTACTTTGACCTATGTTTGCCTTGAACTGAATAGTTGGGGTGCAGAGTCCGTCTTGGCTGTAATTGGAAAAGCCTGACCTCACCCCCTCAAATGCTCCTCAAAAAACGCCACCGTGCGCGACCAGGCAAGTTCGGCTGCGGCCTCGTCATAGCGAGGAGTGCTGTCGTTATGGAACCCGTGGTTCACGCCCGGGTAGATATGCGCCGTGTAGGTTTTGCCATGTTCCGTCAGCGCCGCCTCGTAATCGGGCCAGCCTGCGTTGATCCGTTCGTCCAGTTCGGCGTAATGCAAAAGCAGCGGGGCCTGAATTTTCGGCACGTCCCCTGCCTTGGCCTGCCGGCCATAAAACGGCACCGAGGCCGCCAGTTCCGGATAGGCCACCGCCAGTGCATTGCAGACCCCACCCCCATAACAGAACCCAACGCAACCAACCTTGCCGGTGCTGTCGGGCCGGGTCATGAGATGTTCGGCTGCGGCGAAGAAATCATTCATCAACAGGGTGCCATCCACGCTGCGTTGCAACTCGCGCCCATCAGTGTCATTGCCGGGATAGCCGCCAACCGAGCTTAGCCCATCAGGCGCCAGCGCCATGAAACCCGCCTTGGCCACGCGGCGGGCCACGTCCTCGATATAGGGGTTTAGCCCGCGATTTTCATGCACCACCAGAACGGCCGGCAACGGGGCCTCTGTCCCTGCGGGGCGCACCAGATATCCGCGCACCTCGCCATGCCCCTGCGGGGAGGGATAGGTGATATACTCGGCTGAAATATCCGGGTCATTGAACGACACCTGTTCTGCCAGCGCATAATTCGGGCTGAGTTGATCCAGAAGCATGGCCGCCGTCACACTGCCAACGGCGAACTTCGCCGCTCGGTCAAGAAACTCCCGTTTGGTGATGATCCCGTGGGCATAGAAATCATACAGTTCCAGAAGGTCCTGATCGAAGTCCTTGGCGGTCATCCGGGGCATGGGGGTGCTCCTTTTTTTCAGCTGTGACAAAGGGAGTATATCACAGGCTGGGCTGGAACGCGGTGCCAATCTTGTGATGACAACTGGTTGGGCCTTTCTGTAGTGTCGAGCCCAAGATGCCCCCGGCGGATGGCGGTGACGCCCAACCTTACCGCCGCAAATTAAGGATCCCCCAATGTCCCTCTTATCCAAACTCTTCGGGGCACGTTCCGCGGCCAATGATGCCGGGCCAGATCCGCAGATCTATGACGGTTTCACGATTTTTCCTGAACCGATCAAAGAGCCTGGCGGTTTTCGCATTGCGGCCCGGATTGAAAAAGAGATCGGGGGCGAATTGAAATCCCACATGATGATCCGGGCGGATGTGATCGGGTCGAAGGAGGCCGCCACAGCGGAAAGTCTGCGTAAGGCGAAGATTTTCATCGACCAGATGGGGGACCGGCTGTTCCGGTCGGTCTGATGCGGATGCGGTTCACAGTTTCGACCCAAGGGCAGGGGCTTTATGAGTTCACCCGCGACGTGACGCGATTTGTCACGGAGGAATGTGGCGGGCAGGGCGTGCGGGACGGAGTGCTCACCCTTTTTGTGCGCCATACCTCTTGTTCTCTGCTCATTCAGGAGAACGCCGACCCCGAGGTGCAGACGGATCTGCGCAATTTTTTCCACCGGCTGGTGCCGCCGACCACCGATCCGTCCATGTCTTACCTGACCCACACCTATGAGGGCCCCGATGATATGCCTGCGCATATCAAGGCGGCGATGCTGCCGGTCAGTCTGAATATCCCGGTCCTGGATGGTCGGCTATCGCTTGGGACCTGGCAGGGCATCTACCTGTTCGAACATCGGGATGCCCCGCATCACCGGCAGGTGGTCGGGATGTTGATCCCGGCAGGATGAGGGGGATGCTTTGTGCGTTTTTCCCACTGGACAGGGGCAATTCTTCATCTAGCGCAGGCAATTACCCCCTACACAAACCCTAGTGTGCCCCATATAGTGACTGTGGATAACTGGGTTGCCACCCACGCTATGAGGCGGTTTTCCCGGCTCTTTGCAGTCACAAACAGGAAAGGGACGCCTCCATGCGCTGCCCGTTTTGCGGTAATATCGACACTCAAGTGAAAGACAGCCGCCCGGCTGAAGATCACGTGGCCATCCGTCGTCGGCGGTTTTGCCCGGCCTGCGGCGGACGCTTCACCACCTATGAACGGGTGCAACTGCGCGATCTCGTGGTGATCAAGTCCAACGGGCGACGCGAAGATTTCGACCGTGAGAAGCTGGAACGCTCCATCCGTATCTCAATGCAGAAACGCCCGGTGGAACCTGAACGGATCGACCAGATGATTTCCGGCATCGTGCGGCGTCTGGAAAGTATGGGAGAGACGGATATCCCCTCCAAGACAATCGGCGAGATCGTTATGGAAAGCCTCGCGCGGATCGACACCGTAGCCTATGTGCGCTTTGCCTCGGTCTATAAAAACTTCCAGGCGGCGGATGATTTTGACAAATTTGTCAGTGAGTTGCGCCCGAACTATCCCGCCGAAGAAGAGTGAACGACCTCAGATATATGAAACTCGCGCTGGCCCTCGGTCGGCGCGGCATGGGGTTGTGTGCCCCAAACCCGGCCGTGGGCTGTGTGCTGGTGCAACCAGATCAAAATGGCGGGCGGATCATTGGCCGTGGCTGGACCCAGAAGGGCGGTCGCCCCCATGCCGAAGTGGTCGCCCTGACCCAGGCCGGAAATGCCAAAGGGGCAACCGCCTATGTCACCCTTGAACCCTGCGCCCATCATGGCAAAACCCCGCCCTGTGCGCAGGCCCTGATCGAGGCCGGCGTGGCGCGGGTTGTGGTGGCGCTTGGTGATCCGGATCCGCGTGTTGACGGAGGTGGATTTGCCATGCTGCGCGCGGCTGGGATTGAGGTGGAGACCGGGCTTTGTGCTGATGAGGCGCGCCGTGACCTTGCCGGGTTCCTGCTCAAAGTGACCAAGACTCGCCCCTGGGTGACGCTCAAGCTGGCAAACAGCTTTGATGGCCGGATTGCAACTGCCTCAGGCGAAAGCCAATGGATCACCGGTCCCGATGCCCGCCGCTATGTGCATGCTCTGCGCGCCCGTCACGATGCCGTCATGGTAGGGGGCGGCACGGCGCGTGATGACGATCCCGGCCTGACCATCCGCGGCCTCGGCGTCGCGCATCAGCCCACCCGCATTGTTCTATCGCGCCATCTGAGCCTGCCGAAGGACAGTCAGTTGTCGCGCACCGCGAGGGAGGTCCCCGTGATCCTCTGCCACGGTGCAAAATCCCCGCCCGAGCGCATCAAGTTCTGGCAAGACTGTGGGGCAACCTGTCTCGCTGTCGAAGAAGCTGAGGGCGCTCTGGATCCGCGTTCGGTGCTCCATTCACTGGCGGGGCAGGGGCTCACGCGGGTGTTTTGTGAAGGTGGGGGCGCACTGGCAGCATCGCTCCTGCGCGCGGATCTGGTGGATGAACTCATTGGAATGACCGCAGGCGTCGCCCTGGGCGCCGAAGGCCGCCCCGCACTGGCGGGAATGGGCATCACGCACCTGGCTGACGCCCCAAGGTTCACACTCATTGAAACCCGCGCCCTTGGCGGGGATGTGCTCCACCGCTGGTCGCGCGCCCGCGCAAAAGCTCCCTGAGAGGTTTCCACCTTCCGCCGCCGCGTTTTCCGGTCTCAGGGTGCAGCTGAAACGCCCTCATTTTCTGGTCTCAAATATCCCGGGGTGAGGGCGCAGCTCGAGGGGCAGAGCCCCTGAGCGTCATCGCCACAGATACGCGTAGCTTGCAAACACGCCCTGCAGTTTTGCCAAAAGACGGTTGGCCCGCCCTCTGGCAGGCATATCCCCGCTGGCAAGACGCTCCACAACCACCTCCACCGGACAGGCCGACCCGGTGATCGGGTCAAAATAGCGCGGGTAATCAATCAGCGCGGCATGGGCCAGACCGAAAAGTTCCGGGCGGGCCTGACGGCGGGCGGGCACGTCTCCAAGATCCCGGGTCAGTCCCCAGCCTGCATAAAATGGTGCCCCAAGGCAGGTGACGGGCACGCCCCGCAATAGGGCCTCGAACCCCAGGGTCGAGGTCATGGTCCAGACCGCATCCACCTGATCCAGAAGCGCCATCGGGCTGGCCTCTTGCGCCACGAAATCCGAAAGCCGCGCCATCTCTGCCTCCGGGATGATCCCGTCGCGCAACCCCGCCTCCACATCCGGGTGGGGTTTGTAGAGGATGACAGCCTGCGGGTTTTCGCGTCGCACATGTTCCAGCAGCGCAAGATTGGTGCAGACCGCACCTGTGCCCAGACGGATCGAGGCATCATCTTCGACCTGGCCGGGGACAAGAATGCGCGGCCCGGGCGGCAGGGCGCTCAGGTCAGGGGCCGGGCGGCTGAGATTATATTTGTCGATCTGTGCGTGGCGTAAGGCACTCAGCAGCTGCTCAACCCGGGTGCGCGCGTGTTCCGGCAGGGATGCCCTTGCCGCAATCATCCGCTCCAGCCGGCTTTCACGGGTGGGGTCATAGTAGATACCCAGATCGTCGCGCACGAGAGACAGCGGCGGGACCAGCTCCGCGCCAAGGCCGCAAGAGCGCAGAAAGCCATCTTCAATACGCAAAAGAGGAGAGTCGCCGTTGTGTTCCGGCTCTTCCTTGCCAGCCCAGACCATCAGTGGACGCTGGACCAGCGCGGCCCCTTCCGCCGCGCGCGCCGCACGGTTGTCAAAGATCATCGAGGGGGCCGTGCCCTGTGCCGAGAAGAACCGCGACAGGGGCGCGCGTTTCCACAACCGCATCCCGGAGGCGACATAGCCGCGATGATCTTCTCGCCAGGCCCGCGTGCGGGCTTCCAGATTGTCGATAACGGTTTCGATCTGACAAAGCTGGTCACGAAACGGATCATACCAGGTGGGGTAAAGGATCATTGCC
This sequence comes from Aliiroseovarius crassostreae, assembly GCF_025137635.1. Taxonomy (NCBI): domain Bacteria; kingdom Pseudomonadati; phylum Pseudomonadota; class Alphaproteobacteria; order Rhodobacterales; family Paracoccaceae; genus Aliiroseovarius; species Aliiroseovarius crassostreae. Next base: position 1,714,159 of record NZ_CP080772.1, on the reverse strand, counting down.
CCGGCAAAGATCTGTGCGCGGGTGAGGGGGCGGCTTCGACGGTTCGGTGGCCGCTCATCCTGGGTAAGCCCCCATCCGGCGTAAAAGGGCTGGCCGAACACGCGCGGCTTGTGTCCGGCCAGAATAGCTTCGAATCCCATGCCGGAACTGACTGTGTAAACGGCGGTGGCGCCGGAAAGCAGCTCCCATGGGCTGACGGGATCGGTGATCAGGCGGACCTGATCGTTTTCATCTTCTTGCCCATAATGCCCTTGCCGGTGACCGCGTTGCGTTTCCGGGTGGGTCTTGATCAGGATGCGTTCATGGGGATGGGCCAGACGGGCCTCGACCAGCATGTCGCGAAATGTGCCTTCAGATGCGCCTGCATGGGCAATCGACGCATCGCCCATCGTCTGGTCGATCACCAGCACATAAGGTGCATCAGGTGCGGGGGTGGCCGGGTCGAATGCGTTGTATTTCGACAGATGGGCGCCTTGCAGGCGGGCCATCGCATCGCGGGCCCGGTTCAGAAGATGGGTGTCATCCAGCGGGTGTTCGGACAGGATCTGCTCCAGTCGGGACGGGGCTGAACTGTCAAAATGCACCCCCATATCGTCGAGCAGGAGCCCCATCGGGGGCTCGCCTTCGCGTCCGGGCAGGACAGAGCGGAGAAAGGCATCCTCGACCCGCAGAACCGGGCTGTTTTTCCAGTCCGAGATCCGTTCGCCCCGGCCGGAGGTGGGGCTTTTGCCCCAGGTGCCAACCCAGTCCCCTTCGCCCGGCAGGCCAACGTCCACCCGCCAGCCTGCCAGCGACAGGATCCGGCGGATGCGTGACTGGGTGAGAAAGCCGCCATTGTAAACGCAAAGCCGCCGGGAAAGAGGATCCCCGGCGGCGTTTTGATCTGTCTGTGGTCGGGCCACGGCAGCGGCCTTATTGCAGCGAGTTGCCAAGCGAGGTGATCGACCCGGCGCTGGACAGCGTGCCTGTGATGGTCGACAGCAGTTTGGTCCACTGCACATAGGGTGCTTCGGTAACATAAAGCGTGTCGCCATCGCGGATCACGAAATCACGCGCCATGAACATGCCATTGGGTTCGGTCAGGTTTAGGACATAGACCAGTCGCTGCGGCCCGATCAGGTCATCGCGGCCCAGCACCTGGTTGGCGATATCAGCGGGTTCGTTGCGGAAGACAAACACGCCGGTCGGATCGGCCACGGCACTTTGCAGGCCACCGACCTGTGCGAGGGCTTCGATGGCAGACAGGGTCTTGGTTTCAAACTTCACGCGGGCCTGACCGCCGGTCGCCCCCAGTGCGGTATAGGCGCGGGTGTCCGCCTCAACCAGGATACGGTCCCCGCCGCGCAGGGCGATATCCAGCTGAGGATTGTCGAACAGGTCCTGGAACCAGATTTCGCCGGTCTGGGTGCCACGGCTGACTTTGACCTTGGCAATCTCGGGCGGCACGGCCACGCCGCCAGCCTTGGCCAGCATGGCAGACAGGGTGCGGGTCGGGCGTTCGATCGGATAGACACCCTGGCCGGATACGGCCCCTGTCATGGTGACGGTGGAGCCGTCACCCGCCAGACGACGCACGACAACCTGCGGATCGGGGGTCTGGCTTGCCAGTTTCTCGGTCACGATCCGGCGAATGGTTTCGGGGCTGTTGCCCGACGCCTTGATGCGGCCCGCGTAGGGAATGAAGATATAGCCCGCGCCATCCACCTGGATTTCATCCAGCGTGGCAGGGGCGCCCGCGGTGGTCAGGATCCCGTCCTCGACGTTTTCCCAAATCGCGATCCCCAGCACGTCACCGGCGCTGATCGTATCGGAGCCGACAATTGAGGCGTTTTGGAATTTCTCATCAAACCCAAGCGCGGGCACAACCGCCGTCGCACGGGTCACGCGGTCATTGACCGCGACGATAAAGGCGTCGCCCTGCCGTTCCACGCTGCCTGCGTAAATCTCGGATTTATTAGGGCCAACACGGGGCAGACCGCAGGCGGCAACAGTGCCTGCCAACACCAAAAGCGCCGCACGGCGCGCAATTACTTTGCCCATTTTCGTCACTGCTCGGGCTCCTTTGTTGGAGGATGGCCTCGGTTTTCGTTGTTATTAAGAGGTAGATTATGCAGGAAATGCAGAAAAATCCAGCACTTCCTTGCTGTGGTCAATGGACGATATGCAACTGTTGCCGCGGCGCCGCTGTGCCCGTGGAGAGCGCATCGTAAGGGTCGCGCGGGGCAAGCATCATGTCCACCACCAGCCGCAAAAGCTGTCGCCTGCCGCGTGCGGAATAAAACCCGCCGGGCACCTGGCTGGTTTCCAGAAGATACTGGCGATAATCGCGATAGGCGCTTCGATCCGGCCGGGTTGGCTGTTCTAGAAACTCCGGCAGGCCCTGGGTTGAGACAAATTCGGGCTTGGCATAGACCGCCGCCCCAAAGACCTTGATCGGCAGGCCGCGCCACAGGGCCTGCTGGGCGGCAGTTGAATTGACGGTGATCACCGAGCGGGTGTGGTTGAGCAGTTGGGCGAGTTTGCCGCCGCGCACGTAATGCACCCGATCCTCGAGATTGTGTTTTTGGGACAGGCGTTTGATTTCACGTCGAATGGGCGCGCGGCCATCTTCCAGCGGGTGGGCCTTGAAGACGAGGTGATGGTGTGGCGCAGCCCCTTTGGCAAACCCGTCCATCACCAGCTCCAGAAATGCGGTCATGTTTTCAAACGGGCTATGCATCTGAAAACTGGAATCATGTTCCAGTTGCAGCAGCACGAGATGATAGGGAAACCCCCCATATTTCACCCGGATCGTGGCCAGCCTGCGTTCGATGGACTGGGCAGGCATCAACAGGAGGCGACGCAGGTAAAGGCGAAATTCCTGTGTGACCGAATGGGCGCGGTGGGGTTTGAAATTCGCATAGCGGCGATTTCGAAACATCACGAACCAATGGTAAAGCGCGCCGTAAAAGATATGGTGCCGCATATCCCCCCAGACCGAGGGCGCTTCGGGCTGGTCAAGATCCACCCCTTCGAGGGCCTGCTGCATCTGTGGGATCGACATCTCCATCAGGCGGGAATTGCCGTTGGATCCGCCCCTTTCATAGGTCACCCAATAGGGGCGCAGATACCCTTCCTCGAACACATGCACGGTGATCCCCTGGGCCTTGGCGATCCGCACGGCTTCGGCATGGATCGGGCGGGTGTCGCCGTAAAGCACGATGTCGGTGATGGATTTTTCATCCAGCAAGGCCGTGAAATAGCTGGCCCAGTTTTCCTGTGGTTCGGTGAAGGCGATATAGCTGTCGTGATCGCGCCAGAAAGCCTGGTCCCCGCAATTGAACCCGACCCGCCAGACCGTGGCCCCCGCCCGGCGCAGCATCTGACCCAGACGCCAGAAGAAAGGCCCGTGCGGGCCTTGCAGGAACAGGAAATTGTGGTTGTCACCGGTGATCACATCGAAACTCATTTCTTCGGGTATTTCAGCCCATTGGCCAGACTATAAGGTCAGCGCATCGCTGCGCAAACCCGCAAATAGCCTAAGGGCCCTGTGCGGCCAAAATATGTCTCATCTGGTTCATTTTTGGTGAAGAGGAGGGGGCGGCGCTGCGCCTTGCTGGGTATTTTTGCAAGACGGAGTGAGCAGGGATTGGCAAATCCCATGCCGCGCGCTAGGTGTTTGGCTGAGTTGAAACGGGCCATCTTGAAAGGGAGAGGCGGATGTTTACCGGGATTATCACCGATGTGGGGCGCATTGTAACGCTGGAGCAGAAAGGCGACCTGCGCGCGCGGATCGAGACTGCCTATGACACGGCGACGATTGATCTTGGCGCCTCGATCGCATCGGACGGGGTCTGCCTGACCGTGGTGGCGATGGGCGACAACTGGTATGACGTGGATATCTCGGCGGAAACCGTTTCGAAAACCAATCTGGGCGACTGGCAGGTCGGGCGTCAGGTTAACCTTGAACGTGCGCTGAAGGTCGGGGATGAGCTGGGCGGCCATATCGTATCGGGCCATGTGGATGGTGTGGCGGACATCATTTCGATGAAGACCGAAGGGGACAGCACCCGTGTGCGGTTCCGTGCCCCGTCTGATCTGGCCAAATTCATCGCTCCCAAAGGGTCGGTGGCGCTGAATGGCACCTCGCTTACCGTGAATGAGGTCGAAGGGGACGTGTTTGGCGTGAACCTGATTTCACACACGAAAGAGGTGACCAATTGGGGGAATGCCAGGGTCGGTGACCGGATCAACCTCGAGATCGACACGCTGGCACGTTACGTGGCGCGGCTGGCGGAATACGGGGGCTGAGCCCAATCCGCCCTGCCGTCTGAGCAGTGTGGACACTCTGCTGGCCACACCGGGTGGATTTCACTGGTTGGCCTCATTGGGGCAACACCCCTGTTGCTAAATTCACAAATTCGCATATGACTTAACGGGTGAACCATCCAAGGGAGCCCGTGATGAGCCTGATCAAACCCACTCGCCCCAATTTCAACAGACGCGACCTGTTGCGCATGGCCGCGCTGGCCCCTGCCTTTGCCATGCCTGCCACGGCAAGGGCAATGCTTGGCGCACCTGCGGAAGGCAATCCTGCCCATTTCAGCTTCACGCTCGGGCAGGCAAGGATCACCATTGTGTCGGATGGGTTTTTCACCCTCCCATTCGGGGGGCAGGCGATGAATGCACCGCAGGAGGAGCGGCGTGCTTTTCTGGCTGAACATCTGATTGATCCTGACGTGGGGTATTCTCACACCAATCACATGTATATCGAACTGGGGGAGGCTAAAGTTCTGGTTGATGTGGGATCCGGCAACCGCTGGTTTGACACGACAGGGCGACTGATGGGCAACCTCGAAGCTGCCGGGATCGACCCGTTTGCGATCACCCATGTGGCGATCACCCATGCCCACCCGGATCACATCTGGGGCATTCGCGATGATTTCGACGAACCGATCCTTCCCGACGCCGAATACGTGATCGGAGAGGCCGAGCGGGCCCATTGGTTGCAGGATGGGCTGGTGAACCGCGTGGCCCCGGAGGACCAGCAATTCGTGCTGGGGGCGGTCAACTCAATCAATGCCGAAGGTCTGGAATGGACGCTTGCGCGCCATGATCAGGAGATCGCGCCGGGCATCCGCATGATCGACAGTCCCGGCCACACGCCGGGCCATATGTCGGTGATGGTGGAAAGCGAGGGGCAGCAACTTCTGGCGCTGGGCGATTGCATGACCCATGCGGTGCTGAATTTCGCCCATCCTGAATGGTTCAGTGGCCGTGATGCGGATGGGGCGCAAACGGGCGCCACCCGTAAGCGGCTTCTGGATATGGCCGCAACCGACCGGATTGCGGTTCTGGGCTATCACTTCCCGTTCCCCGGTGTGGGCCATGTGGCGCGCGATGGCGACGCCTATCGCTTTGTGCCGGCCCTGTGGCAATTCTGATTTCGTAGAACAGGCCGGGCGGTGTCCGATGCGGGGCCGCCCGATTGAAAGTCCCAGACGATCCTCCGTCAGATGCCATGATCCCCGCAGTCCACACGCCGCCAAGGTCCCCGACCCCAATCCTTTGATCTACTCGCATTTGGGATCCGCTCGCGTATCTTTCCTCTAATGATTGAATTTATTGAGGAGGTTAATTTATGGCGAAGGACGATCTCTCTCCGGTGATCAGGCAGGTGGCCCTGTTGATTGACGGAGAGAATATATCCAGTGCGCTGGCTGGGAAAATCATTATCGAGGCAAGACGAGCAGGGGAGCTGACCATTCGCCGGGTTTATGGCAATGCCAAACGCATTCCCGGTTGGGATGAGGCGCCGGGCATCAAGCTGGTGCATTCCGGGACTGGTAAGAACGCGGCCGATATCCTTCTGGCTCTGGAGGCGATGGAGCTTTGCCTGGACCGTCGTGTGACCTGCGTGGTCCTCGCCAGTTCGGACGGCGACTTCTCACACGCGGCAACGCTGTTGCGCGAGCGGGGCGTTTGGGTGGTCGGGGTCGGAGAGAGCAAAGCGCCCGAGCATTTCCGCAAATCCTGTAGCGATTGGGTGACCATTGCCTCACCGCCGGGGGAAAATGACCGGCGGGTCGAAGAGGTGTTCGCGGCAAATCCCGCAGGGTTGTTGATTGCGCAGGTCAACCCGAATGTGGTGTCCCAGGCCAGGGTGACGCTTGCGGATTTCGATGAGAAAACCTGGCGAAAATATTTCGAAGCCCGTCCCGAGAAATACCTGATTGAGGGCAGCGGACAGCAAACACGGATCAGGCTCAGAACCTGAAAAAGGCACCCGCCACGCACAATTGCCATGACCCCGCGCGCGTGTGCGGGTCAAACTGTCGCCTTTTGGCTTTCCTTGCCCTCTGGGCTAAGGTATTGCGGGCCAAAGAACTGGAACTGCCATCTGGGGACCCCTGACATGAGCGACAGCACCACCTATGAAACGCCGGGCCCGGTCGAGGCCAGCCTTGCCGACGCCATTTCCCCCGCCGAGGAGATCATCGAAGAGGCCCGCAAGGGGCGGATGATCATTCTCGTGGATCATGAAGACCGCGAAAACGAAGGGGATTTTGTGATCCCGGCAGATGCCTGTAATGCAGAGGTTGTGAATTTCATGGCCACCCACGGGCGTGGCCTGATCTGCCTGCCGATGGAAGCACGCCGGATCGAAGAGCTGGGACTGCCGATGATGGCGATGCACAACTCGTCCCGTCATGAAACAGCCTTCACCACCTCAATCGAAGCCCGCGAAGGCGTGTCGACCGGCATTTCCGCCGCTGACCGTGCGCTGACCGTGGCCGCTGCGATCAACCCGGCCAATGGTCCGGCCGAAATTGCCACCCCCGGCCATATTTTCCCGCTGCGTGCTCGCAATGGCGGGGTGCTGGTGCGGGCCGGCCATACAGAGGCCGCCGTGGACATTGCCCGGCTGGCTGGTCGCAACCCCTCTGGTGTGATCTGTGAGATCATGAATGAGGACGGCACCATGGCCCGTCTTCCGGAACTGGTTGAAATTGCGAAGAAACACGGGATGAAGATCGGCACGATCTCGGACCTGATCGCCTATCGCCGCCGCCACGACAACCTTGTGCGCGAAACCGGCTGCGAGAAGATCACCTCCGAATATGGAGGGGAGTGGGAAATGCGCATTTTCACCGACCTGACCCACGAGATCGAACATGTGGTGCTGATCAAGGGCGACATCTCCACCGCGGATCCCGTTCTGGTGCGCACCCATGCGCTGAATGAAGCGCAGGACGTGTTGGGGATGGGGCCGAAACCGGCTGATGAGCTGCCGCGCGCCATGCAGATCATTGCCAAGGAAGGGCGCGGCGTGGTCTGCCTGTTCCGTGAGCCGCGCAAGACGCTTTATGCCCGCGACGAAGAAGAACCCGGCACCGTGCGCAATATCGGGCTTGGCTCGCAGATCCTGTCGGCGCTGGGCCTCAGCGACCTTGTGCTGCTGACCGACAGCCCCGATACCCGCTATATCGGTGTCGACGCCTATGGGCTGAACATCACCGCCACCCGCCCCATTCAGGAGGATTGATCATGGCCGCTGCTGAACAACACTACATCCTGCCGCGCCCGGAATTTGACAAACCGGTCAAGCTGCTGATCGTGGTGGCGCCGTATTACAAGGATATCGCTGATAATCTTGTGGCCGGGGCCAAGGCGGAAATTGAGGCCGTTGGGGGCAGCTGGGACTTGGTGGAAGTGCCGGGCGCATTGGAAGTGCCCACCGCGATTTCCATCGCCGAACGGATGTCCAACTTCGACGGCTATGTGGCGCTGGGCTGTGTTATCCGTGGTGAAACAACACATTATGAGACGGTCTGCAATGACAGCTCGCGGGCGATCCAGCTGATGGGCCTGAACGGTCTGTGCATCGGAAACGGCATCCTGACCGTGGAAAACCGTCCTCAGGCAGAGGTGCGGGCCGAGGTTGAGGGGCAAAATAAAGGCGGCGGGGCTGCTGCTGCGGCCTTGCATCTGATCGCGCTTTCGCGCAAATGGGGCGACACCAGCAAGGGGATCGGCTTCAAGCCCATGGGGGAAAGCTATCGCCTGGCTGGGAATACACAAGAAACCTCGCAGGATACCCCCTCGGCATGACCCTTTCCGGCAACCAGAAACGTCAGATGAAATCCGCAGCCCGCCTGTTTGCGGTGCAGGCCCTCTTTCAGATGGAAGCGGCCGGTCAGACCGTGGACAAGGTGCGGGTGGAGTTCGAAGATTTCCGCTTTGGCGAAGAATTTGATGGCTACACCATGGCGGAAGGCGACACCAAGCTCTTTCGTAAACTGATCGAAGATGCGGTGAACCATCAGGCGAAGATCGACCAGATGACGGATCGCGCGCTGGTGGCGAAATGGCCGATTGCGCGCATTGACCCGACTTTGCGGGCCACATTCCGTGCGGCGGGCGCCGAACTGGTCGAAAGCAACACGCCGCCGAAAGTCGTGATCACCGAATTCGTGGATGTAGTGAAGGCGTTTTTCCCGGAGGGGGACGAGGCGAAATTCACAAATGCGGTTCTGGATCACATGGCCCGTGAGGCCAAGCCCGAAGCGTTCTGACCTCGGGTTTGCTGCCCATTTACAAACAAGGAAAGGCCAGACGCATTGTCTGGCCTTTTTCTGTTCTGATCCGTGTAACAGTCTGAAACGGATGTATTATTCTTTTGGTTGCAACTGGGCCGCATAGGATTTGCCCTTGCCAAAATCACGGGTGATCCGGATGTCGTTGCCCTGCGCTTCGATGATCAGACAATCATCGCCTTTCTTGTCGATCTCATAAAAATCGATCTTGCGGCAATACATCTCGTCGCGCCATTCCCAGGTGCCGCGAAAATTGCCGTAACCCGGCACGTGGCCGGTCAATGTTCCGTCATCGAACGCCTCTTGCGTGCCTGAGGAAAAGTGCCAGACTGGCCCCACCGCCAAGCCCTTGAATGCCTCTTCGGTCTGAATGCGGCTCCAGTCTTCTGCCGCGGCGGCCCCCGTCATCAGGGCGAAGGTGGCCGTTGCGGCACAAAATCCGGTAAGTTTATGAAACATAAGGATATCCTTTTGAGGTCTTGAGGCCAGTTTGGGGGCCAGTCTAGGGGATAGTTACGGCGTGAACCTTGTCTTGAATCAAATCGAACCGGAGCGGGTGGGGGGATGAAATGCGCCGATCTGGCGGGATGCGACCCTGTGCCCCTTTCCGTTCCCTGGTAAGCTGCTAGACTGATGGATGAAACAACTCCGGGGAATCTCATGCCCAAACTTGTCCGCCTTTATATCACCCATGTTCTGATTGGCTTTGGACTGTCCGCGATCTTTGTTGGCGCGCTGCTCTATCTGAATGTGGCGAACCTCTGGCACCTGATTTCAAACTCCGACATGGGGTGGGTCGCGCTTACCATGCTGGTCATGTTCAATGGGATCGTGTTTTCCGGCGTGCAGTTTGCCATCGTGATTATGCGAATGGGGAACGAAGACAAAGGGCCGGGCAAAGGAAAGCGTATTCCTGTCGCCACCCAGATCCCGGTGCCGGTCGAAGCACGGGCTGATCGTCAGCCCCGGAGCACCGACCCGCGGGGCAAAGTTTAAACTTCTTTCTGGCCCGAAAGGACAAAGTTTAAACTTGTCCACGTGCCAGAGGCTAAAGTTGTAAGTTTCAGGCCCGCCACTTGGCGGGCTTTCTTTGTCTGAGGAACAGCGAAGCAAAGGTCGGAATAAAGGTGGCGGAACCGCACGCAGTCGTCGGGGTCTGAATTCCTGAGGACCTGTATGTACAGGTGGGCGCCAGGTAACAAAGCCACGGCTATGCCAGAGCCAGCTCCCTCAGAATTGCTTAAGGCCACCGGAATATTACCCGCATGTGACGAAAAGGGCAGAAACCGCCTCCGCCTAGATAGGGGCAGGGGGGGCGTGATGCAAGAGGCATCCTGAGTAGGATCACCGATCTCCCGCTCCCTTACCCCTCTCTCCATTGACAATATGTTCATGAATTGTTCACATAGCATATGACCCAGCCAAATGACATGCAGCCCGAAAGGAAACCCGGACAGATCCTCGCCCGTGGCGTCTGTCGCCACATGATCTCTCATGGATTTGTTACGGTGGAAGAGCTGGTCCCCACACGTGGCCTGCGGGTTGACGTGATGGCGCTGGGACCAAAAGGTGAGATTTGGGTGATCGAATGCAAATCAAGCCGTGAGGACTTTACCTCCGATCGGAAATGGCAAGGCTATCTCGAATGGTGTGATCGCTATTTCTGGGCGGTTGACGCGGATTTCCCGACCGCGCTTTTGCCCGATGACACCGGGCTGATCATTGCGGATGGCTATGACGCCGAAATTCTGCGCATGGGACCCGAGGATCGGCTGGCTGGCGCAAGGCGCAAAGCTTTGATCCAGAAATTTGCCACCCATGCCGCGCGCCGCCTACACGCTTTTCGGGATCCCGGCGTGGCGGCGCTTGTCTCGAACTGAGGCCCGGAGCAAAAAAGGCCCGGAAATCCGCGCCTCTTCCTCTTGCCAGAAATATCCCGGGGTGAGCCTTGCAAAGGCGAGGGGCAGCGCCCCTCTGTTCACCCATGGAAACTCTGGCCACCATGAAAACAATGGGATCAGCGTTTCTTTTTGCCGCCCTTGTCCGATTTATCCGCAGCGGATTGCAAGATCGCACGCGCCTGTGCCGCCGCTGCCTGCAATTCCTCGGCAATCTCTTCGGCTTCTTCCGGGTCGAAATCCATCGGGATCTCGATCCCGCCCCCCTCCACGAACAACCGCACCATCCCGTCGGTGGTTGGCCCGATCTGCAGATTGGCTTCGATATCTCTTTCGTCGTTGATACCCATCAGGTGCTCCTGTCCGGCCCGCCATCGGGGCCTCGTAAAAATCTTCCCCCGAGTTACGGATCTTTTCAAAATTTTTCAAGCATCACCTCTTGCGCAAGATGAAGGCTCGGTTTAAGACGCAGCTCACGTGCCGACATAGCTCAGTAGGTTAGAGCGCTTGATTGTGGATCAAGAGGTCCCCCGTTCGAGCCGGGGTGTCGGTACCACCCTCCCACCGCCGCCAAATGGTGAAGGTGAGAGAGGACAGAGAGGCACCAACTGGTTTGATCCGGTGGTGCCTTTTTTATGTCTGATACAAGGACGGCGAAGGCGTATCTGCCGAGCCGAGAGGGCTGCGCACCCCCTAGAGCGCACGTCCTAAAGCGACCCGCCTTATACCTGAAGCAGGGATAAGTTGGGGCGTGGCGGAATATATGTGTGTATCAAGTTTGTCCCGAAACAGTTTACATGCAGCGCCTGCGAACACAGCGCCATGAAAGCAGCTCGATATCAACGGGTTGCGGGCGTCACTTCGCCTTTGAAATCGCCACCTCGCGGCGGATGGTCCGTCCGTCCGGTTCGAGAATCAAGATCCGCTCATCTTCCGTTACAACCGCAAACCAGCCCGGACCGCGTGTCACCGCAATCGCCACAGCCCCCTGCGGCAGAACCAGCTCTTGTGGCAACGGCACCACGCTTTCTTGCTGGAAGCGCATGACAATCACCGTGATCAGCACTATGAGACCAATAATCGTGGTTGCGGTCAGCGTGGTCACAAGAATTTTCAGAAAGCGCACGGTGCCGTCGATCGGGGTCTCCGTGTTGATTTCGTCCTGAGGAGTGTTGTCCATGTCGGCCCCTGTGCACCTGATTGAGGTTGTGATTGCGGAAAACCCGCCCAAGCGTCTTGATAAGGCGATTGCCCGTGATGTGCCAGAAGAAGCTGCGTTGTCACGCTCGCGTCTGGCAAAACTGCTGGCCGAGGGGGCGATCACCCGCGCCGGTGAGGTCGTCACCGATCCCCGCGCCAGGGTGGCCGAGGGCGATGTGCTGATGATTGCCGTGCCGCAGGCCGTGGAAAGCCATATCGGGCCTGAGGATATCGCGCTGAATATCGTGCATGAGGATGATGACCTGATTGTGGTCAACAAACCTGCGGGCATGGTGGTGCACCCCGCGCCGGGCTCGCCGGGGGGGACGCTGGTCAATGCGCTGCTGCATCATTTCGGAGGCGAACTGTCCGGTGTGGGCGGCGTGGCGCGCCCGGGGATTGTGCACCGGATCGACAAGGACACGTCAGGTCTTCTGGTGGTGGCGAAATCGGATGCGGCGCATCACGGGCTGGCCGAACAGTTTGCCGCCCACACGGCCGAACGTCATTACCGCGCCGTGGTGCATGGGGCGCCGGATCAGGCTGACCCGCGTCTGGGGGGCGTGAAAGGGGCAAGCTTTGAGCCGGGCAATATCCTCAAGATCACCACGCAGCTTGCCCGCCACAAGACAGACCGGCAGAAACAGGCGGTGCTGTTTTCCGGCGGGCGCCATGCGGTGACACGCGCGCGCATTATCGAAGCTTTCGGCACGCCCGCCCAGGCTGCGCTGGTGGATTGCTGGCTGGAAACCGGGCGCACCCACCAGATCCGGGTGCATATGGCCCATGCGGGCCACGGACTGATCGGCGATCCGACCTATGGAGGCCGGCGCAAACTGAATGCCAAGGCGATCGGGGAAGGGGCGATTGAGGCCGCGCGTGTCTTTCCCCGTCAGGCGCTTCATGCGGCCACTTTGGGGTTCAAACATCCTGTGAGTGGTGAAAAACTCAGCTTTGAAGCACCGCTGCCGGACGATATGCTGGCCCTGATAGAGGCTCTTCGAAACGGATAAGCTCATGGACTGGGCAACGGATTTTCTGACCGACTGGCCGTCCGACTGGGCATCCGGCTGGACGTTGTTCGTCTTTCTGTTGCACCTGTCGGTGATGGGGCGGGCCCTGACCCGCGACCATCGCTCGCCCGCATCGCGGCTGGCTTGGGTGGCTGTGATCATGGCGCTGCCCGGGCTGGGCATCATCGCCTATTTCTTTTTTGGTGACCCGAGTGCGAGCTGGCGCATGGATCGCAAGCTGACCACGCTGCGCAAGGCGCTGGCCCGTCATCCGCAGGGGGATGTCCCATCCACGGAAATCCCGTCGCCTTACCGGCCAAGCTTTGCCCGTGCGGCTGCGGTGAACGGATTTGCCCCGGTTGGCGGGAACCGGGCGGAACTCACCGCTGACAGCAATGAGAGCATCGACTGGTTGGTGGCCGATATCGAGGCCGCGCAGGATCATGCCCATCTGTTGTTTTATATCTGGCTGCCGGATGAAAACGGCACCCGGGTGGCACGCGCGATGATGGCGGCAGCAGGGCGGGGGATCTCTGCGCGGGTGATTGTTGACGGGCTGGGCGCGCGCAGGCTGTTGTCCCACCCGCTATGGCGCGAGATGCAACAGGCAGGCGTTCAGACGGTTGTGGCCTTTGACATCTCCTATCCGCTGATTGCCGCGCTTTACCAGCGGCTGGATATTCGCAACCACCGCAAGATTGTGGTGATTGATCATGGTGTGACCTATCTGGGCAGCCAGAACTGCGCCGATCCCGAATTTCGCATCAAGGCCAAATATGCCCCCTGGGTTGACACGATGCTGCGGATCGAAGGACCGGTTGCGTGGCAGGCACAGCGGCTGTTTATCGGCGACTGGATGGCCCATGGGGGGGAGGATATCTCGGCCCTGCTGGAACGTCCCGCCCCTGATCCCCGTCACGAAGGGGAGGCGGCGGGATTTGTCGGGGTGATGGCTGGCACCGGGGCGGTGCAGACGCGCGAAGGCGTGTCGGACATGATCCAGACCCTTCTGGCCTCTGCCCAGCATGAGGTGATGATCACCACGCCATATTACGTGCCGTCCGAGGCGCTGCATCAGGCGATCTGTTCGGCGGCGAAACGGGGGGTGCGGGTGCAGATCACCCTGCCGGCCCGCAATGACAGCTGGGTGGTGAACCTTGCCTCGAAAAGCTATTACGCCAGCTTCCTGCGTGCCGGGGTCGAGATCAACGAGTTCAAACCGGGCCTTTTGCATGCCAAGCTGATCACCGTGGATGGGGAGGTGGCGTTTGTTGGCTCTGCCAATCTGGACCGGCGCAGCATTGATTTGAACTTCGAAAATACGATGCTGCTCTACGACCCCGCGCTCACCCACGAAATCCGCCTTCAGCAAGAGGCGTTTCGGGAAGACGCATACGAGATCGATGCAGAGGATGTGGCGCAATGGTCGCGCCTGCGCCGGCTGGTCATGAACGCGGTGGGGACCATGGCACCGCTGCTGTAGGGGGATCAGATGGGCCCGCCAGTTATCTGGTGATGGCGTCTGGCTCGCCGTGCAGAAAAACAGCTCTGATCACCAGTTTTTGGTTGTCTGCGGGCCGCGTTCAGGAAATGGTTGAACCGCACGTTCTTTATTCAACCAGTAAAAGGTTCATATTGTTTTGAAAAAATTTGTCCTTTCAGCTTGTCTGGCAAGCTTGCTCACCGCCTGTGTCTCGACCGTTTCGGATTATCAGTCACCCACGACAGGTGTGAATTTGCAGCTCACACCGCAACTTGGCGGGGCGCTGCTCGCGGTGCGTCGTGCCAATGTCTATATCGCCGAAGAGGTGACATCCTGCGGGTTTGAGACCCAGGGCGTGGTTCGAAATGCGGATCTGCCGCGTTCGATTGCCGTCGCGCCGGGCAAGACCTACAACCTGCGAACGGTGTTTGAAACGGTTGGCAGGCAGATCGATGGCACTGTTGTTGTCGACCATCTGTTTGAGCCGAAACCGGGCGCGCGTTATGAGTTGAGAATGACGTCCAACCGAGATGGGCAGATTGTTCATCTTCTGGAAAACGGGCGCGTTCTGCCGTTGCGGCGGCCCTGTCTCACGAATACGACCTCGTCTTACGGGCGCGAACAATCCGTGAAGTGATCTGAACCAGAGGTGATCTGGCCATGGGCAGGTGCATTTCTGCGCGCTCACGGCCAGACCGGGACCAGATCTGAGCCGGATCGGGAGCAGGGCTGTGGCGCCTGTTCCCGGCATCTGCCTTAGGGCAGTTTCGGGCAAACGATGCTCTCTCCACGGGCGGCAGCGACCAGGGTCTTCACATAGCTGGACAGCCCCACGGTCGCTGCGATCGTCAATTTGGTGGAGGAGGCATTCACCGGTTCAATCCGCGTCGACACCGCCGCATTGAACCCTTTGCCACCTTTGCCCAAGACGAGGGTGGAATGCCCGCCGATTTTGCGAAACAGGACATGGCGGGTGGTGCCATCTTCATTGGTAAAGATCGGGACGTAATCAATCTGCGCCGCGGCATCCCCCGGGAAGCGCCCGTATTTGACACTGACAGACAGACATCTGCTTGAGAAATCTTCGAGCGCCGACATGATCTGCGCCTTGGATCTTTGGACAAGATGCTGTTCGGATTTTACGACAAATGACCCGGACGCCGCGAACCGTTCCAGCGCCGTGCCTGACCGCAGACCATCCTTCATGGCTTGCTGCGTTTCGGCGTTACAACCTGCCAGTCCCAGGACCAGGGCCGAGATAAGAGATAGCTTTTTGAAATTCATGAACAAACTCCTTAATCATTCACACTTGCAAAGAGCGCCCGATCTGACAGCCAAATCTGCCATTCCAAATCTGACAGGCCAAAACAGGGCGCAACACCAATGTCCTTGCCGGGTCACAGGCCTGATGAGGCTCATAAAACCCGGCTTCGGAAACATAATTGCTTGTTACAATGTCAGGTGGTTCCAAGTCCACCATTTCTCTTATCGAGGGTATTTCATTTCAAGGTCTGCTTCGAAAGACGGGGCGGGATGTTGGCCCGGGGGACATGCCCGAAACCTGCGGGAAAGGTGTGGTGCCGACATCTGCTGGATACGGCGTCAGGTGCTCAGATTACTGCTGGCGTCCCCCCGGAATGAGCCCGAAATGTAACCTCAAGCACGAAGCCGTGAGGTCGCTTCACAAGGGCTGCTCCTGAGGGCATATAGCGATAAACTGATTTTAACGGTTTTTCATCTTGCCTCGATTATGAGGACTTGAAACCTGCAAGAGAGATCCTATCTGGATGTTAAGCCTTGATACATTCAAGAAGCACACAGGATAAGTTTGGCCCGATTTCGGGCCTGAGACTATGGCCGGGAGGGCCTGAGAGACGATGAGCAACTACAAGAATCTGCCGGCGCCGACCCCGGAAGGGGGCTTGAACCGCTATCTACAGGACATCCGCAAGTTTCCGATGCTGGAACCGGAAGAGGAATACATGCTGGCCAAACGCTGGGTGGACCATCAGGATCGGGATGCGGCCCACCAGATGGTGAACTCGCACCTGCGACTGGCGGCCAAGATTGCCATGGGTTACCGCGGCTATGGATTGCCGCAGGCTGAGGTGATTTCCGAGGCAAATGTCGGCCTGATGCAGGCGGTGAAACGCTTTGACCCGGAAAAAGGGTTCCGTCTGGCGACCTATGCCATGTGGTGGATCCGCGCCAGTATTCAGGAATATATCCTGCGCAGCTGGTCGCTGGTGAAACTGGGAACGACCTCCGCGCAGAAAAAACTCTTCTTCAACCTGCGCAAGGCCAAGGCGCGGATTGGCGCGCTGGAAGATGGCGACCTGCGCCCGGAAAACGTGGCCCGGATTGCCAATGATCTGAATGTGACGGAAGAAGAGGTCATCTCGATGAACCGTCGCCTGTCAGGGGGGGATGCCTCGCTCAACGCGCAGGTGTCTGCCGATGGCGAAGGGGCGATGGAATGGCAGGAATGGCTGGAAGATGAAGATGCCGATCAGGCCGCCGATTATGCGGAAACAAACGAGCTTGAGGTGCGGCGCGAGCTGCTGACACAGGCGATGGATGTGCTGAATGACCGCGAGAAAGATATCCTGACCCAGCGTCGCCTGAAAGATAAACCGGTGACGTTGGAGGATCTGTCGAGCGTCTATGATGTCAGCCGTGAACGGATCCGCCAGATCGAGGTGCGGGCGTTTGAGAAGCTGCAGAAACGGATGCAGGAGCTGGCGATGGAAAAGGGCCTGTTGGAGCACAACTGATCCGTGCCGTGATGGGACACCCCGGAACCCGCGCTTTCAAGCGCGGGTTTTTCATTTGTGGCCAGGATCAGGGCCAGGATCAGGGGCGGAGGCGCGCCCGCAAAACGCGGAGCATGTTTTCCCCGGACACTTTGCGGATCTGACGCTCGCTCAGCCCGGCATCCAGCATTGCCTGTGTCAAGGCCGCAAGGTCCGACGTGTCAAACCCCACGCGCACGGTGCCATCGTAATCCGACCCGTAGGATACCGCGTCCTCTCCCACCGCAGCGATTGCCGCCCTGATTGCCGCGGCCACTCCCGCCGGGCTGTCATCACAGGTCACATCTGCCCAATATCCAATGCCGATCACACCGCCGGTGGCCGCCACCTGCCGCATCAGGTCATCAGGAATATTGCGTTTGGTCTGGCAATGAGAATGCAGACCGGTATGGCTGATCACCAGCGGCATGTCGGTCATGGCCAGCACATCGCGCACCACCTCTGTGCTGGAATGCGCCAGATCCAGCACCATCCCGCGCGCGGCGACCTCAGCCACCACCTGACGGCCAAAATCGGTCAACCCGTTATTGCCCTGCCCATGCAGCGACCCACCCAGTTCATTGTCAAAGAAATGCTGAAGGCCGATCAGGCGATATCCGGCGCGTTCCAGCCGGTCGAGGTTTTCCATTTTGCCTTCAAGGGGATGTGCCCCTTCGACGCCAAGAATACCGGCCACCATATCGGCGCCCTCGGCGCGTGCCGCCAGCACCGCCTCCAAATCGCCAAGGGTTCGGACCACCCGCAGATCGGACGGGGCCTGTGCTGCAAACCCATGCAGCCGCTCAGCCTGATAAATCGCGCGCTCAAGGATCGAACTCCAGGTCCGCAGCGGCCAGAGCTGCCCCACGGCCAGGAGCGTGATGTCATCGCGGGCATCTGCTGCGTTCTCGTCATAATTCAGACCAGACGGGCTTTTGGTCACCGCCGTGAACACCTGCACCGCCACATTGCCTTCCTGCAGGCGCGGCAGATCCACATGGCCATAGTCATGACGCTCCAGCAGCGAACGTTTCCACAGCAGGCTGTCGGCGTGCCAGTCCCCGATGGTAAGGCTTTGATGCAATGCCCGAGCCGCGTCTGAGATGGGGTAGGGGGCGTGGTCATTCACCGGGTTCATCGCCTGATCTGCCATCCGCGGGGCAAAGATCAGAAATCCGGCCCCCGCCAGAACCATAAATCCGAGAACCACCGCCAGCCCGCGCTTGACCCATTTCATACCGCTTACTCCCTGTTTTTTCGATTGAACCGCAAAGGGGCGCCGTTTGCCAATGATAACCCGGCGGAAACCGGCTTGAATGCCGGCGGTTGTGGGGTAGATTTGAAAGGGAAAGGAGATCCTCATGGCTGGTGGATGGGCGCGCGATGGCGCAGTCAGTGAACAGATTGAAGCGTCGGTGTCGGATGAACTGGCCCGGATGCGGGCAAAGGCGTCCCCGGTGGGGGAGAGCTTTACCCATTGTGCGGAATGCGAAGAGGAAATTCCCCAGGCCCGACGCGAGGCCATCCCCGGTGTGAAGCTCTGCATCGACTGCGTACGTGACCGCGACGCGGCGTTCAAGCAGCGTCCGGGTATCAACCGGCGGGGGTCAAAAGACAGCCAGTTGAAGTAAGTGCACTATTTTCAATCATTAGAAGTTACCGAGTCGCCAGTGACAAACGATATTTCAGCATTGTTCCAACAGCTTTCCGCCCAGGTTCGAGAAACGCTTGACCCATTGGGGTATAGAGAGACCGAGCGTGGCGCATTCCATACCGGCCACGTTCCACATGTGGCACCTTATGCCTATCTTGCCAAGTTTTACCCAGGGTTGGATGAGAACGGGTTAGAGGCGGCAGAAGCCGAATGCGATCGCTTTATCCCCGCTCCCTACCGAGAGTTTTTGCAGAACTCGAATGGCCTTTGGCTTGGAAAGCTTAGCCTGCACGGAGCAACTTTCGGGTCCGTTGACAGGACCGACTTTCTTGTCGGAAAACCGATCAGTCTGTCCTATCAGAATATCCATGAGCGTCCTGACTATATTCCTAACGGGCATTTGGGCATTGGGGCGATGGATGGTGAGTGGTATTCGCAGGGCCGTCTCTACCTTTCCTCCATGGGGGAAGTGGAGATGTACCATCGAGAAGCGAACCTTTTGGGTGCACGGTGGGTGTCGTTTGCAGACTTCCTTCGAAGTGAGATCCCACGTCAGCTGTCCCTTTATGATGCCGAGGGGAACCTCAAGCCCGAAACAAAGAAGCTTCCGGGGGATACGGATGATTGGGAAGCCGTGGGGAAGGTGGCAGGTGAGCAACGACGGCGCGCCTCTGGAGTTCGTGGGAAACTCGCCGCTTTGTTCCGGCGCTAAGTTTTGTGTTTTCGGGAAGAGAAACAAGGCCCGTATACTTCCATATCAGAACGCGTGCTGCTAAATTGACGTGAAGGTACATGGCGATGGCGTCGCCGCGGGGGTTGGCCCCGGTTCCTTTTTTACGCTCCTGTACGCCGGGACTTTCAATCGGGAGATTGAGGGCCCCGCCTGTGTCTCCCCGCCTATAGTCGTTTGAGGGAGGCATACATGGCCTGGTCGCCGGAAAAAACTGAAGTCAAAAGCTGGAATGAATGGGATACGTTGCGCCATGTGATCGTGGGGCGCGCCGATGATTGCCATATTCCGCCGGAAGAGCCCGCTCTGGACGCGAAAGTGCCCGAGGATAGCGACATGCGTGGACAGTGGGGCCGTCGTCCGCAGGAAACCATTGACCGCGCCAATGAGCTTTTGGACAATTTCGCCAACCAACTGCGCGCGCGTGGCATTCGCGTGGATCGCCCGGTGTCGATTGACCACTCGCAACCCGTGACCACCCCGGATTTCCACACCGACAGCCAGTTTGGCTGTATGCCGCCGCGCGATGTGCTCTTGACCGTGGGCCATGAGATGCTTGAGGCAACCATGTCCTATCGCTGCCGCTGGTTTGAATATCTGAACTATCGCCCGCTGCTCAAGAAATACTGGGAAGAGGACCCCAATTTCCGCCATGAAGCCGCGCCAAAGCCGCGCCTGACCGATGCCGATTACCACCCGGATTACCTGTCGGACAAAATCGGCGTGGAAAAGCGGCTGGAATGGGCGGCGGAAAAGTTCTTTGTCACCACCGAGGAAGAGCCGCTGTTTGACGCGGCGGACGTGTTGCGCTTTGGCCGTGATCTGGTGGTGCAGCACGGGTTCACCACCAATCTGAAGGGCATCGAATGGCTGCGCCGTCACTTCCCCGATCATCGCGTGCACACGGTGAACTTCCCCGGGGATCCCTATCCGATCCATATCGACGCGACCTTCACCCCGCTGCGACCGGGGCTGATTGTGAACAACCCGCAACGCCGCCTGCCGGACGAGCAGCGCGGGATGTTTGAGAAGAACGGATGGGAGATCGTGGACGCGGCCCAACCGGCCCACAACACCCCGCCGCCGCTCTGTTATTCCTCCACATGGCTCAGTATGAACGTGCTGGTGCTGGACCCGAAAACGGTTTGTGTCGAGAAGTCCGAAGTCTATCAGGCGGAGCAGATGGACAAGCTGGGTATGGAAGTGGTCGAG
This sequence comes from Aliiroseovarius crassostreae, assembly GCF_025137635.1. NCBI lineage: Bacteria > Pseudomonadati > Pseudomonadota > Alphaproteobacteria > Rhodobacterales > Paracoccaceae > Aliiroseovarius > Aliiroseovarius crassostreae. Next base: position 1,693,601 of record NZ_CP080772.1, on the reverse strand, counting down.
GTTGAGCTGCGCGACGCCTATGCCTTCGGAGGTGGCCTGCACTGCTGCACTGCGGATGTCTATCGTGATGGGGAATGTGAGGATTATTTCCCAAATCTTTAAGGTTTTGCGCCAGAAAACGCCTGTTGGATGGGGGGCGTGCGCGTCCCTCATTGCCCGGATTGTGTGGCCGGGACCGGATCTGTCAGGGCGGCAGGCGGGTGATAACGCAGAAAAGGCAACGCCTTTCGCAGCAGGCTGAGCGCCCCGTGCTGTTCCACCCACAGCGCATATTCCACATAGACCGGATCTTGTGACAGGTGGGCCTCCTCCGCCTTGGCGCGCAGGTAATAGATCAGGTTGATCCCCATCAGCAGCAGGGAATTGCGCAGCGCCTCTTGCGGGCTTTCCAGCGAAAAGAACGGCACCGCCAGCAGCCACCACGAAATGTTCTTGAAGAAATAGGATGGGTGGCGGAACCAGCGAAACGGCCCGTTGGTGATGATGCCGCGATGGGTCAGGTTGGAAAACCGGATCCCAAAGGACATGTTGGACCAGGCCCAGAGCAGCTTGCTGAGCACAATTGCCAAGCCCCAGAGCAGGACCCAGCCCTGTTGATCGGGACCGAACATGTCAAGCCAGCCAATGCCGTCATTATATTCCAGATATTTGCGCCCGATCACCGAAAAGAACGGCACATACATGGCCAACGTGACCACCCAGCCCCAAAACAGCGGGTTGGGCGAGCGGATATGGCTGTCGGTCAGGCGCAGGGTCAGCACATAGCCGATGCTGACAAAAGCAAGGTCAATCCCAAGGCTGAGCCGAGAGATATAATTGACCCCCGCCCGGATGCTGTCGGTGGCGGAAAAGGGATCCATCGTGACCAGTGAGGTTGCGTTGGCACTGAAGTAGACAAACATCAGCGGCAGGAAAAACGCTTTGATCAGCCACCCAAGCGCATGATCTCGCAAGGCCGCGCGATCCACCCTGCCCAGGCGGAAAAGAAAGAGCAGACCCGCGTGATAATACCCGTCTTTCGGCGACTGCATCCGCGCATCAATCACCGCGAAATAGGGCAGCGCCAAGGCCAGAAGGATCGGCAGATAGCTGCGGCAGGCGGTCCAGAAGGGCTGATAAAAATCCCGGTGGTATTCGGGAAACAACCAATAAAAGAGTGCAATCAGGGATAATGTGCCAGCAAGGCCGATCAGTTTGACGCCAACACGTGCCCAGACGATTTCTGTCCGGGAGAGGGCGGCAAAGCCTGTCAATCCGGACGAGCTGCGCCGATAGCTGCGTTCAATAAACACTTCATGCAACAGCATTGGCAGCGCGGTGGCCACCATGGCCGCAGCCCCCAGTTCAACCCGGCTCAGCTGAGATCCCCGCAGCAGGTAAAGTGCCCCGAAATAGCCGCACAGCCCCAGCAGCACGGTCCATTGGCTGGTGGCGGATCTCGGCGGGGCTGTCTTATGTGATAGGGTCATGGGGTCCAACCTTTGCCGCTCCTCCAGGGTATCTTAGCAAAGGTTGGACATTTGGCACGTTTTTTAAAAGGTGCCTCACTCCATCGCTTCAAGTTCGTCGATGAACCCTTCGATCATGGCAAGGCCCTTGTCCCAGAATTTGGGGTCGGACGCATCCAGCCCGAAGGGGGCGAGCAGCTCTTTGTGGTGCTTGGCGCCCCCCGCTTTCAGCATCTCGAAATACTTGTCCTGAAAGTCCGCATCCCCTTCTTCATAGACCGCATAAAGCGCGTTTACGAGGCCATCGCCAAACGCGTAGGCGTAGACATAGAAGGGCGAATGCACGAAGTGGGGAATATAGGACCAGAAGGTCTCATAGCCCTCCATGAAGTCAAACGCGTCGCCCAGGCTTTGCGCCTGCACCGACATCCACAGCGCGTTGATATCATCGGGGGTGAGTTCGCCGCCCGCGCGCGCCTCATGCAGTTTGCATTCGAAATCGTAAAACGCGATCTGGCGCACCACGGTGTTGATCATGTCCTCGACCTTGCCGGCCAGCAGCACCTTTTTCTCGGCCGGGGTTTTCGCCTCGGACAGGAGTTTGCGGAAGGTCAGCATTTCGCCAAAGACGGATGCCGTTTCCGCCAGTGTCAGCGGGGTGGAGGACAGAAGTTCCCCCTGATCCGCCGCCAGAACCTGATGCACGCCATGGCCAAGCTCATGCGCCAAGGTCATGACATCACGGGGTTTTCCGAGATAGTTCAGCATCACGTAAGGGTGGGCGTCGGTCACGGTGGGGTGGGCAAAAGCGCCCGGCGCCTTGCCCGGTGTGACGCCTGCATCAATCCAGCCATCGGTGAAAAACGGCTTGGCGATCTCGGCCATACGGGGATCAAAATCACCATAGGCCTCCATCACGATTTTCTCTGCCGTGGGCCAATCGACCAGCTTGTCATCTTCCATCGGCAAGGGCGCGTTGCGGTCCCAGACCTGCATCACGTCCAGGCCCAGCCATTTGCGTTTGAGCTCGTAGTAACGGTGCGACAGGCGCGGATAGGCGGCGACCACGGCATTGCGCAGCGCCTCGACCACCTCCGGCTCCACATGGTTGGACAGGTGGCGGCCCATCTGCGGGCTGGGCATGTTGCGCCAGCGATCTTCGATTTCCTTTTCCTTGGCCAGCGTGTTGTGCACGCGGGCGAAGATCTTGATGTTTTCGCCCAGCACGCGGGCGATTTCACGCGCGGCGGCTTCTCGGGTCGGGCGGTCGTGTTCGGTGAGCAGGTTGGCGGTGGCTTCAAGGTTGCGCTCTTCCCCGTTCACGGTGAACATCAGCCCGGCGACGGTTTCATCAAACAGCGTGTTCCAGGCCCCGGCGCCAACCGATGATTTGTCATGCAGGAACTGCTCCAGCTCATCCGAGAGCTGGTGCGGGCGCAGCGCGCGCATCCGGTCAAAGATCGGCTTGTAGCGGGCAAGCTCGGCGTTTTCGGCAAACCATGCTTCAAGAAGGTCATCATCCAGTCGGTTGATTTCCAATGAGAAAAACACCAGTGGGGCGGTGCCGACAGTGATGCGTTCCTGACAGTTCTGGAAAAACTGCGCGCGCTCCGCATCCGTGGTTTCCTGATAATACCGCAGGCCAGCGAAGGACATGATGCGCCCGGCGATCATGGTGATCTTTTCGTCTGCCAGAATGCATTCCAGCATTCCCGCCGCATCGAGATCTGCCAGCTTGCCCTGATATGTCTCGGCAAACTCGGCGCAGGCGCTGTCGATCCAGTCCAGGTCGCGGGCAAGTTCAGGGGCGTCTTCTGACGCATAGAGATCGGTCAGATCCCAGCTTGGCAACTCGCCAAAACTGTCGGTGCCGGACCCGGCATTGGCATCAAGAACGGGAAAGGGAAGGGGGTGGAACATGGGGCCTCCGGTAAATCAGTTCCCCAAGACATAGGCGCGAGGAGAGGGGGATGCAAATGGCGATGCGGTGAAGATGTGGCAGCTGAGAATATCCCGGGAGAAATCCGGGCGGAAATCGGGGCGGAGATCAGGGGCGAGATCAGGGGCGCTGCCCCTCGCGCTTTGCGCTCACCCCGAGGTATTTGGAGAAGGAAAAGAGCGAAAGCGCGCGCGGGCACCGCAACCGGGGCGCAAACGGGCGTGTTTTGGCCGATTTTTCCCCGCGCTTGGGTTTTGACCCCCGCCTGCGCGCCCTTTATAGGAAGATGGACAAAACCCGGAGGCGCGCGTGGTCCGATTCATACTTGGCATTTTTGGCTCGATTTTCACCTTCCTTACCATAGGGGTCTTTATGGGCGCCTTGGTGGTTGGTGGCGTGTTCTGGATGTATTCGCAGGACTTGCCCAGTCACGAGCAGTTGGCGAATTACACGCCCGCGACGATCAGTCGGGTCTATTCAGGCGAAGGCGACCTGATGGATGAGTTCGCCCGCGAGCGCCGTCTTTACACCCCCGCGGATGAGATCCCGGAGATGGTGAAGCAGGCCTTCATCTCGGCCGAAGACAAGAATTTTTATAACCACAAGGGGTTTGACCTGCGTGGGATTGTGGCGGCGGCGATCGAAGCTGCGCGCGGGGGGCGCCTGCGGGGGGCCTCGACAATTTCCCAGCAGGTGGTCAAGAACTTCCTACTGTCGTCGGAGCGGTCTGCCGAACGCAAGATCAAGGAGCTGATCCTGTCGGTGCGGCTGGAACACTCTCTCGACAAGGACCAGATCCTTGCGCTTTATCTGAACGAGATCTTTCTTGGGCAGAATTCCTATGGTGTGACCGCGGCTGCGCAGACCTATTTCAACAAGACACTGGATCAGCTTGCCCCGCATGAGGCGGCCTATCTGGCGACCTTGCCGAAAAAACCTGCCAGGTTGCATCCGGTGCGCAATCGTAAAGAGGCGCTGGAACGGCGCAATTATGTGCTGCGTGAGATGTATCAGAACGGCTATCTGGATCAGGCCACCTATGCGGCTGAGCTGGAAATGCCTCTGCGCTCGGTGCAGGCGGGGGATTTCCCGGCCTTCCGTCAGGATCTGCCGCCGCGCGACTATTTCACGGATGAAATCCGCCGTCAGCTGTCGCGCGATTTCGGTGAAGAAGAGTTTTTCACCGGCGGCATGACCGTGCGGGCCACGGTGGATCCTCATCTACAGGATGTGGCGGCCAAAAGCCTGCGGGACGGGCTTGAGAAATATGATCGTCGTCAGGGTGTCTGGCGCCCGACCGGTGTGACCATCCCGGTTGATAAATTGCAGGCGCAAGCCAGCTGGCGCGCGGCGCTTGCCGAGGCAAAGATGCCACGTGACATTGAGGGCTGGCTGCCCGCTGTGGTGCTGGAACTGGGCAAAAACGATGCGCGGATTGGCATCGAAGGTGTCGAGGACGATGAGGATGGTCACTGGATTGCGGCCAAGGACGTGCAATGGGCGCGTCGCCGTAACCCGGAAACGGGCAAGCTCGGGCGCAGTGCCCGCGTGGCCAGCGATCTGCTGAAACAGGGTGAGGTGGTGCTGGTGCGCCGCCTGGTTGACGACAATGGCGCATTCCTGCGCTGGAGCTTGCGCCAGGTTCCCCAAGTGCAGGGCGGGTTCATGGCGATGGATGTGAACACAGGGCGCGTGATTGCGATGCAGGGGGGCTTTTCCTATCAGGACAGCGTCTTTAACCGCGCCACCCAGGCCACCCGACAGCCGGGGTCGAGTTTCAAACCCTTTGTTTATGCCTCGGCGCTGGACAGTGGGTTTTCGCCCGCAACCATCGTGATCGACGCGCCGATTGAGGTGCAGGTGGGCGGCGGCAAGGTCTGGCGCCCCAAAAATGCGTCGAACAAATTCTACGGGCCCACCCCGCTGCGCACGGGGATCGAACAGTCGCGCAACCTGATGACCGTGCGCCTTGCGCAGGAAATCGGGATGGACACCGTGGCGGCCTATGCCGAACGGTTTGGCGTCTATGAGGAGATGAACCCCTTCCTAGCGAACTCACTGGGGTCGGAAGAGACCACCTTGTTCAAGATGGTGGCGGCCTATGCGATGTTTGCCAATGGCGGCGAACGGGTCGAGCCGACGCTGGTTGACCGGGTGCAGGACCGTTGGGGCAAGACGATCTATCGTCATGACCGGCGCGACTGTGTGGATTGCGCCAATCCGCAACTTGCCGATGGGGCGGAACTCAGGATCGTGTCAAATCGCGAGCGGGTCATGGATCCGATCACGGCTTATCAGCTGACCTCGATGATGCGGGGAGTGGTCGAGCGCGGCACGGCCTCGCGCACGGTGAACCTGCCGGTGCCGACGGCCGGCAAGACCGGCACAACCAATGACGCGCGCGACGTGTGGTTCGTGGGCTTTACCTCGAATATCGTGGCGGGTTGTTATATCGGCTATGATCGTCCCCGCACCATGCCCGGCGCGTCGGGCGGGGGCATGTGCGGCCCGGTTTTCAACAGCTTCATGAAAGAGGCGATCAAGGAATATGGCGGCGGCGCATTCAAAGTGCCTGAAGGGGGGCATTTCATCAAGATCGACCGCTTCACCGGCGCGCGTCTTCCCAATGATGCGTCGGGGGAGCATGTGGTGGCGGAATATTTCCGCGATGGTGAAGAGCCGTTGTTTGGTGTGATGTTTGACGGTGGCTTTGCCATGGGGTCAAACCTGCCGCTGTTCGCCCCGAGCGAAAACGATGGGAACTCGGTGGTGACCACATCCACCGGTGAGAAGGTGGTGGTGCCCAGCAAAGCCGATTTCGGCTCGCTCTCTTCCGGTGGCCAGTATTGAGGCGTTCAGCCTCTCGGCCACTTTTTTAGGAGGCTCTGCGGCGGGGACCCGTGCAAAGGTTGCCGAATAAGGGCTGCCGCCGAAAAGGGTCGCCAATCATGAGGGAGAGCGGGGGAATACCCCCTCTTTCATGGTGATTTCACACGTATTTCGGTGTTTTGATTGTGCCCTCACGCCTTTGGCGCGAACCTGTTTTCCAGAGGGTGTGGCCTCGTTCCGTGCGACCGTGACCGGGGTTAAATCGGGTTTTGCGTTGCTGCGTTGCATTTTGCCCATTGTCATTCCCCCCCCTTGCCACCTATGTTGCATATTACGGAGAGCCGCCAAGAGTGCGCTTTTCCCGAGAATTTTTCCGGTTTCTCCGGGGCGCGGGGGTAAATTGCCCAAGCCTGAGAAACGGACTGAGAGCGTCGCGCTAGGTAGGTTCGCCAGATATGTGGCTGAATACCCCCTCGGACGACAGGAATTGAAGATCGGAACCCTACACGGCACAGCGACCGTGATCTGATCGGATACATCGCCGCACCCCGGTCAACTGGGGGCGGCACATAATTGGGGCCGGGCGGGCCACCGGGCAGGGAACTGCCTTTGAACAAAGCGCGGGAAACCGCCTTTATGAGAGGTGCGGGGAACCGCACCGGGATGGCCGCCGGCACCGGAGAAGAAACGCGATGATGCGTGTGAGGACAGAGCAGAGACTTGATCAGGGGCCGACGCCCCTGACGGTATTGCTGTCCCCCTCGCAACTTTTCGCCCAGACAAGCCACCCTTCCAGAAACACGCGCCCGCCAGATCGGCCGGGACGTGCGCCTGATGACGGGTGCAGAAAGACAATATGGCTAAAAAGATGCTTATCGACGCCACCCACGCGGAGGAAACCCGCGTTGTTGTGGTCGACGGCAACAAGGTCGAGGAATTTGACTTTGAATCGGAAAACAAACGTCAGCTAGCTGGCAATATCTATCTGGCCAAGGTGACGCGGGTTGAACCCTCGTTGCAGGCGGCCTTTGTGGATTATGGCGGAAACCGTCATGGTTTCCTGGCGTTTTCGGAAATTCACCCGGATTATTACCAGATCCCGGTTGCGGATCGTCAGGCGCTGTTGGAAGAAGAACGCGCCTATGCCGAGGCGCAGGCTGCGGAAGACGAAAAGCCCAAATCGCGCCGCCGCCGCCGCTCCAAATCCAAACCCAAAGCGGAAGAGACCAAATCGGCAGATGCGGTGGCAACCAAAGAGGTGGAAACACCTTCTGAGACGCCGGTGGAAAGCTCGGCGTCCGGCATGGACGTGATCGACCTGGATCAAGGTGGCGCGGACACGCTTGAAGGTCACTCGCCGATGGATCTGGTCGATGAGACCCCGGTTGCGGAACCGGCAGAGGATGCAACGGACGCGCCGGCGGCAGAGACCCCGGTGGAGACATCTGCTCAAGAGGGGGCGGATGCTGGTGATGTGGCTGAAAAAGCTGCCGAAAATCAGGCCGCTGACCTTGCCAATGATGCGCAAGACGCCGACCATGCTGATGATGGCAATGGCGACGATGACGGCGACGAAGACGATCCGCTCGAAGCCGACGAAAAAGACGATCAGATCGAACGTGTTGCGGATGATGACAGTTCAGAAGACATCCGTCCGCGCCGCAAACCGCGCCAGAAACGTTACAAGATCCAGGAAGTGGTCAAGGTGCGCCAGATCATGCTGGTGCAGGTTGTGAAAGAGGAACGTGGCAACAAGGGGGCCGCGCTCACCACCTATCTGTCTCTGGCAGGTCGTTACTGCGTCTTGATGCCCAATACCGCGCGCGGTGGGGGCATTTCGCGCAAGATCACCAACGCCACCGACCGCAAGAAACTCAAGGAAATCGCCACTGAGATCGACGTGCCGCAGGGCGCGGGCCTGATCATCCGCACCGCGGGCGCCAAGCGCACCAAGACCGAGATCAAGCGCGATTATGAATATCTGCAACGCCTGTGGGAGCAGATCCGCACCCACACGCTGGAAAGCGTTGCCCCGGCCAAGATCTATGAAGAAGGCAACCTGATCAAACGCACGATCCGCGACCTTTATTCGCGTGAGATCGACGAGGTGTTTGTTGAAGGCGCCGCTGGCTATCGCACCGCGAAGGACTTCATGAAAATGATCATGCCGTCCCACGCGAAAAACGTGAAACACTACCAGGATCAGATGCCGCTCTTTGCGCGGTATCAGGTGGAAAGCTACCTCTCGGGCATGTTCAACCCGACGGTGCAGCTGAAATCCGGTGGCTATATCGTGATCGGTGTGACCGAAGCTCTGGTGGCGATTGATGTGAACTCTGGTCGGGCCACCAAGGAAGGCTCGATCGAGGAAACCGCGCTCAAGACCAACCTGGAAGCCGCCGAAGAGGTGGCGCGCCAGCTGCGTCTGCGCGACCTTGCCGGGCTGATTGTGATCGACTTCATCGACATGGATGAACGTCGCAACAACACGGCCGTCGAAAAGCGGATGAAAGACAAGCTCAAGACCGATCGCGCGCGCATTCAGGTGGGCCGTATCTCGGGCTTTGGTCTGATGGAAATGTCGCGCCAGCGTCTGCGCCCCGGCATGATCGAGGCCACGACCCAGCCGTGTAACCATTGCCACGGCACCGGTCTGATCCGGTCCGACGACAATCTGGCCCTCAATATCCTGCGTCAGCTGGAAGAAGAAGGCGTGCGTCGTCGCTCACGTGAGGTGCTGGTGAAAGCACCGGTTGGTATCGTCAATTTCCTGATGAACAACAAGCGTGAACATATCGCCCAGATCGAAGCGCGCTATGGCATGGCGGTGCGGATCGAAGCCGATCCGTTCCTGATTTCGCCCGATTTCGCCATCGAGAAGTTCAAGACCGCCACCCGCGTGGTGCCGGAAGCGGCTGCGCTGGTATCGGCGGATGCCTCACTGATGAGTGAGATTGACGAGGTGGAAGAGGCCGAGGTGATTTCCGAGGACGCGCCGGCAGAGGCTTCGACCCCCTCAGGGGATGAGGAGCAAAAGCCCAAGAAGCGTCGTCGTCGTCGTCGTCGCCGTCGCAGCTCCAGTTCCGAAAATGGCGAGAACGGTGAGAACGGCGAAAACGGAGAGTCCACCGACGGTTCGGATGAGAACGCTGACGGGGCAGACGTGGCTGAGGCAGCAAAGGCATCGGACGGCGAAGCGCCAGGTGACGCGGCCAGTGAGGGTGCGGATACCGGCGGGGATGCATCCCCTGCTGAGGCGGCTGACGAGGCAGAAAAAGACGCTGCCAAGCCGCAGAAAACCAGCAGCAAATCCACCAGCAAGACGACCAGGAAAAGCTCAACCACCAAGAAAAGCTCGACCAGCAAGAAGAAAGCTGCTGCGCCCGAGACAGGGGGGGAGACTGTGGAAGAAGCTGGGGAAGAGCGCGCGGAAAACGCCTCTGACGCTGTGTCGCCTGCGGAAGACAAGCCCAAGAAAGTCACGCGAAAAAGCAGCTCAACCCGGAAAAAGTCGAGCAGCTCCAAGGCAAAGAAAGAGGCCGAGGTCGCCTCTTCTGAGCAGGGTGCTGATGCGGTGACAGGCGAGGCCATTGAGGCGGCGAGCGATGCACCTGCCGAAGGTGACGTGAAGCCGAAGAAGACCACGCGCAAACGCTCGACTTCGACCAGCAAGAAAAAAGCGGCAGAAGTCGTGGAACCTGCGCCTGAAAGTGCCGAGCAAGAAACCTCGGCAGAGGCGGTGGTTGCAGCAGAGCCGGTGAGCGACACCGTGGAGCCCACACCCGCACCCGCGGACGAGGCGGTCGCAGAAACGCCGTCTGAAGAGGCGAGCGTAGCCCCCTCAGAGCCCGTGGCAGATCCTGTGACGGAAGAGGTGTCAACGACCGCTGTAAAAGAGGACACGCCCCCCAAGCCCAAACGCAAAGGCTGGTGGTCGCTGGGCCAGTAAGGTCGCAAATGGCGAAGATACGAAAAAGCCGGGCATCTGCCCGGCTTTTTTCTTTTTGGGGTGCCGCCTGTGCGAGTTGCGATCCGTAGACTGCTTCGCGTCAGCCTTTGCGAATGAAATAATGGGTAACGTCCTGATCACCAAGTTTTGCAGGGGCCTCTCCCAGAAACTCATGCCCCTGTTCCGCGCAGAAATGCGGCACGTCAATCACCGCGGCGGGGTCGGTGGCCTCAAGACGAAGCACTTGGCCGTTTTGCATGGATTTCAACCGCTTGCGGGCTTTCAGAACCGGAAGCGGGCAGAGCAGCCCAATGGCGTCGAGGGTTTCATCATAGGTCATGGGGGAGACATAAAAGGCCAGGCGCTGCCTGTCCAGCATCTGTCGCGGATCTCTCTCGCGCGGATGTGACCATCTGGCAGGTGACAGCGCCTGCGCATTGGCCTATGTGAGGATCATGTTTGGAATTGACCTCATAGATGCAGCCCTTCTGCCTGCAATGATCGTGGCCCTCGTGGCCGGTGTCCTGTCGTTTCTCAGCCCCTGTGTGCTGCCGATCGTGCCGCCCTATCTGGCCTATATGTCGGGTGTGTCGATGGGGGAGATGACCGAAGGCAAATCGGGGCAGGGTAAGGTTCTGCTGACGGCCGGTTTTTTTGTGCTGGGCCTGTCGACAGTGTTTCTGTTCCTGGGGTTCACCACATCGGTCTTTGGCTCGTTCTTTTTGCAAAATCAGAGCTATTTCAACACCTTTGCCGGTGTTCTGGTGATGATCTTCGGGGCGCATTTCCTGGGTGTGATCAACATTCCCTTCCTCAATCGTGAGGCGCGGATGGATGCGGGGGACCAGGGGGGCAGCGCCTTTGGGGCCTACCTGCTTGGGCTGGCCTTTGCCTTTGGCTGGACGCCCTGCATCGGCCCGCAACTGGGAATGATCCTGTCCTTGGCCGCGACAGAAGGATCCGTTTCTCATGGGACGCTCCTGCTGGCGGTGTATGCGGCGGGGCTGGGCATTCCATTTCTTCTGGTTGCAGCTTTCTTCCCGCGCATGGGGCCGGTGATTTCCTTTATGAAGCGGCATATGGAGCGGATTGAGCGGGTGATGGGGCTGTTGCTGTGGACCATCGGGCTGCTGATTCTCACGGGTGGGTTCTCGGCCTTTTCCTATTGGCTTTTGGAAACCTTCCCGGCGCTGGCAAGTTTGGGTTAGGCCGGAAGGGGCGCTGCCCCTCGCGCTTTGCGCTCACCCCGAGGTATTTAAAGCAAGAAAAAGCCAAGGGGGCGTGGGGAAAGCGGCGTCCGGGGCTTACTTTGGCCCAAATCCGCCGCTATCTTCTGGGCAAAGCAGGGGTGCGGGAGATGGTCGCAGAGTTTTCAAACACTCAGGATGTGTGCAGGCGGCGGGTGTTTTATATTCCCGGCTACGATCCTATTCATCCCCGTCGGTATCGTGAGCTCTATCGTAAGGAAAGTGCCCGTCAGGGGGCGGTGTCCGGCTATGAGGTGGATCTGATCGGCCGTCAGGGCGGCGACACTTATGGCTGGCAGGTCACGTCGCGTATGGACGGAGCGGAGACCGAGGCCGAGTTTGATGTTCTGGTCTGGTCCGACATTGTCCGCAACAGCATGGATCTGAATATTCCCCGCACCTATCTGATGATGGCCCGCACGGCTTGGGTTTATATCAGCTCAGGCGCGCTTGGGCGGTTGATGCGATTGCGCAAGGGGCCGGTGATAGCGGCGCTTTACCCGGTGGGCATGTTGCTTTTGCAATTGATCCTGGCGCTTCTGCTGGCCTGGGTGCTTGCGGGGCTGATCACACTGGGTCTGCGCGGAGTGATTGGCGGTGTTGCAGCGATCAGTGTGGGGGCGGTTATGGGGAGCGCGGCTGTCCTCGCGGTTCTTGTCTGGTTTCGCAGGATCGACAGCAAGTTATACGTCTATTACCTGATGCATGATTACAGTTACTCAGCGGCGACCAAAGGGGCCAATCCACCGGATCTTGAGGCGCGGATTGCGGCGTTTGCGGGGCAGGTCGGTGCTGCGTTGGAAAGTGATGTGGACGAGGTTCTGGTGGTTGGTCATTCTTCTGGCGCACATCTGGGCGTGTCGATCCTGGCGGATCTGCTGCGCGATGGGCGCGTGGCTGAAGGGGGGCCGAAGCTGGGTTTTCTGACGCTTGGGCAAGTGGTGCCGATGGTGTCGTTTCTGCCCGAGGCCTGGCGCCTGCGCCGCGATCTTCATGCATTGAGCCAATCAGACCAGATCACCTGGATCGACGTGACGGCGCCGGGGGATGGCTGTGCCTTTGCTTTGTGCGATCCGGTGTCGGTTTCGGGCGTGGCGCCCAAAACGGGCAAACGCTGGCCGATCGTGTTCTCCGCGGCGTTCACACAGACCCTGTCTCCGGCGCGTTGGAAGGCGTTGAGATGGCGGTTTTTCCGACTGCATTTCCAATATCTCTGCGCCTTTGACAGACCACGGGATTACGACTATTTTCGCATCACGGCCGGCCCGATAAGCCTTTCTGAACGTTATAAAAACCGAAAGCCATCGGGCAGCCGTATCGACCGTTCCATATCGAAATATACCAGTATGGAACCGTGATGAGCTGTCCGCATCTTCCCCCCAAACCCCCCGCCCGATCCGGGCGCGTATCGCTGCGCCGTTATGCCAAGCTGTTTCGGCAAGATATTCTGTCCGCCCAGCCAGCGCGGCTGTATCGCGCCTGGATGGCTGAGTTTCGCACGCCGTTTTTCCGCAGCTTCATGTGCAATGACCCGGAGCTGATTGATCTGGTCCTGAAAGGGCGGCCGGATGATTTCCCGAAATCTGACCGAATCCGTGAAGGTCTTGCGCCGCTATTGGGCAACTCGGTTTTCATCACCAATGGCGAGACGTGGAAGCGGCAACGTCGCATCATTGATCCGGCGTTTGAAGGCGGGCGGGTGCGCGAAGTGTTTCCTGCCATGTGGGATGCGGGCGTTGCAGCGGTGACGCGGCTTGCCCCGCTTGCCAATGGGCAACCTGTTGAAATTGAACTGCAAACCAGCCATGCCGCGGCAGATGTGATTTTTCGCACCTTGTTTTCGATCCCGATCGAACATGAGGTGGCCGGTGCGGTCTTTGACCGGTTCAAGGACCACCAGCGCGCGCAGCCCGTGGTCAATCTCGGGGCCATTCTGCCCTTGCCCAAATGGTTCCCACGCTTTCATTCGCGCCAGACCCGTGAAACCGCGCGCGACATTCGCGCTCTGATCACCCGGCTGACAGAAGAGCGTATGATGCGCATTGAGGCGGGGACCGCGCCCGATGACCTTGCCACAAAAATCATGACCACGCAGGACCCGGAAACGGGCCAGCGGTTCGACACGGATGAAATGGTGGATCAGGTGGCGATCTTCTTCCTCGCGGGGCATGAAACCAGCGCCTCGGCGCTCGCCTGGTCCCTTTATCTGCTGGCACTTTACCCTGAGTGGCAGGAGCGGGTGGCCCGGGAAGCCTTGACGGCAATTGATCCGGAGAAGATCTATTTCTCGGTCATGTCGAAACTGAAACTGTCCCGAGATGTGTTTCGGGAAGCGATGCGGCTATATCCTCCGGTGCCGATGATGGTGCGAGAGGCGGCCTGTCCCGAGCAGTTCAGAGGGCGCAACGTGCCCCGTGGGAGCCAGATTGTGCTCAGCCCCTGGCATGCCCATCGCCACGAGCGGATCTGGGATCGGCCGGATGAGTTTGACCCCGCGCGGTTCTCTACCCCCGACGGCAAAGAGAGCATGCGGGCGGCTTATTATCCCTTCTCGGCGGGGCAGAGGGTCTGTCCGGGATCCGCTTTCGCGATGATAGAAGGGCCGTTGATCCTATCGCTGTTGGTGCGGGCTTATCATTTTGAAATCGTGAAGGAAAAACCGGCCATGCCGGTGGCCCACCTGACCGTTCGGGGCAAAGATGGGATTTGGTTGAAACTGGTCCCCCGCGCCATATCCTGACGCGTATCGGGTGTTTTTGGTTGTCAGGTTAAAATCCATGCTCTTGGCTGTTTCTGACCCGGCAGGGGGAGTGTGGCCGGAATTTCCCCGAGATTTGCATGGATCCACCTCTTAATCTTGACCTGTATTTGGTCCAATATCCAATGAGGAGGGTCTGGGATGTGGAGAAACATGTCGAGAGAGGGATCTTCTGAACGGGGATCCGGATGGGAGGTTTGGGGAGCCATGAAGGACCGGCGCAAGAAGAATTGTTCTGATGGGGAACCGGGCAGCTCTGTGTCCCGCGATGAGCTGGAAGAGATGTTCGGAGATGTTCTCAAACCGGATGGGGAGGATAATACCCTCAGCGAAGAAGAGCGTCTGCAACGGCTGCGGGCTGAGAAGCTGAGAAACGCACTTTATCCGAAGGACAGGTGACGGGGCAGAAGACGGGGCAGAACCGGCTGGCCTTTAACGGGCGGCCTTGTTTTGCAGATGGGTCAGCACATAGACACGGATCGCCGAGGCAAGCCCGCGATCCATACCGCGGGTTTCATCCACCTCCGCCGCAAGAGCGTTGAGCGCAAGGCCGCGTTCTTTGGCAATACCTTGAAACGCTTTCCAAAACTCTGGCTCCAGAGACACGGATGTGCGGTGGCCATGTAAGGTGAGGGAATGTTTTTGCGGGCGGGTGGTCATGTGTCATCCTCCCGTTTGTGGCCGTCAAATAGGCGGATCACCCGGTCTTTGTCGGCCTTCTCCACCGCTTTTTGAGCTTTGGTGCGGCCAAATTTCACGGCGTTTTCGTCTGCGCGGGCCTTTTGTTGGGCCCGCGCTTTTTCTTTTCGATACCGGTTCAGGTTGACCGGTTTCATGGATCAGGCCTTCGGGCCGATCATCTGTTCCGGGCGGACCACGGCGTCGAAGGTTTCTTCATCAACAAAGCCGAGGGCGATGGCTTCTTCCTTCAGGGTGGTGCCGTTCTTATGCGCGGTCTTGGCCACTTTGGTGGCATTGTCATAGCCGATGGTCGGAGCCAGTGCTGTGACCAGCATCAGGCTTTCCTTCATCAGCTTGTCGATGCGCGGCTCATTGGCCTTGATGCCATTCAACATCCGCTCGGTGAAGCTGTCGGTTGCGTCGCCCAGAAGCTGGATCGACTGAAGCAGGTTGTAGCTCATCATCGGGTTGTAGACGTTGAGTTCAAAATGCCCTTGCGAACCGGCAAAGGTCATCGCGGCGTTGTTGCCCATGACATGGGCGGCCACCTGGGTCAGCGCCTCGGCCTGGGTCGGGTTCACCTTGCCCGGCATGATCGACGAACCGGGTTCGTTTTCCGGCAGGATCAGCTCACCCAGACCCGAGCGCGGGCCGGATCCCAGGAAGCGGATATCATTGGCGATCTTGTAGCAGGAGCCGGCCACGGTGGCCAAGGCGCCCGACATGAACACCATGGCGTCATGGGCGGCCAGCGCTTCGAACTTGTTCGGCGCGGTCACGAAGGGCAGGTCGGTGATGCGCGCCATATTGGCGGCCACTTCTTCGCCCCAGCCTTGCTTGGTGTTGAGCCCGGTGCCGACGGCGGTGCCGCCTTGAGCGAGTTCGTAAATGCCGGGAAGCGCAGCTTTCACACGCGCGATGCCCTGACGGATCATGTGGGCATAGCCCGAAAACTCCTGGCCCAGGGTCAGCGGGGTCGCGTCCTGGGTGTGGGTGCGGCCGATCTTGATGATGTCCTTGAACTCTTCTTGCTTTGCCTCAAGCCCGGCCAGCAGTTTCTCAAGCCCCGGCAGCAGCACGTCACGCACCGACATGGCGGTGGCGATATGCATTGCAGTGGGGAAGGTGTCGTTCGAGGACTGACCCATGTTGCAGTGATCGTTCGGGTGCACCGGATCTTTCGATCCGATCACGCCGCCCATGATTTCGATGGCGCGGTTGGCGATCACTTCGTTGGCGTTCATGTTCGACTGGGTGCCGGACCCGGTCTGCCAGACGACCAGCGGGAAGTTGTCATCAAACTTGCCGGCCACAACTTCGCTTGCAGCCTGGATAACGGCGTCTGCGATGGCCGGGTCCATGTTGCCGGATGCCTTGTTGGCTTCGGCACAGGCCTGTTTGATCACGCCAAGAGCGCGCACGATGGCGACGGGCTGCTTTTCCCAGCCGATCGGGAAGTTCATCAGCGAGCGTTGGGTCTGAGCCCCCCAATATTTGTCTGTGGGAACTTCGAGCGGGCCAAAGCTGTCGGATTCAGTGCGGGTCTCGGTCATGTCATGCGCCTTTTTTCAAAAGAAACCGACGCTTTTCTACCCGAATACGCACCAAATTCAATGGGGCAGAGGTGGGAAAGGGGAGAGGTAGCGCCAACATTGCATGCAATTGTGCACAATTATCCGCTGGCGACCCGACCTGTCAGCTGAAATGGGGGCCCAAATTGCGGGCCATGGCTGCTGGTTGACGGTGCGAGGGCGGCGTGACGCCGGGCGCCATGTTATTTGCGGAAACTGTCGAGGCTGACCACTTCAGCGTCCTTATGGGCCGCATCATCATCGGCCTCGTCCTCCGCATCGGTTGGATTGGCCTTGCCACATGCAGGTGACAGATCAGCCTCATCCACACCGGACACATCATCATCCTCACCTGCCAGATGCAGATTGGCGTGATGCTCTTCGCTGTCCTGTGTTTCGAACCGCAATCCGAACTCCACCGAGGGATCCACGAATGTGTTGATCGCATCAAACGGCACATATAGCGGCTCGGGTGAGTCGCCAAAATTCAGGGTCACGTTGAACCCGTCTTCGCCCACTTCCAGATCCGCAAACCAGTGCTGCAGGACGATGGTCATATCTTCTGGAAACCGGTCATACATCCAGTCCGCCAGCTCGGTTTCCGGGTGGCGGGTGTTGAAATTGATAAAGAAATGGTGCTGCCCGGGCAGGCCGTTGCGTGCCACATCCTCCAGCACGGTCCGGATCAGACTGCGCATGGCGTTATGCATGAGGTTTCCATAGTCAATTGAACCGGACATTTCTCACCCTTGTCTCACCCTTGGTTGGCCCATCGTATCAGGGATGTTTCGTGGTTCGAGCATAAGCGAATTTTCGGTGAAATAAAGCGTTGAACGAAAAATCTTTGTGAAGTCACAACGGTTGGTTTTGTGCTGAACCGCGGGCCTGTGACAGTTTGGCGAAACGCAATAATCCCTTTGATTATAAACCGTTTATGGGTATGGCTAAGGCGCATTTTTATACCGTTATAACCAGATTACTGATCTCTCCTGCCGCGGTTTGATCCCCTTTGTCATCGGATGCAGTTGAACCGCTTCAGGTCAGGGTTTCACCCGCCAGGAGAAGCGCCAGCGTATGTTTGGGCAACAGGCAGGGAAAAGTGCAGGTTTCTGTTGCCAGGTACCTGCGAACCCCGCCTTACGCGGCTAGGCATAAGGACTTAAGTTTCGGCGACCCGAACTGCTTACGCAGCCAGAGCCATTGCCGGAGCTTTGTTGTCGTTTGCAACTAGCTTAAGTGAACCGATAACGGTGGTATCTCACCGAAACAAAGCTAACCCCTTTAGACGTCCGTCGATCCTATTTCGCCCCCACGATATCAAGGTGTTCCCCAAACGAAGGATGCCCCTGAGTGTGTTATGGTGGAGGCGCCGGGTACCGCCCCCGGGTCCGATCCGCTTATTACGAGCGCGTTTATGTCCATAGTCCCCGAGGGGACAGATCATATGTAAGGGGTGCAGACGGAATTGAAAAGGGGTCAGGTGCCGGGATTAAGGCGATAATGTCCGGTGATTGGGAAGGAAAACAGGATATTGTCTTCCTGCGTGCCGGCTCCGATATTGTGAATGACCAGCGGGTGCTGGCCTGTAGGATCCATTTTATCTGACAGGATGCCAATATGTGGAAGGGAGCCGCTGACCGTCCAGGTCACGATGTCACCCGGCCGATAGGCTTGTGCTGTGTCGGAGATGGGCAATGAATACCCTTGCCGCGCCAGATAGGTCTGAATGTTCGGGACGCGCCGGTGATCAATATTTCGGTCAGTCCGGGACAGCCCCCAGTTCTTCGGATAGCTGGAAAAAGCCCGTTTCATGTCCTCATGAATAGCAACTTGAAGGTCGATGTTATGGGCATCGCGCAATGCGCGTATGACAACATCCGTGCAGACCCCTGTTTTGCGGTCAATATCACCACCGGGATAGCCAATCGCGGCATAACGGCCATCATAGTATCTTGTCACACCGACCTGAGACCTCGCGGAGTGCAGCAATTGCTGCGTCCAGACCGGGATCTCATATTGCGTGTGTTGGGGGACCGTATCCGAGGCCGTCTGCTGGGCCTCTGTGTCAAAGCGTTGCGCTGGGAAAGAAATGCCCAGCATATTGCGAAGATATCCATTCACGATGAGACGGGTTTGAAACGGGGTGACGGTCCAAACACTCCACGCGAATAGGCCAACAGCAAACAGACTTAAGAACTTTTTCATTCCAATATGCTAGGCGGTAGCAACAGGTCTTTGCCAATCGATTGGGCATAAAGTGGAGGTGTTGGCTGCTTTTTGCCATCCGCAGGCAGAGCGACAGGAGCGTAAAGTGATGACTTCTTTCGGGTTGCGTCAGGCCGAAAGGCGATTCCGCCCCAACTCGACCGTATATTGCGAAAGCTTGCCCAGAGCAGAATCGGCTTCGGTTTGATCCCTTCCCTCAATGGCATCAGCGATCTGCGTGTGCAGGGCAATGATCCGATCCCGATCCCGCTGCGTATAGGTGATCATGTTCATGAGCGGCTGCATCGCCTCAACCGCGCCGGCCAGTTGGTAAGACAGAACCGGGTTGCCCGCGCCATCCACCAGCGCCCGGTGAAAGGCCACGTCCGAGGCGCAGAAGGCTTCGTCCGTGAGGCCCGGTTGGGACTGGCGCATGATCTCGGCGCGCATGGTGGCAAGGTGATCGGCCGTGCGGCGCTCTGCCGAAAGCGGCGCACAGGCGCGTTCCAGCGCAAAGCGCGCCTCACAGGCGGTCTCGAAACTCACCTCGTTCATCGACAAGAGCAGCGTTGAGGTGGTGATCTGTTGGCCATACGCATCCTCAAACGACATGCGGTTTACAAAGGCCCCGCCGGTGGCTCCGCGCTGGGTGCGGATGAGGTTCTGGGCCGCCAGCCGTTTCAGAGCTTCGCGCACGGTCGGGCGCGAGACGGAGAACTGCTCAGACAGCTCTGCCTCGGACGGCAGGCGCTGATCCACAATCAGCTCCCCCGCGATGATTGCATCGCGAATGTCATTGGCAATCTGCGCCGAAAGGTCTTGCGGGGTGGGTTTGCTCGCACTCATGTAAACTGTTTAGGGGGCAATGCCGGTCCGGGTCAACTGGACGCTACGTCACTTTTTGGGGCGGTAAAATTCATTTGTCAGACAATTGAATGATGGGCATAGTTTTAAATGTAAGACAATTCGAGTCAGAAGAGGTCCCGATGCAGATCGCCGAAAGGATACGACAGATGGCAGCGCCCCATTGGCTGGCGCTGTTCGGGCTGGTCGCCTTGGGTTGGATGGTGCTTTACGCAATGGCGGTGCCGTCTGACCAGATGGAGATGGCCCAGATCTATGGGGCCGAGTTCTGGCGCTCGCTTTGTATCGTGTCGCCGGATCAGGCCGGGTTCTGGGGGCTTGCGCTGATGTGGATGATCATGTCCGCGGCGATGATGGCGCCGACCGCACTGCCTGCGCTGGCCACCTATGATGACATGATTGCGTCTGGTGCGGCCAGTCGGCAGGGGTTTGGTGAGCTGATTGCGGGCTATCTCGCGATCTGGCTCGGCTTTTCGCTGCTGGCGGCGGGCGCGCAGCTGGTGCTGTTTCAGGCGGGGCTTTTGTCACCGCTGGGGCGAAGCCTGTCGGCCTGGCTGTCCGGTGGGTTGCTTGTGGGGGCGGGGCTTTACCAGTTCTCATCCCTGAAAGAGAGCTGCCTGTCGAAATGCCGCCATCCGATGAGTTTTTACATGCAGTATTGGCGCGAAAGCCGCTGGAACGCGGTCTCGCTTGGCCTGCGCCTTGGGGCGGTCTGCCTTGGCTGTTGCTGGGCGCTGATGCTGCTTGGCTTTGTGGGCGGGGTGATGAACATCGCCTTCATGGGGCTCGCCACCCTGATCATGATTTTCGAAAAGCTGCCAGAGATTGGCCGCTACATCACCAAACCGCTGGGCTGGGGACTGACGATCCTGGGGCTTGCGGTGATCACCAATGGCGCATTGACCCTGATCTAGGGCGCGCAAGAAAGGGAGAGAGAAATGGACGGGACGCAAATCGGCCAAGTTGAATGGGCCATCAAGGGAGAGCTGATCCTCAACTGTAACTGCACGGTGTTCTGCCCCTGTGTGGTCAGCCTGGGGGATCACCCGCCGACAGAAGGCTATTGCATGGGCTGGGCGGGCATCCGCATCGACAGCGGCAATTATGGCGGCGTGGACCTGTCGGGGCTGAATGTGGGGCTATTGCTGGAGATCCCCGGGCGCATGGCGCGTGGCAACTGGAAAGCCGCCGCCTATATCGACGAGCGCGCGGATGATGATGCGTTTGAGGCGCTCTGCCACATTTTCACCGGGGCGGCCAAAGGCACCACCGGGCTCTTTAAAATGCTGGTCAGCGAGTTTCTGGGCGCCGAACGCGCACCGGTGTCGTTTGAGACCGAAGGCAACACCCGTCGCCTGATTGTCGGCAAAGCCATTCGCGGGTCCGTGACCCCGGTTCCGGGCAAGGGCGGGGCTGATCAGGTGATCACCAATACCAATTACTGGATGGGGCCGGATATCACCGTGGCCAAAGCCGATGAGGCCCGCGTGCGTGCCTTTGGACGGGTCTGGGACTTCGACGGGAAATCCGCCGAAATCTGCCAGATTGATTGGAAAGGCCCCGGTCGCTAAGGCGGCTGGGTTCACGTCAAGGGAGCGCGACCCATGGCACAGAATGCCCCGCTGATCTCTCCGTCCCGCCGTTTGCGGCGCACGCCTTTTTCCCCCGGTGTCGAAGCCGCCGGGGTCAAAGGGTATACGGTTTACAACCACATGCTGCTGCCGACCGTGTTTCGGTCGGTGGAGGAAGACTATCGCCACCTGAAAGAGGCCGTTCAGGTCTGGGATGTCTCTTGTGAGCGTCAGGTTGAGGTGAGGGGCCCCGATGCCGCCCGCCTGATCCAGATGCTCACCCCGCGCGACCTGTCCAAGATGCAGGACGGGCAATGTTTCTATGTGCCGATGGTGGATGAGACCGGCGGGATGCTGAACGATCCGGTGGCGGTGAAGCTGGACGAGGACCGGTTCTGGATTTCCATTGCCGACAGTGATCTGCTGTTTTGGGTCAAGGGGCTGGCCTATGGGTTCCGGCTGGATGTGCTGGTGGATGAACCGGATGTGTCACCGCTCGCCATTCAGGGGCCGAAATCGGACGATCTGGCTGCGGCGGTCTTTGGCGACGCGGTGCGCGATATCCGGTTCTTCCGCTACAAACGGCTGGCGTTCCAGGGGCGTGAGCTGGTGGTGGCCCGGTCGGGCTATTCCAAGCAGGGTGGGTTTGAGATCTATGTGGACGGCTCTGACATCGCCATGCCGCTGTGGAATGCGCTGATGGAGGCGGGCAAGAGCATGGACGTGCATGCAGGCTGCCCCAATGGTATTGAGCGCGTTGAAGGCGGGCTTTTGTCTTACGGCAACGACATGACCCGTGAAAACACCCCGCATGAGGCCGGTCTCGGGCGGTTTTGCGCGACCCAAAGCGCGCTGGGCTGTGTGGGGCGTGATGCGCTGTTGCGTGTGGCCAAGGAAGGCCCGGTGCAGCAGGTGCGCGCGATTGAGATCCACACCGGGGGCGGGGGCAGCACGCCCATTCCGCCCTGTGACCGGGCCTGGCCGCTGATGGATGGGGACAGGCAGGTGGGGCAGGTGAGCTCGGCTGCCAACTCCCCTGATTTCAACACCGGTGTCGCCATCGGTATGGTGCGCATGACCCATTGGGAGAGCGGGACAGAGCTGGATGTGATCACCCCGGATGGCCCCCGCGCGGCCACGGTATACGATACTTTTTGGATATAAGGTGATGCCTCTGACATGAGGCCACGAGATGAGGAGATGAGGATGTTTAAAGCACTGGTAATGGAACAGGACGGCGAAGGGCTGGCGGCTGCACAGATCAAGCAGATCGGTGAGGATGCCCTGCCTGAGGGCAATGTGACCGTGGCCGTCGAGTATTCCACCGTGAACTACAAGGACGGGCTGTGCCTGTCTGCAAAAGGCGGTGGGCTTGTGCGCAACTATCCGCATGTGCCGGGCATTGATTACGCAGGGACGGTCGAGGCGTCGGGCGATGCGCGCTATAAACCCGGCGACAAGGTGGTGCTGACCGGTTGGCGTGTGGGCGAAGTGACCTGGGGTGGCTACTCCCAGAAGGCGCGCATTGACGCGGACAAGCTGGTGCCGCTGCCCGAAGGTCTGACCACCCGTCAGGCGATGGCCGTGGGGACCGCCGGGTTCACCGCAATGCTGGCTGTGATGGCGCTGGAAGATCACGGGTTGAAGCCGGGCAATGGCCCGGTGCTGGTCACCGGTGCTGCCGGGGGGGTAGGCTCGGTTGCCACCGCGATCCTTGCAAATCTGGGATATGAAGTTGCCGCCGTGACCGGTCGCCCGGATCAGGCAGATTACCTCAAATCTCTGGGGGCCACGACCATCGTGCCGCGGGAAGAACTGAATGAGACCACCAAACGTCCGCTGGAGCGTGAAACCTGGGCCGGGTGCGTGGATGCCGTGGGCGGTGACATGCTGGCCCGTGTGCTGGGGCAGATGAAATACGGTGCCTCCGTCTCTGCCGTGGGGCTTGCCGGCGGTGCCGGATTGCCTGCCACGGTGATCCCGTTCCTTCTGCGCGGTGTGAACCTGCTGGGCATCGACTCGGTCATGCAGCCCTATGACAATCGCCTGCGCGCCTGGGAACGGATCGCCAAAGACCTGCCGATGGAGAAGCTTGAGGCGATGATCCACCCGGCCAAACTGGACGATCTGCCTGCGCTGGGCGCAGATATCCTGAAAGGGCAGGTCAAGGGGCGTGTTGTTGTGGATGTGAACGGCTGACACGGCGCGGGGCGGGCTTGACCCGCCCCGACATATGCGGCATGAGGGCCGCATGATCAGACACATGCACAGTTTTGCCTATTATCCCCTGTTCTCATAGAACGGGCGGCAAGCATGTGCAAAAAACGATCAATGTGACAACGATCAAACCGACATCGACCGCCCCGAGGGCGGTCTTTTTCTTTTCAACCCCGTCCTCGGGGTCAGAAAGGAAAAGAGACATGGATAATCTGATAATTCGGGCTGTGGAGGCGCGGGATCTGCGCGCGCTGGGCGATCTGGTAAGCAGTCTTGCGCGTCATCATGGGGATACGGCGCGGGTCACGCAATCGGGGCTGGCGCGTGACTGTCTTGGCCAGGCGCCATGGCTTCGCATTCTGGTGGCCGAACATCATGGCGGATTGGTGGGCTATGCTGCCTTGTGTCCGCAGGCGCGGCTGCAATTTGGGGCGCGCGGGATGGAGCTTCATCACCTGTTTGTGCATCGCCCGTTGCGGGGACAGGGCGTGGGGCGGGCGTTGCTGACGGCGGCCCGGGAGCTGTCCCAGCAGATGGAGGCCGATTTTCTCACCGTGGCGGCAGAGGCGGGAAATGCGGCGGCGCAGTCCTTCTACGAAGCCGCCGGGTTCACGGCGCTGCCGGATGATGCGGCCCGTTATCAGATGGTGGTGTGACATTATCTGCACGTCGGTCTGGTGTGGGCGGAAATGGGGCAGGGGAAAATGTCGCATCCGCCCAACCGTGGCCCGTTCCTATATGTGTTGGGAGCGCCCGGAATGTCACATCGGAATATCACTCCGGAACATCACCCTGGAAAACACAATGAGGACAGGCTCATGGCGGTAAAAAGCACCTCCCCCGACAGGATCCCCCGCGACCTGTCCCTTGAACAGATTGACGGGCAGCGCTGGCCGGTGCCCTGCTGTGCCTCCTACCTCGTTGCCACCACAACTGCGCTGCGGCAAAAACCGATCGGCCAGTTCACGGTGGAAGATCTGCGCATCATGATCGCACAGGATATCGGGGCTGAGATCCTGAGACCGATTGCGCTGGAGACCTTGCGGGACAACCCGATGGCCGAGGGGGATTATTACCCCGGTGATTTGCTGGAAGCCGCCTTGAAACGCTGGCCGGAAGATCAGGAATTGCGGGACATTGCCGCGCGGCAGACGCGCGTGGGCGGCTGATTTCTGGCCCCGGACCGAACGTTTCGTTCGGACAATTCAGCGGCCAGTCCACCTGCCTGTCCGGAAGCCTGCCCAACAACCGGTCCAGATCACCACAGTTCCGTTTTGTGAAACCGGCGCCCCGGCCGAAGCCATTGCCCATATGCGACATGTATGTCGGTTTCGGTTGAAAAAAGGGCGCTTGAACCCATATTTAAATCCCCCCACCCGACAGGTTCGCAGCATCAAGCAAGTAGGGAGGGGATATATGTCCCAAGAAACAGAAACTGACTATGAGGTCGGTCAGGACAACGTCCAGATCTTCGGTCTCGATTTTCACAACCCGGTCTTTGCCATTTCCGCAGCTGTCATTCTCGCTTTCGTGTTTTTCACGCTGGTGTTTCAGGACAGTGCAGAAGGGTTCTTTGGCTGGCTGCGCCCCGCGCTGACCAGCTCGTTTGACTGGGTGTTCATGCTCGCAGGGAACATTTTTGTAATTTTCTCGCTGGTGCTGATCGTAAGCCCCTATGGCAAGGTGCGCCTGGGTGGCGCGGATGCCAAGCCGGATTACAGCTATATGGGATGGTTCTCGATGCTGTTTGCCGCTGGCATGGGGATTGGCCTTGTGTTCTGGGGGGTCGCTGAACCGATTTCGCATTACGGCAGCTCTCTGGGCGGCACCGCTGCCGAAGCAGGGGCGCGCACTGACTGGGCTCCGCTGGGGGCCGCTGCTGACAACCCGGAAGCGGCGCGTGATCTGGCAATGGCAGCCACCATTTTCCACTGGGGTCTGCACCCTTGGGCGGTTTATGCGGTTGTGGCTTTGGCTCTTGCATTCTTCAGCTTTAACAAAGGCTTGCCGCTGACCATGCGCTCGGTCTTCTACCCGATTTTCGGAGAAGCCACCTGGGGCCTTGCAGGCAACGTGATCGACGTTCTGGCCGTGTTTGCCACCATCTTTGGCCTGGCCACGTCGCTGGGTCTGGGCGCCACACAGGCGCTGGCCGGTCTGAACTATCTGTTTGGCGTGCCGGTTTCTGATGGCATGAAAGTGCTCCTGATTGTCGTGATCACCATCTTTGCGCTGGTCTCGGTTGTGGCGGGGCTCGACAAAGGGGTGAAACGCCTGTCCGAGTTGAACATGGTGCTGGCAGCCATCCTGTTGCTGCTGGTGATCATCGTGGGGCCCACCGTGGCAATCCTGACCGGGTTCTTCGACAACCTCTGGGCTTACGCGGTGAACCTGCCGGCCCTGTCGGGGGTCATCGGGCGCGAAGACACCAACTTCATGCAGGGCTGGACCGCCTTCTACTGGGCCTGGTGGATCAGCTGGTCACCTTTCGTTGGCATGTTCATCGCCCGCATCTCGCGTGGTCGCACCGTGCGTGAATTCATCACCTGCGTGTTGATCATTCCCACCGTTGTGGGCGCGATCTGGATGAGCGTCTTTGGTGGCGCCGCTCTGGATCAGGTCATGTCGGGTGCAGGCGAAGCTTTGTCCAATGCCGGGCTTGAGCTGAAGATGTTCACCATGTTCGAAGCGTTCCCGATGACCGGCCTGCTGAGCTTTATCGGCATCATCCTGGTGATCGTGTTCTTCGTAACCTCGTCCGACTCCGGTTCGCTGGTGATCGACCAGATTACCGCCGGTGGCAAAACCGATGCGCCGACCGCTCAGCGCGTGTTCTGGTGTATCCTCGAAGGTGCCATCGCCATTGCCCTGCTGTTGGGCGGCGGACTGGCAGCCCTTCAGGCGGCAGCGATTGCAACGGGGTTCCCCTTTGCCATCGTTCTCGTGCTGATGTGCGTTTCGATCTTCTTGGGTCTGCGCGGTGAGCGTACAAAATAACGCGGCCTGTCCAGTATGGACATGTCACGTCAAAGGGCTCCCATCCGGGGGCCCTTTTTCATCTCACCTCTTGACCCGTGTCGCCGCTCTGGCTAGCACTTCTTCTGAATTCGTCATGTGCCCTCAGCGCATGGCTGCCCGCGGAGAGACATCCCGCGTGGCTGGCTGGAGGACCTGCCGGAACGGGAGCCCCCGGACCGCTGTCCCACGCTCCCTGAAATCAACAGTGGCATGGTGCCGCGATAGGGGAGCGAGAGATGAAAGATCTTGAAACCACTGGGAAAAATAATGGGCTGAACATCGACTGGGTGCGGGCGCAATTCCCCGCCTTTTCGGAACCCAGCCTGCAGGGACAGGCGTTTTTCGAAAATGCAGGCGGGTCCTATACCTGCCAACAGGTGATCAACCGGCTGACCCGCTATTACACCCAACGTAAAGTGCAACCCTACGCCCCTTACGAGGCCTCAACCCTGGCGGGGGCGGAAATGGATGAGGCGCGGGGGCGTCTTGCGGCGATGATGGGGGTGGACAGCGATGAGCTTTCGTTCGGGCCATCGACCACGCAGAACACCTATGTTCTGGCCAATGCGTTTCGCAGGTTCCTGAAACCGGGGGATGCAATTGTCGTCACCAATCAGGATCACGAGGCCAATACCGGCCCATGGCGCCGCTTGGCAGAGGAAGGGTATGAGCTGCGCGAATGGCAGGTTGATCCCGAAACCGGTCATCTCGACCCGAGGCAGCTGGATGACCTTCTGGACGAGAAGGTCAAACTGGTCTGTTTTCCCCATTGCTCAAATGTGGTGGGAGAGATCAATGACGTGAAAGCGATCTGCGCAAAGGCGCGTGCCAATGGCTCTTACACCTGTGTCGATGGGGTCAGCTATGCGCCGCATGGCTTTGTGGATGTGGCGGTTCTGGGCGCGGATATCTACCTGTTCTCGGCTTACAAGACCTATGGCCCGCATCAGGGCATCATGGTGATCCGCCGCGCCCTGGGTGAGGCGCTTCCCAATCAGGCGCATTACTTCAACGCAGATTGCCTTTACAAACGCCTGACCCCCGCCGGGCCAGACCACGCGCAGGTTGCCGCCTCGGCCGGCATGGCAGATTATATGGATGCCCTGGCCGCAGAGCATGGCGTTCGCGAAGGCGGGGCATTGGCCGCCCGGGCCGCCCATGGCCTGATGCGTGCGCATGAGGTGAAACTGCTGCAACCGCTTCTGGATTATGCCAAGGCCAAGAACTCGGTGCGGCTGCTGGGGCCTGATCAGGCAGAGGCGCGCGCACCCACCGTGGCGCTGGCGTCGCAAATCGCAGGGGAAGATCTGGCACGGCGGCTTGCTCCTCTTGGCATCATGGCCGGAGGAGGGGATTTCTACGCGGTGCGCGCGCTTGCAGGCCAGGGCGTGGACCCGTCCCACGGGGTGCTGCGGGTGAGTTTCACCCATTACACCTCCGAGGAAGAGGTGACTAAACTGATCGAGGCGCTTGATCAGGTGCTGTGATGGCTGGTGCATTGGGGCAGTTCCTTGATAGAATTGCCCCATGTCGCTGCTGGTATTGATATTCGCGCTGACTTTCGTCGTGGCCTTTTTGATCCTGCGCCACCTGCTGGGCTGGCGTGCGGGGGCTGGAACGGGAGCCCGCCGCGTGTTTCGGTCCGGATCATGTCGCTGGGTGCAGGTTGGGCAGTCCACGCCAAACCTGATGCAATTCAGATGCTCCACCTGCGGCGTCACGGCCTATTCCTCACAGAAAAGCGGACCAGAGCAGTGCAAACGAGATCTGGCAAAAGGCCAGTCATTGTAGCTCTTGCTGCATGCGCAAAACCACCCTCTTGTCCGTTCCCCCCTGAACCGCCTAAAATGTTTCGACTTATTATTGAGACACAATAATGAGGCGAAACGCTCGAAACCTACTGATGTTGCGGGTGTTTCAAAATCAGCTTGTGACTCAAGTTAATCTCGAAACGCTTTAGCCTTGTGGTGTTCACGACATTGGATTTCACATTGGGTTTTGGGGGGAGCCATGATCCTGACGGAGACCAAGGGGCAGCCTGATCTGCCGCGTTATTTTGCCCGTGTGTTTGACCGCGCGGGCCGGATGAACACCGGACAGCTTGATTTCGTCTTGCCGGATGGGCGCCGGTTTCGCGCTTTTGGCGCGCGGCCGGGGCAGGTGGCGGAGCTGAGGATACACGAAGCTGACGTTTTTGCCCGGTTGATCCGCGAAGGGCATCTGGGCTTTTGCGATGCCTATATCGAGGGCGGCTGGTCGACCCCGGATCTGCAGGCTTTTCTTGATTTGTTACAAGATGATAACGAGATCATCTATGACGGTTTTCCGGGCATGATCTTTGTTCGGTCCTACGAGCGGATGCGCCACCTTATGAATGGCAATTCCAAACGTCAGGCGAAAAGAAATATCAGCTATCACTATGATCTGGGCAATGCGTTCTACGCATTGTGGCTGGACAAGACGATGACCTATTCCTCCGCCCTGTTTCGCTCGGGGCAGGAAAGCCTGGAATGTGCGCAGGAACAGAAATATGCCTCTCTTTTGGAACAAATGGGGGTGGGGCCCGGTGATCACGTGCTGGAGATCGGATGCGGCTGGGGCGGCTTTGCCGAGTTTGCCGCAAAGCGGGGCGTGCGCGTCACCGGGCTGACCATTTCGCAAGAGCAGCATGATTTCGCCGTGGACCGGATCGCACGGGCGGGCCTGTCGGACCTGGTTGAGATCCGGCTTCAGGATTACCGCGATGAGACCGGCAAATATGACGGGATCGCCTCGATCGAGATGTTTGAGGCGGTGGGGGAGAAATACTGGCCAACCTATTTTGAAACCGTGCGCAACTGCCTGCGACCGGGGGGGCAGGCCGTGTTGCAGATCATTACCATCACCGAACGGCGCTTTGACCAATATCGCAAGGGCGTCGATTTCATTCAGAAATACATTTTTCCGGGGGGGATGCTCCCGTCGAAAACCCGTCTGCGCGAAGAGGTCGGCCGGGCGGGCCTTGCCTTTCGGGACCAGATCACATTTGGCGAAAGCTATTCTGAAACGCTGCGCCGCTGGCACGATGTGTTCAATGCAAAATGGACCCGCGTGGCCGAGCTGGGGTTTGACAACCGGTTCCGGCGCATGTGGAATTTCTATCTGACCTCCTGTGCTGCATCTTTTCATTCGGGAAATTGCGATGTGGTGCAGGTGACCTTGCAAAAGCCGGGCTGAACGGGTGATATAGATCCATGCCCCGCAAGAGGGCAGGGAGATCAGAGGAGAGAGCGTATGCCCACCGCAGCAAAACTTGTGGCCGCCGGTTTTTTCGCGGCCCTTGCCTTTATGGTCGGCAACCTGATCATTCCCTATCTGGCCGAAGGGCGGGATTATACCCTGTTTCCCGTGGGGCTTGCGGGTCTCGGGCTGGCGATTGGCTGGCGTTTTACCGGCTACCGGATCGGGCGCGGACTGGGCGAGCCGGTCGGGATTGGCCTGTCCTCGGGGGCGTTGCTGGTCTTTTGGGGATTTCTGGTGTTCTCGATCTACGAGATGCTGCGCAAAACCCTGCGAAACGCCTATGATGGCCCGGTCGAAGCCCTGCGGGCTGCAGTCAAAATCGCGGTTGATTACGGCTATGATATTGCCCAGATGGACGTGATTGCCACGCTGGTGCTGGGCAGTGTCTTCGGGGGCTGGCTGACCGGTGTGGTCGCCCGCCGCTGGTCCTGATCGAGGAAAGTCAATGAAAACCCTGTTTTTCTACGGCACGCTTTGTTTTCGGCCGTTGTTGGAGCTTGTGCTCGAGGGCGAGACCTATCGTGCTGAGCAGGCGTCTTTGCCGGATCATGCGGTTTACTGGGCAAAGGATCAGATCTTTCCGATGATCCAGGCCGAACCGGGCGCGCGTGCTGAGGGAATGCTGGTCAGCGGCCTGTCTGACGGGGCCATCGCCCGGCTTGATCATTACGAAGGGGGCTTTGCCTACAAGCTGGTTGAGATGGCGGTGCAGGCATCTGGGGGGACTGCTTCTGCCGAGGTTTATTTCCCCGAAGAGGGACAGTGGACCCCTGGCCCGGTCTGGTCGCTGGATGACTGGGCCCGTGACTGGGGAGAGATCACGCTGTTTGCCGCGGAAGAAGTGATGTCCTATATGGGGCAGTTCTCACCCGACGAGGTTGCGGCGCGCTTTGCCATGATCCGCCTGCGGGCGGCGTCGAAACAGCGCGCCGCCTCCCTCTCCACCCCAACGGACCTGCGCAGCAAGCGAACCGCATCCGATCTGGATGTGCGCAGAAAATCAAGGCCTTACAGTAATTACTTCACCCTTGAAGAGCAGGACCTTTCCTTTCCGCGTTTCGATGGCACGATGAGCCCGCTGGTGAACCGCGCGGGGTTTGTTGGTGGGGATGCGGTCACCGTTCTGCCGTATGACCCGGTGCGTGATAGCGTTCTGGTGATCGAACAGTTTCGGGTTGGGCCTTATCTGCGCGGTGATCAGCACCCATGGGTGCTCGAACCGATTGCCGGGCGGATTGATCCGGGGGAAACGCCTCAGCACACGGCGCGGCGCGAAGCTCTGGAAGAGGCCAGCCTGACCATCGGTGCGCTCGAACATGTGGGCAATTACTATCCCAGTCCCGGGGCGGTTACGGAATATCTCTATTCCTACGTGGCGCTGTGTGACCTGCCTGACAGTGCCGCCGGGATTGGTGGCGTTCTGGGGGAGGCGGAGGATATTCGCAGCCACGTCATCCCGTTTGCCCGGCTGATGGAGCTGGTCGGGACGGGCGAAGTGGACAATGCACCGCTGCTCCTGTCTGCCATGTGGCTGTCGCAAAACCGTGATCGGTTGCGCAGGGCTGCTTGAAACCCGCGCAGTGCGCACTTACACATGAGAAGAGTTTTGCGGATCCGTTCCGCGCGCGACAACCCAAATACATCCGGCAGGGGGCATAATGGATATCAAACAGGATCTGGCACAAACGGTTGGCAACACCCCTTTGATCCGTCTGAAAGCGGCAAGCGAGGCCACCGGCTGTGACATTTACGGCAAGGCCGAGTTCATGAACCCGGGCCAGTCGGTCAAGGACCGCGCAGCCCTTTACATCATTCGTGATGCGATTGCGCGCGGTGACCTGAAACCGGGCGGCACGATTGTCGAAGGCACCGCGGGCAATACCGGCATCGGCCTTGCGCTTGTGGGGGCATCCATGGGGTTCAAGACCGTGATCGTGATCCCGGAAACCCAGTCCGAGGAAAAGAAAGATATGCTGCGTCTGGCCGGGGCCGAACTGGTTCAGGTGCCCGCCGCCCCCTATCGCAATCCCAACAACTACGTGCGCTATTCCGGGCGTCTGGCCGCCAAACTGGCCGAGACGGAACCCAATGGCGCGATCTGGGCCAATCAATTTGACAATGTGGCCAATCGTCAGGCGCATGTGGAAACCACCGGGCCTGAAATCTGGGCCCAGACCGATGGCAAGGTGGACGGGTTCACCTGTGCGGTTGGGTCAGGTGGCACGCTTGCAGGGGTGGCCGAGGTGCTGCAGCCCAAGGGTGTGAAAATCGGCCTGGCAGACCCGGAAGGGGCAGCCCTTTACAGTTTCTACACCTCAGGCGAATTTGCCGCGACCGGTGGGTCGATCACCGAAGGGATCGGGCAGGGGCGGGTGACCGCCAACCTCGAAGGGTTCACCCCCGACATGTGTTTCCAGATCCCGGATGCCGAAGCGCTGCCTTTCGTGTTTGATCTGGTCGAGCAGGAGGGCCTGTGCCTGGGCGGATCTTCAGCGATCAATATCGCTGGCGCCGTGCGCATGGCCCGCGAGATGGGACCGGGCCACACGATCGTGACCATGCTCTGTGACTATGGCTCGCGCTATCAGTCCAAATTGTTCAATCCGTCTTTCCTGAAAGAAAAAGGGTTGCCGGTGCCCGCGTGGCTTGATCGCGAGCCTGCTCTGCTGCCCGAGGTCTTCGAGGACATCTGATGATGCGCATTTTTCTCCTCCTCTTTGTCCTTGTGCTGGGTCTTCTGGCTGGGACGCCGGAAGGGGTGGCACAACAGGGCGCGGCCAGTTCGGCAGCGCCCTTTCCTGTGCCTGCCACACCGGTGGAGAATGGCGACGAAGGCCAGAAGCTTTATGTGTTGCGAAGCGATGGCAGCCCTGATTACACCGCCTGGGGCAAGCTCGCAGACCGGGTTGAACAGGCGCTTCAGGTGGGGCGGGCCTCTGACGGGGTGATGCGGGACCTGCGGGCCGAACTGGTCGATTGGCGTGGATTGTTTTCTACGGCCAAGAGCGAAAATGATATTCGAATCAATACGCTAAAGACGCAAATTGCCACGCTCGGCCCCAAGCCGGAAGGTGAGGGGACGGAACCAGCGATCCTTACCCAGCGACGTGAGGAGCTGTCCCGGGAACTGAGCGCAGCCCAGGCCCCGGTGCAAGCCGCCGAAGAGGCCCGTTCACGCGCCAATGTGCTGATCGGTGAGATTGACAGCCTCTTGAGGGCGCGGCAGGCCGACCAGTTGCTGAGGTTGGGGCCGACCCCGGTCAATCCGGTGCTCTGGCCCGCCGCGGTTGAGGATCTGGGGGCCTCGCTGCATCTGGTTGCCAGCGAGGTGAAATCCAATTTCGGCAGCGATGCCCAACGGGCGGATCTGCTTGAGGATCTGCCGTTGACCGTCATGTTGCTGGTGATTGGCGCGGTGTTGCTTTTGCGCGGGCGTATCTGGGTCATGCGCATGGGGGATGCGCTGCGGGCCCGACGCAGGGGAAGCTCGCGCGGGGTTGTTGGGTTTGTCGTTTCGATCGGGCAGGTTCTGGCCCCTCTGTTGGGTATGGTTCTGCTGGTCGAGGCGCTTCATCTTGTGGGTATTTTGGGGTTGCGGGGACAGGTTCTGGCCGACACGCTTCCGTCGGTCGCCGTGCTTGTGTTCGGAAGCCTCTGGCTGGGCAACCGGGTGTTCGGTGTCGAAGGGGCGGACTGGCCTGTTCTGGAAATGCCCTCAACCGTGGCGCGGGCAGAAGCCCGGTTTGATGTGGCATTTCTGGGGGGCTTGCTGGCCCTGAAACTGGCGCTGCAGACCCTTGCGGATCACGAGGGATATTCAGAGGCGACCTATGCGGTTCTGATTTTCCCGATCTATCTTGGGCTTGGGGTGCTTCTGGTGCGGCTTGGCCGTCTTCTGCGCCTTCATGCAAAGCTGCGTGCGCGCGATGAAGAGAGTGCCAGTTTCCGGTCCTCTGTGCTGGGGCTTGTCAGCTCCGTCACCACATTGGTCGGCTTCTCCGGCCCGACAGTTGCCGCGGTCGGGTATCAATCTCTGGCGGACGAGGTGCTGATCCCCTGGGTTCTGACCCTTGGCCTGCTGGCCCTGCTCGAAGTGCTGCACCGGTTTGTTGTCAGCCTTTACGGGGTGATCCTGCGCAAGGATGAAGAGGAGGCGGGGGAGGCGCTCTGGCCCGTTCTCATCTCCTTTGCGGTGGTGATCGCCACCTTGCCGCTTCTGGCGCTGATCTGGGGCGCGCGCGTCACCGATCTGACCGAACTGTGGACCGTTGTCATGAACGGTATCCAGTTGGGGGATGCCCGCCTGACACCGCGCAGTTTCCTGATCTTCGCGGCCGTGTTCCTTGTTGGTTACATGCTGACCCGCCTGTTGCAATCCATGCTGAAGTCGTCGGTCCTGCCCAAAACCAAGCTGGATATCGGCGGGCAGAATGCCATTTCGGCGGGGGTGGGCTATCTGGGCATTTTCCTCGCGGCGCTGATCGCAATCACCTCTGCCGGGCTGGATCTCAGCTCGGTGGCGATTGTTGCCGGGGCGCTGTCCGTGGGGATCGGGTTCGGCCTTCAGAACATCGTCTCGAACTTTATTTCCGGTATTATTTTGCTGGTGGAGCGTCCGATTTCCGAAGGGGACTGGATCGAAGTGGGCGGGCAGATGGGCTATGTGCGCGATATCTCCGTGCGCTCAACCCGGATCGAGACCTTTGACCGCTCGGATGTGATCCTGCCCAACTCCGACCTGATTTCCGGCGTGGTAACGAACTATACCCGTGGCAATGCAATCGGGCGGATCATCCTGCCAGTTGGGGTTGGATATGGAACCGATACCAAACGGGTCGAACAGGTGCTGCGCGAGATTGCCGAGGCGCATCCGCTGGTGACGGTGAACCCGCCCCCCTCAGTGCTGTTCACCAATTTCGGGGCGGATGCGCTGGAGTTCGAGGTGCGGGCGATCCTGAGTGATGTCAACTTCTCGCTTTCGGTGAAAAGTGAATTGAATCATGAAATTGCCCGCCGTTTTGCCGAAGAGGGATTCGAAATCCCGTTCGCGCAGCGCGACCTGTGGATCCGCAATCCGGAGGCATTGCGTCCGGCCCCCCCGCGTGAGGAAACGGCGCCCGCCCCGGTCCGGCCTGTTCCGGATGAGTTTACCATTGACGATATGCAGGACGGCGCAAGCGAAGCTGTGGAAGGAGAGGGTGATGAGTGAACCGCTTTACATGCAGGATGCCTATCTGAGGGAGGCCACGGCACGGGTTGTGGCCCATACCGACCAGGGTGGACTTGTTCTGGACCGCTGCCTGTTCTACCCGACAGGCGGCGGTCAGCCCGGAGATGCGGGGCATCTGCGGTGGGGCGGAGAACAGGTGGCGATTGCCACTGCGGTGAAGTCGCCCGAAGGACCGGTTCTGGTGCCCGAGGCGGGGCAGGTGCTGCCTGCGATTGGCAGCGAGGTCACCCAATATCTCAACTGGGATCTCAGATTGCGTCACATGCGGATGCACACTGCGCTGCACCTGCTGTCCGTGGTGATTCCCCTGCCGGTGACGGGCGGCCAGATCGGGGCAGAGAAATCGCGTCTGGATTTCGCCATGGAAACCCCGCCCGAAGACAAGCTGGCGCTGGAACAGGCGCTGAACGCGCTGATTGCCCGTGATCTGTGCGTGTCCGAGCGATGGATCACGGATGAGGAACTTGCCGCCAATCCCGGTCTGGTGAAAACCATGTCGGTTCAGCCCCCGAAAGGGGCAGGACGGGTGCGCCTGGTGCGGATCGGTTCAGATGATGACACGCAGGTGGATTTGCAACCCTGTGGGGGCACCCATGTGCGGCGCACCGGGGAAATCGGCCGGGTTCGCATTGGCAAGATTGAGAAAAAAGGGCGGATCAATCGCCGCGTGGCCCTGCATCTGGAGGCGTAAATCCCACTTTGGGCGGGCGCACAGGGCGAGGGGTTTTCGCGCAAGAACAGTTTTTCGGCAATTTTACGAAAGGTGCTTGAAACCCTTGGTCTTTCGCTATAGCAACACCGGCGGAGCGGTGGCCGAGTGGTCGAAGGCGCACGCCTGGAAAGTGTGTAGGCGGGGAACCGTCTCGAGGGTTCGAATCCCTTCCGCTCCGCCACTATCTCACGGAAAAGATGATGAAACTCTCCTCTGGATTGGATTTTCCAAGTCCAGTTTGTCGCGAAATGCCCACGCTCACGATCGCTCCGACCGCGCTTTTTTCTTTTCTCGGCCTTTGGTCACAGCCAAGAGAATTTAAAGGCAGCGAGCGTTATCAAGGCATTGGCCGTTTTGAGGGGGACCACAGTCAGATCTTCGGAACAGATCTCGACAAAATCCGTATTTTCTGATACAATGCATGACTTATGAAGATATTTATCCGAATGCGGAAACAATGACGGGCGCATAAAAAGCGCCCTGTCTTTCAAGCGCGATTAAGGCTGTTTTATTACATATTTCCGGTTCGGCCGAGGCCAGAGCAGTGCAGGAGCACTGTCGTTTTATACAAGCTCTCAACGAAAACACCAAACAGGTGCGACATACCTCCGGCAATTGTTGTGTGGGGCAACATGCCGGTTGAACAGAGCGAGGGGTGGCCCCGGATATTTACCAAACGCATTGAAAAACGCGTTTCCAACCGCTGTCATCACTGATTTTACAAGACCGGGATCCCGCAACATCCGTTCCGGCTAATGTGACGTGGACATGATATGTGCAGTCGAAGCCATATTGTAATTGACCAATTCGTTTCGGGGGGAACGCGGCAACGCTGTGCGATCGCGCGCGGCTGACACTCCTGTACAGATGCAGTCCGACGTCATTCGACACTTGGAAAGGAAGTCGAAATGGCACTTATTGATATTAATGGCGATCTGATTATTGATGAAACACAATCCCTTCAGGCAGACCCTCTTGTGGAAGATGATGGGACCGAGACACCAACGGACGGTTCCTTCTCCGGTCTGAGTGCTGATTTCATTGCGGCCCTGGCAGGGCTTGGCATTGTCGGGTCGGCCTATGCGGATGACATGGAAATCGGCAATTCCGCCAGCAATTACCACGAAAATGATGGGGACCTCATCAATGGCGAGGCTTTTGTCACGGTTGATCCGGAAGGATCCAGCATTACCAACCTGTATTTCTCCGACACGAACGGAGATCCTCTTGACGGGGATCAGGTTGTTGGGCTGACGACAATTGACGGGGAAGATGTCTTTCTCTGGTCCATTTCGGACAACATGGTCATCGCAACAACGGGGGATGTGAATGCCACTGTCGTGGCGGCCTTCTATCTCAATACGTCCGGCGACAACCTTTCGGCCGAGATCGAGATGGTCACGTTTGAACCCTTCACCCATACCAATGACGGGGACCCGGATGACCGGTTCGATTTCACGGATGTTTTGAATGTTTCCGTGGACGGATCGCTGAGTTTTGATTTCAGCAACCTTGATTCCGGGAACTTCCTGCATGTCTCTGTCGGCGATAGTGATGCCGCCGTGATGGTGAGCGGGCGCAATGTTGTGGTGGACCCTGATGGCTCCATGGACAGCACGTCGGACAGCTATAACACCAGCCAGGGGGGGCAGGGCGCCACGGGCGGCATCAACAACCAGATGTATTCCACCCCGTCCGGCAATAAGACCATCGAAAACACCGGGGTCTATACATTTGTGGTCGGACAAAGCTTCCCGGCGGGGGAGGATAACGGCACCTATACCGATATCGACGACATGGATTATACCGGGTTCCTTGATGTGAAGGACGCGCAGGTTTTCGTGTCGCAGACACAGGGGAACGCAACCCTGTCGATGCAGATTGATGTCTGGACCGCAGGCACTGCGGGGGCTGGCGATGACGCGGCCGGGATCAGTTATGTGGACAATACCGGCGATGATGGGGTGATTGGTGACTATTCCGATGACTATCAGGGCGACCCGGACCCGGCGATCCTCAACGCCAATGATGCGCTCGAAGATGACGTGCCGACCGATGTGCAATATATGGAAGTGATCCGCGATGGCGTGGTGATCTATCGGGATTACCGGCTGAGCGACGGGAATGATTTTGATGACACGGGGGGTGCGATTTCCGTCACCTGGGATGATGGCAATACCTTCACCGTGACCGGGTTTGAAGAACTCGACTCGATCAAATGGTATACGGACGACCCCAACACGTTGGCGGACGAGACCTTCAACCGGTTCTGGATCACCGCAAAAGGCGGTAAATTCGACATTGGCCAGATTGATGTGTCCGAAGGCATCACCGAAACCACCCCGGTGGGCGATCACCTGTTTGTCGATGATGACGGCCCGATGGCGGTGATTACGGATGCGGGGCTTGAGGTCATTCATGACGAGACCCCGGGCGTGGATGGCCCGAACGATCAGGGTGGCGGGGTTCCCGGCGCCTTTGCCGCGATCACCGACACCGCGATCGGCTGGGCGCAAAGCACCGGTCCGGTGGTCACGTCAACCGGCACGGATTATGGCGCGGATGGCCCGGCGGCCGCTCCGGATGACGAGGTCTGGTCGCTTGACGTGGCCTCGGCCGGGGTGGACAGCGGTCTGGATGCCACCGGCGGCGGAGATATCCTGCTTTACAAGGAAGGTGACCTGGTCGTGGGCCGGGTCGGCGGCGAGACCGGCGATATCGCCTTTGCCATCTCGATGGATGCGGGGGCGGTGCTGTCGGTTGTGCAATATCTGGCGATTGATCACCCGAATGACGCGGATCCTGATGACAGCGTGACCATGAATGACGCCGCCCTGCTGGCCGTTCTTGATATCGAGGATGGCGATGGCGACGGCGATCAGACCACGCTTGCCATCGGTGACATGGTGCATTTCGAGGATGACGGGCCAACTGCGCAGATCAATGATGCGGGGCTTGAGGTCATTCATGACGAAACGCCGGGCGTGGATGGTCCGAACGATCAGGGTGGCGGGGTTCCCGGCGCCTTTGCCGCGATCACCGACACCGCGATCGGCTGGGCGCAAAGCACCGGTCCGGTGGTCACGTCAACCGGCACGGATTATGGCGCGGATGGCCCGGCGGCCGCTCCGGATGACGAGGTCTGGTCGCTTGACGTGGCCTCGGCCGGGGTGGACAGCGGTCTGGATGCCACCGGCGGCGGAGATATCCTGCTTTACAAGGAAGGTGACCTGGTCGTGGGCCGGGTCGGCGGCGAGACCGGCGATATCGCCTTTGCCATCTCGATGGATGCGGGGGCGGTGCTGTCGGTTGTGCAATATCTGGCGATTGATCACCCGAATGACGCGGATCCTGATGACAGCGTGACCATGAATGACGCCGCCCTGCTGGCCGTTCTTGACATCGAGGATGGCGATGGCGACGGCGATCAGACCACGCTTGCCATCGGTGATATGGTGAAATTCGAGGATGACGGACCCAGTGCCAATGTCACCATAACCGGTGTGACCGTGACCCATGACGAAAGTCTGGGCATTCAGAATGGCGGGATCCCGACGCCTTCCGAGGACAATGATGATGATGATCAGGCGGGGGCAGCCCCGACCGTATTCACCGATCTTGCCACTCAGGAAAGTGCGACCCTGCGGGGATGGGCAATGAGCGCGGCGGCTGTGGTGAACAGCACCGGTTCGGAGTTTGGAACCGATGGGGCCGGAGCGTCTGACCCGGCGGTCTGGTCCCTTGCGGTTGGCGCGACCAATGACACCGGGCTGACCGATCTTGCCGGGAATGCGATCTTGCTGAGTGCAGAGACCATCAATGGCGAAGAGGTGATTGTTGGCTGGGCTGATGTGGAGGGGGATGGACTGGACGGGGACGATGATGTTCTGGCCCTCGCCATCACCATCAATCCGGATGGATCGCTGAACCTGGCGCAATATATCCCGATCAAGCATCCCGATCAGGACGACCCGGACGATGCGGTGGCGCTGGCGACCAATTCCCTGTCGGCGGTTCTGACGATCTCGGACGGCGATGATGACAGCCATCAGGCCTCGGCCTATATCGGTGACAAGGTGATCATCGAGGATGACGGCCCCGACAGTGGCCAGCTGGATCCAGAGCATCTGGAGGAGGACGACCTTGATACTGCCCTGTCGGTGGGGATCAACGAAGATGGATCGGTGGATGCCCATACGGCCACCTCTTCCATTGACGCCACCACCTTTATCAGCGGCTTTGATGGGCCGGGGACGTTCAACCTCTTTGAGGATACAGAGGTCGACCCGAATGATGTGCTGCCGGTTCTGTTCTCAAACGGGGAACAGGTGACCTATACCACAACGCTTGATATTGACGCGTCCGGCACGGACAGGGTCGAAGCCTGGGCCGGGGGGCGGTTGATCTTTACCTTCACCCTGACCCAGACTGGCCCGACCACGGCAGACGCAACATTGACGCTGAATGACCAGCTGGATCATGTGGCAGGGAATGGTGAGAACCTGGCCCTTGTTGTGGACACAACGGGGGACGGTATCCCGGATGATTTCGTGACGCTGATTGATTTCACCGAGCTGATGGACTGGCGTGATGCGGATGGGGATGCGGTCAACCTGCCGAACGACTATGTGTCCTTTGACGTTGAGGATGACATTCCGGCCCTGACCGATCAGACGGTTTCCAACAGCGTGGACGAAGATGACCTGCCTGCAGGCACCGACACCACGAAAGAAGCCCTGACCGTGAATGGCGATCTGGGTGCGCTGGTGGATCCAGGCACGGATGAAGATCTGGTCTGGACGCTTCTGGCTGATACTTCTGCGCTGACGGCGCTGGGGCTGACCTCTCAGGGGCAGGCGCTGAGCTATGTGGTGTCAGGTGATACGCTGACAGCATCAACAGCTGCGGGAACCGTGTTCACACTGACGCTGAATGGTGACGGGACCTACAGCTTTACCCTGGCGGCCCAACTGGATCATGCAGCAGGGGCAGGGGAGAACAGCATTGTTCTGGACCTGTCTTCGGTGGTGCAGGCAACGGATTTCGATGATGACAGCATAGGCCTTGCCGCCAATGACTTCACCATTTCCGTTGTAGATGATGTGCCGGCGATCGGTCCGATCAGCAATTCGCTGATCGACTATTTCGATGGGTCCACAACCGGGCCAGTGACGCTGAATGGCGTGGTTGGCGCTGACGAGAACCTGTCAGATGCTGCATCGGATGGCACGATGACCTACACGTTCTCGAGCTTCACGGTCGACACGAGTGTGGTGGGCGACCTGCAAGGGCAGCTTGTCGATGATGATACGCGCGTGGTCTATTACGTGGATGGCGCCGGTGGCAGCGACAATGTCTATGATGCGGCGTTTGATACGCTTTATTACGACGTCACGCTGGATCAGACCAATGGCACCTACGAGTTCGAGGTCTATCAGGATCCGGTTCCGCCACTGCTGGAATTCAGCTTTGATGGCTTCCCATCCGGCAAGCAGATCTATGGCGTGTTCTCCTCGGTAAGTGGTGGCCCGGACGGGTTCTCGCTTCTGGTCTTTGCGACCGGTGTGAATGTTGTCAACAGCGGCAACAAGCTGGGGGAAGCGGTCAACGGGAAAGACGCGGGCAATTTCGTGAACTCGTCGAACGCGCAAAGCTCGGGCACCGCACTTGCGGTCAACAACCAGGAGATCGGAGAGGGGCAGGCGCTGAGCTTTGCTTATCTTGATGATCCCTACAGCCTGATCACCAGCCCAACCTTCGATATCAATGATATCGTGGTGGGTCAGGGCACATCGTCTGAGCTGAAC
This sequence comes from Aliiroseovarius crassostreae, assembly GCF_025137635.1. NCBI lineage: Bacteria > Pseudomonadati > Pseudomonadota > Alphaproteobacteria > Rhodobacterales > Paracoccaceae > Aliiroseovarius > Aliiroseovarius crassostreae. Next base: position 1,652,273 of record NZ_CP080772.1, on the reverse strand, counting down.
ACAGCCTATGCCGATGCTGGTTATCTGGGCTTCAACGGCATGATCGAGGTCTCGACCGCCGAAGTTCAGATCGCGCAGGTGACGCCCAGCGGCAATCTCGTTGACATGCGGATATCGGCCTATGATGTGGATGATGGGGACGAGACGTCAACCAGCGAAGCGGATGCGATCAACTTCCTTGAGGAAGGATATAGCGCCGTGCAGCGCGATATCATTTCGGTCAGCGTGAAAGATGCCTCTGGCACCGTGATCTACACGCGCACGCAGGCTGAAGGGAATGATGATGACGGCATCGGAATTGATGTGCTGTTTGACGGGCTCAGCGTTGATGTCCAGAACCTTGCCGACGACTACTCGGTCGAGTTCACGACCGATGGCGATCATGATCTGGCGACAATTGAAAATGTCGATATGGATGGTGACCGGTTCGACATTGGCGGCTACTTCATCTCGGAAGCGCAGCCAACACCTGATCAGCTGTTCGAGTTCGGTGTGGATGTGTTCGATTACGATCTGGACAGTGACAACAGCACGTTCAGTGTCGCGATTGACGGCACCGGTATCTTTGATGACGGGGTGTATGACCTGAACCCGGTTTGATCTGACCCCTATGTGACTATGAGACACTGGGCCGGGCAGGGGAAACCTTGCCCGGCCCTGTTGTGTTCAGGCGTAAAGCAGGTCGGTCAACTCGATCCCTTGCGTGTCCAGCAGGGTGAGGCTGTTCAGCCCGTCCGAGATCACCGTGTCGGTGCCAACCAGCTCGACGCTCAGATCAGACGCGGTCAGCCCGCTGCCCGAGAAGTCGAGAGTATCTACGGCTTGGTCGAAATCGCTGATCGTGTCCTGCCCCCAGCCGGCATGGAACACGAACTGATCCGCGCCCTCGCCGCCACTCAGCAGGTTGTCCGCCGCATTGCCGGTGATCCGGTCGTCGCCCGCGCCCCCATGAGCGTCTTCGATGACCGTGCCATAAGCGATCGAGATATTGTTCGCGCCACTGGTCGCAATGGTGCTGTAAGCGCCTTCCCGAAGGTCGAGAACCACCCCGTATTGTGCGGCAGACATGTCCAGACTGTCCTGCCCCGCGCCATCCCAGATCGCTTCGAACCTGTTTTCCAGCGCCGCGAAATCATAAACGTCATCTCCGCCTGTTGTGCTGGTGTCTGCACCATAGAGGAACTGCAACGCGGCAATGTCATAGATCTGATAGCCGGTTGGCGACCCGTCATAATCGGCATGGGCCGGCCCCACCATGACCGTATATTGCTGGGTGGTTTCAGCCGCGGGAAGGTCCGCGTGAACCAGGCCAAGCGCGTGGCCCAGCTCGTGGATCAGAACACGATAGCCGTCGCTTCCTTCAAGGAGCCCGCCCCCCATCAGCGCCGTGTCAAGCCAGACATCGCCTGCATAATCCCCAACCGGTGTGCCCACCGGGGTTGTGGCAGATCCATCTGTGTCACCGGAAATATCATAGCTCCCAAAGGTAATTGTGGCCTGATCTTCATCTGATACTTCAACAAAATCCAGCCCGGTCATGGCTTCAATTTCAGCCAGCAACGCCCGCACCACCTCGCGCTCGGCGTCGCTGAAGGCCAGGAAGCTGTCATGGACCGTGCTGTCCGCATAGGCGGGCGCATCATTCAGGAAAGTATAGGTGACGGTGACGGCCGTGCCATTGCTGTCGGGATAGTTCAGACGCTTGGAATTGTCCTCCCACAGCAGCCCTTCGATATAGTAGGTGAGTGCGCTCGGGGGGGCGATGTTCAGGGTGACGGTGGCCGTCTCGCTGCCGCCTTGCCCATCGGAAATGGTGTAGGTGAAGCTGTCGACCCCGGAATAGCCGAGGGCGCTTTGCACCAGAATTTGCCCGGAAGCGGTCAGGTAGACCGAATTGCCATCCGCGGTGACCCGGTCACTGTCGAGGATCTGCAATGTTGTTCCGTCCGGGGCGGTATCATTTGAAAGCACGGAGTCCGACAGGAACACGGTGCCGGAGGACAGGCTGTAGAAATCACTTTGCGCCAGAGACCCATCTGCCGGGCTGGGGGTCACACTGATCGAGACCTGGGCCTGATCGGTCAACGCCCCATCGCTGACCTGATAGGAGAAGCTGTCGAGCCCGGTGAACCCCTCAGGAGCGACATAGGTGAAACTGCCATCGGCATTCATCGTGATGCTGCCGCCCTGTGCAGTGGTGCTGTCATAGGTCGCTATCGTCAGGGTGTCGCCTTCGGGATCGCTGTCATTGCTCAGGACGCTGCCCGCCAGAAGCAGGGCGCCTTCTGCCACGCTATAAACGTCGTCCGCCGCAGAGGGGGCGCTGTTTTCCGGCGGGCGGGCCGTTACGTCAATGGTGACCGATGCGGAAGCAGTGCCCCCGTTCCCATCGGACACCCAATAGGTGAAATTGTCTGTTCCCGAGAAGCCATCGGCAGCTTGATACGAGAACTGCCCGTCACTGGTCATGGTGATGACCCCGCCATGGGCGCTTTGGCTGTCATAGTCCGAGATGCGCAGCGTATCCCCGTCCGGATCGCTGTCATTGGCCAGAACGCTGGCGATGCTGTTGAGGGTCAGCCCTTCTTCGGCGCTGACCCGGTCGGCCAGGGCAATCGGCGCATCGTTTTGCGGCAGAACATTGACCGTGACCTCGGCGCTCGCCACCCGCCCCTGAGCGTCTTCGATCCAATAGGTCAGCGTATCGACCCCGTTCCAGTTGGCATCGGGCCGATAGGTCAATGTGCCATCAGCGTTGAGGCTGATCTGACCCAACCCCGCCCCGCTGACGGACTGAACGGTCAATCCCTCGCCGTGGTCATTGCCCAGAACGTCAATTACGGTTGTCCCATCTTCCATAACCGTCGCGCTATCATCCTCGGCCTGTGGCGGAGGGGGGGTGACAGAGATGTCGCTGGTGGCGACAGACTGATCAGAGAAGAACAAAAACTCGATATCGCTCAGCAAATCGGCTGACCCATCGGGGGCGGTGATCAACAGGTCTTCCCCAATCCAGCTGAAATCATACTCTGCCATGCTGCCTTGGTAGATCGCGCTGTCCGTCCCCGCGCCGCCTAGAAGGGTGTCGTTTCCGGCGCTGCCGACAAAACTGTCGTCCCCATTCAGCCCGGACAGAAGGTTGTTCCCTTCATTCCCGGTCAACTGGTTGTCCAGATCGTTTCCGGTGCCGGTCAGGTCGTCCGTTCCCGTAAGCTCCAGCTGTTCCAGATGGGCGCCAAGCGTATAATCGATCGAGGTCCGCACCGTGTCGGTCCCGGACCCGCGCCGTTCTTCGATCACATCCAGTGCATCATCGATGATATAGATGTCGTTGCCTTTGCCCCCCTTGAGGGTAAAGACACCGCCCAGTGCCGAGAGGATGTCATCCCCGTTGGTGCCAGAGATCACATTGCTGTCGCCGCCGCCCTTCGGGCCGCCCTTACCGTTCTTTGCCATCGGTCCTTGCCTGTATTGCCTCAATCACGCCAATTCGGCGCAACACGGGATCCGGATGGGGACCCGTTTACTTGTGCGAAATGATTTCACTGATACGACACTGCGTGATCAACTTTGCTCGAAGGTGATCAACGTTGGGCAGAAGCATACCCAATCGCGACGATCCGCAAAGGCGCTCGAAATGTGCCAATGGGTTTGGCAAGCGAATATCTGCCACCGCCGGGTGAAAGCTATGGAAACAGGCTTTTCCCGGGGCTGGAAAAGGGGTTTCGTTTCATTGTTTTGAGGGGTGTGGCAGGAACCGCAGGGCAGAAGGAGGGGGTGTGTTTTTTGCGCAACAGTCAAGCCATGCCAGTGCCAGTCGCGAAAGCGTATAATTTAATTACTCAAGGAAAGCATCAACTTGCAGGAAGAATCGAATGCTTTTCGCAAGTGGATTTTCGGTTGCGAAATCCGCAGGGCGCCAGCAGCTTCATGATGGCATTCCGGTGGCGAGGGGGGGGCGATCGAAACCCGGTTTCCTATGTTCAGAGGTCAGCTTTCCCGGAACGCGCGGCGGAAATAATCCGTCAGGGGTTTCAGAAGATAGCTCAACGGTGTGCGATCCTCGGTCTTGAGGAAGACTTCAACCGGCATGCCCGGAAGGATCTCCAGCTTGTCCAGACCCGGTGCGCTCATGTCATCGGGGGTCACGATCGCCTCGTAATAGGTCAGCCCACTATGCTCATCCAGCATCGTATCGGGCGAGATGCGCTGCACCGTGCCGGAAATTTCCGGGGTCTTGCGCTGGTCGAAAGATGAAAAATGCAAAGAGGCGACCTGGCCGGAATGGACCTCGTCGATATGGACGGGATCCACACGGGCAGACACGTGAACAGGCCGGTCGCGCGGGACGATGAACATCATCGGATCAGCAGGGCGGATGACCGCTTTTTCTGTTCTGACGGATGAGCCGAAGATGACCCCATCGGCGGGGGCGCGCACCTCCATGCGGCTTAGCCTTTCGCGCAGGCTCAGTTGGCGTTCCACCAGCTCGATCTCACTGTAGCGTAAATCGCGCAGGCGCCCGATGGCCGCTTCCCGCCGCTGGTTGCCCAGCTTCAGGATCTCGATGCGGATGGTCGAGATCTGCGCCTGAGCTTCGCCGGATTGTGCTTCAAGCTGGCCGATTTCACCCCCAAGCCGGGCGCGGCTTTTTTTCAACTCGTTCACCCGCTTGACCGAAACCAGCTGCTTTTCCAGCAGTGCGGTCTGATCCACCAGCTCAGCGTTCACCAGCTCAAGCTCTTCGTTTAATGCCGCAAGCTGGGCGGTCAGACCCGAGATCTGGATGTTGATCTGTCCGATCTGTTCGTTCAACTGATCGGTTTCCTGCCGCAGCGAGGTCAGGCGCGCGGTGAAAAGATTGGTTTGACCATCCAGCTGGCTGGCGATCCAGTCCGGGTCCAGATGGGCAAACCCGTCCGGGGGCTGCAGGTCCAGCACCTCCAGCCCATCGCGCTCTGCCTCAAGCCGGGTGCGGCGGGCAAAGATCTCCAGCAACTGCCGGTCCACGATTTCCAACTCAGAGCGCAGGAATGTGTCGTCAAAGCGGACCAGAACATCCCCGGTTTGCACCACATCCCCATCCTGGGCGAGGATCTGTCCCACCACGCCCCCGTCCGGGTGTTGCACCACCTGCCGGTCGGTCACGACCTGAACGGTCCCTGTCGCCACCACCGCGCCCGCGATCTGAGTGCCCACAGCCCAGCTTCCCATGCCGCCGAACAGGGTGAGAACCGCCAGCATCCCGATCACGGTCGGCCAGGTGGCGCTCCATTTGTGGGTCTGGTCGGGCGGGGGCATGATGTCACCTTTGTTTTATCGCTTTATGCACATTGTCAGCGTTTTTGATCATCGACTGGATGACCTCGTCTCGGGGGCCGTAGCGTGCGACCTGGCCTTTCTCCAACACCACCAGCTGATCACATTGGGCGATGGCGCGGGGGCGGTGGGTCATGACGACAATGGCTTTCTCGTTGGCTTTCATGTCGGCAATGGCGGCGTTCAGGGCTTCGGATCCTTCTGCATCCAGGGCAGAGTTCGGTTCATCCAGCACCAGAATGATTGGGTTGCCATAAAGGGCCCGTGCCAGGGCAAGGCGCTGTTTCTGCCCCCCGGACAGTTTCGTGTCCATGGGGCCGATACGTGTGTCATATCCGTTGGGAAGTTCGAGGATCACATCATGCACCCGCGCCTTTTGGGCCGCGTCCACCACCAGTTCTGCAACGGGATCCAGCGACATGCGCGCGATATTCTCGGTTATGGTGCCTTCGAAGAACTGGATTTCCTGTGGCAGGTATCCGATCAGCTCTCCCAGCCGGTCGGGGCCATATTGCGGCAAGGTGGCCCCGCCGATGCGCACCTCTCCGGCGGTCGGGACAACCAGGCCCAGAAGCACGCGGGCAAGGGTGGTTTTGCCAGACCCGCTTTTGCCGATGATGCCAAGGGCTTCTCCCGGGGCGACATAGAAGGTGATATTGCGCAAGACAGGCTTTTCGCGGCCCTGCACCATCAGCCCGATATCGCGCGCATTCAGAGAGGCGGACGGGGGGGGCAGGCGGGTTGGCTCCGCGTGTCTGGGCAGGGAGTGCAGAAGGGCGGAAAGATTGCGCCAGCTGCTGCGGGCACGCTGGACGACAGGCCATTGTGGCAGGCCCTGTTCGATCGGGGCCAGCGCGCGTCCCAGCAGGATCGACCCGGCAATCATGGCGCCCGCTGTCAACTCGTTTTGCAACACCAAAAGCGCACCAAGCCCCAGCATTGCGGATTGCAGGAAGAAGCGAAATGCCTTGGTAAAAGAGGTCAGCGACCCGGTCAGATCGTTCACGCGAATGGTTTTGCCAAGTGCTTCATCCTGTTTCTGACGCCAGCGTTGGCCCAGAACCCGCCCCATTCCCTGTGCCCAGGCAAATTGAGCACTGTTGAGCGCCTGTGCGGCGAAACTGTTGGCGCTGGAGGATCTGGTCTGGGCCTCCTGCACTTTTCCGTGGGTCAGGAGCTGGTTGAGCAGTGCTGTGACCACCAGAATGGCGCCGCCCGTTGTGGCCAGCCACCCCAGGAGCGGGTGAAAGATGAAAATTGCTGCCAGAAAGACCGGGGTCCAGGGAAGATCAAACAGCGCCAGAAGGACCGGTGAGGTGTATAGCGTCCGGATCGCGTCCACATCCTGCAGGGATGCCTTTGGGTGGGCATCTGCCGGTTTGAACGCATGTGTTTCAAGCAGCGCATCAAAGGCCCTTGGGCCGATCAGCGCCTGAAACCGCGCGCCCACACGGGCCATCAGGCGGCCCCGCGCAAAATCCAAAAGCCCGTAAAGGGCAAACAGCAATGTCACAAGGGTGACCAGGGCCACAAGGGTTTCCTCGGACCGTGATCCGAGCACCCGGTCATAGACCTGCAACATGAACAGCGGGCCTGTCAGCATCAGAAGATTGGTGAAAATACTGAAGAAAAACGCCAAACGTATCAGCCCGCGGCTTTTGGCCAGCGCCAGAGAGAGCTGTTTCGGTTGGTCTGCAGACATAATCAGTTTCGCAAAAATTAAAATGTGGAACCGTTCCATTAAAGCAGATTTTCGCATTTTCAGCAAATTGGCGCCTTATGTGGCAGGTGGTTTGAGGGGGCGTTTAAGGGCCGGTTTCGGGTTTGGAGACATGTGAATTCGGTTCCCTCTGAACAGGTTTCACAGGGTTGTCCGTGTGGAGATAGGTGCGTAAATATCTGTGGGCAAAGGGAAAAAATGAGTGTCTTGACAATCGGATTGGTGAAACCCTTTCATATGAGAGAGAGGGACCCGATGGGAAAGTCTATTTTTGCAAAGTTTTTTCGAGCCATTTGCCTGATCCTGTTCTGGGGGATGAGCTTTCTGGTCGTGTTTCCTTTTCTCGCCTACAGTCTTGGTCTGTTCTCATTGCTGCCTCGTAATGCCATGGCCGTTCTGGGCGTGCTCATCGTGGTTGCCATACTCGGCGTGGCAGGATGGTCCTTCCGCCAGGCATTGTGGTTTCGCCGCCCGAAAATCCTGCCCCTCGCGCTTCTGATCATTGGGTTCTTGTTGTTGCAGCCCTTTGCATTTGTCCGGGAAGCCTTTGGGGAATGGCAAATGGGCAGCCTTCTTCTGACCATTCAGGAAAACCAGGCCAGCACCATGCTGAATGTGGGTATCCATGACTTCACGCCCCAGCTGATCAAGCAGATCACCTACCTGCTGCTCGCGACTGGTGCGGCCCTGTTCCTGCTGAGCAGTTCACGCACAGCGGCACGGCAGATCAGCCTTGTGGGGGTGGTGGCCATTCTGTCCAGCCCGGTCAGCGAATACGCGCTGCGTCTGATCCTGCCCGTGCCGGCGCACGCGCTGGCGGTGGAGCGTTTTCTGGAGGGCCACCAGGTCACCCAAGCCCCTGAGAGGCAGAAAAACCTGGTCATTGTGTATCTGGAAAGCCTTGAACGCACATATAGCGAGATCGAAGAGACCCGCGCGGCCTATGCCCCCTTTGCCGAGTTTGAGCGGCAGGGGCTGGCCTTCAACAATATTGTGCAAGTGGCCGGAACACAGTTCACCGCCGCCGGGTTGGTCGCAACACAATGCGGCGTGCCGCTCCTGGCACGTGGGGTGTTTCATGTCGGGCGCAAGATGAAGGCCAATGAGGATGTGATCCCGGATTTCACCGAGTTCCTGCCCGGTGTGACCTGTCTTGGCGATATCCTGACGCGGGACGGATACAACGCCTCTTACGTGAACGGGTCGCGCCTGACGGTCTTTTCCAAAGGGGCGTTGTTTCGCAGCCACGGCTATCAGCGGGTGTTCGGGCTGAGAAGCTATGACGGCTGGGAGGAAGAGTCGCGCACAAATCTGTGGGGCATGAATGATGATCTGCTGTTTGAGCGGGTGAAACGCGAGTTGGGTCATCTGGCCGCACAGGATGCCCCCTTCCTTCTGTCGACATTGACGCTTAGCACCCATGGGCCGGATGCCCTTCTGGATGGGACCTGCCCGGCTGATGAGACAGCCCTGTCGAAACTGCCTGCTGCCATTGCCTGCAGCGGGGCGCATGTGGCGGATCTGATAAATGAGATCAAGCGGCTTGGCATCTGGGACGATACGATAGTGCTGTTGGCCAGCGATCACCTGGCCGCGCGCAATACGCTTTACGACCAACTGAGTGCCCGCAAGGAGGCGCGGCGCAATCAGGTCACGTTCCTGAATGCAGGATCCGTTCGGCAGGTGGACCGGCTTGGCAGCATGGTGGATGTCTACCCGACGATCCTCGAACTGTTGGGGTATCAGTTGCAAAACGGAACCGCGAATATGGGCACGTCCCTGCTGAGTGATCAGTCCAATTTTGTGGAAACCCATGGGGTCGAGGGGTTCAACGAAAGTATCCGGGGAAATTCTGATATGCAGGAATTGTTATGGTTGGCACAGGGAACGCGGGCTGCTAGCATTACCCTCGATTGAGTTTACCAATCGTAAACAATGGATTGAGACAGACGCTCAGCGAGCGAGACATTTGAGGGACAGACAAGCTGACGCATATGTATATTCACACCCGGTAAAAAGTGTTGCGTTCTTGCCGCTACGGAAGGGGCGGGCGAGTAAAATCTGTGGTTTTGATGTGTGAAATGTGGCATTCATGTTCCAAGGGGATGGGGTTTATGAGGCATTTTGGCATGAAAAATGTAGTTTTGATGGGCGTCCTGCTGGCTGGCCTTGCCGCCTGTAGTGATGTCAACTTTGGCGAGTTTTCTTCGACCGGTGACAGCGCGGCGTCCGTAAAAGACAGTTCCAATGTGGATTATCATCCGAATGATCAGCATATTGTCTCGGGCCGCATGCAGTTCAAAGAGGGCAATTACGGCAAAGCCTACAGACATTTCAAAAAAGCGATTGATGTCGCACCTCAGGATCCGCAGGCCTGGCTTGGATTTGCGGCCTCGGCTGACATGTTGCGCCGTTTCGACAAGGCGGATTTCGCGTATCGGAAGTTGCAGCCGGTTATCGGTAACCGCATCGAATTTCTGAATAACTACGGCTATTCTCACCTGCTGCGCGGCAATCTGACCACGGCGCGGAAGTATTTCCTGAAGGCCTATGAAATTGACCCCTCGAATGAGTTTGCCGCAAACAATCTCGAATTGCTGCGCAACTCGGTCGCGTATCAGCGCCGGGCCCCCGGTGATCTGAAAGGTATCTGACCTCGGGACCTGTGAGCGGGACCTGTGAGCAGGTGACCATGGGCGAAACCGGTTTTGACATAATGCGGATCGCGGCGTCTTTGCTGATGATCGCCTGGCTGTTGCGGATCGGGATTGGTGATTTCCTGACCCATCGCATTCGCAACGCCGATGTTCTGGTCCTGGTGAGCCTGTTCCTTTTGTGGTCGGCGACAGGCATGTTTCACGGGCTTGCGATGCATCTGATGTCTGGTGCCGTGCTTTTTGTGATTGGGTATGCGTTCTGGTTCCTGCGCTTGATGGGAGGAGGGGACGCCAAATTGTTTTTTCCGGCCGGACTGCTTGTGGGCTGGCAAGGTCTGGGGCTTTTTGCGCTGGCACTGCTTGGTTTTTCGGTTCTGGCACTTCTTGTGGTGAAAAGCGGTATTGGGGCGTCGGGAACCGGGCGGATCGGGCAACGCCTGCGGGTGATCCGCGACAGTGGCAAGGTTCCCTACGGCGTGCCAATCGTTTTGGCAGTTATCGTAGCAACCGATTTTTGGTAAACTGCACCTTATTTTACACCGCAGTCCGTGCGGACAATCCCTATCCCATGGCGCTTTTGAACAATTCGGGATGACGTGAAGAGGGGCGAAGATGAGATTTCTTAAAGATACAGATGGATATGTTCTTGTCCTGACCTTGCTGTTTTTGCCGGTCTTTCTGGGCATGGCGGTTTTGGTCATCGACATCAGCCGGGGCAACAATGCCCATTCCGATCTTCAGGCCGCGGCCGATGCGTTGGCGCTTGCGGGAGCGGTTGAACTGGATGGCGGATCTGATGCGATCACCCGGGCCAAGGCGGCGATGGAAAACGTGGATAACACAGTCCATTTCCTGGGCAATGATGCGAACAACATGCAAACAGTCTTGGAATATGAAGACGTTGCAGACAATGAATTTACCGTTATTTTTCTGCGGGATATTCCGCCTAATGATCATGATCCAATTGATCAGGCCTGGGTGGATGCAAATTTCACCACCGATGGGACGGATGCCGAATATGTCTATGTTTCCGCCCGTTCCGAGGATCTGTATTCGATCTTTTCCTCGGTATTGAAGCCGCTGATCCGGACCGTTCCGGTGCGGGCAAATGCGGTGGCGATGTCACAAAGCGCCGTCTGTGATGTGCCCCCTCTGTTCATCTGCAACCCGTTTGAGGGAGAGGGCATAACCGACCTTCAGACCGCGTTTTCCAACGGGCTTTTGCATGGGCGGATCCTGAAACTTCACGCCAAGCAGAACCAGAATGACCCGGCGGGTCCGGGCAATTTCGGGTTTCTGCAAACCAATGGGACCTCCAGCGCGGCAGATATCCGGGATTTCTTTGCGGGCGCGCGCAATCCGACCTGTTATGAGTCAGATACGGTTGACACAAAGCCCGGTTATGCCACCTCAATTGCGACCGGGTTCAACATCCGTTTTGACCTCTATGATGCGCCTTATAAGAACGCACAGGATGTCTATGGCCCTGCCTATAACGTGCGGAAGGGGTATGAGCCCGGAACCGGAAATTTCTGCCGAAAACAGGAACTGGTTGACCCGTCCACCGCTGATTTCATGGGCTTTCCCGACAATGGTACCATGGGGTCGCCGACCAATGGTGCTGGTGGTGTGTTGGTGGGGAGCCCGAATGATTACGGAACCTTTACCACCCCCGCCGGGCCCGGCACCTGGGATGAATGGGACATTTCGACCTATTGGTCGGTCAACCACCCCTCAAATCCAACAGGGCACACGGTTGTCGAAAGCACCTTTGACCATCTTGGGCTGCAACCGTCGCGCTATGATGTCTATCGTCATGAGATTGAGACCGAGCTTGCCAGCGCCAACAATCTGGTGGCGGAAAACTCGACCGGAGGGGAGACCGGCTATCCGAAATGTTCAGACCCCGACAACAATCTGGACCATGTTCCAGCCTATGATCCGGCGGACCCGTCTGCCCCGACCGGCACCAAGGACCGCCGCGTGATCATTGCGGCGATCGTGAACTGCCTGGCCAATCCGTTTAACGGGCAGGCAACCCTGCCGGTGAACAGCTATGCCAGCATCTTCATGGTGCGCCCGATCGAGAAGTCGTCGAACAATGGCAAGGGCAACCAGGATGAGGATGCGACCCTGCGCGAAGGCGGGACCATTGATGTGGAGTTTGTCGATATCACGGGGTTTGGCGGGAACGGCACCTTGGACACGTTTATCCGCGCCGAATCGATTCTCGTCAGGTAAATCGAAAGGTTTAATCCGTCTTTACAGTCACTTAAATCGCACGGTTTATGCGCTCAAAATTTAGGCAAAAAAACATCACTCGTTAACCACTTTGAGATTGGCAAAAATGCGACAATCTCCCTTTTTTCCCGGCTTTGTTTCAAAAAATGTCCAGAACGTGCTGAAATTATGTCATTTTTTTGACGGAAACTTCGAAAACTGTTATCGTGTTTATATTGAAATGTCCGTTTTTTACGATGGTTGCCTGTTTTTAAAAGTTAACTGGACGGCATTTCGTTTTTTGGGGAACAGGGGCCCACTTCTTTTTTTTCGCCCCTACGAATTGGGAGTAATTTTAAATGAGTAAACTGATCGAAAAACTGGTTCTGCGTTTTCGTAAAGACGAAGACGGGATTGCGTTGACAGAATATCTCATCCTGCTGGGACTTCTCACCGCAGCTGTGATTGCGGCGGTGTTGCTATTTGGCGAACAGCTGGGGCTGCGTTGGGATACCTGGGCTCAGTGGATGTCCAGCACTCAGCTGAATGCACCTGCGGTTGGATCTGGCGGCTGATAGGTTCCACGCCTGAGGCAGGGGATCTGTCCATTGGGGGAACGCCTTCCTTTGACGGCAACCTGACCTAACCAGCTTTGCTGGCGAACAAGTACACATACATATCAGCAATGACCGCCTTCCTGTGGTCATTGCTATCGCGACGGTAGGAGGCAGTCATGCGTGCGACAACGGTCGTCAGTTTATTGCTGGCGTTGGTTTTGGCTGGGCTGGCAACATTTACAGCTCAGATTTGGTTGAACACAGAGAGGGCCCAGATCCTGTCTGAAGTCCTTCCCGCATCAGAAGAAGAGCAGGAGCCACAGCAGAAAATCGTCGTGGCCCGGACCGTGCTGCAATTCGGTCAACGTCTGACGCGTGACAAGTTGCAGGAAATTGACTGGGCGGCAAAAGACCTGCCCAACGGGGCGTTTACCTCCATTGATCAACTGGTGTCCGATTCAGAGGAACACGCGAGGTTTGTCGTCTCCTCCATGGAGGTCGGGGAACCTGTTTTTGCCAGCAAAATCACCGAACCGGGGCAGCGTGCGAAGCTGTCTACGGCACTGACACCGGGGATGAAAGCGATTTCGATCCGGGTGAATGATGTGCTGGGTGTGGCGGGATTTGTTCTGCCGGGGGACCGGGTGGATATCATGCTGACCCGCAGCCAGGGCAGCGGCTCCTATGTGGATGTGTTGCTGCAGGGGGTAAAGGTTCTGGCGATCGACCAGATTGCAGATGACCGCAAGGACAAGCCCAGCGTGGTGCGCACCGTGACCTTTGAGGTCAGCACCGAAGAGGCCCAGAAACTGGCCCTTGCGGCCAATGTCGGGACCATGTCCCTGGCGCTGCGCAATATCGGCTCTTCCGAGACCGAGACCCTGCAGCGCGTGACCACGCTCGACCTTGTTGATCCGCAGGTGGCCGAGGAGCTGCGCTTGCAAAAAGAAAAGGCAGCCGCGGAAGAAGCCGCACTGGCTGCGGCTGAAATGCTGGAAACCGGCCCCACCGACACCGAACTGATGCGACAGGAGGTCGAAACGTTGCTGAAAGGCTTCATGAGCGACATTTCCGGGCGCCTGAATGAAGTCGAAACAAGTATTGATCAGGCAAATACAGTAGACTCGGAGCCGGTGAGAACTGTCGTGGCTTCCTCTCCGCCGCCCAAGCCTCTGAAGGCAAATGTTGGTGTTATCCGGGCTGGCAAGCGTAGCAATTATCTTGTGCCACGGGTTGACCCAGCGGCACCGACGACCGCAGAGTAGATTATCGTCGGGTTCGGGATGGAATGAACAGAGGCGTGAATTGATCGAAATGGGACGGGCAAAAGGTAAATTTCCTATGAGCAGGATCTTGAGAAATCTGGTTGCGGCAGGATTGGTCGGCGTGTCGACGCTGATGATTGCCGCGCCAACAGTCGCGCAGGAAACGATGCGTGAAATCACGCTGGGCGATGGTGTGGTGGACAAGTTCATCATCGCGCCGGGCCATGTGGTGACCGTGACGACCGACAAACCTGTGGCTGATCTGGTGGTTGGCAATCCGGCCGTGGCGGACGTGTTCCCCCTGTCGGATACCTCGGTCTATATCCAGGCGAAAGGCAGCGGGTTCACCAATATCGCCATGTATGACGACAACAAGCAGTTGCTTGGGGTCATGAACGTGCGGGTGCGCCGCGACTTTACCGAATTGCAAAATGTGATCGACCGATCGGTGCCCGGTGCGACCGTCAGCGTGTCGAATGTCAACAACCGCATTCGTCTGACCGGTGATGTGCGTGACAATGTGGCGCTGGAGCGGGTGCTGCAACTTGCCTCCCAATATTCCGAAGAACCGGTCATCAACGGTATTCGCGTGCGCAGCGGGCAGCAGGTTGAGCTGGATGTGCGCATTCTGGAAGTGCAGCGCAATGCCGGCCGTCAGCTTGGGGTCAACCTCGCAGCGACCCGGTCTGACGGTCTGAACGTCTTCAACTCGGGTCAGCAGGTTCTGGGGCAGGGGGCCGCTTCGGCCGTTGCAACCCAGGGGACACCTTTTGGCACGATCGTCGGCAATATCCTGACCGGTGCGGGCACCCAGATCGATGTTGTGATCGATGCCTTGGAAGCCCGAGGTCTGGCGCGCCGTCTGGCCAACCCAAAACTGACCACCACAAGTGGGGTTCAAGCCAATTTCGTGGTTGGTGGCGAAGTGCCGATCACCCGCGCCGTGACCGGCGAAAATGGCAACACGGCGGAAGAAACCGCTTATCGTGAATATGGGGTGCGTCTGAATTTCCGCCCGGTGGTTCTGGATGATGGCCTGATCCAGCTGCGGATCCGCCCGGAAGTCAGTGACATTGATGAGACCCCGCGCAACGGGATCGGGTTTATCAGCCGCAAGGCCGACACCACCGTGTCTTTGCGCGATGGGCAGAGCTTTGCCATTGCCGGTCTTCTGGATGTCAGCAACACCCGTGGAGTTGAGCAATTCCCCTGGTTGGGACAGATTCCGATCCTTGGTGCATTGTTCCGTTCGACCGAATTCCAGAAACGTGAAACCGATCTGGTCATTCTCGTAACCCCGCGCCTGGTGCGTCCTGCTGCCCCGAACGAACCTCTGGCCACGCCATTTGACACCAGCCGGTCGTCCAATGATGTCGAGCTGTTCCTGTTGGGAATGCTGGAGGTGGACAAACGCATGATCCGCTCCTTCCGCGAAGGGGACGGCGTGGTTGGCCCTTATGGACATATGGTAGATCTGGAGTTTGAAGATGGCTTGCTTGTCAAATAAGCGGGCGCTTGTCGCCCTTGTGGTCGCCGGTCTGCTGACGGGCTGCGCAGACTATCTGAACAACCGGGATACTGTCTCGGCTGCGACCGGGAACGCCATGGATGCCAATACGGCCATCCATGTCGTGTCTCCCTGGCCGCCCTATGTAGGGGATACAAACCTGACGGACGATAATTAAACCGCAGGTCACGCCGCAGATAGGCATGAAACGATTGTTGAGAGGTCAGGCGCGTTTTTGCGTCAACGGGTGAGGTGTACCTTTTTTTAATTTGAATGTGGATTACTCCAATGTCGAAACAAAGGAAAAATCTACGGGATTGCGATCAGGGGTCAATCTTTGTTGAAGCCCTGCTGGTCTTGCCGGTGATCACGCTGCTGAGCGTGGGGGTGCTGGAGTTCGGGAACGTGCTCTGGCAGCGCCATCAGGTTCAGACCGGTGTGCGGGATGCCGCGCGGTATTGGGCGCGGTGCAAGGCGGATACAATTGCCTATGTCTCAAACTGCAGTGAAACAAAGGCGCGCAATATTGCTTTTTATGGCACGCCCAATCCTCCTACCCCGGCGGTGCTGAGGGTTCCCGGATGGGATGACGCAAGCGAGCTGATTATCCTGCCGGCCAAGGCGGATCTGCCTAGCGTTCCGGATAATGGGGATGTTGTCTATGTGGAAGCTGAGGTGACTTATCAGGATTCCCCCCTGTTCAACCTGTTGCAGATTGACGGGATTACGCTCTCATACGCGCATAACCAACGGTATATCGGATGGTAAGGCTCTGGACATATCGCCGGGGGGGGGCTGCCTGTCGGTTCTGGCGTGACCAGAGCGGGATCTCCTTTGTGGAGGGGCTTATTGTCCTGCCTGTCGTGCTATTGGTGTTTTCGGTGATGATCGAACTGGGGTTCGCGGTGTTCCAGTGGAACCAGACTGTGAAGGCGCTGCAGCTTGGGGCGCGTCTGGCCGTGGTTTCAGACCCGTTGCTCAGCACCAGCAGCAGCCAGTGGACCACCCTGACAAATTACGGCACCACTCCGGCGGGCGATCCTGTGCCGGACAGCAACGTGTCGGCCAGTTGTGGGGCTGGCAAAAGCGAAGCCTGTCTGACCGACCCGATGAGGCGCCTGATTTTCGGAATTAACAGCAGCGGCGGCATAGATGATCGGTGCGCGCCCGGTGAGGGGCTGATGCCCGGAATGTGTGATTTCAACACCGGGATCCGCCCGGAGCATGTCTGGATATCCTATCAGCGCTCCGGTCTTGGTTATGTCGGACGCCCGCTAGGTCCAGTATTGACGGTTACGGTCGGAACCAGCGGGTTGAGTCTGGACTTGCCGTTCCTGGGCGCCCTGATCGGGTTGGACAACATGGCCATCCCGGCCCATCCGGTTTCAATCACAAGCGAAGATCTTTCCAGTATTTCCCCCTGAGGTCACATGAGCACAGAAGACAAAAAATTTAATCTTTTCAGAGTTCTCGTCGTGAGTTCTGAAGCGGAGCTGTCAGACGGGATCGAACATGTCATCGAAACGGTTCCGCAGTTTCGGGTGGTTCGCTCAAATGCCAACGCGCTTGATAAAGTGGATAAATCCACGCGGATTGATGCCGTAGTTCTGAGCGGCCATGAGCTTAATTCCGACATGTTGGAGCTGCTCAACCAGGTCCGGTTCCAGTTCTCCGGGCAACCTGTGATCATTGTTTCGGACAAGCTGGACGAGGATCAGACCCGGCAGTTGATCAAGCTGCAGGTGCATGACTGGCTGACCCATCCGGTCAAACCGGAAAGCCTGATCAAATCGGTTGAAACGGGGATCCGGGGTGCGCGGATCGACACCAACCGGGTGCATGCGGTTGTGTCTGGCAGTGGCGGGGCAGGCGCGACCACCCTGGCGATTTCACTGGCCGATCTGATGGTTTCACATGTGATCAAGAAGGGGGAGAGTGTCGCCCTGTTTGATCTGGATTTCGCGACGGGAAACTGTGGCTACAGCCTTGATATGGTGAACAGCTACCAGCTTGATAAAATCATTGCCACGCCGCAGCGTATTGACGCGGAGTTTGCCAACCTTATCCAGGAAAAACAACGCACTGGCTATCATATCTATTCGTTCAAACGTCCTGAGCTTCTGACCGATGCAAATGGGTATGAGTTGGTCCTGCGGATGCTGGATGCGGTCAATCTGCAGCACGAATACACGATCCTCGATATTCCCTATTACGAAACTGAATGGCGCGACGATGTGCTGGGGGCGGTCAATTCCTGCACGCTGGTGACCGAGGCAAACCTGCCGGCCTTGAAGCACACGCTGGATACGCTTGAGAAGATCAAGTCGCTTAGGGACGGAGAGATCCCGGTGCAGATTGTGATCAACAAAAGCAAGTCCCGCCTGTTTGGCAGCAAACTGTCCGCCGCGCGCCTGAAAGAACTGTTCGGGGATGTGCCCTGTTATTTCATGCCCCGTGATGATGACCTGATCGAAGAGGCGCTCGATAGAGGGGTGCTTCCCAGTGAAATTTCGCAACGCTCGCGCTTCCTGCGTGGGTTGAAGAAATACCTTACCACATCGCTGACCCCGTCGCTGGAGGCCCAATAATCATGCTGCGTCCTGTCTGGAAACTACTGATCGTGTCTGCCGTCTTCCTCACTGGATTTGTGACCGCGGGGATGGGGCAGAGCAGTAAGAAAGTCCCGCGTGATCACGGGCCGGTCTCGGCCCAGATCGTACCGTTCGACAGCGCGGAGAAGGCGGGGACAATCATTATTTTCAACAAGGATCGCCTGCTTTACCGGGTGTTGGGGAATGGCACGGCCGAGCGATACAAGATCAGTGTCGGGCGAGATGGGTTCACATGGACCGGGACAACCTATGTCGGTGGGAAAAAGGAATGGCCCGCCTGGCGCCCGCCATCGGCGATGCGTGCCCGTCAGCCTGATCTGCCCGGTTACGTGCCTCCGGGACCATATAATCCGCTCGGCGCGCGCGCGCTGTACCTTTACGTCAATGGCCGGGACACGCTTTATCGAATTCACGGCACAAATGATGCCGGATCGCTTGGGGGCTTTCAGACATCGGGCTGTTTCCGGCTGTCGAATGCAGATGTGATGCAACTGTATTCGAAGGTCTCGAACGGCACCAAGGTGATTGTGAAATAGGGGAGGTTTCGGGGATCATGGCAGGACGATTTTTCAGAAAAGCGGAGCAGAAATCCGATGGCGTCGCAGCACCGGTTGAAACTGACCTTGTGCTGCGCGAACGGGATCTGACAGGGGCAAAAGGCGGATCCACAGCGGCGCAGGCCAAGGCGGCGGAATTGCCTGATTTCGTGTCTGAACGCGTTGATCTGCATCGGTTCCTGCTCGACAAGATCAATCTCGCGGTGCTCGATACGCTTGAGAAGGAAGAATTGCATGATGAGCTGCGCCCGCTGGTGCGGGATTATGCGCGGATCAATGATTTTCCGCTCAGCACCAAGGAACTTGAGAATTTCATTTCCGATATTGCCGATGAGATGCTTGGCCTTGGCCCACTGGAGCCACTGATTGGCGATGACACAATTTCCGATATCCTCGTTGTGGGGCCAAACCGGGTCTACGTGGAACGGTTCGGGCGGCTGGAACAGACACAGGTGCGGTTCAAGGACGAAAACCACCTGATGCGGATTGTGCAAAAGATCGTGGCCTCGGTCGGGCGGCGTGTCGATGAAAGCTCGCCGCTTGTGGATGCGCGCCTTCAGGATGGGTCGCGGGTGAATGTGGCGATCCGGCCTGTGGCGGTGGACGGCCCGCAGGTGTCGATCCGCAAATTCTCACGCTCGCCCTTCAGCCTGGAAAGGCTGGTCGCCAATGGCGCCCTGCCGGGGCAGATGGCCAAGTTGCTGGCCGCTGCGGTCGAGGGCAAGGTTTCGCTGATCATTTCCGGCGGCACAGGCTCGGGTAAGACCACGCTTCTGAACGCGCTGTCGGCGTTCATTCCGCATGAAGAGCGTCTGGTGACGATTGAGGATGCGGCGGAGCTTCAGCTGCAGCAACCCCATGTGGTCCGGCTGGAAACGCGCCCGCCTTCGGTGGATGGGCGCAATGAAATCCTGCAGCGGGATCTGGTGAAAAACGCGCTCAGGATGCGCCCGGACCGGATTGTGATCGGCGAGGTGCGCGGCAGCGAAGCCTTTGACATGTTGCAGGCGATGAATACGGGGCATGAAGGGTCGATGACCACCATTCACGCCAACAACCCGCGTGATGCGCTGTCGCGGGTTGAGCAGATGGTGGGCATGGCTGGGATGCCGATGAGCCAGAATGCGATCCGCTCTCAGATCTCATCAGCCATCCATCTGATTGTGCAGGTGGACCGGCAGCGAGATGGCTCTCGCCGGTTGATGTCGATTTCCGAACTGACGGGCATGGAAGGGGACGTGATCCAATTGCAGGAAGTCATGAAATTCGTGCGCACGGGGATCTCTGAGGACGGGATTATCGAAGGTGAGTTTCGGGCAACGGGCATTCGCCCGCGGTTTCTGGATGAGTTGGAAACCCTTGGGTTGGTTCTGGACAAGAGCATGTTTGACCCCGCAAAAAAGGTGGAATGATCCGTGTTGCAGGCCCTGATATACGCATCCGTTTTTGTCGCAGCCCTGCTGCTGACCGACACACTTGCCCGTGCGCTGCTGCGGTCGCGGCGGGCAACGCGGGAAGTTAACAGCCGCCTTCGCCATCTGGCGCATTCGGACAATCAGAATTCCGCTTATGACACGCTGATCCTCAAGCGGGGGATCCGGTCTGATCTGGGGGCGCGGGTGATCCTGGATCGGCTGGTGCGCCTTTACAATCAGTCGGGTCTGGAAATGAGCCGCCCTCGCCGGATCAGTTACGTGCTGTTTCTGTTTTTAATCGGCTGGCTGATCGCCAGTGTCTTTGTCTCTGGAAAACTGCCCGTTCAACTGGTTTTTGCATTCTGTTTCACAGGGCTGAACACGCTTTTGGCGCTTGCTGTCCTGCGCCATCGTCGCATGAAAAAGTTTGTCACCCAATTGCCGGGCACCATTGATGTGATCGTGCGGTCGCTGCAGGCGGGGCACCCGCTGAATGCGGCGATTGCGATGGTGTCAAAGGAGATGCCGGATCCGATCGGGTCTGAATTTGGCCTGCTCAGTGACCAGTTGACCTTTGGCTTTGATATCGAAAGCGCGCTTGTGAACATGCAAGAGCGCGTCGGCGTGGATGAGCTGAAGTTGCTGACCGTGACGATCACGGTGCAGTCGGGAACGGGTGGGAACCTGGCGGAAATTCTTGAAAACCTGGCAGGTATGATCCGGGATCGCCTGATGCTGAGGGCAAAGATCAGGGCAATTTCGGCTGAGGGGCGTCTGACGGCCGTGATCATGGCGGTGTTCCCGTTTGGTCTTTATTTCGTGATCAAGCTGCTTGCACCCGACTATTTTGATCCCCTGATCGACACTGGATACGCCACCACGGTGGTCACGATCTGCCTTATCATGATGGGGTTTGGGATGATTATTCTGAACCGCATGGTCAATTTCGATTTCTAGGCTGGAAGGAGCAGAGATGACACAACTACCTGTTCTTGCTGCGATTTTTCTGGCGGTTCTGCTGTTGGCTTTCAGTGTGGTGAACTATGTTTCCAGTAAGCGGGAGGTTCGCCGCAATATAGCGCGCATCAAATCAACGACGTCCGGGCGCAAGCAATATCAGCAACGCCAGTTGGACGAACTCCTCAGTGAAGAAAATGAAACGGCGCGGTATTTCTTTGAGGTTCTGCGCAATGATGCACCGGACAGTCTGAGACCCCGGCTGATCCGCGCAGGCTTCTTTTCGCGCCGGGCACCGATGGTTTTCAACCTGATCCGGTCCCTGGTCGCGGTGGCTGTGTTTGTGCTGATCTGGGTGGGAACCTACCTTTTGTCGTCTTCTGTGCGACCGATGGTGGTGCTCATGTTCGCCGTTGCCTTTTCGGGGGCGGTTTTCATCCTCGCCAATGTCGTATTGGACAATTTAGGCAAGCGGCGTGAGAGGGAGTATCGCAAACTCTTTCCCGATTTCATGGACCTGTTGATTGTCTGCGTGGATGCAGGACTTGGGATTGACGCAGCCCTCGATCGGGTCTCGCGGGAGTTTCTGGTGACCAACCCTGATTTCGGCACCCATCTCAGCATTATCGTGCTGGAATTGCGGGCGGGGCGCCCCATTCATGAAGCTCTGAGCAATTTTGCAACTCAGGTAAATCTGGAGGAAGCCCGTTCTCTGGCCACATTGTTCCGCCAGTCGATCGAACTCGGCTCCAGCGTTGGCAAGACGTTGCGGGTGTTCAGTGCAGAGATGCGCACGCTGCGTATTGTGCGTGCTGAGGAAAAAGCAAATGCGCTGCCGGTCAAGATGTTGTTTCCGCTTGCGGTTTTCATGTTCCCCGTCAATCTGGTGATCGTGCTTGTGCCGGTATTGATCGGGATCTTGAAAATGTTCATGACCCTGAGCCCTCCGGGTTAAGACCCTGTCAGCGCGCCGGTTTCAGATCAAAAAAGGCCCCGTTCAGGGGCCTTTTCTGTGTTTGATGGCTGTGCTTAAAGCGTTTCGGAATAAACTTGAAACACAGGTTTATTCCGAAACGCCCACAACATTGTTATCTTTGACAGTGTGCCGACTTTTCCCTGTCTCAGGTGAACGTCGAAACACTTTAGGGACGGCAAGTGCCTTTACAGGGACAGATCCGTAATTTTGCGTTTGCGCCGCGCCACGGCCACGTTTTTCCAGGCCACGTCGAGGAAATCCTCGCTAAGCTCTGCGGGTTGCCCAAGGAAGGCTGCAAGCGCCTTGACGTGATCAATCAGGAACCCCGGATGCGCCCCGGATGGCACCACATTGCGCTTTTTATAGTGGCTGTCAAAGAACCGCCCCAGAACCGCCCCGTCGAAATCCAGTCCGCGCACTTTGGCAAGGTTGCTGAAAATATGCAGGTAATCCTCGCGGGTTGGACTGGGCACGAAGATCTTGAAATGGATCCGCCGCAGCGAGGCATCATCAGCGAGATCTTCGGGCAGGGTGTTGGTTGAGAACATCACCAATTGGTCAAACGGCACGCGGAATTTCTGCCCGGTATGCAGAGACATGATGTCGAAATGACTTTCCAAAGGGACAATCCAGCGGTTCAGGATCTCGGTGGGCGAGGACCTCTGTCGCCCGAAATCGTCGATCACAAACACGCCGCCCAATGCCTTGAGATGCATCGGTGCTTCATAGAGGCGGGAATGTTCGTCAAATTGCAGATCCAGCATATCGAGTGTCAACTCGCCCCCGGTGACGACAACCGGGCGTTCGATTTTGACCCACCGCTGGTCGCGGGCGCGTTTTTCCGCCTCGTCCTCGTCTACCTCGTCGTGCAGTGTTTCGTCAAAGAAGCGGATAACCTGACTGCCGACGATAAAGGCGTGGGGAATAAAGATCTGTTGGGAAAACACCTTTCCCAAGGCTTCCGCGATCGAGGTTTTCCCGTTCCCCGCTTCGCCATAAAGCAGAACTGATCGCCCTGAATTCACCGCCGGGCCCAATTGGTTGATCATCCCGTCGGGCAACACAAGATGGGAAAGGCCGCGTTCCAGCTCTTCTCGGTGAATGACCTCATGTTTGATGGTCTGGTCCTTGATCTGCGCCCAGAATGCCTCAAGCGTGACGGGGGCCGGGCCGACATATTTCGACATGAGAAGCGCTTCATAGGCCTCTTTCTTGCCCCGATCGGTGAGCGCGTAGCGGATGTCTGATTTAATATCCTGACTTTCCAATCCGCGGGCTTCAATCAGGTGCAGCTCCTGCATCTTGTTCAGGATCTGTCGCACGAGTATGGGCGAGAGCTTTACAATGCCGGCAATCTGCGCGGCCACCATTGTGCCGCCTTCGTTCATGATCTTGGCAATCAGTCCAATCAGAAAATGTGTATCAAGGCCGGTTTCGGAAATTTCTTTCGGTGCGGTGTTGGTTTGAAAATCCTTCATAATCAATTCCTTTCCCCTGCAAGAAGCGTAGCGGAATACAGCGGCTCAGGCAACAAAACTCCCTTATTTGCCACGCATTTGCGAGGGATCTTGCAGGGGGAGGGATCTCCATTGGCCGTCAAAAGTTGAGCTTTCTACAGGCCCTGATCGCCCGCGGGTAGAGCAGTGCCTGTCTTGGGGATCAGACCCTGCTGCTTTTTCGCGGGGGCTGACCAAGGGGAAGGAGGCCAAATTGACCTAAATCAAGGACTTGACGGGTGGTTTGTCTAATAGCTTACAAAAATTGTCTGATTAATCGCGCGCGGCGAGGCCCGGAATGGACATCAAACTAAAAGATCTTGCGGTCGGAGACAGTGCCAGCGTGGTGGGGTTCTGCCCCGGCGGATTGCCGTATCGCCGCAAGCTTTTGTCAATGGGACTGACCCTTGGCACCCAGTTCAGCGTAACCCGCGTTGCCCCGCTGGGGGATCCGGTGGAAATCAGGGTCCGGGGATATGCACTCAGCCTGCGCAAGGATGAAGCCGAGGTGCTGATCGTGAAAAAGGTCTTGTCATGAGCGGTTTGACCATTGCCATTGCCGGCAACCCGAATTGCGGAAAAACCACGCTTTTCAACGCATTGACCGGAACCCATCAACATGTGGGCAACTGGCCGGGAGTGACGGTGGAGAAAAAGGTCGGGTCCTTTTCCCATCAGGACACTCGGATAGATCTGGTCGACCTGCCAGGGGTCTATTCACTGAGCATCGTCGGCGGGGAAGCCTCGCTGGATGAGCGGATTGCACGTGAGTTTATCCTGACGGAACAGCCCGATCTTGTGGTCAATGTGGTGGATGCATCGAACCTTGAACGCAATCTCTATCTGACCGTGCAACTTCTGGAAATGGGCGCGCCCCTTCTGGTGGCGCTGAACATGATGGATATCGCCAGAACACGGCGCATCCATATTGATCTCGATGCGTTGTCGCGAAAGCTGGGCTGTCCGGTGGTGTCGACCTGTGCCGCCAGCAAGACCGGGCTGGAGGGGCTGGTGGAGCAGATGGTGGCGGCCGCGCGCCATCCAGAGCCCCCTCGTGCCACCACACGGTTTTCCGATCAGATTGAACAGGCGATCGACAGGCTGGATGCGGAAACCGGGTTCCATGT
The DNA here is from genome assembly GCF_025137635.1 of Aliiroseovarius crassostreae. Taxonomy (NCBI): domain Bacteria; kingdom Pseudomonadati; phylum Pseudomonadota; class Alphaproteobacteria; order Rhodobacterales; family Paracoccaceae; genus Aliiroseovarius; species Aliiroseovarius crassostreae. Next base: position 1,627,888 of record NZ_CP080772.1, on the reverse strand, counting down.
CGGTGCGGGCAGCCGCCGATGGCTGGCGATCAAACATCTGGAAGGGGATGAGCTTTGCCCCACCTTGGTTGATCCGGGCACCGCGGAGGCCGCAAAAACCTTGCGGGCAGAAATCGAGGCGGAAAGCGGGATTGACGCGGACACGTTGATTGCCTGCGGGCGATATGACTTTGTCGCGGAGATCACCAACGCCACGGTGCAGCGCAGTTCGGAACTCGGCCGTTCGCTGTCTGAAAAACTGGATGGGCTGGTGTTGAACCGGGTGCTGGGCATTCCGATTTTCCTGCTGATCATGTATCTGATGTTCATGTTCACCATCAATATCGGTGGTGCGTTCATTGATTTCTTCGACATTTTGGCAGGCACCCTTTTTGTTGATGGGCTGGCTGCGCTTCTGGACCAGCTTGGTGCGCCGGGCTGGTTGGAAACCTTGCTGGCCACCGGGGTGGGCGGCGGCATCCAGACGGTTGCAACCTTCATTCCCATCGTGGCCTGCCTGTTTCTGTTCCTCTCGGTGCTGGAAGACAGCGGATATATGGCGCGCGCCGCCTTCGTGATGGATCGTTTCATGCGGATGATCGGCCTGCCGGGCAAAAGCTTTGTCCCGTTGATCGTCGGGTTCGGCTGCAACGTGCCGGCAATCATGGCAACCCGCACGCTGGACAGCCAGCGCGACCGGACACTGACCGTGATGATGGCACCGTTCATGTCCTGCGGGGCACGCCTGCCGGTTTATGCATTATTTGCAGCGGCCTTCTTTCCGACCGGCGGACAGAACTTGGTATTTTTGTTGTATTTTCTGGGGCTTCTGGCTGCTGTTGGCACCGGATTGATGCTAAAGGCCACCCTTTTGCCGGGGAAACCCACCCCGTTTATCATGGAGCTTCCCGCCTATCACTGGCCCTCTGCGCGCGGCATTTTCCAACGCAGCTGGCATCGTTTGCGTGATTTTCTGACCGAAGCGGGACAGGTGATTGTGGTCATGGTGACCGTGCTGGCCTTTCTGAACTCCTGGGGCACGGACGGATCCTTTGGGAATGAAGACAGCGAGGCCTCTGTCCTCTCGGCTGTGGGGCGCAACCTGACCCCGATTTTTGCCCCTATCGGTATCAGCGAAGAGAACTGGCCCGCCACCGTCGGGATTTTTACCGGGATACTGGCCAAGGAGGCCGTGGTTGGCACTCTGAACACCTTATATACCGATCTGGCCGAGGATGGGGCAGGGGAGCCCGCCTCCTTCTCGCTTGTGCAAGGGGTGGGGGACGCTGTGTCGACCATCGTGCCGAACCTGAAAGCGGGGCTGGGCATGGCAAGCGACCCGCTGGGCTTGAAGATCGGCGATGTCAGCTCTCCTGAAATTGCTGCGGCGGAGCAAGAGGTGTCCGGGACTGTTTTCGGCACAATGGCCACGCTGTTTGATGGTCAGGCCGGCGCATTTGCCTATCTTCTCCTGATCCTTCTCTACATGCCTTGCGTGGCGGCGCTTGGCGCAATCTGGCGTGAGACCAGCCCGGGATGGGCAATGTTTGCCGGGGGATGGACCATGGCGATGGCCTATGGATCGGCCGTTCTGTTTTACCAGATTGCGACCTTTGCCCGCCATCCGCTGGCAACAGGAATGTGGTTGGCCGGGATTTTGGGGGCACTGCTGGTCCTGTTTTTGCTTTTGAAACGGGCCGGGCGCCGCATTGGGGCGCTTGATATGCCGGGCCGTGGTCCGACGGCCGGATCCGTTTGATGAAGGAGAGGTGCCTTGCTCTTAGATCTCAGATCCTATGTGAAATCGCGGCAATCCGTCAGCCTGCTTGAGATTTCAAACCATTTCAGGCGCCCGCCCGATGCGGTCAGGGGAATGCTGGCACATTGGGTCGCAAAGGGTGTGATCCGCCGGCAGAACCTGAGGGCCACTTGCGGCAGTTGCGCGAGCTCTCGTGATTGTGGGGGGTGTGACGTCACAGACAGTCTGGAGATCTATGACTGGGTCGGTTGAGAAAATCTTCCCGGTTATGCTTAAGAAGTTGTTTTCCTTTTGTCCTTAAGGTTGACCCTGATCGCCCTGCCACAGGACCTTTTTGGTCACGTGGCACCGGGGCTTATTGGAGGGTCGCGTGATGCAAGAAGACAACTGTAACCACCTCACCGGTCGGGTTCGAACCCTGGTAAATACCTGGGCTCAACGCTCTGCTGACGGTCTTGCGGCCTTTGCTCTTGTGCTCCTTTTCAGCCTTGTTCCCGGTCAGTCACGGGCCGATATCACACTCGTTTTTGGCACCTATGCCGCGGACAAACCCACGGCAACCGTCAAGAAATACAAACCTTTCTTGACGTTCCTCGCGTCGCGGATGTCGGAACGTCTGGGGGAACCCGTCGATATCAGGATGAAAATCTCCAAAACCTATGAAGATGGCATTGCACAGCTTGCCAATGGCGACGTGGATTTTGCACGTTTCGGTCCCGCCTCTTACGTCGCGGTGACCGAGATGAACCCCGAGGTCAAGATTGTCGCGATGGAATCCAAGAAGGGTAAAAAGCGTTTCAAGGGGGTGATCGCCGTTCATGAAAACAGTGAATTCGATAGCCTTGCAGATCTCAAAGGGCATTCCTTTGCCTTCGGTGATGAGCTGTCAACCATTGGTCGGTACTTGGCGCAGTCCCACCTGCTGAACGCGGGCGTTTCAGCTGCGAACCTGTCTGGTTTCAGCTTCCTTGGCCGTCATGATCTGGTTGGAGAGGCCGTGGGCGCAGGTAAATTCGATGCCGGTGCGCTCAAGGAAAGCACGTATAAGAAGCTGGTTCAAAAAGGGGTGCCTTTGCGTGTCTTGTTTGACTTTGACAATGTTACCAAGCCTTGGCTGGCCCACCCGAAAGTGCCAGATCGGGTTATGCAGGCAATGCAAGATGTGATGCTGGCAGAAAAGAACGATGAGCGGGTTCGGGAAATCTCGAAAAACGGTTTCCTGGCGGGCACTGACGAGGATTACCAACTCGTTCGCGATGCCATGCAACACAGCGCGTCGTTTTGATTGATGGGTTTGGTGTGAAGATGAAGCTCAACGGTGTCTATACGCAGATTGTTCTGTCCATGCTGCTTGCTGCAGGTGGGGTTGCTCTTTTGCTGGGAGAGCTTGAGCGGAGCACGCGTGTGGTAGAGCTGAACAAACGGTTGAGTGAGCAGGCGGAACTGGCGGTCTCACTGCTGAGCGGGGCCATGATCGAGGATATCATCGTCGAAGATGTTCCGGTTCTGGAAACGGCGATGCGACAGGCCATCAATCGCTACCCGCAGATGGTTTCGATCCGCTTGATCAATGACCAAGGACGACCGATTGCGTCAGCGAGTTCCGCCGAGGAACGAGCTGAGCATGAACTTGTTGATTTCAATAGTGATATTGTCTTTGAAGGAGAGAGCTTTGGGCAGATGCAGGTGGCGTGGTCCACCCGCGAAGGGGCGCAGCTGATTGAACAGCAAGTGCGCCACACCCGTTTGAACACGCTGTTGACCGTGTCTTCTCTTTCAGCCTTGTTCCTGCTTCTGGCCCATTTGTTTGCATTGCGCCCATTGCGCAAAACCCATGCGAGGATGTCCAGCGTTCTGTCCGGGCAGTTCGTCCAGAAACAGTCCATGCCATGGTTTGTGGGGAGAGAGTTAAAAGCACTGGACGCCTCTGTTGAAGTTCTGCAGGCCAACTTGCGAAGCCGTGATGCACGCGAAAAAGAGCTGGAGAAGGCACGGAATGCAGCTGACGATGCCAACAGAAGCAAATCAGAGTTCCTCGCCAACATGAGCCACGAAATCCGAACACCCATGAACGGGATTATTGGAATGGCGGATCTGCTGCAGAATACCGAGTTAGATACGGATCAGAAGCTCTACTCCGACACGATCCTCAGCTCCGCTGCGTCGCTTCTGTCCATTATCAACGACATCCTGGACTTCTCAAAAGCGGAGGCCGGGAAGTTTTCTCTTGATCCGACCCCGTTCAACTTGCGGCGCACCTGCGAAGAAGTGATGAGCATGCTGTCTGTCAGCGCGGGTATGAAAGGTGTCGAAGTCGTGTTGAGATATCATACAGATGTCCCAGACGGAATTTTTGCCGACAGCGTACGCTTGCGACAGATCTTAACAAATATTGCGGGTAACGCGGTTAAGTTCACGTCTGAGGGACATGTTTGCGTGGATGTTTCAACGGCCGACCACAATGGTGATTTGAAGCTGGTTTTTGCCATCACCGATACTGGCATAGGTATCCCAGAGGATCAGATCCAAAAAATCTTCCGCGCGTTTGAGCAGGTCGATGGTTCTAATACCCGAAAATACGAAGGAACCGGTCTCGGACTTGCAATTTCCAGCCACCTCGTCGAGCTGATGGGCGGAGAGATTGAGGTGCGGTCAACATTCGGCAAAGGCACCACTTTTACAGTAACCTTACCACTTCAGCCCGTGCAGCGCCCAACTGAATATATGAAAGTCGAGAGCAGAGATCTAAAAAATTACAAACTGTTGGTCGTCGACGATCTCCCCCTCAATTTGCATATCCTTCGAGAGCAACTGGGTAACTGGCATGCTGATGTGACTTTGGCGCAATCGGGACAAGAGGCTTTGGAAATACTTCAACAATCTGCCGAACAGGGGGCCGGGTTTGATGTCATTGTCCTAGATTATCAGATGCCAGAAATGACAGGCATAGAAATGGTTCAACGGTTGCGAACGAGTGGTTGGCATGAAGACACACCGGTTATTGTTCTATCTTCGGCCGATCAAAGTATTTCGGCTGATGTTCGAAATGCCTTGGGTATTGCAGCGGTGGTTCAGAAACCCCTGCGTATGGCAGCATTGAATCAGACTATTTGGTCAGCAATACATCCCGCCACTGCTGAAAATCCGGATCAACAGGCCGGGGGCGGCTTTGATGAAAGCATACCGGCCTTCCGTGTTCTGGTGGCGGACGACAATAAAACAAACCGCTTGGTTGTCCGGAGTATGTTGAAGGGGACGCCGATTTCTACTGAGTTTGTGGAAAATGGAAGGCAGGCAGTTGACAGTTACAAAGCGTGTCCTCCGGACGTAATTTTGATGGATATGTCCATGCCAGTCTTGAGCGGGATTGAGGCAACCAAAGAAATACGTCTTTGGGAGCAAGAAACCGAACAAACGCGGTGTCCCATTGTGGCTTTGACGGCCAATGCAAGAAAGGATGATCGAACAAAATGCTTGTCTGCGGGTATGGATGATTTTTTGACCAAACCAATAAATAAATCTGCTTTGCTGGATATGTGCCTTATGTGGGTTGGGGATGGAGAAAGCCCGGTCTGAACAATGGGAGAACTGGTGCTTTCAGTGTATGAAGTCCGAAACGCGTTGCGAAATACTTAACAGGGCGCTTTGTAATGATATTGCGTGTAATGCGGCATTAAGGCCAGTTTCTGTGTGTTTAGGTAGAACTTATTCAAGATCGCAATGTAGTGCCCCCCTTTTGGGGGGATACTCTGCCCTGCAATTTCGGCAGAAGGTCGACATGGGGGAAAAGAAATTACAGAGATGTGCCTTGGCGGGAAACGGCAGGTAAGTGCTACTAGGCTGCCCAATTTGGGTGGTTTCCTAGTGTCAGGGCGCAGCACGTGTTCTCATTACAATTGGGAAAAGCGGATTGGCGGGCCCTAACCGAGACGGTGCCGTTGCCGGCCATTAGGAACAATGGTTGGGGCACCCCGCTGTTTTGTCAGGGTAGGGGAGAAATGCCGATGATGAACTCATGTGCCCAAACTGTTGCGGCAAAAAGCACAATGCCCAGAGCGAAACGGATACTCCCGTTTATACTTGGTTTGAAACCAAGGCGAGTTTTGCGCAATGCCTCCCAGGTCTCAGTTCCCAATTCTCGACGTGTTCGCTTGTTGATGATTGTCCGGCCAAGCAGGGAAAACAATCCAAACAGTCCGAACATGATCACATGTGCCAGATCGCCATTTGCCACCAGATGTGCACTTGACCAAAGCAGAAGTGCGACAAGTAGCGGATGATGGAACCAACCGACAATGCCCGGATTATTCGGATCAAAAAGTGCGTTGTCACTGCCCCCGAAAGATAGGGGATTGGGGCGCCCGACCGATAGCACGACAAGGATAATTGCGAGAAACATTAAGGTCAGGGCCAGATGGTTCTGCCAGCTTTCCCAATGCCAGATTGGAATATGGGGGGCCGTTCGGGCAGCCAGGATCAATACGGTCAGTGCTGCAATGGATAGGATGCTATAGGCCAGTGTGAAGCCCCGCTTGCCGAGGACATTTACCAGGCGGTGTTTGACCTTGGGCCGGGTGGGGATCGAGTGGCTGACGAAGAAAAAGAGTATACCAAGTAAGAAACTGCTCCAGTCCTGCATCTGCTCGTCCCCTTTGCAAACAATCCTCGCCTTGCTGTGTAGCGGAGCAGGATCTGAAACGAAATGCGGAATTGAAGTCATGTTCTGCCAACAGCATGAGATAGATAATCCCAAACGTCCACTAATGTGGAATTTGTCAGTGCACAGGTGATGAATTGTCAATCAAAATATGATTGAAAACAATCGCTTAAGTCAAAATCAGTCTCGCGTTTCTTACTGGTTGCTTTTAACCCCATTTCAACACTCCACACCTTAGTCTGGCGAAAGACCAATTCACGAGGTTGCACGGCAAAAGGAATGGGACCAAATATGACCACCGATGCTCATGGAAAATTTTCACCCAAGAAACTGAACTCCGTGTTTGTCAAACTGACAGCGACGATCGTTGCATCCATAGGCGTCGCAGCTCTGTCTATGGTTTTTCTTTCTTTGAAGGGGAGTGACGAGGTCGTTGATAAACTTACCTCGGCGAAAAATCAGGAAATCACCCGTTTGCTGGGACAAAGTTTGCTGGGGTCTTTTCAGGTGATGAGTGCCAATGGGATACAGAACCGGCTGATGACAGTTGTTGATCCTGAAGACCCTTATTCCCCTACAGTCATTGCCGTCGCGAAGAATGGCCGTGTCCTGGCCCAGATGGGGCCAGAGCTGAATGACATGCCGCTTTTGGAAGGTCTGGTTGAGGAGGCCGTGCAAACGCAACGCGCACAAGAGGCGAGTGACGGCCTTTACTACGCTTATCCGATATATTCTGCAGATGGAAAAAAGTTCTATGGTGTTCTGGCATTCGCTTGGAATGCAAAAAAAACCCGAGAACTCGTGCGCGTTGAACAAGTTCGTACGACAGCGATTTCGGCGGCGGTTTTTCTTGTAGCGCTAGTTCTGATCATGTTCGGAGTTCAGAAGGTTGTCGTCGGGCCGCTCAAACAAATTGGGACAGCGGTCCGACAAATCTCCAAAGGGCACTATGATGTGGAAATCAAAGCTGCTGCCCATGGTGATGAGATGGGGAATTTGGCCGGAGCGTTATGTGACTTTGCGGGCGAACTTGCTACAGGTGCCGAGCTCGAAAAGCAAAACCAGTTCCGAAGTACAGCATTCCGGGATGTCTCTACCAATCTCATGATGACGGATGACACCTTGACCATTCAAGAGGTCAACCCAGCTATGAAGGCACTTTTTGCCGAAAAAAAAGAGGAATTTCTGAGTTGTATTAAGGGGTTCCCAATGGGCGGTGCTGAAGGGGAAAGCCTGGAAACGTTTCTGCAGGCCGCAACAGATCCGACCGCTCTGGACAGAATTGCAGCCGCTGAAAATCTCCCTTGTATGGTTGATCTTGTCGTTGGTGAAAGTCGCTATCGCGTGATGATTAACGATGTCCGTGATGCGGAAGAAGATGTCATTGGATATGTGGCGGAGTGGTCGGATATTTCGGACAGTTTTGTAAACCAAGCGCTGATGAAGGCGATTGACGAAAACCAGATTAAGGTTGATCTCAATTTGGATGGAGAGATCATGAGCTGCAATGCTCACTTTTCTGATCTGTTGGGAAGAGAGATTGAAAGCCTGTCTGGGTTGGCTTTCGAGGAGCTTTATTCCGGCTCTGATGGAAATAGTGAGCAATTTCAACAGGTGATCCAACATGTTTCCCAAGGCGCATCTCTGTATGACCACTTTGTTTTGACAGGAAGTGATGGTTCGCCATTGGTTGTTGACGGCGGGTTTGTTCCGGTTCGTGACCTTGATGGTCGGTTGATGCGTATCGTTTTGATAGCGACGGATGTTACGGAGACGCGGCGGGAGATAGAGGCATCGGAGGTTCGTCGGGCTGAGATGGAGGCGGCCCAGAACCGTGTAGTTGATGCGCTGCGCGAGGGGTTGAGCCGTTTGTCGGACGGGGATCTGACCACCGAGATCTCGGATGCGTTCTCCGAGAATTACGAACAGCTTCGCCACGATTTCAACCGGGCTGTTGACAACCTTCTTACAGCGATGCGCGGGGTGGTTGAGAATGCCGAGATGATCCAGGGGGAAGCGTCCGAGATTTCGAATGCAGCGGATGATCTGTCACAGCGAACCGAAAGGCAGGCAGCCACGCTGGAGGAGACAGCCGCGGCGCTGGATGAGCTGACATCATCGGTGCGTTCCGCAGCAGATGGTGCAGCGCATGCCAATGAAGTGGTTGAAAGCGCACGGAAAAATGCAGAAGTTTCTGGCGAGGTTGTGCGGGAGGCCGTAGAGGCCATGGGCGAGATTGAAACCTCGTCCCTGCAAATCTCGAAAATTACCGGCGTGATTGACGATATTGCGTTCCAGACCAACCTGTTGGCGTTGAATGCCGGGGTTGAAGCGGCACGCGCGGGTGAGGCGGGGCGGGGCTTTGCGGTGGTCGCCTCGGAAGTGCGGGCCCTGGCGCAACGTTCTTCTGACGCTGCACGAGAGATCAATGAACTGATTTCCGCTTCAGGCAGCCAGGTGAAACGTGGCGTGCATCTGGTGGACCAAGCGGGAGAAGCCCTGGTCGGGATTGTGGAAAGTGTCAGTGAAATCAGCCGGAATGTCGGAGAAATAGCCATATCTGCACGAGAGCAGAGCGCAGGTCTCGCGGAAATCAATGAGGCGGTAAACCAGTTGGATCAGGTGACGCAGCAAAATGCGGCCATGTTTGAACAAACAACCGCAGCCAGCCATTCGTTGACATGTGAGGCCAAAACGCTGACCAGTACCATGTCCCGTTTCAAAACCGGTCAGGCGGAACGGCCTGCAGCACAAATCATTGAAGCTGATGTTTTTGTCGAACCCATTTCACAAACCGAAGAGAGTGCCATCCATCCCCACCCCCTCCCGGGCCCCCAAGGCTCGGTAGCAATCGCACAGCAGGTCGAAGCGGACCATACCTATGAGGATTGGGATGAGTTTTGATCTAAAAGGATCATGGAGTGTCTCCGCAAAGAAACTGCCTACACGCGTTCTTATTGTGGATGATAGTCCGACAATGCGAAGCCTGATACGCTTTTGCCTTCAAAAAGACCCTCGCTTAGAGGTTGTGGGAGAAGCAGCGTCGGCGTTAGAAGCTCGGGAACTGGTGAAAACCAAATCTCCAGATGTAATGACGCTTGACGTTGAAATGCCAGGGATGAGCGGGTTGGAGTTCTTGCGTAGATTGATGCGGGCAAAACCAATGCCAGTTATTATGTTCTCATCATTGACCTCTGAAGGCAGTGAAGCTGCTATCACAGCATTATCGCTAGGTGCTTTTGAATGCATATTGAAACCCGGTCCCGGTGCTGGGCAAAGTTCACTTGAGAGCCTTCCGCGAACGATCCACGCCGCAGCGCAAGCACGAATAGGCCCTGTTGGGCGCGCAATGGGAAAAAATCTGTCACCGCATCAGGGGTTTAGTAACTGGAACGGAAAAACCGTTTTAATTGGAGCATCTACGGGTGGAGTGGAGGCGTTGGAGCTCCTGGTTCAAAAAATGCCAGTGAACTGCCCACCCATTCTGATTACCCAACATATGCCAGCACAGTTCTTAGCCAAATTTGCCAATCGGCTAAACAGAATTGCAAAGCCACAAGTTCGTTTGGCAAAAGAAGGAGACCGACCGCTTCCTGGAGAGATTTTGATAGCGCCAGGAGGCGAAACGCATTTGGTATTGGTCAATCCTCCGGATCCGAAAATTCACCTTCTTAAAGCGCCTAAACGAACGGGGCACCGCCCGTCTGTAGACGAAATGATGCTGTCTGCCCAAGCTATAGCAAATCGGGTCGTTGGGGTCATTTTGACGGGTATGGGAAATGATGGTGCGGAAGGTATGGCTCGGCTAAAAGCCCAAGGCGCGACTTGCCTTGCTCAGGATGAAGAAAGCTCTGTAGTTTTCGGAATGCCAAGGGTTGCGATCGAAAAAGGAGGTGTCGACGTCGTTTTACCTCTCGCTCAACTCCCAAACGCCATTCTTGATATGTGTTCCGGTTTGAAGAGGACGAGTTGAAATGACGCCGTTCTCTCTACCAAACAATAAAGTTGTGCGAACCTACATATCTCAAGGTGAATTCGCGATAGAAAAGGGACCAGATGCGGTTATCTCCACGCTGTTGGGATCATGTGTATCTGCCTGTTTGTGGGATGATTTGTCAGAAATTGGCGGCATGAATCATGTGCTTTTTTGTGATGACACTCAGAATGCCGAAGAGGTTTTTGGGCATGGTGTGAATGGGATGGAACTACTGATAAACGGTATGATTCATATGGGCGCGCGCAGAAATAACATGAAGGCAAAAGTTTTTGGAGGCGCTCAAATGATTGCAGGGCTTTCAGATGCCGGCGTAAGGAATGGTGAATTTGTCATAAATTTTCTCAAGAAAGAGAATATCCCGTATGTGGGGGGGGACCTGGGGGGAAACAAAGCGCGTCGTCTTGATTTTTGGCCAGGAACCGGCTGTGTCCGTCAAAAAATGGTCGCAAGGGATCTCCCGCTGATCAAACATGGTATGGTAAAACGCAACGACGTTGAATTGTTCTGAAATTCATGATGAGCGGTATTTCTGATCCCTAACTTGACCAACTCTATCTGAATGGTGTGGGTTGATTTGTGAACTTTGCGACCCGATCTGATGGGGTGCCAGCCCGCGCCGCTAAGAATGGGGTTGGACTATCCGACGCGTCACATGCGTTAATCGCCGCCTCGAAAGAAATGTGTTTCGTTTGTCTCAGGATCAAACTGATGGTTGCAGGCTGAACTGGCCCCCATTTCGACCGAACACCTTGGCTTGGCCTGGGAGGCTTAAGGATAGCCTTAAGCGCACGCTTATGTCTGGAGAGTGCAGTCATCACCGACAGTGGCCGTCGTCGTCGATGGTCCGCGGCTGACAGGTTGCGGATTGTTGAAGAGACCACGTTTGCGAGGGAGAGCATCTCTGCTGTTGCGAGTCGCAATGGCGTGGCCCCCAATACTTTTGTATCGTTGGCGCAAGCTTACACACGATACATCTTGGACACGCTACAACTTTACCTGAAAAGTTGGGTCCGTTTCACGGTTAATCAATGAGGCGAACGGTTTATAACCAGGTTATCTCGCCATCCGATGGCTCAAAAGCGGCGTTTTTCTCTACGAATAGCCTTGCCTTCAAACTTTCAAGTTGAACAGTTTGCATCAACGTTTCCCTATCCATTGAATCGAATGCGGAGTTAGCGCTCAAAACGCGCATTATATTTCCAAGATCAACCAGGGTTTGCTGCAGTCGATCAATGTCTTGTAATATCTGGAGCTCGACAGAAAGATCGGGGTGTTGGGCTTTTTCCAACAGTGACGAGATGGCCCACTGAATTTCTTTGCTTAATGCAGCCAGCGTACAGAGCTCTGTAGATGCGGCAGACAAAGTCTCTCGTATTACAAGCTTGTTCGGGTGATGAGGTGGTGTGTCTATTCCCATAGCTTAAACCTTCACAGCCTGCCAACAATGGCTTCAATTGCGATGCGAAGCTGATCTGGCTGGAAAGGCTTTTTTACGAAGTTGTTCATACCGAGTTTTTTACCATACTCAATTATTTCCCGATCTGCCTTGCCAGTAATCAACAAGAAACCCACCCCCCTTGTCTGAGGTGTCGAGCGAAGTGCATGAAGCAATTGCAAACCGTTCATCCCTGGCATGTTCATGTCTGAGATTACCAGATGGACCGGCCATGTAGAAATTTTCTGCAAAGCATCTTGGCCGTCGCTTGCAGTCTCAATCTGTCTCACACCAAATGCTTCCAGAGCTTGGGTAATGATACCGCGACTTGTGGACATGTCATCCACAACAATTATTCGCAGTTGATCTCTAAGTGCCATTTAATTCTGCCTTTTCGAAGGATACATTTCGTTTTGCAAACGATATGCTGTGGTGCCAAATGTGCTGAATTTGTTTTGGTAGCTGTCCGAAATCCGTTCGGAGTGCCCAAGAAATAGCCACCCGCCCGGCCGAAGGGCGTTGGCGAATTTTTCCCACAGGATATCCTGAGTTTTCTGGTCGAAATAGATAACGACGTTTCGACAAAATATGACGTCAAACTTTCCTTTCATGGGCCAGCGTTCCAGCAGGTTTAGTCGGCGATAAGAAATCAGGTCCAAAATTGTACTTTTACTTTTCCAGACCAAATCGTGATTCATGTTTTGACTGACCTGGGAAAAGTATTTTTCGGCAAGATAATGAGGCACCCCTTCCATCATTCTCTCCGAATATTCTGATGCTTGGGCAAAGCGGATGACGCGGGGGTCAATATCAGTTGCCAAGATTTTCAGATCTTGTGCCCAGCTGGCCAATCCACTTTCTCGAAGTGTGATTGCCAAAGAAAGAGGCTCCTGTCCGTTCGAACAGCCCGCTGACCAAAACCGAATAGGTTTTTGCGAGCAGTCTGATTGCGTGAGGGAAGGGATCACCTCACGAGAAAGGATATCAAAGTGATGTTGTTCGCGGAAAAAGTGCGACACGTTGGTGGTGAGCGCTGAGATCAGTTCCGATCTTTCGTGCGTTCCTCCAGGGCTTAAAAAGTAGTCGCAGTAATCACAAAAGCTATTGAAGTTGAGATCCCTGAGGCGTCGGGCCAATCTTGTACGGACCATGGCCGTCTTGCTTGAGGAAATTGACAACCCGGCAGTTTCGTACGCAAATTTGACGATGCGTTGAAAGGAATGCTCGTCCAGTGCCGGCCCCGAGATATTCTGTGTGCTATGATGATGCTCAACAGTCACGCGGCTTCCTCGTTGGTTTCTGGAAGCACCGCGTTGAGATCAAGGATGCGGATCATGCGATCTTCCACAATTGTAAGCGCGGAAACAAAGTTGCGCTTCTGGTCTGCACGCATCTCAGGGGGGGGCTGCATGTCCTGTTCGGAAATTGCGAGGATGTCTGATACAGCATCGACCACCAAGCCAACGGTGCGTTCACCGATTGCTACGACAATGATAACATTACGCTCTGTGTCTTTGTCTTCATGCATGCCAAGCCGCTTTGCCAAATCCACAATTGGCAGCACCGTCCCTCGAAGATTGATTACCCCTTTCACATAGCTTGGTGCATGGGGTAGGGAAGTTGCCTGTGCGCCGCCGCGAATTTCGCGAACACTCATGATATCGACTGAATAGTCTTGTCCGCCCACCAGAAATGACAGGAGTTCAATTTCATCGCCATCGCTATGGGTGTCGAGGTTTTTTGTAGCTTCAGTCATGGGGTCATCCTGCGATTGTGGCATGGGGGGAGGCTGGGCGTGTGCGTCCACTGGCTTTGGAAACTAGGTCGACCGGATCGAGGATCAGAGCAATTTTGCCGTCGCCGAGGATCGTCGCGGCCGCAATTCCTGGAACTCGTCCATAGCTGTCTTGCAACCCCTTGATGACTACCTGACGCTGGTCATCAATTGCATCGACCACTAGGGCTGCACGCGAGCCATCCTCTTGGGTGATGAGCAACGCTACGGTGCCCGTATAGCTGTCCAATGGTTCGCGATAACCAAGTTCTGCGCCCAGATCGAGTAGTGGGACGAATGTGTTTCGGATGTTCACCACTTGCGTTTCCGGGCCAAACTCTTTCAGATCAGGACCCGTAAGAGTGAGTGTTTCCAAGATGGAATTTAGAGGGACAACCAGAGTTTCTTTCGCCACGGTGACGATCATGCCGTCCAAAACTGCAAGAGTTAGGGGGAGCGAAATGGAGAAGGTTGTTCCTTTACCTTGTTCGGAGGAAATCGAGATCCTCCCCCCCAGTGCCTGGATGGCGCTGCGAACAACGTCCATTCCCACACCGCGCCCGGAAAGGTTGGAAACCTCGGAGGCCGTCGAAAAGCCTGGCAAAAACAGAAGGTTATCAACTTCGCTTTCCGTTAGCTGCAGATCTGCGGGAACCAAGCCTTTCTCTATCGCGAGTTTATGAACCTTTTCGCGGTTGATGCCGGCCCCGTCATCTGAGACTTCTATGACGACACGGCCAGACCGATGGGTCGCAGACAGTGAAACTTGTCCTTGTGAGGGTTTCCCACGGGCTTCGCGGTCGCTGTTCTCTTCCAGGCCATGATCGACCGCGTTTCGGATCATGTGAGTCAAAGGATCAGCCAGCCGCTCGATGACGGTCTTATCAACCTCTGTATTCTCGCCTTCCGTGTTGAGGCGCACATCCTTGCCAATTGCGGCTGATGCTTCACGGACAATGCGCCCCATGCGTTGAAAGAGAGATTTGACGGGCTGTGCCCTAATCATCATCACACTTTCCTGAATGTCGCGGGTCAATTGCAGGAACTCTTCAAGACCAGTACGCACGGTTGAATTTGGCGGCAGTCCAGCTTCTTCGACACTTTGTGTCAACATAGCCTGATTGATCACAATTTCTCCAACCAGATTGACCAGCCGGTCAATGCGTTCGAGATCGACCCGCACCGTTGCCCGCGGAGTTGTGCTGCCTGACGCGGGTTTTGTGGTGTCCTTCGGAAGGGTAGCCGGGGAGGGGCGCTCAGGTTCGGCTATTGGAGGAGAAACCGGTGAAGTCTGGTCGCCGTCTGAGGCGGACTTTTGCTCCTCTGGGGGCTCCTGGGGCATTGTGAAACTTTCGGATGTTGAAAGTGCTGCGGGCAGTGGAGGGAGGTCTGGAAAGGGGGGGACGCCACCAGGGGTCAGGTTTTCTAATGGCGGCAGGTCATCGTAGAGAGACGACAGGGGAGCATCCAAGGTTGAGACTTCCAGGATGCAGATGCCTTCGACGAACTCGAAAACTTCGGTGACGGCTGTTTCGGCCTCTGATGTTTCAAGTTTGATCTTCCAGGTCATGTGCCCTGTTTCAGGATCGAGATCTTCAAGGTTCGGGAGCCCCTCACTCTCACACGACACCTCAATGTCGCCCAGGTCGCGTAGGGCCCGGAGCAGGAAAAGGGGTTCATTTCCAAGAGCGTAAAGCTCGTTTTCTGGTTTGAAAGTTATTTGATAGCCGGGTGTGGGAGACGCTGGGGCAGCTGTTTCAAACGAAGACAGATCCAGGGACAGCGCCATGGGCTGGAAATCAACGTCTTCTTCCTGTTGCGACGCTGTGTCCCCCGCCAGCTTGGAAAGGTTGGCGACTGCGGGTGCGGTTCGACTTTCCTCATGGGGGTCGCCATCGCGCGCTTCACGGACAAGGTCAGCCAAAATATCGCTGCATTGGAAAAAGAGCTTGAGCACTTCCTGGTCGGCGATGAGTTTTCCTGCGCGAACCTCGTCCAACGCTGTTTCGAAATGGTGGGCGAAATCCACGAGGTTGTCCAAGCCAAAGGCGCCGGCGCCGCCTTTGATCGAATGAACTGCACGGAAAACGACATTGACCGTCTCGCTGTCTGACTGCCCGTCATCCATTTCCTGCAAACCATCCTGCAGACCTTCCAAGAGTTCTTCACATTCGATGAAAAAGGAAGCCTTGATTTCAGCCATAGGATCCGACATGTGCCTTACCCCGCTACCATTTTGAGAGCTTTGACAAGCTTGTCAGGATCAAAGGGTTTGACGATCCAGCCGGTGGCTCCGGCGGCGCGTGCGCGTGATTTCATGTCTTCTGCGCTTTCGGTGGTCAGTACAAGAATGGGGATTGCCTTGAACCTGTCCTGCGCACGCACGGCATCAATGAAGCCAAATCCGTCAAGGCGGGGCATATTGATATCGGTGATGATCGCATCGGGCGGGGCAATATCCTCAAGCACCTCAAGCCCATGCATTCCATCTTCCGCAAGATGGGCGTCTATCCCCTGGCTTTTCAGGGTCAGCCTGACCATATCCCGCATTGTGCGACTGTCATCCACTGCCAGAACCTGCATGTTACACGGCCTCCCATTGGCAAATCGTCTTTGAAGAAAAGCCCAGCAGGGTCATCTGGTCTTCGCACTCGTTTGATGCGTTGATCAGATCCAGAGATTTTCCGTCAGCAGCCCATGTTTTGGCTGCGGCACGAATGATCTGCAGGCCAAGCGCGCCCAGATGGGTAACCCCAGCTGCGTCCAAGGTCAGGTCCTGTCCGCGCAGCTCTAATATGGCGTCCTTTAGCGGGGCTGCGGCGCGCAAGTCGAGCTTTGGGTCGAGGAGAAGTGTCGTGTCGCTCATGTCGGCGCCCCCGCAGCATGGGTGCAAATCTGTGTCACAATTCGCCCTTTCCTGTTCCAGTTGAAACAGGTGTAAAACAGCGGGGGTTAAAAATTGGCTTACGACAACAGCAATTTCCCGCGAAGCGCGGTCCCCGGCCGTATCGCGGTCAGGTCCCATTCGCCTATTGCGCAACGTGGCCATGTCCTGCGCAGGGGGATCAGGGCCGGGACGGTGGAGCAGGAAATGTATTCGTGCTGGTTGTAAAACTTGCGCGCAATACATTGACAAGGCGAGTGAGACGCGCGAGTTTTTGATCACTGGTCGGCACTGGCGGGCCAAGTTTCATCCGGGGCCAATCTCGGGCAAATTTGCGCCATTTGATGGGCTTGGAGGGGTATATGAGGCAGGTTCTTGTTGCTGGGGCTGTTGCGTCGATCTGTTTGGGGGGCGGGGCCGCCCACGCTGAAGAGGCGTTGATCTTTCCGCCGGGCAGTGGGGCCTTTTCCTGGGACAGTTATCATGCATTGGGCGACCTAGATCTGTCGGGTGACGTTCTGACCATTTCAGGCGGCTGGCTTGGCCCGGATCAGGCGATGCTGGAGAATGTGATTGCCTATTTCGAACAGGCAACCGGGGCGGATGTGCGCTATGCGGGGTCCGACAGCATCGAACAGCAGATCGTGATCGACATTGAAGCGGGAAGCCCCCCCAACATCGCCATGTTGTTTCAGCCGGGTCTGGTTGAGCAGTTTGCCGCGCGGGGAAAGCTGACCCCATTGTCCGAGGACACGGTCACATGGACGCTTGAAAACTATGCGGCCGGTCAAAGCTGGGTGGATCTTGGCACCTTTCAAGGACCGCAGGGAGAACCGGCACTTTACGGGTTTGTCTATAAGGTCGATGTGAAATCCCTGGTCTGGTATGTGCCGGAAAACTTTGAAGAGGCAGGCTATTCCGTACCGGGGTCGATGGAAGAGCTGATCGCCCTCACGGATCAGATTGTGGCGGATGGGGGCACCCCATGGTGTATCGGTCTCGGGTCCGCCGGGGCCACTGGTTGGCCAGCAACCGATTGGGTTGAAGATTTCATGCTGCGCAGTTTTTCACCCGAGGACTATGACGCCTGGGTGCGCAACGATATGCGCTTTGACGATCCGAAAGTGGTAAGTGCGATCGAGGCATTTGGCCGTATCGCGCGCAATGATGCCTATGTTGCCGGGGGCGCGCAGGCGGTGGCCACCACGGACTTTCGCGACAGTCCCCAAGGCTTGTTTGCCGCGCCACCCCAATGCTACCTGCATCGTCAGGCCAGCTTTATCCCGAGTTTTTTCCCTGACAGTGTCGACGTCGGGCTGGACGCTGATTTCTTTTACTTCCCGGCTTTTGCGGACAAAGATCTGGGCAAGCCAGTGCTTGGGTCCGGTTCTTTATGGGTGATCACGAAAGACAGCCCCGCGGCGCAGGCCTTTATGGAGTTTCTGAAAACGCCAATCGCGCATGAGGTCTGGATGGCGCAGAAAAGCTTTCTGACCCCGCATAAAGGCGTGAATACAGGAGTTTACACCGATCCCACCCTGGCCAAGATGAACGATATTTTGCTTCATGCGGATACGTTTCGCTTTGACGGTTCTGACCTGATGCCCGCCGCGATCGGGGCGGGGGCGTTCTGGACCGGCATGATCGATTATGCCAGCGGGAAGGAGGCCGCATTTGTGGCGCGCGACATTCAGAAGACCTGGGATTCACTCAAGTAATCCGCCCGTCCCCCTGGGGCGTCCCGGGCAGCTCCGGCATGTGGAAAGGAAGATATGGCGCAGATCTTTGCCGCAACTGGTCTGATCATGATCGGCCTGTCTGTCTGTGCAGGGTATTTCCTCCTGTCGAACTTTGTTCTGGACAGCTGTCTGCCCGGCAGGGGTAAAAACGCGCGCCGCAACTTGCGCTGGGTCGGTCTGATCCGGCCTTGGTTATTTCTGCTGCCCGCGCTGGTGTTGCTGTTGATCTACCTTGTCTACCCCGTATTCCAGACATTGCGCCTGTCCGTGATGGATGTAGGCGGCAATTGGGTGGGGTTTGACAATTATGTCTGGCTTGCGCGGGACGACAAGTTTCGTGAAAGCCTCGGCAACAACATTCTGTGGCTGATGGTTGTCCCCGCAGTTTCGACCGCGCTTGGCCTTGTGTTGGCAGGGGTGACAAACCGGATCCGTTGGGGAGGTGTCGTTCAGAGCCTGATTTTCATGCCCATGGTGATCAGCTTCGTCAGCGCGGCGGTGATCTGGAAATTTGTTTATGCCTATCGAGGGGCAGGGCAGGGCGACCAGATCGGCCTGTTGAATGCCATCGTCACGGGCGCCGGTGGCACGCCGCAGGCCTGGATTGCCACGCCCATCTGGAACACATTTTTTCTGATGGCCATTCTGATCTGGATCCAGACCGGATTTGCGATGGTGGTCCTGTCTGCCGCGCTGAAAACGCTTCCCTCGGATACGCAGGAGGCCGCCCGTCTTGACGGTGCAGGGACGTTTCGGATCTTTGTGCAGATCCAGCTGCCACAGATCCGGGGAATGATTGCAGTGGTCTGGACCACCATCACGGTGACGGTGTTGAAGGTCTTCGATATTGTCTTTGCAATGACCAATGGGCAATGGGGCACACAGGTTCTGGCCAATCTCATGTATGACTGGATGTTTCGGGCGGCCGATCCGGGGCGGGCGTCTGCGGTTGCCGTGGTGATCATGCTTCTGGTGACACCTGTGATGGTCTGGATGATCCGATCCACGGGCCGCGCGTCGCGCTGATGAGAGGTGTGTCGCATCATACTCCCCTGCGTTGGGTCGCAAATTCTGTCGCGGTTCTGCTGGTCCTTTTGTGGATCATGCCGACACTCGGGCTGCTGGTCAGCTCATTTCGGGATCGGGATGCGGTATCAGCAAGCGGGTGGTGGACGGCGCTGCAGCCTTCTGAGCAGGTCCTGAAATTGCGCGCGCCTGCGCCAGAAGGGGCGATCCGACAGGGGGAGGATTGGGTGCTGACGGGTAATCTCCTCGATGGAAAGCAGGGCAGGGTGCTGCGGTTCGGCCTGACCGCTGCGGCCCCGTCGGCCATGCGCGCCGGGCAGGTGGCTTTCCATCGCTCCGGGTATCAGGTCCGGGTTGAGGAGAGCGGTGATTTTGTCATCACCTACCCGGAACGGCCGGAGGGATTGAAGCCGCAGCGGATCTTTGTCGTGGTCGTAACCCCGCCGCAATTCACGGCACAAAACTATCTCAAGGTGCTGCGCGCCGAAGGCATGGGGCAAAGTTTTGTCAATACGCTCACCGTCACGCTGCCATCCACCATTTTGCCCGTGCTGATTGCCGCATTTGCCGCCTATGCGCTGACCTGGATGGACGTGCCCGGTCGGCCATTGCTCCTGGCCAGCATTGTTGGGCTGCTTGTCGTGCCGCTTCAGGTCGCGTTCATCCCGCTCCTGTCTCTTTACAATCAATCGGGTCTTGGAAAATCCTATCCGGGGATCTGGCTGGCCCATACCGGGTTTGGCCTGCCCTTCGCCATCTTTCTGCTGCGCGCCGCGATGGCACGGCTGCCGGCCGAGCTGATCGAAGCCGCGCGCCTTGATGGGGCGGGGGAATTGCGGATTTTTCACACGATAGTCCTGCCGCTGATATTCCCCGCGCTGGCAGGCCTGTCGATCTTTCAATTCCTCTGGGTCTGGAACGATCTGTTGGTGGCCCGCGTGTTTTTGGGTGTGGGAGAGGAGCATCTTGTGATGACGGGCCGGATCGTGGAGATGATGGGGACACATGGCGGCGAATGGGAATTGCTGGCCGCCTCCGCTTTCGTCTCGATGATCGTGCCGCTTTTGGTCTTTTTCGTCTTGCAACGTTGTTTCATTCACGGCCTTCTGAGCGGGGCGGCGGCAAGAGAATGACCAACATGCAGGGCAGGGAACATGAACAGATCGGGCTGAAAATTTCGGGCCTTTCAAAATCCTTCGGATCCGTCAGCGTGCTGCGCAATCTGGATCTTGAGCTGCGCCGGGGGGAACTGCTTGTGGTGGTCGGCCCGTCGGGCTGCGGTAAGTCCACGCTTTTGCGCCTCATTGCCGGTCTGGAAAAACCCACCCATGGTGACATTCGCATAGCAGGCAAGGATGTGGGCTCCGTTGCGCCCAACGCCCGCAGCGTGGCCATGGTGTTTCAGAACTATGCGCTTTATCCGCATATGAGCGTGTTTGACAACATGGCCTATGCGCTCAAAATCGCCAGGCACCCAAAGCCCGAAATCAAGGCCAAGGTCTACGGGGTCGCCGAGCGGCTGCGCCTGTCGCCATATCTGGATCGCTTGCCCAGAACATTGTCCGGCGGTCAACAGCAGCGGGTTGCAATTGGCCGTGCAATGGTGCGCGATCCAAAACTTTACCTGTTTGACGAACCACTTTCCAATCTCGATGCATCGCTTCGGGTCTCCATGCGGAGTGAGATTGCCCGGCTCAAGGCCGAGATGCCCGAGAGCACGATGATTTATGTCACCCATGACCAGATCGAAGCCATGACACTGGCGGACCGGGTGGCGGTGCTCTCGGATCAGGGGATTGTTCAGATCGGGACACCGATGGAGCTTTATGACCAGCCGCAAACCGAGTTTGTGGCGCGGTTCATCGGAAGTCCCGAGATGAACATGCTGCCCGCGCAGATCAGCCGGACAGGGGCAGACACCGAGGTCACACTTGCCGGGGGCGGGGTGGTGCGCGCGCCTATGCCCTCCAGCCCGGATCTGGAAGGCGCCTTCGTGACACTTGGCGTGCGTCCTGAACATATCGCCCTGTCTCCCGAACCCGACCTTCTGAGCGCCTCGGTGGAGCGGGTCGAAGCTCTTGGGGATGTCAGCCATGTCCATCTCGCCATAGAAAACGCCGATACGCCCAAGATCGTCGCCAAACTGCCCGGTGATCACACAGGGCTGCGCTCTCGGCGGGTGTCGCTTTCAATCCAGCCGCAAAAGCTGCATCTCTTTCACAATGGCCGCGCGCTGCCTGTGCCTTCTCATTTTCTGGACAGAAATATCCCGGGGTGAGCACGCAGTGCGAGGGGCAGAGCCCCTGTCGCGCCCGCGCCGCCGCTAAACCGGCTAAAATTTCCATCCTTCCCCCAACCCTTCCCCGGATCACAACTTGCCCAACGCCCCGCTGATTGCTATTGCGGGGAACGGAATTGAAACAGAGGATGAACCCATGCGGGCAGAAGCTCAGAAAAACGTAGATGCCATCGAGAAATCTCTGGCCCTCCTGCGCGAGCGGATCGGCTGGGAAACAGCAGAGCACCGGCTGGAAGAGTTCAATGCGATGACCGAAGATCCCGACCTGTGGAACGATCCGGAGCGGGCGCAGAAACTGATGCGGGACCGTCAGACGCTTCTGGATGCGGTGAACGGCTATAAAGCCATGGCGCAGGACATGCAGGACAATATTGACCTGATTGAACTGGGCGAAATGGAAGAGGATGACGAGGTTGTCTCAGAGGCAGAAGCCGGTCTGAGGGCGCTGGTCGAAAAGGCTGCCGCGGCTGAGCTTGAGGCGCTTCTGGACGGTGAAGCTGACGGTAACGATACGTTTCTTGAAATCAATGCCGGCGCAGGCGGCACGGAAAGCTGCGACTGGGCATCGATGCTGGCACGTATGTATGTCCGCTGGGCCGAAGCGCATGGTTACAAGGTCGAATTGCAGTCGGAAAGTGCGGGGGATGAAGCCGGGATCAAGTCCGCCGCCTACAAGATTTCCGGCCACAATGCCTATGGCTGGCTGAAATCGGAAAGCGGTGTGCACCGCCTGGTTCGGATTTCGCCCTACGATTCAGCCGCGAAGCGTCATACGTCCTTCAGTTCGGTCTGGGTCTATCCCGTGGTGGATGACAATATCGAGATCGAGGTCAATCCTTCTGACATTCGCATCGACACCTACCGGTCATCCGGTGCGGGTGGTCAGCACGTGAACACCACGGATTCGGCGGTGCGGATCACCCACATCCCGACGGGGATCGTGACCACCAGCTCGGAAAAATCCCAGCACCAGAACCGGGACATCGCCATGAAGGCGCTGAAATCGCGCCTTTATCAGATGGAACTGGACCGGCGGAACGCTGCCATCAACGAAGCGCATGAAAACAAAGGGGACGCGGGATGGGGCAATCAGATCCGTTCCTATGTCCTGCAGCCCTATCAGATGGTCAAAGACCTGCGCACCGGCCACGAGACCTCGGACACGAAAGGGGTTCTGGATGGGGATCTGGATGCCTTCATGGCTGCTGTTCTAGCCCAGGACGTTGCGGGCAAATCTCGTGCCGAAGCGAACGCCACCGACTGATCTGGTTGGCGGATCTGTGCAAAGGGGGCCCTCGCGGCCCCTTTTTTATATCCATTGCAACAAATTCACATGTTCAGGAACTTGACGGAACGCCATTCCCTCGTAACACTCGTAACCACGCGCGAGAAAAAGAAAAAACGCAGGGAGAAAGAATGACGGACGCAACGGAACTGGAGGCTTCTGCGCCCCCAACGATTAACCAGATCACCATCTCTGACGTGATGGCGGCGCTCAGGAATGGGTGGACCGATTTCAGGCGTGCCCCGGCCTTTGGTCTTTTCTTTGCGCTATTTTATGTGCTGGGTGGAATTGTTCTTTATCTTGAGTTCGAGGTAATGGGGCAAAGCTACTGGATCATCCCGGTTGCGTTCGGATTTCCCTTCCTCGCGCCGTTTCTCGCGGTTGGGCTTTACGAGGTCAGCCGCCGATTGGAGCAGGGGGGCGAGCTGGATTGGGCCCAGATCCTCGGGTCCGTCGTCAATCAGAAAGACAGGCAATTTCCGTCGATTGCCATGGTGCTGATCATGGGGTTCCTGTTCTGGATTTTTGTCGCGCATATCGTGTTCATGCTGTTCATGGGGTTGCAGCCCATGACCAATATCACCTCGAACTGGCAGGACGCGCTGCTGAACCGAAACGGGATTTCCATGCTGGCGGTGGGAACGCTGGTGGGGGGCGCCATGGCCTTCGTGGCGTTCTCGATCACCGTGTGCAGCCTGCCGATGTTGCTGGACCGTGAAATGGATTTTATCTCGGCGATGATCCACTCTTTTCAGGCGGTCATGCAAAACCTTGTGCCGATGGTTTTTTGGGGAGGGATTGTGACGGTGGTCACACTGCTGGGGATGCTTCCCCTGTTTTTCGGCCTCTTCATCGCGTTGCCGGTTCTGGGCCATGCCACCTGGCATCTTTACCGTCGCACCATGAGTTTTGAGGGCTGAAGGGGCGTTTCCAGTTCTTTGTTGGATCACAGCAATCCCTGAGCGCTTTCATAAGGCCTCTGCCCGCAACGCCAAAGGCCGCCCCGGGGCGGCCTTTCTGCATCTGTCAAAGCGCTTATTCTTTGGGAGCTGCCGGGGCCGCAGGGGCCGATGGGATCGGCTTGGCGCCTTTGGACAGCGGATCATCCTGACGCTGCACAGATCCTTCGAAATGCGCGCCGCTTTCGATGGCGATGGTCTTGTGAATAATGTCGCCTTCGACACGTGCGGTCGAGGTCAGGCGCACTTTCAACCCGCGCAGGCGGCCGATGATCCGGCCATTGATGACCACATCGTCACCAACCACTTCACCCTTGACCGTGGCGCCTTCGCCAACCGTCAACTGATGGGCGCGAATATCCCCTTCGACGGTGCCTTCGACGATGATATCGCCGGTCGAGCGAACGTCACCCTTGATGACGATGTCCGAGGACAGGGTGGATGCAGGCGGTTTTGCCTTGGGGGCTGCGGCCGGGGGGGCTGCAGGGGTCGGAATGGCGGGCTTTTCGGGGGCGGCTGCTTTTGCGTCGGTGTCGCCGGCCTTGGGGCCCGGTTCATTGATCCTGGATTTAGAAAACATCTCGTCCTGCCTTGATGTAGATCATCGGGTTGATGGGCTTGCCGCCGACTCGCACTTCGTAGTGCAGATGTGGTCCGGTGGACCGCCCAGAGTTTCCAATATCACCGATTCTGTCGCCGCGCGATACCCTTTGGCCCTTTTTCACCCGAATGGCAGATTGATGCGCATATCTGGTTTCAATTCCGAACTCATGCTGGATCTTGACCAGACGGCCATATCCCGAGCTCCAGCCGGCAAAGGTAACGACCCCATCGGCCGGTGCGTAGATCGGTGTGCCGATCGGCGCTGCAAAATCGGTGCCATTATGCATGCGCCCCCAGCGCCGCCCAAACCCGGAGGTGAAGCGGAAACCGGATTTCACCGGCATGTCAAAGGGCATTTTCTGTGCCGCAATGCGGTAAAGGTTCATCTGATCCAGCCGGCTCAGGATCTCGTTGGCGCGCGTGGCATCGGCATCGGGTTCGCCGCCACGGGTCGAGAGGATCAGCGGCGTCATTGGCCCCCCCTGACCGGAATAGCCGCGTTTGATCTGGCTCAGGATGTGATCCACCGACATACCGGATTGGCGGAACATCTTGTCCATCGGTTCCATCGAGACCGAGACCGCATCTTCAAGCTGGCGGAAAATCTGGTCGTTGCGCTCGTCGCGCAGACGGCTTTCATAGAACATTTCCTGAGCGTATTGCTGCGCTTCAAGGGATTGTTCGGCCAGAAGATCCCGTTCGACCGCAGTATTTTCAAGGGCTGCCGTCAGGAATGTCAGGGTGTCACGCGCCTGTTTCGGAAGCGGAGAGGCCTTTTGCTCTTCGCCGGCTTTCTCTGCAATCATTGCTTCGAGGCTGTCGCGCGCATCATCCCGTTCGCTCAGAGTGCGGCGCAGGGTGCCCTGGATGACGCCAATACCGGTTTCCAGTTCGCGCAGGCGTTCTTCCGAGGCCAGAAGCTCGCTTTGCATGTCCGAGATTTCTGTGAGCGCCTTGTTGAAACGTGCCTGGGCTGCCGCCGCCTCTTCTGCCCGGGTGTCACGTTCGGCCGACAGGCTTTGCAGGCGCTTTTCATAAAGCTGCTTATCGCGTTCGGCCTGATCGCGCAGATTGCCCGAACCGATACTGTCCATCAGGAACACGGCAGTGGCGATAATGGACCATGCGACAAACAGCGTTGAACCGGTCCAGCCGATCAGCTGTGTCATGGGGGACAGGCGAATAAACCGGGTGCCATCATCCGATCGCAGGAACAGACGCTGCTCCGGAAAGAAACGCTCCAGCCCGTGATTCATTTTGTCGATCAGACGTGTCTTCAAGACAGACCTCGCTTTTCGCCCCGGTTGAGGCTTCCCATTCCCCGGCATTTTCGGACCTTTTTCGCGTGGCCCGTTAAATGTTCGGAAACGGATTACCGTGCGACCGGCGTTGGTGCAAGAAATTTTGCCCCCCAAGGCAGTTATGTCGCATTCCGGGCAGGATGCCGCCGATCCGATCTTGGGTGGGTCTGTGGTTACGTGGGCGTGCCCCCTGCGCGTTTCGGTGTCTCTTCGGCAAGTGGCCAGTAGAAATCCGGGGGCAAGCCGGCTTCGGCCCGCTTCTCTTCGTTGAAGGGTGGTTTGAGCGCGCCATGGAAGTAGCGGCGGACCAACCCGTGAAACGTGTCTTTGGGATCAAGATCATGGCGGCCACAGAGGAAATGAAACCATTTGGATCCATAGGCCACATGGCCAACTTCCTCGGCATAGATCACCTCAAGTGCTGCCACGGTGTCCAAATCGCCTGCGGACCGGAAGATGTTGATCATGCCGGGGGTCACATCCAGCCCGCGCGCTTCAAGAACCATCGGCACCACCGCGAGGCGCCCCATGATGTCATCTTTTGTGTCTTCGGCGGCGCGCCACATGCCCGCATGGGCCGCCAATGCGCCGTAATGGCTGCCAAGGGCTTCCAGTCGGTCGCAGACAAGATTGAAATGATTGCTTTCTTCATCAGCGGCCTTGACCCAGTCGTCAAAGAAGCCGGGGGGCATCTTGATATGGGAAAACCGGGCTATGATGTCCCAGTGCAGGTCCACGGCGTTCAGTTCGATATGCGCCACGGCATGCAGAAGCGCGATGCGTCCTTCTGGGCTGCCGGGTTTGCGCTTGGGCACGTCACGCGGATCTTTCAGTTCGGGATGGTCCGGTCGGGCGGGAAAATCCGGTGGAGCGGCGGTTCCGATCTCCGGCAGATCTCCACCGTCGCGTGCGGCAAACCATTCTGCGGCGTAACGGCGTGACAGGGCACATTTTTCGCGACCATCAGCGGTGCGCAGCACCTCTTCGGCCATCTGGGCCAGCGGTTTGGAAAGCTGGGTCCGGGTCATTGTTCAACCAGTTCGCGCGCGGCCTCGAGCACGGCCTGGGCGTGATCCTTGACCTTGACCTTGGTCCATGCTTTGGCGACTTTACCTTCTGCATCAATCAGATAGGTGGTGCGGGTGATACCAAGATAAACCCGGCCATAGTTCTTTTTCTCGCCCCATGTTCCATATGCCTCGCAGACCTGCGCGTCCGCATCAGACAGAAGAGGCACAGTCAGCGCCTGCTTGGCGCGGAAGTTTTCGTGGCGTTTCAGGCTGTCCTTCGAGATCCCGAAGACCTGCACGCCCAGCGACTGGAAATCGGGCAGAAGGGATGAGAAATCCTGTGCCTCGGTGGTGCAGCCGGGGGTGCTGTCCTTGGGATAGAAAAACAAGACAACGGGTGTGCGCGCACCGTCCGTTTCGACCCGTGACAAGGTGACCGGATCCCCCCCGTCCTGGGGCAATGTGAAATCTGGCGCAATTGCGCCTGTTTCCAAAGGGGTTGCGTCCATTGCTTGGCTTCCTTCCCGATGCGGTTTAGCTATTCACAGGCTTTTGTTTTACGGCCAAAAAGCGCAATATGAAAGGGCGCGGTCAATCGGGGCAAGGTCTGGTGAAAAAGACCAAACCGAGGGGCGGTTTTCGGAGCAGTTGGTGAAAGGCACGCTCGGCACATATGGGCACATCAGACAACCATATTCCCCACGCGCCCCTGACGGGCAGCGAGGATGGCGGCAAGGATGGTGGCGCGACGGTCGATATTGTGCCGAAGATCGAGCGTGGCCAGGGTCTGCCCGACAATACCGCGCCGATCTCAGGCCGCCATGGCCCGGTTGTGGACGGCCCCGATGGCCCGATGTGTCCGATTGCAGCGCGAAAAGCCCGCAGACGCCGCCGCTTGAAATGGCATCTGAGCATCTGGACCGTGCTTCTGGCCGTGGGGGCTGTGCTTTTCGCGATCATGCTGTCCATGTCCCTGACGGGGCGGGTTGTGACCTTGCCGGACTGGCTGACCCGGCAGGTCGAAACGGTGATCAATCAACAGACAGACAAGGCGGACCTGTCCCTGCACCGGCTGGAGTTCGGTTTCAGTCCCAAGGGGATCCCCCGTCTGCGCATGGTGGATGTGGGCATCAAGGATCAGACCGGTCTGGAAGTGGCGCGATTGAATGCGGTTGAAGGGGGCATGCATTTTCGCGATGTGGTGCGCGGTGAGATCAAACCCGCCTGGCTGCGCCTGCATGGCGCGCAGGTGACCCTTCGCAGACGCGCCAATGGTGAGTTCGATCTGAGTTTCGGGGCCGGTGGCGGGGCAACCGGGGATCTTGCCACCATTCTCGACGTGATCGACAGCGAATTTTCATCCGGCAAGCTGTCCGGGCTTGAGGATATCACGACAGAAGCCCTGACAATTACGCTTGAAGATGCTCGCTCGGGCCGGTTGTGGCAGGTGACCGATGGGCGGCTCAAGGTTACCCATAACGAGGAAGCGGTGGATATCAGCGTCGCCTTTGACGTGTTCAACCAGACCGAGGAACTGGCCGAGACCATCTTGGGGTTCCGCGCGTTCAAGGGGCGCACCGGGGCCACGATGACCGCGACCTTCAAGAACGCACTTGCCCAGGATATCGCGGCCCAATCCCCGGTGATGGCGTTCCTGTCTGTGGTGGACGCCCCGATTTCCGGCGCTTTGCATACGGTCATCAATGATGCAGGCGGGATCGAAGATCTGGCGGGCACATTGGAATTTGGCGAAGGGGCCATCACGCCGGGCGAGGGGGTCGCGCCGATCCGATTTGACGGTGGCAAGGTCTATATGGATTATGACCCGGAACGGGAGCGTATTGATTTTGCTGAGATTTCCGTTCTTTCTGATTGGGGGGAGGCGAAAATAGACGGTCATGCCTACCTGCGTGGCTGGGATCGGGGCTGGCCTGCTGAACTGATCGGCCAACTGGCGCTGTCATCTGCTCGGATTTCTCCGCCAGACCTGTTTGAGGGGCCGGTTGATCTTGCTGGTGGGCAGGCGGATTTTCGTCTGCGTCTCGATCCTTTTGAACTCGATCTGGGGGCGTTATCCGTCAGCTATGACGATGGGATGAACCCGGTGACAGCCACCGGTCGCGGGCGCGCTGCGGTGCGCAATCAAAGCTGGGATCTGGCGCTGGATCTGACTGCGAAGAAAGTGACGCCAGAGCAGGTGGTGACCTTCTGGCCGATCCGCGAGAAAAGCCTCAAATCCCGCACCTGGACCAAAAAAAATGTCCATTCCGGTTATCTTGAGGATGTGAGTGCCTCGGTTCGGGTGAAGCCGGGGCAGAAGCCGGTTGTGGCGGTCAGTTCGGATTTCAAGGACCTCAAAGCAACCGTCGTGCGTGACATGGTGCCGGTCGAGGAGGCGTCGGGCCGGCTCTATATTGAAAACAACCAATTGATTGTGGCCGCTGACAAAGGGGTGGTGCGTCCCGAGGGGCATGAGGCGATTGACATTGCCGGAACGCGTTTTGTTGTTCTTGACATGAAGACCAAACCGGCGCCTGCGCGGGTGGATCTGAACCTGCGTGGTGCGGTGCCGGCCGCGCTTGATGTGCTGTCCAGACCGCCGTTTCGGATCTTCAAGCACAGCAAGACACTTGGACCGGATGTGGTGTCCGGCGGAAGGTTCGCGCTTACCGGGCCTATCCATCTGGTGTTGAAGCGTAAACTGCGCCCGCAAGAGGCGGAATATGACCTGAATGCAACCCTGCGCAATGTGGTCAGCGATAGCCTGATCCCTGAAGAGGTTTTACGACTGAAAAGCGGTGAGCTTTCGGCCCGCAATGACGCCATCATCCTGACCGGGCAGGGGCGTTTGGGCAAGGCGCCGCTCAGCACAAAATGGGTCATGCCGCTGGATCCGGAAACCGGGCGCGGGCAGGCGTCACGTGTCACCGGTGACCTGCCGCTGGACCAGCGCCTGCTGGATGAACTTCAGATCGAACTCCCAAAGGGAACGCTGAGCGGACGCGGGACGCTGTCCTATGAGATCACGCTTGCCCCAGATACGCCGCCACGCCTGACGGCCCGATCTGACCTGAGGGGCGTGGGCCTCGCGATCAGCGCGCTTGGCTGGTCCAAACCCAGAGCATCCAAAGGGGATTTGCTGCTGGAGGCAGTGTTGAGCAAACCGGCGGCCATTCCGTCCTTCGAAATCAAGGCGCCCGGGTTTTCCGCAGTTGGGCAGATGCGGTTTAATGCCCAAAAAGAGCTGGAAGCTGCCGAGTTTTCCGAGGTCAGTCTGGGAGGGTGGCTTAAAGCTCCGGTCACGTTGGTTGGTCGCGGCAAGGGCGTGCCCCCTGCGATTTCGGTCAGGGGGGGCACGTTGGATATGCGCAAGGCTACCCTGGGCGGTGGCAAAGGAGGGGGCAGCGTTCAAGGGGCTGTGCCCATTGATCTGCAGCTGGATCGCCTGATCGTGTCGAACGGAATTGTCCTGACCGGGTTTGCCGGGGATTTCACACAGCATAACGGCACCACCGGCACCTTTAAGGCCCGCGTCGCCAATGGCCCGGCCATTTCGGGGGTGGTGGCCCCGCAGGCCAAAGGAACGGCCATTCGCATCACCTCTGCCAATGCCGGGGGGGTGATGAAAGCGGCAGGGGTGTTCAAATCCGCCGTCGGCGGCAAGATGAACCTTGTTCTGGCGCCTGGCGGTGCAAAAGGCACTTATGATGGCGAAGTCAAGATTTCGGATATCTCGGTCAGGGAGGCCCCGGCCATGGCGGAGCTGCTCTCGGCCATCTCTGTCGTCGGGCTGTTGCAGCAGTTGGGCGGGCAGGGAATTCAGTTCAATGAGGTCGAGGGCCGCTTCCGCCTCGATCCCGAAAAGGTCTCGGTTTATCGCAGTTCGGCAGTCGGGCCGTCCATGGGGATTTCAATGGATGGGTATTATCATCTGGGCAGCAGCAGGATGGAGATGCAGGGGGTGGTGTCCCCCTTCTATTTCGTGAATTCCGTCGGTCGGGTCATGGCGCGCAAAGGCGAGGGGCTGGTCGGGTTCAATTACAGCCTTGAGGGCACGCCGGATCTGCCGAATGTAAACGTAAATCTGCTCTCGCTTTTTACGCCGGGGATCTTTAGAGACATCTTCCGTCGCAAACCGCCGCCCAAACCGTCTCAACCGAACTGATCCCGGACAAGAATACCAGATGAAACTGAGTGATTTCGATTTCGACCTGCCTGAAGAGCTGATCGCAACCCGTCCTGTGCGCCCGCGTCCGGCCAGCCGGATGCTTGTGGCGACCCCGGAGGGGCAGGTGGATGCCCATGTGCGTGACCTGTGTGACTGGCTGCGTCCCGGTGACCGGCTGGTGCTGAACAATACCAAGGTCATTCCCGGCCGCCTGTTTGGGACCCGCAGCCGCGCGGGGCAGGCGCCTGGGGAAGGACAGGCAAAAATCGAAGTGACGCTCTTGTCTCCCACCGCGGACGGGTATTGGCGTGCGATGATCAAACCCCTGCGCAAGGTGCGTGAGGGGGAGGTGATCGCGTTTGCCGCGGGGCTGAGTGCAACCCTCTTGAACAAGGAAGACGGGCAGGGGGTATTGGCCTTCAACATGTCCGGCGTGGATTTTGACGCAGCCCTGCAAGAGGCCGGGGAAATGCCGCTTCCCCCTTATATCGCGGCCAAGCGCGCGGCTGACGCGCAGGATGTCGTGGATTATCAGACCGTCTTTGCCAAGAAGACCGGCGCGGTCGCTGCCCCGACAGCCTCGCTTCATTTCGACGAGGCGCTTTTGGCCCGTGTGGCCGAGATGGGCGTCGGGATCACCGAGGTGACGCTTCATGTCGGGGCGGGGACGTTTCTGCCGGTCAAGGTGGATGATGTGCGGGATCATAAAATGCATGCGGAATGGGGGCATGTTTCCGAAAATGCGGCGGAGGAGATCAATGCGACCAAGGCGGCGGGCGGTCGGGTGATCTCGGTGGGCACCACCGCATTGCGACTGATTGAAAGCGCAGCCACCTCGCAGGGGCAGATTGCCGCCTGGGCGGGGGAGACGGATATTTTCATCATGCCCGGATATGGGTTTAAAATCGCCGATGGGCTGATGACCAATTTCCACCTGCCGAAATCAACCCTGATGATGCTGGTGTCGGCCCTGATGGGGCAGGACCGGATGCGCGCGGTTTACCAGCACGCAATCACCCATCGGTACCGCTTCTTCTCTTATGGCGATTCCTCTTTGCTGCTTCCCGGAGGGGTCGGGTGACGAAACGCGACTTTAACAGGTCGTGATTGTCAGATATTTGATACAGATCCTCTCTATTTTGAGAGATCGGTTTGTCTCTGCCGAGGACCAAAGCCTTTCAGGATGAACCTGACACAGGGCAAAGCTGAGATGTGGTAAGAGATATCAGAAATGTGGGCGTTTTGGGGTAAACATGTGCCTCAAGTTTATCCCGATACGCTTTAGGAGGCGGATATGTTTCAGGTGTTGAAAAGCTCATGGGCGCTGCTCTTGGGAATGATGCTGTTGATGGTTGGGAACGGCGTCCAGGGCACGCTGCTTGGGATTCGCGGGGGGATCGAAGGGTTTTCCACGTTTCACATGTCCATTGTCATGTCGGGCTATTTTGCGGGTTTTCTGTTCGGGTCACGTCTGACGCCGCTGATGATCCGGCGCGTTGGTCATGTGCGGGTCTTTGCGGCCCTCGGATCGTTCATCTCGGCTGTGCTGATCCTATATCCCGCGATGACCCACCCCATCGCCTGGACCGCCCTGCGTGTGGTCATCGGGTTCTGTTTTTCTGGCGTGTATGTGACGGCTGAAAGCTGGCTCAACAATGCCGCTGACAACGAAAACCGCGGCAAGGCATTGTCGCTGTATCTCATTGTTCAGATGGTGGGGATCATCACTGCGCAATATCTTCTGGTGCTGGGGGATCCCGGTGGCTTTATGCTGTTCATTCTGCCTTCGGTGCTTGTGTCGATCGCCTTTGCCCCGATCCTTCTGTCAATCAGCCCCACCCCCGCTTTTGAAAACACCAAGGGGATGAGCCTGCGTGAGCTATTTTTACTGTCTCCCCTGGGCTTTGTCGGCATCATGGTGGTCGGCGGCGTTTATGCAGCCATGTTTGGTATGTCGGCGGTGTTTGGCAGTGAAATCGGCATGTCGGTGGGGGAAATCTCGTTTTTCGTGTCGATGTTCTATATCGGCGGTTTGGTGTTGCAATACCCGATTGGCTGGATCTCTGACCGGGCAGATCGTCGACGGCTGATCCTGGTTGTTGCCGGCATCGCGGGGGTGGCGTCGTTTGTCCCCCTGTTTGCGGGCTCCAGTTATTACGCATTCCTGGTGGCCGCATTTTTTGTCGGCGGTATGACCAACCCGCTTTATGCGCTGCTGCTGGCTTATGTGAACGACTATCTGGACGTTGATGACATGGCCGCCGCATCTGCGGGTCTGATTTTCGTCAATGGTATCGGCGCAATCATGGGGCCGGTTGTGACCGGCTGGATCATGAGTGTGCTGGGTCCGCTGGGCTTCTTTGTCTATATGGGGGCCCTTCTTCTGCTGCTTTTGGGATATGGCCTGTGGCGGTCCACCCGGCGCGCGGCGCCTGCCATGGATGATACCAGCAGCTACATGACCATGTCGCCTGCGGCCTCCCCCGTGGCTGTTGATATGGCACAGGAAGTATGGGCCGAAGAGGCAAATGAAGGAGACATGGCGCAGGGCTGACTGTCCCGCGACCACTGCATCTGCCTGCTCGCTCCACTGATGGTTTTGTCGGTGGAGCGGCCACCCCGATCCGCTCCGTTCACCAGAATGGCGGGAATGTTACATTTTTTCGGGAAGAATATTTCAAGATGTTACCTGGTTAAGGAAAGATATTGCGCATGCGTGGTGGGATTTGTAACGATTCCATGAACGAGCAGGCGTAGAGGAGGGCACAATGTGTGCGCCGAGTGAAATTATTGACTTCTGGGTGAACGACGTTGGACCGGACGGGTGGTATCAGGGATCAGAAGAGCTTGATGCCCGTATTCGGGACCGGTTTGAAAAAGAATGGGAGGCTGCGCAGGGCGGAGCGTATAGCGATTGGATGAGGGATGCGGAGTGCGCGCTGGCCTATATCATCCTTATGGACCAGTTGCCGCGAAATATGTTCCGCGGCAGTGGCAAGGCATTTGCGACCGATCATCTGGCGCGCTCTGCGGCCAAGCGAGCGATCTCAAAAGGGTGGGACAAGCGCGTTCCCGAACCGCAGCGTCAGTTCTTTTATCTTCCCCTGATGCATAGTGAAAACCTCCCGGATCAGGAGCGTTGTGTGCGCCTGATGCTGACAAGGATGGAAGGGGGCGCTTCGGGCAGCAATGTCCTGCATGCCCGGGTGCATCGCGAAGTGATCCGCCGTTTCGGTCGGTTTCCCTATCGTAACGATGTCTTGGCGCGACCTTCGACCGGGCCCGAAATGGCGTTTCAGGCAGAG
Organism: Aliiroseovarius crassostreae; assembly: GCF_025137635.1. Classification (NCBI taxonomy): domain Bacteria; kingdom Pseudomonadati; phylum Pseudomonadota; class Alphaproteobacteria; order Rhodobacterales; family Paracoccaceae; genus Aliiroseovarius; species Aliiroseovarius crassostreae. The sequence continues at coordinate 1,593,708 of NZ_CP080772.1, read as the reverse complement.
GGGGGCTATGCCGCGATCCTGAACCAGTTTACCGCCTGAATACGGGCTGTCGAACCGGCGAGATCTGATAAGGCTGCACTTTTGGTGCAGCCTTTTTTATTGGCCTAAGGTGAAAAAAGCAGCACACTGATCATGGAGCGATGGAATTCGACTTTTTTTCAAGGGGATGCCTAGATTTCGACTTTTCCGTCAAATTCATTGATCCGTTGAACAAAATAGTTTAATGCCAAACTATATTTGCAGACCGGTATCTAAACCAGGAGGAAACCATGGCCGCGAAATCCTTTGATACAATTGTTGTTGGTGCTGGCCCGGGGGGCTATGTCGCTGCGATCCGCGCGGCCCAGCTGGGTCAGAATGTGGCCATCATCGAGCGTGAAAACCTGGGCGGGATCTGCCTGAACTGGGGGTGCATCCCGACAAAGGCGCTGCTGCGCTCGGCTGAAGTGTTTCATCTGATGCATCGCGCCAAAGAGTTTGGCCTGTCGGCGGACAAGATTGATTATGATTTGCCAGCCATTGTGAAACGCTCTCGTGGTGTGGCAAAGCAGCTGTCTTCCGGGATCGGTCATCTGATGAAGAAGAACAAGATCACCGTGGTGATGGGGGATGCGACCCTTCCTGCAAAGGGCAAGGTTTCGGTCAAAACGGACAAAGGCGTCGAAGAGCTGTCGGCTCCGAACATCATCCTTGCCACGGGCGCGCGTGCGCGGGAATTGCCGGGGCTCGAGGCCGATGGTGATCTGGTCTGGACCTATCGCCACGCGTTGAACCCGCCGCGTATGCCCAAGAAACTCCTCGTGATCGGCTCCGGGGCGATTGGTATCGAATTTGCAAGCTTCTTCAACACATTGGGGGCGGACACCACTGTGGTTGAGGTGATGGATCGGGTGCTTCCGGTGGAAGATGCGGAGATCTCGGGTTTTGCCAAGAAATCTTTCGTGAAGCAGGGGCTGAAGATCATGGAAAAAGCCATGGTTAAGCAGCTCGACCGTGCCAAGGGCAAGGTGACTGCCCATATCGAAGTGGGTGGCAAGGTTGAAAAGCAGGAATTTGACACGGTGATTTCGGCGGTCGGCATTGTCGGCAATGTCGAAGGGCTGGGTCTGGAAGGGCTTGGCGTGAAGGTTGACCGCACCCATGTGGTCACCGACGCCTATTGCCGCACCGGTGTGGACGGTCTTTATGCGATTGGCGACATTGCCGGTGCGCCGTGGCTTGCCCACAAAGCCAGCCATGAAGGTGTGATGGTGGCCGAGCTGATCAATGGCCTGCATGCCCATCCGGTGAAACCAGAAAGCATTCCGGGCTGCACCTATTGCCACCCGCAGGTGGCCTCGGTCGGCCTGTCGGAGGCTAAGGCCAAAGAGCAGGGCTATGAGGTCAAGGTCGGCCGTTTCCCGTTTATCGGCAACGGCAAGGCCATCGCCATGGGCGACGCTGAGGGGATGATCAAGACCGTGTTCGACGCCAAAACCGGCGAGCTGCTGGGCGCCCATATGGTGGGCCCCGAAGTGACCGAGATGATCCAGGGGTATGTGGTGGGCAAGACGCTCGAAACCACGGAAGAAGAGCTGATGCACACGGTGTTCCCGCACCCAACGATCAGTGAATCGATGCATGAGGCCGTGCTTGACGCCTATGGTCGCGCATTGCACATCTGATCTAAGGGTCTGATATTAAAGGAAACCCGCGCTGATCTGGCGCGGGTTTTTCCATTGTCGGGATCTTATCGGGTGACCTCGCCACCTGCCTGATGCCAGTGGCCGAGGCCACCGATATTATAGACCTCATCATATCCCAGTTTCTTCAGGATACGGATGCCCATCGCTGAGCGTGCACCTGAGGCGCAGTAAAGGGCGACCGGTTTGGATGGGTCGATCGCCTTGTTGAAATCTGGCCCTTTGGGGTCACATTGAAAAGGCATCACGGACAGGGGAACCACCAGTGCTCCCTTGGCTTTGCCGGTCATCTGCACTTCGCCCGCGTCGCGAACATCAATCACGGTGATTTCGCCTGCCTTGGCTTTACGAACCGCGTCTTGCGGAGCCATTTTCGCGCCGCCCATCATGAACCCGAACATGTTTTGCCTCTCTTGATGCTTGTGCAAGGCATATAGAGCGGTGCAGGGGGCGGTCAATATGACCTCCCTACAAATATTCAAAAAAAGAGATGTGATTTGGTGAATTCTTGCCGCATGTCAGGATGTTCCGTCTATGTTCTCACTTTTCGATTGTCCCAATGGGCTGTTTGCCCTATCGGTTAAAGCTAAGTGAACAGGGCTGCGCAGGAGAGATCGGCGCGGCAAAGGGGGCAAAATGGCCGAGCTTAAGGAAATCCAGGTGCGCGGTGCGCGCGAACATAACCTCAAGTCGATTGATGTGGATATTCCGCGTGACGAGTTGGTGGTGATCACCGGCCTGTCCGGGTCGGGGAAATCCTCGCTTGCCTTTGATACGATCTATGCGGAAGGGCAGCGACGCTATGTCGAAAGCCTGTCTGCGTATGCGCGCCAATTCCTTGATATGATGGAAAAACCGGATGTGGATCATATTGCGGGTCTGTCGCCCGCGATCTCCATCGAACAAAAGACCACCTCCAAAAATCCGCGTTCAACCGTCGGCACGGTCACGGAAATTTACGACTACCTGCGCCTGCTTTTTGCCCGCGCGGGCACGCCTTATTCACCTGCCACCGGCCTGCCGATTGAGGCGCAGCAGGTCCAGGATATGGTGGATCGGGTCATGGCGATGGAGGAGGGCACGCGTGCCTATTTGCTGGCCCCGATCGTGCGTGACCGAAAAGGTGAATATCGGAAGGAATTTCAAGAGCTTCAGAAGAAGGGTTTCCAGCGCGTCAAGGTGAATGGGGAGATGTATGAGCTTGATGCGCCCCCCACGCTTGATAAGAAGTTTCGCCATAATATTGATGTTGTCGTGGACCGGATTGTGGTGCGCGAGGGGATGGCGCAGCGATTGGCTGACAGTTTTCGCACCGCGCTGGACCTGGCTGATGGCATTGCCGTTCTGGAAACAGCCCCGCGAGAGGGAGAGCCGGAAAATTTCACGTTCTCCGAGAATTTTGCCTGCCCCGAGAGTGGTTTCACCATCCCCGAGATCGAGCCGCGCCTGTTTTCCTTCAACGCCCCGTTTGGGGCCTGCCCGGCATGTGATGGTCTGGGGAAAGAGCTGTTTTTCGATGAACGCCTTGTGGTGCCGGATGTGACCCTGAAAGTTTATGACGGGGCGCTGGCGCCCTGGCGCAAGGGCAAATCCCCCTATTTTCTGCAAACGATTGAGAGCATTGCAAAACACTACGAATTTGACCGGAACACCTCCTGGAAGGACCTGCCAAAACATGTGCAGCAGATCTTTCTTTACGGATCTGGTGGGGAAGAGATCCCCTTCCGATTTGATGAAGGGGGGCGGGTTTATGAAGTCACGCGGCCATTTGAGGGTGTTATTCCCAATATGGAACGGCGCTATCGTGAAACTGACAGCAACTGGGTGCGGGAGGAGTTTGAACGCTACCAGAACAACCGTTCTTGCGGGGCGTGTGGCGGCTATCGTCTGAAGGACGAGGCGCTGGCGGTGAAAATCGGTCCGGCAGAGAACCTGATGCATATCGGGCAGGTTGTGCAGCTTTCGATCCGCGAGGCGCTGGCATGGATCGAAGAGGCGCCAAAGTCGCTTTCGCCGCAAAAGGCAGAGATCGCCCGCGCGATTGTAAAAGAGATCCGCGAGAGGCTGGGCTTCTTGAACAATGTCGGCCTTGAATACCTGACCCTTGCGCGCAATTCCGGCACACTTTCGGGTGGGGAGAGTCAGCGGATCCGGCTGGCAAGCCAGATCGGATCGGGTCTGACCGGTGTGCTCTACGTGTTGGATGAGCCGTCGATTGGTCTGCACCAGCGCGATAATGGGCGGTTGCTGCAAACGCTCAAGAACCTGCGTGATCAGGGCAACACGGTGATTGTGGTCGAACATGATGAAGAGGCCATTCGCGAGGCAGATTACGTTCTGGATATCGGGCCGGGGGCAGGGGTGCACGGGGGCGAGATCATCGCCCGTGGCACGCCGCAGCAAATTGCCGAAACCGCTGATTCCATTACGGGTCAATACCTTACCGGTGTGCGTGAAATCCCGGTCCCTTCAGAACGGCGCAAGGGAAATGGCAAGAAAATCACCGTGAAAAAGGCCACGGGAAACAACCTGAAAAATGTGACAGCCGATTTCCCGTTGGGCAAATTTGTATGTGTGACCGGGGTGTCCGGTGGTGGCAAATCCACCCTGACCATCGAGACGCTGTTCAAGACGGCCTCGATGCGGCTGAATGGTGCGCGGCAGACACCTGCGCCCTGTGAGACCATCAAGGGGCTGGAGCATCTGGACAAGGTGATCGACATTGATCAGCGTCCGATTGGGCGCACACCGCGTTCGAACCCGGCGACCTATACCGGCGCCTTTACCCCGATCCGCGAATGGTTTGCCGGGCTGCCCGAGGCGAAAACCCGTGGATACAAGCCAGGCCGGTTCAGCTTCAACGTCAAAGGGGGGCGTTGTGAGGCCTGCCAGGGGGATGGGGTCATCAAGATCGAAATGCACTTCCTACCCGACGTTTATGTCACCTGCGAAACATGCAAGGGCGCGCGCTATAACCGGGAAACGCTTGAGGTCACTTTCAAGGGCAAGTCGATTGCAGATGTGCTTGATATGACTGTCGAGGATGCGCAGGAATTCTTTCAGGCGGTGCCTACGATCCGGGAAAAGATGGACGCGCTGATGCGGGTTGGTCTGGGCTATATCAAGGTGGGGCAGCAGGCCACCACCCTGTCTGGTGGCGAAGCGCAGCGGGTGAAATTGTCAAAGGAGCTGTCAAAGCGCTCAACCGGACGCACCCTTTATATTCTGGATGAACCCACCACCGGACTGCATTTTGAAGATGTGCGTAAGCTGTTGGAAGTTTTGCATGAATTGGTGGATCAGGGGAATTCTGTTGTGGTGATCGAACACAATCTCGACGTGGTGAAAACGGCAGATCATATTATTGATATCGGGCCAGAGGGCGGCGATGGCGGGGGGGCGATTGTGGCCAAGGGCACACCGGAACAGGTTGCAAAGGTCGTGGAAAGTCACACCGGGCGTTATCTCAAGGATATGCTGTGATGCCCAAACCTGTCCTGGCCGTCCTTGCGATTGTTCTGCGTGGTCAGGACGTGCTTTTGGTGCAGCGCAAGAATGAACCGGATGCAGGTCTTTGGGGTTTTCCCGGTGGACGGTTGGAATATGGTGAAACGCTTGAGGAGGGGGCGTGTCGGGAGCTTTTCGAAGAAACCGGCGTGCGGGCCTCTGCTGAACGGTTTTTGGACCTGCAGGAGGTGATCAAACCACCGCTTCCGGGGCAGGGCGAACCGGCGTTTCATTACGTTCTTCTGGGGATCAAGTGCCGCTATGAAGGCGGGGAGCCCTCAGCGGCTGATGACGCGTTGGAAGCCCGGTTTGTGCCTTATGAGGATGTGTTTAAAGCGCGCTTGCCGCTGTGTGATCAGGTGGCTGACATGCTGTCGCGCGCCATGGAATAAAAGAAAACCGCCCGGATTTCTCCGGGCGGTTTTTTCTTTTGATGTCAGGTGGTTGGCGCAGTGCTTAGCCGTCGAAATCAACCTCTTGCACCAGCTTCAATGCGGCGGGGCGTTCCTTGGCCACCTCCATCAGGTTCAGGCTGTCAGCGGTAAAGCTGCCCCAGCTTTTCACCAAGTCATCCGCCTCGGTGCCCGGTGCAATCGGGTATTCAAAGTTCTGCGCTGCATAGATTTCCTGCGCTTCCGGCGAGGACAGGAATTCCATCAGCTTCACAGCATTGTCCTTGTTCGGCGCGTGTTTGGTCAATGCCATGCCCGACAGGTTCACATGGGTGCCGTCCCCTTCGAAGACCGGGAACACCACGTTCACGCTGTTGGCCCAGGCTTTCTGCTCCTCATCCGAAAGCATCTTGCCCATGTAATAGGTGTTGCCGATCGAGATGTCACATTCGCCGGCCCAGATCGCCTTGACCTGTGCGCGGTCATTGCCTTGCGGTTTGCGGGCGAGGTTGGATTTCACCCCTTCCAGCCAGGTCTTGGTGGCCTCTGCACCATGGTGTTTCAGATAGGCCGAAACCAGCGCCAGGGTGTAGGAATGGGTGCCGGACCGGGTGCAGATGCGTCCTTTCCACTTCGGATCAGCCAGATCTTCATAAGTGGTCACGTCCCCTTCGGCCACACGGTCTTTCGAGGCGTAAACGATGCGTGCGCGTGAGGTCAGGCCGAACCACTGGTCTGCGGGGTCACGGAACTCAGCCGGGATATTTGCTTCCAGTGTTTCGGATTGTACAGGCTGGGTCAGGTCCGCTTCCACAACGCCATTCAGACGAGAGATATCGGTGGTCAGCACCAGGTCGGCGGGCGACCGTTTTCCTTCTGCTTCCAGACGTTCGATCATGCCTTTTTTCAGGAAGGCCACGTTCACGTCGATGCCGGTTTCCTTGGTGAAGGCGTCCATCAGCGGCTGGATCAGCTCGGGCTGGCGATAGGAATAAACATTCACCTCGTCGGCCGAGGCCATGACGGGCAGGGCTGTGGTCAGGGCAAGTGCAGCGGTGAGGGTGCGGGCGAAGGTCATCATGCGACTCCTTGGAGCATCAATTTCGTTGCGCGTCTTAAACCCGACAAAAACACTTCGGTCAATACCTGATTAAAAAAATCAGGCAAAAGATCGCCGGTTTTATCCGTTTTTCAGTTTGTCCGCGGCGCGGATCTCGTTCCAAAGGGCATCCATTTCGTCCAATGAACTGTCTTCCGGCTGTCGGCCCTGTTCTGCAAGGCGTTGTTCAATATAGGAAAATCTCCGCTCAAATTTGGCGTTGGCCTTGCGCAGCGCCTCTTCGGGTTCGACGTCCAGATGGCGGGCAAGGTTGGCGATGACAAACAGCAGATCCCCCATTTCCTCGCGGATTTCATCCTGGGTCAGCCGGTTTTTTGCCTCGACCAATTCGCGTGCCTCTTCCTGAAGTTTGTCGAGGACCTGCGTGGTTTCGGGCCAGTCAAACCCAACGCGGGCCGCGCGTTTTTGCAATTTGGCAGCGCGCAGCAGGGCGGGCAGGCCAATGGCCACTCCGTCCAGCACACCTTTTTGCGCCTTTGCCGCGCGTTCCGCTGCCTTGATGGTTTCCCAATCCCGCGTCTGCTGTTCGGCGGATTTATCCCGGCTTTCGTTGCCAAATACATGAGGATGGCGGGCAACCATTTTGTCTGACATGCTATTGGCCACATCATCAAAGCTGAACAGCCCCTTTTCCTCGGCCATCTGTGCGTGGAAAACGGATTGAAACAACAAATCCCCCAACTCGCCTTTCAACTCCTCCCAGGCTTCACGTTCGATTGCATCTGCCACCTCATAGGCCTCTTCGATCGTGTAGGGCGCTATGGTCGAGAAGTCCTGCTCGATATCCCAGGGGCATCCCGACTTAGGATCCCTGAGGCGCCGCATGATTTCACGCAAACGCTCCATCCCGCCATTGGGCCCGCCATTGGAGTTGTGCACAATCTGGTCAGATGTATTCGTCATTGCAATTGCCCTTCGTTTCGGGAAAGCCTGCCTTCAGTTGCCAGGCGTGAGTTAAAGGAGGTGCCCATGCCCGTTATCAACCGTATCGCTGATTTTGGCGAAGATATGAAGACCTGGCGGCGCTGGATGCATGCCCATCCGGAGTTTGGGCTCGAATGTCACCAGACTGCCGCCTATGTGATGGAGCGGCTGCGAGAGTTTGGCGTGGATGAAATTCACGAGAAAATTGGCGTCTCGGGGGTGGTGGCCGTGATCAATGGGCAGGGAGAAGGCCCAACCATTGGCTTGCGCGCCGATATGGATGCCCTGCCAATGCAAGAAATGACCGGGTTGGAATATGCGTCGCAAACGGACGGCATGATGCATGCCTGTGGGCATGACGGCCATACAACCATGTTGCTCGGCGCGGCGCGGTATCTTGCGGAAACCCGCAATTTTTCAGGGCGCGTGGCGCTGATTTTCCAACCAGCCGAGGAAAATTTCGGCGGCGCAAAATACATGTGCGATGACGGCATGATGGACCGGTTTGGCATCCAGGAGGTTTACGCTCTTCATAATCTTCCCGGTGAAGAGCTGGGCAGTTTCATCACCATGCCCGGCCCGTTGATGGCGGCGGAGGACACGCTGCGGGTCAATGTGACCGGCGTCGGGGGGCATGGGGCGCATCCGGACGAATGCCGTGATCCGATCATGGCGCTGGTCTCGATTGCTCAGGCGCTGCAGAGCATTGTCAGTCGCAACCTGCCGCCGATGGAGCAGCTGGTGATTTCCGTCACGCAGGTGCATGGCGGCACAGTGGATAACGTGATCCCGGAAACCGCCTGGCTTGAGGCGACGATCCGTTCTTTCACACCAGAGGTCCGGGACCTGGCGGAAAGGCGGGTGCGCGAGATTGTGGCCGGGCTTGCTGCGGGGTTCGATGTTTCGGCAGAGGTGGTCTATGATCGCGGCTATCCCGCGACTGTGAACCATGCGGAGCAGACCGAATTTGCGCTTGGGATTGCCCGTGAGCTTTCTGGGGAGGCGCGGGTTGATGGAAATGGCGGTCTTTCCATGGGGGCGGAGGATTTTGCCTATATGCTGGAAGAGCGACCAGGGGCCTACCTCTATCTCGGACAGGGCGAGGGGCCGTATGTGCACCACCCGGAATATGATTTTAATGACGACGCTTCCCCCTATGGGGCCAGCTTCTTTGCGCGACTGGTTGAAAAGCGGCAGCCAGTGAAGTGATCTTTATTTGATCAAATTTCTGGATTGTCTGCACGCAATGTGTTAGGCAGGCCAAAAGCATTGGTCAGACAAGGGCCACATCCAACAGGAGAAGACCATGGCACTGGAAGACGCCAGCAAAGAGGTGGACACCGCGATCACTCGTGACGGGTTCAAGGGGTTGTCTTTTGAAAATACCTTTGGGGGGGTCACATCCTTTTTACGACGCACCTTCACCAAGGATCTGCGCAATGTGGATATTGCCGTGACCGGGGTGCCGTTTGATCAGGCTGTCACCAACCGCCCCGGCACCCGTCTGGGTCCACGGGCGATCCGTGAAGCGTCGGCATTGCAATCCCCTGATCCGGCCTATGGCTGGGGCTTTGATGTTCTCAGCGAGTTTGCCATCGCCGATTATGGTGATCTGGCGTTTGACTATGCGAATACCGCCCAGTTTCCGACCACGCTGGAACAACATATCGCCGGCATTCTGGATCAGGATTGTGCAACGCTCACGCTGGGCGGGGATCATTACATCACCTATCCGATCTTGCGCGCATATGCCAAGAAATATGGCCCTTTGAGCCTGTTGCAATTCGATGCGCACACCGACACCTGGCCCGATGATGACCTTACGCGGGTGGATCATGGCACCATGTTTTACAAAGCGGTGAAAGAGGGGATCGTAGACCCCCGGCGTTCGGTCCAGGTGGGTATTCGCACCACAAACGAAGACACGCTTGGTGTGAATATCATTGATGCGCGTGAAGTGCATGAGACCGGTCCGCAGGCGGTGGCGAAGAAGATCAAATCTATTCTGGGAACACATCAAACCTATCTGACCTTTGATATTGATGGTCTGGATCCGGCGTTTGCGCCGGGGACCGGAACGCCGGTCTGGGGGGGGCTGACCTCCGCGCAGGCGTCGATCATTCTGCGCGATATTGCTGGCATCCATCTGGTTGGCGGGGATGTGGTTGAGGTGTCCCCGCCTTTTGATACCACCGGGGCCACGGCGATTGCCGGGGCGCATGTGGCGATGGAGATACTGAATCTCTGGGCCTGGACCCGACGCTGACACTCTTTTTGTCCGACATATGATCATATCAGGGGGAGGCCGCCCGGAACGGGACACCCGGCGGTTTTCTTCCCCGCCTCAAGATTTCCGTTGAGGAAGGCTCGCATCCTGCCCCAAGCCATGATAGTGCGCCGCGCGAAATGTGCAGAGGTGATCGGAATGCAAACTGGAATTTGGCTGCTGGCAGGGCTTGTCGCATTGGCGATGCTGGGGGTGGTGGCTCTGGCCGGCTATAGTCGGTGGGCACCGCTTCCCACCGGGCGTCTGGCGGACCATCCGGGGCCGCAACCCCGTGGTCAGCACACGTTGGAAGGTGGCGTGAAATACGTGCTGCCACTGGGGCAATTGCCGCAAGGTGGTGTCGCGCGCTTGCTGGATCTGGTTCGTAAGACCCCGCGCACGGAAGAACGTCCCGCTGCCGATGGATACAGTTTCGTGCATCGCTCGCGCCTGTTCGGCTTTCCTGACATCACCCGGATCTGGGTTGCAGACGGGCATCTGCATATCCATTCGCACCTGGTGATCGGCCGCTCAGATCTTGGGGTCAATGCTGCCCGGCTCTCCAACTGGCTCAAGCTGCTTTATGCCCAGCCGGGACGAGAGGCAGGCGCGGCCCGTGTCGCGCCAGATCGGGACATTCAGGCTCATGTCGCATAAGGCCATGAAGGCGCGCCCGTCCACGAACAGACAGGTTTCCTGACCCAGCTCCACCCGTCCGCCCTGACTGTCGGTGCAATAACAGTCGATCACCCGCCCACTGGGGGCGGTCACATCTGCCTGGGCTGCCGGGCCGACAAGCATGGTGATAAGAAGGAAATGGCGCATGAGGTCAGTATATCACGGTCCGGCCTCTTGACCAAAACCCGGCAATAAGACAGACCGATCTTCATGGTTCCTTTGGAAAAACTCAACGCGATCACCGAGCGGTTCGAATTTCTCGAAGCGCGCATGTCACAAGGTCTGTCCGGCGATGAAATCGCCGCGGTTGGCCGTGAATATGCGGAGCTGAAACCCGTGGTGGAGGAAATTGCAGCCTATAAGCAGCTCCTGGCCGATATCGAAGAGGCCGAGGTGATGATGGGCGATCCGGAGATGCGGGAACTGGCGGAAGAAGAGTTGCCCCAGCTGACCGCCCGCCTGCCCGAGGCTGAGCAGGGGATGCGGCTTGCACTTTTGCCCAGGGATGCGGCGGACAGTCGCCCGGCAATGATTGAGATCCGCCCCGGCACCGGCGGGGATGAGGCGGCGCTTTTTGCCGGTGATCTGCTGCGTATGTATCAGCGATACGCCGAAACGCAGGGCTGGAAGTTCGAAATCATGCAGCAGTCCCTGTCGGAACTGGGAGGAGTGAAAGACGTCACCGCACATGTGAAGGGCGAGGGGGTCTTTGCACGTCTCAAGTTTGAAAGCGGTGTGCATCGGGTGCAACGCGTGCCGGAAACCGAAAGTGGCGGGCGGATCCATACCTCTGCGGCAACCGTGGCGGTTCTGCCGGAAGCCGAAGATGTGGATATCCAGATCGACGCAAATGATATCCGCATTGATACGATGCGGTCCTCCGGCGCGGGGGGACAACATGTGAACACAACCGATTCTGCGGTGCGGATCACTCACCTGCCAACCGGCATCGTTGTGACCAGTTCGGAAAAATCCCAGCATCGCAATCGCGAGATCGCAATGCAGGTTCTGAAAACCCGACTGTATGATCAGGAGCGGCAACGGATTGACGATGAACGCTCGGCGGACCGGAAATCACAGGTCGGTTCAGGGGATCGCTCGGAACGGATCCGCACCTACAATTTTCCGCAAGGGCGCATGACGGACCACCGGATCAACCTCACGCTTTACAAGCTTGACCAGATCATGAACGGGGATCTGGACGAGGTGATTGACGCGCTGATTGCCGAAACCCAGGCCGCACAATTGGCTGAGATGGACACATGACTGCGCCTGATCTGACGGCACAGATGCTGCTGGTGCAGGGTGTGCGGCGGCTTTCTGAGGCGGGTATTGAGGGTGGAGCGGGGGATGCGCGCGCGCTGCTGGCTTACGCCCTGGGGATGGATCGCGGACGTCTGACGCTGGCGCTGCCTGACCCGGTCAGCGCGGATCAGAAACAAAGGTTCGACCAAGCCATCGAGGCCCGGATTGCCCGCCAGCCGGTGGCTCAGATCGTGGGCAAACGCCATTTCTATGGGCGTGATTTCCGCGTCACTCAGGATGTGCTGGATCCGCGCCCTGAGACCGAAGAACTGGTCTCACTGGCCCTGCAGGCGCCGTTCGGGCGGGTTCTGGATCTGGGCACGGGATCAGGCTGCATCCTTGTGACACTTCTGGCTGAATGTGAGGGCGCGCAGGGGGTGGGGGTGGACCTGTCGCCCGCGGCGCTTGAGGTGGCTTGCGAAAATGCCAGGGCCCTTGGCGTTCTGCCGCGTGTTTCCTTTCTCAAAGGCAGTTGGTTTGCACCCGTTCACGGTCGATTTGACCTGATCGTCTCCAACCCACCCTATATTGCAGCCGATGAGATGGCTGGTCTCGCGCAGGATGTGCTGAATTGGGAGCCGCATATGGCGCTGACGCCGGGCGGGGACGGGTTGGAACCGTATCGCGAAATTGCCGCTCAATCGATCCGTTTTTTGCAGCCGGGCGGGCGGGTGATGGTTGAAATTGGTCCCACGCAGGGGGCAGCGGTGGCCGCGATGTTTGGGGGGGCTGGCCTGTCCGATGTTCAGATCAAACAGGATATGGATGGCCGGGATCGGGTGGTTTGTGCTATACTGCAATAGTCCATCCCGCATTTTGGTCTCTGACTGCGCAAAATGATGCGCAAAAATGTGGAAAAAACGCGTTTTCCGTATGAAACAGGCAGATTGCACTTGTCTCTCCTGTCGGTGATGGTTACGAAAGAGATGTCGATGGCGGTAGTCCTTTGGGACATCGGTCGACTTTAAGCCCCAAAAACGGACCTGTGGATGCGCCTTCGCGCCCTGTCCGAGACAACACTGGTCCTTGCGACCACTTGCCTATGACAAGGCTGAAAGCAAAAGCTAATGAGATCTTCGAAGTCCCGCTCGCGCAATAAGTCGAACCGCAACCGGAACAATCCGGGCAATATCATCAACCGCGTATTTGACAGCTCGGGCCCAGAGGGCAAGGTGCGTGGCACGCCGCAGCAGATAATCGAGAAATACAGCCAGCTGGCACGCGATGCTTTCCTGTCGAATGACCGGGTGGCCGGTGAAAACTTTCAGCAGCATGCTGAGCATTATACGCGCATTCTGGCAGAAGCGCAGCGCGAAGTGGATGCCCGGCGCCAGCAGGCAGAACAGCAAAACCGCGAGCGCCAGCAACGTGAAAAGGACGAACGAGAGCGTAAGGCAGACACATCCGCCGACGTCGTTGATACGCCCGCTGATGCCACTCTGGAAGGGGCTGAGCAACCTGATCTGATCGAGGCGCCCGAAGATAGCGGGCTGGTCGAAACACCTGAGAGCAAGCCCAAAAAGGCCCCGGCCAAACCGCGCAAACCGCGCCGTCCGGCCAAGCCCAAAACGGATGTGAAATCCGACGATCAGGGCGGGGGCGCGCAATCGCAGCCCGAAGCGCCTGATGCGCCGGAAGCTGCCGAATAACACGCCTGTCGTCTTTTTTGGTGAATTGGCAATTCTGAGGTGTCCAATGCTTTGCATGGGCACCTTTTTTGCATTCTGTTCAAGGGGGTAAAAGAAAACCCCGGTCGCGGGACCGGGGTGTTTTTTGTCTGTCAGATTGCCTGCCAGTTTGCTTTTCTGTGGTGGTCAGTCTTTGCCCCGATAGGGTTCGACATATTGCAGCGCCATGTCCCAGGGAAAGAAAATCCATGTGTCCTGGCTGACTTCAGTGATGAACGTGTCCACCTGAGGGCGGCCCTTGGGCTTGGCATAAACCGTTGCGAAATGCGCTTTTGGATACATTTGCCGCACCAGTTCCAGCGTTTTGCCACTGTCGACAAGATCGTCGATGATCAGGATGCCTTCGCCGTCGCCCATGATCTTTTCATCCGGCGCTTTCAAGACTTCCGCCTCGCCCTGGGCCTGATGGTGGTAAGAGCGCACGGAAATCGTATCCACGGTGCGAATGTCGAGCTCACGGCTGACAATCATCGCAGGGGCCATGCCGCCACGGGTAATGGCCACAACCGCGCGCCATGCGCCATCATCCGGGCCCTGTCCGTCCAGACGCCATGCCAGCGCCCGAGAATCGCGATGGATCTGGTCCCAGCTGATGTGGAACCCTTTTTCATGGGGCAGACGATCATTCATAACAGTCCCTTTCAATCACTTGCGGCCGGTGGCCACATCGATATCCGGTGCATCGACCGCTTTCATGCCGACAACGTGATAGCCGGCATCCACGTGATGGGTTTCACCGGTGACACCGCTGCCGAGGTCGGACAGGAGGTACAGCGCGGACTTGCCGACATCTTCAATCGTCACATTGCGGCGCAGGGGCGAGTTCAGCTCATTCCATTTCAGAATGTAGCGGAAATCCCCGATCCCGGAAGCGGCGAGCGTCTTGATCGGGCCAGCAGAGATCGAGTTCACACGGATATTGTCCTTGCCCAGGTCTTCCGCCATGTAGCGGACCGAGGCCTCAAGCGCGGCTTTGGCAACACCCATCACATTGTAATGCGGCATCACCTGTTCGGCGCCGTAATAGGTCAGTGTCAGCATCGAACCGCCATCCGGCATCATCGCCGCCGCACGGCGGGCCACGGCCGTAAAGCTGTAGACAGAGATATCCATGGTCAGGCGGAAGTTTTCGGGGCTGGTGTCGATATACCGCCCGCGAAGTTCAGTTTTGTCCGAGAAACCAATGGCATGGACGATAAAGTCCAGCTTGCCCCATTTCTCTTCCAGGGTGGCAAAAAGCGCATCAATCGAAGCGGCATCCGACACGTCGCAGGGTTCGACAATATCCGACCCAAGCTGTTGCGCCAGCGGGGCCACCCGCTTTTTCAAAGCGTCCCCCTGATAGGAAAAGGCAAGCTCTGCACCCTGATCCGCACAGGCTTTGGCAATCCCCCATGCAATGGATTTGTCATTTGCGAGCCCCATAATCAGGCCGCGCTTGCCATTCATCAAACCGGTCGACATTCTCTGTTCCCCGTCCCACATTTCTGGTTTAAGCCCATTTAGGCGATTGCCCATCTTACTGCAAGTCTGGTTGGAAAGACCAGATACATTAGGCTGACAATCGCGAGACAAATGCGCCTTAATGGCGTCTGTTTGATTGGTTCGGAAAGGAAGTGACATGTCTGAGCGGGACGGGATCTTTGCGGGCGACAACCCATTTGAAATTGCGCGCAGCTGGCTGATCGAGGCGGAAGCGTCCGAGCTGAACGATCCCAATGCCATTGCGCTTTCCACGGTGGATCCGAAGGGGATGCCGAATTCCCGAATGGTGCTGTTGAAAGAGATCGAGGATGACGCTTTCGTTTTCTATACCAATTATGGCTCGGCCAAGGCGCAGGAGATCGAAGCCACCGGCAAGGCATCGTTTGTAATGCACTGGAAATCGCTGCGCCGACAGATCCGGGTGCGCGGCACGGTGACACGTGAGGAGGGGCCGCAGGCAGATGCTTATTACAGCTCCCGGTCGCTGAAAAGCCGCCTCGGGGCATGGGCCTCGCACCAAAGCGCGCCGCTTTCATCGCGTGCCGCGCTGATGGCTGAGGTTGCCAAAGTCACCGCCACCCATGGTCCATCACCGAAACGTCCGCCTTTCTGGGGCGGATATCGCATTCACCCGGTTGAGATTGAGTTCTGGGCAGATGGCGCGTTCCGGTTGCATGACCGCTTTCGATGGACACGCGAAGAGAGCAATCCGAATTGGGTTGTGACCCGTTTGAATCCTTAAAAGAAAGTAAATTTTTGCGTTGTTCATGCAGGGTTACCGGTCAAAACCTGTCTAAAAGGACAGGTAGTTTTGGCTTGCGGGCACACACCAATTGTTTCAAAACTATAGGTGGGGATGTGAACTTTTAGGGTGACCAGATGACGCACGAGTCTGAGGTGCAGAACACAGTGGTTCTGCATGGACATGTAAAGTGGTTTGATCCCACCAAGGGATTTGGGTTTGTGATTGCCGATGAGGGTGGCGCAGATATTCTGCTTCACGCCAATGTCCTGAGAAATTATGGGCAAAGCTCCGTCGCGGACGGGGCCGGGATTGAGATTGAAGTGCAGGACACCCAGCGTGGTCGTCAGGCGGTTCTCGTCCGGTCGATAACGCCGCCGGAAACACCCGATCTGACCGGGCTGAGCGAAGAGCAAACCGGTGAAATTGATCTCGAAAATGCTGGCCCGATTGAGCCTGCCCGCGTGAAGTGGTTTGACAAGGGCAAAGGGTTTGGCTTTGCCAATATCTTTGGCTCGGATGAAGACGTGTTCATTCATATCGAGGTTCTGCGCCGGTCCGGTTTGGCAGATCTGCAGCCCGGAGAGGCGATTTGCCTGCGTACGGTTCAGGGAAAACGCGGAAAACTAGCGCTTGTCGTATCGGCTTGGGATTCTGCCGTGAACGGAACCAGTTGATCTTGTCCTGCCTTTGCGTTTTGAATGCGGGCAGGGTGACAAGGGATCTGGTCCATGCGGTTTTTGCTTTCAGTTTTGCTGATCTGTCTGGCCTTACCGGGGCAGGCCGAGTGTCGTGCTGATCGCGTGGATCTGCGCGGGGTCTGGGGGCAGGCAGGGTTTTCCGTTGAAGTGGCCCAGACCAACCGGGAGCGCGCCAAGGGGCTGATGTTTCGTGAAGAACTGCCGAAAGGGCAGGGGATGCTGTTTGTCTATCCCTTCGCGCATCAGGTGGCGTTTTGGATGAAAAACACCCTGATCCCGCTGGACATGATTTTTCTCTCTTCTGATGGGCGGGTCACCTATGTGCATGAAAATGTGCAGCCCGGGGACCTGACACCTGTCAGCGGGGGGCAGGATGTGCGCTATGTTCTGGAAATCAACGGGGGGCTGGCGCGGCAGATCGGTATTTCAGAAGGCAGCGAATTGCGCTCTCCCTTCGTGGTGCAAAGCCTTGCGGCCTGGCCCTGTTCCGAGTGACGCAAGCTCCTGGCTGTCACCTGAAAATTTTCTGGCCAGATTTCTCACTTTTCCGACGTTTAGGGCTTTTCTCACACAAAAGAGATCGTTATCTGTCCTCCTGTCGGGGCGTAGCGCAGCCTGGTAGCGCGACGGTTTTGGGTACCGTAGGTCGCAAGTTCGAATCTTGCCGTCCCGACCATCTTCTCCTTCTATCTGTTGAAGTTACTGGACTGCCCAGAAGTGTCGTGTGTGACGCGCAGGACGTGGCGTCTTCACCAGAAGGCTGGTCCTGCGGGAGGATTGGGTCGAGCGCGCCCCCGGTTTTCAGATTTGTGTATCCCAACACAGGGTTTTCCACAGGTCCCGAAATGAGGGGCGCATCACCGACGTGGGTGACCGTGTCGGGAGAAGAGCGGACAAACCAACCGAATTATCAGGAAAACAAGGCTACACGCGGTGGTTGTGTTTTAAGGGAATCAAAAGGTTAATTCCCAACGGCAAAACTGCCATGTTGGGTCAATGGAAAAGAGCTGTGGATATATCTTAAAATATCATTGACGTCTCATGTCCTCCTACGCCACGTTGTGGGGGTCGATCACATGGCCACAAGATATGGTGGCCTGGTGGCGGTGGGACAGTTGGCATAGTGCATGAGGGCTGCTTTGGCGGTCTTGGCGTTGACACAATGCGCATGAAAGATCCCGTTTCTACCATGGGCTGGCGATGTCGAAGATTTTTGGGACAGAGTGGCCAATGGCCATACCGCATGCATAAGGATGACAGGGCAAGATGAAGATTGAGCGCAAATTCACCAAAGCCGGGGCGGATGCCTATGCTGACCTGGATTTCACCACCACTTCATCCGAGATCCGAAACCCTGATGGAAGTATCGTGTTCCAGCTTGAAAACTGCGAAGTTCCCGCCTCCTGGAGCCAGGTTGCCTCGGATGTGATTGCGCAGAAATATTTCCGCAAAGCAGGTGTTCCGGCGGTGTCGAAACGGGTGAAGGAAAAGGGGGTTCCATCCTTCCTCTGGCGCTCTGTTCCGGATGAAAAAGCCATGGATGAACTGCCGCAAGAGGCGCGGTTTGGTGGCGAAACCTCAGCCAAACAGGTTTTTGACCGGCTGGCCGGGGCTTGGGCCTACTGGGGCTGGAAGGGCGGGTATTTCACGTCAGAAGAGGATGCGCGCGCGTATTTTGACGAAATGCGCCACATGCTTGCAAGCCAGCGGGCCGCCCCGAACTCGCCCCAATGGTTCAACACGGGTCTGCACTGGGCCTATGGGATTGATGGGCCAAGCCAGGGGCATCACTATGTCGATCATGCGACAAAGAAACTGACCCGTTCGACCAGCGCATATGAGCATCCGCAACCCCATGCCTGTTTCATCCAATCCGTTGGCGATGATCTGGTGGGGAATGGCGGGATCATGGATCTGTGGGTGCGCGAGGCGCGCCTGTTCAAATACGGATCAGGCACCGGCACGAATTTTTCCAGCCTGCGCGCCGAAAACGAAGCCCTGTCTGGCGGCGGTAAAAGCTCCGGCCTGATGGGGTTCCTCAAGATCGGGGATCGGGCTGCCGGGGCGATCAAATCCGGTGGCACCACCCGGCGCGCCGCCAAAATGGTGATTGTTGACGCCGACCACCCGGATATCGAGGAATATATCAACTGGAAGGTCAAGGAAGAGCAGAAAGTGGCCTCGCTGGTCGCGGGCTCGAAGATGCACGAAGCGCATCTGAACGACATTTTCGCCGCGATCCGCGCCTGGGACGGGGCGGAAGAAGACGCCTATGATCCGAAGATCAACGAAAGCCTGAAGGGCGCTGTGCGGGCCGCGAAAAAGGTTGCGATCCCAGAAACTTACGTAAAGCGCGTGTTGGATTACGCCAAGCAGGGCTTTGCCGCGATTGAGTTCCCGACCTATGACACCGATTGGGATAGCGAGGCCTATGCCACCGTCTCGGGGCAGAACTCCAACAACTCGGTCCGGGTAACCGATGCCTTCCTGAAAGCGGTTGAAAATGATGCGGACTGGGAGCTGATCCGCCGGACCGATGGCGCCGTTGCCAAGACCATTTCCGCCCGCGATCTCTGGGATCAGATCGGTCACGCCGCCTGGGCCTGTGCCGATCCCGGCATTCAGTATCATGATACGGTCAACGCCTGGCACACCTGCCCGGAAGATGGCGAGATTCGCGGCTCAAACCCGTGTTCGGAATATATGTTCCTTGATGACACCGCCTGTAACCTCGCGTCGATGAACCTGCTGACCTTCCTGAAGGACGGTGTGTTTCAGGCTGAGGATTACATGCATGCGACCCGGCTTTGGACCGTGACGCTGGAAATCTCGGTGATGATGGCGCAGTTCCCGTCGAAAGAGATTGCGCAGCTTAGCCATGATTTCCGCACACTCGGGTTGGGCTATGCCAATATCGGTGGCCTGCTGATGAATATGGGGCTTGGCTACGACTCGGTTGAGGGGCGTGCCCTGTGTGGGGCGCTGACCGCGATCATGACCGGCGTCGCCTATGCCACTTCGGCTGAAATGGCGGGAGAGCTGGGGGCATTTGACGGTTACGCCCGCAATCGCGAACACATGCTCAAGGTGATCCGCAACCACCGCACCGCGTCCTATGGCGCGTCGGATGGGTATGAGCAGCTTGAGGTTCTTCCCGTGCCACTGGATCACGCCAACTGTCCCGATGCCCGTCTGGTTGAGCTGGCGATGGGGTCTTGGGACGAAGCGCTGCTTCTTGGCGAAAAACACGGGTTCCGCAATGCGCAGGTTTCGGTCATTGCGCCCACCGGCACAATTGGCCTTGTGATGGATTGCGACACCACCGGGATTGAGCCGGATTTCGCGCTGGTGAAGTTCAAAAAGCTTGCCGGGGGCGGGTATTTCAAGATCATCAACCGCTCGGTGCCCGCGGCCCTCGAAAAACTGGGCTATTCTTCGGCACAGATCGAGGAGATCGTGTCTTATGCGGTGGGGCATGGCACCCTGGGCAATGGCCCGGCGATCAACCACACCACGCTGATCGGGCATGGGTTCGGCGCAAACGAGATCGAAAAGATCGAGGCGGCGCTGCCCTCCGCTTTCGACATTCGTTTCGTGTTCAACCAATGGACCCTTGGTGAGGAGTTCTGCACCAATGTGCTGGGCATCCCGGAAGAAAAGCTGAATGATCCCGGGTTCAGCCTGCTTTCCCATCTGGGCTTTACCCGTCAGGACATCGAGGCGGCGAATGATCACGTCTGCGGGACGATGACGCTTGAAGGAGCGCCATTCCTGAAGAAAGAGCATTATGCCATTTTCGACTGCGCCAATCCCTGTGGTAAAAAAGGCAAGCGTTTCCTGAGCGTTGACAGCCACATCCACATGATGGCCGCGGCGCAGTCCTTCATTTCGGGCGCCATTTCCAAAACGATCAACATGCCCAATGACGCCACGATCGAGGACTGTCAGAAAGCTTATGAGCTAAGCTGGTCGCTTGGTATCAAGGCCAATGCGCTTTATCGCGACGGATCGAAACTGTCCCAACCTCTGGCCGCGTCGCTGGTCGAAGATGACGAGGAGGCAGAGGAGGTTCTGACCTCGGGCACCCCGCAGGAAAAAGCGGTGGTTCTGGCTGAAAAGATCATCGAGAAAGTGGTGATCAAAGAGGTGGCGCGCGGCCGTGAGAAACTGCCGGAACGGCGTAAGGGCTATACCCAGAAGGCGATTGTCGGTGGCCACAAGGTCTATCTGCGCACGGGTGAATACGAAGATGGCAATCTGGGTGAGATTTTCATCGACATGCATAAGGAAGGCGCAGGCTTCCGGGCGATGATGAACAACTTCGCGATCGCCGTGTCGGTTGGTCTGCAATATGGTGTGCCGCTGGAAGAATTCGTGGACGCGTTCACCTTCACCAAATTTGAACCGGCGGGGATGGTGCAGGGCAATGACTCGATCAAGAATGCCACCTCGATCCTCGATTACATCTTCCGCGAACTGGCAGTGTCCTATCTCGATCGCACTGATCTGGCCCATGTAAAACCGTCAGGCGCCAGTTTCGACGATTTGGGCCGTGGGCAGGAAGAGGGTGTCTCCAATGTTCAGGAAATGTCCGAGAGCGCGGCCTCCAAATCCCTGGAAGTGCTGAAACAAATCAGCTCTACCGGATATCTGCGCAAACGGCTGCCGCAAGAGCTGGTGGTGCTGCAGGGGGGGCAGGATGTTTCGTTGAACGGAACCGATCCGGTGGTGGCACTCGAAACTCTGGTCCCGGAAACTGCGCTGGATCGTGCGCCCTCAACGGACATTTCGACTGTTTCGACAAGCGATGCAGCCGATGCGTCGGGTATGGTCATGTCGATGGACCAGCGGACCAAGGCAAAGATGCAGGGCTATGAGGGGGATCCCTGTGGCGAATGCGGGAATTACACGCTGGTGCGCAATGGCACCTGTATGAAATGCAACACTTGCGGGGGAACTTCTGGGTGTAGCTGATTGAATTTGCGCCTTAATTCCCCTTCTTTGGGATGGGCGCAAGGGATAGGGTGGGCGGTTTTGCCCCCCATCCTCACGCGGGGCGGGTGCGCTCGCCCTCGACGCGGATAAGGCCGCAGGCAATAAATACGACGGGCAGTGAACGACGAGCCTTATCAGCGAAACTGGGCGCCTGCGGGCGTCCTTTCTTTTTCGGAAGGACAATTTAACTCTACTTTCCCTTGCGTAAACGGCCTTCGTGACCCAAGATCAAGTGGCAGGGGCAGTCGGAAAGCACCTCGGCTGTTGTGGAGTTGACGCTCTTTCGCGTCAAGTTCGTGGGTTGTGACGCCGAAATTGTGTGCGCCGAAGTCAAAACTCCGCTGGCGGGTCTCGTAACCGGTGAATAGAGTTACCCTAAAAGAATGGAGCAGGTCATGAACGGTATTGTTCTTTGGTACAAGAGGGACAAGAAGATCGGTTTGGTATGGTGTGATGATCAGGGCCCTCTGGCCTGTATCACGTCAGACACGCTGGTTCGAAGTGGGTTTGACCACTTGGAGGCAGGAGATCAGATCCTTTGCGATGTTCGTGACGCTGGCGGCATGCGAGAAGTATGCCGGATCCTCAGCCACCGCCCGTGCTCTTCAGCGTTGGATGTGCAGGTTCTGCTGCGGGCCGAGGCTGATAAAACAGAGCAGGTGGGTGGGGCAGGGGACGCCCCGGTAAGCGATCAGGCTGAACCGGACACCCCCACGGCAATAAACCAGGAGCCACAGGATGGCGGTGCGCGCCCGATCCCCCAAGCCGCTGGCCATCTGAGGGTTGTTGCGTAAAGCAGCCCGTCCCTGTTCAGCCGCGTATCTTGCCTCTCTGGAGAGACCTCTCCTGAAAGAAAATGGCCCACACCAATCGGTGCAGGCCAGTATTGAGCATCCTTCAAAGGGTAGGTGTCAGCTGTCTCCGCGAGACAGCGCAGCAACCCCGGTCCGGGCCACTTCCAGCAGTCCGAGCGGACGCATCAGTTCAGCAAAGGCATCAATTTTTTCCGTGGTGCCGGTGATTTCGAACACAAAGCTGTTCAGCGTGCTGTCGACCACATTGGCGCGGAAAATATCTGCCAGACGCAGAGCCTCAACCCGTTTGTCCCCGCTGCCTTCCACCTTGAACAGGGCAAGTTCACGCTCCACGGCCGGCCCTTCAACGGTCAGATCGTGGACTTCGTGCACCGGAACAATCCGCCCCAGCTGGGCCTTGATCTGCTCGATGATCGAGGGGGTGCCGGTGGTGACAATGGTGATGCGCGAGCGGTGCCCCTGATGATCCACCTCTGCCACGGTCAGGCTTTCGATATTGTAGCCACGACCGGCAAAAAGCCCGATCACACGCGCCAGAACGCCCGCTTCGTTGTCGACCACACAGGCCAGAGTGTGACGCTCGATCACTTCCGAATGCGGATCCCGCAGATCATAGGCCGATTTGCGCGATGAGCCTTTTTTGATTTTCAGTGCAGACATTTGCTTCGTCTCCTTACACCAAAGTTGCGCCAGCAGCGCCAATAACACCCTGGGTTTCCGCTTCACCCATCAACATGTCGTTATGCGGGGCCCCCGACGGGATCATCGGGAAACAGTTGGCGTGTTTTTCGACCAGAACATCCAGAATGAACGGCCCGTCATAGTCCAGCATTTCCTGAATGGCGTCATCCAGCTCTGCCGGGTCCGACACCTGACGGCCCTTGCAGCCAAAGGCCTCTGCCAGTTTCACGAAATCAGGCAGGCTCTCGGACCAGCTGTGCGAATAGCGTTCGCCATGCAAAAGCTCCTGCCACTGGCGCACCATGCCCAGGCGTTCATTGTTCAAAATGAACTGCTTGATTGGCAGGCGGAACTGCACGGCCGTGCCCATTTCCTGCATATTCATCAGCCAGGAGGCATCCCCCGCCACGTTGATGACGAGGCTGTCCGGATGGGCGACCTGTGCGCCTACGGTTGCCGGCAGGCCATAGCCCATCGTGCCCAACCCGCCGGATGTCAGCCAGCGGTTCGGATCTTCAAAGCCCAGGAACTGAGCAGCCCACATCTGGTGCTGTCCCACTTCCGTGGCCACGTAACGGTCCTTGTCCTTGGTCAGGGCTTCCAGACGTTCCAGCGCATATTGCGGTTGGATGATCTGGTCATTTTGCTTGTAGGTCAGGCATTTGCGCGCTTTCCATTCGTCAATCTGGCCCCACCATTTGGCGATGGCCTCGCGGTCCGTCTTGCGGCCACGTGCCTTCCAGACCTTGAGGATATCTTCAAGCACATGCCCCACGTCCCCCACAATCGGCAGATCCACATGGATCACCTTGTTGATCGAGCTGGGGTCGATATCCACATGCGCCTTTTTCGATTTCGGTGAAAAGGCATCCACGCGCCCGGTGATTCGGTCGTCGAAACGGGCGCCGATATTGATCATCAGATCGCAGTCATGCATGGCCATGTTGGCCTCATAAAGACCATGCATGCCCAGCATCCCGACCCATTTCTCACCTGAGGCGGGATAGGCCCCAAGCCCCATCAGGGTTGAGGTGATCGGGAAACCGGTGGCATCCACCAGTTCACGCAGCAATTGACAGGCCGCGGTGCCCGAGTTGATCACGCCGCCGCCTGTATAGAAAATGGGGCGCTTGGCGCTCTCCATCAGGTCAACCAGTGCGGTGATCGCCTCAAGATCGCCACGCAGTTGCGGGGCGTAATGGGAAATATCGGTTTTTGACGGGGCGGTATATGTGCCGGTGGCAAACTGCACGTCTTTCGGGATGTCGATCAGCGTCGGGCCCGGGCGGCCGGACTTGGCGACGTGGAACGCCTGATGGATTGTGTCCGCCAGCTTGTCAGTCTCTTTCACCAGCCAGTTATGCTTGGTGCAGGGACGGGTGATGCCCACCGTGTCTGCTTCCTGGAAACCATCGGTGCCAATCATGAAGGTCGGCACCTGGCCGGTCAGAACCACCAGCGGGATCGAGTCCAAAAGCGCATCGGTCAGGCCGGTCACCGCGTTGGTGGCACCGGGGCCGGAGGTCACCAGCACAACACCCGGTTTGCCGGTTGAACGGGCGTAGCCTTCGGCCGCATGAACCGCCCCCTGTTCGTGGCGCACAAGGATGTGGCGAATGTCGTTTTGCTGGAAGATCTCGTCATAAATAGGTAGGACGGCCCCCCCCGGATAGCCGAATACCGTGTCCACACCCTGATCCTTAAGGGCTTGAACCACCATTTTCGCTCCGGTCATTTGACGTGTCATCTTACTCTCCGTCTACACGCGTCCAAATTTTGTGAAGTGCTAAAAAAAAACCCCCGATCTTCGGGGGCGCATGGGGTTACCTTCAGGTTCCGTTACCGGCCCATGCGCCATGTTCCTACGACGACCAGAAGGATGTTCATTGGGGAAGGTCCCTATGTTCCATGTTTTCTTAGCATCCCCGGATGGGGACTGACTTCTTGCGCGACATTATGAGGGGGGGGCAGGGGCGTCAACAGCGAAAATGACGAATAAAATGTCGCAGGGTCGGTTTTTTTGAATTATTTGGAAATAATATTGCTCAGTCTGGTAATAAATGAAAATCGACTGGTGGAATTTGGTTGGGTGCGGTCAAAATTCTGCGCAGACCTTTTGTGACGGACACGCAGGGCGGCATGAAACGGGGGGCAGGGGGGCGGCGTATATCCCGATGCGTCAACAGTATTGGTATCTCGTGCCGCGCTTGGACGTCTCCCATCTCAGGAGAAAACCAATACGCTTTAATGATCCGTGTTTGGCAGGCTGGGCAGCTGGATCCCCGCAACCTGCTCTGAAATCGGATCAGTAGAGAGCGGATGCTGGTCCACCTCATAGGCTTTCGGATCCTGCAGTGGTTCCCACTCTCCGTGGCGATACACTTCGAGAGACGAGAATTTGGCCTTGTAATCCATTTTCGGGCTGCCAGGCACCCAATAGCCCAGATAGACATAGGGAAGACCCACTTCGCGGGCCAGTTCAATATGATCAAGGATCATGTAGGTGCCCAGGGACAGATCCTGCAGGCCCGGATCATAGAAGGAATACACCATCGACAGCCCATCATCGAGCACATCGGTAAGGCAGACCGCGGTCAGGTCTCCTTTGCGCTGATCGCTGGGGGAACGGTATTCAATCACCCGCGTCTTGATCGGGGTCTCTTCGATCATCGCTGCAAATTCGAACACATCCATATCCGCCATGCCCCCATCCGCATGGCGGCTGTCGAGATAGGTGCGAAAAAGGTCAAACTGGTTTTCGGTCGCCCAAGGTGCGCGGGCCCGCCGTTGCAGGGCTGCATTTTTCCGTGCGGTCCGTTTCTGGCTCTTGGTCGGAACGAAATCCTCAACCCGAATTCGGGCCGACAGGCAGGCATTACATTCCGCACAAGAGGGGCGATAGAGCACATTTTGTGAGCGGCGGAACCCCTGCTTGGACAGGCTGTCATTCAGTTCGGATGCGTGTTCCCCCTGAAGCGCGGTAAACAGTTTGCGCTCCTGCCGATCCTCAAGATAGGGGCAGGTCTGGGGCGCAGTTACATAAAACTGCGGCGCAAGGGGAAGAGAATGGCGCATGGTCATCCGTGTAAATCATGGTTTCCAAAAAGGTAACGCCAATAGGCGGGTTCCTTCAACCCCATAGCATGAAAAGGGTAAACGGCTGATTGTCACAGCCGTTTTGTCCCCGTTTTTGGCGCTATTGGCGGGCTTGCCGGTTCAGGGCGGTTGTGCCCAGCACCATGTCGATCAGACCCTGACCGCGTGGGGTGGTAAACATCATCACCAGAGAGATCAGTTGCAACAGAAATGTCGCCATTGAGATATAATAGCCCAGCGTGTGGAAAATCGCAGTCATCGGATCAAACCGGTCTCCGCGATGGGTGCGCAGTTCGATGGCCATCAGGCGCATGCCCAAAGTGGCAGACCGACCAGAGATCGTGAGGACCCGGTAAACAAAACCAACCGAGAAATAGACCAGCCCAAACAGGAAAAAGCCGATCCCGAAACTCAATAGGCTGGCCAGCACCGAAAGGGTGAAGATCACAACCACGTCCACGCCCCAGGCCATCAGGCGCTTCAGCGCAACACTTTCATAATATTCAGGCTGGTAGGTGGGATCAGGGAGCCCCCAAAGCGCATTATCTGTATGGGTCATTTTCTTTCTTTACCGGGTTGTGACGCAAAGGAAAAGCGCGCCCCATTAAGTCAGGTTGCGGGGCGCGCAGGGTGGGCAGGTGAGAAGGGAGGAAAGGGGTTACTTCTCGTTTTTGCCCGGTTCGTCAAGCGTATCTGCCTCATCTGCCAAATCATCACCTGCCTTTACGGCCGCATCACGGGTGGCATCGGCGCGCTCGTCCATAAACTGGTCGAACTCCGATTTGTCCTTGGCGGCCCGCAGGCGTTCGAGGAAGTTTTCAAAGGCTTCCTGCTCATCCATCAACCGGCGCAGGGTTTCGGCCTTATAGGCGTCAAAGGCGGTGTTGCCAGAACTGCGGAACCCGTGCCGACGGGCGAAATGCTGATCGCCTGACATGTGGTGGCGGTGATGGGAACAGGATTTCGAAAACATGCGTTTGCTCCAGATCATATAGGCAAGAAGGGCGAGGCCGACGGGCCAGAACAGGATGAAGGACACAACCATGGCAGCGATCCAGGCGCCTTTGCCACGTTGATCCAGCCAGCTCTCGGCGCGCGAAAACCAGCCTTGCGGGGCGGGGCTGATATGCGATTGGGCGGCGGTGGACATGGTGGTTCTCCGTAGGATTGTTTCGGTGTATGTGAATGCCTTTCACATTACTGCATGTGGGGAGCCTACGAAGGGGGTGCAAGGGTAAATGTGAATGTTTTTTACATTTTTCAGTTACCTAATTGAAAACATTAAATATAAACTGATGCTTTGCATTCTGTCTGTTGCGAAATAATGGCCCGAGTACCGCGCTTAAACAGTAAAACAGGCCAGTTTTGCCCCGCTTGCGCGGATCACATCCGCCGGAGGAGCCGCAAAAATATGGCGCGGTGTGCCTGCGGCGGCCCAGACAAGGTCAAATTCATTCAGACGAGGGTCGCAGAATGCACGAATGGGGGTCAGGTGCCCAACGGGGGAGACGCCACCGATTGCAAATCCGCTCTGATCCCGGATCAATCGCGCATCAGCTTTGCCCAGAGGTTCTCCCGCCAGGGCGGTGGCCTTGTCCGCACAGACCTGATTGCCGCCCGCAGTCAGAAACAAGATGAGGTTCCCGGAGTTTTCCCCCCGGAACATAATGGATTTCACGATCTGATCCAGCGCGCAGCCCGCCGCGGCGGCTGCCTCTTTGGCGGTGCGGGTGCTCTCGGCCATTTCCATGATCTCGACCGCGATCCCATGTGTTTCCAGTGCGGCCCGCACCCGTTTCAGGCTTTTTGACATCTCTGTTCCTTCGTTCGTTCCTCGCACCCTCAGGCGTTTCGACTTTAACCTTCTATCGGGAAACGTCGAGCCGCCGTATGAGATATCAATCTCATGGGCGTTTCGCAAAATACATGTGTTTCAGGTTTGTCCCGAAACGCATTCCCCTAAGGATGCAAAAAGACAGCGACTGAAATGTCGCAGCCCCCCTTTGCGCTGTTGACCCGGCGGTGCCGCGGGGGCAATTTTGCCCCATGACAACAGAACCTTTCGCCGCCCGCATCACGCGTTCTCCAATCGCATATGAAACCGAACCCGCCGGAGAGATTGCCGACCACTTCAAAGATCTCTCCCCCGAGCTGCGTGAGGTCCTGGCCGGCACCGCCGGCTGTTCGCCCTATTTGCGGGGATTGATGGAAAAACAGGCGGATTGGTTGCGAGCGGCCTTGTCGCAGAGCCCTGAGGGTGCTTTTGAAGATGCGATGCAGGCGATCGACGGCGACAGTGACAGCGCGCTGCGCAGCGCGTTGCGAATTGCCAAGCAACGTGTGGCCCTGCTCACCGGGCTGGCAGATCTTGCGGGTGTGTGGACACTGGAACAGGTCACCGGGGCGCTGACTGATTTTGCCGGGCACGCGACCGATCTTGCCATGAAGTTTCAGGTGGGACAGGAAATCCGGCGCGGCAAATTGCCGGGCATGAGCGAGGACGACATTGCCACGGCAGGCGGTATGGTTGCGCTTGCGATGGGAAAGATGGGCGGGCATGAGCTCAATTACTCGTCCGATATTGACCTGATCATGCTGTTTGATGACAGCCGGTTCGACAATCTCGATTTCCACGACGCGCGCGCAAGCCATGTGAAGGCCACCCGTCGGATGAGCGCGATGCTGTCTGAACTGACGGCGGATGGCTATGTGTTCCGCACCGACCTGCGGTTGCGTCCGGATCCTTCGGTCACGCCGGTCTGCGTGGCGATGCAGGCGGCAGAGCGCTATTACGAAAGTCTGGGACGCACCTGGGAGCGGGCGGCGCATATCAAAGCGCGCCCTTGTGGGGGCGATCTGGCCGCAGGCGAAGCCTATCTCAAACGGCTCAGCCCCTTTGTCTGGCGAAAGCATCTGGATTTTGCCGCCATTCAGGACGCCCATGACATGCGGTTGCGGATCCGGGCCCATAAGGGGCTGCATGGTGATATCACCCTTCCCGGTCATGACATGAAACTGGGGCGCGGTGGCATTCGGGAAATCGAGTTTTTCACCCAGACCCGCCAGATCATTGCGGGCGGGCGCGATGAAACCCTGCGCTCTCGCCAGACCGTGCCGGGGCTGGCCGCCCTTGCCGCGGCCAACTGGCTCCCGGATGAGACGGCTGAGGTTTTGACCCGCCATTACCGGTTCCATCGCGAGGTTGAACACCGGGTTCAGATGTTTCGCGATGCGCAGACCCATAAACTCCCCTCAAACCCCGAGGAGTTCGATCGCCTTGCGCGGATGATGGGTGAGGGGGATACCGAGGCATTGAAATCCCGTATCCACGATGCTTTGACCGAGGTGCATGAGGTAACCGAAGGCTTCTTTGCCCCCGATGACACGGGCGCATCCGTGCCCCAGCTGGAGGAAAGCGAAGCCGAGATCGTGTCGCGGTGGGAAACCTATTCCTGCCTGCGGTCCTCGCGCGCGGTCGAGATTTTCAACCGGTTGAAACCTGATCTGTTGGCGCGCTTGGCCGCGGCCCCCCGTCCGCATGATGCAATGATCCAGTTTGATGGGTTTCTCAGCCGATTGCCGGCCGGGGTGCAGCTGTTTTCGCTGTTTGAAGCCAATCCAACCCTGGTGGATCTTATTGTCGATATCGCCGCCACCGCACCGGCCCTTGCCGCCTATCTTGGTCACAATGCCCAGGTGCTGGATGCGGTGATCGGAGGCGGGTTTTTCGAACCCTGGCCCGGAGAGGCGGCCCTGACCGGGATGCTGAAGGACCGGCTGTCAAAGGCGCCGGATTACGAAGTCAAGCTCGACACCACCCGGCGCTGGATGAAGGAATGGCATTTCCGCATCGGCGTGCATTTCCTGCGCGGATTGATCCACGCACGCGAGGCCGGGGCGCAATATACCGACCTTGCCGATGCGGTGATCCGGGCGCTCTGGCCCGAGGTGGTGGCGAATTTTGCAGTGAAGCATGGCCCGCCGCCGGGGAAAGGGGCGGTGCTTGTCGGCATGGGCAGCCTTGGCGCGCGCTCGCTTTCGGCGATGTCGGATCTTGATCTGATTGTGATTTACGATGCAGACGGGCAGGACATGTCGGATGGCAAACGTCCGCTGGCCACCAAGCCCTATTACGCCCGTTTGACCCAGGCGTTTGTCACCGCAGTTTCCGCGCCGATGGCAGAAGGCAAGCTTTACGAGATCGATATGCGCCTGCGCCCATCCGGTCGACAGGGGCCGGTGGCCACGTCCATCGACAGTTTCCGCACCTACCAGCGCGACGAGGCCTGGACCTGGGAGCATCTGGCACTGACCCGCGCGCGGGTGGTCACCGGGCCTGCCGATGTTGCGGCCGCCTATGAAGCGGTTCGCCAAGATGTGCTGAGCTTTGACCGCGATCCGGCGAAAGTGGTGCAGGATGTGATTGATATGCGGGCGCGCATTGCTGCCGCCAAGGGCGAAGGCGGTGGGGCGCTTGAGGCCAAGCTGGGGGTGGGGCACCTGCAGGATGTGGAACTGGTGGCGCAATCCGCCTCGCTCCTGTCCCCGGATGTGGCGCGCACGCCCCGGGAACAGATCGCGCAGGGGGTCGCAATTGGCTGGTTCACTGACGCCCAAGGGCAAGCCATGGCTGACAGCCATGACCTAATGTGGCGGTTGCAGGCTGCGTCCAAATTGCTCAGCGATGGTCCGCTGGATCTGCAGGCGTTGGGGCAGGGGGGGCAGGACCTGCTCTTGCGCGAAACCGGGGTCGAGGATGAGGGCGAGCTGGTGAGCGAGGTTGAAACCCGTGCCGCCCGTGCCGCGGAAGCAATCGAAGAGGTGCTGTCGCATCCGCCGGTGGTGGCGGGATCGGTTTCGGCGTGAGGAGAGGGGCCCATGCGTGAGGAGGGAGAGGACATGAGCGAGCTGATTGCCGCCATCGATAAACGGGGTCTGATCCGCGAAAGCTATCGGATCGACGGGATTCGGTCCGAAGAGTGCCGGTCGATCTTTCTCGACTGGGCGCTGTTTGACGAACATGAGCTGCCACAGGCCGAACGGATTGCGTTGTTGCTTGAGACCTACGGTGCGGACGCCCCGGACCATCCGATGACGTCGGTCATGCGGGCTGCTCTGGAACCCGCTGTAACAACCGGCCGCCGTGGTGGGCGCAATGCGCGGGTGAAAACCTGAGACCGGTGGCACCATAACCCCGCCTGCGCCATTGGCTGAAACGGGGGCAGGTGCCGAGATGTTTTAGGTGAAAGGCCATGTGCGAAAGCGGGGGCAAAGCCCCTTTGCCCCCCGTCTCCCGTCACCCTAGTCGTCCCAAAAGGCGCAGCCCGGTCAATCGAACGCCTCTTTCGGGCGCAGCATCAGCCAGATAAGAGATGCGCCTGCCAGTGCCAGAAACGGCACCATCGCGATGTTCACAGCACTCCAGCCTTCCACGGCGGTTCCCCCAGAGCAGTTCATCAACCCGCCAGAGGCGAGCGAGGCCACCGTCACGCAGCCAAAGACGATCATGTCGTTCATCCCCTGCACCCGCCCGCGTTCTTCTGGTTTATGTGCGCCGGCCAGCATGGTGGTTGCGCCGACAAAGCCGAAGTTCCAGCCAATCCCAAGCAGGACCAGGGCAAGGAAGAAGTTCTCCAGTTCGACCCCCTGAAGCGCGACGATCCCTGCCAGCCCGAGGATGACCAGCCCCGAGGCTATCACGGCGCGCACCCCGAAGCGGGCAATCAGATGTCCGGTGAAGAAGCTGGGCACAAACATGGCCAGCACATGGGCGGTGACGATATTTCCCGCCATGTCGGTCTCAAAGCCGCAGCCGACAACGGCCAGCGGGGTAGAGGTCATGACCAGATTCATCAAAGCATATGAAACCATGCCGCAAATAATGGCCACGGCAATCACCGGATCCCGCAGCAGCTCAATCCTGGTGCGGCCCTTGGGGGCGTCCACATGTGGCTTTTCCGGCTTGGGAATGTCGAGGCCAAGGAAAAGAAAGGAGCCCGCAAGGTTGATGGCAATGATCGCCAGGTAGGCACCAAGGAAGGGCACCACCAGCATGTCATTGGTCAGGTTGAACAGTTGAGGGCCGATAATGGCAGAGGCCAGCCCGCCCGCCATCACGTAGGAAATCGCCTTTGGACGGAATTCGGGTGAGGCGGTATCTGCTGCGGCAAACCGGTAAAAACCCTGTGCGGATTGATACAGGCCCATCAGGAAAGACCCCAGAAGGAAGAGCGAGAAGTCATATTGCATCAATGCGTAGGCGCTGATGGCTGCGCCGAGCGACCCCCCACCAGTGCCAACCCAAAATCCAACCCGGCGACCATAGGTCTGCATCACCCAGCTGATCGGATTGGCCCAAACCATCGACCCGGCCACCATCAGTGAGATCGGCAGTGTTGCCCAACAGGGGTTTGACGCCAGCGACTGTCCCGCCAGACCTGCCATGGTGAAAATCATCGGCATTTGTGCGCCCAGAATGGCCTGGGCCAGCACCAGAATGGTTACATTTCGCCTGGCGCGGCTGTCATCCGCCATGGAAGGGGCATTAATATCGGTCATGGGTCAATAAGCCTGACATGAAGGGGTCAACCCCAAGCACCAAGCAAATTGCCGCCAAAAAATCAATCCGCTTTGTCGATCAGATGGGCAAAGCTGCCACTGACATTGGCGCGGATGAGCCCCATTGGAATAAGCGTTTGTCCCTCGGCATCCGTGGCCTCGAACAGGGCGGTTCCTTCGGCACGGATTGTGGTGGCGTAGTGGAACTCATGTGCATTCCAGCGCCCGGCAAAGGGCCCGAGATCCGTGCTGACCTGCCGATACCCCAGGTGCAGCTTGCGCTTGGAGAAACTGGTCTCAAGTCCCAGGAGGCCAAGCATCTCATGGGTATTTCCATCTTTGTCTTCAATGGTTTGGCCAAGGGTCATGTAACCTCCGCACTCACCGTAGATGGGGCAGGTTGCAGCGCGCATACCAGATTTGAAGCTTTGCGCATCTGCCAGTTGGGCTGCATGAAGTTCCGGGTAGCCCCCGGGCAGGAAAATGAAATCCGCATCTTTTGCCGGGGCTTCATCCGCCAGTGGAGAAAATGGCAGGATTGCCGCACCACCCGCCCGCCAATCGGCCAGAATATGCGGATAGGCAAAGGCAAAGGCGCGATCATGTGCCACAGCAATGCGGCCGCCCGGAGGGGTAAGGCGTGCAGCCGTTGGTGCGTTGGGAAGGGTGGTTGCCAGAGAGGTCAGGGCTTCGAGGTCGATCGCGTCACTCACCGCGTCGCCAACCCGGTCCAGATAGGCCTGCAGATCCGGGTGCTCGCCCGCTTGTACCAGCCCAAGGTGGCGTGACGGATGCGCCATCTGATCCTGACGATAGACTGCGCCCAGAACCGGCAGTTCGATCCGCGCCATGGCGGCACGCAGCATTGCCTCGTGGCGCGCCGATCCAACCTGATTGAGAATCACCCCGGCCACCCGCACATCGGGGTCATGGGCGGCAAACCCGGAAATCAGCGGGGCAAGTGATTGCGCCATACGTGCGCAATCCACCACCAGAACGACCGGAAGGTTCAGGATGCGGGCAAGGTCCGCGGTGGCGCCTTTGCCCTCTGGCGGGGCGCCGTCAAACAGCCCCATGGCCCCTTCGATGATCAGCAGATCACCACTCTGTCCCGCCAATGCCCGCACCCGGTCCGGCGACATTGCCCATGCGTCCAAATTCAGGCAGTCCCGCCCGCAGGCAGCGGCGTGAAAGCGCGGGTCGATGTAGTCCGGCCCGGATTTCGCCCCGGTGACATGATGCCCCTGACGGGTCAGAGCGCGCAGAATGCCCAGGGTAAGCGTGGTCTTGCCAGACCCCGAATTGGGGGCGGCAATGATCACACCCTGCGGATGGGGCAATTGCGCGGCGGCCATATCAGCGATCCTCAGCCGGGCGCCCCCGCCCAAGCGGGTCGGGGTTGCGCGGCGCCATGCCCTCTGCGATCGCCTGCCAGTCAAGCGCCTGACGCATCAATGTCGCGCGCCCGACGCAGATGATTGCCGGGGCACCAAAGCCACCAGCTTCGGCGTCTTCGACACAGGTGATCAGGGTGGTTTCCAGCACGCGCTGCTCTGGCGTGGTGGCATTGGTGACAATGGCAACGGGTTCTTCCGGTTCGCGCCCCGCGGCAATCAGGGCGGAGCGGATCCGCCCCAGATGTTTCATGCCCATGTAGATCACGATGACCTGCGACCCTTTGGAAATTGCGCCCCAGTCCAAAGAACCGGGCGTATTGCCGGACTGGTCATGCCCGGTCACAAAAGTAACCGACTGGTTCACATCACGATGGGTGACCGGGATGCCAGCATAGGCAAGACCGCCAATCCCTGCAGAGATGCCGGGGATGATGCGGATCGGGATCTGGTGCTGAACCAGCGTCTGTCCTTCTTCGCCGCCACGCCCGAAGACAAACGGATCCCCCCCCTTCAGGCGCAACACGCGCTTGCCTGCACGGGCGTGATCCACCAGTTGCAGCGAAATATCGCGCTGGTTGGCAGAGGGTTTGCCACCGCGTTTGCCGGCATAGATGATCTCGGCATCCGGGCGTGCCCAGTCCAGGATGACCTTTTGAACCAGTGCGTCATAGACAATCACGTCTGCCTGGCGCAGTGCATTTACAGCGTGCAGCGTCAACAGGCCGGGGTCTCCGGGGCCTGCGCCTACCAGCCAGACCCAGCCGGGTTTCATTTCGGGCCATGCGCCTCCGGCAAGTGAGGCAGGAAAAGAGAGTTCGTTTTGCATGGCGCTCTTATAGGTGGGAGTTCGACCGGGCGAAAGCCGTCTTGCGACATTCAGTTGTCTGCCACCGCCACACTGCCGCGCTTGCGCTCTCAAATGGCGCAAACGCCGATTGGCGGCGCGAAAAGAGACTGGTAAGGTCACGCCGATGACCGAGACAAACCCAGTTCAATTGCGCCGTGGCTGGACCACGGGGGCCTGTGCCACCGCTGCCACCTGTGCGGCGGTGCATCACCTGTGGGGCGGGGCGTTTCCGGACAAGGTGTCGATCACTTTGCCCAAAGGCGAGATGCCCGAGTTTGACCTTGAGGTTGCGCATCATGGTCAGGGCTGGGCCGAGGTTGGGGTGATCAAGGATGCGGGCGACGATCCGGATGTTACCCACGGTGCGCTGATTCTTTCCCATGTGCGCACTGGCACTGCGGGCCAGGGCATTCGCTTTCTCGCCGGGGAAGGCGTGGGTATGGTGACCAAGCCGGGCCTGCCCGTGCCTCCGGGAGAGCCCGCAATCAACCCGGTGCCGCGCCGTATGATCACCGAAGTGATCGAGGCCGCCGCCCGCCAATTCAATCATGTGCCTGACCTTGATGTGACGATTTCCGTGCGGGGAGGCGCGGACCTCGCTCAAAAGACCTGGAACCCGCGGCTGGGAATTGTTGGCGGGCTGTCGATCCTCGGCACCACGGGGGTGGTGCGGCCGTTCTCCTGTGCGGCATGGATCGCCTCTATCCACCGTGGTGTCGATGTGGCGCGAGCCACCGGGCTGCCCCATGTGGCTGGCTGCACCGGGGCCACCTCAGAGGCCACTGTGCAATCCCTCTATGGTCTGAGTGATGGCGCCATGATCGATATGGGGGATTTTGCCGGGGGTATGCTGAAATACCTTGCCAAACATCCGGTGGGACGGGTGACGGTTGGGGGCGGGATCGGCAAGATCACCAAGCTCGCACAGGGCGCGCGCGATCTGCATTCGCGCCGCAGTCAGGTGGACTTTGATCTGCTGGCGGATTGGCTTGGAGATGAGGATGTTCGGGGGATGAATACCGCGCTTCAGGCCTATGAAAAGTATGGAAAAATGATGGTTGATGTTGTGGCAGACAAGGCGTTGGCGCAGGTGCGTCAAATTTTGCGCAACACGGATTGTGTCGTGGATATCGTCATGATCGACCGCCCGGGCAACATCATCGCACAGGTGGGCGGATGAGCCGGCGGCGCCTCCTGCTGCTTGCGGGAACTGCGGAAGCGCGTGAATTGGCAAACCGTCTTGCCAAGGCGGGGTTTGAGGTGATTGCGTCCCTTGCCGGTTCAACGCGCCAGCCCAGACCAATGGCGGTGACCACGCGCATAGGTGGGTTTGGTGGTCAGGAGGCGCAGGCCGCCTATATGACGGATCAGGCATTTGATCTTGTCATCGACGCCACGCACCCTTTTGCCGACCGGATCAGCCAGCGGAGTGCCGAGATTTGCGCCGCCTTGTCGATCCCCTATCTCAGATATTCTCGCCCCGCGTGGGCACCGATCCCCGGTGAAACCTGGGACATTGTTGAAAATATACATCAACTGTCTGACTTAATTGGAGAAAAGGAGAGAGTGTTCCTCGCCACTGGAGGGCAGAGCAGCGATATCGCCAAGGCGTTGCCGGGTCGGGTTCTGTTTTGCAGGCGGGTGGATGATGGGTCAGAGCCTTTTCCCTTGTCCGGCGGATGGATCACCGGACGTCCGCCTTTTACCCGGGCGGCAGAAACCGCTTTGCTGAAGCAGCTTGGCGTGGGTTGGCTGGTTGCCAAAAACGCCGGGGGGGCGGCGCGCGCCAAACTTGACGCCGCGCGAGCGCTTGGGGTGAAGGTGGTCATGATCGCCCGCCCGGATGGGCCGGATGCAGAGACGGTTTCGACATTGGACGAGGTCATGGCCTGGGCAGAGGCCCATCAATGATGGAGCGTGTGATCACAGGGCAAGCCTGCTTGAAAGAGGGGGCCGATTGGCTGGTCGCATGTGAGCCACGATTTGCGAAAGCCCTTGAGCAGATTGATGAAATCCCGTTGCGGCTGAGGTCGGACGGGTTTGCGGCGCTTTTGTCCGCGATCGTCTCTCAGCAGGTGTCGACCGCATCGGCGCAGGCCATCTGGGAGCGGATCGAGGGGGCCGGGCTGGTCACGCCCGAGCGGGTTGCGCAGGCAAGCACCGAAGACCTCGCGCAACTTGGCCTGTCTCGTCCAAAAATCCGCTATGCGCAGGCCCTTGCAAATGCGGGGATTGATTACGCGGCGTTGCAGTCTGCCTCTTCTGATCAGGTGATTTCGACGCTCACTGCGGTCACCGGCATCGGAGAGTGGACCGCCGAGATCTATGCCCTGTTTTCGCTGGGGCGTGCAGATATCTTTCCAGCTAAGGATCTGGCCCTTCAGGAAGCCGCGAAAGAGATGTTTGATCTGCCTGCGCGCCCAAAAGATCGTGAACTGAAAGTGATGGCAGAGGCCTGGTCCCCATGGAGGGGCGTTGCAGCGCGGCTCTTGTGGGCCTATTACCGGGTGATCAAACAAAGGGAAGGGATCCGCTGATGACTCGCATTCTGGATGCAAAACGCCGCCCTGCGGCTTCGGGCACAACCAAATCTGTGGTGGTGTTCCTGCATGGGTATGGTGCGGATGGGGCGGACCTTCTGGGGTTGGCGGATCCCCTGTCCGAACATCTGCCGGATACCACATTCATTGCGCCTGACGCGCCGGAGAAATGTGCGGGCAATCCGTTTGGCTATCAGTGGTTTCCCATCCCGTGGCTTGATGGATCGTCGGAAGAAGACGCAATGCGTGGCGCGGAAATGGCCGAGGCCGACATCAATGCTTTTCTGGATGGGGTGCTTGAAGAGGAGGGGATAACCCCCTCACAACTCATTGTTTTCGGGTTCTCTCAAGGCACGATGATGAGCCTTCGCGTGTTGCCGAAACGCACCGAACCTGTGGCCGGTATCGTGGCCTTTTCGGGTCGGATGCTGGAGCCGGACGAGTTTGCAGCTCATATTGTCAGCAAGCCGCCGGTGCTTTTGGTTCATGGCGATCAGGACGATATGGTCCCGCCGCAACATTTCAGCGAAAGTGGCACCATTCTTGAGGCCAACGGGTTTGAAACCTATGGGTTCATTATGAAAGGCACTGGCCATGGCATTGCCATGGACGGGCTGTCGGTTGCGTTGCAGTTCATGCTCGATAAACTCGGCATTCAGAAGATGCAGATGGGAAATGAAGGCGAACAATAAGCGCCAGTCACGGTCATTTGGTCCGTCACATCTTTGTCACCTCTTGCGGTTATAGCTCACACAACCCTCTATCTTGGGGGTTGTTTGGTTTCTGTTCCTATATATAGTTGAACCAAGCGCAGGGGCGGGAGCTCCCGCCCCGTGAACCAAAGAGGTTAAGCACAGGGCGGTGGGGGAGTCCCAAATGGATGGCGATTTCAGAACAGAGTTTACGAGGGAGCCGGGGCGGATAAAGCAGCACCCGGCCTTGGTCCTGAATGCGGATTTCAGGCCCCTGTCCTATTATCCGCTTTCGCTTTGGCCTTGGCAGGAGGCGATCAAGGCGGTGTTTCTGGACCGGGTCAATATTCTGGCGGAATATGATGAGTTGGTTCATTCCCCCAGTATGGAGATGCGGATCCCCTCGGTTGTGGTTCTGAAAGATTACGTCAAACCCCAAAAGCGCGTGGCCTTCACGCGCTTTAATTTATTTCTGAGGGATGAATTTTGCTGCCAGTATTGCGGGGGCAAAGGGGACCTGACCTTCGATCACGTGGTGCCGCGGGCATCAGGTGGCGTGACCAGTTGGGAAAACGTGGTCGCGGCGTGCCAGAAGTGCAATCTGAAAAAGGGGTGCAAACCTCTGCATCGGTCAGGTCTGAGCTTGCGCAAACCCGCGAGGCAACCCACGGCGGAAGAGCTGCGCAATGTCGGGCGCAAGTTTCCTCCTAACCATTTGCATGAAAGTTGGATGGATTTTCTGTATTGGGATGCCGAGTTGGATGCCTGATGGACAGGCGATGCCATCTGAAAAGTGAAGACGGGATGTCTGGATCGGGTTAGCCTGTCCCAAAGGGAGGCTCAGATGATCAATCAGAAAACCGATGACTTTTTCAAACCCGTCTCGGGGTTTGACCTGCCACGCTTTGCGGGCATCCCCACTTTCATGCGCTTGCCGCATGTCGATCTGGATCATGAGCGGATCAAAGAGGTGGATGTGGGGCTGATTGGTGCGCCATGGGATGGCGGCACCACCAACCGGCCAGGTCCGCGCCATGGTCCCCGCCAGTTGCGGGACATGTCCACCATGATCCGTGCGCAAAATGGCGCCACCGGTATGCGCCCGTTTGAAGTGATGAACTGTGCTGATCTGGGGGACGTGGCGCCAAACCCCGCGGATGTCATGGACAGTCTTGAGCGGATGCAGATCTTTTACACCCGGGTGAAGCGGGCAGGGATCCGGCCTCTGACTGGCGGAGGGGACCACCTGTGCACCTTACCCATTCTGCGGGCGCTGAGCGGGGATGCCCCGCTGGGCATGGTGCATTTCGACAGCCACACCGACCTGTTCCATTCCTATTTTGATGGCACCATGTATACCCATGGCACCCCGTTTCGGCGCGCGGTTGAAGAAGAACTGCTGGATCCGAAGCGCGTGGTCATGATCGGGATCCGTGGCACGGCATATGATAGCGAGGACCGGGATTTTGCCAATGCAGTGGGCATTCGCGTGATCCCGATTGAGGAGTTCCATGCCCGTGGCGTTGTCGATGTGATGCACGAGGCGTGCGAAATCGTCGGCGCGGGGGATACCTATGTCAGCTATGATATCGATTTCGTGGATCCGGCCTTTGCGCCGGGCACCGGCACGCCAGAGGTGGGCGGGCCGACCTCCTATCAGGCGCTTCAGGTGGTGCGCGCCCTTGAGGGGATAAAGATTGTCGGCGCCGACCTGGTTGAAGTGTCGCCGCCATTTGACCCCGCTGGCGCAACAGCCTATCTAGGAGCGTCGATCATGTTCGAACTTCTGTGTGTCATGGCCGCTTGCAAGCCCACGCAGGATGGATGATCGCTAACCGGCACGTGGTTTGCGACAGATAAGTTACGGAGAGCTTCATGGTTTCGCGCGTTATCCCTGTGGATCCTTTCGATCTGGTCATCTTTGGAGGGACCGGCGATCTGGCCCGTCGCAAGATCTTGCCGGGCCTCTATCGCCGCTATCGTGATGGGCAGATCCCCGCAGAGGCGCGTATCATCGGCGCGGCCCGGTCAGAGCTTGATTGTGCAGGGTATCGGGACTTTGTTGAAACTGCCGTGCGCGAATTCGTGTCGAAAAAGAAATGTGATCCCAGTGTGTTGAGGGGGTTTCTTGATCTTTTTTCTTACGTGGCGATTGACGCACTTGGGGATGAGGGATGGGCGCATCTCGCCAAAGAAATGCGCAAGGACGTGGTGCAGGCCTTTTACTTTTCTGTTGGCCCTCGCCTGTTTGGACCGATCGCCGAACGCCTTCGGGGGCATGAAATTGCTGGCCCACAGGCACGGATCGTTGTCGAAAAACCGTTCGGGCATGATCTGGAAACCGCGCGCGCGCTCAATGCCACGCTGGCCCGGCATTTTGAAGAAAGCCAGATCTATCGGATTGATCACTACCTGGGCAAGGAAACGGTGCAGAACCTGATGGCGCTGCGGTTTGGAAACATGCTGTTTGAGCCGCTGTGGAATGCGCAATATGTGGATCATATCCAGATCACTGTTGCGGAAACCGTTGGGGTCGCCGGGCGCGGGGCCTATTATGACCGCTCGGGGGCGATGCGCGATATGGTGCAAAACCACCTGATGCAGCTTTTGTGCCTCACGGCGATGGAGCCTCCCTCGAAATTCGATCCAGATGCGGTGCGGGATGAAAAGCTGAAGGTGATCCGGGCCCTTGATCCGGTGGCGCCCGAAGATCTGGTGCGGGGGCAGTATCGTGGCGACGACGAAGTTCCTGCCTATGCGGGGGACGCCGAAGTCGATGCAAGTGATACGGAAAGTTTCATCGCGATGAAGCTGCACGTGTCGAACTGGCGTTGGAACGGCACGCCGTTTTACCTGCGCACGGGCAAGCGTCTTCGCGCGCGCATGTCTGAGATCGTGGTTCGTTTCAAAGAACCGCCCCATTCCATTTTTGAGGAAGATACCGGCCAGTCTGCCAATGAGTTGTCGATCCGGTTGCAGCCAAATGAGGGCATGGATCTGAAAGTGACCATCAAGGAACCGGGGCCGGGGGGGATGCGGCTGATCGATGTGCCGCTCGATATGACCTTTGCAGAAGCCCTGGGCGAAGAGGTGGCTGACGTGCCGGATGCCTATGAGCGGTTGATCATGGACGTGATCCGCGGCAATCAGACCCTGTTTATGCGTGGCGATGAGGTGGAGGCGGCCTGGGCCTGGACGGATCCGATCATCGAAGGCTGGCAGGCGCGTCGCGACAAACCGCATTCCTATGACCCATTCACGTCTGGGCCGGATGAGGCATTGATGTTACTACATAAAGATGGACGTCGTTGGAGGGAGCTGCGCGAATGAAGCTGATTGATTACCCCGACCAGGACATGATGATGCTGGACTTGGCGGACCGCATCGCATCTGAGCTTGTGATGACATTGGAACATGAAGACCGCGCCAGCCTGGCGGTGCCGGGCGGCGCGACACCGGGCCCGGTTTTTGACGCGCTTTGTGCGGCGGATCTGGATTGGGCGCGGGTGGATGTGATGCTGACCGATGAACGCTGGGTGCCGGAAACGCATCCGCGTTCCAACACGGCCATGCTGCGGGACCGGCTGCTGACCAGCCGGGCGGCCCGCGCCAATCTTGTGCCCCTCTATCACGCCGGGGCCACGCCCGAGCAGGTGATTGCGCAGATTTCCGATCGGGTGGAGGATTGCCTGCCGCTCTCTGTCGCCGTGTTGGGGATGGGGGAGGATATGCATACGGCCAGTTTGTTTCCCGGCGGTGACCAGCTTGCACAGGCTTTGTCGCGTGAAGCGCCAGCTGCACTGACCATGATCGCCCCCGGTGCAGAGGAGCCGCGCGTCACGTTGTCCGCGCGGGCATTGAACTCGGCGGTGAACAAACACCTGATTATCACCGGGCAGGCCAAGCGTGACGCGCTTGCACAGGCGATGGAGGCAGAGGATGCGCTGGACGCTCCCATCAAAGCGCTGCTTGGGGCGCTGAACGTGCATTGGGCCGCGTGATGTTCGGGGCATATGGTCAGCCCGCGGGGAATGTGTATAGTCGGTTCAGTGCAGTGCAGGTTTCTACCCTATCAAACAGAGTGCAGTATGACATTTGAAAAGCTTGTAGCCCATCGGGCCGCGCATCAAGCTCAGCGTATTATTGACCTTTTCGACGCGCCCGACCGGGCAGAGATGTTTTCGACCGAAGCCCTGGACATGGTGCTTGACTGGTCAAAAACCGCGATGGATGACAACGCCGTATCGCTTCTTCTGGAACTCGCATCAGAGGCCGGGTTGGAAGATCGGCGTGAAGCCATGTTTTCCGGCGAACCCATCAACGAAACCGAAG
The DNA here is from genome assembly GCF_025137635.1 of Aliiroseovarius crassostreae. Lineage (NCBI taxonomy): Bacteria > Pseudomonadati > Pseudomonadota > Alphaproteobacteria > Rhodobacterales > Paracoccaceae > Aliiroseovarius > Aliiroseovarius crassostreae. The sequence goes on along the minus strand of NZ_CP080772.1, from coordinate 1,551,265 downwards.
GCCGGGCGGTGCTGCACACTGCGCTGCGCGCCACCACGGCGCGGCGGATTATGGTGGACGGGCAGGATGTCGTGCCCGAGGTTCAGGCGACGCTGGAACGGATGCGCGATTTCTCGACCCGGCTGCGGGCGGGACAGATCCGCTCCCCATCGGGGGGGCGTTTCAAACATGTTCTGAACATTGGGATCGGCGGGTCCGACCTTGGCCCGGTGATGGCTGTCCGGGCGCTGGCGCCTTATCATGACGGGCCCGACGTGCATTTCGTCTCAAACCTCGACGGGGCACATATTCACGACACGCTGCGCCGCCTCAACCCCGCGGAAACCCTGGTGATCGTGGCGTCAAAGACATTTACAACTGTCGAAACCATGACCAATGCCGAGGTGGCCCGCAAATGGATCGCCAATCAAGTTGGTGACGCTGCAGCCGCACTGCATTTCGTGGCCCTGTCCTCGAATGAAGAAAAGACCGCCGAGTGGGGCTTGTCGGCTGAGCGCGTGTTCGGTTTTGAAGACTGGGTTGGTGGGCGCTATTCCATGTGGGGACCAATTGGTCTGTCGATCATGATAGCGATCGGAGCAGATCGGTTTTCCGAGATGTTGGCCGGGGCACGGGCGATGGACACCCATTTCAGGTCCGCCAAAGGGCGCGAAAATATGCCGCTGATGCTGGCCCTTACGGGGATCTGGCACCATCAGATCTGTGGGTATCCCACGCGGGCGGTTTTGCCGTATGAGCAGCGACTTGCACGCTTGCCTGCCTATTTGCAGCAATTGGAGATGGAATCGAACGGCAAGCGTGTGGCGATGGATGGTACGGCACTGAAAGTGGTGTCCGGCCCGCTGGTCTGGGGCGAACCCGGAACCAATGGGCAGCACGCGTTTTATCAGCTGATCCATCAGGGGACTGCTGTGATCCCCTGCGAATTCATGGTGGCGCGGGAAGGGCATGAGCCTGACCTTGCAGATCAGCACAAACTTCTGGTCGCCAATTGCCTGGCTCAGTCGCAGGCATTGATGATGGGCCGGGGCAGGGAAGAAGCCGAAGCCCGTATGCGCGCCGCAGGTTTTGAGGGGGAGGAGCTGATCCGTCAGGCTGCCCACCGGGAATTCCCCGGCAACCGCCCTTCAACCACATTGCTTTACCCCAAACTGACACCGCGCGTGCTTGGTCAGATCGTGGCGCTTTATGAGCACAGGGTGTTTGTCGAAGGGGTGCTCCTCGGGATCAACTCCTTCGATCAATGGGGGGTGGAGCTGGGCAAAGAACTGGCCACGGCGCTGGTGCCGGTGGTGACGGGTGCGCAGGGTGTTGACGGGCTGGATGCCTCAACCGCCCGGATGGTCAGCTACCTGACCCACGGATCTGATGTAACGTAATTTTTGCAGATACGCTTTGGGGTCGGTGGGTAGGCCGCGTTTTTGAGCGGTCACGGGCAAAATCGGACTGAACGTGGCGTTCTTATCATACCGGCTCCGCAACGGAGGGCTGTTGGGAGGACAGGCAGGACAAGCTGTCATAGACCCGTTGCCGGATTTCCGCGCTTTCCATCAGGACCTCGTGTTCCGCCCCCTCAATCATGACCAGTTTGCCGTCTTGCCACCGTTGCATATGTTCATGGATCGGTGACGCCTGCACGATCCGTTCGCAACTGCCCAGAAAGGTAACGGTTCTGACCTTTGGTGGCGGGGTTAACATCAAGGCGCGGGTTTCTGACAATGCGGCGTATAACCAGCCTGCCGTCGGGCCCCCCAATGTCAGTTCCGGATGCGCCTCGGCCTGAGCCTTCATATAGCGATACATTTCTGGATCCGTGGTCAGCAGGTTATCGGCAAACGGGGCAAGAGACAGGTATGTTTCGCGCTGGGTGCCGGGGGTCAGCATATGTTTGAACGGGCTCATATGCAGGGCCCAGCTCAGGCTCCACGCCACTGGTCGCAATGCGGGCGCCATGGAGATCCCCCACATGGGGGCAGAGAAAATGGCCCCCTCCACAGGAAGATTGTTCAATAGGGCCCGCAATCCGATGCAGCCCCCCATGGAATGACCGATCAGGTACCAAGGGCGTGGGAGGTCAAGTTGCCGGGCCAGATCCACAAAAGCCTGAACATCCAGCTGATATTCTGCGAAATCCCCAACATGTCCAAGGATGCGGTCCTGTTCAGGGCGATCCGCAAGCCCCTGTCCACGCCAATCCACCGTCAGGGTATGATATCCCTGTTCAGACAGTTCTTTGGCGATAATGCCATATTTTTCAATATATTCGGTGCGTCCGGGAAACAGAAGAACGCTGCCCCGCAGGTTCGAGCCGGAAGTGGCCGGCCAATGGCCGGCCCGCAGGCGCACAGCATCCGTCGCGGTCAGCCAATAGGCCTGCCCGCCAGCGGGACCTTGTGCAATATCATGAAAAAGCGGTGCGTTCAGCATGGTGCCTCTTGCGCAGATTGATCGCGTGATCCGCCGCCCTTGGAAGAGGGGATCAGCTCAGGACGCTGCCCAGCTGCATCGCCAGCCCCATATTGCCATCCACGCTCAGCTTGCCGGTCATGAAGGCGGTGGTCGGGTTCAGGTTCCCGGCCAGAATGTCTTCGAAGACATCGGCATCTGCTTTCAGGGTAACATCCGCATCATCGTCACCTGCGCGCACACCGTTGCTGTCGAGGATGATGGCGCCTTCGCCTTCAATCTCGAATTTGGCGGTGCCAGCGTCAAATCCGCCGGTCAGTTTTTCGCTCAGGGCCGCTACGGCCGCAGTGATCACGTCGCTCACGTGCAATCCTCCATTGGTCACTTTACCTGAAGCGTTTCTGGATAAACTTGAGACACATGTTTATTCTGAAACGCTCACATCATTGATATCTCTTGCAGTGGTTCGGTTTTTCCCATTGTCAGGTCAATACCGAACCGCTTTAGTCATATAGGTGTTACCGAAACGCTAACCTAGACTTTACGTTGAGGTAAACTCATTTTTTCGCTGACGTTTGGGAATGTGAGGTTTGTTGATGGAAGGGGGAAAGCTTCCCCATTGTTCTGTCATTCCATGCGCGCTAGCCTTGGTCATGTTTCGTGTCCTTCACCTCTTTTTACTGATATCCACACTGGGTCTGCTGACGCCGGTGAGTGCACAGGCACAAGATCAGAGAGAGGTGCCGCTGGACGCCCTTTATGCCCAATTGGAACAGGCGGATGACAGCAACTGGCAGGCGCTGGAACAGGCGATCCAGAGCCGTTGGGCCCAAAGTGGCTCTGCCTCGGTTGACCTGCTTTATATGCGGGCCAAATCCGCCATCGAAGCGGGCGATCTTGATGGAGCGTTCTCACATCTGGGTGCCGTGACCGATCATGCCCCCGAGTTTGCCGAGGGCTGGCATTTGCGCGCCACGGCATTTTTCCGCGCAGAACGCTATGGGCTCGCGCTGGACAGTCTGCGCCGGACCCTGGCATTGGAGCCACGTCATTTTGATGCGCTGCAAGGGGTTGCTGTGGTGATGGAAATACTGGATGAACCTGACCGGGCCTTGGAAATGTACCATGAAGTCCTTGCTATACATCCGCGAAATCCGGACGTAAAAGAGGCGGTGGCCCGGCTGACCAAACAGCTGGCAACTGATCTCTGACCCGCAATCAGCCCGCAAAAAAAGGCCAACAGATGGTTTCCGATACAGCCCGTGCCGGCAATCGCATCACTGCGGTGCTTGGGCCCACAAATACCGGGAAAACCCATTACGCGCTTGAGCGGATGCTCAGCTATCGCACCGGTGTGATTGGCCTGCCCCTGCGTCTGCTGGCACGCGAAGTCTACGACAAGCTGGTTGGGTTGCGTGGGCCAAATGTGGTGGCGCTGGTAACCGGCGAAGAGCGGATCGTGCCGGATCGGGCGCAATATTGGGTCTGCACGGTTGAGGCGATGCCGCCGGGCATCGGGGCGGATTTCGTGGCCATTGACGAGATCCAGCTGTGCTGTGATCCAGAGCGCGGCCATGTCTTTACCGACCGTCTTCTGCATATGCGTGGCACCCATGAAACGCTGTTCCTCGGGTCGGATACGATGCGCGGGGTGATTGCGGCCCTCGTGCCGAAGGTCGAATTTCTGCGCCGTGAGCGGTTTTCCGAACTGGTCTATGGCGGATCGAAAAAGATCAGCCGGATGCCCGGACGCTCGGCCATTGTCGGGTTCTCTGTCGATAACCTCTATGCCATTGCGGAATTGATGCGCCGACAGAAAGGCGGGGTTGCGGTGGTCATGGGGGCGCTCAGCCCGCGCACCCGGAACGCCCAGGTGGCGATGTATCAAAACGGCGATGTGGACTACCTGGTGGCCACTGATGCGATCGGGATGGGGTTGAACCTCGATATCGACCATGTGGCGTTTTCCGCGCTGGAGAAGTTCGACGGCCGCCGGATGCGCCCGTTATTCCCGCATGAGCTTGCCCAGATTGCGGGCCGCGCTGGTCGGCATATGAACCATGGCTCTTTCGGTGTCACCGGAGAGGCACCGCCGATGGCGGAAGAGGTGGTTGAGGCCATCACGGCGCATCGTTTCACACCGCAGAAAAAACTGATGTGGCGCAATGGCGATCTGCAGATGGGCACCCCAGAGGCGCTGATCCGGTCGCTTGAGGCGCCAAGCGGTAACGAACACCTGACCCGCGCCCGAGACGCCGATGACCTCATTGCGCTGAAACTGGTATCTGCCGACGAAGAAGTGTCTGCCCGTGCCACTGATGGTGCCTCAACCCAGCTTTTGTGGGAGGTCTGCCGCCTGCCGGATTTCCGTGGCATCAGCCATGGTGAACATGCCAGCCTTGTCACCAGCCTGTTTAAGGATCTGCACCAGCATGCAGAGATTCGCGAAGACTGGTTCGCACGACAGGTGAAACGCATCGACCGCACCGATGGTGATATTGACACATTGTCGAAACGGTTGGCGTTTATTCGCACTTGGACATATGTGGCGCAACGCCGCGACTGGTTACGTGATGTTGCCCATTGGCGCGGGGCCACCCGTGCTGTAGAAGACCGATTGTCGGACGCATTGCATAATGCGCTGACCCAAAGATTTGTTGACCGGCGCACCTCTGTGCTTCTGCGCCGGTTGAAGCAGAAGGAGAGCCTCGTGGCTGACGTGAATGACAAGGGTGAAGTGACGGTAGAAGGCCAGTTTGTTGGCCGTCTGGAAGGGTTCCGGTTTAGCCAGGATGCCTCGCAATCCCCCGAAGAGGCAAAAACCCTGCGTGCGGCCAGCCTTCAGGCGCTGGCACCGGAATTCCATCTGCGGGCAGACCGATTCTATAATGCCCCAGATACGGAAATGGATTTCACCGAGCAAGGTGGCCTGATGTGGGGGGAATACGCGGTCGGGAAACTCGTCAAAGGTGACGATGTTCTGAAACCGCGTGTCGAGGCATTTGTGGATGAAGAAGCCGGGGCGGATGTGGCTGAAAAAGTCGCACGCCGTCTGCAGCACTTCATCGACCGGAAAGTGGCCGCGTTGTTTGAGCCGCTTTTGGCGATGCAGAAGGACGAAACCCTGTCCGGGCTTGCCCGCGGCTTTGCCTTCCGCATGGTCGAAGAGCTGGGCATTATCCCGCGCGACAAGGTCGCGGGGGAGGTCAAGGATCTTGATCAGGACGCCCGTGGGGTATTGCGCAAACATGGCATCCGCTTTGGTCAGTTCACCATTTTCATGCCGCTTTTGCTGAAACCGGCACCGACCCGGCTGCGTCTGGTGCTGCATTCGCTGTGGCAAAATCTGCAGGAATTCCCCGAAGCCCCGCCCCCCGGCCTCGTTACCATCCCGGTGATCGAGGCAGTGGATCCGTCGGCCTATCTTCTGTCCGGGTATCGTCCCGCAGGTGCGCGTGCGATTCGCATTGATATGCTGGAACGCCTGGCCGACCAGCTGCGTGTAGAGAACAGCCGCAGTGGTTTTGAAGCCAAGGCGGATATGCTGTCGATCACTGGCATGACCTTGGAGCAGTTTGCGGACCTGATGCAGGGGCTGGGCTACAAGGCCGAAAAAGGGGAGCGGGTGAAAGTGAAGGCTGAGGCAGAAGCCGAAGCTGGCGCGGATCCGAAGGAAACGCCTGCGGAACCACCGGTGGAACAACCGTCAGAAACGCCGGCAGAGGCGCCTGCGGAGCCCCCCGCGGAAATTCCTGCGGATGCCCCGCAAGAAGCCCCCTCAGAAACGCCGGGCGAAGTGGCTGCGGCAGACGTGGCCGAGATGGAAACGTTCTTTACGTTCACCTGGGGCGGGTTCAACCGCCGTCAGGGCGCGCGCAACCAAGGTGGTCGCCGCGACAGCGGTGAGCGGCAAGGGGATCGCAAAGCCCAGGGCGGCAAACGCCGTGAAGGTGGTCGTGATGGCGGCAAGCCGCGGGGTAAACCTCAGGGCGATCGTCGGGGCAAAGGGGGTAAACCCCAACGCGACAATAAACCCAAGACCTACACAACCGGGCCGTCGAACCGCGACAAGAAGGTTGATCCGGACAATCCGTTCGCGGCGCTTCTGGCGCTCAAGGACAAGGGTTAAGTGTAAGTGGCGGCAACGCCCACTGAAGAAACTCCTCCGGGCGGCGCGTCTGCCCGGATGCGGGCAGACAAATGGCTCTGGCATGCGCGGTTCTTCAAAACCCGCGGTTTGGCCACCAAGCTGATCGCGGCGGGGCATCTGCGGGTGAATGGAGAGAAGATCTCCAAACCTGCGTTCCAGATTGGCCCGGGCGACGTTTTGACATTTCCGCAGGCGCGCCTTGTGCGCGTGGTCAGAATTTCCCTGCTATCCGTGCGGCGTGGTCCCGCGCCTGAGGCGCAGACCCTGTATGAGGATCTGAGCCCGCCACAGGGGGAAAACGACTTTCCTCCAAATATGGGTGCTGCGCCAAAATTTGACGGAAAAGGGCGCCCAACGAAGAAAGATCGTCGCAACTTGATGAAAAGCGGGCAGCCCCCGCTTGATTGATCCGGCGCCTTCAAATAAGTGGGGCACAGCCAAAGGTTTGAGGATGCATCATGACTTACGTTGTTCAAGACAACTGTATCGCCTGCAAATACACCGACTGCGTCGAAGTCTGCCCCGTGGATTGCTTCTATGAGGGTGAAAACATGCTGGTCATCCATCCGGATGAATGCATCGACTGTGGCGTGTGTGAACCGGAATGTCCTGCAGATGCGATCCGGGCTGATACCGAGCCGGGAACGGAAAAATGGGTGGAATTCAACCGTAAATATGCCGAGCTTTGGCCGGTGATTGTTGAGCGCAAAGACCCGCTGCCGGAGGCTGAAGACCTGGATGGTGTCGAGAACAAGCTCGAAACCCATTTTTCGGAAGCTCCTGCTGAGCAGTAATCTCAGCCTGCCAAAGATCTGATTCGCCTGCCGGTCATGATATCGGGGGCGAATTTCGCGACACCAACCCTTTAATCCTTTGATTTACAACGGGTGGTGAGGGGTGGCGCGCGGCTGCTCTTTCGTCTGGTCTGTTTTTTTGATATACTGTGGCCAATGAAAGCCAGGATCCAAACATAGGATCAGGGTGGTGCAGATGGTCAGATGGGCCGCGCCACTCTCTGTCCGGGGGATGTTCCGATCAAATGACCATACCGAGGGGCGCGATTGCACCCCCGCGGTGTTTTTGTCGTCTGTTGAGGAGCGTCTTCGGCACCGTGCAAATGACCAGACTTGTGAAGGAAGACTTGTATGAGCAAGAAAACGAATGATTTCCGCCCGAACGACTATGTGGTCTACCCGGCCCATGGGGTTGGTAAGATCCTGTCGATCGAGGAGCAGGAAATCGCCGGAATTCAGCTGGAGCTGTTCGTCATTTCCTTTGAAAAAGACAAAATGACCCTGCGCGTCCCCACCCACAAGGCCACGGAAGTGGGCATGCGGGGACTGGCAAGTGATGCGGAAGTCACCAAGGCGATGGATACGCTCAAGGGCAAAGCCCGGGTCAAGCGCGCCATGTGGTCGCGCCGTGCGCAGGAATATGAACAGAAGATCAACTCGGGTGACCTGATTGCGATCGCTGAAGTGGTGCGTGACCTGCACCGCAATGACGACCAGCGTGAACAGAGCTATTCCGAGCGTCAGTTGTATGAAGCTGCACTTGAGCGCCTGACCCGCGAAGTGGCTGCAGTTGCTGGTGGTGATGAGCTGGCCGCGCAGAAAAAAGTCAGCGATGTCCTGACCTCGCGCGCCGCGTAAACCGGCCCGATCAGTGTGAATATCTGGATCCGCCGCCTGTGTCCTGCAGGCGGCGGATTTTTATGTCAGCAGGCTTGCCACAACAAACAGCCCGATAATTTCTGAGATCTGTTGACTGGCCCCCAGAACGTCGCCGGTCTGGCCTGCAATTTTTCGCTTGGCGACCAAAGCCAGCAGACCCATCGCCGCACCTGTCCAGATCAGAATGGGCAGAAGCTGCATACCAAGCAGCGCAAAACCCAGCACGAGGGTGAGGGCCGTGGCGACGCAGACGATTGAAATGGGCGGGCGGCCAACCGATTGTGCCAGCCCGTCACCGCGTGCGTTGGGCAGCAGATGCATGAGTATCACCATTGGCAGGCGGCTGATCATGCCGATGGCCATCAGGGGGATGACAGTGGAATAAGGCCCCCCCAGATCCGCGGCCAGATCAACGGCCTGACCCGCGGTCAGAACCGAAGTCAGGGCAAGCAGACGCGCCGCCAGAGACAGTCCAATGGCGATCACACCATAGGCGCCAATGCGGCTGTCTTTCATGATCTCCAGCCGTCTGACACGGTCATACCCGCCCCAAAACCCGTCCGCACAATCGGCCAGCCCATCCTCATGCAGGGCGCCGGTGATCAGGATCTGGACCGTCAGAAAGCTGACAGCCGCCAAAGGGGCGGGCAATCCGATCCAAATGAGCGCAAGTGCTGCGATGCTGGGGATTGCGGCAATCAGCAGACCCGCCAGCGGCCAGGCCCATGCGCTTTGCGCACCGCGCTCGAGGGCCAGGGTGCCATTCACCGGCACAGGTAACCGGCTGAGCAGCCCAAGGGCGGCGGGCACGTCCTGTGGGTGAAGAAGGGGCATGTCGTGTTTGGCCATATTAAGTCTTTTGTGATCTGGTTCGTTCCACCTCTCCTCGGTAAAGAGGAGAGAGCGAGGAATCAATCGGGGATCGGGCCATGTCAGACAAGTCATTTTCCACACTTGCGGAATTCAAGGCGCTTTTGGAGGGGGCTCGCGGGCCAGACACCGCTGCCGAAGCCGCAGCGCAGGACCGCAATGGGCAGCTGACAAAGCCACCGGGCGCGCTTGGCCGTCTAGAAGACCTCGCTATCTGGTATGCAAGCTGGCGCGGCAACGGGCGTCCGTCGCTCGAGGCGCCGCAGGTGATTGTTTTTGCTGGAAACCACGGTGTGACCGCCCGGGGCGTTTCCGCATTCCCGGCGGAAGTGACCGAACAGATGGTTCTGAATTTCCAGCATGGTGGGGCGGCGATCAATCAGTTGTCGAAAGCTTTTGGGGCAAAAATGGATGTGCATGCCCTGTCGCTGGACAAACCCACTGCTGATTTCACGCAGGCCCCCGCCATGAGCGAAGACGAGGTGGTTGCGGCGCTGACTGCGGGTTGGGAGGCGGTTGATCCCGCATGTGATCTTCTGGTGACCGGGGAAATGGGCATCGGAAATACCACCTCGGCCGCTGCCATTGCGCATGCTTTGTTCGGCGGAGCCCCCGGCGATTGGACCGGGCGTGGCACGGGGGTGGATGATGCGGGAATTGATCTGAAATCCCGCGTGGTTGCAGAGGGTCTGGCGGCAAATCCGCAAGCTTCGGAAAACGGTCTGGAGGCCCTTCGCTGTCTGGGCGGGCGTGAAATTGCTGCGATGGCAGGTGCAATTGCGCGTGCGCGGGTTGAGGGTATTCCGGTCATTCTTGATGGCTTTATCTGTTCGGCAGCGGCGGCCTGCCTGTCGGCAGTGGTGCCCGGGGCATTGGATCACGCTGTGGCAGGGCATGTTTCTGCAGAAGCCGCGCATGAGCGTGTTTTGACGCATATCGGCAAAGCCCCGCTTTTGTCGCTTGGGATGCGCCTGGGGGAAGGCTCCGGCGCGGCGCTTGCCATTGGCGTCCTGAAAGGTGCGATTGCCTGCCATTCCGGGATGGCGACCTTTGCCGAAGCAGGTGTCTCGGACGGGTAGGGGGACTCGCAACCCGGTTTTGCCACTCGGATACGGTGTCAGACACGCAGTTGCGAAATATCCTCTCCGAGCGTTGCAATGCTGTCCAGCTGGTGCTTGATCCGGTTTTGGAATGTCATCAATTGAGAGATGATGTCATCAAGAGCGTCCCCGGCGTCAGGCCGGCGGGCGCTTTCAATTTTACACATGACACGCGTTGTCGACAGGCCTAAAACGTGACGGTTCATGATGGCGCAGGCTTTGGTGATGCGGTCGGCTTCGTGTTTCACCTCGTGAAAGCAGGTGTCGCATTTCTGGACATATCGCGCAGCAATTTCGTCCATGTAACGGCGTTCATTGGTGATTGACACGTTTTCCCCCATGCTGCGGCGTTCCTTGTGCAATTGCTCGGCGCATTCTTTTAAGAGTTTGGCCATGCCCGACATGGTCATCGCGCTTTCTACCGCTCCGCGAATGGTTGAGAAGTTGCTGTTCTCCCCCAAAACATGGGTTTCAAACCATTGCGACATTTCCCGTGACATGATGCCATAGTTCTGTGAGAGGGTTGAAACAGGTCCCCCGGTGGGTTCCAGCCGCGAGGCGATTACACGCAGATTATGCGGAACGGTCCGCATGGCTTCAAATTGTGAAATGAGCTGTTGTGTCTGCTGTAGCAATGCCCCTGAAAGCTGGTGCATTTTCTGGAAATTATGAATGGTGCGGTCGCTGGGATGTTCCAGTTTCTTGTCCCGCGAAATCATTTCCTCGACCAAGCTCTGGGCCATGAATTGCTTGTAGCTTGCATAGCCATGTTCCGCGAGTTTTTCGAGCAGCAGGGTGGCGCTGTCCTGCGGCGTGATGGATGTATTCTGTTCCGTTTGCAGCACTTCGGAATATAGGTTTTCGATCAGCTCAAGCTTGCCGCAGGACGGTTTGATCCGCGCAGACAGATACCCGTTGCCGAAGGGAAGCATCGCGGCGAAAACCCAGTAATGCAGCCCGTCCTTTGCCCGGTTCTTGACATATCCGCTGATCGGATTGCCTTTTTTCAGCTCATCCCAGATCAGCCAGAAGACGCCCTTGGGCATGTCCGGGTGGCGAACGATGTTGTGTGGATGGCCGATTATTTCTGACCATTCATAATGTGCCACGCGTTTGAAAATGTCATTGCCTGAGCGAATGATCCCACGCTCATCGGTTCGCGAGAAGAAAATTTCATTCAGATGAAAGGGAGCTTCGCCTGTTTCAGGGCGAAAATCCTTGCGGCGCTCAATCATGGTCACGGTCAGACATCCAGAGTAAGAAATGGCTGCTCTGGAGTCTATGTGGCAGACCTTCCCGCTTGGTTAACGCTGGACGAAAATCTGCCAGAACGTCGCTTAAATGTCCGGAGACACGGGCAAAGGGGCGTCTGATTTCAACTGGTTCATCACGATTTGGCTTTGGACACGCGCGACTGAAGGATGTGGCAACAGAACATCATGGATCAGGTGATTGAGCGCAGCCAGGTTCGCGCAATAGACCCGCAGCAGATAGTCCGCCGCCCCGGTCAGGGTCCAGGCCGAAACCACCTCTGGATGGGTTTCGATCATGCGTGAAAAAGCTTGTGCCGCTTCTGGCGTGTGGCTCGACATTTCTACCTGAATGAAACTCTGCACAGACAGGCCCAGCTCCAGTGGATCCAGACGCACCGTATATCCTTTGACGATACCAAGCTCCTCAAGACGTTGCCTGCGGCGCCCTGCCTGGCTGGGGGACAGGTGCAGGATTTCCCCCAGTTCCTGGGCGGTGAGATGGGCATTTTTCTGGAGCGCCGACAAGAGGCGGGCATCTAGGTGATCCATAAGCATTTCCTGCAGAAATTTTTCACAAACCATAGTTCGTGCAGGTGGATCACGCAAGAAATTGCAAGATGGTGCGGAGTGTCTGTAAGTGGCAAGGTCAGCTGAAGGGAAGAATTTTCAGCGTGTTGGTCCGGGACCCCTTTTTGTAGACAAGCTGCCCTTCAGAGATCGACACCACCCGTCCGCCATCCAGACGATCCCCCACACCAACTTTGACATACCGGCCGTTGGACAATCGCACCAGTGCCTGGCGTTTTGCAGCACTTCCATAGATGCCAATCAACGCAACCTTGCGCAGCGGGATCGCATTTTTCATCGTGGCCTGTTTGGCCACAGACGCGCGGGTCGGCAGGGCAGGGGTGACAACCTGATTGGGCGGAGTTGCCGCAATGACCACCGATCCGTCTGATGCATCCGCGACCGGAGGCGCCGAGGAGACGATTTTATCAAAGCGACCGGGGCGCGGGCGGGGGAGGAGCGATCTGGTGATGGCCTGTTCCGTCGGGCTGACAAAAGCGGCCTGGGCTACGTTTTCTACGGCATTTGCGATGCTCTCAGCCTGAGCGACAGCCTGAACCTGAGAAATCAGCCCGGCTGGGCGTAGGGTCGGCGCTGGTGTGGCCAGTTCCTGACGGGTGCGGCCTGCAAACAACCGTTCCTCTTCAGTCAAAATCAACCCCTCAGGACGGAGCTGTGGGCGTTTGCCCGCCAGGGCGGGATCCGCCGTAACGGGGGCAGGCTGGCTTGTTTCCTCAAAAAGCCCGTCCGGCCTTATTGGCGGCACACGGGGGGGGAGCCCCGCAAAAACCATAATCCCGTCACGCGTCAGGCTACCTTCGGCCGTTGGGCGCACAAAACCGTTCTCATCCAGGTCAAATTTGGTCCCTTTTGGGGGTGGGGCAAGATGGCTGCCACCGGTCTGCGTCCCCGAGGCCAAGGTCTGAAGAGGGATGTCGGGCAAAGCGACCGCATCATGGGCAAGACCTTCCGGGTCAATCGAGGCGACATAAAGGTCGTCAATGGCCCCGGCAGGCGGACCGACGATGGCATCGGGGGCGCGTTCCCAGATGCCCGTGGCCGCGTAACGTGTTGCTGCGACTTCCTGAGAGAGCGGCTCAAACCCTTCAGACGTCGCAGCATCTGTGACGTCCAGATCTTCCGCCGCTTCCGGCTCGGCCTCCAGCTCTGCCGCGTCAATGCTGTCTGGTCCGGTTGTGATCGCACTTTCAAACTGGTCAGGCTGGTCGGGGAACAGTTCGCTGGCCTGATCCGATAGAAAGAACATCGACCATACGGCCAGAATGGCCATCATCAGGAGCAAACCGAGCACCAAAATCAGCCCGAGATATTTGCGCCGCCCCGCAGGCGTGTCACTGCGGCGTGCGCCAAAGACTGTCATCGCGTCGGTCTCGGAGGGGGACCGGTGGGCTTTGCCGGGTTGCGGGACTTTGGGGGCGCCTGACATTGCTCCGGGTGGTGGCGCGACAGCCATGTTCGACTGAGCTGCGGTGGAGCCCGGGCTGGTTTTCTGAGCGGGCTGTTTCTGCTTTGCCGGTTGAGCTGGTGCCGCGACAGGGGGCTTGTCCGCCCTGTCTTCGTTGGCAGAACGGGGGCCTTCTGGCGCCGGCTTTTCAGGTTTCTTGGCAGCTTTCGCCCCGTGTGGCCGTGCGGTGTTGTCGGTTTTCTGCGACGTCAGGGCGCCCTCAGCCGGGGGCGTAATGGTCTTGTTTTCCGCTCCCTCCAGCGAGGGGGCTGTCACGGGCACATGCACTTCTTGCGGCCGATGTGTGGGGGCCGCCGGGGGGGTGATGTGAAGTCGGGTCGCAACGGTTTTTGTCGGAACGGAGGGGGTGGTCTTTCCACCCGCTTGTGTATCCTGACCACTGCGCTGGCTTGCGAACGCGGGGGGGGCGGGTGTTTCTGCAGGTGTTTTGTTCCCCGCATCCGAAGAGGGGGGCTTGGAGGTGCTGCCAAGGGCGGAAGGTGGAGCCATATCGGAGCGGGGAGCCGAGGTCGGTGCCTCCGGGCGCTTGTCACTGCCCTGCGTGTCAGTGTTCTGTTCAGTATTCTGCCCAGCAAGGCTCTGGTCGCCGGGTTTGCCAGCATCCTTGTGAGGCTGTTTGGAACCACTTTTTTCTTCGGGAACAAAGTCAGGGGGAAAAGGCGCCAGAACGGGGGGGGTATCTGCCGTCGGGGTGGCATCATCCTGCTTTTCGCCATCCTGTGTCGACGCGTTCTCTTCAGGTTCGGCCAGAGGGGCGTTGCCACTCACCTCCGGTGTGTCTGTCTGGGCTGCGTCCAAAGCAGGCGTGTCCAAAGAGGAAAGGGATGCGCCGGTGCCCATCAGGATTGGAGGGGCAAGCTCATCAAGGTCCACCGTGGCCTCTTCCGGCAGGTGTTCCGCCGCGCAGGCCGTTTTGCCGAAACCGGCCACCCTCTCATAGCTGCCATGCGGGCGTGCCATGAAAGCAACCGGGTTCAGCCGATTTTCCACGGCAAAGCTTTCCGCTTCCTTCAGGGTTTCGCGAACCACAACCGCCACATGGGCCATGTCGCCATCGGCATACCAGTCAAACACCAGCTCATCGACCGGGTAGGGGGTTAGCCCTTCCAACCCTTCACGGATGCGGGCCTCGCGGGTGATGTCATCGGGGCCGGGGGCTGTCATGGTTGTGAACAGCAGCTGAGAAGGAGGGATGATCAGCGAGGTGGCAAATCCACCGGTGTTCAGATCCACGGCCCGTTGGCGCATCATGCCCAGTTGTGCGGGCAGGTCCGCTGCATCCAGCTTAACCTCGCCAACAAGGGACCAGCCGCCCTTTCCGCGGTGCATCAGGGCGATTCCCTCATGGGTGAGATCAAGCGCAAATCCTGGCGTCATACCGGTGTTCTTTTCCCTTGTCGCATCTCCGGTGCCGTTCCATGCGCACGTCACCGCAGCCATTGCGTCTTTCTGATCCTGTGGCATTTGCCAAAACACGAGAGGACCCAGCCAGCCCAATACCCGCTTGCAATTTAGGTCCAATAACCGCCTGCCAAGCCGAAACTACAGCAGGAAATTGCCCATGGAAAGAGTGGGAGGGTGCAATTGATTGAACAAGGCGGGAAATGGCGCAAGCTGGCGTGAGATAGGAGAGTAACATGAAGAAATTACTTGCTGTTTTTGGGATTGCGCTCTGCATGGCAGGTGCTGCGCAGGCGGATATGGGCCCCTTGCCAAAGGTGCAGGTCAGCGGGCAGGGCACGGTGTCGGTTGCACCCGATCTCGCGCGGATCCGTCTGGGGGTGCGTCAGCAGGCAAAAGAGGCGGCAGAGGCCAGCGGTCAGGTTGCCGTGGCGATGTCCTCGGTTTTGGAAAACCTGCGCAAGGCGGGCATTGCCGAAAAGGATATGCAAACCACCCAGCTGCGTCTTTCGCCCATGATGGATTATTCTGGCAACACGCCCCCCCGACAGGTCGGGTTCGAGGCCATATCGACGCTGACAATTGTCGTGCGCGACCTCACAGATCTGGGACCGGTTCTGGACCGGGTGATGCGTGCCGGGGCCAACCAGTTCGAAGGATTGAGTTTTGATCTGAGCGACCGGCAGGCTGCCGAGGATCAGGCCCGTGCCGCGGCGGTCAAAGACGCAGTTCACAAGGCCAATCTGTTGGCTGAGGCCGCGGGGGTGTCACTTGGGCCGGTGCTGCGGATCAGCGAAGGGGGCGCCTCTCCGTCGCCCCAGTTCGGTATGGCGCGCATGTCGATGGAGGCAGACGGAAACATGCCGATCGCGGCAGGGGAAATCGAAATCTCAGCGCAGGTTCTGATGGAGTTTTCTCTGGGCGTTGAGAATTAATAACGCTCTGTAAGCTGTTGTAAATAAAAAGAGCCGCCTGATGAGGCGGCTCTTCCTTTTTGTCAGTAAGATTTAAAGCGTATCAAGTTCATCCCGAAACGCTTTAGGAACAGGCGGTGCCCAGTGCCTGATCAAGGTCAGCGATGATGTCATCGGCATCCTCGGTTCCAATGGACAGGCGCACCACATTGGGGGCCGCACCCGCCATCACCTGCTGCTCTTCGCTCAGCTGGCGGTGGGTGGTCGAGGCCGAGTGGATGATCAGCGAGCGGGTGTCGCCAAGATTGGCCACATGGCTGAACAGTTTCAGACTGTCGACCAGTTTGGTGCAGGCATCATACCCGCCCTTGACCGCTACAGTGAACAATGCGCCGGCGCCTTTCGGGCTGATCTTGTCGGCCAGCGCCTTATAGGGTGAGCTGTCGAGGCTGGCCCAGGTCACGCCGTCGATCCGGTCATCCGCTTCCAGCCATTCTGCCACTTTGCGCGCATTGGCCAGATGTTTTTCCATCCGCAGCGACAGGGTTTCGATCCCCATCAGCGTGTAATGCGCGGCCTGCGGGTTCATCGTCATGCCGAGGTCGCGCAGACCGATGGCGATGCCGTGGAACGTATAAGCCATCGGGCCAAGCGCCTGACCGAAGCACAGCCCGTGATAGGCCGGTTCCGGCTGGCTGAGCGACGGGAACTTGTCGTTTTGCATCCAGTCAAACTTGCCGCTATCGACAATTGCCCCGCCGGTCACGGTGCCATTGCCGGTCAGGTATTTGGTGGTGGAGTGCACAACAATGGTGGCGCCAAGCTCGATCGGGCGCACCAGGTAGGGGGTGGCCGAGGTGTTGTCAACAATCAGCGGAATGCCGGCCTTGTTGGCAATTTCGGCCATGGCCGGAATGTCGGTGGGCACGCCCGCCGGGTTGGCAAGGGTTTCGCAGAAAAGCGCGCGGGTGTTGTCGTCAATCGCGGCTTCCACGGCGGCCGGATCATCAAAGTTCACCAGCTTGGCTTCCCAGCCGAACCGTTTGAACGTCTGGGTGAACTGGGTGACCGTGCCGCCATAAAGCTTGTTTGAGGCCACGATGTTCAGCCCCGGTCCCATCAGCGGAAACAGCGCCATGATTTGGGCAGCGTGACCGGAAGAGCAGCAGACTGCGCCCGCGCCGCCTTCGAGTTCGGCAATCCGGTTTTGCAGCGCCCCCACGGTCGGGTTGGTCAGGCGCGAGTAGATATAGCCGACTTCTTCAAGGTTGAAGAGGCGCGCGGCGTGTTCGGCGTCTTTGAATACATAGGCGGTGGTCTGGTAAATCGGAACCTGACGGGCGCCGGTTGCCGGGTCCGGAGCGGTGCCGGCGTGAATTTGCAGTGTGTCAAAACCCAATTGACGTTCTTCGGTCATGTCTGTCTCCCTAAACTCGTTGCCGGCAGGCTAGGCGAAAGACGAAACCGCTTCAATAACAGGGTGCACCCGCCATTGGAAAGGGGAGGGGATTTGCAGCAGTTTCAAAGCGCGAAACAATATTCCGCAAATATCATGCTTTTTGGGATGTCGTTTCGTGGTGAGGCGGGGTTTGTAACAAAATATTGCAGGTTGTGGTGACGACAGGGCAAGTTTGCCGCGCAGGATGGGTGTTTCGGAACAACCCTGTGCTTCAAGTTGATCCCGGAACGCTACAAGAGATATCAATATTGTGGGCGTTTCGGATTAAACATGTGTGTCAAGTTTATCCCGAAATGCTTTAGGGACAATGTCATTGTATTTCCCGGATGATGGACCCGTCGGGGGATGCATTCTCTCAGAAGGACCGCACATGCTGACACCTTTTCATCTTGCCATCCACGTAACGGATCTGGATCAAACCCGCAGATTTTATCGGGACATTCTTGGCTGCGAAGAGGGCAGGTCGACCGACAGTTGGGTGGATTTCAGTTTTTTCGGACACCAGTTGAGCCTGCATCTGGGCCCCCCTTTTTCGACGACGAAGAGCGGGAAAGTCGGGGCGCATATGGTGGCGATGCCGCATTTCGGCGTCGTGTTGCCTTATGAGGACTGGCGCGCGCTGGCCGACCGATTGGAGGCAGCCGGGGTGGAATGGGCAATTGCCCCTACTGTGAGGTTCGAAGGGGAGCCGGGAGAGCAATGGACCATGTTCTTTCACGATCCATCCGGAAACCCCATTGAGGTCAAAGGGTTCCGGGATCTTTCTCAAGTCTTTGCCAGCTGATTTTCCGCTGGCGAAGATTTGGGGCGTTCAGCGCAGCCAGAACCCTTCGCGCTTGATCTTGTTGCGAAGGATCTGTTCGCGCCGGGGAAGGTCATTGCGGTCAAACATGGCGCGCACCTTTTGGCCACGCCCCTGAAAGATCATTCGCAACATCGGTTCATATTCTTTCAGCACCTTCTTGACCCTGTTCGGCGCCGAGGCCGTTTCGATGACCTCGATCACCCGGTCACTTTCGCGCGCATAAGCAAGCGGCAGAACCCGCCAGTGGCAGGTGATATCCCCGTCCAGCCCCGCCAGCTCCGGCCCCGGCCGTCCGCCTCCGAAAGATGAGATCACAAGGGGCAGGGCAATCTGGTCGAGCCAGGGATACAGCTCCTGACAGACCAGCGCCTCGGGCGCGTCGTCGCGGATTGCCAGCGCATATTCCAGAAAACGGGCGCCAAACTGACGGGGGCAGGCGCCAAAGAACCAGCCCGCATTGAAATACATATAGCGTTCCCAATGCTCATCCGGTTGGCCAAGATCAAGTGAGCCATCGAAGTCGAGGTCGAACTTTTCATAAAGCGCACGCCATGTGTCGGCATATCCCGGACCGTAAAGTTCAATCTTTGGCCAGGTGTTTTCCCGCCGCATCGAGGCGGAGGGGCGATCGAAATTCAGATCCATGTCAGACAGTTTTCCGGTGACCACCGTGTCACTGTCAAAAAAGATAAAAGGCTCGCCTTCAGGCATTTCCAGCAGCGCCTCAATCTTATTGGCATTTGGATAGCTTGCCCCGAAATGGTGGTTCTGGAATGGCAGGATTTCTGCCCCCATGTCCTCAAGCGCCTCCCGCACCGAAGGGCGAATGCGCGGATCATCGGGCCACGCGTCGCCGGGTTGGGGTTCGGCAACAAAGATGCGCCCGGAAAACTCCGGATCGGATTGGCGCAGCGAGGCCACAAAAAGCAATGCCTCATAGGAAAGACGGCCAGATTGCCCAACAATCATGATGTTGAAAGCAGCCTTTTGGGGAGTGTCGCCCGAAACGCGTGGGGCGCGTGCCTTGGGGGCGCCCTTTTTCTGCGCACCGGTGCCGGTCCGCTTTGGGTTTGCTCGCTTTTTTGCCGATTTTACCATTGCTCTTTGCCTGCTTTGGTCTTTTCGGGCAGTATAGGTGGGAAAGCAGGCGCCGCATAGGGGCGCTTTCGCGTGAATGTCGCGTGGATTTCAGGCAAGCCTTTGTCTGCGCGGGATTTCGCCTGCATGTGAGGAGTAATCATGATGGGACTTGTTCCGAAATTATCCGTATTGGGGATGACCGCGTTGGGGGCACTTGCCAGCCCCGCGGCATCGCAGCCTTTCACCACCGCCGCAGAAGTGCGTCCCATTCTTGATGCCACGCAGGCCAATTGGGTGGCTTTGCGGGAATATGATGGGCAGGACCTGCTTTATTTCACCCACCTCCTCGCGTGGCGGTGCGGGTTGGAGCAGGTGCAGTTTTCCGTGAATGGGGGCGATGTGCAGATTTTTGAGTTGGAGCCCTGCTATATGGACGAAGCCCAGCCCAACGCCATCAAGGCAACGGACAGCCTGCCTTTCCTGAATTTCCCGCTCAATTCGGTTGAGCAGGTGGACGTGACACTGACCTATGATGACGGGGCAACCGCGTCAGGCAGCTACGCGCGGGCCAATATCCTGATGAACTGAGACCCCGCCCAAGTGCCCGGAAAGCGGACAGGGGCCGTCATACCCCTTCTCTGAACGCGCCAAACTTGCCTGCTCGAAAGGCAAGGGAGGCAGACATATCGTGACTGGCGCGCAGCACCCGGCCGAGGATGATCGAATGGTCTCCCCCATCCATCACGCGCTCTGTGACACAATCCAGACGCGCCGTGCAGCCTTCCAGATGCGGGACACCATGATCGTCGATTTGGTGCGGCACTCGCGTGAAATCATCGCCATTGCGGGCAAAATGCTGCGCCAGTTCGCGCTGGGTTTCGGCAAGAATGTGGATGGCGAAATGCTCTGCCGCGACAAAAACATCATGGCGGGCCGAGACAAGCGCGGGACACCACAATACCAATGGCGGGTCGAGGGAAACCGACGTGAAACTGTTCACCGTCATGCCGACAGGTTGCCGCTTCCCCGCGATCAGGGCAGAGGTGGTCACAACCGTGACACCGGTCGGAAAGGTCCCGAAAACGCCCCTCAGTTCTGCGGCATGTTCCGGGCCGGGATTGAAACTCTTCATCTGGTCTGTCTCGCGCGTTGCAGATCCGTTGTCGCGCGACCCTATAAGGCAGGGCGGGTGGTGAAAAGGTCAAAAGCGGCAAATTTTGCAGCTGATACGCAGTGTTCCGTCAATCTTCATGAGGATTGACCGGTCTGAATGTCTGGCCCGAATATTTGGCCTGAATACCCGGTCTTTCCTGCCGCCGGCGAGAGATGCCTATTCAGCGATGGCAAAACCTGAAATCAGGTGGCGCAGCCCGATGGCTGCCCCGGCGACAATGGCCAGAAAGGTGACCGGTGCGCCGTAATACAGAAGCGCAAAGGCCGACAGCCCCTGACCAATGGAACACCCGAAGGCAACCACCGCGCCGACCCCCATGATCGCCGCTCCGAGGATCTGCCGTTTCAACTCGCGCGGGTCTTCACAGGCTTCCCACCGGAAATGCCCCAGCCGCAGGCTGCCGAGAAAGGCACCAAGCAGGACCCCGACCACAGATCCGACACCAAAATTCAGGTCATTTCCGGAAGAGGTCATCAGATAGATGATCAGGTCGCCAATGGGGGCAGAATAGGTATGGCTTTCCACAGGGGTCGCTGAAAACCCGTTGGTGAAGACCCAGAAGGTCCCCCCCCAGCCGATCACCACCGCAAGCCCCACGATTGCCCCCCAGAAGATCTTGTCTTTTGCCGCGCGCAATTCCGGGCTGGCGAGCATGCTGATCAGGATGAGAGCGCCGATCCCGATGCCAATCGCGGAGGGGGAAAGCCCTGTTGTTGTGCTTAGCCCATGGGCCAGCGAGGGCAGGGCCGTCGCCTCTGCGGGTGTCTCGGGGAACAGCCAGATGCGCCATTGTGCAAGAGGGCCGGAAATGGCCACATAAGCCGACAGGCCCATGACCAGCACAATCACGAAGCTGCGCAGATCCCCGCCGCCCAGCCGGGCCAGCGCGCCAAAGCCGCAATTGCCTGACAGGGCCATGCCATAGCCGAAGGCCAATCCGCCAATGATCGACGCCAGCGGGTTCCATCCAAGGCGCAGATAGACGGCTTCCTCCGCGTTGAGCATGCCTGTCCCGATCAGCGCAAAGGTTCCGATCATTGCCACGCCGATGGCTACCCCCCACATCATCAGGCGCACCCGTGACCCACCATAAAGTGCATCTTCGATAGCACCCAGTGTGCAGAAGCGGCCAAGGCGTGCAGACAGCCCCAGAAGGATGCCCCCCACCAGCCCCACAATCGCTGCCAGGTTGGCGTCTGAAATCCAGTCCAGCATGGTCGCTCCTCCCAAAACAAACCAAAATTTCCTGACCGGGATAATCCCGCACAGACGTCGTTTGCGCCGGGCACACTGATTTACAGCTGCGCCGTTCGGTCATGGTTTCAGATGTTTGTCCGGCCGCTTGGTCACGCGGTGACCATAAGGTTGGCGTTGCGGTTATTCCGCAGCCTTGTGCGTGTCCGTTTTTCCAACCGTGCAGAACATCTCGTAAATCACTTCGAGGATGCGCCGGGGGCGGTCGTCGGTCAAGGAATAGTAGATGGTCTTGCCGTCGCGCCGGGGGGTTACCAACCCTTCCAGACGCAGTCGGGCCAGTTGCTGTGACACGGCGGCCTGACGGGCAGAAAGCAGTTTTTCCAGCTCGGTTACGGATTTCTCGCCGGTGACCAGATGGCACAGGATCATCAGACGTCCTTCGTGACTGATCGCCTTAAGCAGGGTCGATGCGTCACAGGCGCTGGACATCATCTGATCCAACTCTTCGCTTGTCATGTCTTCGCGAATGACGGGTAGGGCCATCTTGCGATCCTCTGGTTGCTCCGGCGGTGGGCCCGCCGGGGAGTGTTTGTGCAGCGCTGTGCCAAGAGGAACCCGGCCCATGCGCAGACAGCCCGGTCATTGCGTCCGGGGCGCGTCTGTATACTATATAGAAGAGCTTGATTGAATTGCAAAGGTTTCGCAACAATCACGGATCCGTGTAGAGAGGGGACGCCGAGGGCCGGATCTCAGCCTTCCGGCTGGGCAAAACGCGTGTGTTCCAGCAGCATCTTTTCCAGCAGCCCCCAGAAGAAATCCTCCCCCGGATATCCTTCGATCCGCGCCATTTCCCGACCGTCTTCCACAAGCAGGAAGGTCGGGGTGAAGGACACGGGGCGGGCCAGTGTGAACCCGAGTGTCTCTTTGCGGGTTGCGCGCAGGTTCATTTTGCTCAACGGGGCAAATTTTCCTTCCGGAGTTTTTGGGTAAATTGCCCCCAGATCATGCTCCCACTTCGCACACCATGCGCAACCGGGTTCTTCCACCATCACCAGTTCGGCCGCGTCAGCGGTCAGGGCAAAGCTGGCGAAGACCATGAAAGCGGCGGCAATCTTGGAAAATGTGCGGCGCATGAAGAGACCCCGGTTGACCTTGTTTCAATACAACACATAAGTTGAATATGTTTTGACCGCAAGCCGTGTTCGGTGTCCGTTGGGGGCAAGCAGCGGTAAGCAGGTGGGGATGGAAATGCTCGAGATCAGTTTTGCAGGGGCGGCGCTGGCCGGTCTTCTGTCCTTTGCCAGCCCCTGCATCCTGCCGATGGTGCCCTTCTATCTAAGCTATCTGGCCGGCCTGTCGATGAGTGAGTTGCAGGACGAAGGCGGGATTGCCCCCGGTGCCCAACGGCGCTTGATCCTCGCAGCCCTTGCCTTTGCCTTGGGGGTGACAAGTATTTTTGTGCTTCTTGGGTTGGGCGCCACGGCGTTGGGAACGGCTTTTGCGCAATATAAACCTGTTCTGGCCTATGTGGGGGCGGCGCTGCTGGTGGTCTTTGGGCTGCATTTCCTGGGGATCTGGCGGATCGGGTTCCTGTATCGAGAAGCCCGTCTGGACAGCGGTGCGGATCCGAGTTCGATTATGGGCGCCTATCTGATGGGGCTGGCATTCGGCTTCGGCTGGACCCCCTGTGTGGGGCCTGTTCTGGCGTCGATCCTGATGATTGCGTCAGGGATGGGGGATCTGACCCGCGGAGCGGCGTTGCTGGCGGTGTATGGCGTGGGGATGACGGCCCCGTTTGTCCTGGCTGCATTTTTTGCAAAAGGGTTTATCCGCTGGGCGGCGCGCCATCGCAAATATCTTCCCGTGATGGAAAAGGTAATGGGGGGGATGTTGATCCTCTTTGCGGTGTTGATTGCTTCGGGGCAGGTCAATGTGATTGGACAATGGTTGATCGACTGGTTTCCGGCGCTGACCCGCCTGGGGTGAGCAAGAGGAATCACGTCTGTGATCCCCCGATCTTCCCCGCGAAATGGATCTTGCCCTGATAGCACAACGCATGCCCGCGCTGGGTGTCAGTGGCGAATTGTCAGATCGGCGAGGGGTGGCTTCCGCCGCAAATATGCCCCGTATACAACAGGATACATCTGTTTTATCAGGGAGCTTCGGAAGAATGTTTCGCCAATTTATACGAATAATTCAAATAATAGAATTTGATATTGCGAAAATTACTTCACATGCGTAACTTGGCCTCACAACGGTCATGGGAGGTATTATGAAGCGGACAAAGATCACGCTCGCCGTTCTGTTTGCTGGCGTAACGCTGGCGGGAACGGTGCAGGCCGAAGTGGTGGCGCCGGGCGCTGTCGCATTCAACGAAGATGGCGCGGTGGACATGTCGCTGACCGGGGTTCCCGGCGACGTCATGGAAGGCGCCAAGGTCGTCTCGACCAAATCCATGGGCAATTGCATTGCCTGTCACGAAATCACCGATCTTGCTGATGTGCCGTTCCACGGCGAGGTGGGGCCGCTGCTGGATGGGGCGGGCGACCGCTGGACCGCCGCTGAGCTGCGCGGCATCCTGGTGAACGCCAAGGTTCTTTTCGAAGACACGGTCATGCCGTCCTTTTACAAGACCGACGGGTTCAATCGTCTGGGCAAGGCCTATACCGGTAAAGCCCATGAGGGCGAGGTGGAGCCGCTGCTGAGTGCACAGCAGATCGAAGATGTCGTCGCCTATCTGATGACGCTGAAATAAGCGTGTCAGAGAGCTGACAAAAAAACTCACAGGAGAGAGAAATGAAATTCACACGTCGTGAAGCTCTGGCTCTTGGTCTCGGTGCGACTGCCGTGGCCATGCTGCCGATGCGGGCAAGTGCGGCCGCCGATGAGGCGATCGCCGCCTTTACCGGGGGCGCAGAACTGGGGGCAGGGGGCATCACGCTGACCGCTCCGGAAATCGCGGAAAACGGCAACACCGTTCCGGTTTCCGTGGACGCACCCGGTGCGGCTTCGATCCTTATTCTGGCCGCTGGCAACCCGACACCGGGCGTGGCCCAGTTCAACTTTGGCCCGGCGGCCGGGTCGCAAGCGGCTTCGACCCGTATTCGTCTGGCCGGCACCCAGGACGTGGTTGCGATCGCCAAGATGGCTGATGGCAGTTTTGTTCAGGCGCAATCGACCGTGAAGGTCACCATCGGCGGCTGCGGCGGCTAAACGCGGTGTAATCCCGGCAAAATTGGAAACCGGTTTTGTGTTTCGGGATTGTGACCGCTCAAGAAATTGGAGCATGAAGACATGGCAAAAGGTGTAAAACCCCGCGTGAAAGTTCCCAAGTCGGCTGCTGCTGGCGATGTGGTGACGCTCAAGACCCTGATCAGCCACAAGATGGAATCGGGTCAGCGCAAGGATAAGGACGGCAACGTCATCCCGCGCTCGATCATCAACCGTTTTACCTGCGAGTTCAACGGCGCATTGGTTGTGGATGTGGCAATGGAAAGCGCGATTTCCACCAACCCGTATTTCGAGTTTGAAGCCAAGGTGGATGCCGCAGGTGATTTCAAATTCACCTGGTATGATGATGACGGGTCTGTTTACGAAGAAACCAAACCGATCAAGGTCGCCTGAGGCCCCAGAAAAGAAGGCCCGCCGCCAGGGGACGCGGCGGCGGAGCCCCATAACAAGAGCGCATTTGCGCCAACCCACCGAAAAGGGTCGTAACGCCTTAGGGAGGTAAAACATATGAAATATGGCATGACAGCATTGCTGGCCGCCGGCGCCATCATGGGGGCGGGTTTCGCCAGTGCTGATGAAAATGCGGAACTGATCGTCAATGGTGAGATTGATATCGTCACCCGCACCGCGGCACCGGCGCATCTGGCCGACAGTCTGGACGAGGTGATTTCGGGCTGGGTCTTTCGCTCTGACCAGACCCAGACCATGCAACAGGATGATTTCGACAATCCCGGGATGCTTGGTGTCGAAAACGGGATCGAAATCTGGAACACCGTGGATGGCAGCAAGGGGAAATCCTGTGCTGATTGTCATGGTGAACCGGAAAAGATGGCTGGTGTAAAAGCCGTTTATCCCAAGTGGAATGATAAGGCCGAAACGGTGTTCACGCTTCAGATGGCGGTGAACAATTGCCGTGAGAACGCGATGGGCGCGGAACCGTGGAAAACGGATGCCTCTGATGCCATTGATATCGAAGGGCTGCTGGCCTCTGTGTCGCGTGGCATGCCGGTGAACGTGGCCATTGATGGCCCCGCCCAGGCAACCTGGGAATTGGGCAAAGAGCTGTATTATACCCGCACCGGTCAGCTGGACCTGTCCTGCGCCAACTGCCACGAGCAGAACTATGGCAACATGATCCGTGCTGACCACCTGTCACAGGGTCAGATCAATGGCTTCCCGACATATCGCCTGAAAAATGCCAAGCTCAATGGGGTGCATTCGCGCTTCAAGGGCTGTGTGCGTGATACGCGTGCCGAAACCTTCAGCCCCGGCTCGGATGAGTTCATTGCGCTGGAGCTTTATGTGGCGTCGCGTGGCAATGGTCTGTCGGTTGAAGGGCCTTCGGTCCGTAACTGAGTTTGATCCCGCCCGGGCGCAGGTTCGGGCGGGATTTCTTTAGCTGAATATATTCGGGGTTTTGCATATAACGCCCCGCCCAACTCTAGGAAACCGCACATGATCTCTCGTCGCGACTTTCTCCAGGTCTCAATGGCCGCATCGGCACTTTATGGCGCATCGGGCTTTGGCAACTGGGCCAAACTGGCAGCGAGCCAGGCCTTGACGCAAGATGACCTTCTGAATTTCGACACGTTCGGCAATGTCAGCCTGATCCATATCACGGACATCCACGCCCAGCTGAAACCGATCTATTTCCGCGAGCCCGAGATCAACCTTGGTGTTGGCGCGGCCAACGGCCAGATGCCCCATGTGACGGGTGCGGATTTCCGCAAGGCCTACGGGATCGAGGATGGGTCTCCGTCGGCTTACGCGCTGACATATAACGATTTTTCCTCTTTGGCGCAGGCCTATGGCAAGGTCGGTGGCATGGACCGGGTGGCGACCGTGGTGAACGCCATTCGTGCTGATCGTCCCGATGCGCTGCTCTTGGATGGGGGCGATACTTGGCATGGCTCCTACACCTGTCACCATACGCAAGGGCAGGATGTGGTGAATGTGATGAACGCGCTGAAACCCGATGCGATGACCTTCCACTGGGAATTCACCCTTGGGTCTGAACGGGTGAACGAGATCGTCGAGGGTCTGCCCTTCGCAGCCCTTGGTCAGAACATCTTTGACGCGGAATGGGACGAACCCGCCGAGCTGTTCAAGCCTTACAAGTTCTTTGAACGTGGTGGCGTGAAGGTGGCCGTGATTGGTCAGGCCTTCCCCTATATGCCGATTGCCAACCCGCGCTGGATGTTCCCGGAATACTCGTTTGGGATCCGTGACGAAAACATGCAGGCCATGGTGGATGAAGTGCGCGCGGCGGGCGCCGAACTGGTTGTTGTCCTCAGCCACAACGGCTTTGACGTGGACAAGAAGATGGCCAGCCGCGTGACCGGCATCGACGTGATCCTGTCAGGCCACACCCATGACGCGCTGCCCGAGCCGGTGCAGGTCGAACAGACCTTCATCATTGCTTCGGGCTCAAACTCGAAATTCGTCAGCCGCGTGGATCTGGATGTGCGCGATGGTAAGATGATGGGCATCCGCCATAAGCTGATCCCGATCTTCGCTGATGTGATCACCCCGGACGCCACAATCACCAAACTGATTGATGAGCAGCGCGCGCCTTATGAGGCTGAGTTGAATGAGGTGATCGGCACCACCGATACGCTCTTGTATCGTCGCGGCAATTTCAACGGATCGTGGGATGACCTGATCTGTGACGCGCTGATCAATGAGCGTGAAGCAGACATCGCCATGTCGCCCGGCGTGCGCTGGGGGCCGAGCATTCTGCCGGGGCAGGACATCACCCGTGAAGATATCTGGAACGTGACGTCCATGTCCTACGGTGAAGCCTACCGCACGGAAATGACCGGTGAGTTCATTCACACGATCCTCGAAGATGTGGCCGATAACCTGTTCAACCCCGATCCCTATTATCAGCAGGGCGGCGACATGGTGCGCATCGGCGGTATGGGCTACCGGATTGATGTGAGCAAACCGCAAGGCTCGCGCATCACCGAGATGACGTTGCTGAAAACCGGTGAAGCGATTGATCCGGCGAAAAACTATGTCGTGGCTGGTTGGGCCTCGGTCAATGAAGGCACCGAAGGGCCGCAGATCTGGGATGTGGTGGAAAGCCATATCCGCAAACAGGGCACAATCAAACTTGATCCGAACAACTCGGTCAGCGTGGTCGGCGCCTAAGTCATTCGGTCTGGATGCCCCCGGCTCAAGGGGGTGTCCGGGCGATTTTTTCACGCCTTTACATGCATGTAGGCGAATAATTTGATGCAATAGGAGAGATGCCAGATGAGTGACAGCTCCAACAATCAAGGCGGGTCGGTGCAGACATCCCGCCGTGGGTTTCTGAAAGGGGCCGCCGCCAGTGGGGTGGCAATTGGTGCCGCCGGTGCCGCGCAGGCAGCAGGGGATGATCCGCTGATCACCGAGGTGCAGGAATGGGCCTCGGGGCTGGGCGACGGGGTGGATGCCTCGCCTTACGGGATGCCGATCGAATTCGAAAGCGACGTCGTGCGCCGCAATGTGGAATGGCTGACCGCTGACACGATTTCGTCGATCAACTTCACGCCGATCCACGCGCTGGACGGCACGATCACCCCGCAGGGCTGTGCGTTTGAGCGTCACCACTCGGGCGCGATTTCGCTGAAGAAAGAAGACTATCGCCTGATGATCAACGGGCTGGTCGATACGCCGCTGGTCTTTACCTATGAGGACCTCGAACGCTTCCCGCGCGTGACCCAGACCTTCTTTCTCGAATGTGCCGCCAATACCGGTATGGAATGGGCCGGCGCGCAGCTCAATGGCTCGCAATACACCCACGGCATGATCCACAATATGGAATATACCGGCGTCACCCTGCGCACGCTTCTGGAAGAGGCGGGCATGAGCGCCGTGGGCGACATCAAGGACAAATGGGTCTATGTCGAAGGCGCCGATGCCTCGTCGAACGGGCGGTCCATTCCGCTGGAAAAGGCGCTCGACGACTGCATGATCGCCTTCAAGGCCAATGGTGAAGCCCTGCGGATGGAGCATGGTTATCCGGTCCGTCTGGTTGTGCCCGGTTGGGAAGGCAATATGTGGGTCAAATGGCTGCGCCGGATCGAGATCATGGACAAGCCGGTGGAAAGCCGCGAAGAGACCTCGAAATACACCGACACGCTGGAAGATGGCACCTCGCGCAAATGGACCTGGGTGATGGATGCGAAATCCGTTGTCACAAGCCCCAGCCCGCAAATGCCGATCAAACATGGCAAAGGTCCGTTGGTGGTCACCGGTCTGGCCTGGTCTGGCCGTGGTGCGATCACTGCGGTGGATGTCTCACTTGATGGTGGTGTGACCTGGCAAGAGGCCCGTCTGGCAGAACCGGGCAAACCGATGGCGCTGACCCGCTTTTACCTCGATATCAACTGGCAGGGCGAAGAGATGTTCCTGCAGTCGCGGGCGATGGATGAAACCGGTTACGTGCAACCCACCAAGGCGCAGCTGCGCGAAGTGCGCGGCCTGAATTCGATCTATCACAACAACTGTATCCAGACCTGGCATGTCAATGCGAACGGGGAGGCCAACAATGTCGAAGTTTCCTAAATTCCTGATGGCGGCTTCGGTTGCTGCCCTGACCGCCGCCCCCGCCATGGCTGAAAAACTGGGTCTTGGCCGCGCCGCGACCCCGGCAGAAGTGGCCGCGTGGGATCTGGATGTCTTCCCGGACGGGTCGAACCTGCCGGAAGGATCGGGGGATGTCTGGACCGGCGAAACCGTGTTTGCCGACAATTGTGCGGTCTGCCATGGTGATTTTGCCGAAGGGGTGGACAATTGGCCAAAGCTCTCGGGCGGGGCGGATACGCTGGCGGATGAGGATCCGCTGAAAACGGTGGGCAGCTATTGGCCCTATCTGTCGACCACTTTTGACTATGTGCGCCGGTCCATGCCGTTTGGCGGGGCGCAGACCCTGTCTGATGACGACGTTTATGCGATTGTCGCCTATATCCTCTATTCCAACGACCTGGTGGAGGATGATTTCACCCTGTCGAAAGAAACATTCCTTTCGGTCGAGATGCCGAATGCAGAAGGGTTTATCGTGGATGACCGCGATGCGACGGAACTGGGCAAGTTTACCAATCGCTGCATGGCAGATTGCAAACCGGCGGCGGTGACAATCACCAAACATGTGGTGTTCCCAGGGGATCCGAATGCCGGCGCTGAGCCCGCGGAAACGGCGGCTGCGACGCCGGTTGAAGAGGTGGCCCCCGCCGCAGGAGCAGAGACCGCAGCCATGGAAATCGACGCACAACTTGCAGAGCAAGGGGCCAAGGTCTTCAAGAAATGCAAGGCCTGTCACAAGGTCGGTGAAAAGGCCAAGAACAGCACCGGCCCGATCCTGAATGGCATCTGGGGACGGGCAGCGGCCACCGTGGACGGGTTCAAATACTCAAAAGCCATGGAAGCCGCTGGTTCTGAAGGGCTGGTTTGGAATGAAGAGACGCTTTCGGGCTATCTTGCGTCCCCCAAGAGCTATCTCAAGGGGAACAAGATGAGTTTTGCAGGTCTGAAAAAGGACGCAGATATCTCCGCCGTTCTTGAGTTCCTCAAATCAAACAGCCAGTGAAAATCGCTGTCTGACAAAACAGGAAAAACGCCGGGTCCGCCCTGGCGTTTTTTCGTCTGGGGGCGTTGAGGTCTGTTTTGGGCCGGTTGGTAAGTATAAGATTGTGAACGAAAATACGCCTGAACTCTTGTTCTGATAGCTCCAAATGACCGTAAGCCGAACTCATTCTGATCGACATGACGGACCCAGCATGTGTCACTGGTTTGTCCCGAAACGCTTTTAGGACTCCGAGGCAAGATCGTGCGACCGAAAGGGGTAGGATATTGCCTGTATGCTGAAAAATGAATATGTTCACAATATCACCCGCTGCCAACCGGATTTGTCCCGGACATGGCGGTGACATCTTAATCTCTGTCACGAAAGTTTTCCTTATGCGCATGTTGCTTACCGCCACCCTGACCGGACTTTGTCTGACCGTTCCCGCCTTTGCAGATGGTCACCAGAAAATGGAGCATAGCGGGTCGATCACATATAAATTTGATGGCGCGTTCGATGACGCCACCTTTGCCGTTGAAAGTGCAATTGTGGGGGCCGGCCTGAAGATCGACTATACCAGCCATGTGGGAGAGATGTTGGCGCGCACGGCTGAAGATGTCGGGTCTGATGTGAAGCTTTTCGATAATGCGGATATTTTCGTTTTCTGCTCGGCCGTGGTGAGCCGCCGCGTGATGGAAGCAGATCCGACCAACCTTGCGTTTTGCCCCTACGGAATCTTCGTTTCCGACCGCGAAGGTCAGGTGGAAGTGGGCTATCGCAAATATCCAGATGGCCCCATGCAGGAAGTTCAGGCGCTGCTCGACAGCATCGTGCGCGAAGCGGTGGCCGAGTAACGCCCGCCGCCGGTATCGGAAACGGGAGAGTTGACGGCGCTTCCTTGCACAGTGAGGGTGGAGGAGCGTCAACATAAGGAGAAACGCGCCATGGAAACGGAATTTACACCTCTCGCATCCACCGTCGGGGGACTGCTGATCGGTGTTGCTTCGGTCTTTTTGATGTGGGCCCGGGGAAATATCCTTGGGGCCACAGGTATCCTGACCGGGTTTCTGGCCCCACGGAATTCCAGCGATTGGGCCTGGCGTGCTGCGATCCTGGCCGGAATGTTGAGCGGGCCGTTTCTCTACCTGTTCATGGCGGGATCTCTGCCAGCCATCGACGTTCCAGTCAGTCGCTTGTCGATGATCATTGGCGGGTTTGTGGTCGGGATCGGGGTGACTTACGGGTCGGGATGCACCTCCGGCCATGGTGTCTGTGGCATGGCGCGCTTTTCCCCGCGCTCGATTGTGGCCACAGCCTGTTTCATGCTGGGCACGGCCGTGATGGTCTATGTCACCCGCCACGTGATCGGAGGGTGATGCAATGCCTTTGCTGCTGATTTTTGTCATTGGCGCGATATTTGGCCTCGGGATCTCCGTGTCCGGCATGGCCAACCCCGCCAAGGTTCTGAACTTCTTTGACATTGCCGGAAGCTGGGACCCCAGCCTGGCTTTTGTCATGGGGGGTGCACTTGCGGTCACCATTCCCGGTTACTGGTGGGTGTTTCGTCGGGGGCGCCCGGTTCTGGAAGCCAGCTTCACCCTGCCGGGCACGCGCCTGATCGACCGTAAACTGGTTCTGGGCAGCGTCACGTTCGGGCTGGGGTGGGGGCTGGCCGGGTTCTGTCCCGGGGCGGCCCTTCCTGTGCTCTCTACCGGAAATTCAGATGTGGCAATCTTTGTGCTGGCGATGCTGGCGGGGTTGTTTGTGGCGCGGTGGGCCATTGCCCGGCAGGCGCGTCTGTCCACGTCACCCCCCGAACAAACTCCAAGCTGAGAAAGGACGTGTCATGAGCGATTATCCCATCAACACCGACCTGACCCCTGAGGTGACGGGGTTTTTCGACCCTGCCACCAACACGATTTCCTATGTGGTGAAAGATCCGCTAAGCCGCGCCTGCGCGGTGATCGACAGCGTTATGGATATCGATTATTTCGCCGGTCGGATCACCCATGAAAATGCTGACCAGATCATTGACCATATTCAGGCGCACGACCTTGAGCTTGAGTGGTTGATCGAAACCCATGTCCATGCGGATCACCTGTCCGCCGCGCCCTATATTCAGAGCAAGCTGGGGGGTAAGCTCGGCATTGGGTCCAAAATCACCGTGGTGCAGGACGTGTTTGGAAAAATCTTCAACGAGGGGACGGAGTTTCAGCGGGACGGCAGCCAGTTCGATTGCCTGTTTGAAGAGGGCGACACCTATATGATCGGCACGATGCAGGCGTTTGTCATGCACACGCCGGGCCATACGCCTGCCTGCATGGTGCATGTGATCGGGGATGCCGCTTTTGTGGGGGATACCCTGTTCATGCCCGATGGCGGCTCGGCGCGTGCGGATTTTCCCGGCGGGGACGCAGGCGTTCTTTACGATTCGATCCAGAAAGTCCTTGCCCTGCCGGACCAGATCCGTCTGTTCATGTGCCACGATTATGGCCCCAACGGGCGCGACATTCAGTGGGAGACCAGCGTTGGGGCGGAAAAGATGCACAATATCCACGTCGGAGGCGGCAAGACGAAAGAAGAATTCGTGGCCTTCCGCACGGAGCGGGATGCGCAACTTGATATGCCCAAGTTGATTATCCCTTCATTGCAGGTCAATATGCGCGCCGGAGAAATGCCACCGGCGGACAAGGATGGCCGCACCTTTCTCAAGGTGCCGGTGAATACGCTTTGACAGATTGGGGAAACCCCATCCGGTGGCGGTAAACAGGATCCTTTCGGGGAAAAATGAGGGCAGCAAAATGATGGCAAAGAAGCTGAGCGACCGCGTGACCGTGGCGCCGCAAATCGCGGTGTCGGATGTGGCCGCGATCAAACAGGCCGGGTTTACGACCCTGGTCTGCAATCGACCTGATAACGAAGACCCCGGACAGCCGAGCTGGGCCGAAATCGAGGCTGCCGCCAAAGCGGAAGGCATGGCAACCTCTTTCCTGCCCATGAGCAACCGCGAAGACGCCTTGAAAGTGATGGGCGAATTTACCCGGCTGATGGAGGAGGCTCCGGGGCCGATCTTTGCCTATTGCCGCTCTGGCACCCGTTGCGAAATCCTTTGGATGACCTGCGAAGCCAACCGATAACCTTTCCCGCCCCGCCCATCGGCGGGGCGTTTTCAATCCTGTTTCTCTCCCCGGATTTTCCATGTTTAATTTGATACCCTGTCGGGCGGGCCTGTCCCGCCACATTCCGATATTGGATTGGGGGCGCAGCTATCGCCGTCAGGACCTGTCGGCGGATGCCATGGCGGCAGTGATTGTGACCATCATGCTGATCCCGCAATCTCTGGCCTATGCGCTTCTGGCCGGGTTGCCTGCGGAAATGGGGCTTTACGCCTCGATCCTTCCGCTGATTGCCTATGCGATATTTGGCAGCTCTCGTGCGCTTGCGGTGGGGCCGGTTGCGGTGGTCAGCCTGATGACGGCCGCGGCAATCGGCAAGCTGGGGCTGAGTGATCCGGCGCAGATCGCACTGGCGGCCATGACGCTGGCGTTTTTGTCGGGGGGCATTCTTCTGATCATGGGCGTGTTTCGCCTTGGTTTTCTGGCCAATTTCCTCAGCCATCCGGTGATTGCAGGGTTTATCACCGCCTCTGGCCTGCTGATTGCCGCAAGTCAGCTGAAACATATCCTTGGCATTCAGGCGAATGGTCATTCGCTGTTTCAGATCGTGTCGACGATCCTGACCCATCTGCACGAGATCAACCTGATCACCTTTGCCCTGGGAGGGGGGAGCGTGGCGTTTTTGCTTTGGGTGCGCAAGGGGCTGAAATCTGCGGCAACCCGGTTGGGCGCCAGCACGCGATTGGCAGATATTCTGACCAAAGCCGGGCCGGTTGGGGCGGTGGTCGTGACGGCCTGGCTCTCATGGCAGTTTGATTTGCAGGGACACGGGGTTGCAATTGTCGGGGCGGTGCCGCAGGGACTGCCTCCGCTGACCTCTCCCAGTTTCGATCTCGGGTTGTGGTCGGACCTGATCGGTGCGGCGCTTTTGATCTCGATCATCGGTTTTGTCGAAAGCGTATCAGTGGCCCAGACGCTGGCCACAAAGAAACGCCAGCGTATCGTGCCCGATCAGGAGCTGGTAGGGCTTGGCGCTTCGAATATCGCAGCCGCCATAAGTGGTGGGTATCCGGTCACGGGCGGGTTTGCGCGTTCGGTCGTGAATTTCGATGCGGGTGCCGAAACCCCGGCTGCGGGGGCGTTCACGGCAATTGGCATCACGCTTGCCGCGCTTTTCCTGACGCCATTCCTTTATTTTCTGCCCAAGGCCACGCTGTCCGCAACGATCATTGTCGCCGTGCTCAGCCTGGTGGATTTCAAAATTCTGCGGGCAACCTGGTCGTATCATCGCGGGGATTTTGCCGCCGTT
This sequence comes from Aliiroseovarius crassostreae, assembly GCF_025137635.1. NCBI lineage: Bacteria > Pseudomonadati > Pseudomonadota > Alphaproteobacteria > Rhodobacterales > Paracoccaceae > Aliiroseovarius > Aliiroseovarius crassostreae. The sequence goes on along the minus strand of NZ_CP080772.1, from coordinate 1,516,523 downwards.
CTGGTCACCATCCTGCTGACCCTCGGGTTCGGGGTCGAGCTTGGCGTGTCTGCCGGGGTGGTTCTGTCGATTGTCCTTTACCTGCACAAAACCTCGCGCCCGCATATCGCTGAGGTCGGGTTGTTGCCCGGCACCCAGCATTTTCGCAATATCGACCGGCATGATGTCTGGACCCATCCGGCCCTTGTCACGCTGCGTCTTGATGAAAACCTCTATTTTGCCAATGCCAGATTTACCGAGGACTATCTTCTGGAGCGGGTCTCTCGGGGGCAGGTTAAGCATGTCGTCCTGATGTGTTCAGCGGTGAATGAGATTGACCTCTCAGCGCTTGAGACATTGGAGGAGCTGAACCTGCGCCTTCGGGATATGGGGATCACTCTCAGCCTTTCTGAGGTCAAGGGACCGGTCATGGACCGGTTGTCGCACACCCATTTCCTTAAATCGCTCAGTGGGGATGTCTACCTGACCCAGTTTGCAGCCATGCAGTCGCTTGGACCTGTGGATGGGGGGAAAGCGTACCGGATGCAGGACGCTGCGTCATTTTTTCGCTGAATTGAACGGTTGTGCAATTCCTGTTAAGCGGGTTCGGACTGAGCCGTGGTAGAGGTTGGGAGACCCAAATGCAGATTACCGAAAACACTGTTGCCGTCGTATCCGGTGGGGCCTCGGGCCTGGGGGGCACCGTTGCCCGTACACTTGCCAAAGCCGGGGCCAAAGTTGGAATTTTTGACCTGAACGAAGATGCCGGGCAGGCCATGGCCGCAGAAATTGGTGGTGCCTTTGCCAAGGTGGATGTGTCTGACGCGGCGTCTGTGGCTGCGGGGTTTGAAACGCTGCGCTCAGCCCATGGTCAGGAACGGATCATGGTGAACTGCGCCGGGATTGCACCTGCGGCCAAGACCCAGTCCAAGGGCGTGGCCCATGATGCGGCCCTGTTTGCGAAAGTCATTGCCGTGAATATGATTGGTACGTTCAACTGCGCCAGTCAGGCGGCGGCTGGCATGGCCTCTGCCGATCCGGTTACCGAGGACGGAGAACGGGGTGTCATTGTGAATACCGCCTCCATTGCAGCGTTTGACGGGCAAATTGGTCAGCTGGCCTACGCGTCGTCAAAAGGGGGGGTCGTGGGCATGACCCTGCCGATGGCGCGCGACCTGATGCGCGACGGCATCCGCGTGATGGCCATTGCGCCTGGCATTTTCAAAACACCGATGGTGGCGGGGCTTCCGCAGGAAGTTCAGGACAGCCTTGGCGCGCAGGTCCCATTCCCGTCCCGTCTGGGCGATCCGAATGAGTTTGCCGCTCTGGCCCGGCATATCGTGGAAAACCCGATGCTGAATGGTGAGGTGATCCGCCTGGATGGAGCAATCCGCATGGCGCCGCGCTGACCCCCAAAACCTTTCGGGATTGGAAAAGCGGGTTTCGGCCCGCTTTTTTCGTTCGTGGCAGAGCGTCACGTCGATAAATACATTTTTCGACAAATTCCGATTATTTTTAATTTGGAAACAATTCTCCATTTAGTCGTTTTTTAGAGATTTCCCTCCAGCCTGCCACTGAAAGTTCGCTGTGCTGGAGGTTGAAAATGTTTGGTGTCGCGCTGGTTCTGCCGTTGCTTGGCCTGGCTCTGGGTATGATGGGAAGCCTTGAGGAGGTGAGTGACAAACCTTCGGAAGGTGATGATCTCATTGATAAAAGCTCTCAGGACGTGGGGGTGGATCTTGTGGCTCATGCAGGGGATGACACCGTGGTCGGCACCGAAGGCGACGATTTCATTTCTGTCGGGGACGGTGATGATGTTGCCATTGGCGGAGGTGGAGAAGATGTGATTGAGGGGGGGGCAGGGGATGACTTCCTGTCAGGCAATACGCTGGGCGAAACCTATGGTGAGGTGTTTGACGATCATGCTCCTGACCTTCTTAAGGGAGGAGAGGGGAATGACACGCTGATCGGCTATGGTGATGAAACGCTGATTGGGGGCGCAGGCGCGGACAGCCTTCATCTTATTCATGACATGAACAATGATGACGTTCCCAGTATCGAAGATTTTGATCCGGATGAAGACCAGATTATTATTTACCTTCAGGGTGTTGACGATGGAGACGAGGTCGAGGTCAGTGCCGAAACGACGCCTGAGGGGATTGCTTTGACCATTCAGGCTGGCGAGGAGGAGGCAATTGTTCATGTGGCCGGGGACAACCTGACCACGCAGGGAATGGATTTCAGTTTTCTGAAGCTAAAAGTTGCGGAAATGCCAACCGCGGCTTGAGGCGGCAAGACCCGCAGAATGCAACTGTTTCTGATTGGGAAACGAGGCGCCATGTTTTTGCCCGATTTTGACATTGTCAACCACAGGTCGGCTCTTTACTTTCTATTCATAATTGAAAAATGAAATTGGAGAGTCGCCATGTTGTGGTTGTTTGCCCTGATCCCCCTGGTTGCAGGTGGCTTTATCATCGACAGTTGGTCCGACAATGATGATGAGGTGGAGGACGCTGAAACTCCTGATGTGACGGTGACGGATGGTGATGAAAACGGGTCTGGTGATGGCGGGGACACGGACAACAGTGGTTCGGATGGTGACGGGCCTGTGACGGTCAACGGCAGTTCAGATGCTGATGTGGTCAACGAGCAAAACAGCAAGCACGACACTTTGGTAACTCTGCGTGATGGCGACGATGTTGCAAGCACGGGGGCGGGAGATGACGAGATCTACGGCGGTGCGGGCAATGATGCCCTTTTTGCCGGGGCGGGGAATGACCTGCTGAGCGGCGGCAAAGGCAATGATATTCTGGTTGGCGGCGACGGCGAAGATCAGTTGTTTGGTCACGAAGGTGCTGATGCGCTTTGGGGCGGGAGCTTTTCGTCGGATGGCACGGACATAATCGATGACCTTGCAGCGGATACCTTGTCCGGAGGGTGGGGGGCAGACACCCTGGTCGGAGGGGCGTCCGACGTTCTGACAGGCGGCGAAAAAGCCGATATGTTTTACGCGATCCAAAACGGCGCCGAAGAAGGAAACGCGCCGGTTGTGACCGATTTCGAGAGCGGTTTGGACACTCTTGGCGTGATCGTTGAAGATGATGACCCGTCCTCCGATCATGTCAGTTTCCAGGAAAACGCTGACGGGACCGGCGTCGACATGTTCTACCGCTCGGTAAAGGTGATGACGCTTGAAGGCCGCGCGGTGGACGATTTTGAAAATGTCGTCGTTGATGTGGTTGTGGCAAGCGCGCAAAACGCAGCCTGATCCATCAAGGCCTGTCCGCAAGGTTTTCTGGGCAGGTCTTGAGCGTCAAGCTCACACCTTATTTCCAGCCATAACCTGCAAAGCTGCGCTTGTGCCGGTGCGTGATGATGGCTGGAATTCTGGCTCAGTCCGGGAAAACCTATGGCTCCCCGATGGTTCCCTGTGCCAAAAGAGAGGGGCGTGATGCCGAACAGGCCTCGCAATCAGCATCAAACAGGAGCCGTCTTTTTGTCGAAACGCGTTGTGATCATTGGGGGTGGGTTTATCGGTTTCGAACTGGCTCGGGCGCTGGACGCGCTGGCCGATGTTACCTTGATCGAAGCGCAAACCCATTTTGTCCATGCGCCTGCCATGTTGCGGGCCGTGGTCAATCCTGATCTTCTGGAACGGGCGCTGATCCCTTATGACAAGCTGTTGAAACGCGGTCGGGTCATACGGGCCCGGGCCACGCAGGTTTTGCCCGACGGCGTGCGTCTGGAGGGAGGGGAAACTGTCCCGGCAGATTTTATCGTGGTGGCGACAGGGGCCAAAAACGCGGCGCCGTTTCGCCCCCAATCCCATGATATTTTAGAATTCAGAAAGGAACTGGATCGGGTCCATGCGCAATTACTGGATGCCCGCTCGGTCCTGATTGTGGGGGCTGGGGCCGTTGGGGTGGAACTGGCTGGTGAAATCTCTCACGCCTTTCCAGACAAGACGCTTACCCTGATTTCTGGCGCCACCCGGCTGTTTCCGGAATTTCCCCAGTCACTCGGGAAAACAATAACCAGAAAGCTTCGCGCAGCAGGCGTCGAGATCCAATTTGGGCAGCGCGCAACTGATCTTGAAAATCGAACCATACCCTATGCAGGAAAGGTGCAACTGGCAGATGGGCAGGAGCTGGAGGCCGACCTTGTTTTTCCTGCTCTGGGGGCAGAGGCAAAATCTGATCTTCTCACCAGCCTGCCAGGTGTGAAAATCGCCAGCTGTAACCGGGTCAAAGTGGATGTCTGGATGCGCCCTTCGCGCTATCCCAACGTTTTTGCTGCGGGTGATGTTGCAGATATAGGGGATGCGATGACCGTGGTGGCGACCACGCGACAGCTGCCCTGGCTGATCAAGACGTTTCGCGCGATCGTCAGGGGGAAAACGGTCGAGGAGCTGAGGCCGTATACCCCGTGGGCGCGCCCGCCGATCCTGCTTCCTCTCGGTCCGAAACATGGCGCGTCTTACCTGTCATACCTGACGGTCGGGGATATCCCCACCTCTCTCATCAAGGGCAGAGATCTGTTCCTGACCAAGTTCAATAAGGCGATGGGTCGCTGACAATCCCGCCGGGTTGAGGGGGGGGGAATCTTTTAGCGATCTCAGGGGTAAATGGCGGAGAGACAGGGATTCGAACCCTGGGTGGGCTTGCACCCACAACGGTTTTCGAGACCGCCCCGTTCGACCACTCCGGCACCTCTCCGCGGGGGGTGAGGGGGATTTAGATCGACTAAACCGGATGCGCAACCCCCAATTTTGAGAAAAGTCTGAAATGAGGAAGAAAAGTCGGCGCTTTTCCACTCCTTTGGTTTTTTGCCCCCCTTGTCCGGATCCCGCCCGCAGTCTAGGCTTTTGTAAACCTGCCTTTGTGTACGGAGATAAAACAAAGATGTTTCAAAGAGTTCTTAGCCTTATTCTGACCCTCTTTCTGGTCGCAGTTTCCCCGGTCCAGACAAGCTTTGCTCAAGGCAGCGAGCCGGGCGCGGATCGGGACAAAATTCGCGAATTTCTTGAGGTGACCGGCTTTGATGTGGCCATTGCCTCAATTCAACAAGGGGCCATGGCGGGGCCCGCGCTGACGGGGGCCGCTCCGGATCAGTTCGGGCGCAACTGGGTGCGTCTGGCAGAACAGGTTTTTGCCCCTGACAAGATGGTCGATGATGCGGTTGACATGATCGAAGCGGTGATGCCTGCGGATCTGCTTGATCATGGCGTGGTGTTTTATGGCAGTGATCTGGGAAAACGCGTCGTGGCGGTTGAGAATGAAAGCCATATGGTTGAAGACGCAATCCGGCAGACCGAGGGCGAAAAACTTGTCGACGAGCTGCTTGAGGACAGAAGCCCGCGCCTTGATGTCTTCAAGGCAATGTCGCAATCGGTTGGAAGCACGGATGTTGCGATCCGGTCCATTGTCGAAATTCAGGTCCGCTATCTGATGGCGGCTGCGGCTGCGGGCGCAACGGATCTTGAAATTGGCGAAGAGGACCTGCGCGGCATGCTGATGGCGCAACAGGGAGAGATGCGGCGGAGCATTGAGGTTCATGGCCTTGTCGCCAACGCCTATACCTATCGCAGCCTTAGCGATCAGGAGCTGATTGATTATCTTTCCGCTCTGCAATCGCCCCAGATGATGCAGGTCTATGAAATCCTGAACGCTGTGCAATACGAGATCATGGCGGATCGTTATGAACGTCTGGCCACCCAGCTTGGCCGTCTGCAACCGGAATCGGAGCTTTGATGCAACCTGTCCGTCAATGGCATGTTCTGGCCCTAAGGGTGATGGCAACTCTGCTGATGCTTGGGGCGGTGTTGCCCGGTGTGGCGACGGCGCAGGCCAGTTCATTCGACCGGTTCTGGAACGCGCTGCAGCTGCAGGAAACCCTGACAATCGTGCGCGAAGAGGGTCATAGTTACGCGCTTGAGGCGGCAGAGCAATTGACTGGACGGCCAAGTGATCGGTTTTGGCGGCGCGAGGTGGATCAGATCTATGATCTGGAGCGGATGACAGCACAGGTGCGCGCCGATCTGCAGCAGGCAATGGTTGGGCGTGATCTGGGCGCGGCCCTGACTTACTACGAAAGCAAGGCCGGACAACAGGTGATTGACCTCGAGATTTCAGCCCGGCGTGCCTATCTGGCCCCAGGGGTGGACGAAGCCGCGCGCGAGGCCTGGTATGGTGGTGGCAATGTTGGCACACGCGCCGACCTTATCCGCAGAATTATCCGGGATGGGGAACTGATCGAGCGCAATGTCGTCGGGGCGCTCAACAGCAATTTCGCATTCCTCACCGCCTTTGCGCAATCTGGCCCGAATGAGGGGATGGTGCTGGATGAACGCGCCATTCTTGATGAGGTCATGAGCGAGGAAGATGCACTTCGGCTTGATACGGCTGAATGGCTTTATGGCTATCTTTCGCTCGCATATGGTCCGCTGTCTGAACAGGCATTGGAAGAGCTGGCCGAGATATCCGACAGCCCAGCGGGACGGCATCTGAACGATGTTCTGTTCTTGGGGTTTGATCCGATGTTCGAAGATCTCGCCCGGCGGCTGGGGGTGGCGGCAGGGCAGGCCTTGCTGCAACAGGATCTCTGACCGGATCTCCAATCCGACGGCCTGCGGCAAAAAGGCAAGCTGGGGGTTTCACCCTTTCCTCTGCGCAGCCTGCGTTTTATCCAATTGGAAACACCAAAGGATCCAAGCATGTCTGACGCGCCACAGAAAAAAGCACCGTATTTTCCTGCGCCCAAGCCGATCCCGCCCAAGGCCGGGTTGTTCCAGCGCACCCCTCCAGCCATGTTCCCTCCGCTTTTTGGTTTGTTCGGTCTGGGGCTGGCGTGGCGCCGCGCCTCTGAAAGCTTTGCGATGCCATCGGAAATCGGAGAGATGATACTGGGGGCTGTGACGCTTCTTTTTCTGTTTTCGGTTGCGGCCTATCTGATCAAGCTCACCCGGCGCCCCGGTGTGTTCGTCGAAGATCTGCGGGTTCTTCCGGGCCGGGCCGGTCTCGCCTCGATGGGGCTGGCGGGCTATCTGATGGCGGCAGCTCTGGTCATCTATTCGCCTTTCTGGGCATTGGTGACCCTATGCCTCGCCGGGCTCTGGCATCTGGCTGTTGTGCTGACAGTGTTGCGCATTCTCATTGCGTCCGCGCCAGAGGGGCGGGCGGTCACACCAGTCTGGCACCTCACCTTTGTCGGCTTCATTGTCGGGCCAATCGCCGCATTGCCGCTTGGTCTGCACAGTTACGCGCAGGCCGTGTTCTGGGTCACCCTTGTGATTGCGGCCGGGATCTATGGGGCCAGTGCGCTGGCCTTTGCAAAGAAAACGGTTCCCGCACCTCTGCGGCCCCTTCTGGCGATCCATCTTTCGCCAATCAGCCTTTTGGGAACGGTGGCCTATCTGTTGGGGGATGCGCAATTTGGACAGGCCCTGGCGTGGGTCGCAATTGTGGTTTTCGCGGTGCTGGTTGCCTCCGCACGCTGGTTGACGGCGGATGGATTCAGCCCATTCTGGAGCGCCTTCACCTTCCCTCTGGTGGCGTTCTCGACCCTGATGCAGATCACCTGGCTTGCGGGCGGCGGAGAGGTTTTCCGTCTGCTCGGGGGGCTGAGCCTGATTTTCGCCACGCTGATCGTTCCGCCGATTGCCTTCCGGATCCTGAAACTTTGGGCAAAGGGCGTGCTGGCTGTGAAAACCAATGCGGCTCAGGCTTGAAGATAGGCCCAAGGCATGTCGCCCCTGTTCCTGTGCATAAAACTCAGGGGGGAACGGCCTGTCGTTCTCGGGCAATGCCCTCCTAAAGCGTTTCGGGGTAAACTTAAAACGCTTTAGCCATCCTCCCAGGGGGGCAGGGTCGCCTGCAGCTTTTTGCTCAGGGATTTGCGGATAATCCCATAAGAGCGTTCAATCCGGTGGCGAAGTTCATTTTCGCCCGCCCCGAACGGAACCCGCACCCAGGATTTGTGGAAATAGGGCGCCTTCTCCGCGACCCCGGCCTCTTTCAGCATGTCTGCTGTTGCCACATCGGCACATTTTACCGAAACGCCATCCGTGTCGACAGACATGGCCGCAAAGATCTTGCCACCCACTTTCCAGATATCGTGATCCTCGGGCGTTTTCCCAAATGGATGGGTCAGCTCGGCGCCCGGCAGGGCGTGACACAGCGCGGTTGCAAAGGCTCGGGACATCCTACACTCCAAACTTGCTCTTGGACCAAATCCTTGCTACCAAGCCGTCATGAAACGGACAAGCACCCTCATTATTTGCTGCATTCCCTGCTGAGATATCTCGGCGGGTCGTTTCTTCATTTCCAAATCAATGTGAAGTCGCTAAACCCGCCACAAAAGTGGTGTGTCCAGACGTATACAATTCGCCGCGTGGGGCGGGACAAGAGGCCGATATGACAGAGATTAAGATTTACAACACCAAGGCACGCGCCAAGCAGGTGTTTGAGCCGCTGGACCCCGAAAATGTGCGCCTCTATGTCTGCGGTCCAACCGTTTATGATCGCGCCCATCTGGGCAATGCGCGTCCTGTTGTGGTGTTTGACGTTCTGCAACGGCTGCTGCGTCATGTGTATGGCGCGGATCATGTGACCTATGTGCGCAATTTCACCGATGTGGATGACAAGATCAACGCCACCGCGCTTTCCCGCAAAGAGGCCGGCGCCGAGGGCACGCTTGAAGAACTGGTGCATGAACGCTCGAACGAGACCATCGACTGGTATCTCAAGGACATGGGCGCATTGGGTGCGCAGGAACCCGATCAGATGCCGCGCGCAACTGAATATATCGCGCCGATGATTGCGATGATCGAGGAGCTGATTGCCAAGGGCCACGCCTATCCGGACGGGGCGGGGCATGTGCTCTTTTCCGTGAAAAGCTATGACAATTATGGCGCGCTGTCTGGCAGGTCGGTGGATGACATGATCGCTGGCGCGCGGGTTGAAGTGGCGGACAACAAACGCGATCCGATGGATTTTGTGCTGTGGAAACCGTCCAGTGATGACTTGCCCGGTTGGGACAGCCCCTGGGGGCGCGGCCGCCCCGGCTGGCACATCGAATGCTCTGCCATGTCGCTGGAACTGCTGGGCGCGTCTTTCGATATCCATGGCGGCGGCAACGACCTGCAATTCCCGCATCATGAAAACGAAATTGCCCAGTCGAAATGCGCCCACCCGGAAGGCGATTTCGCGCGCTATTGGATGCATAATGAAATGCTGCAGGTTGAGGGCAAGAAAATGTCCAAATCCCTGGGCAATTTCTTCACCGTGCGCGATTTGCTGGACCAGGGCGTGCCCGGCGAGGTGATCCGTTTTGTCTTCCTCGGCACCCACTATCGCAAGCCGATGGACTGGACCGAGAAGAAGCGGGGCGAGGCGGAGGCGACCTTGCGCAAGTGGTATGCACAATTGGCGGATGACACCTCCCCAGCGCGGGCTTCTGATGGCGTCATTGCTGCGCTTGCGGATGATCTGAATACTTCACAAGCAGTCACTGTTCTTCATGGTCTTAGCAATCTGTCAGAGTTGTCCGGGCTAAAAGGTGGAATGGAGCTCCTCGGCCTATGGAATGGTCAGGTGCCGGAATGGGCAGCGGTATCAACTGTCGACCTGTCTGCCCTCGCCGCCAAGCTACACGAGGTTCGCCTTGCTGCAATGGAAACCAAGGACTTCTCTGCCGTGGATGCTTTGAAAGCCGCCCTGACGGAGGCAGGTGTACAGATCCGCATGTCGAAAGACGGGGTGGAGCTGGAACCCGGCCCGACATTCGATGCAGCGAAGCTGGACGGGATTTAGGCTCTGACCCGCGGGCGTGTCCCGCTTCGCGCCCGACCCGCCCCCCAGGGCGGGCGCGAAACCGCACCCACCCTCGGGCCGGGCGCAAAGCGGGGGCGATGATGATGACACGAGAGGCGCCAGATGACCGAGAAGCTCTACCTCTATGATACCACGCTGCGCGACGGGCAGCAGACGCAGGGTGTGCAGTTTTCCTTTGCGGAAAAGACCCAGATTGCCAAGGCGCTGGACGGGTTGGGCATTGATTACATCGAAGGTGGCTGGCCGGGCGCGAACCCAACGGATAGCGAGTTTTTTGACAAGGCGCCCAAGACCCGCGCGACCTTCACCGCCTTTGGCATGACCAAACGGGCTGGGCGCTCTGCCGAAAACGATGATGTGCTGGCGGGGGTGATGAATGCGGGCACGTCTGCGGTCTGTCTGGTGGGCAAAAGCCATGATTTTCACGTCACCACCGCGCTTGGTATCACGCTTGAGGAAAACATCGAAAACATTCGCGCCACGATGGACTACATGGTCCGGCAGGGGCGTGAGGCGCTTTATGATGCAGAACATTTCTTTGATGGCTACAAGGCAAACCCCAGCTACGCGATCGACTGCCTGAAGGCCGCCCATGACGCCGGTGCGCGCTGGATTGTGCTGTGTGACACCAATGGCGGCACGCTGCCGCATGAGGTGTTTGAGATCACGAAGGCCGTCATAGATGCGGGTATTCCCGGCGATCACCTTGGCATCCATACCCATGACGATACCGGCAACGCGGTGGCCTGCACGCTGGCCGCGATCGACGCGGGGGCGCGGCAAATCCAGGGCACGCTGAATGGGCTCGGTGAGCGTTGTGGCAATGCCAACCTGACAACGCTGATCCCGACGCTGCTGTTGAAAGAACCCTATGCAAGCCGGTTTGACCTCGGGGTCAGCCGGGAGGCGTTGAAAGGCTTGACCCGCCTGTCGCGCCAACTCGATGACATCCTGAACCGGGTGCCCAACAAAGCGGCGCCCTTCGTTGGTGCGTCAGCTTTCGCCCATAAGGCGGGGCTTCATGCAAGTGCGATTTTGAAAGATCCCACCACGTATGAGCATATCCCGCCGAAAACCGTGGGCAATACACGCATTGTGCCGATGTCGAACCAGGCGGGGCAATCCAACCTGCGCGCCCGGCTTGCGGATGCCGGAATTTCGGTTGAGAAGGGGGATCCGCGGCTTGCGGATATCCTGACGCGGGTGAAAGAGCGTGAGGAAAAAGGGTATGCCTATGATAGCGCGCAGGCGTCTTTTGAACTGGTGGCGCGCAAGGTCCTTGGGCAACTTCCTGAGTTTTTCGAGGTCAAGCGCTACAAGGTGACGGTTGAGCGGCGCAAGAACAAGCGCAACAGGATGGTCAGCCTGTCCGAAGCGATTGTGGTGATCAAGATAGGCGGCGAAAAGAAGCTGTCGGTTTCAGAAAGCATGGATGAGAGCGGCACCGACCGGGGGCCGGTCAACGCGCTGGCCAAGGCGCTTGGCAAAGATCTGGGTCCCTATCAGTCGATCATTGATGATATGCGGCTGGTGGACTTCAAGGTGCGCATCACGCAAGGCGGGACCGAGGCGCAGACCCGCGTGATCATCGACAGTGAAGATGGGGCCGGGCACCGCTGGTCGACGGTTGGCGTCAGCCCGAACATCGTGGATGCCTCGTTTGAGGCGCTTCTGGACGCCATCATCTGGAAACTCCTGCGCGACGGGGCCAAGGCGGTATGAGTGGCGTCATGACAGCTCATGAGGCCCTGAATGCCTGTGCGCAGATGGTGCAGAAGGGCGATCCGGATCGGTTTCTGGCGGCGATGACGGGCCGTCCCGACGAACGCGCCCGGCTGTTCCCGCTTTACGCTTTCAACCTTGAAATTGCCCGCGCGCCCTTCATGTCGAATGAGCCGATGGTCGCCCTGGTGCGGTTGCAATTCTGGCGCGACGTAATTGAAGGCAAAGCGGTTGTCGCACATGAGGTGGCCACGCCGTTGCAAGAGCTGATTGCCGCGGGCCAGCTTGATCGTGGGTTGCTGGAACAGATGGTGGATGCTCGGGAAGGGGATGTGGACGGGATTGGCCGGCAGGGTGCCTCCTCTATCCTGGCCTATGCAAAGGCCACCAGCGGCGTGCTGATGGCCGCGAGCGCAGACGGAGACCGCGAGGGGCTTGTCAGGTTTGGCACCGCGTTGGGTGTTTCCAACTGGTTGAATTCCCTTCCAGAACTTGCGCGCGTGGGTCGTGGCCATGTGCCCCCGAGCGATGAAGTCATCGCTGAACTGGCAAATGCAGGTCTGGCGGAGCTGAAAGCGGCCCGCAGATCTTTGCCACGGAAAGGGTCGGGCGCATTGCGCAGCGGATGGCGGGCGGAAGCGATCCTGACCCGCGCCAAATCCTCCCCTGATCTGGCCACTGCGGGTGCTTTGGGTGGATCGGAGTTTTCCCGCCGCGCGCGCCTCCTGTGGCTGTCCGCGCTTGGCCGCTGGTAAGCGCTTTTGCGCGTCCTAAAGCGTTTCGGTTTTAACCTGAGACAGGGAAAAGTCGAGACGCAGTCAGAAATGTCAATGTTGTGGGCGTTTCAGAATAAACATGTGTTTCAAGTTTATCCCGAAACGCTTTAGATACTGTTAGCCCGTTTGACCGGATCAGCCCAGTTTTGCAGCGGTGCGGGCAAGTGTTGTGATGCCGTCCCAATCTCCGGCCTCGATCAGCTGCTGCGGGGCCACCCAAGACCCGCCCACGCACAGAACATTGGGCAGCGACAGATAGTCTGATGCATTTGCAAGGCTCACCCCACCGGTTGGGCAGAACCGGATCTGGGGCAGGGGAGAGGCCAGGGATTTCAGAAATTTGCTCCCCCCGGCGGCCTCTGCGGGAAAGAACTTCTGCACCGAATACCCGCGTTCCAGAAGGCGCATGGCTTCGGTGGCGGTGCTGGCTCCCGGCAAAAGTGGCAGTTCCACGGCTTCGCAGCTGTCGATCAAGAGGTCGGTCACGCCGGGGGAAACGGCAAATTTGGCGCCAGCAGTTTTGGCATCGGCGGCATGGGTTGGGGTCAGAACGGTCCCGGCCCCGACAATACCCCCTTCCACCTGAGACATTTCCGCGATTACTTCGATGGCGGCAGGCGTGCGCAGGGTGACTTCCAGCACCGGAAGCCCGCCCGCGACAAGAGCGCGGGCCAGCGGTTGTGCATGGGCCGGATCATGCACCACGAGGACCGGAATAACAGGCGCCCGGGTGCAGATGTCTTCGCTGAAGGCCGTGGCGGCGGCAGCAGGTGTCATGTGTCATCTCCTGTCAGGATCGGGGAGGCGCCGGTGGTGGCCGGGCCGACATGCTGGCGAAACGCGGCGAACAATTCGCGCCCCATGCCGGTTTCGTTGGCGGTAAGGTCCTTGGTTTCAGGCGTGCGATCCGCAAACCCGTTGGTCAGCACCTGAAGCTGGCCGGTGGTGGCATCAAGGCGGATCAGGTCCCCATCCCGGACCCGTGCGATCGGACCACCTGCCGCGGCTTCGGGTGAAATATGAATGGCTGCGGGAACTTTTCCCGAAGCCCCGGACATGCGCCCGTCTGTCACAAGGGCCACTTTCAGACCGCGATCCTGGAGCACGGAAAGAACCGGGGTCAGGCCGTGCAACTCGGGCATACCATTGGCTTGCGGCCCCTGAAAGCGCACGACGACGATAGTATCTGTTGTGATTTCATTGGCTTGAAAGGCTGCCTTCACGCTTGATTGATCGGTAAAGACCCGTGCTGGTGCTTCGATAATGTGGCGCTCCGCTGCCACGGCGGAGGTTTTAATCACGCCTTGCCCAAGGTTGCCATCCAGCTTGGCCAGCCCCCCGGTCGGCTGAAACCCCTCGGAGGGAGGGCGCAGGATCTTGTCGTTCAGGCTGGTGCGTGGGGCAGGTTCCCAGCGTACTCTTTCACCTGCGAGCTTGGCTTCAACTGCGTAGTTTTCCAACGGTCCCGCCACCGTGGTGACATCGTTATGCAAGAGCCCCGCTTCGAGCAGATGGCCGATCATGTAGCCAAGGCCGCCGGCTGCATGGAAATGGTTCACATCCGCCAGCCCATTGGGATAAACGCGGGCCATCAGTGGAACGGCGGCGGAAATATCGGCAAAATCCTCAAGTGTCAGGATCACCCCGGCCGCGCGGGCCATGGCAGGCAGGTGCAGCACCAGATTGGTGGATCCACCTGTTGCCATCAGCCCGACAATCCCGTTCACGAAGGCGCGGGCGTCCAGCACATGGGCGGCGGGTGTATGCCGGTCAGGCGCTGCGATTTCAATTGCGCGGCGCACCCCTTCGCGGGTCAACGCATCGCGCAGGGGGGTGTGAGGGTTGACGAAGCTTGATCCCGGAAGATGCAGTCCCATAAACTCCATCAGCATCTGATTGGAATTGGCGGTGCCGTAAAATGTGCAGGTTCCGGGGCCGTGATAGGCGGCCATTTCCGCCTGCATCAGGGCTTTTCGGTCAATCTCACCTTTGGCGAAGCGTTTCCGTATTTCGGCTTTTTCATCATTTGGCAGGCCAGAGGTCATGGGGCCTGCGGGCAGGAACACTGCGGGGATGTGCCCAAAAGTGGCAGCGGCCATGACAAGACCGGGAACAATCTTGTCGCAAACCCCAAGGTAGAGTGCTGCATCATAGGTGTTGTGGCTGAGCGCGATGGCTGCGGCCATGGCAATCACGTCACGGGAAAACAGGCTCAGCTCCATGCCTGTTTCGCCTTGGGTAACGCCGTCACACATGGCGGGCACCCCGCCTGCCACCTGGGCGGTGGCGCCCATCTCACGCGCGGTCTGTTTGATCAGGTCGGGGTAGGTGGCATAGGGGGCATGGGCCGACAGCATATCGTTATACGCGGTGACAATGCCCAGGTTCGGGGCCGTCCCCTCTGCAAGACTGGTCTGGTCTGGTCCTGCCCCGGCATAGGCGTGCGCCTGTCCCGAACATCCCAAATGCCCGCGGGCTGTCCCTTTCGCAATCGCGGCGTCGATCTTGGCCAGATAGGCAGCGCGGGTATGTCTGGAACGTGTTTCAATCCGTTCTGTAACCTTGTCTATCCGGGAATTCAGCATGGCGGTCCTTTGGGGTGAGTTTGGGAACGGAGCGGCGCAAGGAGTGAATAGCAGGATCTGCTATCGCTAACAAGTGCGGCCAGGTGATGCAGGGGGGCTTTCCGGGCAATTAAGAAAATGTGGTTTTTCAGATTGATAGTGCATTTGTCACAGGGTTACCCTGCGGTTTCCTTAATGCTGCCTCAATTGGTTAACAAGATCCTACGAAAAAGGATGTGCAGAATGCACTTCCATCGCATCAATCGGAGGCGAGCATGAAACTGGGTAAGCTCTTTCTTGGCATGGTGGCCATCGCGGCCTTGTCGGCCTGTATGAAACCAGGGGAAGTGACGCGGGCGCAACCTTCCAATCTTGAACTGGGGGCGGCAAGCGGCGCACAACAGCCCAAATCCGTTGAATATAATGTCACGGATGTTCGCGTGACCGTGCCGCGCAGCCTTACCGTTTCCGAGGCCAACTCGCTGAAGCCGAGAGCCGACATTGTCTGGCGCGAAGACCCGCTTGGGGATCGCTACAAACAGGTTCAGGTGATCCTTGACGACGCGTTTGATCGCGGGGTCAGCACCCTGAATAAAGGGCGTCCGGTGGTTCTTGAGATCACCTTGCAGGAGTTCCATGCCCTGACCCAGCGCACACGTTATACCTATGGGGGCACCCATGCGCTGCGCTTCGATCTTACGGTTCTGGACGCAAAAACCGGGATGATCCTGGAGCCCAAACGCACGATTCAAAATGACCTGCGCGCTTTTGGCGGAGAAGAGGCGCTGGCCGCAGAGGCACGGGGTGAGACGCAGAAAGTTCGGATTACCGCCCATCTGGCAGCCGTCATTTATCAGGAAATGACCCGCCCGAGAGATTTCCTGCCCGCGGATTTTGTTCCCCATATGCCGCAGACCACCGTTGCTGCCGTTGCTCCCGAGGCAGCTCAGTAAGCTGGCGACCTTTCAGCAAAGCAGACCGAAACAGGCGGCGTCAGCCGCCTTTTTCATTGGCCCCCCCGGCAAAACCGGCTAACAGGCGGGCATGACTGATACGCGCCCCACAATCCGCCTTAAACCAAAAGCCAACGCCCGCGCCATTCGCCATGGCGCCCCGTGGGTTTATGACAATGAAGCTGTCACTGATCGCCGGACAAAAAAACTGGCTGCAGGAACAATTGCGGTGCTCGAGGATGGTGACCGGGCGGCTTTGGCCACGGTGGCGATCAACCCCGGCTCGCGCATTATTGCGCGTGTGCTGGATCGCGATCCCGAGGCGCAGATAGATCGCAACTGGCTGCGCGGAAAACTGGCCGCGGCGCTGGCCCATCGTGAAACCTTGTTCGACGCGCCGTTTTACCGGCTGGTGCATGCAGAGGCAGACGGGCTTCCCGGGGTGATCATAGACCGTTTCGGCGACGTTGCGGTTGTGCAGCCCAACGCTGCCTGGGCGGAGCTCCTGCTGGATGATCTGACCACCGCCCTTGCCGAAGTGACCGGCGTGACCACCATTTTAAAAAATGCAGGCGGGCGGGCCCGGGTGCTGGAGGGGCTGAGTGATGAAAATGCCGTGCTGCTTGGGGATCTACCCAAGGCGCCGGTCCCGGTGTCGATGAATGGCGCAACCTATCTGGCTGACCTGGTGGGGGGGCAGAAAACGGGTTTGTTCTATGACCAGCGCCCCAATCACGCATTTGCGGCGGGTCTTGCCAGGGATGCGCGGGTTCTGGACGTGTTCTCTCATGTTGGGGGCTTTGCCTTGGCGGCACTGGCGGGCGGTGCGAAATCCGCCCTGTCGGTTGACGGGTCGGCGGCGGCGCTGGAGCTTGCTGCGGGTGGGGCCGACGCGATGGGGGCCGCAGATCGGTTTGCCACCCGCAAGGGGGATGCCTTTGACGTCTTGACGGCGCTGGCCGAGGAAGGGGCGCAGTTTGACGTGGTGATCTGCGATCCGCCTGCCTTTGCCCCGTCGAAAAAGGCGTTGGAACCGGGGCTGCGGGCTTATGAACGCGTGGCACGGCTGGCAGCGCCCTTGGTGGCACCCGGTGGATATCTTGGGCTGTGTTCCTGTTCGCATGCGGCAACCGTGGACAAGTTCCGCAATGCCTCGAACCGCGGAATCGGCCGGGCCGGGCGTGTGTCGCAACTGATCCACACCGGATATGCGGGCGCTGATCACCCCCAGCACCCACAGCTTGCGGAAAGCGGCTATCTCAAGGCGCTGTTTTACCGGATGTTGCCGTGAAGGTTTGTATCGACGCCTGCGTGCTTTACCCGACGGTGATGCGCGAAATGGTGTTGGGGGCGGCTGAGGCCGGTCTGTTTGCCCCCTTCTGGTCACCGCGTATCCTTGAGGAATGGGCGCGTGCCGCAGCGCGCCTTGGTCCGGATCAAGAGATGTTTGCGCGGGGTGAGATTGCCCAGCTGAATGCCCGGTGGCCATCGGCCAGCGTGGCCCCGCGAGAAGGGGACATGCGCAGGCTTTACCTGCCCGATGAAAATGACATTCATGTTCTGGCGTCGGCCATAGCAGCAGGGGCCGATGTCTTGCTGACGCTTAATCGTGCAGATTTTCCGGGCCATGTGTTGGCGGAAGAGGGGCTGCGCCGCGAAAGCCCGGACCTGTTCCTGCGTGATTTCGTCGACACCCACCCGCAACAGATGACCGCGCTGGGTGAGCGGGTTTTGGCGGAGGCGCGTCGTCTGTCAGGAGAGGACAGCTGGACGCTGCGCAGCCTGATGAAAAAGGCGCGCCTGCCACGTTTGGGCAAAGCGCTGGAGCAACTTGGTTGACGCGGTCCGCCCGGTTTCAAAGCGTTTCAACCGACCATTTGGCCTCGTTTTTCTCAATCGCGGCAATGCGATCTGCGGTTTTTGGATGGCTCATCAACCATGCAGGCATCACCCCGCCGCGCCCCTTGGTGAGGTGATCGAGCTTCCCAAACAGGGACTTCTGCGCCTCTGTGCCAATGCCTGATTTGAGCAGGAGCGCGGAGGCATATTCATCCGCTTCATATTCATCCCCTCGCGAAAGCCCCGCCGCCACGAGGCGGGTCAGGAAGCGGGCGATATAGACACCGGCGCCGGGCAAAAAGCGCGACAGCATCATGCTCAGCACTGTGCGCAATGCGTTCTGCCCGGAAAAATCAATCATGCGTTTGCGGGCATGTCCAAGGGCCACGTGCCCCAGTTCATGGGCAATCACCGAGGCCAGTTCCGGTCCGGTGACGCGGCCATTGCGATATTCCTCCATGAACCCGCGGGTGATGAAAATCCGTCCATCCGGCGCGGCCAGGCCATTGATCGGCTGAATTTCATAGACGAAAACCCGGATCCGGGGCAGGTCGAGGGCGCGTGCCATCTGGTCGGTCAGCTGTTTCAATCCCGCATCAGCCAGTTCCGAAGAATTCTCGTCCAGCTCGCGATGGGTGCGCCAGACCGAAAACCGGTAAAGCACATAGCCATAAAGGACAGGGAGAAGGATAGGGAGGAGCTTCAGCATGAAGCTTATATGGGGGCAAAACCTGATTTGGGAAAGAGGAACCAACCGGTTCGTTTCAGGTTTTTCGACTGCGGACCATGGCGTGGATCCAAGAAAAAAGGAGAGCAGCCAGGGTCAGTGCGGCAAGAAAGCCAGCCAGATTTCCCATGACACCGGCCAGATATTCAACCTGATTGGCAAACCCATATCCGAGACCTACGTAAAGTGTGACCCAGAGGACCTCTCCGATCAGGTCCCAAAGGGTAAAGCGTCCCCAGGACAGCCCCGTCGCGCCTGCGGTGAAGTTGACCCATGGACCAAGTGGTGCGACGGCCCATGTGGAGAGAAACACGCCAAGGCCGCCAAAGCGGTCGATCAGCTTTTGTGCCCGTTGCAGGACCCGTTTTCGCGCGGGGCGACGGGTCAGGCCGCGCAAGACAGTCGGTCCGCCCCAGCGCCCGAGTGCAAATCCGGTCTGGTCCCCAATCACCGCGCCCGCAAATGCCATGGCTGCAACCAGAGCCAGATCCAGATCCCCAACGGCAGAAAACGCCCCGCCTGCCAGCATCATCAAAGAGGTCGGGATCGGGAGCGCGAGACAAGAAAGAAAGGCGGCTGCAAAGACCACCCATGGTCCATAGGTGGTCAGCAGGGCAAAAACGGCTTCCGTGGTCATCATTGGCCCGCATCCCCGGCGGGGTGTTCGCTTTGATAGACCGACAGCCCCGTGTCGATCCTTTGCAGCAATTCAATCAGCGCCAGATCATGTTTGGCTGCGATATCATTCAGCGATCGGGGGCCGTTTTCAAGATCAAGACCCGGCACCGCTGATTGCATGATGTCCATCATGTCAGGGCGTGGGATGCGCCAGGAATGGGCCACGTATCTCGGGGTCATCCAACCGGCAAGCGGTTGATTGTGATGGTCGGGATTGCTCCAATATACGGCTTCGCTGATGGTGCGGGTTGCGAAAACGCCGCCTGCAATCAGGCAAAGGATCATCAGCGCGGTTGCCACCGGAGCAGCGCGCCACATGGTTTGAAGCTGGATTTTTACCGTGTTCAATAGGCGTTTCACGCGATCCTCCTTGCGGCTTTCATATCTTATACTTCTTGTTGCCCCGTTTCCGTCGCCTGTCGTTGCGACATTTCGCCGGGTGTCTTGAAGACGGTCGTGCGCCTATCTGATGAAGGGTGCTGAACAAAGGGTCTCGGGATGGGGCCGGAACACGTGGTTGTTTTGAAACACCCACAACATTGAAACCTCTTCCGGTGTTTCGACCTTCCCCGTCTCAGGTGGAATTCGAAACGCTTCAGGGACCGATATCATGACCAAAGCCCGTTGGATCCGGATATTCCGATATGTCGCCTCAATCGAAGGGTGGAGCTATGTTGTGTTGCTGTTTGTGGCCATGCCGTTGAAATACTGGGCTGAAATGGATGCGGGTGTTACGCTGGCCGGAAGGGTGCATGGCGGATTGTTCATTGCCTATATTGCCGCCCTGTTTGGTGCCGCGGGGCTGGGGGGACTGTCGAGCGAACGGGTCAATTGGGCATTGCTGGCCAGTTTGCTGCCTTTTGGGACCTTTCTGCACGACCCCTATCTGAAGCGGGAAGAACAGGATCTGCGCGGTTTGCAACAGGAGGTTTAACGCCCCAGATCGCGCATCCCGCGATCAATGCCTTCCAGCGTCATTGGGACCATGCGCCCCTCGAAAATCTCATTGATCATCTGAATGGACTGGGTGTAGCGCCAATGATGCTCCGGTGTCGGATTGATCCACATGTGATTTGGCCATTGCTCGCGCGCGCGCTGCAGCCAGACCTGGCCGGCTTCATCGTTCCAATGCTCGTTGGCACCACCGCGATAGGCGACCTCGTAGGGGGACATGGAGGCATCGCCCACAAAGATACATTTGTAATCCGGCCCATAGGTGCGCAGAACCTCCCAGGTCGGGGTCTGGTCATTCCAGCGCCGGGTATTGTCGCGCCAGACCCCTTCGTAGAGACAGTTGTGGAAATAGTAATATTCGAGATGCTTGAACTCCGCGCGTGCGGCGGAAAACAGTTCCTCAACCACCTTGATATGCGGATCCATGGATCCGCCTACATCCAGAAATAGCAGGACTTTCACGGCGTTGTGCCGTTCCGGCCGGGTCTTTACGTCAAGATAGCCATGTTCGGCCGTGGCGCGGATGGTGCCGTCCAAATCCAGTTCTTCATGTGCCCCGTCACGGGCCCAGTTGCGCAGGCGCTTCAGGGCCACTTTGATGTTGCGTGTGCCCAGTTCCACATCACCGTCCAGATTTCTGAACTCCCGCTTGTCCCAAACCTTCACCGCGCGCTGGTGGCGCGAGCGGTCCTGCCCGATCCGCACCCCTTCGGGGTTGTAGCCATAGGCCCCGAACGGCGATGTTCCTGCCGTGCCAATCCATTTGTTGCCGCCCTGGTGTCGGCCTTCCTGCTCTTTCAGACGCTCTTTCAGCGTCTCCATCAGCTTGTCAAACCCACCCAGCGCCTCAATCTCGGCCTTTTCTTCCTCGGTCAGAAACTTCTCGGCCATTTTTTCGAGCCATTCCTGAGGGATATCGACGACTTCCAGCATCTCATCCATGCTGATCGCCTCCAGTCCCTCAAAGCTCATCGCAAAGGCCTGATCGAACTTGTCGATATTTCGTTCGTCTTTCACCATCGAGGTGCGGGCAAGATAGTAGAACCCCTCAATGTCATAGGTGACAAGACCTGACTTGATGCCTTCAAGAAAAGTCAGATATTCGCGCAGGGAAACCGGAACGCGGCAGGCCCGAAGATTTTCGAAAAAAGGAAGAAACATCAGTAGATTACCTTGCGAAGATGACAGAGGCAAAAATGGCCAGGAGGGCAAAGATAATGCCGTGAACCGCTGCGTATTGGGCCAGGTCAAACCCGGTTCCTCCACGCTTATGCGCCCGCCAGGCGCCAATGGCTGCTCCTGCAAGCAGGGCTGCGATGATACCCATGGCCTTCTCCCTTGCCGTCTGTTTCCCGCAAGGGTCCGTTGCAGGCCCGAGGGGTCAACCCGGTGAAATGGCAGCAATTTCGCGCAACCGCGCGCTTACCTGATCCGTCGAACCAAAGCCATACCGTGCCCAGCCCAGACTGTCGAGCCTCACCAGCTGGGCTTCGGTGTCGCGGCCCGCAAGGTCCAGCGCCTCTGCCTTCAGCATCAGAAGGGTTGAGAGAAGGGCGGCATTTTCCGCGGATTTCACGGGGGCGATATGGCGATTGACGATGTCGATGGCTTCCTCGGCATGGCCAAAAGACAGGGCATAGGCCGCCAGCTGAACCCCCATATGAGCGGCCTGAAGGCGTGCTCCGGGGCTGGCACTGTAAATGCGGTCGGCCTGACGGAAGGCATCAAAAGCACCAGTGCTATTGCTGGCCAATGTCAGGCGACCCTGAACAAATAGGCTGAAGGCAAGGCGGGGGCCTTGCCAGCCTTGCGCCCGGGCAATCTCCACGGCTTTGATCGCGGCGGCACGTCTTTGAACCTGGCTACGTCCCTGTCCCAGCGCGGTTTCAATGGCGTTTTTCCATTCTCGCGGGGCAGGCGGGTGGTGACGTGGCAGACCGATACCACCCGCCGGGTTCAGCCGGGCGAGCAGTGCCGGCAATTGTGCAGCCACCTGGGCGCGTGTCATTCCCGAGCGCAGCTCTGGCGCGTAAAACGCGCGCAGGATCAGCATGTCAAACCCCGTCAGGACAGTGTGAAAATTATCATCGTTGAAAACGGAATTTGTCAATCTATACAGGTCGTTAACCGGGCCAAGAGCCTGTGCCATCTCTTCATGCAGACAATCGCGCATCTCTTGTGGGGCGACATTTCCAGGCAAAAAGATCGACATCTTTGTTCTGGTGCGCAGCTGAGTCCAGTCTGTCACAATTGTTCCGCGGAAGGATTTGTATTCCTGCCAGCTTGCCACATTCGGAGCCACGAAGCAGGCTGCATGGGGCACAAGGCGCTGGAGTTCGGCCTTTGGGACAACCTCAACGGTGAGGGCTGCGGGGCGTGCGCTGTCAACCTGTCGAATATCAATGGCCGCCTCGATTCGCAGGCGTTGCAGTAACTGGGTCAGATCCTGTTGCATCTGACCGGGGTAACGCCCCAGAACTCTTACTGTAACAGGCCCCTCAAACCGGCTAAGAACGGGCAGGGGGCGCCCGCTTTCAAGCTGAAAGCTGAGGTCGAGGAAATCACCCGCGATATCTGAATTGCGCCGTTCCGGACGCGGGATGGAGGTATTGCTGAACGCTTTCATCGGCGGAAGGGCCGGTGAGAAATTCGGCACCTGTCGCGCAGTGACATCACCGGCACCGTTGCCCGCACTTGTCCCGCCGGGGGACATGCAACCAGACAAAACCAGCCCGGTCAGGGCCATCGCGACCCCCAGAACTTTCTTCCGCATCGTCAGCTCCTTCGTGATCCGGGAGCGTGGCACGATGTCGTGCCCCCCCGGAGATAGGTCTTTCGAGCGGTATGGTTGACGGTATGGGGGTGTGGTTGCGCAATCCGCGTCAACAATGGCCCAGGCGGAGCCTCTGTTCGGCGGGCATTTGCGCGATGACACAAGGCAGGTTCGGCTGAACTGGCAAGGTGCAGCCCCGCTGCGGCCATCTTGATGCAAACATCCACCACCCTTTGCCGGACACGACAACAAACATCCCAGCCAAGCGCAAACTGCCTGCTGAGACCCCGCGTCCACGGGTGGCAATCGTTCGGGTGCGCAAACACATGACGGAAAGGAGCGGTTTCAAGACCCCTGTCTCCGACAATCCCCCGCCAGCATGTCATGTGACCTTCCCACGGGTCAGTACGACAGGACTTGGCGGATCGCATCAGCGTCCGAACGGAATTGTGAGCATTGCTTCCCATAACAATACAATCACACCGTTACTATGCCCCCCCAGGCATAATCTCAGGTTAGTTAATAAACCGGGTTAAAGAAAGAAAAAGAGCGGGGCAAATGTGGCGTAAAAAGACTGTTTTCGTATTGGAACCAATGGAAAATCAATATCTTGTTGTGGATAACTCATCTTCTACAAGTCTGTGTGGGGGTGTTTGGAAATTCTCGACGAATTTGCCGCTGACGGGATGGTTTGGTGATTCTGTGGACAAACCCCGTTGTGGCGGGGGGAAACTGTCGAGTTCCTTGGCAAGACATGCCGGCATTGGGCACAAAGAAAAGGCGACCCGCAGGGCCGCCTTTGGCTTTAAGCTGTTTGCACCTTGTCAGCGGCGCCCGCGCGCCATGAAGGCAAGCCGTTCAAACAGATGCACATCCTGTTCGTTTTTCAAAAGGGCCCCATGCAATGTGGGCAGAGCACTGGCGCCGTCACGTTTCAGATCCTCGGGTGAAATGTCCTCTGCCAGCAGCAGTTTCAGCCAATCCAGAACTTCCGAGGTGGAAGGTTTCTTTTTCAGCCCGGTCTGTTCGCGGATCTCGTAAAACTGTGTCAATGCAGTGGTCAGAAGCTGCGGTTTGATCCCCGGGTGATGCACTTCGACGATCTTGGCCATCGTCTCCATATCCGGGAAGCGGATATAATGGAAGAAACAGCGGCGCAGGAAGGCGTCCGGCAGTTCTTTTTCATTGTTGGAGGTGATGATGATGATCGGGCGATGACGGGCGCGAATGGTTTCACCGGTCTCGTAGACATGGAACTCCATCTTATCGAGTTCCTGCAGCAGGTCGTTCGGAAATTCGATATCTGCCTTGTCGATTTCATCAATGAGCAGAACGATGCGCTCATCCGCCTCAAAGGCTTCCCACAGCTTGCCGCGTTTGATGTAGTTGGAAATATCATGCACCCGCTCATCGCCCAGCTGGCTGTCGCGCAGGCGCGATACGGCGTCATATTCGTAAAGACCCTGCTGCGCCTTGGTGGTGGACTTGATGTTCCACTCGATCATCTTTGCCCCCAGCGCCGTGGCCACCTGGCGGGCGAGTTCGGTTTTACCCGTGCCCGGCTCCCCTTTGACCAAAAGAGGGCGCTGCAGGGTTACGGCGGCATTCACCGCCACTTTCAGATCATCCGTGGCCACATAGTCGGAAGTGCCTTCAAATCGTGCGGTCATGGGGTCCGGTCCTGTTTAGCTGTCATTTCCGTCCCTGAGGTAAAGAGCGCGCGCCGTTTTTGCAAGTCGCACCGAATGGGGCCGCCCCGCTGGAGAGGGTAACGCTACGTGATGTGCAGGCAGATCGGGGCGATTGGGTGATTTTGATCCGGCTTTGTGTGCCTTGGCATTCCGTTTGAAGCGCAGTTTCCCCGGTTTTACAGGGATTTCCGAGCTGTTTCACAGTTTTGATCAGAAGAGAGGGAATGAGGCGTTTTCCACTAGTGACATTGGCACGGCAGGGGTGTAAACGAACGCTCAGGAGGAAACCGGGCGGCGCGAGCAGATGGAGATGTCAGCCATGGCTGTCCGGGAGCAAAAGGATATAGAGATGAAAGCGGAAGTTTTCCTGCCTGACGATTATCAGCCTGCGGAAGACGAACCTTTCATGAATGAGCGACAGCAGGAATATTTCCGCCGCAAACTGGAAGCGTGGAAAGCTGAGCTCCTTGATGAAAGCCGTCACACCATTGAAGGCCTGCAAGACAACACGCGAAACATTCCCGATATTGCAGACCGTGCTTCGGAAGAAACCGACCGGGCACTGGAATTGCGGACCCGGGATCGTCAGCGCAAACTGGTGGCAAAGATCGAACAGGCGTTGCGCCGTCTTGAAGAAGGCGAATATGGCTATTGTGAAGAGACTGGAGATCCGATCTCTCTGAAGCGACTGGACGCACGTCCGATTGCGACGCTGAGCCTGGAAGCACAGGAGCGCCATGAGCGCCGCGAAAAAGTGCATCGCGACGATTGATCCGTTCACGATCACCAAGGAATTGCCCGGGTTCGCCCGGGCTTTTGCTTTCCGGGTCAACGTCTTTTTCCGGGTGTGACCTTTCTGCGGCTTGCCGTTGAAGCCTATCCCGTTGAAAATACCCCAGACAAAGACCAAATCACCGCCAGACCGGACACGACGATATGACAAAGCTACAAAATCACGACATCACCGTTCTTGGTGGCGGGATCGGCGGTCTGACGGCGGCGATTGCGCTTGCACAGAAGGGGGCAAATGTCACCGTCCTTGAACAGGCCCCGGAGATCACCGAAGTGGGGGCCGGATTGCAGATCAGCCCCAACGGGTTTCGGGTTCTGCAGGCGCTTGGGCTTGAAAAGGCCGCATATGAGGCCAGTATGCGCTCCAAGGGTGTGTGGCTGCGCGATGGCATGTCGGGACGTGAGGTGGTGGATCTGAACTTTGGCGCCATTGCCCCGGATGACACGTTCTTGCTGTTTCACCGGGCCGACCTGATCGGTCTTTTGGCGGATGCTGCGCGCCGCGAAGGGGTTGAGATCCGCCTGAACCAGCAGGTGGTTGACGTCGAAGATGGTGACGCGGGGGTCGGGGTGCGCTTTGCAGACGGTTCCGCGCATCATTGTGCGTTCCTGGTGGGGGCGGACGGGTTGCATTCCATCGTGCGCGGCAAGCTTAACGGTGTGGAACATCCGTTTTTCACCGGACAGGTGGCCTGGCGCGCCATTGTCCCGGCCACCGGGCGCGAACAGGCTGAGGCCACCGTCTTTATGGGACCGGGACGCCACATGGTTACCTATCCGCTGCGTGGCGGGTCGCTGGTCAACATCGTCGCCGTTGAGGAGAGAGCTGCCTGGGTTGATGAGGGGTGGAATACTCCGGATGACCCAGCCAATCTGCGCGCCGCCTTTGCGGGGTTCTGCGATGACGCCATGGCGCTTTTGGAACGGGTTGAGGATGTGAAAGTCTGGGGGCTTCACCGGCACGAGGTTGCTCCGGTCTGGTATCAGGGTAGCAAGGGGGGGCACATGGTGCTGCTCGGGGACGCCGCCCATCCCACGCTGCCCTTCATGGCACAGGGGGCGGTGATGGCGCTCGAGGATGCCTGGGTGCTGGCTCATTGTCTGTCTCACGAAGGGATGGAGCGGGGAGGGGCGCTGTATCAGGCCCGCCGTGGTCCACGTACCCGCCACATCGTGGAAGCCGCGAATAAGAATGCCCGCAACTACCACTATGGAAATCCGGCGGCCCGGATGATTGGTCACACCGCGCTGCGGTTGGCCGGGCGCTTTGTGCCTCACCTTGTTTATAACCGGTTTCGCTGGATTTACGACGCAGATGTCACCGCGGATGTCACCCGCCCCTGAAACTGCGCGCGCAGGATCCAAGACCCGTCAGCGGGTCAGAAGCGCGTCGATTGTCGTGCCGGAAATGCCGTTGCCAAGCGGCGAGAAATCACCGTCCTGAAACATTGCGCTGGCCGCATCATGGATCACCCGGTGCGTGGCGCGCGCCAAAGCAGACCCCAGCGAAATCCGTGCCACCCCTGCCTCCGCGAACTGCGTGCGTGAGACTTCGGTGAACGGCCCCGCGGCCAGAGCATTGACCGGCAATGCCGTGGCGGCGCAGACCCGGGCCTGATCCGCAAGTGTCCCCGGCAGGGGCACGTAAACCGCGTCGGCACCGGCCTTTTCATATCCCCTGACCCGGGCAAGGGCTTCGTCAAGGTCGTATCCCCCGTTCATTACCCCATCCGCGCGGGCCAGCAGCACAAAATCGCCGGGCAGGGCGCGTGCGGCCGCACTTGCGGCACGGATCCGTTCGATCGCCATGTCGCGGGAATATGGCGTGGTTGAGGGAAGTGCGGTGTCTTCGATCGATATCCCTGCGAGCCCGACCTCTGCCGCAAGCCTGACGGTTTCGGCACAAGTGTCGGGGTCATCGCCAAATCCGTTTTCGAAATCCCCGGAAACGGGCAGGTTTACCGCCGCGACCAGATCCTGTGCATGGGACAGTGCCTCCTCCCGGCTGACATGTCCCATATCCGGTCGCCCCAGCGTAAAGGCATGTGCCGCAGAGGAGGTCCCGATCGCCTGTGCCCCCATGGCGGCGAGCAGACGGGCACTGCCGATATCCCAGGCATTTGCGAGGATAAACGGGTTTCCCCTCTGGTGAAGGGCGCGAAATTCAGCTCCGATGTCTCTCATGTTCCTCACTCCTTTTTGCAGGTTTGGGCAAATTGCAAAATATCCATGAGCGCGGATTGGAACCTGTGGTCCTCCACGGTCATGGCCACCCGAATGTGCCCGGCGGCCGCCGTACCGAAACTCTCTCCCGGCAGGACGGCAATCCGTTTTGACGTTAACAATGCTTCGGCGAACTCTTTGCCACTCAACCCGGTCGCCCGGATGTCCAGCAGCAGATACATGGTCCCATCCGCAGGCACGACGCGCACCATGTCCTGCCCCTTGATCAAGGCAAGCGCCGCTTCCCTGCGTCGTCTGAACGGCTCTGCGATCCGGGCCTCGAACCCCTCGCCCTGTTGCAGGGCAAAAAGTGCAGCATCCTGAATGAACCCGGCCACGCCATAGGTGGTGTTGATCGCCAGTGTTTCCAGGTGCCGTATGGCCTGTTCCGGTCCGATGATCCAACCGATCCGGCTGCCGGTCATGGCATGGCTTTTCGACATGGATCCGACCACAAGTGTTCGCTCTGCCATGCCGGGCAGGGCGCGCGGCGACAGGTGCGTGCCGGTCCAGACCTGCGTGTCATAGACTTCGTCAGAAATCAGCCACAGGTCTTCGTTGCGGCAGATCTCGGCAATCCCTTCCAGCGCCGCACGGGTATAAATTACCCCGGTTGGATTGTTGGGCGAGTTGATCAGCAGGCTGCGCGCGCCGCGGGCCTGGGCGCGAATGTCTTCGGCTCGGGGCTGGAACCCGTTGTCGGCATGGGTGGCAATCGGCACCGCCTGCGCCCCCACGGCGCGGATTGTGCCGGGATAGGTGGCGTAGTGCGGATCAAGATACAGCGCACGGTCACCTTCGTCACAGGCAGCCATATGGGCGGCAAACAGCCCCGCCTGACCACCGGGGGTGATCATGACATTCTCGCGCCCGGTGGGAACGCCGGTGCGGGTCTGGACCCGCGCCGCCACCGCATCGCGCAACGCGTTGGTTCCGGGAATGGCGGCATAGCCGGTATGGCCGTTCAGGGCTGCCTGATACATTGCGTGCAGTATGGACGGATCGGTGGCCCGATCAGGTTCGCCAATGGTCAGTTCGGTGACCTGCTCTCCGGCTTCCACCATGGCACGCGCCCGGTAAAAGACCCCCCAGCCATCATCGCCGCCGTCCAGAATGCCCGCGATCCTTGTCGAAACCCGCATCTGTTCTTTCCATGCTGCCCGTTGTTACCGCACGGGGGCATGTTGGGCTGAGCAAAGTCAATGTGAAAATCCAAAACTACCCACTGAGTATTTGGGCAGGTTTTGTCCCTGAAAATGCAAATATCGCCGCGAGAGGCAAAAAAATCAAAACAACCCTTTCCAAATGGTCAATCGCATGAGATAGGGACGTGCCAAACGAAAACTCCCAAGGAGAACGCTCATGGAGATTCGCGAGGCTCTTACCTTTGATGATGTCCTGCTGGTGCCGGCGGCCAGCAATGTGCTGCCCTCGACGGCCAATACCTCAACGCAGGTGACGAAATCGATCTCTCTGAACATCCCGCTGATGTCTTCGGCGATGGACACGGTGACCGAGGCCCGCATGGCCATTGCCATGGCGCAGGCAGGCGGTATGGGGGTCATTCACAAGAACCTCGATGTCGAGGAACAGGCGCGCCAGGTGCGCCGGGTGAAACGCTTTGAAAGTGGTATCGTCTACAATCCGATTACGCTCACACCGGACCAGACCCTTGCCGATGCCAAGGCGCTGCAAGAGCGGTATCGCGTCACCGGTTTCCCGGTGGTGGATGGCGACGGGCGCGTGGTTGGAATCGTAACCAACCGCGACATGCGCTTTGCCACCTCAGATGATACCCCGGTTCGTGTGATGATGACCGCGGATAATCTGGCCATGCTGCAGGAACCGGCGGAGCTGGAAGAAGCCAAGTCGATGATGAAGGCGCGTCGGATCGAAAAACTTCTGGTGGTTGACGGAAGCGGCAAATTGACCGGCTTGCTGACCCTGAAAGACACCGAACAGGCCAAGCTGAACCCAACCGCCTGTAAAGATGATCTGGGCCGTCTGCGTGTGGCTGCCGCCAGTTCCGTGGGCGAAAGCGGGTTTGAACGCTCCAAGGCGCTGATTGACGCAGGGGCAGATATCGTTGTGGTCGACACAGCGCACGGCCACTCCGCAGGGGTGATCGAGGCTGTGAAACGCATCAAGGCCTATAAACCTGACCAGCAGGTCGTGGCCGGGAACGTCGCCACGGCAGAGGCCACCAAGGCGCTGATTGAGGCGGGCGCCGATGCGGTTAAGGTTGGGATCGGGCCGGGCTCGATCTGTACCACGCGGATGGTGGCAGGTGTCGGTGTGCCGCAGCTCACGGCTATTTCAGATTGCGCCAAGGCCGCAGGGGATGTGCCGGTCATTGCGGACGGGGGCATCAAGTTCTCGGGTGATTTTGCCAAAGCCATCGCAGCAGGTGCGTCCTGCGCCATGGTTGGGTCGATGATCGCAGGCACGGATGAAAGCCCGGGTGAGGTGATCCTCTATCAGGGCCGCTCGTTCAAAGCCTATCGGGGCATGGGCTCGCTGGGCGCCATGGCGCGCGGATCTGCTGACCGGTATTTCCAGAAAGACGCCGCCAGTGACAAGCTGGTGCCCGAAGGGATCGAAGGGCAGGTGCCTTACAAAGGTCCGGCCGGCACTGTTATTCACCAGCTGGTGGGCGGTTTGCGGGCAGCCATGGGATATACTGGCAACGGCACCGTGGCTGAAATGCGCAAGAACTGCAATTTCGTGAAGATCACCGGCGCGGGCCTGAAAGAAAGTCATGTGCATGACGTTCAGATCACCCGTGAAAGCCCCAACTACCGTATTGGTTGATATAACAAGATGTTGCGCGGCATAATTAAACCAATTTGGGGTGAGAAATGACCCCCGCCGCGCGCATCAGTGCCGCGATAGAAGTGATGGACCTGATCCGGTCAGGTGATACGGCCGAGCAGGCCCTGTCAGGCTGGGCGCGCGGCCACCGTTTCGCCGGGTCCAAGGATCGTGCGGCGATCAGGGATCACGTGTTCGACGCTCTGCGCCGCCTTCGCTCCTCTCAGGTTTTGGGAGGAGGAGAGGATGGTCGTTCAACCCTGATCGGCCTGCTGCGGGGGCAGGGTCAGGCGTTGGATGCGATTTTCACCGGGGAAGGTCATGCGCCCAAGCCGCTCTCTGAAGCAGAGGCCGCACACGCCCCAACCCTCACCACGGCTGAGGCATTGGACTGCCCGGACTGGGCCTACGACCTGTTTCAGCGAAGCCTGGGGGAAAACTGTGATCCGGTGCTGGCCTGTTTGCGGGATCGGGCACCTGTGTTTCTCAGGGTCAACATTGCGCGCCTGACGCGGGAGGAGGCAATTGATGCCTTGGCGCGCGATGGCATTGTTGCCCGCGCTCATCCTCTGGCATCGACCGCACTTGAAGTGATTGAAAATCCGCGGCGTGTTTCGCAATCGAATGCCTATCAGATGGGGTTGGTTGAGCTTCAGGATGCGGCATCGCAAGCTTTGGTTGAGGAGCTGAGCGTGCGGCCGGGAATGCGGGTTCTGGATTACTGCGCCGGGGGCGGGGGCAAATCGCTTGCGATGGCGGCTCTTGGGGCCGAAGTCGTCGCCCATGATGTTTCTCCGCGTCGTATGAAAGATATTCCCGAACGGGCCCGGCGGGCGGGTGTCCAGATTGAATATTGCACCACAGAGGCCTTATCGGAACGCCCTCCTTTTGATCTGGTTTTGGCGGATGCTCCGTGTTCCGGGAGCGGGTCATGGCGCAGGGATCCACAGGGAAAGTGGCGCCTGACGGCAGATAAGCTTCATGAGCTTTGCGATATACAGGCCCAAATTATAAAGAAGATTTCGTCATTTGTGTCGGGGGGTGGACGGATCGGTTACGCCACGTGCTCATTGTTCGATGTGGAAAACCAACTTCAGATGATCAACAGGCCCTCGGGATGGTCTGTGAGGAATGAGCGTCAGTTCACACCGCTTGAAGGCGGGGACGGGTTTTACGTTGCTCTATTGACGCGCGATTAATCACGCGATTAGATCAACCCTGAGGGGATTGGTCCGCCTTTTTCTGTGGTCCCCTTGTCCAGCGTTAATGCCGTGTTAACGATAGACGCCGCATAAAGAGGCACCTGAACTCGCATGAAAGGGATCCACGTGGTGCGATCTGCCTTGTCCCCTCACCAAATGGTAGTTGTCGCCCAGGATCTCGCGCCGCGCGTCGGCTATATTGTGCTTCTGGCATTGATTGTGCTGGCCGGGGCGATCGCTCTTCCGGGAGTGCCCGATCTGGGGCGGTTTGCGGCGGTTATCTGTGGGGGGGCTCTGTTATCTCTTGCGCTTCTTGTCTTGGGCATTCGCCGTTGGCATCGCGTGCAGGTGGCGAAAATATTTGCTTCTGTTGAAATGTGTGCCGGCAATGATGCTGCACCGGTTCTGGTCACCGATGGCGAAGGTGAAATCATCTATGCAAACGCTGCCGCCGGGGCGCAATTCGAAGCGAAACCGGGGCAGACCCTGGCGCGGGCCTTCCATGACCTGTTTGCGTCACCTTCAGCCGTGTTGAGCAAATTGCAAAGCCGCGCCGAAGCCACCAGTTCTGCATCGGAAGATGTGGTCATAAGGCGCGGAAATATAAGGCTTACTGTGCATAGGATGCAGGAAGCCGGGTTCATTTGGCGGGTGGATGAGATCGGAGAGCGCAGCGTTGCTGGCCGATCGGGGGAAAACATCGCTTTGCCGATGTTGACGGTGTCCAAGAACGGCACAATCCTGTTCATGAATGAAGCGGCTCGTTTGCTGCTTGGAGGGCGGGAAACCACGCTGGATCGAATTTTTGTTGAAACACCGGTCCGTTCCGGTGTTGTGGTGCAGGTATCGGGTAAGACCGGCCCCGTGCCCGTGGTGGTGTATGAAATAAATTGTTCTGCTGCGCGAAAGGAAATGTATCTGCTGCCGGCGGATGCCGCGCCCAATATGTCAAGCGGTGAATGGGCCGGGGTCGAGGTCCTGCCTGTGCCACTGCTGAAGCTGGACGCCAAGGGCAAGATTTCCATGGCCAATAAACGGGCGCGTGACCTTCTGGCGGACAAGGATGCGGTTGGCAGTCTTTTGTCTGAGCAGGTGGAGGGGCTTGGTCGTCCGGTCTCCGACTGGCTGGCCGAAGCACATGCCGGGCGCCATCTGGGCAGAACGGAAGTTGTGCGCGCGATAAAGCCGGATGAGGAAGTGTTCCTGCAGATTTCTTTGAGTCAGATGACAGATGATGACGGCCCCACTCTGGTGGCAGTCATTCAGGACGCAACAGAGCTCAAGAACCTCGAAGCCCAGTTTGTGCAAAGTCAGAAAATGCAGGCCATTGGGCAATTGGCTGGTGGTGTTGCACATGACTTCAACAATCTGCTGACCGCCATATCGGGGCATTGTGATCTTTTGCTGACCGGTCGGGATGAGGCGG
Source organism: Aliiroseovarius crassostreae (assembly GCF_025137635.1). NCBI lineage: Bacteria > Pseudomonadati > Pseudomonadota > Alphaproteobacteria > Rhodobacterales > Paracoccaceae > Aliiroseovarius > Aliiroseovarius crassostreae. The sequence continues at coordinate 1,483,583 of NZ_CP080772.1, read as the reverse complement.
ATCCTGAATACTCGGATCTTACGCAGATCCATCAGAACGCCAACCGTGCTGCTTCCCTGGTCGGTCAGCTTCTGGCTTTCTCGCGAAAACAGACATTGCGCCCGGAAGTGATTGATTTGTCTGATACACTGTCAGATTTGACTCACCTTCTAAATCGTCTGGTCGGGGAGCGCGTGTTGCTGGAACTGGATCATGATGAAAAACTGCTGGCTATCCGGGCGGACCGGCGCCAGTTGGACCAGGTGATCATGAACCTCGTGGTCAACGCACGCGACGCCATGCCGGACGGTGGGACCGTGCGTGTGGAAACTCGAAATGTCATACTTGACAGCGCGTTGGAGCGTGATCGCGCGACAGTGCCGCCTGGTGAATATGTAACGGTGCGTGTCATCGACCATGGAACGGGAATTGGTTCGGATAAGATCAACAAGATCTTTGAGCCCTTTTTTACCACCAAGAAGTCCGGGCAAGGGACGGGGCTTGGTCTGTCCATGGCCTACGGAATCATCAAACAGACGGGCGGATATATTTTTGTGGATTCCGTGCCCGGATCCGGGACCACATTTACACTCTATTTTCCCGTTTGGAAGGAAACTTCCAAGGAAACGCATTCTGAAAAAGAGGGGGCGGCAGCCGAGAATATCGACGCTACTGAGCGACCGTCCTCATCGCTGGAACCCCTTGTGCTTACCAACGCGGTGTCCGCACAGCCTGAGGATGTGAATGACCCTGGGCAGGACAAAGCAATTGATACAATTGTTTCTCAGGTTACTGGGGCGGTATCGCTCAATGGAAATGAAACTCCTGCTGCTGGTCCGGACACGCGCTTGCCCAACCCAACCCATGATCTGAGCCGTGATAGCTCGGGTGGTGTCGTTTTGTTGGTAGAGGATGAAGCACCTGTGCGTGCTTTTGCCTCCCGAGCATTGCGGATGAGAGGGTATACCGTGTTGGAGGCGGAAAGTGCTGAAGACGCGCTTTCTATCCTCGAAGACCCGTCATTGTCAGTTGATGTTTTTGTGACTGATGTGGTCATGCCCGGTATGGATGGACCGACCTGGGTGATGAAGGCGATGGAGAAGCGCCCCGGCGTGAAGGTGGTATTCGTGTCTGGCTATGCAGAGGATTCGGTTTCTGAGCATCAGGCGCGTGTTCCCAATTCGGTGTTTCTCCCGAAACCGTTCTCTCTCACGGAGCTTACCGCGACGGTTCAGCAGCAAATACATTAATAAAAACAATACTATATTGTGTTTCTTCCAATATTAACGACTTGGTTACCTTATTTGGGGAAAATTCATATTGGTAAATAACACGTTGTAATGTTCCTGTTTTGTGCTTTATACCTTGATGGGAACATCTTGTGAACATGCGATTGTGTTGCCGCAGTTCACCCGATGTGAAATAAGGAAAGAAACAATGGCGACTGCGGATATTTTTGACATGAAACGCGATAGCGACAAGCAAAAGGCGCTCGACAGCGCATTGGCCCAGATCGAGCGTCAGTTCGGCAAAGGTTCCATCATGAAACTCGGGGCCGATAATCCGGTTGCTGAAATCGAAAGCACATCTACCGGCTCATTGGGGCTGGATATTGCGCTGGGGATCGGTGGTCTGCCAAAAGGCCGGATCGTCGAGATCTATGGTCCGGAAAGTTCAGGCAAGACCACGCTGACACTTCATTGTGTCGCCGAAGAGCAAAAAAAGGGCGGCGTTTGTGCGTTTGTTGATGCAGAACACGCACTGGATCCTCTTTATGCTAGGAAACTGGGGGTGGATCTCGACGAGCTTCTGATCAGCCAGCCTGACACAGGCGAGCAGGCGTTGGAAATCGTTGATACCCTGGTGCGCTCGGGGGCCGTGAACATGGTTGTTGTTGACTCGGTGGCCGCCTTGACCCCGAAGTCAGAACTTGAAGGGGACATGGGCGACAGCAGCGTTGGCGTGCAGGCCCGCCTGATGAGCCAGGCCATGCGAAAGTTGACCAGCTCGATAGCCCGCTCAAATTGCATGGTGATTTTCATCAACCAGATCCGTATGAAAATCGGTGTGATGTTTGGCAGCCCCGAAACCACGACGGGTGGCAATGCGCTGAAATTCTACAGTTCAGTCCGTCTGGATATTCGCCGTATCGGTCAGATCAAGGATCGCGATGAGGTGGTGGGGAACGCCACACGGGTCAAAGTAGTCAAGAACAAGGTTGCTCCGCCGTTCAAGCAGGTCGAGTTTGACATCATGTATGGTGAAGGCATTTCGAAAATGGGGGAACTGCTGGATCTCGGCGTCAAGGCTGGTGTGGTTGAGAAGTCAGGCTCCTGGTTCAGCTATGGTGATGAGCGCATTGGTCAGGGGCGCGAAAATGCAAAGACCTACCTACGCGAAAACAAACGCACGGCCCTTCAGATCGAAGACAAGATCCGCGCGGCACATGGTCTGGACTTTGACATGCCGCCAGAGGAGCGTGACGAGGATGACGGGCTTCTGGAAGCCTGAGGCATTCTGATCAAATATCCTGAGAAAACAGCGAAGGTCGGGGGTGTTCCCGGCCTTTGTTTTATGTGCCAGATGATTTTCATATGGCCAGTGGACAGGGGAAGCGGGGCCGGGTAAACCACGTTGAAAGCTCACAAGAGGCAAGAGAACATGGCCAGCCTGAACGATATTCGCTCGACCTTTCTGAATTACTTCGACAAGCAGGGGCATGAGGTGGTGGACAGCTCGCCACTTGTGCCGCGCAATGACCCGACGCTGATGTTCGTGAACTCCGGCATGGTGCAGTTCAAGAACCTGTTCACCGGGGTGGAAAAGCGCGATTACGTGCGCGCCACGACCGCGCAGAAATGTGTGCGCGCAGGGGGCAAACATAATGACCTCGACAATGTTGGCTACACAGCGCGCCACCACACGTTTTTCGAGATGCTGGGGAATTTCAGCTTTGGTGATTATTTCAAACATGAGGCAATCCCCTTTGCATGGGAGCTGATCACCCGCGAATTCGATATTCCGAAGGACAAGCTCTACACCACCGTCTATCACACCGATGACGAGGCGTTTGAGATTTGGAAAAAGGTCGGTGTGCCGGAAGATCGGATCATCCGCATCGCCACCAATGACAATTTCTGGCAGATGGGGCCGACCGGTCCCTGCGGCCCCTGCACCGAGATTTTCTATGATCACGGCGAGCATATCTGGGGTGGCCCTCCGGGCAGCCCGGAAGAAGATGGCGACCGGTTCATTGAAATCTGGAACATCGTTTTCATGCAGAACGAACAGTTCGCGGATGGCTCGATGGTGCCGCTGGACATGCAGTCGATCGATACCGGCATGGGATTGGAACGGATCGGCGCGCTTTTGCAGGGCAGCCATGACAACTATGACACCGATCTTTTCAAAGCACTGATTGAGGCCTCGGCCCATGCAACGAATGTGGATCCCTACGGGGATCAGAACGTGCATCATCGCGTGATTGCCGACCACCTGCGCTCGACATCTTTCCTGATGGCGGACGGGGTTCTGCCGTCAAATGAAGGGCGCGGTTATGTGCTGCGTCGCATTATGCGTCGGGCCATGCGTCATGCGCATCTGCTGGGGGCAAAAGATCCGGTCATGCATCGCCTGGTGCCGGAGCTGGTCGCACAGATGGGGCAGGCCTATCCGGAGCTTGGCCGTGCGCAGACCATGATCGAAGAAACGCTTCTCAACGAGGAAACCCGCTTCAAAAAGACACTGGATCGCGGTTTGAAACTGCTTGATGACGAGCTGTCAGGGCTGGGGGAAGGCGAAGATCTGCCCGGTGAAACCGCGTTCAAACTGTATGATACTTACGGTTTCCCGCTTGACCTGACCCAGGATGCGCTGCGGGAAAAAGGCCGTGGCGTGGATCAGGCCGGTTTCGATACCGCGATGCAGGAGCAAAAGGACCGCGCCCGCGCTGCCTGGTCTGGTTCCGGTGAGGCCGCAGACGCGACCATCTGGTTCGATCTTGCGGAAGAGCATGGGGTGACCGAGTTTCTGGGCTATGACACCGAACATGCGGAGGGGCAGGTGCTGGCGCTGGTTTCTGATGGCGCGCAACTGGATGCGGCCAAAGCTGGGGACGAGGTTCAGATTGTTGTGAACCAAACGCCCTTCTACGCCGAAAGTGGTGGCCAGGTTGGGGATAGCGGATTGATCCGCACCGAGAGCGGCTCAGCCCGTGTAACGGACACCAAGAAAGTGGCAGATGTCTTCATCCATTTCGCCAAGGTGGAAGAGGGCGAGATCAAGACCGGGCAGGGCGCTGAGCTGGCGGTTGATCACCTGCGCCGCTCGGCCATTCGGGCCAACCACTCCGCCACGCACCTGCTGCACGAGGCGCTGCGCAATGAGTTGGGGGAACATGTGGCCCAGCGTGGCTCCCTCAATGCCGATGATCGTTTGCGGTTCGATTTCAGCCACAACAAGGGCATGAGCGCACAGCAATTGTCGAATGTGGCGCGTGAGGTGAACACTTACATCCGTCAGAATACCAAGGTTGAAACCCGGATCATGACCCCGGATGACGCACGCGATATGGGCGCCCAGGCGCTGTTTGGCGAGAAATATGGGGATGAGGTGCGTGTGGTTTCCATGGGGCATGCCCCAACCGGAAAAGGTGCTGATGGCAAGACCTATTCGATCGAGCTGTGCGGCGGCACACATGTGTCTCAGACCGGTGAAATCGGGGTCTGCGTTATCCTGTCGGAAGGGGCCAGCTCGGCCGGTGTGCGCCGGATCGAGGCTCTGACCGGAAAGGCCGCCTTTGCCTATATTGAAGAAGAAACGGCGCGCGCGGCGGAGCTTCAGGGGATGCTGAAGGCCAAACCGGAAGAGGTTGTGGAGCGCATCAAGGGGCTGATGGACGAGCGCAAAGCGCTGAATGCCGAGATTTCCAACCTCAAACGTGAGCTGGCCAAGGCATCGGGTGCCGGTGCTGAGACCAAAGAGATCAACGGGGTGAAATTCCTGGCTGCCGTGGTGCAGGGCGTTGGGGGTAAAGACCTGCAAACCCTGGTCAATGAGCACAAGGATGGGCTCGGATCCGGGGCGGTTTTGATCATTGCTGATAATGACGGCAAGGTGGCTGTGTCCGCCGGTGTGACGGCCGATTTGACTGACAGGTTGTCAGCGGTTGATCTGGTCAAGGCTGCTGTGCCCGAACTGGGCGGGAAGGGGGGCGGTGGCCGCCCGGAACTCGCCCAAGGTGGCGGTGCCTCGGCGGAGAATGCCCAAGGGGCCATCAAAGCAGCTGAAGCGGTGATCGCAGGCTGATTTCGCGGGAGAAACCGCTCGCAAGAACAGGAAGGTCGTGCCATGTTGGCGCGACCTTTTTCTTTTGACCGCGTGTAAGGAGAGACCGATGCCCGCACTCTGGATTGCCCATGTGACCGTGACCGACGAAGAGGCCTATGGCAAATATGCCAAGCTGGCGGGGCCGGCCATTGCCAAACATGGTGGTCACTTCATTGCCCGCGCCGGACGCTATGTGCAGCTTGAGGGCAAGGAACGTCCCCGCAATGTGGTGGCGAAGTTTGACAGCGTTGAGGCGGCAGAGAAATGTTATCACTCGCCGGAATATCAAGAGGCACTGAGCCATGCGCGCGATGCGTCGGAGCGGGAGCTTCTGATTGTGGAGACCAGCGAATAAGGCCCAACATGTTTATTCGATTTGTCTGTGATCGGCCGGTCGATGGGTTAGATGCTCGTGCCGGATTTTTCGTTGCAGCTTATGAGCTGCGCGATGATCCGGAACTGGACCAATACAGCGCCCAATATCTTGAAGACCTATTGGCCTGGTTTCGGGAAAACCTGCAACTGCCCGACCGCTTTTCCGGGGCGAAACATGATCGGGAGAAAGAATTTACCCGAGGGCTAAGCTGGTTTCGTCCGGAGGCTGATGAGGCGATAGATAAGGCATGGGAACTGGCGGCTTTTCTGGAAATGCATGGCTATCAGATTGAGCTTCTGAAAACGGACCGCCCCGGAAACATCCTTTATGCGGATGATGATCAACTTGTGGCGGATCCTTATGCCGAAACACCAAGATAAAAGCCCCCGAAAAGGTTTTCGAGGGCTTTAGTCTGCTTTCGTAAATTGTTGTTATTGATTGGCTTTTGCCATCCGCTTGCGTTCATGCGGATCCAGATAACGTTTGCGCAGACGCACATTGTTGGGGGTCACTTCCACCAGCTCGTCGTCATTGATATAGGCAATCGCTTCTTCCAACGACAGGGTCATCGGTGTGGTCAAGCGCACCGCATCATCGGTGCCGGACGCGCGCACGTTGGTCAGTTTCTTACCCTTCAAAGGGTTCACTTCCAGATCGTTTTCGCGCGAATGCTCGCCAATGATCATGCCCTGATACACGTCGGCCTGCGCGCCGATCATCATCTTGCCACGCTCTTCCAGGTTCCACAGTGCGTACGCCACTGACGTGCCGTTTTCCATCGAGATCAGCACACCAGCACGACGGCCCGGAATGGATCCTTTGAACGGGGTCCAGCCATGGAACACGCGGTTCAGAACGCCGGTGCCACGTGTGTCGGTCAGGAATTCGCCATGATAGCCAATCAGGCCGCGCGATGGCACATGGGCGATAATGCGGGTCTTGCCAGCGCCCGCCGGGCGCATTTCGGCCAGTTCCCCCTTGCGTGCTCCGGTGATCTTTTCGATCACGGCGCCGGAATATTCGTCATCCACATCAATGGTGACTTCTTCCACCGGTTCGACTTTCTGTCCGTTTTCTTCGCGCATGATCACCTGCGGGCGCGAAATCGACAGTTCAAACCCTTCGCGGCGCATGTTCTCGATCAGCACACCCATCTGGAGTTCGCCACGACCTGACACCTCAAAGGCTTCGCCGCCGGGGGTGTCTTCGATCTTGATCGCCACGTTTGACTCGGCTTCTTTGTGCAGCCGGTCGCGGATGACGCGCGATTGCACCTTCTTGCCGTCACGGCCAGCAAGCGGGCTGTCATTAATGCCAAAGGTCACCGTGATGGTGGGCGGGTCAATGGGTTGGGCTTCAAGCGGTTCATCCACGGCAAGCGCACAGATCGTGTCGGCCACGGTGGCCTTGGACATGCCTGCAATCGACACGATGTCGCCGGCGACCGCTTCTTCAATGTCCTGCTGGGACAATCCGCGGAAGGCCTGGATCTTGGTGACGCGGAATTGTTCGATCTTTTGCCCGATGCGCGAAATGGCCTGAACGGTGGCCCCAACCTTGAGACGACCGGTTTCAACGCGGCCGGTCAGGATCCGGCCCACAAAGGGGTCGGACCCGAGAGTGGTAGCCAGCATCGAGAAATCTTCGTCCTGGTGGGCGATCTGCTTCGGTTTCGGAACGTGGTTGACGATGAGGTTGAACAGCGCATGCAGGTCTTTGCGCGGCCCGTCCAGATCCGCATCAGCCCAGCCATTGCGGCCCGAGGCATACATATGCGGGAAATCAAGCTGGTCTTCATTGGCCCCGAGCGAGGCAAAGAGGTCAAAACACTCATCCAGAGCACGGTCGGGTTCGGCGTCCGGTTTGTCGACCTTGTTCAGAACCACAATCGGGCGCAGGCCCAGCGCCAGCGCTTTCGAGGTCACGAATTTGGTCTGCGGCATCGGGCCTTCTGCGGCGTCCACCAGCAAAACAACCCCGTCCACCATGGACAGGATCCGCTCAACCTCTCCACCGAAATCGGCGTGGCCGGGGGTGTCAACGATGTTGATACGGGTGTCTTTCCATTCGACCGAGGTCGGTTTGGCAAAGATGGTGATGCCGCGTTCGCGCTCCAGTTCATTCGAGTCCATGGCCCGTTCAGCCACAGCCTGATTTTCGCGAAATGCGCCGGATTGTTTCAGAAGTTCGTCAACCAGCGTGGTTTTGCCGTGGTCAACGTGAGCGATAATCGCGATATTGCGAAGGTCCATGTTGCGCGCCTTTTGATAGGAAGTTGACGCGCGAATAGCGTGACTTGGGGCGAATTGCCAGTCCAAATCGTTGTTTCACCTGTTTATCGTGCGTTAAAGCCTTCCGGGAGAAACCTGAAACCCATGTTTAACCCGAAACACCCACGATATTCAGATCTCTTGCGGCGTTTCGACGTTTCCCTGTGTCAGGTTCAAGTTGAAACGCTTAATGGGTGGAACTTGCCGAAAACAGGTTGATCACGACAATCCCGGCCACGATCAGGAGCAGGCCAACCACGGCGGGCAGGTCCAGTTTCTGACCAAAAACCACAAGGCCGATGACCGCAATCAACACAATCCCAAGACCTGACCAGAGCGCATAAGCGATGCCCACCGGCATGAACTTCAACACCCAGGCCAAAAGGGCAAAGCTGATCCCATAGGCGATAACCACGGTGATCGAAGGACCAAGACGGGTGAATTGCTGACTGGCCTGCAAAGCAGAGGTGCCGATGGTTTCGGCAAAAACAGCGAGAATCAGAACAAGATAGGGCATGGGTGACCTCGAAAATATGCAATGCTTTCGGTCTGCCTCTCCAACTGTTCTGCGTCAAGCGTGCTGGCGACACCAGCCCCTTTCGCAGCTCTTTTCATGGACAAAAGAGGCGTCTATACAGATGTCAGACAAAGGCAGCATTGATCGCCACCGCGTCAAATCTCTGAAATCTACGTTATGGCCTCATGGTCGGGGCAAGGGGGAAATATGTGCCGTTGGGCTGCTTATCTCGGGATGCCGATCTTTTTGGAGGACGTGGTGACCCGGCCGGGCCATTCGTTGATTGCACAAAGTCAGGACGCCACGGAATGTAAAACCGCCACCAATGGGGATGGGTTTGGGCTGGCCTGGTATGATGCGCGCCCTGAACCGGGCCTGTATCGGGACATCTATCCCGCCTGGTCCGACCCCAATCTGCGCGCAGTCTGCAGGCAGGTGCAGTCAGGCCTGTTTCTGGCCCATGTGCGCGCCTCAACCGGTTCTGCGATCAGCCGCAACAATTGCCACCCGTTTGTGCATGAGAATTGGAGCTTCATGCATAATGGCCAATTCGGAGGGTTTGAACATTTCCGGAAACAGGCGGATATGGCCGTTCCCGATGCGCTTTACCCCAGCCGGAAAGGCGCCACCGACAGTGAAGTTCTGTTCCTGCTGGCTCTGGCTGAAGGGCTGGACCGTGACCCGGCAAAAGCCTTGGCCCGCGCGGCGGGCACACTTTCTGCGCTGTCTCAAGAAAAAGGGGCAACACCGCATATGCGCCTGTCAGCAGCCTTTTCAGACGGAGAAAAACTGTGGGCGGCACGGGCAAGCTCAGACCATATCGCACCCTCTGTCTATTACCGCTGGTCGCCAACCCGCCAGGGATGGGCGGTTGTCAGTGAACCGTTGGAGAAGGGCGAACTGGATTGGATCGAATTGCCCCCCGGTCACATCGCGCAGTTTGACGGGGACAGGGTCAACCTCACCCCGTTGCCGCTTTTTTCTTGTTGAAAATATCCCGGGGTGAGGCCGCAAGGCCGAGGGGCAGCGCCCCTCATTCCTCGCTCTGGTTCCAGTTCGGCGCCCGCTTTTCGATAAAGGCGTTGATGCCTTCCTCGGTGTCGCGGAACATCATATTCTGCGCCATAACTTCACCGGTAAAACCATAGGCATCTTCCAATCCCATGGTCAGCTGATCGTAGAAAGCAGATTTGCCAATTTTTACCGCAGCGCCGAGTTTTGAGGCTACTTTTTCCGCAAGCCTGCGTGTTTCTTCCCCAAGGGCTTCATGTGGCACCACATGATTGACAAGCCCCAGCTCGGCCGCGCGACCGGCAGATATGAACTCGCCGGTGGTCAGCATCTCAAACGCCAGTTTGCGGGGAATGTTGCGGGTCAGTGCCACCATCGGGGTGGAGCAGAACAGACCGATATTGACCCCGTTCACACCAAAGCGGGTCCCCTCGGCCGCAACGGCCATATCGCAGCTGGCCACCAGTTGACACCCGGCCGCGGTGGCAATGCCATGCACCTGGGCGATCACCGGCTGCGGCATACGGGTGATTTGTACCATCATGCTGGCGCAGCGGGAAAACAGATCCTGAAAATAGGCCTTGCCGCCGTCTTTGGATGCCCGCGCCGCGGTCATCTGCTTCAGGTTATGGCCTGCGCAAAAGGCTTTGCCATTACCGGCAAGGATCACCGCACGGATTGTAGGGTCGGCGGCAATACGTTCCAATTCTTCGCTCAGAGCGGCCAGCATCTCATCCGACAGCGCGTTTAATGTGCCGGGGGTGTTCAGTGTCACGGTGGCAACTGACGCAGCGTCGTTCCGGATCAGTATTGGATCTTCCATCTTGTCCTCCCTTGGGTCTTGTCGTCACGATAGGGACATCCCGCATATTTCCCAGAGGAATGCGCGCGAAGTTGAAATGACGCTGCGGCAGTTAGGGGGGCAAATGGAACTGAAAATGAACCGGGCGGAGCTGGCGGCCTTTCTGGATGTGCAATTCCCGCAGGTGGCGGATGATTTCGAGGTGGCGGATGTCGCACCGATGCAGATCACCATGCGCAAGCGGGTGGCAGAGAAGCATCTTCGGCCGGGGGGCACTGTTTCGGGGCCGACAATGTTTGCCCTGGCGGATGTGTCTGTTTACCTGGCCATTCTTGCCATGATCGGTCCCAAGGCGTTGGCGGTCACCACCAATTGTTCGATCGACTTCATGCGCAAACCTCGTTCCGATGCAGACCTTGTTGCCCATTGCCGTTTGCACAAGCTGGGAAGGGTGCTTGCGGTCGGGGATGTTCTTATCCATTCCGAAGGGGATGATGCGCCTGTTGCGCGTGCAACATTGACCTACTCGATCCCGCCAGAGAGGGCTTGACCCTCACGGAAGGGTTGGGCAGGTCTGGGATATAGTCTGAAAAAGGAATATGTCATGTCTGACCAGACCGCTCCGCCGGAGTTTTCTCGCCTCGCGCATTTTCCGGTCACGTTTTTTGCCATTGTCATGGGCTTGATGGGGCTTACTCTGGCTCTGCATGCTGGGGCACCTGTGTATCCATGGATGGGGGCGGTGTCATCGCTGGTCTGGCTGATTTCGGCCACGGTGATGGGGGTTGTGACAGTTTTCTACCTTGCCAAGGCGCTGCGCTATCCCGGGATGGTGATCGAGGAATGGCATCACCCGGTCAAACTGGCGTTTTTTCCCACCATTACGGTGTCCCTGCTGCTGCTGGCCACGGCCACCCATGCCCATGCACCGGAACTGGCCGAGTGGATCTGGCTGGCCGGCGTGGTGGGGCAGGGCGCGCTGACCATCGCGGTGGTCTCCGGCTGGATTTCGCATCGGTCCTTTGAGGTCGGGCACCTGACGCCCGCCTGGTTCATTCCTGCGGTTGGAAACGTAATTGTGCCGGTTCTGGGGGCACGGATCGGCTATATCGAGACATCTTGGCTGTTCTTTTCTGGCGGGATCCTGTTCTGGATTGTCCTGCTGACCCTTGTGATGAACCGGTTGATTTTCCATGATCCGATTGTGGCGCGCCTGTTCCCGACCATGGTGATCCTGATCGCGCCCCCCGCTGTCGCCTTCATCGCCTATGTGGGCATGGTGGGTGAGGTGGATGGCTTTGCACGGATGCTGATGAATGCAGGCTATATCTTTGCGGCGCTGGTGCTGGCCCAGGTTCCGCGTCTGGTCAAGATGCCCTTTGCGCTCAGCTGGTGGGCGCTCAGCTTTCCGCTGGCGGCCCTTTCGATCGCGTCTTTCCGGTTTTCGCAGCTGGATGGGGCGCGGGCTCATCAGACAATTGCCGTTCTTGTGCTTGCCCTTCTGGCTGTTGTCATTGCCGGGCTGGTTTTGCGGACAATCAAGGCATTGATGAAGGACGAAGTGTTCCGGCCAGAGTAAAACCCTGTGCAGAACGGGGGAAAAGACCGTTGTAGAGATGGGGTAAAATAATACCATATTTTCAACTCGTTGTTTTTGAACGATTTAATAAGTATTTTGGCGCTTGACCCGAATTCAGAAATCACTAAAAACACCCCATCCGAAACCCAATCAGGGCTGAACACATGAAAACCTTCTCTGCAACGCCTGCAGATATCGACAAGAAATGGATCCTGATCGACGCCGAGGGCGTTGTTCTGGGCCGTCTTGCGTCGATCATCGCAATGCGTCTTCGTGGCAAACACAAAGCCTCGTTCACTCCGCACATGGACATGGGTGACAATGTCATCGTGATCAATGCGGACAAAATCCAGATGACCGGCAAGAAGCGCACCGACAAAGTGCACTACTGGCACACCGGTTACCCGGGCGGCATCAAGTCGCGCACTGCCGGTCAGATCCTTGAGGGTGCCCACCCCGAGCGTCTGGTCATCAAAGCCGTGCAGCGCATGCTGCCGGGCGGCAAGCTGAGCCGTCAGCAGATGACCAATCTGCGCGTTTACGCAGGCGCCGAGCACCCCCATGAGGCCCAGAGCCCGGAAGTGCTGGACGTCAAATCCATGAACCCGAAAAACTCGCGTGAGGGCTGATCATGACTGAAGAGATCAAATCGCTTGATGAGCTGAACGCTGTCGTTGAAGGCACCGAAGCCGCTATTGAAGTTGCTGCCCCCCGTGAGCCCGTCCGTGACGAGCTGGGTCGTTCCTATGCCACCGGTAAGCGTAAAGACGCTGTGGCCCGTGTCTGGATCAAACCGGGTTCGGGTAAAGTGGAAGTCAACGGTCGCGACGTGAACGTCTATTTCGCACGCCCCGTTCTGCAGATGATTCTGCGCCAGCCGTTCGAAGTGGCCGGTGTTCTGGGTGAATTCGACGTATACGCCACCGTAAAAGGCGGCGGTCTGTCGGGCCAGGCAGGTGCTGTGAAACACGGTATCTCGAAAGCTCTGCAACTTTACGAACCCTCGCTGCGTGGCGCTCTGAAAGCCGCTGGCTTCCTGACCCGCGACTCGCGTGTTGTGGAACGTAAGAAATACGGTAAGGCCAAAGCCCGTAAGAGCTTCCAGTTCTCGAAGCGTTAATTCGTTTCCAGAGCAGAAAAATTTCGGAAAGGGTCGCCATTGGGCGGCCCTTTTCATATTGCAGGCCCTTGGCGCTTGTCCTATACCGACCTCAACGCACCTATAGCTCAGCTGGATAGAGCGCTGCCCTCCGAAGGCAGAGGCCGCACGTTCGAATCGTGCTAGGTGCGCCATTCAACCCGAACAGTATGAACGTCGCAGGCACTGGAACCGTGGCAATTTGCGTTCGGTTGCGACCGCTCTCATCTCCTGAGGTTTGGGCAAGGCTAGGACGGAAGAACGCACCTCATCACAGCTGCTTCAAACGAGTTGGCGGCGGCAATAGGTGCCATTGCGACTGGCAGTCTGGCGTTGTGTGAGCGGGGCCGAACCGTCCCTCCCGGGCGGGATACGGGTGCTCTGGGGCGCTTGGGACAGGGGGATCAATGCGCCAGGCGGAAATACTCGGCTTCGAAATTTGATTCCATTCCGGTTCCGCAAAAGCCCATATTCATGTTGGAGGTCCCACTGATTGATCCCTCGGAAATGATCGATGCGCCCTGAATACCGTCTGCATTTGCCGAAAAGGCAATGTCTTTCTTTGCCAGAAGCTGGCTGCCGAAAATGCTGAGACCCGAGCTGAACTCCATCCCGCCCATGGACAGGATCTGGGCGCCGCCCCCGGCAGCACAATTGTCATCACGGCCGATCTGCAGGTTCGAGCTGGAGGTGATCGCTTTCACATAGGTGTTGGTGGTGGCGATGATCGCATCTTCGATCACCACTTCCTGTCCAAACTGAATTTCGCAAGGCGTCAGGATGACCACATTTGAAATTGCCATGACAGTTTTTGAATCGTCATACAGCTTCAACACCCCGTTATTGTGGCAATCAAGGTAATGCACACGCCCAGCGGTCAAATCGCTCATGCTCAGCCCCTTACCGCTAGGGGGGGTCATGTAGATGGGGGAGAGGGTTTCATCCACATAATCCGGAAGAACATCGGGGTCGGCATTCAGAAGCCCGTCAATGATGTCTTCCAGCTTGTTGATAATACGCAGGCGATAGCTGCCCTCGCGAAGCGCAGATTGCAGGCCTTCATTGGTCTCCCAGCCTGAATTCGGCAAATCAAGATCCGCCAAATTCGGCATTGAAACAACGGTGCCTTCGTCGAAAATATTGTTTGAATTCAAGGATACATAGGAGTTCGAGTGGATACAGAACCCGTTTGTAAACGCGTTGTTGGACTGAATGTCGACCTCGTCATTGGCCACGAAACCTTCTCGGAAACAGGCAGGCCGATAGGTGGTGAAGATGGATTGCGCGGTCATGTCATAGGAGCTGTAACCTATGAGGTCGAGCAGCAGGGTGGTAACCGGATTGCCTGTTTCGCTCAGCCGTCCGCTGTTGATCAGAACAGATTTTCGCGAGGTGGGATCCTCCAGGAACCCGCCGCTGACGTAATCGAATGTTCCAAAAGTGATATCCTCGAGTGTGATGATCTGGCCAAACTTGTCCTTCGGCATCGCGGTTTCCACGATGTTCAACGCCGCCAATTTGGCAGTTTCCGCAGAATTCGTGTCACGAGAATAAAGGGCGGCATGGGCGGCCTGATCGGCAGTGACCTGCAATTGCGTGCGCGCCGTGATCAGCTGCGTCATGTCAATTGCAATTGCGGCCAAAAGGATCATGGTGGCAAAGATGTAAAGCCCAAAGACGGTTAACGCACCGTCTTCGCTTTGTCGGAATGTTCGCATGTTTTCAGGACGTTTCATGACGCGGCACCCCTAGTATTCGAGGAAGTGCTGCGCGGTGACACCAACATGATATCCCTTCAGGAAATCAAAGGCATCTACTGCGGTCAGGTCAGAAACGGGGATTGATGCGGTTGTCGTGATGATACCAGAGCTCAGGGTGGTGACGGCGCTTGCCCCCGATGACAGGTCGGACAGGGCGCTGACAACATAGGCCTGTGTCGCCTCGGCGCTCTCAAGCCGACCGATCGAGAAAGCCCGGTTCGCATCCTGTACAACGCGCAGAATGGTGGACTGGCGGAAGAAGACAAACGACACGTCGGCAACCAACGCCATCATGACAACAAAAACCGGCAGCCACATCACCGCTTCGATGGTCATGGCACCGCGTTCGCTGCGGCAGAAATTTTTCATGATGTTGCCTGTTGCCCAAGCCATCCTAGCTATCCTCTCATAAGAGCCTCAAATCGAAAACTTGCTAAAACCGCTTTACTAAGGGTCAAGGTAAACTGGGGCGAAATTGTGGCAGAGTGAGGGCATTGTTTCGTTGAATAGGGCAAAACAAGTGGAAATTCGGTTATTTTGGAATTTAATTATATTCTAGAAACAATGACCGCGCCGGAATGGAACAATCCCCGCGCGGTCGTCTTTTTGTTGCCAAAGCGGGCTTGGTGAAAGAAATGTTCCCGTCACACAAGCCTGTTTGTCAGTAGGCGTTCATGGTTAACAGCTCATATTCCGCAACAAGCTCATCACCCTGGTTGGTCAGGGTCACATGCCAGCGCACTTCACCATAATCTTCGGTTCGACGGGTCTTTGCTTTTACGGTCAGGCGCACTTTCATGCTGTCCCCGGCCTCTACTGGCTTCATGAAGCGCAGGTTGTCCAGCCCGGTATTGGCCAGAACCGGCCCTTCGTTGGGTTCGACAAACAGACCCGCCGCGAAACTGAGCAACAGATAGCCATGGGCGACCCGATCCGGGAAGAACGGGTTTCGTTTCGCAGCGTCGCTGTCCATATGAGCATAGAATGTGTCGCCGGTGAAATGGGCAAAGGTTTCGATGTCTTCCAACGTCACCTTGCGCGATTTCGTGTGCAGGGTCTCGCCAATTGACAGCTCACCAAATTTGCGCGTGAACGGGTGGGCTGGACCGGTGATTTCCGTCGATCCCGGCACCCAGCGATTGCCGATGGTTGTCAGGATGTCCGGGCTGCCCTGAATGGCGGTGCGTTGCATATAGTGCAGAACACCACGCACACCGCCCATTTCCTCGCCACCGCCCGCGCGTCCCGGACCACCATGCACCATATGGGGCAGGGGCGAGCCATGCCCGGTGCTTTCCTTCATCGAGGTCGCGTTGTTGAAATAAAGCCGCCCGTGAAAAGCGCCCGCCCCAAGGGCCATTTCTCGCGCCACCTCGCCAGACGCGGTAATGACGGAAGCGACCAGCGATCCTTCGCCTTTGTTCGCCAACTCAATCGCATGGGAAATGTCGCGATATCCCATGATGGTCGAGACCGGGCCAAAGGCTTCGGTTGAATGCACCAGGCTGGCCGTGTCAGGCGATTGGCAATGAAACAGCATCGGTTTGACAAAGGCGCCTGCATCCACGTCGCCGGCAAAACCCGTGTCATCAGGGTCGCCATAGACCAGCGCCGCCTCGGTGCCAATCTGCGCCGCCTTTTCCAGCACGTCGCGCTTTTGCCCCGCCGAGACCAGTGCCCCCATCCGAACCCCTTCCGCGCGTGGATCCCCGACAACGGTTTTCGCAAGCCGGTCTGAGAGGGCCTCAATCACGTTCTGAACCTGTGCTTCAGGTGCAATGATCCGGCGAATGGCGGTGCATTTCTGCCCGGCCTTCGTGGTCATCTCGCGATGGACCTCTTTGATGAAGAGGCCAAATTCGGGTGTGTCGGGTGTGACGTCCGGGCCAAGAATGGACGCGTTCAGACTGTCCTGCTCGGCAACGAAACGCACCGAGTTTTTCAGGATATTGGGGTTGGAACGCAGCAGTGAAGCGGTCTGGGCCGAGCCGGTGAAGCTCACCACATCCTGCGGACCAAGACGATCAAGCAGATCTCCGGTGCCCCCGGAAATCAATTGCAGGGCGCCCTCTGGCAGAATGCCACTGTCCAGCATGATCCGCACACAGGCTTCTGTCACATAACAGCTTGCGGTGGCGGGTTTCACAATGGCCGGCACACCTGCCAGCAGGGTCGGGGCGAGCTTTTCCAACATGCCCCAGACCGGAAAATTGAACGCATTGATATGCACCGCCACCCCTTGCAGGGGTGTGGCAATATGCATGCCCAGAAAGGTGCCGTTTCGGGAAAGCTGTTCGATATCACCATCAATATAGATGTCGCCATCGGGCATTTCCCGCCGCCCTTTCGAGGCAAAGACAAACATTGTGCCCACGCCGCCATCAATGTCGATCATGTGGTCCGATTGGGTGGCGCCAGTATCAAAGCTCAGATCATACAGCGCCTGTTTGTGCTGCCCCAGATGCAGCGCCAGCGCCTTGAGCATCTTGGCGCGATCATGAAACCCCATCTTGCGCAGGTTCGCGCCCCCAACATTGCGACCATAGTCCAGCATGGCCTGCATGTCGAGTGACCCGCCACCCGCTTCGGCGATCCGGGCTCCGGTGATGGCGGAATGAATGGGGCGGGCATTTTTACCGGGTGCAACCCACTGCCCAGCGGCGAAGCTGGCTACTTTCATGATCGTCATGTCTTGGTCCTCTCAGGATCAGGAAATCTTATGTATGTCGGGGACAAATCTTGGGGCGGGTTGAGTCAGGGGGCCGACAGCCCCAATGTTTCCAACTGTTCCGAAGCGGCCTTGTCCCATTCCTCACGCAGTTCGGCATTGGTGGAATGACGCAGGCCAAACCGGGTCAGTTGTTCTGCACGCGACGAAACGGTCTGGCCAAAACTTGCGGCCACCCGTGGCCACCAGTAATCGACCGAGCGTTGCAGCGCAGCCTTGTCCGCGCCCGCGGCCAGCATATGCTCGATGCCCTCAATGGCCAGATCGGTGTGGTTGACCTCAACCGGCATGATGTCACGGAACGTCCCGGCGAGGGGCTGATACGACACACGGCACAGTTCGCTCAGCTGTACGGACACCGCCAACCCCATCAACATATTCATCACCACCGCGTCTTCCCATGAGGTCAGGGGGTAGTTGAACACAGACAGGCGCATGTCATGTGCGCTGCGGGTGGTGCCAATATCCGCCTCACGGGCGAGGCGGTCTGTCCAGGGGTGGTGGGTGGCGTAGCGGTCGGTATTGGCACCAAATTCGCCCATGATCTTCAAAACCTTGTCGGCATTGTCGGTTTTTTCCAGCACGATCTTGGCTGCGGCGATACGTTCCTTGATACCCGGACCCGCATTGATCATATCCGCAAAACCCGCAGCCCCCGCCAGCTCGCTGTCCACGAAGCTTGCCATGAGCCGCATGAGTTCCGCCCGGTATCGTGCCGGCACATTCTCCGGGTTGGTCAGCTGGCCGCCCTGGGCCAGATAGTCGGTGATGCTCATCTCGCTCATGGTGTATCTCCCTGAAATATGTCTTTTAACCGATTGATTACTGGTCGAAATCAACGATGACCTTGTCGGATTTCGCGTAGGCCTGGCAGGAGAGCACATAGCCCTTTTCGACCTCGTAATCCTCCAGCGCATGGTTGGCGATCATGTCTACGTCACCTTCCAGGACCTTACAGCGGCAGGTCGAACAGACCCCGGCCTTGCAGGCATACGGCGCGTCCATGTTCTCGGCCAGGGCCGCGTCGAGGATCGAGGTGTCGGCGTCCATAGTGATGGTGCGCGACGAACCATCGAGGTTGATCACCGCTTCGGTGCCAGTGCCGGAACTCGCGCCTTTCGACACGGCCTTCTTGGCGGCACGGCCCGGTTGGGCAGAGGCGAAGAGTTCGAACTTAATCTGGCCATCAGACAGCCCGTGCTCGCGCAGGGATTTGGCAATGCCCAGCATCATCGGTTCGGGGCCGCAGATGAACGCCGTGTCGATGGATTTGATATTGATCCACTGTTTGAACAGAAGCGCGCATTTTTCCTCATTCACCAACCCGGTGAAAAGGTCGATTTCCTGCGTGTCGGCCTCCAACACATGGATCACGGTGAAGCGACCCATATAGCGGTTCTTGAGGTCTTCGATCTCCTCGCGGAACATGATGGTGGTGGCAGATTTGTTGGCGTAGACCAGCGTGAAATCGGACAAAGGTTCGCGGGCCAGGGTGGTCTTGATGATCGACAGAACCGGTGTGATGCCCGATCCCCCCGCAAAGCCGAGATAGGATTTCGCGCTTCCCGGTTCGATTGCCGTATGGAAATTGCCCATCGGCGGCATGGCCTCAATGGTGTCCCCCATGGCCAGCTCTTCATTGGCCCATGTGGAAAACGCCCCGCCGTCGACGCGTTTGATGCCGACCTGAAGGATACCGTCATCCTTGCCTGCGCAGATCGAATAGCTGCGGCGCAGTTCCTGCCCGTCGAAGTCGCGACGGAAGGTCAGGTACTGGCCCTGGGTGAAATCAAAGCTCTCCGGGTCGTCCGGGGTCAGGGTCACCACCACCGCGTCCCGGATGGTTTTGTGAATGTCGGTCACGGTCAGTTTGTGAAAGCGCGCCATGGGTCTCTCCTCAGATGTTTCGGTATCCCGGTTGCGGAATGCCGAACCGCGTCAGATGCATTTGAAATAGTCGAAAGGTTCAAGACAGCTTTTGCATTTCCAAAGTGCCTTGCAGGGGGTGGAGCCGAACTGGCTGGTCCGTTCCAGATCCTTGCTGCCGCAATTGGGGCAACGATCCGGAGTGCCGCCGGGCGAGGGGGGGGCAATGCCGTATTCTTCGAGCTTTGCCCGCCCTTTTTCGCTCAGCCAATCGGTGGTCCAGGCTGGCGAAAGCTGTTGTGACAGCGTCAGCCGGGTGATCCCGCGGTCGCGCAACGCGGTTTCAATATCGAGGTTGATGATCGAGGTGGCCGGGCAACCGGAATAGGTTGGGGTGACGGCAATATGCAGCAAATCGCCCTCACTGTCCTTCTCCCAACGCACATCCCGGATGACCCCCAGATCCACCAGGGATATGACCGGGATTTCCGGGTCCGGCACCTGGTCAAGCCAGGTCCAGATCGTATCAACCGAGGGGTGGGTCATTACCAGCTGGCCCCGGGATAGGCCCGTTGCAGCCATTGCATGGAGCACAACATGTGACCCAGATGCTCGGTATGCATATAGCCGGTGCGCCCCCCTTTATGGGCATAGGTGCTGCCGGGAATGCTCAGCGTGGCCTCGCTCAGAACCGCTTGCACCTTGGCGTCATACTCCGCCCTGAGGCTGGCCGGGTCCGGGGCAATACCTGCCGCCACCATGGCGTCATCCACCGCATCCCCGGCAAACATCTCACCAACATAGGGCCAGAGATACTCCAGGGCGGCCTGCATCCGGTTGTGGCTTTCCTCGGTGCCGTCCCCAAGACCAATCACCGTGTCCCCCGAACGCTCCACATGATAAGCCACCTCTTTCGAGGCTTTTTCGGCAATTGCGGCAATGCGTTCATCGGTTGAATTCTGCAGCTTGGACAACATGACCTGTGACCAGGCGTCATAGAGGAACTGGCGCATCAGGGTCTGGCCGAAATCGCCATTGGGCAGCTCAACCAGAAGCACGTTGCGAAAATCCCAGACGTCGCGCAGGAAGGCCAGATCATCGGCCGACCGGCCTTTCCCCTCAACCTCACCCGCAAGCCCCAGCCATAGCTGGGTCTGGCCGATCATATCAAGCGCGGTGTTCGCCAGCGCAATATCTTCCTCCAGCACCGGGGAATGACCGCACCATTCGCTGACGCGGTGCCCCAGCACAAGGCAGTTATCCCCCATGCGCAGAAGGAACTGAAACAGTTGGTCCTGATCCGCCATCACATGCTCCCCACTTCTTCGGGAATGTCGAAAAAGGTTGGGTGGCGATAGACCTTGGAATTGGACGGCTCATAAAGCGGGCCTTTTTCTTCCGGGCTAGAGGCTGCGATATGGGCCGCCTCAACCGCCCAGATCGACACGCCTTCATTGCGCCGGGTATAGACGTCACGGGCGTTCTTGATCGCCATTTCCGCGTCAGGGGCGTGCAGGCTGCCCACGTGGCGGTGGCTCATCCCGTGCTGACCGCGGATAAAGATTTCCCAAAGGGGCCATTCGTTGCTCATCTGATTTCTCCCTTATTCTGCTGCGGTTCGCGCGGATTTCTTGCGGGCGTGTGCCAGAAGACCGTCGCGCACCCAGGCGCCGTCTTCCCAGGCACTCACCCGGTCTTTCAATCGGTCGACATTGCAGGGACCATTGCCCTTGATCACGTCGAAAAATTCGCTCCAATCCGGGTCCGAGAAGTCGTAATGCCCGCGCTCCTCGTTCCATTTGATGCCGGGATCCGGCAGGTCGAGGCCCAGATATTCGATCTGCGGCACGGTCTGGTCGACAAATTGCTGGCGCAGCTCGTCATTGGATTTGACCTTGATTTTCCAGGCCATGGATTGTTCGGAATGGGTGCTTTCGCTGTCATTTGGGCCAAACATCATGATCGCCGGGAACCACAGGCGGTTCACCGCGTCCTGTGCCATTTTCTTCTGTTCCGGTGTCCCGAAGGCCATCTGCATGATCGCGTGATAGCCTTGGCGGGCGTGGAAGCTTTCTTCCTTGCAGATGCGGATCATTGCACGTGAATAGGGCCCGTAGGAGGTCCGTTGCAGCGCAACCTGGTTCACAATCGCGGCCCCGTCCACCAGCCAGCCCACTGCGCCAATGTCAGCCCAGTTCAGCGTCGGGTAGTTGAAGATCGAGGAGTATTTCATCCGGCCTTCATGCAGCAATCGCACCAGCTCATCCCGGCTTTCGCCAAGGGTTTCGGCGGCGGAGTAGAGATAGAGCCCATGGCCGGCCTCGTCCTGCACTTTCGCCAGAAGGATTGCCTTGCGCTCCAGCGTGGGGGCGCGGGTGATCCAGTTGCCTTCCGGTAGCTGGCCAACCACCTCGGAATGGGCGTGCTGACCGATCTGGCGGATCAGTGTGGCGCGGTAATCATCCGGCATCCAATCCTTTGGCTCGATCTTTTCGCCGCGATCAATGCGGTCCTGAAATTCCCGTTCCTGATCAGACATTTCCTCGCGTGTCTTCACACCGGAACGAGCGGTTTTGATCATCTGTGCATACATTGTCAGATCCTTTCGAGAATAAGCGCAACCCCTTGCCCAACACCCACGCACATGGTGCAGAGCGCGTAGCGCCCTCCCGTGCGTTGCAGCTGGTAGGCGGCGGTCATGACAAGGCGCGCACCGGACATGCCAAGTGGGTGGCCCAGTGCAATGGCACCCCCATTAGGGTTCACATGGGGCGCATCATCCGCCACCCCCAAAGCCCGGAGAGTTGCGAGCCCCTGAGAGGCAAAAGCTTCGTTGAGTTCAATGACATCCATCTGCTCGATGGTCAGCCCTGCTTTGGCAAGAACCTTGCGCGTGGCCGGTACCGGACCGATGCCCATCACACGGGGGGCAACGCCCGCAGCCTGCATGGCCACAACCCGTGCCATGGGTTTGAGATTGTTGCGCGCAGCGGCGGCTTCCGAGGCGATGATCATCGCGGCGGCCCCGTCATTCACGCCAGAGGCATTGCCCGCGGTGACCGTTTTGTCCGGGCCGTTCACGCCCTTGAGGCCCGCAAGCTTTTCGGCGCTGGTGCCGGGGCGGGGATGTTCGTCCGTGTCGATGACCAGCGGGTCGCCCTTGCGCTGGGGTAGGGTAACCGGAGTGATTTCGTCGTTAAAAACGCCAGCCTCATGTGCGGCCTGCCAACGGGCCTGGCTGCGGGCGGCAAAAGCGTCCTGATCTTCGCGCGAGATATCGTAGTCTTCGGCAACGTTATCAGCGGTCTGTGGCATGGAGTGCGTTCCATGGGCCGCATCCATCGCTTTGTTTACAAAGCGCCAGCCAATTGTGGTGTCATAGACCGCATTGGCGCGGGAAAAGGCGCTGTGGGCCTTGGGCATCACGAAGGGGGCGCGGCTCATGCCTTCGACCCCCCCCGCGATACAAAGTTCGTAATCCCCCGCCTTGATGCCACGCGCAGCCATGCCCACCGCATCCATGCCCGAAGCACAAAGGCGATTTACAGTGGTGCCGGGAACCTCAACCGGCAACCCGGCCAGAAGGGCGGCCATGCGCGCCACATTGCGGTTGTCTTCCCCCGCCTGGTTGGCGTCGCCATAGATGACATCATCCACGCTTTGCCAATCCACGTCCGGATTGCGTGCCATCAGCGCTTTGATTGGGGCTGCGGCAAGGTCATCCACGCGCATCCCGGACAGGCCACCGCCAAAGCGGCCAATCGGTGTGCGGATGGCATCACAGATAAATGCGGTCATCAGGTCCTCCCAGATCCTTCGGTCTGCGTGATGGTCTGACGCAAAACCGACCGTTTGGTCGACAATACGAAGGAGTAGGCTTTCGGGCAAGAGAATTTATGGAGATGAGGTGAAATTAAGGGGTTTTGATGACAAAACACGGGTGCCCCAAGGATAGTTGCATAACAATACGAACCAAAACATATTGAAAATATTTGAGAAATATCGTTTTGATCTGGAGTTTTGCAAAATCTCGGGGCATGTTTTGCATATTGCGAGGGGATATGATAAAGGTTGAATGGCGAACTGCGATGCAATCTGGGGTTAATCAGCGTCAAAGATCGTCCCTCAGGTCACACTCACAAAACACAGTCAAGGGAAGTTGAGAGGCTTCGGGGTAGGTGATGTCACAGACCGAAAATGAGTATAGCCCTCGGGAAATCTACCAGGTCTTTTCGCGCAACCTGCGCGAACTCGTCGCGCGCGCGCCAAGTTCCGTGACACAGATCTGCCGGGAGATCGGCGTGAACAGAACCCAGTTCAATCGCTACCTGGCCGGACAGGCCAGTCCCCGCCCGGATATTCTGCACAAGATCTGCGCGTATTTTCAGGTGGATGCCCGTATCCTGCTCGAACCGCTCGCGGATCTGGAGGATGTCTTTAACGCGCAGGGTATTCCGTGGATTACCAACGCGGCCTTTCGCCAGCATGTAGTGTCTTCTCAGGATCGTTTGACCCTTTCCTTGCCGGTTCCTCTTGGTATTCACCGGTATTGGCAACGATCGTCGCTCCATCCCGATTGGGTGAACTCTTTCACCATGCGCATCTATAAGCTGGACCGCGCAACGGTCTTTCGCGCCCTGTCCGATCCGGGGAATGACAAGATCCTGACCCGCCATGATGTGCGCTCGGGGCGGGAATTCAAAGGCATTTTCCTTGCGCAGGTTGATGGTGTCACAATGCTTTCGTTTCAAGAGGACAGCCTGCGTATCGGGATGGGATACCTCACCCGGCTGACCTCGGACAGCCCGATTCTGTCCGGCATTACCCTAGCCTCTCAGCCTGAATTGCTTCAGGCAACGCGGATTGAACGCTGCGTGTTGGAGTTCCTGCCACAAAAGCTGGGGCTTCTTGAGCGGTTGCGCGGACGGGGAGGGCGGGCATTGGCGGATCTGCCAGAGCATATTGCCCATGGCCTCAGGGGGGATGTGCGCTGAGGCTTAAAGCGTTTCGGTTTTAACCTGACGCAGGGCAAAACCGAAGCGCGGCAAGAGGTCTCAATGCCGTGGGCGTTTCGAAATAAACACGTGTCTCAAGTTTATCCCGAAACGCTTTAGTTTGAAACAACGCGATGTGGAAACGCCGCGCACCCTGTAAGGAGGGTGGGCTTTTTCCGGTCATTGCTGTGATCCAACAAGAACAGGAAACGCTTTAAGGGCTTAATGCCATCAACCACCCCCAGGCGGTGATGATGGAAAGGATCGTGGCCACCAGAACCGCCGTGGCCGCCACTCGTTTTGCGACCCCATAGAGATTGGCGAAAACATAGGCGTTGACGCCCGGAGCCATGGCGGCGGTTATGACGGCGGAGCGAAAGGCCATCTCGTCAAGGTCAAGCAGGCGCCCAACCATCCATGTCATGGCCGGATGAAGCCCCAGAGATACAGCGCAGATATAGGCCACGGTTCGAATGTCGCCCTCGGGTCGATAGCGATAAAGAACCCCTCCCAATCCGAAAAGGGCAGCGGGAATGGCAGCTTTGGCAATCAGTGAAAATGCGTCCAGCACCACGGCCGGCAAGGAAAAGCCCCCAAGGTTCACCAAAAACCCAAAGGCAATCCCGATCACCAGCCCGTTTTTTGCCATCGAGCGGAGAAATCCCAGAAATGCTGCTCCAAGCCCTTTGTTTTGTGAGCGCGCTATCTCCATCGCCATCACACCGATCACATAACATGTCGGCGCATGGATTGAGATAATGGCGAAGTTTGCCCCCAGAGCGTCCGGGCCAAAGGCGCGCTCTGTAATCGGCAGGCCAAGCAGGAGTGAATTGGAAAACAAGGTGACAAACCCGATTGCCACCGCGTCCGGCCAGGGGCGGGAAAACAGGAACCGTGCGCCCAGAAGCCCGGCGAAAAAGCCGCTGACGGCGCCGGTGTAGAAACTGATCATCAGGCGGGGTTGAAAACTTGCGCTCAGGTCCAGACGTGAAATGGCTAGGAACAGCAGGATCGGCACCGCGAGATTGGTGGCGAAATACATCAAGCCTTCAACGGCGTCGGCGGTGATGATCTTGCGCCAAGTGGCGAGATAGCCAATCCCAATCACCAGAAAGACCGGTAAAATGACCTCAATCAGGGCCCCCATCTATGCCTCGAACGGGATCACCATCCCGTCATAGGCCGCAATCACGTGATCCGGCGTTTCCGCTTCGACCGTCGCATGGTCCAGATCAATATGCATATTGGTCAGCACCCCTTTGCGCGCCCCCACGCGGTTGATCCAAAGCAGCGCGTCATCCAGATTGAAATGGGTTGGATGCGGCGTGCGGCGCAGGGCGTCGATAATGAAGATATCCAGGTCCTGCAGGGCAGGGCGTGCGGCCTCAGGGATTTCACTGACATCTGGCAGATAGGCCAGTTTTCCAATCCGAAAGCCCAGCGCGTCGATATTTCCGTGGGTCACCTCAAACGGGGTCATACGGATTGCGCCTCCGGCCCCTTCGATCACCACGTCTCCGTCGATTGTGTTCAGGTCCAGGATCGGCGGATAGCTTGATCCCTTGGGTTGCACAAAGGCATAGCCAAAGCGCGACATCAGGTCGTTCTGTGTTGGGCCATCCGCCCAGACCTGAACCCGTTTGCGCATGTTGTAGACAACCATGCGAAGGTCGTCGATGCCATGCATGTGATCAGCATGGCCATGGGTGTAAACCACTGCGTCAACCTCGCCCACGCCAGCAGCCAGAAGCTGATGGCGCATGTCGGGGGACGTGTCGATCAAGACGCGCGTCACACCCCCATCCTCTCCGGTTCGCGTCACCAAGGCCGAGCAGCGTGAGCGGATATTTTTCGGGTTGTTCGGATCGCAATCCCCCCAAAGCCCGCCGATCCGCGGCACCCCCCCGGATGAGCCGCAGCCCAGAATGGTGAAGCTGTAACCGCTCATCTGGCTGGGGCCTTGTAAGCGGCCGCCTTGGAAAACAGACGGTCGAAATTGGCTTGGGTCTGTGCGGCGAATTCTTCGTAGCTGAGGCCGAAAACATCGGCGCCCACCCGGGCGGTATGCGCCGTATAGGCAGGTTCGTTGCGTTTCCCGCGTTTGGGGGGCGGGGCAAGGTAGGGCGCGTCGGTTTCCACCAGGATGCGGTCAACCGGAGCTGCGGCAAATATATCGCGCACGTCCTGACTGCGTGGAAAGGCAGCGATGCCGGACATGGACAGGTAAAACCCCAGATCAATCGCCACCTGGGCGAGGGCCGGACCTGAACTAAAGCAATGCATCACGCAGTTGAAGGCACCATGGGTGTGGGCCTCTTGCAGGATCCGCGCCATGTCCTCATCCGCATCCCGCGCGTGGATGATCAGCGGAAGACCGGTTTGGCGGGCCGCCTCGATATGCACCAAAAGGCTTTCGATCTGAATCGGTTTGCTGTCGGCCGTATAGTGGTAATCCAACCCGGTTTCGCCAATGGCGACAAATTTGGGATGATCTGCCAGGGCCACCAGTTCCTCCACCGTGACCATTGGTTCGCTGGCGGCCGACATGGGATGCGTGGCGGCTGCGAAGAAAACCGGGTCAAACGCATCGGCAATGGCCTGAACCTGCGCAAGGTTCTGCATTTTGGTGCAGATGGTCACCATACGGGTCACCCCGGCACGTTCGGCGCGCGCGATGATCTCCTCCAGCTCGCCCTCGAAATCAGGAAAATCCAGGTGGCAGTGGCTGTCGGTGAGGGTGGGGATCGGGCTGTCGGACATGCTCATCAAGCGCCTCTTATGCGACCGAACGGGCCGCCGTTTCATTCATCTTGAAAACCATATCAAGGATCAGGGCGGCCGGGTCAAGATTGACGGCTTTGCCATGAGAGGCACGGGCCGACAGCTCCTGCTGCAAGGACGCCCAATCGCGTGCGGCGCGCGGATGCGGCGCAAGCCGTTCAAACAAAGCCGTTTCCCCATCTGCTGCAGGCAATTGTGCCGGCATTCCGGCCCCATGGCGGGCCAGACGCGCGAGGAACAGGTCAATCAGTCGCAGTGTGACCTCAAACCGGGAGGCGTTGGCTTTGCCAGCCACCCCATCTGCCAGTTTCAAGGCCCTTGGCCGGTCATAATTGGGGGCGGAATGCAGAATATGCACAAGTTCGCCATAGATCCCCAGCCCGTTCACCTGAAGAAGCTGCAGGGCTTCACCCACGGATCCCCCGGCCAATGCCCCCAGCGCCTGCATCTCATCCGGGCCGGGATATTCGTCCAGCCCGTTCATGATCTGCGCCAGAGCGTCCGGCGCCAGCGGGGGCAGGCGCAACTCACGGCAGCGCGAACGAATGGTTGGCAACAGCCGCGAGGGCTGGTGGCTGACCAAAAGCATCACAACATTCGCTGGCGGCTCCTCCAGCACTTTCAGCAATGCGTTTGCGGCCGAACTGTTCATCTCATCCGCCGCATCCACAATCACCACACGACGTCCACCACCTGCCGCACTGAGGGCAAAGAAGCTTTTCAGTTTGCGCACCTCATCAACGGTGATGTCCTGTTTGTGACGTTTGAGCTTGTCATCCCAGGGACGGCGCAACAGGAACAGGCCGGGTTCTGACAGGGCGTTCACCCGGCGTGCAACCGGATGATCGGCGGCAATGTCGAGGCTTTGCGGGGGCGGGGCGGCAAACATCCCGCCATCGTCAGGAGGGGTGGCCAGAAGAAATCGGGCAATGCGCCAGGCCAGCGTGGCCTTGCCCACGCCGCGTGGTCCGGTGATCAGCCAGCCATGGTGCAGCCGGTCCGAAGTGAACGCCTCGAGAAAGCGCGCTTCGGCGGCGCCTTGTCCAATCAGCTGCAAGGCGTCACGGGGATGCGGCACGCCTTCGATACAGTCCGGTTGGGGGATCTCGTCTGCGGCACTCATCGGTCCGGGCTTTCTGAAAGAGCGGCGTCGGCGAGCGTGGCCACATCTGCCGCGACGCTCTGCATGTCCCGCGCACCATTCACCACGCGAAACCGATCAGGGGTGTCCTTGGCCAGTTCCAGAAACCCCTTGCGCATCAGTTTTTGCAGATCCGCACCGAAATCCTCAAACCGTTCCTCGGTACCATTGCGGCTTTTTGCGCGCGCCAGACCGACCTCCGGGTCCATGTCGATCAGAAAGGTCACATCCGGTTCCTGCCCGATCATCAGCGTGTGCAGTTGATCCACCGTGGCGCGGAGATCCCCGGAACGGGTGCCTTGGTAAATCCGTGTGCTGTCGGCGAAACGGTCTGTGATCACGATTTTCCCCGCGGCCAGGGCAGGGCGGATCAGCCGTTCAAGATGATCCCGTCTTGCAGCCGTAAATAACAAAAGTTCGGTTTCCGCCGACCAGCGGTCGGGGTCCCCCTGTAACACCAGGGCGCGAATTTCCTCGGCCCCCGGGCTGCCGCCCGGTTCGCGTGTCAGCACCACATCATGGCCCGCTGCCCGCAGATGCTCTGCCAACAGGCGTGCCTGGGTGGATTTCCCCGACCCGTCAATACCTTCAAAGCTGATGAACAGCCCCGACCCGTTTTCGCTGATCATATCTGACCTGTCAGTTGAGGAGAGAGGTCAGGGCGCTGTCCTGCCCCATAACCTTGCCCAGAATGCGTTGTGCCGCCACGCCCATACGCTTGCCGATCCCGGCGGCGGCAACATCTTCTGCGGCGACAAGCGGGACAATCTGGTCAGGCAGGTCGGGACGTTCCACGATCATTTCAGCGAGCTGCTGACCGGCGCTGATCGGCGCTTCGGTTGGGCCGACCCATTTGATTTCAGCCTTGAGCGGGTCACGTCCAACCGCAGAAACCAGCAGTGACACATCCTCTGCGGTGGTCAGGCCAACCGAATTGGCATTGCCAAGCCAGACCGGAATTTCGGCCACTTTTTCCCCGGCCTTTACCGGGGTCTTGATGGCAAACTGACGGAAGGCCCAGTTCACGATTGCCTCCGCCTCTTCCGCACGGGCCTTGGAGGAGCTCATACCCGAAAGCACAAACACGATGCGGCGATTTCCCTGACGGGCGGATCCCACCAGCCCGTACCCGGCTTCTTCCGTATGGCCGGTTTTCAACCCGTCCGCACCGATCCCCAGTGGCAGGAGCGGGTTTCTGTTGAAGCGGTTGTCAGGTGCGCGGCCTTTGTAATGGAATTCGCGTTGCGCAAAATAGGGGTAATATTGCGGGAATTTCGTGATCAGGTAATTGGCCAGGATGGCGAGGTCTTTCATCGACATGCGTTGCCGTGGGTCTGGCCAGCCGGAGGAATTCCCGAAACTGGAATTCTCCATCCCCAACTCCTTGGCCCGTTCCGTCATCATCCGTGCAAAGGCCTCTTCCGTGCCGCCGAGCCCTTCGGCCACCGCGACGCAGGCGTCATTGCCGGATTGCACGATGATGCCCTGGATCAGCTCTTCTACCGTCGGGCGGTCGGTCTTGTTCAGAAACATGGTGGAACCGCCCATGTCCTGCGCCCGCTGCGAGACCGCAAACGGGGTGTTCATCGAAACACGCCCGTCCTCAAGCGCTTCGAACAGAAGGGCAATGGTCATCAGCTTTGACATTGAGGCCGGTGGCAGGGCCACGTCGGCGTTCTTCTCCATCAAAACGGTGCCCGTGGTCACATCCAGAACATAGGCGGAAGAGGCACGGGTATCAAAGGCACGGGCGGGCAGGCCAGCGAAGACAAAAACCACCATCGCGGTGATCAGAGCAGATAGGCGAAAGTGGCGAACGGTGTGTCTGGTCATGTCTTTTCTGGTCATGTCAGTGGCTCACGAAATAGGCGTCGGCAAAGCCAAGATCCCGAACTTTCTTCAGGATCGAGGAGCGTTCGGCGCTGCTGGTGGTTGGACCGACAATCACGCGCCAGAACGATTTTCCACTGGTGGAGCCCGGTTTGATCGTGGGCAGCATCCCTGCGCGTTTCATGGCTTCTGCGGTGTTCTTGGCGTTGGTTTCCACGCTGAAAATACCGATCTGGATATAGGGTTTTGCGAGACCGGACGGTTTGGACGGGGTGGCCACGGGTTTCGCCGCCGGCTTTGCTGCGGGTTTAGCAGTGGGTTTTGCCGCGGCAGCGCCCGAAGGGGCCGTGGCTTCAGCCCGATCCAGCGCGGCAGACGCGGCGGCAATCGGATCGTCCAGCGTGTTTTCACTGATTTCGCCACTTTCAAGCGCATCCGGTGCTGGGACAGGAGTGTCATCAATCTCGGGCTCTGGCTGGACGGTTTCTTTGCGCAGCGCGGTCACCGAGAGGTTGACCGGATTGCCCGCCAGCATGCCCAATGTCTCAGCCGCGTCAGATGACACTTGAAAGCGCGGACCAGGCACGTCACGTTCGCGCCGGAACAGGGCCCCGATTACAAATTTCCCGTTTGCTTCATTGCGAATGATCACACGCTCCGGGTCCTTGGCATCGGAATGCGCCACCCATACACCTCCGAGGCTGGGGCGGCCATCCCACAAGCCGGTTTCCGACATCTGAAACACTTCGGGCGCCTCGACATCCCGTTCCACGGTGCGGCTGGTTGTGCCAGCGGTGGCTGTTGCGCCATCCGAGCTGCTGTTTTTCTTCAGAAAACCCGGAAGGTTGGTGTCGTCACATCCCGCAACCGTCAATGCGCCCGTCAGGATCATCGCCACTTTCAAAGTGGTCTTTTTTGCCATGTTATGCCCCTAAAATTCTTGCTGGCTCTTTCGCCGTTTCCGCCCAATTGCGGCTATAGTAGCGGCATGTTCCTTTTGTGAAAAGTCCCGTGCGAAGAATGGGCAAGAACTGGCATGCACGGGCGCGCGGGGGGCGATCAAACTGGCCCGGAAAGGGGGTTTTAGAATCAAAACCTTGCCGTTATGAGTTCCCGGGTCGGAGGAGTGGCAGAGTGGTTGAATGCACCGGTCTTGAAAACCGACGTAGGTGAAAGTCTACCGTGGGTTCGAATCCCACCTCCTCCGCCATCACCCGAAATTGGGTGCGCGTTTTTCCCAAAATTTTGCTTCATTCAGACCGGCGCAGGACCCTGCGGCGGAAATCTGTGATTTGAATGCTGGTTGAAAACTCATTCCCGTTGCGGACCAAAAAGACCGACCACAAAAAAAGCGCCCGACCTGCTGGTGGGCGCTTTTTGAACTGTTGGGATGAAGATCCCGTGTCCAATCAGAACGGGATTTCGTCGTCGAACCCGCCGCCGGAGGATTGCCCGCCGCCTTGAGTGCCGCCACCAAAGCCCCCGCCCTGATCATAGCCGCCCCCTCCTTGGGAGCCTCCGCCATAACCGCCGCTCTGGCCGCCGCCATAACCGCCGCCGCCGCCACCTTCGCCACGACCGTCCAGCATGGTCAGGGTCGATCCAAAACCCTGCAGCACAACTTCGGTCGAATAGCGGTCATTGCCGGACTGATCTTGCCACTTGCGGGTCTGCAATTGACCTTCGATGTAAACCTTTGATCCTTTGCGCAGATATTGCTCTGCCACCCGAACCAGGCCTTCGTTGAAAATGGCGACCGAGTGCCATTCCGTGCGCTCGCGACGCTCGCCGGTGTTGCGGTCTTTCCAGGTTTCCGAGGTGGCGATGCGCAGGTTGCACACTTTGCCGCCGTTCTGGAAGGAGCGGACTTCGGGGTCACGGCCCAGATTGCCGATCAGCATTACCTTATTGAGCGAGCCTGCCATGGACGGCTTCCTTTCGATTCTTCACATTTCGCATATCGTTACACAGATACGCCCCAAGGTGAAAACGGTTTCCTGTGGATGAATTCGTCCCGCGCGGGCAGCCGGAGGAATTCAAAAATGGTGCGGGAAGCCGTTAGGGCGCTGGCTGGCGCCAAATGCATTGCCCAGATGGTGCGTCCGGGTGTTTTGGAAAGCCCGGCTTTGCGGCATTTGGGCATAAAACCGCCGCGGCCATTGTCGCGTTGCATTTTTTAACTATATTGCCTGCAGAAGTTTGGAGAGAAACATGTCTCAGCGCAGCGTTTTTCATAGGATTGGTTTGGGTCTTTGCTTGATGTCGCTTCCGGTGGCACCGGCCTTTTCGGATGGGCTGTTCTCCAGCTCAACGGGGCGCGCCAATTTTTCGTCGCAACTGGATGTGCTGGACACACGGGCCGCTGAGCAATATGCCGGGTCAACCCGGTTGCGGCCCAATGCGGATCAGGAACAGGGTGGCGCAGAGGGGATACCGCGGTTTTCAGGGAACTATCGCGGCCAATACCTTTCCATGGCCAAGGCGGCCGCGCGCAAACATTCCATTCCCGAGGACCTGTTTTTGCGCCTCGTGCAGCAGGAAAGCGGCTGGAACCCCCGTGCAAAAAGTCATGCCGGAGCGATCGGGCTGGCACAGCTGATGCCCTTCACCGCGCGCAAACTGGGGGTGAACCCGCATGATCCCAGACAAAACCTGGAAGGGGGCGCCCGGTATCTGCGTCAGCAATACAACAAGTTCCGATCCTGGCGCCTTGCGCTGGCGGCCTATAACGCGGGGCCCGCGGCGGTCGAGAAATATTCCGGAGTGCCGCCTTATCGGGAAACGCGCGGTTATGTAAAGGCGATCCTCGGCGGGTGATGCCCGGGCTTTTTCAGCCTGTTTATCGTCAGTCAGTCTGCCGCGCCAAAAGGCGGCCGGGGTCAATGCGTCGTCAGTGCGTCGCACGGAATTGCGAGGGCGTCACCCCGGTGTGTTTCTGAAAGGACCGGGTGAAATAGGCGGCGGAGGCAAACCCAAGGCTGCGTGCGATGTCTTTCACCGGAAGCGTGGTTTCGCTCAGCAATCGGCGTGCTTCGTAATGGACCCGATCCGCGAGAATGGTCGAAGCTGACCGCCCGCAGGCCCTGTTGCAAACCCGGCTGAGATGGGTGGGGGTCACGCCCAGCGCGCCAGCATAGTCCCGCACGGATTTCGGACTGTGGAAATCCTGCTCGACAAGGGCCGCGAAAGCATTGGCCAGTTTGGCACCGGATTTTGCCTGTGCCGGAGAACGGTCTTGGTCGAAACATTGATGTTCAACCTGCCGATCCAGCCAGACCGAAATCAGACCGGCATGGCACATCATCGCGCGATGGGCGCGTTCGGCATGGGCTGCGTCAAACCGGTCCATCTCTTTTTGCAGGTTATCAATCATCCGGCTGAGTTCCATCTGCCGGTCCCCGTCAAGCAGGCGCAGGTGAAATGGATCGCGCGGCAACGACAGCCCCTCTTCGCTGCCTTGTGGAAAGACAACCATTGTGCCGCTGACCTGTGCTGAAACCTCAAACCCGTGCATGATGCCGGCAGGCACGAAGATACAATTATGCGGGCCATATCCTGCCGTGACGCCATTCACGGTGATCCGCCCCTGACCACGGGTGAACCAGATCAGAACGGGAGCACCGTAGGAACGCATCGCTTCGGTTCGCCATCGTCCCCCTTTGCTCATCCGCGCCAAGGGGACGACGCGGAAAGGAGAGGGCAAAGAACGTGTCTCTGGTTGCATTTGTGACATGTGTGGACCCCGGCAGGCAGCGGTGCATGAAAGCAGGCAGGCTTAAATATTAGGTCAAAAATGCCGTTTTGTCGCTGCAAAATAAGGGGCTGCGGAGATTTTCCACAAGGTTATCCACAAAAAATGTGGACAATTGTGGGTAACTTGGACCGGGTGTTGTCAGATGGTTAACGCA
This sequence comes from Aliiroseovarius crassostreae, assembly GCF_025137635.1. Lineage (NCBI taxonomy): Bacteria > Pseudomonadati > Pseudomonadota > Alphaproteobacteria > Rhodobacterales > Paracoccaceae > Aliiroseovarius > Aliiroseovarius crassostreae. The sequence continues at coordinate 1,449,575 of NZ_CP080772.1, read as the reverse complement.
ACAGGAGGTTCGATCTGTTCAAGGCGAAGGCGCGCGTGTGGCCATCAGGGCAGGGGAATCGCCTGCCAGTGCTTCATGCGTTTGCGAAACCAGGTGCGTTGGCGTTTGGCATATTGCTGGCTGGCGATGATTGCAGCCTCGCGTGCGTCGTCCAAACTCAGTTCACCCTTGAGATGGGCAATCAGTTCGGGGGCCCCGATGGCCTTGGCATGGGGGGCCTTCGGGTCCCAGTTCTCAAGGTTTGCCCGCGCTTCATCAAGGGCGCCGCCCTCCAGCATCAGGTCAAAGCGATGTTCAATCCGGTTGCGCAGCCAGTCCCGGTCGGCTTGCAGGACAATGGCGGTGCAATCTGCCAGCGCGAGCAGGGGGGGCGGTGTGTCGTCCTGCCACGACGCCAGCCCTCGCCCGGTGCTGCGTTGCACCTCCCAGGCGCGGGCCACGCGGGCCGGGTTGCGCTGGTCAATCCGTGCAAGCGTGTCCGGGTCCAGGGCGCGCAAAAGGGTGTCGATCCCCTGAGTGGCCAGAAGGTGTTCCCCTTCCGCCCGCACCTCTGGCGGAGTCAGAGGGATATCGGCCAGCCCCTCGGTCAGGGCGGACAGGTTCAACCCGGTGCCGCCAACAATAATGGGACGGTCCCGACCTTGCAGGATCTGGGCCACTTCACGCAGCCAATGCCCGACGGAATAGTCCTGATCGCCCGGGATATGCCCATACAGGCGGTGTGGCACCCGGGCTTCTTCTTCCGGCGAAGGGCGGGCGGTGACAATGCGCCAGTTCGAGAACACCTGTAACGCATCTGCATTCACAATCACCCCGCCGCCAGTTTCGGCAATGTCCATCGCAAGGGCGGATTTGCCCGAAGCGGTTGCCCCGGCAATCAGCACCGGACGGTTGGGCGGGAGGGTGCGAATGCCGAAGGGAAGGGGATCTGGCACGGCGAGGCTTTCGACTGTGGGGCTCGGGTTGCGGGTTTCCAGGTGGCGCAGGGACGGCGTTTTTTCGAAAGACGGCCCGTATACGCATTGAAAGTTTCGCCTGTTTGGGCCATTTTGCCGGGCAAGACAATCTTCTTGTTCAGGACCTTCCACCCATGACTGATACCTCTGCTGCCGTATTCTCAGAAGAAAGCGGCGATACCCCCGCGACCACCTATAAGCGCGTGATGCTGAAAATCTCTGGCGAAGCGTTGATGGGGGACCAGGGGTTTGGCCTGCACCCGCCCACCGTCGAACGAATCGCGCGCGAAGTGAAAAGCGTGGCCGAGATGGGGGTTGAGATCTGTATGGTGATCGGGGGCGGGAATATTTTCCGTGGCCTGTCCGGGTCCGCCCAGGGGATGGAGCGCACCACTGCGGATTACATGGGGATGCTGGCCACCGTGATGAACGCGCTGGCGATGCAGTCTGCGCTGGAAGGAATGGGGGTGTTTACCCGGGTCATCTCCGCCATTCGCATGGATGAAGTCTGTGAACCCTATATCCGCCGCCGGGCGGTGCGCCACCTTGAGAAAAAACGGGTATGCATCTTTGCCGCCGGAACCGGGAACCCCTATTTCACAACTGATACGGCCGCCACCTTGCGGGCCAATGAAATGGCCTGTGAAGCCATTTTGATGGGCAAAAACGGTGTGGACGGGGTGTATGACAAGGATCCCAAAGAACACGCAGATGCGGTGCGCTATGACCATGTCAGCTATGATGACGTGCTGGCCAAGCGCCTGCGCGTCATGGATGCTTCTGCCATTGCGCTGGCGCGAGACAACAACCTGCCGCTGGTTGTGTTTGGTCTGGATGAACCGGGTGGGTTCAAAGGCATCCTGTCGGGGCAGGGCACTTACACCAAAGTGGGCGGCTGATCTGGCTGGGGCAACCGACCGGATTGGGCAAGGACCTGCCCATAAGACACAGTTTTTTCCGCTGCAAATGGGCCGCCCTATACAAGGCCCGTGCGGGAGGGCTATAGGTATGAAAAGACGCTCGAAAACAAGAGCAGATGGATAAAGGGGACGCCTGAGATGGCTGACGAAGAATTTGAACTGGATCTGGATGATCTGGAACGCCGTATGGAAGGCGCCATTGGCGCGCTGAAAACTGAGTTTGCATCGCTGCGCACCGGGCGCGCGTCGGCCTCGATGCTGGATCCGATCATGGTGGATGCCTATGGCGCGCGCACTCCGCTGAACCAGATCGGCACCGTGAACGTGCCGGAGCCGCGGATGGTGACGGTGAATATCTGGGACAAATCTTTGGTAGGGAAAGCAGAAAAGGCGATCCGTGAAAGCGGTCTGGGCATCAATCCCCAGCTGAATGGCACGATCATCATGCTGCCGATCCCCGAGCTGAACGAAGAACGTCGCCGCGAACTGACCCGCGTGGCCGCCCAATATGCCGAAAGCGCCCGTGTCGCTGTGCGCAATGTGCGCCAGGACGGGATGCAGCAGCTGAAACGCGCCAAGGATGGGATGAGCGAAGACGATCACAAGATGTGGCATGATGAGGTCCAGGAGCTGACCGACAAACATGTCAAGATGGTCGATAAGGCGCTGGAAACCAAGCAAGAAGAGATCATGCAGGTCTGATTTTAGACCTGTCAGGAGGGGCCGCGTGGGCAAGGATAAGACATCGCCGGAACATGTGGCCATCATCATGGATGGCAACGGCCGCTGGGCGCAAAAACGCGGCCAGCCGCGGCTGTTCGGCCATCGCGCCGGTGCCAAGCGGGTCCGCGAGATTGTGGAAACCTGCCCCGAATTTGGTGTCAAATACCTGACCATCTTTGCCTTTTCGACAGAGAACTGGAAACGCACCCAGTCGGAAGTGTCCGGCTTGATGAGCCTGTTTCGGCGCTACATCAAGAAAGAAGCCCGTGCGCTGCGTGATGAAGGCGTGCGGGTGCGCTTTATCGGCGACCGTGTGCGGCTCGACAAAAAGCTGCAAAAGCTGATGGACGAGCTGGAAGAACTCACCTGCGACAATGATCGTGTGCATTTGACCATTGCGCTGAATTACGGTGGCCGTGACGAAGTGGCCCGCGCCGTGAAACGTCTGGCGCAGGATGCTGCCTTGGGGCGGATCGACGCAGATCAGGTGGATGAACAAACGCTCGCAAAGTATTTGGATACCTGTGTTTTGCCGGATCCTGACCTGGTCATTCGAACCTCTGGTGAGGCGCGAATTTCCAATTTCCTTCTTTGGCAGTCGGCTTATGCGGAATATGAGTTTCTTGATACGCTCTGGCCGGATTTCAATGCCGAACTTTTTGGCCGGATCGTTACGCGCTTTGGCGGACGGGATCGCCGGTTCGGGGGCGTGGATACCGCAGCCGAATAACCGCTAACCGCAGGGCGATCCGGGGATCGGCGCTGCCCAAGGACTGCTGATGATCAGCAGAAAAGGAACCGCATGTCAGATGTGAAAACCGGATCGAAATGGATGGATCTTGGCCCGCGCGCTGGTGCCGGGCTGTTGATGGCGCTGGTGGCCGGGACAGCGATCTGGATGGGAGGCGTTGTTTTCGTCACCCTGATCGCGGTGGTAATTGGCCTGTGCTTTTGGGAACTGATCCGGCTTTTGGACCCGACAAATGCATTGGTGCCAATTGGTGTCGGCGTTCTTGCCGCTTTTGCCGTCGAACTGGCCGGGTTGCGTTTGATGGCGTCCGGTGGCTTTGGCTGGACCTGGCTTGGCCTTCTGGTGGCTCCGATGCTGGGGGCTTATCTGTTGCCGGACCGGCGCAATCTGGCACTGGGATACGGGTTTCTGATCATGCTGGCGGCATTGGGGTTTTTGCAATTGTCCCATGGCAAGCTGGTGATCTGGCTGGTGCTGGTGGTGATCGTGTCTGATATTGCTGGATATTTTGCGGGACGCATCCTTGGCGGGCCGAAATTCTGGCCCCGCGTCAGCCCCAAGAAAACCTGGTCAGGTACGGTGGCCGGATGGATCGGCGCCGCCTTGATCGGGCTTTTCTTTGCCTCCGAGGGGACGACTCTTTACTGGATGATCGGTTCGGTTCTGGCCGCATTTGCCGGGCAGATGGGGGATGTGATTGAGAGCGCGATCAAGCGCCATGTGGGCGTCAAGGACAGCTCCAACCTGATCCCCGGCCATGGTGGTGTGCTGGATCGGTTTGATGCCATGATTGGGGCCGCTGCCCTGATTTACGTTCTGTCGCTGGCCATGGCCGTTCCGGTGTTCGTGGCGGGGTGATCCATGCGCAAAATTTCAATCTTTGGAGCAACCGGTTCCATTGGCCAATCCACCATTGATCTTATTGCGCGTGAGCCAGAGGGGTATGACGTTGTTGCATTGACCGGGGGGCATAATGTGTCCCAACTGGCCCATGACGCGCGGCGTCTGAATGCGGATGTGGCGGTGACAGCCCATGAACGCAACCTGCCTGCCTTGCGTGACGCGCTGGCGGGGTCTGGCGTGGAAGCTGCGGCCGGGGCGGATGCGATTGAAGAGGCGGCCTGTCGTCCGGCGGATTGGGTCATGTCGGCAATTGTCGGGGCCGCAGGGCTTTTGCCCGGGCTGCGTGCGCTGGAAAACAGGGCGACGCTGGCATTGGCCAACAAGGAAAGCCTAGTTACCGCGGGGCCCCTGATCATGGCCACGGCACAGGCGCATCACACGCGGATCCTGCCGGTGGACAGTGAACATTCCGCCGTGTTTCAGGGCCTTGTCGGCGAAGATATGCACGCGGTTGAACGGATCATCATCACGGCCTCCGGCGGTGCATTCCGGGACTGGCCGCTAGAACGGCTTGCCTCTGCTACCTTGGCCGAAGCCTCCTCTCATCCCAATTGGGACATGGGGCAACGGATCACAATCGACAGTGCTTCTATGTTCAATAAGGCACTGGAAGTTATCGAAACAAAAGAGTTTTTTCAGATTGATCCTGAAAAGATCGAGGTGCTGGTGCATCCGCAATCCCTGGTCCACGCGCTGGTGGGGTTCAACGATGGCGCCCTGATGGCCCATCTGGGTGCGCCGGATATGCGTCATGCCATCGGCTACGCGCTGCATTGGCCCGAACGGCGGGATTTGCCGGTGGAAAGACTGGATCTGGCCCGCGTGGCGACACTTGAATTCCGGGCACCAGATGAAGCGCGATATCCGGCCTTGCGTCTGGCGCGCGAAGTGATGGCGGCCGGGGGGCTGACGGGCGCGGTGTTCAATGCGGCGAAGGAAGTGGCACTGGACGGGTTCATCTCGGGCCAGGTCGGTTTCATGGAAATGGCGGGGTTGGTTGAAGAGGCGCTCTCTGACCTTTCTGGCGACAGAACACTGATCGGTGCGGCCATGACCCTTGATAATGTGCAGGCCGCTGACCAGATGTCTCGTATCAGGACGCAGGAGCTGATTGCAGCGCGCGCCTCTCGTCCCGTCACAACCGTGCTGGAAGGATAATCATGGATCTCATTTCACTCCTGCCGGATTTTGGCAATCTGGCCTTCACGGTGCTTGCGTTTGTGGTCGCTTTGACCATCATCGTGGCGGTGCATGAATATGGGCATTACATCGTTGGGCGCTGGTCCGGGATCAAGGCGGATGTGTTTTCCATCGGCATGGGGCCGGTGCTGTATTCGCGCGTGGACAAACATGGCACCAAATGGCAGGTCGCCGCTTATCCCATTGGCGGATATGTCAAATTTGCAGGGGACGCCAATGCGGCCTCCGGCGGTGCCGATGAAGAGGTTCTGGCAGAGCTTTCGCCAGAGGAGCGTCGCCACACCATGCCGGGGGCGCCGCTTTGGGCCCGCACCGCGACGGTTGCGGCCGGGCCGATCTTCAACTTCATCCTGTCGATCTTCCTGTTTGGCGGGATATTGATGTGGGTCGGGGTGGGCACGGACCCGTTGACCGTGGGCAAGGTAAAACCCTTGCCGGGCGTGGAAGATGTCTTGCAGCCGGGCGATGAGGTTCTGTCCATCGCCGGGGCGGAGACGCCAAAACTGTCAGAGTTTTACACCTTCACCACCCAACTTCCCAACACGCCCGTCGTGGAATACCGCCTGAACCGGGATGGCAAGAAAGTTGTGGTCATGGGGCCGCATCCTTTCCCGGCTCTGATCGGCTCGGTGACGCCGAAATCTGCAGCGATTGAGGCCGGTCTGCGTCGCGATGATCTGATCGAGACGGTTGACGGCAATCGGGTGGCAACATTTGAAGGGCTGCGCGATCTGGTGGTGAACGGGGAAGGTGCCCCTATGACCCTAGGTATTTATCGTGACGGAGAGCGCCTTGAGGTGACACTGACACCCCGCCGTCAGGATCTTCCGCTGCCAGAGGGCGGGTTTGAAACCCGCTGGTTGATCGGTGTCTCCGCAGGGCTGATTTTTGAACCGGCCACGCGCACGCCCGGTGTGCTGGAAAGCCTTGAGGGAGGGGTGGATCGGGTGATCTATATTATCCGTTCCAGCCTGTCGGGCCTGTGGCACATGATCTCTGGCAAGATTTCCAGCTGCAACCTGTCCGGCCCGATTGGTATTGCCCAGGTGTCGGGGCAGGCCGCGTCACAGGGGGTATCCAGCTTTATTGCCTTTATCGGGATGCTTTCAACCGCGGTTGGTCTGTTGAACCTGTTCCCGATCCCGGTGTTGGATGGTGGGCATCTGGTCTTTTTTGCTTATGAGGCCGTTACCCGGCGCAAACCCAACGAAAAGGTGATGAATATCCTTCTGATCATTGGTCTGTCGCTTGTTCTGTCGCTGATGGTGTTTGGGGTGACCAACGACCTGTTTTGCTAAGGTGAGGGGGGACGTGTCAGAGGAGTGGGCAGGCGCGGTGCGATTGCCTTGAAAATGCCACATTCTGCCGAAAATTGCGCCACATTCCTGCGGTTAATCTCTTGTTACCGCCCGTAATGGGTGTTTGTTTCAGGAGAGTGAGATGGACCATATTCAAAACGGACTGCACAACGGCTATCGCGGCCTGTCCCTTCTGCTGGGATTGAATTTCGACCGTTTCCTAAGCGCGGGCGCCATCCTTGTCGCCCTGTCCCTTGCGTCGATCATGGTGAACCTGTTCCTGTAGGAACACCCCCCTGAAAGGCGTGCGCCAAACTTTTGCTGCATGGCCACAAGCTGAAACATATATGAGCCCTTCAAAGCGCCCTCTTGCCGGGGCGCTTTTCCGTCTTTGACATGCTCCCGTCGACCCTTTATTCAAAATTGGAAATGGGATGTTTGAGCGGAAGCTAAGTTATGAATAATAAAGGCAGTCTGAAGTGCGAAACTCTGTGCGGCAAAGACAGGATTTCAAGTTTTGCAAAACGCAGTTCAGTTGCGATTTTGTTGGGAATAACAGCAGCTTCCGGTGGGTATGTCACCCCGACCATCGCACAGGCTTATGCTTTCAGCACGGTTGAGATCGAAGGCGCGCAAAGGATCGAGGCCGCAACGATCCTGAACTATCTGGGAATCAACCGTGGTCAGACGGTCTCAGCGGCCGAGGTCAACGACGCCTATCAGCGTCTGATCGGGTCCGGTCTGTTCGAAAAGGTCGAGCTTTTGCCGCAAGGTAGCAAGCTGGTGGTCCGGGTTCAGGAATTTCCCACCGTCAACGTCGTCTCCGTCGAAGGTAACCGCCGCCTGAAAGATGAGGTTTTCGAACCTCTTCTGAAAACAAAACCGCGTTATGTCTATAGCCCGAGCACCGCCGAACAGGATGCTCAGACTATTATTGAAATGTATCGGGCGCAGGGGCGGTTGGCCGCCACTGTCACACCGCGCATCATTCGGCGCGCCAACAATCGCGTGGATGTGGTTTTTGAAGTGACAGAAGGCAAACCGGTTGAGGTGGAACGCCTGTCCTTTGTGGGCAACCGCGTCTTTTCCGATGCGCGTCTGCGCCGCGTTCTGGAAACCAAACAGGCGGGCATTTTCCGTGCCCTGATCCGCGCGGATAGCTATATCCCGGAGCGCATTGAACTCGACAAGCAGGTGCTGACCGATTTCTATCGGTCGCGCGGATATGTCGATTTCAAGGTGCTGAATGCCAGCACCGAATTCGCGCGGGACCGTGACGCGTTCTTCATCACCTTTTCGGTGCAGGAAGGACAGCAGTTCACGATTGGTAACATCACCACGACAACGGACCAGCCTGAGATTGATGCGGACGAGTTTGCCGCCGCCTCCAAGCTGCGCTCGGGGGTGGTCTACTCTCCGCGCCTAATCGAAAACACGATTGCACGGATGGAGCGTCTGGCGCTTCGCAAGGGGCTCAACTTTATTCGCGTTGAACCGATTGTGACCCGAAACGAGCGCGATCTGTCGCTGGATATCGAGTTCAACGTGACGCGCGGCCCGCGGATTGTGGTCGAACGCATTGATATCGAGGGCAACGCAACCACGCTTGACCGGGTGGTGCGCAGCCAGTTCCGTACGGTAGAAGGGGATCCGTTTAACCCGCGCGAAATTCGCGAGGGTGCCGAACGCATTCGTGCACTTGGCTTCTTTACCAAGGCGGATGTGAAGACCCGGCCGGGGTCTTCGCCTGATCGCGTTGTTGTGGATGTGGATGTGGAAGAAGGTCCCACCGGCAGCCTGAGCTTTGGCGGGGCTTACAGTCTGGAAAACGGTTTCGGCCTGAGCCTTGCCTATACGCAGCGCAATTTCCTAGGCCGTGGGCAATTCCTGAAACTTGGCCTGTCGACAGCAAAAAGCACCCGGAGCTTTACCTTCAACTTCTCCGAACCCCGGTTCCTGGGCCGTGATCTGACCTTCGGCATTGACAGTCATTTCACCGAAGACACGACAAATAACTCTGATTTCAACAGCACGGAAATCCTGTTCCGCCCGTCGCTGAGCTTTCCGATCAGTGACAATGGTCGCCTTGGCGTCCGGGCGTTTGTCGAAGGCACCGAAATGTCGGAAGCAAGTTCAACCGGCGACAGTTCTCAGATCATCAAAAACGAAATTGCACGCGGAAATCAGATCGGGTTTGGCGCGGGCCTGACCTATAGTTTTGACAGCCGTCGCACGGGTCTTAATCCCAATGCGGGCGTGCTCTTGCGCGCCAGCGCCGATATTGGCGGTTTGGGGTCAGATTATCAGTATATCAAGGCCGAGGCGCTTGCCCGCGCCCAGACAAAGGTTCTGAATGATCAGGTCACCTTGTCTGCCACTTTGGAAGGTGGGGCCCTTGCCGGTCTGGATAGCGGCGGGGTGTCACGGTTCACGGATCGCTTCCATCTTGGCCCGTCCAAGCTGCGTGGTTTTGCCAGCAACGGATTGGGGCCGCGCGACCTTGGGGCAATCAACAAGGATGCGCTTGGCGGCAATTTCTACGCGGTGGCCCGGCTTGAAGCGGAGTTCCCGATTGGCTTGCCTGAAGAATACGGTATGACAGGCGGCTTGTTCCTGGATGCAGGCACCCTCTGGGGGCTGGATGATAATCTGGGAGGCGCGATCGACGACGATGCCCATCTGCGGTCCTCCATCGGGGCGTCGCTGTTTTGGAAAACACCGATTGGCCCGCTGCGCCTGAACTTCTCGCATGTTCTTGAAAAACAGTCCTATGATGAAGAGAACAATTTCGAGCTTACCATCTCATCCAGTTTCTGATCCGATGGGTATGGGGCGGACACAACCGAGCGAGACCCGGCGCGCGCGTCAAGGTCCCGCTGTGGGGACACCCGCCCGGACACTGGGCACAGCCCTTGGTGTGATGCTGGGGGTTGGCGCTGCGACAGGCCTTGCCGTTGCACAGGACAGCGGCGCGCCTGCTTCCCAACCTGCAACGGCTGCAGCGCCCGCATCGTCTGTTTCGGCGCAGGCCTCTCATATCCTGACGGTTGATCGCGACCGGCTGTTCACGCAGTCGGAATATGGGCGACGTATTTTGCAGGAACTGGAAGCGGAACGCGCCCGCCTGGCTTCTGAGGCGCGCAGGGTGGATGACTCCCTCGCAGCTGAGGAAAAGCGCCTGACCGAGGAACGCGCGCGCCTCAGCCCAGAGGCGTTTCGTGCGCTGGCCGATGCGTTTGACGAAAAGGTCCAGGCCCTGCGGGCACAACGCCCTGAGCAGGAGCGCAGTTTCACCGAGCGGTTCGAGCGTGAGCAACAGGCCTATTTCGACCGGATTGGCCCGATTTTGGGGGCGGTTGTGCGCGAGCGTGGTGGTGTTGTGATCGTGGATCGACGGGCAATCCTGTTGACGACGCAGAATATCGACATCACCGATCAGGCCATCGCACTGATTGACCGGTTGTTGGGCGATGGAACGGGGTCAAAAGGGCCCACCGTCCCATCGCCCCCTGCCACGTCAGAAAGCGAAAACGGGGCAGATACGTCATCCCCCCTGGAATCCCCTCCGGAGGCTGACCCTGACGCAGGCGATGGCAATTGAGGCGGTCCCGGCTGTCGCTTTGCGCAATTGGTGTGATCTCGCTTCGGATTGGCGTTGTTTCACCGTCGCTGGCTTGGTAATCACAATATGAAAACAAACACTTTGGTTCCGGGCCGGATTGTGCCTGTCGGGACCAGTTGAAAAGGACATGACCATGGTTGATGTGCCCGCCACTGCTGATATTCAATTGATCCAAGAGTGCATTCCGCACCGCTATCCGTTCCTGCTGGTGGATCGGGTCGAAGATATCCGCAAGGGTGAGTTTGCCCGCGGGATCAAGATGGTCACCATGAACGAGCCGCATTTTCAGGGCCATTTTCCGGGCCTGCCGATCATGCCTGGCGTGACGATCATCGAAGCCATGGCACAAACATCAGCGGTGATGGTGTCCCTGTCGCTTGATCTGGTGGGGACCGGCGCCGTGGTTTATTTCATGGGGATCGACAGTGCCAAATTCCGCCGCAAGGTGGTGCCGGGGGATGTTCTGATCTTGGATGTGACCACTGTGCGCGGTGGCGCCAAGGTCTGGAAATTTGACGGGGTCGCGAAAGTTGGCGATGAGATCGCCTGTCAGGCCACCTTCATGGCAATGATTGACGTGACTGGCGGAAAGGGCTGATCCATGGCGATTGACCCCTCCGCTCAGGTTCATGGCAGCGCGATCGTCGAGGATGGCGCGGTCATCGGGCCGGATTGCCAGATTGGGCCGTTCTGCCATATCGGCCCGCAGGTCAAACTTGCCCAGGGTGTTGTCCTGAAATCCCATATTGTTGTGACCGGGGACACGGAAATTGGCGATGAAACGGTCGTTTTTCCTTTTTCGGTGATTGGTGAGATCCCACAGGACCTGAAATTCTCGGGCGAAGACACAAAGCTGATAATCGGCAAACGCAACCGGATCCGCGAACATGTGACCATGAACACTGGCACCGCAGGGGGTGGTTTTGTGACCCGGGTGGGGGATGACGGGCTCTTTATGGCAGGATGCCACGTCGCCCATGATGCCCAGATTGGCAATAACGTGATCCTTGTGAACAATGTGGCCGTGGCGGGCCATGTGGTGATCGAAGATGACGTGATCGTTGGGGGATTGTCCGGTTTGCACCAATGGGTGCGGATTGGTCGGGGCGCCATTATCGGGGCCTTGTCGATGGTGACCGCTGATGTCCTGCCTCATGCGCTGGTGCAGGGGCCGCGTGGCGAATTGGATGGGCTCAACCTTGTGGGACTGAAACGTCGGGGGGTGGCACGAACCGATATCACGGCATTGCGCGCGGCGTTCCTGTCGCTCAAACAAGGCGAAGGCAGCTTTCAAGACCGCGCCCGACGCCTTGATGAAGAAACGGATAGCGCCTTCGTGCGCGAAATGACCCGCTTTATTCTGGGCGAAAGCGATCGCGGCTTTCTGACCCCGAAATAAACCGTGCTGGCCGATCGTGAAACACCCGGTCGCCTTGCGATCATCGCCGGGGCAGGAGATCTGCCCCGCACCCTTCATGCGGCCAACCCACAAGCCCTGTTCGTGTCCTTGAAGGGGATTGATGTGACCCCTCCTGATGGGGGGGACCTGGCTGAAGCGTCTTATGAAAAACTGGGGGCCTTGTTCAGGCTTCTGCACCGGGCAGGGGTAAAGCGTGTCTGCTTTGCGGGCCATGTGTCACGCCCGAAACTCAACCCGCTGCGCATGGACATGACCACGCTGGCCCTGTTTCCGCGTCTGAAAGCGGTGCTGGGCAAAGGGGATGACACCGTGTTGCGGTTGGTGGCAGACGTCTTTGAAGAGCAGGGGTTTGAGGTTGTATCCGCCTCAGATGTTTCCTCATCCCTGACCGGGCAGGCCCAGAATGCCGGGCGCGAGATGAGCGCACAGGACCGCGCGGATGCGGTCCGAGCCTTTGCAATCCTGCGCGCACTGGATCCGCTGGATGTGGCCCAATGTGCCGTTGTGGCGGGGGGGCAATGCCTGGGGATTGAAAGCATTCAGGGCACGGATGCGCTGTTGTCATACGTGGCGCAGACACCGGAAAAACTAAAACTCGGCGCAGCGGGGGTCTTTGTCAAACGGCCCAAAACCGGGCAGGACAGCCGCATGGATACACCCACAATTGGCCCCGAAACCGTGCGCAATGTGGCGCGGGCCGGGCTTGGCGGCATTGTGATCCCGGCCGGGCAGGTGCTGGTTCTGGATCAGCCGGAAGTGATCCGTCTGGTTGAGGAGCTTGACCTGTTTCTGGAGATGCGGAAAGGGGAGGCATGAAGGTCTTTCTGATAGCGGGGGAACCGTCTGGTGATCGCCTCGGGGCGGCACTTATGGCAGGTCTGAAAACCCTGTCCCCTGAGGTGTCGTTTTCCGGTGTCGGTGGCATCGCCATGCAGGGGGAGGGGATGGTGTCGCAATTCGAGATGAGCGAATTGTCGGTCATGGGCATTTCCGAGGTTCTGCCCAAATATTTCCACCTGAAACGGCGCATTCGCGAAGTGGCGGCTGAGGTGCTGCGGCTCCGCCCCGATGTTCTGATCACCATCGACAGCCCGGATTTCTGTCTGCGTGTCGCCAAGATCGTCAAAAGCGAAGGCGGGGCCGAGATCCCGATCGTGCATTATGTGGCCCCGTCGGTCTGGGCCTGGCGGCCAAAACGGGCGGTAAAGATGGCGCGTCATGTGGACCATGTTCTGGCGCTGCTGCCGTTTGAGCCGAAATATATGCATGAGGCCGGCATGGGATGCGACTTTGTTGGCCATCCGGTTGTGGCCGAGCCACAGGCCACAGCCCATCAGGCGCAGGCTTTTCGGGATATTCACGATGTGGGCGACGGCCCGTTGCTGCTGGCATTGCCCGGATCCCGCAAAGGTGAGATTGCCCGGGGGGCAGAGCGTTTCGGGCAGGTCTTCGGAGAATTGGCGAAATCCCATCCGGGATTGAAAGTCGTCTTGCCAATGGCACAGGGCGTGGTTGATCTGGTGCGGGCAGAAACGGCAAAATGGCCGGTGCAGCCCATTCTGATTGCTCCCGAAGATCAGGATGCCAAGCGGGCTGCGTTTCGCGCGGCTGATCTGGCCCTGGCCACCTCTGGCACGGTTTCACTGGAACTTGCAGCCGCCGGCACACCGATGGTGATTGCCTATGAGATGAGCTGGCTCAGCCGGTTGGTGATTGGCAATCTGCTGCTGATCGACACGGTCACGCTGGTCAATCTGGTGTCCGAGACGCGTGCGGTGCCTGAATTTCTGGCCGAACATTGTCAGGTGGAAAATATCGTTCCCGCGCTTGAGGAGGTGCTGACCCATCGCCAGTCGCAGGATTATGCCATGGACCTGACGATGGAGCGCCTGGGAAAAGGGGGCGAAGCACCCGGGCTGCGCGCTGCGCGTGCGGTTCTGGGCATGGTGGAACAGGGCAGGGGATAACCCCGCCCTGCCAATCAGGTTACTGCGGCTGGGCACCTTCGTTTTCGACACCTTCCACCAAAATCTCCTGAACACGCGGAATGATCATGGGCATTTTTTCCTGCACCATCTTCATGATCTGCGGCGTCTGAACTTCTGCAAGCTGTGGCAGTTTGGACATGGCAGAGCGGCCAAGGTCGGTTGCATAGAAATCCCGAAGTGCCTTGATTTCCTCAAAGGTAAACACATCCGCCATGACCTGAGCTTGCGCGCGCATGATCTCATACATGGGCTCGGTCATTTCATCTTGGTAAATCCGGTCGATTTTTGCGATCTGCCCCTCATCAAGCGGGATGCCCTTGGATTGGATATCTGCCACCAGAGGTTTCCACATGGTCTGGATCATCGCGGACATGTCGATATCCTGCAGCGTGGCTTCGATATAGCCAGCAGCCAGGGCAACTTTCTGGGTGTGGGTCTCTCCTTCGGCATGTGCCGGGGCCAGTGCCACAAAGGTGGTGAGCGTAAGGGCAAGGGCGGTTGTGGTCAGGCGCATGAAAATTCCTTTCAGGTTTGTTTGGCGGATCTTCCCCTCCTGCAAAGGAAAGGACAACGACATTGATCAAGTCATTTGGGGAAAATTGCTTTTGGGAGCTTAATCCATTTCGGGTTTGACCTGAAACAGGGGGACATCAGACCGCAAGCAGAGATGTCGGATAGGGGGGCGTTTCGGGAAAGGGAGATATGTTAACCCTCCCCCGAAAAGCAGTTAACCGCGCCAGATCCATCCGCCGCCGAAAATGCGGGGGCTGTCCGTGTCGTAAAACACACAGGCCTGCCCGGGGCTGACCCCTTCTTCCGGTGTAAGAAGCTCAACCTCGGCTTCTGTTTCGGAAATCGGGCGGAGGATTGCCTCGCGCGGGGGGCGGGTTGAGCGGATCTTGACCCCCATATGCCATTCCTGCCGACTGGTGAACGGTTCATCGCCCAGCCAGTTGATTTCGCGCACCGGGACAATCCGCGTGGCCAACAGGTCTTTTGGACCAACCACAACCTGCTTGGCCTCCACATCCAGCCTGACCACATAAAGCGGTTCGGACAAGCCGCCGATGCCCAGCCCGCGACGCTGGCCGATTGTATAGTGAATCACCCCGTGATGGTCGCCCAGAACCCGGCCATCCGCATGAACAATCTGGCCCGGTTCTGCGGCACCGGGGCGGAGTTTCTCGATCACCCCGGCATAGTTTCCTTCCGGCACAAAGCAGATGTCCTGACTGTCGGGTTTGTCAGCCACTTCCAGCCCATATTTACGTGCAAGCGCCCGGGTTTCTTCTTTTGTTTTCAAATGCCCAAGAGGGAAGCGCAAATAGTCGAGCTGCTCTTGGGTGGTGGAAAACAGGAAATAGCTCTGATCGCGGTTGGGATCGGCTGCCGAATGCAGTTCGGGGCCACGTGGCCCCATTTTTCGCTGAATGTAATGCCCGGTTGCCATGCAATCAGCCCCCAGGTCACGCGCCGTTTCCAGAAGGTCCTTGAATTTCACACGTTCATTGCAGCGAATGCATGGCACCGGGGTGGCGCCGGCCAGATAGCTGTCGGCGAACTCTTCGATCACGGCATCCTGAAAGATGTTTTCATAATCCAGCACGTAATGAGGGAAGCCCATACTTTCCGCCACATGGCGTGCGTCGTGAATGTCGATCCCGGCACAGCAGGCGCCTTTTTTCGCCAGCGCCGCGCCATGGTCGTAAAGCTGAAGCGTGACGCCTACGACGTCATAGCCTTCATCCGCGAGCTGGGCCGCGACAACCGAACTGTCCACGCCACCAGACATGGCCACAACCACACGGGTTTCTGCCGGGGGTTTGGCAAATCCCAGCGAGTTAACAGTGGCAGCCTTAACCAACGTGTCAGAAGTCATAACAGGTCCTTTCCAGAAGACCGCCAAAATATAGGAAAATTCGAAGGAACAACAAGAGGGGGCTTCACCACTCTTTAAACCTGTCAGGGCAAACTGCCCAGATATGTAGCCAATGGGAGCGAAAAAGGGAGCAATCATGTATCTCAAGAAAGTTGAGGGACCCCGATCTGTCACTTTGCCAGACGGAACCATCATGTCTCGGGCGGACCTGCCGTCTGCCAAAACGCGTCGCTGGGTGGCGAGTCGTAAGTCTGCGGTGGTCAAAGGTATCGCCTATGGGTTGATCGGAGAGGATGAAGCCATGAAGCTGTATGGCCTGTCAAAAGAGGAGCTTCAGGAGTGGCAGACCGCTCTAAAATCCCATGGAGAAGCAGCTTTACGGGTCACTGCATTGCAAAAATATAGACAACCCTGAGGAGAATTCGCTAAAAGTTCTTTTAGGGTAACGGGTGGTTAACCATTTCAGGCGATGTTGTTTGCAATCGGAAGTAATATCTAGCGGAGAACCCCGATATGCGTATTTTGCTGGTGGAAGATGACCCAACCACGTCTCGTAGCATTGAATTGATGCTGACCCATGCAAATCTGAATGTCTACTCGACCGATATGGGCGAAGAGGGCATCGATCTTGCAAAACTCTACGACTATGATCTCATTCTTCTGGATTTGGGATTGCCCGATATGAACGGACATGAGGTGCTGCGCCAGCTGCGCATGTCACGAATCGAAACGCCGATTCTGATCCTCTCCGGGGCCGATGATACCGAAAATAAGATTAAAGGTTTTGGTTTCGGCGCGGATGACTACATGACCAAACCGTTCCACCGGGAAGAACTGGTTGCACGCATTCATGCGATTATTCGTCGGTCAAAGGGCCACTCCCAGTCGGTTATCAAAACAGGCAAGATTGCAGTCAATCTCGACGCAAAAACCGTGGAAGTGGATGGGCGGACTGTTCATCTGACCGGGAAAGAATACCAGATGTTGGAACTTCTGTCGCTGCGCAAGGGCACGACGCTGACAAAAGAGATGTTCCTCAACCATCTTTATGGCGGCATGGATGAGCCGGAATTGAAAATCATTGATGTCTTCATCTGCAAACTTCGCAAGAAACTCGCCAATGCGACCGATGGCGACAACTATATCGAAACTGTCTGGGGACGTGGCTATGTTCTGCGCGATCCCGAGCCCGCAGAATTCGATGCGCAGATCGCCATGGGAGCGTAACGTCAAAGCTCTCTATACTTGGCCTGTTTCCGCAATCTCAGGTTTCCGATTGCCCGGTGGTGTTTTGCCACCGGGTTTTTCAGTTTCTATGTGACCAAGTTTTCTGGTCTGCGCGTATGTGCTTGCCGGAAGAAGCTGGACCTTGGTTGTCGCTCCGTTTTAAGTGAGAGAAATTAAGACCAACTCGGAGCTGAACCATGACGCCAGACCTGTCCAAAATTTCTGTCCAGGATCTGGAACAAGATCAAGCTAAGCAGGAACTGAAACGGCTTGCTGATCTGCTCAATCGTGCGAACATCAAATACCACACGGAAGATGCCCCAGAAATTTCCGATGCGGAGTATGATGCTGCCAAGACGCGAAATAGAGCGATTGAAACCCGATTTCCCAGTTTAAAACGCACTGACAGTCCAAGTGAAAAGGTGGGGGCTCAGCCAGCAGCCGGGTTTTCAAAGATCCGCCATGTGCAGCGTATGATGTCGTTGGGAAATGCCTTCACCGATGAGGATGTAAGGGAGTTTGATGACAGAATCCGGTCGTTTCTTGGTCTGCAGAACCATGCGGATCTGAGTTACACGGCCGAACCCAAAATTGACGGTTTGTCGCTGTCGTTGCGCTACGAAAATGGGGAACTCATTTATGCCGCGACCCGTGGCGATGGAGAAATTGGCGAAAACGTCACCGCCAATGCCAAGACCATTCCCGATATTCCACATGCCTTGGTCGGTGCACCGGATATCCTGGAGGTTCGCGGCGAGGTCTACATGTCACATGCAGATTTCGAAGCCCTGAATGCGCGGCAGAGCGCGCTTGGTGAAAAAGTGTTTGCCAACCCGCGCAATGCCGCGGCAGGTTCATTGCGCCAGATTGATGAAACCGTTACCCGGTCACGACCGTTGCGTTTCTTTGCCTATGCCTGGGGAGAGTGTTCTTCGCCCTTGGCGCAGACACAAAGTGACGCAATCCAACGCTTGTCAGAACTTGGATTTCAGACCAATCCGCTGACCAAGATCTGTAGCTCTGTTGCAGAACTGTTAAGCCATTATCAATTGATCGAAGCGCAACGTGCCACGCTTGCCTATGATATCGACGGGGTGGTCTACAAAGTGGACGACCTCGGATATCAGACCCGCCTGGGGTATCGGTCCACAACGCCGCGATGGGCAATTGCGCATAAGTTTCCCGCAGAAAAAGCGTGGACGCGATTGGAAAATATCGACATTCAGGTTGGGCGAACTGGTGCGCTGAGCCCGGTTGCCCGACTGGCCCCTGTGACCGTGGGGGGCGTGGTGGTTTCCAACGCAACATTGCACAATGAAGACTACATAAATGGCAAAGATAATAACGGGGCTGAAATCCGAGGCGGGAAGGACATTCGCATAGGGGACTGGGTTCAAGTGTATCGGGCGGGGGATGTGATCCCGAAAGTGTCTGATATTGACCTGAATAAACGCCCAGAGGGAGCAACGCCCTACGTCTTTCCCGAAACCTGCCCGCAATGCGGTTCTCCTGCCGTCCGGGAAGAGGGTGATGCCGTGCGCCGCTGTACAGGGGGGATTATTTGTCCGGCGCAAGCTATTGAAAAATTGAAACACTTTGTCTCTCGCGGTGCGTTTGACATTGATGGTTTGGGGGCGAAGCAAATTGAAATGTTCTACGCGGATGATGCACTGCCAATCACGCGGCCTGACCACATCTTCACCTTGCAAACCCGTGATGCGGGCAGCCTTTCAAAACTGAAAAACCGGGAGGGCTGGGGAGAGGTCTCAGCAAACAATCTCTTTGCCGCTATTGAGGCCAAACGCTCTATCCCACTGGCCAAATTGATCTTCGGGTTGGGGATCCGCCATGTAGGCGAGGTCGCTGCACGCGATCTGGCCATACACTTCCGGAGTTGGCAGGCCCTTTCCGAAACGGTTGATATGGCCCGCCCGGCAGCACAGGCATATCGGGCTGCAGATCTGGCCGAAGAAGACGAAAGGCGTCAGGCCAGCCAACAGAATCGCCGGGCCAGAATCAAGGCGGCGCGCGACGCGGCTGTTGCGGGCTGTAACGTCCCGTCAGATTCTGTGACCGCCTGGAATGAATTGACCGGCATTGATGGAATCGGCGCCACTGTCGGCCTGTCTTTGTCCGATGCGTTTGCCAACTCGGCAGAACGAGAGGTTTTCGAAGCGTTGGTTGGGCATTTGTCCATTTTGCCCCCCGAATTGCCCCAGTCTGAAAGCCCTGTTGCCGGGAAAACCGTGGTATTTACAGGCACATTAGAAAAAATGACCCGTGCCGAAGCCAAGTCACGTGCCGAAGGATTGGGGGCAAAGGTCTCCGGTTCGGTATCCGGAAAAACCGATATTCTGGTCGCCGGTCCCGGTGCCGGGTCCAAGGCGCGAAAAGCCGCTGAGTTGGGGGTCGAAATACTGGATGAGGATGCGTGGCTGGCGTTGATTGAGGGAAAATGACATGACTGCACGCCCGGAAATCCTGTTTCCCCTGTTTTCTGAATTGGAAAGCCTGGGGGGAGTCGGTGCAAAAACCGCAAAAGCTCTTGGCGTGTTGAAAATTGATGCCCCGCGCGACTTATTGTTTTCGTTGCCTTACTCAGGTGTGGATCGCAAGTTTCGCGCCTCGGTTGCCGAGGTTGAGCCGGGAGCGGTGGCCACAATTGAAATTGAGGTGGTGGCGCATCGTCCGGGGCGCAGCAGACAGGCCCCATATCGGGTTGAGGTGCGTGATGCCCTAACCAGTTTCACATTGGTTTTTTTCCATGCAAATGGGGATTGGCTGAACAAACAGCTGCCAGTTGGTGAGAAACGGGTGGTTTCCGGCAAAGTCGAGGCCTTTGACGGACAGTTGCAGATTGCGCATCCGGATTTCATCGTGACACCAGCGGAAGTTGGTAAGATTCCCGATTTTGAACCGGTCTACCGGCTGACATCCGGGGTGACATCCAAACTTATGTTGCGGGCGGTTGGAGAAGTCTTGTCGCGTATGCCAGTCCTCAAGGAATGGATTGATCCGGGGTTGAAGGCGAAGGAACATTGGCCTGACTGGCAAGATGCGTTGCGGCAAGCTCATGCCCCAAGCGGGCCAGATGATCTGTCCCCCCTGTCTGCTGCAAGGCGCCGTCTGGCTTATGACGAACTGTTTGCACATCAGTTAACGCTTGCGCTGGCCCGGTCCAAGGTGCGGCGGGGTGTGGGGCAGGTCAGCCTTTCAACCGGTAAGCTGCAAAACAGGGTTCTTGAACATCTTCCATATGAACCAACCAAAGCCCAAATTCGGGCGGTGAAGGAAATCGCGGAGGACATGGCATCGGGCAACCGGATGAATCGTCTGTTGCAGGGGGATGTCGGGGCAGGGAAAACTCTGGTGGCGGTTTTGGCGTTGCTGATTGCGGTCGAAGCCGGCGGGCAGGGTGTCATGATGGCCCCGACAGAAATTCTGGCACGCCAACATCTGCAGGGGATCCGTCCATTGGCGGAGCACGCAGGTGTGGTTGTCGAGATCCTGACCGGGCGCGACAAAGGAAGCGAACGGCGTGCAAAACTTGACGCCTTGGCGCGTGGAGACATTCATATTCTGGTTGGCACGCACGCGGTGTTTCAGGAGGATGTCAAATTTTATGATCTGAGGCTTTCTGTTGTGGATGAGCAGCACCGGTTCGGCGTTGCGCAGCGTATGCAGCTCGGGGAAAAAGGAATCGCGGCTGACGTGTTGGTGATGACGGCCACGCCTATCCCCAGAAGCCTGGCATTGGCCCAATATGGCGATATGGATGTGTCGGTTCTGGATGAGAAACCACCGGGTCGCAAACCGATCAAGACAGTGTTGGTTCCGTCCGGCCGTCTGGAAGAGGTGGTGGCCCGACTGCGATCTGCGATCGAGACCGGCTCTCAGGCATACTGGGTCTGCCCTCTGGTGGATGAAAGCGAAGTCATGAACCTGACGGCAGCTGAAGAAAGGTTCAAGCATCTGCGCGCAGCATTGGGGGAAGGCAATGTCGGCTTGGTGCATGGGCAAATGGCAGGGAACGAGAAAGATCAGGCCATGTCCCGGTTCCAACGCGGTGAGACGAAGGTGCTTGTGGCAACAACTGTGATCGAGGTGGGGGTCGATGTTCCCAATGCGACGATCATGGTGATTGAAGGGGCGGAGCATTTTGGCCTTGCCCAGTTGCACCAGTTACGCGGTCGGGTCGGGCGCGGGCAGGCTGCTTCGACCTGTCTGATGTTGTATCAGCCACCGCTGACCGCGGGAGGCGAAAAGCGTTTGGCGACGATGCGAGATACTGAGGACGGATTTGTGATCGCAGAAGCGGACCTGGAGATGCGGGGGGCAGGGGATCTGATCGGGACAGCCCAATCTGGACTTCCTCAGTTCTGGGTTGCCGATCTGGAGCATCAGTCTGGACTTATGGCGGTGGCGCAAAAAGATGCGCGGCTTTTGCTGGCAAATGACCCCGGTTTGGAAACGGAACGTGGCCATGCGGCGCGCGTTCTTCTGTGGTTGATGCGCCAAGATCAGGCAATTCGTTTGATTTCAGTGGGTTAGTGATTTCTTCGCCAAAAGTTCACAAATGTTCTTAAAAAGTTCTTTACATGAAGGGTATGATATGAGAACAAAATAGCAACAAAGGTTAATATCACATGATGAGAGCAGGAGGAGCAGCTATGATGAAACAGGTTATGGAAGTATTGTCCCGGTCATCCGCAACGATTTTGCAGGATCTGATGGGGTGTGTTTCTCTTGTCATCATCCTTTTTGCGTCTCTCCATCTGCCTGGACTGGTGTGATATTTCCATTGTCTGCCTTGCGGATCACCCGGTACAGCATCCTGTCCCAATCCGATGCTGAGACGGTTCACTGCCCGTCACCTGTCCCAAACCGGAGTGTTTGCCTCTATCCCACTCCACGACCGGAATGATCTGATCCGCATTCTACCGCCGCCTTCTGAAAAGAAGTGCGGCGGCTTTTTTATCGGGAACTCGCTTTTTTGCAATTCCGATCAAGCCCTGTAGCCCAAACGTAACCCGCCCCAATGTCTTCCATTTACGAAAATAGGGGCGGAGAGATCTTTCATTAGTACAAATTCGCCTCCGCCCATATCCCGACGATAGACTTGTAAAAGGAAGGGACCTTTTGATCGCCCGGCCTTCAACCCCACGCGATCATTGAAAATGATACGGTTTCGGCAATTGGCTGTGTTCCAGACCGGGTCGTTCCCCTGTGGCTGTGAAAATTTCTTATTATGAGTGGGCAGATATCCCTGATCGTCCACAGCGGCGCAGAACACAATGGCCGGGTCACTGTTCAGAGTGTCTTCCAGGATTGCTGGCAAAAGTCGGTCGGTCAGTTCGGTGAAAGGTGCCCGGACCTGCTGAGGGTTGGTTCCGGGAATTTTGACATATCGTCGGGTAAACAGATCTGTTTCGCTGATTTGGCCTGAGGACACGGCGTGGCTCAGAAGCTCAGACACGCGGATTGCGTCTTTGCGCACACGTTCAATGTAGGGGCGATCCGCTGTTTCTCCGCCCAATGCCACCGTGGACTGCACGATACCTTCAGATGCGTCGATCAGCGTGTTTGCCTTTTCGGTGACAAGATGCACATCCGCCGCCGTTTCGCGCACCGAGCTTTCGAGCTGCGCGCAGGTTGGCAGAAAGGTGTCGACCGCTTCGCGGACTTTTCCTGCTTCTACCATAATTGTTTCGGTCTGAGTGCTTGATGCCTGTGCAGCCTCGGCAATCTGCCCCATTGCCGTATCGGTTTTCTGGCTGTCTTTCAGGACTTTTTCTGCCGTTGCCTCGATCTGGTTGGTTTCTGTATTGAGCTTGTTGATCTGTTCGGAAAGACCAATGACATTTTCCGAGATCAATGCCGCCGACTTGGCCGTTTTGCCGGACAGTTCGTTGATTGCCTCTGCGACCACTGCAAAGCCGCGGCCTTTGTCCCCGGCGCGAGCCGCTTCGATCTTTGCATTGATCGCAAGAATATTGACCTGGGCAGCGATGGTCGCAATCTGTTCATTTGCAGAGAGAACCGATGAAAGAGATGCCGCCATTTCACTCATCTGCGCTGACAGGTTTTTCACCCAACCGGCGATATCTTTGGACTGTTCTGCACTTTGACGGATTTTGTCGGTTGACCCTTCCACGGTTGCCAAAGTCGACTGGGCGCTTTCCAGCAGGGTTTGCATCGCACTTCTGACGTGACGATTTGCGTTTGCAACCTCATGCGCCTGCGCAGACAGGACCGAGATCGAGTTCAGCTGGAGCGTGCTTTTCTCGTCTACATCAGAGAGAAATCCGGCAATGTCCACGATATCATGGGCAAGCCTCGATCCTTTTTCTGCAAGGAACGACAGGTCATCTTCGGATATTTGTTGTAAGGGAGGGGCTGAAGGATTTGCCTCGAAGTTCTGGTTTTCTAGCACGTTTCATCTCCGTTGGACAAAACCGTGCTAGCCAATGAATTTTGAAATCCGGTTAACTTTCGGCAGAATTTTCGATCGCCTGTAGCACTGCGTCAAAAGCCAGAAGAATTGAGGCGTGGCGATTGCGGTAATCCCGCGCCGGGATCAGGACTTCGAAACCCTCAAAGGGCGGGGCGGGGACGGGGCCCTGGTCACGCAACATGGTGGCCAACTGGTCACGACCGCGTTGAATCACCTCTTTTTCCAACCCGATCACGACTTTTCCAAGCAGAGCTGCCGAGGTTTGTCCCAGTGCGCAGGCTTTGACATTCTGTGCGAAGTCAGCAACCTTCCCATTTTTCATGACCACCTGCGCAGACACCGTGGATCCGCAGAGCGGCGAGCGCACCTTGGCTTCGCCTTCCGGTGTGGTCAGCTGTCCGACATGAGGGATCTGCGATGCCAATGCGAGGATTTGTTTTGAATAGAGTTTGATCAGGTCGCTGTCGCTCATATTTCTGCTTTCTGACGCAAATGCATTGAAACGGGTGGTGGTGTCGGGCCGTGCAGCCCCTTACATAAGAGGCTGAACAAAAAATGGAAAGGACGGGCCATGCAATTCGACGCGAAAGCTTTGAAATACGACGAACGCGGGTTGGTGCCGGCAATTGCTCAGGATGCGGTATCTGGTGACGTTCTGATGATGGCCTGGATGAACCAAGAAGCGGTTGAACGCACGCTGGAAAGCGGGAAGGTGACCTATTGGTCGCGATCGCGGCAATCCTTCTGGGTCAAGGGGGAGAGCTCAGGGCACGTGCAGGAGTTGGTGGATTTTCGTTTCGATTGCGACAAGGATTGTCTTCTGGTGATGGTCCGTCAAACAGGTCCGGCCTGTCATACCAATCGGCGTTCCTGTTTCTATACGGCGGTGCGTGAGGGACAACAGGTTGAGTTGATGGCGCCGGAGGCGTGACTGCAACAATGTGCCGGGGGCGCTGCCCCCGGACCCCCGAGGTATTTTTGGCAAGAAAAAGGGGGGCGGTTTTTAGAGCCCGACCAATTTGCGGATGTCCAACGGGGTTGCACCGTCTTCTCGGTATTTGGCGATAGCGCGCGCGTCATCTCGCTTGGCGAGCCGTTTGCCCGCCTCATCGCGGATCAGCCTGTGGTGGCAATAGGTTGGGGTGGGCAGGTTGAACAGCTTTTGCAGCAGGACGTGTATCTGGGTGGCGGGCGCGATATCTTCGCCCCGGATCACGTGGGTAATGCCCTGTGTGGCGTCATCGAGCACCACGGCAAGGTGGTAGGACCCAAGAAAGTCCCGACGAGACAGAACGATGTCTCCTACATTTGCGATCATGTCCTGAAGCGGAACCTGGGTATTCAAATCCCGAGCGGCGGTTTCGGTAAAATGCAGCCTGCTCTCGCCTGCCTGGGTGAGGAGGTCAACGGCGCGGCTTGTGTCCAGGCGCAACGCCGTGCCTTCGGGCATAACTTCTGGCCGCGGCTTTTGGCGGCAGGTGCCCGGATAGATCAACCCGTCCGGGCCAAATGCGGGGGGCGCACCTTCTTGCGGGGCGGAGCCGGCGGCAAGGATGTCTTTGCGCGAGCAGGTGCAGGGATAAACCAAGCCGCGCTTCCACAAGGTGTCGAGCGCCGCTTGATAAGCGGGAAGGCGATCTGACTGGCGTATCGGTTCCGCATCCCAGGAGATCCCCAACCAGTTGAGGTCCTCATAGATCTGATCTTCCCAATGGGACCGTGCCCGTGTGCTGTCGATATCTTCGATCCGAAGAAAAAAGGCCCCACCATTTGCGCGGGCCACATCATGGGCGAGCAGGGCGGAAAAGGCATGCCCCAGATGTAAGGGGCCGGTTGGGCTGGGTGCGAAACGTGTTATAAAATCAGTCATTTACATCACGTTCTTACGAGAAGTTTGAAAGCCAGTCCGTCCATTTTTCCTTCGCCCGATCTGTATAGGCTTTGTAGCGATCCTTGCGGCCGCGCCGCCCGCCTTTCAGCCCGTCCACCGGGCGAAACAGGCCAAAGTTGACGTTCATTGGCTGGAATGTTTTGGCTTCGGCCCCACCGGTAATATGGTGGATAAGCGCGCCCATTGCGGTATCCTGTGGAACGGTTGGAAGGTCCAAGCCGAGGATCTCGGCTGCGGCCAGACGACCAGCGAGCAACCCCATGGCCGCGCTTTCCACATAGCCCTCGACGCCGGTCACCTGTCCGGCAAACCGGAGGTTGGGGCGCGATTTCAGGCGCATCTGATTGTCGAGCAACGTGGGAGAATTCATGAACGTGTTGCGGTGGATGCCTCCCAAACGGGCGAAGCTGGCATTTTCAAGCCCCGGGATCATCTTGAAGACTTCGGTCTGTGCGCCATATTTCATCTTGGTTTGGAAACCTACGATATTATAAAGCGTTCCCAAGGTGTTATCCCGGCGAAGCTGAACCACAGCATAGGCTTTCTCGTCGGGTTTGTGCGCATTGGTGAGGCCAATAGGTTTCATCGGACCAAAACGCAGCGTGTCGCGCCCGCGCTCTGCCATCACTTCAATCGGTAGGCATCCGTCGAAATAGGTGGCGGTTTCACCTTCGTGAAATTCGGTCTTGTCCGCGGCCAGAAGGGCGTCGATGAACGCCTCATACTGGCCTTTTGTCATTGGACAATTGAGATAGGCTTTCTGCTCTTCTTCCGTCTCGCCCTTGTCGTAGCGGGACTGTAGCCAGGCCACATCCATATTCACGCTGTCTGCATAGACAATCGGTGCGATGGCGTCGAAAAAGGCCAGCCGGTCGGTGCCGGTCTCATGGGCAATCGCTTCGCCAAGGGCAGCGGATGTGAGCGGGCCGGTGGCGAAAATCCAGTTTCCCTCATCGGGGAGCGAGGTGATCTCACCATATTCCACGGAAACGTTGGGCAATGCGCGCAACTGAGCGGTCACATCGGCCGCAAAAGGATCACGGTCAACCGCCAGGGCGCCCCCGGCTGGCAGGCGGTGTTTGTCGGCCGTGGACATGATCAGCCCGTCGGCCTGGCGCATTTCCCAATGCAGAAGACCAACAGCGTTTTGTTCATCATCGTCGGAACGGAACGAGTTGGAGCAAACCATTTCGGCAAAATCGCCCGTGCGATGGGCGAAGGTTTCCACCTTTGGGCGCATTTCGTGGATCACCACATCCACGCCCATTTGGGCTGCTTGCCAGGCGGCTTCGGACCCGGCCATGCCGCCACCCACGATATGAAGTGTTTTGTCAGTCATGTGGGGGGATATAGAGGCGTGATGGGGGGCGGGCAAGCCTTGCATCTTGTCCTGATGTAAAAACACCCGCCGAAGGACGCGGCGGGTGTTTGGAGTTTCGTTTTTCGTGTGGGGCCGATCAGACCGGGCCGAACAGAAACAGGCTGCCAAGAGCCGGACCTTCGATCTGGCTGATACCATTTGTTCCGAAATCCACACCGGATACGCCAAGGGCGCTTTTGTTCAGCTCAATCACCTGGTCGATCACGCGTTTGCGGGTGTCACCGGTCTGAACGACAAGCGCAAAGCCGAAGCTGTCTTCTTGAAACTCCGACAGGCCCTTGGCGTAATGGGCTTCCATGGCGACATGTTCGTTCAGGTCGAGAGCGGCGCCGAGATTAAAGAAACCGTAGTCAAACCAGTTGTCATTGGTGGTTTGAACCGAGGCAACCAGACCAATATTCGGACGGATCTGATAGGTGGCTGCAAGCGAGCTGAACCCGTATTCAAACTCTTCCCCCCAAGCGGTTGCGGCCGCAATCCCAAAGGAACCGTTGTCGAAACGGCCACCAACGGACTGGAAGTTGAAATCCTCAACCGATGTGACGGATCCAAAAACAGTTGTGTTGTCGTTGATATTGAAAAGGCCCGAGAAAATGTTCAGGTCGGTTTCGTTGATCGTGTTTTGCTGAAAGCTGATGCCAAAGCGATCATTCTGGTAATCCGCACCAAAACCTTTGACGGTTTCTCCGGCAAATTTGCTGCCATGAACATAGAGAGCGGCCCCCTCTACAACTTCGAAGGCCAGTTTGCCGGTCAGGATGGTTTCGCTGCCAAAACCGAAATTGAGCGTGCTGCCATCAATCGACGCCTCGATGCGACCGAAATCAAGATCCATTGCTCCCGTCAGTGAGGTCAGAGATCCTTCGTCGAAGATCGTTGTTTCGAATTTGAACTGGCCGTAGGTCAGCAGAGCTGTCTCTTCAAGCATAACGTCTACGGTCGGCTCGACTTCGACAGTCCCAAGGCTGCCCGCATGAGCAGCCCCCAATGTCCCGAAGGTGGCAAGGGCGGTGATTGCGATTGTGTGTTTCATATTATCCCCAATGTTTTCCAGCTTCCCTTAGGGAAGATTGGCGATGTGGAGAACCATCCAATTGGAAATGAACCATAAATCCTGCCCCGCGTGTGCGAAACGCAACAGGTTTCGTGCGTTACGCGCCGAACTCTTGTGGCAGGTTTTTCGCGAAACGCTTTGGAATAGGCGTGTCGCTCGGGAGACCGCGTGGAAAGGGCGGTGCTCCATAAGAAAAACCGGCATCAGGTGAAAACCTGTGCCGGTCTTGTTTTTGGGGCGAAACGGCTGCGTTTGGCGTGAAGGGCCGGGGCAACCCGGCCGGCTTCTTACGACAGATCGCTGGATTGTGCCTCATCAGGCTGCGTTTCGTGGGGCGCAGGCGCATCCACCTGGACCTCCTCGTCGTCGCTTTCCACAACCCGTGCCACTGATACGACGCTTTCGCCCTTGCCGGTGTTGAACACTTTCACGCCACCAGCGGCCCGCGAACGGAAGGAAATCCCGTTGACCGGGCAGCGGATGGACTGGCCTTTCGACGTGGCGAGCATGATCTGATCGCTGATCTCGACCGGGAAGCAGGCAACGATATTGCCACCTTTCATCGCGCCGACACCCTGGCCACCACGGCCGCTGACGCGGTAATCATGGGACGAGGTCAAATTGCCAGCCCCGCCTTCATTCAGCGTGACCAAAAGGTCATTGGCAGCCAGCATTTCCTGATACCGCTCTTCCGACAGGTCCCCCGAAAGCTCTTCTCCCGCATCGCTTTCATCTGCCCCCAGTTCAGTCCGGAACCGTTTGATAAAGGCGTTGCGCTCGTCCGGGGTGGCGTCAAAGTGACGGATCACCGACATCGAAACCACTTCGTCCCCTTCATTGACCAGCTTGATCCCCCGCACACCGGTTGAGCTGCGCGAATTGAAAACGCGCACATCCGTGACCGGGAACCGAATGGCGCGACTGGATGAGGTAACGAGCATAACGTCGTCATTCTCATCACAAATTCGCGCGTTGATCAGGCGGGTGCCTTCGTCGTCGCCTTCAAACTTCATCGCAATTTTGCCATTTGCTTTCACATTGGTGAAATCAGACAGGCGGTTGCGACGCACGGATCCTTTGGACGTGGCAAAGATCACCTGCAGGTCGTTCCATTCCTTTTCATCCCGATCCACCGGCATGATTGCGGCGATCGACACTCCGGTTGGGATTGGCAGGATGTTGACCAGCGGTTTGCCTTTCGCCGTGCGGCCGCCTTGCGGCAAACGCCAGGTCTTCAGCTTGTAGGCCATGCCATCATCGGTGAAAAACAGAAGCTGCGTATGGGTGTTGGCAACGAAGAGGTTGGTGATCACGTCCTCGTCTTTGGTCTGCATGCCGGACAGACCTTTGCCGCCCCGCTTTTGAGCGCGGAAGTCGGCAAGAGGGGTGCGTTTGGCCCAGCCGGAAGCGGTGATCGTGACCACCATGTCTTCGCGTTCAATCAGGTCCTCGTCGTCCATATCGCCCGACCAGTCGACAATCTCGGTGCGGCGCGGCACCGCAAACTGGTTGCGCACCTCGGTCAATTCACCGGAAATAATCGACATGATCCGTTCACGAGACCGCAGAATATCCAAATAATCCCGGATCTTTGCAGCAAGTTCCTGAAGTTCGTCCGTCACCTCTTTCACACCCATGGCCGTCAGGCGTTGCAGGCGCAGCTCCAGAATGGCGCGGGCCTGCGTTTCCGACAGGTTATAGGTGCCGTCCTCGTTCATCTTGTGGGTTGGATCGTCGATCAGCTGGATATATTCCGCGATGTCATGGGCGGGCCAGCGGCGGGTCATCAGTTTTTCGCGGGCATCTGCGGGATCCTGCGAGGCGCGGATAGTGGCGACAACTTCGTCCACATTGGAAACTGCAACGGCCAGACCGCAGAGGATATGGCTGCGCTCGCGCGCTTTGCGCAGTTCAAAAGCGGTGCGTCGGGTGACAACTTCCTCGCGGAAAGTAATGAAATGGCTCAAGAAATCGCGCAGGGTGAGCTGTTCCGGGCGCCCCCCGTTCAGCGCGAGCATATTGCACCCGAACGAGGTTTGCATCTGCGTGTAACGGAATAGCTGATTCAGCACCACTTCGGGGGTCGCGTCGCGTTTCAGCTCTACCACAACGCGCACACCAATCCGGTCTGACTCATCCTGGACCGAGGAAATGCCTTCAAGCCGCTTGTCGCGCACGCCTTCGGCAATTTTCTCAATCAGTGTCGCCTTGTTCACCTGATATGGAATCTCATCCAGAACAATGGCGTAGCGATCTTTCCTGATCTCCTCGATGCGCGATTTCGCCCGGACAATCACGCTCCCGCGCCCTTCGGTATAGGCTTTGCGGGCGCCGGAACGGCCCAGCATGATGCCGCCGGTTGGGAAATCCGGTCCGGGGATATATTCCATCAACCCTTCGGAAGAAAGATCGGGGTTCTCGATCAGCGCCAGAGTGCCGTCGATCACTTCGCCCAGGTTATGTGGGGGGATATTGGTGGCCATACCGACCGCAATCCCGCCAGCACCATTGACCAGCATGTTTGGAAAACGTGCAGGTAAAACAGTGGGTTCCAGGTCTTTGCCGTCATAGTTATCGGTGAAATCCACCGTATCTTTTTCAATATCGGCCAGCAGTGAAGCCGAGGGCTTGTCCATCCGCACTTCGGTATAGCGCATTGCCGCCGGGTTATCGCCGTCCATCGACCCGAAGTTGCCCTGACCATCCAGAAGCGGCAGAGACATGGAGAACGGCTGCGCCATTCGCACCAATGCGTCATAGATGGCTGAATCCCCATGCGGGTGGTATTTCCCCATCGTATCGCCAACCGGGCGGGCCGATTTGCGATATGGCTTGTCATGGCTGTTGCCGGTTTCATGCATTGCATAAAGAATGCGCCGATGAACCGGCTTCAACCCATCGCGCAGATCCGGGATCGCCCGGCTGACAATGACCGACATCGCATAGTCGAGATAGGAGGTTTTCATCTCCTCTTCGATTGAGATTTGCGGCCCGTCATAGATGGGGCGTTCAGGGGGCATTTCGCCTGTGTTTTCAGGATTTTCGGGAGTATCGCTCACGTTGTCCGCCGTTCTGGTGCGTTTCACACAATATCTTGATCGTCCCTCTATATCATCGGCGAGGTGCGGGGGGCAACCAAAAGCCCGGCTGTTGGCGGTGAAATGGGTGGAATTTCGAACAGGGCCAGATGACAGGGCCAGAGAACGCCGCCGTGCTTTCGCTCTTCACTTTCCGGTTTACATAAAGGAGTATCGCGCAAACTCGCGACCGGCCCCAATCGCCAGATCAAGGAGAGCTCAACATGCCCAAGCCCCGCAGCATATTCGAAGACGTGAGCGAACAGGGCGCCAAGCCCGAAGCCCGAACCGGCGGCATTGATCGTGGCGGTGCTTCGGGCGGAAATCGTCGTCTGGTTCGGATCTGGTTGGCGATGCTGTTTGTCCTGGTGGCGGCAATGGTTGTGGTCGGCGGGCTGACCCGGCTGACGGATTCGGGGCTTTCGATCACCGAATGGGCGCCGATCACCGGCGCCTTCCCCCCGATGTCCGAGGCCGCATGGAGTGCGGAGTTCGAGAAATACCAGAAGATCCCGGAGTTCAAACTACAAAACAGCCATATGGATCTGGCCGCATTCAAAGAGATCTACTGGTGGGAATGGGGGCACCGTCAGCTGGGCCGTTTTATTGGTCTGGTCTGGGCTGTCGGTTTCCTGCTTTTGCTGGTTACGAAATCCATTCCCACCGGCTGGGGGCCCCGTTTCCTTGGGCTTGGTGCCCTTGGCGGGCTGCAGGGGGCAATCGGCTGGTGGATGGTGTCCTCGGGGCTGACAGGGGAGCGGGTGGATGTGGCGGCTTACCGTCTGGCGATCCATCTCGGGCTTGCCTTTCTGATCCTTGGGCTGATTTCATGGTATCTTCTTTCCCTTGGGCGCGATGCTGCCAAGCTGATGACGGCGCGTCGTGCGCGTGAGGGGAAGCTCTGGGGCCTGTCCACCGGGCTGTTACACCTCGCGTTCCTGCAAATCCTGCTGGGCGCGCTGGTGGCGGGTATTGATGCTGGCCGCAGCTTTGTGGACTGGCCCTGGATGGCGGGACAGATTTTTCCGCCTGATGCGTTTGAAATCTCTCCGATCTGGCGAAATTTCTTTGAAAATGCCGGGTTGGTTCAGTTCATGCACCGGATGGTGGGCTATCTGGTGGTGGTGTTTGTCCTGATCGTCTGGCGCGCATCACGCCGGTCCCCCAATGCGGATACGCGACTGGCGTTTTCTCTGGTCGCAGTCATGGTGCTGGCACAGGCCGTTCTTGGCATTACCACCGTGTTGCAGGCAGCCCAGCTTCATGTGGCCATCACCCATCAGATTGGTGCCATCCTGTCCTTTGTTCTGATCCTGAATGCCCGGTTCATGTCCGGCTATCCCAACGAGCAATCCGTAAGAGGTTGATATGAAAAACTACAATGATTTGATGAGCTTTCAGCGAGATACAAATGCGCTGGGTGAGGTCGCGGGGCGCCAGGGCTGGGATCAGGAAACGATGATGCCTGATGGTGCGGGCAATCAGCGGGCCGAGGAAATGGCCGTGCTTGAGAAGATCCTGCATCAACGCCGAACGGATCCGCGAATTGGCGAATGGTTGGCGGCCATTGATGAAGAGGAATTGAATGAAACTCAGCGCGCGAACCTGCGCCATATCCGCCGGGATTTTACCCGCAGATCCCGCGTGCCCGAGGCGCTCGCAACCGAAATTGCCCGCGTGACGTCCGGGGCTCAACGGCATTGGGCAGACGCTCGAGCGTCAAATGATTTCAAAGCCTTCCGTCCTGTTCTTGAACAAGTTGTCAAGCTGGAGAGAGAGCGCGCCGCGGCTCTTGCGGATGGCGGAGATCTCTATGACGCGCTTCTGGAGGGCTATGAACCGGGCACGTCAGGGACAGAGATCCAGGCCCTGTTTGATGCCATGCGTCCGCGCCTCGTGGCGTTGCGCGATGCCGCCCTTGGCGCCGATCGGCAGCCGGAAGCCCTCATCGGCACTTACGCGGCCAAGAAGCAAATGAAACTGGCGCGCAAACTGGCCAGGAAGTTTGGGTATGACTTCGATCACGGCCGGTTGGACAAGGCGGTTCATCCGTTTTCGTCCGGCTCGGGGCAAGATGTTCGCATTACCACCCGCACGGCAGAAGAAGATCCGTTCAACTGTTTCTATTCGACCATACACGAGGTGGGCCACGCCTGTTACGAACTGGGCATCGACAAAACGCATCTCTTCACGCCTCTGGGCACAGGCGTGTCAATGGGGGTGCATGAAAGCCAGTCGAGGATTTACGAAAACCAGATCGGCCGGTCGCGTGCGTTTACGGGCTACCTGTTTGGGCAGATGGAAAAGGCATTTGGTAAGGCCCCTGCGTCATCCGCTGAGGCGTTTTACGGAACCGTCAACCGGATCAACAAAGGCTTTATCCGAACCGAGGCGGATGAGGTTCAGTATAACCTGCATGTGATGTTGCGCTTTGATCTTGAGCGCCGGTTGATCACCGGGCATCTCGATGTTGCCGATCTGGAAGATGCCTGGAATGCGCGCTTTGCAACGGACTTCGGATACGAGGTCGACAAAGCTTCAAATGGAGTGTTGCAGGACGTGCATTGGGCCGTCGGGTTGTTTGGCTATTTTCCAACTTATGCCTTGGGCAATATTTACGCGGGATGTCTTTACCAGGCCCTGTGTGCGGATCTGCCCGATCTGGAGGCCCAGCTAGCAAAAGGTCATGCCACATATGCGACAGGGTGGTTGAGGGAAAAGCTTCAGAAATACGGCGGCCTTCGTGAACCGGTTGCGACCATCACGCATGCAACCGGATCTTCCATAACGGTTGAGCCGTTGTTGAGCTATCTGGAAAGCAAGTTTTATGAGATCTACCAGCTGTGAGCCATTCCGATTGCATGTGTGATTGCATGTTTAAATCGGCAACAATCCGCGCTTAGGAAAAAGTATTGTAGCCAGAAACGCACAAATGCAGCTATCTGGCCGCATACAGGCCCATTTTTGGACAAATTTACACTCTATCTTAACTCCTGACAGGGGAACTTGTCATGAAATGAACCCTTTGACGCCAAGCCATTTAAGTATGAGGTGCAAGGCAAGGAGCGGGATAGAGACATGAAGCAGTATGTAATGCCGGGGGGCAGATTGCGCGTGGCAAGCGCTGTTAAATCCATGATTTTCGTGGCCGTTGGTGCGGTTATGCTCGGCGGGGCCGAGGTCGCAACCGCAGCTGGTGGCTATTTTGTCCCGAACAAGGGGCAGGTTGCGGCCCCTCCGGGCGCCAGAACTCTGTGTCAAACATATCGATGGGCCTGCTCCACCGGCTCGGCGGATCGCGCCGTTAGCCCTGGTGAGATGAAGGTGGTCCGACAGATCAATTCGCATGTCAATCGGACCATCCGCCCAGTGGATGATCAGAAGCAATATGGTGTTGCGGAGCGCTGGACCATGCCTTCCCGGCTTGGTGGCGACTGTGAGGATTATGCGCTTGCAAAGAAACACGCGCTGATCGGGCAGGGGATTTCGCCGCAACGCCTTTTGATCGCAACGGTTCTTGACCGAAAACGCAATTCTCATGCGGTTCTTGTGTATCGTTCGGCCAAAGGGGATCTGATCCTGGACAATGTGACGAATAAGATTCGAAGCTGGCAGGATACCCGTTATGTGTTTTTGCGGATGCAGGATCCGAACAATCCTGCTCGCTGGGTCAATGTCTTCGCAGGTGGTTAAGACCTTTCAATAGTCTTCACACCCAAAAAACGGTTCAGACAGAAAACGGGCGTAGCATTTGCTACGCCCGTTTTGTTTGTTTGACTTAGCAGTTGTTTTTGCCTTGGTTTCCACCGCTCGTGCAGCCACCGTTCCCGCTGGAATTGCCTGAGTTCCCGTTTGTGGAATCCGAGTTGCCGTTGCCGCCGCCGCCGTTGCCGCCGCCGCCGCCGCCGTTGCCGCCGCCATTGCCGCCGCCATTGCCGCCGCCGTTGCCGCCGCCATTGCCGCCGCCATTGCCGCCGCCGTTGCCGCCGCCATTGCCGCCGCCATCACCGCCGCCATCACCGCCGCCGTCACCGCCGCCGTCACCGCCGCCGTCACCGCCGCCATCACCGCCGCCGTCACCGCCGCCGTCACCGCCGCCATCACCGCCGCCGTCACCGCCGCCGTCACCGCCGCCGTCACCGCCGCCGTCACCGCCGCCGTCACCGCCGCCATCACCGCCGCCGTCACCGCCGCCGTCACCGCCGCCGTCACCGCCGCCATCACCGCCGCCGTCACCGCCGCCATCACCGCCGCCATCACCGCCGCCGTCACCGCCGCCATCACCGCCGCCATCACCGCCGCCGTCACCGCCGCCATCACCGCCGCCATCACCGCCGCCGTCACCGCCGCCATCACCGCCGCCATCACCGCCGCCATCACCGCCGCCGTCACCGCCGCCGTCACCGCCGCCATCACCGCCGCCGTCACCGCCGCCATCACCGCCGCCATCACCGCCGCCG
Organism: Aliiroseovarius crassostreae; assembly: GCF_025137635.1. Classification (NCBI taxonomy): domain Bacteria; kingdom Pseudomonadati; phylum Pseudomonadota; class Alphaproteobacteria; order Rhodobacterales; family Paracoccaceae; genus Aliiroseovarius; species Aliiroseovarius crassostreae. The sequence goes on along the minus strand of NZ_CP080772.1, from coordinate 1,414,371 downwards.
TCACCGCCGCCGTCACCGCCGCCGTCACCGCCGCCGCTACCGCCGCCGCCAGGCTTTTGGTTGGGTTCATCATCGTAGTCGGGCAATGCAGATGGAATCGTTGCCGTTGGCAATGCGTTCAACGCATTCGCAAAGGCGGGACATTGCGCGCTTGTTTTTTCAAGAATAGTGAGAAAGTCGTCACTTCTCTGAATGTGCCGCAGCAGCTTTGTCGTCACACTTGTGCAGCCGCACAAGATATCTGCATCAAGGGATGCCCGATGCGTTTTAAACGTACATTCAGTTGCAAAGCTGCTTTGTGCAGATCCAATAAGCATGATGCCAGCAGCGAGCATGCTTAGCGTGGATGTTCTGGTTCTAAACATTCTACCCCCCGTAAAAAGAAAGTTATTTCAAAAAAACTTCGGAGCTCGGAAGCTGACCGGAGAAGGAAGTGCCGTGAAAAATCGGCTCCCAATTACAGTCAAAATTCTGCCACAATCATGACAAAGTTACGTCTACCTATCTGGTTAGTTTGGGGTATCTTTGGGTTATTGTGATTTAATCTAAAGTTTTATCTAGCCCCGAAATCTCACGAGAATTTGAGAACCGGCATCGGCTTGTAACGGGCCTGAGGGGGGACGGGAATTAGGGCAAAATGGCCATATTTCCGCGTCGATCGTCAAACAGAAACCGCATTTGATCAGGATTTTGCAACCGCTAAAAGTTTAAAACCCGCGCGCCATCCTATGGCCCGCGGGTTCTTCACTTTTCCGATGTCCGGATTTATTCCTCGGTTGGAGTTTCGCGTTCAGACAGGGCGTCATTTGCGATTTCCCGCAAGAGGGCGCGGCCGCGCACTTCCGCACGGCGCACCCTGACTGCGGTCATGAACGCCTCTTCCAGAGTGGTTGAGGAGATTCCGACTTCTTTCTTGATCCGGGTGATAATGCTTTCATCACCGGTTGCGTCCACAACTTTCAAAACATCTGTTGCCAGCTCGTCAGCAACCTGTTCCAGAAAATCCATGTTCCGACCCCTTTAATTTTGGAATCTGTCCGCGTTCAGCGCGTGTTTTCGGTCAGGCGACGGCGCACATATTCGTCCACGCAGGTGATCATGGTGTCCATGTGCGGCTCTTCAAAGAAATGGCCCGAGCCTTCGATTTCCGTGTGGGTGATGGTGATGCCCTTTTGCTCGTGCAGTTTGTCGACAAGCGCATGGGTGTCCGCCGGTGGGGCCACGCGGTCATTGGTGCCATTCAGGATCAGGCCCGAACTGGGGCAGGGGGCCAGGAAGCTGAAATCATACATGTTTGCAGGAGGGGACACGGAAACGAAACCAGTTATTTCCGGTCGGCGCATCAGCAATTGCATGCCGATCCAGGCCCCAAAGGAAAATCCGGCCACCCAGCAATGTTTGGCGTTCGGGTTCATGGACTGAAGGTAATCCAGCGCCGAGGCCGCATCTGACAGTTCGCCAACGCCCTGATCATATTCCCCCTGCGAACGCCCCACGCCGCGGAAGTTGAACCGCAGGACGTTGAAGCCCATTTTGTGGAAGGCATAGTGGAGGTTGTAGACCACCTTGTTGTTCATCGTGCCGCCAAATTGTGGATGCGGGTGCAAGACAATGGCAATCGGGGCATCTTTTGTTTTTTGCGGGTGGTAGCGGCCTTCGAGCCGGCCTTCGGGGCCGGGAAAAATCACTTCGGGCATTCGTTTTGCTCTCTCCTGTCCGCAGGCCCCTTTGCAATCCTTGACGGGTTGGGGCGCGCGCCATAATACGGGGTGCGCAAGTCTCGGGTGCAAAGCCCTGAGCAAGCACGTCTTTAGTGACCTAGTGGCCCACGCGGTCAAGGTCAATGTTTTTGGCGCGGATTGACGGCGACAGATAGGGGGCAGTGATGAAACTTTCGACCAAAGGCCGGTATGCCATGGTGGCGCTGGCAGATCTGGCGATGATGCCTGCGGGTGAGCTGATGTCGCTGACAGATCTGTCAAAACGTCAGGATATCTCGCTACCTTATCTCGAACAGCTTTTTGTGAAGCTGCGTCGGGCGGAGCTGGTGGAAAGTGTGCGGGGGCCGGGCGGCGGGTATCGTCTGGCGCGCTCTGCCAGCGATATTCGCGTGGCCGAAATCCTGGCTGCGGTTGATGAAACTGTTTCAGCGCTGCACAAGGGGGCTGGGGCGTCGGGGGCCTCGTCCGGGTCGCGTGCGCAATCTATGACCAACCGTCTTTGGGAAGGTCTGTCCGCCCATGTCTATGTGTTCCTGCACCAGACCCGGTTGTCTGATGTCGTGAAGAACGAACTGACCCCATGCCCCGCAGTTCCCACGCTGTTTGCCGTGGTGGATGACGAATGACCACTTTTGTGGGGTTAAGTGGTCTGCCGCGTATTCGTCTCAGTGCGACCAGCCAGGCGCCGGGGCTTGCAAGACAAGCGACAGAGGCGGCCCGCAATATGTCACCTCTGCTTCGATTTGGTGCGCGGTTCAGTGACGCGGCCGACAAATGTTATATGTCAAAGGAATTGTCGCTTATCCACCTTGCGCGGCGCGTTGGCTATGGTCTGGAAGCGCATCGTCGGAAAACATGGGTAGGAGGTCGGTTGATCAACTGGATGACCAAGATGGATCCTGACTTTGTTCCGTTAAGCGGTGCTGTAATTCGCAGCGCCATAAACGCTGTTGGGGATGATGTTCCGGACAATCTGGACGCTGGTGCGAATTACGAGCTTCGTCTTGATTTTGCTTTGGATCTGCTGGAGCGCATGAAATCGCGTGCAGTTACCGAGGAATGGAGCCTATGACCCGAACCTATCTGGACTGGAACGCAACCACGCCTTTACGTCCCGAGGCGAGTGAGGCGATGCTTCGGGCCATGGATCTTGTCGGCAATCCCTCGTCTGTTCACAGCGAAGGGCGCGCCGCCAAGGGAATGATGGAACGCGCGCGGAAAGATCTGGCAGCTGCCCTTGGGGCGGAAGGCGCCGATATCATCTTTACATCCTCGGCGACCGAGGCCGCGGCTTTGGCGCTTTCGGGAAAGGGGCTGCATTGCGCGGGGGTGGAGCATGATGCGGTGCGGTCCTGGTGCAGCGAAGATCTGGACGTGTCTGAAAATGGTTCAGTAACGGTGACCGACCCGGCGAAATCTGCCTTGCAACTGGCCAATTCGGAAACGGGTGTGATCCAGACCTTGCCGGACGGGCTGTTGTTGACCGATGCGACGCAGGCATTTGGTAAAATCCCCTTTGCGTTCAATTGGTGTGGGGCGGATATGGCGATTGTCTCGGCCCATAAGTTGGGTGGGCCAAAGGGGATCGGGGCGTTGATTGTGAAACGTGGCACCGATATCGCGGCGCAGATCAAGGGCGGCGGGCAAGAGATGGGGCGCCGCTCTGGAACGGAAAACCTGATTGGGATCAGTGGGTTTGCGGCGGCTGCTAAAGCGGCTCAGCTTGATCTGGAGAATGGTGTTTGCGAACGAGTCGCAGAACTTAGAAAGATTCTAGAAAACGCCATTGCGGAATCGGAAAAAGACACTATTTTTGTCGGGAAAGCCGAAAACAGGCTTCCCAACACCTCCTGTTTCATCACGCCCGGCTGGAAGGGCGAGACGCAGGTGATGGTGATGGACTTGGCGGGTTTTGCCATTTCGGCCGGATCTGCCTGCTCGTCTGGGAAAGTGAAATCGAGCGCAGTTCTGCGGGCGATGGGCTATGATGAAGGGTTGGCGTCTTGCGCGGTTCGCGTGTCGATTGGCCCTGATACAAGTGAGGAACAGATCCTTGCATTTGCAGATGCATGGGGTCGGGAATATGGAAAATTCCGCGCCCGCAAGGGCTCAGGCGGATCGAAAGGGTGAGATGTCCGGTATTGATGAACTGAACGTCAAGGAAGGCGTGGAAGAGGAAACCGTCGAGGCGGTCAAATCACTTGCCGGAAAGTATAAGTACGGTTGGGAAACCGAGATCGAGATGGAGTATGCGCCCAAGGGCGTGAACCCCGATATCGTGCGCCTGATTTCCGAAAAGAACGAAGAACCCGAATGGATGACCGAATGGCGTCTTGCCGCGTTCCAGCGTTGGGAAAAGATGGCGGAACCCAGCTGGGCGTTGCTGAATTATCCGGAAATCGATTTTCAGGACCAGTATTACTATGCCCGGCCGAAATCGATGGAAGAAAAGCCGAAATCGCTGGATGACGTGGATCCCAAGCTGCTGGAGACCTACAAGAAGCTGGGAATTCCGCTGAAAGAACAGATGATCCTTGCCGGTGTTGAAGGCGCTGAGGACATGCCTGCCGAAGGGCGTAAGGTTGCGGTGGATGCTGTGTTTGACTCCGTGTCCGTTGGTACGACTTTTCAGGCAGAGCTTAAAAAAGCGGGCGTGATCTTCTGCTCGATTTCAGAAGCGATCAAAGAGCATCCCGAGCTGGTGAAGAAATATCTGGGCTCGGTGGTCCCGGTGTCGGACAACTATTATGCGACGCTGAACTCGGCCGTGTTCTCGGACGGGTCGTTCGTCTACATCCCGCCCAACACCCGCTGCCCGATGGAGCTCAGCACATATTTCCGCATCAACGCGGAAAACACCGGCCAGTTCGAGCGCACGCTGATCATTGCCGATAAAGGCAGCTATGTCAGCTATTTGGAAGGCTGTACAGCGCCACAACGCGACACCGCACAGCTGCACGCCGCGGTGGTGGAAATCATCGTCGAAGAAGATGCCGAGGTGAAATACTCGACCGTTCAGAACTGGTTCCCCGGGGATGAAAACGGCAAGGGTGGCATCTATAACTTCGTGACCAAGCGGGCTGATTGCCGGGGTGACCGGTCAAAAGTGATGTGGACCCAGGTGGAAACCGGTTCCGCAGTGACCTGGAAATACCCGTCTTGCATCCTGCGCGGTGCTGAAAGCCAGGGCGAGTTCTATTCGATCGCGATCACCAACAACTACCAGCAGGCCGATACCGGCACCAAAATGGTGCATCTGGGCCGCGACACCAAATCGCGCATCGTGTCGAAAGGGATTTCGGCAGGCAAAGCACAGAACACCTATCGGGGTCTGGTGTCGATGCACCCGAAAGCCAAAAACTCGCGCAACTATACCCAGTGCGACAGCTTGCTGATTGGTGACAAATGTGGGGCGCATACGGTGCCTTATATCGAGGTGAAGAACAACTCGTCGCGGGTCGAGCATGAGGCGACAACTTCGAAGGTGGACGAAGAACAGATGTTCTATTGCCGCCAGCGGGGGATGGACGAAGAAGAGGCCGTGGCGCTGATCGTAAACGGGTTTGCCAAGGAAGTTCTGCAGGCGCTGCCGATGGAATTTGCCATGGAAGCCCAACAACTTGTGGCGATTTCACTGGAAGGATCGGTGGGGTAAATGCGCAACCGCAATGGCACAAATGGGCATCAGGAAACTGCTTTAAGCCGCCATCATGGCTTTGAAACAGCAGGTCCCATTGCTGTCACGTTGGCGGTTTGGCTGGCCTTGCGCTTCTTCCTTGGGGGATTGGGCGTGGCTCATACCCCTATTTTGGCAATTGTTGGAGCTGCTGTTTTTGCTGTTTTGTGGGTGATTGTCCGTGTGCGGATCAACAAAAGAAAGATGGCGAAAGCGTCAGCGTTGCGAAAAGAGTTGAGCGAGCTCGAACAAAAGGAATTCGCCCTGAGATACGAGGAGGCTCAGCTGAATGGGCACCTTGATCGGTGGGACAGAGAGGAAAGATCATGAGTAATCTGCGTGATGGGCTTGAAAGCATCATTCATTTCGGTTTCCCCGCCCTTGGCGGGCTGATTGCGGTGGTCATCATCAACCTCAACCCCGAGGCGCTGATGAACCCGATGATCTGGATCCCGCTGGGGATTTTCCTAGGCTGGGCTGTCGCTCGGGTCGCGCTGAAATACATGAGCAAGTTTCACTGAGATCACCCCGATGTCTGCAACGCCTCTCAAACTTTACTGGTGGAAGGATGAACCGAATTTCGGCGACGACCTGTCGCGCGAGGTGGTTTCGTTCGTGTCCGGACGAGAGGTAAGCTGGGCCCCCAAGGATGCCGCCGACATGGTGGCCCTGGGGTCGGTGCTGCAAGGGGTGCGCAATCGGTTCAAGGATGGATCTCCCAAGGGGAACCGGCCGGTGATCTGGGGCACGGGTTTGATGTTCCCGGTGCCAAAAGACTTTCTGCCATATGTTGAGACCCGTCTTGTGCGCGGGCCTTTGACCGCCACATTTCTTGGCCTCAAACATAACCAGTTTGGGGATCCGGGCCTTTTGGCGCAAGAGGCGCTGGGGGCGCAGGGGGAACGGATCGACCGCATCGGGATCATTCCCCATATGAAACATGTGGACAGCCCGGAACTGGCGGCTGTTTTGGCTGCGGAACCTGCGCTGTTTTTGATTGATCCGCGCCGCAGTGCCCGTGAGGCCGTTGCCGAGATCGCGCGCTGTGCCCATGTGATTTCTTCCAGCCTGCACGGGCTGGTGGTTGCGGATAGTTTTGGCATTCCCAACACCTGGTTGGAGCCCGTGGCCATCCATGCCATGCCCAAACTGAAATTCTATGACTATGCCACCGGGATCGAGCGACCGCTTGCCTGCCCGGTGAAACTGACCGACATCCCGGCGTGGGTCACCACGCTGAAAGACCAAACACTCTCATATCAAGATGGTATCGAGGCGTCCAAAGCCAGTTTGCTGGCTGCGTTCCCCGCATCACTGCGTGCGCAAGACTTGGCTGCCTTGGATCTCTGAAAGGATAAACATGCTTAAAATCAAAAACCTGCAGGTTAAACTTGAAGAAGAGGATAAGCAGATCCTCAAGGGCGTTGATCTGGAAGTGCCCGCAGGTAGCGTTCATGCGATCATGGGCCCGAACGGCTCGGGCAAGTCGACCTTGTCTTATGTGCTTTCGGGGCGTGACGGTTATGAAGTGACCGGGGGCGAGGCCAGCCTGGACGGAGAAGACCTGCTGGAGCTGGAACCGGAAGAACGCGCCGCTGCCGGCCTGTTCCTGGCCTTCCAATACCCGGTTGAGATCCCGGGTGTGGGCAACATGACCTTCCTGCGCACCGCGGTGAATGCCCAGCGCAAAGCACGCGGGGAAGAGGAAATGTCTGCCGCAGATTTCCTGAAATTCGTGCGCGCCAAGGCGAAGGATCTGAAGATCGATGCCGACATGCTGAAACGCCCGGTGAACGTGGGCTTCTCGGGTGGGGAAAAGAAGCGCAACGAGATTTTGCAGATGGCCATGCTTGCGCCGAAGATGTGCATCCTTGATGAAACCGATTCCGGTCTCGATGTGGACGCGATGAAGCTGGTGTCCGAGGGCGTGAATGCGCTGCGCGACGAAGGTCGCTCCTTCCTGGTGATCACCCATTATCAGCGCCTGCTGGATCACATCAAACCGGATGTGGTGCATATCATGGCGCGTGGCCGCATTGTGAAAACCGGCGGGCCGGAGCTGGCCCTTGAGGTTGAAAACAACGGATACGCAGACATTCTGGCGGAGCTGGACGCATGAGCACGGCCCCGGCACAGAAAGACGGTCTGTTGACCGTGGAAAACCGCCCCGCCTCTGGCGCCTGGGCCCGCAAAGCCCGCGACGAGGCCGCCCAACGTTTGGCAGAAATGGGGTTGCCCGGTCGTCGTGACGAATACTGGAAATGGACCCGCCCGGATGGGCTGATCTCCGGCGAAGCCGCCAGAGCTTCTGTCTTTGATTACGAAGGCGAAGCGCCGGTTTATGACGCGATTGACCGCCTGAAAATCGTCTTTGTCGACGGTGTATTTGATGCAGAGGCCTCAGATGACCTGACCCAGGATGGGTTAGAAATTGAGCGTCTGGCAACAGCGCAAGAGGCCGACCTTCATTGGGCCGGACAGCTCTTTGGCGTGCTTGAAGCGCGCGGGCATACCCCCGTTCAGCGCCCGTTGGCTGCCCATAACACCGCCATGGCCACCGATGGTGTTCTGATCCGCGTCACCTCTCAGGTGTCGCGTCCGGTCAGTCTGGTCTATCGCCACAAGTCAGAGACTTCTGACGCGGTTCTGCACCATGTCATCAAGCTGGAAGAGGGCGCCAAGCTGACCCTTCTGGAGAATGGCACCGCGGCCTCGCGCCTGTCACAGGTGACCGAGGTGGATGTGGCGGCCAAAGCCGAATTCCATCATGTTCGCGCCCAAGGCCGCGATCATGAGCGCCAGCTTTCCACCCATCTTTTTGCCCGTTTGCAGGCGGAAAGCGTGTTCAAGAGCTTTACCATGTCTGTTAATGGCGCACTCACCCGCAATGAGGCGGTGATCGAGTTGCTGGGTGATGATGCGGTGGCGCATATCGCCGGGGCCGCTCTTGGCGATGGCAATGACGGGGCGTTTCATCACGATGACACCGTCTTCATCACCCATGACGCGGTAAATTGCGAAAGCCGTCAGGTGTTCAAGAAGGTGCTGAAAAACGGCGCCACCGGTGTGTTCCAGGGCAAGATCCTGGTCAAACCGGACGCTCAGAAAACGGATGGATACCAGAAATCCCAATCTCTTCTTCTGGATGAGGACAGTCAGTTCCTTGCCAAGCCCGAGCTTGAGATTTATGCCGATGACGTGGCCTGTTCGCACGGCTCCACCTCTGGGGCAATCGACGAAGAGGCTTTGTTTTATCTGCGCTCTCGCGGGGTGCCTGAAAAGATCGCCACCGACCTTCTGGTTCTGGCCTTTCTGGCGGATGCCATCGACGAGATCGAGGATGAGGCGATTGCCGACGATATCGTGTCGCGGCTTGAGGCCTGGCTGGAACGGCACCGCAGCTGATCTGATGGGTCTGCGGCTCTGATCCGATCAATGGGCCGCAGCCATCACGGACGGAGAGGTCCGGCTGACAGTTAGGAAAGGGCCGGATATGTCGGTCATAAAAGACGTGCTGAAAAGCTATCGCAGCCCCCGGTCGGTGTTTCAGCACCGAATGCAACAAGGTGTGCGCGAGGACCGGTCTCTGGCGATCCTGATGGCGGCCTGTGTTTTGGTTTTCGTGTCGCAATGGCCCATGCAGGCCCGGATTGCCCATGAAACAGGGCAGGAACTGAACATGCTGCTTGGGTCCGTGCTTCTGGCCTGGGTGTTCATCATGCCCTTGGTGCTTTATGCGATCGGGTCAATCAGCCATGGCATTGCGCGTTTGTTCAAGGCGCGTGGCACGGCGTTTGGCGCCCGATTTGCGCTGTTCTGGTCCCTCCTTTGTGCCACCCCCCTGTGGCTTTTATGGGGGCTGGTCGGCGGTTTCATCGGTCCGGGCATCCAGATGCAACTGACCGGCATCATCGCTTTTCTGACTTTCCTGATATTCTGGTCGGTGAATTTCCGTCAGGCGGAATGGCCCAAAGAGTGAAAATGCCATGAGATTTGAACCTGGTTACCTGTTTGGCATGATCCTGCAAACCGTGCCCGAGCCACGCAAGGTGGCGCGCGATCTGTTTGATCTTCCGGTTTCCCGGAAGGCGCGCTGGCTGAGTTTGTGGCTGCTTTTGGTGTTTGCGGCCGCCGCAGGGGTGGTCAGCCATTTGCTCTATCCGGTCGACGCAGCCGTGTTCGGACCTGTTTTGTCGGACCCGATGGTTCTGGGCGCAATTGAAGCGGCCTTTCTGGTTTCAGGCGTTTTCATGATTTATCTGATTGGTCGCCTGGCCGGCGGGCAGGGCAGCTTTGATGACGCTTTGACCATTGCCATCTGGCTTGAATTTGTCCTGTTGGTTTTCCAGCTGGCATCCTTGGTATTTTCGCTGTTTGCCCCTGCACTTGCAGGCATCCTCATGGTGATGAGTTCCGTCCTCTTTTTCTGGATCCTGAGCCACTTCATTGCAGAGAGTCACGGCTTTCGCTCGGCTGGGCTGGTATTTGCCGGGATCGCCTCCACCATGGTTCTGGCGGTGTTTGCCTTGTCTTTCCTACTTGTCCTTCTGGGCGTAGAACCCATTCAGTTCGGAGAATGATCATGTATGACGTCACCAAGATCCGTGAAGATTTCCCGATCCTGTCCCGAGAGGTGAACGGAAAACCTTTGACCTATCTGGACAATGGGGCCTCGGCGCAGAAACCACAGGTGGTGATTGATGCGATCACGCGCGGATATGCCGAGGAATATTCCAATGTTCACCGTGGTCTGCATTATCTTTCAAACCTCTCGACCGAACGCTATGAGGCGGTTCGGGCCATTGTGCAGCGGTTTTTGAATGCCGCCCATGAAGATGAGATTATCTTCAATTCCGGAACCACCGAAGGGATCAATATGATCTCCTACGCCTGGGCAGCCCCAAGGATGGAGGCCGGGGATGAGATTATCCTCTCGACCATGGAACACCACGCCAATATCGTGCCCTGGCACTTCCTGCGGGAACGTCTGGGGGTTGTTCTGAAATGGGTTGATCCGGAACTGGATGGGTCACTTGATCCGCAAAAAGTGCTGGGCGCAATCTCGGATAAGACCCGGCTGATCGCCGTGACCCAGTGCTCCAACGTATTGGGCACGGTTGTGGACGTGAAAGCCATCTGTTCCGGCGCGCGCGCGAAAGGCGTTCCGGTGTTGGTGGATGGATCGCAAGGGGCGGTGCATATGCCGGTCGATGTGCAGGATCTCGGATGTGATTTCTATGCGATCACCGGTCACAAACTCTATGGGCCCTCGGGATCCGGGGCAATTTATGTGCGCCGGGATCGCGCCCTTGAAATGCAGCCCTTCATGGGCGGCGGTGACATGATTGACGAGGTAACCAAAGATCATGTGACCTATGCCAGCGCCCCGTTGAAGTTCGAAGCCGGGACGCCAGGCATCGTGCAGACAATCGGCCTGGGGGCTGCGCTGGACTATCTCATGGGGCTGGGAATGGAGAATGTTGCCGCCCATGAGGCTGATCTGGCCAAATATGCCCAGGAACGCCTGTCAGGCCTCAACTGGGTCAATGTGCAGGGCACTGCTCCGGGCAAAGCCGCAATTTTCTCGTTGACCATGGAAGGCGCGGCCCATGCCCATGACATTTCCACCATTCTCGACAAAAAGGGGATTGCGGTGCGCGCAGGCCATCATTGTGCCAAACCGCTGATGGAGCATCTTGGCGTTGCGGCGACCGCGCGCGCGTCCTTTGGTCTTTATAACACGCGTGACGACGTAGATACGTTGATCAACGGGTTGGAGCTCTGTCACAAGCTGTTGGCGTAAGTTGTTAAAGCGTTTCGAGATTAGATTGAGTCACAAGTTGATTTCGAAACGCCCGCAACATCAGTAGGTTTCGAGCGTTTCGCCTCATTATTGTGTCTCAATAATAAGTCGAAACACTTTAGAGGGGTGAGGGGCGCTGCCCCTCGCGAGGCAAGCTCGCTCACCCCGGGATATTTCTGACCAGAAAATAAGGGGCGGAAAAAATCAGGGCAGGGCGCCGTCGGAGATCTCAATGGCGCGGGCATTTCGGCATGAACATATGTCTCGAATTTGTCCCGAAACGTTTTACTCGTCTGGTTTGATCAGACCAAGGCCACGCAGGTAAACGCCTATGCCTGTTTCCAGAAGTTCTTCTGGTGGGAAGGGGCTTTTCTGCCCGGGGCTTCCGCGCCCGAACAGTTCCACAACCCCATGGCTCATGGCCCAGATATGGGCGCTGACCATTTTTGCGGGTGGGCGTTTTTCTTGCGGGATGTGCTCAGCAAGAGCGCCCGCGGCTTTTTCGAGCACGCCCATGGCGCGATTGGCGACCATTGCCAGTTCGGGGGAGTGGTTTACCGAGACGCCGCTTTCAAACATTGAGATGTAGTGGCCGGGATATTTGCGGGCGAAGGCCAGATAGGCGCGACCGGTTGCCTCGAAACTGGCTAGCGCAGAGGGCTGCCCCTTGGAATAGGCAAACTCCATCAAATCGGCAAAAATTTCATAGCCTTGGCGCGCAGCTTCGGCGATCAGGTCTTCACGGCCCTTGAAGTGGCGATACACTGCGGCTGGGGTGACACCCGCCTGCTTTGCAGCTTCGGACAGGGTGAAGCCGGTCGGGCCTTTTTCCTCGATCAATGCAAGCGCCGCTTCGACCAGGGCCTGCCGCAGGTTTCCATGGTGATAGCCGCGTTTAGACATGCCAAACCTCTGGGCCGCCACAGATTTCCGTATCAGGTGCACAGGCCACTTCTGGGTTCTTGCCTGAATAGTCGATCCCCTGCAGCACCGCCCGCAAGGCCGCAAGTCGGGCGCGGCGTTTGTCATCGGAGCGGATGATGGTCCAGGGCGTGACAGAGCGATGAGTTTTATCGAAGGTTTCACCGATGGCCTGCGAATAGTCGTCCCATCGGTTCAGGCCTTCGACATCAATCCAGCTGAGTTTCCATTGTTTTAGAGGATCCTTTTCGCGGGCGAGGAAGCGGCGCAATTGTTCGGAGCGTCCGACATTCAGCCAGAGTTTCACGAAATGGATCCCCTCGTCTGCGATCATGTCCTCAAACTCTGGCAATTGTCGGAAAAAGGCGTCGCGCTGGGTGTCTGTGCAAAAGCCAAATACCTTTTCGACCACTGCGCGATTATACCAGCTCCGGTCAAAGAGGGTGATTTCACCGGCGGTGGGCAAGTGTTTGATATACCGCTGGAAATACCATTCCCCCTGTTCGCGCTCAGTGGGCTTTGACAAGGCCACCACCTTGGCAACCCTGGGGTTGAGGTTCTCGCGGATGCGTTTGATCGTGCCCCCTTTGCCAGCAGCATCACGCCCTTCGAACACGACAATCACACGTTTGCCAGTTGCCTTTACATCCGCCTGAAGTTTGACCAGCTCCAATTGCAACGCCTTGATTTCGGCTTCATATGTGTTGCGATCCATGAGCCGGTCATAGGGATAGCTTGGGTCCAGAATGTCTTTTTTACCTGCCTCCTGCAGTGCCTTGCGCAAATCAGCGGGGAAGGTGTCGTGAAAATATTTGGAAATGGCACCCTCGAACGGCAGGGTTTCGGGGGAATGGGACATGCTGCAACCTCCTGATTTCACGCCATTATGAGGGCAGAGCACCCGCATGTAAATGCGATTAACTCACGCGTCACCTGTTGGGGATCACACAATAACAGGCGTCGTGTGCAGTTTGTTAAGCTACGGCAGAATGAGCCCCCCCGTTGCAGGGGGGGCTCAAAGCCCTCTCCCCCTTAACGGCGGCGATCCTTGATGGATTTTCCGATTTCGTTCATGTCAAACGGTGTCGTCATATACATTTCCGAAATCCAGTTGGCATAAAGCAAATGCGCATGGCTGCGCCACCGATTTTCAGGCGTCCGGGTCGGATCATTGGCCGGATAATAGTTTATCGGGACGTTGATGGGCGCGCCCTTGGCCACATCCCGATCATACTCGCCCTTGAGGGTGAAACTGTCATATTCGAAGTGGTTGAATACATAGAGGGCCCGATGGGCTTTATCTTCGATCAGACAAGGGCCAACCTCATCCGAGCCGAGCAAGGTTTTCAACCCGGGAGCAGCGTCTACCTCATCCTGGCGCATTTCAGTCCAGCGGCTGACCGGAACCACGCAGCTATCTGAAAATCCACGCAAATAGGGCGAGGTCGTATCCAGGTTCTGTTGCGGAAAGCACCCGAATGCCTTGGCGTCGAGAATGTGTTTCTTGACCCCATGGAAATGGTAGATCATCGCCATCGCCCCCCAGCAGACACCAAAGGTGGAATGCACATTGGTCTGGGTCCAGTCAAAGATCTGACTGATTTCATCCCAATAGGTCACCTCCTCAAAAGGAAGATGTTCAATTGGCGCACCGGTGATGATCAGACCGTCAAACTTCTGATCCTTCACGTCTTCCCAGGTCTGATAGAACGCACCGATATGAGCTTCGGACGTGTTTTTCGAGATATGTTCCGATGGGCGAAGCAATGTCAGTTCGATCTGAAGCGGATGCGCGCCGATCAGGCGTGCAAACTGCGTTTCGGTCTCGATCTTTTTTGGCATCAGGTTGAGGAGGGCGATCCGCATGGGCCGGATATCCTGCTTGGCGGCCTGATCTTCCGACATGACCATCACGCCCTCATCCGTCAGCACGTCGATGGCCGGAAGGTTGGTCGGGATTTTGATGGGCATGGTTTGCTCCTGTGGGTAACGATTACGGGTAAGATGGGGTGTGCAGATGAACTGTCAAGAAAGTGGATCAGGCCGCGTCCAGCGCGGCGCCGATCATTCGGTCAAAATCATCAGGAGATTTAATCTGCGCCACATCTTCGGCACAAAGGGTGACGCCGAACTGCGCCATGTGCTGATAAAGCGGCTGGCGATGGGCAAGGGCCTGGGCATAGGTCCAGCGAATGAAGCTGTCAGGGTCAACGTCACTCTCTAACGAATTGGAATCAATTAGATATTCATTCCATGCTTTGGTAAGGAATTCCGGTTGATAGGCCATCGGTTTCGGGGCCTTGTCAAACCGGCGCACCAGTTCGGCCGTATGGCGGTCATCCCCGCGCAGCCAGACAAGGAGGCAATCTTCACTCAGCGCCTTCAGGATGGGATCATCAGCGCCAAGGGCCGGGTCAATCCACTCGCAGATCGACCCGCCGCTATCGCAAATGAAATGCGGATAGCCATAGATGCGGTCCGCCCGATCAATGAAGCTGCGCGTATCCAGAAGCGCCGAGATTTCGGCCTGTTTGAATTGCTGTTGTCTGCGACAATACTCCTCATAGGGCAGGCCGCCCTTGGCGGTGTCTCCGGGTTTGCCCAGATAGGTCGCCATGGGTTTGAGGTTCTCGAAGGTGATCTTCGACGAGATTCGAATACTGTCCGACAACAAAAGTTCACGCAGAAACGGCACTTTCATCGCTTCGGCTTTGAAGTTGTCGGCGATGTGTTCGCCCATGTATCGGGTGCCGATACGATAGTCGATCGAATAATGGAACCAGTCACCATGATCTCGCAACATGTTGGAAAGATATGTTTTTCCAAGTCCGGACATGCCAAAGAACAGCACCCGTTTGTGCGTGGCGGATTGCCAGTCCTGAGACGATTGATAAAGCATGCCTGATAGTCCCTGCTGTGCCTTGCGATTTTGTCTTTGGTAAGCTGTGGCGCGGCGGGGGTCAAATGCTTCTCGTGCGTGCGCCCCAGAAGTGACGCAGCGATGATGACAAAGCCATCACATTGTGAACAAAGAAAAAACCCCGCGCTTTCGGGCGCGGGGTTTGCATTTTGAAGGGGCGTGACGCTCAGAACGTAAAGTCGAGCGACAGGCCTGCAGCCAGAGCATCACCTTCGAAGGTCGAGCTCAGACCAGAAGATGAGGTCACGGTTTTCTTGTCAAAGGTCACATATTTCAAGCCACCCGAGATCTTATAGCCATCCCCGGTATAGCTTGCGCCCAGGCCATAAGATTTGCTGGTCCCGGTCGGAGCAAGGAACGTGGTGCCGGTATCCGAGCCTTCTTCATACCCGATTGTCGCGGCAATCGACCATCTGTCGTTCAGTTTCCGGCCGAGGCCAAGTTCATACGAGGTCGAGTCTTCGGTGAATTCCACCCAGTCGATATCGCCAAAAGCAGAGGACGTCTGCAGTTTGGTACCTGCCCAGGCCACATGGCGGATCTTACCAAACAACAGCGTGTTCTGCGCAATGCCGGTCTGGAAGTTCAGGTTGTAACTCTCCGGAACGCGCACTTTACCGGTTGCAGGGGCAAGGTTATGGGTGCCGGCCAGATCATGATCAATTGCCGAGTTATAGGTCAGGTCGACCCGCAGCGCGATGTCCGGGCGTTCATAAGCCACACCGGCCGAATAACCGAAGTCAAACGAGCTGCTCGCCTGCAAAAGCCCGTCACCGGACAGGATTTCACCGCTCACGCGTTGCGCGCGCAGGCCACCATGAACGCTGAAACCGTTCCCGAATTCGTAACGCAACAACGTGCGGATTGCTTTGCTGTCAACCAGCGCACGCCCCTGTGGGTCTGATGTCAGAGCGGTGTGAATGGGATGACCAACCGGCAGGCTGGCGCCCGCGGCCAGAAGATTGCCCAGCTGGCTCAGGGCACCGTCCTTATAACGAATATCCGCGCCATAAGGTTCATCCATCTTGATCGCAAAGCTCAGGTTTTCATTGATCTGCTTTTTGACCCCAAAGGAAAAGGTCTTGTAGTCAACTGCCGACTGCGAGAAGTCAGCAGGTCCTGCAACTGCGGTGCCTTCCACATTGGGGCTGACAGATGCGAAGGTCAGTTGAACGTGGTTGCCTTTTTCAAACAGGATAGAGATATCCTGACCCGAGCGGTCGATCCCGCCTGCAATCCCCGTGGTGGCCGTCAAAGCAACAGATGCGGCCGTTAACGCAAAACTCTTCATGTTTCCTCCCTGAGAGCAATTTGCCACTTCACCGCCAGCCAGAGTGGTGAATGGCCATCGGCGGAAAAAGGCTTATCCTGTTTTTTGTCATTGCAACGAAAACTAGAAGTTGGGCAAGGGGGCGGTCAATTATTACCTTGGGTCAGTTGCGGGCTTGCACCGAATGGCGGGTGCCAATTTACCACACTGCCTTGTTAGACACTGATTTCATTTAAAAAACAACCTATTGGAGAAACTTCCTAGGTTGATGAGATTCCCCAATACAATCAGAACGGATCCTGCCAGAAGTCCAAACCCAACGGGTTCGCCATAAAACAAGGCACCAACTGCGGCAATCAGCGGCAGCCGGACGAAATCCATCGGGATGACGAGACTTGCAGGCGCAAGCGACAGGGCACTGGTCAGGCAGAGATGGGCCAGAAGCCCAGCCAGTCCGATCAATATGAACCATGGAATGTTGGGCAAAACAGGCAGGGTGATATTGCCATCCCATCCGGCGCAGACCAAACCAAAGACGAGCTGCATGGCGGTCAACCAAAACAAGATGGTCAGGCGATTGGCAGACTGGGTTAGCTTTCGTGTCAGAATAGCGGTCAGTGCAAAGGCAATGGCAGCCAGAGCACCAACCATGGTTCCCAGCGACAGGCCGCTGTCCGGGCGGGCGATCAGCAATATTCCCAGAAATCCAACCCCGGCGGCGAGCGCCTTTCGTCCGGTCAATCGTTCCTGCAACAGAAACGGTGCGAGGATCACAACCCATAGCGGTGAGGTGAACTCCAACGCAAAGACCTGTGCCAGAGGGATCAGGGTCAAAGCGTAGAACCACAGGTTTTGCCCGGTGAAATGCGCGAGATTGCGCAGGACATGTCGCGGCAGATGGTCCCGCCCGATATGTGAGAGGCGCCCCGACAGGGTCGCATAGCCAAGCACGACGACAAAACCGACAATTGACCGATAGAGCATCAGCTCGAACGTGTCATGCTGGGCGCTGACCATTCGGCCTGCAACGGCCATTGCCGAGAAGGAGAGGATTGCGCCGCTCATCCAGATTGCCGCGCGCGTGGTTGCGGTCATCCGGGGGTCTCGGTGATTTGGTAGTGGCGGGGAATGCCTGCGGTGATCTCGGCCCAGGGTGATGCGCGCATCCGCTGCTGGTGGGCCTCAAAATCGGCACGGCTGGAAAAGCGTTCCGTAACAGTAAACCGGCCGGGAATATCTTCGTCCATGGAGACATCAAACGCCAGGCATCCCGGTTCCGCACGGGTCAGGGCAATATGCGCGGGCAGGGCGGCGGTCACCGCTGCCAGCCGGTCCTCGGGCACATCTAAATACCCGGTGAGAGATATCTGAATTTGTTCCGTCATGGTTCAGGGCTAACAAAGCCCGGATCGAAAAGCGAGTTGCAAATGAAAACGCCACCCGGTCGGGGCGGCGTTTTAACGGTCTTCTGACCTTCAGGCAGAGCCTTCAGGTGTTCGCACCTAAAATCAGGCCGCTGGACGACTGATTTTCCCCTATGGGTCGGTGCTCACTCCCACTCGATGGTGCCCGGAGGCTTCGAGGTGATGTCATAGGTGCAGCGGTTGATGCCCTTGACCTCATTGATGATCCGCGTGGCGGTTTCGCCAAGGAATTCATGGCTGAACGGGTAGTAATCCGCGGTCATCCCATCGACCGAGGTCACAGCCCGCAGCGCACAGGCATAATCATAAGTTCGCCCGTCGCCCATCACACCTACGGTGCGCACAGGCAGGATCGCCACAAAGGCCTGCCAGATCTCATCATAGAGGCCGTGTTTGCGGATCTGGTCGATGTACACCGCATCCGCTTCGCGCAGAATATCCAGTTTCTCACGGGTAATCTCGCCCGGGCAGCGAATGGCCAGGCCCGGCCCAGGGAAGGGGTGGCGACCAATAAAGCTTTGCGGCAGGCCCAGTTCGCGTCCAAGTGCGCGCACTTCGTCTTTGAAGAGTTCGCGCAGGGGTTCCACCAGTTTCAGGCCCATCTTCTCGGGCAGGCCACCCACATTGTGGTGCGACTTGATCGTGACCGAGGGACCACCGGAGAAGCTGACCGACTCGATCACATCCGGGTAAAGGGTGCCCTGTGCCAGGAATTCAGCGCCATCAATCGTATCGGCGTGTTTCTGGAACACATCAATGAACAGCTTGCCGATGATCTTGCGCTTGGTTTCCGGGTCCGACTGGCCTTCCAGTTCCCCCAGGAAAAGCTCCTGCTCATCCGCGTGAATCAGTGCCATATTATAATTGTCACGGAACATGGTGACGACTTCTTCAGCCTCACCTTTGCGCAACAGGCCATGGTCCACAAACACGCAGGTCAGCTGATCGCCAATGGCTTCGTGGATCAGCACCGCCGCGACCGAGCTGTCAACGCCGCCGGACAATCCGCAGATGACCTTCTTGTCACCAACCTGTTCGCGGATCTTGCGGATCATTTCTTCGCGATAGGCCCCCATGGTCCAGTCGCCCTTGAAGCCCGCCAGTTTCACAAACTGTTCGTAAAGCTTTGCACCGTTCGGCGTGTGGTGCACTTCGGGATGGAACTGCACCGCGTAGAAGTGACGCTCCTGATCGGCCGTGATGGCGTAAGGCGCGTTGGGTGAGGTGCCATAAACTTCGAAACCCGGTGCGATTTCAGAGACATGGTCGCCATGGCTCATCCAAACCTGTTCGTCACCTTCCGCATACCAGCCTTCCAAAAGGTCCAGTTTCTGCGTTTCCTTGACATAGGCGCGGCCAAACTCGGCGGTGCCATGGCCGCTTTCGACACGGCCTCCAAGCTGGTGCATCATCACCTGCTGCCCATAGCAGATGCCCAGAATGGGAACCCCATAGTCAAAAATCTCCTGTGGGGCGCGCGGCGACCCCTCGCGGGTCACGCTGTCGGGCCCACCGGACAAGATCACCGCTTTGGGCGCCATGTCGCGCACAAAGTCCATGGTGACATTCTGATAAGGGTGGATTTCGCAATAGACATTCAGCTCACGCAGGCGACGCGCGATAAGCTGCGTGACCTGGCTGCCGAAGTCGATGATGAGAAGGCGGTCGTGGCTCTGATCTGTCATGTCATGCCCTTATTCCAGAGGACAGTTTTTCGCAAGTCCCGAGCGCGCGGTGTTGTGAGATTCTCGGTCGATTTTCTTAACAGGTTTATAGTGCCATTCCGCCAATATGTCGTTTTTGCCCCCTACGCGCCGTTTCAGGCGGGATTTGCCGGGGCGTGCGGTATAAATCCTATGAAAACAGGATTTACACCGACATATCGGAGGAGTTGACATGACCGAAGCTCGCGCACGCAGACGGGGTCGTGGGGGCGGGGGCGCCGCCCGCCGCGCAGAACGCAGTGCAGTTTCATTCGAAACCGCCAAATATATCGAGCGCAACATTCCGAATCTCGAGATTCTGAATGATGAGGCGATTGAGATCATCGAATACAACGCCGAAACCGTTCTGGAAGAGGTCGGCGTCAATTTCGTGGAAAATCCCGCGGCTCTGGCCCGTTGGAAAGAGGCCGGGGCAGATGTCGAAGGCGAGCGCGTGCGCATCCCTCGTGGTCTGGCGCGTGAGCTGTGCAAGACCGCTCCGAGCCAGTTCACCCAACATGCCCGCAACCCGGACCGCAATGTGGTCATTGGTGGCAATAACCTGGTTCTGGCCCCGGTCTATGGCCCGCCCTTCGTGCGCGATATCGATGGCGGTCGCCGCTATGCCACGATGGAAGATTTCCGCAAATTCGTGAAGCTTGGCTATATGTCGAAATGGCTGCACCATTCGGGTGGCACGGTCTGTGAACCCACGGATGTGGCTGTGAACAAACGCCACCTCGACATGCTGATGGCGCATATGGAGCTTAGCGACAAACCGTTCATGGGGTCGGTGACCGCGCCGGAACGTGCGCAAGATACCGTCGACATGTGTGGCATCCTGTTCGGCAAGGAGTTCGTCCAGCAAAACACCGTCACCACGTCGCTGATCAACATCAACTCGCCGATGCAGTTTGATGATGTGATGATGGGCGCGCTGGAAGTGTTTGCCGAGAACAACCAGGCCGCCATTATTTCACCCTTCATCGTTGGCGGGGCCATGGCGCCTGTGTCGGTGACCGGGACGCTGACCCAGGTGCTGGCAGAAGTGATGGCCGGTGTGGCCTATTCGCAGCTGATCCGCAAAGGTGCTCCGGTGATTGCCGGTACGTTTGTATCCTCGATCGACATGAACTCGGGCGCGCCCACCTTCGGCACCCCGGAAGCGTCGAAAGTGACCTATGGCTGCGGCCAGCTGTTCCGTCGTCTGGGGCTGCCCTATCGGTCTGCCGGATCGTTCAACGGCTCAAAGCTGCCCGATGCACAGGCGGCTTATGAAACTGCCAACTCGCTGAATGCCGGTCTTCTGTCGGGCGTGAACTTCATGCTGCACTCCTGTGGCTGGCTGGAAGGCGGCCTGGTGTCGTCCTTTGAGAAGTTCGTGATGGATGCCGATCAACTGGGTGTGCTGCATGGTATTGCCAGCGGTGTGACCTCGGATGAGAACGCGCAGGCGATGGACGCCATTCGTGAGGTGGGGCCGGGCGGCCATTACCTTGGATGTGCCCACACGCAGGCCAATTTCCAGTCGGCGTTCTGGCGGTCGGATGTTCTGGACTACAAACCGTTCGAAACCTGGGAAGAGGAAGGTGGCAAGGACACCTATCAATTGGCCGCGGAAAAGGTTCAGAAAATGCTGGCGGACTATCAGCAACCGGCAATGGATCCTGCAATCCATGAGGGGCTGACCGATTTCATCGCGCAGAAAAAAGCGTCGATGCCTGACGCCTTCTCATAAGGAAAAAGCCCCGGCAAGGTTGGACTTGGCGGGGCAAGTTTCGATTTCCCTGACTGGGTTTCAGTGGCTTGGGAATGTTCTGTCTGGTTAAAGCGTTTCGGGATAAACTTGAGGCACATGTTTCTTCCGAAACGCCCACGACATTTATATCTCTTGCCGCGTTTCGGTTTTGTCCTGAGCTTTTGCTCTGTGTCAGGTTAAAACCGAAACGCTTTAGCAGGCTGGTAAGGGGTCTTAACAAAGGCCCCTTTCACTATTTCAACATTATACCCCTTTAAGCTTTCGTGGCAGCAGGCGCGCCTCGGCCATCAAGGCAATCAACACTTCCACATGTCGTCCAACCGAGTAAGAGGCATCTCCGGCCTGGCGAGTCGCTTCGAGGCGGGCCTCTTCGACAATTAACCCGTCCACCGCGGAGGCGGGCGATGGGGTGCGGGGCGATTTCATCAATCGTTTCAGATCCCTATCGCGGTTGTAATCAATCATTCCAAAACGGGCTGCGCGGATCAGAAGACGGGGGCGGCGCAGCGATTTCAAGAGGTCCAAAGCATCGGTCATACTGTTTCCTTTCGTCCTGTTGATGACAACAATACTCAACCCTAAGGGGTGTTGCGTCGCGTGATCTTAGCGAACGCAGGTTTTAATAATTGTTTCACTTTTCGCAACAAAACTGGTCCCAGCCCTGAACAATTAAGAAATCAGTAACCAAACGCGTGCTAGCAAATATACCAGTTCTGCAACCGCTAGTAGAGCGTCAACCGGAGTGGATCACCGGTTCCCGAACCACTTCAAAGGGGGACATATGGAGTTTTCGAGCTCGAAACATTTGGATATCGCGATCGGGGACATGCTTCCCTGGCTGCCGGCTGCGGTGAAACTGTATCTTGAGCATACAGAGCGGGGGGAAACCATCCGCGCTCTGGCGCGCCAGAAGGGCGTGCATGCGTCGACCGTGCTGCGTCAGGTTCAGAAAACCGAAACGCGCCGCGACGATCCCTTGATTGACAATTTTCTGACCCAGATGGCCCTGAACTGGTGTGACCAGGTTGCCCCGGCAGGAGATCTTGAGGAAAGCGATGTGCCTGTCTCGGATCTCGAAGGGAACAATGGCGTGATCGGCAAACACGCGCTCCGGGTGTTGCGGGGGCTTATGAAAGAAGGCACGCTTCTTGCGATCACCAAAGGCGTGGATACGGCCGTCGTTCTGGATTTGCGCGAAGGTGAGAACCCGGTTCAACTGTGCAAAGCGCCGCGTGAGGTCGCAGAAATTCTTGCGCTGCGAGATTGGATCAGCGGCACTTCATCAGGGGCTGTGTCGCGCTATCGGATTACCCCTGCCGGCCGCTCAGCGCTGAACAAGATGATGGCGCAGGCGGAAGGAAAGGCGTCGGGGTGCACCTCCGAAAGCGGCGCATTTTTACGCCCGGAGCGCGCAGGAAAAAATGCCTCGGCCGCATCGCGCAAACGCCGCACCGTTGGTGCAGACACGCCGCTGCGTGTTCTGGCGCGCAGCCGCTCGAATGGACAACCTTACCTGTCCGAAGATCTGGTCCAGACCGGAGACCGCATTCAACGGGATTTTGCTCTGGCTCAGCTGGAGGCGTCTCCCCAATCCGGTTGGAGTGGTGTTATGGCCGGATTGCGTCAGATGCCAACAGGTAAGGGGTCACGCGCGGACAGGATGTTGGATGCCCGCAACCGGTTTGTTGCCGCAATGGATGCGCTTGGGCCGGAACTTGGGGAAATGGTGTTGGGTGTTTGCTGCCATGAAAAGGGTATGGAGCGGATGGAAGCAGAGCTGAACATGCCCGCAAGATCCGGAAAATTCATGCTGAGGGTGGCCCTGAAATATCTGAAACGGCATTTTGACCAGGTGGGCGGAGAAGACCACGATTTGATTTATTGAAGGAACAAACAGGGCTCAAATCTGGTCAAAAATTGGGCGAAGCTGGCGGGTGAAACTGGCAAGCAAAACCCGTGCGTTGCTTGGCCCGGATTGCGAAATCACAGTGTCTCGAGACCTGTCACAATATCGAAATCCACCCCCGGCGCCTGCGCTGATATCTCTGACTTGATGACTTTGGGATTGGTGATTTCGGGGGCCATAACCCGGTATTTTCCGTGAAAACCGATTGCCTGCAGTTGCAGGGCAAGGTCCAGGCAATCAAAGCTTCGGCTCATCAGAAACGAGATCACCAATCCCGGATTGAGATGATGGATCAACTCTTCGGTAACATCGGAAAACTCGACAAAGCTGACACGGTCCCGATCCGGAAGGGGCAGGGTTTCAACATCCCCCGCTACAAGATCTCCGACTGCAAGAATATGTGACGTGTCGATCTGTGCAATCATCTCTGGTCCAGTTTTGTTGTTATGCCGCTGTGGTTTCGCGGTCTGGGGTCATATGCTGCCTTGCCGGAGACATGTCGCTATTTATAGAGGGTGTTGTGGAGGTTTCAATTCTCCTTTCAGGTGAAATTTGACCGGGTGCCAATTCCCCCTCTTTACAGGTCGTCAAATTCGGGCGCAAAACTTGGCGAAACATGGCAACACCAAACTGAGGAGTGTGGATTTGGCCAGTGCGGGAAAATATAACGCCATCCCCATTCCGATCATGGAAATTGCAGCGGATGGGCAGATTTGCGAATTGAACGGCGCAGGGCAGGACCTGTTCGGTGCACGGGCGCTTGGCAGATTATATGCTGCGGTGCTGCGCCAGCCGGTTTTATTGGCGCGGATTGAAAATGCACTGACAGGAGAGCTGGCATCGCCAGTTCGCTATCTGACAAATGAAGCCACGCGCGACGTGATATATGAAACCCACGTGACGCCCGGTCTTCAGGGAAGTGTTGTGCTCAGTTTTCTGGATATCACCCATAAGGAAGAGGCCGGGCAGATGCGGGCTGATTTCGTGGCAAATGTCAGCCACGAACTGCGCACGCCCCTGACGGCCCTGTCCGGTTTCATTGAAACCTTGCGTGGACCGGCACGAGATGATGCCGAGGCCCGTCTTCGTTTTCTGGACATTATGGAACAGGAAGCTGGCCGGATGAACCGGCTGGTTGGCGATTTGCTGTCTCTCAGTCGGGTGGAAGATATGGAGCGGGTGCGTCCGACCGATCCGCAGCCCATTCGTGAAATCCTTGCGGCGGCTGTCAGCATGTTGAAGCCGCAGGTTGACGAACAGGACGTGACGTTGAACCTGTCACTTCCACAGGATGTTGACGATAAGGTTCCCGGGGACCGCGATCAGCTTCTTCAGGTTTTTACCAATCTGATCGAGAACGCGGTGAAATACGGGCGCAAAGGCGGGATTGTGGAGATCCTCCTGGAAACCCGTATGGACCAGCCGGGCATGAAAGGTCCGGTTCTTTCCGTCACGGTTGCCGACCAGGGGGAAGGCATCGCCGCCCATCATATCGGGCGATTGACCGAGCGTTTTTACCGGGTAGATGGGCACAGATCCCGTGAAATGGGCGGCACTGGTCTTGGTCTGGCAATCGTCAAGCATATCCTGAACAGGCATCGTGGTCGGCTCAGGATTGAAAGTGACGTGGGGAAAGGCAGCCGCTTTATCGTGACATTGCCGCGCATAGGTTGAGTTTTATATGGACAAAGCACACCAATAAATTGTTAGATCCTGCAAAATTTAAATTAACCAGTAATTTTGCGGTGGCAAAAACACATGGATATACACCAGTCCGACGCCGTATCTCTTCCTTCACCGACCAAAGGTTCTCTTGGTCAACGGGGCATGCCGGACCTGCACGATACCAAACAGCTCGCACAATGGGTTGCGTTGGTGGCCGAGGTGATGATGCTGGCGGTCTGCCTGCGGTATCTGATGATCGGGGCATATCTGCCGGCTTTCGTTTCAGCCGTTCCAGTTGGTTTGATCATTTTGGATCAGATCGCTTTTCTGAAATCCAGAAGCTTGCCCATTGCCCCTAATGTGATTCTTCTTGTTATTGCCGTGGCCCAGTTGAGCGTGGCCAACCTGATGACAAGTTCGACCCTGATCTGGACCTTTCCCACCCTTGTCGGGTCCTTCCTGATCGCAAGAACGGGGGTTGTGAACCTTTATGCCGGCATCATGCTGACCTGCGGAACTGCCATCATCTATATCGAGGGGGATTTGAGCTTTGCTTTGCGGTTTGCACCCGCTTTTGCCGGAACATGGGGGTTTTTGCTTATTCTCGTTCAGGTGATGAACGGATTGCGGTTTCGGGCCTGGCAGCAAAGCATCACGGACCCGCTGACAGGGTGTTACAATCGGCGCTATCTTGATCAGTATCTTGATGTTCATATCAAAACCGGACGGGTTGCTATGCTGGTGATTGATATGGATAATTTCAAGCAGCTCAATGATGCGAAAGGGCATGTGGCCGGGGATAAAGCCCTGTGCCGTCTCGTTGAGATCGTGCATTCCAGCTGGGCAAGCGAGGCGATTTGCTTTCGTCTTGGCGGCGATGAATTCGTTCTGTTGCTACAGCTTCCGGCGCGCAGCAGGGAGCATATGAGCCTGCGGGAACAGGATCGCCACCTGACCCAGCTGGGCCAGAAAATTACAGATGTTTTAAATCAGGAAACCAGCTTTTCGGTATCAAGTGGTTTGACGCATTTCAACTGGCCTTGTGATCTGGAAGCGGTGTATCGACGGGCGGATACCGCGCTTTATGCTTCGAAAGACCAAGGGCGGCGGCAAATGTCCGTGGCGGATGCGTTGCCCTCGGCCCCTGAACACACGGTTTCCGTGCCTGCCAGGGTTCAAGACGCTCTTTCCTGAACGGATCCGTGGGCTGAAGTTCATAAAAATGTCACCTGTCATACTCCTGTTACACAAGCGTCACAAAAGCTTTGTCCAAGCGCATTAGCACGGCGCCAGGTCACCAAGGCTGGTGACATGATGAAAACAGGAGAAGACAATGTCTTTCGTGAAACTGACCGCTTCCGCACTGGCCATTTCGGCCGCAACCGCAACCGTTGCTACCGCTCGTGATCAGGTGCAGGTTGCTGGGTCGTCCACTGTTCTGCCCTATGCGTCGATTGTGGCCGAGGCGTTTGGTGAAAACTTCGATTTCCCGACCCCGGTTGTTGAATCAGGTGGGTCGTCGGCTGGCCTGAAACGCTTCTGCGAAGGTGTTGGTGAAAACACCATCGACGTGGCCAACGCCTCGCGCAAGATCAAGGATAAAGAGATCGCTAAATGCGCCGAAGCAGGTGTGAAAGACATCATCGAAGTGCGCATCGGTTATGATGGCATCGTGTTTGCCTCGCAACTGACCGGCCCGGACTTCTCGGCCTTTGAACCGGCTGACATCTACAATGCGCTTGGTGCGCAGGTGATGGTGGATGGCAAGCTGGTTGATAACAGCTTTGCCACCTGGAACGCGTTCAACGCAAGCCTTCCCGCCGTTGATATTGCCGCTTTCATTCCCGGCACGAAGCACGGCACCCGCGAAGTGTTCGAAGTGAAGGTGATGGAAGCAGGGTGCAAGGCCACCGGTGCGTATGACGCGTTCCTGGCGATGGCCGAAGGTGACAGCGATAAGGCGAAAGCCAAAGCTGCCAAGAAAATGTGCTACAAGGTGCGCACCGACGGCAAATCGGTGGATATCGACGGCGACTATACCGAAACCCTCGCTTCGATCGATGCCAACAAAGACGGCATCGGCATCTTCGGCCTGGCGTTTTACGAAAACAACACCGATACGCTGCAAGTGGCGACCATGTCTGGTGTGACCCCGTCGACCGACACAATTGCAACCGGCGAATACCCGGTGTCGCGCCCGCTTTATTTCTACATCAAGAAAGCCCATATCGGCGTGATCCCGGGCCTGAAGGAATATGCCGAATTCTTCGTCTCGGACGAGATTGCCGGCCCGGATGGTCCGCTGTCGGAATACGGTCTGGTGGCCGACCCGGAACTGGCTGCAACCCAGGAAGCTGTCGCCTCAGAAACTGCTCTGACCCACTAAATCTCTCTGGTGGCGCGGGGGCCTTCCCTGCGTCACCACCCCCCACCGGATCGGGGTAAGGTCCGCTTTTTCCATATGAGACAGGTCCAATGTCTGCTTTCACCCTTCTCCTGATCATACTGGCCTTGGCTGTCATCGGATTTGCCATTGGCCGGGGCAGGGCGCTCAAATCGGTTCAGGGGGATCGTCGGCGCCTGCATTCTCTGCCCAACTATTATGGTTTCAATGTCGCCATGCTGGCCTTTGTGCCAGCGGTTCTGGTTCTGGCCTTGTGGGTCGTCGCGCAACCGCTGGTCATAAACGGGGCTGTGTCCTCGATGATCCCTGAAAGCGCGTATGACGATGCGGGGGCTCTCAACCTGATCATGAGTGATGTGAAACGCGTCTCCGAAGGGTTGGAGGTCGCACTGGATCAGGGCGTGCTGGCGCGGGACGGGGTGCAAACCCTGTCGACGACAACAACTGACATCCGCGCTTTGCTGGCTGAGGTCGGTGTCGCCCTTGGATCGGATGTCAGCGAAGAGGTTCTCATCGCTGCCCGTGCCTACCGAGAGAAAACACAGACAGGAAATTGGGTGATGACGGGGGGTGTCCTCGTGATTGCTCTGGCCGGGTTCCTGGCAGCCTTGCTCAAAACCCATGGGGATCTGCGCGCCCGCAACCTGGTTGAACGCGGTATTCTTGCCGTTCTGGTTGGTGCGGCATCGATTGCAATCCTGACCACGCTGGGCATTGTTTTGTCGTTGATTTTCAACACGATCAGCTTTTTTGGCATGTTTCCGATTTCGGATTTCCTGTTCGGCCTGACCTGGTCCCCCGAAGGGCGGGGCGGTTCTGAACATCTGGGCATCCTGCCGCTTCTTTGGGGCACCATTTACATCTCGATCGTGGCCCTTGCGGTGGCAGTTCCGATCGGATTGTTCGCCGCAATTTACCTGTCGGAATATGCAAATGCCAAAACCCGCGCGGTTGCCAAACCATTGCTTGAGGTTCTGGCAGGCATTCCAACCATTGTTTACGGTCTGTTTGCCCTGACCGTGGTGGGGCCCCTGCTGGTTGAAGTGTTTGGCCGGGATGGGCTGAGCTGGATGCAGGGTGCGCGCTCGGTGATGACGGCGGGGCTTGTGATGGGCATCATGCTGATCCCCTTCGTGTCATCCCTGTCCGATGACATCATCAATGCTGTGCCACAGGCCATGCGTGACGGGTCTTACGGGTTGGGTGCAACCCAGTCGGAAACCGTGCGCCAGGTGGTTCTGCCCGCGGCCCTTCCTGGCATTGTCGGCGCCATCCTTCTTGCCGCAAGCCGGGCGATTGGCGAAACCATGATTGTGGTGATGGGGGCAGGGGCGGCCGCCCGCCTGTCGATGAACCCATTTGAAGCAATGACCACGGTGACCGCCAAAATCGTTTCGCAATTGACGGGGGATGCGGATTTCGCCTCGCCCGAGGCGCTGGTGGCCTTTGCCCTGGGCATGACCCTTTTCATTCTCACACTCGGGCTGAATGTGGTGGCACTGATGATCGTGCGCAAATATCGGGAGCAATATGAATGACCGACTTTACCGCAACTGGCCTGTCTGGAAAGGACCTGCCGGAACAGGCCAGACAGGGTTCGTCTTCGCTTCTTGAACAAGATGAACGCACCCGCAAACGTAATGCGTCAGAGCGCCGTTTCCGAGCCTATGGTATCAGTGCCATCGCAATCGGCCTTGTCTTCCTGATTGTCCTGATCTCGTCGATTTTTTTCAAAGGGGTCGGCGCGTTCCAGCAGACCACCATCACCTTGCAGGTCGAACTGCTGGAAGCCAAGCTGGACAAGTCCGGTCAAAGGGACATCGAAAAGATCAAGAAGGTCACGACCTTTGGCTACAACCCGCTGATTGACGCAGCGATCAAACGGGCGCTGGATGCGGCCGGGGTCGAAAGCCCGTTCAAGAAGGGCAAGGAACTTCGCAAGCTCCTGTCCTCTGGCGCTGCGGCACAGATCCGTGATTTTGTCATCGCCAACCCGGACCGCATTGGGGACACGGTGGAATTCAAGCTGCTGGCCTCGTCGCGGGTGGATGGATACCTGAAGGACCGAGTGAGCCGGGACAGCCTTGCACGCGACAAGAACCTGACCCCGGATCACCTGGATCTGGTGGATGGGCTGCGCGCCGCGGGGTCGCTGCGCAAAAGCTTCAATCTTGGTTTCATAACCGGGGCGGATGCCTCTGAAAGCCGTCCTGAACAGGCCGGGATCGGGGTGTCGATGTTGGGCAGCTTCTACATGATGCTTGTCGTGTTGGCTGCGGCGTTGCCGATTGGTGTTGCCGCGTCGATTTACCTTGAGGAGTTCGCACGGCAAAACTGGTTTACCGACCTGATCGAGGTAAATATCTCAAACCTCGCCGCTGTTCCGTCAATTGTGTTTGGTATCCTTGGTCTGGCGGTGTTCATTCAATTTGCCCATCTGCCGCAATCTGCGCCGCTGGTCGGGGGATTGGTGCTTACGCTGATGACCCTGCCGACGATCATCATTTCGACCCGGGCATCGTTGAAAGCGGTGCCGCCCTCGATCCGCGAGGCCGCCTTGGGCATCGGGGCGTCCAAGATGCAGACGGTGTTTCACCATGTTCTGCCACTGGCCATGCCCGGCATTCTGACCGGCACGATCATTGGTCTGGCGCAGGCGCTTGGTGAAACGGCCCCGCTGCTTCTGATCGGCATGGTTGGCTATATTGCCTCAAACCGCCCGGATGGGATCATTGAGGGGTTCCTCAGCCCCAACTCGGCCATGCCAGCGCAGATCTATGAATGGGCAAAACGGGCGGACCCGGCCTATTACGAACGCGCCTGGGGTGGGATCATCATCTTGCTCGCGTTCCTGATGAGCATGAATATCATCGCAATCCTTCTGCGCCGCCGGTTCGAGCGCCGCTGGTAAGAGAGGGGATAAACACATGAACGATATGACGAAAATCGAAAGCACCGTGGATATGAAAACCACCAAGATCTCGGCCCGCGACGTGCAGGTCCATTACGGTGACACCCATGCGATCAAGGACGTGAATGTCGAGATCGAGGACAAGACCGTGACCGCCTTTATCGGGCCGTCGGGCTGCGGGAAATCGACCTTCCTGCGCTGTCTGAACCGGATGAATGACACGATCGACATCTGTCGCGTGTCCGGTGACATCCTGCTTGATGGCGAGGATATTTATGACAAACGCGTCGATCCGGTGCAGCTGCGCGCCAAGGTTGGCATGGTGTTTCAGAAGCCCAACCCGTTCCCCAAGTCGATCTATGACAATATCGCCTATGGGCCGCGCATTCATGGCCTTGCCAGGAACAAAGCGGAACTGGATGAAATTGTTGAGAAATCCTTGCGTCGCGGCGCAATCTGGGACGAGGTGAAGGATCGGCTTCATGCGCCTGGCACCGGCCTGTCGGGGGGGCAGCAGCAGCGTCTGTGCATTGCCCGCGCCGTGGCCACGGAGCCCGAGGTTCTGCTGATGGATGAGCCCTGCTCGGCGCTGGATCCGATTGCCACCGCTCAGGTGGAAGAACTGATTGACGAGTTGCGCGAGAAATTTGCAGTGGTGATCGTTACCCACTCAATGCAACAAGCCGCGCGGGTCAGCCAGAAAACCGCCTTCTTCCATCTGGGCAACCTGGTGGAATATGATGACACGACCAAGATTTTTACCAATCCCGAGGACAGCCGCACCGAAGCGTATATCACGGGCCGGATCGGATAAGGGCAGGGGACCAGACAATGATTGATCAACATATCGCTTCCGCGTTTGACCGTGACCTTGAAGAAATTCAGGCGCATGTGATGAAAATGGGCGGGCTGGTCGAAGACAGCATCCGCGAAGGGGCCAGATCGCTGAAAATGCGTGATGAGGAACTGGCGGAAAAGGTTCGCAAGGCAGACAAGCAGATTGATGCGCTTGACACCAAGATTCAGGAAGAATGCGCACGCCTTCTGGCCCTACGTCAGCCGATTGCCTCGGATCTGCGGACCGTTCTCACCGTGATGCGGGTGGCCGCGAACCTTGAGCGTGTTGGCGATTATGCCAAGAACATGGCCAAGCGCACCACGGTTCTGGTGCATATGCAACCGATTGACGGGGCATCTGGGGCGATCAAGCGGATGGCGAAGGAAGTGCGGCTTATGCTGTCGGATGTTCTTGATGCCTATATCCGTCGTGATGTGGATCTGGCACAGGATGTGCGCCACCGGGATATTGAAGTGGACCAGATGTATAACGCTCTGTTTCGTGAATTCCTGACCTTCATGATGGAGGATCCACGCAATATTTCCTCCTGTATGCATCTGCATTTCATCGCTAAGAATATCGAACGGATGGGGGATCACGTGACCTCAATCGCTGATCAGGTGATCTATCTTGTGACGGGTGAAATGCCGGAAGAGGCCCGACCAAAGGGAAATTCGGTCAACTATAACCTGGAGGCACAAATGGGGTTGGAGCGCGAAACATGAGCACGTCCAAACCCTGTATCCTTTTGGTCGAAGACGAACCCGCCCAACGCGAAATCCTGCGCTACAATCTGACCTCAGAGGGATATGAGGTGATGATGGCGAGCAATGGGGATGATGCGCTGGTCATGGTGGATGAGGTCATGCCCGACCTGATCTTGCTGGACTGGATGCTGCCCGGAGTATCAGGGATCGAGATCTGTCGTCAGATCAAAGCCCGGAAGGAAACACGCACGATCCCGGTGATCATGCTGTCGGCGCGATCCGAGGAGATGGACCGGGTGCGCGGGCTGGAAACCGGGGCTGACGACTATATGGTCAAACCTTTTTCGGTGTCTGAATTGATGGCGCGCATTCGGACCCAGCTGCGCCGCACCCGCCCGGCGGCCATTGGTCAACAGCTTGAGTTCGAAGGGATTGTGCTGGATGGGGACAGTCATCGCGTAACCCGTGATGGCGAACCGATTAAACTTGGTCCCACCGAATTTCGCCTGTTATCAACCCTGATTGAAAAACCGGGGCGGGTCTGGAGCCGCGAGCAGCTGCTCGACCGGGTCTGGGGCCGGGATGTCTATGTCGACACCCGCACGGTGGATGTGCATGTGGGACGGTTGCGCAAGGCGCTGTGCAAACATGGGGGCGAAGATCCCCTCCGCACGGTTCGAGGAACCGGGTATTCCCTTGGTTGAGGGGTAGAACTGATTTCATCGGGGCAGGAGGGATCCTGCCCCTTTTGCTTTTATACGTCAGATTGGCGCGGATTTTCGGTGTCGTGACCTTTCACAATTCCAACGGGTCTGGTTCCGTGCAGGATTGCTCATTGCCCCAACGCGGTCATCACAATCATCTCATGGCACAGATAGGCGGTGGCGAGGATCTGCGCGGGGGGCTGATCCCGTCGCAACCGCTCCAGTGCATCCGCCAATAGCAGAAACTGGCGTGCCTCAGCCCCGCGGGCCAGATCGGCCAGATGATCGGGCTGCAGATGCCTGCATTGTTCGGCCAGATGGCTGAGCACCTGGGCCGCAAACCCGCTGTCATGGGTCGCAAGCTCGGTTCCACGGAAATGTTTCAACCCGCGCAGCAGGCCACCTTTGGCGCGTGTCAGGATCCCGCCCTCAGGTGCCGGTTGAAAATCGAGATTGGTGGCCGTCAGCCCCGAACCATCCGGTCGCAGCAGCGCCACCGGTTCATGCAGCAGCTCGTCCCCGATAAGAGTGGTCACAATCAACAGCGCCACCGCACCGGGAAACTGCAGATGCAGATGGGTCAGGTGATCCATGTCCTGCGGGCGGGCCGAAAGCTCGATTACATCGCCGGACAGATCCTGTGCCCGCCAGCGATAGCGCTGGCTGATATCATCAAAATACGGCTCTTCAATGCGTGAAGGGGCGATCAGTGCAGGCAGGGGGGAGGCGCCCCGTCGTAGCCCCTGTCCGACCTGGCTGCGCAGGGTTGCACGCAATGCGCCCCAGTCCTTTATGCAGGTGTCATGATCTTGTAGGCGGGCCGGGGACAGGGGACCATTGATCTGCGCTGTTATCTTATCCGCCGTTGACAGCTGCCCGTCCGGGGACAGATGCGGATGTTCCAGCGTGACTGCATTCCCGGTCAGGCCCGGCACAGAGGCCCCCCCCCAGAACGGGTTGGCATAGGCGCGGGCTGGTGTGAAACCGGCATCCACTCCCGCGCCGCGCGCAACGGTGGCGGGGTGGAACTTACCTGTCTTGGGGTCCAGAAGATACAGGGTCAGGCCGCGTGCGCCATTGGGGTTTGTCCACCCTTTTGCCCCCAAGGCCCAAAGCTCCATCGGTGGGGCAGGGGAATAGCTTCGGCGCACCACGCCCAGAAGCGCAGGATCGTCGGGGGTTTGCGCCAGTGCCTTGACCAGAGCGTAGGCCTGCGCCAATGCCGCCAGGAACCGCCCGCCTTCAAAGCGGATATCACCTGCCTCTGCCCAGCCCGACAGGGTCGACAGGGTCAAAAGCTGCCCGGTCAAACGCGGGGCGGCCTGCACCTTGGCGGATATCGCCAGATCCAAAAACCGTTCCTGCGTCAGTTGCGCAGACCCATGAAATACCTGCGAAATCGCGGTCTCAAGTGCCGTGGCGATCTCGGTCAGCATAGGCTGATCAGGTCCGGTCAAATCCGGTTTGGAGGGCGGTGTGTCGCTCCCCCTTCTTGCCACCCCGGCCCTATCGCGTATGGCAATGGCCCCTGCGGCCACCACCAAACGTTTGCGGGTGGCAGGCCCCTTGTAAAGCGCGGCAGAGAGCGGTTGCCCGGCCACAAATGTCACCGAAGCCTCTGGTGTGGCGAAACTGACCTGCGCATTTTGCCCGCGGTCTTCGATCTGGGCGGATCCGGCCAACATCATTGCCCCGTCCAGATCGGCCCCCGCAAATTTCTGCAGGACACCCGATTTCAGCGCCGCCAGCGCTTCCGTAGCTGTGGCGGCAGGCGGTATTTCGGGTGTGGGGATCTTCTTCTCTTGGTCCTCTTCTGAGGGTGCCGGGGCAAGGGCGTCTAAAGGTGCATTCCGCAACACCAGCATGGCCGTCAGAATATGGCTGCACATGCCGGGGGCCGGGCAGTCACATGTGGCGGATTGCGGCCCCGCCGCAGGGATCGTCACGCTCTGCCCGCTGATGGTCAGATCCGCGCCATCTGCATCATAGCGCAGCACCTCTGCCTCGCCGGTGGCCTTGGTTGCACGGCGCAAAAGCCCTTTATTGGCCAGCGCAATCAGTGCGGCATCATCAAAAGAGGCAATCAGATCTGGCAGGCTCATTGCATCACCTCTGCCAACCACACCGCCAGCCGGTCCGGGGTCATTGCGCCGATTTTCATGCCAAGCCCTGCCAGACGCCCGGCAATCTGATTGTCCATATAGGGATCCCCCAGATCATCCAGAGCCGACAGGCCAATCATCCGCACCTTTGCCTCGTTCATCCGCGCCACGGAACGATAGAGCCGGCGCGGGCTGGCCCCTTCCGCAAAGTCGGAGATCAGAACAAAAACGGTGCGCTCGGGTGTGTCCACGAAGCGGTCGCAATATTCCACAGCACGGCCGATATCAGTGCCGCCCCCCAGTTGCACCGACAAAAGCGTTTCCAGCGGATCAGTCAGCCGGTCGGTGACATCAAGGATCGAGGTGTCAAACAGCACCATCGACACGTTCACACCGGGCAGGCCGGACAGGATTGCTGCCATGACCGCGGAATGGATGATGCTGTCGGTCATCGAACCCGACTGGTCCACGCACAGCACCACCGACCAGGGAAGGTGTCGTCGCTCTCGCGCGATGAAACGCAGATCATCGGCAATGATCCGGCCGCTTTCCGGGTCGTAATTTTTCAGGTTGCGCCGCAGGGTGCCGCGCCAGTCAAAATTCGCAGCCGAGGCCACATGGGACCGTTTGAACGGGTTGCGCCGCCCGGAAAAGGCACGTTGCACATCCGATTTCAACCGGCGCAGGATGTCTTGAATGACCGCATCTGCCACCTGCCGCAGCTTGTCTTTCATCTCGGGTTTGGCGCGGCCATGGAAACTGAGCAGAGTTTTCAGAAGATCCTGATTGGGTTCCAGACTGTCCAGCGTCGTTGGGTCGTCCAGCAGATCGGACAATCCGTAGCGGTCCAGCGCGTGGTCTTGCATCACCTCAAACACCGACTGCGGAAAGAGTTTGCGCGCCTCCCCCAGCCAGTCCAGCGCCTTCATCTGGGTCGGATCAAGTGAACCCGGTCCGGACGGGCGGTGCAAGCCGCGTTTCTCATATTCGCGGCCATAAAGATAATCGAGCGCCCGGTCCGCGCGTATGTCAGATCCAGACAGGCCTCCCATCTGCCGTTCGGCGTAACGGCCAAGGGCAAGGCGCCAGCGGCGTTTGGCGTGGTTGGGATCGCGCTCGCTCATGCCGCCCCCCCGATGATCCAATCCATCAACCCATCTTTCCGAAGCGCCGCGCGCAGGGCGGTATCAATCTGTGCCCCCGTTGCGGCCTCGCGCGCGTCCACATCGTGATGATGCGCGGTGAACTCTCCCACTGTGCCGCCATGGCGACGGGTCAGGGCGGCGGCCACCTGATCTGCTTCACGCGGAGAAAGCGCGGACAGGGCCAGTCGCAGATGGGGCAGAACCTCCAGAAATCCGTCATCTTCCAGGCCGGTCAGAAAATCATCCAACGCGCCCAACATGCCTTCGACGGTCCACAGCAGCGATGGAGCCACCGCCAGAACGCCCCGCAACCCGGCAAGCCGCGTGGGTAGATCAGGGGCGCTGCCGGTCAATTGAGCGACGATAAGATCGGGCAGGGTATGATCCGGTTTGCGCCCGCTTTCCACCGCAATGGCGGTGATGGCACCCAAAAGCTCCGGGGCGGGGTCCGCTTCTGCCACCCGGTCCAGCGCATCTTCAAACCGTTCGGCGCCAAAGTGTTTGCCCCCCGGACCGCGCATCAGTTCGGACAACAGGCGCAGCGCGTCCAGACAGGGCGGGATCGCCTCTTCGCGCATCTTTGGCAGGTCGTCACACAGATAGATCATGCGCGCAAAAGCCTGTTGCATGGTGGGGGCAATCGCCAGCCCCTCAGGCAGTGACAGTGGCCCGCGAGAGGCTTGGATTGCGTGCAGCTCCACCATTGCACTGGCTGTATCGGGAAAATCTGCCGACCGGGTGATCGCCCCGGATATTTCGCTCAGAAACC
The DNA here is from genome assembly GCF_025137635.1 of Aliiroseovarius crassostreae. Lineage (NCBI taxonomy): Bacteria > Pseudomonadati > Pseudomonadota > Alphaproteobacteria > Rhodobacterales > Paracoccaceae > Aliiroseovarius > Aliiroseovarius crassostreae. The sequence goes on along the minus strand of NZ_CP080772.1, from coordinate 1,378,023 downwards.
CGGTCAGATCCGTGCCTAGCCCTGCCAGAAGCCCTTTCTTGAACAGCGTGATCAACGCCGACAGATCATCGGCCCGTCCTTCATCCGCCAGCGCAACGCGAAGGGCATTGAGCTTGCCCAGGCAGGCGGCAGGCAATGTGTCACCATGGAGTGCAGCCTCGATCAACTGCCCTTCGACACGGGGCGACCAGGCGTAGTCCCAATGTTCAAACAACAGCCCGGTCTGCACGGCGTTCAGGAAGTCCGGCCCGCCCTGCCGTGTGGCAAATCCCGTGTCCAGCAGCGCCATCGCATGGGCAAAACGCGAGGCGGCGAGATGGGCGGGTTTGCGGCGAATATCCATGCTACGCTCGCGCCGTTGCCCGTCGGTGACGTCAAAGCGGTGACGCCGGGCGCGGGTGCGGGCATCTGCCACAATCGGTGGCTGGCCCGCGGCATCGCTGACCTCACCCAGGGCATGGCCACGCAGGAAAAGGGTAAATCGTTCGCGCCAGACATCTGCCCCGCTGGCCTCACCTTTCAAAAGTGAGGAGGTCAGCCCGTCGAAGAGGTCGTGCCGCAATGCGCCGGGGCGGCCCCGTAACCGGGCCAGCGTTTCTGCCGTGCGCAGAAGCTCGACCTGGGCGGGCACCGCGATGCCATACCCTGCCGACCGCATGTCGGACGCAAAATCCGCGACGATCTCATGGGCGAGGTCAGGCCAGTTGGGAGTTGTTCCGCAGGCCTCAGCGTGATCCCACAGCGTCTGATAATAGGCGGGTTGGGGCAGGCCCGCGCCATATCCCATCAGCGCGTCGAGCTCCTTATACCCATAGCGGATCAGGTAAGAGGCCGCATCGGATTTGCCACCCGTCTTGGTCTTGCCAGCCGTTTCGGACGGAGACAGAAGAGGTCCAGCGTGAAACCCGCCGATCACGCAGACAACCGGGCCGTTTGTGATCCCTTCAGCAAGAGCATCACGCAGGCAGGCAGCCATATGGGCCTCGCGTGCCGGGTCTTCTCCGCTTGCAATTTCCTTTTCCGGGGTAGCGGCGCGCAAGGCGGCGCAATAAGCCCCCACATCCCCTAGGAACTTGCGCCAGTTGGCTTCGCCCAGCCGGGTTTCAAACAGGTGGTCCCAAAGTTCATACCCATCGCGACAACCAAGCCGATCACAGAGCGCGCGCACGTAGTCACCGCTGTCAAACCCCTGTTCACGCACAAGCGCGCGCGGGCCGGTCTGATCGTCTGCCTCCCCGGCCATCTTGACGTCTGACCCAAGGTCGATGAACTGTAAATCCGCGCCAACCGCCGCCCCTTCGCGCAGGGCCACCCATTCGGGGGAGTGGGCGCAGAACGGGTAATACGCAGCCAGCCGGGGGCCGTTTTTTTGATCCAGCAAACTGGCCACCGCCACGGGGGGCACCGTGTCCGGATCCAGCAGATGCGGGATCAGATGGGGCAGATCATGGGGGGCTTCGATCAGCACACGCGATGGTTTCAGCTCGCGGATCATGGTCCGCACGGCCCAGGCGCAGGCGGGCGAATGGTGACGGATCGGGGCCAGATACAGCCCCGTCTCCGGTTGAAACAGCCGGTCATGCACCTGATGGATCAGCGCCTCATCCCGCATGCTCACCCCGCGCGGCCGCCGTGGATCGTCCGTCAATCATCATCCTTGGCGGCCTTGTGAAACGCAGCCCATGCGCGGCTTTTGCGGCCCCGTGCGCGGGCAATGGTATCGACATAGGCGCGCAGTTTGCGGGCATCGTCAGCATCATCCTTGAACACCACGCCCCGCAATTGCCGCGCCACATGGGCACCGGTTGGGGCCTCCCCTGACAGGTAACTGGCGTCGAGCAGCGCGCCATGGGCCACGTTCACCGCCTCTGCCGTCGACATGACGGATTTGGGTTGCGCCACCACCGCGCCATCGTCGGCCCGCCCGGTGCGCAGGTCCCGAAAGACCGACACCACCACGTCGAGCACATCTTCTGGCAGATCCGCCTTCAGGTCATATTCCGCCATTCGTTCGCCCACCTGCCGGGCAATCAGCTCTTTTTCAAAGGCGGCATCGGCGATCGGGGCCACGGTTTCAAAGTTGAACCGACGTTTGAGCGCGCTAGACATTTCGTTCACGCCGAGGTCTCGCAGGTTGGCGGTGGCGATCACGTTGAAGCCGCGTTCTGCCCGCACTTCGCGCCCTGCACCCAGTTCGGGCATGGCCACGGTTTTTTCCGACAGGAGCGAGATCATCGCATCCTGTACTTCGGGGGCGCAACGGGTCAGTTCCTCGATCCGGGCGATCTGGCCGCCCTGCATGGCGGTCAACACGGGCGAGGGGATCAGGGCACGGTCGCTAGGCCCTTCGGCCAGCAGCAGCGCATAATTCCAGCCATAACGCAGGTGGTCTTCGATCACCCCGGCGCTGCCCTGCACCACCAGTCGTGAATTGCCGCTGATGGCGGCGGCGAGGAGTTCGGACAAAAGCGATTTGGCAGTGCCCGGTTCCCCCACCAGCATCAGCCCCTGATGCCCCATCAGGGCCACAATGCAACGGTCCACCAACGGGTCGTCGCCGTAAAACTTGCGGCTGACCTCCAGCCCCTTGTCGCCCAGGATAAACCGCCGCACCGCGCGGGGGGACAGCGCCCATCCTGCGGGTTTCGGATCCTGATCGGCCGCGCGCAGGCGGGTAAGCTCTGCCTCGTATCGCGTTTCGGCAGGAAGTTTCTGAGCGGTGTCTGCGGTTACATCCATGGCATTTTCTTTTCCCAGTTGGGATCAAAACTGCCCTTGGCAACCATATCCCGGTAATCATTCCAACATTCCGATAAAAGCACCGGGGGCACCTCGGATAAGGGCACTGCGCGCCCGCGGCGCCCGGCACCGTGCAGCTTGGCAAACTCCAGGTGGATCTGCGCGGCGGCGACGTTTTCTTCCGGCAGGCAGTTGCCGGAAAATTCGATCACCGCACAAAGGCCCGCGCTGCGGAAGGTTTTGATATATTCGTTGAAATAGCCGCCATCCAGTGCCTCGCCGCGTTCATATCCCAGCTTGGTGCTGGCGCCCCGGAAGCTGAACGTGTCGGTGATCCAGCCTTTGCGATCCTCGATCCGGGTCTCCTTGCCCATCTCGCCGTCCAGCGCCAGAAGCGGGCGGCCAAACTGGGCGAAGAGCGGTTTGACCTCGTAATCGTCCAGATGAGTGGCCCAGGCCTGTGCCGCGTCATCAGACAGAAGCGCGCCATGGGCGAGGCGGATGGTGGTGAAGCTGTCGGGCGTCACCTCGTTGTCATCCGCATCCACATAATCGCCCTCGGCGGTGGGGCGGAAGGCGATGATGATTTTGCCGTCGGCATCTTCACCCAGCCAGATCACCCGTTCGGTCAACCGCCCCATCAGGGGATGATCACGGAAATCGCGTATCCAATCCGCCACCGGCCAGCGACGTTCGGCGCAAAGGGCTTCGTAAAGCCGTTCCCCTTGCAGGGTGATCACCTGTTTCAACTCACGTTTTGAGGCCGAAAGCTGTTTCTTGCTGGCCTTTGTGTTGTCATCATCCCCGGCTGGCAGGCCTTTGATCTGCTTGCCATCCGGGTTCAGCACCACCAGCTTGAAATCCTCATCCAACCGGGCGGAATAGGGTTTTTCCTCTTCCCCGATTGGCAGCTCCAGCACGCCGTCATCATTCAGCCCAGCGGTGGGAATGGTGCGGTCGGCCAGTTCGTCCATCGACCAGTCGCGCGCTTCTGCGACCGCTTCGATCAGCTTGCCTGCATGAGCCTGCACACCTTTTTGCTTCAATCGCGTGGCGGCGGAAATCACGATCTGCAGAGAGAGCGGATCGCCCTTCGCGGCCAGAACCTCCAGCAGGGACGAGGCCTGAGATGTGCGTGACCCATGCTGTTTGAGGTAATTGCGCACCGAAGCGGCAGCATGGGCCGGATCCACATGTTTGGTCAGCGCCAGCACGCCTTTGGTGGCCGCGCCTGAGTTCAGATACTGGGTTTTGATACTGTTATAAAGACCGCGATAGGCCTGTTCGCGGGTATAGCTCTTGTCCCAGCGCAGATAGGTTTTCCAGTTCTGATCCGCATGTTGTTCGGCATAGGCGTTGGCTTCGTCATCGCCCGGGCGCACCGTGTCATAGTTGATCCAGGCGTCAAAAATCCAGGTGGAGAGCGTCTTGGCGCTGTCGGGGGCAAGCTGCGCCAGATAGATGTCAAAAAGCGTGTTGCCGCCAGGTTGCTTGAGCTTGTTGGCGAGGAAGATCCAAGCCTTGATCACCTCTGCCGGCACCTTTTGCCCACCTTTGTATTTCAAGGCGGGCAGGTGGTCGCTGACCAACCAGTCGAGCTTGTCGAACTTGGCTTTTTTCAGGATCACTTCTGCCTCGGTCATCAGCGCCTTGGGGCCGACATAATCGGACAGTTCCACCCCCAGACGGGAGAGCGCGGTGAGGATTGCCGCTTTGGCCAGATCAGATTTTTCCTTTTTCAGGCGCGCTTTGAGGGGTTTCACCGCCTCTTTGACGCCAAGATCCGCCAGCCATTCAGCGGCCCCGGCGCGCACGTCCTGCCTTGTGTCGTTGAGCAGCGCAATGGCGCGTTCTTCCAAACCCGGCGCCCCTTCCAGCATCGCGCGGGCCTCGGCCCGGCCGGATTTGGTGGTGCCGGTTGCGACCTCCAGCAGCGGGCCGTAATAGCGTTGTGGCGTCTTTGGCAAAAGCTGCAGGAACTGGATCGCGCGCAACTTGCGCGGTGCGGGTTCACCGGCGGCGCGCAGGCCAAATGCCTCGTCAAACACGTCGAAACTTTCTGCCAGCAGCGGCCAGAGCGCGTCGCGGTTGAGGTCCATCACATCATAATTGCCCCATTCGCGCCCCAGCTCACCCCGGATCAGATCGCCGGGCACTGCCTTGCGGGTCTTGCGATTGTTCCACGGGCCGGACTGGATTTGGCCCATTTCCACATTCAGGGTTTCGAGATTGCGATAGTCCGCCTCCTCGCTGTTTACGTAACGCACCAGCCCGCTTTGAACGGCGCCCCATTCATTCAGGTGGAAGGCCGCATAGAAATCCCGTTCGGTGGCGGTGAAAAACCGCAAAGCACGGTCGGGTGACATGCGCGAGAGGGCGTCGAGCGTCCATTTGTCCCGCGCGGTGAAATTCAGAAACTGCCACAGCCTTGTGTGCCCCTTGCGATCCAGATCTGCGCCTGTGCCGTTGAACAGTTTGACAATCTGTGCGGCCATGGCGGGCTTCAGGCGCGGTTCAACAAAGTTGTATTTGCCCTTGCGCGCCTCGTTGCGGCGATCAATCTCGATATTTTCCTTGGTGATGATGTCCAGAAGTTTCTTTTCATCCTCGGCGCCAAAGGTGACATCCGGTTCCTTGGAAAGCGGGGTCAGGGGGGGGATCTCGACCCGGCTTCCATCCAGTGCCAGATAGGACGTGCGGTCGCCCTCATCCTCCTCATCTGCCTGCGAGACCTCCTCGACCGTCAGCGCGCTTTCAATCGCGGCTTTGATCCGGGCGGTTTTTTCGGATTTCAGGTGGTCGCGCAACAGGGCAAACCCCGCGTCGGACCGTAGACCCGCCAGCAGATCAACCATGGCGGCGCGGATGGTGGCGGCCCCTGTGTCAAGCTTGTCTTTGGCGATGGGGAGGATTTGATCCTGGGGCAGGGTCATCATGGCCTGCACGGCTTCGTGGCGCACGGATTTTGCGCTGTCGGCGCTCATGTCGACCAGAAATGCGCCTGCCTCCGGGTCGGAGAACATCTCCCATTGGCGCATCTGCGCAATCAAGAGCACCTTGCCACCCGCGCCCATGCGGCGGCCCGCCGCCAGCAGATCCCGTTGATGGCTGCGGGCCAGTGGGGCAAAGTCGAAAACCTCGGTCAATCGGCGAATGTCATCACTGCTGCGCCAGCGCCCGTCGTCATTATAGAGGATATCAAACAGATCTTCTGCGCTGCCTCCGGCGGCCTCGCAAATTTCGACACAAAACTCTGGGGTGAGCACACAGAGCGTGGCGTCAATCATTTTGCGTGGCCAAGAATTGGTGGCCTTCACCAGACCCAGCCCGGCCTTGGTGAACAGGATGCGCAAGGGCAGGGGGGCGTGTTTCGACCCGGCCAGATAGTCCTTCGCGCCACCACTTGCAGCGGCCAGCACTTCACCATAGCGGGCCAGAACCGTTGCGTTCTGTGCCTGACGTGCCAGAAAACGCCTGCGGGCCTTGTCGCCGGGTTCGTCGGAATAATTGCTATCAAGCCCAAGGATTTTGGAGGCATCTACATTGGCGAGCGTCGACAGGACACTGCCACCTTTGTCCTTGAGCACATAGGCGATCGCCTTGTCCCCCAACCCGCGCTCAACCGCATGCAATCGCTGCAGGTCTTTGGAAATTGCATTGGAAACTTTTGGGATATTAAAAAGATTGGAGATAATTCCACGCACCGGCTTTCCTCACAAACGACTAATCAACTCTTAAATCGTTAACGCAATGACGGGCACAACCCAAGATTAATTTGGAACCGGAGATGGGCTTCTGCCGGGGAGATTTGTGGCTTTTTTGAACCGTTTGTTGTTTTGATGGGGCTGATGCAGGAAGCCTAAAATTCTGTCTCACAGTCTTTTGCCCGCAGTGACATCGGACCCGGACCAGAGAGGTCAGTTGTCTGGTCACTTGATGGTAAATATTATAACCGACACAAAAACAGTAACTTAGGTCATGATCTTTCTGGGTTTAAGGTTGTGCCAAATTGTCCAGATATCAGATACCGAATGTTCGGCTAATACGCAGCGAAGACACGGGAAGTGTGCATCCTGTGAATTCGTTTTGGTCGCGAAGGTCAGTCAACAGGCCGCGGTCACGATGATCTCGACTTTCAGCTGCGGGCGGGCCAGCTTTGCCTCTCCGCAGGCGCGGGCGGGCGCGTGACCGGTCGGAACCCATGCATCCCAGACTGTGTTCATCTCGGCGACATCTGCCATGTCAGACAGCCAGATGACGGCCTGTAGCATCTGTTCGCGGGATGACCCGCCCTTGTCCAACAGCGCGTCGATGCGCGAAAGGCAGTCGCGGGTCTGCTCGGTGACAGTCGCCCCATCCCCGACTTGACCGCACAGATAGGTGACACCGTTGTGCTTGACGATCTTGCTCATACATTGGCCGGTTTCGATCCGTTCAATCCTGTCATTGTCCTATTCGGTCGCATTTTGCACCGCGTCATCCATTGCCGCGAGTTTGCCCAGTGTGACGGGCTTGAGGGGGGGCGGATGCGGTAGTAGCCTGTCTCATCCGGGGACAGGCCATTGGCATCAGCCAGCAGCGCCGTAACCGTCAGCCCGCAATAGCGACCCTGGCAGGGACGTTTCAGCAGACCAGAGGGAGGCGGTGATTGAAGGCGTGAACAAGGATCCCGGTTGCGGGGGACGCCCGGTGAAGCTGATACGTGAGAACTTGCCTGAGTTGTTTGAATCCGTGATCCTTGTTGCAGCGCGAGGGTGGGCACGTAGACCACAAACGCCCACACCGACTTTAGTCTGAAGAACGTTTGTCTATTCTTTTCGGCCCGTCGAATTAGCGTGGCATTTCTGGGGAATCACCTCAAAAGGGAAGATCAAGATCTTGCTGGTTCAAGGTCGCTTCGGTTTGCGAATTTCCTTAATGCTTTGACCAAATGCGTCTTGAAAAGATCGCACCAATGAGGCCGCAGAAGAGTAGCCGCATCGCAAGGCAATCTGTTCTGCGCTGAGATTGGTTTCCTCGGCCAGATTGCGGGCTCGCTGTAGGCGGAACATCTGAAAGTATTTGCCTGGGGTAATGCCGATTTCACGGCTGAATGCCCGGTTCAGCGAGCGCTCTGAAAGGCCAACCTGTTTGGCAATCTCAAACGTGGTCAGCGGAGTTTCAACATTCTCTGCCATCACGTTTAAGGCCATCAGGATCTGTGGGGACCCGTTTTCGCGCAGTTTGCGCGCGCCTCGGCCCTGTTCGGACTGTCTGGCCAAATCATAAACAAACATTGAAGATGCGTCGAAGGCCGCCGCTGCACCATAGGTTTCGCCAATGAGATCGAGGATCATGTCCAGCGCGGTGCTTGCCCCACCACAGGTTATGAATTTACCTGATCTGACATAGCGTGCCTTATCTGCTTTCACTCTTGGAAAGTGATCCTTCAGGGCATCCAGCTCTTGCCAGTGTATTGTTGCCAAATGTCCGTCCAGAACACCCGCAGACGCCAACAGCCAGGTCGCTGTGTCGAGTGCAAGCACCTTGTCAGCATTGCGGCAGGCTTGGCGAAGGTTGGCCAATAGGGTCGAATTGGTCAGATCGCGGAAACGATAGCCTGAGACCAGGACAAGTGTTCTGTTCTCAACTGCGGGATCAAAGGCATGATCGGGTGTTACATTGATCCCGCTGGAGCTGCGCACCGATTGCCCGTCCAATGTGGAAATAGACCAGCTTAAAGTGGCGGATAGGGCCCTTAAGCCCACATCGCGCAGAGGCTCCATGGCGCTGGCAAGCACCATGTTTGAATATCCGTCAAACAGAAGAAACTCGAAGTTGGAAACCTGCGTTGGCGACATATGTATATTAATTGGCGAGAAATGATGTAATCGCAAGGAAATTTCTCGCGTAGCGTTGCAGGACATGAGGGCAGGGCCTTGGGCCTGACCCCAGAAAAAGAAACTGTACGAACAGATCATGACCAACCAGAACCAGCCCCTTTGGCGGCCGTGTGATGCGGCGCGCCCCGATCTCCTTATGTCCGACTTTGCGGCCCGCGCCAGTGAGTTGGCTGGTCACGACCTGTCTGATTTCGAGGCCTTGCATCGCTGGTCGATTGCTGATCCGGCCGCGTTTTGGTCCCTCGCCTGGGAGGCTTGCGGTTTGTTGGGCGCGCCGGGAGGCATTGCCTATCAGCACGATGCAGATCCAATGCGGGCACAGTTTTTCCCCGAAGCACAGCTAAACGTGGTTGAGACTTTCCTGAAAAACGCAGATGGGCGGGAAGCAATTGTCTTTCTAGGTGAGGATGGAACCCGTCTCACCTGGTCGCGTGCTGAACTGAAGCAAGAGGTCTCACAGCTTGCGGCCGCACTGAAAGCCGAAGGAATCGGGGCTGGCGATCATGTGGTAGGCTATGTGCCCAACATGCCGCAGACTGTCGCAGCCATGTTGGCCACGGCTTCGCTTGGAGCGGTCTGGTCTTCCTGCGCGCCAGAAAGCGGGCCGGATATTGTGGTGGATCGGTTTGGTCAGGTCGAACCGAAACTGATGTTCGCAGCTGATGGCTATTTCTACGGAGGCAAGCAATTTGACACCCGCACCGCCCTAGCCGAGGTGGCCGCGCGGTTGCCAAGCCTGTCGAAGGTTGTGGTTTGGCCCTATGCGGGGGATGCCGAAGAGCTACCGAACGGGCAATCTACCTATGCGGATTTCAAACGCGATGATGCCCCCGAGCTGGTCTGCCATCCGCTGGGGTTTCGCGATCCGCTTTACGTGATGTTTTCGTCGGGCACGACGGGCAAGCCGAAATGCATCGAGCACAGCGGCGGGGGTACTTTGCTTCGTCTGATGGTGGAACACCAACTGCATTGTGATGTCCGCCCCGGCGACCGGCTGTTTTATTACACCACCTGCAACTGGATGATGTGGAATTGGCAGGTGGCGGCGTTGGCGTCTGAAGCGACCATCGTCCTTTACGACGGCAATCCGATGTTTCCGGATGGGGATCGACTGTTTGATCTGGCCCAATCCGAGCGGGTCAGTCATTTCGGTGTTTCCGCAAAATTTATAGAGTCCTCGCGTAAGCGAGGGAGCAGGCCGGTCGACAGCCACGAATTTCCTTACTTGCGCGTGGTCCTGTCGACCGGTTCTCCGCTGTCGCCTGACGGATTTGACCATATCTATCGTGACTGGAAGTCCGATATTCAACTGGCCTCGATCTGTGGCGGCACGGATATTCTTGGTGCCTTTATCGGCGGCTCACCCCTTCTCCCGGTCCATCGTGGTGAGATCCCTTGTGCAATGCTTGGGCTAGATGTGGAGGCGCTTGGCCCGGATGGTGAGCCGATCCGTGACGGTGCAGGTGAACTGGTCTGTCGCAATGCCCACCCCTCAATGCCCACCCGGTTTCTGAATGATCCGGGAAATGTGCGCTATCGCGCCTCATACTTCGACAGCTATCCGAATATCTGGCGGCAGGGGGATTTCACGCGACGAACCGAAAGCGGTGGCTTTGTGATTCTTGGGCGCTCAGATGCCACTCTCAATCCCGGTGGAGTGCGGATCGGCACCGCCGAGATTTATCGCCAGTTGGACCCGATCCCGGATATCGCGGAAGCGGTCGTTGTCGGGCAAAACACCGATAATGATGTGCAGGTTGTGCTTTTTCTGCGCCTGTCTGAGGGATGTTATCTGGACGAGGGGCTGATCTCCCGGATCAAGGGGGACATTCGTCGCAATGCCTCTCCCCGCCATGTGCCAGGCAAAATCCTCGCGGTGCCAGAAATTCCACACACCAAATCCGGCAAGATTGCCGAGTTGGCGGTGCGCGATGTGGTGAATGGGCAACCTGTTCGCAATCTCTCCGGCCTCGCCAACCCATCGGCTCTGGATCACTTCTCTTCTCTTTTCACAACAGAGCTCTAAGTAAAGGACCTCCCCATGCCGCTTCAAATGAACCGTGAAGTTTTCATCACCGCTGCTGTGACCGGATCAGGCGGCACGCAGGACCGCAGCCCGCATGTTCCGCGCAGCCCTGCGCAGATTGCGGCGTCTGCAATTGATGCGGCAAAGGCCGGGGCGGCGATTGTGCATTGCCATGTGCGTGACCCGGACACGGGCGCCCCGTCGCGCGACCTCGCGCTTTACCGCGAAGTGACCGACCGCATTCGTGGCGCCGAGGTGGATGTGGTTCTGAACCTGACCGCCGGGATGGGGGGCGACATCGTGTTCGGCAATCCCGAAAGTCCGTTTCCGGTCAATCCCGAGGCCACCGACATGATCGGTGCCACCGAACGCATGGCCCATGTTGCCGAATGCCTGCCCGAGATCTGCACCCTTGATTGTGGCACAATGAATTTTGCCGAGGCCGATTACGTGATGACCAACACGCCCGGCATGTTGGAAGCCATGGGGCGGATGATGACCGATCTGGGGGTGAAACCCGAGATCGAAGCCTTTGATACTGGTCATCTGTGGCATGCAAAAACTCTTGTAGAACAAGGGGTTCTGGACAGTCCGGCACTGGTGCAGCTGTGCATGGGGGTGCCGTGGGGCGCGCCCAATGACATGAACACCTTCCTCGCGATGGTCAACAATGTTCCCTCTGACTGGACCTGGTCGGCCTTCTCGCTGGGGCGTGATCAGATGGCCTATGCGGCGGCGGCCACGCTGGCCGGGGGCAATGTGCGCGTTGGTCTTGAAGACAACCTCTGGCTGGAAAAAGGTGTGCTGGCCACCAATGCCCAACTGGTCGATCGCGCCGCCACCATCATCACCAACATGGGCGCCCGCGTCATCGGCCCTGAAGAGGTGCGCAAAAAGCTGGGGCTTGTGAAACGTCCCCCGGTTGCCGCATGAGCCGACGCATTCTCATAACCGGGGGCGCGTCCGGTATCGGGCGCGCCATTGCGGAGCGTTTCCTGGCCGATGGGGATCAGGTGGCAATATGTGATGCCGACCCTGTCGCCGTGGCTGCCTTTGCTGCGGATCATCCATCTGCCATTTCATCCGTGGCCGATGTGACATCCGAAGCTGAAATAGACGTGTTTCTGGGTAACTTGCAGATCCATTGGGGCGGAGTGGACGTGGTCTGCGCAAATGCAGGCACCGGTGGACCGGTGGGCCCGATCGAGACGCTTGGTTTTGACGATTGGCGCAGATGCGTTGCGACCAACGTACATGGATCTTTCCTGACCTGCCGCTGGGCGGCGCGGGTGATGAAGGCCCAGAAACACGGCCTGATTGTCATGACCTCTTCAACGGCTGGCATCATGGGATATCCTCTGCGCTCACCTTATGCAGCGGCAAAATGGGCTGTGGTTGGCATGACCAAAACCCTTGCCATGGAGCTTGGCCCACATGGGATCCGCGTCAATGCAATCTGTCCCGGTGCGGTGGAGGGACCGCGTATGGACCGGGTGATTGCCAAAGAGGCAGCCGCCCGAGGTGTCAGCGAAGACCAAGTGCGCGCCTCCTATGTGGAGGGCGTATCCATGAAAACCTGGGTCGAAGCCGAGGATATCGCGAACAGTATTCACTTCCTGGCCTCGGAAGCCGGGAGCAAGATTTCCGGGCAGATCCTGTCCGTTGATGGTCATACGGAGACATTGGCACCATGATAAAGAAAGCGACAATTATTGGCGGTGGTGTGATTGGCGGGGGCTGGGTGGCGCGGTTCCTTCTGAACGGCTGGAATGTCTCGGTCTTTGACCCCGACCCGGATGCAGAGCGCAAGATTGGTGAGGTGTTGGACAATGCCCGCCGATCTCTGCCGGCTCTTTACGACAAATCCCTGCCAGCCGAGGGTGTGCTCACCTTCCATGACGACATGGGCGATGCGCTGGCGGACACGTCCTGGGTGCAGGAAAGCGTGCCGGAGCGGTTGGAGCTCAAGCACAAGATCCACGGGCAGATCACCGAACTGGCCCCGTCGAACGCAATAATCGGATCCTCCACATCGGGGTTCAAACCCTCCGAGCTTAACGAAAATGGCGCCCGTGCCGTGGTGGCGCACCCATTTAATCCGGTCTACCTGTTGCCACTGGTGGAATTGGTGGGCGATACGGATGCCTGTGCCAAGGCGTCAGATATCCTGCGTTCGATCGGCATGTATCCCTTAATCGTGCGTAAAGAGATTGACGCCCATATCGCGGACCGCCTGCTTGAGGCGGTCTGGCGAGAGGGGCTGTGGCTGATCAAGGATGGGGTTTGCACCACCGAAGAACTCGACGAGGCGATCCGCATGGGATTTGGCTTGCGTTGGGCACAGATGGGCCTGTTTGAGACCTATCGCATTGCCGGTGGCGAAGCAGGCATGAAGCATTTCATGGCGCAGTTCGGCCCGGCGTTGGAATGGCCCTGGACCAAGCTGATGAATGTGCCGGAATTCACCGACGAACTGGTGAACCTGATTGCGGACCAGTCAGATGCGCAATCCGGCCATATGTCGATCCGTGAGTTGGAGCGCCTGCGCGACGACAACCTGGTGGGTATGATGCGGGCTCTGAAGAAAACCGGCAGCGGGGCAGGGGGCACAATCATCGCTCATGAAGCGAGTTTGCCTCGTCCTGAAGCTGACGATTTGCCAATCACCGTGGATCGTCAAATCCCAGCAAGTTGGACGGATTACAACGGCCATATGAACGAGGCTCACTACATTGAAGCTTCGGCCCAGGCCACGGATCGTTTCATGGAAATGATCGGCGCTGATGCGGCTTACGTGGCCGCAGGCAGCAGCTATTTCACAGTGGAAAACCACATTCAGTACATCGATGAGCTGCACCAAGGTGAGCGGCTGCGCATCACAACCCAGTTGTTGAAGGGGGAGGGCAAGGTGTTGCACCTGTTCCACCGGCTGTGGGGGGCTGATGACACGCTGGCCGCGACGGTCGAGACGCTGCTTCTGCACATGGATTTGAACGCACGCAAAACAGCGCTGCCCTCTGATGGTGTGGCGACAAAACTCGAAGCCTTTTCTCAGGCTCATGGAGCATTGCCAACCCCTGAAGGTGCGGGTCGATTTGTCGGCCAACGGGGTTAGGCAAGCATGCCTGCCGGATACCAGCCAGCTGTCTATGGCCTGGCAGGCAAAATGGTGTGAGAGGGCAGGTGGCACCCCTGTTCCATCTTACCTCTCACACCAAACAATTTGATCTGCTTTGCGATGCAAATATTGCCCGCACCTGGCAGCCAATCACATATGAGCCGGGAAACCTGGCTCACCGAAGGGAGGAAAGAAATGAGTGACAGCAATCCAAACCACCATCTGGTGGCAAAATCCGGGTTCTTCACCGGTCTGCATCCGGGGATGAGCATTGCCGCCAAAGGCATGATTGCCGCCTTCGTGATCTTCACGGTCATGAATGTGGAGTTCGCCGGGGGGCTCTATAAATCGATCCGAAGCTGGATCGAAAACGGGTTGAGCTTTTACTACATCACCCTGTTTTCCGTTGGCTTGTTTGTCTGTTTCTGGCTGATGTTTTCCAAACACGGAAAAATTCGGCTGGGAGACGATGACTCGCGCCCGGAATTCAGCAATTTCAGCTGGTTTGCCATGCTGTTTTCAGCGGGTATCGGCATCGGCATCCTGTTCTTCGGGGTGGCTGAACCGATATTCTATTTCGACAATTCCGAGGTTTGGGGGTATCCCAACAACCCCCATGCCGACCTGCGCGGACACGCCGAAATGGACATGCAGCGTGCGGTTGATGCGATGCGCGTGACCTTCTTTCACTGGGGCTTCCATGGGTGGGCTTTCTATGTGCTGGTTGGTCTGAGCTTGGCCTATTTCGGGTTCCGCAAGAAACTGCCGCTGACTCTGCGTTCGGCACTTTACCCGCTGATTGGGGATCGCATCTATGGCCCCTGGGGACATGCTGTGGACTTGCTGGCCGTATTTGGCACCGTGTTTGGTGTGGCGACATCTCTGGGTCTTGGCGTAAGCCAGATGGCTGCTGGTCTGAACTATCTCTTCGGAATTGATCCGGGGATTATGACCAAGCTGGTGTTGATTGCCATCGTGTCGGTCATCGCCACCGCTTCTGCCGTATCGGGTGTGGGCAAGGGGATCCGCATCCTGTCGGAATGGAACATCTGGCTGTCGATCATTCTGCTGGCCGGCTTTGTGGCGATCGGTCCGTTCCAATGGCTTATGGGTTTCTTTGTCACTTCAATCGGCGATTACATCTCCAGCTTCGTCTCGATGGGCTTCTGGACCGCAACCGAAGGGGACGAGATCGCCTGGCAGGGTGGTTGGACCATCTTCTATTGGGGTTGGTGGATTTCCTGGTCGCCGTTTGTTGGCGTTTTCATTGCCCGTATTTCTCGCGGGCGCACCATTCGCGAATTCATGGTTGGTGTGATGTTCGTGCCGACGACCATTGCCTTCTTCTGGCTCTGCATGTTCGGCGGAAATGCGATCTGGCAGGAACTGCATATGGGCGCAGGTGTGGCCTCTGTTGATGGCGCGGGGATCATCCAGACCGTGCGCGACTGGAACCTGCCAAGCGCGCTTTACGGCACGATTGACAACATTGGCAGAACCAGCTGGATGGGCGACATGAGCTGGGTGAGCTGGCCGATGTCCTTCCTGGCCACGTTCCTGCTGTTTTCCTGGTTCATCACCTCGTCTGATTCCGGTACTTTGGTGATCACCACGATGCTGTCGATGGGGGATGAAAACCCACCCAACAAGTTCCGCATCATCTGGGGATTGGGTGAAGGTGTGGTCGCCGGGGCACTGCTCTTGGCCGGCGGTCTGGGTGCATTGCAAACCGCGTCTATTGCCGCAGCTTTCCCGATCTCTTTTGTGCTGATTGCAATGATCTGGGGGCTTGTGAAATCTCTGAATGAAGATCCCTCAGCCGTTTCCAACTCCGCCTATCAAGTCGCACCCGATGGGACGAAAGTCAGTCAGGAACTGCGGGCATAAGTGACAATTTTCAAATCGAGAAGATTAAACCGGGTCCATGTGGCCCGGTTTAATGCTGTTCAGTTGGGAGCCTCAGCGCTGCGACTTGTCGGTCGGTCCGAGTTTGCAAACCGGATGAAGGTTGGCGCACAACGTGGGACATGTTGCCGGGTTGAATGACATTTCTTCAACATCGCCAGACTCGCGCTTCCAATCTGACAGGGCAGTGTTCGAAAACGTCTCTGCAAATCGAGTCTCATTACTGGAGTCTCAATATTAAGGGCATTTAACACACAGTGTCGGATCTCCTAGTTGTTGAATTAGATGCTTCAACTAAATCAGCTGCTTAGGGCTTTGACCTTCTGAGGTTTTAGAGGTTTCAATTCTTTCGCTGAGCTATCGAAAAGCCGCCTTTCATCAAACCTGCAGAAGACTGGTCGCAACGAGCACATCGCCCCCTTACAGAGATGGCGCAGCGTTGAATAGCACATCCGCAGAGTGTATCGCCGCAATTGCTTGGCAATCGAAATAGGGCTGGGACCAGGGCGGACCGATGATCTACGAGGTTCAGAAGAAAGCGTTCCCAAATATGAGACTGCATTGATATCGACAGAACACATCTACGAAAACTGAGCGGTGTCGCCTCTGTGGCTTCAACTTAGTCCAAGTTTTCGTTGGGACTTCAAACTGGTCAAACCAGGCAGCCTTTGAGGGCTGCCTGGTTTCGTTCTTATTTGGTTTACTCAGCTGCCGATGTTTGCTCGGCCGCATTTGATTTATCACGCAAACCGTCGCGATAGAGCGCTTTGGCCAGTGCAATACACATCAGTCCCATGACCATGGTGAACGGCAAGGCTCCGATAATCATCGCACTTTTGAGCGCCTCCATCGGGTCCGCGCCTCCGTTGGTTTTACCCGCGATCAGCAATGTCGCAATCACGAGTGTCAGGATAACGCCCCACACAATCTTGTGTTTGTTGCCAATGTTCTGATCGCCGCCTGACATGATGGTGTTCATCACCAGGATACCCGAGTCCGCTGACGTCACCAGGAAAGTCATGATCAAGACAACACACATCACGGTAATGGCTGACAGAAGACCGCCCGAGATGATTTGCTCGAGTGTAACGAACAGCTTGGCAGTGTTTGAGGCGCCAATGATGGCACCTTCTGCAGCGCCGCTCAGCTCCATATCAATTGCAGTGCCACCCAAAACTGTCATCCACGCAAAGCAGACAAGGGCAGGGGCCAACACACAGCCGACGATGAACTCGCGGACCGAACGCCCCCGAGAGATACGCGCAAGGAACAACCCGACGAAGGGCGAGAACGCGATCCACCAGGCCCAATAGAAGGTGGTCCAGCCTGCTTGCCAACCAAACTGACGGCCGGGTTCCCCTGCCGCATAAACGGCGGTCAGAACGTCGTCGGACAACGCCGCAGCTTCGCCTTCAAGACCTGACTTGAAGCCTTCGAAAGAGCCCCAAGCGTTGGTCGCGCCACCGCGCAGCGCATCGGCAAACGGAACTGCTTCTTTCGGAAGCGCGGTCACGAACGCGTCCGAAGATTGCGGTCCGAACGCCCCAAAGCTCAGCGATACGTAATGCAGGATGTAGTCTGCAAACGCGGTTGCATATGTGGTCATGGCAAACATGAACGATCCGAAGATGACAAAGGTCAACAGCAGGATGATCGACAAAACCAGGTTCAGGTTCGACAGGTATTTCACCCCGCGTCCTACCCCGGATACAGCCGATATGATGGAAAGCCCCATGATCACCAACAATCCAGCCACAAGGCCAACTGTACCGGGTGCAGGAGCATCGCCGCTCATATCCATCATCCATTCCATACCGGTGATCGCATACATACCGTCGATGAACTGCGATACGCCAAATCCGATAGTAACCGATACGCCAAGAATGGTTGCCACAACGCCAAGCACGTCCACGATGTGACCCAGCACACCGTTCATGAGCTTGCCAAAAAGCGGCGTCAGTGCCGAACGGATTGTCAGCGGCATGTCACGCGTATAGGCGTAATATGCCAGCGAAAGCCCTGTGGCGACGTAGATTGCCCAGGCGTGGAACCCATAGTGCAGGAACGTGTAACGAAAGCCGGACTGAACAGCTTCTGCGGTGTTTGGCTGGACTTCGCCGGCCAATACAACGGGGTTTGACCCCCACAGCCCCATAGGTTCTGCGGTTGCGAAGACCATCAGGCCAACGCCCAGACCCGCACCGAACATCATCGAGAACCAGGAAAAGTTGGAAAACTCTGGGGCTTCACCCTCGCGTCCCATGATCCTACGTCCTGTTTGGGGCAGCAAAGCCACCACCAACAAGAAGAACGAGAACAGTCCGACGATGATGATGTAGAACGCGTTGAAACCCTCGAGGAGTTTCCAGTTGAGGCTGCCAAGAACACCATTGGCGTTGGCAGGCCATACCAAGGCCCAGATCACAAGGCCGACCATGATGGCTTTACTGAGAAGTGCGATTTCGACGCTGTGCCCCTCGTAAAACCCGCTTGCAGCCCTACGGACCTGCAAGTCGGTGAATGGTTGCTTTAAAGACATGCGTTTCCTCCCTATTCGCACATGTACGTATTGTCGGGTTAGTTTTCTTCCGGTGGCGGTTCCCGATCAGTTCCCGCCCGGTTTTAGCTCAAGATCGCTTCAATCCTGGCAAGCGTCGCCTTGTTTACGGCAACGCCTTTTTCCTGTGCAGACAGCCTTTTGTTACGTCGGCCATCGCCAGGTAAGTGTGCGCCTTCTTGTTGGTGAATAGATTGGGCCAAAGCGACAACACCGGTCGAGTAAGCGTCACCCGCTGTGGCTGCTGGGTCTATTGCGATAAAGAACTGCCCTGTTTTTGGGGGGCCTCCTGCCGTGCCCGAGAAGGGCGACGCGTCAATTCCAAGGGTTGCGCCGGTCATGGCGGCGGCCATGATCTCGGTCAGCAATGCAACGCCGACGCCTTTGTAGCCACCCGAAGGCGCCATCGAACCTTTCAGCCCCACATTTGGATCGGTTGTCGGGTTGCCATCGGCGTCCAAAGCCCATCCAACGGGGATGGGTTTGCCTTCGCGCGCATGTTTCATCACCTCGCTTTTGGCGATGGTGCTGGCACTTTGGTCAATCAGGATCGCGGGCTGACCATCCACTCCGGGGGCCGCAATTGAAAACGGGTTTGTCCCGACGACCGGCTTGGCTCCGCCGGACGGCGCAATAGAAGCCGGTGCGTTGGTAAAGCCGATGCCGAGCAGCCCCTGCTGCGCCAACCGATAGGTGTGATACCCCAGAACGCCGCAATTATAGCTGTTGCGGATCGACAAAACGGCAACCCCTTGTTCGCGGGCGGCGGGGATCAAGGCTTCAAAGCCAAGATCAATTGCTGAATGCGCAAATCCCGTCGCGGCATCGACGGCCACAACGCTTGGGCGTGGGCGTGTCACGACTGGCTTGGCTTGACCATCCACCTTCCCGCATTGCACGTGCTCGCAATAGATCGGGATATAGGCAAGCCCGTGACTGGCCACACCGTCTGCCTCGGTCGCGGCGGTGGCGACCGCCAGGGGGCGGGCGTTGTCTTCAGACGTTCCCGCAGCCACAAGCGCACGGAAAGACAGGTCTTCGATCTCTGCCAGGGTCAGGGTTTGCATTTCTACCATGTTGATGCTTTCTCAGTCATTGTCAGACAGTCCCGCTCCGGCGCCCAATGTGCGGGATTCTTCGGTTGCGGGGGCGTATGTTTTATGGGCAAAGCGGTTCAGAACATCCCAGCTTTGTGCGGAAGGATGAGAGCGGGTCAGCAAGCGGTTGGGTTTCACCGTTTCAGCGCATTGGGATACCACCACGCGCTGGACCAGCCCGGGCAACTCGCCTTGCAATTCGAGGTGTGTGCCATCTGTCATGGCCACCACATCATCAAAGGTGACACGGACAGAGCCACCCAGACGTTTTGCCGCGCTGGCCGCAAAGGGCAGCAGAACCGATGGGACCACCACGTGCCGCATCTCGATCGGCGCAGCTTTCAAGGTCTGCGCGCAATCAGACAGCAATGCGCCCGCGGAAATGGGGCACAGGTCGCCTTCAGCCCGCCACACGCCCTCATGCGAGTGTGGCCTGTGTTTCGCAGGGTGTTCTGCAAATCTACGCTCCAGAACTTGTGCCATTTCGGCGCTGCCATCCAGGCCCTGAGCACACAGCCAGCGGGCCGCTTTAGCAGCGTCCTCGGCCAGGCCCCAGGGGTATCCCGCACCACGCGTTGCACGCTTGGTTGTCGCTTCCATTTCATTCAACGAGTAGCTCATTGCGTGACCTCCGGGTAAACCCAAAGGTCCGCGTTTTCGTCTGTCAGATCTTCAGGGTAGGGGGCGCCGGCATACATGCAGATGCGAACCCAGCGATCAGAGCGTGGGTCGAAATGTGTCGCGCCGAAGAAAGACAGTTTGGCGCGCAACATGTCGATGGGAAGAACCGTGGCGCAGATCGTGTTGTCATGAATTTCGCCATAGGGCGCGATGCCGCTCATCTGTGCCCGCCGGATTGTGTGGCGATGTTCGGGATGCTGCAACAGAAACGCAGCAATCGGTTGATCATCGTCAAACGAGGCAAGATCCAAGTGGGCGGCAACCGCGTCACGCGCTGGTGCAAGGGGCTGCTCGTAATCCTCGATCGGTTCGTCAAACCGTTCGCCAAGGCGCGGTTCAAGCTTCTCTTCCGAAACATACCAAGCGCGCGCCCGGTTTTCCTTTGCATTCCAATCAATATCGAACGCCCAGCCGAAACTTTTTTCGATCAACGCCCGACATTGCGAGACTGACATGGCGCCATTGATTGCGAACGCATCCGCGTTGCTGTCCGCCATGCAGACCGCCAGTCCATCGACGAGGTCGCCATAAGGTTCAAGTATAAGCGAGGCGACAAATTCTTGCCCTTCTATGCTGAGTTCCTTGCCTGCCCACTGCATCAGCTTGTCCCATGGGTAATCGTCGCGCAGAACGCCCCCCTCGAGATAAGCCCCCAGGGTCACAAAATCCGCCCGCAGCTGCTTGAGCTTCTCAATCTGGATCGGATGTTCGGAATGCCATCGGTCAACTGATGCTTCGCTTCGTTGCAGTATGTTTGTGAAGGTCTTCCGTTCAGCCTCCGTCGCAGCTTTTTGTGATCGAACGCGGGCAATCGCCTCTTCGCGGGCAATGATCCAGTTGTTGAACAGAATAGGGTGATTGATGATGAAGGGCGCCATGCCCAGCCCGGTCGAATTTCCGATCCCAAGCTGGCGCGCGATATTGGGGGCAAGTTGCACCGCATCGGGGCCACCCTTGGCATTTGCCATATGCTGGACCAGATCACGCACGAAGGCACGGGTCAGAAAGACCGACAACATCTCGGCCTGAAATGGGACAACCATTTCGTCGCGGCCCGCAATGCCTTCTCGGTCCATCGCTCCAAGCTTGCCTGATCCATAAACTGCAGTTGTTCGCATCAGATATCCGACAGCGTCGATCTTGTCCTGATCAGGCTGCTGACCCGACGCGAGTGCATCGACAAAATGGGCCCAGAGGCGCACAGATCGGTTGGCGCGCGAAACCGAGATTTCCTTTTCGCTGACGCGCCCTGCTTCTTGTAGCGGTACGTTTTCGGACAGGCGTTGAATGTCATCTGCATCCGGCACCCCGTCAAAAAGCGTGAATGTGGCATCCCATGCGGTTGCGATCACGCGATCTGAGCGCATGTCTGGTGGCAGATCATGTGCAAAGGCCACCAGTGAATACGTATGTTTCGGCCCTTGCGCCGTATAGACTGCATGCCCAACGCCATTGACATCAATGTCAAATACGGGGCGCGAGAACTGCCAGTTTTCTTGCGCCAGGCGGCGGGTAAGGACACGCATGAAGCTCAGACGGCATTGATGCAGCGACCCAAGGCGCTGTAGGCGCATGACGATGGCGGGGTCTCGGCGCGCAATATGTAGGTTTGATGTGTTCATTTGATCTGAGGTCCAAAGTTTTCGCCAAAGAAACGATACCAGTTTCCACCCATGATCCCGGCAACCTCGTCAGCGGACATGCCAGTGGCTTTCAAGCCCGCTTCGATGTTTCCGAAATGGCGGTTGTCTTTGAACCAGCTGGGCATGGCGGGGAAGCCGGGCGCGGATTTTGACCCTTCGCCATAGTCGATTTCCTTGGTCCAGCGGCCTACGCGCATCCATTCAACGATGCTGTCGGGCTGGTCCTGACAAAGATCGGTGCCGATCCCCAGATGCTCGATCCCATAGCTGTCCGCCGTGCGGGCTATCATCTCGCAAAAGCTTTCCAGCGTGCAATCGGACTTGCCTTTCAGGTGGTGCGGATAGATCGAGAAGCCAAACATGCCGCCGTTCCCGGTCACGGCTCGGATCACCGCGTCTTTCTTGTTGCGCAGCGCAGGCGACCAGTCATGCGGGTTGGCGTGCGTGATCGCAATTGGGCGTTCCGACAGCTCTGCCGCCTCGATGGTCGAGCGGTCCGCCGAATGGCTCATGTCAATCACAAGGCCCACGCGGTTCATCTCTTTGATGACCTGCTTGCCCATGCGGGTGATGCCGGTGTCCTCGGCCTCGTAACAGCCGGTCGCCAGCAGCGACTGGTTGTTATAGGTCAGCTGCATGAAGCGCGCGCCAAGGGTGTGCACGATCTCGACCAGACCGATGTCATCTTCGATCGGCGACGGGTTCTGGAAGCCAAAGAACACAGCCGTGCGCCTGGTTTCACGGGCCGTGTCGATGTCGCTGGCCCACTGACCTTTCATGATCAGGTCGGGATAGGTTTCGAACCAGCGGTTCCATTTTTCAAAATTCAGGACGGTCTCACGAAAGTTTTCGTGATACGAGATGGTGACGTGGATCGCATCCACGCCCCCCTCGCGAAGCTGGCGGAAGATCTTCTCCGACCAGTTGGCGTATTGAAGACCGTCGATACGCATCAGACAGGTCCTGCACTGATATATGCTGTCTTGACGGTGGTGTAGAATTCCGCCGCCGCCTTGCCCTGTTCGCGCGGACCATAGGAGCTGTCGCCGCGGCCACCAAACGGCACGTGATAATCGGTGCCGGCGGTGGGCAGGTTCACAGTCACAACACCAGTGCGCGCATTGCGCCGGAAATGCGTGGCGCGGGCCAGCGAGGTTGTCACGATGCCCGAGGTCAGGCCAAAGTTGGTGTCATTCACGGTTGCAAGTGCTTCGTCGTAGCTTCCCACCTTGATGACAGACGTCAACGGCGCGAACATTTCCTCGCGGTTGATGCGCATGTCGTTGGTGGTGTTCAGGAATACGCCCGGCGACATGTAGTAACCCTCGGTCGGCATATCCAATCGGACACCGCCACAGGCCAGTTCCGCGCCTTCAGCTTTGCCCAGTTCGACATAAGCCAGGTTTTCATTCAGTTGCTGCTCGCTGACAACCGGCCCCATCTGGGTGCCTTCTTCCAGCGCGTGGCCCACTTTCATTGCCTGCGCACCGGCCACCAGTTTTTCAACAAAGGCATCGTGCACAGCTTCGTGGACCACGAGCCGGGAGGAAGCGGTGCATTTCTGACCCGTGCCACCAAAGGCGCCGCCAAGCGCAAGCGTCGCTGCCAGATCCAGATCGGCATCGTCCATCACGGCCAGAGCGTTTTTCGATCCCATCTCCATCTGCACCTTGGTCAGGTTCTGGATGGCAGCGGAAGCGATACCCTTACCAACCGGGACCGAGCCGGTGAAAGAAATCGCGTTTACTTTCGGGCTTTCAACCAGACGCTGACCAACAGAACGGCCTGCGCCCATAACAAGGCTGAACAGCCCCTTGGGAATGTCTTGCCGGTTAATGATCTCTGCCAGGGCAACCGCCGAGGCGGGCGTGACGTTGGCGGGTTTCCAGACCACGGCGTTGCCATAGCACAGTGCGGGCGCGATCTTCCACGACGCAGTCGCTGTCGGGAAGTTCCAGGGCGAGATGATCGCGACGGTGCCAACAGCTTCGCGGCGAACGTCAATCTCGACGCCCGGGCGCACACTGTCTGCATTCTCGCCCAGCTGGCGCAGGCATTCGGCTGCGTAGTAGGTGAAGAACTGACCGGCGCGGTAAACCTCTCCTTTGCCTTCTGCAAATGGCTTTCCTTCTTCGCGGGACAACAAAGCACCCAGCTCTTCGCAACGCGCGATCAGCTCGTTCCCAATAGCCATCAGAACCGCTTGTTTGCGTTCCATACCGTAAGCTTCCCACTCACGCTGCGCGACACGCGCCTGATCAAGGGTGGCTTCCAGTTGATCACCGCTGGCCTGAGCGAAGATGCCCACCAGATCACTCAGGTCCGACGGGTTGCGATTTTCGATCTCGCCTTCGCCAGTCAGCCATTCGCCAGCAATCAAGTTCTTTTGGATGTCGGTCATGTAAGTGTCGCCTTGCGCAAAAGTCAGTTTTGACCAGTATGGACTTTTGCAGTAACTTCAATCAAACTAAAATTATTGAATGATATTTCAGGAATATTGAAATGAGTATCAAAATCGAAATGTTACGGGGGTTTGCGGCGGTGGCACGCAGCGGAAATCTCAGTGATGGGGCGCTTAGCCTTGGGCGCACACCCTCTGCCGTGTCAATGATGCTCAAACAGTTGGAAACCCATCTTGGTGAACCCTTGTTCGAGACGGATCGTAAGAATCGTCTAACCGCGCTTGGAGCATTCGTCCTGGAACAAGCCGAACGGGAATTGCAGCAGTTCGATAGTACGGTGAAAGCCATCGAAGGCTTTGCGAAAGCGTCACACGGCTATGTCAGTATTGCAGTCGTTCCATCTGTTGCGGGCACAGTGATCCCGGACGTCTTTTCGCGCTTCATTGATGAGTTTGAGAACATCGATATTGAACTGCGCGACATGGATTCGACTTCGATCCAACGAGAGCTTGCCCGCGGAAGGGTTGATATTGGAATTGCGACACTAAGTGAAAATGCCATCGGGTTGCACAGCCAATATCTGATGTCCGACCGCTTTGGGGTAATCGCTTCGCCAGACCACAAAGTTGCGCAAGTGCGCGGGCCGATTGATTGGGCTGAACTTGAGGATGTCCGGTTGATCGCCAACAGTCTATCTGCGGGCATCACCGCCCCTCAGTCGCGTGATCTGCACGCAAAGGCAATGCTGTCCGCGCATAACCTGACCTCGATCATGTCGATGGTACGGGCCAATATCGGCGTAACGATCATACCGGCAATGGCGTCACTTGCGTTGCAGCCAAATGACCTTGTTTTTCGCCCGTTGGCGGATGACACGATCCGGCGACAAATCCATTTGTTACGCAATGCCGCTTCCCCCCAATCACCAGCCGCACGTCTGCTTGAACGGCGGATCAGGGAAACCGCTGCCGACTTAGCCGTGAGATTTCCAGCATGACGAAAGCTAACGAACAAATAGATGCGATTCATCTAGGCATCTTGGTGTTTCCGGGGTTTCCAATGGCGTGTCTGACATCATGCATCGAGCCGTTGCGCGCAGCTAACGAAATCTCGGGAAAAGACGTGTTTCAGTGGAGGGTGGTGGCAGAACAGAACGCACCCGTTACCTCATCCGCAGCGGTTGCATTCGCACCGGATACGACCTTGTCCGAGGTCGCTGGGCTTGACTATCTGTTCTTTGTTTCCAGCCCGGATGGGGGTTTTGAGAACCCGTCGCGCGCCGGTGCCGCGCTTCAGCGCCACATTCGATCCGGTGGCGTATTGGGCGCTTTCAGTGGTGGTGTTTTCCCATTGACCCGGACGGGTTTGACCCGTGGCGATCCGATGTCCGTCCATTGGTGCTATTCCGCTGCCTTTCAGGCGGAATTTCCAGACGTACCGATAGAAACCACTGTGATTTGTGACGCGCCAAGTATCAAATCGGTTTCAGGCGCCTCGGCTGTTTTCGACTATATGCTTAACCTGATTGAGGCCCGATTGGGAGGCGATATCATGGCAGAGGTCGCCTGCTGGTTTCAGCATCCGCTTATTCGAAGCGCGACCGTTTCGCAAAAGACCCCGGCCATCCAACGCGAACAGAGCGAAGACATGCTGCCAAAACCGGTTGCCCGCGCGATCCAGCTGTTTTCTGAACATATCGATAGCCCGCTTCAGATCAGTGAAGTTGCGCAAACGCTGGGTGTGTCGACCCGCAGCCTTGAGCGCAGTTTCAAGGATGCCACAGGGCAAAGCCCGCTGAAATACTACCGCGCGGTGCGAATGAAACAGGCGCGCCAGCTTGTTCTTTACACGAACGAACCCGTGACCGACATTGCCTATATGGTTGGGTATTCAACCCCAGTAACGTTCCTGAGGCACTATCGCGAAAGCCACGGGATCACCCCGATTTCGGACCGACGTAAAAGGAACTCGCTTCGGGTCTCTGAAGGAGATTGCCTGCCGTCAGGCTGAGCAGAAATAACTTCAGGCAACCGACGTCGCAGCAGCACGCAATCCGTGATGCAAAGAGGCGGCTGAGGACCGAGGAGCGATCACCGCAAAGCGCCTGCCTTGATCAATGCACCAGACAAAAGCGCCGCTGTGTTCAACGATCGAGCGTGTCACGGCCCCGGTCTTCATCGTGCGGACGGGCAGGGCACAAAGCCGCTCAAGCATGTCGCAAACGGTTTTTCCACACAGGTCGAACCTGCACCATCCGTCGGTCTGCTCCACTACTGATGCAATCCGTCCAACGGTCTGTTTCAGCTCTACAGCGAGCATCTCCTGACTGTCATGTGGTGCAACAACCATCCATTGCTCTGGCCCCATCCAGAAGGCTGAGAAGTCATTCGCGAATGACGACTGTCCGACACAGGGCAAGGTCAGATCATGGTGCTTCAAAAGCGCCTTGCGCAGCGCGCTTTCCTGACCGTTTCGGGCGGCAACTGATGCCAGGGCGCGATCCACAATTTCGGTGATCTCTATGTCACCGATGATATCGACACGTGGCACCTCGGCCCCTAATGGCGTGATGGGCTTCAACTTATGCACGGAGCTTCTCCCCCTCCGGATCGACGAAATGCGGGCTGGTGATTACGACTAACATTTCTTGGTTTTCCAGAGGGTTTACCAAGCGCAATTGCTCGCCCATGCGATCAAACCCACCTTTGACGAAGCCCAATCCGATTGAGCTTTTCAGGATGGGTGAATAGGCTGCCGAGGTCACATAGCCCTGATCGTGCAAAGCATCCACGGGGCCAGAAACGGCCATCAAGTGCCCACCAGCTGGCACGGTCTGGCGACTATCCACAGGGCGCAGCCCCACAAGGTTCAGCGCGTCCTCGGTGTTCATCCCGTCACGGCGGCTGAGCACATTGCCGATGCAGTCTTTTTGGGTTGAGACCATGCGCCCCAGACCAAGGTTCAGCGCGGTGGTGGTGCCGTTCAGCTCATTGCCGGCTGCGTGACCCTTCTCGATGCGCATAACGCCCAGTGCCTCGGTGCCGTAAGGTGTCACGTCGAATTCTTTGCCTGCCGCCATCAACTCGCGCATGAGCGCGTCGCCATAGCGGGTTGGCACGGCAATTTCATACGCCAGCTCGCCCGAGAAAGAGATGCGAAACAGCCGTGCGGCACACCCGCCGCAGACGGTGATTTCACCGCAGGCCATGAAAGGGAACGCCTCGTTCGAGATGTCGAACTCCGGGTCCACGATCTTTTGCAAAAGCTTGCGCGCGTTGGGACCTGCGACCGCGTATTGTGCCCAGGCTTCGGTGGTGGAAATCAACTGCACGTCCAGATCCGGCCACAGGCATTGGCGGGCAAATTCCATGTTGCGATAGACAAGAACCGCGTTGGCGGTGGTGGTGGTCACGACGAAATGATCCTCGGCCAAACGGGCCGCCGTGCCATCGTCATAGGCCACGCCATCTTCGCGCAGCATCAGGCCATAGCGCACTTTGCCAATGGGGAGTTTTGCAAAACCGTTGGCGTAGATCTTGTTCAGAAATTCCGCCGCATCAGCGCCTTGCACGTCGATCTTGCCCAGTGTTGTGACATCGCAGATGCCGACCGAGCTACGCGTGGCCAGAACTTCGCGGTCCACCGATTGCCGCCAATGCGTTTCACCTTTTTGCGGGAACCATTGCGCGCGCAGCCAGTTGCCGACCTCGACAAACACGGCGCCCCGTTCCTCGGCCCATTTATGGCTTGGGGGCAGGCGGGTCGGGTGAAACTCTTTCCCCACAGCGCGGCCTGCCAGTGCACCCATCGAAACGGGTGTATAGGGCGGGCGAAAAATGGTGGTGCCCGTCTGCGAAATTGATTTTCCAGTCAGCTCGGCCATCACGGCCAGCGCGCCAACGTTCGAGGTTTTACCCTGATCGGTCGCCATGCCCAGCGTGGTGTAGCGTTTCAGGTGCTCGACAGACGTGAAGTTTTCCTGATGCGCCAGTTTCACGTCCTTGACCGTCACATCGTTCTGGAAATCCAGCCAGGCGCGTTTCGCACCCGCGACATGCCAGAACGGGGTGAGCGAGACGGGGGCGTCTTCAGCTTTGGGCAAGTCCACAGAGGACACGGAGATGCCCAGATCGGACAATGCGTCCGAAGCCTTTGCAGCACCTGAGCTCAGGGCTGCATGGGTCGACATCTCACCAATGGCGGCCCCGGCGACGTTTTGGCCCGGCGGCAGACCCTGTCCCGGCACAAAGGCGTGGAGTTCGTCATTCCAGACCGGTCGTCCGCGCTGGTGGCAGGTTAGGCCAAGGTTCGGGTTCCAGCCACCTGACATGGCGAGCGCACCACATTGGATCACGCGGGTCTGGCCATTTGCCAAGCGCACGGTGACAGCGGTCAGGCCCAGACGGCCCTTAGTGTCCACGATCTGCGCTCCGGCCAGAACTTCGGTCCCGCCAATGCTGGGCGCATCCGGACGGATATCCACCACGGCGGGCACCTCGACCCCTTTGGCGATCAAGTCACGGGCGGTCTGATGGGCGTCGTCGTTGTTGGCAAAGATCACAACTGACTGTGCAGGTGTCGTGGCAAATCGATTGGCGTAGGCGCGTGTGGCCCCGGCCAGCATCACGCCGGGACGGTCGTTGTTTTCAAACGCTATCGGGCGTTCAATCGCGCCGGTCGCAACCAGCGCGCGTCTGGAATAAATCCGCCAGAGCGTCTGGCGCGGTTTGCCTGCCGCAGGGGCGATCAGGTGATCAGCGTTGCGCTCAACCGCACCATAGACGCCGTGATCATAGGCACCGAACACTGTGGTGCGCGGCATCACGCGAACATTGGGCAGCGAAACCAACTCGGCCTGCGCCTGTTCAACCCAATCCACGCTGGACTGGTCAGACAGAGACCCGGTGTCCGACAACAGGCGCCCGCCCAGACGGAAATCTTCGTCAGCGATGATCACTTGCGCGCCAGCACGGCCCGCGGTGAGTGCAGCGGCCAGACCCGCAGGTCCGGCGCCGATGACCAGAAGATCGCAATGCAGAAAGCCCTTGTCATAAACGTCGGGATCAGCCTCGCCTGTCAGGCTTCCCAACCCGGCAGCCCTTCGAATGACCGGCTCGTAGAGCTTTTCCCAGAACGCCTTTGGCCACATGAAGGTTTTGTAGTAAAATCCCGCGCTCAGAAAACTCGAGAAGCGATCATTGATCGCCATAAAATCACGTTCCAGCGACGGCCAGCGGTTTTGTGAGTTGGCTGTAAGACCGTCATAGATCTCGGCCACGGTGGCGCGGGTGTTGGGTTCTTGACGACCGTCTGTGCGCAGTTCGACCAGCGCGTTGGGTTCCTCGGATCCGGCGGTCAGCACACCACGCGGGCGATGATATTTGAACGACCGCCCCATCAGACGCACGCCATTGGCCAAAAGCGCGGAGGCCAGCGTGTCGCCCGCATAGCCTTGATAGCTTTTGCCATCAAAACTGAAATTCAGCGTGGCGGACCGGTTGATCAGCCCGCCAGAAAGGCGGTTTGCCTGCGTCATTGCACTACCTCGGCGTTGCGGCTGGCACGGGCAACATCACGGGCAACATCACGGGCCAGCTCGACCTTGGTGATCTCATGTGTGATGGTGTTACGGGTCACGACCAACCACGAGCGGTCGCCCTGTTCGTGGAACCAAAGCTCGCGGTGCAGACCTGCTGGGTTATCGCGCAGATGCAGGTAGTCGTGAAACTCTTGCAGAGCGTTTTCCGACAACCAGTAGGGCCGGTTGATCAGGTTTGCGTCGCCCAGGTAGGTGAACTCCTGCGCGTCGCGCGGTCCCAGAAGCGGATGGTTGATGATCATCGGTTCAGTTCCTCAAATCGCAGCTGCGTCAATGCAGGTTCGGTTGGGCGCCCTGGCCCTTTTCGTCGATCATGTGCCCGGTCATGAACCGGTCCAGCCGATAGGCTTTCGCGGTCTCGTGCGGACGGTCGGTTTTCAGAAGATGGGCAAAGCAGAAGCCCGCGGCAGGCGTGGCTTTGAAGCCGCCATAGCACCAGCCACCGTTGAAATAGAGACCCTCGATCTGGGTCTTGTCGATGAAGGGAGAGCCGTCCATCGACATGTCCATGATGCCGCCCCAACTACGCAGGAGCCGCGCCCGTCCAAGGCCGGGGATCAGTGACATACCGCTTTCGACCACATCCTCGACCACGGGCAGGTTGCCCCGTTGGGCGTAGGAATTATAGCCGTCGATATCGCCGCCAAAGACCAGCCCCCCCTTGTCGGACTGGCTGCAATAGAAGTGCCCTGCGCCATAGGTGATTACACCCGGAATAAAGGGCTTTAGCCCCTCGGACACGAAGGCCTGCAGCACATGACTTTCAATGGGCAGACGCATCCCGGCCATTGCCATCACGCGGCTGGAACTGCCCGCGACCGAGACGCCGACCTTGCCCGCGCCGATAAACCCGCGTGAGGTTTCAACCCCCAAAACCTTCCCGCCTTCGATGCGAAATCCGGTCACTTCGCAGTTCTGAATGATGTCCACACCACGCTGATCCGCGCCACGCGCATATCCCCAGGCGACCGCGTCATGGCGCACAGTGCCACCACGTCTGTGCAACAGCCCGCCCTTGATCGGGAACCGAGCGTTGTCGAAATTGAGGAACGGGTACATCGCACGCATGCCGTCCGTATCCAAAAGCTCGGCGTCCGATCCATTCAGGATCATCGCATTCCCGCGCCGCCGCGCCGCATCCCGCTGCGCATCGGTGTGCACAAGGTTCAGAATGCCGCGCTGACTGACCATCGCGTTATAGTTCAGATCCTGCTCGAGGTTCTCCCACAGCTTCAGTGAAAACTCGTAGAACGGCTCGTTCCCATCCAGCAGATAGTTCGAACGGATGATCGTCGTGTTCCGCCCCACATTTCCGCCGCCAATCCAACCCTTTTCCAGCACCGCGATCCGCGTGCCGTGGAACTCCTTCGCCAAATAATATGCGGTTGCCAAGCCATGTCCGCCCCCGCCTATGATCACATAGTCATAGGTATCCCTGGGATCAGGATCACGCCATTGCGGCCCCCAACCCTTGTGGCCAGTCAGGGCTTCCTTGATCAGTCTCAATGCAGAATATTTCATGGCGCATCCTGATAGTTCAATACCTACTAGGATATATTCGCGACCACTTTGCCTGCATTGTTTCTGCCAAAACTACACGCAAAATCGACAATCTGGGCTTTAGCCAACGTGTTGGATCATTCCCTTTCAGCGTGCTGTCAGGCGCGCTGAGCGATGAAATCGCGCTTCTCTTGAGCGCTCCCTGTCTGGTGATGGTCTCGGGAAACGGCCGTGCTATAATGGCCCTTCATGGTCATTATTTGAACAGCAGTTTCGTCCGCATCTTGTGATTGCGCCCAAAGCGAGACGAATGGCGGGCTTCGGTTAAGGTGGGGTGAAAAGGATCCTTTTTTCAGAACGCTTTATGATCCAGATAAGTCATCGTTTCCAAAAGTGCTGGTCCGCTGCAACGGAGGCCGAAAGCCGCGGCGGAATCTCTAAAGCAATGATGCCGTTAGGAGAGGGCGATCTTCTTGTGGTCTGGAAGCTCGACAGGGTAGGGTGGTCGATCGCTGACCTCATCCTTCTTCCGAGGTTCTTGGGAGATTGCGGGTTCGAATGTCAGATCGTGACCTGCTTGAACTGTCAGAGTTGTGTAAGACGAGGCTTTGATAAGTGATCGTTTGCGTGGCAGATTTCTCAGGGAGATTGATCATCTGAGTTTGGCTGGTCTCGAAATTGAGCTGGCACAAGCCCGATCCTGGCACGGCGTTTCTCGGTTCCGTGTGAGTTTAGGGGAATATCGTTGTGTCGCTCTTGCTGGCTTCATGGCCGAACTCTCAATCAACGACAGCGGCTCCGGTATTATTTTTGATGATCGGTATCATCGCTGAACCCAGTGGAACCAACGCTGGATGACATAGATCGGGAATTTGATGTCTTGCAGAGCTGGTTCAACGCGCTTGCCCAACGCCAAAAGAGTATCCAGGTCGGATGAGCTGGCGAAAAACGCGGAAATACGATGCAGTTGACTTCAAGGGGGAGACGAGACCCAAAGAGATAGTCTCATTAATCACATACTCCGAGACACTGCATCGTTGGGATACGTTACACGTATAATCAATATTATGTAAAATATATGGTTGTGTTGAGTGTAAAAAAGGACTGGCTTGCTCCTAACTGACTCTCGACAAAGCAATATAGAGGTGACTAAGTTGGCATGGAACAAGGGATATGAAAAATGCCATCTATTTTGGTGCTTAACGGGCCTAACCTGAACTTGCTGGGTACGCGGCAGCCGGAGATTTACGGGTCGGAAACGCTTGCGGATATCGAAGCGAAGTGCCTGAGCCATGCAAATACGCGTGGCGCCGAATGTTGTTGCCTGCAATCCAATCATGAAGGTGCCTTGATTGACGCCATCCATGCCGCCAAAGGTGTCCATGATGGGATCGTGTTGAATGCTGGCGCCTACACCCATAGTTCGATCGCGCTGATGGATGCCATTTTCTCTACCGAAATGCCGGTGATCGAATTGCACCTGTCCAATGTGCATGCACGCGAGGAATTTCGTCATGTTTCCTATATCGCCAAGGCCGCGATCGGGGTGATTTGCGGGTTTGGGTCCGATGGCTATCCCCTTGCGATTGATGCACTTTTGGCACATCTGAAAAAGAGCTGACCCATGAGGTTTTCGGATCTCCTTCATGATGTCTGCAATAGCGTTTCGCTGCAGGATGTCTGGCAGATTCAAAGAGAAACCTTTGCGTCATATGGGTTCGATCGGATCATTTACGGCTATTCTCGGTTTTTCTCTCCGAAAAATTTCGGGCCACGAGAAGACATCCTTCTGCTGTCCAACCACGATCCTGAGTATCTCAAAGCCTATACCGATGATGAGATGTATCTGCATTCTCCCATGGCTCTCTGGGCGTCTAACAATACAGGCGCCTGTTCCTGGCGCTGGATTGCAGAACATTCGGATTTGATGGGAGAACGGCAGCAAAAGGTGCTTGATGTCAATCGCCGTATGGACATAACCGCCGGATACACCCTGTCATTTCCAACCGCCTTTTCGCGGACGCGCGGGGTTATTGCCGCCACTGCAAAAGCTGGCCTGACGCAGGATGATGCAGATAAAATCTGGGCGGAACATGGTCGGAATATTGAGGTTTTCGCCAATGTAACCCACCTTAAGATCATATCGTTACCCATTGAAACTCAACGGCAACCTCTGACAGCGCGTCAACGGGAAGCCTTGGAATGGGTGTCGGATGGCAAGACAAATGTTGAAATTGCAATCATCATGAATGTGTCACCTGCCACCATTGAAAAACATCTTCGTATTGCCCGTGAAAAACTTGGCGTGGACACAACGGCACAGGCGGTCGCCAAAGCGTCATTTTTCAATCAGATCTATGTTGTCGCTGGTGGGGAAGAAAACTCAAAATAGATCCGAAAGCGTTTTGAGATTAGGTTGAATCACAGCATGTTCTCAAAACGCACGAAACATTGAGAAGGCATGGGCGTTTTTACAGGTTGATGTGATCCAACGATAAGTAAAAACGCTTTATTGTTTCTTATACGTAAAATTACGGTAAGGAATACCGGACTTTTAAAATAATCCTAAAATTCCGATACTGAACACGTTCCGTGAGTGGTGGCTTTAGCCTTTGGAACATAGAGGGGTGGACGCGCTGTAATTTCAGCAACCGTTTCATTCTTTCGGGAAACCGAGGGCTGGTGTCGAAGGAGGATTTTTACCGGAGGCACCAGACGCCCTCTTACCCAGAATAGCATCACCGCTGTCCCGCGGTATGTTTGCGGCGCTGACATTCCCCGTCAGCGCCGCGTTTCTTTTCCACCAAAGCGTTCTGGGAAACGGGAAAACATGTCTACTCCAAAACGCTTTATTGGCCGGATCTTCCGCCAACACGAAAAAAAGGGGCCGGACGACCGACCCCTTTTCTATTTTCTTAGCAGATACCCTGCCCTTGCGCCGGCTTAGCCCTTTACGGCAGCAGCAACCTCAGCAGCAAAGTCGGTTTCTTCTTTTTCGATACCGTCGCCAACTTCCATACGGACATAACCGACGATTTCAGCACCGGCATCCTTGGCAGCCTGCTCAACAGTGACGTCGGGGTTCAGAACGAAGTCCTGGCCCACCAGGGTCACCTCGGCGAGGAATTTCTTCATCCGACCCTTGATCATGTTTTCAATGATGTTTTCGGGCTTGCCGCTTTCACGGGCTTGCTCGGTCAGGATGGTGCGTTCTTTTTCAACAACAGCAGCGTCCAGCTCAGCTTCGTTCAGCGCCTGCGGGTTGGCGGCCGCAATGTGCATGGCAACCTGCTTGCCGAATGCTTCGTCGCCACCTTTCAGCGCAACCAGAACGCCAATTTTGCCCATGCCGTCCGCAGCAGCGTTGTGGACATACGAGGCCACGACATCACCTTCGACCGATGCCATACGACGCAGCGACATGTTTTCACCGATGGTGGCGATCTTGTCGGTGATGATATCAGCAACAGATTTGCCACCCAGATCAGCAGCTTTCAGCGCTTCCAGGTCTGCAACGTTCAGCGCAGCACCTGCAATGCCGGAAACCATGGTTTGGAATTCGGCGTTCTTGGCCACAAAGTCGGTTTCCGAGTTCACTTCAACGGCAACACCTTTGCCACCGTCAACAGCCACGGCCACCAGGCCTTCAGCAGCGGTCCGGTCGGCCTTCTTGGCAGCTTTGGCCAGACCCTTGGTGCGCAGCCAGTCCTGAGCGGCTTCCATGTCACCGTCGTTTTCGACCAGGGCTTTTTTCGCGTCCATCATGCCAACGCCGGTGGATTCGCGCAGTTCTTTTACGAGTGCAGCAGTGATTGCCATCTTAACTCTCCTTGAGGATCTTCGGCCGGGTCCTAGCCCAAGCCGGTATCAATTCTGTGACATCAGTCTTGGATGCCAAACGATGAGACAGGCAGGGTGTCCCCTGCCCGTCTTCCAATCGTGCTTAGGCGTCAGCGGCCTCGGCGGTGGCTTCTTCAGCCACGGCTTCTTCGGTCATGCCGTCTTCCAGCTCGCCCAGGTCGATACCTGCTGCACCCATCTGGGCCGACATGCCGTCCAGAGCTGCGCGGGCAGCCAGGTCGGTGTAAAGAGCGATCGCGCGGGCTGCGTCGTCATTGCCCGGGATGATGTAATCCACACCTTCCGGCGGGCAGTTGGTGTCGACCACGGCCACAACCGGGATGCCCAGCTTGTTGGCTTCGGCAATCGCCAGCGATTCTTTTTTCACGTCGATGACAAACAAAAGATCCGGAACACCGCCCATTTCGCGGATGCCGCCCAGCGAAGCCTGCAGTTTGGCCTGCTCGCGTTCCATGCCCAGACGTTCCTTTTTGGTCAGGCCTTCAGCGCCCGAAGCCAGCTTCTCGTCGAATTCTTTCAGACGCTGGATCGATTTGGAAACGGTCTGCCAGTTGGTCAGCGTGCCACCGAGCCAGCGGTGGTTCATGTAATACTGTGCCGAACGCTCAGCTGCTTCTGCAACCGCTTTCGACGCCTGACGCTTGGTGCCGACGAACAGAACCCGGCCACCTTTGGCAACGGTTTCACGCACGGCGTTCAGTGCGGCGTCCAGCATCGGGACGGTTTGGGTCAGGTCGAGGATGTGGATCCCGTTGCGCTCACCATAGATGAACGGGCCCATACGGGGGTTCCAACGCTGAGTTTGGTGACCAAAGTGTACGCCAGCTTCGAGCAGCTGACGGAGAGTGAAATCAGGCAGTGCCATGTTCTTTTCCTTTTCCGGTTTCAACCTCGGCGAAATGTTTCGAAGGTCCGTTGGTTTTCGGAGCCCTCAACCGGTGGACGTTATGGGGATGTCTCCCCCATAGGCCCGCATTCCGCCTGTGGATTAACAGGCGCGCGTATATAGGGGGAATGGACAGGTGGCAACCCCCTTGATCCGGAATGGGGCCTATTTCGGAGAGAAAACCAGAATACTAGTTTTCTAGTTTTCTAGTTTTCTAGGAAATGTCTTCGGACGATACTTTGCACAAGGTCATTTCCGCCCCCCTTCGCCGGTTCCCATCTTGTCCTTTACCGCAAACATCGGCAGAGAGAGAATATGACACATGACATTCTTTGTATCGGATCCGTCCTTTGGGATGTGATCGGACGCACGACAATCGATATGCGGATCGGGTCCGATCAACCGGGGCGCATCTCGCGCCTGCCGGGGGGCGTGGCGATGAATATCGCCATGACCTTTGCCCGATTTGGCCTGACACCCGCGCTGATGACCGCAATTGGCCGGGATCATGAAGGGGATGATCTGCTGGCCCAGGCTGCAAATTTGGGTATGGTCACCGATTATATATTCCGGCCCGACGACCTGCCGACCGACCGGTATATGGCGATTGAGGGGCCCGCGGGCCTGGTGGCAGCCGTGGCTGATGCCCATTCTCTGGAGGCGGCTGGGGATGCAATACTGGCGCCATTGGAAAACGGTATCCTGGGGTCGGAAGACACACCTTATCAGGGGATCATCACGCTGGACGGCAACCTGACCGTTGATCTTTTGTCCGACATTGCCACACGGCCCAGTTTCGCACAGGCAGATCTCCGTGTGGCCCCGGCAAGCCCCGGAAAGGCCAAGCGTCTTCGCCCTTTGATGGCCCATCCCGGGGTCACGCTTTATGTCAACCGTGAAGAGGCGGGCCTATTGACTGATAGTGCGCCAGCAACCGCGTCGCAGGGCGCGCAGGCCCTGCTTGAGGCCGGGGCAACCCGTGCCATCGTCACCGATGGTGGCAATCTCGCGGCGGAAGGGCATATGGACCGTGGTGTGATCACCGCCCCCTGCCCCGCAATCCGGGTGCGCCGGATCACCGGGGCCGGCGACACTTTCATGGCCGCCCATATCGCCGCCGAGCGCGAAGGACACACCCCCGCAGCCGCCCTTGATGCCGCACAGAAAATCGCAGCCAAATATGTCTCAGGAGAAGACGTCTGATGTTTGATCTCACCTACGCACCCGACGTGGCGCAGGCCCTGACCCACGGAACCCCTGTGGTGGCGCTTGAAAGCACGATCATCACCCACGGGATGCCCTATCCGCAAAATGTCGAAACCGCGCGCGAGGTCGAAGCGGTGGTGCGGGCTGGTGGTGCCGTCCCGGCCACAATTGCGGTGATGAATGGCAAGTTGCATATCGGCCTGACCGATGATCAGCTGATGGAGCTGGCACAGGCCGACAACGTTGCCAAGGTCAGTCGCGCTGATATGCCGGTCTGTCTGGCCACGGGCGGTTACGGGGCGACCACCGTGGCGGCGACGATGATCGCAGCCCATCTTGCGGGCATTCGCGTGTTTGCCACCGGTGGCATTGGCGGCGTCCACCGCGGCGCTGAGGAGACCTTTGATATCTCCGCTGACCTGCGCGAGTTTTCCGCCACCCCTGTTACGGTGGTTGCGGCAGGGGCAAAGGCCATTCTTGACATTCCAAAGACGCTGGAAGTCCTTGAAACCCTTGGGGTTCCCGTCATCACCTATGGTCAGGACGAGTTTCCAGCCTTTTGGTCCCGTTCCTCCGGTCTGCCTTCGCCGCTGCGTCTGGATTGTGCAAAAGACATTGCCCGTGCGGGACAGACGCGCCGGGATCTGGGATTGCCGGGCGGGCAGTTGATTGCCAATCCGATCCCGCAGGAGGCCGAAATTCCGCGTGAGGAAATTCAGCCGGTGATCGAAGACGCGCTGGTCAGATCCGAAATTGAACGCGTCAGCGCAAAAGAGGTGACGCCCTTCCTGCTGAATGCGATGTTCAAAGCCACGGAAGGCCGGTCTCTTGAAGCCAATATTGCATTGGTCAAGAACAACGCTGCCCTGGCTGCCGAAATTGCCACGGCTTTTGCGAAACTGACATAAGGGCAGATCGCCCCCTCATTGGGGCGCAATCGCGCCCCTGCCCCATTGACCCGCGCCGAAAACACCCTAAGTTCCTCTGACGACACGTAAAGAGATCAGCATGACCGACCCCAACCACCGCAGCAAATGGCGCCTGTTCACCGGGCTTCGCAACAACTTCCTTGCGGGGCTGGTTGTCGTTGCACCGATTGCGGTGACGATGTGGCTGATCTGGACCTTCGTGGGCTGGATTGACAGCTGGGTGCTTCCCTTTGTGCCCGCAGCCTATCACCCGGACGCGCTGATCGACCGTTTTTTTGGCGATAGCGCATGGTTCCGCTGGGTGTTTGGTGAAGATGTCCGCGTGAATGTGCGCGGCCTTGGCGTTGTGGTTTTCCTGATCTTCACGGTGATTGTCGGCTGGATCACCAAGGGCTTGATTGGCCGGTCTTTTCTATCCTGGGGGGAGCGGATCGTTGACCGGATGCCCGTGGTCAGATCGCTCTATAACGGTTTGAAACAAATCGCAGAAACCGTGTTCAACCAGTCGACGGAGGCCAAGTTCGACAAGGCCTGTCTGGTTGAATATCCCCGCAAGGGGATCTGGGCGATTGCCTTCATCTCCACC
This sequence comes from Aliiroseovarius crassostreae, assembly GCF_025137635.1. Taxonomy (NCBI): domain Bacteria; kingdom Pseudomonadati; phylum Pseudomonadota; class Alphaproteobacteria; order Rhodobacterales; family Paracoccaceae; genus Aliiroseovarius; species Aliiroseovarius crassostreae. The sequence goes on along the minus strand of NZ_CP080772.1, from coordinate 1,339,406 downwards.
AAGGCCAAAGGCGAAATTGACGCTCGTATCCCGGTGGATGAGGACATTATTTCGGTCTTTCTGCCCACCACGCCGAACCCGACCTCAGGGTTTCTTTTGTTCGTGCCACGCCATTCGGTGGTTGAGTTGGACATGACGGTGGAAGACAGCGCCAAGCTGGTCATTTCAGCGGGCCTTGTCTACCCGAACCCGAAGGACCCGTCGCAACCGCTTGAAATCACCGGAAAATGACGGCTGCAATTACCGGTTTTCTCACGGGATTCTCGTTGATCCTCGCAATTGGCGCGCAGAACGCTTTTGTCCTGCGGCAAGGGCTGCTGCGCAACCACGTGTTTCCTCTGGTTCTGTTTTGTGCATTGTCAGATGCACTGCTGATCGTTGCCGGAGTGTTGGGATTTGGGGCGCTCGTCTCTGCCGTGCCAATGTTACCGGTTCTGATGGCGGTGATGGGGGCTGTGTTTTTGATGGCCTATGGCGTCCTGCGCTTTGTCGCGGCCCTGAAAGGGCAGTATGAGATGGAACTGACGGGACGTGCCCGCTCGCTCAAGGCGACCTTGGCAATTGCTGCTGCCTTCACCTGGCTCAACCCGCATGTCTATCTGGATACGCTTGGCCTGATCGGCGCGATCTCAACCAGTTTCGACGATTGGAACGCGCGGATCTTGTTTGGACTGGGTGCAGTGAGTGCCAGTTTCGTCTTTTTCTTTTCGCTGGGATACGGCGCCCGCCTTCTGGCCCCGATCATGACGCGCCCGTCTTCCTGGCGCGTGCTCGACATTGCCATCGGCCTGACCATGTGGATGATTGCCGTTGGGCTGGTCCATGGTGTTTGGAGCGGTTCAATTTCCTGAAACCGCTCCAATTATGCGTGGGGCACGAGGCGCCCGCCTTAGAGGGCTGTCCAACCACCATCCACGGAAATGCTGGTGCCGGTAATCTGCGCCGCAGCATCGGAACAAAGGAATACCGCTGTGCCGCCCATCTGTTCCACCGTGGCAAATTCCTTTGACGGCTGACGGGCCAGCATCACCTCGCGCACAACCTGATCGCGGTCCATTCCATGTGTCTTCATCTGGTCAGGGATCTGGCTTTCCACCAGCGGGGTCAGCACATAACCAGGGCAGATCGCGTTACAGGTGATCGGGTCCTCTGCCGTTTCCAGCGCCACGGTTTTGGTCAGGCCCACCACCCCATGTTTGGCGGCGATATAGGCGGATTTATAGGGTGATGCGGTCAATCCATGGGCCGAGGCAATATTGACCACCCGCCCCCATCCGGCCTTACGCATCAGAGGAAGCGCGGCCGCAGTTGTGTGAAAGGCGGAGCTCAGGTTGATGGCGATGATCGCATCCCATTTCTCGGTCGGAAATGCCTCGACCGGGGCGACATGTTGAATACCCGCGTTGTTGATCAGGATATCGCAGGCCCCCGCTGTTTCGATCAGCGCGCGACATTCCTCTCCATTTGACATATCCGCTTTGATATAGCGCGCCATCACGCCAAATTTAGCAGCAATCTCCTCGGCGATTGCGTGGTCCTCATCGCGGTCGGTAAAGGAATTCAGCACCACATTGGCCCCGGCCCGGGCCAGTTCCTGCGCCACGCCCAGACCAATCCCGGAATTCGACCCGGTAATGACAGCGGTTTTGCCCTCAAGTGATGTGGTGATGGCCATGGGAATCCCTTTCACAATATCAGTATGCTTTGCAGTCGCAGCATAACCCGCCCTGATACCTGCACCATCCCTTTTTTACCCACCCCCCAAATTCGCGAATTGCCCATTTTCAACAATGTCTGGCCAAGGTGATTCTTCGGACCTCCACGTGAAATCCGTTGCGTAAGACCAGTGGAAAATAGCCATAAAAAAAACGCCCGCACGAGGCGGGCGTAAGTTATTGAGGCAGGTTTCATACAGGCAAGAAACCTATCGAGCAGTGATTACTTTATACCGCCTAACTCAGCGGGTTCCAAGCTAAAAGTTTGAAAAGACTATTTGACAGGGCTAGGGTTTTTCCAAGTTGAAACAGGTCGATCGAGGATTGTTGCTCATATGAAATCAGATTATTTCCGAAAACTGCGGCTTGCCTGCACGATGGGGGCCGTTGTTTGTTTGAGCGCAAATCAAATCCAGGCCGAGCCCCAACATGGCATAGCTATGTATGGCGCACCGGCTCTCCCACAGGATTTTGTGTCTCTCCCCCATGTTAATCCAGATGCGCCGAAAGGGGGAAAGATCATTTTTGCCGAGGCTGGCAGCTTTGATTCGCTGCACCCGCTGATTCGCAAAGGATCTGCCCCCTGGCAACTGCGCTTCATGCTGTTTGAAACCCTGATGGGACGCAGCTGGGATGAACCTTTCTCGCTTTACGGGCTGTTGGCCGAATCGATTGAGACCGACGAGGCCCGATCCTGGGTCGAATTTACCTTGCGGGAGGAGGCGCGGTTCTCTGACGGGACCCCGGTCACGGTCGAGGATGTGATCTGGTCGTTCGAAACCGTCGGGACCAAAGGGGATCCACGCTATCTTGGGGCCTGGAAAAAAATCAAAAGCTCCGAACAGACCGGGCCGCGAACGGTTCGGTTCACATTCCACGAGGCGGATCGTGAATTGCCGCTTCTGCTCGGGCTGCGTCCGGTTTTGAAAAAGGCCCAGTGGGAAGGGCGTGAATTTGATACTTCTGGCGTGGACCTGGTCCCAATTGGCTCCTCCCCCTATGTGATCGGAGAGTTTGAACCGGGGCGGTTCCTTACCCTCAGACGCAATCCGGACTACTGGGGCAAGGATGTGCCTTTCATGCGTGGTCAGGCCAATCTCGATGAAATCCGTTTCGACTATTATGGCGATGGCGATGTCACTTTCGAAGCGTTCAAGGCAGGTGAGGCCACTACCTATCGAGAAACCAATGCGCAAAGATGGGCCACCCAGTTCGATTTCCCAGCGGTGCAGTCGGGTGATATCGTTCTCTCCGATATCCCGCACCAGCGGCCGACCGGGATCAAAGGCTATGTCATGAACACCCGCCGCGCCGTATTTCAGGACATCCGCGTGCGCGAAGCCCTGATCCAGGCCTTCAATTATGAGTTCATCAACCAATCCCTCTATGGCGGGGGCAGAAAGCGCATCCAGTCCTATTTCCACAATTCCGTTCTGGGCATGTCGCCTGGTGTGCCCGCCGAAGGTCGTGTCAAAGAACTGCTGTCCCAGTTTGATGACCTGCCAGAGGGCGCGCTTGAGGGCTACACCCTACCTGTCTCAGATGGAACGGAACGCAATCGCAAAGGGCTGAGACGGGCCGTGGCGTTGCTGGAAGAGGCAGGCTGGACCGTTCAGGACGGGGTGATGAAAAATACGGAGGGAACGGCCTTCACCTTCGATATTCTTTTGAAAAACGGCGCAACCGAAACACGCCAGACCATTGATATCTTTGTCGAAGCCCTCAAACGGTTGGGGATCACGCCGTCCGTGACATCGGTTGACAGTGCCCAATACAAGGAACGCACCAACGCCTATGATTTTGATATGGCCTATTACTGGCGCGGCCTGTCTCTGAGCCCCGGCAATGAGCAGCGTCTGTATTGGGGAAGTGAAAGCGCCGACAAGCCGGGAACGCGCAATTGGATGGGGGCGAAAAGCCCCGCCATTGATGGTTTGATCGACGTGATGCTCACTTCCGAGAGCCGGGAAGATTTTCTTGCGGCGACAAAAGCCCTGGACCGGGTGCTGACAGCAAGCCGTTTCGTGATCCCGCTGGGCTATGACAACATGTCTCACATCGCACATGTGAAAGAGTTGAAGTTCCCGGACCGGATCCAGATGTATGGCGACTATCTCGGGTTCCAACCGGAAACCTGGTGGTACGAGGAATAGATACGCAGCTCTTTCGGAGCAGAAACACCAAAGGGGCCAGATCCGGCCCCTTTTTCTTGCCTAAAGCGTTTCGGTTTTAACCTGATACAGGGGGAAACCGAAACGCGGTAAGAGATCTCAATGTCGTGGGCGTTTCGGAATAAACATGTGTCTCAAGTTTATCCCGAAACGCTTTAAAATACCTCGGGGTGAGCGCGTAGCGCGAGGGGCAGCGCCCCTGCCCCGGCTAGGCCAGGGATGTCACCCAGAGAATTGTCGCATCTTCTTCACTGATGGAAATCACATTATGGCCCATCGAGGCGTCGTAATAGGCACTGTCGCCACGTTTCATCTGCACCGGTTCGTAAAACTCGGTCAGCAGCTGCACCGCCCCGGTCAGTACGTATAGAAACTCCTCGCCGTCATGGCGCACCCAGCCGTCAAATTCGTCAAAACTGCGGGCACGCACCCGGGCGCGGTAGGGCAACATGGTTTTCTTGGTCAATGCCCCGCCCAGCAGCTCGTGCTCATAGGTGGCGGTCGGATGGGCGGCCCCTTCCCCCGATTTGGTCACGGTCATACGACCTGACACATGGGCCGCCTTGGGCGCGGTGAACAATTGCGGCACGGAAATCTCTAGCCCAACCGCGAGTTTTTTCAACGCCTCATAGGTCGGTGACATCTGTCCGTTTTCGATCTTGGACAGGGTGGAACGGGCAAGTCCCGCCTGCCCGGCCGCCTGTTCCAGCGTCCAGCCGCGGGATTTGCGCAGATCGCGCACACGTTCACCCAGGTTAAGGGGGCTCAGGTCCTGGCTCTCTTCGCCGCTCTCACGGGCAAGCTGGATCAGGCTGGGGGTCGATTTGTCGCTCATTCTTTTCTATTGGCACCCCTTTGCGCCTATTGCAACCACCTGTAACCACTGTCAGATGTGGAACATGCTGTCACAACACCACCCGACCCGCCCGCTCGCGCCTGCCCCTTCGCCGTTCAATATGGCGGCCTATGTGTTGCGCCATGCGAAAGATATGGGGGACAAGGTTGCGCTGGCGGTTGTGTCAGCAGAGGGTGAAGATACGGTCTGGACCTATGCCCAATTGGCCCGGTCGGTCGAAGGGGTGGCTGCGGGGCTGTTGCGCAAAGGTCTGGTGCCCGGCGATCGTGTGCTTTTGCGACTTGGAAACACGGTGGATTTCCCGCTGGCCTATCTTGCTGCGATCCATGCCGGCCTTGTGCCTGTTCCCACCTCGTCCCAACTGACCGAGGTTGAGATCACCAAAATGGCAGCCCTGGTGACCCCCCGCCTTGTCATCGCATCCGAAGGGATCGCCCTGCCAGCAGAGGATCCGAAAACAGAGAGTTTGCCGGTTCTGACAGTGCAGGAATTGCATGATATGGCCAGGCTTGCCCCGGTGGATCCGCATATGGGGGACCCGAACCGCCCCGCTTATATCATCTTCACTTCCGGCACATCCGGTCAGGCCCGCGCCGTGGCCCATGCACATCGGGCGATCTGGGCCCGGCAGATGATGTGGGATGGCTGGTATGACATTTCTCAAGATGACCGAATGATGCATGCAGGCGCCTTCAACTGGACCTATACATTGGGCACCGGCTTGATGGATCCCTGGACGGTTGGTGCCACGTCGTTGATCCCGGCCCCTGGCAGCACACCAGAGCAGATTACCGCCCTTCTGGCCAGTCACGGGGCCACAATCTTTGCCGCCGCACCGGGGGTCTATCGCCAGATGATGAAACATGACCTGCCTGACCTGCCCGGGCTACGTCACAGCCTGTCTGCGGGCGAAAAACTTCCCTCGACCACCCGTGCGGACTGGAATGCGCGCACCGGCAAAAAGATTTATGAAGCATATGGCATGTCGGAATGCTCCACCTTTATTTCCGGAAGCCCCAGACACCCCGCCCCGAAAGGCACGCTTGGCTATCCGCAGGCCCGGCGGCATGTTGCGGTTCTTGGCGACGACGGCATGCCGGTGCCCCGTGGCGTTGCGGGCCTTATGGCGGTGCATGAAACGGATCCTGGTCTGATGTTGGGATATGTCGGCGCAGAAGAGGCCACGAAACTTCGGTTTCAGGGAGAGTGGTTTGTGACCGGTGACACGGTTGTCATGGAGCAAGACGGAGCGATCCGGTTCGAAGGGCGCTCAGATGATATCATGAATGCAGGTGGCTTTCGGGTCTCTCCGATTGAGGTCGAGGCCGCCATGGCGCTGCATCCCGGCGTGCATGAAGCGGCCTGTGCCGAGGTCGCCATCAAGGCAGATGCCACCCTGATCGCCTGTTTCTACCTGCCTGAGGACGGTGTGGTGGATGAAAAACTATTGTCAGATCATGCCCATGCGCGGCTGGCGCATTACAAATGCCCGCGCCTGTTCATCCCCGTTGATACCATCCCGCGCGGGGCCAACAACAAGATCCTTCGCGCCCGCCTGCGAGAGGGGTTTGAGGCGGGTAACAGGGGGTAACGTGGTAAGTCGTTTCACGACCGCCCCTTTCGGAAGCCTTTCCTTTGGTCGCTGCAGGGGATAAGTCCAACGGGTGAAAAGGAGAGTGCCATGATCCGCCTTGATGTTTTTTCAGACCCAATCTGTCCTTGGTGCTATATCGGCAAAACACGCCTGCAACGCGCCCTTGAGGCGCGCCCGGATCATCCGTTTCTGATCCAATGGCACCCGTTTCAACTGAACCCGGAGATGCCGAAAGCCGGCATGGATCGTCGCAGCTATCTTGAAGCGAAATTTGGCGGCAGGGACGGCGCGGTTCAGGCCTACCTGCCAGTGGTGAAAGAGGCAGAGGCAAGCGGTCTGTCGATCAATCTGGACGCCATCGAACGCACCCCCAACACGCTTGATGCCCACCGGATGATCCATTGGGCGGCGCTGGAAGAAAAGCAGAACGCCATGGTTGATCGCCTGTTCAAAGCCTATTTTGTCGAGGGGATGGACATTGGCGACCCCGAGGTTCTGGCCGATCTCGGCGCGGAAATCGGAATGGATCGCGATGTGATTGCCCGGCTGCTGGCCTCGGATGCGGATGCAGATGACATTTCGGCACGCGACGCGGATGCACGGCACAAAGGGGTGAACTCTGTCCCCACATTTGTCATCGCCAACCAGCATGTCGTGCCAGGTGCACAACCGGCTGAGCTGTGGATGCAGGTGATTGATGAGCTGATGGAACAGCTTTCCACCTCATCCGAGGGCAATCCGTGAGTATCCTCCCGACACCGCAAAAACCGCTGCCGATGGGGGAGTTCATCATCCTGCTTGCGGCGCTGTTTTCGATGGTGGCCTTTTCAATCGACTCGATCCTGCCCGCGCTGCCCGAGATTGCCGCCCATATGGTGCCGGACAATGTGAACCGGGCGCAGTTGGTGATTGTCGCCTTTGTCGTTGGCGCTGGCCTGGGGCAATTGTTCTTTGGCCCCCTGTCCGATGCCTATGGGCGGCGCCTTTCGATGGGATCCGGCTTTGTGCTTTACATGCTGGCCTCAGCCGCAGCCTATAGCGCGCAATCCATCGAGGCGCTGTTATTTTGGCGCTTTGTGCAGGGGCTGGGTGCGGCTGGTCCACGTACCAATGCGATGGCGCTCACACGCGACCTTTATGAAGGGCGCACCATGGCCAAGGTGAATTCAATGGCATTCACCTTTTTCGTGCTGGTGCCTGCCGTGGCGCCCATGCTGGGACAATGGATCATCCTCGGGTTTGGCTGGCGCCACCTGTTTACCACCTATGCGCTGGTGGCCTTCGTGATCCTTGGCTGGTTTTTGCTTCGCCAACCGGAAACGCACCCGGTTGAGAAACGACGCCCGCTGCGCCTGCGCCCGGTGCTGGAAGCATTTGTGATTGTTTTCAAAAGCAAGGTCACCCTGCTTTACATGACCGTGATCTTGCTGGCCTTTGCCCAGTTGATGGCCTATCTGAGCTCGGCGCAGCAGATCTTTGTCGATGTTTTGGGGACCGGCACGTCTTTTCCCTTTTATTTTGCCCTGGTGACCATTCTGTCGGCCGGATCCGGGGCGATTAACTCGGTCTTGGTTTTGCGGATCGGAATGCGGCGCCTTGCGCTGATCGGCTTTGCCGCCCAGGCCGTTCTGGCGGCTATGACGCTTGGATACTGGGCGATCATGGCGCCGGGCGGACCCGTGGCGCTTTGGCTGTTTGTCTGCTGGTCCACCACGCTGTTTTTTGTAAATGGGCTGAGCTTTGGCAATCTGAATGCGCTGGCCATGCAACCGCTGGGCCATGTTGCGGGAACGGCCGCTGCTGTGATCGGAGCTGTGCCGACAATGCTTTCCGTGCTGATTGCCGCACCGATCGGTCAGGCGTTCAACGGAACCCCCATTCCGCTTCTCATCGGCGTGGTGATCTGTTCCACGCTCAGCGCGATATTGATCCAGATCGACCGCCACAACCCGGATTAAAAAAGGGGCCAAGGCCCCTTTTTCTATTTCTTGAGAAACCAAAGTCCTGCAAAAACTATCGCGGTGAGGCACAAAACGAATATGGTTTCACGGTGCTCCACAACAATCTTGATTGCCCCCCACTTGGCAGAGAATGCGGGGGTCTTTTCATCGGGCATTTCGACCTCCTTTGTTTCAATCAGGCAAACAAATTGTTTCCGAATTGCTTGATTCTTTAAAGCGGTGAACAAAAGGCGAATCTTTGCGACTCATGATATTTTTTGATCAGTGACACCTATTTGCTGGCGGTATTTTGCAAAAATGCAAAACATGGTCTCGCTAACAATTTAACCATGAGAAAAAGTCATAACTGTTTTATCTCAATATATTACGCACTCTTCTGCGCCTCTTTCACCTTGATCGCCAGATCCTGCGCAATTGCAAACGCGCCTTTGATCTTGTCTGAGGTCTTGCGCCAGTCACGCCGCACCACGATCTTGTTGTCCTTGACCTTGGCCAACCCGTTCTGCGCCTGGATAAACTCGACCAGACCTTTCGGACTGGCAAACTTGTCATTGTGGAACTGAAGGGTTGCGCCTTTCGGTCCGCCGTCCAGCTTGGCAATCCCTGCCCGTTTGCACATACCCTTGATCCGCACCACCAGCATTAGCGTGTTCACTTCTTTCGGAAGCGGGCCAAATCGGTCGATCAGCTCCGCCGCAAATCCTTCCAGCTCGACCTTGGTCGACAGCGAAGACAGGCGCCGATAGAGGCCAAGGCGGACGTCAAGATCGGGCACATAATTGTCCGGGATAAGAACCGGCACCCCGAGGTTGATCTGCGGGGCCCAGGTGCCATCACTGTCCGAAAGCCCCTCAAGCTGGCCGGATTTGATCTTGGCAATCGCCTCTTCCAGCATCTGCTGGTAAAGCTCATAGCCCACTTCCCGCATCTGCCCCGACTGTTCTTCGCCAACAAGGTTCCCCGCGCCGCGAATATCCAGATCCTGTGAGGCCAGCGTGAACCCGGCCCCCAAAGTATCCAGCGATCCCAGCACCCTGAGACGTTTTTCCGCGGTGGCGGTCAACGGGCTGCGCGGTTTTGTGGTCAGATAAGCATAGGCGCGGGTTTTCGAACGCCCCACCCTGCCCCGGATCTGGTAAAGCTGGGCAAGTCCAAACATGTCGGCCCGGTGGATGATCATCGTGTTGGCGGTCGGAATATCAATGCCGCTCTCCACAATCGTTGTGGCCAGCAGGACATCATATTTCCCATCATAAAACGCATTCATCCGATCATCGAGCTCGCCCGAGGCCATCTGCCCATGCGCCACCACAAAGCTCACTTCCGGCACATGGTTTTGCAAGAATTGCTCGATCTCAGGAAGGTCCTTGATGCGCGGGACAACAAAGAAACTCTGCCCGCCCCTGTAATGTTCGCGCAGAAGGGCTTCGCGCAGGGTCACGCTGTCGAACTCAGACACATAGGTGCGGATCGACAGGCGATCCACGGGCGGGGTGCCGATAATCGACAGGTCCCGAACACCGGAAAGCGACATCTGCAAGGTGCGCGGGATCGGGGTCGCGCTGAGGGTCAGCACATGCACGTCCGAGCGCAACTCCTTCAGACGCTCTTTGTGGTTCACGCCAAAGCGCTGCTCTTCATCCACCACCAGCAGACCAAGGTTTTCAAACCGCACATCTTTGGCAAGCAGAGCATGGGTGCCCACGACGATGTCCATCGTGCCACGGGACATGCCTTCGCGGGTGCGCCTGGCCTCTGACGCACTGACAAAACGTGAAAGCTGCCCGACATTGATCGGGAAACCGCGGAACCGTTCGGAAAAGCTTTTGTAATGCTGACGGGCAAGCAGGGTTGTGGGGGCAATCACGGCCACCTGTTGCCCGGACATGGCGGCGACAAATGCGGCACGCATCGCCACCTCGGTTTTGCCAAACCCCACATCCCCACAGATCAGCCGGTCCATGGGGCGCCCCATCGCCATATCCTCGATCACATCCTCGATGGCGGCAAGCTGGTCTTCGGTCTCCTGATAGGGGAAACGGGCAGAAAATTCTTCCCAGGCATGGTGCGGGGCTTCCAGCACCGGCGCCTTGCGCAATTCGCGCTCTGCTGCCAGACGGATCAGCTTGTCGGCAATCTCCCGGATCCGTTCCTTGAGCTTGGCCTTTTTCGCCTGCCATGCGCCGCCGCCCAGCTTGTCCAGCAATCCTGTGTCCTGTCCGAATTTGGACAGAAGCTCGATATTTTCAACCGGCAGGAACAGACGGTCCCCCCCCGCATATTCGAGCAGCAGGCATTCATGAGGGGCGCCCATCGCGGTGATGGTTTCAAGCCCCTTGTAAAGGCCGACCCCGTGATCCACATGCACAACCAGATCCCCGGCAGACAGGGCATTTGCCTCGGTCAGAAAGTTTTCCGCCCGGCGCTTGCGTTTCGGGGCGCGGATCAGACGATCCCCCAGCACATCCTGTTCGGAGATCACCGTCAGATCGGGTGTTTCAAACCCATGTTCCAGCGGCCAGACCGCAAGGTAAACACCGGCACCGCTGTCTGGCACGTCCCGGAAATCGTCGATCAGCGTGGTGCCTGTCAGCTCCTCATCCGCCAAAAGCCCCTGAAGCCGCTCACGCGCGCCTTCGGAATAGCTGGCCACAACGGTTGGAGTGGTGGATTTCGCCCGGATATGTTTGGTCAATGCCTCAAACAGATTGACATTTTCCTGTTGGCGTTCCGGGGCGAAATTACGGCCGATCCGCCCGCTCCCATCCACGACACCCGGTCCTGTGGCCTGCGGAAGAGCGGCGAACTGCACCACCCGCCGGTCTTTGACGACCTCTTCCCAGGCTGGATCATCAAGATAAAGAAGCCCCGGCGGGCATGGCTTATAGACCGTATCCATCCGGTTTTTTGCAGACATTGCAATTTTGCGGGTTTCATACTGGTCGACGATCCCGTCCCACCGCGCCAGACGCGCCGGGGTCAACTGGTCATCCAGCATCACCGAGGCCTCTGGCAGGTAGTCAAACACGGTCTCAAGCCGCTCGTGAAAAAAGGGTAGCCAATGTTCGACACCCTGATGTTTGCGTCCGGCGCTGACCGCCTCGTAAAGGGGATCATCAGAGCCGGCTGCGCCGAACTCAATCCGGTAGTTTTGCCGAAACCGGGTGATCGAGGCCTCATCCATCAACACTTCGGACACAGGGGCAAGATCAATTCCGGTCAGTTTTTCGGTTGTGCGCTGGGTGGCCGGGTCAAAGCGGCGCACGCCATCCAGAACATCCCCAAACATATCCAGCCGCACCGGTCCGCTTTCCCCCGGAGGGAAAATGTCGATGATGCCGCCGCGCACGGCAAAATCCCCCGGCTCCATCACCGTGGGGCTCTGGGTGAAGCCCATGCGCACCAGAAAACGTCGAAGCTGGTCGATATCCAGCTGATAATCCACCCGTGCAGAAAAGCTCGCTCCGGCCAGCACGTCGCGGGCCGGCAGCCGTTGCATGGCTGCATTCAAAGTGGTGAGAAGCACGAACCGGCCCTGAAGGGCCCCTGTGGCCAGTGCAGCGAGGCTGGCCATCCGCGTGGCAGACACGTCTGCGTTGGGGGACACCCGATCAAAGGGCAGACAATCCCAACCGGGCAAGGTGAGCACCGTCACATCGGGGGCAAAAAAAGACAGCGCCGCCTGCATCGCCGCCATCCGCTTGTCATCGCGCGCCACATGCAGCACCGGTTTGCCCGAACGCTCCAGCTCTTTCAGCACCAATTGGGCGTCAAAGCCTTCGGGGGCCCCGGACAGAAGAACATGTGTCATGAAAACATCCTGCAATTCAATGCGTTTCAACCAGCAAGCTGGGCTCAGCCCCAAACATTCAGCCCCAAACATTCAGGGCGAGGTTTTGATACATGCCCCACATCGAGGTGATGAAAATCGACAGCATACCGATGAGCTGGACCTGAAACCGATGCCGGGACAGGCGTTTGCGCAGGGAGGGTCCCTCCAGCGCCTGTTCCGTGATGATCCGGGCCGTGTTGATCGTCAGCATTCCCACGATGCTCATCGGGAAGGCCATCAGGAACACGGCCTGGGCAAACTCGACCCCGTAGAAGAACCCTAAAAGCAACAGCATGGTCAGAAGACCACAGGCCAACCCAAGAAGCCAAAGCCCTGAAATCGCAGCGATATACAGGATCCGGTTGCAATAGATCCGCACCAGGACCTCAAGGTCAAGCTGCACCTGCCCTTCGTGCCGGTCAGCGCGCTGAACCATGTCAAAGGGCACGCCCAGCACCCAGTGGCTGGCGGTTGACCAGAGCACGGCGAGCGCAATCCAATACCAAAGATTGGAAAAGGAGCGCATGTCGATGATTTCAAAAAGGGTCGAATACCAGTCCAATGGTCTAACCTGCCTCGTGCCGGGTCTGCCTCATGCTGTCAGGGCCTCATGTCATGATGGGGCTTTGCGCGACCATACGCCCGCCGTTCGGTCTTGACCAGACCGGTTTTGCGATGGGTTTCCCGGTCTGGTCCCAAACAGGGGGTTGTGGCAGCGCAGCGCGCATGGCAAGGAAAACCATGTCTTTCGGGTTGGGGATCCGACCCGTTCAAGGCCTACATCGCCATCCCGCCGGGGCACCCCCGGTCCACTGACAGGAGAGCCAGATGAGCCGGCAGATCCCTTCGCGCACCGTCGCCCCCTTCCCCATGACCCGTCTGCGCCGCACCCGTTCGTCGCAGGCCTTGCGTGATCTGGTCAGCGAAAACTGCCTGACGGTCAATGATCTGATCTGGCCGGTGTTTGTGGTGGATGGCGACAATGTGGAGCAAGAGATCCCCTCGATGCCCGGCGTGACCCGCAAGTCAATTGATCTGCTGGTTGAAGCCGCCCATGAGGCAGCAGATCTGGGGATCCCCGCCATGTGCCTGTTTCCCTATACCGATCCGGCGCTGAAAACCGAAGGCTGTGAAGAGGCCTGGAACCCCGAAAACCTCTCAAACCGGGCCATTCGCGCAATCAAGGACGCGGTGCCGGATATTGCCATCATGACCGATGTGGCCCTGGACCCCTACAATGCCAACGGCCATGACGGCATTGTCAGGGAGGGAGAGATCCTCAATGACGAAACGGTTGAGGCGCTGGTGAAAATGTCGCTGGCCCAGGCCGAGGCCGGGGCCGATATTCTGGGCCCGTCGGACATGATGGATGGCCGCATTGGTGCAATGCGCGCGGCGATCGAGGCCGCAGGTTTCCGCAATCTGACCATCATGAGTTACACCGCCAAATATGCCTCGGCCTATTATGGGCCGTTCCGCGACGCGGTTGGCGCCTCCGGGGCATTGAAAGGCGACAAGAAAACCTACCAGATGGATCCTGCCAATTCCGACGAGGCGATGCGTCTGGTTGAACGGGACCTGATGGAAGGCGCAGATATGATCATGGTCAAACCGGGAATGCCCTATCTCGATATCTGTCGCCGTGTGAAATCCGAATTCGGTGTGCCGACCTTTGCCTATCAGGTGTCAGGTGAATACGCGATGCAGGAGGCTGCGGCGGCAAATGGCTGGCTGGATGGCGACAAGGTGATGGCGGAAAGCCTGATGGCATTCAAACGGGCGGGCTGTGATGGCATCCTGACCTATTATGCCCCCCGCATGGCACGCGCCCTGTCTGGGGAATGATCCCAGCGCCCTGCGCCGCGCCGTCAAGCCGTCTAAAATACGCATTTCGTGCAGTTTTCCGCCGCTCCCTACCCGGGCGGTGCCCTCTTTGCGTGACAGCCACGCATGGCTGGTCTATAGTTTTGAAAGAACAGGAATGACACGGAATAATTCCGGCACCAAACGAAAACAGGCAGGGGCGCTGGTGGTGTTGATCCGGCAGGTCAGCTCCCCGAATTTGGCGATACGAGGCTAAATATGAGCAAGTCAGAACAGAATTCAGAATTTTCCCGTCGTGGCTTTATCGTGGCGCTTGGCGGCACGGGGCTCGCGCTGGCGGGCTGTGCCAATGGCGTGGGGTCCAAGGGCGGCGCCGAGATTGACGCCCGCGTGACCCAGACCCTGAACTATCTCTACAACCGGTATCCGGGTATGCGGGATCTTGCCGCCAAAGCATCCGGGATGCTGGTGATGCCCCTGGTGACCGAGGCGGGGTTCATCGTTGGGGGCGCTTATGGGCGCGGGGCGCTGTTGATCAACGACGTCACGGTTGATTACTACTCGCAAACCCAGGCCAGCATCGGTTTCCAGATCGGCGCGCAGCAATATGCCCATGTGCTGTTTTTCATGACGCAAGAGGCGCTGCAGGATTTCCGCCGCTCTGCCGGCTGGGTGGCTTCTGCGGATATCAAATACGCCTTCCAGACCGAGGGCGATCGCTTCTCCGCCGACACGATCACCTCATCCGATCCGGTGGTTGCTGTTGTCTTTGGTCAGGCCGGGGCGCTGGCTGGCGCGTCGCTTGAGGGGGCAAAATACACCCGTATCATTCCCTGACCCAAACAGGTTGAACCAATGGAAAAGGGAGGCATGACGCCTCCCTTTTTTGTTTTGAACCGAAACGCCCACAACAGTGACAGCACTTCCCGCGTTTCGACTTCCCCTGTCTCAGGTTGAAGTCGAAACGCTTTAGTCAGTCCAGGGTCTTCAACCGCTTGAACAAGCTGGATGTGTCCCAGCGTCCGCCGCCCATTTTCTGGACGTCCTTATAGAACTGATCTACCAGCGCCGTAACCGGCAGGCTTGCGCCATTTTCATTTGCCGTGTCCAGGCAGATGCCCAGATCCTTGCGCATCCAGTCAACTGCAAAACCGTGTTCAAAGTGATCATCCGCCATGGTTTCATGCCGGTTGACCATCTGCCAGCTGCCTGCAGCCCCGCCCTGGATCACATCGACGACCTCTCGAATATCAAGACCGGCTTTCTCGGCAAAATGCAGCCCCTCGGACAAGCCCTGCACCAGACCGGCGATGCAGATCTGATTGACCATCTTTGTCAGCTGCCCGGCCCCACTTTCGCCCAAGCGTTTTACCGTGCGACCATAGGCCTGCATGATCGGTTCCGCAGCGCAATAGGCGGTGTCATCGCCCCCGCACATGATCGACAGAATACCGTTTTCCGCCCCGGCCTGCCCACCGGAAACGGGTGCGTCCAGAAAACTGACACCTGCAGACCGGGCAGCGGCATAAAGTTCGCGCGTCACTTTGGCGGATACCGTCGTGTGATCAACGAAAACCGCCCCGTCTGTCATGCCCGACAGCGCGCCATTTTCACCCAGCACCACCGCGCGCAGGTCGTCATCATTGCCCACACATGCCATGACAAAATCCGCGCCAAGTGCCGCTTCACGCGGGGTGGAGGCCCATTTCCCCCCATGTTCCTTGGCCCAGGCTTCGGCCTTGGCAGTGGTGCGATTGTAAACCGTCACCTGATGCCCCGCAGCAACGAGGTGCCCCGCCATCGGATAGCCCATCACGCCCAAGCCCAAAAATGCGCATTTTGCCATTGCAACGCCCTTTCGTTGTCTTTCCCTGTCAGGCACAGTAGTTACCGCTCAGACCCAAAACGTCAACAAGAGGCTCGGAATGGGAATAGTGTTTCGCTGGTTGATCCGGATCGTATCGGCAGCCCTTTTATTGGCAGTTCTGGGAACCGGGCTGGTCTATTACCTTGCGGCGCAATCCCTGCCTGATTACTCCGCCACGCGAGAAACCCCCGGCATTACCGCGCCGGTTGAGATTGTGCGCAACAACGCCAATATCCCCCATATTTTCGGTCAGAACGACAGTGATGTGTTCTTTGGGCTTGGCTATGCGCACGCTCAGGATCGGCTTTGGCAGATGATGCTGCTGCGCCGCACCGCACAGGGCCGCCTTTCGGAATTGTTCGGGGAGCGTACGTTCAAAACGGATGAATTGATGCGGCGGCTCGATATCTACCGCCTTGCCCAGCAGGATGTGGCAGAACAGGACCGTGACACCCAAAAGGCCCTGTCGGCCTATGCGTCGGGCGTGAACGCCTATCTGTCCCGGATCAACACCGAGGCGTTAGGAAGAGGGGCGCCCGAGTTTTTCCTGTTCCCTGCCGGAATTTCCCCCTGGCAACCTGCCGACAGCCTTGCGGTCCTGAAGCTCATGGGGGTGCAGCAGGGGGGGCAGCTTCAGGACGAGGTGCTGCGCGCGCGCGTTTCGCTTGCCCTACCTGAGGAGCGCCTGCGTGATGTGATGCCGGACATGCCCGGCACCGGTGTGGCTGCGCTCCCTGATTACGCGTCCCTCTTTAAGGGCACCCCGGACTTTGCCGCTTTGCGCCCGGTGGATCGATTGCCCGATTTCTGGCCCAGCCCCGCCCGCGGGCTGGAAGGTGCGTCAAACGCATGGGCCGCCGCGCCCAGCCGGTCCGCCGCCGGTGCCTCCCTTCTCGCCAATGATCCGCATCTCAGTTTTACCGCCCCCAGCCTTTGGTATCTTGCGCGGTTGGAGCTATCGACCGGAGGGGTGATCGGGGGCACCATTCCCGGCATGCCTATCGTGCTTGTGGGGCGCTCAAACGATTTTGCCTGGGGCATCACCTCCTCTTACATGGATGATCAGGATGTGTTCATGGAGGAGCTGAACCCCGAGAATGCGGAAGAGGTGCGCACGCCCGACGGGTTCGCAAAGCTTGTCACCCGTCCAACCATTGTCAAGGTCAAGGATCAGGCGCCGGTTACCCTGCAACTGCAATGGTCAGACAATGGCCCGGTTTTGCCGGGGAACATGTATGATCTGTCCTCGGTTACCCCACCGGGCCATGTGGCGGCACTGTCCTGGACGCTGCTGGCGCCACGTGACCGATCCATGAGCGCGGCAATCCGACTGATGCGCGCCATGACAATCAGTGAAGGCCTGTCGGCGGGCGCGGATTTTGTGGCCCCGAGCCTGAACCTGACCATGGCAGACAAAAGTCAGATCGCGATGAAGGTGATCGGGGCGATGCCCCGCCGGGATGCGGATCATCAAACCAAGGGACGTATGCCGAGCCTCGGGTGGAAGCCGGAAAACCGTTGGAACGGGGTGGAAACCTATTCGGCCAACCCGGAATTCGTGCAACCCAAAGGGGGCATTGTCGGCAACACCAACAATAAGGTGATCGAACGCCCCTTCCCGCTTCACATGAGCTACTCTTGGGGGGACAGCCAGCGCATCCAGCGCTGGACCCGCCTGATGCAGGCCCGTGCCGTGCATACGCGTGACAGTTTTATCGAAGCGCAGCTGGATACGGTTTCCCCCACCGCCCGGACCCTGTTGCCTTTGGTGGGGGCCGATCTGTGGTTTACCGGAGAGGCCGCCCCCGAGGGCACGCAGGATCGCAAGCGCCAGCGCGCGCTTGACCTGCTGGCCAGTTGGAACGGCGAGATGAACGAACATATGCCGGAGCCCCTGATCTATTCTGCCTGGATGCGGGCCCTGAAAAACAGGTTGATCCGCGATGAGCTTGGACCGTTGACCGAGGCTTTCCCCCATGCCGATCCCATTTTTATCGAGCGGGTTTTTCGGGACATCGAAGGGGCTTCTGTCTGGTGTGACGTGATCCAGTCTGCCCCGGTGGAAACCTGCACCGACATTGCCCGGGCCGCTTTGGATGACGCACTGCTTTGGCTGGAGGAAAACACGCGTGGCGAACAGGAAAGCCTGCGCTGGGGGGATTATCATATCGCCACGCAGGATCATCCGGTGTTGGGAAAAGTTCCGTTTCTGAAGTATTTTGTGAATATCCGGCAATCGACCTCAGGCGGGGACAATACCCTGATGCGCGGACAAACATCCGGTCGTGGCGATGATCCGTTTCAAAACGTGCACGGGGCTGGATATCGCGGCGTTTATGACCTAGCCGACCCCGACAGTTCGCTTTTTGTCACCGCCACCGGCCAATCCGGTCACCCGCTTTCGCGTCACTATGATGATCTGGGCGAGCTTTGGCGGCGCGGAGAATACACCCCGATGTCCCTTGATCCCGATCTGGCGCGGGCGGCGGCGGTTGGTATTACCCGCCTGCTGCCCAAGGAAAAGTGATCCGGGATTTGCAAAAAATGGTCTTGGGGGCCAGCCATCAGAGGATGGTCTGCCCCCCGAGAACCTCGTTCACAGCGCCGCGTATTCCGCTTTCTGCCGCTCGGTCCAGGTGACGGTCAGGGACCAGCCGGTTTCGGTCTGTTCTTCCGCGTCCACCACCCCTTGTGAGAACAACCACGCGCGCTGCTTGCCCTGGGAAAACGCCAGATCAACATCTGTGGTTTCGCGCGGTGATGCCAGCCGGGTTTCCACCGCCTCCAACAGGTCTTCGAACCCTTCGCCCGTTATGGCAGACAGGGTGAAAATATCGTCGTTGCGTGCAGCTTCGCGCCTGCGGGCATCTGCATCCTCGGGATCCAGAAGATCGGTTTTGTTCCAAACCTCCAGGCTGGGCGTGTTTTCATCCACCCCCAGATCTTCCATGATCTTTTCCACATCCGCCGCCTGCTCGTCAGTGTTCTCAGACGAAATATCGCGCACATGCAGGATCAAATCTGCGGCCAGAACCTCTTCCAACGTGGCGCGAAACGCAGCCACCAGCTGGGTCGGCAGGTCCGAGATGAACCCCACCGTGTCCGACAAAATGACCTTGCGCCCGCTGCCCGGCAGTTCGATATTGCGCATCGTCGGGTCGAGCGTGGCAAACAGCATATCTTTTGCCAGCACGTCCGCACCGGTCAGCCGATTGAAAAGCGTTGATTTCCCGGCATTGGTATAGCCCACAAGCGCCACGATGGGAAACGGCACCTTGGCCCGCGCCGCACGGTGCAATTCGCGGGTTTTCACAACTTTCTCAAGCTGCTTGCGCAGCCGGTTGAGCTGATCATCAATGGCACGGCGGTCGGCTTCGATCTGGGTTTCACCGGGGCCGCCAACAAATCCAAGCCCGCCACGTTGGCGCTCCAGGTGGGTCCATGCCCGCACCAGTCGGGTGCGCTGATAACTCAGCGCGGCCATTTCGACCTGCAACACCCCTTCCCGGGTCCGGGCGCGATCCGAGAAGATTTCAAGGATAAGTCCGGTGCGATCGAGGATTTTGACTTTCCAGAGCTTTTCAAGATTGCGCTGCTGCACCGGGCTGACGGGCCCATCAATCAGCACAAGCTCAACCTCGGCCGCCTGAAGGCGCGCCTTCAGCTCTTCGATCTTGCCCGACCCGAACAGGTGGCCGGGATGGGGGCGGGAAATACGCACGATTTCGGCCCCTTCAACCACCAGGTGTGGCAGGGCAGCGGCCAGAGAAACGGCCTCTTCCAGCGCAGGGCCAGCGGTCCGGCGGGCGCGGTCGGATGTCAGTTCGGGATGGAGAACCCAGGCCCGTGTGGGCAGGCTCTCCTGTTCAACGAGATCGGTCAGCTGTCTTCGCCATCATACAGGTTGATCGGAGCGCCCGGCATGATCGTCGAAATCGCGTGTTTGTAAACCAGTTGCGATTGACCGTCCCGGCGCAGAAGAACGCAGAAATTGTCGAACCAGGAAATAACGCCCTGAAGTTTGACGCCATTGATCAGGAAAATCGTGACGGGAACCTTCGATTTGCGCACATGGTTCAGAAAGGCGTCTTGCAGGTTTTGTTTGTCCGCAGCCATCGTTTTTTGTCCTTTTTATCTCGTGCTGCCGGGAAACGGCAGGAAAGTCCTATTCTTCTAATATGACCTGTGAATTTGAAGGTTTCCAGCCCCAAACGTATTGCAAAATGCACCTATAGCGACAAAATCGCTGGGAAAGCGTCAGCGGCGCCAGCTGTCAGGATTGAAAAGTGCAATAATCGCCAATGTCTCAAGCCGTCCAAGGACCATCGCCCCGGCCATGATGACCTTGGCGGGGTCGGACAGATCCGCATAAGAGAAAGGTGCGCTGGACGCCACTTGGGCCAGTGGCCCCGTGGTGGTAAGGGCGGAAATGGTCAGGATCATCGTGCTTTCAAAATCCAGACCGGTAAAGGATAGCGCCAGTGTCACAATGGCCAGCGACATTGCCAGAAGCATGAAAAACACCCAGGACATATAGGCACCACGCCCCCGCATATGGCGCGCGTCGGTTCCGCTGCCACCCACCGATGACGGGTGGACCAGTTTTTCCAACTCTCGTCGTCCATGCAGGTACAGCGCATAGACCCGCATGAGTTTCGCGCCCCCGGCCGTGGTGGCAACGCCGCCGCCAATCAGAGCAAGCCCAGTCAGGACCAGACCCGGCGTCTGCAAGCCCGACCAATCCCGGCTGGCGGCCCAGGCGCTGCTTTCAAACCCGGTTGTGGTCAGAAAGGACAGAACCGTGAAAACCGATCCCCACAGAGAGGTCAGGCCCGCAAGAATATTGGTTTCTTCATCCACTTCATACGCACCAATCCAATGGCGCAGGAAAAGGAAGGCCGGGACAATCAAAATAATCGCAAACGCCATGCGAATTTCCGCATCCCCAAGAAGGCTGCGCAGGTTTTCTGATTGCATGTCAGTGGCAAATGTCAGGCGTGAAATCGCAAAAATGAAAAACACCGCGATAATCGCTTCGCCCGCAAATCCGGCCCCGCTATTGGTCATGCCACCAACAGGAGAGATCCCGCTGGTGGCCATGGTCGACATGGCGTGGCAGGCGGCAACAAAGGCGGTATCACCGGCCAGGATCAGGCCAATCCAGAGGACCAAGGTCAACCCGGCATAGACCGGAAACAGCTTTAGCCCATAGGCGCGAATGCGCTGGGAAATATCTGCCACATTCGTGATCTGGCTCAATCCGCCGCCAATACCCCCAGCGTCCTGTCGGGCGCCAAACCGTGCGCGCACTTCGAAACCGCCAAGGGCCATGGGGGCAAGAATGGCAATGGCACTGACCCAGATGAACAGGCCGCCCATCCAACCGACCAGCGCGCGCCAGAGGTGGAGGGTCTCTGCAAGCCGGTCGGGGGTATCAAACAGGGTCGCCCCGGTGGTGGTCAGGGCCGAGACCATTTCGAAATAAGCGTTTAGAAAGCTGGTGTTGCGCAGGGCCTGGTGAAAAGGAACCGCAAGCATGATGGGCAAAAGCACAAACAGTCCCAGCAGCGCCATCAGGTGGCGCCGGGGCCGGTTGGAGCGCGGTCGATCCGCCATGGCAAGCGCCAGGAAGGACGTCAGAAATCCAAACAGGATGGCACCGTAAAAGAACACCCGGCTCTCAAAAAACTCGCCTGAGAACCACCCATATCCTGCCGGGACCAGCATTGAGGTCGACCCGATCCCCATCAGGATCACCAGCAAAGGCAGGTTCAGTATCCTGCCAACAAGAGAAGTGGACGGCAGGCGCGACATCAGAAATAATCAATCTGAACCTGCAACAGGCGTTCCACTTCGGGGACGTCTTCCGCCATTGCAAAAATCGTGACCACATCCCCTTCATCAAGGCGCATCTTACCAGTTGGCTTCAGGACGGTATCCCCCTTCAGCACCGCCCCGACCAGCACCCCTTCCGGAAAATCCACATCCCGGATCGCTTTGCCGGCCACGGGTGAGGTGGCCAGAACCTGCGCCTCGATTACCTCGGCCTCGGCGTCGCCAAGCGAATAGACCTCACGCACCTTGCCGTGCCGGATATGGCGCAGGATCGAGCTGACCGTCTGGGTGCGCGGGTTGATATAGGCGTCGATATTCAGCGGCTCCATCAACCCGGCAAGGGTAGGATCGTTGATCAGGCAGATCGACATCTGACACCCAACGGATTTGGCGCGCACCGAGGTCAGCAGATTGACCTTGTCATCATCCGTCACCGCGAGAATGGCATCCGCTTTGGGCACACCCGCCTCTTTCATGAGTTCCATATTCATGCCGTCGCCATAAAGCACGACGGTGCGCTCCAACGCATCCGCGGCCTTCTCTGCCACAACACGGTTAAGCTCAACCACCTTGGCCCTGATCCGGTCGGTCCGGGTTTCCAACGCTTTGGCGACCGCAAGCCCAACATTTCCCCCACCCAGAATGACCACACGGTTTTGGCGTTTTGAAGTCTTGCCAAAGACCTCCATCGTGCGATCCATATCTTCGGTACGGGTGAACACATAAACCTGATCGCCGCCGAAAAGCTGATCTCCCGGTTCAGGGGCGAACAAAGACCCCTCGCGCCGCACACCGACAACAATCACCGACAAGGTCGAAAACAAATCTGTCAGCTGGCGCAGCGGGGTGTTGAGCACGGGGCAATCGTCATCAAGCTGCACGCCCAGCAGCTGCACCTTACCGTCCAGAAAACTCTCGATATCAAACGCGGATGGTGCGGTCAGCCGTTTCAAAACCGCCTCGGCCACCTCGCGCTCCGGGCTGATCACCACATCAATCGGCAGGTGATCGCGCCGATACAGGTCGGAATAAATCGCATCGAGATAGGATTGGCTGCGCAGCCGGGCAATTTTTCGCGGCACTGCAAAAACCGAATGTGCCACCTGACAGGTGACCATGTTCACCTCATCCGAATGGGTGGCGGCGATGATCATATCCGCATCCGGTGCCCCGGCCCGTTCCAACACATCCGGATAGGAGGCAAACCCCGTAACACCTTGAACATCAAGAGTTTCCGTGGCTCGATTGACGAGGACCGGATTGTTGTCAACCACGGTGACGTCATTGTTTTCCGCCGACAGATGTCGCGCGATCTGCCACCCGACCTGCCCTGCTCCGCAAATGATCACTTTCATGGCCGACTGTTCCTTCAGCTCGTTTCGGCGGCGCAACCTCAGTCAACATGAGGCTGAACCGACTGTCTTTTGCCGAGTGCCATTGTCCGGCGCCCTGTCAGCAAAAGGTCTGCCATTGCAACCCAACAAGGTCAAGCACCCCCACGCCCAGGCTGCAACAGCCTGCGCGTGGCGACACTTTCTGTTTGGATCTCAGGCGGTTTCCTCTTCGCTTTCTCCGGCAATATATGCCACGCGTGCGCCTGCCTTGTTGCCGGTCACAACGCCAAGAGATTTCAGTTTGCGGTGCAGGGCGCTGCGCTCCATCCCGACAAAATTCGCAGTTTTCGAGATATTGCCGCCAAAACGGTTGATCTGGGTCAGTAGATATTCCCGCTCAAACGCTTCCCGTGCTTCGCGCAGTGGCAGGGTTGCCAGGGCCGACGGGAGCGCACGCGGAAGGCCACCATCTTCGCCCGCAGCTTCAGCCGGGTCATTTCCAGGAAGTTCATGCGGTTGAATGGGACCGGTGCCATCGCCCAGAATCAACACCCGCTCGATCACGTTTTTAAGCTGACGCACATTGCCCGGCCAGCTCATTGCCTGAAGCATTGCCTCGGCATCTTCGCTCAAACTGCGCAGGGCCAGCCCCTGCTCGGCATTGATCGTTTCCAGAAAATGCGCGGCAAGCTCTGGGATGTCTTCGCGGCGATCGGCCAGAGCAGGCACGGCAATCGGCACGACATTCAGTCGATGAAAGAGCTCTTCGCGGAAGTTTCCTTCATTAATTTCATGCTGTAAGTCTTTGTTAGAGCTGGAAATAACGCGAATATCTACGCTGACCTTATCATGTCCCCCGACCCGCTGAAAACGCTGATCGACCAGAACGCGAAGGATTTTGGACTGGGTGCCGAGCGGCATGTCGGCAACCTCATCGAAATAGATCACCCCGCCATTGGCTTCATCCAGAAGACCGGGTTCCACCCCGCGTTCCACTGTTTCGCGCCCGAACAACACCTCTTCCATCCGATCTGCGTCAATCGCTGCGGAATTGACCACGACAAACGGGGCTGCGGCGCGGTCTGAATGGGTGTGAATATAGCGCGCGGCCAGCTCTTTCCCCGACCCGGCCGGGCCGGACAGCAACACGCGGCCATTTGATTTAGTGACTTTATCTAGGTTGCTTTTCAATGCCTTGAAGGCTGAGCTTGATCCAATCATCTCTTTTGCGGACCCGTCACGCCGTTTCAGAGCGGTGTTTTCGCGTCGCAGGTTGCTGGCCTCCATCGCGCGAGAAATCACCACCATCAGCTGATCGATATTGAACGGCTTTTCGATAAAGTCATAAGCCCCCTGTTTGATCGCCGCGACGGCAATCTCGATATTGCCATGCCCGGAAATGATCACCACCGGCACTTCCGGGTGTTCGCGCTTGACCATTTTCAGGATGTCGATCCCGTCCATGTCGCTGTCTTTCAGCCAGATGTCGAGGATCATCAGCGCGGGAAGTTCGGACTTCACCTGCGCCACCGCTTCGTCCGAGGTGCCAGCAATGCGGGTGGAGAACCCCTCATCTTCAAGAATATCCGAGATCAACTCGCGGATGTCCCGCTCGTCATCGACAATCAGAATATCGCCCCTGGTGTCACTCATCTTATCCTCTTTCCTTAACTCACTGCGGCCGCCAGGGGGTCATCCACCGGCAACCAAATTACAGCCATGGCCCCGGGGCGCAGCTGCCCAGTGCCAGATTGATGTCCAAAGACGGGAGCATCTTCAAGATCAAGTGTCCCGCCATGTTCTTCGATGATTTTCTTGACGATTGGCAAACCCAACCCGGTCCCCTTGTCGCGTGTCGTGACATAGGGTTCAAAAAGCTTTGCACGGTCTTCGGGCAAGCCGATCCCATTGTCGGCAATGGTGATCCGCACGCCGTCCTCTTCTTTTTTCATCGCAATCCGGACCTGCGGATCATGCCCGTCAGGAGCGCCACGTTCCTGAAGGCTTTCAATGGCTTCGCCGGCATTTTTGATAAGATTTGTCAGAGCCTGACCAATCATGGTCGGATCAATATCCACGCAAAGCTCTTCTTCCGGCAGGTCAGCGTGTATCGAGATACCCTCTTGGCCAGTCTGCTGCAAAAGCACCGCATCCCGGGTCAAAGCCACAAGATCCGTGCGTCTACGCTCTGGTTCCGGCATCCTGGCGAATTTCGAAAACTCATCAACAATGCGCCGCAAGTCATTGGTTTGGCGAACAATCACATCCGTGTATTGTTCAAGGGCGTCAACATCCACCCCGTCAACACGAGAGAATTTGCGTTTGATCCGCTCCGCCGACAATTGAATTGGGGTGAGCGGGTTCTTGATCTCATGGGCAATCCGGCGGGCAACATCGCCCCAGGCGGCCATACGTTGCGCAGATACCAGATCGGTGACGTCATCAAAGGCAATCACATAGCCTTCCAGCTCACCATCCTGATTGCGCCGTTGGGCAATGCGCACCAGCAGGCTTTCCTGCTTTCCGCTACGGGTCAGGCGCACTTCTTTCTGCACGCTTTCGCGATTGCTGTTACGCAGCTCATCAAGCATGGGCTGGAACTCGGGCACAACCAGCTCCAACTGGTGTTCCTGTCCGCTTTCATCCTGCACATCCAGAAGCCGTTCGGCGGCGCGGTTGACAAAGGTGACCGACCCGTCGGCCGCAAGCCCCATCACCCCGCCGGTGATCGAACTCAGCACACTGTCAAACAAGCGCCGACGCTCATCAATTTGCTGCGTATTGTCCAAAAGCCGCTGGCGCTGCCCTTTCAATTGCCGGGTCATCTGGTTGAAAAACCGCGCGAGCATGGCAATTTCGTCATCTCCGCGCTCTTCCAGCACCTGAACATCCAGATCCCCGGCCCCAACCCGTTTTGCAGCCCCCGCAAGCCGCCCAACCGGGCGCGCCAGCCGTTCGGCAAACCACATTCCCATCCAGACCGCGGCAAGGATCAGGATCAGCGCAAAGCCAAGATAAATCAGACCAAATTGGAACAGGGTTTTCCCCCGCTGGCTTTCCAGTTGGGTATAAAGTCTGGCCGCTTCCTGTGTTTCATCGACCAGGTCCAGGATCTCTCCGTTCACCTCGCGCGTCAGGTAAAGAAAATGGTCAGAAAAGCCCGGCAGCAGAAGCAAAACGCGAAATTCATTCTGGCTCCAGTCTTCGATCACCACCGGTTGCCCTGCCATCGCCTGTTTGAAATCTTCTTCTTCGGGGCGGTCATAATTGAACAGGTAGGATTGATTGCCGCGCACCCGAATGTCGCCATCGGAATTGAGCACAAAGGCTTCGCTCAGCCCGCGCTGGATCCGCTCTTGGGCCGTTGTCAGAAGCTGGCCGAGTTCGCCCTCGGTCAAAAGGGTTTGTCTTTGTCTCTGGGTCACAAGGAAATTGCTGATCGCACGCGCATCCTGAACAAGCCCCTCGCGGCTTTCCCCCTTATAGGCCTCAGCAGCAGCGCGGGAATTCCCCACCACAAGGCGCACACGTTCAGAAAACCAGCCCTCGAGCCCCAAATTTAGCGTGAGCATGGCAAAGATCGCCACCAGCACCGTCGGGCTCAGCGCGATAACGGCAAAAACCGCGGTCAGGCGCAGGTGCAACCGTGACCCGGCGTTTTCCATCCGGCGCGCACCAACCATTCGAACGATACCTGCCAGAACAAGTCCGGCCACGACAATCACATAAAGAAGATCGGCCATCAGGATGAGACGCAGCGCAGAGCTTTCCCCGCCCTGACCAAAAGGCCCAAGCACAAGGAAGGTGCCCACCGCCAGAAGTGGTCCCATCATGATCAGGCCAAGGGCCGATATCGTGCGCAAGCGACGCCAGTTCCGCGCCGCGATATACCGCTCAAGGCTGGTTTTGCGCATCTTGCGCTCTGCCAACGTTTTTGCCCCCCAAAACCTGCAGGCTGCTCGTTACTGCCACTTTTGTGACACCGAGTTCAGCACCACGTCTGCGCCGGTTTGTCCGACCACTTCACGTCTCCTGCCCCGGATCGCAGCGACCCAGTGCCAATTTGCAACGCTTGTTGCTCTTTTACATCAACTTCCGGCGGCGTGTCACCTCTATTCCGAGGTCGGTGATCTTTTTGCGCAAGGTATTGCGGTTGATGCCAAGCAGATCGGCACATTTGGCCTGATTGCCGCTGGTGGCATCCAGCGCAATTTCCAGCAGGGGAAGCTCGATTTCACGTAAAATACGTTGATAAAGGCCGGGTGGCGGCAATGTCCCGCCGTGAAGATCGAAGTAATGCTTGAGGTGCCTAGCGACAGAGGCGGAAAGCCGCTCATCGGGGGCCTGACTGGGAGAGCGCACGGCCAGATCCCCGGACAGGGCATTCGTTATTTCGGTCAGAGAAATGTCTTCCTCGCCCCCGGTGACCAGCAGGCGGGTCATCAGGTTTTCCAACTGGCGCAGGTTTCCGGGCCAGGGATGCGCACGCAATGCCTCCAGAGCGTCGCTCGACAGCCGTCGTTCCAAAATCCCATCCTGTGCGGTGCGCTGAATGAAATGCGCCGCAAGGGCGGGGATATCTTCCAGCCGTTCACGCAGGGCCGGAACGGATATCACGACACCTGCCAGACGGTAATAAAGGTCTTCGCGAAACGCGCCTTGCCGAATGCGTTCTGACAGATTGCCCTGAGAGATGGCGATGACCCGGGGGCCTCCATTTCCGCTTGCGCCGAGCCCATCCAGAAAGCGCGACAGGCGCGCCTGAGCCTCGCCATCCAGATCCCCGATCCCATCAAAAAGAATGGTGCCGCCACCAACCCGGCGGGTCAGATCCGACAGGGCGTCCGCTGGCCGCAGATCATCCGGGGTTGCCACCACAAATGGGGCCTCACTGCGGGCTGAGAAATCATGTATGGCCTGCGCAATCAGCGACTTCCCGGTGCCGCTTTCCCCTGTAATCAATACAGGAAGATCAATATTCAGCACCCGCGCCACGAGGCGATAAAGGTCCTGCATCGCCGGGCTGCGCCCCACAAGCGGCAGGTCTGACCCGGCGGTAGAGGTCCCCTGAACCGGGCTTGCAGGCGCACGCAGGCGTTTTCGCTCCAACGCCTGCCCGACACGTTTCATCAGGTCCGGCAGGTCAAAGGGTTTGGGCAGATAATCGAATGCCTCTGCCTCTGCCGCCTGAATGGCCGTCATGATCGTGTTCTGGGCGGAAATCACGATCACCGGAAGGTCGGGACGCATTTCAGAGATCTTAGGCAGGTTTTCCAACCCGTTCCCGTCAGGCATGATCACGTCGGAGATCACGACGTCCCCGCGCCCCTCTTCGACCCATCGTAGCAGCGTCATCATTGATCCGGTGGCATGCACCCGGCAGCCTGCGCGGGTCAGCGCCTGGGTCAGCACGGTTCGGATCGTGCGGTCGTCATCGGCAATCAGAACGGTTCCGTCCATTGTCTCAGCTCCTTATTTCCTGGCCCGTCCGGGATCGGGCACCACCGGCAGCGACACCCGAAACACGGTTCGGCCCGGTTGACTGTTGACGGTGATCAGCCCGCCGTGATCGGTGAGGATCTTTGATACCAGCGCCAGCCCGAGGCCGGTGCCATTTTCCCGGCCAGACACAAAAGGATCGAACACATGATCGGCAATGTCCGGGGGCAGGCCCGGACCGTCATCAATCACCTCGACCTGAAGCGGAAGGGGCTCTCGCGTGCCATCCGGACCGCGCCGATGCAACCCGGCGTCGTAAAAGGTGCGCAACGTGATGGACCCGGCACTGCCTGCGGCCTCGGATGCATTCTTGATCAGGTTCAGAAAAACCTGCATCAGCTGGTCTTCATCCACAAAGGTCAGGGGCAGTGAGGGATCATACAGTTCATTGATGCTGCACCCATCGGCAAATCCCACCCGAGCCGTGGTCCGGGCGCGATCCAGCAGGTCGTGGATATTGACCGGGTGTTTTACCGGCGGGCGCAAATCGCCAAACTGTTCAACCTGATCCAGCAGCGCCACGATGCGGCGGCTTTCGGCCACAATCAGATCCGTCAGCTCCTGATCTTCCGGGCTGAGCCCCATGGACAAAAGCTGTGCTGACCCGGTGATGCCGGCAAGCGGGTTCTTGATCTCATGGGCGAGCATTTCCGCCATGCCAATCGCCTGACGCGCGGCCTTGCTGCCCTTTTCCTGCCCCAACTGTTCCGGCTGTCGCGGATGCAACAGCAGCAACGCCCCTTCACCGATTGGTGAGATCTGGATGTTCACCTCGCCGGGCGGGGTATTATGCGGCGTGAACTTGACCGCATCTGCATACATTGTTCCCTGCGATGCGCGCACCCTCTCGATGGCGTCCCCAAGTTCAGGGCCCAGTTGCAGCACCTCGACCATCCCACGTCCAAGCAGGGCCCGCTCAGATTGATTGAGCAGAGCTTCGCCTGCGGCATTGACCTGCTCAACCAGCCCATCTTTTGACAGGATCAGCGCGGGAATGGGCAATGCGGACCACAGAAGATCGCTCATGCGGGCACCTCTTGCAGCAAAGCGTCCGAAAGCAACCCGGTCACTTCGACCGGATCACGCGAGGACAGAATCCGGCGGCGCAGGTCCGCGGGCGTGCAGGCCGCATCCATATACCAGCCAAGATGCTTGCGGATCACCCGCGCGCCCAGTTCCTCGCCATAAAAGTCAAGGCTGGCACGATGATGGTCCTGAACCATGCGGACAAGTTCTTCGCCGTGCGGGATCACCGGGGCAGGCGCGCCAAACAGATCATGGGCCACCTGCTGCAGGAGCCAGGGCTTGCCCCCTGCCCCGCGCCCGATCATGACACCATCCGCACCAGATTTTTCAAGCGCCTCGCGTGCGGTTTTGCTGTCCACGATATCCCCATTGGCAATGACCGGTATCGATACCGCCTCTTTGACCCGCCTGATCGCCGACCAATCGGCCCGTCCTTTGTAAAACTGACATCGGGTCCGGCCGTGGATGGTGATCATCTGAATACCAGCCGCTTCGGCGCGTCCAGCAAGATCCGGCGCATTCAGCATCGTGTCATCCCACCCCAGACGTGTCTTGAGCGTGACCGGGATCTGCACCGCACCGACAATGGCCTCAATCAAGCGCAGCGCGTGATCGAGATCGCGCAAAAGCGCAGAGCCGGACATTCCGCCAACCACCTTTCGGGCTGGGCACCCCATATTGATGTCGATGATCCGGGCACCATTGGCCTCAACCATCCGTGCCGCTTCACCGGCCCAGTATACATCCCGGGCCGCAAGTTGCACCGCAGTGTCAGAGAGGCCAAACCCCAGCTCCGCCCGTTCCCGCACCCCCGGCTTGGCCTGCACCATTTCCTGACTGGCAACCATTTCGGACACAACCAGACCGGCCCCGAAACCGCCAACAAGCTGGCGAAACGGCAAGTCGGTGATTCCCGCCATTGGCGCCAGAATAACCGGCGACGGCAGCGTGATATGTCCGATAGAGAGAGGCATGCCTAATCCTTGAGCAATTGCGAAAATCATGCGCGTGTCCCTGCAACCAAACAAGAATTTGCCTGCGGGGATCGGCCCTCATTTATGAATTGCACATTTTTTAGGCGGTTTCCATGGCGCTCTATCGGCTTTTGATCTCTTTCGTGGCAGGTTCGCAAAACGCGCGGGATGTGGCGGCGAAGGTTTCGCTGGGCGTTCGTGTTGAAATCTTCGATACAGTTTTTCGCAGAAACATCTTAAACAGGGCGTCATGACACACCAGACACACTCCATTCCCCCGAAAGTGGCCGTGGTTATCGTTGCCGCAGGCCGGGGCACACGGGCCGGCGGCGGGCTGCCAAAACAATGGCGTCCACTGGGCGACGGTTCCGTGGCGGAGGCCACCATCCGAAGGTTCTGCAACCATCCCCGTATCTCGATGGTCGCGCTGGTTATTCACCCGGAAGATCGGAAACTCTGCGAAACCCTGATCTGGGATCGCCTTCCAAAAGGTCCCGATCTTCCCGAGATGGCGGAAGTTTTCGGCGGGGCCAACCGCGATGAATCGGTGCGGCGTGGGTTGGAAGCCCTGACCAGCGCCAACCCGGATTATGTGCTGATCCATGACGTGGCCCGGCCGCTTGTGTCGGACAGGGTGATTGACGCAGTGCTCGATGCGCTCGCCCTCAGCCCGGGGGCGGCCCCTGCCCTTCCTGTCACGGATGCGCTTTGGCGGGGAACGGATGGTAAGGTTTCCGGCACCCAGAACCGTGACGGGCTTTATCGCGCACAGACCCCGCAGGGGTTTCATTTCGACAAGATCCTGTCCGCACATCGCGCCCATCCGGGCGGGGCCGCCGATGATGTCGAAGTCGCGCGCCATGCAGGGCTTGACGTCACGATCGTGGCGGGCGAGGAGCAGAACCTGAAAATCACCACGCCCGAAGATTTCGCACGGGCCGAGTTATTGTTGCAAAACATCACGTAAGGGACAGCAAGATGGATATTCGGGTGGGTCAGGGATATGACGTGCACGCCTTTGAAGAGGGCGATCACGTGATCCTGTGCGGTGTCAAAATTCCGCATGAGCGGAAGCTGAAAGGGCATAGCGATGCGGATGTGGGGATGCATGCACTGACAGATGCGATTTACGGCGCCTTGGCAGATGGCGATATCGGCCAGCATTTCCCGCCCAGCGATCCGCAGTGGAAAGGTGCTGAAAGCGATATTTTCCTGCGCCATGCCGTCGGTCGGGTCCGTGATCGGGGGTATCGCATTTCAAATGTGGATGTGACCCTGATCTGCGAACGGCCGAAGATTGGCCCTCATGCGATCGCCATGCGAGCGGCCCTTGCCACCATCATGGGGCTGGAACCGGATCAGGTTTCGGTCAAGGCCACCACGTCAGAACGGCTCGGGTTTACTGGCCGGGAAGAGGGGATCGCTTCAATGGCCGTTGCCACGTTGATCAAGGATTGAGCCATGAACAGATCCACCGCAAAGCTGATTGCGACCTTCGGCTATTCTGGTCTTTTGAAACCCGCATCCGGCACCTGGGGCACCCTGGCGGCGCTGCCGGTGGGATGGCTTTTGCACGTGATCGGGGGACCGATTGCCCTGACTGGCGCCACCATTCTGGCCTATCTCATCGGCCTCAAAGCGACAGAGATTTACACCATGGGGAGCGACAATCACGACCCGTCTGAAGTGGTGATCGACGAAGTGGTGGGAATGTGGATTGCACTTTTCCCGGTGTCTTTTGGGGCGCGGATCATGGGGGCTGATATCTTACAGCTTTACCCGGGATGGATCGTGGCCTTCTTGGCGTTCCGCTTCTTTGACATCACCAAGTTCGGGCCGATTGGAAAAGCAGATCGGCGCGGGGATGCAAAAGGTGTCATGCTGGATGATGTCTATGCGGGTATTGCCGCTGCGATCACCGTGATTCTCGCGGCCTATATCGCCCATATGGTGATCATTGGCCCAACCCCGATGAGGTTCTGATGCCCGCTCCGACCACGCTCCTCTCCGGTGATCCCTTTGTCGCGGGCCTTCTGGACATGTGCCGCCGCAAAGGCGTGAAACTGGCAACGGCCGAAAGCTGCACAGGGGGCATGGTAGGCTGTTGGATCACGGAAATTCCCGGCAGTTCCGACGTTTTTGATCGTGGGTTCATCACCTATTCAAACGACGCGAAACAGGAAATGCTGGGGGTTCAGGCAAAGACGCTTGCCGCCCACGGGGCGGTCAGCGAAGAGGTTGCCGCGGAAATGGCTTTGGGCGCTCTGGCGCATTCGGCTGCGGATATGGCCGTCTCGATCACAGGTATTGCCGGCCCCGGTGGATCCGATCACAAACCCGAAGGTCGGGTCTGTTTCGGGCTTGCAGAAACCACTGAGGGGACGACTGCGGCGACAACGGAAACCGTGGAGTTTGGCGCCCGTGGGCGCGCGCAAGTGCGCCTCGCCGCGGCACGCCACGCACTGGAACTGATTGACGCCGCCTTGAGTGCACGCTGAGAGAGCGGGATCAGCTCCGACCGGCCAGCGCGTCGTTCAGAACAGCACGCACAATTTCCATATCAACCTGATCGGTGACAAATGCCTCGCCTATCGCGCGGGCCATGATAAAGCGCAGCTTTCCGGCCTGAACCTTTTTGTCCTGTGCCATCAGCGCAATCAGCCCTTCTGCATCCGGCAGCTCGCCGGGAATATCCGACAGGTCTTTCTTCATGCCCATGGCAGCAAGATGTTCGCGCCAGCGCGAGGGGCTTTCCTGGCTGATCAGCCCCATCCGGGCCGAGGTTTCAAAGGCGAGCGCACATCCGATCGCAACCCCTTCGCCATGCAGCAGGCGGTCGGAATAGCCGGTGGCGGCTTCCAACGCGTGACCAAATGTGTGACCGAGGTTCAAAAGCGCACGGTCTCCCTGCTCGGTTTCATCACGCACCACGATATCGGCTTTCATCTGCACAGAATGGCGCACGGCCTCTTTGCGCAATGCCATATCTCCCGCGGCGAGCGCCGGGCCATTTTCCTCAAGCCAGGCGAAGAAATCCGCATCTCCCAGACCGCCATATTTGACGACCTCTCCGTAGCCTGCCAGAAAATCGCGCTTTTTCAACGTGCCCAGCACCGCAATATCTGCCAGAACCAAAGACGGCTGATGAAACGCCCCCACAAGGTTTTTACCATGGGTCGTGTTGATGCCGGTTTTTCCCCCGACCGAGCTGTCAACCTGCGCAAGAAGGCTGGTCGGGATCTGCACGAACCCCACGCCCCGGCGCAGGATCGCGCAGGCAAAGCCCACCAGATCGCCGATCACCCCGCCGCCAAAAGCCAGAACCACATCCTTGCGTTCAACCTTTTGCGACAACAGCCATTCGAC
This sequence comes from Aliiroseovarius crassostreae, assembly GCF_025137635.1. Classification (NCBI taxonomy): domain Bacteria; kingdom Pseudomonadati; phylum Pseudomonadota; class Alphaproteobacteria; order Rhodobacterales; family Paracoccaceae; genus Aliiroseovarius; species Aliiroseovarius crassostreae. The sequence goes on along the minus strand of NZ_CP080772.1, from coordinate 1,305,552 downwards.
CACCTGCATGAGATAAGGCCAGCTTTTGGTGCCTTCTCCCGGTGGCAAGATCAGCGCCTCAGCCTCGATCCCTTCGGCAGCCAACCCGGATTTGAGCGTATCCAGATGCAGACCGGCAACCGTTTCTTCCGTTACAATCCATGTCTTCGGGCGCGGCAGAAAAGGAGCGATTTCCGCGCCCGCACGGTTGATCAGCCCGGGGGCAATGCGCACGTCATAGGCGCGCCCTTCGAGGGGAACGTGAACTGTGGTCATCTCATACCTCCTGCAAAACATCCGGACGGGTCAGAAGGGCGGCAATCACCGCATCCGCCATATCCCCGATTGCATATTCCGACCGGGCCTCAACAACCAGATCCGCATGGGCATAGACCGGCACACGGGCGTTGTAGATCTCGGTCAATGTGGCCTTGGGATCAGCGGTGCGAAGAAGGGGACGGGTGTCTTTGTGTTTCACCCGGTTCCACAACAGGTCCAGATCCGCCTTGAGCCAGACGGACACACCCATCTCGGTGATGACGTCCCGATTTCTCTCAGCCAGAAATGCGCCGCCGCCGGTGGACAGAACCGCCCGTTCCGTCTCCAGAAGGCGTGCGATAACTTCGCTTTCCCGATCGCGAAAAAACGGCTCGCCGTCGCGTTCGAATATCTCGGCAATTGACATGTTGGCGGCTTTGACGATCTCTTCATCACTGTCCAGAAAGGCAACGCCCAAACGGTTGGCCAGCGCCTGTCCGACGGCGGTTTTCCCGGCCCCCATCATGCCCACCATGACCACGGATTTCTTCAGTTCATATGTCACAGTCTTGCTCAAAGGGGCGCCCATCTGCCGAATTACGAAGTTTTTACTTCAATGGCGTGATCTTGCCGCAAAAGCCATATATAAAATGAACCGAGGCAACCGCGAGGCGAGAAAAAAGGGAAAACCATGGCACTTCGCATTATCAAACTCGTTCTTTTTCTGTCGATCGTGTCTGGCATCGGCGTATTGGGATACGCCTACCTTGGGGACATGTCACCTGATGCCACACCGCAGAGCATGTCGGTGATCTTGAATGATGGCTAAGAGGGGGTGTCCTTCTGAACCTGGGCGAACAGGCAACCCGGCAAAGCTGGGCCGTGTTTTGGCACGGTCGCTTTCCCGGACACTGATCTGCGCGCTGGCGACGGGCACCCTGTCTGGTTTGGCTGCGCCCGGATTGGTGATGGCGCAACAATCTTCGAACGCGCCCGTGTCCCAGCAGGGGTCTGCAGACAAGCCACTTTCAGCCATTGACTGGCTGTCCAACAGCATCACCCTCCCCGCCCCGACACCGCCTTCTGCCCAAAGCGGTCGCAGCGAAAGCGATGTGGCGCAAACCGCCGCGGTGGCCGCGGTGACGGTGTCCCCTCTTGCACGCACAAAAACCGACGCTGTTGGCCTTTTGCCCAGCCATGTGACCGGATTTCAGTCCGATCTCTGGGGGGCCTCGCGCGCGGATGATCTTGCGCGCCGGATCAGCGGCCTACCGGTTGACCTGCTGCCAGCCCTGCAGGACCTTCTGAACCGCCTTCTTCTGGCTGAACTTGATCCCCCAAAGGGCACGTCGCTGGCTGATGACCGGCTGTTCCTGGCCCGAGTGGATCGGCTCTTGAATATTGGTGCTCTTGATCAGGCCGATGCGCTTTTGGCACGTGCCGGTCTGACAACCCCCGCCAGTTTTCGCCGTGGGTTTGATACGGCGCTGCTCTTGGGGGAGGAAGACCTGACCTGTCGCCACCTTGCCAATGCCCCCGCCCTTAGCCCAACTTTTCCCGCGCGGATCTTTTGCCTTGCCCGTCAGGGGGATTGGGATGCGGCGGTTCTGTCTTTGGGCACGGCGCGGGCGCTGGGGTATATCTCGCAAGAGCAGGACCTTCTTTTGTCCTGGTTTTTGGACCCTGACCTGTTCGAAGGTGAACCCTTTTTACCCAAACCCGGCAATCCGACCCCGCTGACCTTCCGTCTTTACGAGGCAATCGGCCAGCATATTGCCACCCACACCCTGCCTCTCGCCTTTGCGCAGGCAGATCTTCGCGCCAATATCGGCTGGAAAGCACGTGCGGAAGCAGGTGAACGTCTGGCCCGTGTGGGCGCCGTCAGCGACAACCAGATCTTTGGCCTTTACACCGAACGCAAACCGGCGGCCTCAGGGGGCGTCTGGGATCGGATGGCCGCCGTGCAGGCCCTTGATACAGCACTGAAAACACGCGACATTGACACGCTGAACGTCCTGCTGCCTGCGCTTTGGACCCGGTTGGAAGAGGTGGATCTGGAGCTGCCCTTCTCACGCATTTTCGGACCTGAACTCAACCGGTTTCCTCTTGCAAAAGAGGCGGCATGGGTGGCCCTTCGCATGGGGTTGATGTCCAACGCCTCCGAACAGATCGCGCGCCAGCTTCCGGCAGATCCGGGGCCTGCTCCACGTGCCGCCATCCTGCGCGCGATCGCTCTTGGGGACACAACATCGGTTGTTCCGGTAGATGCCGAAACCGAAGCGGTGCTGGAAGGGTTTGCAGCCCGCACCATGCCCACACGTCTCAGCGGCCTTGTGGATCAAGATCGAGTGGGAGAGGCCATTCTGCGCGCAATCGCCCTGTTCAGTAACGGCTCGTTGGGCGATCTGGACGAGGTGAGTGATGCAATCGCATTTTTCCGCCAGATTGGTCTTGAGGACACAGCCCGCGCCGCTGCTTTGCAATTCTTGATACTGGATCGCCGCGGATGACCGGGTCAGATCACAACGCACGCTGGATATCAGCCTTTCTCGAAGCGCAGGCGGCCGAATTGGACGGTGCGCAGAACACGCTGCTTGCGTATGGGCGGGATCTGAAGACCTTTTCCGATCATCTTGAAACCAAGGGATTTTCTGACGTCACCCGTGAGGATATTGAAAACTTCATGGTGGAATGTGATGCGCTTGGGCTGGCCCAGTCAACGCGCGCGCGCCGTCTGTCCTCGATCAAAGGGCTTTTTCGCTTTGCCTATGAAGAGGGATGGCGCAGCGACAATCCCGCCTTGCAGATCAAAGGGCCCAAACGCGTAAAATCCCTGCCGAAAACACTGGACGAACAACAGGTTGATGCCTTGTTGGCGGCAGCAAGGCAATTTGGGCGTTCGCCCTCTGATCGATGCCGAAACACCTGCCTGATGGAACTGCTCTACGCCACCGGAATGCGGGTCAGCGAGTTGGTCGGACTGCCGGTCAGCAGTGCGCGTGGTGATCCGCGCATGTTGTTGGTCAAAGGGAAAGGGGGCAAAGAACGGATGGTGCCGCTGTCTCCGCCCGCGCGCGATGCGCTTGCAGACTGGCTTTTGCTCCGCGATGAACAGGAAGAGACGCAGCGGATTGAGAAAAAGATCCCCCCGTCCCCGTTCCTGTTTCCCTCGCGGGGAAAATCCGGCCATCTGACCCGGCATCGTTTTTTTGGTCTGATCAAGGAAATTTCGGTGGCGGCGGGTATATCTCCGGATCTGGTGACCCCACACCGGCTGCGCCATGCCTTTGCCACCCATCTTCTCGCGCATGGGGCGGACCTGCGCACCATTCAGACGCTGTTAGGCCACGCCGATGTCGCCACGACCGAGATTTATACCCATGTTCTGGAGGAACGGTTGAAGTCGCTGGTGCTCGAACACCACCCGCTTGCGCAACGCGACACGTAATTCGAACGCTGGGCCGCGCGGGACACGCGATGAAGGGCTTGATGAAAAGCGCTCCGTCTAGATCCCCCTGCCACCACCAAGGCTCACCCTACCACGGGGCCATAAAGTTCCTGTGCCCGCAGTTCAAACGCCCGCACGATCCGTTGCATTGCCTCGTTGAACACCAAGCCAATGACTTTCTGCAAGACTGCACTCTTGAATTCAAAATCGACAAAAAACTCGATTTCACACCCCGTTTCATGCGGATGAAACTGCCAATGGGACCGCAGATATTTGAACGGCCCGTCCAGATACTCCATATCCAGGCGCGGCGTGTTCGGGTCCAGAAGGGCCCGCGATCCGAACCGCTCCCGAAACACTTTGAAACTGATCACCAGATCGGCCTCAATCACTTCCGTCCCATCCGGTTGCGGCGTCCGCTTGCGCACCCGCGCAGCCGAGTTCCACGGCAGGAATTGCGGATATTTCGCAACATCAGCCACCAGCTCATACATCTGGTTGGGCGTATAAGGCAGGATCCGTTTTTCCCCATGGGTTGGCATATGTGCTTTTTCCCTTCTATCGTGGCGGAACATGTCCTAATTATGCGCTCGGAAATCAAGGGGGATGCCCCGAAAAATACCAGCAAACCTGCAAGGACCCGCCATGACACAACCTGCCTATGTGATTGACACCCTGATCTCAGCAAAACGGATTGCGGCGCGGGTGGAGCAGCTGGCCCATGACATTCATGACGAATTTGAGGGCACTGACAAATTGGTTGTGGTCGGGCTGCTGCGTGGCTCTTTTGTCTTTATCGCGGATGTGGTGCGAGAGCTCGACCTGCCGGTCGAGGTCGATTTCCTTGAGGCCTCATCCTACGGAAACGCCATGGAAAGCTCGCGCGAGGTGCGCATTCTCAAGGATCTGCGTGGCGAAATTGCCGGGCGCGACGTGCTGGTGGTCGAAGATATCGTCGATACCGGCCATACGTTGACCCAGGTGATCAAACTTCTCGAAGCCAAGGGCCCGCGCAAGCTGCGCACGATTGCCCTGCTCGACAAACCATCCCGTCGTGAAGTGGACATCAAGGCCGATTGGACCGGCTTCGAAATCCCCGATGAATTTGTCGTTGGCTACGGGATCGACTATGCGCAGCGCAACCGGAACCTGCCCTTTATCGGCAAGGTGCGTTTTGTCGAAGAGACCTGACCGATGAACCCGCGCTGGCTTTGGCGGATGTCCCGATGGGCGCGAAACCCGCCCTCTGAAAAACGCGTGAAACTGTTTTTGGCCGTGCTGGTGTTGTGTCTGGCCCTTTTTGCCGTGGAATATTTCTTCGGCGCGCCGGGCTGGATGCAGGACTTCCGCTCACAAAGCAAAATCCGCCCCTAATCACACAACGAAAAAAGCGCCCGGAAAACCGCGCGCCCTTTTTCTTGCCTGAAATACCTCGGGGTGAGACCCGGAGGGTCGAGGGGCAGCGCCCCTGATCTGTCCTGTCAGGTTTTTGCCGCCAGCTGAGCTTCGCGATTGGCCCGCAGCCGTTCAAAATCATTCCCGGCAAAATAGGACGAGCGTGTCAGCGGGGTTGCCGAAACCATGGTGAACCCCTTGCCATAGGCCGCTTTCTCGTAATCCTTGAACTCATCAGGATGCACAAACCGCTCCACCGCGTGGTGTTTCGGTGTGGGCTGCAGATATTGACCGATGGTCAGGAAATCCACATCCGCCGCGCGCATATCATCCATCACCTGCCGCACACCTTGCGCATCTTCGCCCAGCCCGACCATGATGCCGGATTTGGTGAACATCGACGGGTCCAGCTCTTTCACCCGCTGCAACAGGCGCAACGAGTGGAAATAGCGCGCACCGGGGCGCACGGTCGGATAAAGGCCCGGCACGGTTTCAAGGTTGTGATTGAACACATCCGGTTTGGCCGCCACCACGGTTTCCAGCACCGACGGGTCGCATTTCAGGAAATCCGGCGTGAGGATTTCAATTGTGGTTTTCGGGGATTTATGACGGATGGCGCGAATGGTCTGGGCGAAATGTTCGGCTCCGCCATCTTCCAGATCATCCCGATCGACCGAGGTGATCACCACATGGTTGAGGTTCAGCTTCTTTACCGCATCAGCGACGCGGCCCGGTTCAAACACATCCAGATCATCCGGTCGCCCGGTGGCCACGTTGCAGAACGTGCAGCCGCGGGTGCAGATCTCCCCCATGATCATCATGGTGGCGTGACCCTGCGACCAGCATTCCCCGGCATTCGGACAGGCGGCCTCTTCGCAAACCGTGGCAAGCTTGTTTTCACGCATGATCTTGTGGGTCTCGGCATAGCCCTTACCGCCGGGTGCACGCACACGGATCCAGCTGGGTTTCTTGGGCTGAGCGTTGTCCTTGCGATGCGCTTTTTCCGGGTGGCGCTCTTCAGGAAGTTTAAGATCACGCATGAATGGTCCTCCGATTTCCCCGATTATATACGCCGCATGGAGAAGCCTGTCACCCTTCTGCACCGGCAGGGATGCGGGAATGTGAAAAATGCATGGCTTGGCGAAATTGGCGCGCATGAAACCGACATCAACCGCCCCGCTCGGCGCAATTCTGTTACGTTTGCGATTTTTCCCAACTGCGACAAAGAAAGTCATTGAGTGGATTTTGGAATGTTTCTAAACAGTCGCGAACCGCAGGGGAATGTTGATTCTTCCCCTGCCAAAAGTTGAACTTTTATGAAGGATCAAGACAGATGAAAGAAGGCGTTCGCGTTCCCAACATCACCTTTAAAACCCGTGTGCGTGATGAAAGCATCGGCGGTGACAACCCGTTCCGCTGGCAGGACATGACCTCGGATGATTATTTCGCCGGCAAACGCGTGATCCTGTTCTCGCTGCCGGGGGCCTTTACCCCCACCTGTTCGACCTTCCAGCTTCCGGGCTTTGAAAAGGGCGCAGAAGAATTCGCAAAACTCGGCATCGACGAGATTTACTGCATGTCGGTGAATGACAGCTTTGTCATGAACGCCTGGGCGCGCAATCAGGAACTCAAAAACGTCAAAGTGATCCCTGACGGTTCGGGTGAGTTCACCCGCCTGATGGGGATGCTGGTGGCCAAGGACAACCTGGGCTTCGGCGACCGTTCGTGGCGTTATGCCGCCATCATCAAGGATGGTGTTGTTGAAAAATGGTTCGAAGAGCCGGGCCGCGAAGACAATCACGGCGAAGATCCCTATGGCGAAAGCTCGCCGGAGAACGTGATGAGCTGGCTGAAAGACAATGCCAGCGCCGTGGCATAAGCCACCCCGCGTTTGAAAAAGTTGAAAGGGCCGCCTGATCAGGTGGCCCTTTTTCATAGGATTTACGGTGGATTTACGGTTCTTCCGACATGTCTCCGCCGGTAAGACACCTCAAGATAGACCAGAGAAACAGGTTTTTCCGAGCCGCTTAGCCAACCGGTTTCAGGCTCTTGGCGAAATAGGCTGCGTTGACCTGGTAATGATGGGCTGAGGCCAGAAGCGTCTGCTTTGTCGCCTCGTCAATCTCTCGTACGACCTTGCCGGGGCTGCCCAGCACCATGGACCCGTCCGGGATCTCTTTGCCTTCGGTCACCAGCGCGCCGGCGCCAATAAGGCATCCTTTGCCGATTTTTGCGCCATTCATCACTGTCGCATTCATGCCGATCAGGCTGCCATCGCCAATTGTGCAGCCATGCAAAAGCACCTTATGGCCAACGGTGACATTGGCGCCGATGGTCAGCGGAAACCCAAGATCGGTGTGAAACACGCAGTTTTCCTGCACATTGGTGCCTTCGCCCACGTCGATCAGTTCATTGTCGCCACGCAGGGTGCAGCCAAACCAGACCGACGCCTTGGCGCCGATTCGAACCCGACCGATAAGATTGGCATCCGGGGCCACCCAGGCAGCCGGGTCAATCTCGGGCGTCACACCATCCAATGCATAAATCATGTTTCATTCTCCTCAAATTCCGATTGCAGCCCGCGCACGAAGTTCAGAAGTCCGGGCTGCTGCGCCCGGCGCAGGCGTTCCGCGGACACGATGGTTTTCAACCGGTCAAACGTCGCCTCCAGATCATCATTGACCAAAACATAATCATACCCGTCCCAGTGGCTGATCTCGTCCCAGCTTTTCTGCATCCTTTTCTGGATCACCTCGTCACTGTCCTGTCCCCGGCTGACCAGACGACGCCGCAGTTCCGTGATCGAGGGCGGCAGCACAAAAATCGACAACACATGGTCACGCAGGGCCGAGTTGGAAATCTGCTGGGCGCCCTGCCAGTCCACGTCAAACAGGACATCACGACCGCTTTCGATCGCGTCGCGCACCGGACCTGCTGGGGACCCGTAAAAATTGCCGAACACATGGGCGTGTTCCAGCATTTCACCCTCTGTCACCATACCCTTGAAGGTGGGCTCGTCCACGAAATGGTAATGCACGCCGTTTTCCTCGCCCTCACGCGGGGCGCGGGTTGTGGCCGACACTGAAAAGCGCAAACTGTCATCCCATTGCATCAACTGCCTGGCTAGGGTGGATTTCCCGGCCCCTGAGGGCGAGGACAGGATGATCAGCAAACCGCGACGGTTTTCGAAATTGGCCATGGGACTTACTCCAGATTCTGCACTTGCTCACGCATTTGATCGATCACATGTTTGAGGTCCAGCCCAACCGTGGTCAACGCGTTGAATTGCGCCTTTGAACAAAGCGTGTTGGCTTCGCGGTTGAACTCCTGCATGAGGAAATCGAGCTTTCGCCCCACCGGCACCGAACTTGCAAGGTGCTCGCGCGCGGCGGAGACATGGGCGCGCAGGCGGTCTACCTCTTCCCGCACATCGGATTTGACGGCAATTAACGCAAGCTCCTGGATGATCCGGTCCGGCTCAAGCCCGTCTGTGTTGTCCAGGACCCGCGCCATGGCATCGCCAAGCTGGGCTTTCTGTGCCTCCTGCCGTTCAGACAAAAGCAGTTCTGCCTGATCCACAAGCTGGGCCACCTCATCCACCTGGGCAGACAGGATCGCAACCAGTTCTGCCCCTTCCCCTTCACGCGCGTCTACGAACTGGCGGACGAGGTCGGGAATTTGCGCGCTCAGAGCGTTCATGAGCTCACCAGCCTCCTCCTCTCCGCCCGACTTCACCTCAAGCACACCACGCATGGTGGCAATATCTGACGGGCTGACAGGGGCCACGGGCAGCCCCCGGTTCTCGGCCTCTGCGCGGATGGTGCCCAGCAGGCCAAGCGCCTGCGCAAGCCCGGCTGGACTGATCGCGGCCTGCCCGCCTTCTTCCCCTCGCGAAACACGCAGCCCAAGTGAGATATTCCCCCGTGTCACATGCCCTTTAAGAGCTTTGCGAATGGCTTCATCCAGTCCGGGGATCCAATCTGGAAGCCTCAGCCGGAGGTCCAGACCGCGGGCATTGACCGAGCGGATGTCCCAGTTCCAGCTATAGGTTCCGTTATCTCCGGTGGCGCTTGCGAAACCTGTCATTGATTGGGCCATGGGGCATCCTGTTCAGTTAACCATTTGATAAGATTTATCACCACATTTTAACAGAATATGCCATATTAAGAATGTGGTAAGCATTACCTCGATTTCAGTTAGCAGACGGTCAGCACTGGAACAAGCAGCCAGAAGGCTCTCAGCGTCACGCCTTTCAGGCGTCACCCATCCAGACCGGCCTGAGGGACAGAGACATGAAGATCGACTATGTAAAAGACGGGAATGTGATTTCAATCACCGCTGCGCGCACCGGCATGAAATTTCCGGCAGTGGCACAGGCCGAGGGATACTGGGAAGGGCTGCGCGGCAAGCGCCTGGTGCCGGCCCGGTCCGAACTTGACCCGCGCGGCCTTTCCGGCATTCTCGAACACGCCTTCATTTTGGAAAAAATCGCACCGGGCATGGCCAAGATCCGCCTGTCCGGTCAGGGTCTGAATGATATTTTGGGCATGGAAATGCGCGGAATGCCGATCTCATCTCTGTTCATGCCCGAGGCGCGGGCCGAGATTCAGGAGGCGTTGGGGCGTCTGTTTGATGGGCCTGCCACCCTTCATGCCAGCCTGACAAGCAAAGGCAGCTTTACCCGTAAAGCATTGGATGCGCAGCTTTTCATGGCTCCGATGCTGGATGATCAGGGCCGGGTAACCCGTGCCCTTGGTGCGCTTCAGATCAAGGGGGGCGTTGATCGGGCCCCGCGCCGCTTTACCTTTCAGGACCTGTCGGTCAGGGATATTATCGTGGATGAGCCGAGCAGTGTCGCGGGCAGTTTGCGCCCGATTTTTCGCCACACAGAGGATGCATACAGCTTCCCGGCCGCCGACGATGATCTCGGTCTTGCCTCCCGGCAAAATACTGCAAAAGACAAGGCAGACAGGGACACGGGCAACACCGAAGGCCAGGCCGACACCGGCAAAACCATCCGCCGCGGCCATCTTTGGCTGGTTGGTGAAGAGTGAGCCAGCATTGGCCGCAGACAGCCCCTTGGTAACGGCAGGACCTTTTGCATAAGAATACTTGAAGGTATTTCAGTATAACATTGATAAAAAAGAAAAACCCCGGCGAAGCCAGGGTTTTTCCTTTTAAAGCGTTTCGGCGTTCGGCCTCATCCGGCCTTGCGCGTTTCGTTCGGTTGACGAAGCGCCGACAGTTCCTCTGCCACCAGGAATGCCAGTTCCAGCGACTGAGAGGCGTTCAGACGGGGATCACACGCGGTGTGATAGCGATCCGAAAGATCCTCATCCGTTACGGCGCGCACGCCGCCGGTGCATTCGGTCACATCGGTGCCGGTCATTTCGAAATGCACGCCCCCCGGAATGGTGCCCTGATCCTGATGCACGGCAAAGAAGTCCTGCACCTCTTTCAGCACGCTGTCGAACGGGCGTGTTTTATAGCCAGAGGCCGATTTGATCGTGTTGCCATGCATCGGGTCGCAGGACCAGACCACATTGGCCCCTTCGGATTTCACCGTTTCGATCAGACGCGGCAGATGTTCGCCCACCTTGCCAGCACCAAAACGCGCAATCAGGGTCAGGCGCCCGGCTTCGTTTTCCGGGTTCAGCTTTTCCATCAGCACTTTGAGGTCGTCTGCGGTGGTGGTCGGGCCACATTTCAACCCGATCGGGTTGATCACGCCGCGCAGAAACTCAACATGTGCCCCGTCCGGTTGACGGGTCCGGTCGCCGATCCACAGCATGTGGCCGGAGCCTGCAACGGTTTTGCCGGTGGTTTTGTCCTGACGGGTCAGGGCCTCTTCATATTCCAGCAGAAGCCCTTCATGCGAGGTGTAGAAATCCACCGTCTGCAACGTGTGCATCCGGTCCGAGGTCACGCCTGCCGATTTCATGAAATCGAGGCTGTCCTGGATCCGCTCGGCCATGGCGCGATATTTTTCGGCCTCGCCCCCCTCGGTGAATTCCAACGTCCATTGATGCACCTGATGCACATCGGCCAGACCACCGGTGGAATAGGCGCGCAACAGGTTCAGCGTTGCCGCCGACTGCGTATAGGCCTGCAACATTTTCTTCGGGTCGGGGATGCGGGCATCCGAGGTGAAATCCAACTCGTTGATGATATCCCCGCGATAGCTGGGAAGTTCCACCCCATCCACGGTTTCGGTCGGTGCCGAACGCGGTTTGGCAAACTGCCCGGCCATACGGCCCACCTTGACCACCGGCACCTTGGCGCCGAAGGTCAGAACCATGGCCATCTGCAACATCACCTTAAACGTGTCACGAATGCCGTCAGCCGAGAAGTCAGCAAAGCTTTCGGCGCAATCACCGCCCTGAAGCAGAAACGCTTCGCCGCGGGATGCCTTGCCCAATTCCTGTTTCAACCGGATCGCTTCGCCTGCAAAGACCAGCGGAGGATATTTGCCAAGCTGCGCTTCGACCTCGGCCAACGCAGCCGGGTCGGTATAGTCGGGCATCTGAACTCTTGGCTTTTCACGCCAGGCCGACTTATTCCAATCCGTCATCATCTTTGCTCCATGTTCAATCAAGCCCCCTCCTCCGGGGCAATAAGGCCCTCTTGATAGCGCCTCTATGTCCGAGGTGCAAACAGTGATATGTTTCAAGAATGTGTCTGCCTGGCCGCAAAACGTCTTGAAGCTGCCGGTCAAAACTGGTGTGGTGTCCTTCATGTCAAAATTCAGCCTCATCAAGCAAGTGAGTCGCCAATGAACCAGAGCCTTCCTAAGGAAAAGCCACAGACAAATCCGAGCATTCGGTTCGTTTTTGTGCTGGTGAACGAATTCACCCTGCTCAGCTTTGCCGGTGCTCTGGATGCGTTGCGTATTGCCAACCGGGCGGCGGGGCGTAATCTTTACGAATGGCGACTGCTTGGTGAAGGCGGTGAAACGGTCAGATGCTCTGCCGGGGCCAGCTTTAATCTGGACGGGGATCTGGAAGAGCTGAAGCGCGACGACGTGGTCGTGATCTGCTCTGGTGTAAATGTCCAAAACAACTGCAGCCCAAAGCTTTTGAACTGGATCCGCCGCGAAGCACGTCGTGGGGTTCAGGTCGCGGGACTGTGCACCGCATCTTATATCATGGCCCGGGCGGGGCTTCTGTCTGACAAACGCGCCACCATCCATTGGGAAAATCACGACAGTTTTGCGGAAGAATTTGATGATGTCGACCTGACCAAGCGGGTCTTTGTCATCGACGGGCCGCGCATGACTGCTGCGGGCGGCACCGCGTCAATTGACCTGATGCTGAAGCTGATTGCGCAACAGCAGGACGAAGATATCGCGAATGTCGTGGCTGACCAGCAGATCTACACGTCTATTCGAACTGATCGGGACAGCCAGCGCCTGTCGGTGCCCACGCGGATCGGGGTGCGCCATCCCAAACTGTCCGAAGTGATCCAGCGCATGGAAGGCAATATCGAGGAACCGATCTCACCGTCGATCCTGGCCTCAGAAGTCGGCATGTCCACCCGGCAGCTTGAACGCCTGTTCCGGCGCTATCTCAACCGTTCTCCCAAACGCTATTACATGGAATTGCGCCTGCAAAAAGCGCGCAACCTGTTGATGCAGACGGATATGAGCGTGATCAATGTGGCGCTGGCCTGCGGGTTTTCCAGCCCCTCGCATTTCTCGAAATGCTACCGGTCGCATTATGAAACAACCCCCTATCGGGAACGGGGCAGCCAATCAGGATCTGCCAAAACCTGACCTTCTGCCCAGTTTGACCAGTATCGCCATTTTATCAGTATGAAGAAGATTTTCATCCGAGTGGTCGCCGCGCTGGTTTTGGCGGCATGTGCCTATGTGACCTGGATCGTGCTGGTTCTGGGGCACGGGCTTTTCTCCTTTTACAACATGATCTGGGGCGAAGACACCAGCCACCTGCCCCGGGTGGATCTGGTCACGCTGGTCGATCTGGAAACGGCTGAGCGTATTGTGTTTCGAAACGGGCGCAAAGGGTGGTATCTGATCAACACACCCTCTGACGCTTCTGCCCAGACCATCGGATTTTATGGCGATCGCCTGTTTGAAAGCCTGTTCTCCACCCCTCATCAACCGATGTATTGCGGCTCAGATCGCGGCAAAATTCTGTGGGCGGTGAAAGACGATAATCTCTTCCGCGAATATGCGTTCTGCAATGCCAACAGAATGGATCTGACGCCACTCGTCGCCGTCGCCCAGAAGGTCGACATGGTCGATAAGGTCCTTCCCTATCATCAGGCCGCCGCGCAGATCGAAATGGTGGATCAAAACCCGGACAATCTTTGGGTCACACGCCCCGCCCTGGCCGGTCAGTTCACCCATTCCCTGTCTGTCGATCTGCCCTACATCTGGGAGAGCCGGACTGAGCAAGGTGCAAACCCGCACGATATCGAAGCCGACATCCGCGCACGTATCTCAAATGACCTTGCCATACCGGATACGGAGTATCACCTGACCCTGTCGCTTGACCGAACCCCGTTCGACCCTGATCAGAACGTGCTGCTGGCCAGACAGGATGGGCAGGTTCTGAGTACGAACGCGCTTGCAGGCATTTACCGGCCTGTTCTCAGTTTTCTCTGTAATCAGGACCGATGTGACCAGCTTCGCCGCACCCGTTTTGCCGATATCACAACCACGTTCCGGCCTGACATCCTTGACGCGGCGTTAGGTGCAGCGCAGGAGGTCACCGACGGTCCAACCGATGAGATCCCGACCCTCACCGCCTTGCAAAACTCCGAGCAAACCGTTGGATTGCCGCAAGAAACCACATTCAGATTACGTTATATTTCCTTGCCCTGAACCGGGCGGAATTACATCTGAAACCTGACGGATTTCCACTGCATTTCTTCGCATGCGGGTCTTTTCATTTCCCCTATTCGGTCCTAATGTGACGGTTGGGAGAATTTTCCAATTGGGAGAAAGATATATGAAAAAGATGCTGATGGCGACTGCCGCCACCGCTCTGATGACCGGCACCGCAATGGCACATGACCATGTGGTCAAGCTGGGCACGATCCTGGGCTATACCGGGCCGATCGAAAGCCTGACACCGCATATGGCCGGTGGTGCTGAGCTGGCCATGGCTGAAGTGTCGGCCTCGGGCCTGCTGCTGGGTGGCAAGACCGTGGAATCGGTCCGTGCAGACTCGACCTGCGTCGACAGCGCCGCTGCCACCGCTGCTGCTGAAAAACTGATCACCTCGGATGGTGTCAAAGGTCTGGTTGGTCCGGATTGTTCCGGCGTCACCGGTGCGGTTCTGGCCAACGTGGCCGTGCCGAACGGTATCGTGATGATCTCGCCTTCGGCCACCTCGCCGGGCCTGACCGACGCCGAAGATAACGGTCTGTTCTTCCGCACCGCCCCGTCGGATGCGCGTCAGTCCGCTGTCATGGCCGACATTCTGAAAGAAAACGGCGTGGGCTCGGTTGCTGTGACCTACACCAACAATGACTACGGCAAAGGCATGGCCGACGCGTTCAAAGCCGCGTTTGAAGCAGCTGGCGGCGAAGTGACCATCGTGGCCGCCCATGAAGATGGCAAAGCCGACTATACCGCAGAAGTTGGCGCCCTGGCATCGGCTGGCGGTGACCTGCTCGTGGTTGCCGGCTACGTCGACCAGGGGGGCGCAGGCATCGTGCGCGGTGCCCTCGACACCGGCGCCTTTGACAGCTTCCACTTCCCCGATGGCATGATCGGTGAAAACCTTGAAAAGAACTTCGGCGCCGAAGTTGAAGGTTCGACCGGTCAGCTGGCTGGCACCGACAGCCCGGGTGCGGCCACTTTTGCCGAGCTTGCCGGCGACAAATTCACCGTGGGCAGCCCCTATACCGGCGAAAGCTATGACGCTGCGGCCCTGATCCTTCTGGCCATGCAGGCTGCGGGTTCCGCCGAATCCGCCGACTACATGTCGAAGGTGGAAATGGTTGCCAACGCGCCGGGCGAAAAGATCTATCCGGGTGAGCTGGCCAAAGGTCTGCAGATCCTGGCAGATGGCGGCGACATCGACTATGTGGGCGCAACCGCGGTTGAGCTGATCAACGGTGGCGAAGCCTCGGGCGGATACCGCCAGATCGAGATCAAAGACGGTAAGATCGAAACGGTTAAGTACCGCTGATCCTGCTGGCATAACCAAAATGAAACAGCCCGGATTTTTCCGGGCTGTTTCAGTAAGATACACGACCATCTTAAGGTTGTGAGAGGGGAAGACATGATCGTCATAGAAGACGTTCACAAGCACTTTGGCGGCTTTCGGGCCGTAGATGGTGCAACGATGCGGATCGAAGATCGCTCGATCACCGGGCTGATCGGTCCTAACGGCGCGGGCAAGACGACTCTGTTTAATGTGATCGCCGGGGTGTTGAAACCGACCTCGGGCCGGATCACCATGGCGGGCGAAGACATCACCGGCCTGCCGCCGCATGAACTGTTTCACAAGGGGCTGCTCAGAACCTTCCAGATCGCCCATGAATTTGGGTCGATGACCTGCCGCGAGAACCTGATGATGGTGCCGGGCGGACAGTCAGGCGAGACGCTCTGGAACACCTGGTTTGGCCGCAAACGCATCGCCGACGAGGAACGCGCCCTGCGGGCCAAAGCCGACGAAGTTCTTGAATTTCTAACCATTTCCCATATCGCTGACCTCCGGGCGGGCGAGATCTCGGGGGGGCAGAAAAAGCTTCTGGAACTGGGCCGCACCATGATG
Organism: Aliiroseovarius crassostreae; assembly: GCF_025137635.1. NCBI lineage: Bacteria > Pseudomonadati > Pseudomonadota > Alphaproteobacteria > Rhodobacterales > Paracoccaceae > Aliiroseovarius > Aliiroseovarius crassostreae. The sequence continues at coordinate 1,289,724 of NZ_CP080772.1, read as the reverse complement.
GTCGACGCCAAGATCGTGTTCCTCGACGAGGTGGGTGCAGGCGTGAACCGCACGCTGCTTTACACCATCGCCGATGCGATCAAACGCCTGAATGAAGAGCGTGGATACACTTTTGTCGTGATCGAACATGACATGGATTTCATCGAGAAACTCTGCGACCCGGTCATCTGCATGGCCGAGGGCAAGGTTCTCGCTCAGGGCACCTTGGCTGAGATCAAGGCCAATGAGCAGGTGATCGAGGCCTATCTCGGCACCGGGCTCAAGAACAAGAAAGAGGACGCGTGATGACGGCCCCCTTCCTTATTGGTGAAGGGATGACCGGTGGCTATGGCAAACATGGCCCGGACATCCTGCATGATTGCACCATCTCCGTTGATAAAGGAGAGATTGCGGTGATTGTCGGCCCCAATGGCGCGGGCAAATCGACCGGCATGAAAGCCGTGTTTGGGATGCTCAACCTGCGCCAGGGATCGGTGACGCTGGATGGCGAAGACATCACCCGCCTGTCGCCACAGGCGCGTGTGCGCAAAGGCATGGGTTTTGTGCCGCAGACCCACAATATCTTTGGCTCCATGTCGGTGGAAGAAAACCTCGAAATGGGTGGATTTATCCGCACCGATGATATTTCAGAAACCATTGAACAGGTCTATGAGCTGTTCCCGATCCTGCGCGAAAAACGCCACCAGGCGGCAGGTGAGCTTTCGGGCGGTCAGCGTCAGCAGGTGGCCGTGGGCCGCGCGCTGATGACCAAACCCACCGTTCTGATGCTGGATGAACCCACCGCGGGCGTCTCGCCGATTGTGATGGATGAGCTGTTTGACCGGATCATTGAAGTGGCACGGACCGGGATATCGATCCTGATGGTTGAGCAAAATGCCCGCCAAGCCCTTGAGATCGCAGACAAAGGCTATGTTCTGGTTCAGGGGCGCAATGCGCATACCGGCACCGGCAAATCCCTTCTGGCTGACCCCGAGGTCCGCCAATCTTTCCTGGGGGGCTGATCAATGGATTTCCTCAATGCAATTGTGGCGCTCAGTAACTTTGTTCTGATCCCCGCCATTTCCTACGGCTCGCAGCTTGCCATTGGCGCGCTGGGGGTCACGATGATCTATGGCATCCTGCGCTTTTCCAACTTCGCCCATGGTGACAGCATGGCATTTGGCGCGATGGTCACGATTTTCGTAACCTGGTGGTTCCAGTCGATGGGCGTCTCGATTGACCCGCTGCCCACCGCCCTGCTTGCCCTGCCCTTCGGCATTCTCGGCACGGCGCTCATGGTGCTGGCCACCGACCGAGTTGTGTATCGTTTTTACCGACGGGTAAAAGCCAAACCGATCGTGTTCGTCATGGCCTCGATGGGGGTGATGTTTATCATGAACGGGGTGGTGCGTTTCCTGATCGGACCCGGCGAACAACGGTTTGCCGATGGTGCTCGCTTCATCATTAAAGCCCGTGAATTCAAAGAGATGACGGGCCTGCGCGAGGGGCTGGCCTTCAAGACCAGTCAGGGGATTACAATTATCACTGCCGTGCTGGTTGTGGCGTTTCTGTTCTGGTTCCTAAACAAGACCCGGACCGGCAAATCCATGCGCGCCTTCTCTGATAACGAAGATCTGGCGCTTCTGTCCGGCATCAACCCGGAACGTGTTGTGATGGTAACCTGGGTCATCGTGGCAGCACTGATCACCATCGCCGGTGTTCTTTATGGCCTCGACAAAAGCTTCAAACCCTTCACCTATTTCCAGCTTCTTCTGCCGATTTTCGCCTCTGCCATTGTTGGCGGTCTGGGCAATCCGCTGGGGGCCATTGCAGGCGGGTTTGTGATCGCCTTTTCCGAGGTCACAATCACCTATGCGTGGAAAAAAGTGGCAACCTACATGTTGCCAGAAGCACTGGAACCTTCCGGTCTCGCACAGCTTCTTTCCACCGACTATAAATTCGCGGTCAGCTTTGTGATCCTGATCGTGGTTCTGCTGATCAAGCCCACCGGGCTTTTCAAGGGGCAATCGGTATGACGAAAGACATGCGCACGCCACTCCTGTTTGCCATTATGGCCGTTCTGTTCGTGCTGGAAGGAAGCACGACATTCTGGGTCTTTTCGGGCAGCTGGAACACCTCGCTTGCCATTCTCAACATGGCGCTGATTTCGGCGATCATGGCTTTGGGGGTGAACCTGCAATGGGGCTATGCCGGGCTGTTCAACGTGGGGATCATGGGGTTTGTCGCCCTTGGCGGTCTGGCCACCGTGCTGATCTCGATGCCTGCAACCCCGGGCGCCTGGTCTGCGGGTGGGTTCCGGATCGTGTTTGGCCTCATTCTGGGGGCCGCCACGGTGGTCGCGGGGATCATGACCTTTAAACGCATGGCCCCTGGACGGGTGCGGGGGCTTGTTCTCTTTGCTGTTCTGGCTGCGGGGTTCTTCCTGTTCCGTTATGTGTTTGATGCCGGTGTCGCCGGTGTCGAAGCAATCAATCCGGCCTCGACCGGCAATATCGGGGGCCTGAACCCCGGCGGACCCGACGGCTACAAGGATCACGGCTATATGGCGATCCTCGCCTGGCCTGTGGGCGGCCTGCTGGCGGCAGGGGCGGCCTGGTTGGTGGGTAAAACCGCGCTGGGGCTGCGGTCTGACTACCTTGCCATTGCCACGCTGGGTATCGCCGAGATTGTGCTGGCAGTGATCAAGAACGAAGACTGGCTTGCGCGCGGCGTGAAAAATGTCATCGGCCTGCCGCGCCCCGTGCCCTATGAGATTGACCTGCAAAACAGTGCAGAGTTCATCGCAAAGTCCGAAGGTCTTGGCGTGGATGTCACCACCGCATCGACCATTGCGGTGAAACTGTCCTACGGCCTGATTTTCACCGTCATTCTCGTAGGACTTCTGGTTCTGGCGCAATTGTCGCTGAAGTCGCCCTGGGGGCGGATGATGCGCGCCATCCGCGACAATGAGGTCGCGGCACAGGCGATGGGCAAAAACGTCACCAAACGCCATCTTCAGATCTTTGTGCTGGGATCCGCGATCTGTGGCCTTGCCGGCGCCATGATGACCACGCTGGATGGTCAGCTCACACCGGGCACCTATCAGCCGCTTCGCTTTACCTTCCTGATCTGGGTCATGGTGATTGTTGGCGGGTCAGGAAACAATTTTGGCGCTGTTCTGGGCGGTCTGCTGATCTGGTTCTTCTGGATCAAGGTGGAACCGATCGGCAATTGGCTGATGCAGGTGGTGACCATGGGAATGGCGGATGGCTCCGCCCTCAAGGCCCATTTGCTGGACAGCGCCGCACATATGCGCCTGTTCTCGATGGGGATTGTCCTGCTTCTGGTACTGCGTTTCAGCCCGCGTGGCCTGATCCCTGAAAAGTAGACCCTGCTAAAATGACGGCGTCCCCCCATCCTTGTGTTGTTCTTCTGGCAGCAGGCCAGTCGCAGCGGATGGGGGGGCAGCCCCCAATCGACAAGCTTTTGTTGCCCCTCCCACGGGCAGGCTTGCAAAAGACCCTTCTTGAAGATCGGATCGACGCGGTGCGCGGCAGCGGGTTGGATCTTGTTCTGATCCTGCCACCGGAACAGAGTTTTCCCGGTCGCTGGGACATTGCCCGCACATGCGGGATCACCCCGGTCCCCAGCCCTCACGCTCATCTTGGTATCGGAGAGAGCCTTTCTACGGCCATGGCGCATATTGATGGCCGGTATGACAGTGTTCTGATTGTTCTTGCGGACATGCCCGAAATTACCTCAGGCCACATGCAAACCGTCGCCCATACGGGGCAGTCAGACGAAATTTGGCGTGGCGCTTCGTGCCAAAACAGCTCGCGCCAAAGCAAACCGGGCCATCCTGTCCGTCTTCCCCGGCGTCTGTTTGGCCGGATTGCACAGCTATCCGGTGACCATGGGGCACAGAAGATACTGGCCGGGGAAAAGATCCATCTGATCCCCCTGCCCGGCGACGCCGCCATTCTGGATCTCGATACCGAGGAAGATTGGGTTAGGTATCAGCAGCGGTCCTGTTCAAGCTGAACCAGAACACCGGCCTCGCGCTCATCAAGCACAATCCGGTCCTGCAGATAATTGGCAATCGACTGATCATGCGCAAGCCGCGGCAGAGCGGCAATGATCTCACTTGCGAAATTCGGGGCGACTGTTTTGATCCGCGCCATATCAGGCACAAGGCTTTCAACCCAGAAATCTCCTGCATGGATCAGTTCGAACCCGTCGAACAGCAGGTGGCACATGGTTGGCGTTGCCGAGATTTCCAGTTCCAACCGGTTCGAAACTGCCAGGCCCCGCGCCGGGCACAGCACTTCTGACTTGCCGAACAGAAGCTCCGCATGGGTAGAGTGAAACAACACGAGATGATCCGCCGTCATCAACATCTGACTGCGGCTGTGGTCATCATTCAACACCCGAACCAAAGCGGCGTCACTTGCGGTATGACGGGAGCGGCCGATCCAACGGAGCGGCTGAAATCCGTGATCCTTTGTTTTCACCAGATCTCCTGCACGAAGGTCGCGCGCCAGCACTGTTCCGCGAGCGGTTTTTACCGGCGTATTGCAAGACAGGCCGGATGTGCTGAATTTCTCAGACGCGCGGCTCACCGAGGAGATTGGCTCCCCATGGGTTTGCAAAACGTCCAGACAACTCAGTTCATTTTCAACAAACCGGCCTGTATTGCGGAGAAGTAACATTGACTCACCTCGGAAAAACACTTCGTCCCTCGAACTTACTGATCAAACATGCCCAAAATGTGAACAGACAACATAAATTACAGATAAATTCGACTAAATTTCAGTGTTTTACCCATCAAGCCACCAGATTTCTGCCGCGGAATTGTCCAATTTTCACTCAGGGGGTGAAAACATGGAAAGGGCCCACGCCTAATGCGTGAGCCCTTTGGTTTCAGCCCCCGCGGAAACCTGAAGAAAGCGATTTCTAAATCGACTGATTCCTCATTTCAGCAATTCCGCCTCATGCTTTTTCAACGTGCGGCGTGCCGCTGAGAAATCTTCCAGCCCTTCCCGTGTTTCCAATTCCGGGAAGAGTTCGAAAAGCTCGTTGCGCTGCGCATTTCCGATCCCCTTGAGCGAGTGATCACCCGGCTGGAAGCTTTCGGTCCATGCCCCGTCCGACAGAACCACTTCGTGATTGTCGAACATGAAGTGGAGATAGGTTGTGCCGCGCGGCTCGACCTGGAAGATCCCCTTGTTGTTGACCAGATGCTTGGCCGCTGCCAGCACTTCGCGTTCGTCAAAATAAAGCGCGGTGCGGTCGTTTGCGACCAGAACACGGTGGTTCGGGCTGACCATCATGTCGCGTTCCGGCAACCCATTGCCCAGAGAGCCCGCCGTGATCAGGATCGGCTTGAGGTGGTTGGCCCCCTGCATTTCCTGCCAGCTGATCGGTTTGGCGCCGGTCCAGCGGATTTCCTGAATGCCATTGTCGCGGGTAATCACGCGATCCCCAACCTGAAGTTCTTCGACCCGGCGTTCACCTTTCGGCGTTGCGATCAGCGTGCCCGGTGTGAAGCAGGGGATGACGTTCTCAATATTGAAGAACTCCATCGTGCCGGTGCTGATGCCGTTTTCATCGAAGAACTCAACCACACCGTTTTCGGCATTGTTCGGGTCATAGGTGACATGGAGTGAGCCATTGTCGGGCGCAGAGCCGCTCAGATCAAGCGTGTCGTAATCGTCTCCGCCTTCGTTGCCATCCACGTAATCGCCGGCATTCACATTGACAAAGGTATCCCGGTCATCGCCACCGAACATGCGGTCATTGCCGGCACCGCCGTCAATCAGGTCATCGCCCTGGCTGCCCAGCAGGCTGTCATCACCTTCGCCGCCATAGATGCTGTCTTCGTCGATACCACCGTCGATCGTGTCATTGCCGGCATCCCCATACAGGATATCGTCATCGTCCTGACCGTAAATGACATCATGGCCTTCGCCACCATGGATCGTATCCAGCCCATTGTCCGGGCGCGGATCATTGGCGTCGATGATGTTCAGATCATCCGTACCGGAGCCAAGCCCACCCCAGATCGTGTCATTGCCGGTGCCGCCGTCGATATCATCCGCACCGTGGCCACCAATGATCGAGTCATTGTCCGCGCCACCATCGATGATGTCATCATCCAGACCGCCGTCAATGCTGTCTTCCCCGGTGCCACCGGTAATGGTATCGCGGTCATCTCCGGTCGAGATGGTGTCATTCCCAGCCCCGCCATCAACGCTGTCGCGGTCATTTTCCATATCGGTGTCTTGCGGGACATAGGGTTCGAACCCGTAATCCGAAGCAGGTTCCGATCCGGAGGTGTCGATGAGGTCATTGCCGTCCCCGCCCAGAACCGTATCGGAGCCGTCACCGCCGGTGATGACGTCATCATCCGCACCACCATCGATCAGGTCGTCGCCTCCCTCACCATGGATCGTATCGTCGCCATCGCCACCATTCAGCGTGTCATTGCCATTGGCGCCAGTATCAATCACCTCACCCGGCACGGGAGAGCTGTATTCATAATGGGCATTGTCAAAGGTCACACCCGAATTGGTGAGGTCAATGGTCACGACAACATCGTCGAAATCCGCATCACCCAACCCATTCAGATCTTCAAAACCAATGGAAATCGAGCCATCGGGGTTTTCGCTGACGCCGGTTGTGTGCACAAGCCCATCCGGGTTCAGATCCACATTGTCGCCATAGCCGGACGAGTAGAACGTGCCTTCAGGGCTGACAATCCCGACACCGATCGTGGCACCTGGGATGGTGGTATATTCAAAACTATCACCGATATTGTCATGGGCGTTCGGCGTCAGTGTCACCACATTGGTGATCTCTCCGGTGTCCGGATCAATCGTGTAGGCAAAGACTTCATTCTCGAACGCTGCATTCGAAATATTGATGGAGACAGTGACCGGTTCGGCCCCGGCAGTGGGATCAAAATCACTGTCGCCATAGATCAGGTCGTCGCCAACGCCACCTTCAACCGAGTCATCCCCGCTGCCAGCATAGACATCGTCATTGCCCAGACCGGACAGGATCGTGTCGTCCCCTTCGAACCCGAGCACGATATCATCGTCAGGATCTTCCCCCGGCAAGATTGCATCGCCATTGTCGATCATGTCGCCATGGGGATCGCCGGTATAGTTCACGTCGATCAGGTCATTGCCATCGGTGCCCTGAACAATCCCGTCCAGGGGCTGCTCTTCAACCGTTACGGTCACATTGGCGCTATCCGTGCCGCCATTGCCATCGGACACGGTATACGAGATGGTCGCATCTCCTTCGAAACCCGGGTTCGGGTCAAAGGTCAGCGTTCCATCCGGGTTGATTGTCACATCCCCATCCGGCGAGCTGGCGCTGATCACGGTCAGAAGGTCACCATCCACATCCGTATCATTGTCCAGAACCGGGATCACCACGGAGCTGTTATAGGCCGTGGTCGCGCTGTCATCGACCGCAACAGGCGCGTCATTCACCGGGGTCACGGTCACATCAACACTGGCGGTATCCGTGCCACCGTTTCCATCCGAAACGGAATAGGTGATGCTGTCCGGCCCGTTGTAATTGGGGTCCGGGGTATAGGTCAGGGTTCCGTCTGGATTGATTGTGACAGTGCCATGGTCGGCCGAGGCCGAGGTAACCGTCAGCGGGTCCCCTTCCGGATCGGTGTCATTATCCAGAACGGCAATCACGACCGAGCTGTCTTCATCCACGGTTGCCAGATCATCATTGGCATCCGGTCCCTGGTTCGGAGGCAGGATCACATTCTCGATATTGATGAAATCCATGGTGCCGGTCGGGGTGCCATACTGGTCAAAGAAGGTGACCGTCCCGTTTTCAGGATTGCTGGCGTCATAATCCACGCGCAGCGGACCGGAGCCGGACAGATCCAGCGTATCGAAATCATCCCCGCCTTCGCCACCATCGACGAAGTCACCGGCATTGGCGCCGATGAAGAGGTCACGGTCATCATCCCCGTGCAGCGTATCCTGACCGGTGCCGCCAATGATCGTGTCATTATCCGCACCACCATAGATCAGGTCGTCCCCTTCGCCACCGTCCATCGTGTCATTGCCAAGCCCCGCATCGGTGGTCTCCGCATTTGTCAGCGTCAGGGACACCTCGTCCAGAGTGACAGCCGGATAGGTGCCGGAATTGTCGCTTGTGCCATTCGGGCGCAGCTGAATGCCGGTTACGCCTGCAGGCGCGGTAAAGGTGATCTGATAATCCTCGTAATCCGTCCCCTGCACAGTGGTAGTGCCCAGAACATTGCCGTTCTGGTCGAGGATTTCGAACGTCACCGGGATGTCAGACGGGGTAAACCACTGCCCGTTGATATAATCGGTCGAGTAGGCTTTGAAGCTGAACGTGTATTCCGCCCCTGCCTGAAGCTCTTCACTCAGCGTTTGTGAAATCTGCTCCTGTGGCCCGGTGGTGTAGCTCCACATCGTCACGTAACCGGTGCCATCGGACGCATCCAGCGCCGGGTTCCAGGATTCCGCGCCGGTGCCGTCATCGGCACTGTCCGGCGACCCCGTGACGGTATTCCATCCGGTCAGGCCATCAACCGAGTTGGCCGAATGGGTGCCGTCTTCGAATGAGCCGTTCAAAAGAAGCTCCGGGCCAGGGCCGGTGCTGGGCGCCTGCCCGATCACATCATTGCCCGTGCCACCGGTAATGCTGTCATCCCCGGCCTCACCCAGGATGGTGTCATCACCTTCGCCGCCATGCAGCACGTCATTTCCAGCCCCAAGACCAGATCCACCGCTGCCCTCGGCATCAAAATACACATCGGTGATATTGATGCCCGAATTGTTGTCGCCATCTTGCGAATGAACAATCACGATCATGTCGACCGGTCCTGCGATGGAGATCGTCGCAGAATACTCGTCGCTGGTGTCTTCAAGATAGCCACCCGAGCTGTCGATCGTCTCGTTGCCCGCATGTCCGTCGGTATCCTTGAGCAGCAGCTTGGAGCCGCCATCAATATCAACCTCGACCCGCTCCCCATTCACATAGGCATAAACCTTTACAACACCATCGCCATCAATATCATTGATATTAAAGGAAATATTCTCAACATCCGACGAGAACTCAAGCTTGTAGGTCGCGGTGTTTCCGGCCCCATTCAACACGTTGTCGAGCGAGCTGTTGGCGTTGATCACCTCACCATCGCCATGGATATCGCTGATGTTCTGCTGGTCGGTGGAGAATTCGGTCACCGAGCCATAGCTCTGGTTCACGAGAGTGAAACTCACATCCACATTGCCCGTATTCTGGGTGAAGCTGGTCAGCAAGTCGTCATTATCAATGCTTGTGTTGTCATCGGGATCCGGGGCTTTGTCCCACTCAAAACTTTCCCGAACCGTCTGGGTGCCCGACGCATTGTCGCTGTCACCATAAATCAGATCATTCCCGGCGCCGCCATAAACGGTGTCATCCCCGGCGCCCGCGAAAACATCGTCATCGCCTTCGCCGGATTTCACCAGGTCATCGCCCCCTTTCGCGATGACAATATCATCCTGCGGCGCCTCGCCTGGCAGGATCGCATCGCCATTGTCGATCATATCGCCATCGGGATCACCGGTGTAATTGACATCAATCACATCCGCGCCTTCAGTCCCCTCGACAATCCCGTCCTGCTGGGGGTCGGGTGCAACCAGCGTGGTATTGTCCACGCTCTGATTGGTATACCAGCCGGAATAGTTTGCGCCATTGACCTGAACAATCTCGACATTCGAGATCTCAAGATTATCCAACGTGCCTCCGTTCAGCAGATCAGAGATGAACAGGTCACCGTTCTGCATCTGCATGGCCACCACATCAACATAGCTCTGAGAGCCATCGGCCAGGGTCAGCAGGACCTTCAACTCCATCGTGCCATCGGTATATTGGCTGGTGGAACCCGATCCCAGATTGTAGCTGATGTAATCGCAATTGGGGTTGCACTCATCGTCTTCCATGACACCGTCATGATCGATATCGACCGCGGTGACCTGCACCAATTGCATTTCAGAGTAATCCTTGGATACCCCCACAAGATTACCCGCGTATTCAGAGGTATAATCCCCCTCATAGCTGTCGGTCGTGGCAAAATTTCCAAGATAGATCAATGTCGGATAAGTATAGGCAGTCATTTCAATTGGTCCCTTTGCTCACATCCGCTGCGGTCCCAGGCTTGGCAGCAAAAATCACATAAATAGAAGAGAGAACGCCGGATATTCCGTCGAAAAGCCGCGCTGACAACACGGCAAGCTCACGCTTGGTATGACCAAACGGCGTTTGATGAAAATTGTCCGGAACTGGCAGCGCATATGCCAAGGACGGACGCAGCGCCCCCCGATTGCACATGCAGAAAAAACCACTATTCACCTAACGTTCCTCTCAACCCCAAAAGCACTTGGCATTCCCAATAACCAATGTGCCAAAACCCCACATTACCGCGTAAGAGATGCGCAGGACGTTCCAACCTCTGTTTCCAACCGATGAGGCGTACCTGCCAGGTTGACCCTGTTCCGGCACGGTCTCGACATGTCGGACCACATCGCGTCTATTTCGTCCCAAGCTCGCCTGACTTTGCTGGCCGGTTAGCAGAAACCGACCCAGTCATACGAACACACTCCTTACACACCCTATTGAGGAGAAGTCGGGCCAGACAAAGCCGCAGCATGAACCACCGGTAGAATGCCTCTACCTGCTTTCATGCGTCACCCTGTCAAATGGCTGTGCAGCACAAATTACGGACACACTCGATACACGGACTTCTCCATGTTTTACGTGCGGCCGCCCCCGTGGCCTTATGACATTACCCCCCAGTCGGGCAGTTACAATTTATCGAAATCTACTCTCATTCCAAAGGGGAAAAATGCAACCGACCTGCCCGTAACGTCTCGAAATGGTTAATTTTCATGGAGCCGAAGAGGGAATGACAACTTAACCATGAAAGGAATTGTTTCCATCCAAACCCAGAATTACAACCCAGAGATGTTGCATTCTGCAAGAAAAAGCCATTACCAGCAATTTCATACCGCCTTTAGGATGTAATTTGGCCCAGACCACCTCTCCTTAAGCGCGGGTTTGTTTCGATCTAGGCGATAGTCTAGAGGGTGACTTAAGGTAAACATTAACGATAAAATTTTTTTAAACTCGACAGCGATCTGACCCGGAAAAACCCGTTTTCCGGGCGTCAATTTCCGGTTTCCCCGAACATTGAAATCAATTCAGAAACAACATTTCCCGGCAGATCCGATTCGAGAGCCGGGCAAATTTCGCGGCCTGCGAACCTCGCTTAAAGCGTTTCGGGATTAACTTGAGACACATGTTTATTCCGAAACGCCCACGACATTGATATCTCCTGCCGCGTTTCGGTTTTGCCCTGTGTCAGGCTAAAACCGAAACGCTTTAAGAGAGAGGAAAACGCTCCCCTCCCCGCAAGACGCTCGCGTTTTTTTACCTATGAGGGTTGTGCGACGGCGGTCGTTTTCAGACATGTCGGGCGCCGCATAAGCCGCTGGTCCCGCAGGTGCGCCAAACAGGTTACAGCTTGTCCAGAGAGGTTTTCAGCGCCTCCAGAAGCGCCTCTGTTGGCTCACAACCGACCGAGAGCCGCACAAACCCTGACGGCACTGCATCCCCCCAACGCGCGCGCCGTTCAGCCGAACTGTGCACGCCTCCGAACGAGGTGGCCGGGCGCAGCAGATCACACCCATTGATGAACCGCTCCGCGCTGTCCTCATCCGCAAGGGTCAATGTCACCAGGAAGCCGAAACGCGTCATCTGCCGCTGTGCCAACGCGTGGGACGGGTGGTCCTCCAACCCCGGATAGCACAGATCCGACAGTGCAGGATGCGACCTCAAGGCCGCAGCGATCTTTCCGGCGGAGTGGCACATCCGGTCAAACCGCACCTCCAGCGTCTCCAGACCTCGATGCAGCAACCAAGCCGCCTGTGGCGCTGGGATCGCGCCCGACATCTTGCGCCAGTCCCTGACCCGGTTCAGCAACGCTTCGTTGCGCGTGGCCACGTGGCCCATCAACAGGTCTGAATGCCCCCCCGGAGCTTTGGTATCCGACGCCACGACGATATCCGCCCCCAGATCCAGCGGTCGCTGCCCCAGAGCGGTCATTGTGGTGTTGTCCACGATCGAAATCCCACCGGACGCCCGTACACGTTGTGCCACCGCTGCAAGATCACATAGATCCAGTCCCGGATTGGACGGGGTTTCGATAAAGACAACCTGATAACCGGCCATATCTTCCCGGTCATAGTCCCTTGTTGGTTTCTCAACCACGTCAACCCCGAGCCCCGCAAGGAATTCGCGCGCCAGAACCCGGGTTACGTAATACCCATCAGATGGGATCAGCACCCGGTCCCCGGCCTGGACCGTGGCAAACAGCGCGGCCGAGATTGCCCCCATGCCCGAGGGAAACGCCACACAGGGTGCCTCTTCCAGGTGGGACAGCATATGTTCCACAGCATCCCATGTCGGATTATCCACCCGGCCATAGGCCGCAAACCCGTCCGGAGCACCTGGCAGGTGGAACATTGAACTGCTCACCAGAGGTGGGGCGATCGGATCGCCTTTCGAAAGCCCCTGCCCGCGCAGATGCAGAAGATCAGCCAGTTTCTTTTGATCGGACATAATTACCCCTCCACAACAGCCGGACCTTGCATCGGTCCGCGGTTCGGGGTTGGCGAGGAGTGTGGTACCCAAGGCCGGACTCGAACCGGCACGCCCGCAAAGGCGGGGGATTTTGAATCCCCTGCGTCTACCATTCCGCCACTTGGGCACTTCACATCGGATACAATCGCCACGCGGGGAGGTCAACGGGGGAAATTGCGGTTTTTGGATAAAGTATGACCCCGCTTCGGTTTTTCACGAAACGGGGTCACGCTGGCGCCAAAGGGCGACACCTTCGGATTAGAACAACACACCGACCAGCCAGAGGGTGATGCCCGGAAAGGCCACCAGAACCACGACGCGGATCAGGTCGGACAGGACAAACGGGGCCACGCCACGATAGGTCTGCGCCATGGGAATATCGCGCGCCATCGAGTTGATGATAAAAAGGTTCATCCCCACCGGCGGCGTGATCAGCCCCACCTCCACCACGATCAGCGCAAGGATACCAAACCAGATCCCGGCTTCTTCCGGGGTCAGCCCGAAATCGAGCACTTCAATGATCGGGTAAAAGATCGGGATGGTCAGCAGGATCATCGACAGGCTGTCCATCACGCAGCCAAAGATCAGGTAGGCCACCAGCATCATCGCCAGCACCAGAAGCGGCGCATATCCCTGCCCGGCCACCCATTCGGCCAGCTGCTGCGGCGCTTGGGTAAAGGCGAGGAAGGAATTGAAGATCTGCGCACCCAGCACGATGAAAAAGATCATTGCCGTGGATTGCGCCGTGGCGAGGACAGATTGCAGGAACCCTTTCCAGCTCAGCCCGCCGGTCATCACCCCGTAAAGCCCGGTGGCAACGGCCCCCACGGCCGCGCCTTCAGTGGGGGTAAACAGCGCCTGCACGCCGGCCTTGCTCCAGTTCCAGTCACCGGCAATCCCGCCCATGACCAGTCCGAAAATCAGCACAACGGGCCAGATCGACAGGAGTGTTTTGAACCGATGGGCATAAGGCACACGTTCTGCCGTGGTGGCGCTGTCCGGGTTGATGCGCACCATGACTGCCACGGTCAGCATATACCCAAGAGCGGCCAGAATGCCCGGAACAAGCGCTGCGATGAACATCTTGACGATGTTCTGCTCGGTCAAGATCGCGTAGATCACCAAGATCACCGAGGGCGGAATGAGGATGCCCAGCGTGCCGCCCGCGGCCAGAACACCGGTTGACAGCGCGTCCGAATAGCCGCGCTTGCGCATTTCCGGCAGGGCCACCTGCCCCATGGTTGAGGCCGTAGCCAGCGACGATCCGCAAACCGCGCCAAAGCCTGCGCAGGCGCCAACGGCCGCCATCGCCACACCGCCTTTGCGATGCCCCAGCCAGTCGGATGCCGCATTGAACAGCGCCCCGGACATGCCGGATTTGGTGGCAAATTGCCCCATCAGCAAAAACAGCGGCACAATCGACAGGGAATAAGAGCTGAACGTGTCATAAGACAGCGTTTTCAACTGGCTCAGCGTCACCTTCGGGTGCCCCATCATATACCAGATCCCAAAAAACCCGGTCAGCCCCATTGCCAGACCAATCGGCAGGCGAAGGAAGATCGCCAGAAGCATGAGCGCAAAGGCGAGGATGGCAAGTTCGATACCGGTCATACGTGGCTCTCCTTGCCATCCAGAACCCAATTGAGCGATCGCCACATGGTATAGGTGGCGACAACAAAGAAGAACGCGGCCCCGATGGTGCACAGACCAAACGGGATCCACAGCGGCACTTCCAGTTCATAAGAGCTTTCCGCAAAGAAGGGCTTGGACCCGAGGCCAAACAGGGTGCGGAACGTGTCAGAGCCATAGGGGAATTTCTCACCAAACCCGAGCCAGAGACGCCACAGGATGATAAAAGCGGCACCGGTCAGGAAAACATCGCCGACAAACCCCAACAGGGCCTGCTTGCGGTCGGACAGGCGCGAGATGAAAATATCAACCGTCACGTGGCCACGCTTGTACTGACACCAGGGCATGAAGGCAAAAACCGCCACGGCACAGCCCATTTCAACGATTTCAAAATCCCCTTTGACCGGGGTCAGCCCAAAGCCTGACAAGGCCCGCCCGACGATGGATATGACGGTGGTCATGGCGATGGCGACCAGCACGGCGCCCCCTGAATAGGCCATCCAGCGACTTAGAAATTCCATCAGGCGACCAACGCGCTGCTCTGCGGATCTGGCGATAGCCATGATGCCCCCTCCCTCTTTCTCGACCCGCTATGTTTCGGGTGGTTCTCAAGAAAACTCCGGGCAGGCATCTCGGCCTGCCCGGAGGGATGTGTTTACCAGCGGATCACTGATCGGAATATTTTGCGACCAGGGCCTTGGCGTCGGCCACCATGCCCGCACCGTCCAGACCTTTTGAGGTCATGTCGGCGGCCCAGGCTTCGATCTGGGCATCCCCGATCGCCTTGATCTCGGCCACCTGTTCGGCGCTCAGCTCATGGATCTTGTTATCGGTTCCGGCAACAATCTCACGCCCGATCACATCCCCTTTGTCAAAAGAGGCCCCTGCCCAGGCCGAGGTTTCCAGGCCTGAGTTGGCATCGATCACGGCTTTCAGATCATCCGGCAGGCCGGCATAGGTGTCCTTGTTCATCGCCCAGATGAAGAAGGTGTTGTAAAGCGACCGGTCGCCCGGGATCTCGGTGTGACTGTCGGCAAGCTCATGCACTTTCAACGGCGGCACGATTTCCCACGGGATCACGCCCCCTTCGACCACGCCTTTCGACAGGCTTTCCGGGAAGGTCGGCAGCGGCATACCAACCGGGGTCGCCCCGAGCGTTTCAAACAGCGCATTGGCCTGACGCGACGGTCCACGCAGTTTCAGCCCCTCAAAATCGGACAATTGCATGACCGGTTCGCCTTTTTTGTGGATCACACCCGGACCGTGCACGTGCGTGGCCAGAAGTTTGACGTCACCCATCCGCTCCATCAGGTATTTCTCTGAAAACTCCCAGGCGGCTTTCGACGACGCCGCGGCGTTGCGTCCGGTCATGAAGGGCAGTTCAAAGGCTTCGGCTTCGGGGAAACGGCCCGGCGTATAAGCAGGCAGAGCCCAGCCACAATCAATCACGCCATCACGGATCTGATCATAAAGCGCCTGCGGCTTACCCCCCAGCTGCATCGCCGGGTAAAGCTCGACCTTGATGCGGCCACCGCTGTCTTTCTCTACCTTCTCGGCCCAGGGTGCCATGAAATAGAGCGGGGTCGAGCCCTTTGGCGGCAGGAAGTGCTGGCAGCGCAGGGTCACTTCCTGGGCAAAACTGGCACTGGCCGAGGCCCCAAGAGCCACGACACCGACAAGAGCGGATTTCAAGGTTAGTTTCATTTCGTTCCTCCCAAAACGCATGTGTTTCACAGCCCGGTCCCGGTGCTCCTCTTGCTGCCGTAACCGATCCGTCTTTGTGATAAGAGCAGGCTTGGCGCTCTTAGGCAAGCACTTTCGACCGAGCGGTCGGCTTTACTTGTCCCCTTATCCGCATTCAAAGCAGGAATTCGTTGCATAAGCAACATTTTTCTTAACGCGTTATATTTCGAAAGATTCCGAACGGATTTTACAAAACTCTCCCGTGATAATCCCTGTCTACAGCCTGTTGGCCGAAAAGGTATCACAGGCCTGAATGTCACCCGTGCCGTATCCGCGCTCGAACCAGGCGGCGCGCTGGGCGGAGCTGCCATGGGTGAAAGTATGCGGCATCGGGGTGCGCCCCGCATTGCGCTGAAGCGTGTCATCGCCAATCTGACGGGCCGCATTCACTGCCTCTTGCAAATCACCCCGTTCCAGCGTTCCGAATTTCTGTTCGGCCTCCCGCGCCCAAAGTCCCGAGAAACAATCTGCCTGCAACTCGATCCGCACCGAAATCGCATTGCTTTCCTCCTGGCTGACCTGTTGGCGCACGCGATTGGCTTTTCCAAGGATCCCCAGCTCGTTTTGCACGTGATGGGCCACCTCATGCGCCACGACATACGCCGCAGCAAAATCCCCCTTGGCCCCCAATTGCCGGGACAAGGTGGTGAAAAAAGCCGTGTCGAGATAGACTTTGCGGTCCCCCGGACAATAGAACGGTCCAGTTGCACCCGAGGCCCCGCCACAGGGGCTTTGCGTCACCCCTTTGTACAAAACCAGCGTCACCGGGTTATAAGCGGCCCCGAGCTGGTCGCGAAAAATCCCTGACCAGACCTCCTCCGTATCCGCAAGCGTGACGGACACAAACTCCCCGGCTTGCCGGTCCGCCTCCGAAATCTCGACCTGTTGTGGGGCTTGCGGTGACAGGCTGTCCTGCAGCAACGGGGTGACATCGACCCCGGTGAAATAGCCGATCGCGAGCACCGCGAGAATGCCGAAGCCCCCAAGTTGAAGACCCCCGCGCGCACGTCCCCCGGCCCGCCGCCGATCTTCGATATTGCGGCTGCCGCGCCGTCCCTTCCACTTCATGATACTCTCCCACAGTGAACTCACGATCAGTTTACCCGACCTTTTCCCGGTCACAAGCCCGCATGACGCAACAAGGCTTGACCTCATCCCTTGCGCATGTTTCGTGGTGCCCAACACCGAACGGGACTTCGGGCAGATAAGCTGAGAGCGGGTATGATCAGGCGTCTTTACAACTGGACAATGGGGCTTGCGGAACATCCGCGCGCGCTTTGGGCGCTGGCCATTGTGGCCTTTCTGGAAAGCTCGGTCTTTCCCATTCCGCCCGATATTCTGATGATCCCGATGATCATCGCCGCCCCGCGCAAAGCCTTTGTGATCGCAGCTGTGGCCCTGGTCGCCTCGGTTCTGGGCGGGATGTTCGGCTATCTGATCGGATGGGGCGTGTTTGAAAGCGTGGGACGTCCGGTGCTGGAGTTCTATGGCAAGACCGACAGTTTCGACAGCTTTGCCCGCACTTATAATGACTGGGGGGCCTGGGCGGTGCTGATCGCGGGGGTCACCCCGTTCCCCTACAAGGTGATCACCATCCTGTCGGGTTCCACCGGGCTTAACTTTACCGTCTTCATGGTGGCCTCGGTGATTGCACGCGGCCTGCGCTTTTTCATTGTCGCGGGGCTGTTGTGGAAGTTTGGCGCGCCCATACGGGACTTTATCGAACGCCGTCTTGGTCTTGTCTTTACCGTCTTTATCGTGCTCCTTTTCGGGGGCTTCTATCTGGTGAAATACCTATGAACATGATCCGCAACCTGACCTTCACCCAACTTGTGGCACTTGCGACGCTGGGGTCGATCCTTGTGCTTGGCGGGGCTTTCGCCTTTCAGGCGCTTGGCTACACGCCCTGTAAACTGTGCCTGTGGCAGCGCTGGCCTCATGCAGCGGCCATTGCGCTGGGCGGCGCGGCGATTGCCACGCAAAAACGTATCATTGCCTGGCTTGGGGCCCTGTCGGCGCTGACCACCTCCGGCATCGGATTTTATCATTCCGGCGTTGAACGCAAACTCTGGGAGGGGCCAAGCTCCTGCTCGGGCGGGTCGTCCATTGGCGAGCTGTCGCAGGAGGAGTTGCTGAACTCAATCCTCACCGCCCCGCTGGTGCGGTGTGATGAAATCCCGTGGGAGCTGTTTGGCGTGACCATGGCCAACCTGAACGCGCTAGGCTCTCTGGTGCTGGCCGGGATCTGGGTCATGGCCGCACGAAAAGCAATCTGATCGCGCGCATTGCCCCAAAGGCGCCCAGCCGAAGACACCATTGGACCGGCTGGGCCGTTCGTTTCAGACAGGCAATAAGGTTATTTGCCGTCGATTTTGCGTAAAAGCTGACGCAGGATCCCGTGAAACATCTGCACATCCTGCCGGGTCAGCGGCATGCGGCTCCACATATTGCGCAGGGCAACCTTCATCACCTCGGCCTTGGTATCTGGGAAAAAGAACCCGTGTTCATCCAGCCGGGTTTCATAATGCTCAGCCAGCTTGTCCACCTCGATCACCGTGGCGGTCTCTGTTGTGGGCATCGACAGAACCTCATGCTGCACATCAACCGACTGACGGCGAAATTCATAAGCGGTCAGAAGCACGCATTGCGCCAGGTTCAGAGAGGCGAATTGCGGGTTCACCGGCACGGTGATGATCGCATTGGACACCGCCACATCCTCGTTCTCCAGCCCGGTGCGTTCAGGCCCGAACAGGACCGCCACCTTGCGACCCTCGCGCTGCATCTGGCGGGTGTATTCCATCGCCGCTTCCGGGCTGAAAATCGGCTTGCTCAATTCCCGTGACCGGGCGGTGGTGGCAAAGACAAAGTCACAATCCCCCACCGCATCAGCCACGCTGTCATGCACCGTTGCGCCATCCAGAACCCGCCCGGCCCCCGAGGCCATGGCCACCGCATCCGGGTTCGGCCAGCCGTCCCGCGGGGCGACAACCCGCATCCGCTCCAACCCGAAATTCAGCATTGCCCGCGCAGCCGAACCGATATTCTGGCCCATTTGTGGGCGCACCAGCACAATTGCGGGATCAGGACCCATTTCGCTCATGACCAAGACCTTTCCAAAACGTCGCGCCGTGATACGCTGGCCCTGACCGGAATTGCAAGGAGGCGCCATGGCCTATGATACGGAAACTTACGAAATCCTTGCTCGGGATCTGATCGGGCTGCCCGACATTTCGGAAAAGAAGATGTTTGGCGGTGTGGCCTTCCTGCTGGCAGGAAACATGCTGTGCGGCGTGCACAAAAACGGGGCGATGTATCGCGTTGGCAAGGACAATGAAGGGCTTGCCCTGGCGCTGGACGGGGTGGTGCCGATGGCGTTCACCGGGCGCCGGATGGGGGGATTTGTCGATGTCTCTCCCGACGCGCTGGAAAACGACCAGACCCGTGCGCAGCTTTTGCAACTGGCACAGGGGTTTGTCGCCACTTTGCCCGCCAAATAGACCTCTTGGGAGAGGTCACGCCACCCGCCTCTTGCAAAATATGCGATTTGGCTCAATAAGCGCAAAAAGAATTGGGACGGACCACCCGGAAAGGATCATGATATGGCTGAAGCACAAGAGTTGGAACGCCCGCAGATCTACCTGCTGACCCCGCCTGAATTCGAATTGTCGACCTTCCCCACCGATCTGGCCCGCGTGCTTGACAGTGCCGAAATCGCCTGCCTGCGCCTGATGCTGGCCACCTCGGATGAGGACCGGATCATGCGCGCCGCAGATGTCTGCCGCGAAGTGGCCCATGCGCGCGACGTGCCGATCGTGATTTCGGAACATGCCCTGATGGTGGAACGCCTTGGGCTGGACGGGGTCCATCTGGGTGATGGCGCGCGCCGCGTGCGCAAGACCCGCACCGATCTGGGGCAGGATGCCATTGTTGGTGCTTATTGCACCAACTCCCGCCACGAAGGCATGAATGCGGGCGAAAACGGCGCGGATTATGTCAGCTTTGGCCCCGCGGGCCTGTCCACCCTTGGCGATGGCACCCGCGCAGAGGCCGAGCTGTTTGGCTGGTGGAGCGAGATGATCGAAGTGCCGGTTGTGGCCGAGGGGGCGCTCGATGCAGATATCATCCGCGCCCTGACCCCGATCACCGATTTTTTTGCCATCGGAGAAGAGATCTGGCGCATGGAAGATCCCGTGGCCGCGCTGAAAACCCTGATCAACGCCATGGACGAGGGACTGGCTGGTTGATCAGACCACAGACAAGAGCGCGAAAATTCCCCCGTTCTGCTGACAGGCAGGCGGGGGTTTTCATTTTCAGCAGATGAAATGCGAAAAACCGCTCAGAACCAGCCCTGCACGGTCTCGGCCCCGGAATGCACATCCCGTGACGCGCCCTTGACCGTTTCACACCCCGCCAGAGCCACCATCGCCAACAGGCAGGACATCATCGCAAATCGTTTTGTCATCTTTTCACCCTAAAACGTTTCGTGATTAACCTGAGACATGGTTATCACGAAACGCCCGCATTATTGATCTCTCTTGCCGCGTTTCGGTTTCACCCTTTGTCAGGTTAAAGCCGAAACGCTTTATTGATGTGACAGATATACCCGACAGCTGTTCTTGGTATATCCTTTCCCCGGCAATCTAGCGACAAATCTCCGATTGGAAAACCGGCAATTCAGGGTTGGTGCACGCTGCCCAGATCCGCCAGCACCTCGGGATCCGTGGTTTCAACATCCAACTCTCCCAGCCCATTGCGCACCTCATGTTCACAATGGGCCGCAAGAGCCTTGCGGTTCGCAAAATCGGTCACCTTGACCGGTTTGTGATAGACCACCTCAACCCGGCCCTGACGCCGTGCCGCAAGGGTTTGCAGCAGATGCGGGGCAAAGGCCATATCCCCCCACCAACCATAAAAGCGCGGATCTTCTCCTTCGGGCGCAAAATACCGCACCGTGACCGGCTGAACCCACATGAAACTGCGCAGCTCCGGCGCAAAGAACGCCGCGAAAAGCGTTGATTTAAAAGGAAGAACACGGCGCGCGTCCGACGATGTGCCCTCAGGGAAGAACAAAAGCTTATGACCTGCGGACAGACGATCCCGAAATATCCCGATCTGGCTGGTCGCTTCTTTGCGGTCGCGTTTGATGAACACGGTGCCGGTGGCGCGGGCCAGCCAGCCGATCCCGGGCCAGGAAGCGACCTCAGCCTTTGACACGAAATAGACGCGTTTCTTGGCGTTGAGGGCAAAGATATCAAGCCACCCCCCGTGATTGGCCACCACCGCGCCCTTTTCGCGCATTTGCCCACCACGCGCGGAGAACGGGATGCCCAGCACGAAAAACGCCGATCGACAGACAAACTGCGTGATAAAAGGGGTGATCGGACGATTCAGTCCAAACAAGGGGCGCTCAATCAGGCGCACAAGCAGCAGCACCAGCAGGCCTCCAAAGACGAGAATGGCCAGAGGCACGCCGCGCAGGACAGCCCGAATGCCGCCAGCCCATCCGGGACGAAACGCCCCCGGTTCCTCTTCCCCACGCCAAAGAGCGGTCATGTTTTCTGCTCCGTATTTCTGGGGCCGGTCTTACCCTCAGTGTAATAGGCTTTGTGCTTGGCGCTCATCCGCTTTGTATCCATGATCAGGCAGACATCGGTGGTGTTGAAACCGTGATCGACAAAGGCCCCGTCTCCCACAAATCCACCGACGCGCAGATAGGCCTTGATCAGCGCAGGCACCGCGCGCATGGCAGCAGGCCGGTCGATCTGATCTTCGGGCAACAGGTTCATGGATTGATAGACGTCACGCTGCGCCGTGGTCCGCAGCTCTGGCGGGGCCAGATGGCGATGATGCAGCAGGGACAAAGGCCCCTTCAAGGCGTCGATATCCGTGCCATGAAACGAGGCGACCCCGAACAGGATTTCAATTTCATGTTCAGCGACATAGCTGGCCAGGCCGTTCCACAGATGCAGCATCGCCGTGCCGCCACGATAATCGGGATGCACGCAGGATCGCCCAAGTTCCAGAAGTTTCCGACCCGAGGTTTTAAGCACGGTCAGATCATACTCATCCTCGGAATAGAACCGGCCCGGACCGCCCTGCTCTGCTGTCATCCGCTCGCCCCGCATCAGGCGATACACCCCAACCGCAGGAGACCCTTCGCGCGCGTGGTCAAACAGAATCAGGTGATCGAAATAGGGATCGAACACATCTTTTTCCAGCATCTGGTCGTGGTCCACCAGTGGTCCGCCACTGCCCAGTTCCCGCACAAACACATCATAGCGCAAACGCTGGGCTGCGCGCAGATCTGCCGCATCACGCGCCAATCTCAGCTCAAACACAGGCTCTGCCCCTTGCATGTCGCTTTGTCCTCATACACCGGCACCGGTTTCCAACGCGGTTTTACGTCGAGCCCTTACGCGATGCAACGCCGCCACGCACACGCATTGGTTGCTGCTTCTTAACCAATTGTCTAGGATTGAGTGTCATCACTATCGAAAACCGGCATGAGCTCTACCACGTTCGTATCAATTACCTGTTTGCCGACATGTTCAAAATTGGCGGTCACCTTGCCACCAATATTGCTTTGCACCTGCCCAAGCCCCCAATCGGGCTGCATGGGATGGCGCACGAGCATCCCCGGTTCCAAGAGTGAATTCATATTTAGCCCTTTCCTGACAGGAGCACCCCATGACCACCGCGACCAGAGACCTGACCGCCCTGATCGGATCACGGATCTGCCATGACCTTATCAGCCCTTTGGGCGCAATCAGCAATGGGGTTGAGCTTTTGGAGTTGTCTGGCCTTGGGGACAGCCCGGAGATGGCTCTGATCTCGGAAAGTGTGCAGAATGCCAATGCAAGGATCCGATTTTTCCGCGTGGCTTTCGGATCTGCCAATGACGGGCAAAATGTGGCTGAACGTGAAATCCGTGCGGTGCTTTCCGCGGGAGGTGAAGGGCGCAGGGTTGAAATTCTCTGGACCCCGGTTGGCGATCAGCCCCGCGGTCAGGTCAAGCTCGCGTTTCTTGTCCTGCAATGCATGGAAACGGCCATGCCCTGGGGCGGCAAGATCGTGGTGACGGAACAGGACGGGTATTGGAGCCTCTGGGCCGAGGCCGACCGGTTCAACACCGATCCTGCACTTTGGGCGCTGATTACCAAGCCGGACCAAACCACCAATGTTTTGCCCGCGCAGGTTCATTATGCCCTGATTGCACCGGAACTGGCGCGGCAGGGACGCCAGGCCGAGGTCACCCTGACTGACAATTCGATCAACGTGATGTTCTGAAGTAGTTTTGCGCTGCACGCAATGCCTCCGGCGGAGGTATTTGGCGCAAGAAAAAGGGCGCTGGATTTTTTGCGCCCTTTTTGCTGATTTTCAAGACGGGATCAGGCGCGGGTGGTGCCGTCACCTTCCACAAGATATTTGAAACTGGTCAGCTGCATTGCCCCGACCGGTCCACGCGCATGCATCTTGCCGGTGGCGATGCCAATCTCGGCCCCCATGCCAAACTCGCCCCCATCGGCAAACTGGGTGGAGGCATTGCGCATCAGGATGGCGCTGTCGAGCCGGGTGAAGAACCGCGCGGCGGTGGCGTCATTTTCCGTCATGATCGCATCGGTGTGAGACGAGGAATACCGGTTGATATGGGCAATGGCCCCATCCACATCCTCGACCAGTCTGGCGGCAATGATGCGGTCAAGATATTCCTTGCCCCAGTCCTCTTCGGTTGCGGCAACGCTGCCGGACAGCCCGGCACCCACACGCACTTCAACCCCGGCGGCCATCAGATCATTGATCACTTTCTGGCCCAGCTCCTGTGCATCCTTATGGATCAGCAAACATTCCGCAGCTCCGCAAATGCCGGTGCGCCGGGTCTTGGCATTCATCACCACACGCGCGGTCTTCTCGGCGTCTGCATCCTTGTCGATATAGATATGCACAATGCCTTCGAGATGGGCAAAAACCGGCACGCGGGCTTCGCGTTGCACCAGCCCGACAAGCCCTTTGCCCCCGCGCGGCACAATCACATCCACATGATCGGTCATGGTCAGCATTTCACTGACAGCGGCGCGGTCACGGGTCGGAATGCGTTGAATGGCATCCACGGGCAACCCGGCGGCACGCAGCCCATCCTGCAGGCAGGCATGGATCACGCCGGCGGAATGGAAGCTTTCTGATCCCCCACGCAGGATGACGGCATTGCCAGCCTTGAGGCAGAGCGCGCCCGCGTCGGCGGTCACATTCGGGCGGCTTTCATAAATCACGCCAATCACACCAAGAGGGGTGCGCACCCGCTTGATATGCAACCCCGAGGGGCGATCCCATTCTTCGGTCACCTGACCGACCGGATCATCCTGCCGGGCAACCGTGCGCAAGCCCTCACACATCGCCTGGATCCGGTCTTCGTCGAGCATCAGGCGATCCATCATCGCATCCGACAACCCTTTTTCACGGCCATAGGCCATGTCCTGCGCGTTGGCGGCGATGATTTCATCCCGTCGCGCCCAACAGGCCTCTGCGGCCGCAATCAGCGCGGTTTCCTTTGCCTCGGATGGAGCGAAGGCCAGTTCCCTGGACGCAGCTTTTGCGCGTTCACCGATCTGGGTCATCATCGTCTTGATGTCGTCGCTCATCTCACTCTCCGTGTGAAGTTTTTCGTTTAGCTTTTTGATTTACAGGGACATATCGTCCCGATGAATAAGTGCGGCCCGGCCGGAATAGCCCAAAACCGCCTCGATCTGGTCAGAGCGTTTTCCGGCAATGGCGCGGGCCTCGTCTGCGGTATAGCGGCTGAGACCCGACCCGATATGCACCCCATCCGGGCCATGAATGGTCACGCTGTCCCCACGACCGAAACTGCCATAGACGGCACTGACACCGGCGGGCAGCAGGGACTTTCCCTGACCCAGCGCACGGGCAGCGCCCGCATCCACAACGATATCGCCTTGCGGCTTCATCGACGCAATCCATTTCTTGCGAGATGTCTTGGGGTCCGTGCCTGCAACAAACAAAGTGCTCGGCGCCCCTTCTTCCAGCGTTTTCAAGGGATTGAAGCGCGACCCTTCGGTGATGGTCATGGCGCAGCCTGCCCCGGTTGCGGTTTTGGCGGCCATCACCTTGGTTTTCATGCCGCCCTTTGACAGACCGGTTCCCGCATCCCCCGCCATCGCTTCGATTTCCGGGGTGATCTCATCAATAACGTCAAACCGTGTGGCAGAGGCATCAACCCGCGGATTTCCGGTATAAAGCCCGTCCACATCCGACAGGAGCACCAGATGGTCGGCACCGATGGTGACGGCAACCTGCGCCGCGAGGCGATCATTGTCGCCAAAACGGATCTCATCCGTTGCCACCGTATCGTTTTCATTCACAATCGGCACCGCGCCCAGGGACAGCAGCGTCTCAAGCGTGGCACGGGAATTCAGGTAGCGGCGGCGATCTGCGCTGTCTTCCAGCGTGACCAGCACCTGTGCGGTGGTGGCACCGTGATGGGCCAGCGCCTGTTCATATGCACGGGCCAAACGGATCTGCCCCACGGCGGCAGCCGCCTGCGCCTGTTCCAGCGACAGGGTTCCCGGTGTCAGCCCGAGCACCCCTCGTCCCAGCGCAATGGAGCCGGAAGACACCAAAACCACGTCAGCGCCCCGCCCCTTGAGCCAGGCGACATCTTCTGCCAGCGATGCCAGCCAATCCGATTTCAGGGCCCCTGTTTGCGCATCAACCAGCAATGCAGACCCGATCTTGACGACAATGCGCCGGGCGTTGGCCAGTGTCCCGCTCAGGGTTGCCATTTCTCGGGCTCCTCTGCGGGTTTCTGGCGAATGCGATCTTCCGAGATTTCCCGGCGCAGCGCCCGCAACACGTCGATCGTGCCTTTCTGCGCCGCCCCGGACATGAGCAGGACCGGGCCAGCCACGGCCTCAAGCTCAGCCTGTTTTTCTGCCAGTTCCTCATCCGACAGCGCATCCACCTTGTTCAGAACCGTCACGCGGGTCTTGCCCCCGAGGATATCCCCATAGGCTTCAACCTCGGTGATGATGGTCTGCCAGTCGCCCGCCACATCATCAGACGTGCCATCGACGAGGTGAAGCAACACCGCGCAGCGTTCCACATGACCAAGAAACAGGTCCCCCAGTCCACGCCCTTCGCTGGCCCCTTCGATCAGGCCGGGAATGTCTGCAACCACAAACTCGGCCCCATCAACGCCAACCACACCCAGGTTGGGGTGAAGCGTGGTAAACGGATAGTCGGCAATTTTGGGGCGCGCATTTGAGGTCGCCGCGAGGAAGGTTGATTTGCCCGCATTGGGCAGCCCCAGCAGCCCCACGTCTGCAATCAGTTTCAGGCGCAGCCAGATGGTGCGATCCACCCCCGGCTGCCCCGGATTGGCGCGACGCGGCGCCTGGTTGGTCGAGGATTTGAAATGCAGGTTGCCAAAACCGCCATTGCCGCCCTTGGCCAGCACCACGCGCTGCCCCACTTCGGTCAGGTCGGCAAGCACGGTTTCCTGATCTTCGTCGAGGATCTCGGTCCCGACCGGCACGCGCAGCACGATATCCTTGCCATCCGCGCCGGTGCGCTGATTGCCCATGCCGGGGCGGCCATTATCGGCAAAGAAATGCTGCTGATAGCGGAAATCAATAAGGGTGTTCAGCCCCTCGACCACTTCGGCAATCACGGACCCGCCCTTGCCGCCATCACCACCATCCGGTCCACCATATTCAATGAACTTTTCGCGCCGGAAAGACACGCAGCCCCCCCCACCGCCACCAGAGCGGATATAGACCTTGGCGAGATCGAGAAACTTCATGACATGTGCCTTTCTGGTGGGCTGTGTTAGTGAATACTGGCGATAGAGGGAAATGGGCGCGTGCTCAAGTCTTTGCAGGGCTTTGTGCGCAATAAGCCGCGAAAACCGTGGGCTTACGGGCGGGACAGACGATAGGTGAGTGTCGGAAGCTCCGCATCCCGCGCCCGACAATAGCCACGACAGGGGCCGGTTGCAACAAAGCCAAGCTTTTCCAGCACCCGGCCCGAGGCGGGGTTGTCCCCGAACACACAGGCCGAAATCTCGGTCCAGTCATAGCGCTGCCAGCAATGCGCAATCAGCGCCTGCCCCATCTCCGTGGCAAATCCCCGGCCCCAATGGGCAGGCGCGAACATATAACCCATTTCGGGCAGTTGGCCGTCCCGCGACGCGATCCCCATACTGCCCACCAGCTCACCTTTGTGAAATACCTGTCCCACCATGCCCAATTGCGGATCTGAGGGCACGCAGCGGGCGCGGGTATGATCGCGCTCCGCAGGCCAGGGCCAGGTTGCCGTCATCTTGACCACATCATGATGCGATACAAGCGCGTGCAGGGCCTCCAGATCAGCGGGCTCCGTCCGGCGCATCATAAGTCGCCGGGTTACCAGGCGCGTCATCATGTCCGCCCCTCCCAATCCGCACGCGTCAGGCAGAGCTTGACCAGATCCTGGGTCTTGTTCTGCGACACACAAAAGGCTGGTTCCACCTGCCCGGTGGAAAGAAATCCAAGTTTGGTCAGAACATTCCGTGAGGATTTGTTGCCATGGAAATGACCGGACAAAAGAGTGTCGGCATCCGTATTGCAGAAATACCAATCGACCAGTGCCCTCGCCGCCTCGGTCATGACGCCCTGCCCCTGATGAGAGCGGGCCAGCCAATATCCCAGACTGTCGCCAATCCCGATCACGCCCAGAACACCCTCTCCCTTGCAGATGGCCAGCGCCTCATGGGCGGGTTTGCCTTCAAGAAACGCCAAGAACCCGTCAAAATCTGCCGGACCATAGGGGAAGGGAACGACGGTCAGCCATTTTGTGACCTCGTAATCATTCAGCCCCTTCACCACTTGGTCACGATCCCGCACCGAAAGAGGGCGCAGCGTGAACCGCTCAGTCTCGATCAACATGCCCCACCCTTTCGTCCAGTCCTCAGGCAAGCTTGCGCGAATAGGTCCAGGTTGGCACCGCGGCATTACGCGAGACGGAAAAGCTTTCTGCATCCCCGATATATTCGAACCCTGCATTGGTCAGCACACGGGCCGAGGCGGGGCTGTCTTGAAAGACCGAGGCAAAGATCGTGCTGTTGTCCAGCGGGTTGGCCTCGATCAGCGCCCGAACCGCCTCGGACGCGAGGCCGCCATTCCAGAAAGCAGGCGCCACCCAGTAAGACAGTTCTGACTGGTTGCGATCAAGACGGGACAGTGTGATCACCCCCAGAACTTCCCGCTGGCCATCCCGGGCACCATCCATCACCCAAACCTCTTGTTTGCGTGTGCTTTCAAGCGCGCGGGCAATGAACCCTTCGGTCGCACCGGGCGGCAAAGGATGGGGGATCGAGCGGGTGCCGTTGGCGACGCGCTGATCGCTGGCATAAAGCGCCATAGGACCCGCATCGGATTTGCGCACCGGGCGCAGCACGAACCGATCTGCTTCGATCACGGGCTGATTGGTAATCATATCATGCATCATGGCTTTCCCTCCTCGAAAAGCTCTGACTTCCAGTCGGGGTCTGGCTGGACCATGCCCCTCAATTGCCTGTTGATTGCCTGCCCCACCATGGTTCGCGCGAGGAGCATGACGTCAAAATGGTTAAATTTTCCTAAACCCCATATGGGAGGCGTCGGACCAAAGAAAAAGGGCCGGCGATCACGCCGGCCCCTGGATTTTTCAAACCTTGCAGGTTTCGGCTTACTCAGCGGCCTCCGCCACCGGGAGAACCGAAATAAAGGTGCGGCCTTTCAGGCCTTTGTGGAACTGCACCTTGCCTTCGCTGGTTGCGAAGATGGTGTGGTCTTTGCCCATGCCCACATTGGCGCCCGGCCACATCTTGGTGCCGCGCTGACGCACGATGATGTTGCCCGGGATGACGGCTTCGCCACCGTATTTCTTTACACCAAGGCGACGACCGGCTGAGTCGCGGCCGTTACGGGATGAACCGCCAGCTTTTTTATGTGCCATGCTATCTCTCCTTAGTTAAGATTAGGCCAGAGTTTTGGCCTGCTCAACCCACTCGGCTTTCACTTTGACGGCATCGAAGGTTTCGACGTCGACAGCGGCCAGCTGGGCGAAGGTGGTGATGCCGGCATCTGCCAGCTTTTTGGCGGCGGCGGGGCCGACACCCGTGATTTGGGTCAGATCGTCAGCACCAGCAGCGGCTTCGGCTTTCGGAGCAGCCTTTTTGGCCGCCGGGGCCGCAGCACCCGAAACCGAACCTGCGCCAATCGCAGCTTTCACACCCGATTTGTCAGCACCGTTTTCCAGCACTTCGGTGATCTTCACCAGCGTCAGTTGCTGACGGTGACCTTTGGTGCGCTTGGAGCTGTGCTTACGGCGACGCTTCACAAAGTGAATGACTTTCTCGCCTTTGATCTGGTCGATCACTTCTGCCTGCACACCGGCGCCAGCGACGACCGGGGTGCCAACAGTGGCGCCAACCATGAGAATCTCGTTGAACTGGACGGTTTCGCCAGCTTCAGCAGCCAGTTTTTCAACGCGCAGGATGTCACCAGCCTGAACCTTGTATTGCTTGCCGCCGGTTTTCAGAACCGCAAACATTTGGTCTTCCTTCATTTTCCGCGTCCTACGGCCCCGGATATCCCGGTGTTTCGGCAGTGGGTTGGTCCCACCAATGCCTCGAACGGCGCGCCCGTTTGGGCAGAGATTAATCGTTCCGGCAAAGGGATCCCTCAGCCGGATTGGCGGCTTATCGGTGGAAAATCGGGATAAGTCAAGAATAATAACGGCAAATGCGCGCCGCGGTTGCGCTATTGCCTGCGCCCCTCTTGCGCCTCCATGGCTGTCACGATAGCCAGTAGGAAGAATTTGGCCCGGCCCGGATGGCCTGCTCGCGGAGACCCAACACCATGTCGCAAAACAATTCAAGACCCCCGATGTTTCCGCTGGCCAGCCAGGCATCCGGGCGTCCTGCCCCTGCCCCGTCGGCCAACCCGGCAATTGCCCAGGCGCAAAAAGCGTTGCGGTCCGGGCAGACGGCGATGACACAGGGGCGTTTCAAGGATGCGGTCAGCGCCTTTCACGAGGCGACACGGCTTGTTCCACGTGATCCGAAAATCTGGTCACTTTATGCCAATGCACTGTCCATGCTCGGCGACAAGGCCGCGGTCAAGCGCGCCCAGAAACTGATGAAAAAGGTGGGCATTTCGGCGTCGGGGCAGAAGAAACTTCTGGCGCAGATGACCCGCAGCAATTCCGACACGGTACGCAAATCCGTGGGCATCCCCTCTGCCAAGATCAATGAGCTGCTGGCCCGGTTCAACTCTGGCGACGTGGCAGCGGTCAATGAAGAAGCCCAGGCCCTGGCCGCCGCCCATCCGGAAAACGAGATCATTCAACTGATCCTCGGCGGCACCCTGACCGCCATGCGCAAACCAGACGAAGCAGAAGCCGCCTATCGCAGGGCGCTTGAGATCGACCCGGATTATGCGGAGGCAATGATCAATTACGGTGAGCTTCTGTCCACACAGTCGCGGTTTCACGAAGCGCATGAGTTGCTGGAACAGGCGCATAAACAGGTTCCCTCCAATCCAAAGCTTCTGGGCAATATGGGATTTGTCCTGAAAGAACTGAGCCGCCCGCATGACGCAGTGCCCTATTTCGATCGCCTTCTGGAAATCGATCCGGGCAATCAGCTGGGCCGCCTTTTGCGGATTGACACGCTGATCATGCTGGAACGCCCGCATGAAGCGCTGGCGGATTATGATGCCCTGCCAGAAGCGATCCGCAACACGCCTGAGCAAACGGCGCTGCGCGCGGTGGCTCTGGATCAGTCCGGAAAGCCCGAAGAGGCGCTGGCGCTGGCGCGCGATGCCTTTGAACGCGCGCCGACCCATACGCGTGTGGTCACGATCACTGGCAACCTGATGCAGCAGAGAGGCAAGTTTGAAGAGGCCGAAACCCTGTTGAAAACCGCGTTGGAGGCCGGGTTGAAATCCGGCGCGGTGTATCGCCAGATCGGCGGCGGGCGCAAGCTGCCGCTGGAGGATCCGATCGCCCAGGAAATGCTGTCGCTGTGGGAAAATGACCCCGACCTGCCCGCACGGGTGGATCTGGCCTATGCGCTGGTCAAACTGATGGAAGACAACAAGCAGTTCGACAAGGTCTGGCCCTATCTGGAGGCCGCCAATGCCATGGCGCTGGAGGCGTTCCCCCATGACAAACAAAAAGAGCAGACCGATTTCACCAAGATGATGCGCTTTGTCGACGGGATGGACATGTCACGTATCGGCCAGGTGGGCTATCAGGAGGACAGCCCGATCTTCATCACCGGGATGCCACGATCCGGGACCACATTGGTAGAGCAGATTCTGGCCAGCCATTCCCGTGTCACCGGCGGGGATGAGATGTCCCTGTTTCACACGATCGGGTTTGCGCATGCCAATAAAGTGGTCGCAAATGGCGGTTCCATCAACGATCTGCCCGGCGCAACGCTGGAAAAGATCGGGCGCGAGTATCGCGAAGCGGTACTGAAGAGGTTCCCGAACACGGATATCGTCACGGACAAGTCGATCTCGACGTATAAAGTGGCGCCGCTGGTCTGGCTCGCCCTTCCCAAAGCCAAGATTGTCGCCCTGCGCCGTGATCCACGCGACAACCTGTTTTCGATGCTGAAAAACCGCTTCGTGCGCGGGGCCCATACCTACACCAATGACCAGGAAGATCTGGTTGAGGTCTATCGCCTGTTTACTGAGTATCTGGCTGCATGGCGCAAGCTGGCCGCGGACCGGATTTATGAGATCCAATATGAAAAGCTGGTCTCGGACCCGGAAACAGAGGTGCGCAAGCTGCTGGAATTCTGTGAGCTGGACTGGGAAGACGCCTGCCTGTCCTTCTATGAAAACAAGCGGAAGGTGAAGACCCTGTCGATCCACCAGGCCCGCCAGCCGCTTTACAATTCCTCGATCGGCCGCTGGCGCCAGTATGAAGACAAGCTGGCGGTCATGCTGGAGGGGTTGAAGGGGCTGGACGGCGTACCAGAGGATTGATCGCTGACGGCGCGTCAGGAGCTGTAATCGGCCATCATCAGGGGATATCAGGGGCTCTGCCCCTCGGCTTTCAGCCTCACCCCGAGGTATTTCATGCAAGAAAAAAGGGGCGCCGAATATTGGTGCCCCTTTTGGGTTTTGATCTGGTCCGGCTGCGCCTAAAGCGTTTCAGGATAAACTTGACACACAAGTTTGATCCGAAACGCCCACATCATTGACATTTCTGACTGCGTTTCGACTTTTCCCTGTCTCAGGTTAAAGTCGAAACGTTTTATTGCAGATAATCGGCGCGCTGCAGGCCGTATTTCGCCATTTTCTCGTTCAGGGTGCGGCGCGGCAGGCAAAGCTCTTCCATCACGCCGACAATTGATCCTTTGTGACGGCGCATCGTGTTGTCGATCAGCATCCGTTCGAACGCCTCGACATATTCCTTGAGCGGCTTGCCCTCGGTGGTCATCACCGGTTGCGCCTCTTCATGATCATTCATCAACAGGGACGAAATGGTGCCCGATCCGCGGCGCGACTGCAGCACGGCACGTTCCGAAATATTGATCAGCTGGCGAATATTGCCCGGCCAGGGCGCCTGCATCAGCTGGGCTGCTTCCTGCACGCTGACGGTGGGGGCGGCGCATCCATATTCCTCGGCGAACTGGTCGGCAAAGCCGGTAAACAGCATCAGAATGTCCTCGCCGCGCTGGCGCAGCGGAGGCAGGGTGATTTTCATGGCGGCAAGACGGTAGAACAGATCGGGACGCAGGCAATCCTCGCAGGTTTTGCCCTGTTCCTGCAGGTTGCAGATTGCGACAATGCGGGTCTCGGCGGGACTACCCTGATCGTTGATCCAGGTCAGGAGCCGGGCCTGCAGCGCCATTGGCAATGCTTCGATATCTTCAAGCACCAGGGTTCCCCCCCGCGCCTCTTCGACATAAGGCTGCTGTCCGCCCTCTTCCATCGGTCCAAACAGACGCCGGCCCAGATCCTCTTCTTCCTGCCCGAGACAGGGCACCACGACAAATTTCTTTCCCGCTTTTGCCCCGACCGCATGCAGCGCGTGCGCCACCAGGGTTTTCCCGGTTCCGGTTTCCCCCTCGATCAGCACATGTCCGTCGGACTGACCGATATCGAGGATATCTTCGCGCAGGCGCGACATGACCGGGGAGGCCCCGATCAGCTTCTTCATGATGGTCGAGCCATCGCCCAGCTCTTTTCGCAACGCGCGCGCGTCCAGCGCCATGCGGCGTTTGTGGGATGCTTTCTTGACCAGCCTTGTCATATTGTCGGGGTTGAACGGTTTTTCGAGAAAATCGAACGCCCCGACCCGCATCGCCTCAACCGCCATCGGCACATCGCCGTGACCGGTGATCATGATCACCGGCAGCGAACTGTCCAGCGACATGAGTTTTTTCAGAAAATCCATCCCGTCCATGCCGGGCATCCGAATGTCCGACACCACGACACCCGGATAATCCGCGCCGATGGTTTTCAGCGCATCCGCCGCCGACGGGTAGGTTTCGGTCTGAAATCCCGACAGGGACAGCCACTGAGAAATTGACTGCCGCATATCCTGTTCGTCATCGACGATTGCAATTTTCATTACCTGGGCCATGACCACTCCTCTTTCCCTCGCGGGCACTGCATTCATATGGCCACCTTATTCGGCGGCTTCAATATCACTGTCGTCTTCTTTCAGCAGCGGCAGCTCGACTTCAAACACCGCACCGCCATCCTGGCCATTACGAGCGGTTAACCGCCCACCGAAATCATTGACAATGCCGGAAGAGATCGCAAGGCCAAGCCCAACCCCGTCTCCGGGGGCCTTGGTGGTGTAGAAAGGCTCAAACAGATTGTCGAGATCCGTCACCCCATCACCATTGTCGCGCACTGAAATCAACGCGTAATCCCCACGGCTGACGATAATATCAACCTGCGGCGCTTCAACCGTCTTGGTCGCGTCAATCGCATTGCGCATCAGATTGATCAACACTTGTTCAAGCCGCAACCGATCCCCCATCACCATAACCGGATCTCGTGGAATATTGCGGGTGATGCGCACCTCGCGGCTTTTCAGTTGCGGCTCCATCATCGACAGCGCGGAAGACACACATTCGCGCACATCCATCGGTTCGAACGCGTCGCCCCCTTTGCGCGCATAGGATTTCAGCTGCTTGGTGATGGCGCCCATACGCTCAATCAGATCATCAATGCGCTGGAAACTGGACAGGGCTTCGTCAGGCCGTTTGCGTTGCAGCAGCAGCTTGGCCCCTGCAAGATAGGTTTTCATCGCCGCCAGAGGCTGGTTCAGCTCGTGGCTGACGGCTGCGGACATTTCGCCAAGGGCGGCAAGTTTCGAGCTTTGCGCCAGGGTCTGCTCAGCCACCTGCAGGTTTTTCTCAGCCCTCTGACGTTCGGCAATTTCGCGCTGCAACTGGTTGTTCAGCAACCGCAAATCCGCTGACTCCTGCGCAAACCGAACCGATCTGAACTGGGCCCGGCGGCTGATCAGGTAAAAGGTCAGCGACAGCAGCATGGCAAAGGCCATGATTTCCAGGGACAGAACCGCGTTCACCTTTTCGCGCACCGAGGCGTATGAGGTGAAAGACGCAATGCGCCAGCCCTGAAACGGGACCCGCGCTTCCTGCCGCATCACCGCTTCCCCGAGGAACAGCATTTCCGAGGGCAGCGCGGTCCATTCGGCAGAATTGCGGAAATTGCGCCGGATTGCGGCCATTGCCGGGACCGCCTCCAGGGCTTCATTCTCTGGCTTGCCACGCCAGCGGGCTTCGGTGGCCAGGATCACATTCCCTTCGGAATTGGTCACCAGAACAGCGTCCGAGATCCCGGCCCAGCTTTTTTCAAACTTGCGCAGGTCGACCTCGACCACGATCACGCCAATCACCTTGTTGCCGGCTTCGATCTTGCGCGAATAGGTGAATTCATAGGCCCCTGCCTCGGTCGGCACTGCCGAGAACACGGTTTCAGAGCTGCGCAGCGCATCCACGAAATGCGGCTCCGAACGATGGCTTTCCCCAAGCGTTTCCCGGGTGGTCGCCGCAACAATCCGCCCATCCCCATCCAGAAGCACAAGCGACTTTGCCTCAATCTCATCCAGATAGGAAATCAGCCGGGCAGAACTATGGGCAAAATCCCCGGAATTCAGGGCGTTGATCAGCGCCGGGTCGCGCGACAACAGAAGAGGCACAACCGAATTTCGCTGCAATTCGCTGATCAGGTTGCCGGAATAAAGCGCCACCCGCAGTTCAGCCCGGTTGCGGGTGGTTTCGGTATAGCGTTCGGTCAGCCAGCGATTGGAGAAGAAAATAACCGCGGCGGCCAGACTGACCAGAACCAGCAGCGCCAACCGTCCCCTGAGAGAGACCCCGGGGCGCGGAGCGGGAGCATCAGTCATCAATTTCTGGGTGCGTTTCTGGGTGTTGTCCGCCATGGCGCAAGTTTACGCGCCATGGCCGAGGGTCACAAGACGATCTGCTTAAACAGCCACGACAGCGTCCACCAACGAGCGGAACATTGCCACCCCATCGGTGCCGCCATGCAGCTTGTCCACGCAGCGCTCCGGGTGCGGCATCATACCAAGGACGCGACGGTTTTTGGAAATCACCCCGGCGATGTCGCCGGTCGAACCATTGGGATTGTCGGTATAGGTAAAGGCAATCCGCCCCTCGCCACGCAGCTGCGCGAGCTTTTCATCCGTCACGGTGTAATTGCCGTCATGATGCGCAACCGGCACGGTGATTTCCTGCCCCTGCTCATAGCCGGCGGTGAAATCACAATCCGTGGTTTCCACTTTCAAACCAATCGGTTTGCAGATGAACTTAAGGTTTGAATTGCGCATCAGGGCACCGGGCAGGATGCCGGTTTCAGTCAGCACCTGGAACCCGTTGCAGATCCCGATTGCATAACCACCACGCTCGGTGTGTTTGATCAGCGATTTGGTGATCGGCGACTGCGCCGCAATGGCGCCGCAACGCAGGTAATCCCCAAAGGAGAAGCCCCCCGGCACGCCCACAATATCCAGCCCCTCGGGCAGGTCCGTGTCCTTGTGCCAGATCATCGTCACATCGGCGCCGGCCCGCTCAAACGCCACCGCAAGATCGCGGTCGCAGTTCGAACCCGGAAATACAATGACCCCCGCTTTCATCACAGCACCTGAATGGCGTAGTTTTCGATCACGGTATTGGCGAGCAGCTTTTCGCACATATCCTTGATCTGATCTTCCGACGTGCCCTCGGCCACATCCAGCTCGATCACCTTGCCCTGACGCACCTTTTCCACACCGTCAAACCCCAGATTGCCAAGCGCATGGCGCACGGCCTCGCCTTGCGGGTCAAGAACGCCGGTTTTCAGCATCACGTCTACACGGACTTTCATCTGCACTTCCTTCTCTTAGCGCTGGACCAAAACTCTGCACGAATTTTGCCCGGGATTTAGGTGTTGCGGCTCCCCACGCGTTTTGCCGGGGCGCCGGAAAGGGATCAGTTGATCAGGGTCGGTTTGGTGTTGGCATGGGTCACGTTCGAGGGCAGCACCCCCAAGCGACGGGCCACTTCCGTATAGGCATCCGTCAGGCTGCCCAGATCACGGCGGAACACATCCTTGTCGAGCTTCTGCCCGGTCTCGATATCCCACAGGCGGCAGCTGTCAGGGCTGATTTCATCCGCCAGGATCAGGCGCGGGAAATCACCATCATAGACCCGACCGAACTCGATTTTGAAATCAATCAGCTTGATGCCGACACCAAACATGACACCAGAGAGATAGTCGTTCACGCGCAGCGCCATGTCGACGATTTCCCCCAGTTCCTGCTGAGAGGCCCAGCCGAACGCCATGATATATTCTTCCGGCACCAGCGGGTCGCCAAGCGCATCATCCTTATAGGAAAACTCGACAATCGGGCGCGGCAGTTTGGTGCCTTCCTCAAGCCCGAGGCGCTTGGCCATGGAACCTGCGGCGAAATTGCGGACAATCACTTCCAACGGCACGATTTCGGCCGCGCGGATCAGTTGCTCACGCATATTCAGGCGCTTGATGAAATGGTTCGGCACACCGATCTGGGTCAGGCCGTTCATGAAGAACTCGGACAGGCGGTTGTTCAGCACCCCCTTGCCTTCGATCACGTCTTTTTTCTCGGCATTGAACGCAGTGGCATCGTCCTTGAAATACTGCACCAGAGTGCCCGCTTCCGGCCCCTCATACAGAACCTTTGCCTTGCCTTCGTAAAGTTTTTTGCGCCGTGCCATGGGATCTCCGCCATTGAAGTGCAGCCTGCAGGAGCCACGCGACTCCTGCCTGTTGCACGCGCTATACGCATTTCCTTGCGCTGAGGCAAGAATTGGGCAGAATTATCCCGTGTTTCCTGCTATTCTTGTCAAAACAAATGCAATTTCCTGCCGTTGAGAGCGCTAGCGGGGTTGCGAGACAGGCCCACGATTGGCATATCAAAGACAACAGAGTATTCACCCAAGGATAGGGAAACCGGAATGACCACTTTTGACGACCGCGAAACAGCTTTTGAAGCCAAGTTTGCTCATGACGAAGAAATGATCTTCAAAGCCGAGGCGCGCGCCAACAAAAAGCTTGGCCTGTGGGCGGCTGAGAAAATGGGCAAGACCGGCGATGAGGCCGAAGCCTATGCAAAAGAAGTCATCGTTGCCGATTTCGAAGAGGCTGGCCATGAGGACGTCGTGCGCAAGGTTGTGGGCGACCTGAACACCGTGACCGCTGAAGAGGTCCGCGCGAAACGCGCTGAGATTCTGGCACAGGTCAAAGAAGAGATGATGGGCGACGCGTAAGCGGCCCACACGGCTCAAAAAGGCGTCCCGCGCGGGGCGCCTTTTTTTTATGTCTGGTCTGAAAAGGCCCGATCAGGATATGAGCACCCTGCCCCAGCTTATGAAAATCTACCGATAAATTGATCTGTTAACGACCTGTTTGCTCCCTGCCCACACAGTGGCACGGGCCGGGAGGCTGATCGGGATGGGCCTGATCGAACGGCAGGCAGGCGTCATGAGCGACTTGAAAAAACAGAACAGACATATCCTGAAACTTCGAAAACTTTCACCGCGTGCGCGCCCCGTGGCGGAGTTTCCATCGCGCATAATGCAACCGGCTGAGGAGACCGGGCTGGACCTGATCCGCCTGCTGGTCCGCCAGTTGCTGCCGCTCGGGTTTGCCGTGGCCATCGTTGCCCTCCTGTGGGACCGGATCGCGGGGCTTGATTATGCTTATATCCAGGCCTCTCTCGTGACGGTTCAGCCCCATCAATGGGTGGGGGCAGCCCTGTTTTCCGCGATCTCCTTCTGGGCCGTGGGCCGATATGACCGCGTGGTGCATCGTTTGATCGGCACGCCCATCGCCTCCCGAGAGGCGCAGATGTCGGGAGCAACCGCAATCGCCCTGTCCCAAACTGTTGGGTTTGGCGTGATTAGTTCTGCCTTCGTGCGATGGCGTATGCTGCCGGAGCTGACCTTGCTCAGGGCATTGCACATCTCGATGATGGTGGCCCTGTCCTTCCTCTCCGCCTGGGCGGTGGTGACCGCTGTGTTCCTCCTGCTCATTCCGGTTGAGCTTGCTGGTATCCACTGGATCCGCCCCTTGGGCTGGGGGGCATTTGGCGGGGCAGGCCTTCCCATGACCCTGTCCCTCTGGCGCCCCGCCCTTTTGTCGCGTTTCAATATTCCTCCCCTGCGCGCCATGGCCGCCTTTGTGGCTCTGGCCGCCCTTGATACGGTTGCGGCTGGTGCGGCCCTCTGGGTGATTTTGCCGGAAAACTGCACCATCGGGATCCTGCCGCTGATGGCGGCTTATCTCGTCGCACTCGGGGCGGGTCTGATATCCGGCACTCCCGGCGGGGTCGGGCCATTTGAACTGACCCTTCTGGCCCTGCTCCCTCATCTGGAGCAAGAGCCGGTTCTGGCCGGCATCCTCGCCTTTCGGGCCGTATATTATGCGATCCCCGCGCTGATCGCCACTGTTGTGACGGTGCGAGGGCCACGCAAAGCTGCGCGCCGCGACAGTGCCCGCCCCCAATCCGCCAAGATCACCCCGATCACACGCGCCCCCCAACTGCCCGCCCACCTGCATCATCAGGTGGCAAACGCCCCGCGCGCCGAGGCCACGCTGCTGCGTCACGGCAACCTGGCAGCTGTTGAGTGCGGAGGCGACACGGCGGGTCCGGTCTTAACAGGAATGGGAAAATTGTCGGGGCAAAGCCTCATCCTTTTGTCAGACCCTCTGACACCAGACAGCATCACAAAGGAGTACCTGCGGCAGGCACATTGCCTTGCTCAGGAGACATATCGTGCGCCATTTCTCTACAAGATCGGGCCGCGCTTTGCCGCTCTGGCCCGCAAAAACGGATGGAAAACCCTGCCCATCGCGCGCGAAGCATGGCTCAATCCGCAGACCTTTACCACCGCAGGGGCCGAACGTCGTCAATTGCGCCGAAAACTGAGACAGGCTGAAAAAGCCGGACTGCGGGTGCAGTTGGGCGGCAGCAACCTGCCGATCGCGGATATGAATGATATTGCAGAGGCCTGGCGCGCCGAGCGCGGCGGCCAAAGAGGATTTTCCATGGGCATCTGGTCCCCAGCCACCCTGCCCTATGCCCAGGTCTTTCTGGCCTATCAGAAAAATCAGTTGGTTGGTTTCATCACCCTGCATACAAACGCGCAGGAGCAGGTTCTGGACCTCATGCGCATGGGTGCCAAGGCACCGGATGGCACAATGCATCTCCTGCTGGTCGCAGCCATCCGGCAGGCTGCGTCAGAAGGGTATGACCGCCTGTCGCTGGCGGCGGTGCCCTATGAAAAACAATCCACCGAGCCCAAAGTGTTTCACTGGCTTCGAGAGCGGCTGGACCGGATCACCGGGGCGGCCGGGCTGCGCCAGTTCAAGACGTGTTTTGCCCCCAATTGGGAAACGCTTTATGCGGCGGCACCAAAGCGACGTGGTCTGGTGACGGGCGCGCTGGATGTGATGCGCGAAATCTCGCGACCGCAGTGATACCGACAGTGAACGCGAAACACCCCCGCCCCGCCATAGGCTTGCCTGCATGACCCAGACCTGACGAGCCTCCACTCAGGCGTAAAGCTGGCCCGGTATAAAACCGGCATAAAACCCGATATAAAACGGTCTTCATCATCTCGATGAACGGAATGAATTTGCGCTGTCACGAAATCCGTGGCAGGTAGCACGCAACAGACAATCTGGCGGGCAGATGCCCCCAAGTTTACGCGCGGCGGTCGCCTCGCAAAGATCGGAGACCAATATGGCAGATGCGCTGACAGAGTTGCTTGCAGAACGTGACTGGTTGATGGCGGATGGCGCAACCGGCACCACCCTGTTCAACATGGGACTGACCTCGGGTGATGCACCAGAGCTTTGGAATGTGGACGAGCAGGACAAGATCCGCGCGCTGTATGCCGGCGCCGTCGACGCCGGATCGGACATTTTCCTGACCAACTCATTCGGTGGCAATGCGTCGCGCCTGAAGCTGCACGGGGCAGAAAAGCGCGTTTTCGAACTGAACAAGGCAGCGGCCGAGCTGGGCCGTGAGGTCGCGGATGCCTCGGGCCGCAAGGTGATCGTGGCCGGATCAGTTGGTCCGACCGGTGAAATCATGGAACCGATGGGCAGCCTGACCTTTGATGGCGCGGTCGAAATGTTCCACGAACAGGCCGAAGGTCTGAAAGCCGGTGGCGCTGACGTGCTTTGGGTTGAGACGATCTCGGCCTTTGACGAATACAAAGCGGCTGCAAAGGCGGCTGAGCTGGCAGGCATGGCCTGGTGCGGCACGATGAGTTTTGACACGGCCGGGCGCACCATGATGGGGGTGACCTCAGCTGATCTGGCGCTGAAGGTCGAAAGCCTGCCCAACCCACCGGTTGCGTTCGGAGCCAATTGCGGCGTGGGGGCAGCAGACCTGCTTCGCACGGTTCTGGGCTTTGCCGCTCAGGGCACGGAACGCCCAATTATCGCCAAGGGCAATGCGGGCATTCCGAAATATGTAGATGGTCATATCCACTATGATGGCACCCCGGACCTGATGGGCGATTACGCGGTAATTGCCCGCGATTGCGGCGCACGTATTATCGGCGGCTGCTGCGGCACCACGGCGGAGCATCTGCGCGCCATGCGCGAGGCGCTTGAAACCCGTCCGAAAGGCGATACCCGCCCGACGCTGGAAGAGATCGCGGAAAAGCTTGGTGGGTTCTCATCTGCGTCTGACGGCACCGGAGAGGATGACGGGGCACCTGCCCGCCGCGGGCGCCGCCGCCGCGGCTGACACCACCGGATTTCAAATTCAGGAGAGGCTCCGTGCGACTGCACGGGTCCTTTTTCCATTCCCCCTCAGAACAGAGACAACTGATCCCCGGATTTTGGTGGAACCCGGAACTGCGTGCAGGATAGCGCGGGCAGCTCCCGGACAAAACCCAACCGGCGACAGGCAATCCGGAACCGATGAGACAGAAGGCGGGCATATTCACCCTGCCCGACCATGCGCTGTGTGAACGCAGCGTGATATTCCCTGCCCCCTCGCATGTCACGCATCCGCCCCATCACCCGCGCGGCGCGGTCGGGAAACGCCTCAAGCAGCCAGTCCTGAAACAACGGGGACACCTCCTCTGGCAAGCGCAGCAGGATATAGCTCGCGGCCATGGCACCGGCCTTTCGGCTGGCGGTCAGGATCGCTTCAAGCTCGTGATCGGTCAGCGCCGGCACCACGGGTGCCACCATGACCCGAGTGGGGATCCCGGCGCTGGCAAGGGCCGAGATCATGGCAAGGCGTCGTTTTGGTCCCGGCACGCGCGGTTCCATCCGGCGCGACACATGCGGGTCCAGCGTGGTCAGCGACACGCCCACATGCACGAGGTTCAACCGCGCGAGTTCGGACAACAGGTCCAAATCCCGCTCGATCAAACACCCCTTGGTAACGATTGTGACCGGGTGCCGATGTTCCAACAGCACGTTCAGAATGCCACGCATCACCCGATAGTCGCGTTCGATCGGCTGATAGGGATCGGTATTGGTGCCAATGGCAATCGGTTTGGGGTGATAAGATTTGCGCCGCAACTCAGCCACAAGCCGGTCTGCGGCGCCTGGCCGGGCGATCAGCTGGGTTTCGAAATCCAAACCGGGGGAATAGCCCAGATAGGCATGGCTGGGGCGGGCAAAACAATAGATGCAGCCATGTTCGCACCCCCGGTAGGGATTGATCGAGCGGTCAAATGGCAGGTCGGGAGAGGTGTTTCGGGTGATGATCTGGCGCGGCGATTCGATATGAACCTCGGTGCGCAAGCTGCGCTCTGGCTGAATGTCCCATCCATCGCAGATCTTTTCCCGCTCAAACGCCTCATACCGCCCTGCCGGATTGCAGGTTGCACCGCGTCCGCGGCGCTGATCAGCTGAAACCTGTCGGAATTTTGATCTTTCCATATCCCCTCATAGAACATTTAGGGAACATTTGAAAGAACCTCACGTTTTCCAT
This sequence comes from Aliiroseovarius crassostreae, assembly GCF_025137635.1. NCBI lineage: Bacteria > Pseudomonadati > Pseudomonadota > Alphaproteobacteria > Rhodobacterales > Paracoccaceae > Aliiroseovarius > Aliiroseovarius crassostreae. The sequence goes on along the minus strand of NZ_CP080772.1, from coordinate 1,247,154 downwards.
GCGAATAAATCATTTGCCTTCGCGTCGTTGAAAGCGCACTCAGTGTCGTAATCGGTTCAGACCGACGCGGCCATTATGTCGCATTTGTTAAAGAACGCAGAGTTTCAGCCAAGGGAAAAGGCAATCATGTCGGACGAAGAAGATATCATCCTGAGCGAGTTGAACGACGAAGAGCTTGTTCAGCAGATGCACGACGACCTTTATGACGGTCTCAAGGAAGAGATCGAAGAAGGTGTGAATATTCTGCTGGAACGCGGCTGGCAGCCCTACAACATCCTGACCGAGGCCCTGGTGGCCGGGATGACCATCGTTGGCGCCGATTTCCGCGACGGTATCCTCTTTGTTCCGGAAGTGCTTCTGGCAGCCAACGCGATGAAATCCGGCATGTCGATCCTCAAGCCGCTTCTGGCTGAAACCGGCGCCCCGCGCATGGGTAAAATGGTCATCGGCACCGTGAAGGGCGACATCCACGACATCGGCAAGAACCTTGTGTCGATGATGATGGAAGGCGCTGGTTTCGAAGTGCACGACATGGGCATCAACAACCCGGTCGAGAACTATCTGGAAGCGCTGGAAGCAGAGCAGCCGGATATCCTTGGCATGTCGGCCCTGCTGACCACCACCATGCCCTATATGAAGGTCGTGATTGACGCGATGGTCGAAAAAGGCATTCGCGACGATTACACTGTTCTGGTCGGCGGCGCGCCGCTGAACGAAGAGTTCGGCAAAGCGATCGGCGCTGACGGTTACTGCCGTGACGCTGCTGTGGCCGTGGAAATGGCCAAGGACTTCATGTCGCGCAAACACAACCAGGGCGTCGCAAGCTAAGCGCCCGACAGGTTTACGGAACAGGCCCTGCCAGATTGGCGGGGCCTTTTTCGTTTTGCCCCTTCCCTTTCCCCTGCAAAGCCCCCACATTTGCTGCATGAGCAAACTGCGGTATCTCTTTCTTCTCGCACTGGTGATCTCGGCTGGCGGGCTGACCGTTCTGGTGGCTGGGCTGGCAGCATCCTCGGGCAAGCTGGATGGGCAGACTGCAATGGCCGTGTTGCCCCTGATCATGTTGGCGAGCATCGCCTTTCGCGCGCTAAACCCCGACAAGAAAGACTGAATTTTCCACCCGGCAGGTCGAATGCATGTCGGAAACTGGCGTATTTCCTCTTGCCCGAAATGAGGTCGGCAGGAATACTGATCTGACACGCGAACAGAACCGGCCAGGGGCAGACGTCCCGTGGCCCAAGGAGGTCCCATGCCCTTTTCCTTGCCATCAGATCCAAGCGACGAGACCTTGACGCGGGACGGGCTGGTCCCCCGCGACGAGAAGGGTCAGGTTCTGGTTCTTGCCTGCGGGGCGCTGGCCAATGAAATCCTCGCGATCATCCGCGCCAACAATCTGGATCACCTCACGCTGACCTGCCTGCCCGCGATCCTGCATAACAGCCCGGACAAGATCCCGGCCGCGGTCGAAGAGGCGCTGGACAAACACCAAAACAATTATGAGAGCGTGTTCCTCGCCTATGCCGATTGCGGCACCGGTGGGAAACTTGCCGAGATCTGCGCCAGCCGCGGGATCGAGATGATCCGCGGCCCGCATTGCTATTCCTTTTTTGAGGGAAATTCCGCATTTGAAGCCCGCGCGGAGGGTGAAATTGATGTGTTCTATCTGACCGACTTTCTGGCCCGTGGGTTCGAAAGCTTTGTGGTGAAGCCGCTTGGGCTCGACCGTCATCCCGAGCTGCGCGACATGTATTTCGGTCATTATACCCGGCTGGTGTACCTGGCGCAGACGGACAATCCCGAACTCGACGAAAAGGCCCGCGCGGCAGCACAGATGCTTGGGTTGGCCTATAGCCGTCAATTGACGGGGTATGGCGATCTGGAAACGGCGGTCCTGCAGGCGAAGTGAGGCCCCAAGGGGCTCTGCCCCTCGCGCTGCGCGCTCACCCCGAGGTATTTGACGCAAGAAAAAGCGGCAAATTTCGGGGGGACACAGTGGCCCTTCGTGAAATCAAACCGTCGATATGGGTCAGGCGGCTTCGCTGGCGTGAAGGCGAATACGCTCGACCATGGCGCGCACCCCGTTGGAGCGTTGCGACGAAAGATGTTCGTTCAGACCAAGGCGCGCCAGTTCAGCCGGGGCATCCACCGCGCCGACCTCAGACAGCGGAAGCCCGTTATAAAGCGCCCCGAGAACCGCAATCAGCCCGCGCACGATCATCGCGTCACTGTCGCCGACAAAGCGAAACACGCCATCTTCGATCATTGGTTGCAGCCAGACCTGGCTGGCGCAGCCTTCCACTTTGGTTGCGGGAACCTTCAGCGCCTCTGCCATTTCCGGCAGGGATTTCCCCATGTCGATCACCGTCGCATAGCGATCTTCCCAATCATCGAGAAATTCGAAATCTTCAACAATGTCTTCAAAAGCTGCGCTGGCCATCTGTCTCTCCGTCAAACGCCCCGATGCCGGGGTTTGGTCCGATTTAGCTAAGCGGTTCGGAGGAAAAGGTCCAGCCCCGCAAAGGTGCTCTTTTCAAACCCTTTTGCATCGGCTACCCCTGTAGCAGACCCTTAAAGCGTTTTGGTTTCGACCTGAGAGAGGACAAGGCAAAACGTGGCAAGAGAGAAAACTATTGTGGGCCTTTCGGGACGGGCATCTGTCGCAGCTTTATCCCGAAACGCTTTAGGAGCTTTGATGCAGATGCGTTTGACTGCCCCCTTCATCCTGATCCCGACCCTTGTTCTGTCGCTGAGCGCCTGCAGCGGCAATGCCAGCCTCAACCCAACAACATGGTTTGCCCCTTCTGGTCCGAAGAAAGTGGCCCTGATCCCCGTTGGCGGGTTTGAGCAGGATCTGGACCGGCGGTATCTGATTGATCAGGTGACCCGAGTTGAGACGCTGAAAAGCCCCGGCGGTGTGATTGTGCGCGCAACCGGCCTGCCGCCGCGTCTTGGATACTGGGATGCGTCACTTGAGGCCCTGAATGAAGGGGAGCCGGAAGATGGCGTGCTGACCTATGAGTTCCGCATTTCGGAACCGCGCGAACATACCAATAGTGGTCGCCCGCAGCAGCGCGAAATCCATGTGGGCAAATTCCTGTCCCACAATGCGCTGCGCGAGGTGAAATCGATCCGCATCATCGGAACACGGAACAGCAAAACGCTGCGCCCGTAGTCCCCGTCATCTGGGCAGTTTCAGGGGTTCGAACGGGGGTATGCCCCGTTCTTCCGCCTGTTCAGACCTCGAATACTTCGACGCGCTGACCTTTCGCGGCAAGCGCGAGTTTTCCATCACACAGGCGCACAGCATCGCTGCCAAACACCTGCGCGCGCCAGCCCTTCAACGCCTGCACATTCCGTTTGCCTGCCGCAAGCGCATCAAGGTCTGCGGCAGAGGCGATCAGTTTCTGCGCCACTTTCTCCTGTTCGCAGCGTGCTTTCAGAAGCACGCGCAGAAGGTCGGCCAGCGCGGGGTTGACCTGCAGTTTTTCCTTGGACTTGTCGGTAACTTTCGGCAGGTTTTCCTGCGGGCAGGCCAGCCCGTCCGCCACGGCCTTGAGGATCCCATCCGCGATCTCGCCTTTGCGGGCCTCGCGCAGCAACAGGCGCGACCGGCCGAGATCCTGAATATTCGCAGGCTTTGTCGACGCCAGCTCCAGCAGCGCGTCATCTTTCATCACCCGGTTGCGCGGGATATTTCGGGACTGAGCGTAGGATTCCCGGAACCGGGCAAGTTCCCGCACGATCCCCAGAAAACGCCCCGAATTGGTGCGGGTTTTCACGCGCTGCCAGGCATCTTCCGGGTGGATGGTATAGGTCGCGGGATCGGTCAGAACCGACAGCTCCTCTTCAACCCAGGCGCCACGACCGGATTTTTCCAGCTCTTTGGCAAGCCATTCATAGATCACCCGCAAATGGGTCACATCACCGATCGCGTAATTCTGTTGCGCCGCGGTCAGCGGGCGGCGTGACCAATCGGTAAAACGGCTGGACTTGTCCAGCTGCGCCTTGGCAATTTTGCGCACAAGCGTTTCATATCCCACCTGATCCCCGAAGCCACAGACCATGGCCGCGACTTGCGTGTCGAACAGCGGTTTTGGAAAGACGCCGGCCTCAACAAAAAAGATTTCGAGGTCCTGCCGGGCTGCGTGGAATACTTTCACCACCCGTTCATCGCGGAACAGCTCATACATCGGTTCCAGCGACAAACCGTCCACCAGCGGATCCACCAGCACCGCATCCTCTTCCGCGTCACCGGGCACCGCCATCTGCACAAGGCACAGCTTGGAATAATAGGTGCGTTCGCGCAGAAATTCGGTATCCACCGTGACATAAGGATGCTGCGCGGCCCGCGCACAGAATTCGGCCAGGGCGTCGGTGGTGGTGATCGTTATCATTCGAATATCCTGATCAATAGATCTTGCCAGTTTGCGCGTGTTTACGGGGAATTTTGCAGAAAGAAAAGCCCGAGGGGCACAGGCCCGATGCGACAGGTCGTATCGGGCAGGTCCTCAGGGCAGTTGGACAGGTGTTTTATCCCCGCGCGCAAAGCGTTCAAGCACGGTGGGATAGAGCCTGTGCTCCTCCACCAACACCCGCGCAGCCAGAGCTGCGGCATCATCACCGGGCAGGATCGGAACACGTGCCTGACCCAATATCGGGCCACCATCCAGCTCGGCGGTTACTTCATGCACCGAACAGCCGGCCACGTCATCGCCTGCATCGATTGCGCGCTGATGGGTATCAAGCCCCTTGTATTTCGGCAAAAGTGACGGGTGGATATTCAGGCATCGTCCCGCCCAATACCGCGTGAACCCCTCGGTCAGAATGCGCATGAACCCCGCCAGGCAGATGATATCAGGCGCATGCCTATCCAGCTCGGAATTTAGAGCCTTTTCAAACCCTTCCCGATCACCTTTGAAGTTGCGATGATCAACAACCGCCGTGGGAATGCCCATCATGCGGGCCTTTTCAAGCCCACCAGCGTCCGGCACGTTCGACAGAACCAGACAGAGGCGCGCCGGGTGATCGCCGGTCATGGATTTCGCCAGCGTCACCATGTTCGAGCCGCCCCCTGAAATCAGGATGGCGACCCGTTTCTTGTCGGCATGTCCGGCGGCGCTGCTCACAGAAGCGAGCCCAGATATTTCACGCCTTCTCCCTTCTGGATCACACCCAGACGGCTGACCTGCTCCCCTGCGTTGGTCAGCAGATCGGTGATTTTCTGGGCTTCCTTGGCATCGACAACCAGGACCATGCCCTGGCCGGAATTGAAGGTTTTAAGCATTTCGGCGTCATCCATGCCACCGGTTGCGCCAAGCCATTTGAACACGGGCGGCAGATCCCAGGCGTCGAGATCGACCAGTGCGCCAAGGCCATTGGGCAGAACGCGCGGCAGGTTTTCGGTCAGACCACCGCCGGTGATATGCGCCAGCGCATGAACGCCCCCCGACTGGATCGCCTCGAGCACTTGGGTCACGTAAAGGCGGGTCGGGGCCAAAAGCGCCTCGCCCAGGGTGATGCTGTCATCCCACGGGCAGGTTGCCTCCCAACCAAGGCCGGACACTTCCACCAGTTTGCGCACCAGCGAATAGCCGTTGGAATGCACCCCATCCGAGGCCAGACCCAGAAGCACGTCCCCTTCGCGCACACCGCGCGGCAGCACTTCGCCACGTTCCATCGCCCCGACAGAGAAACCGGCCAAATCAAAATCGCCCTCATCATACATGCCCGGCATTTCGGCGGTCTCGCCGCCAATCAGCGCACAGCGCGACAGTTCACAGCCTTTTGCAATGCCTTCGATGATCCGGGCCGCGGTGTCGATCTCCAGCTTTCCGGTTGCAAAATAATCAAGGAAAAACAGCGGCTCTGCGCCCTGACAGACAAGGTCGTTCACGCACATTGCCACAAGGTCAATGCCGATCGTGTCCACATTTCCGGTATCAATTGCGATGCGCAGCTTGGTTCCGACCCCATCCGTGGCCGACACCAGAACCGGGTCTTTGAACCCTGCCCCTTTCAGGTCAAACAGCGCGCCAAAACCGCCAAGCCCTGCCATGACACCGGGGCGATTGGTGCGTTTGGCAGCCGGTTTGATCCGCTCCACCAGCGCATTGCCTGCGTCGATATCCACACCTGCATCTGCGTAAGTGATGCCGTTCTTGCCGTCGCTCATGTCGTCCCCCGAAGATCGAAGCTCATATTTTCACGCACGCGATAGCTTACATGAAGGAAAGAGTCCACGGTCTGCTTGACGCGGGGCGAAACTTTGATACCTAGGGGGCAAGGTGGGCCTGTAGCTCAACGGTTAGAGCAGAGCGCTCATAACGCTTTGGTTGCGGGTTCAAATCCTGCCGGGCCTACCAGACTTTCTTCTATGCTGTCAGGGAAAGAGATGCTCCTCAGAAAAGCCAACGAGAGTGATGCCTCCAGCATTGCCGCATTGTCGCTTGAGGTCTGGATCGGCACCTATCTGAAGCACGGGATCAACGGGGTCTTTGCCGATTATGCCCTGCAGGAATTCACCGTGGACAAGATCGCGGCAATGCTGCGCGACCCGATGGAACATGTCATCGTATCGGAGAATAAAGAAGGGATCGACGGCTTTGCCCGCATAAGCTGGAACAAGGCGGCTCCCATAAACTGCGCCTCAACAACCGAAATCACAACACTTTATGTGCAACCACGTCATCATGGGCATGGGATCGGAAAGGCGCTTTTGGATCAGGTCTTTGAGGTCTGCCGGGCACGCGGAATTGAAGCGGTCTGGCTGGCAACCAACTCTGAAAACACAAACGCCATTCGATTTTATGAAAAGCTCGGTTTCCTCAAGATCGGCAACACCCATTTTCGCATCAATGACCAAGCCTATCTGAATGACGTGTTTTGCGCTCAGATCGGCGCCAGGGATCGGACTTAACTAGCGAAATCCGATCCCTCCTCCTCCAAAATCGCCTTCAGCTCTTCCAGATGGCGGGTGGCCTGATCGGGATAGTTTTCCAGCTCGCGCGCGGTTTTCTCAGCGATGTCATCCGACAGGATCCGCAGCTTCTGGCCCGTTTGCAGCGCACGGATATAGGTTTCAGCGGCGCGTTCGAAGTAATAAAGCCGGTTGAACGTGTCGGCCACGCTGTCGCCAATGACCAAGACGCCGTGATTACCCATGATCATGGTTTTCACCTTCGGATCAGACAGCATCGCCGCACAGCGTGTCCCCTCTTCTTCGAACGCCAACCCGCCAAAGCCCTCATCAATCACATAGCGATTGTAAAAGGTCGCGGTGTTCTGGTCGATCGGTGGCAGGTTGCTGTCTGCCAGAGAGGCCAGCACCGTGGCATGGATCGAATGCACATGCATCACGCAACGCGCATGGGGGCACAGCCGGTGGATCGACCCGTGCAGGCCCCAGGCCGTCGGATCCGGCGCATCCGGGCGCTCCATGGTCGTCGGGTCCATTGCGTCCAGCAGCAACAGGTCAGATGCCTTGATCCGCGCAAAATGACGCTGGTTCGGGTTCATCAGAAACTGCGTGCCCTCCGCATTCACCGCCAGCGAGAAATGATTTGCCACCGCCTCATGAAAATTCAGCCGAGCAGTCCAGCGAAAGGCGGCCGCGAGGTCAACCCGTTCCTGCCAATGACCAAGATTGGCCTGAATTTGCGAGATATGTTGGGTCATCGGCGCCTCCCTTTTGGCCTTCTTTTGGGATCAGGCGAAACGCTTTAGTTGGGGAAACGCGCCGGACTTGCCAAAATGCTCCGGACAGGGCGCGTTTGCGACATCAGCTTGGCGCATCAGACCCTGTGCAGGGGGCAAAACTCGTTCTCACCGTGGCAAAACCAGTTCGATTTTCAAACCGCCCAGATCGGCGCTTTCCCCCAGTCGCATATGCCCCCCGTGACTGCGCGCCACATCATTGGCAATGGCAAGGCCAAGCCCCACCCCACTGCCCTTGTCCTGATTGCGGGCGGCATCGAGGCGGGAAAAGGGCTTCAGCGCCTCATCGCGCAGATCTGCGGGAATGCCCGGCCCGTCATCTTCGATGACAAAGCGCAGGTCCCCCCGCCCCTCAAGCACGGACAGGCGCACCTGGCTGCCATATTTCATCGCATTGCCCAAAAGGTTTTCCAACGCCCGTTCAATGGCCACAATCCTGAGCGGGATCCTGCCCTGCGCCTGGAGCGGGCCGCTCTGCACCTCTTTTCCCGCCCGGGCGAATTTGTCGATCACCCGACGGGCAATATCGGTTGCATCACAGTCTTCCGTGCCTTCCGCCTCGGAATCATCGCGCGCAAAATCCAGAAAACTGTTCACCAGCCGCGACATTTCCTCAACATCCTGCTCCAGCTCTTTCCGGTCCGCGTCATCCAGCATCGACAGGCTCAGCTTCATCCGGGTCAGCGGTGTGCGCAGGTCATGACTGACCCCGGAGAGCATCATCGTGCGCTGCTCGATCTGACGCTCGATCCGGGCGCGCATATTCAAAAAGGCACGGCCCGCCGCGCGCACTTCGGTCGCCCCGGAGATGCGATAGGGCACAACCTGCCCCTTGCCGAACGCCTCAGCCGCACGCCCCAGTCGCAGGATCGGGCGCAGTTGATTGCGCAGAAACAAAAAGGCCACAACGGTCATCAAAAACCCGGTTCCGACCATCAGAACCAGCAGTTGATGCGGATTTGTTGCAGACACCCGCCGGCGCGAAAACGCCACCTCCATCTGCCCGTAGCGGGTGGCAAAGCCCAGCGACACAACGCTCCGGTCACTTTTCAGATCAACCCCCTGCAACCCGGTCAGGTTTTCGCGCAACACCCGGTCAACCGTAAAACCGGTCAGGTCGGTGATGGCCAAGCGATCCGGCACGGCCTCCCCCGGCAGGGTAATGCGCAGGGCAAGCGGCACACTCAGCGGTGTGATCGCCGCAAGCGCCTCATCCCGGCTCGGCGCCTCCTCCACCAGCCGCTGCACATAGTCCAGCTCTGCCGCCACCGCCGAGGTCATCTGTTCGGTAATCCGGTTGAAATGACGCTGAATGAACACAACCGACACAACCAGTTGCAACGACACGATCGGAACAATCAGAATCAGCGCCGCACGGCCATAAAGGCTTTTCGGCATGAATTGTTTGAGCCAGGTAAACATGGCCCGACCCTACTGTGTTTGCCCGCGCATTTGAAAGCCCGCATTTGCAAGCCGCTGGCAGGAGGCGACGCTGCGTTTGCACCAGTCACACCTGCTGCGGTCTTGCCATTGTCGCGCCGCACCGGCCTTATGGCGAAAAAGAAAGGCTCCAGATGATTGACCAGACCCAAGTCGACGCCCCGCAGGCCGGTGCCATGATGACGCTGGAGCCCGGTATCCGGCGCATTCTCGCCCCCAACCCCTCTCCGATGACTTATTGGGGCACCAATACCTATGTGCTCGGGACCGGGGATGTGGCCGTGCTGGATCCGGGGCCGGAAAACCGCACCCATCTTATGGCCATCCTCGACGCCCTTGAGCCGGGGGAACGGGTCACCCACATTCTAGTGACCCACGCCCATCTTGATCACTCTCCTCTGGCGCGTCCATTGGCGGATCTGACCGGCGCACAGATCTATGCGTTTGGAGAGGCTCAGGCAGGTCGCAGCGAGGTGATGAAGGATCTCGTTGCCCGCGGCCTGCATTCGGGGGGCGAAGGGGTGGACGCCGGGTTCACCCCGGACATCTGCCTCGCCCATGGCGATCAGCTGACAGTCGGCGGCCTGACCGTTGAAACCCTCTGGACCCCGGGCCATTTCGCCAACCACATCTCATTTGCCACCACCGGAAACACCGGTGGCGCGGTTTTTACCGGCGATCACGTCATGGGCTGGGCCAGCTCGCTCGTCTCCCCGCCTGATGGCGACCTGACCGCCTTCATGGCCTCATGTGAAATGCTGCGCACCCGCAAGGATCGCGTCTATTACCCCGGTCACGGCGCCCCGGTCGAAGACCCGGCCGAGCGGATCAACTGGTTGATACATCACCGAAAAAGCCGGGAGGCCGACATTCTGAACGCCCTTGACCCCACCCGTCCGCGCACAATTGCCGACCTCACCCGGTCAATCTATACCGACACGCCCCCGGCCCTGCTGCCCGCCGCAGAGCGCAATGTCTTTGCCCATCTGATCGACCTCACAACACGCGACCTCGTGGGACATGAGGGCGCTTTGAGCGCCGACACAAATTTTTTCCGCCGCATCTGAAAAAATCGAAATTTCCCCTCTTGCAGCGGGAAACGGCGAAAGCTATACACCGGCTCAGTTCCGGCGTAGCTCAGCGGTAGAGCAGTTGACTGTTAATCAATTGGTCGTAGGTTCGATCCCTACCGCCGGAGCCAAACAACCTCTAAGAGGTTGATTTCTAAGAAAAAGGCGACCCATCCGGGTCGCCTTTCTCGTTTCTGGCACGGCGAATGGCACTCCGCGTGACACTTTGTGGCACACCGGAGAGACAATCATGCCTCGTTCAAACAGAATTCCTCACCTTGAATATCGACGCTCGGGATACGTTTGGCGGCGCAGATGGCCCAAGAGTCTTTGCGACCTCTGGGCGGCTTCGCAGCCGTCCGAATCTGCAGTCGAACAGAATCATCCAACCTTCAGATCAATCAGATCCACAAAAAGCCCTATAGGGGAAAACCCCTATTCCACCCCCCTGCTTCAAGCGCCGGCCGACAGAATTCCCAACAATAGCTGGCCCACCTCAAATGGCCCGAATAGGGGATTTCCCCTACTTGTGTTTTCCCTAAAAACTCATGCATTTTCAGAGGCACAGGAGCTTGCCATCCGGCTGACAGCTCTAAGCAATCTGACATTCCATTACATCGCGAGCACCATGACACTGACTCCAGCTGTCGTCACGCATGTCTTGACGACTCTCGTCCGCTTCGAGATCGAAGCGGCTGATCGCATTCGCATTCAAGGTAACCAGCGCACAGCTGAAGCAGCAGAGTTTGCCCTTCGCCGCGAACGCGCGCTGCAAGAAACACTTGTCCAGGCACTGAAGCTGCGCAACCGAGAGGTTGCACGGCGCCCTTTGCAAGCGGTCGCTCAACATCTCGGCATCAACCTTCCGGAAGATGGAGATGATTGGAAACATCTGGCTTACGAAGCCACACGTGTATTGCTGAACCTCAGCGAAGAGCGCGAACGCCGTGAACGTGGGCTTTTCCAGGAACCGAGCCCGTATTTTACTCAGGGCATCGGGTCGACCGCAGGAGTGGCAGTGCCACTTGCCCCTGAAACTACGGGGGTTAGCCACGTCAGCCCCCCGACCCAGACATATCCTTACGAGCAAAGCAATGCTGTCGCTCCCCAGACCGCACAAGCAGCTTCCCCGCAAGTTGTCGTTGCTTGTTCGGAGGGCACCACCTCTACCGACACCACCGAGTGCAGCACGGGTGCCGCAGGCTCGACCACAAAACGGGATAACGTCGTCTCGACCACAGAGAATGCAGCATCCGCAGCTCACCTCGCGTCCAAACGTATCCTGCTCAAGAACTGCTCTGACAAGGCCATCGCCGCTCTGAACAAGGGCGAAAACATCAGAATTGATGAGGCCTTTGACGTCTATGTCGAACTGAAACTCCAGGGCTACGGCGAGGACTGGGACAAACTTCAAAAGCCCGACAAAGAGACAGGCAAAAAGTGGGGGAAATCTACCCTGCCAGGCATGCAGGTCGCCAAGAATATCTGGTCTGACCTGCTGGATAAATCACCGATTGGAACCATCCCTGAAGAGGATGTTCTCAATCAAATCTCGATCATTCGTGAGATCCCCAGATTGCATGGAAAGGCGGCCGATATGACCGCATTGGAGGGGTATCGCGCGTTGGTAAAACACGTAAATACAAAGGAGAGAATTGCCATGGATAGGGTTGAAAGAGACCTGGAACGTGAGGGTGTCACCGATCCAGTGGAGGTCGAAATGGCCAAGCTGGAAAAGCGTGTTCCTCGGCTGCGGGGGGAGACGTATTTCAAGCATGTGCGGGCCGTAAACCGCATCGGAAAGATGTTACTTTCGCTTGGCGTGATCCCGACCAATCCCTTTGTCGGCTGCACCTTCACCAACAAGGAAGAGAAACGGATCCGAGCGACTGAAGAAAAGATTGCCCGGCAACGCTGGGACGATCGGCGGGCGCTGCTGTTTCAGACGCCGGTTTTCCAGGGGATGACGAGGAACGAGGCGGACCCTCTGTTTTGGGTGCCAATCATGGGCTTTCTTCAAGGTGTGCGTAGTGAAGAAGCGCTGCAGCTTGCTCCTGAGGATTTTGGTTCCCAAAACGGCATCAATTACATGAGAATTCGGAATACGGTTGGAAACAGCGTTAAATCCGAGGCAGGTGAACGCCGACTGCCGATCCACCCCGCCTTGGTTGAACTGGGTCTGCTTGATCTGGTCGCTCAAAAGCGCGGCCAAAAACGCAAGCGCCTCTTCAGCGAGATTAAACGCGGGAAGACCAAGAACACCTACACGGAGCTATTCACGAAGGAGTTCACGCGTTACCGTCAGGCCCATGAAGTCTACTGGCACGGACTGGATCTGCACGCCACGCGCACGACCTTTCACCATGAGCTGATGGACATGCCCACCCCGGGTTACATCCGGCGTGCACTCATGGGCCATGAACCGCTGGATGAGGGCGAACGCTCTTATGCACAAAATGGGATCTCTCTGAAAACCCTGCACGATTGCGTTTCTGCGATCCCGTTCGACCCATCCCTGATCATCAGTCCGGTGCGGGACAATCCTCAGTCGAAGACACGGATCAAAGCTCAACAGCTTGGCCTGCGCGCCATCTAACCACGATCAACGGCGTGTCTCGTCCTTCGGAGAAGACACGTCCTATTCGAACATCAAAAAATCTAAGGCACTGAAAAAATGGACGAAATGAAGTCGACTGATGTCTCCGTAAATATATTCTCCAAAACCGATCGCCAAGCGGAGGCGATATTCGAGCTTGGCGAAGGGAAGCGTATGGAGTTTCACCTGCGGTATAATGGAAAAACTGCCTGGGCGGACGCCTTCGTTTTTGAAGGGGCGACGATGCACAATGGCATAATGTGGCAATTTCCTTTCTCAGAGTCTGCGCAGCCTCTACATACCCTGGTTCAGGAAACCCGGTATTTGGCGGAGCGAGCCCTCCGACCGCAATGTCTCGTGGATTTCGTGCGGATCGCCATGTCCAAAACCAGAATCCCGGCCTTCTTTCGAGGGCAAGTGGAGACAGAGCTGAGGCTGGTGGAAGCCTGTGCGCTCCACGGGCCCGAGGTTTCGGAGCTTCACAGAGCTTTGGAAGACTGCAGGACCTTTGGCCGAACCGTTGAAATGGATGATCTCGTCCTTTCGAAAGAGCTTAGTAACGCCAAGCGTGACTTGAAGCTCTGGTCCGGAACTGTTGGTCGGCGTGACGACCTGAACGATGGTTTAGCAGTCTATGAGATGGAACAGACCGTCACTGCAGCCAGACGCATGCTGGTTTTGCATCGCGAAACGGCACGGCGCGAAAGCAGGTCTGCACACGAAAGGATGGCCTTCAAGTTCGAGCAAAAGCAACTGGCACAGCATTAAATTTGTCAAACAAAGTTCTCCCCATAACGAGACACCCCAAGGAGCAACCTCTCGTTGCTCCTTTTTCAATGTCTGGGTCTGGATCCCCAGAAGTCAGCGGATGACCTTTCTCGAAAAAGCGTGCTAACGTGCAACCCAAACGGGAGCAAAAGATTCTCCCTAATAACAAAGACTAAGGGTAGAAGTCATTTCATGAGCACCGACATTAAATCACTCGGATCCTTCGTCTGGTCCATCGCCGAGCTCCTTCGCGGAGATTTCAAGCAATCTGAATACGGCAAGGTCATCCTACCCTTCATCGTTCTACGCCGTCTGGACTGCATCCTCGACGAGACCAAATCCGCCGTCTTGGACATGGAAGCCTCCTTGCCAAAAGACATGGACGACGAAGCGCGAGACACGCTTCTTGCCGGCGTCGTTGGCCAAAACATCAAGCTTTACAACCTGTCCCGCTTCACCTTCGCGTCACTCAAAGGCCAGGATGCAAAGGACATCCACAAGAACCTGATCGACTATGTCACCAAGTTCTCACCGAATGTGCGTGATATCTTCCTCGACAAGTTCCTGTTCACCGACCAGCTCAAGCGTTTGAATGACGCGGGGCTGCTCTTCCAGGTCTTCGACCGCTTTACGCAAATCGACCTGCACCTGAACAAGGTATCCAACATCGAAATGGGTTACCTGTTCGAGGATCTGATCCGCCGCTTCTCGGAGATCTCCAATGAAACCGCCGGGGAACACTACACCCCTCGCGAGGTTATTCGGCTGATCGTGTCCCTTCTTCTGGTTAACGACAAAGAAGCCCTGACCGGCTCGGGCGTCATTCGCCAGATTTACGACCCTGCTGCGGGCACGGGCGGCATGCTCTCCATCGCCGAGATGGAGATGAAAGAACTAAACGAGCGTATCCGCGTGGAGCTCTTTGGGCAGGAACTGAACCCGGAATCCTTCGCGATCTGTAAATCCGACATGCTGGTCACCGGCCACAACCCGGAAAACATCGCCTTTGGCAACACGCTCACCCAGGATGCCCACGCGGGCAAACGCTTCCATTACATGCTCTCCAATCCGCCCTATGGCGTCGACTGGAAGAAATACGCCGATCCGATCAAAGACGAGGCCGCCGAACTTGGCATGAATGGCCGTTTTGGCGCGGGCCTGCCACGAATTTCGGACGGACAACTGCTGTTCCTGCAACACATGATTTCCAAGATGCGCAACGACGAGCAAGGCACGCGTATCGGCATCGTTATGAACGGCTCTCCCCTCTTCACCGGCAGCGCGGGATCGGGTGAAAGCGAAATCCGCCGCTGGATGCTGGAAAACGACTGGGTCGAGGCGATCATCGCCCTGCCCACCGACCTGTTCTACAACACCGGTATTCAGACCTATGTCTGGCTGCTCACAAACCGCAAGGACACCGCCCGCCAGGGCAAGGTGCAGCTGATCGACGCCAGTGGCGAACGCTTCTGGAAACCGATGCGCAAGTCGCTCGGCTCCAAACGACGCGAGATCCCGCAAGGCGCCACGGACGAAATTGCGCGCATCTACCATGACATGCTGAACGGCAATTCCGACTGGGCCGATGTGTCCAAGATCTTTGACACCTCCGATTTCGGCTATCGCGAGATCCGGGTGGAACGCCCGCTGAAACTGCGTGTCGAATGGTCTGAGGCTGCGAAGGAAGCCCTACTGGAGGCCAAGCCCTTCCAAAAGCTGGATGAAGACAGCCAATCCAAGTCGCTGACCCTGGTGCAATCCCTGCTCAGCGGCGGGCATTGGATGAGTGCGGACAGTTTCGCCAAGGCCATGGATGATCTGTTCAAGAAGTCCGGCCTGAAGATCGGAGCACCGGTCAAAAAGGCCATCCTGATCGCCTTTGCCAAGCGCGATGAAGAGGCCGAGACTTGCACCGACAAGAAAGGCAACCCGGAGGCGGACACCACCCTGCGCGATCATGAGCTGGTGCCACTGGGTGAGGATTGGAAGGACTATGTGACGCGCGAAGTCACCCCCTTTGTGCCCGATGCCTGGGTGGATGAAAGCTACACCGATACACAGGACGGCAAGGTTGGCCGCGTCGGCTATGAGATCAACTTCAACAGATATTTTTATCAGTATGTCCCGCCGCGTCCTTTGGAAGAGATTGACGCCGAATTGAAGGCGCTGGAATCTGAGATTGCCGGGCTGTTGCAGGAGGTGGTGGAGTGAAGGCGCTGCGCTTCAAACAGTTTCTTCGTGAGCGGAACCAGTTTTCGAGAACAGGTGAGGAAACGCTGCTGTCTGTGTCCGAATACTACGGTGTGAAGCCTCGAAGAGAGGCCTTTCAGCATGAAGAACACGAAAGCCGCGCTGCATCTCTCGAAGGATATCGCATCGTCCAAAAAAACGATCTGGTTATGAATTACATGCTGGCTTGGAAGGGTGCCTACGGCGTGTCTGACCACGATGGTATAGTCAGCCCGGCTTATTCGGTGTTCGAAGTTGACCATCGTGTTGCTGACGTCCGCTACCTTCATCACCGCGTTCGTTCAGATGACATGAAGGCCTATTTTCGCAGCCGTTCAAAAGGCATTATCGAAAGTAGGCTTCGGCTATATCCGGACAGTCTGTTGGCATCCCATGTCAAACTCCCCGACCTCGATACCCAACGCCAGATTGCCGATTTCCTGGACCGCGAGACCGCAAGAATAGACCTCCTGATCGAGAAAAAGCGGCGCTTCATAGAGGCTCTTGTTCAAAAGTGGGCTGCGACTGTCACGTTCACTCTTACAAACGGCCTGAACCCTGAGGCACCAAAGAAAGATGTAGGTGTCTCATGGATTGGGAAGGTTCCAGAGCATTGGAGTGTTGCCAAACTCGGCCACATCGGTCGGTGCGCAAACGGCATCAACATTGGCGGTGATGCATTCGGAAGCGGTTTCCCGTTTGTCAGCTACGGCGACGCATACAAGAATCCTGAACTTCCTCACTCTGTAAATGGCCTGGTCCAGTCATCCGCTGAAGACAGGGCTCGTTACGACCTGAAGGAAGGTGATGTTCTCTTCACCCGAACCTCTGAAACCATTGAAGAAATTGGTTTCTCAAGCGTTTGCATGGAAGACATGCCCAATGCTGTGTTCGCCGGCTTCCTGATCCGCTTCAGGCCAACTAAGGGGAAGCTGCATCCACTCTTCTCCAAATTCCTGTTTAGAAACGAGCGATTGCGGGCATTTTTCTCGAAAGAGATGATGATCGTTACACGTGCTTCACTCAGTCAAGGTCTGTTGCAGCGTATGCCCGTGGTGCTCCCCCCCATTGAAGAACAACATGAAATAGCTCAGCACCTTCAGAAGTTGGAAAACACTTTCTTGTCCGTCGCTGAGAAGACCAAAGAAAGCATCGAGCGGCTCAAAGAATACCGCTCTGCCCTGATCACCGCTGCTGTCACAGGCCAGATTGACGTGACAAACCACAGCATATCCAGCGCCGCCGAACACAGTCTTGATGCCCTGCAGGAGGAAGTGAGCGCATGATTTCCGCGATGGTTGAGTTCTCCGACGAGCGTCACTTTAACGACCTCAAGAGTGTTCAGGGGCAGCTTACTCTCGCCAACATCATGACGCCGCGCGAGCAATTCATTTGTTGCGGTGTCAATGAACCAGCGCTCAGTGTAATCGAACGCGTCTCCGAAGTGTTCGACGCTGTTCCTGTGGTAGCTTCCAATGACCCTACGGACATTGCTGCTCCAGTCCTCGGCCTGCTGCATCGCGACCGGCTCCCTTTTCGCAATCCGTCTGCAAAAGCGTCTGACTGTGTGGACACGTCGGCATTGGATAAGGCGCATCCATCCGACAGGAACCTGCTCGTATACATCAACGGCTTGAAAGGGCATCCGGTTGAATTTGTAACCGCTGAAAACGAAATCGTCGGCTTGGTGACGCCATACGACCTGGAGCGTCTTCCTGTTAGAACCGCCTTGTTTGCTCAAATCATCGACGTCGAGCGGCTTATGGGCGACCTAATCAAAGCCCGTTTCCCTGACACTGCAGATTGGGAAGCGAGGATTGCGACCCACCTTGTTGGTAAGTTACGTGCAGGCCTGAAGCGCGCTGGCAGGAACGACAGCGTGGGTCAGCCCATTCTGTCGGTGGATTTTGCAGTCAAGCTCGATCTGCTTCCCCATTGTTTCGAGGGCACCACTGACGCGCTATGGGTGAACAAGGAGAGCGACGAAATCAGAGAGTTGAGGAACGTGGTGGCTCACGGCGCACCCTTTGCCAACGTGACACAGCTTCCTGAACAAGTGCGGCATCTGCTACGACTACGCGGCCTAATTTCAAAACGTATTTCATTTCTTAAGGGGCAATTTTGATGTCCGATCAAACGCGCACCACGGCCGGCATCCATCAGGATAAGGTTTTTGAGGGCCATATTCTCGCATGCACAAACGACTGGGTCGACACTTTCCTCTCGGTCTCTCAAAAGACAAAGGAAATCATCACCCGCCTTGCGCAAAACGGCTCCGCCCTGATTTCAGCAGCGTTTACAGGCCAAATCGCAGTGAAAGCTCGCAGCAAAACCGACACCACCGGGCGCAGCCTCGTGGCCATGATGGAGGCGATTGACGCATGACCCAATCCATCGACGAACTTCGTGGCTTCCTACGAGGTTACCTTCTCGCGCACCCTTCCATCACGGAAATTCCCTCCAAGACGACCTCCTCTGGCAAAGCCCACCTTTCTGCTTTCCGCACAAACGCCGGTCGACCCATCGGGATCGAGTTCGACAAGAACACCTTGCAAAACATCTGGTTGCGCGCTCAAGACGCCCCAATGGCCCCAGCCAGCACCAAGACAACCGAAAAGCACTGGACCGGCGCCGAATGGAAAAGCCCGGACGGAAAAGGCGCAAACAGCAATTTGTCGGCCTATGACGACTTCCATGGTCACGACCTAATCCGCTTTGGCGTGAGATCCCAAGATGACACGGTTGCGATCCTTGAGCATGTGCTGCGGTGAACCGGATGATCATCCCTAACAATTTTTTGAAAACAACGATTTTGCCGAAAAGGATTTGATCCTGTGAGAGATATGCCAATAACCAAACGGTTTGCTTTTTTCGTGCAAAACGAAGGGAACGCATAATGGCCCGCAAGCTTACCACCAATCAGGAAATCGACGCCTTTATCGCTAAGGTAATCACGGAAGCCAATCACCATGGCGGCAATGTAGAGCATGTCATTCAACCGCTTTCGGATGAGGTTAGGAAACGGCTCAACCTGGCGGTAGACACCGTCTCGGTCTACGAACGAAATGGAAATCTTGCGCGGACTTGCTGGGTAACAATTCAAGGCTCGCGATATGCCTTCTCATACAATTACGACAGCAAAAAAATTGAACTGCGGGATCGAAGCATACAGGGGACGAAGATCTTTGATTTCGAGAACGCCACAAGTTTGGCTGACATTCAGAGGGAAGTTGGAAAACTATGACGACCCATTCCACCGCAGACATTCATCAAGAAAAAGTCTTTGAAGAACATATTGTTGCCAGTCTGACATCGGGCCTCGGCTACATCGAACGCGATTGCCCAAGCCACTATGATGTCGGGCTGGCGCTGGACACTGAGTTATTGTTTCGATTCCTGCGTGACAGCCAACCGGATGCCTGGAAAGTGCTGGAAGATCACTACAGTGCACAGGCTGAAAGCGAAGTGCTTAAGCGGCTTGAGAAGGCCCTGAAGGATAACCCAACACATGTTGTTCTGCGCAACGGTATCAAGCTGGTGCCAAACATCCAGTTTTCGCTCTGCTACTTCAAACCGGCCTCCAACCTAAACCCGGACCTCACCCGGCTTTACGAGGCAAACATCCTGTCGGTGATGCGACAGGTGACCTATTCGGCGAAGAACAAGAATGCGATTGACCTGGTGACCTTCGTTAACGGCATTCCCGCGACGACATGGGAGGTCAAGAACCTGCTCACCGGTCAAAACGTCAAGCACGCAGAGAAACAGTATCGCAAAGACCGCTCGCCTGCTGGTGAGCCATTGCTGACGTTCAAGCGCGGGGCCATCGTGCATTTTGCGGTGGACCAGGACAACGTGTCCATGACGACCCGCCTGATGAACGGCAAGACACGTTTTTTGCCCTTCAACCGTGGCCGTGACGGCGGTGCAGGCAACCCAGACGTCCCAGGCGAGAACCGCGTTGCCTACCTGTATAAGGATCTTCCTGACTGTCAGGCGGTGTTCTCGCGTGAGGTGCTTATGGACCTGATCGGACGGTTCATCCACCTTGAGCGCGATGGTGGGAAGGAAGTGCTAATCTTTCCCCGGTTTCAGCAGTTCGACGCGGTGCGAAAGTCTCTTGCTGACGCCAAGACAAATGGTGCAGGCCAGAACTATCTGATCCAACACAGCGCGGGTTCGGGCAAATCGAACACCATCGCCTGGACTGCGCATCAGATCATTAACCTGCATGACGATGGCGATCAGCCTTTGTTTGACACGGCCATTATCGTGACAGACCGCCTGGTCCTGGACCGGCAGCTACAGAACACCATCGGCGGGTTTGCCCAGACAGATGGCGTTGTGAAAAAGATTGAGGGCACATCACGCGACCTGAAAGACGCGATCCTGAAAGGCGCACGGATCATCATCACGACAATCCAGAAGTTCGGCACCGAGCATCTGGCGACTATTTCTGGGCAATCCGGTAAGAACTTCGCCGTGATCATCGACGAAGCCCACTCGTCGCAGTCTGGCAAGGCAGCTCAGGCGATGACAGACGCCCTAACGCGCAGCGCCACCAGTTCTGACGACATCGAGGACATGGTTCTCGCCTTCCAGAAAGCGCGCGGCCCGCAAAAGAACATTTCATTCTTCGCCTTCACCGCGACCCCTCGGAACGTCACGCTTGAACGGTTTGGCAGAACCGGCACCGACGGGAGCCCGCATCCTTTCCACCTTTATTCAATGCGGCAAGCGATTGAGGAAGGCTTTATCCTCGACGTGCTGCAAAACTACATGACCTACCAGGCATATTATCAGCTTGAGAAGGCCATCGAAGACGACCCTGATTTCAAGGGACGCAAAGCTCAAGCTCGGGTAGCGCGCTTTGCATCTCTGCATCCGACGGCGATTGACCAGAAAGTTGAAGTGATCGTGGAGCACTTCCGCCGACATGTTTCCGGCGAACTTGGCGGTCAGGCAAAGGCCATGATTGTCACCCAGAGCCGTGAACATGCTCTGCGCTATTGGCAACGCCTGAATGATTACATCGCAGCCAAAGGATATTCTGACCTGAAAGCTCTTGTCGCGTTCTCGGGTGATCTCGAACTGGATGATCAAACCTGGACGGAAGAGCTGGCTAACGGGTTTGCAGAGACCGAGCTTCCCAAGCGATTTGACACAGATGAATATCAGATCCTTGTCGTTGCTGAAAAATACCAGACCGGCTTCGATCAGCCCAAACTGGTGGCGATGTATGCCGACAAGAAACTGGCCGGTTTGCAGGCGGTGCAAACCCTTGCAAGATTGAACAGAACCCGCGCCGGCAAGGATCGCACCTTCGTGCTCGATTTTCAGAACACGATGGAAGAGATCAAGGAGGCCTTCTCCCCCTTCTTCGAGGCAACCGCACTTGAAGAGAGGACCGATCTCAATCAGATCTACGACTTGGAACAAAGAATTTCCTCGTCCACCTACGTGAAAAAGGACGAGGTAGAACGGTTCGCAGACCGATTTTTCCAAGGGGACCTTTCCACGCAGGACCGCCTTTCACTTGAAGGGACGGTCCGCCTCGCTGTTGAACGCTTCAATCTGGATGAAGACGACGCTCAGAAGGAAGAGTTCCGCCAACTCCTGCGCAGTTTCCTGCGTTTCTACTCTTTCGTGGCACAGGTTGTTTCGCTGAATGATGCCTGGCTTGAGAAGCTCTACGCCTATGCCTCGTGGCTTTCTCGTCTACTACCTTCGCGTGAAGTTCCTGCCGACATCATGATCACCGATGACATGCTGTCGCTTTCAGCATTCAAACTGAAAAAGGGCGAGGAAGGCAGCGCTTCTTTGGTGGCTGGTGAAACCACAACGCTGGCCCCAATCACCGAGTTCGGGGCGAACGCTTACACCGAAGAAGAAGAACGCTCGCTGTCCGAAATCATCGACTCGTTCAATGATCGTCACGGCACCAGCTTTTCACGTGAGGATTTCCTCCGGTTTGAACGTGTCACACGCGACATCATGAACGAAGAAATGACTGAGATGGTGCGCAATAACCCGGCAGACGTTGTCTACAACGCATTCTCTCAGGCATTTTTCCAAGGCATGGTCAAGATGTTCCAGCAAGACAACGAGATGCGGAACATCGTGATGACGGACAAAGATGCCCGCGAGCAAGCCACGCGGCACTTTTTCAAGCGTGCTCAAAGGCAAGCCAGGGAGGCCTGACATCGGATAGCGGCTTGGGGGGCTCCCCCAAACCGGTTTCTACAGTTCGAGAAGTTCGACCTACATCAGAGACCAAAAGTAGTTCCCACTCCCGTTCTTAACGCCATTGAGCCTGCCAGCCCCTTCAAGCTTCGTCAGTGCACCACGCAATGTGGTTCCTTGGGCATTCGTATTCGCACCCTTTGGGCGAAGCTCAGACGGCATGGCATTGAGAATATCTGTTGTCGTTGCCCCTGTCTTGCCTACTGTCTGAATCCCCATCAAGGCCGTCCAAGCCGCAGCCTGGAGGGAGCTAAATTTCAAGGGGGCCACATCATCTGTCGACAGTGATCCATCCACGATCGTGGCCTTCACTGTAAAGCGGTCAACACCCTCCTCGTCAGTGCAGAGTTTGACCCTTTCCAACTCGTATGAGAACCGCAGGTCACCGGCCATGTTACGTTGCTTTGTCGTGTTGACGATGCACGCTCCCGTATCATCATCTTTTTTGATCGTGAATTCAGAGTCCACGTTCGTTCTGATCGCAGATGAGCCGCGTCCACCTTTGTCCTCGTCGCGCCCTGTGTGGTGAACCAGAAGGACATGCGCATCCAGCTCTTCCGCAATTGTCTGAGCGCCTGACGTCGCGATGCTCATTTCGTTTGAGAAATTCTCGTTCAGGTCAGCGATCGCATGAATGAACGTGTCGATAATGATCAGGCTGATCGCGGTTTCGCAGCGCGGAAGGTGCTTTTTCAACTGCTCAATCAGTTCTGGCACATGATCCGGATCACCCAAATTCAAGCGCGATTTCATCACGAGATAGTCTTCGGCATCTTCCACATCCTTGAGCAGGGCATAAACTCGATCTTTGACCCCATCACCTCCTTCGCCACAGATGTGCAGAACGGCACCACGCTTGGTGTTCATGCTGAGAACGGGTTTCCCCTGCACCACATGTGCCCCAAGCGCGACTGCAACGGCTGTTTTACCGACATTGCTGGGGGCGACAAGCATGCCAACTTCTTTACGATTGCAGAGATCCCGTATGACATAGTTGCACTCCCGGCTCGGGATATGGTCATTGGCACGCTCGAAGATAAACTCGGGCTTGGATTGGGCTTTCATTTGCATGTTGGATCCTTCTGTTCTCGCTGGGGTTTTCCCAGTTGCTGAACAGGACATAAGGTCGCAAATTGCGTGTCCATAAGGGGGTTTGAATCCCTTTTTTCGGTTATTTCTTTTGCACCCACGTTGAGAACACCAACATAGAAAAAAGCTCCTTCAAGAGCTTTTTTCTATGTTGGTGTTCATCAGGGCTTCGATGCCAAAACAGGTCGGCAATATGTGAACTGCCCATCTCAAACCGGATTTCCCATATCACAGCGGCAGACCCACCTCCCTACTATTCAACAGGGAGATCACAGTGCTTCAAAACCCACCTCCATCCGTTCTTAACCCGCTTTTAAGCACCAAAGAACTGTCGTTCTTCCTTACCACGTCGCAAGCATTTGCCCGCAACCTAATGAAGGAAATCGGAATTCCTAAACGCGGAAAGGGTTACCCACGCGCTCGCTTGCTTGCCGCGCTTGGTTTCCCACACCCGCTGCCCACCGATGAGGGTGCCCTTTTGCGACCACTGCTGGACGCGCAAAGAGCAGCAGCTGCATCCGGCACTTCAGCAAAGACTTTCGGCAGGATGTTTGATGGCTCTCACCACGACCGAACGTTCAGGAACTACATCCATCTCGGCCCGCGAAAACGACTGATCTTTCCCTTCGAGCTTGACGCTTGGATGACCGGCGTGCCCCCCAAATTCATTCGCGACACAAGCTTGATGCATCCACGCCTACGAGGTGCCAAAGCTTCAGTATCTGCCCAAACCAGGCAAATGCAGCCAGTTTCAGCATCAAGTCCTCAAGCCTCCGCGAGCACATATTTCCTGCCACCAAAGAGGTGAACTGTGACCAACAAAATATTTCCTCAAATTGTCATTTGGCCCCATCTCCTTTCTGTCGCGGAAAGGAGGATGAGCGACACAAAGCGCCACCCAAATGAACTGAAATTCGTTCGCAAATGACATTTCGGCGCAGAATTGGTCCCTAACAGTCAATGACATCAATAGCGGACAAAATGACAAACACCCCCGGATATTCGGTTCCGGAAAAACCATGGGCTTTTGTCATTTTCTGCTTTGGATTCGAGGATAATGGCCAATTTGTCATTTAGCGGACAAGAAACAAGAGGTCGAAATGAGCTTCCAAAAACCAATCACCGCAATGACGCTCCAAGATGTCCACGCATGGGCAATGGAGGCAGGAAACACTGATTATGCCAATGCCGTTAAGCGGTATCCGAATATGACAGATGGGCTGGTCCTGAGCCAGATCCCTGCGGATCTGCCTATGATCAAACAACAACTACCACTGAACGGCTATCAACCATCGTTTGCCCGATCAGAAAAGGCCTACAAAGCCACGCGGCGAAAGATTATCGCTGCAGTCAAAAACGCAACTGGGTTGGCCTCTGCCGCAAAGGAACGTCGGGCTCGCGTGGACGAGTGGTCAGCGCTTCTCTCAGCCCTGGAACCGCATGCTGTCACCAGTCGCGGTCGTTGCCAACCAGCCCCACAAATGCTCATTCCCGTTCGCAAGCTGGCTGATCTCGCCAGGGCCGATGGGATCCCACCGTCAATCGTCAGCCAGGAATGGTTGGAAGGCATTTCTCCAACACTCGAAGGAAACGAGTGGAAATCGCTTCAAAGAGCACTGAAAACACTGAACAAGTTTCGCCATGATGAGGCGGTTGCCCGTTTCCTTCCAGAGGACGCATTCCCTGCGCCCCCAAAGCGACGCAGTGAAAACTTAGACGTTATACCGCCCCACATTTCTTCCGAAATCAACGATTGGGTTCGAGAGGCGACCCAGACGGAATACGATCCCATTGAACAGGAGTTCGTCGATGCTGTTTCCAAGTCATATGTCGACTTTTGCCTCGCCGCGATGCGCAAGTTTGTCAGCACCTTGATCAGGTCAGGTGCAATTTCTCCGGACACTGATGCACAGCTCGGGGATTTGTTCACGCTGGAGAACGCCACGGCCGTCGTCCGGTTCTGGTCAAACCATGCTGAAGAGAAAGGTCATATCTCCGCACGAACAGCATATGACTACCTGAAATCCATATTCGTAGTCATGGCTCGAAATGGCGTGGATCCCATGCCCATGAAAAACCATGTGAAAGCCAATAAATTTCTGGATAAGGGCAAAAGTGCTTCAGGAGAAATGTCCGGTTCCTCTCGGAGTTTTTGCAAACAACTTCTGGACTCGACCCAACTGACCATTACCTTTCTTTCCCTGCATGTGAAATTGCGCAACCGCGCCAATGAGATGCTCAAAGAAATCAAAAGCTGTGGAAGAACTCCAGAAGACGTTGAACTTCAGGAAATACGTCAAATTGGCACCGTAGCAGCCATTTGTGCCATCGAAACCCGAGGAGCTCCGATCCGGATTGAGAATGCCCTGGAGCTGATTATTCGCGGCCCCAATCCGACGTTCCTTTTGCCGACGGCAAAAACCAAACACGCGACCATTCAGCTCGGTGTTGAGGACACGAAGAATGACGTGGAAATCTGGGCCCCAATCAACCCTGAAAACCTCAATGGCCTTGAGGTTGTCGAGTGGTATCTTCGGGAAATCCGCCCGCTTTTTCCCGACCACGAGCAAAGCGCGTATCTGTTTCCTACAATTATAAAGCCGGGCGCCCTTAGCTACAGAACGTTTCTGAGCTGGTTCAAACGTCACACCCGAGCTGAAGGTCTTCCTATGACGCCCCACAAGTTTCGCCATGGCCTGGCGTCATTGCTTCTGGAACGTAACCCGGGGCGGTGGGACCTTCTCGAACGACTGCTCGATGACACTCCTGCAACCGTCCGCAAGAACTACGCATGGGTTAACGAGCGCGCACAACGCGTTGAAGTTCAAAAGTTCATTCTGGATTTGTCGGATATCGGCCAATGAAGACACCGGACTACAGAAGCAAATCCGAAGTTCTGGCAGGGGCTCGTTGGGATCCAATGATCGGTGATCCCAACATCTCCAGTGCAACCGTGCTGGAGCTCCGGTTGGTCGACGATTTTCTGGCCTTTCTGGAACGGCCAAACTCGGCGAACGGCAACGGAATTACTGCGGACGTATTCCTGAGGTTCGATCAGGAAAACAACTCGCAAACACGGCTGAGGGCGCTCAAGTTTGCTTTAATGTCCATTTTCCCTGGTCACCCCAGCATATTGCATCTGGAGGAGGCAATTCGCCAAAGGGAACCGAAGCGAAGCCGCAAGGGTCTTTCTTCACCACGCCGTCTGGATGTGTCCGTTCACTTCGACGCGCTACCACTACCTTGGAAGGAGGCATTTGCGGATATGGACGCGGGGTTTGATCGAAACGGTCAGATGCCCCCTGCCCCGGGCATGATGGGCACACACAAGATGAAAATCCGCCAGTTGCTGTTTTCTGCCCGGAAAGCTGCAATGCCAGATGAAATCTCCCCCGACACGGTTCGCGCCTACGCACGCGACATGAGCGCTCGGAATTTGGCCGCGGCCACGCTGAGAGCATCCTTTAGTGCAGTCCTGAAATTCGCGCGCTACATCTCGACCGATCATGAGAGCATCCAGCTCTTGGAAGAGCTCACGCGGATCTACGAGACAAAGGCGAGGCAAACAAAGAGTAAGAAGTTTCAACATCTTCAAAACACGGGATATTCCCCGGTCGCCCTCATCGAACAAGCACAAACGATCTTGGATGAAGCGCCAAACATCCTGTCCCCAAGGTCACGACAGGCCCATCGGAACCAGGCAGCAGCGCTCGCGATCTTCTCGGTTCTTCCAGTGCGCCTTGCGGACACCCGTCTCGTATTTGGCGAAACCTTGTTTTGGAATGGCAATAGATACACAATTGAAATGACGCTTTCGAAAAGTGGTTATTCTTGGGAAACTGAACTGGACCCACGCCTGAACATCTTCATCGACGCGCTCATCCTGCGCGGATGCAATCCAATCTGGCTTGATGAAATGCGTGACAAGTGCCTCCAGGAACACCGAGCTTTGTTTATCACCAATGACGGCAGTCCCGTCGCTTACAACTATGTCTCGGACTGCTGGCGTCAGGTTGTGGGAACAGGAGAGCACATTGCACGCACCATCCTGCACACATTTATGGGCATCAAGCTCGGAGAGGCAGGAACCGACCTCGCCATGGCGGCCACAGGGCAACGAAGCCACGCGACGGCCGTAGCCTACCAGGGAGATGCTCTGGCAATGGCTCAAAGGGTAAAGGGGCAAACTGAATTGTCAGATGTCGCCAAGGAATTTGATCCATCCGTTTTTGAGTTTTCATAAGATTTCATGCCGCAGATCCCAATTTCCATGTCGCGCAACCCAATCTGAATTCTTTTGAAGCGGATATGAAGTTGGTTTCCGATCGCTCATTTCGAAGTAATCCCTTGCGTGAGATCACTTCGAAATGACCCTCGGAAACCGAACAAACGAACTGAGAGAATGCAGCCTCTCAAAACCGAAACCCGCAAACAAATGGAGCGCAACAAGCCGCACTTGAAGCCACCGGCACCACCGCCGGGGCGCTGCACAGGAGAACAAATATGTTCGACCTTACCAACGACACCATGACCAGCATTCGCGCATTCATGGCAACGCATTCTGAAGCAGTTCAAAATGCAGCTTATCTGCTCGGAGGGCAGCCCGCACTGCGCAAAGCACAATCCCTTTTGGATGAGATAGCGTCTGCACTCGTGCTGACGCGCCGCCTCGCAGCTCAGCTCCTCAATCTTCATGCGCTGTTCAGTCTTCAGAATGTGCATTGCGAAGATACAATCGAAGCTGCGAGTTTCGCGAACCTCGATCCGGCATCGCCAATCGTCGAAGAAATCTGTGTCCTCTGCGATGAGCTGGAATGCGAGTTGCTCAAGCTGGAAGATGCTGAGTTGAGCACTGCTCTGTCTTTCCGCCTGGCAGCCTGATCCACCAGGCACCTCCCCGCCAGATCCCCCCTCCAAGGTTCTGGCGTCTTGAGAGATCACATGATGCGATCTCAAACTATGGAGATATCAATGCACATTGAAATCGAACGCGAAGTTCATGACATGACGCTCAAAACAATCGTTCAAGGCCGGTTCCTGGCGGAAGAGTGGTTGGGCGGTAGCCTGGTGCCAAAAGGCACGAGCAAGTCAATCATCATCGAGGCACTTCGCGCGCTGCAGGAACGCGACGGATTCAAGACCGTCGATACCGAACTGATTGAGCACATGGGTGAGCAAATTCGCAAAACACTCAATGAAATCCGCAAGGGAAAAGGAGATGCTGCAATTGCGGAGGATGTGGATTTGGTTTGGGAGCAAGACCAAAAGGTCGTCGAATATGTGAATCTGGCTTATCGCTGGAAGCAGTTCAAGGCGGCAAGGGTAGAGCTGGATGACAAACTGGCTGCTATCCGTGAGGCGGATTTTCTACTCGCAAGTGTGATTTAACAAAATTTTCATCGCGCATAGGAAGCGGGACATTCATCGCGCTTCCTCGTTAGTCAACCCGATTAGATCAGCCAATCCATTTGAGAGCTTACGCCCCAGGGCGGATATACGCATTCGTTTCTTCGGATAGCCATAAAAATACCGGAAGCTTTTTTCGACTGCAGAACCAAGGCGTCGAAGCCATGACACCCAAATCCAGTTGGGCGGAAAGCCGACTTTTGCCGCGCCTCACGTCAAGGTTTCCTAATCGGCTCATTCAGACTCTCACTGGGGTGTCTTAGAAGACGTTTTGTGTATCTCGGAGTGGATAAAAATTGAACACCTCGTGCGAACACCGCCGTTGTTCCTGCTGCAGGAGAGACACGAGGGAAATGATGTCGCAAGTGTTGAAAATTACTGGATGCATAGTTGCGGAACAAGTTCTACAAACATACTCGCAGAGGTTGTTCTTGCGTGGCGCTTGTCAATCTGTCGCCCGCTGAAATGGACAAATGTAAATAAAGTGCTGCAAACCAGTATTAACGCGACGACCAACATGATTTGGAACATGAAGTGCAAATTGATGTATCACGCCTAAATACCCTGTTTGAAGAGACACGAAGGTCCTGGGCCGACCATCGCTATACGGCCAGCCCCGAAGACAGCATCGAACACTTCAAGGCAGATTTCATTGAAATGTTTCCGGGCGCATCGCAAGCGGATTGTGACGCGGCATTGAACGCCTTTCTGGATGATTTCCATACGGAAAACGTGTTGTATTACACAGAGGCCAAAGCCCTGATCGCCCGGCATCAAGCTGTGATGGGCCGCCTTGGTCGCGATCCGTCTGAACTGGCTTTCTACCGCGAAATGTCGCGCATCCATGGTCATGCCAAGTTGCAAAATGCGTGGGTCCGGGACAAGTTTGGCCCGGTTTTTTCCTGCATCGCCTCGGACGGGCCGGATGGTTGGGAGCAGATGCCGACCAAACCCAGGCAGGCGTTTCGCCAGACACTTTTGAATGCGTCCCCTGAAAAGCGGGCCGAATTCCTTGCCGATATGTGCCGTCTTGGTGTGCAGCTGTCGGCGCACAAAAACGACAAATGGCGTCGGGCCGGGATTGAAGTGCTGCCTTGGAAACTACCGATGAGTTATGACGAACAGCTGGCGGAATTCAGGAAGCCCTTCACCCCGACCCCGGATCAGGCCTGTTGTATCCTCGAATACCACTGTCTTTTTGCGAACCCCTATACGTCGAACTCTCCGACGCTGGACATGAACATCGCTAAGAAGCTGGCGCCACACCTGCCGCGCGGGCGTGCCGATCTTGAACGGTTGGTGAAATACACGTCCTATAGATCAGACGATGCGGTCAAACAGCTGCTCATTGATGCCCTGCGCGGCACCAAGCGCACATTTATGGACCGACTTATCCGGCGCAGCGAACCGCTGGACCTGCCGGAGCTTTGGCCTGACTGGATTGCCGAGAAGCGCAGGGAGCTGCTGAACGCAGCAACATCGCGCGCGCCATTCGGACAGGCCTCAGAGCACGGGGCAGAAAGTGAGTGGGAGGCCCTGAGGGGGCAGGCCTATGATCTTGATGTGGTCGGCTATGCCAAGCGGATCGCCTGCGCCCAATCTTGCGGGGCTGAGGTTTCCACCGCCCTTGCCGATCTGCGCGCCCTGACGGCGGTGATGCGCCACAACCTGACCGCGCTTGAGGCACGCCTGCCGCAGCCTGTCCAGCAATCCAATTGGGAAGAGGCCATGCCTTTGCCCACCGAAACGGAGGATGTGACGAACTGTCCATCGCTCTCAGGGCTTGTCACCCGACCAACGGATCTTCAACTGGCCCATTGCGAAACCCGCACCCTTGCGGCGCTGGACCGGCTGATCGCCCGGATCGCGCTATTGCAGCGCCATCCGGGGCTGATTGTGCCGCAAGAAGAGCTTTGGCTCAGCAGCGACGAAGCATTTCCCCAGTATTATCACACGTTTTGCAGCACCGAGACCTCGGCTGCATCCTTCCAGAAACGCCCTGCACCACAGGGGCTTTTGCAGCGCCTTGATGGGCTGTCCTTCGACATGCTTGACGGTCCTTATATCGTTGATACAGAGCCGTTTTTCTCAGAGATCGAGTATAAATCATGGCGTTGGTCGATCTGGATGCTCACCCATTTGCCGCTGGAAACGGCGGTGCCCCGCCTTGATGATCTTGCTGACCTCATGTTCCGGGATCACATCCGCCCCGCCCCTCTGCAAGATGGACAGGGGCGCGGTATGCGGCACGGTCTGGGGCGCGGTCACCGGCAGGCCGAACTGGCGGGCGCCGTGATCAGCACCGTAAACACGCTGCCCCTTGAAGAGGCCCGTGATTTCTATGACCGCTTGATCGCACGCGTTCACACGCCCGCTTTGAAAAACTCCCTGAGCGAGCAGCGCGGCAAAGTGAAAAGGAAAACCCGACGGCGCAGAAGGACCATGTGACCTGATGCGCACCCGAAACAGGAAAGGCGGGCGGTCAGTTCGTTGGCAGACCCCGTCCTTTCCCGACAAATCAAAAGAGCAGATTTCAAGGAAGACATCATGTTTATCAATTGGGCACACCGCATTCGCTACGCCCGCTCGGAATGGGTCGATACCCATGATAGCGAATGGCGCCAGCTCCTCAGTGAATGGTTCTATGATACTTTCCCCGAGAGGGTCAGATACGCTGTAGAGAACTGGTTC
Organism: Aliiroseovarius crassostreae; assembly: GCF_025137635.1. Taxonomy (NCBI): domain Bacteria; kingdom Pseudomonadati; phylum Pseudomonadota; class Alphaproteobacteria; order Rhodobacterales; family Paracoccaceae; genus Aliiroseovarius; species Aliiroseovarius crassostreae. The sequence continues at coordinate 1,215,909 of NZ_CP080772.1, read as the reverse complement.
GAACGCGAACCCTTTCCGCAAAAAGCGGGTCCACTGACCGCGCTGCGCCTCCCCGATCTGGGATTGCCGCGCATGTCTCCTGAGGCGCGAATGGCCTTCGCCGCCGCGCTCCAGAATGAAAGCGCTTCAATCTATGACCTTCTCAGGCTTGCCGCTGCGCGGGGTTTCACGGTGCATCCACGGGACTGGGTGCCAAAACCGACCGATCGCCCTCGCTATCCGGATCTCTATCGCCCCTGGGCCGTCTGGCTGGCCGAGAAAGCCTATACCCGCTACAGCGCCGCTGTGCCGCTTACCCCTGAAAATACACGGAAATTCCGGCGGCGCCCCCGCAACAAGGCATTCGAGATTCTCTACCGCAACGATAGGACTGCCGCTTATGATTTGCTTACCAGATTGGCAGAAATCCATGACGAAGATATTCGATATGATCTGCTGAATGAAATTGGCGGCCGTGGCCTGTTTAATGGAAACTACCCGTGGGATGTGCCCATCCTGAAGCATTTCCGGAACGACCCATCTGAAAAGGTTCGGGATTTTGCGACGCAGAGATTGCAGGCCATGGCGGGCAGGGAAACTGTTGAAGAAGTGGCCAATCACATTGCGCAGTTTCTTGAGGTTAAGGGTGCGCAGATCGTTGCCGCCCAACCCGCCTATTCCGAGGCTGATCTGTTTGTCGCACGCTATTGCACCACTGTTGAGGCGCTCTCCGATGCTGTTGGCCTGACAGCGACCGAGTTTGCCCGCCGGCTGGATTTCGACCTGATGAAATCCGACTTCTGGTATGCGATCACGACGACAGGCAGCGTAGAGGTGCGCACCATCGCCGCCGAACGGATGATTGCCGCAGGCCATACCGGAGAGCGCGGGCTTTACCGGGATCTGCCGCGGTCTCTGTGGAAACAGGGCCTGCGCGCCACCTTTCAGTCGCCTTACATGTTTGCGGTCAATGATTTCCTCGGTCCTGACATCGGGACAATCGACGCCACAATGATGCGCGACCTTGGGGCATATCAGGCCATGGAACCCTCTGTCCTGCGCGAGTTGGAAACCGGGGAACTGCCGGTCAACACCAGCCATGACCCGCTACGTGGGCTTGGGCTGGCGCTGAGCAGATCCGCCGCCGAGCGGGTCTTGAAAGAAGCGATTGATCTGGGCATGGCGCAAGACAACCCACGGCTATTGATGCTGAAATACAATCTCCAGCTTTGATCGCTCTCGCTTTCAAAAAGCGTCGTAACGATGATGAAACGGTAACTTTCGATGACATATCCCAAACCTGACCCGGTCTGGAACGAAGACCCTAATGCCGCGCTGGCCGAGCTCGAATCCCGGTTGGAGCGGGATGGAAAATTCTATGGTGGGAGCGGACAGTTCAAGGCGCTGCGGCAACTGCCGCGCAATATCGCCCTGCTGCAAGGTGAGGAGATCCACCTTCAATATACCCAGGTCAGCGACCTTTCCGGCCTCACCCAAGTGCCACAGCTGAAGCGGATCACGGTGGGTGCATCCGTCACCGACATTTCCGGGATTGAGGATCTTCTGCCCAATCTCGAACAGTTCGAAATGTCCGTCTGCGAAGAAGGGATTGCCGATCTTGCCCCACTGGCCCGATGCCCCCATTTGAAAGAGGTCAAGCTCTGGACGCGCCCCGACACGGATCTGTCGGTCTTTGATGGTAAGCCTCTGACAGGGTTGGAATTGGTGACAAGATCCAGCCACCGCCTGCCTCACCTTCCCAATCTGAAGCGATTGCACCTTCACAGCATTGGGCGAGACCAGCGGGTAGAGTTCGATCTGTCGACCCTTGGCAGGTTGGACCGTTTGGATGGGTTGTCAGCTTGGGGCCAAGACTTGGGCGTGCGCGGGGTGCCGGAGACGATGTCTGAGCTCCGCTGGGCCATGGTCGATCTGTGCGAGGTCCGGGATTATGAGGCATTTGCGAATTGCCCTTCGCTTGAAACCCTTAGGGTGACCCATCCCGACATCAATCATTTGCGCCCAATCATGCGATGCCCAAAGCTGCGCGTTCTCAAGCTGCGCAACGCAAATCTGCGGGATATTTCTCCCCTGCGCGCACATCCCGCGTTGGAAGAAATTGATATTTCCGGCAATCCCGTCACTGACATTGCCCCATTATCATTCAAAGCCAGTTTGAAGGAGCTTCGCGCGGAGAACACGCCGGTCACATCGCTGAAAGGGTGGAACCGGAATAGCCAGTTTCGCCTCCTGGATCTGTCGAACACCAAAATCAGCGATCTTTCCCCCCTGTTCGGCGCGTCAATATTTCATTTGTCCCTGAGCGGGACGCGGGTAGCTGATCTGACCGGTATCTCGAAGATCAAGTCACTCTGGCGGTTGAATATCTCGAACACGCAGGTGGCCCAACTGCCTGAAAGCGAACATCATGCCACCCTGTTCCATGAGCCACTCAATTATGATCCAAGAGATGGGGCGGCTTTCTACTTTCACAATACACCGTTGGAAGAAAGTGGGTTCAAGCTGTTGAAGCAGGGTGATAAATCTTATCCCATACCAACCAATGAGCTCTTGAACAAAACTTCGGCACACGTTGGCGCAGTTCGCAAGATCCTGAACCTATTGTTCAGAAGGAAATAGAGCATCCGGACATGCTTGGATGAATCACATTTCTCCGAACATCTAAGGAAGTGTGTCACGCTAATCAGGACACTACCACCAACCTCCTGCAGGTCGCACCTGTCGAACCTGCCAACACGACAGCGGGACGTCAGCAGCGATGAAGGACATCTGTTCTTTCCAATGGGCTTCCAGTCCAAATCCCTTACCGGCCATGCATGCTGAACAGCGTGAATGACCGGTTAGGGCCGTTCACCTGTTTCTAATCCATTGACGGCGCGAACACGCATATTCGAGGTTTGCTCATTGTTGCCGTAGGACAACTGTCCTGTTGCACGGGACTCCACAATGTGGCACTTCTGGGTGCACATGCGGAGTCATCGCCGATAGTCGGTTGCGAAAACTTCTAAGAAATCAAAGGATCCTGGCCAGAGGCTAACGCCCCTACCGCCGGAGCCAAGAAAAGCCCTTAAGCTCAACAGCTTGAGGGCTTTTTTGCATCTTGCGCCGGGTTGATCATTTCAGGCGCCAAAACTCATGGGACGCATTTGGAAGCAGGTTTGCCTGTGGCACTATTGCGATAGGTGAATTTCCCTGGTCAGCGCGATTATGTCCCCGGTTTCGAGGTGAGCGATCATCACTTCTGCGACATTGACATCCTCCCGGAAAGCCATTCAATCTATGCGAGAAGTTTGTGTTAGGTGACCCGTGCAGCCCATTTCCAGCGTTTTGAACGTTCCCGATCCTGAAAGCCAGCCAAGCCAGCCGCTTCGATTTCCTGTGCTGCGGGATCATGCTGACAATCCGAAAACCGTTGGTCTTACCCGCGAAACACATGTGGGGCGGGTGTGTTGCGTGCAAACACGCACAGCATGAAGGTATCGGAATGGCCTGCACATGTTGTTGACCTGAGGAACTGGGAGCTAAATAACGATGAAACAAAATGGTGTCTTTGCCATCGGCAGGTCGAAAATGGCAAAATGGCTTCTTTGTTCGCTACTATGTGGGGGCGTATTTTCAACGCCTGCATCCGCACAAGATCTCCCTAGCAACTATTATCCGAAAAACCGTTTTGCTGTGGAGCCTGCAAATCCCGATTATATCCTGCAGTGGAAAACACCAATTATATTTCAGATATTAGAATCGCCCCATCGACGGTCGTCGTTTCAAGTTGCAGCTCGGGTTTCAGAGGCTGCACGTCTTTCCGGCGAGGCATTTGACCTGGCCGTGCCCCCCGAACGCTGGGCATCTGATGACAAGATTGCATCTGCAAGCAATTATGTATTCCTGAATTTGGCGACCACCTCTGAAAAGTTGGTGAAACTAACGCCAAATGGAATTTCCCTGCAGACGAGTGTTTTAGGGACACAAAACGCCTTATTGAAACAGGTAGAGAACCAACAGCTAAATACTGGCTTTCCTGGTTGCTACGGACGAATGATCCTGTCAGGTCAAGGGGTTGTGGGATATATCGGCGCGTATATTGCCGATTTATCCAAACGGACGGTGCACGATTGTCTTGATCTGCTGATACCGGCTTCATTTGGCCTTGATCCAAGTTTTACGCAATATGATTTCTCAGAAAACTCCCCCAAAGGTCCTGTGATTATAGACTCGAGTGAAATGTATTTCGAACTTGTTCTGAAAAACGCCTGCAGGCAACCGGATGGCAAAATTGGGAAACATTGCGTGACGTCGTCGGCAAAAAGCGTCTGGAAAAGCCACGGCGAAAGATCGCAGTGAGTATTGGATGAGTTTATGGAGTTCTTGGAGAGTATGAAGTGAGTGTGCCGCCCGCAAACAAAAAAACCGTTTAAAATCCGATGCTTGGATCTGTTTCCGTATAGTAAACGACCGTGTGGATATTCCGAAAATCGTTGACCTTGCCCGCGAAGCTCATGCGGAGAGCCGGGTTGGCTATATTCCGTTCAGCGCTGAGAAAGTGCAAAAGATCGCATTGACGGCAATCTCCGATGATAAGCGCCATGCCGTCATGCTGGCTGAGAAACATGGTGTGCCGGTGGGGGCAGCATATTGCTCGGTTGGGGAGTATTACATCGGGACGGATGTGTTGCTAACCACCATTCACAACATCAATGTGTCGCGCGACGTGCGTATGACGCTGAGCGGCGGTCGGGTTGCGATGGGGTTGTTTCGTGGAATTGAGACGTGGTCACAGGCCAGAGGCGCGCAAGAAATCCTGTTTCATGTGACATCAGACATAGACCTCGCCCGCGCGCATAAGCTCGCGAAGCGGATGGGGTTTCAATTTATTGGGGGAAGTTATGCGAAAAGCATATAACAGTTTTTTAGTATTGGGACTAATGGCATTTCTGTCTTCGGCGGCTACCGCTTCAGAGACATATTGGTGTTATCTCGCCCAAAAATGCGAGCTACCAGCAGGAAAATGCAACCTAGCCTCGCGCTCGGTGAAGTTTTCACGAGACCAGATCACTCACAGAATGAGTAAAAATGGGGACAGCTTTTTGCAAGTGAGTGAATTGGGCTCGGTTTTCATTCAAGAAAACGGCCAATCTGCATTGGTGACTTACAGAAGCGGTAAAGTGCCCAATGTTGAAATTTATAATGGTGTTTGTCAGCTAAGACAGGATTGAGTTTATGGAGTTCTTGGAGAGTATGAAGTGAGTGTTTTATCTATGGGGCACGAAGAAAGCAGAGAAGATTATGTCTTTGCCGTGTTGAGGAAAGTTCTATCGTTCATCTCTATCCTCGCGTTTGTATTTCTGGGTTTGACGTCCCTTCCCCTTGCAGCAGATGAAGGTGAGAAATTCAGAAGAACAGAATGCCTTGTTTTTTTGAAAAACGGAAAAATGGAGTTCTACTGCAATGGCGTAGTCAGGGTTTTCCCGTCGTCAGAAGTGTCTGATGGCTTCGCCGATACAGAGATGATCCTTGAAAAAGCCCGTTTCAGAGCTGAGGCGCGCTTTAAGCTGACCGACCTTACGGACACAGACAAGCCCCCTGCGTCTTTGGCAAAGATCTTTGCAAGTTTCGAAGCTGTGATCAGACGTTGCACACCCAAAACCTGTATTGGTCTCGATCAGTTTGTCCCGATGGATCTGTTCTCAAGTGAGGCGCAAATTGTGAAAGGGGGAATGACAAAGATCATACCAGCAACAATGGGCCGTTTTACTGACGAGCGTGACTTCTTTTCTGTGTGCTACGGCGGCAACGGCATTGGAGTATTTGAGGTGCCAGCCTCGACCAAAGGGAATTTTGGAGCTGAAGCATTTCAGTTGATTTTGAATCTCAACCAATTTTGTAAAGGGTAAAATCAGTGGATAACAAATAGATGTCAGAGAGAAGAAGGCATATGGCAACGAAGATCACACGGTCAAAATCCAACAGAAGCGCCTTTATCGGAGCGAACTTGGGCGTTACCGTTTTAGTGTTTTATCTTAGCTTCTTCTATGGCTTAATTGATGCAGAAACGTTCGGAGGATGGCTGCCTCTATTTCTTATATGGATGTTCTTCGTTTCATGTGCGGCGATGTATTGGGGGATTTATCTAGGGTTTGCACCCAGATACTTTAAGTTTCTCGAAAAGCATGGTGTGCTAACGGACTTCCAGATTTCCCGCTGTTACAAATGGGTGCCAGAGTTGGAAGATTAAGATTTAGATGAGTGATGTTTTTACGATGGGCCATATGTTCAAGTGAAGTGGTCCCTGAGGGTACTATGGAAGTCGCCTACATTACTGTTGGCAGGGACCATTCTGACCGTGAATTGATTTCCCCTCTACCCTTGCGAGAATGAAATTGAAATGGCCTTTTTTGCTTAAGAGATCCCCAAGGTTTTAGTTGTGACAACGATGGAGAGACCTAATGAAAATGACATATAAGAATCCCATTCTTCAATATGTAGCTGTCCCTCTCGGAGGTTTGGCGGGTTTTTGGTACGCAGGACAAACCGGGAAGGGAGCCTACTATTTTCCTGCAGCGATTTGTCTTTACAGTCTAACTCAAGCTTTGCTGTCACTGATATTTAGCAAACTTTCAAGAAAGAATGATTAATGGAAAATGAGCATCCAGCACCAGTAGACATAGCTGGCGCTGCAACATTTTCACTTCTATTGCGGCACTTACAGGTGACGATATTGAAAAAGTGCAACTCTATACGACGAGCCTTGACAACGAAATGGAAAGAAAAAGTTGCAGCATTTAGCCTGTTCTTTGCTCTTTTTCTGCTCTCATCAAACAGGAATTCGATTGTGGGGATACTCGGAATCGCATCCCTTTTTATCGTGATTTTCGGACAGGATATTTTCAAGACGTGGTGGAAAAATGTTAATTATCAATCACTTGATGAGGAAGAATGATGAGTTTTGACGCTTCCTATCAAGTTGGTATCAAGGTTTCTGTGCACCTCCTCTGCCTAAATGGTCTGGCTGCATAGTTAGGAAACAACGGGGCGGCCACATTTGGTAAAGTGTCACAACACCGCCCGGTCCAACTTCGGGGTCATTCCGCAGATCATCACCAAAGCCTCAGTCCCCCCCTCCCCTTCACGGCAATCATCAATCACCCGGCAAGGCAAAGCGGCATATCCGGCAATGCCCCTTTCCACAACTGCCCGTTCCTGCGCCAAACGGGCAGGCAAGGCGCCTTATTTTTGAGCAAGGTGTAAAAACCTCTGATTTTCGCGGCTAAATTCCACGCTCTTTGTCCTCAGCGCGCGGGTTTTGCGCCATTTCCATAGGCAATTGCGAAATTGCATGTGAAGGGGACACCAATGAATGCCGCTGACACCGCCTGGATCTTAACCGCCACAGCCCTTGTGCTGTTCATGTCCCTGCCGGGGCTTGCCCTGTTCTATGGTGGGCTGGTGCGGGCGCGCAACGTGTTGTCGGTCTTCATGCATGTCTACGCCATTGCCTGTCTGATGAGCGTGCTGTGGTTCGTGCTGGGCTATTCGATTGCCTTTGGCGGCTCCGATCACGGCGTTTGGGGCGGGCTGGGCAAAGCGTTTCTGAACGGTGTGACCGCCGACAGCCTGTCCGGCACCCTGCCGGAAATCCTGTTCTTTGCCTTCCAGATGACCTTTGCCGTGATCACCCCCGCGCTGATTGTCGGCGCCTATGTTGAACGGGTGGGCTTTGGCTTTGTGCTGACCTTTTCGGGCCTGTGGATGCTCCTTGTCTATGCGCCCGTGGTGCACTGGATCTGGGGCGGTGGAATGATGTCGGATGGCGGCATTTTCGGAGCGGTCGGCACCAAGGATTTTGCCGGGGGCATCACCGTGCATGAAACCGCAGGCATTGCCGCGCTGATCATCGCTTATGTGCTGGGGCCGCGCAAACATCGCACCACCCCACCGCACGCGCCGGGACTGGTGTTCATGGGCGCGGGCATGTTGTGGGTCGGCTGGTTCGGCTTCAATGGCGGCTCTCAGCTGGCAGCCGATGGCGGCGCTGCGATGGCGATCACCGTCACCCATATTTCGGCCGCCACCGCGTCGCTTACCTGGGCGATCTGGGAGCGGATCAAATACGGCAAGGCTTCCCTTGTGGGCATTGTGACCGGCACCATTGCGGGGCTGGCCTCGATCACCCCGGCCTCTGGTTTTGTCGGCCCGGTTGAGGCGCTGATCATTGGGGCGGTCGCAGGTGTGCTCTGCCAGGAAGCGGTGAATTTCGTGCGCAACAAGATGAAGATCGACGACACGCTGGATGTGTTTGCCGTGCACGGTGTCGGCGGGATCTTCGGCACGATCATGATTGCCGCTTTTGGACATGGGGCGTGGATTGCGCAGATCGGCGCGCTGGTCATCGTCGGGGTCTTTACCTTCGTGGTCACCCTCGCACTGGTCAAACTGGTGGCCCTGATCACCCCGATCCGCGTGGATCTGGAAACCGAAACCAACGGGCTTGACCTCTCAGCCCATGGTGAACGGGCCTACGATTTCACATCGTAACACGGCCCACGAGACCGGCCCCTCACTCCTGACCAAGAGGGGCCTGCCCTGCGCGAGTTTTACACTTCCGACACCGCAGGGACAGGCGGGGACCTTCGGGTCTCCGCCTTTGTCATTCCTGCGCCCAGTCCCGCTGTTGTTCTAAATCAGGCCAGTCGTAACAGCCGCGCCAATGCCACGAGGTCGGGGCCGACCTCAGCCTGAATGGCGGACCAGAGCCGGTCCCCCTGCCCGCCGCCTGCCCCACCGATCAGCGCCCGCGCCTTGGCCCGCAGCTTGCGACGGCGCGTGTCCAGAGGCACAGGCGTATCCAGATGATGCTCTGCCGTGCGGCGCCCCGTGACAGTGTCAATCACCAGCTGCGCCTCGGTTTCCTTGACCGCGTCATCCCCGATCACATGCAGCTTGCGCGCAAGCGCCTGCAATTCCGGGTCCCGCGCCCGCGCATCCGAGAAACTGTCCAGCGCCGCCGTGTCACAGCCGCTGATCACCATCGCCGCCACATGGGCATAGGAAAACTTCACCTCAAGCCCGGTCGCCGGGGTCGGAATATTGCACACGCTCAGCCAGCGAGGATGGGTGCGCAATTCGATCGACACCACCTGATCGGGCCGCAGCATCAGCGGCGAGAGCGCCTCGATCATCGCATGGGTGCCATGGCAGCAGGCGTGAAACTTGTGACTGATCGACAGGATCTGCCACTGCGTGCCCATCCCCTCAAACGCCCCCATATTGCCCTCACCTGCATGGGTCGGACCAAAGCCCTGCTCAGCAGTCAACCCGTCCGGGGTCGACAGAAATCCGGTGCGGGCAGCACGGGCCGCCTCCACCCCGGTCTGAGCGGCCATACCCGCGTGGTAGGGCTTGCCCATTGTGCCAAACTGGCTTTTCAACCCGGCGGCACGGGTGGCGCTAAGGCCAAGCGCGTGCAGGGTCTGCGCCTCGGTAAGCCCCAAAAGGCGCGCGCCCGCCAGCGTCGCACCAAACGCCCCCGCCGTGGCGGTCTGATGAAACCCGGTCTGGTAATGTGATCGGCCCAGCCACATCCCGACACGGATCGACGCTTCCACCCCGATCAGGGCCGCTTCCAGCATGTCCTGTCCGGTCTTGCCTTCTGCCTCGGCCAGGGCGAGTGCGGCGGGGATCACGGCCACGGACGGATGGCCAATATGGGCAAAATGCGTGTCATCATAGTCAAGCGCATGGCTGGTGGTTCCGTTGATCAGTGCGGCGGCACGGGCCGGCAGACGGGTGGCGGAGCCGATAACACTGGCCTGTGTATGCCCTCCATCCTCAAGCCCCATGTCGCGCAGGATCTCTGAGACCGGCTCACGCGCGCCAGCGATAGAGACGGCCGCCCAGTCCAGCAGGGACAGGCGCATCATTTCAAGCGCCTCCCCGGCCCCGGTCAGGGGGGCATGGGCGAAGCGGGCCAGAAGCGGCGCCGGATCACCTGCCCCTTCGCCGGTTGGTATTTCCTGGGCACCGGGATGCGTTTCTGTCTGAGGATCCATTGGTCACTCCCTTGAAAACAACCGTTCTTGTCCCCATAAGACCTATAGGCAATTCGCCCCGCTCCGCAATGATCACAAAGGCCGCAACATGCTCGACACCAGTTTCTGGATCACCTCCGCCGCCATTCTGGCGCTTCTGGTGCTGTCAGGCTTTTTCTCAGGTTCGGAAACCGCGCTGACCGCAGCGTCACGCGGCAAGCTGCGCTCGCGGGCGGATCGTGGCGAACGCGGGGCGCAGCGCGCGTTGGAGATCACCGAGGATAATGAGCGGCTGATCGGATCGGTTCTGCTGGGCAACAACCTGGTGAACATCCTCGCCACTTCGCTGGCAACCGCCCTTTTCACCCGCCTGTTTGGCGATAGCGGCGTGGCGCTGGCCACGCTGGTGATGACCTTCCTGGTGCTGATCTTTGCCGAGGTATTGCCCAAAACCTATGCCATCACCCGGCCCGAAGCCGCCGCCGGGGCGGCATCGGGGCCAATTGCCGTGGTGATCTTGATCTTTTCACCGATAGTGGCCGCCGTGCGCGCAATCACGCGGGGCGTTCTGAACCTGTTTGGGGTCGAAACCGACCCGGACAGCCAGATCCTGGCAGTGCGCGAAGAGATCGCCGGTGCCATCACGCTGGGCCATTCGGAAGGGGCCGTGGAAAAGGAGGATCGCGACCGGCTGTTAGGGGCGCTGGATCTGGGGGATCGCGCGGTCGAAGAGATCATGCTGCATCGTTCCAAGATCGAGATGATTGACGCCGACGCCCCGGCGCTTGACGTTCTGGAACAGATCCTCGCCTCTCCCCATACCCGGTTGCCGGTCTATCGCGGCGAGCAGGAAAACATCATTGGTGTGCTTCACGCCAAGGATCTGAGCCGCGCCATGTATGCCTTTCAGTCCTCGGGGAAATCACTGGATGATTTCGACGTGATGCAGGTGGTGATGGAACCCTATTTCATCCCCGAAACCACCACGCTCGATGACCAGATGCGCCAGTTCCTGCACCGCCACACCCATTTTGCGCTGGTGGTGGATGAGTATGGCTCCCTCGAAGGGCTGATCACGCTTGAGGATATTCTGGAAGAAATCGTCGGCGAAATCACCGATGAGTTCGACGCGGCGGATGAGGAAGAAATCACCCGCACCCCGGATGGGCATTACCTGATTGATGGCGCAATGACGATCCGCGACCTGAACCGCGCGCGCGACTGGCAATTGCCTGATGACGAGGCAAACACCATTGCGGGTCTGGTCATTCACGAAGCCCAGATGATCCCCAGCGAGGGCCAGGTATTCAGCTTTCATGGGTTCCGGTTTGAGGTGCTCCGACGCGATGGCAACCGGATTGCCGAGTTGAAAATCCGCCCCCTTTAAAGCGTTTCAATCTCTGCTGTGACAGGGGGGGGAATTCAAACGCTTTTCACATCTTTGCAGCCTCCTCCCTCATCCAACACCGTCCAACCGGGGGCGCGCTAACAGATTGGCCAGCTTGATCCATCACCATGGCGAAGGGGATACTGATCCTTTCAATCAAGGAGGGTATCATGAGAAATGTATCGCTCGTTGTGATTGGTTTAGTCCTGTTTATTACCGGCTGCTCGGACAAGAGCGCCAACCGTGCTGCGGACAACATTATCGTGCAAAAGTCCGATTTCAGTCCAATAAACCCTGCTTTTTGGGGTATTCCGCCGCAGCCATAATCAAGGTTTGTGGCAGGCCCAAGGGCACGATTTTTCCCGGGGCCTTGGATTGAACAATAAAAAAACGGGCCACTTTTTCGGATGTGGCCCGTTCCTGTTTCAGGGGCGATTGCGCCAATTGGCACTACATCTTTTTAGATAGACAGCTCACCGCCCTTTGAAAAACGAGCCCAGAATGCCGCGCACGATGCGCCGCCCGGTCGTGCCCTTAAGCTCCTTGATCACGGCGGTCGCAATCGCTGACCCAAACCCGTCTTCGGATTTACGTTTGGTCTTGCGCGCGGTGGAGCGACCGACACGGGTGCCGGAATAGCGCCGCCCGGCGCGGTATTCCCGTTCTGCCACACTCTCGGCCTCCTCCTCGGCGCGCTCTGCCTCTTCGGCCTCTTGCGCCGCCTTGTCGGCACGGGCTTGAAGCACCTCAAAGGCACTTTCGCGGTCTTTCAGATCCTCATACTTGCCAGCAATCGGCGAGGCTTTGATCAACGCCTGACGGGTCGCTGCATCCACTGGCCCAAGCTGCGAGCTGGGCGGGCGGATGAGGGTGCGCTCCACCATACCCGGTGCCCCTTTGCGTTCCAGAAGCGAGGTGACCGCCTCGCCCACGCCAACTTCACGAATGGCATCCTCGGTGGAAAAGCGGGGATTGTCGCGATAGGTCTCCGCCGCCTGGCGCAGCTCCTTGCGGTCCTTGGCAGTAAAGGCACGCAGCGCGTGCTGCACCCGGTTGCCAAGCTGACCAAGGATATCTTCCGGCACATCCGCCGGGTTCTGGGTGCAGAAATAAACACCAACCCCTTTGGACCGGATCAGGCGGGCCACCTGTTCGACCTTATCCACCAGCGCCTTGGGGGCATCGTCAAACAGCAGATGCGCCTCGTCGAAGAAAAACACCAGCTTGGGCTTGTCGGGGTCCCCGACCTCGGGCAGTTCCTCAAACAGTTCCGACAAAAGCCAAAGCAGGAAGGTTGCGTAAAGCTTGGGAGAGGCCATCAGCTTGTCCGCGGCCAGGATCGAAATGCGCCCGCGCCCATCCGTGTCGGTGCGCATCATATCCGACAGCTCCAGCGCGGGTTCCCCAAACAGCTTGTGCCCGCCCTGATTTTCCAACACCAGAAGCGCGCGCTGAATGGCCCCCACCGAGGCCGTGGAGACATTGCCATACCGCAGGGAAAGATCTTTGGAATTCTCTCCAACCCAAACCAGAAGCGCCTGCAGATCCTTCAGATCAAGCAAAGGCAGCCCCTGTTCATCGGCCACGCGGAAGGCAATGTTCAGCACCCCTTCCTGCGCCTCGGTCAATTCCAGAAGCTGTGCCAGCAACAAGGGCCCCATTTCCGTCACCGTGGTGCGGATCGGATGGCCCTGATCGCCATAAAGGTCCCAGAAGGTCACCGGGAAGGCCTGATAGGCATAATCGGTGAACCCGATCTTTTCAGCCCGAGAGGTGAAGGCCTCATGCAGTTTGAAACTTTCCGATCCCGCAACGGCAAGTCCGGACAGATCGCCTTTGACATCCGACAGGAACACCGGCACGCCCTGGGCCGCAAAGCTTTCGGCCATGATCTGAAGCGTGACCGTCTTGCCGGTGCCCGTGGCCCCCGCCACCAGCCCATGCCGGTTGGCATATTTCAGCAAAAGCGTTTGCGCCGTGCCGTAGCCTTCACCACCGCCACCAATGAAAATCGTTTCACTCATCTGATCTGCCTGTCTAATTCACGCGCCGCTGGCGGGTGTTGCGCCCGCACGGTCGGGTGTTCCAATTCCGTTCTCCCTGACAATACAAAATTAACCCTTCTGTGAAAGGGTGAAATCATTCCCGATGGGCACTCGCCCCGGGAAGACTTCCTCCCTGTCAGACTGCCGCGCCTTTCGGGCGCGGCTTTTTTATCCGATCGCCCCGGATGCGGCATTTTTTATGATCCAGATCAAATTCAAGTCTTGACCACTGCGACCAAGTGACATAGCGTTCCCCCCATAAGCCGGTCAGTCCGGCAGGGAGAGAATTAGAAAGGGATCCGCATTTGCCGGGTCCTTTTCTTCTTTTGGAAACCGTTACTTACCCTTTCCATTCAATTCAGAGCCACAGCGAGGGGATCAGCGAAAATCCCCCCTCGGCCAAACCCGGTTTTCTTTTCCACCTGACAGCCCTGACGCCTCGTGCTAAGCCATGCGCAACTGAAACAAAAGACGTTGGAAAAGACGGAATATGATGACGGTTGATTTGATGAAACCCCTGTTGAAACCCCTGTCAATTGCCGCGATTCTCGCCTTTGGCACGGCAGCGATGGCGCAAGAAAGCACCGATGCCACCGCACCGGAAGCCGCAGAGGTGACACAGGACAGCACCGACACTGTGCAGGATGGGCCGGATATGGGCACCGAAGTGTCCAATGCCGAGCTGCAACCCGGCGCGCCGTATATCGCCTCCACCCATGGTGAGTGGGAGGTGAAATGCCTGAACAATCCCGACGGGGACGATCCCTGCCAGATCTATCAGCTGCTGAAAGATGAAGGTGGCAATTCGGTTGCAGAAGTCTCTCTGGGCAAATTGCCCGAAGGGGGCCAGGCCGCCGCCGGGGCAACTGTTGTGGTGCCGCTGGAAACTTTGCTGACCCAGCAATTGACCATCTCGGTGGATGGCGCGCAGACCCGCCGCTACCCGTTCCGCTTCTGCTCTCAGCCGGGCTGTGTTGCCAATATCGGCTTTACCGCAGCCGAAATCGCTGCGTTCAAAAAAGGCGCCAAGGCCACGGTGACCATCGTCCCCGCAGCAGCAGCCAATCAGAAGGTCAATCTGGACATGTCGCTGACCGGCTTTACCGCCGCCTACGACGCGCTGGCGCAGCCTGTCGCGCAGTAACGCCACCGACTTTCAACACACCTAAAAACGCCGCCCTTTCAGGCGGCGTTTTCTGTTAAAGCGTCGCGAGTTTTCCCTGTCTCAGGTGAACGTCGAAACGATTTTGGTCGTCGTTGCAAAATTGACTGGGTCGCGCACTGGGCAATTAACAGTGGGCAATTAAACTGGGCGGACCAAACTGACGCTCAGGGCGCGCGCCGCAAAGCCAGCACCGCATTCAGCCCACCAAACGCAAAAGCATTGGACAGCACCGCTTCGACCCGCGCTTCGCGCGCCTCGTTCGGCACCACATCCAGCGCGCATTCCGGGTCCGGTTCCTGATACCCGATTGTGGGCGCGATCACCCCGTCCCTCAACGCCATGATACAGGCCAGAAGCTCTACCGCGCCGGTGCCCCCGATCAGGTGCCCATGCATGGATTTTGTCGAGGAGATCATCAGGTCATCCGCATGATGGCCAAAGGCATCCGCCACCGCCGCGCATTCGGTCTTATCATTGGCTGCGGTTCCGGTGCCATGGGCGTTGATATAGCAGACATCCTCGGGGTTCATCTGCGCATCACTGAGCGCGCCCCGGATGGCCCGCGCAGCCCCCTGACGGGAGGGCATCACGATATCAGCCGCATCGGATGACATTGCAAAACCGGCCACTTCGGCGATGATCTCGGCGCCGCGCGCACGCGCGTGTTCATAGTCTTCGAACACGAACACCGCTGCCCCTTCGCCCTGCACCATGCCGTTCCTGTTGGCGGAAAACGGGCGACAAGCATCGCGTGACATCACCCGAAGCCCTTCCCAGGCCTTGATGCCCCCAAAACACAGCATCGCCTCGGACCCGCCTGTCACCATCACATCTGCAAGCCCCGACCGGATCATCTGCATCGCCTGCCCCATCGCATGGTTTGAACTGGCACAGGCGGTGGCGACAGTAAAACTTGGCCCTTTCAGGTTCCATTCCATCGACACATGGCTGGCGGCGGCGTTGTTCATCAGCTTGGGCACCACAAAGGGATGCACCCGGTTCTTGCCATCCTCATAGACGGATCGGTAATTTTCATCGAGCGTGTTCATCCCCCCGCCCGACGTGCCCAGCACCACGCCAGAGCGGGTGGCAAGATCCCCGGAAAACACCAGACCCGACTGGGTCACCGCCTCTTGTGCGGCCAACAGCGTGAACTGGGTAAACCGGTCATAAAGCGAGATCTTCTGGCGGTTGAAATGGGTTTCCGGGTCATAATTCTTGATCTGCCCACCGATCCGGATCGACAGGCGGTCCACATCGCGAAAATCGAGAGCCGAAATGCCACAGCGCCCTTCGCGCATCGCCTCCATCGTCTCGGCAACATTTCGGCCAAGGGCATTGATTGTCCCCTGACCGGTGATCACAACACGCCGCATGAGGTTCAGGCTGCCTGCGCAGCAATCAAGCCTTCGACAGCCGCGATGATCGCCGCCACGGAAGAGATGTCAAACCCGCTTTCCTCAGGGTCGTTGGCATTGAAAGGCACTGAAATATCAAAGGCTTCTTCGATGGCAAAGATACTTTCGACCAGTCCGAGACTGTCAATGCCCAGCTCCTCAAGCGTCTGCTCGGGGCGCACATCCCCCGGCTCCAGCACGGCCTGTTCAGCGATGATCGCAATCACCCGGTCCCTTATGTCAGACATATCAGCTCCTGTCCTTGGCCCGTTCCAGCCATAAATTAGGGTATGCCCCCCTACCGCTTCAAGGGGAACGGGGGCCTTTATCCGTCCTTATCCACGAGCTTTGAAACAGTTTTTTGAAGGTCACGCAGGGTTTGGGCCAGGCGTGGCAGGCGGCGCAATTCGCGCCGGATGGCCATTTCGGTTTCGATCTTCACCGCAGGGCTGCCCAGAACCGCACGCCCCGCAGGAACATTGGTGTAGATATTGGTGCCCCCCCCGGCAATCACGTCGTCACCAATGAAGATATTGTCGCTGACACCGACCTTGCCCCCCAGCACAACCCGGTTGCCAATCCGGGCAGAGCCGGAGACACCCACATTGCCGCACATCATGACATGTTCGCCCACAACCGCATTATGGCCCACCTGCACCTGACAGTCGATTTTGGTGCCATTTCCGATCTTTGTGGCCCGAATGGTGCCGCGATCAATGGTTGATGTGGCGCCGACCTCGACATCGTCCCCGATCTCAACCCCGCCAAGGGAATGCACACGTGCCCAATGGGCGCTGCCCTGAACCGCCCCGGCCTGTTCCCCTTCGGCCATATCTCCGCGCATTTTTTCCACGGCACTTTCGCGGTCCAGCGTCACAAATGAGAACCCGTCACTGCCGATCACCGCGTTGGCGTTCAGCACAAACCGGTCACCGATCCGGCATTGATGCGCAATCCGCGCACCGGGATGCAGAACCGCCGCATCGCCGATTTTCGTGTCATATCCGATCGAGACATGGGCCCCGATGGTGGCGTTTTTTCCAATCACCACCCCGGCTCCGATCACGACAAAAGGACCGATGCATGCCCCCTCGCCGATCTGGGCGGTGTCATCCACCACTGCGGTTGGATGGATCCCAGCCGCCACGCCCATACCGGGGTCAAGCGCACGGGTCAGAAGCGGCATCGCAGCCTTGCCCCGGTTCAGACAGATGGCCCCGTCCAGTCCCAGCCCCTGCCAGTCCGCACCCTCCCACAACAGCGCCGCCCGCGCGGCCCCTTGCGCAAACCCATCCGCATATTTCGGATCCATTGCCAGCGCCAGATGTTCCGGCCCCGCATCAGCAGGTTCGCGCACCCCGTCAAGCGCGATATCCCCGCGCCCCTGCACCTCGGTTCCAAGCGCCTTGGCGATTTCGGCGAGCGTGAATGTCATGTCTTTTCTCCTTTGGGACCGGCAGGTCCGGGGTCGGCATTACGAACCCGGTGGACGTAAAAAGGGGCGCGAGGTCCCCCTTGCGCCCCGTTGTCAAACCGGTGGCCTGGCATCTCTTATGACAGGATTTAACTGTCTACGGCCCGAAGCGCCACCCCGGCTTTGCTCAGGGCCTGCCAAATCTTGGCATCCCGGCCATAAACGTCGCGGCGGTAGTTGGCCCGCCCCTTGGCCGGCATGACCGCCGTGCGATAGACCAGATGCACCGGCAGCGGTTCTTGCAGATCAATACGCGTTTCCTTGCCGGAATTCAGCGCCTTGTGGAACACGCCTTTCGGGTCTTTTGTCTGTTTCGCCAGCAGCGCATAGGCGAAATCAAACGGGTCATTCAGACGGATACAGCCATGGCTGAAGGCACGCGTTTCCCGCGAAAACAGGCTTTTCGACGGGGTGTCATGCAGATAGATATTGTGGCGGTTCGGGAACATGAACTTGACCAGCCCCAAAGCATTGCGCCTGGACGGGGCTTGCTTGATCGCAAAGGGAAAGCTCTTTTCCGTGAACTGCGTGAAATCCACCGCCCCACGATTGACCGTGCGTCCCCGGCTGTCGATCAGCTTCAGATGGCTGACCGCATTGGGGTTCTTCTTCAACATCGGAAGGTATTCCTTGGTGGCAATGGAACGCGGCACGTTCCAGGTCGGATTGACCACCATAAACTCCATCACATCGGAAAACTCCGGGCTGCGCTGGTCTTTCACATTCTTGCCGATGACGGATCGGGTGCGGAAAACGGTTTTGCCGCCATCCACGATCTTCGCGGTGAAATCGGTCAGGTTCACCCAGATATGGCGTTTGCCGCGCTCGATATTCATCCAGCGTTCCCGCTCCATCGCCACGATAACCGACACCAGGCGTTTTTGCACAGGCACGTTGATCTCATTCATGGTGCCCGCGCCCACCACGCCATCAGTGAGCAGCCCATGATCGCGCTGGAACAGCTGAACCGCTTTCTGGATCGCCACATCATAGGTCTGGGTAGAAGAGCGTTTCAGATAGCCCATCGCCTGCAGCCGGTCGCGCAGCGCCACCACGGCCTTTCCGGACTGGCCCGGTTTGAGGGACTTGGCAGGCACTTTCGGCCCCCAGCCTCCGCGCGCGAGCAGCTTCTCGAGCCGGATCTTTTCCTTCATCAACCGGGCATATTCCGGTGCTTTCGGAGGCAGGGCCTTCAAGAACCCCGCCGGGCTCGATTTGGCAAACGCGGCCAGAAGCTGTGCCCGATCCCGCACTGGCACATCGCGCACAATTCCGCTGTCGATGCTGGAAGGTTTTACAATGCCGGTCTGCACATCCCGCGCATAGCGCAGAAACAGCTTTGACATCTGAACCTCAAGCTTGCCCAGATCCCGCACACTTTTGACCTGCCCAAGGTTGGTTCTGAGCAGATCGGTCTCATATGCCGGCAATCCATGATCCCCTGCCTGGGACAAGGCCTGCAAAAGCGCCTTGCGACGCGACCGGTCCTTGCCACCGGTTCCGGTCCAGATCGCCTTGTAGCCATTGGCCTTGTAGAAAGCCGCCACAGAACTATCGCGCGCGGCCGCCTCGGCCACGGCCTGTGCAAAGGCAGATGGACTGGACTGGGCCCGAGCCCCGGACACCGTGGCAAAGACCGCCACTGAAAGGCTAAGCGCCCAAACCAGAAGCAGATGCGCAGAAAAAGCACGAGAATTTCGCAGTGATAGAGTTGTCATATCAATCCCGTTGATACCAAATAATCCGAAAGACCAGCGAATTGTCTTAAATCCCTCTGGGACTGTCCACTCACAAAACCGAAATCTGAGAAGCAATTTAACAATCGCAAGGGAATTTCGAAGAACTGGCGCGTTTTGGTCACGGTTAACCAGTTATTTTCCATTTTCAGCAAAATTTTGCCGACCAGTCTTGAAAACGCCCCCGGTGTTAAAACTTCCCTTGGTTTGCGATTCGACTTATGCCATAAAACAGACGCACCTGAGGGGAAAAGGTAGCAATAGGACGACGATCACGCGCCCCTCCAGAAGGGCGGGATCAGAGGACAGGCAAGCGACGGGACACGCTGAACTATGACTATGACGGTTTCGACTGATCTTTCGACCGAGCGGAATTCTTCCACCCTACTGACACGCCGCGGATTGCTGGGCGCCTTTGCCGCCACGGCCGTATCTGCCGCTCCGATGTATGCCAATGCCGCAGGCTTTCTGCGTGGCGGCGGCGATGTGCGCCGCATTGCCATGTATTCCGGCCGCACCGGTGAATCGATCAATATGATCTATTGGGTCGAAGGCAAATACATCAAGGAATCCCTTCAGGAAATCAATCACTTCATGCGCGACTGGCGCGTGGACCGGTCGGTCAGGATGGACACCCGTACCATCGATATCATGGCCGCGGCCCATGGGCTGATGGATGTGCGTGAACCCTATATGATGCTGTCGGGCTACCGCTCGCCGCAGACCAACGCCATGTTGCGCAGCAAGTCGCGTGGGGTGGCCAAGAACTCTTTGCATATGAAGGGTCAGGCTGCTGATCTGCGCCTGAAATCACGCAGCGTGAACCAGATGTTCAAAGCCGCAGCCGCCTGCCGTGGCGGAGGGGTTGGCAAATATACCGGTTCCAATTTCGTGCATATGGATTGCGGCACCGTGCGCACCTGGGGACGCTGAGCCCAGCCCACGCCCCCCTGATCGACATCCTGAAGACCCCTTCAAAGGCTCCCGTCCCGGTGAGCCTTTTTTATGTGAGCCGCTCTTTTCGCAGGTTGCAGGCACGGGATATTTGAGACTATCTGCCCCCGACACAGCTTGCTGCGCACGGGCTGCAGACGCGAAACGCGGGCTCCTTTCGGAACCCGCGTTCTTCACCGGGGCGCCCCCTCAGCCCAGGGGGTCACCCTCTGATCACCTTGATGCACTCAACCCTCACGCGGCATCAGACGATCCGGTTCATTGGCCTCCAGATAGGCCTCCTGCTCGGGGGTCAGGTCCACCTCTTCATACCCGCTGATCATGGGCCGGACATGTTCACGGAACCCGTGGCCAATGGTCAGCATATAGACATGCACCACGACAAAAGCAGCGATCACATAGGCGGCCAGAAGATGCAGATTGGCCACCACGTAAAGCGTGAAACTCGCATCCCCTTCGGCCCAGAAATTATAGGTCAGATAGATCAGGCCGGTGCCCCAGATCATCGGGAAGACAAACATCTTCAACCCGAAATACGCGAATATCTGCAACGGGTTATGCTTGCGCCAATAGAGTTTCTTATAGGGGTGTTTTTCCCCCTTGAAGACGCCGTAGGCATAGAACCGGGCCACCTGCAGCAATCCATCAAGCTGCGGGACAAACTGCTTCCATGTGCCGGTGGTGAACAGCCAGAACGTGGCAAAGATCCACACCAGCAGCAGCGCAAGCGCCGCCATGGTGTGAAACATGACCGCCGGTCCGAAGGGCAGCAGGTCATGCACCCCGTTCATCCCGAACCCTGTCACCATCAGCACCATGATCAACGCCATCTGCGTCCAGTGCCACAGGCGCTCAAACCGCGGGTAAACCTTGACGATACGTTTGCTCATGACGGTGTCCCTTTCGATTTGCGGCCAACCAGACGCAGCAGCGCATGGCCCGTGACGCCAAGCAGGGCGAGGGCAAAGATCGCCATGCCGATAAGGCCAAATGGGCCGCGCGGATCCGTGCCCGGCATGTAAACCGCCGCGATCCCGTCCAACCGACCGTCCTCTGCATGGCAGGCTGCACAATCAAGAGCCTGATCTGCGGGCGCCACCATATGGGTGATCGGCCAATACATATACGTGTCCGTGAAATCGAACTGCCCGGAATACTCACGCCCGGCCGCCTTCATCCCGGCCTTGATCGCCTTGCCCCAATCGAAATTGGTCCAGAAGGCGGTGTCGGTGGTTGGCCCCCAAACCTGTGAATAGGTCAGTTTGTTCGACGCCGTGTCATAGGCCTGACGGCCCTCCATGCGTTTGAACGGCCAGATCCGGCTGTCCGTGGCGCCCGGCGTGCCGTTCAGACGGTTCACCTCAACCACTTTGGACGGGTCGATCACCTCATCCGTTGCATATTCCACGTGACCGTTGAACCAGTCGTAATGCGGCACCACGTCCTCGCCATAGTCGAAGATCCCTTTGGTGGACAGGTAGGTGTGCAGCTTCTTGCCATCGGACTGCACCCAGTTGTCCTCATGCATCGGTTTGCCATCCGGTCCCATACGCCCCGCGGCTGACCAGTCCCAATAGGTCTTTGTGGCCACGCCACCGCGGGCAAATTCCGGGATGTGGCAGGTCTGACAGGCCAGTTTATCCGTGTGATCATTCAGCTTTACGCCTTTGATATTCAACGGGTGCGGCGCATCAGAGTGGCAGCTTTCGCAGGTCGCGGTCGTGCGGCCGGCGCCGGGCTTCGGGTGCTCCGACAATGTGACCACCGTGTCATAACGTGATCCGGCCCAGTCGTGCTTTTCTTCAACATGACAGGTGGAACAGGTGAAATTCTCGCCCTCGGGCGACATATGCACATCCACCTGTTTCGACGGGTTATAAAGCGCCGAGCTGAGATCGCCGTGCTTCACATTGTCCCCGCCGCCGCCATAGAAATGGCAGTTGCCGCAATTGTCGCGCCCCGGCATGGCAACCGATTGTGCCGATTTGGCCAGATCCACCGCCCAGGCAAGCTGCCCGGTGATGGTTTTGGTGCCCGGCTTGACCGGGTCCAGCGGGGGATGCCCTGCCCCGGTGGCGGTCTTGGTATATTGGCCGGATCGGTCGTGGCAGACCAGACAGTCCGGCGCGACCCCCGCATCAGCGGGTGTGACCGACATGTCGTCCCAGCCATAGCCCGCATGGCACGAGGTGCAGCGCGGTTCATTGCCCGCCACATTGCCACAAAACGCATTGATCACTTTGGATTTGCCCAGCGTCTGGCCCGATGCACTTTCGTAATTCCAATTGAAATGGATCGAATGCATGATCTGATCATCCGCCTCATTGTGGCAGGTCAGACAGGCTTTTGTCACCTCAGGCCCTGAGGCGAACGGGCCTTTCAAGGCCTCAAACGTGCTGTGATCAGCAGTAGAAGTTGTTGGAATTGCAGGTGGTTTCTCGGGGACCTTCGCCCCGTTTGACCCGGTTTCGGCCAAGGAGATCTGCGCAAACATCACCCCTAGAACGACCCAGACCACCCTTTTCAGGATTGTGTTCATGGCTGGCTCTCCCCTGCCGGTGGTTCGCGCAGCACCGACTCATATTCATTCATTCATATGTTATCTCATTTGCAAATTCCAGACCATGTATCAAAACGCCGCATCCCGCATTTCGGCCAGGATCAGCCCATTGCCCTCATCGCTCTGATCAGGCAGTGTCGTGCAAACTTTCCCCTCTGACCCGAAGGCCCCAGATGAAACCCTTTCTGATCTTGCAATTGCGCCCCGAAACCGATGCCTCGGATGACGAGTTTCAGGCCTTTCTGAGCAAAGGGAACCTGTCGCGTGACGAGGTGCATCGCATTCGCCTGGATCAGGACAACCTGCCTGTGGATCTCAACCTTGACGCCTATTCCGGCGTCATTGTCGGTGGCGGACCCGGCTGTGTTTCGGACGCGCCGGAAAAGAAAAAACCGATCGAGGCCAAGATCGAGGCAGAATGCCTGTCCTTGATGCCGGAAATCACCGCCCGCGACATGCCGTTTCTGGGCTGTTGTTATGGGATCGGCATCCTGGGTCACCATCTTGAACCGGGCGCGATCTCCAAGGACCGCTATGGCGAACCCGTGCGGGCAACCCCCTGCCGCGTGACGGATGATGGTAAAACTGATCCACTTCTCAATGGCTTACCAGAGGAATTTGAGGCATTTGTCGGCCATAAGGAAGCGATGCAGCACCTGCCCGCAGGCTGCACCCATCTGGTCAGCGCGCCCGATTGCCCGTTCCAGATGGTGCGCTTTGGCCAGAATGTCTATGCCACCCAGTTCCACCCCGAGGCCGACGCCCATGGGTTCGAAACCCGTATCGGCATCTATAAACATCACGGCTATTTCCCACCGGAAGAAGCCCAGTCCCTGATCGACATGGTGCATGCCGCCAATGTGGTGGTGCCGGAACAGATCCTCGCCAATTTCGTGTCCCGATACCGCAGCTGCTGATACTGGATGCCGATGCAGCCGCCTGATCAGATATGATAGGGGCGCTGCTCGGCAATGGTTTCCATCGAGAAATATGAGGTCACCCCGTCCAGTTCGACCGTGGAAATCAGGCGTTGATAGACCTGATCATAGCTTTGAATATCCTCGGTCACCACTTTTGCCAGATAGTCGTAATCCCCACCAATCCGAAAGAAATCAACAACTTCCGGCACGTTCAGCACCGCCCTGCGAAAATTCTTTAGCCAGTCGGATGAATGGTGCCGGGTGCGCATCAGCACAAAAACCACCAGCTTCAAGCCAAGCTTTTCCCGATCCAGCCGCACCGTATTGCCGGTGATCACCCCGATCGCATTCAGGCTTTGCAACCGCCGCCAGCAGGCGTTTTGCGACAGCCCCACCCGTTCGGCCAGTTCGCGTTGGGAAATGGCCCCATCGCGCTGCAGAATTGCCAGGATCTCATGATCCTTTTGATCTATTTTGATGCCATCCATGTGGTCAATTTCACCATATTTTTCACTTTCACGCATATATTACGTTCAAATTCCCGCCTAACCAATGGTGAAATTCCCCAAATAGAAATGACGTCAGGGAACGCAACATGAGTATCGAGATCTTCAAATCCCTTTTGCGGCGGGCCGACGGGATGTCAAAGCTCCGCAATTCCATTATCGGGGATGGGGTGAAAATTCCCGGCCTGTTCGGCGAAGTCTCATTGACCTATGCCGATTACGTGGCGTCCGGGCGGGCGCTGACACTGGTGGAAGATTTTATCCGCGATCATGTTCTGCCCTTCTATGCCAACAGCCATACCGAGGCCTCCTATTGCGGTGCCTATATGACCCGAATGCGGGCGCAGGCCCGCGCCGAAATCACGCGGATCACCCGTGCCGACGATTGCTCGGTGATTTTTGCAGGCGCCGGGGCCACTGCGGGTCTGAACCGGCTCGTGTCCCTTTTTGGTGTGAATAAAACGCGGAAGTCCGTTGTTTTCATTGGACCTTATGAACATCACTCCAACATCCTTCCATGGCGCGAATCCGCTGCAGAGGTTGTGGAAATCCCCGAAGCACCGACAGGAGGGCCGGATCTGGCAGCCCTTGAGGCAGCCCTGGTGACCCACGCAGATGCCGAGGTGAAAATCGGCAGTTTTTCAGCCGCCTCCAATGTGACCGGCGTGATCACGGCCCCCGATCCGGTGACGCGGCTTTTGAAGGCACATGGCGCGCTGTCGGTCTGGGATTATGCGGGTGGCGCCCCTTATCTGCCGATAGACATGGCCCCCGCGCCAGATTGTCAGAAAGACGCGGTGGTGGTCTCACCGCATAAATTTCCGGGCGGTCCGGGCGCGTCCGGCCTGCTGATCGTGCGGGACGCTGCGGTCAGGTGCCACGCGCCAAGCCTGCCGGGGGGCGGCACTGTCAGCTTTGTCTCTCCCTGGAAACACAGCTATTCCGACACGCTCGCCACACGCGAAGAAGCCGGCACGCCGAATGTGGTGGGCGACATTCGCGCAGCCCTCGCCTTTCTGGTCAAGGAGGCGGTTGGGCAGGACCGGATTTCCGCCCGCGAAGCCGACCTGAACGAAATGGCCATCACCGGTTGGGCCGACAATCCGCAACTGGTGCTGCTGGGCACAGATCACCCCAACCGGCTGCCGATCTTTTCCTTTCTGGTGAAGCGCGCGGACGGCCGCCCGTTTCATCACCAGCTGTTCACCCGGATGCTAAGCGACGTCTACGGCATTCAGGTGCGCGGCGGTTGCGCCTGCGCGGGCCCTTATGCCCACACGCTGCTGGGGATCGACCAAACCGGCTCCGACGCCCTGTTCTGCGCACTGCAACAGGGGCATGAGCTGGAGAAACCGGGCTGGGTCCGGCTCAATTTCAGCTATCTGATGTCGGATGAAAAAGCGCGTTACGTGATCGACAGCGTGAACGCGCTCACCCACCGGCTGGACGAGCTGGAAGGGTTTTACAAGGCGGACCCGGCAACCGCGCGCTTTGCGATTTCCACGCGTCCCGAAACGATCCCGCAAAGCGCATGACACACTGCCCAATCGAACGGCCCAATCGAAACGGACCTCGATTGGGCAAGATGCCGTTAGCCCGGAACTAGCCCCGGAACCCGGTGGCCACCACAAATTTCTCGGAACTGTCCGACCGGCTTGAGGGCGGTTTCATGTAGCGCACCTTGTCAAACCGGATCTTGAGGATCTTCTGCAACTCGGCCTCTGCCCCACCGGCAAGCACCTTGGCCACGAACGTGCCCCCCTCTTCCAGCACGTCAAAGGCAAGATAGGCCGCCGCCTCACACAGCGCGATAATACGCAGGTGGTCGGTTTGTTTGTGGCCGGAACTGGCCGCCGCCATATCCGACATCACCACATCCGCCCTGCCGCCCAACCAGTCCTTGATCTGGTCGTCCGCGCCCTCTTCCATGAAGTCGAGCTGGTGGAACTCCGCCCCGGCCAGCGGTTCAACCTCTTGCAGGTCAATCCCCAGGAACGTGCCGATCCGCTTGCCCGGTTTCTCACCAAGCGCATTGATGCGAGGCACCGCAACCTGGGCCCAGCCCCCCGGCGCACAGCCCAGATCCACCACCCGCGCGCCATTGACCAGAAAACGGAATTTATCGTCCAGTTCCATGATCTTAAAGGCCGCGCGACCGCGATAGCCTTCGGCCCGCGCGCGCTGCACATAGGGGTCGTTCAGCTGGCGCTGCAACCACCGGGTTGAGGAATTGCGCCGCCCACGGGCGGTTTTTACCTTCACCGTCAGGTCGCGCTGCCCCCGGCCCGAGGATTTGCGGGTGCGTTTCGAATATTTGCGCCCGGCGGATTTGCCCGCCTCACCAGCGCCACCAGCGCCGTCGCTGCCCTCGTCATCACCAGAGCCGCCATTATTTCCAGTTTGATCCGACATCAGAATGGTCCGTCTTCCAAAACACCGTCCGAGGACATTTGCGAATAAAGAATGCCCTCTCTAAGGCCGCGATCCGCCACTGACAAGCGATCCGTGGGCCAGACGCGCAAAAGGGCCTGCAGGATCGCCGATCCCGACATGATCAGCGATTGCCGATCCCGCCCGATATGGGAATTCATCCGCCGCCCGTTTGGTCCCAGCGCAAGATAGCCATGAATGACCTTCTCGATCTGTTCAGAGGTCATGCGCAGCCCATCCACCTTGTTGCGATCATAGCGACGCAGCCCCAGATGGGTGGCCGCCACCGTGGTCACGGTGCCCGAGGTGCCGATGATCTGAAACCCCTCGCGGGGCGGTTCGTGATAAAAGGGGCTGAAATCGGCCAGCTGCTCTTCGAAATGCACCGACATGAGCGCATAGCGCCCGGCGTCGTCATCCACATCGTCAAACATCTCGCGCAGCGTCGCGACCCCCAAGGGCACCGAGATCCAGTCCACCACGGTGGCCTGCGGGAACGGGCCGGCATCGCCCAGGAACCCCCGCCCCATCCGCATGATCGCCTTGGGCCGTTCCAGCGGCGGCACTTTCGACAGATCCAGCCAGACCAGCTCGGTCGAGCCACCGCCGATATCGACGACAAGAAGCTGTTCGGTCCGGGTTGAGACCAGCGGCGCACAGGAGACCACGGCCAGGCGCGCCTCTTCCTCGGGCTTGATGATCTCCATCTTCAGCCCGGTTTCCCGGCGGATGTAATTCATGAAACTGCGCGCATTCTGGGCACGGCGGCAGGCCTCTGTTGCCACAAGGCGCATACGCTTGACATCATGTTTGATCAGCTTCTTGCGGCAGATGCGCAGCGCCTGCACGGTGCGCGCCATGGAAGCACGGCTGAGCTTGCCCGAGGCCTCTAGCCCCTTGCCCAGCTGCACGGATTTCGAAAAACTGTCCACGACGTGAAACTGACTGCCCTTTGGTTGGGCAATCAGCATCCGACACGAGTTTGTGCCAAGATCCAGCGCGGCATACAGCCCGGATGGATCCGGCAATTTCGGCGCGGGGGTTGCAACCGCTTTCGGGAACGCGCCCGCACCATTGGGACGCTTGGGCGTCATGACGAAACGCCCTCCTATTCAAGTTGCCTTCAAGATAGGCGTCGGCAAAGAATTGCGCAATCCCCGACGCGCGCTTGATTGATAAAGATGATGAGAAAGTTTCACGGCGTTGCAGTAGGTTTTTGCACGCCCCGGAGTGGTGATGGCGACAGATTTGACGTATCCAACAGCATGCAAAACCGACATGGAAGTCGCTTGTGGATCACCCTGTGTCGAAAAACGTCCGCTCGAAACCGGGGGGCGGTTTTAGAACGGAACAACCAGGAGAGAGGGAGAATCGCACGATGCCTGACGTCACGATCGTTTACTGGCGGGACATGCCCGCACAAGTCATCGTTGGCAAAGGGCGCCGGGGGGCCAAGGCCGCCCTGCCCGAGCGATTTGAACAGGCCATTGACCGGGCTGCAATGAAGGTGGGTGCGCGTGACAGCGACGCCTATCTGGCGGAATGGCGCAAGGCTGCCCCCTATCCTCTGGAGGGAGACCCGCAGGAGATTGCCAAGGCGGAAGCTGCACGCATCGACGCGGAATATGATCAGGAGCGTCTCAAGGCGCTGATTGCCAACGATGGCCGGGCATAAGATGTCCTGGCCCAAGCTGATGGAGGCAGCCATGGCGCTGTTGAATTTCCGCAAGAAGACGTCGGATGACGTCAAGACCGCAAGCCCCGCCCTCGAAGCTTTCCTGCAAGGATATTCGATTGAGGTGATGCCGCGCACCGCCGCCAAGGTCGAGGATTTCCGCGACCTGCTGCCGGCAGGGACCCGCGTCTATATTGCCCATATCGAGGGCACCCCGATCGAGGAAATGGTCGAGACCGCCAAACGCATCAACGGCGAAGGCTTTGAGGTGATGCCGCATTTCCCCGCCCGGATCATCAAGGACGAAGCGACGCTTGCTGACTGGATCAACCGCTATCAGGGTGAGGCCAATGTGAAACAGGCGCTGCTGCTGGCGGGCGGCGTGGCCCAGCCGCATGGCGATTTCCATTCCTCGATGCAACTTCTGGAAACCGGACTTTTCGACAAGCACGGGTTCGACCGTCTGCATGTTGCCGGCCACCCGGAAGGCAACAAGGATATCGACCCGGACGGATCGCGCAAGAACGTGGATGAGGCGCTGTCGTGGAAACAGGAGTTTTCCAAGCGCACCGACGCCAAGATGGCGCTCGCCACCCAGTTCGCCTTTGACGGCGGTCCGATCATCGACTGGGCCAACGGGCTGAAAGCGCAAGGTATCGACATTCCGGTCCATATCGGCATCGCCGGCCCTGCCAAGCTGCAGACCCTGATCAAATTCGCCATTGCCTGCGGTGTTGGCCCGTCGCTGAAAGTGCTGCAGAAACGCGCGATGGACGTGTCCAAGCTGCTGCTGCCCTATGAGCCGACCGATGTGCTGAACGAACTGGCCAACCACAAGGCGGCCAACCCCGATTTCAACATTGAAAAGGTCCATTTCTTCCCGCTGGGCGGCATCAAGACCAATGCCAACTGGGCCATCAATAATGGCGGTGAAGCCACCGCCCCCGTCAACGCGACCAAAGGATAATAATTAATGACCCGTACCATCGTCGAAAGCGCCACCAAAACCTCGATCATCGGCTTTGACCAGCCGTTTTCCGTGATCGGCGAGCGCATCAACCCGACCGGCCGCAAGATCCTGAACGAAGAGCTGGAGCGCGACGATTTCTCGCGCGTGGAAGCCGACGCGCTGGCACAGGTTGCCGCTGGCGCCACCATCCTCGACATCAACTCGGGCGCTGTTTTTTCGAACAAGATGGCCGAAGATCCGCGTTATGCCGACAACAACTTTGTTGAGCCGGACCTGATGCGCAAGCTGGTTGAGACCGTGCAGGCCGTGACCGATTGCCCGCTGTGTATCGACTCCTCCGTGCCCGGCGCGCTGGAAGCCGGTCTGGAAGCCGCCAAGGGCCGCCCGCTGCTCAATTCCGTCACCGGCGAAGAAGAGCGCCTGGAAGTGGTTCTGCCGCTGGTCAAGAAATACAACGTGCCGGTTGTGGCCATTTCCAACGATGACACCGGCATTTCCGAGGACCCGGAAGTGCGTTTTGCGGTGGCCAAAAAGATCGTGGAACGCGCGGCTGACTTCGGCATCCCGGCCCATGACATTGTGGTCGACCCGCTGGTGATGCCGATCGGCGCCATGGGCACCGCTGGCCTGCAGGTGTTTGAACTGAACCGTCGCCTGCGCGACGAGCTGGGTGTGAACACCACCTGTGGTGCCTCGAACATTTCCTTCGGCCTGCCGAACCGTCACGGCATCAACAACGCCTTCCTGCCGATGGCGATGGCCACCGGTATGACCTCTGCGATCATGAACCCGGTTGCCCTGCCGGTTGGCCCGAAAAAACTGGCCGAGAAAAAGGCCGAGATCGAAGCCAAGGGCATCATCATCCCTGCGGATATGGATGACGAGACCTTCTGTCAGGTGTTTGGTCTGGGCTCGACCCTGCCGCGCGCCGGCAAGGAAATGGAGGCGATCCGCGCGGCCAACTTCCTGACCAACAACGATGATGGCGGGGCCGAGTGGATCAAGTTCAACTCAGCCAATGCTGGTGCTGCCGGTGCTGCTGGTGGCCGTCGCGGTGGACGTCGTCGTCGCGGGTAACGCGGCGCATAAGGGCAGTCGCGGGTAACGCGGCGCAAATCTGCTAAACACTTGAAAAGGGTCCGCCGGTGCGGGCCCTTCTCTTTTGTCCACGACCGGGCTGCCCCTTTCGATGCGGCCCGAATTTGCGCCCCGGATGACATCGGGGGGACC
This sequence comes from Aliiroseovarius crassostreae, assembly GCF_025137635.1. Classification (NCBI taxonomy): domain Bacteria; kingdom Pseudomonadati; phylum Pseudomonadota; class Alphaproteobacteria; order Rhodobacterales; family Paracoccaceae; genus Aliiroseovarius; species Aliiroseovarius crassostreae. The sequence continues at coordinate 1,185,435 of NZ_CP080772.1, read as the reverse complement.
ACGGGATGGCAACACACTCAATCATTGCAATATCTCACCAAAGAGTTAAGATTTCCTCGGTGGCACCTTGTGAGGCCGCAGGGGTCTGGTCCTTTCAGCTTGGTCCAGCCCGCGGCGAACTGACATCGCAAGGCGTGATCACCTGCATAAAAGAGGCAAAGAACATGACCATCAAATCCGCAGCCGCACTTCTTCTTGTTGTTGCAACCCTGGCCGCCTGCGCATCGCAGCCGGAGCCCGAGCCGGCCCCGATCATGCCGGAAGTGACCTATGACAAAATGGGCAACCCGGTCAGCTGATCACGGCGCCCTTTGACATACGAGTTTGTGAGGCCCGCCTGTTCAGGCAGGGCCTCTTTTTCTGTCGACCAGATCTGTTGACCAGCCCCGTTTGCGCGCTCCCCCGCAAGGTGTTTCCTGTTGGATCAGCGCAATAATTGGCCCCCCCACCTTCATCACATGAGGCGCGGCTATCCACATCACGCTGTTGCACCGGCAATGTGGCAACGCTTTATCAGGCCTGCATCAGACCCGTATCAGACCCGTCTCACTTCATCATGGCGTCCATCGCGACCGGGGCGTCGGTGGTGAAAATGTAATCGTCTTCACCGGAATGGCAGGCGATGCACCCCGCATCTGCTCCTTTGGCAACCCGACCAGCCAGCCGCATCCCCTTCGGGTTCATGTCCAGCGATCCGTCCGGCAGATATTTCACCCAGAACCAGTTCTGATTGTCGTCATCATAGCCTTTTTCACGCTGAAACATCACCGTATAGGCCCCCAGATGCTTGCCCGGATCCGTCAGAACCTGATCGATTTCAACCCCTTCCGGGCCAAAGTTCCGTTTCACGATCAAGGCCCCCTGATGCCCGTTCACTTCAGCCGTGCTGTAAAATGTCTCCAACATCAGGCCGTGGGGTTCGATGCCTTCATAGGGAAATCCACGGATCATCCCCTCCCCGGCCAGGCGCTGGTCCAGCATTGCCTGCCACAGGGCGGCGGCATAGGCGGCATCTTCATCACTGCCAAAAGGCGCATCCTGTGCGCTGGCCATGGCCCCCCATCCGATCACGGCGGCGAGTGCCAGCAAACTTATTCGTTTCATCACAATTCCTCCCGAACTCAGTTTTGGAAATAGGCCCAGCCTAGCCTGTTGCGACTTCACAGGGGCACAACTCACATCACCGAATTGCGATGGTCTGTGACTGGACAGGTTCGGCTGAGGGGGCGACGCTGGCATCATGCAACACGTCTTTTCACCCTTCGCTTTCATGGCCCTGCTGCTCCTGCCCGCTTTCCCGGCCCAGGCGGAGAGCTGCGTGACCAATGCGACGCAACAGGATCATTTCTTTGCCGTCACACCAAAAGGCGGCGTGCGCCTTACAGGGTGGCTTGGCCCGGCAGAACAGCTCTGCAGCCCGCATCAGGACGGGGGCATTCTCAGCGTCTTTGAAAGCGAAACCGTGTTGGAAGGCTGTTCACGGCTGGTTGGGCCGAACCAAAGTGACACCCTTGTGGCTTATGCGGAATTTGACCGTTGTCACTGGGCATCCCACGATCATTGAGGGCGCTTTGCAGCGCGCGCATGACGGGCATTCCCTTTCCTCACGTCAACCCCGCCAGAAACTTGATTTCCCTCAAGGTCAACACGTTGCGCGAGCGCTAACTGTCCGCCAAACCCGCGAACAGAAGGACTTTTTTCATGTCACATTCCCCAAAGGGGCCGTTGGACGGCATCACCATTGTGGACCTCACCCATGTGCTGGCCGGCCCCTATTGCTCGATGATCCTGTCCGATCTCGGCGCGAAGGTGATCAAGGTTGAAATGCCAGGGATCGGGGATGACACCCGCCATTTCCCGCCCTTCCGCGATGGGCATTCCGCCTATTTCGCCACCATCAATCGTGACAAGCAATCCATTGCACTCAACCTCAAACAGGATGACGACCGTGCGATCTTTGACAAGATCCTGACCCGCGCCGACGTGGTGATGGAAAACTATCGCCCCGGCGTGATGGAACGGCTGGGCTATGGCTGGGAGGATCTGCACGCGCGGTTTCCCCGGATCATCTATGGGGCGGTCTCCGGCTTTGGACATACCGGCCCCGAGGCACTGAAACCGGCCTATGACATGGTGGTGCAGGCGCGGGGCGGTGTGATGTCGATCACCGGCGAAAAGAACCGCGAACCGGTGCGTGTGGGCGCGTCTGTGGGGGATATCGTTGCGGGCATGTTCCTGGGGCATGGGCTTCTGGCGGCACTTTACCACCGTGAACGCACGGGCGAAGGGCAGAAAGTGGACGTGGCCATGCTCGACAGCCAGCTGGCGATCCTCGAACATGCGGTTGCGATTTCAAACGAAACCGGTGTGGCGCCGGGACCATCGGGGGCACGTCACCCGTCCATCGCACCGTTTGAGGCGTTCCATGCCGAAGACGGGTTATTCGTGATCGCCTGCGGCAATGACGCCCTGTTCCAGCGGCTTTGCGCCGAGCTGGGCAAACCGAAACTGGCGGAGCGGGACGAGTTCAGGTCCAATCTCGACCGTTGCCAGAACGTGATGCAGCTCCGGCGCCGGATCGAGCTGATCACGCTGGATCACCCGGTCTCCTACTGGCTGGAGAAACTCACCGCAGCCGGGATCCCCTGTGCCCCTATTCAGAACGTGGCACAAGTGATGCAGGACCCGCAGATCCTGGCCCGCAACATGGTGCTGGACCTGCCCGCCCCCGATGGCGGCACGTTCAAGGCGGCGGGCAATCCGATCAAGATGAGCGCAATGGCGGATCACAATGATCACGCCGCTGCCCCCTTGCTGGACGAGCACCGGCAGGACATTCTGAACTGGCTGGAGGCGTAAGGGGCGCTGCCCCTCGGCCTTCGGCCTCACCCCGGGATATTTGTGGCAAGAGGAAGGGCGCGCGGGGCCCCTATTTGGTCTGTGACACGCTGATTGGGGCGAGATTTGCGCGCCCCTGATCAACCTCGCCTCCCCCCGGTTTGCCGCCCGGTTGATATCCGTCGCAACAGAGTGGAAAAATGGCGCAATTTCACGGCTTTTGCCGCTGTTGGGCCATTTATGCCGCCTTTCGCCATTGCGGCGGCCTGTGGCCTGTTTAGATTGGTTCCAGATAACTGACTACAACAGGACAAACGCGCGACATGTCTCAGGAAAATATCTCTGCGAACACCGGTCCGACCTCGGGCAACGAGAAAGATCCGCTGGTCATTTTCACCCCTTCCGGCCGACGGGGGCATTTTCCCGTTGGCACCCCGGTTCTGACTGCGGCACGGCAGCTTGGGGTGGATCTCGATTCGGTCTGTGGCGGGCGCGGTGTCTGTTCGAAATGCCAGATCACTCCGAGCTATGGCGAGTTCCCCAAACATGGGGTGACCGTCAGCGAGACCGCCCTGTCCGACTGGAACAAGGTCGAGGAACGTTATGACAACCTGCGCGGCCTGCCCAAAGGGCGGCGCCTGGGATGTCAGGCCAAGGTGCAGGGCGATGTGGTGATCGACGTGCCGCCGGAAAGTCAGGTTCACAAACAGGTGGTGCGCAAGCGTGCCGAACTGCGCGACATCACGCTGAACCCGACCATTCACCTGACCTATGTCGAAGTGGAAGAGCCGGATATGCACAAGCCTTCCGGTGATCTGGAGCGGCTTTTGACCGCCCTGAAATCCGCCACCGGGCACGCAGCACTTGAGATCGACACCCATTTGCTGCGCCCTCTGCAACCCCTTCTGCGCAAGGGCGAATGGAAGGTGACCGCCGCCATTCACCGCCCGCATTCGGGGGGCACCCCCCGTGTGATCGCCCTGTGGCCCGGCTATTTCGAGGGGCCCGTTTTTGGGCTTGCGGTGGACCTTGGCTCCACCACCATCGCGGGCCATCTGTGCAACCTGTCGACGGGCGAAGTGGTGGCCTCCTCCGGCCTGATGAACCCGCAGATCCGGTTTGGTGAGGATCTGATGAGCCGGGTGTCCTACGCAATGATGAATGCCGGTGGCGATCTGGAAATGACAGAAGCGGTGCGCGCCGGGCTGAACGACCTTGTGGATGACATCGCCAGGGAAGCGGAAATCGAGAAGACGCAGATCCTTGACGCTGTTTTCGTGATGAACCCGGTCATGCATCACCTGTTTTTGGGCATCGACCCGTTTGAACTGGGGCAAGCGCCCTTTGCGCTCGCGACCTCGGACGCGCTGGAACTGACAGCGGCGGATCTGGGCCTGACCATCGCACCCGGCACACGCGCCTATATTCTGCCCTGTATTGCGGGCCATGTGGGGGCGGATGCCGCCGGTGTCGCCCTGTCAGAGGCCCCGAACAAGTCCGAAGACCTGGTGCTGATTGTCGATGTGGGCACCAATGCCGAGATCCTGTTGGGGGATAAAAACGGCGTTCTGGCCTGCTCCTCCCCCACTGGTCCCGCCTTTGAGGGGGCGCAAATCTCCTCCGGGCAACGCGCAGCACCGGGCGCCATCGAACGGGTCGAAATCGACCCGGTCACCAAGGAACCGCGCTTTCGCGTGATTGGGTCTGAGCTGTGGTCGGATGAAGACGGGTTTGACGCCGCCATTGCCACCACCGGCATCACCGGCATCTGCGGATCCGGCATTATCGAGGTGATTGCAGAGATGCGCATCGCCGGGCTGGTGGATGCGGGCGGGTTGATCGGCTCTGCCGAACAGACCGGCACACCCCGTTGCTTCCTTGATGGGCGCACCAATTCCTATCGCCTGTGGGACGGGAACGAGGACCACAAACCGATCACCGTGACCAATGGCGACATTCGCGCCATTCAGATGGCCAAAGCGGCACTTTACTCCGGGGCACGACTGCTGATGGACAAACGCGGCGTGGAAAACGTGGACCGCGTGGTACTGGCCGGTGCCTTTGGCGCGCATATTTCGGCCAAACACGCGATGGTTCTGGGCATGATCCCGGATGCGCCTTTGGACAAGGTGACCTCTGCGGGCAATGCGGCTGGCACCGGCGCACGGATTGCGCTTCTCAATCGCGACGCACGGGGCGAGATCGAGGCCCTCGTGCGACAGATCGAAAAGATCGAAACCGCCGTCGAGCCGCGTTTCCAGGAGCATTTCGTCAATGCCTCCGCGATGCCGAACTCTTCTGACCCCTTCCCGACCCTGCGCTCGGTGGTTGAGCTGCCCGAACCCAGCTTCAACACCGGCGGCGGGGATGGCGAAGGTGGTGGCCGGCGTCGGCGCCGCCGGGGATAACCGCGCAAGCAGACCCAGATAAAAAATCACGCGGGCGTCAGGGTTTCCTCCTTGACGTCCGCTTTGCGTTCGCATACCTCAGTCCGCGAGCGCGGGTATGGTGAAATGGTATCATGCGAGCTTCCCAAGCTTAAGGTGCGGGTTCGATTCCCGCTACCCGCTCCAATCCCCCCGCACATTTACGACACGTGATCACGCACGGTGCATATTGATATTATTGAGGATTTTCTGCCGTGTCCCAGCCTGCGCCCCCGTCCGACCCCTTTGCCCATATCCCGCTGGTGACCCCTTTGAATGCCGCGCAGATGCAATCCGTGGGCGTGCCGGAGGGCTGGCATTACGGGCTTGCAGACCGGGTGCGGTTTCACGAACTGGACGCGCTTAACCACGTCAATAACGTCGCCTATTTCCGTTGGTTTGAATCGATCCGCATTCCGTTTTTCGCCCATTACCATGTTTCGACCTATTCCGATGGCGACCCGCAGGTCGTGCTGGCCACGAACTATGCGCGCTATTTCAAACCGATGCATCTGGGCGACAATTACGTGATCACCGCGCGCTGCAAATCTTTCCGCAACACCTCTTTCGTGATGGAGTACGGCGTGTTTGTAGACGGCCAACTGATGTGCGGATCGGAAAGCGTGATTGTGACATTGGAACAGGACGGCGTGACCAAACGCGCCCTTCGCCCGGAAACGGTCGCGGCGTTCCTGCGCGATGGGGCCATTCAGGGCTGAGCTGCTTCAAATTCTTTAACATTTCGGGTCACGCAGCTTTAAAAGATTAAACTTTGCCTCCCGGAACCTGAAAAACTTTAAAGTTTTCTCTCCCCCACCCGTCAGGGCAGGGTCAGCCAGTCAGCGATGCCGCCGGGAAATTCGGGGCGAAAATAGGCGATCATCCGCCCTTCTTGTGGGGCCTTGGCGCCCTCTTGCCAGGGGGCAACCCCATGCAGGGTGAAGCGGTGTAAAAGATAGCTTTCCCCCACCCCGGCCTGAACCTCAATTTTCCGGCAGGTTTCAAAAACCGTGGCCCGCGCGTCCCGGTAGATTTCTGTGATGTCGTGGCGGCGCATCCGTTCGGGGGGCACCCCTTGCAAAGCGGTTTCAAACGCGGCCCGCATGATCAGATGGGATCCTTCCCAGACAACCAGAGGGCTCGCCCCTGCCCCGCAATTATTTAGTGGAATTCCAATCACATAAGCATGTGCTTCGTCGACACAGCGTTGGCCGTCTGCCAGCTCTGGCTTGACCCCGTCAATATGCGCCGAGGCGCGATTGCGCCGGAACCGATGCGCGGCCTCCGTCTCGCCTTCATCGCGTTTTGGATAGCCGGGATAGGTGATGGACACCTGCCCGCGATCCAGCGGATACCAGCCATGTTCCGCCGCGACAAAGGCCCGCAACGCCCCCTGCAACGCCCCCCCTTCCGCGAGCCGCCCCTCACCATCATTGGGCAAGGCATTCACCCCGACAAAACATGTTTTTCCGCAACGAAGCCAATGGCTTATCTGGTGTGGATCTTCGCATGCCCTGCGCGCAAAGGGCTGGGCCGAGCGGACCCACGCCTGCACGGTCCTGTCGTGTGGAAAGCGCAGCCAGCCGCGCTTGTGATATTGCTCTCTCATGGACGCAGTCATAGTCCCAGTCACAGGCCCAGGGCTTTTCTCAGCATGTTCAGAGCCACCAGAATGAGGAAGATCCCAAACAGTTTCTTGAGCGGCTTCGGGTTCATCGAATGGGCGAGCTTCACGCCGTATGGCGTTGTAATCATTGTCATAACAATCACCAGAAGGAATGTCGGAACATTCACCGCACCCAAGGTCAGGGGCGGTGCGATCGCCACCGGCACAAACAGAAAGCCGATCACCGAGGGAAGTGCGATGATCAATCCGAACCCGGCCGCCGTGGCGACCGCCCGGTGAATGGGAAACCCGTGCAGCGTCATGACCGGCACCCCAAAACTTCCCCCCCCGATCCCCATGAGAACAGAGAGGAATCCCAGCAACGGGGACAGAACGGCCCGCCGACCCGCTTTCGGCATCTCATCCGAAAGACGCCAGTCCGCGCGCCCGAAACTCAGATAACCTCCTACGATCAAAGCCAAAATTGCAAAAATCATCTGCAGGATACTGGAGCGGAGTTCCGCTGCGGCCAGCACCCCGATCACCGCCCCGATGACAATGCCCGGCGCCCAGCTTTTCAACACGTCCCAATCCACCGCCCCTTTCTTGTGATGGGACAGAACCGAACGGAGCGAGGTCACGACAATGGTCGCAAGCGATGTGGCAAGGCACAGCTGCATCAGTTGGTCAGACGCGTATCCCATTGTAAAGAAAGCATAATAAAAGGCGGGCACCAAAACGATACCACCGCCGACCCCCAGCAATCCCGCCAACACACCTGCGCCGGCCCCGATGATCAGCAACAGCAGCGCCATCTGGATCAGCAGGTAAGTGTCAGGCATGGAAGGATCCTATTTCTTTGAAAGCGGTTCGGAGTTGTGCCGGATCATGACAAAAAGTCGAAACACCCGGAAGATGTCAGTGTTCTGGGCGTTTCCGGCAGGAGATATGCTCCGTCATTCACTCGAAAACGATTTAGGTTTCAGGCACATAGGACAGGGCCTTTTGCACCACGTCAATCCCAGCCCCGGATTTATGTGCTTCTTCGGACAAGCTGCGCCGCCACATACGTGCACCGGGGCGCCCGCTGAACAGCCCCAGCATATGGCGGGTAATCGCGTTCAGCCGCAGGCCCTGCGCCAGTTGGCGTTCGATATAGGGATACATCTCCTCAACCACCTGATGCCCGGATTTCGGTTTTACATCAGCATGATAGATATCTCGGTCAGCGGTTAAGAGCACCTCACCCGGGCTGTGATACGCCGCGCGGCCAATCATCACCCCATCCATCTGTGTCAGGTGGTCCTGTGCCTCTTCCAGCGTGGTGATCCCGCCGTTGATCGAAAGATGCAGATGCGGAAATTGTTGCTTCATTCGATGGACCAGCGGGTAGTCCAGCGGTGGGATATCTCGGTTTTCCTTGGGGCTGAGCCCCTTCAGCCAGGCCTTGCGCGCGTGGATCGTAATCCGCGTCACCCCGGTGGCCGAGATCTTTTCGAGGAAATCCGGCAGCACTTCTTCAGCGGTCTGGTCATCCACGCCAATTCGACATTTCACTGTGATATCAACACCTTGCGACGCATCCAACATGGCCGAAACGCAATCAGCAACCAAAGGTGCATTGCGCATCAGAACCGCCCCAAATGTTCCCGATTGCACCCGGTCGGACGGGCAGCCCACATTCAGGTTCACCTCGTCATAGCCGCGTTCAACGCAAAGTGTTGTCGCGGCGGCAAGTTCTTTTGGATCAGATCCGCCCAGCTGCAAGGCTACCGGATGTTCGGTGTCATCATGATCCAGCAGGTGCAGCGCGCCCCCTCGCACCAGCGCTGGGGATGTCACCATCTCGGTATAAAGCAGAACCTCGCGGCTCATCAGCCGATGAAAGTAACGGCAATGGCGATCGGTCCAATCCATCATCGGCGCCACGCTTAAACGCGCAGCCGATTGTGCGTTATGTGTCAAAGCGTTAGCTCCGTTTTCATGCGCGCCCGTCCGGAGGTCATCTGCGCCATCCGCAGCGATATCCTTGGGCGTGATTCGATTGACGGTCGGTTTACCACAGGCGGCGGCGTGGGACACACCCCTTTGGTCCGAACGACACGCTATCCCCCCCGCTTATGAAAAAAGCTCCGCCCGGGACGAGGGCGGAGCTTTGCTTTCGGGGAGGAGAGTGCGCTCCGAAAGCCTGGGGTCAGAGCAACACAGGGATTGTCTGACCGATGAACAGGGGCGTGATGAACCGCGCCCCTGTCCGTTTTAGTTTTGATCATCAATCACTTGGCATCTGCCGCATTGGTCATCAGGTATTCCATGACCAGCGCGCGTTCCCCGTCATCCAGACCGGCACGTTCAAACATCGAGGGCACGATGCCTTTCCACTGCTGCTGGGTGTAGTGGGTCACTTCACGCGGGGCGTGACAGACGGTGCAGCGTTCAAAGAACATCTTTTCGCCCGGCGTCATGTCGGCGTAAAGCGAGGCGGTCAGCGCCTCAAGGCGCTCCACACCAATGACCTCGTCATCAACGGCGGCCACGTCCATATCCTCAATGATCGCGGGCGGCTCATAGGCGCGGTTCGGCCCTTCCGGGTCCTCACATTTGCGCATCTCGATCAGGGCCGTGTTGGCAGTGGTCGCTTCCGACAGGCCAGAGGCGCGCTGGGTTGAGGTCAAGAAGTTCGCAAGCCCCGAGTTGTCGCGGCCCTTGCTGTCCAGTTGCGGCCAACCGCCTTCGTAGATCGAGACCACGCCGGGCATGATGTCATCCGACACCACGGCGCCCGCAATGACCGTGCCGCGCTTGTTGTAAAGCTCGACCAGATCCCCGTCTTCGATGCCACGCTCCGCTGCGTCCTGAGCATTGATGCGGACCGGTTCACGCCCCTGCACCATGTAAAGGTCACGCAGACGTTCCGAGTTGGCCATCTGGCTGTGCAGGCGGAACCACGGGTGGGGCGACACGACGTGCAGCTGGCCTTTTTTGGCATTGCCGAGATATTCGTGTTTCTCCATCCACATCGGCATGCCGGGGCAGTCTTCCAGCTCGAAGCTGGCGATGGTGTCGCAGAACATTTCGATCTTGCCGGACGAGGTGTGCAGCGGGTTCGCCTCCGGGTCGTCGTAGAAGGCGCCGTGGCGGGTCCATTTACGGGCCTCGGCGGGCACCGGCATCCGGGCATAACCTTTTTCCCAGAACTCCTCAAACGGCAGGTCTTTTGCAGCACCCGAGGCTTCATAGGCGAGCTTGATGTGATACATCTTGTCTTCGCTGTCGGTGAACTGTGCCCAGAGCCCCAGCTTGTCGGCCAGACCTTCGAAGATCTCGTAATCCGGTTTGCTGTCGGCGATGGGTTCGATCACCTTCTTCATCGCGTAGACACGGTCATTCGAATAGGTGCCGCCGGAGGTGATGTCGTCCTGTTCCAGCGTCGAGGACGCCGGGAACACGATATCGGCCCAACGGGTGGCCGCGGTCCACCAGACATCCACGGACACAATCGTTTCCACCTTCTGCAGCGCACGGATCAGCCGGTTGGTGTCCTGCTGGTGCGACATGAAGTTGTTGCCGGCGTTGAAGATCATCTTGATGTCGGGATACTGGTTGGTCTGCCCGTTATAGAAGAACTCCATCCCCGGATTTTCCAACGCTTCGGTGATGCGCGAGGCGGGCACGATTTTCTTGACGAAGTTGCGGCCCTGGCTCATGCCAACCGGCGTTGCATTGCCCCCTTGCGGCATACCGCCATTGCCATAGTGCCAGCTGAAGCCAACACCCTGCCCCGGTTTACCGATTTTCCCAAGCAGGGCCTGGAAGTTGACGATGGACCAATAGGCCATCTCGCCGTGCTGGGCACGTTGAATGGCCCAGGATCCCGCGATACAGGTGTTGTTGGTGGCAATCGTTTCACAGAGATCCTTGATCTGTTGTTCATCAATACCGGTGATAGCCGAGGCCCAAGCGGGTGTTTTCGGCACACCGTCCGTTTCCCCCTTCACATAGGCAATCCACTTGTCGGCACCAACCGTGTATTTCGCCATGTAGTCCTGGTCATCCCAGCCGTTTTCCAGCGCGTGATACGCCATGGACAGGAACAGCGCGGTGTCGGTGTTGGGGATGATCGCGGTGCGCTCGGCGCCCAGGAACGTATCTGTTGCGGTGTGTTGCGGGTTGATCGAGATGAATTTCACGCCATTGTCGCGGATTTCTTCCCAATGGGCATACATTCCGTGGTCGGCCACGCGATACTCGATCCGGTTGTTCTTGATCGGGTCACAGCCGACCAGAACGAAGACCTGGGTATTGTCGCGGATGGTTTCCCATGCGGACTGTGCCGAATACACTTCCATGTCACCAATGATATGCGGCATGACAACCTGACCGGCACCGGCGGACCAGTCCCCTGCGGTGTTGGTGCAGCCCCCCATGAGGTTCAGCAGACGGCCCTGCAGCACGTTGGGGCGGAACACGCCCGCGTTCGACCAGCCGCCGTAAGACGAGCTGAAAATGGCTTCGTTGCCGTGGTTGGAGGCGGTGTCCAGCAACGCCTTGGCAGCCAGCGACCAGGCGGTGTCCCAATCGACACGCACCCATTCTTCGCGCCCGCGCAGTTCCGGTTTGATGTCGCCTGTCTCCCACCCTTCCAGATAGGATTTGCGCACCATGGGATAGTTGATCCGGGTCTTGTCATAGGTGCGGTCCATCACACCATAGGTCAGCATTTCGGTGGGCCGGGCATCCAGCTCCATCATCGTGTTGATACCAACAAGCTTGCCGTCACGCACAACAGCTTCGAACGGGCCAAAATGGCTGGCGTGAAAGACGCGGTCCGAAAAACTGTTCGGGTCGATCGACGCCAGGGCGGTGGACCCCATCAGGCTGGTGGCACCAAAGGCGGCGGCGCTGCCTTGCAGGAACGCGCGGCGGGTCGGGGTGGAATAAGACATTTTGACCTCCTGTCTTCAGGAAATTCCGATTACCCCTACCTTAGAAAGCCCGTGTGAACCGGTCTTCCAAGGCCGGTAAACAGGCGGTGCGAAGATGTAAAAGAATGTAAATTTGGCTGGGAAGCTGCTGTTTTATTGGCTAACAAAAGATATGGCCCAGCATATCCTCATCGTTGAAGACGACAGCGTGACCCGTCGCCGCCTTGGCGCCCAGTTGCGCAAACAGATGTATCGCGTCTCAGAAGCCGAAGACGCAGCGCAGATGGAAGAGATCCTTGCGCGCGACCCGGCGGACCTGCTGCTTGTCGATATCAACCTTGATGGCAAAGATGGACTGACCATTACCCGCGAACAGCGCGCGAAATCCAAGGCAGGGATCATCCTGTTGACCGCGCGTGATGACCAGATCGACCGGATCATCGGTTTGGAAATGGGGGCAGATGATTACGTCACCAAACCCTTCGACAAACGAGAGCTGTTTGCCCGGATCAAGAACCTTCTGGTTCGGATCAGCGACCTTAGCCAAGTCACCCCGCCCCCTGAACCGGTGGCCCAGATCGGGCCATGGCGGTTTGACCACATGCGTCGAAGGCTGGTCGGGAAAGATGGCACAAACGAGCCCCTGACCCGCGCGGAATTCGAGCTGCTGCACGCCTTCACCCGGCATCCGGGCGTGGTGCTGTCGCGGGACAGGCTGCTGGATCTGATACAGCACCGCCAATGGGCGCCGGACAACCGCACTATTGACGTCCTGGTCGGGCGCCTGCGCAAGAAGATCGAAACGGATCCCTCACAGCCCGAATTCATCCTGACGGTGCATGGCGAAGGTTACCTGTTTGTCCCCGGCGACGACTGAGTGTCAGAGCGTAGGTTCAAGGCCCGTGCGGCCGCAGAGATCTGCGCCATGGATGTTTGAAACACATCGGTAAAACGTGACCGCAATTCGGATATCTCCGCCTGATCGCGCGACCGCTCTTCGATGTCAGTCAGGAGACGGCACAGGTGGGTCAGGTGAAAATTCGACGCCGCCCCCCTGAGGCGATGGGCTGCCTTGCGCGCGGCCTCATGGTCATTCTCCCCCAGCGCCAAGAGAATGCTGTCGCGGGCCTCCTCGGCACGAGAAAAGAATTCCGACAGAATGTCTTCGACAAGCTCTTGTCCCAGTTCCTGCACATCTTCCCTCAGACCCGTCACCGTGGCGCTCTCGTCTGACAAACTCTGGTGCGCAGCGTCGGCCGAGTGCGGCTCAGCCTCATCCGCAGCGGCTTCATCCAGCAAGGCGACCAGTGCCCGCGGGGAGACAGGTTTGGTCAAAATACCGTCGACCCCCAGTCGCTCCCGCTCCTCCTGCGTGTCCGTGATATTATGGGCGGTCAGGGCGACAATCGGCGGACAGGGATGCAGATCCGTGCGCAGCCCGGAGGCAACCTCCTGCCCCGGCATATCAGGCAGGTCGAGGTCAAGCAGCACCAGATCGACCCTGTTCTTGGCCGCCAGATCGAACGCCTGCCCCCCGTCTTCGGCCTCGATCACCTGACAGCCCAACCGATCCAGATATCCACGCGCCACCATCCTGTTGACCGCATTGTCTTCGACCAGCAGCACGGTTTTACCAAGCTTCGCCCGCAAGGCAGTTTCGAGGTGCTGGTCAACCTCGGCCGCGTCCCCGGTCTGAAGCGGCACGGTCAGGGTAAAGCGGGCGCCCTGCCCGGGTTCGCTTTCGACACTGAGCAACCCGCCCAGGATCTCGGTCAGGCGGCGCGAGATTGACAGGCCCAGCCCCATGCCCTGGATATTGCCCACATCCCGAACCTGCCCGCGCCCATAGGCGTCGAAAATATAGTCCAGATCCGACGCGGCGATGCCGATCCCGGTATCCACCACCTGAAAACTGAGAACATATCCACCACGCTCAACGTCCTGCGCATGATCCACAAGCAGATCCACCCGCCCCTCGGGCGTGTATTTGATCGCATTGGACAGAAGGTTCACAACCACCTGCCGGATCTTTGCCAGATCCCCTTTCAGAAACTCTGGCGCAGCCGGTGACAGGACCACGCCGGACCCCAGACCTTTCGCCTCGCACCCGGCGGAAAGATAGGTGGCGAACTGCCCCATCAGGTCGCTCAGCGCAAAATGCACATCCTGAAGCTGCAAGCGCCGGCTTTCCGTGCTGGCATAGTCCAGAATGTCATTGGTCAGGGTCAGCAAATGTTCTGCAGAGACACGGGCCGTTGTCAGCTTGCCGCCCTGCCGCTCATTCGGCATCTCGCTTTCCAACAGACGCAGCATACCTATCACCCCGTTGAGCGGGGTTCGGATCTCGTGACTCATCATCGCCATGAATTCGGATTTGGCGCGGTTGGCGGCTTCGGCCTCGGCCCGCGCCGCATCATGGGCTTTCATCTCCGTCACGATCTGCCCGGTGCGTTCCTGCACAGCTGTTTCCAGCTCGTCACGAAGGGCCCGCGCCCGTGCGGCCCGCCCGCGCAGGACGTGCAACGACCGTTCCATATTGCCGATCTCATCCGGCCCGGACACCGGGATATCCCGCCCGTAATCCTCATGCGCCAGGGCGTCGATATGTTCCGCCACCACACGCAGCCTGCGCACAACGTTGTTGCGGGCAAAACGCCAGGAAAAAACCGCAGCCACCGCCAGCCCCCCCATCAGGAGGATCAGCCCAAAGGCGATGTCACGACTGAGCGCCTGCGCCTCTTTCTGCGCAGACAGCACCCGGCTCTGCACCGCCTGCATCAGCGTATCGGTGATCTGCCCCACCGCGCTGGTCTGACCGCGCAGGACCTGAACCTGGTTGGCCAGATCCCCGCGCGCCCGGATCACCTCGGACTGCAACGCAACACTGCCCCCATCGCGCAACTCCTGTTGCAGCTGATCAAGCAGAAGCGCCATATCCGTGCGCGCGGTGCGTGAGGTGACAAAACGGATCCTGTTTTGCGAAAACGCGATTTCCCTGCCGATCTGTTCAGACAGGAGCTGCAGCCCGTTCGGACTGATCTGAAAGGGCACCTGCAACATCAGAATACGGGCTTTTTCAATCGCGTCACTCAACTCGACATGGCGGTCATAGGAAAAGAAATCCACATCAGCGAGATGATTGAGCCTGGTTCGCCAGTCCTGGGATGTGCCGTTCCCCGTATTGAAAAGATCGGCAATGGTTGTGGTCACCCCAACCCGCGCAATATCGGTCTGCCCCGCGAGGATTTCGCCCAGCCGGGCCATGCGCTCCTGGATCTGCGCCTGACGCTGCTCAAGCAGGTCGCGCGCCAGCAACCGGCGATGGCTGATCGCGGTGAGGGCCTTGACCGTATCGCGCACCCCATCGAGCACAGCCAGATCTTCGGTGCGGGCCGCTTTCGGAAACAGGTCCTCCAGCTCTGACAAATCACCTTCAATCCCGGCAAGCTCATTCTCAAGCGCGCCAACCAGACGATCCAGATCCGTCTGGGACTGCACGTCGGAAAAGGACGGGGCCAGAGCAGTGATGAAACTGGACGCATCAACGATCTTTCGCGCCAGCGCCCCGGCGGGCATATTGTCCTGTATCAAGGATCTTTGCTGAGTGGACAGATAGACATTTGACGCAATCGCAACCAGGCTGGCCAGAAATGACAGGCCAACAATAAACGAAAACGCACGCAGCAATTGCTGGTCAAAACGGGTAGGCTTCATGGGGCAAGCTTATGGCGCAAAATTGAGAGCCGCAATCGTGATCATGGCCCTGTCCGTCATGGCACTCTCTGTTGCGGATCCGATCCGGGCGCAATCCCCCGTGTCGGAGGGTCCGCCCCCGACCGAGGCCGCGCAGATCTGCGTGGTGGTCCCTCATTTCAAAGACGAATACTGGCTGAGCGTGGGACATGGGCTGATCGAGGAAGCCCGCGCGCAGAATGTCGGTTTGCTGACCTTTGAAAGTGGTGGCTATCACGCCTTGATCCGCCAGATCGATCTGCTGAACAGCTGCGTGCGCGCCGGGGCACGCGCCATCCTTCTGGGGGCAGTGTCCGCCGATGATCCGCGCCTGTTGGAGGCGGTGGACCGCACCGCGCGGGACGTGCCGGTCATTGCCCTGGTCAACGCCCTGCATTCCCCTGCCCTCAGCGGCAGCGTCGGTGTCGACTGGACCGATATGGGCCGGGCCATCGGGCGCCACCTTTCGGCGCGATACCCGGCCGGCGGTCCCACCCGGACCGCCCTTCTGATCACCGGTCCGGCCGCGTCGGGCTGGTCCCCCCTGCTGGAAAAGGGCCTGGCAGAAGCGATGGCCGCTTCGGCTGTAAAGATCGCACGGATCGGACGCTCGGACACAGGCGCGCGCGAACAGCTTCGCGCCACCGAAACGGCGCTTGCGGCCGTTCCCGACGCCAACATGATCATCGGCAGCGCCCCCGCCATCGAAGGCGCCATGGGGCTGGCCACCGTGACAGACGGCACTTTTCCAGAGCTGATCGCAACCTATATCAGCCATTCCGTGCGCCGGGGTCTTCAAAACGGAACGGTGCAGGCGGTGGCCTTTGACGATCCCGTCGCACAAGGGCGTCTTGGGATCCGCCTGGCCCTTATCGCCAAGCCGGGCCTGTTTCGCACGGATGTGATTGGCCCGGAAATCAAGCTGATAACCACTGACAATATCACCCAAATCCCGGTTCCCCTTTCACCGGCGGGGCTCAATCTCGGGCTTGAATAATTTTCGAAATAAAGTGAATTTCCCCTCTTGCAGCGGGAAACGGCGAAAGCTATACACCGGCTCAGTTCCGGCGTAGCTCAGCGGTAGAGCAGTTGACTGTTAATCAATTGGTCGTAGGTTCGATCCCTACCGCCGGAGCCAAGAAAAGCCCTTAAGCTCAACAGCTTGAGGGCTTTTTTGCATCTTGCGCCGGGTTGATCATTTCAGGCGCCAAAACTCATGGGACGCATTTGGAAGCAGGTTTGCCTGTGGCACTATTGCGATAGGTGAATTTCCCTGGTCAGCGCGATTATGTCCCCGGTTTCGAGGTGAGCGATCATCACTTCTGCGACATTGACATCCTCCCGGAAAGCCATTCAATCTATGCGAGAAGTTTGTGTTAGGTGACCCGTGCAGCCCATTTCCAGCGTTTTGAACGTTCCCGATCCTGAAAGCCAGCCAAGCCAGCCGCTTCGGTTTCCTGTGCTGCGGGATCATGCTGACATCCCGAAAACCGTTGGTCTTACCCGCGAAACACATGTGGGGCGTGCGCACAAACTCGCAAAACGGATCGGGTTCAAGTTCATAGGGGGAAACTATGCAAATTCGGTTTAGTCCATTGGTTATTGGGGCTGCAATCCTATTGGGAGGAGTATCTATCGCCGCTGGTGAGCCTGCCGAAGGGGGGATGAGCTGCGTCGTCACCGGTTTTGCGGGATCTGAAGTGAAGTCAATTTGTGTTCAACAACCCGTCGTGGTCTCCACCGCCCAAAAAGACCAACGCGACATCCTTCAGCTAACCTTTGATGACCAACTTGACGTCTTTATACCAACCGTGGGTGGCGGTACTGGCGTGACGCGGCGCGCCCAGAAATTCGATTCCGATAAAAGGCCTAAAGCGCTTCTGAAAAGAGCTGTTGACCTCATTTCGACCTGTTTGGAGTTTGAGGGATGCCCTGAGAAGGAATTTTGGAATTCTGCTGCAATAATCTTAGCCAGATGCGCAGAGGATCACGAGTATTATCTGCTTGATAGCCCATTAATGCTCAGCTTAGTGCGACGTTATCATCTTGATAGCCCATTAATACCCAGCTTAGTGCGACGTTATCATAACGAACAATTGTTAAACCAAGTCTTTGGTGAGATGCTTGAGTGCCGCGGAAAAGATGAGCTTCTTTTCATTTCAAGCAACAAATTCTCAACCAGTAAGAAAATAAAACGCGGAGGAGCTTACTTCGATTCAATTAAAATTTCAGACGGTCGCAGAAAACACTAGGCAAACAACGCTGGAGCAAAAGTTAAGGTAACAATTACCTTCAAAACTGGGACAAACAGAGGCGTCATTGAGCTGGGGGTATGCCCAAAAGTTGGTGACAGCCGTCGTCAGGCAATGGTTTGAAGTTGCTCGCCCCCGTCTTTGAACTCAACGCCCTGAATGACCTCGGGCAGACGGGCTTGCCCTGCCGCAACCAGACATTGCAATGGGATACCGCAGGGGATTTGCCACATTTCCGCCTCATTTCCGCGTTAACCTTAACTTGTGCAAAAACAGAGATCCGGGGGGAGGAAGAGGCAGCATGACCAAGATCCGTACCCCTGACCCCAAAGGTGCTACTGAGCGCAGGATGCACAAATCCGACCCCACCCCGCCATCGAAACGCGACAAGGCGAAACTTACGCCTCAGGACAAAGAAACAGATGTGGTTTTCACCGACTGGGCCAGTATCTGATCCTTTTTCCTGCCGGGATTTCACGCTAATCTGCGGGCTATGAGCAACCCTGTTTCCAGCATTCGAAATCTTGGCCCCGCCTCCGATGACGCCTTTGCCCGCGCCGGGATCACCAGCGCGGAGGCGCTGCGCTCTCTTGGGCCGGATGAAGCCTATTTCCGGCTGCTCGACAGCGGGCACACCCCACATTTCATAGGATATTACGCCATGGTGATGGGACTTCAGGGTCGGCCATGGAACGATTGTCAGGGCGCTGAGAAAGCCAAGCTGCGCAAGCGGTTCGACAAGATCAAGGCGCGGGTGGCAAATGGGGCCATCAGCGATCTGGCCCATGACGCGGCTTTTGAACGGATCCTCGACGAGATTGGTATCCGCGCCCGGCGTTGACACGCTTTATGGCGACTCGCACAAAAAAACCCGACCCCTTACCGGGGCCGGGCTGATCACTTGGATCGAACCTGTGGCTTAAAGCGTTTCGAGATTAACTTAAGACACAAGTTGATTTCGAAACGCCCGCAACATCAGTAGGTTTCGAGCGTTTCGCCTCATTATTGTGTCTCAATAATAAGTCGAAACACTTTAGCCCACCAGTTCCAGACCCGAGAAGAAGTAAGCGATTTCTTCTGCGGCGGTTTCCGGAGCGTCCGAACCGTGCACCGAGTTTTCGCCAACCGACTGGGCGAACTCTTTGCGGATGGTGCCTTCGTCAGCGTCAGCCGGGTTGGTGGCGCCCATCACGGTGCGGTAGGCTTTGATCGCGTCTTCGCCTTCCAGAACCTGAACAACAACCGGTTCCGAGATCATGAACTCAACCAGTTCACCGAAGAAGGGGCGCTCTTTGTGCACACCATAGAAGGTTTCGGCTTGTTTCTGGGTCATGTGGATGCGCTTTTGCGCGATGATGCGCAGACCAGCGGCTTCAATCTTGGCGTTGATGGCGCCGGTCAGGTTGCGTTTGGTGGCATCGGGTTTGATGATCGAGAAGGTGCGTTGAATGGCCATGTCGGTCCTCATTTATCTGCATGTTTCACGGGTGCCGGGATCGGCAATGTCTTTGGTCGCCCCCGTAACATGCCTAAGCCGTTCTGAAAAGAGCCGATTGACGCCTTGCCTGTGGTCAGGCACATGGGAAACATGTTGAAGATTTCCGATATCTCCTATGCGGTCGAAGGTCGCCCGCTGATCGAACATGCCTCGGCCACCATCCCCGACGGCCACAAGGTGGGTCTCGTCGGGCGCAATGGCACCGGGAAAACCACGCTGTTTCGGCTGATCCGGGGCGAGCTGACGCTGGAAACCGGTGAAATTTCGGTGCCCAAGGGCGCACGGATTGGCGGCGTCGCCCAAGAGGTTCCGGCCAGCGACACCTCGCTTCTGGACACGGTTCTGGCGGCTGACACCGAGCGAGCCGCCTTGATGCAAGAGGCCGAGACCGCAACCGACCCCACACGCATTGCCGAGATTCAGACCCGCCTGGCAGATATTGACGCCTGGAGCGCCGAAGCACGCGCCTCTTCCATCCTGAAGGGGCTTGGGTTTGACGACCACCAGCACGCCCTGCCCTGCGCCGATTTCTCCGGCGGCTGGCGGATGCGGGTGGCATTGGCCGCCGTGCTGTTTTCCCAGCCAGATCTGTTGTTGCTCGACGAGCCGACCAACTATCTCGATCTTGAAGGCGCGCTGTGGCTGGAGCAATATCTGGCGAAATATCCCCATACGGTGATCATCGTCAGCCATGACCGGGGCCTTCTGAACCGCGCGGTGGGGGGCATCCTGCATCTCGAAGATCGCAAGCTGACCTATTATTCCGGCCCCTATGACACATTCGCTGAAACCCGGGCTGCGCGGATTGCGGCGGCGGAAAGCGAAAACAAGAAGATCGCCGCACGCAAGGCCCATCTGCAATCTTATGTGGACCGCTTCCGCTATAAGGCATCAAAAGCCGTTCAGGCCCAGTCGCGGCTGAAGATGATCGAAAAGCTGAAACCGATCACCACGCCGCAAGAGGCGGCTTTGAAAGCGTTCAGCTTCCCCGAACCTGAAGAGCTCTCTCCTCCGATCATCAACATGGAGGGCGCGGAAACCGGTTATGGGGAGACCACAATCCTGTCACGGATGAGCCTGCGCATTGATCAGGACGACCGGATTGCCCTTCTGGGCAAGAATGGTCAGGGAAAATCCACCCTGTCGAAACTCCTGTCCGACCGGCTGGAGCTGAAATCGGGCCGCATGGTGAAATCCGCCAAGCTGCGGATCGGCTATTTTGCCCAGCATCAGATGGATGAACTTTACCCCGATGAAACCCCGATTGAGCACCTGCGCCGCCTGCGCCCGGATGAATTGCCCGGAAAGCATCGCGCGCGTCTGTCGGGATTCGGCCTGGGCGCCGAACAGGCCGAAACCGAGGTGCGGCGCCTGTCGGGGGGGCAAAAAGCACGTCTGACCCTGCTTCTGGCCACGCTGGACGCACCACATCTTCTGATCCTTGACGAGCCCACCAACCACCTCGACATTGAAAGCCGCGAAGCCCTGGTCGAGGCGCTGACCGCTTATTCCGGCGCGGTGGTTCTGGTCAGTCACGACATGCATCTACTGTCGCTGGTGGCTGATCGTCTGTGGCTTGTGAGCAAGGGGCGCGTCACCCCGTTTGACGGTGATCTGGAGGATTATCGCAAGCTCCTTCTGACCTCGGACACCCCCAAGAAACCCGCCAAACCTGCACCTGAAAAAGCCAAACGTGCGGATCGGGATACCTTGCTGGCCCTGAGAGCTGAGGCGCGCAAATGCGAGGCGCGCGTGGACAAGCTTTTGGAAATGCGAGAGAAACTCGATCAGAAACTGGCGGATCCGACCCTATATGATGGCAGCAAAGCCGATGAAATCGCCCTTTGGCAGAAAAAGCACGCCGAAGTGATGGACGGGCTGGAACGCGCGGAGGAGCTGTGGATGGTGGCGCAGGAAAACCTTGAGAAGGCAGAGGCTTGATGGTCGATCTTCAGTATTTCCTACCGGCCTTCGTGACACTCTTTGTGGTCATGGACCCCATTGGTCTGACACCGCTGTTCCTTGCGCTGACGCAAGGGATGAACACGCACCAGCGCCGGGTGATTGCGCTGCGGGCGGCGGGGGTGGCTGGCGTCTTGCTCACCCTCTTTGCCTTTCTTGGCGACAATGTGCTTGGGTTTTTGGGCATTTCCATGGCTGCTTTCCGTATTTCCGGTGGGATCCTTTTGCTGCTGACCGCGCTCGATATGCTGTTTGAGCGGCGCACCAAGCGGCGCAAGGACACGTCCGAGAAAACCATTGATGCCGAAGATGACCCCTCGGTCTTTCCCCTCGCCATGCCGTTGATGGCAGGTCCGGGGGCGATCGCCACCATGATCCTTTTGTCCGGCGAAGGGGACGGGTATTCCGGTGTGATGCTTGCCCTGGTGGTCATGGCGATGGTGCTGTTGATCACATTGGTCTTTTTCTTTGCCGCCAACCTGCTTGAACGGGTGCTGCGTGAAACCGGGATCACGGTGCTGACGCGCCTGCTTGGCATGCTTCTTGCCGCGTTGGCGGTGCAGTTTGTGCTGGACGGGCTGAAGGATTTTGGCCTGTTTGGCATGGGCTGACTGAGATCAGACAACCCTTTGGAAAAAATTGCTTCTTTGGCCTGTGACCGGGACAGCAAAACACGGCACGAGGCGACAATTTTGCCCCCGCCCCGATGACAATTCCACGCGCGGTTCCTATATTTCGGGGACGGAGGAATGGAA
The DNA here is from genome assembly GCF_025137635.1 of Aliiroseovarius crassostreae. NCBI lineage: Bacteria > Pseudomonadati > Pseudomonadota > Alphaproteobacteria > Rhodobacterales > Paracoccaceae > Aliiroseovarius > Aliiroseovarius crassostreae. Next base: position 1,163,441 of record NZ_CP080772.1, on the reverse strand, counting down.
TGACCGCTGATGATCTTGGACGTCTGGCCTATCTCGCGCTGCTGCTGACAGCGGTGGCCGGGTATTTCATCTCCGAAAACCGGTTCAACCTCGGACAAACCCTGCGCCATGCCCTGATCTGGGTGTTCATCTTCATTGGCGCCATGGCTGGGGTTGGTTTGTGGAATGACATCAGAAATGACATTTCCCCCAAACAAAGCTTTATTGAGACCTCCGGGCAGGTTGTGTTGCCCCGCGCCTTTGACGGACATTTCTACATACAGCTCAAGATGAACGGACAACCGATTGATTTCATTGTCGATACAGGCGCCAGCAATGTCGTGCTGACCAAAGAGGATGCCGAGCGCGCCGGGGTTGATCCATCCAGCCTGCGTTATTTTGGCCGCGCGCTGACCGCCAATGGGACCACCCGGACGGCCCCTGCCAATATTGCCCGGGTCGAGCTGGAAGGGATCACCGATTACGGGGTTGAGGTCTGGGTCAATGAAGGTGAAATGCCGCAATCTCTTCTTGGAAACAGCTATCTGCAACGCTTTGACAAGATCGAGATCCGCCGCGACCAGCTGGTGCTGACGCGCTGATCCGCTGACCTTCGACAAGTGAGCGCAGCCGGTCCCGCTTGGCCCCCTTCCGTCCTGCTTCACCGATCCTGTTCACGGGGCCCGGCTCACCCGTGCCCGCAGCCGAAGTGCAACCGGGGTGAAATGGACCGGATGAAAATAACGGAGGATCAACCAATCAGGAGCTTGCTTTCAGCTCCCATCGTCCACTGTCCTGGGACCAGTATTTTGCAATGCACCCCGCCGCCACAACCGCTTTCCACTGGGTGCGGGCATGTGCCACCGCGTCCGGGTCATTGCCATCAAACAGGATGGAAACACGCTCCATTCCGGTCATTTCCTCGGGGCTCACCCCGGCCCCGTCCACTGAGATCAGCGTGTTGGCGCCGTTTGGGTTGTCCTGCCCCTCGGTCAGCAGCACCGGCTGGTCTGCGTCATGCGTCCCCCCGGCGCGCCCATGAGGCAAGAAGCCGTCCTCCGGGGACAGCCAGAGTTTCTCATCCAGCCAGGTCAGCTGCTCCGGGTTGCGCCCCCGCACCAGCACCCGCCAGCCATTTTGCAGCGAACGGGTGAGAAGCACGGGCAGCGTGGCCTCAAGCGGCGTCAGGGTCATGTGGTAGAAAAAGACCTCGCCACCTGTTGGCGCGATGTCTTTTCCCTCCGAGTTCTCCACCGCCTGAGACATGGGATCAGCCTTCGAACAGGTCTGACACCAGACGGTTCAGGGCCAGAACGCCCCAACCGGTGGCACCTTTGGGCGCGTAGGTGGTATCCCCTGCGGTCTGCGCCGTGCCGGCGATGTCGAGGTGAATCCAAGGGGTGCCCTCTTTGACGAAACGCTGCAGGAACTGGGCTGCGGTGATCGACCCTGCGGCGCGTCCTCCGACGTTTTTCATATCCGCCTTGTTCGATTTCAGCAGCTTGTCATAGGCATCGCCCAGCGGCATGCGCCAGGCGCCTTCGCCTTCGGATTGCGCCGCCTTCAACATGGCATTGCAAAGCGGGTCGTCGTTTGAGAACACACCGGTATTTTCATGCCCAAGGCCGATGATGATCGCGCCGGTCAGGGTGGCCAGGTCGATCATCCCCATCGGGCTGAAAGTTTCCTGCGCATACCACATGATGTCACACAGCACCAAACGCCCTTCGGCATCGGTGTTGATCACTTCGATCGTGTCCCCCTTCATCGATGTCACGATGTCACCGGGGCGTTGCGCCCGGCCATCCGGCATGTTTTCCACAAGCCCCACAACACCCACAACATTTGCCTTGGCCTTGCGCCCGGCAATTGCTTTCATTGCGCCCGCCACGGTGCCCGCACCGCCCATATCCATGGTCATGTCTTCCATGCCGGCCGCCGGTTTCAGGCTGATCCCGCCGGTGTCAAAGACCACGCCTTTGCCGATCAGCGCCAGCGGGGCTGCGTCTTTCTCACCGCCATTCCATTTCATCACCACAACCTTGGACGGGCTTTCCGATCCCTGCCCGACCCCCAGCAGCGCCCGCATACCGAGTTTTTCCAGCTCCGGCTCGTCCAGGACCGAAACCTCAACCCCAAGCTCTTTCAACGCCACCAGACGGTCGGCAAATTCGGTGGTGGTCAGGATGTTTGAGGGTTCGTTGACCAGATCGCGGGTGAAGAACACACCATCGGTCAGGGCGGCTGCCAGCTCTGCCTTGCCATCAAAGGTTTCCGGCTTTGAGACCATCACGGTCAACGCGCCGCCTTCCTGGGCGTCTTTGGACATGTGGTCCACGAATTCATAGGCGCGAAGGCAGGCCCCAAGCGCAAGTTCGTCAGCAAAACGACGATTGCCGGCGAGCACCAGAACCTCTTTGCCCAACAGGGATTTACCGATGACCGCACCAGCCTTGCGCATGGCATTGCCCTTGGACCGTTTTGACAGGCGCAGCACCTGAACCGCCTCGGCGGCAAGGCCTGTGGGCCAGGCCAGCTCTGCTGCTTCCCCCTCTTTCATCTTTTCAAACCGCTCGCTTGAGGCAAAGCGCGCCAGCGCACCGCGCATGAGTTTGTTCACCCGGCGGGCGGCCGGGTCGAGCTTTCCGGGCTCGGAAACGATCACCACGATTCGTCCGCCATGGGTCGCAATGGCATCAAGGTCGGTGGCAATGAAGCGGGGGGTGATCGGGGTGGCCATGGGAACTCCTTCCAAAGGGCAACAAATGAGGCGCAACTGAACCTGCAACCGGTCCGCGCCACCGTGACTATTGATCAAAACCGCCGCGATTCGAAGGGGGCATTCTCCGCTTGCAAATCCTTCCGGTTTTTCATCCGGGGGCGGCATTCTTTTGCCATTCCTACCTGTCAGAGCAAACAAAGGCCAGATAGCAGTTTTCCCGCCCGCACCAATCCGCTAGAACCGCTTGAAGATGTTGTAATCTATCGCATGTGGCAATTGGGAAGAGTTGGGGGAAATTTGGCCAGGCTGGATCGATATATCTTGTCACAGCTCTTGGTGCTGTTCGGGCTGGCCGGTCTGGTCCTGGTTCTGATCTTCTGGATCAACCGGGCGGTGCGCCTATTCGACTATATCATCTCTTCTGGCGAAACGGCGCTGGTGTTTCTTGAAATCTCGACCATGATTCTGCCCAGCGTGATCGTGTTTGTCCTGCCGATTGCCGCCTTTACGGCCTCGGTTGTGGTGATCAACCGGCTGAATTCCGAAAGCGAACTGGTGGTCGCACAGGCCACCGGGTTCGGTCCGTTCCGACTGGCGCGCCCGGTGCTGATCTTCGGGGTCATGGGGGCTGCGTTCATGCTGGTGCTGACCCATTACCTCTCCCCCAAAAGCCAGCTGAGCTTTGCCCAGAGGCAGGCGGAAATCTCGTCTGATGTGACATCGCGCTTCCTGATCGAAGGCAGTTTCGTGCACCCCACATCCGGGATCACCCTGTATGTGCGCGAAATTACGGCCGAGGGGGAGCTTTTGGACCTGTTCCTGTCCGATGAGCGCGAGAAATCTGAGGGCGGGACCCTCGCCACCTATACCGCCCAGCGGGCACTTGTCCTGAACACCGCCGAAGGCCCGCGCCTGTTGATGTTTGACGGGTTGGCACAGATCCTGTCGCCCGATGGCCGACTGACCACCACCGGGTTCGAAGAATTCACCTATGACATTTCCGCGCTGATTTCCGATCCGATTGCTGGCAAACGCAAGATCCGCCAGCTTTACACCCATGAAATGCTGTTTCCCACCGAAGCCCTGATTGCCGAAACCCGCCAAAGCGCCACCGCCCTGCGCGCCGAGGCGCATTTCCGCAATGCTCAGGCGCTTTATGTCATTGTCGCCGCCCTGACCGGCTATTCCATGCTGATTGCAGGCGGCTTCAGCCGGTTTGGCATGTGGCGTCAGGTGGTGATTTCCATCGGCGTGGTGGCCAGTTTCCAGACACTCGACAACACGATGCTTGATATCGCCCGCCGGACCGACGGCGCCCTGCCCCTGATCTATCTGGCATCCCTTGGCGGGCTGCTGTTCAATTTCACGGTATTATGGAGCGCCACGCGCCCCTCCTTCCTGGCCATCCGCAAACGCCGGAAAGCGGCCAGGCTTTTGGCCCGGACCACCGCACAGGAGGGGGCCGCATGAGGCTGCACCTCTATTTCGCCCGCCGTTTCCTGTTTTCCTTCGTGACCATGCTGGTGGTGCTGGGGCTGGTGTTTGTGCTGCTGGATATGGTTGAGGGCATGCGCAAGTTCGACGCAAGCCAGGTCGGCTTCACCGAGGTTCTGGGGCTGACACTTCTGAACATGCCCATGTGGATGTATCGCATCCTGCCGCTGGTGACTATTCTGGCAACCATCTGGATGTTCCTGAGCCTTGCGCGCAGCTCCGAGCTGGTGGTGACGCGCGCGTCGGGGCGATCGGCCATGATCACCCTGATTTCCCCGGTGGTCACGGTTTTCCTGATCGGGGTTGTGGCGCTGCTTGTCTTCAACCCGATTTCCGCAGCAACCCAAAAGAAATATGAGCGCCTGTCGGCAGAATATTCCGGCGGAAGCCGTTCCATTTCCTCTGTCTCAAAAGGCGGGGTCTGGCTGCGACAGGGCAACAAGCAAGGGCAGATCGTGATCCGTGCCAGCCAGTCAAACAATGACGGAACCCGCTTGCAGGATGTGACGTTTTATTCATTTTCTTCCGATGGCGTGCCGACCAAACGCGTTTCGGCCCGCCAGGCCACGCTGGAACCGGGCCGCTGGGCGCTGCGCGCGGCCAAGGTCTGGAATTTTGACCTGTCCGACAACCCTGAAGGTGAGGCACTGGTGCTGCCCGCCTATTGGATCGCCACAAACCTGACCGAGGAACAGATCCGCGACAGTTTCGGCAAGCCCTCCAATATTTCAATCTGGGATCTGCCCAGTTTTATCACCCGGTTGAAAGAGGCAGGGTTTTCCCCCCGCCTGCATCAGGTCTGGTTGCAGATCGAGCTTTCCACCCCGCTGTTTCTGGTGGCCATGGTGCTGATCGGCGCCTCGTTCACCATGCGTCACACCCGGTTCGGACGCACCGGCATCATGGTTGTGTCGGCGCTTGTTCTTGGGTTTGGCTTTTATTTCATTCGTAATTTCGCGCAGATCCTGGGCGAGAACGGACAGATCCCGGTGATTTTTGCCGCCTGGACCACCCCGATTTCGGGGATCCTTCTGTCGCTTGGATTTCTGCTGCATCTGGAGGATGGGTAATGTTCACCATATCCGACCTGTGGTCTGGCCGTATCAGCAAGCTGGCCCTGATTGCCGGTCTGGCCACGGCCATTGGCCTTGCAACCCCTCCGACAACCTTTGCGCAGCCCCGCCCCGTCGCGGACAGCTCTGCCCCTGCCCTGTTGGTGGCAGACCGTATCACGGTTCAGGGCAATAACGGGCTTTTGGCCGAAGGCAATGTGATGGTCCACTTCGCGGGCACCACACTGACCGCGGCCAGCATTTCCTTTGACAAGACCACCGACCGGCTGACCATCAGCGGCCCGATCGTGTTGCAAAACGGTGAGGACCAGCTGATCTTGGCCAGCGCGGCCGAGCTATCCTCCGATCTGCGCAACGGGATATTGCAATCCGCGCGCCTGGTTCTGAACCAGCAGCTGCAAATTGCCGCCGTCGAAATCAACCGCGTGCAGGGCCGCTATACCCAACTGAACAAGATCGTGGCCTCCTCCTGTCAGGTCTGCGCCAAATCGCCTGTGCCGCTGTGGCAGATCCGGGCCGAAAAGGTCGTGCATGACGAACAGGAGCGCCAGCTCTATTTCCACAATGCCCAGCTGCGTGTTGCGGATGTTCCGATCCTGTTCCTGCCGCGCCTGCGCCTCCCGGATCCGACCCTCAAGCGCGCAACCGGCTTTCTGGCCCCAAAGCTGCGCACGCGAAGCAGTTTTGGCACCGGGGTCAGGCTACCTTATTTCATTCGGCTGGGGGACCATGCGGACCTGACGCTGGCCCCGTTCATCGCCACCAGATCCAGAACTCTGGAATGGCGCTATCGTCAGGCGTTTCACAACGGCAACCTGTCTTTCAACGGTGCGGTCAGCAATGACGACATTCGGAGAGATCAGACCCGGTTCTATGTGTTCGGAGAGGGATCATTTGACCTTCCGCAGGATTTCAAACTTGATTTCACCCTTCAGGAGGTCTCGGACCCCGGCTATCTGAACGACTACGACTACTCCAGTGCCGACCGGCTGCGCAACGCGTTGGAAGTATCGCGTGTGCGTCGGGATGAGTTCATCTTTGCCGGCATCACCCGACACGAAAGCCTGCGCGCCTCGGAACGGGCCATTTCAGATCAACTCCCCTTCGCCCAGCTGGAGTTTCTGTATCAACGCCGCTTTGATCCGGTTCTTCTTGGCGGCGTCGCCGAATATGAGCTCTCCGCGCGGTCCTATTTCCGGGAAAGCACCCTGGACGGCCCAAAAGGGCGCGATGTGACCCATGTCGGAGCATCCTTTCACTGGAAACGCGACTGGATGCTCAGGGGCGGGATGATCGCATCCCTGGAAACCGGGATTGACTGGGGAAATTACTGGATCAACCAAGACAGCAGCTTTGACCCCAACCAGAGCTTTGCCACCCCCTCGGTCGCCGCCACGCTGCGCTGGCCTTTGTCGCGGGTTTCCGCCAATGGAAGCGTCGATGTGATCGAACCGGTGCTGCAGCTGGTCTGGAGTGATCGGATCGGTGCCACCTTGCCAAATGAAGACAGCACCTATGTCGAATTTGACGAAAACAACCTGTTCGACATGTCCCGGTATCCGGGATTTGACCGGCGTGAAGAGGGCACACGGGCCAATATTGGCGTGAAATGGAGCCGCTTTTCCCCAACCGGCTGGGCCTCGACAATCGGCATCGGGCGTGTTTTCCGGTTTGATGGGAACAATGCGTTCTCCAACGCCTCCGGCCTGTCCGGCGACAGTTCGGACTGGTTGATCGCAGCGCAGCTGCAATTCGGAGCAAACCTTGCCCTACAGGGCCGTGCGCTGATCAATGACCAGTTCGAAGTTGCCAAGACCGAAAGCCGCTTTGCCTATATCCAAGAAGACTGGAACCTGAGTGCGGCCCATCTCTGGGTTGTCGCGGATCCCGATGAAAACCGTGACGCCTCGATCCACGAGCTGCGCCTGACAGGCGGGTATCAACTGACCGATGGCTGGCGCATCAGCGCGGAAGGCGATGTTGACCTTTCGGCCAATCAGGTCACCAAGGGCCAGCTTGGCCTGCAATATCGCAATGAATGCCTCCAGGTCGATCTGGCCGTCTCACGCCGGTTCACCGCCTCACAAACCATTACTCCCACCACGGAACTTGGCCTTCAGGTCGAGCTGTTGGGGTTTGGTGGGGCCCCGAAGGGAGCTGCGCGCAGATGCCTGCAATAACCCCGCCCCCTCAAGCGGCGACAATCATCCGCCTCTCCCTGTCACGGGGCAGATCGGGCTGGCATCCTGAGGCCGCTTTGGGCAATATACCCGCAGACCCGCAAGATGTTCGCGGCCAAGCCCCTTGTTAACGATGAATAACCGGAAGAGCAGACAAGACATGACACACGCTATTTCATCGGGTTTTCCCATGGCAACGCATGGAAAAAACGGCCGCATCAAACGCCTGCGCCGCGCTCTGACAACTCCTTTGGTCATGGCAGCGATGCTCGCGCCCCTGCCCGCAGTGACATCGGCCACGGTCGCCCATGCCCAGAACCTGTTTGCGCCCGCTTTGCAGGTCAATGACCGGGTGATCACCACCTATGAAATGTCTCAGCGGATCGCTTATCTGACCTTGCTGCGTGCGCCCGGCGACAGGGCTGAACTTGCCCGTGAACAGCTGCTCACCGAAGCGCTGCAACGCGAAGCTGCCGCCCGTGCAGGCGTGGCCCTCAGCGAAGCGGAGCTCACCGAAGGGATGGAAGAATTCGTCAAGCGGTTCAACATGCCCCTGGAAAAATTCGAACTGGCCATCGCGCAGGGCGGCGTGGCCATGGAAACTTTCCGTGATTTTGTCTCGGCCGGGCTGGTGTGGCGGAAGTTCGCCCGTGAACGGTTTCGTCGTGAGGTAAGGATCACCGAGGAAGATATCGACCGCCGTCTGGCACAAAGCGGCCCTGATGCCGGGGTGCGGGTGTTGTTGTCCGAAATCATCCTGCCCGCCAATACGCCACAAAGCCAAGAGGCATCCGGCGCGCGCGCATTGCAGCTCGCGGAAATTGACACCCTGCCCGCCTTTGCGGCCGCCGCACGACGCTATTCCGCAGCCCCCTCAAAAGGGCGTTCAGGCCGGTTGGACTGGATGGACCTGTCCAACCTTCCCCCTGCCCTTGCAGCCCAGATCCTGCCTCTGGCCCCGGGGGAAGTGACGGCACCGCTGCCAATCCAGAACGGCATTGCGCTGTTTCAGATGCGCGCCATCGAAGAAATCGAAGCCCCGGCCCCGAAAGATGTGCTGATTGATTACGCCGCTTACCTGATCCCGGGCGCCGGAACCCCGGAAGCCCTGGCCAGCGCCGCCGAGATTCGCACCCGCGTTGACAGCTGCAACGATCTTTACAAAGAGGCCCAGGGTCAGCCGGAAGAACAGCTCGTGCGCGATACGAAACTGGTCTCGGAGCTTCCAGCCGATTACGCGATTGAACTGGCAAAGCTGGACGAAGGCGAAAGCTCCTTTGCGCTGACCACACCGTCAGGCCAGAACCAGATTTTCCTGATGCTGTGCAGCCGCACACGGGAACTTCCGGAAGAGCTCAGCCGTGATGACATTCGCACCCAGTTGCAAAACCAGCGCCTGGGTGCCCTTGCCACCGGTTATCTGGAAGAATTGCGGGCCGAAGCCTATATCGAGGATCTTGCGCAGAAATGACCTCTGATCTTTCCCGTCTGGCCCCCATTGCCCTGACGATGGGCGAGCCAGCGGGCATCGGCCCGGAGCTGGCCCCAGCGGCATTTGACGCGCTCAGGGGGGAGGTGCCTTTTTTTCTGATAGGTGACCCGAACCATTTGCCTGCAGGCTGCAAATTCACCGAGATCAGCACGCCGGCCGAAGCTCATGACCCCCAAGACCTGCCGGTCCTACGCCATGATTTTGGACCCGATCGCACCCCCGGCACCCCTTTGGGTGCACATGCGCAACACGTCGTCGACGTGATCGCCCAGGCGGTCCGTCTGGTTCAGGAAGGTGAGGCATCGGCAATCTGCACCAACCCCATCCACAAGAAAGCGCTCAAGGATGGCGCCGGGTTCCGTTTTCCGGGGCACACTGAATTCCTTGCGGATCTGGCGGGTGGGGCCGAAGTGGTGATGATGCTGGCCTGTGAGGAGCTGCGCGTCGTGCCTGCGACCATTCACATTCCCCTCAGCGAGGTGCCCTCCACCCTCAGCCGGGACAGGCTCGCCCAGGTTATTCGCACAACCCATGATGCCCTGATCCGGGATTTTGGCCTTGCAACACCGCGGATTGCGGTGGCTGGGCTGAACCCGCATGCCGGTGAAGGGGGCGCGATGGGAATGGAAGAGATCACGATGATCTCATCTTTGTTGGATGAGCTTCGTAGCGAAGGGTTGGATCTGTCCGGCCCGCGCTCAGCAGACACGATGTTTCATTCTGCGGCCCGCGCAGGCTATGATGCCGCGATCTGCATGTATCACGATCAGGCCCTGATCCCGATCAAGACCATCGATTTTGCCGGAGGGGTAAACGTGACACTGGGTCTGCCTTTTGTGCGCACCTCTCCCGATCATGGCACGGCATTTGACATCGCCGGACAGGGAAAAGCCGACCCAAGTTCGTTGATTGCGGCATTGCGGATGGGCTGGACCATGGCAAACGCCCGCAAGGCGGGCCTTCGCAACACCAACCACAAGGACGGAACACGCTGATGACCCAGATCGACGGGCTGCCCCCGCTGCGCGAAGTGATCGCCACCCATGGCATGACCGCCAAAAAATCGCTCGGGCAGAATTTCCTCCTTGATCTGAACCTGACCTCAAAAATCGCCCGACAGGCCGGGGATCTGACATCCTGTGACGTTCTGGAAGTGGGGCCCGGCCCCGGCGGGCTGACCCGCGGACTTCTGGCTGAAGGCGCGCGCAAAGTGCTTGCCGTTGAAAAAGACAGCCGTGCCCTTGGCCCACTGGGAGAGATCCAGGCCGCCTATCCAGGTCGGCTGGACGTGATCAATGCAGATGCGCTGGAACTGGATCCGCTGGAACATCTTACCCCACCAATCCGCGTCGTGGCCAACCTGCCCTACAATGTCGGAACAGAACTTCTGGTGCGCTGGCTGACCCCCAAAACCTGGCCCCCTGCCTGGTCCAGCCTGACCTTGATGTTCCAAAAAGAAGTGGCGCAGCGCATCGTCGCCCAGCCCGGCTCCAAGGCCTATGGCCGCCTTGCGGTTCTGGCCCAGTGGCGCACCGATGCCCGAATTGTCATGGAGCTGCCGCCCGAGGCCTTCACCCCACCGCCGAAAATCCGCTCCGCCGTGGTGCATCTGGCAGCCCTGCCGCAGCCCCGCTTCGAGGCGGATGCCGACAAGCTGCAGAAAGTGGTGGCCACCGCCTTCAACCAACGCCGCAAGATGCTGCGCGCCTCACTCAAAGGCCTGCACCCGGAGATCGAAGACATTCTGAACTCGGTGGGGATCAAACCCACATCCAGGGCGGAAGAAATCGACCTCGAGGCGTTTTGCGCCCTGACCCGCGCCCTGACCAAGACATGACCCCAAAGCAGCCGTAACCTGCGGCTGCACGACCTTTGGCTGGAAAACCCGCGAGGTTTCAACCACCTCCTTCGTTTTTTTCTTGCTGAAAATACCTCGGGGTGAGCCTCAAAGAGGCGAGGGGCAGCGCCCCTTCCTGCACATATTCAGAGACAGTTCCACCGTTGCGGAAACGCGCTGAGCTCCCTCAGGAATGTTCCTCCTGCGCGGTTTGTGCAAGCACCCTGTTATAGGCCTTGAGCGCATCCACATGGTGGATCGTGCCCCAAAGATCCGGCGCGTCCCCCTCTCCGCCAAGGGTCACAACCGGCACAAATACAGCCCCCGTTGCCTCAAAAACCGGCATCACCGCTTCCAGCGTTGCATTGCCATCCACATAGACCCCCTGCTCGATCAATTCCCAGCAATCGGCCTCGTCCGGTGATCGCTTGTGATCAAGCTCACGCATGACCGAAGCCACGCGCACCATGGACAAAAGATATGCCTGCGGTCCAGCGGCAAGGTGGATATTGCGTCGCTCCAACTGGGTCAGGAAGAACGACTGGTCCACCAGACGACTGGACAGCGCAGTGGAGAGCGACACCGCACACATCACAGCAATCCCGGTCTGCCAGTCGCCTGTCAGTTCAAAGACAATCATCGTGGTGGAAATCGGCGCACCCAGCACCGCGGCCGCCACGGCTCCCATTCCAGCAAGGGCATAAAGCGTTTCCGACCCGGAGACGTCCGGGAAAATGGCCGTGGCAATAATGCCAAAGGCAAGCCCGGTCAGAGCCCCCATCATAAGCGCCGGAGAAAACACCCCGCCCCCCATCCGTCCGGCCATGGTGACCGCCACCGCAAACACCTTGATCACCGCCAGCACCACCGCTTCATGCCAGACCATCTGACCGGTCAGGGCAAGCGAGGTGGTCTCATAGCCCACACCAATGATATGCGGGAAAAAAATCGCAATTATCCCCAGGATCAGGCCGGACAGCGCCGGACGCAGGACATTTGGCAGGCGCAGCCATTTCTGCAGGTCATTTCCGACATCATCCGCCAGAAAGATCGCCCGCATGAAGACAACGGCGACAAAGCCAGACAGGATGCCCAGGATCAGAAAAGCCGGCAGTTCTACATAAAAAGCGAGGCTACCCTCCAAAGGCAGCACAAATTCGGTCATCCCACCATATTCCAGCCGGTTGATCACCGTCCCGGCCACCGCAGCAATGGCGATCGGCGCAAAGGCATGCATGGCAAAATGGCGCAACACCACTTCAAGCGCAAACAGGGCCCCCGCAATAGGGGCATTGAAACTGGCAGAAACGGCGGCGGCCACGGCGCAGCCCAAAAGATCACGGCCCGTGACGCCATCTGCCTTGATCCGGTTGGCAATCCAGCTTGAGACAACACCTGCCATATGCACAACCGGCCCCTCACGTCCGGTGGATCCCCCGGTTGAAAGCGTGATGAACGAGGCCAGCGCCGAGCCGATCCCCGCGCGCTTTTCCACCCGCCCTTCCCAAAGGGCTGCCCCCTCGATCACATCCGCCACCGAACGCACCCGGCCATCATGGGTGAACCAGTTCAGAATGACCCCAACTGCAAATCCGCCAAGCGCGGGCAGGATCAGGATCCAGTACCATGGCAGGGTCGATGCAAAGCTGTGCAGATGGGCAAGATCATCCGTGCCATAAAGCGTGGCCTGCAACCATTCGATTCCCTTGCGAAACCCAAGTGCAGCGGCCCCGGAGACCACGCCAATCACCAGCGCAATAAGCCAGAATTGCACCTGGGACGGGCCTTTTTCCAGCAACAGTTTCCAACCCGTTGACAATGCTTGAATTTGCCGCTGTAGTGTTTTGAGAATTAACCCTTTTATTTGATTAAACTTTACCAAAACTTTACCCGACCCTTTTCCCGTTCGCCCAAGCAGGCTAGTCTGTCTCGGCTGCTAATTGGGAGAGGATGGATGTCCATCGACGCCGTTTTGACCGAGCTTACTTCGTTTCTAGGCGATCGGATGAGCCGCTCCAAGCCCGATCTGATGGAACACGGGCGTTCTGAAACGCATTTCAAGATGGTTCTGCCTGATCTGGTCGTCTGGCCAATCAGCACCGATGAAGTGTCCCGGATCATGACCCTCTGCCACAAACACGACATCGCCGTGACCCCTTTCGGGGTCGGGACCTCGCTTGAGGGGCACACTATTCCGTTGAAAGGCGGGGTGGTCATTGACCTGTCGCGGATGAACCGCCTGATCCAGGCGGACCCGGGCGACATGGTGGCCGTGGTGGAACCGGGGCTGACCCGCGAAGCGTTGAATGAAGAGCTTCGGGCGACGGGTTTGTTTTTCCCCGTCGACCCCGGCGCAAATGCCACATTGGGCGGCATGGCCTCAACCCGTGCCTCGGGGACCACAACCGTGCGCTATGGCTCCATGCGTGACAATGTCCTTGGCCTGACCGTTGTGCTGGCGGATGGTCAGGTGATCAAAACCGGGTCGCGCGCAGCCAAATCAGCCGCTGGCTATGACCTGACCGCCCTGATGCTGGGTGCAGAAGGCACCCTGGGCGTGATCACCGAGCTGACATTGCGCCTGCATGGCACACCTGAGGCGATCAGCGCGGGCGTTTGCGCCTTTCCCGATCTGGCGTCAGCTGTCGCCACCGTGCAGCAGGTGATCCAGATGGGTATTCCTGTGGCCCGGATCGAGTTTCTGGACGAAGCCAGCACCGGCGCCATCAATCGCTATGCCGGTCTCGACCTGCCGCTCTGCCCGCATCTTTTTGTCGAATTTCATGGCAGCGACAATGCCGTGGCAGACGCGGTGCAGGATTTCTCGGATATTGCCGACGATTTTGGGGCCACCGGCTTTGAAAGTGCCACGCGCACCGAAGATCGCAACCGGCTATGGAAGATCCGCCACAACGCCTTTTACGCCCTGACAGCGCTGAAGCCAGGTGCCAAGGCGATGGTAACGGATATCTGTGTGCCGATCTCGAAACTTGCGCAGGCGGTTGAGGAAACCCGGCAGGATATTGCGGCCTCACATATGCCCGGCCCCATTTTAGGACATGTAGGGGACGGGAATTTCCATGCAATCTTGTTGTTGGAAGAGGGCAACAAGGAGGATTGGACAACGGCAAAGGGTCTTGTGAAACGCATGGCGGACCGGGCGATCTCCCTTGGCGGAACGATCACGGGGGAACATGGGGTTGGCATGGGCAAACTGGGCCTGATGGAAGCGGAACATGGGCCGGCCTGGGGGGTCATGGGGACGCTGAAACAGGCGCTTGATCCGAAGGGCATTCTGAACCCGGGGAAGCTGGTTCCACCGGCTCACGGGTAACCTGACGCATTTCGGTGTCAACCTGAGACGGGAAAGGCCGAACCGCAGCAAGAGATATCAAAGTCGTGGGCTTTCGCAACGAACCTCCGTGTCAGGTTTATCCCGAAATGCTGTAGCCCTCTCATCTGTCACTCGCACTTCGGGACTACCGCACCAAGGGGCTCTGCCCCTCGCCTCTTTCAGGCTCACCCCGGGATATTTCTAACCAGAAAATAAGAGCGGCGGCTTATCCGTTCAGGAGTTCCTGCGCCGCAGCTTTGGCAGCGGGGGTGATCGTATCGCCAGAGATCATCCGGGCAAGTTCATCCACGCGTTCCTTTGCGCAAAGCGGCACCACGGTGGACAGGGTCATGCCATCTGTCACCGATTTTTGCACCCGCCAGTGATGATCGCCGAGGGCAGCCACTTGCGGTGAGTGCGTTACCACCAGCACCTGCCCTCCATCAGACAGAGATTTCAGCCGGCGACCCACCGCATCAGCAGTGGCGCCCCCGACCCCACGGTCGATTTCGTCAAAGATCATTGTCAGCCCATCGGCGTCGCGGGTCAGGCAAACTTTGAGCGCCAGCAGGAAACGGCTCAGTTCGCCTCCGGAGGCGATTTTGTTCAGAGGGCCGGACGGTGCCCCCGGATTGGTGGCCACGGTGAAGGTGACGACATCTGTCCCCTCCGGCCCCGGATCTGTCTGTGTCAGTTGGGTGGTGAACACGGCGCGTTCCATTTTCAACGGGGCGAGCTCCGTGCCCATGGCGCTGTCAAGAGAACGGGCCGCCTTCTGTCGCGCGGCATGCAGGGCCGTCGCCGCAAGGTCATAGCTTTCCTGAGCCTCGGCCACCGCGCGTTCCAGGGCGGCAATCTGGTCCACCCCGGCATCAAGCGCGTTCAGACGCTCACGCAGCACCTCGGCATGGGCGCCCAATTCATCGGGTTGCACCTGATATTTGCGGGCAAGACCGCGAATTGCAAAAAGGCGCTCTTCGATCTCTTCAAGCTCATGTGGGTTGAAGGTCAGCTGGTCAAGCGTTGCTTCGACATGAGCCATGGCATCGGACAGCTCTGCCATGGCGCGACCAAGCGATTGGATCGACTCATCCAGACTGTCCCCGGCCTGATCGACCACCCCTTCGAGCCAGCGCAGCGCATCCCCCATCCGGGCCTCGGCCCCCTCTCCCATTGCCCCCATGGCCTGATGGGCCCGCTGGATATCCTCGCCGATTTTCTCGGACGCCTGCATCATGCGGCGGCGTTGATCCAGTTCGGCATCTTCGCCGGGTTGCGGATCGAGCTTGTCGAGTTCCTCAACCGCATGGCGCAGAAAATCCTCCTCTGCCTGGGCCGCCACCAGCGCAGCGCGGGCCTCTGCCAAAGCGGTCTGCACCGAAGACAGTTTGCGCCAGGCGCTGCGGGTGTCAGAAACTATTCCCTCCAACCCACCAAAGGCATCCAGAAGCTGGCGGTGCACGCGCGGGTTCAAAAGACCCCGATCATCCTGCTGGCCATGCAATTCAATCAAACAGTCCGAGAGCGCGCGCAACACATCGCCTGAGACCCTGCGATCATTGACCCAAGCCGTTTTGCGCCCATCGGCGCGATTGACCCGGCGCAGGATCACCTCGTCATCGGCCTCAATACCGGCCTCGGCCAACACGGCACGGGCGGGATGGTCTTGCGGCAGGTCGAACTCGGCCATCACCTCACCCTGATCCGCCCCGGAGCGCACCAGATCCGCGCGCCCGCGCCAGCCCAGGACAAAGCCAAGACTGTCGAGCAGGATGGATTTTCCCGCCCCGGTTTCCCCGGTCAGCACGTTCAAACCCGGCTGAAACTCAAGTTCCAGCCGGTCGATGATCAGAATGTCGCGGATATCCAGACCGCGCAGCATCAGGCCATGCCTTTCATGCGGATGCCCCCATTTGCCGCGATCAGAGCCATTTGCCCTGGATCAGTTGGCGATGGATCGCGGTCAGCCAATTGTCACCTTTCGGTGCGGCCTCCAGCCCGGACTGTGTCAGCAGGCGATAGCTGCTTTCATACCATTCGGTGGACTGGAAGTTATGCCCGAGAATGGCCCCTGCGGTCTGTGCTTCATCTGTCAGACCAAGCGCAAGGTAGCTTTCCACCAGGCGGTGCAGCGCCTCGGCCACCTGCGTGGTGGTCTGGAACTTTTCCACCACAACCCGGAACCGGTTGATCGACGCCACATAATGCTTGCGCTTGAGGTAATACCGACCGATTTCCATTTCCTTGGCGGCAAGGTGATCAAAGGCGAGATCAAATTTCAAAATGGCCGATTTTGCATATTCCGTGTCCGGGTAGATCTCGATTACCGCGCGCAGGGCCTGCAGCGCCTGGAAGGTCAGGCCCTGATCGCGCCCCACTTCATCAATCTGGTCGTAATAGCTGAGCGCCAGAAGATACTGTGCATACGCGGCGTCATCATCCGCCGGATAAGTGTCAATGAACCGCTGCGCAGTGGCGCGGGACAGTTCATATTCCTTATTCTTGTGATAGGAGAAGGCCTGCATGATCAGCGCACGCTTGGCCCATTGGGAATAGGGGTAAAGGCGCTCTACCTCGCCAAACCATTTGGCGGAAAGCTTGGGTTTACCACGTTCCAGATCATATTCGCCACGCTTGAAGATCTCTTCAGCGGTCCATTCCTCGATCGGTTTTTCAACGGGCCGTTGGGATTCGCCAAAAATACCCGTGAACCATCCACCGCCCCCGGCCGAGCTGGCACTGCCGCCTCCCGAACAGGCGGACAGCAAAACCCCGGTCACAACAACCGCAGAAACGGCTTTCATCAGATGGACACTGATCATAATAGGCGCCTACCCCGTAACTCAATTCGAAGATCGGAAAATTCCCCGCTACTGGCATGTCCTAGCACAGAATTTTGCGGTGCAAAATGGCCTTACGCGGGTTTTTCGCGACTTGTCGCCGATCGGCCTCTTGGCGGTTCCGGACGGGTTGAACAGAAAGGCCCGAAGCGCGGGGTTCAGGCGGTCATCGGCAGGTCGGATTTCACCACCCCTACCCCCGGCAACAATTGCGCAGCCTCATGGCCAAGCATCACAAGCTGCCAGGCTTCCGGTTGATCAAACAGGGCACGCAGCAGTTTGTTGGTCATGGCATGGCCGGCTTTGTGACCAATATAGCGCCCCATCAAAGGCGCCCCTGCGAGATACAGATCCCCCAGAGCGTCCAGCATTTTGTGGCGCACAGCTTCGTCCTTGCGACGCAGCCCCCCCGGAGAAAGAACATCATCCCCATCCACCACAACAGCGTTTTCATAGGTGCCCCCAAGGGCAAGCCCGGCGGCGCGCATCGCATCGACATCTGCCTGACGACAGAAAGTCCGGCAATCGGACAGCTCGCGCACGAAATTGCCATTGGACAGGTTCAGGGATTTGTCCTGTGTGCCAATGGCAGCATCGGGGAAGGAAATATGGAAATCCATCTCGAACCCTTCGGCGGGAACCAGTCTGGCCCAGGCGTCCCCTTCACAATATTCGACCGGTGACAGGATCTTGATCACACGGACAGGGGCATTCAGCTCACGCACACCGGCGCGGATCAATCCCTCAACGAAGCGGGACGAACTGCCGTCGAGAATCGGCACTTCCGGTCCATCAATCTCCACCAGGGCGTTATGAATTCCACAGCCTGCCAGCGCGGCCATGATATGTTCGATGGTCGACACCTCGGTCCCCGCATCATTGCGGATCAGGGTGCACAGGCGCGACGGAACCACCGACGCCCAGTGGGCGGCGATCAGATTGTCCTGGTCGTGAATATCAACGCGTTTGAACCAGATCCCATATTCCGCCGAAGCCGGTCGCACAGTCATGCGCACGGGGCGCCCGGAGTGAAGACCGGTGCCCGAAAAGGTAACAGAGCTGGTAAGCGTGGTTTGCACGAAGCACCTCTTAGATTGGCTTTGCGGCTCCTGTCGGGGAGTGACCCCATTCCGCGCCTTTTGGGTAAAGCTTCACGCGACGAACAACAATTCAATCATTTGTAACGGTTTGAAACATGATGACCTATTGGTAAACCTCCGATCCACGCCTCAAATCGGATCAAGCTATCATATTGTTAATAAAATAAAAAACGGCCGCACTGTGGCGGCCGAATTTTGCATTCACATCCCAGATCGGCAAGGAATTGCCGAACCTGAAACAGGGGGTCAGTTGGCCTGACGACGCAGGAAAGCGGGAATTTCCACTTTTTCCTGTTCGGCATCCATCTGCGGTTGCTGTGCCGGACGTGCGATAGGCGCTTCCACCGCTGGCTCGGGACGGGCGGCAGCACCCTCAGCAGCGCCCGCTCCGGTCATCCGGTTGATCAGCGAGTTGATACCAAAGCGCGGCTTTTCAGCAGAGTGCGGCTGCGCCGTGGGGCGAGCGTCCGGTTGCGGCTGGGCAGCGGCGCGCGGCTGGTTCTGAACCGCAGCCTGCAGACGGGCCAAAGCTTCCGGTGACGGAGTGCCCGGTGCCGGGGGTTTGGGGGCGGTGAACTGCGCTACGGCAGGTTCGTCTTCGTAGTAATGCTCAACCGGTGCAGACTGAACCGGTGCCTGAGTAGGCGCCTGTGCAACAGCCGGTTGCGGCTGGTAGGCCGGCGGCGGCAAATCACCCCCGGCGCTTTCTGCCGGGAAAACGTTTTCCGCTTGCTCTTCTGCAGCAGCTTCGGTTGCATTCAGGTCGTTCCCGAACAGCGACGGCTCAGCCGGAGCTGCAGCGGCTTCAACCGGAGCCTCGAACTTTTCTTCCACGGCCAGCGGCGTTTGCAGCGGCTCAGCCAAACGACGACGCGGCACCGGCACTTCCTGCGGTGCTTCAACAGCGTCGATACCGGTGGCAACAACCGAAACGCGCATCCCGCCTTCCATATCGTTGTCGAGGGTCGAGCCCACGATGATATTGGCATCCTGATCCACTTCTTCGCGGATACGGTTGGCCGCTTCATCGAGTTCAAACAGGGTCAGGTCATAACCACCGGTGATATTGATCAGCACACCTTTGGCGCCACGCAGCGAAATCTCATCCAGGAGCGGGTTGGCAATCGCCTTCTCAGCTGCCTGAACCGCGCGATCCTCGCCGGTCGCCTCGCCGGTGCCCATCATCGCCTTGCCCATTTCGTCCATCACGGCGCGCACATCGGCAAAGTCGAGGTTGATCAGGCCCGGGCGGACCATCAGGTCGGTCACGCCTTTCACACCCTGATACAGAACGTCGTCTGCCATCGAGAAGGCTTCGGTGAACGTGGTCTTTTCATTGGCCAGACGGAACAGGTTCTGGTTGGGGATGATGATCAGCGTATCGACCATCTTCTGCAGCTGCTCCACACCGTCTTCGGCCTGTTTCATCCGCTTGGCGCCTTCGAACTGGAACGGTTTGGTGACGACACCAACGGTCAGAACACCCAGTTCCCGCGCGGCTTGCGCAATGATCGGCGCAGCCCCGGTCCCGGTGCCGCCGCCCATACCAGCCGTGATGAAGCACATATGTGCCCCGGCCAGATGATCCACGATCTGTTCGATGCTTTCTTCGGCTGCCGCCGCCCCAACCGTGGCACGGGCGCCAGCGCCCAGCCCTTCGGTAACTTTCACACCCATCTGGATGCGGTCCTTGGCGCGCGAATGTTGCAGCGCCTGAGCGTCGGTATTGGCGACGACAAACTCGACGCCCTCAAGCTCTTTCTCGATCATGTTGTTGACCGCGTTGCCACCAGCACCGCCCACGCCAAACACCGTGATCCGAGGTTTCAATTCTTCCTGACCAGGCATGGTAAGGTTCAATGTCATGATCTGTCCGCCTGTTAATCTGCGTGCTGCGCGGCGTCTTTGTCCTGCGTCAGCATGGTGTGTTCTTGTCGGCGTGAATCGCCGGTGACTGCCTCTTTTCAGCCACAATACCGCAAAAGCAGTATGGTCGTCACGCCCCAATTGAAGTGAAAGACGCAAAATGTGGGAAAACCCGCTGTTTTATCAGCAGGATTTCGCCACTCACACAAGATTTTGGGATTACCAGTTGTCCTTGAACCACTTCATCGCGCGCTTCAGGCTGCGGGCGGGATAACTCTCTGCGGGAATTTCGAAATCCCACCACTCGTCTTGCGGGTGCGCCGCAAACAGGCACAGCCCCACGGCAGAGGCAAATCCGGCCCCCGTTGCCGCCTGTGGCAGCCCCTGCACCCGGAGCGGGCGCCCAATGCGCACCTGCTGACCAAGGATTTTCGGCGCGAGACCATCCAGGCCGGGAATTTGGCTACCCCCGCCGGTCAGGACAATCTGCTGACTGGGCAAATGGTCAAACCCGGCGGCATCCAGACAGGCGCGCACCTCTTCCAGGATCTCTTCAACCCGTGGGCGCATAATGCCAATAAGTTCGGCCCGGCTGACGGTGCGCCGGTCATGTTCCCAGTCCCCGGTGTCCCCACCGATCTCGATCATCTCGCGGTCATCCATGCCGGTCGCCACAACGCCACCGTAAAAAGACTTTATTCTTTCAGCAGTTGCGAGTGATACTTGAAGTCCTTTTGAAATGTCAGAGGTCACATGATCCCCGCCCAGCCGCACGCTGTCGGCATAGATCATGTGCTTTTTCATGAAAATCGAGACCCCCGTGGCCCCGCCGCCCAGATCAATACAGGCCGCCCCCAGCTCTCGTTCGTCTTCAACAAGGGCTGAGATGCCCGAGACGTAGGCCGAACTGGCCAGCCCGGCCACTTCCAGATCACAACGTTTGATGCAGTAACACAGGTTCTGCACCACGGCGCTGTCAACCGTCAGCAGATGCATGTCCACCGCAAGGCGGCTGCCCACCTGCCCGCGCGGATCGGACAGGCCGGAGCGATGATCGAGTGCAAAATTGACCGGCTGGGCATGCAGAACCTCGCGCCCGGACCCAAAATCCGGCACATCGCAAGAAGCCAGCACGCGCGCCACATCATCTTCACTGACCGCGCGTTCGCCCAGATCCACGGCCCCCGCCAGCCCGTAGGAGCGCGGATTGGCCCCGGAGAAACAGGCAATGACGTGATCCACCCGCACATTGGCCATTTTCTGCGCGGCCTGCACTGCGGTGCGGATGGCGCGTTCGGTTTCGGCCATGGCGTCGATCTCACCAAAGCGCACACCGCGTGATCGGGTTGTGGCCGCTCCGATCACCCGAAAGGCGCTTTGTCCCGCCAGGCTGCCGACACCGTCCCCTTCGCGAAACTGTTCGCTGCCGTCAAACCGCAAGACAAGGCAGCCAATTTTAGAGGTTCCCACATCGAGAATGGCTATCACACCGCGCTGCATAGCTGCTTCGCGCATGGATCGCATGGCGCGCTGCTGAACGTAAAGATCGGTCATTCGGTGGCCTCTTCTGTTTCAAATCCCCTGATCCGGCGCAGCTCTTCGGTTGCGTCGGATCCAAGACGCAGCGTCGGGCGCAGAGGGGTTCGCATATCTATCGCAGTCACATTGCGCGCCAGAAGGTCCTGGGCCTGATCAAGAGCCAAGACCTGTTCCAGCGCAAAAACCGGCTGATTTTCCGGCAGCATGATCCGCTGATCCTTGGTCAGCATCAGATCCCAGCGCCGTTCCCCCACGCGCACAAGACCCCGCAGCCGGTCGGCAAGCGGTCCTGCGGTCGCAATGATACGAAGCGCTTCTTCCACCGCCTTGTCCGCCCCAGCCCCCGCGACCATCGGAAGGTCGGCGCGGGCGGCGCGGGCTGTCAGGCTGGCGACCCGGTGACCGGACCGGTCCAGCAGCTCAAGCTGCCCCTGCGATCGCCACACCACAACGGGGTCGCGTTCGCTGATCACAACTTCAAGCACCCCCCCGGGACGAATGCGCAGCTCCGCATTGGCCACCACATCCAGCTTCATGATCTCTTCGCGCATCACCTCAAGATCAAGGTCGAACGAGGAGATCGGGAAGTCGATTGGCAGGAGCACGCGCACCGCGTCATCCACAATCGGGCTGGCCCCTTCCACGGCCATCAGCTTGACCATGAATTCCGGGCGTTCCTGCACGGACCTTTTGATATCGGTGATTTTTTCACCAATCGCGTAACGATTGGTGGGGTTTGAGAAATACCACCCCGCCATCAGCAGGATCAGAAACACCGGCAGCCCCACCCGCAGGGTGGCGCGAAAGAGCGGCGTCAGCCACAGGCGATTGATCTTGTAGGCGATACGGGACGGCGCGGGGTCGCGGCGCACGGGCGCCCCCCCATGACCGGACGGGGACACCGGCGGTTTCGACCTGTGCGTCAACGATTGCATGACGCGTCCTCCACCATCCAGGCGCACAGCTGACCGAAACTCATGCCGCAATGGGCGGCCTGTTCAGGGACGAGCGAGGTGGGGGTCATGCCCGGTTGGGTATTGGTCTCAAGCAGGACCAGACCCTCCAGCCCGCGCGCCTCGTCCCAACGGAAATCGGTGCGGCTGACCCCCCTGCATCCCAGCGCCTCATGGGCCCGCAGCGCGTAGTCGAGGCAGGCGGCCTCAATCTCGGCAGGGATCTTTGCGGGGATTTCATGGCGCGAGCCCCCCTCGGCATATTTTGCGTCGTAATCATACCAGCCATCGGTGATGATATCGGTCACGGCCAGCGCCCTGCCATCCATGACGGTGGTGGTCAGTTCGCGCCCCGGCGCATAGGTTTCCACCATCACGGTCTGCGGCATGCTATCGGCGAGTTGCGGCGGGGTATTCGCGCCATCGCTGACGATATAAATCCCGACCGAGCTGCCTTCGTTATAGGGTTTGACCACATAGGGCGGCGCCATCACATGACGCGACTTCACTTCGTCCCGGTCCGCCAGAACCGAGGTCATGACCGGAAGACCCGCAGCACGGAACACTTCTTTCGCGCGCTCCTTGTCCATCGCAAGCGCAGAAGCCAGCACCCCGGAATGGGTATAGGGAAGCCCCATCCATTCCAAGATCCCCTGCACGCAGCCATCTTCGCCCCAGCGTCCATGAAGCGCGTTGAAAACCACGTCGGGCTTGAGATCTTTCAGGCGTTCCACCAGATCGGGGCCGGCATCCAGCTCGATCACGTCAATGCCTTCCCCCCGCATGGCCTCGGCGCATTCACGCCCACTGGTCAGCGACACCTCGCGTTCCGCCGAGGGGCCTCCCATCAAGACCACGACCTTTGGGGCTGCCTGTTTTGCCTTGCCCGTCATAA
This sequence comes from Aliiroseovarius crassostreae, assembly GCF_025137635.1. NCBI lineage: Bacteria > Pseudomonadati > Pseudomonadota > Alphaproteobacteria > Rhodobacterales > Paracoccaceae > Aliiroseovarius > Aliiroseovarius crassostreae. The sequence goes on along the minus strand of NZ_CP080772.1, from coordinate 1,140,137 downwards.
TGCCTCTGTCCCGGGCCAAATTGACCCTGTTATTCAGACAGTTACCCCCTGCCCGGAAGCAATGCCCAATGAATTTTCAGGAGGCTGCTCTGCCTCTTCAAATATCGGAAAAGCCGTGCTCTTCCCACACACGTGACCCGTTTATTTTTGTGCCGGTTCGCCTACGCGCATGATTTCCCATTCTAGCTGTATCCCGCTATGATCGTAAACCTTTTTTCGCACAGCTTCCCCCAACCCTTCAAGGTCGGCAGCGGTGGCATTGCCGATATTGGTCAGGAAGTTGGAATGCATCTGGTTCATCTGCGCGCCCCCCAGGGTGGCGCCCCGCAGACCGGCCTCATCAATCACTTTCCAAGCCTTGAGTTCATGGCTGTCATCAGCGCGCCCGGTTGAGCTGAACCCTGCCGGATTGCGAAAGGTGCTGCCGGCAGTGCGATCTTTGGTCGGCTGCGTTTCGTCGCGCTTTTTCAACTGGGCATCCATATGGGCGGCCAACTCCTCCGGGTCGCCCTCGGGGGCCTCAAAGGTGGCGCTGGTGATCACCCACCCGTCGGGCAGATCGGTCTGACGATACTGGAAGTTCAGATCTTCTGCGGTGAGCGTGACCCGCTCCCCCGTCCGGGTGATGGCCTGCGCGCTGACAAAAATATCCGCAACATAGGAGCCATAACAGCCCGCATTCATCCGCACGGCCCCGCCAATCGCTCCGGGGATGGTGCGCAGAAAGGTCAGGTCCCGCCCTGCTGCTGCCGCCTTGCGCGCCACATGCGCATCAAGGGCTGCAACGCCAGCGGTGACGCGCGGTCCGTCGATGGCGATCTCATTGAACCCGCGTCCCATGCGGATCACCACGCCGCGAATGCCACCGTCGCGCACGATCAGGTTCGACCCGACCCCCATCGGAAAGACGGGGATATCCGCGTCAAGCTGGGTCAGAAACTGGGCCAGATCATCCTCATCTGCCGGCATGAACAGCCACTCAGCCGGACCGCCAACACGCAGCCAGGTCAGCCCGGCCAATTCGCGCTCGGCCATCAACTGCCCTCGAATATCAATCTGATCAGGCCGCGCCATCCCCTGCCCCTTTGATGAGTTTCACAATCCGTCGCCCCAGATAAATCACGGGCCAGCGTAAGACAACCATGCCGATGGCCAGAACAAACAAAGCAGCACCGGCCCCGTGCTCCCACCAGGCAAGCGCCACAATGGGTGCACCCAGAGGCATCAGCGCATAGGCCAACGGCCAGTGTTTGCGCGCAGATGGCCGCATTGAGGCAAGCTTGGCTCCGATGATCCAGAGGCAGGCAAGAAGCAGGGTCCAGCTCATGATTTTGTCACCACTTTGCGAAGCAGGTAAGAGAGCGGGCGGCGAAACAACGACACGATGGCAAAAGTCGCAGGCACGGTCCAGAGCCAGCCATGGGTGGCCCCAATCCAGACAATCAGCGCCGGGGCCGCCAGCAAGAGCGCAGCACCCGGTGCAAATTGCGCCCTCATCGGCAGAAAGGCCACCAAGGTTGCGATCACCACCCAAAGGCAGGCAAGGATCAGTGGCAGGCTCATGCGCGGTGATGTCCGGCCGGGTTATGCATTCAGCTTGTCCGGCAGGGCATTGGCCCAGGCGCTGATCGTGCCGGCGCCCAGACAGACCACCATATCACCGGGTTTCGCCTCATCCCGGACCAGATCAATCAGATCCTCTTCGCAGGAAATCGCACGGGCGTGGCGGTGGCCGTGACGCACGAGGCCCGCCACCAGATCGTCACGGGACGCGCCGATAATCGGCTCTTCACCCGCGGCAAAGACATCCGCAATACCAACCACATCCGCTTCGTTGAAACAGGCGCAGAAATCTTCGAACAGATCATGAAGCCGCGTGTAGCGGTGCGGCTGATGCACCGCGATGACCCGCCCTTCGCTGGCCTGACGGGCCGCTTTCAGGACGGCGGCGATTTCCACCGGATGGTGACCGTAATCGTCGATAATGGTGACCCCGTTCACCTCTCCTACCTTGGTAAAGCGCCGGTTCACGCCCCCAAAGGCCGCGAGAGCTGCGCGGATTTCATCTCGTTTCATGCCCAGATGGCGGGCCACGGCCACGGCGGACAGGGCGTTTGACACGTTATGATCGCCGGGCATCGGCAGGGTGCAGCCTTCGATCCGGCTGCCTTCGGAATGCAGTTCGATGTCGAAATGCGCAATGCCACCTTTGTAATGCAGGTTCACGGCCCGCACATCAGCCTGCGCGTTGAACCCATAGGTCACAACCCGGCGGTCGGTGACTTTGCCCACCAGCGCCTGCACCTCGGGGTGATCGGTGCAACAGACCGCCAGCCCGTAGAACGGAATGTTGGACACAAATTCCAGAAAGCCCCGGCGCAGCGTATCGAAATCACCCCAGTGCTCCATATGCTCCGGGTCGATATTGGTGACGATGGCAATGGTCGCGGGCAGGCGGTTGAAGGTCCCGTCACTTTCATCGGCCTCAACCACCATCCATTCGCCCTGCCCCATGCGGGCGTTGGATCCATAGGCATGGATGATGCCGCCATTGATCACCGTGGGGTCGATATGGCCATGAACCAGAAGCTCGGCCACCATGGTGGTGGTTGTGGTTTTGCCGTGGGTTCCAGCCACCGCAATATTGGATTTCAAGCGCATCAGCTCGGCCAGCATCTCAGCCCGGCGCACCACTGGCAGGCCACGGGCACGGGCGGTATCCAGTTCGGGATTGCCCGGTTTGATGGCCGAAGAAATCACCACCACCTCGGCATGTTCCAGATTTTCAGCTTTCTGTCCGATAAAGACCTCAGCCCCCAGATCCTCCAGCCGCTTGGTGATCTTGGTTGATTTCAGGTCCGACCCCTGCACCCGATAACCATGATTGAGCAAGACCTCGGCAATGCCCGACATGCCGATACCGCCGATACCGACGAAGTGAATTGCACCCATTTCGGTGGGCAGTTTGGTAGCGGCTGCGTTCATTGTGTTTGTCCTGTAAGCGTTTCAACCAGCGCGACAAGGCGTGCAGTGGCATCGGGAATTCCCTGCGAAAGCGCGGCGCGCGCCATTTGGCTGGCGCCCTCGGGGTGTTCCAATACATTGGCAATCTGGACCGAAAGAAGACCCGGATCCAGTTTGCTTTCGGGGATGAGGATCGCCGCCTGCGCATCCACCAGCCCGCGCGCATTGGCGGTCTGGTGATCTTCGGTGGCATGGGGATAGGGGATCAGGATCGACGGGCGCCCGATGACCGAAATATCTGCTACCGAGGAGGCGCCCGCCCGGCTGATCACAAGCTGCGCTTCGGACATGCGGCGGGGAATATCGGTGAAGAACGGCTGCACATCGGCGCGGATACCATGTTCGTTGTAAAAGGCGACCACCCGGTCATGATCTTCGTCCCGCGCCTGGTGGCTGACCGAGACATGCCGGAGCAGGTGCCCCGGCAAAGCGGCAATCGCAGCCGGGACAGTGTCCGACAATGCCCGCGCGCCCTGACTTCCGCCCATGACCAGGATCGACATCGGGTAATCGCCAGGCGCGATATAAGGCGCGCCAGCGCGTTCCAGAACCGCAGCACGCACCGGGTTTCCCGTGTGCTGCGCCCCTGCCCCCTCGGGCAAAGCGGTGGGCCATGTGCCGCAGGCAACCACGTCCACCCGAGTGGCAAAGCGTTTGTTCACCCGCCCGAGAACGCCGTTCTGTTCATGGATCATCCGCGGCAGGCCCAGCATCCAGGCGGCCCCGATCGCGGGAATGGAGGGATAGCCGCCAAAGCCCACCACGGCCGCTGGGCGATCGCGCCGCAGACGCAGGGCCATGGACAGAACGCCCCCGGCAATTTTCAACGGCACCAGTGCTTTTGCCACGATACCGCCACGTGCGAATGTGGCCGAGCTGACCTCCTCCACCTCAACCACATGGGGAAATCCGCCTGTATAGCGGGCGCCGCGGGCGTCCGTGGACAGCTTGACCCGCCATCCTTTGCGCAACATGGCTTCAGCCAGGGCCTGCGCGGGAAACATATGCCCCCCGGTCCCTCCGGCGGCGATCACAAGAAGAGGATGCGTGTCTGACATGTTTTCGGCCTGCTCAGTGACGGTGGTTAAAGACATCCTGCATCCGGCCCTGCGGCCGTGTGCGGGTGAAAGCCAGGAGCATACCCAAAGCCACGCCGCCTGCAATAAGCGATGATCCGCCGTAGCTCACGAAGGGCAAAGTCATGCCTTTGGCCGGCAGAAGGCGCACTGCGACCCCCATATTGATCAGCGCCTGAACCCCGAAGATCGAGGCAAGCCCAGCCCCCGCCAGACGGATGAACGTATCGCGTTCCTGAATGAGCCGCATAAAGCTGCGCACCACGATGGTGGCGTAAAGCGCGATAATGACCAGCACCAGAAGAAGGCCGTATTCCTCGGCCGCGACCGCGATGATGAAATCCGTATGGGCATCCGGCAGGGACCATTTCACCTGCCCCTCGCCCACGCCCACGCCAAAGAACCCGCCTTCGCGGATGGCATTGGTGGCATAGCCCAGCTGGGTGGTCGGATCGACCTCCGGGTTCAGGAACCCATCGATGCGGCGGGCAACATGTTCGGAGTTGTTATAAGCGACGCTCATGCCCAGCACTGTCAGCCCCACGAGAGAAACCAGCACCAGAATGGGCGCGCCGGCGAGGAAATACATCACCCCCCAGGCAAAGGCGATCAGCGCGGTCTGGCCATAATCCGGTTGGGTGACCAGAAAGGCGACAATCACCATCAACAGCCCCAGTGACATTGCCTTTCCCGGCGGTCCGTTCAATTCGTAACTGGCGGCCATCAGCCAGGCGGCCACGATCACGAAACCGGGCTTGAGAAACTCGGACGGCTGTATCGAGGCAAAGCCCAGCGAATACCAGCGCACCGCCCCTTTGCCAAAATCCGTGCCCAGCACCGGCAACATCATCACCGCAACCATGGCAAAGGCGAACCCGATCACCCCCAGACGGCGCACCATTGTCGGGCTCATCATCGTGGTGGCAAACATCGCAACCAGCGCCACAACCCCGAACACCAATTGCCGTTCGACATAGTGGAAATGATCCAGCCCGTTGCGCTCGGCCAGCGGCGGAGATGCGGCCAGCCCCAACAGGATGCCCAGACCAAACAGCGCCAGAACACAGGTCACGGACCACCGATCCACTGTCCGCCACCAACGGGGAAGAATTGGGTCGCCATCCCGCTTCGGGATCGCACCATATACCATTTCAGTCATGATCGCCGCCTGTCACTGCTTTAAAAACCGCTCGTTCTCTTTTGATTTCCCCGGCTTTTTATTGACTTCAGGCTCTGCGGCCCAACCGGAGGTCCCCGTCTACTTGCGGAGGATTGTGAAAATCATAGCGCAGATTTCCCTTTGCTGCCAGCACTTTATCTGGCTTTCGCCATGCCATGCGCAAAGATCCGCGCGCGCGGTTCAGGACGGGGTAGAGCCGCGAACCTGTGCTTCGCGCCACAAGATCACCCCACCTGCCGCAATCACGACCCCCGCACCGATCAGGGTCTGCAGACTGGGCAGTTCCGAAAAGAACAGATAGCCAAACAGGATTGCAAAGATCATCGACGAATAGTCAAAAGGCGCAATCGTCGATGCATCCGCATATTTATAAGCGGTGGTCAAAAGCGCCTGCCCCACGGCTCCAAGACATCCCGCACCAAACAGAACGGCCCATTGCGGGCCGGTGGGCCAGAGCCACCCGAAGGGAAGCGTCAAAAGCGCCGCCGCCGATGCGGTCAAAGCTGCATAGAGAACAACCGTCGATGGATGATCCCGCCCGACAAGGCTGCGCACGAAGATCTTGGCAGCTGCCATGAAACAGGCCGCGCCCAGGGCCAGCATCGCCCCCAGGCTGCGCTGCGCTGCTGCCTCATCGCTGGCGCCTGCCACCCCGCCCAGCTGGGGCCAGAGGATCACCAGCACGCCGATCAGCCCCGCCACCACTGCACTCACCCGAATAAGCCGCACCCGCTCTTTCAAAAAGATCACCGCAAAAATTGTGGTCAGGATCGGGGCAAAGAAGAAAAGCGCCGTGGCTTCGGGCAGGGGCAAGTAGGAGATGGCGGCAAAGGTCAGGCTCATTGCGCAGGCCCCCATCAGGCCCCGCATCAGATTGCCGCGCAGGTTTTCCGTCTTCAGCACAACATGCAGCCGCCCCTGCCCTCCGATCCAGACAAGCAGAAAAGGGATCGACAGAAACGCGCGGAAAAACACAACTTCGGTCGGCGGCAGCGCCCCCTCCAGCGTCTTGATCAGGCTTTGCATCGACAGGATGAAACCCACGGAGGCGAGTTTAAGAAAAAGACCAAAACCTTGTGACATGTGTTTGCCTAAAGCTGTTTGGGTGGTGGGCGCGCTTCACCACAGAGAAACCCATCAACCTGACCTCAATTGCCTTAGCGCCCGTTCCGGGGCCGGGCAAGGCCTTTGAAATGCGAACGGGCGCCCGAAGGCGCCCGCTGTGTTGATTTCATAACCGGTCAGGAGATCATCGTCAGCAGCGTATCAAGCGACTGCTTTGCGTCGCCATAGAACATGCGCGTGTTCTCTTTGAAGAACAGCGGGTTCTCGATGCCGGAATACCCGGTACCCTGCCCACGCTTCGAGACAAACACCTGTTTGGCTTTCCAGCATTCCAGAACCGGCATCCCCGCGATCGGGCTGTTCGGATCTTCCTGGGCAGCCGGGTTCACGATGTCATTTGACCCGATCACGATGGCCACATCCGTTTCCGGGAAGTCATCATTGATCTCGTCCATTTCCAGCACGATGTCATAAGGCACCTTGGCCTCTGCCAGGAGCACGTTCATATGCCCGGGCAGACGACCCGCAACCGGGTGAATGGCAAAGCGAACGTTCTTGCCCTTGGCGCGCAGGCGACGGGTCAGTTCCGCCACGTTCTGCTGGGCTTGTGCCACAGCCATACCGTAGCCGGGAATGATCACAACGCTATCGGCATCTTCCAGCGCAGCGGCCACGCCGTCTGCGTCGATGGCGATCTGTTCGCCCTCGATCTCCATCGCCGGACCGGTGGTGCCACCGAAACCGCCCAGGATCACCGAAATGAAGGACCGGTTCATCGCCTTACACATGATGTAGGACAGGATCGCACCGGACGACCCGACCAGAGCGCCGACCACGATCAGAAGGTCATTGCCCAGCGAGAAGCCGATCGCGGCCGCGGCCCAGCCTGAGTAGCTGTTCAGCATCGACACAACCACCGGCATGTCCGCACCACCGATCCCCATGATCAGGTGGTAACCGATGAAGAAGGCCGCCAGCGTCATGATGATCAGCGGCAGGATGCCACCGGAATTGAAATACCAGACAAGACAGACCAGCGACAGGATCGCAGCCCCGGCATTGAGCGCATGCCCACCGGGCAGCTTTTCGGCGGCCGAGGTCACTTTGCCCGCCAGCTTGCCATAGGCAATTACAGATCCCGTAAAGGTCACGGCACCAATGAAGACCCCCAGAAACAGCTCAACCCGCAGGATGTTCTGTTCAACGATGTCCTTCTTGGCAATGAGCGCCGCAAACCCTTCGAGGCCTTTCTTGGCGGCCTCCTCCATGCCCAGCACATTGACCAGTTCGATATGCGCATTGAAGCCCACAAACACTGCGGCCAGACCCACCAGAGAGTGCATCGCGGCCACAAGCTGCGGCATCTCGGTCATCTGCACGCGCTGTGCCACATAGGTGCCGATCACGCCGCCAATGGCGATCAGGATGATCGACAGCCACCAAAAGCCCGCACCGGGACCGATAAGCGTGGCAAACACCGCCAGCGCCATGCCGACAATGCCATACCATACCGCGCGCTTTGCGCTTTCCTGTCCCGACAGACCGCCAAGGGAGAGGATGAACAGAACTGCTGCAACAACATATGCAGCCGTGGTGAAACCAAATTCCATGATCCCTACCCCCTTAAGATTTCTGGAACATGGCGAGCATGCGCCGTGTCACAAGGAAGCCGCCGAAAATGTTGATCCCGGCCATGAAGACCGAAAGCGCGGCAAGGATGACCACCAGGGCCGAGCTTGTGCCGATCTGCATCAGCGCCCCCAGGATGATGATCGACGAGATCGCATTGGTCACCGCCATCAGCGGTGTGTGCAGCGAATGCGCCACATTCCAGATCACCTGGAAACCTACGAACACGGCCAGAACAAACACGATGAAGTGCTGCATGAAGCTGGCCGGCGCCACAAGACCAACCCCAAGAAGGAGTGCGCCACCAACAGCCAGAAGCGTGACCTGATTTTTGGTTTGCTGTTTGAATTCAGCAACTTCCAGCGCTCTCTTCTCTTCCGGCGTCAGTTCCGGAACCACCTCTTTCGGCTTGGCGGCAATCGCCTGCACCTTGGGCGGCGGTGGCGGGAAGGTGATCTCACCCTCAAAGGTCACGGTTGCACCGCGGATCACGTCATCTTCCATATCGTGGTTGATCTGCCCGTCCTTTTCGGGGGTCAGGTCAGCCATCATGTGGCGGATGTTGTTGGCGTAAAGCGATGAGGATTGCGTGGCCATGCGCGAGGGGAAATCGGTATAGCCGACGATCGTCACACCATTGTCGGTGACAATCTTCTCGTCCATCACGGTGCCTTCGGCGTTGCCGCCCTTCTCGGCTGCAAGGTCAACGATCACCGAGCCGGGTTTCATCGCCTTGATCATATCCTCAAGCCACAGCTTGGGCGCTTCGCGGTTCGGAATAAGCGCGGTGGTGATCACGATGTCCACCTCGGGCGCCAGTTCGCGGAACTTGGCCAATTGCGCTTCGCGGAACTCGGGGCTCGACACCGATGCATAGCCACCGGAGGCCGCACCATCCTGCTGTTCTTCTTCGAAATCGAGATAGACGAACTCCGCCCCCATCGATTCAACCTGTTCGGCCACTTCCGGGCGAACGTCGAACGCATAGGTGATTGCCCCCAACGAGGTCGAGGTGCCGATTGCGGCCAGACCAGCCACACCGGCACCCACAACCAGAACCTTGGCGGGCGGAACCTTACCGGCAGCGGTCACCTGACCGGTGAAGAAACGGCCAAAGTTGTTGCCCGCCTCGATCACCGCGCGATAGCCCGCGATATTCGCCATGGATGACAGCGCGTCCATTTTCTGGGCACGCGAAATACGTGGAACCATCTCCATCGCAATCACATTGGCACCAGATTTTTTCGCCTTTTCCATCCCATCTTCGTTTCCGCCGGGATTGAAGAAGGAGATCAGCGTCTTGTCCTTGGTGAGACGCTTCAGTTCCGTATCATTCGGCTGGCGCACTTTGGCGATGATATCGGCCTCTTTCCAGAGGCTTGCCGCGGTTTTGGCAATCTCTACACCAGCCTCCCTGTAAAGCTCATCTGAAAACCCGGCAGCAAGCCCTGCCTTGGTTTCAATCAGGCATTCATAGCCGAGCTTCTGCAGCATTCTGGCGCTTTCGGGGGTCATCGCGACCCGGTTTTCGCCCTCAAATATTTCCTTGGGAACACCAATCTTCACGTGTCTTTTCCTCTTCTCCCATCTTAGGGATGGCCATCCGATCCATGCCGCCGGACATCCCTGTTATTCATGCAATCTACGCTGTAATCCTGGCAAAGATACGCAGACGCAGCGTAACATCCTAACGTTTTTTGCCGCGCTGCGACAATTTTGTTTCAAAAACCTATCAGATCCAGCGGCGAACCTTTCTGCTCCATTCCTCAAATTCAGCCCCGTAAAGCGCCCGCAACCCGGCCTCTTCTCCTTCGATAAATCTTTTGTTTATCAAAAAGATAAACAGGGGAACAAAGAGGATGGCAGGAGCGATGTTCCACCATAGAACTGCCCCCAGCAACACCAGAGCATCCCCCAGATAGATCGGGTTACGAGAGAAACGGTAAATGCCGCGCCGCAGAAATGCCGTTGGGGTTGCGCGTGGCATGATGGTTGTGCGCGCGCGAAGAAACTCCCACATGGCACATAACATCAAACCAATCCCAAGCATGACGAACACCGCCCCCAGTTCCGGGATTACCAATGGGCCAAACCCGACTTCCGGCAAAGCAAGATGCAACGCATAGGTCCCGGCCAGCAGGCCCAACAACCACACGGGCGGGAGATCAAGCAGTTGCATCGTACATTTCACGACTCTTTTCAGCGAATTTCCGACCATTAGTAACATTTCCGAAAGGTTTAGCAATCGCTTCTGTTCGTCCCCCCTCTCCGGCGCGCGCCAATGCGTTGCTTTTCCCTTCGGAGGTTTAACTGCGGGGAGCGATAAAGGTCCCGTTTCTGAGGTCAGACATGGCCTGGCGAAGCTCGTCTTTGGTGTTCATCACAATCGGGCCGTGCCAGGCCACCGGCTCGCGGATCGGCGCCCCCGCCACCAGAAGAAACCGCAGCCCGTCAGGACCAGCCTGCACCCGGACCTCATCACCTGCGCCGAACCGGACCACGGTACGATTTCCGGACAGATCCCGGATATTCACTTCACGCCCCCCCACTTCCTTTTCAAGCAGAACCCCTTGGGGGGCAGCGGCATCTGCGAAAGCTCCGGCCCCCTCAAACACATAGGCAAAGGCCTGACGGCGGGTATCAATCGGCAGGGATTTCGTGACACCGGCGGGGATGGATACATCAAGGTAAAGCGGGTCAGCGGCAATCCCGTCTACCGGGCCAGTGCGCCCCCAGAAATTGCCCACAACAACCCGCACCACCGTGCCATCATCTTCTTCAATCACCGGGATTTCGGCGGCGGGCACGTCCTGATAGTTGGGGGTGGTCATTTTCAGCTCTCTGGGAAGATTGGCCCAGAGCTGAAACCCATGCATCTGCCCTTGCGGGTTGGCGCTCGGCATTTCCTGATGCATGATGCCCGACCCGGCTGTCATCCATTGGATGTCACCCGCCCCGAGGCGTCCCTTGTTGCCCAGGCTGTCTTCGTGTTCGACCTCTCCCGCCAGCACATAGGTGATGGTCTCAATGCCGCGATGGGGGTGCCAGGGGAAACCCTGCCCGTAAAGCGCAGGATCATCCGAACGGAAATCGTCGAAGAGCAGAAACGGGTCAAAGGATTTCGGATCATGAAACCCAAAAGCCCGATGCAGATGAACGCCTGCGCCTTCAAGCGTAGGCTGGGCGATATTTTGGGACAGAACAGGGCGAAGTGACATGGAAACCTCCTTGATCAGGCTGTGTCCATGATATGGGGTGGCCCGGTCACTTCGCAATTGCGCACAAATGCTCACCCAAAATACAGAAAAGCACAGATCCCGGCCTTGCTGATGGTCCGCTTATGGGTTGCAGTTTTCGTTCTCAAAACAGATCTTGGGTCCGTTCCGAGGCTTTGTCACAACCAGATCCGTCATGTTGCGTGAGAAGATGCCAGTCCAGTCCCCCGAAAAAATCGGCAGATAAACTGCGTTCGTCTCCACAATCACCAGAAACTCCCCCAGATACATCAACGGGATCGCCTCTCTGTACCGTTCCTGAATGTCCGTTGTCGTCAGTTCCGGCACACTTGCGGCTGGATAGGATTTGGACCAGACTTTTCTCAGAACCCGGCTTTGCTTGCCACAGGCGCGGCGACATTTAACCTCAGTCACCCTGATCCAGGCCCCCGGGTTGTTGTTTGTCAGATAGCGAAACAGCTTGTGGTAGCCCTGCAAATCCGCTTCGGTCACATTGTCATCACGCGAAATCAGATCGGAAATGGCGTAGTTTGCTTTCAGGGTCAGACTTTTTTCACGGAAGACATCAAAAAAGGTAAACCCGATCATGAAGACGGTGAACACGAGCGGGATGAGGATGACAGATTCAACGGTAATCGAACCATCATGCCGCGCCAGAAAAGACCGCAGGTGATATTGAACCGGTTTTTTCATCATTTCGGCTCCGCAACGTAAGTGGACCAGGACGACATGACCGACCCACCCGACGCATCCCGCGGCAAGTCCAGAACGAAGGGGGTTGGTGCAAAGAACGGGTCCATCACCAGGCAGGCCCGCACCAGGGTTGGCACCTTGTCAGCGCCCGGGGTAAACCGCAGATCCGCCGGATCAACACCATTCACACGGTCACGGCAGGCGATCTTGCCCGTGGGCAGTTTCCAGGAACTGTCAAGGGCGCGCACGTCAATCGACAGATCGGTTGTGCAGGTGGGGAAATAGATCATTTCGCTGCACATTCTGCGCTTCATCTCTTCGGGTGTCGCCGGCAGCATGGTTCCGAGGCGCAAAGACCGTATGCTCAGATCCAGCGCACGTTCCAAAAGAACGGTGCGAAAGGTGAAGAACCCGATTTCAAACGCGGTGAAGAAAATTGTCATGAACAACGGGAAAAAGATCACGAACTCAATGGTCGCGTTGCCGTTTTCCCGTTTCAGACGCCGTTTCAAACCTTTGCACCAAGCCATCATCACTCTCCCGAAACCTTCACCCGGATCATTGTGTCAATCGCAGACGGGAAATGTCCTGCCCGATTGCGGAAAAGGCTTGTTCCAATCCGGAACCATCAACCTTGAAATAATATCCGGCCCCCGAGGAGCATCTTTGCAGAACGCTGCCCCCATCGCTGCCCCCGGCTGTCTCAAGCTCAATCGTATAGACCTTGATTCCCTGGATTTTTGCCGCGTCACATTGGTCCAACAGCAATTGATCCACCGCTTTGTCAGGATCCGCATTCGACAGGCTGGTTCGCGGGGTGCTCAGGAAACTGAACTGATCAAAATACTTGGTCGTAAACCCTGCTTTCCAGAACTCTTCATAACGCAGTTGCACGGCAGAACCCGGTTCATCCTGGTCCCAGCAGTAATTGTAATATCCACTGGACCAGCTGTATCGCGTTTCGCAGGCGCGGTAAGACCCACTGCCATAAGGATGATCAGCGGTGCGCGGGGCGGATGCCGGCACATTGCGCCAGTGATACAGACCCGTCTTTGCATCATAGATCGACATGATACTTTGATGAGACAGATTGTCATAAGACTGAGAGTTGTTTCGCCAGAACGGGGAGGGACCTGTGCGCCGCCCGTCTTTCAGACGACGATAGGAGGAGTTCAACCCATCCGTCATCAACACAACAATCTTGGATGTCTCAACAATCGAAGGGTCATAGGGGCGGCTGGCAAAACCCGAATAGACGATGTTGTCGTCAATCAATCCCTGCACAACGCTGTTCGCATCTTTCATCAAAAGCGCAACACCCCATTTCATCCCGATATGGATTGCGGTTCCGCCAAGCGCATCCAGCGCCTCGATATCCTGAACCAGATCCTCTGCGGAATCCTCAAGCGGGGCGATTTCCCGCCACGGCGCCGTGAAACAGCTCCACCAAGTGTCTTTGGATGTGGCCGCAGCTCCGGACGGTTCAACCCACCCGTTGGGGTCCACCCAACTGCGATAGGTCAGACCGTAATACTTGGCAGCCTGACGCAAAGGAGAGCTCGGATCGATCCCGGCAATAGAAAAATCGCCGTCCATGAAGGTCGCGCAATGGCTGTCATCCTGCTGATCCAAAAGATTATACCGTTTCAACAGGTCCTTTCCGACCGACACCTGCGAAGCGTAAGGCACAAGCGAGATCGAGGTGTTCTTTTCCGTGTAAGTACAATTGGTTGAGGTGCTGGTGTCTTCCGGATTGCACAGCAGCTGGTTGGAAAATTTCTTTGCCGCCTGCTTCAACTCGTAAAGCTTCGTATTGCCGCTGGCGGACGGGTCTCCCATTGATCCTGAAACATCAACAACAAGCGAAACCTCAAGATGTTTCACAGCTTGTCGGGCACCACTGACGGCAACGGCATCCAGCCCCTTAAAGTCAATCAATTGCAGCAACAATGGCTCGACATGCATTTTTGCCTTCGCGCTGACCTCACTATGGGTTGCACTGGCATCCACCACGATATCCGCAGGATCAATGTAGTTCCCCAACCCGGCGGAATCGAAATAGGATTTCACAACCGCCGCACGATCTGTGGTCTGATCGGGATGGGCACCGGCCAGGATGGCACGATCCAGGGTGGCCTGAAGGCGGGTGCGCTGCGCTTCGTAATGCATGAAATCCACGCCAAGCCCGGCGATGATCAGCATGCCCACGATCATGAACAGCATGAAAACGACAAGCGCGCCATCTTCTTCCCGCTGGAAGCGCAGGACATGATCAACAAGCTTCGAACCGATACGCGTTTTATTCGAACCGATACGCGTTTTACGAGTTTTCCATTCTGCAAATCGCATCATGAAATCCCCTTTCCTCAATACAAACAGGCCAAATTGGTCCCGACAAAATCGCCGACACCAACGCCACCCAAACCCTACTTGGAGAGAGTTAACCTTATCCTTGTGGCGAAATTAGGGCATTCTCATTCTTCAAACTGGCCCAAACGCACCTAAACAAGCATTTGTTTCCACTCACTTTCTTGTTTCCCATAGGTCAATGATAGCCGTTCACATTTCTCATTTTCGGGATGTGTTGTTAACCAAAGCAGCCTAGGTTGTGCGTGAAAGTGACGCAGGGTGCGATTCGCCCTGCGTGTGTCACCGGTCAGCAGTCAGGAGCATCAAATGACCCGAACACAAGAACCTTCATTCCGTGAATCCGTGGATATCATGTTCGACCGTGCGGTCGAGATCATGGACCTCCCCCCCGGACTGAAGGAAAAAATCCGTGTGTGTAACGCCACATATACCGTGCGGTTCGGCGTGCGGTTGCGCGGCGAAATCCGCACCTTTGTTGGGTATCGCGCCGTGCATTCCGAACATATGGAACCGGTGAAAGGGGGCATCCGTTACGCCAGTGCCGTGAACCAGGACGAGGTCGAAGCCTTGGCCGCCCTGATGACCTATAAATGCGCGCTGGTCGAAACGCCTTTTGGCGGTTCAAAAGGCGGGCTGTGCATTGATCCGCGCGAATATGAAGAGCATGAGCTGGAGCTGATCACCCGTCGGTTTGCCTATGAACTGGCCAAACGCGACCTGATCAACCCCTCGCAAAACGTTCCCGCCCCCGATATGGGCACCGGCGAACGCGAAATGGCTTGGATCGCGGACCAATATGCCCGCATGAACACCACCGACATCAACGCCAAGGCCTGTGTCACCGGGAAACCCACCCATGCGGGCGGGATCTCGGGCCGGGTCGAAGCAACCGGGCGTGGGGTCCAATACGCGCTGAGAGAGTTCTTCCGTCACGAGAAAGACAAGGCAATGGCCGGCCTGTCCGGTAAGCTTGAAGGGAAGCGGGTGATCGTCCAGGGCCTTGGCAATGTGGGCTATCACGCAGCCAAATTCCTGTCAGAGGAAGATCACGCCCTGATCACCGGCATCATTGAACGCGACGGCGCGCTGGTCGACGAGAACGGGCTGGATGTGGAAGCGGTGCGCAACTGGATCGGCGCCAATGGCGGGGTGTCCGGTTTCCCGGACGCGACCTATGTCGAAAACGGGCGTGCAGTGCTGGAAAATGAGTGTGATATTCTGATCCCGGCGGCCCTGGAAGCTGTGATCGATCTGACCAACGCCGATCGGATCAAGGCACCGCTGATCATCGAAGCGGCCAACGGCCCCCTCACCGCTGGCGCCGATGATATCCTTCGTGAAAAGGGCTGTGTGATCATCCCCGACATGTATGCCAACGCAGGCGGCGTGACCGTTTCCTATTTCGAGTGGGTCAAGAACCTCAGCCATATCCGGTTCGGCCGGATGCAGCGTCGCCAGGAAGAGGCACGTCACCAGCTTGTGATCGACGAGCTGGAGCGGCTTGACCGCTACCTGGGGGACGCCTGGTCAATGACGCCGGAGTTCAAAGAGAAATATCTGCGCGGCGCAGATGAGCTCGAACTTGTGCGCTCGGGGCTGGATGACACGATGCGCACCGCCTATCAGGCCATGCGGGACGTGTGGCATTCACGTGACGATGTGCCCGATCTGCGCATGGCCGCCTATCTGGTGGCGATTGACCGGATCTCCAAAAGCTATCGCGCCAAGGGCCTCTGAGCTTTTATCGCCAATAAAAAGAAAAGGCCGCGCAATATGCGTGGCCTTTTTTACCGAAGATACAGACGCCAAAGGGTGGATTACTTGCGTAAACGATCCGCCTGCGCTGCATCCTGAATGGCCCAGTATTGCAACGCATCACGGATCCCTTCCGCAGCCTGCGACCGCCATTTCGCCGAGGTCATCCGCTCAAGATCCTTAGGCGAAGACATGAAGCCAAGCTCCAGCAACACCGACGGAATGTCCGGTGCTTTCAAAACCGAAAACCCTGCCTCCATCCGGGGGGTTTTGTAAATCGATCCCGTTGCGGAATGGATGCCTTCAACCAGCGCATCAGCCAAGGCGCTCGAACGGGGGGTGGTTTCCCGGCGCGCCAGATCCATCAGCACAAGCGCCACCTCATCATCCTGTTCCCGCAGGTCCACCCCGGCCAGCAGGTCCCCCCGATCATGACGTTCCGCCAGTTTCTGAGACGCGAGATCCGTGGCTTCTTTGGACAGGGTATAGACCGTGGCACCGGTGGCACGCCCCTGTGCCAAAGCATCCGCATGCAGCGAGATGAACACATCAGCCCCGGCATGGCGGGCAATGGTCACACGTTCCTCCAATGAAACGAAGCTGTTGTCATCACGGGTCAGCACAACATCAAACCCACCTGCCCGACGCAGAACGTCCCGCAACTCACGCGCAAATGTCAGCACCAGATCCGCCTCAACCACGCCATCGCGTTCCGCGCCCGGATCAATTCCCCCATGACCGGGGTCCAGAATCACCCGCAACGCGGCTTGCCCACGCTGGTGGGGTTTGCCGACAACATCGCCGGATCCCGAAGCAAACGCAGGACGGGTAGCGCCCAGATCCGGTGCCCCGGCGGTCTGCGCAAATTCCTCGTCCGAGACCGGCACGAGACGCAGGTGCAATCGAGCGCCCTGATCGCCCGTCGTCATTTGTGATGTCTTGATTTTCAGCGGCTCTGCCAGATCCAGCACAAGCCGCGCCCATCCCGGTCGATACAACCCGGCCCGCAAATCCGAGATCCGGTCGCTTTCATAAAGCACCGCCTCGCGGTCAAGCCCGGTCCAGTCCAGCTCTGAAAAATCAATCACCAGACGCCGGGGTTGTGTCAGCGTGAAAACGCGCCAGGGAACGGCGCGCGTCATGTCAATCCGAAGCTCAAGGCTGCGCCAGTTTGCCTCCAACGTCACCCCATCGCCCGCCAAACGGGCCAGCGCGGACAGTTTCCCTGCTTGGCCCGGTGTCGACTGCCCCTCTGCCAGCGCAGGAGAGAGCAGCAGACCGAAACAGACCACAAGACAGTTGAAAAAGCGGGTGAAACGACAAATTGAACGCAAGGGGCTGCTCCGTTCAGGATTGGGGCCGAGGGGTGGGATTGGGCGATCATAGCAAACCGCCCTCCCCTGAACACCCGTTTTGCCCCGGCTCACGGGCGCCGGGTTATTGGGGCACCGCGTTATTGGGGGCAACGTGTTATTGGACGGAGTTATTGGGCGGACCGGATGTCCGAGACAAAAGCCTCCATCTGCGCCAGCGGCATATACCCGCGCGCCAGCTGTTCCCCCATCACGAAGGCAGGCGTTCCGGTGATCTGCAGACGGCGCGCAAGGGCGTGGTTCTCACCAAGGATTTCATCAACACGATCCGCCGTCATCCCCTTTGCAATCGCTTTGCCATCCAGCCCGAGATCATCCGCCAGTGCGATCAGATTGCCAATGCTGGCCGATCCCCGCAGAGTGATCAGCGCCGGGTGCAGTTTTGCATATGCATCCTCACCAAACAGAAGTTGCGCCGAGATCGCAAACCGCGACGAGTTCAGGCTGTCTTCGCCCAGGATCGGGTATTCTTTCAGGATCAGGCGGATGCCCTTGTCCTTCTCCAATAGTTCGGTGACCTCGTCATAGGCCTTGCGGCAATAGCCACAACGGTAATCAACAAATTCGACAATCGTCACATCCCCGTCGGGATTGCCAGCCACATGCGAATAGCCATCGTTGAACAGCGCCTCTGCATTGACCCGCACCAAGGCCAGATCATCCATCGCGGCCTGCGCTGCCTGACGCTCTTCCAGAACGCTGACCGCTTCCATGATCACTTCGGGGTTTTCCAGCAGATAAGCCCGCACCTCATTGCGAAACGCTTCTCGCTCGGCCTCGCTCATGTTGCTCAGATCAATTGCTGCGGCAGGCAAGGCGGTGCCAATCATCAAAGCGGTGCTCAGAAGGGTGAGTTTAGCGCGGGAAAAACGTTTCATGGGGTTCTCGTTCCGAAAAAGACAAATCCCTTTCGACATATGCGATTGCAGCCGATGCGCCAAGCCTGATCCGATCAAACCCGCGCGAGGTCGCGCGGCAGATGGTCCCAGCCTGCCCCCTTCATCCCTTACCGCAGGTTGACTTTACGCCATTTGCGCGGCACCTGTCCGGCAAACCGGATCAGAATTCGAGGATCGACATGCGCAAATCTACCCGCGGCCAGGTGGCCCCCTTTATCGTGATGGACGTCATGGAAGCCGCCCGCGCCGCCGAAGCCGCCGGGCGCCATATCATCCATATGGAAGTGGGCCAGCCGTCAACGCCCGCGCCGCGTGCGGCCCGTGAGGCATTGCTGCGCGAGATGGAAAAAGACGCGCTAGGATACACCGTGTCGCTGGGGCTTCCAGAACTTCGGGAAGGCATCGCAAAGCTTTATAAAGATTGGTATAATCTTGACCTGAACCCTGCGCGCGTGGTGATCACACCGGGCAGCTCAGGGGCATTTATCCTTGCCTTTTCCGCCTTGTTTGATGCGGGCGACAAAGTGGGGCTGGGTGAACCCGGTTACCCGTCTTATCGGCAGATCCTCAAGGCCATGAGCATCGAAGCTGTCGGGCTGCAGACTGCCCCCGAAAACCGTTATCAACCGGTCCCATCGGACATTCCCGAAGGCCTTCAGGGCATGTTGACCGCCTCCCCCGCCAACCCCTCTGGCACGATGCTGGACCATGGTGCGCTTGAGGCGTTGATCGGGAAATGTCACGCGCAGGGCACCAGCTTCATCTCGGACGAGATCTATCACGGGCTGCAATATGGCGGTCGTGCGATTTCGGCACTGGAAGTGTCCGACGACATTTACGTGATCAACTCTTTCTCGAAATATTTCTCGATGACCGGTTGGCGCGTAGGGTGGATGGTCGTGCCCGAGGATCACATCCGCCACGTTGAACGTATCGCACAGAATATGTTTATCTGCGCCCCTCATCCCAGTCAGGTGGCGGCAATTGCGGCACTGAAATCACGTGAGGAGTTGGACGCAAACCTAGATACTTACGCAATAAATCGCCAAATTCTGACGGAAGAACTCCCCAAGATCGGATTTGGCAAATTTGCACCGGCGGATGGTGCGTTTTACATCTATTGCGATGTCAGTGAACATACCAACGACAGCCGGGCCTTTGCCGCTGAAATTCTGGAGAAGGCTGGCGTCGCAGTCACGCCCGGTTTGGATTTCGACCCGCGCCGGGGCGCTCAGACCCTGCGCTTTTCATATGCCCGCTCGACGGCGGATATCAAAGAAGGGGTGGCACGTCTGGCAACGTTCATGGCCGAGCGAAAGGCAGACACCTAAAGCGTTTCGGTTTCAACCTGACACAGGGCAAAACCGAAACGCGGCAAGAGATATCAATGTCGTGGGCGTTTCGGAATAAACATGTATCTCAAGTTTATCCCGAAACGCTTTAACCCGTCACCGCCCCGGAACCGACAGAAGATTGGACCGGCAGTCTGGGGCGGCTGGTAGGACAGCAGACGCGTCAGAAAACGGGGAAAGACAAAACACATCCGGCGCTTCAGGCCGACAGGGCTTTTCCAAAAACACGCCCCAGTCGGCTGACCCCGTCCAGATATTGCTGATAGCTGGTCGCATTGGCTTTGACCCCATCCAGCCCATCCAGAAGGGTCCTGGCCATTTCGCTCGCCGGGACATCCAGCACCACACGCCCCAGCGCGGCCTGATCTTCGAACCAATCCGCCAGCACCGAGGAGAGGCGCACCATACCTTCGGCCACCTCCTCCTCGGCAGCGGAGGTTTTCACTTCCATCATCTCATGCCCATGAGGCGAATTGAACAGGGCTTCCATCCCCGCCCCCCCCTTGGCCAGCAACGCGGCAACCAGCGTATCCGTCACCGCACGCGAGGGATCGCGCAGCAGCTCTCTGCGCAGATCACAGACGGCCTGGGCGAAAAACACCACAACAAGACGGCGAAACAGGTCCTGTTTGTTGCGAAAGTGAAGGTAAAGCGCCGCCCGCGACATGCCAGCGGTCTTGGCGATATCCTCCATCGACGAGCGGCGAAACCCATATAGCCGGAACACCTCCAGCGCGGCCATCAGAATGGCCATCTGCTTGTCATCGACGGGTATATCCGCAGGGGTTTCGGGCATGTTCTGGCTTTCAATCCGGCAAGAGGTCTGAAGCGCCAATCTGACATTTTCGTCAAATTTTGTCAATTGACTTACTGACACTTTAGGCTCATTTTGTCATTACGCAATTACTCGCTGCGGAGGATCCCGATGTCTCAGCCCACGACCCGAACCCTTGTTATCAACAACACCCCTCATCAGGTCACTTTGCCCGGTGACGTGCCCCTTTTATGGGTGTTGCGCGATGAACTTGGCCTGACCGGAACGAAATACGGCTGTGGTGTTGCGGCCTGTGGCGCCTGCACCGTGCATATTGACGGCGAAGCGGTGCGCTCTTGCCAGGTGCTGCTGGAGGATATCGACGGGCCGGTGACCACAATCGAAGGGATCGGAACACCAGAGGCGCTCAGTGCCCTGCAAGAGGCGTGGGTGCACAACCAGGTGGCACAATGTGGGTATTGCCAATCGGGACAGATCATGCAGGCGGCCGCCCTTCTGGCAGAAAACCCTGCCCCGACAGATGACGACATCAACGACGCGATGTCCGGCAACCTGTGTCGCTGCGGCACCTATCCCCGGATCCGGGCCGCCATCCATGATGCGGCCAGAATGATGGAGGTTTCCTGACATGGGCAAATTGAAGACTTTCACCCGACGCGCCTTTCTCGTCACCTCAACCGCCGTGGTGGGGGGCGTTGCCTTCGGGGCGTATCAATTGGCCAAGACCCCGGACAGTCCCTTGCCGGAAGGGGACGGCGCATTGAACCCATGGGTGGTGATCAATCAAGACGGGGTGAGCGCAGTGGTGCCGCATTCCGAAATGGGCCAAGGCGTGATGACCACGCTTGCCGCAATGGTCGCGGAAGAGCTGGATGTGGATCTGGACGCCGTGACGGTCCTGCACGGCCCCGCAGCCCAGGCCTATTACAACAGCGCATTGGCAACTGATCGCCACTACAAAGCAAGCCAGGACCCTGCCCCCAATGGCTGGGCGGCCTCGCTCACACAGGCCTTTCCGAAACTTCTGTCGCTACAGATCACCGGCGGATCGACCTCCGCACTGGACGGAATGCAACAGATGCGCATGGCGGGGGCCTCTGCCCGCGCCACATTGCTCATGGCAGCGTCGCAGCAATTGAATATCGGGCTGGATCGTCTGCGCACCGAAGACGGCCATGTGATTGCGCCGGATGGCACACGCCTCAGCTATTCAGAGCTGGCCCCGCATGCCGCCACGCTTGACCCGGAACAGACCCCGCGCCTGAAATCCCCGTCCGAATGGCGCTATCTGGGCAAAAGCCAGCCGCGCAAGGATCAACCACTGAAAGCAACCGGCACCGCGACATTTGGCATGGATGTCCGCCTGCCCGGCATGAGGTTTGCCTCCGTTCGCATGTCCCCTCGGCTGGGGGGTGAGATGATCTCTTTTGACGCCAGCACTGCTGAAACCATGCCGGGGGTCGAGAAAGTGGTCGATCTGGGCACTGGTGTGGCGGTGATTGCACGCAACACATGGCTTGCGATCGAGGCTGTGAATGCAATTGACGTCACCTGGGGAGATGCCCCCTACCCCCCTGAAAACAATGCGATTTTTGAAAAGATCAAGACCGCTTTCGATCAGCCCGCCAACTGCACCTTGCGCGATGAAGGGAACGCCGATATCGCCTTTGCGGGTGATGCCCTGACCGCGGAATATCGCGTGCCATATCTGGCCCATGCGACGATGGAACCGATGAACTCCACCGCGCTTTACACCGATGGCAAGCTAGAGGTCTGGTCCCCCAACCAAGCCCCGGTTCTGGTGCGCGACACATGCGCAGCCGCGGCCGGGCTGGAGGCCGAGAATGTTGAAGTGCACACCACCTTTCTTGGTGGCGGGTTTGGCCGGCGCGCCATGGTGGATTTTGCCGAGATCGCCACGCGGGTCGCCCTGGCCCTGCCCGGCACCCCGGTGCAGACCACCTGGTCGCGCGAAGAAGACATGCGCCATGATCACTATCGCCCCGGAGCCATCGCCCGGATGCGCGGAGTTCTGGAGAACGGCCGGATTGCTGCGCTGGACGGTCAGATGGCCGCACCGTCGATCATGAAACAGCTTCTGACCAACATGCTCGGGTTCGAAATGAACCCATCGGACAACACCCTCACCGAAGGGGCGCATGACCAGCCCTATGACATTCCCAATCAGCGGTTCAGAGGATACGCGGCGGATGTTGCGATCCCGGTCGGGTTCTGGCGCTCGGTCGGCTCCAGTCAGAACGTTTTTTTCCACGAGAGCTTTATCGACGAACTGGCCCATGAGGCAGCTGTGGACCCGCTGGACTTCCGCCTGCGCCACATCCGCCCCCAGCACGCCCCCTCCGCTACGGTTCTGGAGACCGTGCGCGACATGTCCGGCTGGACCGGCAAGACTGCGGACAATATCGGGCGCGGCGTGGCATTTGGGTTTACCTTCGGCACCGCGGTGGCCCAGGTGGTGGAAGTGGAACGCGATGCAGAGGGGCTGATCCGCCTGAACGACATGTGGATCGCAGCAGATCTTGGCACGGTGCTTGATCCGCTCAACGCAGAAGCCCAACTGACCGGCGGGGCCGTTTTCGGCCTGTCAGCGGCCATCCACGGACAGATCACCTTTTCCGACGGGATGGCTGAACAGGAAAACTTTCCGGATTATGACGCGCTGCGCATGGGGGTCACGCCCCGGTTTCATGTCAAGCTTTTGCAAAACATGGAGCGGATGGGCGGGGTTGGCGAACCGGGCACCCCCCCGGCCGCGCCTGCGCTGGCCAATGCGCTGTTTGACCTGACCGGCACCCGCGCACGCCATCTGCCCCTGGTGGAGCAGTTCCAGTTTTACAGCTGAACTGCTGCCCTCCACCGGATTGTTTCCAAATGGGAGATCTTTAGAAACACGCGGTTTCCTCACAAAAAATCGCAGCTTTACCGTAGTTTGCGCCAATTTTGCCTAAATTTCGGCTGAATTGTCCGAAAAATGGGAACAATCGAGGGGTTTGTCCGTGAAACAGCCCCCAATTGACGGCTGAGCATACACAAAATGGCAACGTATACGGTAGAGTTCTATGATACGGACCCGCTGTTCATTCTTGGACAGACGGTTGGGGCCACCGTGTCCTGGTCCGGTTCAGCCACCGCTGCCGGTGTTGCCATCATCACTGACAATGAAGCCGGCATCGAAGGACTGACACTTGACGGTGACGATGGTGGCGGAGAGACGGCCACAGCAGATGTCACCCTTGGCACGGGCAGTTCAACCGCAGCATTGGTTGAAGCCGAAGAAATGTGGACGCTGCGCGACACCGTCACCGGCGAGGAATTTCAGGTTGCCACCTTCCACGTCCTGTCCGGGGGCGCCGCAGGATATTACACCCTGTCCGAAGTGCCGCTTGTGCCGGGACGCTCTTACGAAGTGGTGGAGTTTGACAGTTCGCCCGATGTCACCTCTGGTGATATTGCCTTTACCTATTCCGACCAATTCCTGGGGGATGATCTGGTTGACGGCACCAGCGGGAATGATGTCATCGACGCAGGCTATGTGGGCGACCCGGAAGGCGACACCATTGACGATGGGCACGGGTCCGGCCCCTCCGGCCAGGGCGACGAGGTTGAGGCAGGCGGTGGAAATGACACCGTTCTCGCCGGCGATGGCGATGATCTGATCTATGGGGATTTCGGCCACCCCGATACCCCCCTTGCCGCAGAAGAGGTGCTCGACTGGACAGATCAGGGCACGCAAGGCACCGATCTGACCGGGGGATTTACCCAAAACACAGGCGAGATTGATGTCACGATCGGGTTTTCCGATCCGGGCAACAACGCCACAACCTTCACGGTTGAAACCGGAAATACCCAATATGTTGGTTCTGACGGATACGACACCAACTCAGCCGGCCGCCTATATGGAAACGGCGATGCGGAAACGGCGGTCCTGACCGTTGATTTTGCGGCGGCCACCGGGGCGAATGTCACCGGAGAAGTTTCTGACGTTTCCTTCCGCATCAACGACCTTGACGCGGTTGCGGGCAACCATATCGACCAGGTCACAATCACCGCCTTTGATGCGGATGGGAACCCGGTGGCGGTCAACCTTACCGCGGGCAGCGGCATTCTGGTTAGCGGCAACACCGCAACGGGCAACGGCAGCTATGACACCTTCAATCCGGAAGGCTCGCTATTGGTCGAGATCCCCGGTCCGGTGTCACAGATCGTCATTTCCTATGCGAATGGCGATACGGTCACCCATGCGGTCGACATTACCGACATTCACTTCACGCCGATCCCGATCTCCGGCAATGACAGCCTGAGCGGCGGGACGGGCAATGACACAATCTATGGGGAAGATGGGGATGACACGCTGGTCGGGGATGCCGGTCAGGACCACCTGTATGGTGGGGATGGCGCAGACGAATTCTCTGTGGGCGCAGGCGATGTGGCCGAGGGCGGGGCGCACTCTGATATCTTCAACCTCGACCTGACCGCCGCACTGGATGGCTCTGGCCCAACGATTACCGTGGATGGCGGCGAAGACGCAGATGACAGCGATATCGATACGCTCGACCTCAAGGGGCTGGTCAATGACTGGTCTGATGTGGTGTTCGATCCGGGTAATGCCGAAAACGGCACCGCCACCCTGACCGATGGCACGGTGGTCACTTTTTCCAATATCGAAAACCTGATCATCTGCTTTACCCGCGGCACCCGGATTGAAACCCCCTATGGCCCCCGCCCGGTTCAGGATCTGCGCCCCGGTGATCTGATCATCACCCGTGACAACGGGGTGCAGCCCCTGCGCTGGATTGGATCCAAGACCGTAAAGGGACAGGGGGATCTTGCCCCAGTTCGCTTTGCCAAGGGGGCCTTTGGCAACAGCCGCGCCCTGCTGGTCAGTCCGCAACACAGGATGCTCTACCGTGGGGCAGATGCAAATTTGTTATTTGACCAGAGCGAAGTCATGATCCCCGCCAAGCACCTGATCAACGGGCGCACGATCTTTCAAGAAGACCGCCACGAGGTGACGTATTATCACCTGCTCTTCGATCAGCATGAGGTGGTGTATAGCGAAGGCGCCGCAAGTGAGAGCTTTCACCCCGGCCTTCAGGGCCTGGCCGCGATCAGTCCCGCGGCGCGCGAGGAGTTGTTTACCTTGTTCCCAGAGCTGCGTTCAGCACCAAACAGCTATGGCCAAACCGCGCGCATGGTCTTGCGCCATCACGAGGCCCGCACACTGAACCTGGTGGCGTGATCGGTTGAATTCGCTTCAAATCCGAAACAAAAAGCGCCGCGAAACACTGATAATTCGCAAAATTTTCAGTCTTTTTTTCCTTCTCACACCCAATCTTAAGCCGCAACAGGCAAGCTGCCGAAATCTGCGCGTATGGTGGGGGAACCTATGGCAACGGGGTATCTGGTACAACTTGGTGATGGTTCACTGGACAGTGGCGACACAATCGTCGGCCCCACGACCAGTTTTAACGTCGATACAATCCTTGGCAGCGGAAGCTGGACCTGGAGCGGCACATATGGCGGCACCTCCTATACCAATGAAACCGAGACGGGGACATATTATCTGGGCTCGGATGGGAATGTCTATTTCACCTCGGACTATGGGCCGGTTGATACAATTTCATCCGCATCCGTCATCTCTGCTCCAAGCTATTCCACAACGGATGACGTGCTGACCGGAGGGGATGGCGCGGATGTCATCGACACAAATTTCACCGATGAAGACGGGGAAAAGGTCGACGGGGGGGACGGCGCCGCCGGGGACAATGCAGATGTGGTTGATGCGGGAGCAGGCGACGATTACGTGGACGCCGGTTACGGCGACGATACGATCTATGGCGGCACAGGATCCGACACGATCCAGGGGGGCGATGGCAACGACAGCATTTATGGCGATGACGACCTCTCTGCTGACGCGCCTGATCCGATCACGATCAACGAAGGCAATTTCGCCGACACCACCAATGGGTATACGGTCACCGCGCAGAATGTTGTTGGCGGGTCGCTGACCACCGCGAGCAGCAGCAACATTGCCACCTATTCCGGCGGCGGGTTCGGCGCAAGCGGCACCGTCTCTGACAGCGACAGCTCGGTCACCTCGCAAATCGGCTATGACCTTGCTTCGGGCCTGTCCGAAAACGTGACGGTCACACTCGATGGGGAGGCAAGTGAAGCAAGCTTCAGCTTTGCCAATCTCTACACCTCAACCTATGCAGAAGCCGGTCATTGGGCGATCTACAATGATGGTGTTCTGGTTGCGGAAGGCGACTTCACCGAACAGGGCGCGGGCACGGGAAGTGGCACGGTGGACATCTCCGGCCATGGGAATTTTGACCAGATTGTCTTTACCGCCCTTCCCCAGACAGATGGAACGGATGGATCGGACTATCACCTGACCTCGGTCAGTTTCACCCCGGTCCCGGTCGACCCGATCGCCGGGAATGACAGCCTTTCAGGTGGCGCTGGCAATGATTTTATCGATGGCAACGGAGGGGATGACACGCTGATCGGCGGGTCGGGGTCGGACACGCTTCATGGAGGAGACGGAGAGGATCTGATCCATGTCGGGGCGGGCGACACCGCTTCGGGTGGGACCGGGTCAGACCGGTTTGAACTGGACCCGACGGATGCGCTGGATGGTTCCGGCCCGACCATCACCCTGGATGGCGGCGAAGACGGCGACAACAGCGATATCGACGTGCTGGACCTGAACGGCCTGGTCAATGACTGGTCCGACGTTGTGATCAGTGAAACAGACCCGGAGGCCGGCACCGCCACATTGTCGGATGGCACCGTGGTGACCTTCACGAATTTCGAACAGATTATCATATGTTTTGCAGGCAGTACGCAGATTGAAACCCCTTTCGGGCCGCGCCCCGTTCAGGATCTGCGCCCGGGGGATCTGATCATCACCCGTGACAATGGGTTGCAGCCCCTGCTCTGGGTCGGGAAGAGCCATGTCGCAGCCCAAGGCAGGCTGGCCCCCATTCGCTTTTGCAAAGGCGCGATCGGAAATTCCCGCCCGCTTCTTGTCAGCCCACAGCACCGGATCTTGTTGAAGTCCTCCAAGGCAACCCTTCTGTTTGACACGCCCGAAGTCCTTGTTCCGGCCTGTCACATGGTCAATGGCAAAACCATCTACCGGGAGGAGACATCAGAGGTGACCTATTATCACCTTCTGTTTGATCAGCACGAAGTGATCTATTCCGAAGGTGTCCCGACCGAGAGTTTTCACCCGGCCTGGCCCACACTTGGTGGGCTGGACACCCCAACAAGGGAGGAGGTGCTTGCCCTGTTTCCCGCGCTACGCTGCTCAAACACCGGCTATGGCAAGACAGCCCGCAGCGTGCTGCGCCGCTATGAAACGCGCCTATTGCTGGCGGGGTGACGCTCCCAAACGGGTTTCACACTCAGACTTTTGCCGCCTTCCAAGCGCGGGCCGCGTTGCCGAAAGCTTCGAACAGGGGGCGGGACACCGGGTCTTCGGCCGCCTTATATTCCGGGTGCCATTGCACCGACAGCGTGAACCCCGGCGCATCCCGGATGACAATTGCCTCGGGCGTCTCATCATCCGCATGGCCTTCGATCACTACACGAGGGCCTGCGGTCTTGATCCCCTGCCCGTGCAGCGTGTTGGTGCGCACCGTGGTTTTGCCCAGCAATTTGTGAAACGCCCCCCCTTGGGTGAAATGCACGTCATGTCGGATTTCAAATTTTTCATCAAGCGTGCCATCCGGGGGCATCCGGTGGTTCATCCGACCGGGAAGTTCACGGATTTCCGGGTAGAGCGTGCCGCCCATCGCCACATTCACCTCTTGAAACCCGCGACAGATCCCAAAGAAGGGCTGGCCGCGGTCGACGCAGGCCCGGATCAGCGGCAGGGTAATCGCATCCCGGCAACGGTCAAACTCGCCATGTGCCTCGGTGGGATCTTCCCCATATTCCTCGGGATGCACGTTGGGCCGCCCCCCGGTGAACAGAAAACCGTCACAGACATCCAGCAATTCGTTCACGCAGACAAAATCCGGGTGGCTGGGCACGATCAGCGGCAGGCAATGCGCCACCTGACTGATCGCCTCTGAATTCATCGTTCCGCCCGCATGGGTGGGGTATTGATCATTCAAGGTGTAGAAATTGCCGATGATACCAATGACGGGGCGGGTCATATGTGCTCCGGTTTAATGCGTCTTTCTAAAGTGTTTCGCCTTATTATTGAGACACAATAATGAGGCGAAACACTCGAAACCTACTGATGTTGCGGGCGTTTCGAAATCAACTTGTGACTCAAGTTAACCTCGAAACGCTTTAGGCGTGATAGCAGATCGGGACTGACGGGCGAAGCCTTGATTGAGTTTCGACCCGAGGAAGTTTACGACCCGCGCGCCGAACTTGGCAAATGCGGTGCAACCGCGACCAGAGCCCGCGCCCGCCCGCCCTCGGATGTGGCATTTTCGTATTGGTGGTCATAATCCGCATCAAAATAAAAGGCATCTCCCTGAACAAGCAGATGGCGCCGACCATGAATGGTCAGGGCGATCTGCCCCTCGATCACATAGACCAGTTCAACCCCTTTATGGGCATGGGGTTTTGAAGGGCGTCCTGTTTCAGGAAACTCGGCCAGATACGCTTCGAGCAGACGATCAGGCACCGGGAAATCCAGGCTTTCGAACAGGTAGGACACGCCCTCCTGCCCGTCGATCGGCAGTTTGATCCGGTCCTCAGCGCGCACATGCACGGCTGTCGGTCGGGCATCTTCTGGCGTGAAGAAGTGATCCAGCCCGACGCCGAACACAAGAGAGATGCGCACAAGAGTTGGCAATGTGGGCACCACCACACCGCGCTCGATCTTGGACAGCATCCCGGCAGAGAGGCCGGTATGTTCCCCCAACTGCGCCAGCCCCAGCCGCTTGTCGGTGCGCAGCTGGTGGATTTTCGGACCGATTCGATAGGCGTCGATCTGCTCGATCAGCGTGTCTGACAACATGGGGATGTCCCTTTCCTTTTCGGTTTCTTTTGCCCCTCCGGAAAGAAGGCACAGATTATTTTACTCACATTACAGAATTATTCACATCACGAAAAAGTGGGTTGAGATGCAAGTAACTTTCACATCATGAAACTATTGTTCTCCAAATTCAAACCCAAAAGGAGCGTTACAATGTCGTTCAAGACGCTGAACCTGAAAAACACCACTCTTGTACTGGCCCTTGCGATGGCCCCCCTTGCTGCCTGCACCTCATATGCGGGGAGCGGCCCTGATATCGTGGACACTGCGGTCTCAGCCGGGAGCTTCAATACACTGGCGGCGGCTCTTGACGCTGCCGACCTTGTCGAGACCCTGAAAGGCGACGGCCCGTTCACTGTTTTTGCCCCCACGGACGAAGCCTTTGCCGCCCTGCCGGAAGGCACCGTGGAGACGCTGCTGAAGCCTGAAAACAAGGATCAGCTGACCGCAATCCTCACCTATCACGTGGTGCCTGGGAAAGTGATGTCCGGCGATGTGGTGCAACTGACCTCTGCCACCACCGTCAATGGCAGCGACGTGTCTGTGAAAGTCATGGATGGCAGCGTGATGATCAATGACGCCAAGGTCACCACCGCGGATGTGGGCGCCAGCAATGGCGTGATCCATGTGATCGACAAGGTGCTGATCCCCGCGAATTGAGGCCTCAGTATATCAGGCCGGAGCATTTCAGGCCGGCCGCGTCAGGTTTGGCGCGGCCACTCTTAAACACGGAAAGGAAATGTTATGACTTATACCCATCTCGTCACCCTGATCCTCGTCTGTATCGGCGGGGTGAACTGGGGCCTTGTCGGCCTTGCGAATTTTGATCTTGTTGCGGCGCTGCTGGGCGACATGTCAATCCTGTCGCGCATTGTCTATCTGCTGGTGGGCGTCTCGGCGGTCTATCAACTGGTTGGGGCCAGCCGGTGCCTGAAGGCAGCCGCCTGACCTCAGAAATGAAACGGGGCTTACCCCTCGGCGGTAAGCCCCACCGCGTCAATTCCTGCGGCTCCTGCGAGCAGGTCATTTTCCGACGTATCCCCGGTGACACCAACCGCACCGATCACCGCCCCGGTATCATTTCGCACCAGAATGCCCCCCGGCACCGGCACCAGACGCCCGTTATAGGCGCCATTGGCAGCGAGGATGAAATAGCTCTGCGCTTCAGCCCGGTCGCGCTGGGCCGTGCCACCAATCCCCAGCATGATCGAGCCATAAGCCTTGCCCTGGGCAATATCGAACCGGCCCGGAGGGGCGCCTTCGCCGCGTTCAAACGCCATCACATGACCGCCCGCATCCACCACCACAACCGACAGGGGCTTCATCCCCTCATCCCGGCCCTTTTCCTTGGCCACACGAATGATTTCGCGCGCCTGTTCCACTGTGAGTGTCATCACTTTTCCTTTTTCACCCGGCCAATGCGGCCTTCAATGCAAGGCGCCGCGCATGCAGCACCGGTTCAGTATAGCCGGACGGTTGCACCCGTCCCTTGAACACAAGATCACAAGCTGCCTGAAACGCCTGACCATCAAAATCGGGCGCCATCGGGCGATAGGCCGGGTCATCCGCGTTCTGCGCATCCACAATCGCCGCCATCTTTTTCAGCGCTGCCATCACCTCCTCCTCGCTGACCACACCATGGTGCAGCCAGTTCGCAAGGGCCTGGGAACTGATCCGACAGGTGGCGCGGTCTTCCATCAGGCCCACATCATGAATGTCCGGCACTTTTGAGCACCCCACCCCCTGATCAACCCAACGCACCACATAGCCAAGAATTCCCTGCGCGTTGTTTTCCACCTCCTGGCGGATATCCTCGGCAGACCAGTTCACCCCATCCGCCACCGGAATGGTCAACAGATCATCGAGGCGCCCGCGCGCGCCACCTTTGCGCAGCGCCTCCTGCCGGGCCAGCACATCAATGTCGTGGTAATGCGTGGCATGCAGGGTGGCAGCGGTTGGGCTGGGCACCCAGGCGCAGGTGGCACCCGCTTTCGGGTGGCCGATCTTGTCTGCCAGCATCTGCCCCATCCGGTCGGGCATCGCCCACATGCCTTTGCCGATCTGCGCCCTGCCCTTCAGACCACAAGCCAGCCCGATATCCACATTGCGATCCTCGTATGAGGCAATCCATTTCGACCCTTTCATATCCCCCTTGCGGATCATGGGGCCCGCCTCCATCGAGGAATGAATTTCATCCCCGGTGCGATCCAGGAAGCCGGTATTGATAAAGGCCACACGAAATTTGGCCGCGCGAATGCATTCCTTGAGGTTCACAGACGTGCGGCGTTCCTCATCCATGATGCCCAGCTTGACCGTATAACGCGGCAGGCCCAGCACCGCTTCGACCCGGCTAAAGATCTCATCCGAGAAGGCAACCTCCTCCGGCCCATGCATCTTGGGCTTCACCACGTAAACCGATCCGGTCACCGAGTTCCCGCCGCTGCGCGACAGGTCATGCATGGCGATGAGCGTGGTGATCATTGCGTCCATCAGCCCCTCGCCGATCTCTTCTCCCTCAGAGGTCAGGATCGCGGGGTTGCTCATCAAATGGCCCACATTCCGCACGAGCATCAATGACCGGCCCTTCAGGGTGATCGGCTGCCCGTCGCTGTCAAGATAGGTGCGGTCCGGGTTCATCTTGCGGGTGATGGTCTTGCCCGATTTTTCAAAGCTCTCTTCCAGATCCCCCCGCATCAGGCCAAGCCAGTTGGAATAGGCCAGCACCTTGTCTTCGGCATCCACCGCGGCGACACTGTCTTCGCAATCCATGATGGTGGACATAGCGCTTTCCAGGATGACATCCGAGATATTTGCCGGGTCATCCTTGCCAATCGGATGAGATGCGTTCACGCAAACAACCACATGCAATCCGTTGTGTTTGAAGACAAATTCGGATCCATTCTCCGCCGAACCAACAAAGTTCTCCGGCGAGACAAGGCGCGCCTCACCCCTTGAGGTCGAGATCACCAGCCCATCCTCAATACGCAATCCACGCACGTCCGACCATTTGACTCCCTCCAGCGCAACAGCCTTGTCCAGAAACCCCTTGGCCCAGTCAATCACCCGCGCACCACGCGCAGCATCATAGCCCCCAGCCTCGGGCAGATCCCCCATTGCGTCGGTGCCGTAAAGCGCGTCATACAGGCTGCCCCAACGCGCATTGGCTGCATTGAGTGCAAAACGCGCATTCATGATCGGCACCACCAGCTGCGGTCCCGGGATCAGGGCAATTTCCGGGTCGACATTTTCCGTCCCGATCTCAAAATCCGGGCCTTCCGGCACCAGATATCCGATTTCCTCAAGGAAAGACCGATAGGCCACGGGATCGTGTGATTGCCCACGATGGGCGATATGCCATGTATCCAACTGCTTTTGCAGCGCGCTCCGCCGCTCCAGCAGGGCGCGGTTTTTGGGCATAAGGTCCGCCACCAGATCCGCAAATCCCGACCAGAACGCCCCCGCGTCCACCCCGGTTCCCGGCAATGCCCGATCTTCAAGGAATGCGGCCAGCTCGGCAGCGACGGACAGTCCGGCACGGTTGGTATAGTCGGTCATGGGGCACCTCTCTTTGCGATCTGTTACAGGCAAACTCCCCCAAACAGCGTTGGCAGGCAATTGAAATCCTCGGCAGGTCAGTTAAGGGAAACTGAACCGACAGGTGAGTTTTTCCGTCGCGAGCCCTGACAGCCCGCCCCACCATCTCACCATTCGTTCTGCTTGCAGCCCCTCACCGGGCGAATTACGTTAGCGCCAAACATATCAAAGGCTCCCCGACATGACCGAACAGGCCCAGAACCAGGCACCGCAGAAAATCCACCTTTCCGACTACACCCCACCGGCCTATCTGGTGGAAGACGTGGCGCTGAGCTTCAAGCTCGCCCCAACAGCCACGCGTGTCTCCTCGAAAATCCGCTTCAAACCCAATCCGGCTGCCGCAAGCAGGGAATTTTTCCTGCATGGGGAGTATCTGACCCTGATTTCCGCAAGGATCGACGGCAAGGACGTCACCCCGGAGCTGGTTGACGGTGGCCTGCGCTGCGACGTGCCGGATGCTGCGTTTGTCTGGGAAGCTGAGGTCGATATCAATCCCGAGGCCAACACCGCGCTGGAAGGGCTTTACATGTCAAACGGCATGTATTGCACCCAATGTGAAGCCGAAGGGTTCCGCCGCATCACCTATTACCCCGATCGCCCGGATGTCATGGCCCCCTTCAAGGTGCGCATCGAAGGGGACCAGCCGGTGATGCTGTCGAACGGCAACCCGGTGGCCTCGGGCAATGGCTGGGCAGAATGGAATGACCCTTGGCCAAAACCCGCTTATCTCTTTGCCCTTGTGGCAGGCGATCTGGTGGCGCGCGACGACAGGTTCACCACCATGTCGGGCAAAGAGGTCGATCTGAAACTCTGGGTGCGCCCCGGTGATGAGGGCAAGACAGCTTTTGGCATGCAGGCGCTGAAAGACAGCATGAAATGGGATGAAGAGGTCTATGGGCGTGAATATGACCTCGATATTTTCCAGATTGTTGCCGTGAGCGATTTCAATATGGGCGCGATGGAGAACAAGGGGCTGAACATCTTCAACACCTCCGCCGTGCTCGCCTCACCCGACACCTCGACAGATGCCAATTTCGAGCGGATCGAAGCGATCATCGCGCATGAGTATTTCCACAACTGGACCGGAAACCGGATCACCTGCCGGGATTGGTTCCAGCTCAGCCTCAAGGAAGGGCTGACCGTGTTCCGCGATCAGCAATTTTCCGGCGACATGCGGTCCGAGGCCGTGTGCCGGATCAATGATGTCATCGCCCTGCGCGGTCGACAGTTCCGCGAAGATAACGGCCCGCTTGCCCATCAGGTCCAGCCCGACAGTTTTGTCGAAATCAACAATTTCTACACGGCGACCATCTATGAAAAAGGTGCCGAACTCATTCGCATGATGAAGACGCTGGTGGGGCATGAGGAGTATTACAAGGCGCTGGATCTTTACTTCACCCGCCATGATGGCGAGGCCGCGACAATCGAAGATTGGGTGCGGGTTTTTGAAGACAGCACCGGGCGTGACCTGACCCAGTTCCGTCGCTGGTACAAACAGGCCGGCACCCCACGCCTGAAGGTGACGGATCGGTTTGAGGATGGCACCTATACCCTTCATTTTGAACAACAAACTCCCCCCACCCCTGATCAGGATGAAAAGCTGCCACAGCATATTCCCGTGGCGGTTGGGCTGCTTGGCGACAATGGGGATGAAGTGCTCGGCACGCAGATCCTCGAAGTGACAGACGCCGCGCAAAGCTTCAGCTTCAGTGGGCTGGGCGCGAAACCCACCCCCTCGATCCTGCGCCATTTCTCAGCCCCGGTGATCTTGGAGCGCGAAAGCTCTGCCGAAGAGCGCGCGTTCCTGCTCGCCCATGACACCGATCCGTTCAACAAATGGGAAGCTGGGCGCACTTTGGCAAAAGATGTCCTGATCGGGATGATCACTGGCGAGAGCACCCCCGGCGGGGCCTATCTGGATGCCGTGGCTGCGATGCTGCGTGATGATAGCCTCGATCCCGCCTTCCGGGCGCTTGCGATGGGGCTGCCGGGGCAAGATGATCTGGCACAGACGCTGGCAGATGCCGGAATGACCCCCGATCCGATGGCGATATACAATGCCCATCAGACCCTGCGCCAGCAAATGGCCGAACACCTGCAGGACCTGCTGCCACGGCTGAGCGCGGAAATGACCGTGACCGACGCGTTTCAACCCAATGCGGAACAAGCAGGCAAACGTGCCCTTGGGCTGGAAGTGCTGAAGCTCACCAATCGGCTGGATGGCGGCATTGCGGCTCAGGCGCAATATGATCAGGCGGACAACATGACCCTGCGCCTGGGCGCACTTGGCTGCCTGCTCGACGTGCAGAAAGGCGAAGCAGCGCTTGCAGATTTCCGCAACCGGTTTGAGGAGGACGCCCTGGTCATGGACAAGTGGTTTGCCATGCAGGTGGCCCATGGCACCCCGGACCGTGCAGCTGAAATCGCCGCTGACCTGACGAAAGACGCGGACTTCAACTGGAAAAACCCCAACCGCTTCCGCGCCCTCTTCGGCGCCCTGATGATGAACCAACCAGGTTTCCACGAAGCCTCAGGAAAAGGCTATGCGCTCTTTGCCGACTGGCTGATCCGTCTCGATCCGCTCAACCCGCAGATCACCGCCCGCATGAGCTCAGGCTTTGAAACCTGGAAACGCTGGGATGTGGACCGGCAGGCGCTGATGAAAACGGCGCTGGAACGGATCCTCGCCTCCCCGGATCTGTCCTCGGACACGCAGGAAATGGTCAGCCGCATTCTGAACGGCTGACCCACCCCTTTTCCCGATCCCTGAAGGGTGGCGGCCTGTTCCGCCGCCCTTTTTTTCTTGTTTCAAATATCCCGGGGTGAGCGCGCTTGTCGCGCGAGGGGCAGCGCCCCTTGGTGATCCCCGCCCTGATCCCCACGCGGCGCCCTACCGACAGACCAGTCGCCAGCCCCCTTGCCCCGGATCGCGCCCTGCCCTAGAAGGCAGGGGAAACGAAATCATGGGAAAGCACACATGTTGGATCATCTCGCCTATGAAACCCCGAAACCAAAAGTCATTGCCGGGGCAAAGGAAGATTGGGAACTGGTTATCGGGATGGAAATCCACGCCCAGGTCAGCTCCAACGCCAAACTGTTTTCCGGCGCGTCAACCAAGTTCGGCGCCGAGCCCAACTCCAACGTGGCTTTCGTGGATGCCGCCATGCCGGGCATGTTGCCGGTCATCAATGAATATTGCGTAGAGCAGGCGGTGCGCACCGGGTTGGGACTGAAGGCGGATATCAACCTGTTCTCGGCCTTTGACCGCAAGAACTATTTCTACCCGGACCTGCCGCAGGGCTATCAAATTTCGCAGCTGTATCACCCCATCGTGGGCGAAGGCGAAGTGATTGTCGACATGGCGCCGGGTGTCGCGCGCAAGGTTCGGATCGAGCGTATCCACCTGGAACAGGATGCCGGCAAATCGGTGCATGACATGGATCCCAACATGTCTTTCGTGGACCTGAACCGCACCGGCGTCGCATTGATGGAAATCGTCTCACGCCCGGATATTCGTGGCCCGGAAGAGGCCGCGGCCTATGTCACCAAGCTGCGCCAGATCCTGCGTTACCTCGGCACCTGTGATGGCAATATGCAAAACGGCAACCTGCGCGCGGACGTGAACGTCTCGGTCTGTCGTCCGGGGCAATATGAGAAATACATGGAGACGCAGGATTTCTCGCATCTCGGCACCCGCTGCGAAATCAAGAACATGAACTCGATGCGCTTCATTCAGGCCGCGATTGAGTATGAGGCCCGCCGCCAGATCGCCATTGTCGAAGACGGGGGCGAAGTGGTGCAGGAAACCCGCCTGTATGACCCGGACAAGAACGAAACCCGCTCGATGCGGTCAAAGGAAGAAGCGCATGATTATCGCTACTTCCCCTGCCCTGACCTGCTGCCGCTCGAGATCGAACAGGACTGGGTGGACGGGATAGCCGACACCCTGCCGGAACTGCCGGATGAGAAAAAAGCGCGTTTTGTCACCGATTTCGGTCTGTCGGAATATGACGCGGGCGTTTTGACCGCCGAAGCGGAAAACGCCGCCTTTTTCGAAAAAGTGGCCGAGGGGCGTGACGGCAAGCTCGCCGCAAACTGGGTGATCAATGAACTCTTTGGTCGCCTGAAAAAAGAAGATCATTCGATCACCGAAAGCCCGGTCTCTCCCGAGCAGCTGGGGGGCATCATTGCGCTCATTACCAAGGGCGACATCTCGGGCAAGATCGCCAAGGATCTTTTCGAGATTGTCTATACTGAAGGTGGCGACCCGGCTGAGATTGTCGAGGCCCGCGGCATGAAGCAGGTGACGGATACCGGCGCCATCGAAGCGGCCGTGGACGAGGTGATTGCCGCCAACCCCGCTCAGGTCGAAAAGGCCAAGCAAAACCCGAAACTGGTCGGGTTCTTTGTGGGGCAAGTGATGAAAGCCACCGGCGGCAAGGCCAACCCGAAAGCGGTGAATGACATCGTGACGGCCAAGCTGGGCCTCTGATTTTGTCGACATTTCTGGTATAAGGCCCCCGCTGTGGGGCCTTTGCCATTTCTTCCAATCAGCCGACTGCGCGAACATACGGATGATGATATGACTGAACGACGCTCTGAACTCCTGATGCCTGCGGGCAATCTGCGAAAGCTGAAAATGGCGGTGCTTTATGGCGCCGATGCGGTCTATCTGGGCACGCCGGACATGTCGCTGCGCACCAAGTCGCAGTTCTCGCTGGAAGATGTGATCGAAGGGGTCGAGTTCTGCCACCAGCATGGGCGCCGCGCCTATCTGACCCTGAACCTGTTCAGCCACAACAAGGACATCCCGAAGCTCGACGAATATATCGACACGGTGCGCAAGGTGAAGCCCGACGGGCTGATCATCGCGGATCCCGGCGTGTTTCAATACGTGCGCACCCGCGCGCCTGAACTGCCGCTGCATATCTCGACCCAGGCCAATGTGTGTTCCTGGCTGTCGGTGAAATTCTGGGAGGATCAGGGGGCAGAGCTTGTGGTTCTGGCGCGCGAAGTGTCTTACCCGGAACTGGTTGAAATCCGCGAACAATGCCCGGATGTGAAGCTTGAAGCCTTCGTGCATGGCGCCATGTGCATGACCTATTCGGGCCGCTGCCTGCTGTCGAATTTCATGGCCGAACGCGGGGCGAACCAGGGCAATTGCGCCAATTCCTGTCGCTGGAATTACGGCGTGCGGATGCGCCTGAAGGATGGCACGATCGAAGATCTGAACATCACTGAAGACAACGCCGATATGTTTGAATTCCTACTTGAAGAGGGCGTGCGCCCCGGGGAATTCATGCCGATCGAGGAGGATGGGCGCGGCTCCTATATCCTCAATTCGCGCGACCTGTGCATCATGCCGAAACTGGATGAATACCTGAAAATCGGCGTGGACAGCCTGAAGGTCGAAGGGCGTGGCAAGTCGGAATATTACTGTGCCATTGTCGCCCGCGCCTATCGCATGGCCATCGATGATTATTACGCCAATCCCGAGAACTGGGATCCGAAACCCTATATGCGCGAGCTCGAGGCGGTGGGCAACCGCGGCTACACGCTGGCTTTCCACAATGGCCGGCTGACCAATTATTCACATGACTACGAACACACCGCGTCCTTGGCGCAGTGGGAATATGCCGGGGTTGTGAAAGAGGTCACCGAGGACGCTTTTCTGATCGAGGTGAAAAACAAGCTCGAGGCAGGGGAAGTGCTGGAGTTCATCTCTCCCATCGCGCGCGAAACCGTTTTGCTGCGGATGTATGAGTTTGAAGATGCCGAAACGGGTGAGGTGAAAGAGGTGGTGCAAG
Organism: Aliiroseovarius crassostreae; assembly: GCF_025137635.1. NCBI lineage: Bacteria > Pseudomonadati > Pseudomonadota > Alphaproteobacteria > Rhodobacterales > Paracoccaceae > Aliiroseovarius > Aliiroseovarius crassostreae. The sequence continues at coordinate 1,101,287 of NZ_CP080772.1, read as the reverse complement.
GCGGCACCAGAACCACCATCCGTGTGCCCTTTGCTCTGTTTGATCATGAGGACCTGGACCACCTCAAGGCGCAGTTCCCGGCCTTCACCGTGATGCGCAAGGAAAAGGCGCTGACGGATGAACAGTGGAAGCGGATCCGCTTTGACAAACTCACCCAAGGTCTTGAGATCACAGGGAAAGAAAACCCCAAAGCCTATGAAAAACGCCGCGATGCCCTGTCGGAGGCGATTGCCGAAGATGGGCGCGAGATGCGCTATAAGACCAACCGGGTCGGCACCGATGGTTGCTGTGGCAAGGGCTGTAACGGCTGCCTGATCTTCTGGCAGGGCGACCAATATGCCAAGGCGCGCGAGGTTTTGCTTAAGCGCAAACAGGGTGAACAGCTGACCCGGGCCGAAGCAAACGAGCTTCGTCTGGCCGCAGCCCCGTTTGCCCCTGCGGATCCCACATTTGCAGATCTGCCCCAAAGCGACGTGCCGATTCTGCGCTGATGCAGATGCTGGCAAAATTTGGCCATATGATGTCTGGTCGCCTGTTTGGCGGCTGGTCAGAACCCCGTCAAAATGCTACATCCCACGAACCCAAACACAGCGAGACAGGTTCCATGTACGAATACCGCGTCATCCCCGCACCCTCACGGGGCAAGAAAGCCAAAGGTGTCAAAACATCCGAAGATCGGTTTGCCCTGGCCATGTCCGATTTGCTGAATGAAATGGCGGCAGCGGGCTGGGATTATCAGCGTGCCGAGACCTTGCCGGCGGAAGAGCGCAAGGGGTTGACGGGCAAGACCTCAACCTTCCGTAACCTTCTGGTGTTTCGGCGCGAACGTGCCTGGGATGATGTGAAGGATACCTCCCCCACGGTGGCCGCCACCGCCGCCGCGGAAGAGACAAACGCCCCGGCCCTACCCTCAGCCGCCCAGGCCAACGAGGTGCCCGCAGATGCCCCTGCCCTGTCGCGCGATGGGGACAGCGCCTGACCCTCAAGCCTTGATATCAAGCGCCAGCGCGTGGATCTGCCCCATCAGGTCTGCGCCAATGGCCTGATGCACGGCTCGATGGCGCGCAACGCGGCTAAGATCGGCGAGCTTCTGCGCATGGATCACAACGCGGAAATGGCTTTCGCCCCCGTCCTGATACCCTGCATGCCCCCGGTGCATTTCGCTTTCATCAATCACTTCAAGCTGTTGCGGTTCAAACGCTGTTTCGAGCTTGGAAAAAATCTGGTCTCGGCGGGTCATTTTCGGACGCTTCCCTCTTCAAACATCTGCAAAATCCACTAAACTCTCTGGTCCGAGTCGAAAAGAGTGAACTAATGGCAAACGACGATCCTTTTGGTTTCGATATTTCGGTTTCTTCCGCCAAGAAGAAGAACCCGCGCGGCAGGCGTGGGATGTCTGGGGCGTTTGAAACCTCTACACGTGAATGTGAACACCCAACCTGTAAAGAGGCCGGGAAATACCGCGCGCCCCGCTCGCCGGATCATCTGGACGAGTTCAAATGGTTCTGCAAAGACCATGTGCGCGAATATAACCTGAAATGGAACTTCTTTGACGGCGCCAGCGAAGAAGAAATCAACGAACAGGCCGACAAGGACCGGGTCTGGGAACGTGAAACCAAACCGTTTGGCAAGCAGACCGAGGAACAGCGGGCCTGGGCCCGTCTGGGCATTGATGACGCCCATCAGGTGCTTGGGGAAAACGCCACGCAGAACCCGGGCAAATCCGTCACCGGCTCGACCCGACGCCTGCCCCCGACCGAACGGCGTGCGATTGAAATTCTGGAAGCCAAGGATCACTGGACCAAGGCCGAGGTGCGCAAGGCCTACAAAAAACTGATCAAGGTGCTGCACCCCGATATGAATGGCGGCGACCGTAGCCAGGAAGAGCAGCTGCAGGAAGTGGTCTGGGCCTGGGATCAGATCAAGGACAGCCGCAGCTTCAAATAAGCGCATTTTCAGGACACCCGAACGCCCTGCTTGTTTTCTGCAGGGCGTTCTTTTTTCCCAGCCCCATTGCCCAATGCAGAATTTCGCACCGTCAACTCACACGTCAAATCGTGCGTCAACTCACGCCAACAAACCGTCCGAATTCAGGTGGCCCTACACGCGATTATCCTCTGGCAATATCAATGGCTGAAAAATACGCCACGCTCCCCTTGCACGACGCGAGATAATCGGGCACCACACCGGGGCTGGCACCGGAATACCGGACCAAAACCGTTCAGGAAGGATTGCGAAGATGGATGTGAATGCAAAACCCACCGAAGATATCTCGGTTCGCGAGGTCTTTGGCATCGACACCGATATGACGGTGAAGGGCTTTGCAGACCGGACTGATCGCGTGCCGGAGCTGGATCCGACCTATAAGTTCGACCCGGACACAACACTCGCCATCCTCGCAGGGTTTGCCTTCAACCGTCGTGTGATGGTTCAGGGCTATCATGGCACCGGGAAATCGACCCATATCGAACAGGTTGCGGCGCGGCTGAACTGGCCCTGTGTGCGGGTAAACCTCGACAGTCACATCTCGCGGATTGACCTGATCGGCAAGGATGCGATCAAGCTGAAAGACGGGATGCAGGTGACCGAATTCCAGGAAGGCATCCTGCCCTGGGCGCTGCGCAACTCGACCGCCATCGTATTCGACGAATATGACGCGGGCCGGGCTGACGTGATGTTCGTCATCCAGCGCGTGCTGGAACATGACGGCAAGCTGACGCTGCTGGACCAGAATGAGGTGATCACTCCGAACCCGAATTTCCGCCTGTTTGCCACCGCAAACACCGTGGGTCTGGGCGACACAACCGGGCTTTACCATGGCGTGCAACAGATCAACCAGGCACAGATGGACCGCTGGTCGCTGGTCGCCACGCTGAACTACCTTTCGCATGACGCGGAAACCAACATCGTGCTGGCGAAAAACGCGATGATGAATACCGAAAGCGGCCGCAAGACCGTGAGCCAGATGGTCACCGTGGCGGATCTGACCCGCACCGCATTCATGAACGGCGATCTGTCGACCGTGATGTCCCCCCGCACAGTGCTGAACTGGGCGGAAAATGCACGTATCTTCCGCGATGTGGGCTATGCGTTCCGCCTCTCGTTCCTGAACAAATGTGACGAGCTTGAACGTCAGACCGTGGCTGAGTTTTATCAGCGCTGTTTTGACGAGGAACTGCCTGAATCAGCGGCAAGCATGAGCCTTGGTTAACCCAAGTTAACCCTGAAAGCCCTGTTTTTTCAGGGCTTTTCCTTTTCTCATTAACGGTTTCCCAGCAATCCCGGCTTATATTGGCCATGGGTGAAAATCGGGTGATGGTGGTATGCGTAGCCTCATGGTGTTGGTCTTTCTGTTCCTGTCGGCCTGTCAGGAAGAGCCGAAAAAAATGACGGCAGCCTCGGCGCCTCCGTCCTCGTGCGACATTATTCGCGTGGTGGATGGGGACACGGTAAAAGCCATTTGCCATGGGCGGGAACAGAACCTGCGCCTGCTTGGATTTGACACGCCGGAGACCTTTCGGTCACGCTGCCCTGACGAAAAGGCTCTGGGAAAAATTGCCACCAATCACCTGCGAAAGCTGATCGAAAATGCGCAGGAAGTTTTGCCCGTCACAGGTCGCCCGGATAAATACCGTCGGCTGCTGACACGGCTCTATATCGACGGGCGTGACGTGGCTGAGATCATGATCGAAGCCGGGCTCGCGGTGCCCTATCACGGCGAAAAACGGATCAACTGGTGTGACCGCCTGGTGGGGCGCAAGCAGGTGCCTCTGGGCTGATACTCCGCCGGAACTGGCCTCACAAATCCATCGCAAAATGTCGGAATACGGCTTTCCAAAGCGCGGGCGACGCCCTAATTTGACGATATGAAAAAGCCCAACGACAACCCCGCTGATCCGTTCAAAAAGGCGCTGGCCGAAGCGACCAAGACGCTGGCTGATGATGGCGATCTGTCCGTGACCTATTCGGTGGACCCGCCCGGGGCCACGAATGACGCGGTGCGCCTGCCGCAGGTGACGCGCCGGATGACCCGTGAAGAGGTGCTGTTGGCCCGCGGCACAGCCGATGCGTTTGCAATGAAACATCGCTATCATGACCCCGCGATGCACCTGCGTTACGCCCCTGCTGGCCAAATGGCGCGCGACCTTTACGAGGCGATGGAAACCGCCCGATGCGAGGCGATGGGCGCGCGCGACATGCCGGGCACGGCGGGCAATATTGACGTTAAAATTCAATCAGATGCCGCGCGTCTCGGCTATGACCAGATCACCGAGGCTGCGCAGGCTCCGCTCGCGGATGCCGCGGGTTATCTCGTGCGCCATCTGGCCACCGGACGCGATCTTCCCCCTGCTGCGACAAATGTGATGGAGCTGTGGCGTGGCTTTATCGAAGGACAGGCGGGCGACCATCTGAACGATCTTCAGGATACGCTGTCGGACCAGCAGGGCTTTGCGCGTTTTGCCAGACAGGTGATCGAAGATCTGGGCTATGGCGATCAGCTTGGCGATGATCCGGATCAGGACGACCAGTCCGACGAGGACGCCGAACAGGATCAGGAACAGCAAGAGGACCAAGAGCAGGAACAGGGGGACGACAGTTCCGAGGAGCAGGACGCCCAGCCTGAGCAGTCGCAAGATGAGACCATGGACCAGACCGAGGCCCAGGTTACCATTGACGACATGTCCGAAGATGAGATGGGCGATGATGCCGAGATGCCCGAAGGGGAGGCGCCGGTCGAGCCACCCGCCCCGGCCCCGGCCTCTGACGCAGACCCCAATTACGAGGTCTATCTGAACGAGCATGACGAGGAAATCCTGGCTGAGGAGCTTGCTGAACCGGCGGAGCTGGAACGGCTGCGAGCCTATCTCGATCAGCAGCTGGAACCTTTGAAAGGGGCCGTAAGCCGACTGGCCAACAAGCTGCAACGCCGCCTGCAGGCGCAACAGAACCGGTCCTGGTTGTTTGATCTGGAAGAAGGCATTCTGGACGCGGGACGCCTTGCACGGGTTGTTGCGAACCCGACCACGCCGCTTAGTTTCAAGCAGGAGAAGGATACCGAGTTTCGCGATACGGTGGTAACTCTGCTTCTGGACAATTCCGGCTCGATGCGGGGCCGACCGATTTCGATTGCTGCGATCTGCGCCGACGTGCTGAGCCGCACGCTGGAACGCTGTGGGGTGAAGGTTGAGGTGCTTGGCTTTACCACCCGCGCCTGGAAAGGCGGACAGGCACGCGAAAAATGGCTGGCTGATGGGCGCCCGGGACAGCCGGGGCGGCTGAATGATCTGCGCCATATCATCTATAAACAGGCGGATGCGCCGATGCGCCGGACCAGGGACAATCTGGGCCTGATGATGAAGGAAGGGTTGCTTAAGGAAAACATCGATGGCGAGGCACTGGAATGGGCCCATCGCCGGATCGTCGCACGCCCCGAGGCGCGGAAAATCCTGATGGTGATCTCTGATGGGGCGCCGGTCGATGATTCAACCCTGTCCGTCAACCCTGCGAATTACTTGGAAAAACACCTGCGTGACGTGATTGCAATGGTTGAAAAGCAGGCACGGGTTGAGCTTCTGGCAATTGGCATCGGCCATGACGTGACCCGGTATTACGACCGAGCCGTCACCATCACCGATGCCGAACAGCTGGCAGGCGCGATGACCGAACAGCTGGCCGCGCTGTTTGACAGTGACCCCCGGGCGCGAGCGCGGGTGATGGGGATCCGGAAGGCGAGCTAACCTTCGCCTTCCCCCGGTGTCGTCGGCCCCGGGGGCGTCGGTCCAAGAGCGTTCAGACTGGCAAGGAAAGCTTCGGTTCCAATGCGGATCAGCGCGTCTGGAAAGTCGTAATCCGGGTTGTGCAACGCAGGCGTGTCCACACCACTGCCCACAAACAGCATCACGGTTTGGGCAATTTCGCTGTATACGCCAAAATCTTCGGACCAACGCATCGGCAATCCACCGTCGGAAACCACAAATTCCGCGCTTTCCACCGCGCCTTTCACCTGTCCGGTCAGAGCAGGATCATTTTCACAGCCTGCAAATACATCCTGATAAGACCACGTCACCGAAAGCCCCTGCGCTTTCGCCACGTCACTCACAAGGGCTTCTGCGTCGCCAACCAACGCGCCCATCGCTTCATTGGTCAATGTGCGCAACGTCACCCAGACCTCCCCGGCACCGGGGGCGATTCCAAAGGTTTTCTCCCCCAGACTGGCATGGGTCACCGTCGCCATCCGGAAGTCGGGGTCGGAGGGTGCGCCAACCGCCATCGCGGCAAAACCGGAAATCACCTCTGCCATGGCCAGTCCCGGCGAGCGCCCGGTTTCAGGTTGCGATGCATGCGCCGTGCAGCCATTGAAGGCCACGCGCATTCCGCGCGAGGCACAATTGACCGGCCCGGCCTTCAGGCCAATCTCGCCCAAAACACGCCCGGGCACATTGTGCAAAGACAGCGCAAAATCCGGGGCCAGGCGCTGAAGCCGCCCATCCGCGAGCACCGCCTTTGCCCCGGCTCCGGTTTCTTCTGCGGGCTGAAACACCAAGATCACATCCAGCCCTTCAAAACGCCTGTGCGCCAGTGTGCGGGCCACGCCGATCAGGATGGCCATATGCCCGTCATGACCACACAGATGTCCCCTTCCGGGGTATTGCGAACGATGCGGCGCGTCTGAGCGTTCCTCAATCGGTAACCCATCCAGTTCACAGCGCAGCATCACCCGGTGCCGGATCTTGCCCGCACCGCGAAACACCGCCGCCACACCATGCCCCCCGAGCCCGGTTTCTATGTGATCAGGGCCAAGAGGTGTCAGCACCTCAACCACCCGCCGGGCGGTTTCACGCTCCTGCCCCGAGAGTTCCGGCCAGCGATGCATCTCACGTCGCCAGCGGGTCAGTTCCACCAGGTCCTCATCAGGCATTTGATACATTGATCTTCCCACCAAACTGCGTCGTAATGTTCAACTGCTGTGGCCTGCGCTCGGACCTGTCAACCGAATATTCCACTTTCCCTCCCGAGGCCGCAGGGGCAGTATGCGCGCAAACCAGTCCCACTTCAGACCAAAGATTCCCGCCAGAGACCCCACATGTATCAAAGCTTTGACACCACCGCCGATCCCTCCAAGGGGCCCGCCCGCCTAGACCGTCTGCGCCGCGCCATGGCACTGAAAGGTCTGGACGGGTTCATCATTCCCCGCGCGGATGCCCATCAGGGCGAATATGTCGCGGAATGTGACCGGCGGCTGGCCTGGCTGACGGGGTTTACCGGGTCGGCGGGGTTCTGCATCGCGCTGAAAGAGAGCGCGGGTGTGTTCGTGGATGGGCGCTATCGCAATCAGGTGAGAAGCCAGGTGGATCTGGGGCATTTCACCCCTGTCGACTGGCCCGAAACGCAGCCCGGTCCGTGGATGTCACAAAAGGCCCAGCCCGGACAGAAAATCGGGTTTGATCCGTGGCTGCACAGCCGCGGCGAAATCGAACGGTTGCGCAAGGATACCGCCGCTGCGGGGCTGACCCTTGTGGCGGTGGACAATCTGGTGGATCAGATCTGGACGGACCGCCCGGCGCCACCAGCCGCTCCGATCACCGCACACCCGCTTGAGTTTGCGGGTCAGAACAGCGCAGACAAATGCGCCGAAATTGCCGACGAACTGCTGGCGCGCGGATTGAAAGCGCAGGTGCTGACCCTGCTTGACAGCATCGCGTGGCTTTTGAACATCCGTGGCACGGATATTGAGCATATCCCGGTTGTGCAGGGTTTTGCGATCATTGGCGATGACGCGCAGGTGACGCTGTTTACCGAAGAGGGGCGCGAGGGGATTGAGCGGCTTGAGGGGATTTCGGTGCGCCCCAAACACGCGTTTGTTGCCGCCCTGAAGGCGCTGGATGGACCGGTTGGCGTCGACAAAAGCTCTGCCCCCTATGCTGTCACCCAACATCTGGAAAAAGCAGGCATTGCCTTTGAGTGGAACGACGACCCCGTTGTCCTGCCCAAGGCACGCAAAAACCCCACCGAACTGGCCGGAGCCCGCAAGGCCCATCTGCGCGACGCCGCGGCCGTGGTCGAATTTCTTGCCTGGTTTGACAATATGGACAAACCCAGCCTGTCCGAAATTGATCTGGTTGAAAAGCTTGAGGAGAAACGCCGCGAGACCGGGAAGCTCGAGGACATCTCATTCGAAACCATCTCAGGCACTGGCCCCAATGGCGCAATCATGCATTACCGCGTTACACATGACAGCAATCGCCGCCTGCAAAACGGGGATCTGGTGGTTCTGGACAGCGGCGGACAGTATCGCGATGGCACCACCGACATTACCCGAACGCTGGCTGTCGGCGAAGTCGGTGACGAGGAAAAACGCTGTTTCACCCGTGTATTACAAGGCATGATCGCGCTGTCCCGCACCCGTTTTCCCCACGGCAGAACCGGCCGCGACCTTGACCCGATTGCGCGCTATCCGCTCTGGGCGGCGCATCAGGACTTCAATCATGGCACCGGCCATGGTGTTGGCGCCTTCCTGTCGGTCCATGAAGGGCCGCAACGGTTTTCAAACATCTCGGAAGTGCCCTTGGAGCCCGGCATGATCTTATCAAACGAACCCGGATATTACCGCGATGGCGCTTTCGGCATTCGCATAGAGAACCTGGTGGTGGTTGAAGAGGCTGTCTGCCCGCCCGATGGGGACAAAGAGCGCGCCCTTTACGGGCTGGAGACCCTCACCTATGTGCCGATTGACACCGGGCTCGTGGTGGGGGAAATGCTGTCGGGGGAAGAGCGCGCATGGCTCAACACCTACCATGCCCGGTGCCGCGAAATGCTCTCACCGCGCCTCAGTGACGTCGCGTATCAGTGGCTACAGGACGCAACCGCGCCGATTTGACACGCGACACGCATCTATAATCTGGTAAAGTCAGGGCCAAATCGAGATCGGCCCTTTGGTCGGAAGAATTGGGGATAACATGACTGACAACATCAAGATCCGTAAGGCCGAGGGCAAATGGACCGTGCGCGCCGGGGGCGCTGTGCTGGGCGAAAGCCTGAATGCCCTTGAAGTCATCGAAGGTCAGAGCCAACCGGTCATCTACTTCCCGCGCGCGGACATCGCCATGGCCTTTCTGGACGAAAGCCAGACCGTGACAACCTGCCCCTATCGTGGCGAAGCAAAACACTATTCGATCAACACCAAATCCAAGGTGATCGAAGATGCCGGTTGGAGCTATGGCTCTCCGATCGAGGAATTGGCTGCGCTGAAAGATCACCTGGCCTTTTACGGCGATAAGGCGACAGTGGCACGGACCTGATACGGCGACCTGATACTGGGCCTGAGACGGGGACCACCTTTACACCACATCGGAAATGGGCCCTGTTTGGGCCCATTTTTTATGCAAGATCAGAGATCTTGATCCCCGTCCCCTTGCGGATAGGACAGGACGCCCCCCCCAACTGCGGCTTCAACACCTGTTGTCGTGGGGCAGGACGTGGGCAGACCACGCGCCACACGGACCGCAAGATAGGCAAAGGCCTGGGCCTCCAACATATCTCCATCCAGACCTGCCTCTTCAACCGGCAGGACATCCCCCCCACAGCGCGCGCGCAGCTCTTGCATGATGGCCGCGTTGTGCCGCCCCCCACCCGTGACCAGAATGCGGGATGGTGTCGAGGGGCAGTGCTCAAGCCCGCGGGCGACGGCCGCAGCGACACAGGCCGACAAGGTCGCCACGGCATCCGCATCGCAAAGCATCTCCACCTGATCCTTCAGCGAAGAAAACGCATCCCGGTCAAGAGATTTTGGCGGAATGCGTAGAAAATAGGGGTGCTGCAGGAACCGGTCGACAATCTCCTCCTGCACCTCGCCAGACTGGGCCAATGCACCCCCGGCATCAATGCTCTGTCCCCGGCGCGCGCGCATCACATCATTGATTGGTGCATTGGCAGGCCCCGTGTCGAAGGCGAGGCAGGCACCGGTTGCAGCGGGATCCGCTACATTCGGATCCACCCAGGTGACATTTCCGACCCCACCCAGGTTGAGAAAGACCAACGGCATGTCCGCCTTGATATGACGTGCCAATGCATGGTGGTAAAAGGGCGCAAGCGGGGCGCCTTCCCCCCCCAACAGCACATCAGCTGACCGAAAATCCCAGACCACAGGCGTGCCGGAAATCTCGGCCAGAACCTGGCCGTCGCCCACCTGATGCGTCCCCCTCCCGCGCGGATCATGCGCCAGGGTTTGGCCGTGAAAACCAATAATATCAATATGATGAGAGGACAACTTCGACACCAAAATCGCATGTGACGTTTCCACCAGTTCTGCCGCCTCAGCCACTCCCTCCTCGCCCGGCCACGCGCCAAGAACTGCACATAGTTGCGCCTGCTCAGCATCATCAAAAGGAAGAAAAACCGATGGTCCAAACTCTTCAACCCGTTCGCCATCGGTCAGCACAAGCGCACCATCCACCCCGTCCAGAGAGGTCCCCGACATGCAGCCAAGCGCCCAGATCGCCTGCCCCCCGCCCGGACCGTTTGTCCGTGTCTTCAACATGCTCTTCCCCTTTTGCCCGCCCCCGTCTATACGGAGGGTTCAATGACAAACATGGACCGAAAAACGATGACCTACCACCCAAAATCCGACTTCATGCGTGTGATGATCGAGCGCGGCTTCGTGGCCGATTGCACCGATTATCAGGCACTGGACGAAGCTTTGGTCAAAGGTGTCGTGCCGGCCTATATCGGCTTCGATGCCACGGCAAAATCGCTGCATGTGGGGTCGCTCATTCAGATCATGATGCTGCGCTGGCTGCAAAAGACCGGGCATAAGCCGATCACGCTGATGGGCGGTGGCACCACCAAGGTGGGGGACCCCTCGTTCCGCGCGGACGAACGCCCGCTGTTGGGGCCTGAGCAGATTGACGAGAACATCGCCGGGATCAAGAAGGTCTTTGCCAAATATATCGACTATGACACTGACGGCGACAACAAGGCGCTGATGCTGAACAATGCCGAATGGCTGGACGATCTGAACTACCTCGATTTCCTGCGCGATATCGGGCGGCATTTCTCGGTCAACCGGATGCTGGCGTTTGAAAGTGTAAAGTCGCGGATTGATCGGGAACAGAGCCTGTCTTTCCTCGAGTTCAACTACATGATCCTGCAAGCCTATGATTTCCTTGAGCTGAACCGCCGCTACGGCTGTGCTCTGCAAATGGGCGGCTCGGATCAATGGGGCAATATCGTCAACGGGATCGACCTGACCCGCCGTATCCTCGACAACCAGATCTTTGGCCTGACCTCGCCGCTTCTGACCACATCGGACGGCAAGAAAATGGGCAAATCGCAAAACGGTGCGATCTGGCTGAACGAAGACATGCTGTCACCTTACGAATTCTGGCAGTTCTGGCGCAATACCACGGACGCGGATGTGGGGCGTTTCCTCAAGCTTTATACTGAACTGCCGCTTGAAGAATGTGAACGCCTGGGCGCGCTGGAAGGTCAGGCCATCAATGATGCAAAGATCGTGCTGGCCAATGAAGTCACCACGCTCGCCCATGGGGCGGAAGCTGCAAAAGCCGCCGAGGCCACTGCGCGCGAAGTGTTCGAAAAAGGCGGCGTCGGGGATGACCTGCCCACCGTCGCCCTCTCCGCAGATGAGATTGGCGATGGCATTTCCATCGTGCAGCTCATTGTGAAATCCGGCCTGGTCAAATCCGGCAAGGAGGCCAAACGCCTGATCGCCGAAAACGGGGCCAAGGTAAATGACGCGCCGTTGGAAAATGCTGGCCTCATGATCAGCGCGACCGACCTCGCCCAGCCGATGAAACTGTCCGCAGGCAAAAAGCGGCACGCACTCGTCACCTTGGCGGGTTAAACGCCCTTTTTCTTGCTAAAAATACCTTTGGGGTCCGGGGGCAAAGCCCCCGGCCTGCCAATGCGCAATCTGCAGATTGCCCTTCCTTCCCCTGCTTGCTACCGTCCATTGCGCAGCCGCAGGAGGATCCGATGCAGCCACTCAATCCCAACCTATTCGCAACCTCTCCTCCCCCGGTGATGGAGGCGCGCCGCTGGATCGCGGGCAAAAGCTTTTCCCAAGACCTGCCCCTGATCAATGTCAGCCAGGCCGCCCCGGTCGATCCCCCACCGGAGGGATTGCGTCAGGCAATTGCCGACACTGCTTTGACCCTGCCCGACGCTCATCTTTACGGCCCGGTTCTGGGTCTGCCCGCATTGCGCAAAGAAGTGGCGTTTCAGTTTTCCCAGGCCTATGGCGGCACGATCGACGCAGAAAACGTGGCTATCACCTCCGGGTGCAACCAGGCCTTTTGCGCCGCCATCAGCACACTTGCCGGCCCAGGGGACGCAGTCATCCTGCCAACACCTTGGTATTTCAACCATAAAATGTGGCTGGACATGAACGGGATCAACGCTGTTGCGCTGAAAACCGGTAAGGATCTGCTGCCCGACCCGGACACAGCCCGCACCCTGATCACCCAAAAGACACGGGCAATTGTGCTGGTCACCCCGAACAATCCGGCCGGGGTCGAATACCCCCCCACCCTGATTGCCGCCTTTCGTGACCTTGCCCGCGACGCCGGGATTGCGCTGATCATTGACGAAACCTATCGGGATTTTCATTCCAGGGACGGCGCGCCACATGACCTGTTTGCGGACCCTGATTGGAGCGACACGGTGATCCAACTTTACAGTTTCTCGAAAGCCTACCGGCTGACCGGCCATCGCGTGGGAGCATTGATCACCAGCCCCGCACGCCTCGCCCAGGTGGAGAAATTCCTCGACACCCTGACAATCTGCCCCGCTCAGCTGGGCCAGCACGCGGCCCTTTGGGGGATGCGCAACCTACGGGACTGGCTCAACGGCGAACGGCAGGAGATCCTGAGCCGCGCCCAGGCAATGCGAGAGGGGTTTGCCCCGCTGGCACAAAAGGGCTGGAGCCTGATGGGATGTGGCGCCTATTTCGCCTATCTGAACCACCCGTTCGACCTGCCCTCGGATCAGCTTGCTCCCAGGCTGGTTGATCAAAGCGCCATTCTGTCCCTTCCCGGCACCATGTTCACGCCCGCGGGCGATGCGGACGGGGCGCGCCAGCTGCGGGTGGCCTTTGCCAATATCGACCGTGATGGGATCGGCGTATTTCTTAATCGGCTCACGGATTTTCATCCCTGACGCATCACCGCTTGGCAATCCGGACCGCGTGACCTAAAACCGCTTAGAGCTGAATGAAAAAGGATGCAAAGCATGGCAACCAGTAAGATCTCGCGCACCTTCGGTTGGGGCCTCATGGGCCTCGTGATGGTTGGGCTTGTAGGCTTTGGATCCACAAATTTCGGCGGCGGCGGCCGGTCAATTGGCACCGTGGGGGATACCGATATTGATGCCCAGCGATATGCGCGTGAACTGAACAATGAACTGCGTGCGCTCCAGGCCCAGACCGGGCAGCAGATCCCGCTGGCGCAGGCCCAGGCCTTTGGCCTCGACCGTCAGGTTCTTGGCCGCCTGCTGGCGACCACGGCACTGGAAAACGAAACCGCTCGTCTGGGTATTTCGGTTGGCGATGACCAGCTGCGCAAGCGGATTGTGGAAATCTCGGCCTTTCAGGGGATCAACGGACAGTTTGACCGTGAAGCCTATAATTTTGCATTGGAGCAGTCCGGCCTGACCGCAGCCGAGTTCGAAGCGTCTTTGCGGGCGGAAGTGGCGCGTCAGATCCTGCAGACCGCCGTGGCAAGCGGCACCACCGCCTCGCCGCTTTTCGTCGATACGCTTTATGGTGTTTACTATGAGACCCGTGATTTCACCTGGGCCAGCCTGCCGATGTCGGCGCTGACCGAGGCGCTTCCGGCTGCCTCTGAGGAAGAGCTGACCGCCTTTTATGACGCGAACGCAAGCGCCTACACCCTGCCCGAGACAAAGAACATCACCTTTGCCTGGCTCAACCCGGAAGACCTGATCACCGGGATCGAGGTGAACGACGAAGACCTTGAAGCTCTTTATCAGGAGCGGATCGACGAGTTCATGGTGCCCGAGCGCCGCATGGTCGAACGCCTTGTCTTCTCCAGCACGGCAGACGCCCAGGCAGCCATGGACGCGATCACCGCAGGCGATAAGAGTTTTGAAGACATTGTCGCCGAACGTGAACTGACCTTGAGCGATGTCGATCTGGGGGACCTGTCACAGGATGAGCTGGGCATGGCAGGGGACGCAGTTTTTGCCATGACGGCCCCCGGCGTTGCGGGCCCGGTTGAAAGCGACCTGGGCCCGGCAATTTTCCGCATGAACGCTGTTCTGGCGGCGCAGGAGACCAGTTTCGAGCAAGCCCGCGAACAGCTTCAGGGAGAGCTGGCCTCTGACGCGGCCCGTCGGCAGGTAAACGACCAGATTGCCGATCTGGATGATCTTCTGGCCGGTGGCGCCACCCTGGAAGAGATTGCAGGCAGCCATAAAATGCGTCTCGACACAATCGACTGGACCACAGAGAACAGCGACGGCATTGCCGCCTATGAAAGCTTCCGCGATGCAGCCCTTGCTGCACAGGAGGGAGATTTCCCCGAAATCACGCTGATGGCCGATGGCGGCGTTTTTGCGCTGCGCGTCAACAAGGTCGACGCCCCACGCCTGCAGACGCAGGAGGAAGTGGCAGATCAGGTTCTGGTGGGCTGGGGCCTGCAAAAGCGCCTTGAGTTGCTGGCCGCACAGGCCGAAAGCATGATCCCGGCGCTGGAGGGGGGCGAAAGCCTGTCCTCGCTTGGACTGACTGAGGTGGTGGAAACGGAACAGGGGCGCGAAGCCTTCATCAACGGCGCACCAGCCGGGTTCATCAACGAAGTCTTCACCATGAAAACCGATGAATGGCGTGTTCTTCCGGGCGTTGAAGACGTGGTGCTGGTGCGTGTTGATGCGGTGAACGCCGCCGACCAGACCAGCGAAGAGGCCGTTGCGACGAAAGCGCAATTTGCCGAGCAGACCGGTCAGGAGCTGGGCATTGACATCGAAAATGCCTTTGCCCGTATTCTCGAAGCTCAGGCAGGGGTGACGCTTGATCGGGCCGTGATCAACGCCATCCACGCCCAGTTCCCGTAACCCCGCCCCCAATCGAGAGGAACCCCCATGGCCCTTACCCCGTCATTCGACGCGTTTGAAGCCGGTTGGAATGCCGGGAAAAACCAGGTGGTCTATACCCGACTTGCGGCGGATCTGGACACACCGGTCAGCCTGATGATGAAGCTGACCGAAGCGCGCCGGGACAGTTTCATGCTGGAATCGGTCACCGGCGGCGAGGTCCGGGGCCGCTATTCGATGGTGGGCATGAAACCCGACCTGATCTGGCGCGCGCGCGGGGAGCAGTCGGAAATCAACCGTCAGGCACGGTTTGACGGGGACAGTTACGAGCCAATGCCGGGCAACCCGCTGGACGCTTTCCGCACTGTTCTGGCGGAAAGCCGGATTGACCTGCCCGCAGATCTTCCAGCCGCCAGTGCGGGGCTGTTTGGCTATCTCGGCTATGACATGATCCGGTTGGTGGAACATCTGCCCGATCAGAACCCCGACCCCCTGGGCCTGCCGGATGCGGTGATGATGCGCCCGTCTGTGGTTGCGGTCCTGGATGGGGTGAAAGGTGAGGTAACCCTGGTTGCCCCCGCCTTTGTGTCTTCCGGCCTCAGCGCCAAGGCGGCCTATGCCCAGGCGGCGGAACGCGTCATGGATGCGCTGCGGGATCTGGAGCGCGCCGCGATTGGCGAAAGCCGCGACCTAGGGGATCTGGCCGATCTGGGCCCGCTTACATCAAACTTTGCCAAGGACGATTATCTGGCGGCGGTAGAACGCGCCAAGGAGTATATCCGGGCCGGTGACATTTTTCAGGTGGTGCCCAGCCAACGCTGGGTTCAGGATTTCCCCCTGCCCCCGTTTGCACTTTACCGCTCCCTGCGCCGGACCAACCCGTCGCCTTTCATGTTCTACTTCAATTTCGGCGGTTTTCAGGTGGTTGGTGCCAGCCCGGAGATCCTTGTGCGCGTGTTTGACGGGGAGGTGACAATCCGCCCGATCGCGGGAACCCGTCCGCGCGGAAAAACACCCGAGGAGGACAAGGCGCTGGAGCTGGATCTGCTGGCGGATCAGAAAGAGCTGGCCGAGCACCTGATGCTTCTGGATCTCGGGCGCAACGACGTGGGCCGCGTGGCAAAAATCGGCACCGTCCGTCCGACCGAAGAGTTCATCATCGAACGCTACAGCCACGTTATGCATATTGTCTCGAACGTTGTGGGAGAGCTGCACGAAGACAAGGACGCATTGGACGCCTATTTCGCGGGTATGCCCGCAGGCACCGTGTCGGGCGCGCCGAAAGTGCGGGCGATGGAGATCATCGACGAGCTGGAGCCGGAGAAGCGCGGCATCTATGGCGGCGGCCTTGGCTATTTCAGCGCGGGTGGCGACATGGACATGTGCATCGCGCTGCGCACGGCGATTGTAAAAGACGGAAAGCTTTATATTCAGGCCGGTGGCGGTGTTGTTTACGACAGTGATCCGGAGGCGGAATACCAGGAAACCGTGAACAAGTCGAAAGCCATTCGGGCGGCTGCGGAGCATGCCGGGATGTTCAGCCGTTCACGGGGAAACTAAAGGGTTTCGGCTTTAACCCGAAACACCTTAGCCCAGGTTGAGGGGCTCTGCCCCTCGCTTCTTCGAGGCTCACCCCGAGGTATTTCAAGCAAGAAAAAGGCGGCGCAGGCATCTGGGGCCGCCTTTTCTTTTCTGCAATTTCGCGGGGTTAGAAGCCGAGCATCCATGTCCCATCGGGCCAGAATGCATGGAAAGCGAAGGCAAAGAGCACATCATGGGGAAGGTCACGGCCCTGAGCGTCGCGCACCCGGATGGTCCCCACGTCGCGCCCATTTGCGATCCGCCCGTCATCCAGCGCCGACGCCTGACCGCCCACCCAGCTGATCGTGATCCCTGCCTCGTTAATCTCACCAGATTTGGCAAGGCGTGAAACGGGCCAGGCGCGATCTCCGACCCGCACCACCCGCGCAAGGGCGGGCACATTGTTTGGGGGAAGCTCGCCTGTAAAAAAGGGATAGGGGCGTGTGCGGCTGTCATATCCCACATAGGGGTTCCGACCATAGGCACGGCGCGCCTGTGGTTGGTCCATCACTTCCCCATCCGGGTTGCGACCGGCAAATTCTGCCCAGCTTTCCATCCAGGAGGGAAGCTGTTCAAGTTGCGTATCGGTATGAACGCCGACAATTCCAGTGCCAAGCGCCTGCTGCCACCAGCTTTCGGTTTCACGGTCATACATCACCATGTCCGAATTTCTGAGCTTTCCGGTCACGCCGAAGTTGAGCACCTGCCCCTTGACGCGCCGGTCAAATACCATGGCGGAATTACAGAGCGGGCAGAAGGTGACCGCGATGGGGCGACCGGCGACCTCATCATTTACGATTTCATGCCAGGTCAGGTAGCGCAACGGATAGGCGCGAGCCGGCGCGCCGTCGAGTTCCACCGCGATCACGGGTTCACGTGCGCCGAGACGGGTTTCGTCCTGTACGGAAAGAAATCGGGGATCAAACAAGGCAGGGATCCCGTCCCGGCCCGGGCCACCAGACAGGATTTCGGTCCAGTTCTCAACACTGGTTCGGGTGAAGTCGGTTTGGGGAAATTCGTGTTTCCAGAACGCGGGATCTGCCCGCAGGCATTGTGCCCAAAGCCCGAGGATCACGGTCAGGATGGTCAATGCCAGACGTCCGTGAAACTGTATTTGGGTCTGGGATATAAGCTGGACGGGTAAACGCATCGGGGCCTCCTCTTCCCGTGGCATCTGGTCAACAGATGGTGACAGAGAGAGGAGGCCCCGCCTAGACCCGCTCACGCGGGTTTGAGGGCATGTGTTCGCAAGCGACTGAGGCGTTACTCAACCACTTTCACGGAGGTCATCACGTCCGGATCGCCCAGGATCTGACCATTGGGACCTGCGCCTTTCTTGATGGCCTCTACCACGTCAAAGCCATTGGTGACTGCGCCGACGATGGTGTATTGGCCGTCTAGGAACGGTCCCGGCTTGAACATGATGAAGAACTGCGAGTTGGCAGAGTTCGGGTTTTGCGACCGCGCCATGCCAACAACACCGGCGGCAAAACTTTCCGAGGAGAACTCGGACGGAAGATCCGGGTAATCCGATCCCCCCATGCCGGCGTAATCCATCTTGTCACCATCTTTTTTGCCGTATTTCACGTCACCGGTCTGGGCCATGAACCCCTCGATCACACGGTGAAACACCACATTGTCATATTGCCCCTCACGCGACAGCGTCAGGATGCGCTCCACATGCTGCGGGGCGAGATCCGGGCGCAGGGTGACTTCGATCTGACCGTTGGCCTCTCCGGCCACGGTGATTTCGATCTTCGGAAAATCACTTTCGGCAATGGCGGCATTGGGTTCGAAACTTTGAGGCCACAGGGTATAGGCGGCATAGCCGACGATCACCAGAACGCCAGCCAGAAATGCCGTCCAGAACCCGCGCTTATCCTTGGCGCTATAATCAGACATCTGCAGCGACCTTGACCGACACCATCACATCCGGCTCTGCAGGCGGCTCACCACGGGTGATTGCATCCACATGCTCCATGCCCGAGGTTACACGGCCGTAAACGGTATATTGGCCATTCAGGAAATGGTTGTCGTTGAAATTGATGAAAAACTGCGAATTGGCCGAGTTTGGGTTCTGCGAGCGCGCAGCGCCAAGGGTGCCACGATCATGTGGCAGTTTCGAAAACTCTGCCGGCAGATCCGGCAGATCCGACCCACCGGTCCCCGCACGACGCAGGCTCATCGGGTCTTTGCCGTTGGCCACATCCCCGGTCTGGGCCATGAACCCGTCGATCACACGGTGAAACACCACACCGTCATAGTCGCCACGACGGGCCAGCTCTTTCATGCGCTCTGCATGTTTCGGGGCCACATCCGGCAGCAGCTCAATCACGACCGTGCCGTTTTTCAGCTCCATCAGGATCGTGTTTTCAGGATCTTTATATTCGGCCATCTGGGCCTCCTTTGCATTCAGATTTGCCGCCAACCTATGTTGCACGGCAACGGTTGAAAAGACCCCGACCTGAATCCGGTGCAATTTCCGCATTCATCGTTGACCATAGTGGACAAATGGTGTGCATAGGCGACAAGATTGTAAGGAGGGGTGTCATGGCCTGGAAAACGCTGGACGAGATGGAACTGGCAGGGAAAGTGGTGCTGACGCGCGTGGATATCAACGTGCCGGTCAAAGATGGCGAGGTCACGGATGACACCCGCATTCAGCGCATCCTTCCAACCATCAGGGACATTCTGGCCGCAGGCGGCAAACCTGTTCTTCTGGCCCATTTCGGGCGCCCCAAAGGGGAACGCGTGCCGGATATGAGCCTTTCGGTCGTGCGCCCCGCCCTTGAGGCTGCGCTGGGACGACCGGTCAAATTTGCCGAGGACTGTATTGGTGGTCCGGCCAAACAAGCGGTGGCCGCGCTGGAAGAAGGCGATGTTTTGCTTCTGGAAAACACCCGCTATCACGCTGCTGAGACCAAAAACGATCCTGCTTTTGCCGCCGGTCTTGCAGCCCTCGGCGATATTTACTGCAATGATGCCTTTTCGGCGGCGCATCGCGCACATGGGTCGACCGAAGGGGTCGCCCGGCTGCTCCCATCCTGCGCCGGACGTCTGATGCAGGCGGAGCTTTCCGCGCTTGAAGCTGCTTTGGGGCAATCTGAACGCCCTGTTGTCGCGGTGGTCGGCGGGGCGAAAGTGTCAACCAAACTCGACCTTCTGGGCAATCTGGTCAGCAAGGTGGATCACCTTGTCATTGGCGGTGGAATGGCAAATACATTCCTCGCCGCGCAGGGCATCGATGTGGGCAAATCACTGGCAGAACACGAAATGGCCGATACCGCGCGCGAGATCCTGGCCAAGGCAGACACAGTGGGCTGCGAAGTGATCTTGCCAAGCGATGTGGTGGTGGCGCGGGAATTCGCTGCAGGGGCTGCCAGCGAAACTGTACCCGCCGACGCCTGCCCCGCTGACGCAATGATCCTCGACGCGGGACCTGAAAGCGTCGCGAAAATTATCGACACCCTGTCAACCGCCAAGACCCTGATCTGGAACGGGCCTCTTGGGGCGTTTGAGATCGAACCGTTTGATGCGGCGACCAATGCGGCGGCTGCGAAGGCGGCGGAATTGTCGGCAGACGGTAAACTCACCTCGGTGGCGGGCGGGGGCGACACGGTGGCCGCGCTGAACAAAGCAGGGGCGACTGAGCGATTCACCTATATCTCAACCGCTGGCGGTGCATTTCTTGAGTGGATGGAGGGCAAGGAACTGCCCGGTGTAGCGGCCCTATCCAACTGATAACGTCTTATAATTAAACCACTTCACCCCGCCTCTTTCGGCGGGGTTTTCTTTTGCATTCTCAGCTTGACTCTTTTCTGACTATTTTAGTAAGTTATCCATATCAGCCACCCGACACCCGGCCAGCCGACACATTTTTCTCACGAGCGCGAACATGAAGACACTGGCTGATAGCCCCCCGGATCCACTGGAGATCCTGCACCACCTCCCCCTGCCCTCCGGCCTTGCTCCCTTGGCGGAATGGCTCCTCGACCGAATTGAAGGAAATCGCACATGACTGTCCAACTGCGCACCCTTTCACTGGATGCAATGACCAAACCGCAAGCCCCGCAATATGAGGCCCTTTCGCTGACCCGGAATGGCAAAACGGCCCAGATCACCCTCAACGGGATGATCTACACGCTGACAATCACCCGTGCCGGCAAACTGATCCTGACCAAGTGACGCGCGAACCAATCGCCGGTTCCCCGCAGCATGGGTTCCTGGCGGCTCCGGGGGCAGCGTCATTAAACCGTTTCATCCGACGTTGCCTCCGGTTTTTTGCCCGTCTCCCTACTGTCCCAACAGAATGTTAGCGCCAGCAGAATTGCAACATTGGGGTCTCTCGCCTAGAAGGGGGAAAATTTCACCCTGACATCGGACGGGACCATCATGCCGAACCAAGCACAATTGGACAAAATCAAAGCCGGCCAAGGCTTTATCGCAGCACTCGACCAATCGGGTGGCTCCACCCCCAAAGCTCTGCGCCTTTATGGCGTGGAAGAAGACGCCTACTCGAACGACGCCGAAATGTATGACCAGATCCACGCCATGCGCTCACGCATTGCGCAGGCGCCTGCGTTCACCGGCGAAAAAGTTATTGGCGCGATCCTGTTCGAAATGACCATGGATCGGGAGATTGACGGAAAACCGACCGCCACTTTCATGTGGGACGAACGCGGCGTTGTGCCTTTCCTGAAGGTCGACAAGGGCCTGGCCGATGAGGAAAACGGCGTGCAGGTGATGAAACCAATGCCAGATCTGGATGCCTTGTGCGCGCGCGCTGTGAAAGCAGGCGTTTTCGGCACCAAAATGCGCTCGGTCATCAATGCGGCCAACGCGGAAGGCATCAAGGCGGTTGTGGCCCAGCAGTTCGAAGTGGGCAAACAGATCATCGGCCATGGGCTGGTGCCGATCATTGAGCCGGAAGTGACCATCTCGATTGAGGACAAGGCTGAGGCCGAAGCCCTTCTTCTGGCAGAGATCAAAGCCCAGCTTGACGCATTGCCCGAAGATCAGACCGTGATGCTCAAACTGACCCTGCCCGAGACCGCAAATCACTATAAAGCCCTGGTCGATCATCCGCGCGTCGCCAGCGTCGTGGCGCTGTCCGGCGGCTATTCCCGTGAGGAGGCGAACGCCCGCCTTTCGAAAAACTCGGGCATGATTGCCAGCTTCTCTCGCGCGCTGACCGAGGGGCTTTCGGCCCAACAGTCTGATGAGGCGTTCAACGACACCATCGCAGGCACCATCGACAGCATCTATCAGGCGTCGATTGCAGGCTAACCCCCTGCGCCAAAATGATTTTTCCAAAACGCCCGCGATCAGTTTCGTGGGCGTTTTTCATTCAGCCCCCTGCTTTCCAGAGCTTTCAAATTGCTCCTGTTGCCCGCGCGACTCACTTCCTGCCTCTGTCTGACTTTTTTCAAAACCGATTCGTTTTTGGGATTCACAAGGCGAATCGCCTATGGCATAGTCCTCTTGCACCACCCAAAAAGAGGTGGGCATGAAGGCAGTACATACAGGCGGGAAACCTATGGGCGCCCCTCGCGCAAAAACGGGAATTGGTGGAGTGGTCTACTTCGTCGCGGTCACTGGCCTCGGCATCTACTTCACCTTTGCCAGCGTGCAGGGCGACTTTGGAATTTTCCGACGCGTGCAAATTGAGGCCGAGGCGCAAGCGCTCACACAAGAACGCGCAGCGCTCTCGGCCCAAATTGCGGAGCTGAGCAACAAAACCCGACGGCTCTCCGACACCTATCTTGACCTCGACCTGCTGGACGAACAAGCGCGCTCGGTTCTGGGTCTGGTGCGGGCTGACGAAGTGGTTCTGCGTTAAGCAACCTACCTGAAAATCCGACAGGGCTGAACTTATCCCCCTCCCTCTCCGCTAAACTCTCCACAAACCGGCAAAAAATTCATGCGACGGGCGCGCCCCAAGTCGCTTTTACGTGACTTTTTTCCTGAACACCAAGTTTTTGTCGACCTGAGCAGGAAAACTCTGTAATAGATAGTTTAATGCTAAACTATTGCATCAATCAGAGTTGACGCCAAAAGGAGGATGCCGCATGGCCGCCCGGAAAAGCGCCCAGAAAAAGTCCGCTAAATCAAACACATCCAAAGAAGAGCTGCTTGAGTATTACCGCGAGATGCTTCTGATCCGTCGATTCGAAGAGAAATCGGGGCAGCTCTATGGCATGGGGCTGATCGGCGGGTTCTGCCACCTTTATATCGGTCAGGAGGCTGTTGTGGTCGGCCTGGAAGCCGCCGCGATCGAGGGCGACAAGCGCATCACCTCTTACCGTGACCATGGACATATGCTGGCCTGCGGCATGGATCCAAAAGGCGTGATGGCAGAGCTGACCGGCCGCGAGGGCGGTCTGTCGAAAGGCAAAGGCGGCTCGATGCACATGTTTTCGAAGGAAAAGCATTTCTACGGTGGCCACGGCATTGTTGGCGCGCAGGTTCCGATCGGCACCGGCCTGGCGTTTGCAGACAAGTATCTGGAAAATGGCGGTGTAACCTTTGCCTATTTCGGCGATGGCGCAGCCAACCAGGGTCAGGTTTACGAAAGCTTCAACATGGCCTCGCTTTGGCAGCTTCCGGTCATCTATGTGATCGAGAACAACCAATATGCCATGGGCACGTCATTGCAGCGCGCAAGCTCCACCCCCGAAATCTACACCCGCGGCGAAGCCTTTGGTATTCCCGGTGAGGCCGTGGATGGGATGGACGTTCTGGCGGTAAAAGAGGCCGGCCTGCGGGCGACGGAACATTGCCGATCGGGCAATGGGCCATATATTCTGGAAATGAAAACATACCGTTACCGCGGACATTCGATGTCAGATCCGGCCAAATACCGCACCCGTGAAGAGGTGCAGAAAGTGCGTGAGGAACGCGATGCCATCGAACATGTGCGCGAGCTTCTGCTGCAAGGCAAACACGCCACGGAAGATGAGCTGAAAGCCATCGACAAGGACATCAAATCGGTTGTGAACGACGCTGCCGAGTTTTCGAAAACCAGCCCGGAACCCGCTCTCGAAGAGCTGTGGACCGATATTTACGCCTAAGCCGGACGAGGAGAGAGAAACATGGCTACTGAAATCCTGATGCCCGCCCTGTCCCCGACCATGGAGGAAGGCACGCTGGCAAAATGGCTGGTCAAAGAGGGCGACACCGTATCGTCCGGTGACATCCTGGCCGAGATCGAAACCGACAAGGCGACGATGGAATTCGAAGCGGTTGATGAAGGCATCATCGGCAAGATCCTGATCGAAGAAGGCACCGAAGGGGTGAAAGTCAATTCGCCCATCGCCGTGCTGGTGGAAGAAGGCGAAAGCGCGGATGACATTGCCGCGCCCGCCGCTGCGACCGAAGCGGCCCCGGCCGCTGAAGCCCCGGCCCCTGCTGCCCCGGTTGCTGCCCAGCCGATCACGCCAGTGGTTCCGGCTGATACCGAAATTCCGGCCGGCACCGAAATGCGGTCCACCACCGTGCGCGAAGCCCTGCGTGACGCGATGGCCGAAGAGATGCGCGCCGATGACAGCGTCTTCCTGATGGGGGAAGAGGTTGCGGAATATCAGGGCGCCTACAAAGTGTCCCAGGGGCTCCTGGACGAGTTCGGCGCCAAACGCGTGATTGACACACCGATCACCGAGCATGGTTTCACCGGCCTCGCCACCGGGGCTGCAATGGGTGGTCTGCGGCCTGTGGTCGAGTTCATGACCTTCAACTTTGCCATGCAGGCAATTGACCACATCATCAACACCGCCGCCAAGACGCGCTATATGTCCGGCGGCCAGATGTCCTGCCCGATCGTGTTCCGCGGCGCCAATGGTGCCGCCGCCCGCGTCGGCGCCCAGCACTCGCAAGATTATGCCGCATGGTATGCCCAGATCCCCGGCCTGCATGTGGCCATGCCCTACTCGGCGGCGGACGCCAAGGGGATGCTGAAATCGGCCATTCGTGATGACAACCCGGTTGTGTTCCTGGAAAATGAGCTGCTTTACGGCGCGAGTTTTGATGTGCCGGTGATGGATGATTACACCGTCCCCTTTGGCAAGGCACGCATCTGGCGGGAAGGCAATGACGTGACCATCGTCAGTTTCGGGATTGGCATGAAATACGCTCTGGAAGCCGCAGATGAGTTGGCGAAAGAGGGTATTTCGGCAGAGGTTATCGACCTGCGCAGCCTGCGTCCGATCGACTATGACACCGTGATCAATTCGGTGATGAAAACCAACCGCTGTGTCACGGTGGAAGAAGGCTGGCCGGTGGCCTCCATTGGCAACCACATCTCGGCCACGATCATGGAGCGTGCATTTGATTATCTGGATGCCCCGGTGATCAACCTGACGGGCAAGGATGTGCCCATGCCCTACGCCGCCAACCTTGAAAAGCTGGCGCTTGTGACCACCGCCGAGGTGATCCAGGCCGTCAAAGCCGTTACTTACCGCTAAGGAGCTCGACACATGGCTATCGAAATTCTCATGCCCGCCCTGTCGCCCACGATGGAAGAAGGCACTTTGGCAAAATGGCTGGTCAAGGAAGGGGACACGGTGCAATCCGGTGACCTTCTGGCCGAGATCGAAACAGACAAGGCGACGATGGAGTTCGAAGCGGTGGACGAGGGTGTCATCGGGAAGATCCTCGTGGCCGAAGGCACCGAGGCCGTCAAGGTGAACTCGCCCATCGCAATCCTCGTAGAAGAGGGCGAAGAGGTTGGTGACGTGGCTGCAAGCGCCCCAGCAGCGCCTGCTGCAGCCGAGGCCGCTCCTACAGCGGTTGAGGCATCGGCACCTGCCGCAGCACCTGCGCCCGCAGCCCCCGCCCCGCAAGCCGCTGATGGAACACGCATTTTTGCCTCGCCGCTGGCGCGTCGCATTGCAGCGGACAAAGGTCTGGATCTGACGCAAATCAGTGGCACCGGTCCGAAAGGGCGCATTGTGAAGGCGGATGTGGAAGGCGCAACGGCATCGGCCCCCGCAGCAGCTCCGGCGGCGTCCGCCCCGGCAGCCCCGGCCGCAGCCCCTGCCCCCTCCGTGTCTTCGGATGCAGTGGCCGCAATGTATCAGGGCCGTGAGTTCGAGGAGGTCAAGCTTGACGGGATGCGCAAAACCATTGCCGCCCGCCTGTCGGAAGCCAAGCAGACCATCCCGCATTTCTACCTGCGCCGCGACATCAAGCTCGACGCTCTTCTTGCGTTCCGCAGCCAGTTGAACAAACAGCTGGAAGCGCGTGGAGTGAAACTGTCGGTCAATGATTTCATCATCAAGGCCGTGGCAAACGCCCTGCAACAGGTGCCCGAAGCCAATGCCGTTTGGGCAGGCGACCGGGTGCTTCAGATGAACGCCTCGGACGTGGCGGTCGCCGTGGCCATTGAGGGCGGGTTGTTCACCCCGGTCTTGCAGGACGCCGATCAGAAGTCGCTGTCGAGCCTGTCGACCCAGATGAAAGACCTCGCCGCGCGTGCCCGTGACCGCAAACTGGCACCGCATGAGTATCAAGGCGGCAGCTTTGCCATCTCGAACCTCGGCATGTTCGGGATCGACAATTTTGACGCCATCGTGAACCCGCCGCATGCGGGCATTCTGGCGGTCGGCACCGGAGTGAAGAAACCTGTGGTTGGCGATGATGGCGAGCTAACGGTTGCGACAATCATGAGCGTGACCATGTCTGTGGACCACCGGGTGATTGACGGGGCCGTTGGGGCCAACCTTCTGAAGGCCATCGTCGAAAATCTGGAAAACCCGCTGACCATGCTGGCCTGAAGAGGATCGGGTGCCGGAAGATCCCTGCACCCGATACATTCAAAAAATTACATCCATTGATCTGGCTCAAGGTGGCGCCCTGCCCCTTGGGCCATTTCTTTTGCGAATGAAGATATCCGCAGGAGACAGACATGGATTTCCCCGCCCTTCTGGCTGACACCACCGCCAACACGGACGAGTTTCGCAAGCTCAATCCCGATGGCGGGAAAGGCTTTGCCGCCATGCACCGCGCCGCGATGGGTGAAGGGGTGCTGTCGGTTAAGGCGAAAGAGCTTCAATGCATTGCGATCGGGATTGCCAAGCAATGCAATGACTGCATCGGCTTTCATGTGCGTGCCGCAATCAAGGCGGGCGCAACCCGCGAAGAGATTTCAGAAACTGTCGCCGTGTCGATCATGATGGGGGGCGGTCCCGCCTATATGTATGGCGCGCGCGCCCTGCAGGCATTTGATCAGCTATCCGAACTTGCGGTCCCGGCCTGAGCCTGACGCGTTTTCTGGGGTCCCCGAGGCGCCTTAAAACATGTAAGGGCGCCGGTATCGGGCGCCCTTTTCATCTTCTGTCATGATCATCATCTGTCATGAGATGCCACCAGCTCAGCGGCTGAGGGTCTGATCCATCTGGATTGACGGTTGCGCGCACCCGGCCTCACCCACGATACGCGCAGGCACACCGGCCACAGTCACGTTTTCCGGGACTTCCTCCAACACGACGGACCCCGCTGCGATACGCGAGCAGCAGCCGACGCGGATATTGCCCAGCACCTTTGCCCCGGCCCCAATCAGAACCCCATCGCCAATTTTCGGATGACGGTCTTCGTCCTCTTTGCCCGTGCCTCCCAGCGTGACGGAGTGCAACATCGACACATTGTCCCCGACCACAGCGGTTTCACCAATCACGATGGAATGGGCGTGGTCAATCATGATCCCTTTGCCAATGCGCGCACCAGGATGGATGTCGATGCCATAAACCTCGGAACAGCGCATCTGAATAAAATAGGCCAGGTCCTTGCGCCCTTCGTTCCACAGGAAATGCGCCAAGCGATAGGCCTGCATCGCCTGAAACCCCTTGAAGTAAAGAACCGGCTGCAACATCCGGTGGCAGGCCGGGTCGCGCTCAACAATCGCGGCCACATCCGCACGTGCCGCCTCTGCCAGATCCGCACAGCTGTCATAAGCTTCATCCGCAATCTCGCGCAACAAAACCATGCTCATTTCATTCGAGCTGAGCTTGGCGGCAAACCGGTAGGACAGTGCTTTTTCGAGCGTCTTGTGATGCAGAACACAAGCCCCCACCAGCCCCCCCAACAGGGGTTCTTTCTGAATTGCAGCCCTTGCCTCATCGGTAATGCGGTCCCACACTGGGTCGAGTTTTGTCACGATTGCGCGCTTCTCTGCCATGGTTTTTCCTCAAGTTACCGAACCGTTTTACACCAGCTCTGCAGGGAATGCCAAACGCAAAGCCGTGATGGGGGCAATTGCAAACAGGAATGACTTAAAGCGTTTCGACGTTCACCTGAGACAGGAAAAAGTCGAAACGCGGCAAGAGATATCAATGTCATGGGCGTTTCGGGACAAACATGTATGTCAAGTTTATCCCGAAACGCTTTATGCGTAGCAAATTCAAAACGCAGCTTTTGCAGGAGCTGGACGATCTGGACCAAGAAGATGCCCTCGGGGCCGAGGGGCACGGGTCGTGGAGCTGGATCAGCAGGCCGTTGGGCGCCTGTCCCGCATGGACGCGTTGCAAAATCAGGCCATGGCGCAGGCTCAGGGGGCGCGACGTCACGCCCAGCGCCAACGCATTCACGCCGCCCTCGAGCGGATCGAAGACGGCGCGTTTGGCTTTTGCGAGGATTGCGGAGAAGATATCCCCGGCGGTTGACTGGAACTGGATCCCTGTGTGACGCGATGCGTCAGTTGCGCATCAGGGTGATATCAGACACAGCGTTGGGTCCTCAGGGCCGCAAAGATCGTCAGCATGCAGTCACAATAGTCGGGATCATCCTGATACGGTTCCTGTTCGCGCGGCATCTTGCGGGCAACGGCAGCCAGGCTGCCATTGCCCCATTTCGGATGCGCACGCCCCGTCACATAACGGTAGCGATCTGCCATATTGGCCCGCGCCACCATGCGCAACATGGCGTCGGGTCGGTCCTGCGCAGGCAGCGCAAGAAGCGCACAGGCTGCAGCGGCCACATCACCGGGAAGGACAGGACGCATGGTCAGACCTCCAGATCCATCCGGGCAAACAGGCCGGGGCCGAAGCGTTCAGACATTTGCGCCACCTCGATCTGACAGCTTCCCGTCACCCCATCGCTCGCAATCTCCGCGGCACTATAGGTCCACACCGGTTCCGAGACGAACGTTTCGCGCAGGATGGTTCCCCCCTGACGAACACGCACCATGTATTGCTCAAAGGCTTCCCCAAGCGGAACATCTCCGATCCCCCATTGGTCCCCCTCAAGGCGGGTGCGCCGGATCCAGCTGATCTCCTGCCCCCCGGCCCCATCGGGGCTTGCCTTCAGATAGGCTGGGGCATAGGGGCGCAGCCCGTTCCCATGGAACGCCTGCACAACATGCTGAAAGCTCGGATCGCTGACCGGCAGACGTGCCGCCCCGATCCGATAGTGGCGCTCAACCCCTCTGGAGGACATGGCGAGGTCGATCTGCTCCGGGCGGCCATCCAGAAGCACGAAGTAGCTGCCGACCGGCCAGCTTTCCGGCATCAGGGCATCTGTGCCCAGCTGACCACGCAACCGACCTGAGATCTCATAGGTCCGCGTGTCAACAAGCGTGGCGGTGGTGAATTGGAAGATCTCCCAATTGTCCGGCATCCCATCCCCGATGGCGGCGATATTGGCCCCATTGAGCACATCTGCCAGCGCGGCACTGGACAGGGAACCGTCAATCAATTTCACCCGCAAGGCCGCCCCGTGGTCCAAAACAGCTGGGGGTGCGATATCCAATTCGGTCTCAGTCAGCCCGATGACCGAACGAAGGTCAATCACGGTATTCAGAGCATACCCGCTGTCAGATGCAGACCCATAGGCTGCGGCCTTCCCAAGCCACGGCCTGGACGATACCGCTAGGTAAGGCGCATGGGGCACCTCGTCCCCACGGATCAGGGGCAAGTCAAGGAACAGCGGAAAGGCAGGCGCAGGCGCGACGAAGCTGACCGGTGTCAGGCTTTCCTCGACATTGGCCGAAGCCCCGTAGATCCCGGTCTCAACGCGCGTGGCCTGCACCTGCTGGACACCGGCCTGCTCGACCTGATCCAGACGATAGAACTCGGTTCCGGCGTCCGTTTCGATCTGCACGATGTCCCCGGCAACCTTGCCAAGATCAGAAGGGGGCATGGCAAAGCTGGCACGGTCCCGGGCGACGCGTGCTTCAGATAGCCAGCGTTCGGTGATCTCCAGCGCTTCATTCGCGGTCAGGATCAGGGGAAATTCCGATTGCGACACGGTCTGAATGTCATCATCCGGGAAACTGGATTCGGTCGACCGCAGCTCATAGCTGCCTTCGCTTTCCACATAGGTCAGGCGCACCCGCCCCACCACATCCGGCTCGCCATCCCGCACGCGTTCCAGGCTGCTGTCACGATCCGGCGACAGGGCAAGCTTATCCGGGTCGAGCACATGGTCCACAACCCCGCTCCGTGACCTGAAATGCAGCACCCCATCATATTCCGCGGCCTCCATACCATAAGCCAGCATCAGAGGTTGCAGCGCAGACCGCCCGGCCGAGATATCCTTGACCACATAGCCGCGCACCAACCCATGGAGCTTGGAGACATCATAGCGGGTCACACCGGAGCGTTCACAGACCTCCGACACAACAGATGCGAGCGAACGCGAGGAACTGCGCCCATTCAGCCAATGACCACGCAGGTAGTTCTCCCCATCACTCCAAAGCTCGAGATTCATCGGAAACTCCGGATAGGGTCGCGCGTCCCAGGCCCAGACATGGGCACGGTCCATATCCACCATCTGCACATCCGTTGCAGTGTGCACCGGATTGTTGGCCTCATCCCCCCAATAGCCATACATGGCCCGCAGATATTGCATCTGCGCAAGGTCATCCCGCCGGCCCGTCGAGTAATGCGGCAGCTCACTTTCCGAACTTTTGGGATCCAGAAACTTGTTTGGCTCATTGGTCGCCTTGTCGATCGCCGCACAGCCCAGTTCGGTAAACCAGAACGGCTTTGACCCCGGCAGCCAGTCGGTGGGCAAATTGTGTCGCACCCCGCCTATGCGGTTGTGGTGTGACCGATACCACCAGTTGCGCAGATCCTTGTATCTGAACACCCAGGGTTCCGCATGGGCGCCATCTGTGATCGGCAAACGGTTCTGCGCATCACGATCTGCCTGCGAGGCATAATACCAATCATACCCCTCGCCCCCTTCGATATTGGCCTGCAGGTATTCCAGATTGTAGATCGACCGATAGCTGGCATCCAGATGATCAACCTCATCACGCCAGTCAGACAGCGGCATGTAATTGTCGATCCCGATGAAATCGACCTCATCATGGCTCCAGAGCGGATCAAGGTGGTAATAGACATTCCCCGACCCGTCGGTGGGGTGGTAGCCGAAATACTCGGACCAGTCCGCCGCATAGGAAATCTTGGTGTCATCGCCCAAAATGGCGCGCACCTCTTCGACCAGCTCGATCATTTTCTCAACCGCCGGGAAACTGTGCCCGGCGCCACGGATCTGGGTCAGGCCCCGCATTTCGGATCCAACAAGGAACGCATCCACGCCACCCGCAGACGCGCAAAGATGCGCATAATGCAGGATAAAGCGACGATACGAGAACTCCTCCGGGCCGCTATAGCTCACGCCATTTGAAGTCGCTGTAAAATCAGACGGTTGGGCCGCCCCGAAAAAGCTTGCCACTTCCGCGGCGGCGGCAGCGGTCCCATCCGGGCTGCCGGACACACCCGGCGCAAGCGACGTGGTGATCCGACCACGCCAGGGCAACCTGGGTTGCTCACCACTGCCGGTCCACGGGTTGATCAACCCGTTTCCGTCGAGTTGCTCCATCAGGATGAACGGGTAGAACGTCACCTTCTGCCCGCGATCTTTCATTGCAGTGATCGCCTGTTTCACCGACTGGTCCGTCGGGGTGCCCCCGTAAACGGCACGGCCATCTTCATGCGGCACGACTGAGGCATTGGCGCGGGTGACCCCGGAGACATTCCAGGGCATTTCTTTCCCGTCATCCCCGTTTTGCTCAACCTTCGGCTGGACCTGACAGCTGCCACAGCGCAGATCCGACCCAAACCAGGACACGACAAGAGAACTCGCCCCGCAATTGGGCAGATCATTGCCCAACATCTCCAACGAGGCCTGAAAGTCCGTAAGCCCCGTTGCGTTGTTGACATTGCTGCGTCCCGCGACACCAGGTTCTGCAGGAAAGGACACCTTGCTTGTGGCCAGAGAATACTCTCCCG
The DNA here is from genome assembly GCF_025137635.1 of Aliiroseovarius crassostreae. NCBI lineage: Bacteria > Pseudomonadati > Pseudomonadota > Alphaproteobacteria > Rhodobacterales > Paracoccaceae > Aliiroseovarius > Aliiroseovarius crassostreae. Next base: position 1,069,413 of record NZ_CP080772.1, on the reverse strand, counting down.
TTCCGGGAATGATCGCCACGGCTTTGGTGCCGCGCGCCACTTCTGCAATCTGGTTGGGTTGCTCAGGCCGCACCACTTCGAAATTGAACTGGGGAATCCGGTTGCCGAACTGACCCAGAGGAAGGTCTTCGATCACAACATAGGCCGTGCCCCGATAGGCCGGCGCCTGGCCCAGCCCCATGGTTGCCTCGATCTTGGGATCAGGCAATTGCGCCTCATCCCCCGGATAGACGCGCATGTTCAGATCACTGGTCGCAATTTCCTTGCCATCCGCCCAGATACGCCCCACCCGGGTGATTTCACCCTCACAAAGCGCCAGCGCGACACTTACCGTGTAGCTATAAGAGGTCACCTCTGGCTGGCTGGGGCCACCCTTGCCACCGCCTGAGGTTTTGGAGTGCTCCTTGAACCGTGTTGCCCAGATCACCTGCCCGGCGACCCGCGCACGCCCATAAAGCTGCGGGATCGGCGTGCCTTCGGACGCCCCGGTCAGACGGAAACGGTCAACCCGCCCGGTTTCCACGGGTTCAGAACCGCCCCCCAGAATTTTCCCGTCAATCATCCGTCCAAGGGTTGCCCCGACAGCCTTGCCAATGGCAACCGAGGAGAGCCCCAGAATGCCACCACCAATCGAAGCCCCAACTGCGCTCCCAACGCCTGCAAGCAGAATTGTTGCCATCAGTCCATCCTTTCCGGAAATGCAAATGCCGCCACCACGCGGCGCGCCCAGGGCGCTGACAGGGGGCTTTCAACCACCCCGTGGCCGCTATAGGCGTGAATGAAAGTTTTATGGGGCGAAACAGCCCCCAGAATGCCAAGATGCTTTGCCACGGCGCCCTGCCTCATGCGAAACAACAGCACATCCCCCGGCACCGCTTGGTCAGGGGTTTTCTCAATCAGATACCGGGAGGCATCTTCCCAGAGGTCTTCTTGCCCCGAAGGTTCGGACCAGTCCTGAGTGTAAGCTGGCACCTCAACGGGCTCGCGCCCGAGCACGGCACGCCAGACCCCTCTGATCAGCCCCAGACAATCCGTCCCTCCCCCCGCACAGGAAGATTGATGTTGATAGGGCGTCCCAATCCAGCGCCGCGCCTCCTGCAGCGCACGTTCATTCTGCGTCATCTGTGACATGATAAACCTGTTGATGAATGCCCGGACATAACCCGCCAGGACAATGAGCGAAGAGGGCAATGCGCTGGTTGTCAGCTCAGCGCACCGCCATCATTTTGTTCTGTGGAAACCGGGTAGGACATCAGCCAGTCCTCGCCCGGGATGGTCGGAAAGCCGCGGAAATTCAACAAGTTGTCAAATTTAGCCTTGCAGGTCTCGGCCCGTTTGTCACACCCTGCTTCCAGACGGATCACATCGCCGGCGACGATCTCGGCCCGCAGGGCTTCCCACAGGGTGATTTCGCGCGCTCCGCCGGGAAGAACCTTATCCTTGCGGATCAAACCAACCAGCCCGGCCCCGTCGCCGGTTTTCACCGAAAGCCGCCCTTTTTCAAACCAACCGCTGTCAAAAGCACCCAGGCCTGCAAAGGAAAAGGTGATCTCATTTCCGGCCACTTGCAGGGGCGCCTCGACAGCATAAGCGGGGTCATCCAGATCGACCTTGCAGGACTTGTCCCCCAGCAGCGCCGAGCAAGGTTTCTGAAATGCCCGTCCCTGCGGACGGTTCAACGCTTCGGACAAGCCCACAAGCTCTGCCCGGAAGGCCCCGTTTTCACGGGTGATTTCACCGATATTTCCACGAAATTGCAAATATCTCTGCGAGGGCGTTTCCCAGTTTACCAACCAGGCCTCGACCTCTGCACCGTCATAGCGACCCGCCCGGATGTCTTCCTCGGTAATGGCCGCGTCCGTCAACGCCCCCATCGCTTCGGAATTGTCGATCGACAGGCCCGTGGTCTGTTCCAGCGCATAGGCGGTCAGCCCGGTATCCGCCTTGCACAAGACCGCACCGATCATCAGGTCCCGGTCATGATCAGTGAAGCCAAAGGCCTCGCCGTCGCGACGCGTGACCACCCAGGCTCGGCAAACGGTGGTCATTCCCGTGGCGAAATGCGCTTCAAATTGAGGAGAAAGAGGCATCAGACACGCACCTCCACAACCGGCACATTCGGCGCATCCCCCGCCTGGAAGGATGAAACGGAGGTATGAATGCGATCCGTATCGAAACGCACGGGCACGTCAAACTCATATCCTGCGGTAATCTCTGCCCCCTCTTCCGGCGCGATCACAAAGCTCACCATACCGGTGGTTGCATCATAGGTGAAATCCACCCCTTCAATCAGCGGATCCCCCTTGAGACCAAGGGTCACCGTCCCCTCCACAGGTTTCTGGATGGGGCGGTCATAGCTTTGTTCACCACTGCGATATGTCTTGATCAGCTGCCAGTCGGTGCGCGTGCCATTGCCATGGCCAATCACCTGATCGGTATAGGAAATCTCGGCAGAAGGTTGGGCACTTTTGTAATCGGACCAATCCTTCCAGCGGAAAGAATGCAGCTGCCCGCGGCGGGCCTCGAAAAAAGCAATCAGAGTTTCGATATCGTCCAGGCTGCGCATCGCAATCCCTGCATCATAACGACGACGGGAATGCTCCCATGGCGTGTTGCGCTCTTCAAATCCATTGGCAAGCGTCACCACTTCGGTGCGCCGTTCCGGCCCCCCGATTGAGCCAAAGCTGAGATTGGCTGGGAAACGGACTTCATGAAAGCTCATTCTAAACCCTCCTTATCGATGCCGCTGACCGCGTGACAACGCACGCGTCATCTGTGCCGCGACCTGACTTTGTGACCGGCGGAAGCCTTCCACGTCCGGCGTTGTGATATTCATGGTGATATTGATGGGTTGACCACCGCCCTGCGCACGGACACCAAGGCTGCCATCGGCCCCTCGGGTCAGGGGCATGATCGCCTCAGGGCCAGCTTCGCCCATCAGCCCGGTGCCGCCGCGCATCGGGAAAGTGGTGGCACCAGAAACAACACCGCCCTTGGCAAAAGGCATCACCTTGCCCTGTGCGAACGCACCGCCCTTTTCGAAGGCCAGAAAGCCGTTCATCACGGTGCCAACACCCTGGGCAATCATGCCGCCAAAATGGTTCATCACTGGCTGCATCGCCGCATTATAGGCGGTCCGCGACATGCTCTCGGCAAGGTTCGACAGTGCATCCGACAGTTTCATGCCGTCAAAGGCCAGCCCATCAAACGCCTTTTTCAGACCAGAGCTGAAACCTGAAGACAGTTTGCCCACATCAACATTCAGATCCGAGATCGTGGAATGCACCCCCTTGAGCTCGCCCGAAAACGCCGAGGTGAGCGAAACCGCCTGACCCAGCGAGGTGCCAAGCGCCTCGACCTGATCGTCGAAACTGTCCAGCATTTCCAATCCAGACATATCTATTCTCCTTCATCTGCAGGGCGTTCATCCGGGAATTGCACCAGCAATTCATCCAGACGGGCCCGCATCGAGGGTGCGCCCTGACCATCCAGGCCCAGCATCACCATCAACTCGTTAGGGGTCAGCGCCCAGAACTGGTCCGGGCGCAATCCAAGCTTGGTAAAACCCAGCCGCATCAGCTGGGGCCAGTCGAAACCAGGGCCGGAAACGGGGGCCTTCCTCACGCGGCACCACCTTCGGGGTCCGGCATGGCAAATGCGCGGGCCAGAAGCTGACCTGCCGCCTTTGCCGCCATGACCGGACCTCCGGCTATCTCAGCTGACAGAAGGTCGGATGCCTGCCCCTGCCAGCCCCCCCCGCGAAGACCGGCGACAATCAGTGCCAGCACATCACGGGTGGAAAACGCCCCGCCTTCGAACCGCTCGACAAGGGACACGATTGTGTCCTCGCCAAGGCTGGCTTCAAGCTCAGCCAGCGCCCCTAGGGTGAGTTTCAAGACGTGGGGCTGCCCGTCGATGGTCAGCGCCACCTCTCCCGTCCACGGATTGGCCATGATCAGAGCGCCGTAAAGGTCAGGGCACCAGCCGACGCCATCGACAGCTCATAGGTGGCCTCGCCATTATGCGTACCGGCATATTCGATCGAGGTGATCATGAACGGGCCTTCAACCGTGCCGAAATCCGGGATAATCACCTGGAAATTCTGCACTTCATTGTCGAAAAACACCTGTCGGGCACGTTCATCTGTGGTTGCATCACGAAAGACGCCCGAGCCGGAGATGCTGGCCGATTTCACACCGGCCCCTCCCAGAAGCTCACGCCAGCCGCCCGCACTCTCCAGCGAGGTCACATCAACGCTTTCGGCGTTAAAGCTGATCCGCGTGGCGCGCAGCCCCGCGATGGTTTCAAAAACACCCGCACCGGTCATGTCGAGTTTGATCAGAAGGTCCTTGCCTTTTTGGGCTACCATTGGGTCACTCCATTAATGAAAGCGTTAGTCGTCTTCGACGCGGGCATGGAAGGTCAGGTCGATCCTGCGCACATCCGCATCCTGAACACGGCGGGCCTTGGCCCGGTTGAAATTGAGATAGACCAGCTTGCCGCGGGCCAGGATCAGGGTGGCATCCACCAGACTGTCGGAAATGGCCGCGGCCACTTCTTTCGCCTGCTGAAACCCCGCCGCATCGGTCACCACAGAAACGGTGAATTCATGCAGCGCCCCATGGCCGGTCATGTCCGATTTCTCAGCCACATCCTCCGGCCCGATCGAGACATAGGTTCCGGTGATAATCCCGGATGGAACGGCATCATAGATCGCCGAACCAATCAGGGCATCCAGAGCGCTATCCGCCTGCAAACGTTGATAAATCGCCTGTTGAAGGGCAGCAGAAACGCCATAGCTCATGCGACCACCTCCTCTTTTGCGAAACAGGTCAGATACTGGGCGCTGCCATCCGCTTCGGTCACCGCAAGGATGCGGAATATCCGGGCCCCTGCACGAAAGCGCTGTTCGGGTTTTGGACGTGACGGCGCACCATGAGGGGCGGCCCGGACGGTGATGCGAAAGCTGATCGAGGACAATGTCACATGATCGGCCGCTTTCTCATTCCCCGTACCTGCTTTGATATCTGCCCAGAGCTCACCAAGCGCGACCCAGGTTTCGTCAAAGCCCCCTGCGCCATCCGGCACCCTCTGAGGCTCTTCCAACGTCAATTTGCGATTGAGAACAGGTAGGGTCACTGCGCACCCCCACCACCAAAGAGCCGCACCACACGATACCGCTGGATCAAAGCGGTCACACCAAAGGGCAGATCCCCCGCTCCGGCGCTCATATCTGAACGGTTTTCATAGTAATACGCGGCCAACATCAGCACCGCTTGCGCGAGATCTGCGGGAATATCCGCCCAGTCCGCACCGAAACCAGCATCAAAACCGATTTCCACTTCACCCGCGACCGGAATGGCCGGCAGGCAGATCCCGGTCGACACCAGCTTGGGACGGTGCAGGTCTTTTTCAAGGCGATAGCGGTCTGATGAGATCACCTCATCCGTGCCAAGGCGGTCGGTAATGGTCAGGCCGGTGATTGCGCTGACAGGACCAACCGGCAGGGCCTGCGTCGCCAGATCGCGCCAGGCGGTCAAGGTCCAGGTAAACGACCGGGTGATCAGGATCTTGCCGGTGCGAGCCTCGATCGCGGCCATCGCCGCGCGCAAATAACTCTCCAACACATTATCCTGCACCCCGTCATCGGCAAACCCGGTGCCCAGCCGCAGGTGGTCCTTGAATTGGGCGACCGGCAGGGCCGCGATCGGCACAGTGGTCTGCTCGACTAACATCATGGATCATCTCCGAAATTCGGGCCCCTCACGTCAAAGGAATGGGTTGGATGGGCACACGCTGTCCGTATTGCTCGGACGGAGGGGGAGCAGCTAGACAACACGGAGTTGGCCAGCGTGTGCCCAGCCCGAACGGTGACACGCACCGCCCGGACCTTGGTTCCCGGCTTAGGACACCGAGAATTTCAGCAGTTTGATCGCGGCAAAGTCGCTCACGTCACCGCCCACGCGCTTGGTGGCATAGAACAGAACATGCGGCTTGGCCGAGAACGGGTCACGCAGGATGCGGGTGTCGGGACGTTCAGCCACGGTGTAACCATTGGCAAAGTCACCGAAGGCAATCGAGGCGCTGCCCGATGCGATATCCGGCATGTCTTCTGCAATCAGAACCGGGTAGCCGATCAGACGAGCGGGCTCGCCAGCGACGGTGGCATCCGACCACAGGAAGCGGCCATCAGCATCTTTCAGCTTGCGCACGGCGCCCACGGTTTTCGAGTTCATCACAAAGACGCCATTGGCGCGGTAATCAGCACCCAGCGCATAGATCAGGTCGAAAATCGCATCCGCCGGGTTGGTGCCGTCAAAGTCACCATCCGCACCAGTTGCCACATAGCCCAGGTTGCCCCAGCTCCACGACCCGTTCTCAACCGCAGTATGGTTCAGGAAACCATTCGGCTTGTCGACGCCATCACCGTTGATAAAGGCAGCCGATTCCGCGCGGGCAAATTTCTCGGCGATACGACCCGCCAGCCAGCTTTCGATATCAAACGCACTGTCATCCAGCAGGCGCTGCGACACTTTCGGCAGGGCCGACAGTTCGTGCAGCGGGATCGAAATACGGTCGATCTTGGGGGTGCCGGTCTCAGCGGCGGAACCGGTTTCAGAAGCCCAACCGGTCACCAGATCATCCTGGTCGATCAGCACGTCATAGGCGGTGCCTTCGACATTGACCACATTGGCAACCGAGCGCAGGGATGCGGCGTTGGACAGCACACCTTTGATGGTGTCAGCGGTCACCGGATCCACCAGGTAACCACCGTCGGCGGCCACGGCGGTCGACATGGCTTTGCCTTCCAGTTGAAGGCCGCGCAGGCCGTCATCGTCGCCCGAACGCACATAGGCTTCAAAGGCTTTCTGGTGGGGGGCGCCGAGATCGGTTTCAGCGGCCAGGTGCGGCCGTGCCGCGTTCAGTTGAGATTTGCGATCCAGCATGGTCAGTCGCTCTTCCTGTTGTTGAAGTTTGGTGGAAATTTCAGATTGAAACTCTTTGATATCGCTCACGAAACCGGCCAGTGCGGTCTTCACCTCGGCAACCGGGGCGTGCGCCTGACCGGGACCAGAAGGCGCACCTGTCCGGCCCTGAGCTTTGATCTCTTTTTCGCTCATGGATGGGTCCTTGATAGAAGGTTCAGATCACTGGCGCGGCTCACTCGCCTGCCAGTATTTGGCGCGCCTCCGAAAGGGCGGCGGCCAGTTCACACAGGAGGGCATCATCGCCCGGGGTTTCCCCCTTGGCGCCCACCCGCGCACTGGGCAACATCGGGAAAGTGACAAGCGACACTTCCCAAAGTTCCAGCTCGCTCAAGAGCCTCTGGCCCTTGTCGTTCTTTGTGGCTTTCACGGTGCGATAGCCGATCGACAGGCCATCCATGGCCCCGGCCTCAATCAAAGCGGCGGCTTCTCGGCCCCGTTCCACATCGGTCAGGATCCGCCCTTTGACAAACAGGCCCTTGTGGTCTTCACGCACCTCGTCCCAGACACCAATCGGCTGGCTTGGGTCATGCTGCCAGAGCATTTTGACATTTCGCCCTTTTGCCGACAGCTCGGTAAGGCTTTTCGCATAGGCGCCTTTCAGCACAACGTCATTGCCGTTATCAACCTCGCCGAAATAGCTGGCATACCCTTCGATCGCGATGCCCTCATCGGTCTGAACTGTCTGCCCGAGGCGGACGAATTTATGCTCCAACCCCATATGGGTATGGTAATCGCTCATGTTCGCATTCCTTATTGATCGTCGTCCGACAGTTTCGGCAGCCCCAGCAGCGCCCGCTTTTCGGCATCGGACAAAAAGCCCGCCTCAGCCACGCGTTTCCATTGCTGATCCCGTTCGGCGGCCAAAGCAGGCACCTGATCCAGGTCGGGCTTGAGCGTCACCGCCTCGCCGGTGAACTCGCTCAGCCAATGCCCAACATTGGCCGCAACCCGCTGCACCATCGGAACAACCGTCAACCGGTAGAAGGCCCGATTGGCTTCCTGATAATTGGCGTAGGTCGCATCCCCTGGAATGCCGATCAGCATCGGGGGAACCCCAAAGGCCTGCGCAATTTCGCGCGCGGCGGCCTCTTTTGTTTTCTGAAACTCCATGTCAGAAGGCGAGAACCCCATCGGTTTCCAGTCCAGCCCCCCTTCAAGGAGCATCGGACGCCCGGCATTTCGTGCACCGACGTGATGGGCTTCCATCTCGCTCAGCAGGCGGTCATATTGATCCGCCGACATCTGCGCCTGTCCATCCATCCCCTTGTAAACAATCGCACCTGACGGACGGGCGGCATTGTCCAATAGGGCCTTTGACCAACTGGATGCCGCATTGTGCACATCAATTGCAGTGGCCGCGGCCTGCAGGGGCGACAGGCCGTAATGATCGTCCTGCGGATGGAAATTCTTGATGTGGCAGACCGGGCTTGGCCCTTCCCCCAGATGGAACCGGTGTTTCTTGGCCCCAACCGCATAGTCATAGGCCACCGGCCAGCCATTGGCCCCCGGCACCAGGTTCATTCGGTCCGAGCGCAGAACGTGCAGCTCCAGCGGGGCGCCCTCCTGGCCGCCAACCGCCTCCAGATACCCATTCCCCGTCAGGGTAAGCTGGCCAAACAGGGCCTCAAACAGCTCTGCGCGGCTTTGCGCAGCATTCGGACGCGACAGCAGGTCCAAAATCGGGTGCTCGTCATAGCGCCGCTCGGCATCCTGAAGCACAAGCGGCAGCGCCGCGCCAGCTTCTGCAATCAGTTTCACGGACCGAAAACCAACCGGGTTGGCCGCAAAACCGGTTTTGGTCAGGCTGACCACATCCCGCGGGCTCCATGCCACCCGCCCCGAGCCATGATAGGCGATAACGGGGCCGGTGGCCGAGGCCTTGGTCTCGACCGGAGCTTCCTCACCACGCTTCAGAAAGTTAAAAACCATATGCTGGTTCTCCTCGTTTCAAGCCGCCAATAGGCAAGCCGGTTCCAGTCCGGCGCGAGCGCACCCGCGCCAGCCGGTTCATATTTCTCTTGTCTTGGGTTGGTCAGGATGCCGGTTCAATCTGCCGCAGCATCCCGCCTTTCGATGTTTGGCACTTTGCCACCACTGGTTAAAAAAGAGTTTAACCGAGCGTTCGCACCTGTGGCCGGGACCAATGCGCAACAGGGGCAATCATCAGTTCGTGCAATGCCCAGACCAACGCATCCAGACGATCAGGGCTGCCCTTGCCCTCATACCCTGTCGGGGTCATCTGACACATTTGATCTTCAAGCTGGGAAAAGAAACCCGCGTGAAAGACTTTGCCCTGCTCATAAAGTGCTGCCACCGGTTCTGCCCGTTGTGCCTTGCCCCGGCTGGCATGAACCGCCCGATAGGGCACTGTGGGATCAATCTGGCGCACCACCTGCTCCACCAGAGCCCCACCCTGATTGACTTCGGCCACCAGACGGTCTGCCCCATGTCGGTGCATGGCCGCCAGCGCCGCCTCGGCCCATTCTGTCGGCGTCGCCCCGGAGGTTGAGGCATCCTCAAGCACATAGGCGCGCCAATCACGTGGATGCCCCTCGGTCACGGCGCCCACAACGACGATACCGCATTCATCCGACCCTTTATGCGCGGTGACAGACGGGTCAACGGCAACCACGATGCGGTTGAAATCCGGCAGCGCACCCTCATGGCGCTTCTGGTCAATCTCCTTCATTTCCCACATTGCACCCTCCACACCCTCCATCAGCACCCCATCCAGCTCCTGTCGGCCAAGATGCGTGCCCGCATAGCGGTGGCGCACCTCCTCAAGAAAACTTTTCGCAAGATAGGCCCGGTTGGCTTCGGTTGGTGCATGGGTGGTGACGGTTGAGGGGTTGGCCAGAATTTCTTTCAGCACATTGACATTGCGCGGCGTGGTGGTGATCACCTGCCGCGGATGCGCGCCCAGACGCAAACCGAACTGAAGCATATCCCAGGTCTCTTCGGCCTTTTTCCATTTCGCCAACTCGTCCACCCAGGCCGCATCAAACTGCGGCCCGCGCAGCCCTTCCGGGTCACTGGCGGAAAACACCTGCGCCACCGCCCCGTTCGGCCAGACCAGTTGGCGGCGCGAGGCAATCCACTCCGGCCGGCGATCAGGCGGCGAACACGCGATAATGCCACTTTCGCCAAACACCATCACATCGCGGGTCTGATCAAAGGTCTCGCCAATCAAGGCAACCCGGCGCGAGCGGCCCGGATCAAAGGGGCCATCCCCCTCAACCTCAGCGCGCACCCACTCGGAGCCAGCGCGGGTTTTCCCCGCGCCGCGCCCCCCCATGATCACCCAGCTACGCCAGTCCCCTTCCGGCGCCACCTGATGCGGCAGCGCCCAGAAGTCGAAAATGTAAGGAAGGGCTGCAATTGCGCTGTCAGTCAGGCTGCTCAGGAAGGCCTCTTGCTCGTCTGACGTCGCGCAGGCAAGCCAGTCTGCGCCCGATCTCATCTCTGGCCTGAGCAAGGTTGAGGCTGGTTCCAGCCGCTCCTTGCCCGGCAGTTTTGCTAGTCTGTTCAAGTCTCTTCCTTTCATCAAATACGGTCTGCAGAGCCTTGCGCAATTCGGTCGATGTTTTCGCCAAACCACATTCGCCCTCGCTCATTCCTTCTTCAGAAGCCCGCAACTGGCGCTCCAACTCATTCAAAACACGATTAAACAATCCATTGGCGATTTCGATATAATCCATCGCTTCTGCATCTGCTTTCAAAGGCTTATTATTGCTCATCTTTTTGTGTCTGCCTCTCATGCTCTCGTCCGCACGAGCGACATGAAAAAACGGCCCGAGGCAAATGCCTGGGCCGTTGATCCACGTCTTCTAGCGTAATTGAAAACTTACCGGGGACCGTGCGCACGGTCAAATCGTGCACTGGCAACAGCGCACGATCTGTTCAGCGGGTGTTTACTGTTTCGCACGCTCCGCTTCGATTTTGCGCCAGTTGGCGACATTGGCATTGTGCTCTTGCAAGGTGGTTGCGAAAGCATGCCCGCCGGTTCCATCCGCGACGAAGAACAGGTACTCCGTGTCCGCCGGGTTCAGGGCAGCTTCAATCGCTGCGCGTCCCGGATTGGCAATCGGTGTGGGCGGAAGCCCGTCTATGACATAGGTGTTATAGGGGGTTTCCCGCCGCAATTCTGATTGCCGCAATCCCCGGCCCAGAGCGCCTTGCCCCTTGGTGATACCATAGATCACGGTCGGGTCGGTCTGCAGACGCATTCCTTTGTTCAGGCGGTTCACGAATACGCTTGCAACCTGACGACGTTCCTCAGCCAGACCGGTTTCCTTTTCGACGATCGAGGCCATGATCAGCGCCTCTTCCGGGCTTGCATAAGGCAACCCCTCTGCCCGATTTTTCCAGGCTTCCACAAGGGTAATTGCCTGCGACGCCATCATTTCGGAAATCAGCTCTGATCGGGCACGTCCGGCTTTCATCTCATAGCTGTCCGGCGCAAGGCTGCCTTCGGCCGGAACGCCTGCAATCTCACCGGAGAGGAAATCAGCGGCTTTCAGGCTTTCCACCACCTGCCAGCTGGTGACACCTTCCGCAATTGCGATGCGGTAACGGGTATCGGCCTCTTCTCTCTTGGACAGGTAAACATCCGGGGCTGCCCCTTCGAGCTCTGCCGGTTTGAACTCGGCTGCCACCTTGTATTCCTGCGAGACGGGATCCAGCTCACGCACTTGCATGATCGCACTCAGGACGCCGATACGATAGAGAATTTCCGTGCCACATGTCGACGACCCGCCACGGGTGACGATCTCGATGATGTCAGCCATCGAGGCCCCCTCCGGCACCAAAAAGGACCCGGCTTTAAGCTGGTTGGACTTTTCGGAATAGCTGACACCGACACGAAAGATCTGCGGGTAGGAAATTGCCCCCAGGGTCTCCAGATTCTTCGACACCCGGTTGAAATTCGATCCACGCTCTACCTTGAGACAGACCGCCTGCGCCAGGGGACCCGGTTGGGTAAACTCACGTTTGCCCCAAGCGATCATCCCCACCCCGACAATCAGGATGAGGATGAAAAGCGTCAGCGCGTTGGACGCGATGTTTCGCCACATCAGTCAGCGACCTTGCCCATAACAAGACAGGCATTGGTGCCACCAAATCCGAAACTGTTCGAGAGGGTGATGTTGATGTCGCGCGGTTCCGCCTTGTTGGCTGCCAGCGACAGGCGCGGCGCGACTGCCGGGTTGTCGAGGTTCAATGTTGGCGGTGCAATCTGGTCGCGGATTGCCAAGACACAGAAGATCGCTTCCACCGCACCAGCAGCGCCAAGCAGGTGACCGATTGAGGATTTGGTCGAGGACATGGTGGCCTTGTCAGCCGCGTCGCCCAGCAGACGCTCAACTGCACCCAACTCAACCGTGTCTGCCATCGTGGACGTGCCGTGGGCGTTGATGTAATCCACCGCTGACGGTTCCAGACCAGCTTTCGCCAAAGCCGCGGTCATGGCGCGGAAGCCACCGTCGCCATCCTCGGACGGGGCGGTGATGTGATAGGCGTCGCCCGACAGGCCATAGCCCAGCACCTCGGCATAGATCTTGGCACCGCGCGCCTTGGCGTGTTCGTACTCTTCCAGCACCACAATTCCGGCACCTTCACCCATCACGAACCCATCCCGGTCGTTGTCATAGGGGCGGCTGGCCGCTTTGGGGTCATCTTCGCGCTTGGTCGACAGGGCTTTACAGGCGTTGAAACCCGCAATACCGATCTCACAGATCGCAGCTTCGGCACCGCCGGCCACCATCACATCTACATCGCCGGACTGGATCAGACGGGTTGCATCACCAATGGCGTGCGCGCCGGTCGAACAGGCGGTCACAACCGCATGGTTCGGACCTTTGAAGCCGTATTTGATGGACACCTGTCCGGAGATCAGGTTGATCAGCGACCCGGGGATGAAGAAGGGCGAAACCCGGCGGGGGCCACGTTCCTTGATCAGCACAGCCGTATCGGCAATTGACGACAGCCCGCCAATGCCGGAGCCGATCATCACGCCCGTGCGCAGGCGGTCTTCCTCTGCTTCCGGGGTCCAGCCCGCATCAGCCAATGCCATATCGGAAGCTGCGATACCGTAAAGGATGAAATCATCCACCTTACGGCGCTCTTTCGGAGCCATCCAGTCATCGGGGTTGAATGTCCCGTCAGTGCCATCACCAAACGGCACTTCGCAGGCATATTTGGTGGTTACATTGGAGGCATCAAACTTGGTGATCGGACCTGCGCCCGACTGCCCGTCCAGAATACGTTTCCAGGTTTCCTCGACCCCGCTGGCCAGCGGAGATACCATGCCCAGACCTGTCACTACCACTCGACGCATATTTGTAGCCCTTTCAAAGGTATTTCAAACTCTCGCGTTAAATAACGCGGGCAAGCCATGCGGGGCAAGGCGTTTTCCGGAAACGGGCAACTGCCCGCACGTCGTTCCGCCCTGCCTGCAGGAAAAATTCCTGTTCACAAACGAAAACGACGCCCCGAAGGGCGCCGTTTCCCAGTTTCTGTCACACGCGCTTATTGAGCTTCGGTGATGAACTTTACGGCGTCGCCGAAGGTCTGGATGGTTTCGGCAGCGTCATCCGGGATCTCAATGCCGAACTCTTCTTCGAAAGCCATAACCAGCTCAACGGTGTCCAGGCTGTCTGCGCCCAGGTCGTCAATGAACGAGGCCGATTCCGTGACCTTGTCCTCTTCCACACCCAGGTGCTCAACAACGATTTTTTTCACGCGATCTGCGACGTCGCTCATGGTAAATCCTCACATTATTCAGGGCTTGTGCCCTTTGGGTCGGGCCGGAGCCCTGTCTCATTTGGCCTCGAAAGACCGCTCAGTTTCCCGCGCGTTATGCCGAGATCCCCAGACATGCAAATGCGCCCGGGGGAAAACCTGCGCCGCCTATACCACATCGGGTAAGATAGGCAAACCATTTCAGGGATCAAGGGGCAGGCACACCCGGCCCCTTGATCAAAGCCTTAAAGCATCGCCATGCCACCGTTGACATGCAGCGTCGCACCGGTCGTGTAACCTGCTTCGTTTGACGCCAGATACAGAACTGCGGCCGCAATTTCATCCGCACTGCCCATACGCGCGGCCGGAATTTGCACGTTGATCTTGTCTTTCTGATCATCGCTCAGCTTGTCGGTCATCGCGGTTGCAATGAAGCCCGGTGCCACACAGTTGGCGGTGATGCCGCGGCTTGCAACTTCATAGGCCAGCGATTTGGTCATGCCGACCATGCCCGCCTTCGACGCAGCATAGTTCACCTGACCGGGGTTTCCGGTGGCACCGACGATCGAACTGATATTGACGATTCGCCCCCAGCGCGACTTCATCATCGGGCGCATCACCCCACGGCAGAGCCGCATGGTCGAGGTCAGGTTCACGTTGATCACGCTATCCCATTCCTCATCCGACATGCGCATAAAGATCTGATCCCGGGTGATACCAGCATTGTTCACCAGAATATCGACCGATCCCATCACCTCAATTGCCTGCTTAGGCAGGGCATCCACCGCCTCGCCATCCGAAAGGTTGCAGGGCAACACATGCGCACGCTCCCCCAGTTCGGCGGCCAGAGCCTCAAGCGGCTCCACCCGGGTTCCTGACAGCGCCACAGTCGCCCCCGCGCCGTGAAGCGCCTTGGCAATCGCGCCACCAATACCCCCCGAGGCGCCCGTGATCAGCGCATTTTTACCCGTCAGATCGAACATCTGCTTTTCCTTCTTTGCTTTCCAGCCCACCTCAGCCCCGCGACAGAAAACAAGCGAGTGTTTCCCCCACGAGACCGGCAGCTCTTCTGAATTATCCGTTCAGCGCCTCAATGGCAGCTTTCACATCCTCAGGTGTGCCCACCGCCCGGCAGGTCACATCCTTGGCAATCCGGCGGATCATGCCCGAAAGCGCCTTGCCGGCACCGATTTCCCAGACCTCACTCACGCCTTCATTTGCCATCCACGCAACACTTTCGCGCCAGCGCACGGAACCGGTCACCTGCTCCACCAGCAAAGAGCGGATTGTCGCCGGATCGGAAAGTGCGGTGGCCCGCACATTGGCCACCAGCGGCACGCTGGGACGTTCCATATCCACCTCTGCCAGAGCCTGCGCCATCGCTTCGGCCGCCGGTTGCATCAGTTCACAATGGAACGGGGCGCTCACTGGCAGCAGCACGGCACGACGCGCGCCTTTCTGCTTGGCAATCTCAACCGCGCGCTCAACCGCCTCCTTATGGCCAGACACCACAACCTGTGCGGGATCATTGTCATTGGCGGCCTGACAGACCTGCCCCTGTGCGGCTTCCTCGGCGACATCGGTCGCGGCGTCGAAATCCAGACCAAGCAGTGCCGCCATGGCCCCAACCCCGACCGGAACAGCCTCCTGCATCGCCTTGCCACGAATGCGCAGCAGGCGCGCGGTGTCGGCAATGGAGAAGGTGCCCGCAGCGGCCAGCGCGGAATATTCCCCAAGCGAATGCCCGGCGACATAGGCGGCAGCGTCAATTCCCACGCCTTCCGCTTCCAGTGCCTTCACAGCAGCCAGCGACGTGGCCATCAGCGCGGGTTGCGCATTCTGGGTCAGGGTCAGCTCTGCCTGGTCCCCTTCCCAGATCAGGGTCGAAAGTTTTTCGCCAAGGGCCTCGTCCACCTCGTCAAACACAGCTTTGGCTTCCGGGTATGCCTCTGCGAGGGCTTTGCCCATGCCAATGGATTGGGCACCCTGCCCGGGAAATACGAATGCGCGGCTCATAAACCCTCCTTTGCCCAATCGGACAGATTTCTTTCCCCAAGGGCATAGCCTGCGGGGGAAGCGGGCGCAACGGGTTTAAACTGCACCAAAAAAAATGGGGCGCTGCCGCACCCCATCCGTGGTTCGCGCCTCGCCCAGATCACGCCGCACAGCGCATGGACCCAGGCTCAGGCAGGACCGGTTTCGTCAGGCGGCGAGTGTTGCACGCCTCATATCCGCTTTGATGCGCTTCAGCAGCGGATACAACAGGTCCTCCGGCCCGGCGGCCACTTCGAAAGCCAACGGCGCATCGTTGCGGCGCACATAAAGAACGGCATCGTCCCCCTCATATGCCGGGCGCGAGACAAACAGATCGCCCGCCTGCTGAAGCGGCATTTCAGCAACCACCGAAAAGCGGCCGTTTGCGCGCCGCAGCCCCCGGCGCAGCTGGCGCCGTTCGAGATCAACCTGCGTTTCTCCACACCGGTCATTGGTGCCGCTCCAGAACAGAACCGACCCGAGCAGGGCAAAAAGCACGCTCACCCCGATCTTGAACGGGATGATATCAGGATGCACGGAGGCGCCGGGCATCACCCAAAGGCCAACCGCAACCAGAAAAAGAACAATCCCGCCATAGCGCAACAGGAGGTAACCAGCCCTCATCGCAACACCCGCAGCGTCGCAAGAGGTGATCATGTACCCCCAGCGCGTGTGGGTCAGCTCCGGCCCCTGATCTTCCGATCCGAGGGATTTGACATCGTTGATATCGTTGATCAGAACGCTCATTACGCAACATCCTTCCTTGCCGTCTTTCCGTTAATCATTTGCCCTGAAAGGTGGCGGGAATGGGGCAGCGGAGAGGAGTTGTTTTGACACCCGCCGCCTTCGCTGTTCTGGCGCATGCACCTGCCAAGGCGTGCCCCTCTCCCCTGCCCCTTGCATCCTGGCCCGATCCGTGTATAAGGCCCTGTCCTTTCCGCATGTCTTGAACTGCGTTGCCTCTCGTGAATGGGTCGCGGAAAGGTTGGGCCCATACTTTGAAGCACGTGTAAATAACAGGAGCTCACATGCCGCTTTATGAGCATGTCTTCATCTCGCGCCAGGACCTGTCCAACGCGCAAGCTGAAAACCTCGTCGAACATTTTGGCACCGTGCTGGCCGACAACGGCGGTAAAGTCGTTGACAGCGAGTACTGGGGCGTCAAAACGATGGCCTACAAGATCAACAAGAACCGCAAAGGGCATTACGCCTTCCTGAAAACCGACGCGCCTGCCGCTGCGGTTCAGGAAATGGAACGCCTGATGCGCCTGCATGACGACGTGATGCGGATCCTGACCATCAAGGTCGATGATCACGCTGAAGGTCCGTCGGTTCAAATGCAGAAACGTGACGAACGCGGCGACCGCCGTGGCCGTGACCGCTAAGTTCGGAAGGATCTAAACAATGGCTAGCAAACCGTTTTTCCGCCGCCGCAAGGTCTGCCCGTTCTCGGGTGACAACGCCCCGAAGATCGATTACAAAGACACCCGTCTGCTGCAGCGCTACATCTCTGAGCGTGGCAAAATCGTTCCTTCGCGCATCACCGCCGTTTCGGCCAAGAAGCAGCGTGAACTGGCCCGTGCCATCAAACGCGCCCGCTTCCTCGCCCTGCTGCCCTACACCGTGAAGTAAGGAGAACATCATGCAAGTTATCCTTCTGGAACGCGTGGCCAAACTGGGTCAAATGGGTGACGTGGTTGACGTCAAGCCGGGTTACGCCCGCAACTTCCTGCTGCCGCAAGGCAAAGCCCTGACCGCTTCGCAAGCCAACATCGCTGGCTTCGAAGCTCAGAAAGCTCAGCTGGAAGCCCGCAACCTCGAAACCAAAAAAGAAGCTGAGGCTCTGGCTGAGAAGCTGGACGGTCAGCAGTTCATCGTGATTCGCTCCGCTTCGGATGCCGGCTCGCTCTACGGTTCCGTCACCCCGCGTGACGCCGCAGATGTGGCCACCGAAGCTGGCTTCTCGCTGGACAAAAAACAGGTTGCCCTGAAAGCTCCGATCAAGGATCTGGGTCTGCATGCCGTGCATGTGCGCCTGCACCCTGAAGTCGAAGTTGACATCTTCCTCAACGTGGCCCGTTCGGAAGAAGAAGCCGAACTGCAGGCCTCGGGCAAGTCGATCCAGGAACTGGCTGCAGAAGCTGAAGCCGAAGCTGAATTCGAAATCGCCGAACTGTTCGACGAAATCGGTGCCGCTGCTTCGGATGATGACGACGCTCCGGCTCCGGTCGCTGAAGAAGCTTCGGAAGAAGAGTAATTCTTCTCTTTCCGAAACGACCTTAAAAGCCGCCTTTCGGGGCGGCTTTTTCTTGCCGCCCCCAAAAGGGTGGCAAAGAGATGCTGATCACCACACAGTTTCTTTGCGTCCCCATCGCCACGCTGTAGCGTCTGGACATGAGACAGATTTCTTCCATGCCACGGCGCCAGTTTGTGCAGCTGGCAACCGCCACATTGCTGGCAGGATGCGGCGGGCGCACAACGGAACCGACCCGGTCGCGCCCCCACAAAGATGCGTTCAATCCACCGCTCTATCCCAACGAGACCCCCGAACTGCGCGCCCTGATCAACAAATGGGCCGACCATTACCAGATCCCGCGCGAGCTGGTGCATCGTCAGGCGGTGCGCGAAAGCACCCACCGCCCCTGGGCGCGCAACGGACCCTATTGGGGGCTGTTGCAGATCCTCCCCCAGACCGCCCGCACCATGGGTCACCGCGGCCCGGCAGAAGAGCTGCTCGACCCAGATGTGAACCTGAAATATGCAGGGAAATACCTGAAAGGTGCTTATCTGGTGTCGAATGGCAGCATTGAAGGCGCAATGAAATGGTACGCGCGCGGCTACTATTACGAAGCCAAGCGGCTGGGGCTGTTGGTGGAGACCGGGCTTCGACCGGGGTAATGCTCCCGCGTCTTTACGGCCTTTGGCCGACAGGCTTGGGCGTGGCCTCGCTTCGCTCGGGAAGGGGCCTTGCCCCTCTTGTCCCTTTTCGGGGCCAATTCACCCCAGGATATTTTTGACCAGGAAAATGTGGCAAAAAGGCCGGGGATCGTTCCCGTTCGAACTGGCACAAAAAAGGCCGCCCCAAGCGGGACGGCCTTGTCATAAGCGGAAATGCCCGTCTTATTCGTCTTCCAGCGCCTCAACGGCCTTTTGAAGATCGTCTTTCGACACTTCTTTTTCCGACACATCAGCCAGTTCAAAGATGTAGTCAATGACCTTATCTTCGAACAGCGGTGCCTGGATCTGCTGGCGCATCTGCGGGTTTTGCTGAACGAATTCAAAGAACTGACGCTCCTGCCCCGGGTATTGACGCGCCTGATTCATGATCGCCTGGGTGAACTCTGCATCAGAGACCTGGATCTCGTTCTTCTGGCCCAGTTCGGCCAGCAGCAGACCAAGGCGCACACGACGTCCAGCCAGTTTGTTGTGCTCGTCGGTGGGTTCAACTTCCGGGTGGTCGTGGCCTTCCACTTCCGGGTTTTCCTCATGCCACAGCTGATGAGCGATCTGCTTGGCTTCTGCATCCAGCAGCGACGGCGGCAGGTCGAACTCAACCAGCTTGTCCAGCTCATCCAGCAGGCCACGCTTCATCACGGCACGGGCTGCACCGCCGAACTCAGCTTCAAGACGCTCGGCGATCTGAGCTTTCAGAGCCTCGAGGTCTTCGGCACCGAATTTCTGGGCCAGCTCATCATTGATTTCTGCGGCAACCGGTTCCTTCACCTCATTCACGGTGCATTCGAACACGGCATCTTTACCGGCCAGGTGCTCAGCGCCGTATTCAGCGGGGAAGGTCACTTTGACTTCCACTTCTTCACCGGCCTTGGCGCCAACCAGTTGGTCTTCGAACCCCGGAATGAACGAGTTCGAGCCCAGAACCAGCGGGTAATCGTCGCCAGCGCCGCCTTCAAAGGCTTCGCCGTCCACTTTGCCCAGGAAGTTGATTACAACCTGATCACCGTCTTTGGCTTTCGACCCTTTTTTGCGGGCTTTGAAATCCTGCGCGGTTTCGGCCAGGTTGCCCAGGGCCTCTTCCACGTCAGCGTCACCAGCCTTCACAACCATCTTCTCGAGCTTGATGCCCTTCAGGTCGACTTCCGGAATTTCCGGCAGAGCTTCGTAGGTCATTTCGACCTCGACGTCGTCGCCTTCTTTCCAATCTTCGTTGGTCATTTTTACATCGGGCTGCAAAGCCGGACGATCGCCGCTTTCCTCGAAGTGCTTGTTCATTGCACCATCAATCGATTCCTGCATGGCTTCGCCCATCAGGCGCTGACCAAACTGCTTTTTCAGAAGCGCCATCGGCACCTTGCCCTTGCGGAAACCTTTCATCTCCACTTCCGGCTGCGCCTCGGCCAGCTTTTCATTGACCTTTGCGTCCAGATCGGCCGCGGGAACCACGATTTTGTAACCGCGTTTCAGGCCTTCATTCAGGGTCTCGGTGACCTGCATGTCGTTGTCCTTCTTTCATCTTTGGTGCGGGTGGAGGGACTTGAACCCCCACGCCTCGCGGCGCCAGAACCTAAATCTGGTGCGTCTACCAATTTCGCCACACCCGCATAACCTTAACGGCGCACCGGTTGATTTCTGTCTGACCCGACGCCGAATTCGCGCCCTTCTAGCAAAGGACGCCGGGGGATGCGAGAGGAAAAATCGCAAAGTGAGTCCGCTTTGCCACGTTGCTTTGATGATTTTCCGCCTGCCCGGAAAAATCGTCGCCCTTAACCGTTTGTTGGCCTATCGTCGGTATCAAAGAGCAGCGCCCCGCAAGAGGGCAAAAACAAAGATGCAGGTGGTGTCCCCATGACGTTTCAAACACGGGGGCTTGTTTCGGCGTATGATCGACAAGCCCGGCATATTTATTCTTCCGGTATTGGCGCAGGTGCGCGGGTTTTGACGTTATCAGGTGAAAAGCCGATTACCGAGATCAAAGCCGGAGAGCGTCTGGTGGCCGCAGATATAGGTGTCGTGCGTCTTCGTGCCATCAGCCGAAAGACGATGCACCTGCAGGACATGATCCGCATCAATCCGACAGCGATGTTTGGATTGTCCGGAAAGGACGCCTTTCACGTGGCTCCAAACCAACCTGTTCTGCTCCGGGGCTGGATGGCACAAGCCATGTTTGGAAAAGAACAGACACTTGTGGCAGCACATCGCCTTGTGGATGGAGAACTGTTCAGCCGCCCGACTGAGGCAGGCACAATTACCCTATTTCAGTTGCATTTCGCAAAACGTCATCTGATCCGCATCAATGGTCGGGACATGTCATCTACCCCGCTCCCCGCGCTGAAAGAGGCTTAATGGAAACAATGCTATGCATTTAGGCGCATTACCTCAAAATGCGAAACAGCCACATTAACAAACCTCACCGCTGCCCCAATTCTGCCCCATTTCCAAATAAATGGTTACTCAGGGATAAATCCGAACTGATGTAAAAGGGTGCTGCCATGACTGCCTTGACCAGCAACAACGTTTTTCACGACGCCACATCTGCCCAGGCGGGCCTCACAAAAGGTACGATCGTCCTGACGTTGCGCGGCGAGGTCGCCGTGGAAGACCTGCGCGAAGGCGACCGCATCATTACACGTGATGTCGGAGCCCAACCGTTGCGCGCGATCGAGCAGAGCACCGCCAAAAGCGCGCTCATCCAGAAAGGCAGCCTTGGTGCGAACATGCCGGAACGTGACACCCGCGTCGCCGCTGAGCAGGCCATCCTGCTGCGTGGTGAGAAAACTTCTCTGGTCAGCGTCAGCAGTCTGGCAGGCGAAGTGCGGGAAACTCTGGAAAAAACGACGCTCTATCGCCTCATCTTCGACCGCAACCATGTCATCTACGCAAACGGTGCTGAGCTGACGACGGGTTAAGCCCCGATTTTCCGAAACACCTTTGGCAACATCTCCGGCAGATCCTCCGCGATCAGCCCCGGGCCGAACTCCAACGCGCATTCCACATGCAGCCAGGCGGCCGTTTCGGCGGCCTGCATTGGCGAAAATCCCCGCGCCAAAAGCCCGGTGACAAACCCGGCCAACACATCCCCGGATCCGGCTGTAGCCAGCCAAGGGGCCGCACGTTCGTAATGCGCTGAATGGATCGAACATTGCCCATCCGGGGCCGCAATCACCGTATCCGCTCCCTTGAGCAGCAGCACACAGCCAGCCCGCGCTGCGGCCTCGCGGGTTGCATCTACCTTCGAATAGGCCGGACCTTTGACTGCTGGCGCATTTAGCTTTTGTGCAATATCCGGAAACAGTCGCGCAAACTCACCGCCATGGGGGGTGAGCACGCAGTTTTCGTGCAGCTGATCAAAAAAAGCCTGCGGCTCCTCCGCAAAAGCCGTCAGCGCATCAGCATCCAGCACCGTCGCCCGCCCGGCCAAAAGCGCCACTGGCACCAGCTCCCGCGCCCGCTCAATGCCCAAGCCGGGGCCAAGGCAGAGCGCATTGAACCGCTCATCCGCGAGCACTGCCTCCAATGCCTGTTTGTCCCCAACCGGAGACAGCATGATCGCATCCAGCCGCGCCGCATTTTCCTGAACGGCACCGGGCGTGGGAGCGACGGTCACCAGCCCTGCCCCAATGCGTAAAGCACCTCGCGCCGACAATCGCGCAGCCCCGCCTTTGCCAGAAGGCCCCGAGAGGATAAGAGCGTGACCATGGGAGTATTTGTGTTCATCAATATCCTTGCACACCCCCCCCCCATGCCAACCATCAAACTGCCGTAAAAGTGCTCGGTTAGGTGTGTTGAAAGCAGACAAAGCTTTTCCCTCAGTCTTTTGAAGAGGCATCACCACGCCATGATCCAAGCTCTTTTGTTGAGCTTCCAATCCTATATCTACACAATGCAGCTTCCCAACCCGCTCTGCACCTTTGTCGAGTAAATGCCCAGGTTTGTATCTGTGAAACGAAACAGTGAGGTGAGCCGTAGCCGAATAACGGTTCCAATCCTCTTCATGTGGAAACTCTTTTCCGCTGTCAGAACAAATTCCACTTGGCATGTCGACGGCTACGATGGCTGGCCGCCCCCTAAAATGGCCAAACTCAATTGCAAAACAATCGACCATGTCCTCCATATTCCAAAATAACTCACCCAAGCTTCTCAACGGTCTCGCCAACCCTGTACCGAAAAGCGCATCAATCAACACATCACACTTCCAGCCGTCCCTGCGTGCATAATCACTCAGATCGCCTACCTCCCCCAATGCGCACCACCGCTCATAATTCATCCGCGCATCCGGCGGCAGCTTTTCGGCATCCCCGTAAAGAAACGCCTCCACCTCCCAGCCGCGCAAATGCAATAACCGCGCCACGACAAACCCATCACCGCCATTATTGCCCGGCCCGCAAAGCACGACCGCCCTTTTCCTCTTGCTGGAAATATCCCGGGGTTCGAGGGCTTCCTGGAAATGATCCGGGGGATCATTTCGCCCGACGAACGGGCTGAGCCCTGACGCAGGATCGGGGGCAGCGCCCCCCTGCCCGGCCTCATCGGACTCCGACGCCAATTCTGGCCATTTTGCAAAAATCGCCTCAACCACGCCCCGCCCGGCACGCTCCATCAACTCAAGGCCTGTGACCTCACCTGAGTCGATTGCAGCCTGTTCAATGGCGCGCATTTGGGCAGCCGTCAGCAGTTCCGTCATCTTGATCCTTTCTGCAATTGCACAATTTCACGCCATATCGCCTAAATTTTGTGCAGAAGCCCTAAAAATTGGCACAGCTGCGCGCCGTAACAGAGACCAACAATTGTCCGGCCACAGGGAACATGGTCTGTCTACTTCTAAAGCGTTTCACCAGAAATCTGTATCACTGATTTAGGGCGAAACGATCGGAACGTAGATATGTTGTGCTGCGTTTTGCTTTCTCCTGAGGTCAGGCAAAAAGCAAACGCTTTAACGCGCAAACTGCCATTGGGGGAAGCCAGATGAAAAAGATCGAAGCGATCATCAAACCGTTCAAACTGGACGAGGTGAAAGAAGCGCTTCAGGACATCGGCGTTCAAGGTCTGTCGGTGATCGAAGTGAAGGGGTTTGGCCGCCAGAAAGGTCATACCGAGCTGTATCGCGGCGCCGAATACGTGGTCGATTTCCTGCCCAAAGTGAAGATCGAAGTGGTTCTGCCCGCCGATCAGGTGGACGAAGCCATTGAAGCCATCGTTGAGGCCGCCAAGACCGACAAGATCGGTGATGGCAAAATCTTTGTCTCCCCCGTTGAACAAGCCATTCGCATCCGCACCGGTGAAACCGGTCTGGACGCCGTGTAATCCGCCCTTTTCCCGGGCATCCAAGTTTCTGAAACAAAGGAAAAAGCAATGAGCACACAAGCCGTACTCAAGCAAATCAAGGACGAAGACATCGCCTATGTCGACATCCGCTTCACCGACGTGCGCGGCAAGCTGCAGCACGTGACCGTGGACAGCGATCTGGTGGATGAGGACTTCCTGGAAGAAGGCTTCATGTTCGACGGGTCGTCGATTGCCGGCTGGAAGTCGATCGAAAACTCCGACATGAAACTGATGCCGGACACAGAAAGCACCTATGTTGATCCGTTCTATGCTGAAAAAACGCTCTGCGTGCACTGCTCCATCGTGGAGCCGGACACCGGTGAGAAATACGGCCGTGACCCGCGCGGCACCGCCGAAAAAGCCGAGGCCTATCTGAAGTCGTCGGGTATTGGCGATGTGGCTTACATGGGGCCGGAAGCAGAGTTTTTCCTGTTCGACAACGTGCGTTACCAGGTTGGCATCAACAAAGTGTCTTACGAAGTGGACGCCGTGGACGCCTCGTGGAACACCGACACCGATTATGAAATGGGCAACTCGGGCCACCGTCCGGGCGTCAAGGGCGGGTATTTCCCGGTGAACCCGATTGATGACGCGCAGGACATCCGCGGTGAAATGCTGTCGACCATGAAGTCGCTGGGCATGAAGACCGACAAACACCACCACGAGGTGGCGTCGTGTCAGCACGAGCTGGGTCTGATCTTCGACACCCTGACCAAACAGGCTGACGAGCTGCAGAAATACAAATACATCATCCACAACGTGGCCCACGCTTATGGCAAGTCGGCAACCTTCATGCCGAAGCCGATCTCGGGTGACAATGGCACCGGCATGCATGTGAACATGTCGATCTGGAAAGACGGCAAACCGCTCTTTGCCGGCGACAAATACGCCGACCTGTCGCAAGAGGCGCTGTGGTTCATCGGTGGTGTTCTGAAACACGCCAAGACCCTGAACGCTTTCACCAACCCGTCGACCAACAGCTACAAACGCCTGATCCCCGGCTTTGAAGCCCCGGTTCTGCGCGCCTATTCGGCCTCGAACCGTTCGGGTTGTGTCCGTATTCCGTGGACCGAAAGCCCGAAAGCCAAGCGCGTGGAAGCCCGCTTCCCCGATCCGGCCGCGAACCCCTACCTGTGCTTTGCCGCCCTGCTGATGGCTGGCCTTGACGGCATCAAGAACAAGATCGATCCGGGCCCCGCTCAGGACAAGAACCTCTATGATCTGCCGCCGGAAGAGCTGGAAGGCATTCCGACTGTCTGCTCCAGCCTGCGCGAAGCACTGGACGCCCTGGCCGAAGATCACGACTTCCTGCTGGCCGGTGACGTGTTCACCAAAGACCAGATCGACGGCTATCTCGACCTGAAATGGGATGAGGTTTACGCCTACGAGCACACCCCGCACCCGATCGAATTCCAGCTTTACTACAGCTGCTGATCGCTTTTGCGGTTCATCACACCAAGGGCGCCTTCGGGCGCCCTTTCCTTTTTGGAAGCCATTTTTGCCCCGGCTCGGTATTGAAGTTCCGCCAGTAGAAGCGCCGGAAAACAGGGTTAACACAACTTAAGGCCTGAGGCACCGCCTGCCATATCGGCATGCAATTGGTCCATTTTGGCCGTATTTCTTTCCCGTAAACTGCATATTCACGAGGCATTCTGAGGTCAGACAAACACCAAACCGCGCCTGAATGCCCTGAAACGAATGAGACCTTCGCCATGCCCCTCTTTGCACCAAAACATCAGAAACTGGCCCCGATGACCCGGTCAGGAAACCTGTTTTCCCGGCTCTTCGCCCAGCGTCGCTCCGCCAATCCGCCGCGCACCATCCGCCATTGGACCCCGCAACAGGGGTTTGTCGAAATCCCCGTCGGCTGCTGACATCTCGGCTGCGGACATAAGGCGCAGATTGACCCGAATGTCAGGCCCGCTCGGCTTGTGGTAAACGGATCCCAAGCTCCGCCAACCGCGTATCGCGCAGGACAAAGCTGTGGATCGAAAAGATCACGGCACGTGTCTTCGGCAGGCGTCGCATTCCTTGCCGCTCCACCCGCAGAAATTTGCGCCCTGACTGCACCGGGCCTCTCTTATCCTCTTCCCGACGCGGTTGATGCAGTTCCGGATCCCCGTAAACCAGAGCATTCGCCCGCCACATCGGGCGGCCAACCTGAATACCATCAAACAGGCGCTGAACCCGGCGGGCAATTTCGGGCGTATATTCCTCAACCGGCACATGAATACGGGTCATGGGTTGCAGGAATTTCTGCTCCAGCGTCCA
Source organism: Aliiroseovarius crassostreae (assembly GCF_025137635.1). Classification (NCBI taxonomy): domain Bacteria; kingdom Pseudomonadati; phylum Pseudomonadota; class Alphaproteobacteria; order Rhodobacterales; family Paracoccaceae; genus Aliiroseovarius; species Aliiroseovarius crassostreae. The sequence continues at coordinate 1,043,101 of NZ_CP080772.1, read as the reverse complement.
GCTGGCAGGAAAGCACAGGATTGCCCCGGTCAGCACGTGCTCATCCCCGATCTTTTCCATGATAACAAAATCTTCCTGAACCAAGGCTCCGACGGTCAGGAGCGGTGCAGCGCGATTGATCTCAATTTGCGCCCGGTCGGGACATATCACCCTCTCGGCGCAGATTTCGAAGTCACTGCGCGCACGCAGTTCCTCCAATACCGTCTCTAAAAGCTCTTGTGCGGCAGGCAGGGCCGTTTCCGACAGGCGGTGCACGGCATTCCCCTTGTCTGACATCAACTGACGGCGATGGTTCATCTGGGCGCCATAGGCATCATCAACCCAAAGCCATTCCCCGGGTGCGGTCGGTGTCAGTCCTGGCAGGCGGCGGGTATGCTCATCCTCCCACGGGCGAAATGGCAGCTCCTGTTGGCAAATTTCGACCATTCTAACTCCATGCTTCCGGGCCTTTGATCAGTCCTACCGTGGCAAAGCCCGGTTGGGCTGACAAGCGGGGCCGCGCCGTGACGGACGCCTTTTGTCACGTCCCCTCACGTTCCTGTGCGTTTGCACAACAATCCCTTGAGACCTGGGGCATCTGCCCCCAATCTCAGGGCAACACCGGTTAGTCCCTTGTCGGAAGGGCGCTGGGAAAAGGAACACCGGCCCCAACCACCGGGACCGGCTGGAAAAAGGATCTGTGGATGCCGACCGAGCGTTTCACTTTCAAAGGGCATGGCGGAGATGATCTGGCGGGGCGGTTGAACCTGCCCTCGGGTCCGCATCTGGGCACCGCCCTGTTTGCCCATTGCTTCACCTGCGGCAAGGACATTGCCGCCGCCCGACGCATCGCGGATCGCCTTGCCGGGCTGGGCATCGCCGTTTTGCGGTTTGACTTCACCGGGTTGGGCCAGTCAGACGGCGCGTTTGAACACACCCATTTTTCTTCAAATGTAGAAGATATCCTGCTCGCCGCACAGGCTTTGAAAGCGCGCGGTATGGCCCCGGACCTCCTGATTGGTCATTCGCTGGGGGGCGCGGCCATCCTCCGGGCGACGGCACAATTACCGGATACGCAGGCCGTAGTGACCATCGGCGCGCCCTCGACGCCTGCCAATGTCATCCGGCAATTTGAAACCGCCCTGCCCGATCTCAACGCCGAGGGAACAGCCCGTGTCCAACTTGGCGGTCGCCCGTTCACCCTGCGACAAAGCCTTGTTGATGATTTGCAGGAACAGAAGATAGATGAGGCCATCCACAATCTGAATGCCGCCCTACTGGTGCTGCATGCCCCGCGCGACGAAGTGGTCTCGATTGACCATGCCGCGAAGATTTTCATGGCCGCCAAGCATCCGAAAAGCTTTATCACCCTTGATGATGCCGACCATCTGATCACCCGACAGGCGGATGCGGAATATGTGGCCGAGGTGATTTCGGCCTGGGCAACCCGTTACACCGACCTGACCCCACCGGCCCCTCCGATAGGCGCGCCAGAGGGCATCGTTCGGGTGGCCGAAGCAGATGCAGACGGGTTTTTGCAAGACATTCAGGCCGGACCTTTTCATCACACCCAGGCCGATGAACCGATGGCCTATGGCGGCACCAACAAGGGCATGTCGCCTTACGGGTTCCTCTCAGCCGGGCTTGGGGCCTGCACATCCATGACCATCCGCATGTATGCACGCCGCAAAGGCTGGCCGCTGACCCATGTGCGGGTGGATGTCAGCCACAACAAGGTTCACGCGCAGGATGCCGACACCAGCACACGGGCAAAGATCGACAAGTTCCGCCGAGAGGTGATGCTGGACGGACCGCTCAGTCAGGACCAGCGGCATCGACTTCTGGAAATCGCTGATCGCTGCCCGGTGCACCGTACACTTGAAGGCACAAGTGACGTGGAGACCGTGCTGGTCGAGGCATAAGCCCGGTCATTCCCGCCACAATTCTGGTGAAAATACCGCTCCTTGCCGTGCGAATACCGTTTTGCCTTGACCTTGTCCGCCCGCCTTACGAAAACGCTGGGCATGAGCACTGGTAAACTGACAATTGATCTTGATGCCGTGGCCGCAAACTGGCAGGCGCTGGATGCGAAAACCGCAAATGACGTGCAGACCGCCGCGGTGGTCAAGGCCGATGCCTATGGGTTGGGTGTGGCAAAAACCGCGCGGGCGCTGGCCGCCGCAGGCGCACGCCGTTTTTTTGTCGCCGCCGCTGAAGAAGGGGCTGCCCTGCGCGAAGCCTTGGGACCGGGACCGGAAATCAGCGTGTTTTCCGGCCACATGTCCGGCGACACCGACATGATCCATGATCTGGGTCTTGTGCCGATGCTGAACTCGGTCGAACAGGTCACCCGCCATTTCGAAGCCCTGCCCGGGCACCCGTTTGGGGTCCAGCTTGATACCGGCATGAACCGCCTTGGCATGGAACCGGGCGAGTGGGCAGCCTTGCGCGACATCTGTCTGGCGCAGGGGCCGCGCCTGGTCATGAGCCACCTTGCCTGTGCGGATGAACCGGACCACGAGATGAACAAACGCCAGCTGATGGCGTTTCATGACATGACCGACGGCATTGATGCCCCGCGCAGCCTGTCTGCCACCGGGGGAATTTTGCTGGGGGAAGATTACCACTTTGACCTCACCCGCCCCGGAATTGGCCTTTATGGCGGATTTCCATATGAGGAGGCGCAGCCCGTGGTGGAACTGGACACCCCGGTTATTCAGATCCGCGACGTGGCCATCGGCGAAAGTGTTGGATATTCAAACACCTGGATCGCAGAACAGCCCACGCGCGTGGCCACGGTGGCAGCCGGGTATGCGGATGGCGTCAATCGCGCGATTTCAAACAAGGCGGTGTTGTTTCACGAAGACACCCCCTGCCCGATCCTGGGACGCGTTTCGATGGACATGATTGGCGTCGACATCACCCATCTGGACGGCCTGCCCAAATCCCTGACCCTTTTGGGCAAACATCAAAGCGTTGACGACCTTGCCGCCGTGGCCGGGACCATCGGCTATGAAATTCTGACACAGCTGGGCGCACGTTATTCCCGCCGCTATGCACGGGGCCGGGAATGACCGCCCTGACCACCCCTTTGGCAGCAATCGGCCGCTCGGTTCTTGGCTTTCTGGCCCTGATCGGTCGGGTGGCGATTTTTGCCGGGCAGGCGCTGGGCCATATCCTGCGCCCCCCCTTCTATCCGCGCGAGTTTCTCGCCTCGGTGATCAATATCGGCTATTTCAGCCTGCCCGTTGTGGGGCTGACCGCAATTTTCACCGGAGCGGCGCTGGCCCTGCAGATCTATTCCGGCGGGCAGCGTTTTTCGGCCGAGGCCGTGGTGCCGCAGATTGTCGCCATTGGCATGGTGCGAGAGCTTGGCCCGGTGCTGGTGGGGTTGATGATCGCCGCCCGCGTCACCTCTTCCATCGCGGCTGAAATTGCCACGATGAAGGTGACCGAGCAGATTGATGCGCTGGTCACCCTGTCGACACACCCGATGAAATACCTCACCGCCCCACGCGTGCTTGCCGCCATTCTGGTGGTGCCGGCCCTGGTTGGGATTGGCGATGTGATCGGCATCATGGGGGGCTATATTGTTGGCACCAAGCAACTGGGCTTTGCCCCTGGCGCTTATATCACCAACACCTGGAATTTCCTTGAAAGCGCCGACATTGTATCTTCTCTGGTCAAGGGGGCGGTGTTCGGGTTTATCGCCGCCGTGATGGGCTGCTTTCACGGTATGAATTCCGGGCGCGGCGCACAGGGGGTCGGTCGTGCCACCAAGACTTCGGTCGAAGCCGCCGCCGTGATGATCCTCGCCGCCAACTTCCTTCTCACCAGCTTTTTCTTTGTCTCATGATTGAACTCAAAAACGTCCACAAAGCCTTTGGTCCGAAACGCGTTCTGGATGGCGTTGACCTGACGATCAACAGGGGCGAAAGCATGGTGATCATCGGTGGATCAGGCACCGGGAAATCTGTGCTGCTCAAATGTATTCTTGGGCTGATGCAGCAAGATAGCGGGCTGATCACGCTGGACGGGGAAGACACGTCAAAAGTGGAGCGTGACGCGTTTCTGGCCCGATTTGGCATGCTGTTTCAGGGGGCCGCGCTGTTTGACAGTCTTCCTGTCTGGCAGAACGTCGCCTTTCGCCTGTTGCGTGGATCGCTGAAACGCCCGCGTGACGAAGCCCGTGAGATTGCCATTGAAAAGCTGCGCCGCGTGGGGCTGACCCCTGACGTGGCCGATCTGTTTCCATCCGAACTATCAGGCGGGATGCAGAAACGTGTGGGCCTTGCCCGTGCCATTGCCGCAGAACCCGAGATCATTTTCTTTGACGAACCCACCACCGGGCTCGATCCGATCATGTCCGGTGTGATCAATGACCTGATCCGCGAAATTGTAGTGGAAATGGGCGCAACCGCGATGACCATCACCCATGACATGTCTTCGGTCCGGGTGATCGCAGACAAGATCGCCATGCTGCATGCCGGCAAGATCCAGTGGACCGGCCCGGTAAGTGAGATGGACACCTCTGGCGACCCCTACGTGACCCAGTTCATTTCCGGCAGCGCCGAAGGGCCGATCGAAGCGGTGCGGTGAAATTCTCCGCTATTCTTGCTGATTGTGCTGCGGATTCAATCACATATCGGTGACCAATCTTTGCCCCGCTACCCAAATCGCGATTTTCTTGCTATAATCAACTTCTGATTAAAGCGTTTCGGGATAAACCTGAAACACATGTTTCTTCCGAAACGCCCACGACATTGATATCTCATGCGGCGTTTCAACTTTTCCCTGTCTCAGGTTAAAGTCGAAACGCTTTAGAAAATTCATTAAAGCGTTTCGGCCCGAGTGACGGCCCGAGCTGAACAAAAAAACACTTCAAAATTCGGCCAGTTTCCGCACTTCGTTGCGGGATCAAATACCCGAACCTCTTGGACCAAACCCCGAAACGCTTCGCGTGAACTCTTATTCATAAGGGGGGGAAATAATGCTGAATTTCAAAAGGATCATGGCGCTGCTGACCGGAATTGCGCAAAGGATTAGCCTTTTGCTGATGGTGATCTTGGCATTGGCACTTGTGGGGGCAACTCTCGCTGCCACCCTTGGAATGCAACCCTGGCTGACCATACCGGCCCGGTTCGGCGATCTGAATGTGCCGGATCTGGGCATGTATATGCAGATCTTTCTTACCGCTCTCTGTATTTCATTGCTGTTCTTCCTGCCCGGCCATGGCCGGATGATGCAGCTGGAAAACAGCCATCGCAGGTTTCACATGACAATGCAGGATGTCGCCCGGGCCTATCGCCTTGCCCATGAAGGGGACCGCGAAAAGCTGTTTAAAACCGGTGCCGAGTTTGATGCCGTGCGTGAACGCATAGCCCATCTTCGAAACCACCCCGACCTGGCAGGATTGGAACCCGACATTCTGGAAGTCGCAGCACAGATGAGCTACGAGAGCCGCGACTTGGCCCGCATCTACAGCAAAGATCGCGTGGAGCGTGCCCGCACCTTTCTGCGTCAACGCCATGAAGAGCTGGAGGAGTTTCGCTCCAACCTCAAACTGGCCCGCCTCTCGGTGGATGAGTTGAAGCACTGGTTGATGCAGGTCGAAGCGGATGAGCGCGTCGTGTCGAAACAGGTGGATGCGCTGGGGGCGGACCTCAACGCACTGTTGCCCAAGCTGGGTTTCGAAATACTGGCAACTCCGAACATGGAACGTACTGTCGTTCCCATGTCATCAAAGCCACGCCGGGACCGCAATCGCGGACCAGCTGGCCCTCGGGTGGACAACACGGCGCGGAAGGAACAGGACCTGAACGACAATAAGGAGTTGTAACGCCTACAGAACGCCATATATCCCGTCACTATGGTGTATCTGCGTTATCTGAATCTGGCCCTTTTGGCCCTGTTTCCCCTGTCCTGGTTTGCCCCGCTCCTGCGCGCGGGCCTGAACCTTCCATTTTTTGGCACGGATGAAATCAGCGTGATTTCGGGGCTGCAGACCCTCTGGGCAAAAGATGTATTCTTGGCGCTGCTGGTCACGTTTTTCGCCATTATCGCCCCCCTTCTGAAAACGCTGGGGCTTGCGTTGATCCAGTTTGGACAGATGCGGCGCAAGATGCTGCCGGTTTTCAACCTGATGGGCAAACTGGCGATGGCCGACATCTTTCTTGTGGCGCTTTATATCATTGTTGCTAAGGGCATGACCCTCACCCGGATCGAGGTGGCATGGGGGCTTTACCTGTTCAGCGCCTGTATCCTGACCTCGCTCGCCATCTCGCTTCTGACCGGGAAACGGTTCCAAACCGGAAAAAGTGCCGGGTAGGCCCGACAACACTCCCCCTTGCATGGGCCTGCCCTCTCGGGCACAAGTTCGCCATGGCAAAGAACAACAATTCCTTCAGCTGCAACGCCTGCGGAGCAGTGTTTACCAAATGGTCCGGGCGCTGCGATGGATGTGGCGAGTGGAACACGATTGTTGAGGACAAACCGCTTTCGGCAGGGCCGGCCTCAAAATCCCTTGGGGCGACACGCGGGCGTGGCATTGCCTTAAGCGACCTGTCAACCGAAGAAACGCCGCCCCCGCGCACCCTGTGCGGTCTGGGCGAACTGGATCGGGTGCTGGGGGGCGGGCTGGTGCCCGGCTCTGCCATTCTGGTTGGCGGTGATCCCGGCATCGGAAAATCGACGCTTCTTTTGCAGGCCGCCGCGCGGTTTGCCCAGGCGGGCCTTGATACGATTTATGTTTCGGGCGAAGAGGCCTCTGCCCAGGTGCGGATGCGCGCCGAGCGGCTGGGGCTGAGACAGGCACCGGTGCGCCTGGCCGCCGAAACCAATCTCCGAAACATCCTGACAACCCTGGACGAAGAGCGCCCGCAACTGGCGATCATCGACTCGATCCAGACCATGTGGGCCGACAACGTGGACAGCGCCCCGGGCTCCGTCAGCCAGGTGCGCGCCGCCGCGCATGAATTGACAACCTTTGCCAAAACCCGTGGCGTCTCGGTCATACTGGTGGGCCATGTGACCAAGGAGGGCCAGATTGCTGGCCCCCGCGTGGTGGAGCATATGGTTGATACAGTGCTTTATTTCGAAGGCGAGCGTGGCCACCAGTTCCGCATTCTGCGCGCAGTCAAGAACCGCTTTGGTCCGGCTGACGAGATTGGCGTTTTCGAAATGACCGGGGGCGGGTTATCAGAAGTCGGCAACCCGTCGGCGCTGTTTCTGTCCGACCGCGAAGAACCGGCGCCTGGCAGTGTGGTATTTGCGGGCATCGAAGGCACCCGCCCGGTGCTGGTCGAGTTTCAGGCGCTTGTCGCCCCCTCTCCTCACTCCCAGCCACGCCGCTCGGTTCTTGGATGGGACGGTGGGCGACTGGCAATGATCCTGGCGGTGCTTGAGGCCCGTTGCGGCATTCCTTTTGCCGGGCTGGACGTCTATCTGAACGTGGCCGGCGGCATGAAAATATCTGAACCGGCCGCAGATCTGGCTGTGGCGGCGGCGCTACTGTCTGCGCGAGAGGACGCCGCCATCCCCAAAGACACTGTGGTTTTTGGGGAAATCAGTCTATCAGGGGCGTTGCGCCCGGTGGGGCAGACCGAAAACAGGTTGAAAGAAGCGCTGAAACTTGGTTTCAACGCAGCCATCACTCCCAGTCGCAGCAAAACAGGGGCTGTCGAGGGAATGCGCATACAGAAAATGGCGGATCTGACCGGATTCGTTGGTGAAGTTTTCGGGGCGGGGTAACCTCCCTCCTCGTGTAAATACGGCGAAAAACATCGGAGAGACAGATGGAAGCCTTTACTCTTGTTGACGGGATCGTTGCGGCGGTCATCCTTGTCTCGGCCATTTTGGCCTATTCACGCGGATTTGTGCGCGAAGGCATGTCGATCCTTGGCTGGATCGCTGCGGCCATTCTGGCCTATATCTTTGCGCCAAAGGCTGTGCCACTGATCAAAGAGGTTCCGGTGCTGCGCGATTTCATCGCTGACAGCTGCGAGCTGAGCATGATTGCAGCATTTGCCGGTGTCTTTGCGCTGGCGCTGGTTGTGGTGTCGATCTTTACGCCGCTGTTCTCCTCCGCCGTGCAACGCTCTGCGCTGGGCGGGCTGGATCAGGCGCTTGGCTTCATCTTTGGCGTCGCCCGCGGGTTGCTGTTGGTGGCCATTGCGCTGGTGGTTTACGACCGGGTTGTGACCACGGACACGATCAAGATGGTGGATGACTCGCGCACGGCCAAAATTTTCGCCCGCACCCAGGACAAGATCAACGAACAGATCCCCGAAGATGCGCCCGGCTGGATCGTGGGGCGGTACGAGGCCCTGGTGGGCAGCTGCACCTCCGAGGAAAAACCATAGGAATTGTCAACAAAACGCGCCTTTCGGCGCGTTTTTCTTTACATAAACAACGCCCCGGCCCTTCGGCCTCCCTCTCATGTTAAGAAATCGCCTCCTGAATATGATAGTTTCGTGACAGGACGCTTTTCACCCACTATGAGGAAGCCAACGCCACGGAATCGGAGACTGAGATGTCCAAACCGCCCGCCGCCTGCCCTTCCAAGGATCAGATGAAGCCGTTTCTTGCCCATCCGTTTGATGATGAGAAACTAAAGGAAGAATGCGGCGTCTTTGGCGTCATTGGTCTGAAGGACGCGTCCAATTTCGTCGCCCTTGGCCTGCACGCTCTGCAGCACCGCGGACAGGAAGCTGGCGGCATTGTCTGTCATGACCCGGAAGAGGGGTTCAACTCGGCCCGTCGTTTCGGCTATGTCCGGGACAACTTCACCAAAGAAAGCGTGATGAAACACCTGCCCGGTCCGATTGCGATCGGTCATGTGCGCTATTCCACCGCCGGCTCCAAGGGGGCGGTGATCCGCGATGTTCAGCCCTTCTTTGGCGAGTTTTCCATGGGTGGCGCCGCCATTGCCCATAATGGCAACATTACCAATGCCAACGCGCTGCGCCGCGAGTTGATCGACCGCGGGTCGATTTTCCAAAGCTCCTCGGACAGTGAATGCATCATCCACCTGATGGCCCGTTCACTGCAACGCAATATCTCCGAACGGCTTGAGGATGCGCTGCGCCGGGTTGAGGGCGCGTTTTCGGTGGTCGCCATGACCCGCACCAAGCTGATTGGGGTGCGTGATCCGCATGGGGTGCGCCCGCTTGTGCTGGGCCGCTTGGGCGACGGGTGGGTCCTGTCGTCTGAAAGCTGTGCACTGGACATTATCGGTGCGGAACTGGTGCGTGAAATCGAACCGGGCGAAATGGTGGTGATCTCGGATGGTGAGGTGGAAAGCCGGTTCCCCTTCCGACCGCAGCCATCGAAATTCTGCATCTTCGAACATGTCTATTTCTCGCGTCCAGATTCGATTATCGGAGGGCGCTCGGTCTATGAAACCCGCCGTCAGATCGGTGTGGAGCTGGCCCGCGAAGCCGCGGTAGACGCAGATCTGGTCTGCCCGGTGCCGGACAGCGGCGTGCCATCTGCGATTGGCTATAGCCAGGAAAGCGGCATCCCTTACGCAATGGGCATTATCCGCAACCAATATATGGGCCGCACCTTTATCGAGCCCACCGATGCGATCCGCAACATGGGGGTCCGCCTCAAACTCAACGTCAACCGCGCGCTGATCAAGGGCAAACGGGTGATCCTGGTCGATGACAGCGTTGTGCGCGGGACCACAACCCGCAAGATCAAGGACATGTTCCTGGATGCAGGCGCCAAGGAAGTGCATTTCCGCATTGCCTCTCCGCCCACCGCCTGGCCCTGCTTCTATGGGGTCGATACGCCGGAACGCGAAAAACTTCTTGCCGCGACCATGAGCGAAGAAGAGATGTGTGAACACCTCAAGGTCAACAGCCTGAAATTCATCTCTCTCGATGGGCTTTACCGCGCGGTGGGAGAGGCCGACGGCCGCAAGAAAAGCTGCCCGCAATATTGCGACGCCTGCTTCTCGGGCGAATACCCGGTGGTGCCCTCGGACAAGATTGAACAGGGGTTCAAGATGGCGGCGGCGGAGTGATCCCTACCCTGCCTTTCCGGCCCCATTGCCTCGCATAACAAGTTGCGGCAAGCTTGAACGATGACCAAACTGCGCTTTCGCCCGCATCATTTCCTCTGCTCCCTTGGCTTTCAGGGCAAGGGCTATTCGGATGGGTTCACCGCCAATATGGACGCGATCGTCAATGGGCGTCTGCGGGCAGAGGGCGGAGATCGGGTTGAGATCGAAGTGATCCGACACACCGATGACATTTGTGGCCCCTGCCCCAAACGCATCGACACCAAATGCCAAAACCAGGAGGGGATCGAGGCGCTGGACCGCCAGCATCTGACCGCGCTGGATCTGCGCTATGGCCAGACCCTGACCTGGGGCGAGGCCGAGGCAACCATCCGCCGCAAGGTGCGTCCACGCGACCTGAACACGATCTGCGCAGGGTGCCAATGGCTCAGCTACGGTCTGTGTGAAACCGCGCTTCGCGATCTGCATGACCGGTTGGATCTGGAAGATGACGGGGTGCGTCCGCTGGCACCTTCGGCGCAGGAGCGGGCGAAATGACACAGGACGGCGTTGGCCCCCTCGACATTCCAGAACCTGAACGCTACAGGTCAACCATGACTGAGACCAAGAAAATCGCGCTGGTCACCGGCGCCTCCCGTGGGCTCGGCGCCGCCTTGGCGCTGGAGCTGTCAAAGACCCATCACGTGATGGCCGTGGGCCGCACCACAGGCGCGCTGGAAGAGCTTGACGACAGGATCCAGGCAGCGGGTGGCAGCGCCACGCTGGCGCCGCTGGATGTGACCGACAAGGGCGCGATGGCCCATCTGTGCCGGTCAATCCATGACCGCTGGGGCAAGGTGGATACCTGGGCGCATACCGCAATCTATGGCCCGGCCCTGATGCCAACCACCGATCTTGATGACAAGGGATGGAACCGGGCGTGGCAAACCAATGTCGAGGCCACGCGGATCCTGATCCATATGGTCAACCCGCTGCTGGCGGATGAAAGCACCGCGTTGTTTTTCCACGACGATCACGCGGGAGAGAGCTTTTTTGCAGGCTACGGCGCCACCAAGGCCGCACAGATGGCGATGGTGAACAGCTGGGCGTCTGAGACCTCCCGGCTTGGCCCGAACGTGGTGGTGGCAAAGCCGAAACCGCTGGCCACAACAATGCGCACCCGGTTTTACCCGGGCGAGGATCGTGACGCTCTGGCACATGTCGAGGATGAAAGCCGCCGCATTCTTGCCGAGGTGGGGCTGGCCTAACCGGTTCCCGACCTGAGTCCCGAAAAGCACATATCGCCGCGCAAATTCCGAAAACAATTGCCGCTTTTCCCTGCCTGCCCTAATGAGGGGCAGGCATTGTTTTTATGACTGAACGGCAAATCGGGGACAAACATGCGCATTCTCATCACCAATGACGACGGCATCAACGCGCCCGGTCTGAAAGTGGCCGAAGCCATTGCGAAAGAGATTGCCGGCCCCGATGGCGAGGTCTGGATCGTGGCCCCTGCCTTTGAGCAATCCGGGGTTGGCCACTGCATCTCATACACCCACCCGTTCATGGTGGCCCAGCACGGGCCCCGGCGCTTTGCCGCAGAAGGCAGCCCTGCCGATTGCGTTCTGGCAGCCCTGCACCACGTCCTGCCCGTGCGCCCTGATCTGGTGATTTCCGGGGTAAACCGGGGCAATAATTCTGCCGAAAACGCCCTTTACTCGGGCACATTGGGCGCAGCGATGGAAGCGGCCCTTCAGGGCCTGCCGGCAATTGCGCTCAGCCAGTATATGGGGGCGGGCACCAAGGGGCTGGACAGCGTATTCGATGCCGCCAGCGCCCATGGCGCGAAGATTGTGCGCAAGCTGTTGCAAGAAGCCCCCTGGGATGCGCAGGAAAACTACAAGATCTTCTACAATGTGAATTTCCCCCCGGTGAGCGCCGAGAACGTCCAGGGGGTGAAAGCCGCACCGCAGGGTTGGCGTCACGACGCCACCTTCTCAGCCGAACCGCATCAAAGCCCGTCCGGTCGACAGTTCCTCTGGATCAAGGGCGGCCCGCAGGCCACCCCGTCCGACCCCGAGATGGATGTGACGGAAAACCTCGCAGGCTATGTTTCGGTCACGCCGATGCGCGCTGACCTGACCGCACATGACCATTTGTCCCGGGTAAAGGACCTGTTTTCATGACCTCCCCTGGCAATGGCATGGATGCAGAGCGCAAGATGCAGTTTCTTTTCGCGTTGCGCACAAAGGGCGTGACGGATCCACGCGTCCTGACAGCGATGGAAGAAATTGACCGCGGACCCTTTGTGCGCGGTATTTTCACCGAACGCGCCTATGAAGACATGCCGTTGCCAATTGCCTGCGGACAAACGATTTCACAGCCGTCAGTGGTGGGGTTGATGACGCAGGCCGCCCGGATCACCCCGCGCGACAAGGTGCTCGAAATTGGCACCGGATCCGGTTATCAGGCCGCCATCCTGTCGCGTCTCGCCCGCCGGGTCTATACGATCGACCGGCACAGACGCCTGGTGCAGGAAGCCCGTCAGATCTTTGAAGCACAGGACCTGCACAATATCACCGCCATCACCGGGGATGGGTCCCGCGGTCTGCCGGATCAGGCGCCTTTTGACCGGATCATTGTCACGGCGGCGGCGGAAGACCCGCCCAGCCCCCTCTTGGCGCAGCTGGCAATCGGCGGTATCATGATTGTGCCGGTGGGGCAGTCGGACACGGTCCAGAGCCTGATCAAGGTGACACGCCTTGAGGATGGGTTTGACTATGACGAACTGTTGCCGGTGCGTTTCGTGCCCCTGTTGGAAGGGTTGGGGCAGGAATAGCGAGACCCCGGGAAAAACGGGGCCGCAAAACAAAAACTCCCGTGGCAAAACCCCGGCAGAGGGTACGCCACTCGCCCTCTGGGCACATAAACAGGTCCAAACGGGCCGATGATTGAGGACAAGAGCAATGAAACGACGCCCCATGAGGATCATGCGCGGCCTTCCGATTGTTGGCATGGTTGCCGTAACAACTGCCTGCACCGACGGGTTCGACTTCGACCTGCGCCCAGCCCATAACAGCCTGTCAACCGCTGCAGCCGCCCAGAATGCCAGGACCGCCCCACGCCCTGCACCCGACGCGCGCGGCGTGATCGCCTATCCGACCTATCAGGTGGCGCTTGCACGTCGGGGGGATACGGTGGCCGACGTGGCCAAGCGGATCGGGCTCCCGGCGGACGAACTGGCCCGCTACAATGGGATCGACGCAAACACCCCCCTGAACCGGGACGAGCTTCTGGCCCTGCCCCGTCGTGTGGCCGAGCCATCAACCGGTGTGATCCAACCCGGCGGGCAGATCGACATCCAGACCTTGGCCGGAGATGCCATTGACCGCTCTCCCTCTGGCGCCAACCGTGCCGTTGCCTCCACAAGCCCGCCCGCGTCCCTCAGCGGTGAAGAGCCGCTGCGCCACCGTGTTGAGCGCGGCGAGACCGCTTATTCGATTGCACGTCTCTATCAGGTCTCCGTCCGCTCGCTTGCCGATTGGAATGGTCTTGGCGCAGATCTTGCCGTGCGCGAAGGTCAGTTTCTGCTGATCCCGGTGAAAGTGCAGGCGACCGCAGCAGCCACCCAAGTCAGCAAACCTGGACAGGGCAGCCCCACCCCCACCCCGCCGTCTGCATCGCAGCCGCTGCCGGACGAAAAGCCGTCCCAGGCGAAACCGGCCGCAACACCCCCGTCACCTGACATGAAAGATCAACGCACAAGTGCATCCTCCTCAAAGATGGTCCTGCCGGTTGCCGGCAAAGTGACCAGCCTGTTTGACGCGGATAAGGCGGGCTATATCCTCATATCAGCCAAACCGGGCGACGCTGTCAAAGCAGCCTCCTCGGGCACTGTGCGCCTTGTGTCGAAAGATGTGGAAGGCGAGGAGATTGTGGTGATTGATCACGGGGACAACACCCAGACCGCCTATAGTTTCATCGAAGGCATTTCGGTTCAGAAAGGACAGAAGGTGAAACGCGGCCAGCAGATCGCAAAGGCCACGAAGAACCAGTATAACGCCATTCAGTTCCTAGTCTTCAAAGGGACGGATCCGGTCGATCCGATGCTTTACCTGAATTAACCAGCGGCCCCGCAAGACCTTGAAGGAGTAGGCAGTTTGCCCATCTCATCTTCAAGGTCCTCTGGAATGTGGGAGGCAAGAAAAAAGAGGCGCGCTTTTGGCGGGCCTCTTTTTTTGACGGGGCTTTGGGCGGACAATGCGCAAAGACCCGAGCCTGTTTCGGGACACGCGCTAAAGCGTTTCGAGATTAACTTGAGACACAAGTTGATTTCGAAACGCCCGCAACATCAGTAGGGTTCGAGCGTTTCGCCTCATTATTGTGTCTCAATAATAAGTCGAAACACTTTATTCGTCAGCGCGGCCTTTCCCAAGGTGCTTGCGCAGCCGAGACGGCGTGGATTTCTTCCGGTTCTTGTAGGGGTTCTTGTCCCCTTGCCCACGCATGGTCAGCCGGATCGGCGTGCCGGGCATGTCAAAATCCTCGCGCAGCCCGTTCACCAGGTAACGGGTGTAGCTTTCGGGCAGCTTATCCGGGTGTGAGCACATCACGACAAAGGCTGGCGGGCGGGCTTTGACCTGGGTCATATAGCGCAGTTTGATGCGACGTCCGCCGGGGGCGGGAGGCGGGTGCGCCTCGATCATTTCCGACAGCCAACCGTTCAGATGAGAGGTGCGGATGCGGGTGTTCCAGATCGCATGGGCGCGCAGAACCGCCTCGCGCAGGCGCTCCATCCCTTTGCCGGTCTTTGCCGAGATTGTCACAAGAGGTGCGCCGCGAAGTTGCGGCAACAGGCGGGCAAAAGCCTCTTTCAACTCTTTGAGTTTTTCCTGTTTTTCCGGCTCCACGTCCCATTTGTTGATCGCAACAACAACCGCCCGCCCTTCGCGTTCCGCGAGGTCGGCGATGCGCAGATCCTGTTGTTCAAACGGGATGGCCGCATCAAGCATAACCACCACCACCTCGGCGAATTTCACCGCGCGCAGCCCGTCTGAAACAGACAGTTTTTCCAGCTTTTCCTGAACCTTGGCCCGCTTTCGCATCCCGGCCGTGTCAAAGATCCGCGTGGGGGTATCGCCCCAGTTGAACCGCAATGAAATGGAATCGCGTGTGATCCCGGCCTCGGGACCGGTGAGCAGCCGCTCCTCGCCGATGAGCTGGTTGATCAGCGTGGATTTCCCGGCATTGGGCCGGCCAATAACCGCCACTTGCAACGGGCGTTCCACGGTGGGCTGGCGCGGACCATCATCCTCTTCGCCATCGACAACATCCACATCGGTTTCAGGAGCCGTTTCCGCGGCGCGTTCTTCAAATTGTTTCGCAATCGGATCAAGGGCAGACAACAGCTCCCCCATACCTTCGCCATGCTCACCTGACATGCGGATCGGTTCACCCAACCCCAGCGCATAGGCTTCGAGATAGCCCGCATCTGCCGCCTTCCCCTCCGCCTTGTTTGCCGCAAGGATCACATGGGCATTCTTGCGGCGCAGGATGTCGGCAAACACTTCATCAGCCGGCAAAAGCCCGGCCCGCGCATCGACAATGAACAGGCAGGCATCAGCCATTTCCACGGCGCGCTCCGTCAGGCGACGCATCCGCCCCTGAAGGCTTTCATCCGTGGCCTCTTCCAACCCCGCCGTGTCAATCACGGTAAAGCGCAGATCGCCCAGCCGCGCCTCGCCTTCGCGCAGGTCGCGGGTCACACCGGGCTGATCATCGACCAGCGCAAGGCGCTTGCCGACCAGTCGGTTGAACAGGGTAGATTTGCCCACATTCGGGCGGCCCACAATGGCGAGGGTAAAGCTCATATCGGACTCCGGGTCACATCAAGCGCCCCGCATACACGGTTTTTCACTCAGCGCAAAGCCAGAAGTTGACCATCACGCGACACGACATAGGCAACCCCGTTGACAATCGCCGGACGTGTCGCAGCCCCTGCAGGCAATGCAATGCTGCTGACCAGGCTGCCATCAACCGGATCAAAGCCGCGCATCACCGCATCAGAGGAGGTCACCCAGAGCTTGCCTCCTGCAAGGACCGGCCCGTAATGGGCGTAAATCGCCTTGCGTTTCTTGACTTTTTCCTTGGTGAAATATGGCAGATCCACCGCCCAGATCCGTTCGCCGCTGGTGGCATCCAGGCGCACTAGTTTTGCCTCATCCGAGATCAGGAAGGCCGAACCGCCGGAAACCCAGATTGGGCTGATCGCCCCCTCGGTGGCCGTCCAAAGGCGTTTGCCCGAGAGGGACAGCGCAAAGCTGCGGCCAACCGGATTGCCAACATAGATCACATTGCCCTGCACGACGGGGGCTGCCGAGATATCATTGATCAGCGCATAGCCCCGCCCGGCCCGTTCGCCGGTCACCAGCGCGTCCCAGGTGCGGGTTCCGCCTTTGGGAAGGGTGGCCACGATCTCTCCTGATGCGAAGGGCCAGATAACCAGGCGGTCGGTGACGGCAGGACTTGAGGTTCCCGTGATCCCGTCCGGGCTGGGGGTGCCGCTTTCGCGCCACTTCACCTTGCCGGTTTTCGCCTCAACCGCCCAGGCAATGTCATCCCTTGTCGTGACGTAGACGATGCCGCCATGCACGGATGGCGCCCCGTGGGCGGGCGCTGCGAGCTCCTGCTGCCATTTCACCTCACCGGTCGTGGTATCAAGAGCGGTCAACGTGCCAAAGCCAGACGTGACGAACAGGAGGTTCCCGGCAACAGCCAGCCCGCCTCCGGACGCATCGTCAGAACTATCCGTGGCTGGGGTCAGGTCACGGGTCCACAGCGTTTCCCCCGCGCCCGAGGTTGCGACAACCAGCGCGCGGCTGTCGAGCGTAAAGATGCGCCCGTCAAGGATAACCGGTTCCGCCGTAATACGGTGTTTGCGATCATTGCCCTGGCCGATATCTGCCGCCCAAACCAATTGTGGGCTGGCGGCCAATGCGGGGTGCTGCACCTGATGGGTGACATTACCACCAATATGCGTCCAGCTCGCATGATTGACCTGTTTGGGGAGCGTGATCGGGGCCGACACATTGTCCGGCGTCACCTCTTCCTGCTCAGTCGCAGACGTTTCGGCGGCGTCTTCCACCACCGCCATATTGGGGCTGCGCAGGGCTTCGCGCTGACCTGGCAGGATATATTCGGGTGGCGAACAGGCCGCCAACAGACCAAGGGCCACCATAATTCCGGTGCTTGTCTTCAGCTTCACCTTAACTTCCCCCGAAACACTTCTTATCATTATCAAATCAAGGCAATGCGGCTATGTTATTCGCATGCCAGCCCCGGATCAGGACGCCTCTGGCATCCCGCCCAAGGCTACAATCAACTGAGAGGCGCGCTGACGCAAGGCCCGAGATGCTTCTTCGTCGCTCAACAATGCCTGAAGGCGGGAAATTGCCGCGTCTTTTTGGCCCTGAGCCAGTTCGACCAGCGCCATCTGCTCTTCTGCCATGACACGGAAGGGTGCCCCGGCCACCAAAAGCGGCTCCAGATGTTCTACCGCCTGTTGCGGCTCCATGTCCGTGCCTGCCTGCATGACCAGTTTCAAGGCTGCAAGGTCCCGATAGACCTTGGGCAGGGATGCATCCTGTGCAAGGCGTTCCAGAGAGGTTCGCCCCTCCTCGGCATCAGCAGCCAGAAGAGACAGAACCGCCTTGGCATCCCCTTCGACCGCAACCCCTTGCAACATTTTGGCCCGCGCCGCCCGATCTTCGAGTTCTTCCGCCGCGAGAATGGCATCGCCTACAGCCTCGGCCTTGGCCTGCGCCTGCGCCTTGGACCATTCATTATAGGCCGCGCCCCCGACCAGCAGCAGAACGCCGGTCACACCAATCCAGCCATATTTCCGCATCAATGCAAACAGCTTGTCTCGGCGGACCTCTTCGGTCACCTCGTCGATGAAATTCTCGGGATTGCTCACGATATGCGTCCTTTAACTTGTCTTGCACCCTTTTGCCTCAAAGCAGGCGGATTGCCAAGGGGATCAGGCAGGTCCATTTATTGTCGGAAAAGTTGCCGTAAGGGCACCCGGCCTGACAGGTGTCATATCCCCTATTGATCAGCATTTCCACGTCATTTTGCTTGCTGAAAAGCACACGCAGAGCTTGTCCCCGGGACGCACCGCTCCTATCTTCTCACCTAAAATAGTGTTTACAATAAATATACCGACAGGATCTGAAATGCGCGTTTTTCCAGTCATTGCCGCCATCGCCGTCGTCACCGTTCTCTATCTGGTGATCTTTCAGCGCACCAGCCTGAAAGAGGCCATGGGCATTGCGCCGCAACAGGTCGCCGGGCAGGTCGAAGAATCCGCCCCCTCCTCCTCTTCACCGGCTGGTGGTAACATTGCAAAAGGTGTTTCCGTAATCGCTGTCGAAACGATTGCCCGCGATATCGAAAGTGCAGTGGTCGTGCGCGGGCGCACCGAAGCATCACGCCGGGTGCAGATCCGGGCAGAAACTTCAGGCCAGGTCATTTCTGAGCGGGCGAACAAAGGCAGCACGGTCGCGCAGGATGATATCCTGTGTCAACTCGACCCCGGCACCCGCGAGGCAAGCCTGGCAGAAGCCCGCGCTCGTCTGGCTGAGGCCCGCGCCCGAGCGCCGGAAGCA
The DNA here is from genome assembly GCF_025137635.1 of Aliiroseovarius crassostreae. Lineage (NCBI taxonomy): Bacteria > Pseudomonadati > Pseudomonadota > Alphaproteobacteria > Rhodobacterales > Paracoccaceae > Aliiroseovarius > Aliiroseovarius crassostreae. Next base: position 1,024,453 of record NZ_CP080772.1, on the reverse strand, counting down.
GCCGCCGGGGTAAGCGAAGCACAGGCCCGACTCGACGAAGCCCTGATCAACCTCAACGCGGCCGAAAAGCTGTCGCAAGATGGCTTTGCGTCGGACACCCGCGTTGCCAATGCCCGCGTACAGGTCGAAGCGGCCAAAGCGGGCGTTATCGCGGCCCAATCCGGGGCCATAAGGTCTGCTTCGGCAATCCAGTCGGCAGAAGCCGCTTCTGCAGCTGCGCAACATGAGTTGGACCGCACCGTAATTCGCGCCCCGTTTGGCGGTCTTTTGGAAACCGACACCGCCGAGCTTGGCGCTTTGCTGCAGCCGGGCAGTGCCTGCGCAAGCATCATCCAGCTCAACCCGATCCGGTTGGTTGGGTTTGTGCCAGAGCTGATGGTGGATATCGTGGATCTGGGCAGTCCCGCCACGGCACGGCTTGCCAATGGCGAGGAGATTTCAGGTGTGGTAACCTATGTCGCCGACAGCTCGGATCCGGAAACCCGCACCTTCCGGGTCGAAATCGAAGCGGAGAACGGGGAAAAACAGCTTCGCGAAGGACGGACCGTTGAAATCTCCATTGCGGCCCCGGGGCGACAAGCCCATCTTCTGCCGCAAAGCGCATTGACATTGGATGATGACGGGCATCTGGGCGTCCGTATCGTAACCGATGCGGGGCGTGCAGGTTTTGCCCGGGTCGAGATGCTGCGCGACAGCCCCGAAGGTGTCTGGGTCACCGGGTTGGGGGACCACGCCACCGTGATTGTCAGCGGACAGCATTATGTCACCGATGATGTCCTGCTGGATGTCACCTTGCAGGACAAAGACGCATGATTGGTATAGTCGACTGGGCCGCAACACGCGCCCGCATGGTGATTGCCTTTGTGATCCTGTCCATCGCGGCGGGGACATTGGCCTATGTCAGCCTGCCCAAGGAAGGCGAGCCGGATATCGAAATTCCGGCATTGTTTGTGTCGGTCCCCTTCCCCGGAATTTCGGCAGCAGACAGTGAGCGCCTTCTGGTGCGCACCATGGAAACCGAGCTGGCCGATATTGACGGGCTCAAGACCATGTCCGGCACGGCTGCAGAAAACTATGCCGGTATCGCGCTGGAATTTGAATTTGGCTGGGACAAGACCCGTGTCATGGCAGATGTGCGCGACGCCATGAACACGGCTGAGGGGAAGTTCCCGGATGGGTATGAGAAATACTCCATCAACGAGATCAATTTTTCGGAATTCCCGATCATCATCGTCAACCTGACCGGCCCGGTGCCGGAGCGCACCCTGATCCGGGTGGCCAAGGACCTTCAGGATCAGCTGGAAGCGGTTGATGCGGTGCTGGAGGCCTCTCTTGCCGGGTATCGCGATGAGATGGTCGAGGTCGAAATCGACCCGCTCCGGCTCGAGGCTTATAATGTCACCGCGGATGAGTTGATCCGGGTGGTGCAGTCGAACAACCAGTTGATTGCCGCCGGGGACGTGAAGACCGCCAGCGGCTCTGCCGCGATCAAGATCCCGTCCTCCTTTGACGAAATCGAAGATATTTATGCCCTGCCGGTGAAGGTCAATGGCGACAGTGTGGTCACATTGGGTGATCTTGCCTCAATCCGGCTGACCTTCGAAGATCGACGGGGCACCGCGCGCTTCAATGGGCAGAACTCGGTGGCCCTACAGGTGGTGAAACGCAAAGGGTTCAACCTGATCGACACCGCCGCACAGGTGCGGGACGTGGTCGCCAAGGCCAGCGCGCAATGGCCTGAGGAGTTGCAGCAGGCGGTGCATGTGGGCACCTCCAATGACCAGAGCTTTATTGTCGACAGCATGGTCAAACAGCTGGAAGGGTCGGTGATCACGGCCATCGCACTGGTGATGATCGTGGTGCTGGCAGCCCTCGGCATCCGCTCTGCCCTGTTGGTGGGGTTTGCCATCCCAACCTCGTTTCTGCTGACCTTTGCCCTGTTCGGGGTGCTGGATGTGACGATTTCGAATATCGTGATGTTCGGTCTGATCCTCGCGGTTGGGATGCTGGTGGATGGGGCCATTGTGGTGGTCGAATATGCCGACAAGAAGATCAGTGAAGGTGTGGGACCGATGGAGGCCTATACCCGGGCCGCCAAACGCATGTTCTGGCCGATCGTCAGCTCAACCGCCACCACACTTTGCGCCTTTCTGCCCATGTTGTTCTGGCCCGGCATCCCCGGACAATTCATGGGGTGGCTGCCGAAAACGCTCATCTTCGTGCTCTCCGCCTCCCTTCTTGTGGCACTGGTTTACCTGCCGGTGGTGGGCGGCGTGTTTGGGCGGTTCGAACGCTGGTTCCAGGACCGGGTCCGAGACATCGCGGATGCGCGTTTCTGGATCCACAACCTGCTGTTTCCGATTGCAATCGGCGCAATCATCCTGTGCAGCTATCTGGCTCAGGCCAGCCTGACAAAAGCGATGGGGCTTCTGTCCACAATGGACCAGACCGCCATCCTGTCTTCGGTCGTCCCGAGCCTGGTCGGAGCCTTTGTCCTGTTTGTGGCCGTGGCCGGGTTTTCGGCTCTTGTAATCGGCAGCCTGCTTTTGGTGATTTTTGCCATCAGCGCCCTGTTCAAAAGGATACGTCGCCGTCTTCAGGCCCTGAAAACGCGCCTCTTTCCCAAAAAAGAAGCCCATGTCGAGGGCGGGCACCGGCGCACGGCGCTGGGTTACCTGATCCATGCCATCGCCGCCAACCCGGTGATGCCGCTGGTTGTGATTGGCTTCATCTTCACACTTGTCGGCACCGTCTTTATCTATTTCACGAACAATAACAAAGGGGTGGAGTTTTTCACCGATAGCGAACCCGAACAGGCGATTGTCTATGTCCGCGCCCGGGGCAACCTGTCGATCGAAGAAAAAGACGCCATGGTGCGACAGGTGGAGCGCGTGGCGCTTGGCACCAAGGGGGTGGAAACCGTCTTTGCCTTCGCCGGAGAAGGCGGGCTGAACCAGAATACCGGCGGCGCTTCCGGCCCACGCGACTCGATTGGCCAGTTGCAGCTGGAACTTGTGGCCTGGGCCGACCGGCCCTTCATCGAGAAAGACATCAAGCTTTTGGGGTTCATCCCGTTTACAACCGTGGAAATCGACCCGGAATATGACGGCGATTTCGTCATGGAAAAGTTGGAAAAGCGGCTGTCTCAGCTGCCGGGCATTCGGTTTGAGGTTCTGAACCTGAACCGGGGGCCAGCCTCGGCCAAGCCGGTGCACCTGCGGCTGAAAGGGGATGACTGGAACACGCTGCGGGCCGCAACCCAGGCTGCCGTGGCCAAGTTCAACGCCACGCCGGGGCTGACGCTGATCGAAGATACCCTGCCCCTGCCCGGCATTGACTGGCGCATGGATGTGGATGTGGAGAAAGCGGGGCGTTACGGCACAAACGTCGCCACGGTTGGCGGCATGGTGCAATTGGTCACCAATGGGATCCTGCTGGACACAATGCGGGTCGACAGCTCAGATGAAGAGATCGAAATCCGCGTGCGCCTGCCCGAAGATCAGCGCCTTCTGTCGACACTCGACACGCTGAAACTGCGCACGCCCACGGGGCTGGTGCCATTGTCGAATTTCGTCACCCGTAAACCGGTCCCAAGCCTGGCGCAAATCGACCGGGTGGATCAAAGCCGCTATTATGATGTGAAAGCCGGTGTTGCAAATGATCTGGTCAAGCTGGTTGACCGCGATGGTGGGGAACAATTTGTCACCAACGCCGAGGCGGACAGGGCGCTTGCCGCTGACCCTGAGTTGAAACGGGTTGTTGTCACCCCGGCCGAGCGGATCGACGCCATCACCAACTGGATCAACGCCACTGGCCTGCCCGCGGGGGTGACCTATGAATGGACAGGTGACCAGGAAGACGAAGCTGAAAGCCAGGCCTTCCTTGGTCAGGCCTTTATCGGCGCCCTGTTCTTGATGTTCATTATCCTGCTGGCGCAGTTCAACAGCCTTTACAACTCGGTTCTTGTCCTGCTGGCGGTGGTTCTGTCCACCACCGGGGTTCTGATCGGCATGTTGATCATGGGCCAGCCCTTCTCGATCATCATGACCGGGACCGGCATCGTTGCGCTGGCGGGGATCGTGGTGAACAACAATATCGTGCTGATCGACACATATCAGGATTATTCGCGCTACATGCCCCCGATTGAGGCGATCACCCGCACGGCCGAGGCCCGCATTCGCCCGGTGCTGTTGACAACCGTCACCACCATGGCCGGTCTGGCCCCGATGATGTTCGGCCTGTCGCTGAATTTTGCCGACGGGGGATATTCCATCGACAGCCCAACCGCGCTTTGGTGGAAACAGCTCGCAACCGCCGTGGTCTTTGGGCTTGGCATTGCCACTGTTCTGACACTGGTCTTTACGCCCTCGATGCTGGCGCTTCGGGTGTGGCTCTCCGCCGGCGCTTACCGCTCACTTTCAGATTTGCGGGCTCTGGCCCATCGTCGGGGCGCGGAAGCCCGCGACGCCGCCCTTGGCAAAGCGGCCAGGAAAACCGCTCTGAACGAACTGATCTGGTCGGACATCCTGCCCGAGACGGACAGCGATCAGCCGGAAAACACGCCGGAAACAGGGGCTGGCGAAGGTGATGTCGCCCCCGGCGTCGCCGACATTCAACGGGTGCTGTCGGGCCCGGCAGGAGAGGATGAGGTTCAGACCGACACCGACGACGGCACCGAAACCCCGGAGAACGATAAGGCCCCCTCCTCCAGAAGCAGCGCTGCGGAGTGATACCGGTCATCACGAAGCAAGCAGGCGTGCAGTGCAAAAAGAAAGGGGCGGAAAATCCGCCCCTTTTTCTGATCCGTATCTCTGATACTGTGCCCCGGCTTCGCGCACGGCTGCAATCATTGATCACGCCACGCCAGCCATGTCTTCCTCGCTGTCGCTCGCCTGACGGGCCCACATGGCGGCATAGCGCCCCTCGCGGGCCAACAGCTCCTCATGGCGACCCTGCTCGACCACTTGCCCCTGCTCCAGCACCACAATCTGGTCCGCGTCAGCAATGGTCGACAAACGGTGGGCGATGGTAATGACCGTGCGCCCCTGCCCCATTTCCCGCAGGCTGTCCTGAATATCGCGCTCGGTCTGGGTGTCCAGCGCCGAGGTGGCCTCATCCAAAAGCAGGATCGGCGGGTTTTTCAACAAGGTGCGCGCAATCCCCACCCGCTGCTTTTCCCCACCTGAGAGTTTCAATCCCCGCTCGCCAACAGGCGTGTCATAGCCTTCGGGCAAGCCGACGACAAAATCATGAATCTTTGCCGCTCTGGCGGCGGCCTCAACCTCGGCCCGCGAGGCGTCAGGATTTCCGTAAGCGATATTGTAATAAATCGTGTCGTTGAACAGGACCGTATCCTGCGGCACCACGCCAATTGCATCATGCAGGCTGTCCTGCGTCACATCCCGCACGTCCTGCCCGTCGATTTTCAGCGCGCCACCGCTCACATCGTAGAACCGAAACAAAAGTCGCCCGATGGTGGATTTTCCCGACCCGGAGGGCCCGACGATGGCCACGGTCTGTCCGGCCCCGGCCTTGAGCGAGACCCCTTTCAGGATCGGTCGTTCCGCATCATAGCCAAATTGCAGATTGTCAAATTCCAACGCTGCGCCATCAACTTTCAGATCCGGTGCCCCCGGTTTGTCTACCACCTCGGCGGGTTGTTCGAGCAGGTCAAACATCTCCCCCATATCCACCAATGACTGGCGGATCTCTCGATAGACGGTGCCGAGGAAATTGAGCGGCATGGTGATCTGGATCATATAGGCGTTGACCATGACGAAATCGCCCACTGTCAACTGGCCCTGTTCGACCCCGATCGCGGCCATGACCATGACCGCCACCAGACCACCGGTGATCAGAAGCGCCTGACCGAAATTGAGAAAGGCCAGAGAATAGGAGGTCTTGAGGGCGGCCTTTTCATACCCCTCCATCGCCACGTCGTAACGGGCTGCCTCACGCGCTTCGGCGCCGAAATACTTCACCGTTTCGAAATTGAGCAGGCTGTCGATCGCTTTCTGGTTGGCGTCCGTATCCTGTTCATTCATCTCTTTGCGGATTTTTACCCGCCATTCCGTGACTTTGAATGTGAAGGTTACATAGGCCCAAATCGTCACAACAACGGCGACCAAATACCAGACATCAAAGACAAAAAATAGAATTGCGGCAACCATTGCCAGCTCAAGGATCAGCGGCCCCATCGAAAACAGAAGGAACCGCAAAAGGAACTCGACCCCTTTCACCCCACGCTCAATGATCCGGCTCAGCCCCCCGGTCTTGCGCGTGATGTGATAGCGCATTGAGAGGCGGTGAATATGGGTAAACGTTTCAAGGGCAAGCTGGCGCAGGGCCCGCTGCCCAACGCGTGCAAAGATCGCATCACGCAATTGCTGAAACCCATTGGCCATCACCCGTGCCAGACCATAGGCCAGCGTCAGCCCAACCGCCCCCAGGCCAAGCAAGGTGGCGGGGCTTGCGTCTTTGGCAAGCGCATCCACCGCTTCTTTGTAAAGGAAGGGGGTGGCCACGGTGACCAGCTTGGACAGCAGCAACATCGCCATCGCCCAGATGACCCGGTTTTTCACCCAGCCCTGCCCCTCGGGCCAAAGATAGGGCAGAACACGCTGAATAATCCTCAGGCTGTTATCCGGGGCTTTTGTCGCCGTGATGTGATTATGTCTCATGCAATGCCCTCTTCCTCACGCCCTGGCAGATCAAAGGATGGGCGAAACAAACACATAGGCCCCCCCCTGCCAAAGGTCGAGGGGGCCCAATCAAATAAGCCTGTGACGGGCCGGATCAGTTTGCCGCAGGCACCTGGAACACCTGACCGGGATAGATCAGATCCGGGTTGCGGATTTTGCCCCGGTTGGCATCAAACACCTGCACATACAGGACCCCTTCCCCCAAATTCTCGCGCGCAATGGCCCAAAGGGTTGCGCCCGGCTGCACCGTCACAAGGCGCGGACGGGAGGGGGCGGGATCCGGCTGAACTGCATCTGTGGCAGGCGCAGGCTCTGCCTCGGCGCCAATCTCCGACGCGGGCCCGGCTTCGGCGACAGTCTGGACCTCAGGCAAGGGGGCGGCCTGATTGTCCGGGGTCGCGGCCAGATCCGTCTTCTGAGCAGAAGCCACCCCGTCCGCACCTGCCCCATCTTGCGCACCAGACACAGGCTGTGGCGCTGGCGTGTCAGTGACTTCAGAGGACAGGGTGGCAATCTGCGCAGGATCTTCCCGTTTGAACGGGGTTTCAACCCGCGACAGGACAGTGCCATTCGCATCACGGGCCTCGACGCTCAGGTCATAAACTCCCGCAGCCACTGCAGGCAGGTCCATACGCCATTGCCCATCTTCCCCAACCGTGGTGTCCATCAGCTCTGCACCATCCAGAAATACCTGAATAGTGGCGCCCGCAACCGACCGCCCTGCAAGAGTGACGGCTCCCAGCGCATCATAGGCGATGCTGTCGATCCGAACCTTCTCTTCCTCCTCCACGGCGTCCTGCAACACCTTAATCCCCTCTTGATCCGCCAACAGCACCTGAGGCGCTGTCGGTGAACCGGTTTGCGCCCCGCTGCCCTGGGCAGTGTCGCTTTGTGCAAGATCGTCGGAAGGATCGTTTCCGGGACTGGCGGAAGAGGCGTCTGACTCCGGCTCAGAGGTGGCCAGAACCGGTGCGGCGATCGGACCAATGATGACCGACTCATCCGAGCTGCGAAGCTCTTGCCCATCGACCATCAGTTTCATGACACGGGGGGTATCAGATGGGGGCAGCGACAGGAGTGCTACAAAATTGCCGCTGCCATCCACCTCAACCTGCCCCGCTTCTGCATCATCCAGAAGGATCTGCACTTGGGCGCCGGGAGCGGCCTGACCGGCAATAACCGCGGCCCCGTCGGGATCAACCCGCACCACGTCAAACCGAGGTGTCTGCGCGGCGGGGTCTGCCTCGTCGGTCCCGGGATGCTCCGCCGTGTCTGTCGGGGCGGGCGTTGTCGTGGTGCCGGTCGTATCTTCGCCCGTCCCCGGTTCCGCAACCATCTGGGGTTGCCCCCCAGTCGTTTCCGGGGCCCCGGTATCGCGCGACACCCACCAGCCAAGGGCCACAAGCACAAGCGCCAGCGCGGCACCGCCACCAACCAGCGCCCCGGCACCCGTGCCGGAGGTTTTCTCTGAAGTCATCTTCATCCCCTTATGGCCGGATCAACGGTCTTCCCTTCCTTTGATCTGGCCTGTTGTTTCACCTGTCAACGCCTACGCATTTCACACTGATACCAATCCAATGTCCCGCCTCAGTTTTCGTTCATGACCCTGTCTGTTTCAGGGCCGCAGGCTTGTCTTTTCCGCTAGGTCCGGCAAACCTGCCGCGACGCTTGAGCAAACCTAGCAACCTCGTTATCACCGGTCAAAAGATCTATTGAAAGAAATGCCTATGTCGACCTCTGCCGCTCTCACCTATTCTGCCTCGGTCTGCGTGTTCTGTGGTGCACGTATGGGCAATGATCCCGCCTTTGAACACAGCGCGGTCCAACTGGGGCAGGTCCTTGCAAAAGAAGGCTGGCGTCTGGTCTATGGTGCCGGCGATGTAGGCATCATGGGGGCGGTGGCGAAATCGGCGCAGGCCGCTGGGGCCGAGACCTTTGGCGTGATCCCAGTGCATCTGATGGGGCGCGAAGTTGGCAAGCGGGATCTGACCGCCTTTGTGGTCACCGAAAACATGCATGAACGCAAGAAAGTCATGTTCATGAACTCTGACGCGATTGTGGTGCTGCCGGGCGGGGCCGGGTCGCTGGACGAGTTTTTCGAAGTGCTGACCTGGCGCCAGCTGGGGTTGCACGACAAACCGATCATTTTGCTCAATATCAACGGCTATTGGGATCCGCTGATTGCCCTGATGGATCATGTAATCGCACAGGGCTTTGCCGGGTCTGACATCCGCGACAACACGCTGGTTGCGGATGATGTAGATCAGATGACGGCGCTTTTGCGCGACCGCCTGAGCGCGCGTTCCTGACCGAAAGCGGCCAGAGAATATATCACCAATGCGGCCCAGATCAGGGGCAGCGCAATGGCATGCCAGCGGGTCACCGGTTCGGCAAATATCAGGCTTGCGCAAAGAAATTGCAGGCTTGGGTTCAGATATTGCACCACACCAACCGTGGACAGGGGCAACTGCTTTGACGCATAGCTGAACAGGATCAGGGGGCCCGCGGTCAGGGCCCCGGAGCCGATCAACATCAGGCTGTCAAAAAGGTCATGGCCAAACGCCCCCAGATTGCGATCAAACAGCCCGGTCCAGCCTTGCAGATGCACCCCCGCCAACCAGATCAGCGCCAATGGGGCCAAAAGCAGCACCTCAGCCGTAACTGAAACAACCGGCCCGGACTGCACCCGTTTTTTGATCACGCCGTAAAAGGCAAATGTGCTGGCCAGAAACAGTGAAATCCAGGGAGGCACCCCGAGACCAAAGGTCAGAATGGCCACGGCCAGAGCCGCCAGTCCAATGGCAACCAGCTTTCCACGCCCAAGCACCTCGCCATAGATCATCCGCGCCAAAAGCACGGTCACCAGCGGGAAGATGTAATAGCCCAGGCTGGCCTCGACCGCCTTTCCGATCTGGATCGAAATGATAAACCCGCCCCAGTTGGCAGAAATCATCACGCTGGCAATGGCCACCAGCAACACCCCCTGGGGGTCACAAAGCAGATGGAGAAGATCTGGCAAACGCCGCTGAACCGTCAGAACCGCGCTGAACAGGACAAGCGACCAAAGCGTGCGATGGCTGAGAAGTTCGAGCGGAGGAACATGCGCCAGAGCCTTGTAATAGAGCGGTGACAGCCCCCAGATGGTGCAGGCCAGCAAAATGGCAATAATGGCTTTGGTGCTGTCGCGCATTGGGGCTTTCCGGGAAGAGGTGAAAACGAAAGCATTTCACATGTGAATTCCGCGAGAAGATGGCATGGATTGGATCCAATCCCAAGCAAAAACCCCGCCCCGCCCTGAATTCATCGGCACGCCCCCAAACTCAGCTCTTGGAATAGCGCAAGATCCCTGCAATCCCACTGGCCCCATCAGAGGGGTGGTTCACGCCGTCATGCACCACAAGTTCGGGGAAATCGAACGGGCTGACCCCTTCCAGACAGGCGACATTTACCCCGTATTCATTGGGGTTGGAGCGGCGTTGATGATGGGTATAGATGCCGCAGATCTTGCAGAAATAATGTTTCGCTGTGCCTGTGCCAAATTGGTAGAGGGTGAGGCTATCCACCCCTCGGGTAATGCGAATGCCATCAAGCGGGGCAGACACGGCCACCGCACCCCGCATCCGACAAAAGCTGCAATCACAACGCCGGGCCCGGTCCAGGGCCTCGGACAACACCACGTCAAACTGGACTGCGCCACAATGACAGGCCGCTTTTCTCACATCACTCATACCCTTATCCTTTCCAATCTCACCAAACGAAAAGGGGCACCCAAAGAGCGCCCCTTCGTAAAACCCGTTGCAATCACGCTGCTTACAGGCGCGATGCTACGTTTTCCCAGTTCACCAGGTTTTCCAGGAAGTTGTCCAGATACGCAGGGCGCTTGTTGCGGAAATCGATGTAGTAGGAATGCTCCCACACATCGCAGCCCAAAAGCGCGGTCTGGCCGAAGCAGAGCGGGTTCACGCCGTTTTCGGTCTTGGTCACTGCCAGCGACCCGTCAGCGTTTTTCACCAGCCAGGCCCAGCCCGAACCGAACTGACCAGCGCCAGCAGCGGCAAACTGCGATTTGAAATCGGCAACCGAACCGAAGTTCTCAACGATGGCTTTTTCCAGCTCACCCGGCATGGCGGATTTGCCCGGACCCATCATTTCCCAGAACTGGTTGTGGTTCCACAGCTGCGAAATGTTGTTGAAGATGCCGTTTTGCGCCACGGACGATTTGTCATAGGTGCCGACAATGATCTCTTCAAGGGTCTTGCCCTCCCACTCGGTGCCAGCGATGGCGGCGTTGCCGTTGGTCACATAGGCATTGTGGTGCAGGTCGTGGTGGAATTCCATGGTTTCCGCCGACATGCCAAACTCGGCAAGGGCGTCATGTGCATAAGGAAGGTCGGGAAGTTCAAAAGCCATTGGTAGGGCCCTCATCTGTCGCGTGTTTTTGTTCTCGTTCTAAATGGGGTAGTTGGGTGGTATGGGTCAAGGGGAGAAGAGGGAAATCTCGCATCATCCATCATTAATATGGTTCAGACATTCTTCTTTTGTCATGAAAACGGTCGTTGTATGCGCCGGGCCATTATAAATGAACTCCAACACTTTGACCGGGCCGCGAAAATACCCGGAAAACTCCCGACACATCTCATCTGCGTCAGGACCGTCAAACATGTTCATGCGCCCCGGTTCCAGATCATCAAACGCATAAGAGTATACGATCTGGTAAAGCCCGTTTTCGAAGGCAACACGTTCGGCGACGATCCCCGGAGACACTTCGCTTGGCATTGACAGATTCAGCGCCAACACCTCATTTCGGATTGCCTTACGGCCAATTGGCAGGCCGTTTAAGTTGAAGGTAAACAAATTATACCCATATCCGACACCGCCCAGCAGGATAATGACCAGCCCCGCCCATGACCAAAAGGACGGCACCCGATCATTGTTCATTGCGCGATACTGGCCACGGGCAAGCAGCAGGCAGTAAACAATGCCCACAACAATGGCAAAATTCATAATGCCGTCGGCCAGCCAGTCCTGATCGTTGACATAAAGCCCCAACGTGCCGGCGGTGATCGCAATGAACACACCCCGCATCAGGAAATTGAAGCCGACAAACCCGCCCCAATATGTCTGGGTTACCGTCAGCTCACCTGCAAAAAGTTTTCTCAACATTAAAGCGTTTCGGTTTTAACCTGATACAGGGGGAAACCGAAACGCGGTAAGAGATCTCAATGTCGTGGGCGTTTCGGAATAAACATGTGTCTCAGGTTTATCCCGAAACGCTTTAACTAAATCCAAAACCAGTGAAAAAGGCGCATCTCAACTTAAAGATGCGCCCAGAACAATCCTTTTGGGCGGGCTTGTCAATTAGGAAACACGCCTTTCCCCGGCACCGCAGCGGCGCCACTGGTCACAATCTCTTAGGGAGAGAAGCCATGGTGGATTTTCATGCTTTGCCCAACCCCTCCTACTCGACAAACACGTCATGTGCGTAAGGAAGACAGGGGCGTTCAAAAGCCCCTGGTTAGGCTCTCACCACCTTATTTCACCTGACATGTCCCCGTGGACCGGAATGTATTTCGGAACCCGCGCGGCTTCATCGACATCGTCGCTGATAAATCCGATTTTTGAATGGTCAGGCGATAGGCCAAATCATGGGCCAACACCTTGCCGCCATACTGGTTTTTTCCCGGAACTTTCTTGACGGAGTAGGCAAAGGTGATGCGCTTGGCGTTGTCCACGGCAACTTGCCCTTCGATCGGATCCCCGAACATCTCCTGGATCAAACCATCCAGCACTTTGACCTCACCGGTCTTTTCATCATGCCAAACATAGAGGTCAGGCGGCAGGCTGCCAGCATCCCCGCCGCTGCTTTTTTTCTGAATTTTGCAATAATACTCTGCCGCCGTCGCCTGCCCCAACGTGGCCCCAAGGGAAATGACTGCAACCGCCAGGATTTTTGTAAACACGTCTTACTCCTCAATCAGAAATCAAACCATCTATGATTGATTCCCTCATAGATTTAAAGAGTGCCAAAAACCAAACAGTTCAAAAAATCCACCTTTGCCGCAAGGTAATAAAAGACCCCGGCGACTTGAACAATCACCGGGGGCTGCATGATCCAATTTCGGTCCAGATCAGGCCCGGACTGCGCCTCCGGGAAGCGCTGCATCCTTCAACAGGTCAAATGCAAATTGCTCCACGGAACGGAAGAAGACCGAGTTCCCGCCCCCGCCATTCCCGTCATCGTCTCACACGATGCTGCATTTTCCTTTACCGCGGAACGTATTAAGAAAACCCAAGGGTTTGACCGAGGTCCTGGCCTGCAGGTTCGCCTTCACAATTGTAAACTTATACACAATATTCTGCATCATCGCAGTGCCGCCTTCGGTCGTTCCAACCTTGAGCCCAGAGACATTCCAAGAATAGGTCGTGCGCTTGGCGTTATCCGTTGAAATACGGGCTTCAATCGGTTGACCATAGATCTCCTTGATTAACCCGTCGAAAACAACAACCTCACCTGTCGCCTTATCATGTTCGATAAACGTTACGGATGGGATCAACCAATCTTCGTGACCGGTATCAGGCTTGACCTCACATTTATATGTATCAGCGATTGCAGAAAATGGTGCCAAAGCAACAACGCCAGCAAATACGAGATGTTTCATTTTGTTCTCCTAATTAATGGATAAGTATTTTTGCAGTGATTTCACCGTTGCAGGTGATGATCTTGTCATTGCCGACCAATACATTTTCCGGTTGTTCTGTATTTTTCTTCCGTGAAGAAATAATCGGGTTCTACCCCTGCAGCTTTCAAAAGAGCAGGCCTGCCGTCTTTGTAGAGCGTAAGCTCATATTTCGTGCGCCCCAGAATACTTGCACTGCTTCTTCCGCTGCTGCGCCACACATCCGAGTTGCCAAACCAAAACACAAATCTCTTGCGAAGATTGTTTTCGAACACCACCTCAGCCTTCAGTGCGCGTTCTCCAAAGCGATCAAACAGCTTTGCCCGCACTGAACCAAAGGCCCGCGCGGGATCATCATCAAGGCGGATCTGCTCAGGAACCCATAACCGGTACCGGTCCGGGATCTTGAAAGTGCAGTCATAGGTTTCGGCAGCAGCAGGCGCGGCAAGCAGGAACAGGGAAAGTGAGGATACGAGAAATGATTTCATTACTTTAACCATCAGATATTCAGTTTTTCGAGGCATCAGACAGGCAATCCAGCTGTGCTATTTCTTCTTGCACTCACCTTTGAAGCGAACCTTCAAATTGCTCCAGCCAAGTGTTTCCGGCTTGGTTGTCGCTTTCAGGAGCGCCGGGCGTTCATCTGAGTAAATCGTCAAGGAGTATCGGGCACTGCCCACGTCACGCCTTGCATACCCACCAGCATTCGTCACGCTTGGGTCGATATTTTGAAATCCAAACCTGATCCGCTCATCGGTACTGAGCATCAGCTTTGCTGGAATAAAGGACTTTCCTGATTTCCGGAAAATCTCTGCCGACACTTTATCGCGCCCGTAATCCCGGTCACGGATCAGGGTAATTTGCGCCGGCACCCAGTCCCGGTGCCGTTCTGTCACGTTAAACGTGCAGATCAAGGTTTCAGCAACGGCAGGAGTGGCCAAACTGCTCGCCAGCAATGTAGAAAAAACAATAGATTTCATAAAGCTAACCCCGAAATAACTTAGCATTGTGCTAGATCGATTCGGGGTTAAACTCAATCTTGAATTGCAAGCTTGCCACTTGACGTCAGAAGACCTCACCTCCGGGAAGCGCTGCATCCTTCAACAGGTCATAGGCATACTGCCCAACGGACCGGAAACAGACCAGTTCTGCGGTCTCTTCGTCGATCAGATGGAACGCCGCCGGGATCTGCGCGATGCGGGTGCGGCGCAGTTGGCCCGGAACCATGACCGACACGTCCGCGGGGCTAAGCTTGGCCACCACTTCACGTGCCGCCTTGCCAATAACCCGGAACACGGCGCGCGCGTCAGACACGTTCACCACAAGCGCATGTTCACCAGCCAGCGTGGCGTTCATCGCGTCGATGATGCCCGGAGCAGCCGCGTGATCCACGATCAGCAAAAGCTCATCCGGGGACATCCAGGCGGTGCGCCCCGCCTCACCCGACAGGATTTCCCCCTGCCCCGGCATTTTGGTCCCGGTGGCTTCTTTCACCGCTTTCGCCAGTGTCTTCGAGGCCAGATCACCGCGCACGGTGATCATGCCCACGAGGCCCTGTTCTTCGATGCGGCAATAGCCGTCAAACGACGCGCCATTGAGTGCGGAAACAGCCTTAGACATTCTGCTTCTCCCCATCCTTGTCGTAGAAGACCGGATCACAGATCCGCGCCTTGATCACAGTGTTGGTGCCATCCACGGTCGGGAAGGAAATCACCTCACCCATCCGGTCAGGACCGTGTTTCACCAGCCCCATGGCGATGCCGCGTTTCAGAGTTGGCGAATAATAGGTCGAGGTCACGCGCCCGATCACAACCTTCTGGCCGTTTTCGTTCACGCCTTCGCCCTGCGCATAGGCCCCGTCCGGCAGGACAGACCCATCGAGGGTTTCCAGCCCAACCAGTTTCCAGCGCTCCGGATCGGTCATATGGCTGCGCAGCTGGGCACGTTTGCCAAGGAAGTCTTCCTTCTTCTTGGAAATCGCCCAGTTCAGCCCCAGATCCTGCGGGATCACCGTGCCGTCGGTTTCGTCGCCAATCATGATAAAGCCTTTTTCGGCTCGCATGATGTGCAGACATTCGGTGCCGTAAGGCATCACGCCGAACTCTTCCCCGGCTTCCAGAAGCGCATCCCAGAAGGCACGCCCCTGCGAGGCAGGCACAGCGATTTCATAGCTGAGCTCCCCTGAGAACGAGATCCGGTAGGCGCGCGCATCAAATTCGCCGATCTTGCCATCACGCCACTGCATGAAAGGCAGAGCCTCGGCGGACAGATCCATGCCACCTTCGACGCCCGCATTCAGTTTTTCCAACACTTTGCGCGCGTTCGGCCCCACAACGGCAACCTGCGCCAGCTGTTCGGTCACATTGGCAACATAGACTTTCCAGTCCCACCATTCGGTCTGCAGCCATTCTTCCATCCAGCCATGGATGCGATCGGCCCCGCCCGAGGTGGTGTGACACAGCCAGGTGTCTTCGTCGATGCGGGCAACCACACCGTCATCCGACAGGAAGCCGTTTTCCGAACACATCAGACCATAGCGACATTTTCCAACAGCCAGGTTCGACATCATGTTGGTATACATCATGTCCATGAACTTGCCTGCATCCGGCCCTTTGACAATCAGCTTGCCGAGGGTCGAAGCGTCCAGCAGGCCGAGGTTTTCGCGGGTGTTGATCACCTCGCGATTGACCGCCTGCTCATGGGTCTCACCCTTGCGCGGATAGGTATAGGGACGGCGCCAGTGGCCGACCGGTTCCATATAGGCGCCCTGCTCTTCATGCCATTCGTGCATTGGGGTGCGGCGAATGGGTTGGAAGATCTCGGCCCGAGCCTCACCAGTGATCGCGCCCATCGAAATGGGGTGATAAGGCGGGCGGAAGGTGGTGGTGCCGGTGGTCGGGATCTCTTGACCAAGCGCATTAGACAGAACTGCCAAGCCATTGATATTCGACAATTTCCCCTGATCCGTCGCCATGCCAAGCGTGGTATACCGCTTGGTGTGCTCAACGCTTTCATAGCCCTCACGCGCCGCAAGCTGCACGTCGGACACTTTCACGTCGTTCTGATAGTCCAGCCACATTTTCATGCGCTTTTTCGGACCTGCGCCCTGCGGCATGATCCAGACCGGCTCCAGAGCGGCTTCTGCCTCAGCTTCCCCTTTCGGAGCGGCCATCTCGCCTTCGCCCGCAGCAGCCAGACCGGCCTGCACGGCATTGTCCAGAACGGAACCCAGGGCGAACTCACCATCAGCCGAGCCTGCCGGGATCACAAAGCCTTCGCCATTTGCGCCAAGCGGCGGGCGAGAGGCGTCGGGGCGGAACATGGCATTTGCCTCATCCCAGTTCAGCTTGCCACCGCAATGCGACCAGAGGTGCACAACCGGGGACCAGCCGCCGGACATGGCAACCGCGTCACAGGCGATCTCTTCCAGCGTGGCGCCTTCGCCCTGCTGGGCACAGAGGGTCACGCCGGTGACGGATTTGCCACCTTTGACCATGCCAATGGCTTTTCCATTCTCAACGCGAATACCAGCTTCACGGGCCACGTCTGCCAGCGCGCCGCCACCGTTGGGGCGGGCGTCGATGATCACCGGCACCTCGAGACCAGCCGCCTTCACGGCCAGCGCGGTGCGATAGGCATCATCATTGTTGGTCACAACCACCACACGGTCGCCGGCGGAAACACCCCAGTTCACGAGGTAATCGCGCACGGCACCGGCCAGCATCACGCCGGGGATGTCGTTGCCAGCAAAGGACAGCGGACGTTCAATGGCACCGGTTGCAGTCACGATCTGACCTGCACGGATCCGCCACAGGCGGTGACGCGGACGACCGTCGCCGGGGGTGTGATCTGCCACACGCTCGTAACCAGTCACGTAACCGTGGTCATAAACCCCTGCGCCCATGGTGCGGGTGCGCAGCGTCACATTGTCCATCGCTTCCAGTTCAGCCACAGCGGCGTCGACCCAATCGGAAGGTGATTGGCCGTCGATGGTGCCGCCATCCACAGGCGCACGACCGCCCCAGTGGTTGGTTTGCTCGATCAGCATCACCTTTTTACCCGACTTAGCCGCGGCCAGAGCTGCGGCCAGACCGGCCACGCCACCACCCACAACCAGAATATCGGTGTGGTGGTAGTAATGCTCGTAGCGGTCGGCATCGAAGGTTTCCGCGTCGGGCGCTTTGCCCAGACCGGCGGACTGACGCACGATCGGTTCAAACACATGTTTCCAGCCTGCGCGCGGGAACATGAAGGTCTTGTAGTAGAACCCGGCAGGCAGCCAGCGCGACACGTAGTTGTTCACCACACCCACGTCGAACTCAAGGCTCGGCCAGTGGTTTTGCGAACCCGCGGTCAGACCGTCAAACAGCTCGGTGGTGGTGACACGTTGGTTCGGCTCAAAACGCGCCCCTTCGCCCATGTTCACCAGGGCGTTCGGCTCTTCAGCACCAGACGCAATGATGCCGCGCGGACGGTGGTATTTGAACGAACGGCCCACAAGGGTCTGGCCTTCGCCCAGCAGAGCGGACGCAAGGGTATCCCCTTCGAAACCCTTCATTTTCTTGCCGTTGAAGGTGAAGTTCTTCACCTTCGAGCGGTCGATCAGGCGACCGCCAGTTGAAAGACGGGTGCTCATTTATACCCCTCCCAGTCAGGGTGTTTCGCCTTGACCGCATCAATGATGTCCTGCGGCGGTTCAGTGGTTTGCGCCAAATAGGTGCCGTAGACTTCCAGCGTCATAGTATTGCGGGCAGCGTGAAACCACTTGCCGCAACCCGACGCATGGCGCCAGCGTTCAAAGTGAACCCCTTTCGGGTTCTTGCGCATGAAGAGATAGGTTTCAAACTCGTCATCTGACGAGCCGGGACCAAAACGCTTCAGATGCGCTTCGCCACCGCCATGCAGATCGGTTTCATCGGCCATAACGCCGCAGTAAGGGCATTCAAGGATCAGCATGACAGCAGCTCCGTCTTGATTTTGCGCTTTTCTACACCCAGTTTAGAAAGAAGGAGAGTTTTCTGCGCATGTACACATTTCTGAAAATCGCGCCACTGGCTTTGCTCCTCGTTGGAGCCACATGGGCTGTCTTCCGAGGTTTCGATAAGATCAAACCCGACGATTCCAGAAAAAGTAATATTGGTGGTGGACCAAATCGATTGCATTAGTGAGCTACCCCCGCTGCGACGCTTTCGTCGATAAAGCGGCCTTCGGTGAAGCGGTTGAGGCCAAATTCGGCAGCCAGCGGTCCGGGTTCGCCTTTGGCAACCAGCTCCGCCATCGCCCAGCCGGATCCGGGGATCGATTTGAACCCGCCGGTGCCCCAGCCTGCATTGATGAAGGTGTTGCCCAGTGGCGTTTTCGAAATGATCGGCGAGCGGTCGCCGGTCACATCCACGATCCCACCCCATTGGCGCAGCATCTTGAGGCGCGACACCATCGGGAAGGTCTCAACCAGCGCGCGCACGGTTTCCTCGATATGGTGGAACGACCCGCGCTGGGTGTAGTTGTTGAAAGCGTCGGTGCCGCCACCGATCACCATCTCGCCTTTGTCCGACTGGGACATATAGCCATGCACGGTGTTGGCCATCACAACCACATCCATGCAAGGTTTGATCGGCTCAGACACCAGCGCTTGCAGCGCCACAGATTCCATCGGCAGGCGGAAGCCAGCCATGTCAGCCAGGTGACCCGAGTTACCGGCCACGACAATCGCCATCTTGTCACAGGCGATGTCGCCCAGGGTGGTGCGCACGCCGGTCACTTTGCCGTCGGCCTGATCCACACCGGTCACTTCGCATTTCTGGATGATGTCCATGCCCATGTCAGAACACGCACGGGCATAGCCCCAGGCCACCGCATCGTGACGCGCGGTGCCGGCCCGTTCCTGCCACAGCGCGCCCAGAACGGGGTAGCGCGGGCCGTTGATATTCATGATCGGCACCAGTTCTTTCACACGTTGGGGCGAAATGAACTCGGTCTTCACGCCTTGCAGGGCGTTGGCATGGGCCGTGCGCTGATAGCCGCGTACCTCATGATGGGTCTGCGCCAGCATCATCACACCACGGGGGCTGAACATGACGTTATAGTTCAGGTCCTGCGACATGGTCTCATAAAGGCTGCGCGCCTTTTCATAGATCGCCGCGGACGGATCCTGCAGATAGTTCGACCGGATGATGGTGGTGTTACGGCCCGTATTGCCGCCGCCCAGCCAGCCCTTTTCGATGATCGCCACATTGGTGATCCCGAAATTCTTGCCCAGGTAATAGGCGGTGGCCAGCCCGTGGCCGCCAGCGCCCACGATCACCACGTCATATTTCTTTTTAGGAGTGGGCGATTTCCAGGCGCGTTCCCACCCCTGGTGGTAGCGCACACCCTCCCGTGCGATGGCAAATGCCGAATAACGTCTCATGCTAACCCCGTCGAATCCTCTGATTGGGCGTTCGGTATCCTTCTCTTTTACGCTTTTGTGTGTCGCATCCTTGGCGATCCAGCGCCATTTATAGGCAAAAAGCGACATTGAGGCTTTTGGCCCTGATTGCAGCACGGATCACAGCTTGGTGATCAGGCCCTTTGCTTGACACATATCATGTCAACAGGGTTCGAATTGTCACATCTACGCTTTGGGGGTTTTTAACCCGGCCTTCCCCCGTTACATGATACGGGACCAAACAGACGGAGACATCATGGTTTTCTGGGCACTCACCGGCGCAATTGTACTGGCCGCTGTTCTCATCCTGTCACGACAGATCCTGCGCCGTAGTCCCGAAGGTGCCGGATCGGAAATCACCTCGGACATGCAGATCTATCGTGACCAGTTGAAAGAACTGGACCGGGATCTGGAACGGGGGACGGTTGGCAAGGAGGAGGCAGACCGCACCCGTCTGGAAATCTCGCGACGCCTGTTGGATGCCGACCGTCAGGCGCAGGCCCGTGTGCGGGCAACCGATGCCCCAGAGAGCGCAACCCGCCTGACCATGGGGCTTGCTGCGGTGGCGCTGATTGCAGGCAGTTTTGGCCTTTATTGGGTGCTGGGCAGCCCCGGCGCCGAGGATCTTGGCCTTAAAAAGCGCATCGCAAAAGCAGAAGAGCTTCGTGTGGCACGCCCGTCACAGGCAGAAATCGAAGCAGAACGCCCCGAATGGCCCGGCCCCCCTGAAGGCACCCCTGACGATTACATCAGATTGGTCGACAGCCTGCGCGCCAAGATGCAGGAAACCCCGGATGATCCCCGCGGGCTGGACCTCCTCGTGCAGCATGAAACAAATATGGGCAACTTCATCGCAGCCCGCACCGCAATGGATCGCCTGATGGAGATCAAAGGCTCCGAGGCCAGCTCGGACGATTATGCCCGTCAGGCGGATGTCATGATCATGACCGCCGGCGGCTTTGTTTCGCCCGAAGCCGAAGAAGCACTGCGCGTGGCGCTGATCAAAGATGCCTCAAACCCGGTGGCCCGCTATTATACCGGATTGATGTTTGCCCAGAACTCACGCCCGGATCTGGCCTTCCGCCTGTGGCGCGCTCTTTTGGAAGAAGGTCCGGATGGCGCCCCCTGGATCACCCCGATCCGCACGCAGATCGAAGGGCTGGCACAGATGGCGGGTGAAAACTTCACCCTTCCGCCGCGCGCCCCCAAGGCAACCGCCCCCCTGCCGTCGGCAGAACCCGACGGGTTGGCCGGTCCTTCAGCCGAAGACATGGCCGCCGCCGCTGAGCTGAGTGACGAGGACCGTCAGGACATGATCCGGGGCATGGTGAACCAACTGTCCGAACGCCTTGCCACCGAAGGGGGCACACCTGCGGAATGGGCCCGACTGATCACCGTTCTGGGCGTGTTGGGCGATACCGAACGGGCTGCGGCGATTTGGGGAGAGGCTCAGGAAACCTTTGCGGGCACGGGCGATGCGTTTGAAATGGTCAAAAAGGCGGCCATTCAGGCCGGGGTCGCAGAGTGACCCCGGCTGTGATCCATGAGGATATTGCGGATTTCGCGGCAGCTCTTTCACCGATGACGGCCCTGGTGGGGCTGGACCTTGGCACCAAGACCATCGGGGTTGCGGTGTCCGACGGGTTTCGCCAGGTTGCCACCCCTTTGGAGACCATCAAACGCAAGAAATTCACACTGGATGCGGGGCGTATTCTTGAGATTGTCGCAGAGCGGCAGCTGGGCGGCATTGTCCTTGGCCTGCCCCGCAACATGGATGGCACCGAAGGGCCGCGCTGCCAATCCACACGCGCGTTTGCCAGAAATCTGGCCAAACTGACCGAGCTTCCCATCACCTTCTGGGATGAACGCCTGTCCACCGTGGCCGCCGAACGGGCCCTTCTGGAGGCGGATACGTCACGAAAGCGTCGCTCCGAGGTCATCGACCATGTCGCTGCCGGGTATATCCTGCAAGGAGTGCTGGATCGTATGAGGCATCTTTGATGGCGGATGACGGGAAAATCTGGGTGCGCGACGAGGTGGACAGCCCCTGCGTGAAAATCTGTGTTGTGCACCGCGACGCAGGCCTGTGCACCGGTTGCCTGCGCACTCTTGACGAAATCGCCAGCTGGTCATCCCTGCCGGCTGAAACCCGCCGCGAGATCATGAAAATCCTCCCGGAACGCCGCTCGGAACTGACCAAACGTCGCGGTGGACGGCGTGCGCGTCAACGGCGTGCCATGGGGTTGGACGAGTAACGCGGCCTCCCCACGCCGGGTTCGCAAACATGAAGCTTGCGGTTTCTGTTCGGGCAAAAGGTGAGAGGCGCGAGTGTGACCTCTTTCAAACGTGAAATCGCTCGCGTCTCTGCCCTTCCTTCCCCCTCGCCCTCACGGTTTCTACGGCAACGCGCCTTCGGACAAGGTCCTCAGGCCCAGCAGGGCGACGGCTCACTTTGTGAGCCTGAGGGGGCGCTGCCCCCTCGACCTTCGGTCTCACCCCCGGGATATTTATGACCAGAAAATGACCCTAAACGTCAGTTCACGAGATCGAAGATGGTGACATTGAGGGATACGCGGGGCCGCGCTCCTATTCGGCCAGCTCGGCCTCGGCTTCGATCTCTGCCGCTCGCTGCTCTACCAGTTCCACGATATGCTCAACCATCTTCTCATTGTCGAGCTTGTGGTCCTGTTTGCCCGCGACATAGACCATTCCCGAACCGGCCCCACCGCCGGTAAAGCCGACGTCTGTCATCAACGCTTCACCGGGACCGTTCACCACGCAACCGATGATCGAAAGGCTCATTGGCGTGTGAATATGGGCCAGGCGTTCTTCCAGAGTGGCGACAGTTTTGATCACGTCAAACCCCTGACGGGCACAGGACGGACAGGAGATGATGTTCACACCGCGATGGCGCAGCCCCAGGGATTTCAGGATTTCAAAACCCACCTTCACCTCTTCCACCGGATCGGCAGACAGGCTGACCCGGATCGTATCACCGATCCCGGCCCAGAGCAGGTTGCCAAGGCCGATGGCGGATTTGATGGTACCCGAGACAAAGCCCCCTGCCTCGGTGATCCCAAGGTGGATCGGGGCATCGGTCGCTTCGGCAATGCCATGATAGGCCGCTGCAGACAGGAACACGTCGGAGGCTTTCACGCTGATTTTGTATTCGCGGAAGTCGTTGTCTTCCAGAATGCGGATGTGCTCCAACCCGGATTCCACCATCGCCTCGGGGCAAGGTTCCCCGTATTTTTCAAGCAGATGCTTTTCCAGGGATCCCGCGTTCACCCCGATACGGATCGAGCATCCGTGATCCTTGGCTGCCTTGATGACCTCGCGCACACGTCCGGCATCCCCGATATTACCAGGATTGATCCGCAGGCAGGCCGCGCCCGCTTCTGCCGCTTCGATTGCGCGTTTGTAGTGAAAGTGGATATCCGCGACGATCGGAACCGGGCTTTCCCGGACAATCTCTTTCAGGGCGGTGGTGGAGCCCACATCCGGGCAGGAAATCCGCACGATGTCTGCACCGGCTTCGGCCGCTGCCAGCACCTGCCCCAGCGTGGCCTTCACGTCCGAGCTGTCCGTATTGGTCATGGTCTGGACCGCAATCGGCGCCCCCCCACCAACAGGCACATTCCCCACCATGATCTGGCGCGAGGTGCGGCGTTCGATGTCACGCCAGGGGCGGATGGGATTATGGCTCATAACCGGACCTTTCCGATGATTTTCATGGGGCAAGAGATAACGCGCCGCAGGCGGTTGCACAAGCGCGAGGGGTGAGGATTGCGGCGAGAACGCGCAGACATCCGCACTCCGGCGTGTCATGTCCAACTGATTGTAAAATGGGGGTTACTGCGTCGGAAGAAGCTCAGCCACATAGGTGGCCAATGCCTGATCCTGCGACAGATCTGCCGCGGCAAAGCTTTCGGTGAGCTGGTCAGAGGACAGGGCGATATTCTTGACCACAGATCCGCTGGCCCCGGCCGGACCATAGGCCTGGCCGTTCACCGCAAAATAGATACCACCGGCATTCCCGGTGCGCAGCACAGGGGCGCTTTCCGTTTTCGGCAGGACATAATGCTCGCCTGCATCCATCACTTTTTCGAAAATCACCGACCCGCTGGCCGATTGAATACGCACCCAGCTTGGGCGCACGGCAACCAGCGCAACCTCGGGCGCGTCGGCGCCGAACACCTGCACGCCGGTCGGCAGGTCTGCGCTTGCCTCACCCGCAACGGCGGAAATCACATTCTGCGCCAGATCCGCAGCCTCAGACTGCGGGGCCACGGGGGGGGCGGATTGCGCCAGCTGAACGCCTGCCAAAACCCCCACATTGCGCGGGTTGAGCGTGGAAATCGGTGCATCGCGCTGCGTCATCACGGGCACGTCAAGCGCCTGCGGACGGTAAAGCCGGTCCAGTGCTTCGGCGGATGGCGGGGCCATGATGGTTCCCGCATCGGCCAATTCAGGCCCATCTTCGAAAACAGGCAATTCGGCCAGAACCCCGGGCGATTGTTCCACTGGGGCAAAGTCAACCCGTTGAATTTCCTGCAAAACAGACCAGCCGGCAAAGCCCAGCACACCAACCAGTGCAGCCAGGGCAAAAACAGATCCGACCGCACCGGGTTCGATCCGGGCAAAGACACTTTCGGTTTGAGGAACCCAAGTGGCATTGGGGTTGGCAAACGGTTCACCACTGTGTTTCGGGACGTTCGAGACACGCGCGGTTTGCTTGCTGGAGGCGGCTTCGGAAAGACCATGTGCGGTGGCAAAGCCGCTTTCTTCGCAGAACCGGGAAAACGCCCATTCCGGGTCCAGACCGAGGTAGCGCGCGTAGGAACGCACATAGCCTGCGACGAACCCCTGAGTATCAAAGGCAGAGGCGTCGGCGTTTTCGATTGCGGCGATATAGGTGGCTTTGATCTTGAGCTCGCGCTGCACATCAAGCAGAGATTTGCCAAGCGTGGCGCGTTCTCCACGCATCACATCCCCCAAACGCATTTCGAAGGAGTCGAACCCTGTGGGTTCGGCTTCCCCTTCAACGCGCGTAGATGCCCAACGCCCGATCATTCAACTGCTCCTGCTTAACCTCGCCTGTCCCTAGCGAAGGGGGGCGATTCGATACACCGCCACCTCTCACGGACAAGTTACCATATACTCAATACATTTACAGCAGGTTGCTTACCTATGCGGAAAGCTCGGCGCGATTCAGCTCACAACGCGACCAAAGGCTGTCCATGGCGTTGACCAGCCCGTCCATCTCACCCGGACCGTGGACCGGTGACGGGGTAAACCGCAGACGTTCGGTGCCACGCGGCACGGTGGGGAAGTTGATGGGCTGCACGTAAATACCGAACTCTTCCAGCAACATATCAGACAGTTGCTTGGTATGAACCGGATTGCCAACAATCACCGGAACGATGTGCGACCCGTGGTCGATAATCGGCATGCCCAGCCCCTTGAGGCGGGTTTTCAGGATCCTGGCCTGGGTCTGGTGCTGCTCGCGCAGGGATTGATCTTCCTTGAGATGGGCAACCGACGCCGCAGCGGCAGCGGCCACAGCAGGCGGGATCGATGTCGAGAAGATGAAGCCCGGCGCATAAGAGCGCACAGCGTCGACCATTTTTGCTGATGCAGCGATATAGCCACCCATCACGCCATAGGCCTTGGCCAGAGTGCCATTGATGATATCCAGCCGCCCCATCAGCCCGTCGCGCTCGGCAATCCCTGCCCCACGCGGGCCATACATGCCCACGGCATGCACTTCGTCAATATAGGTCAGCGCGCCGAACTCATCCGCCAGATCGCAGATCTCTTCAATCGGGCCAAAATCCCCGTCCATCGAATAGATCGATTCAAAGGCAATCAGCTTGGGGGCTGCCGGATCATCTGCTTCCAGCAGTTCGCGCAGATGGGCCACGTCGTTATGGCGGAAGATACGCTTGGCCCCGCCATTGCGGCGCACACCTTCAATCATCGAGGCGTGGTTCAGCGCATCGGAATAAATGATCAGGCCGGGGAACAGTTTCGGCAGGGTCGAAAGCGTCGCGTCATTGGCGATATAGGCTGATGTGAACACCAGCGCGGCCTCTTTGCGGTGCAGGTCCGCCAGTTCGGCTTCCAGGCGTTTGTGATACACGGTGGTGCCCGAGATATTGCGGGTGCCGCCGGACCCGGCACCGGTGGCCTCGATGGCCTCATGCATGGCTGCCAGGACCTTGGGGTGCTGCCCCATGCCCAGATAGTCATTGCCACACCAGACCGTCACGGGCTTTTCGGTCCCATCCGGTTTTTGCCAGGTTGCATGGGGGAAATGGCCCTTGTGACGCTCAATCTCGATAAAGGTGCGATAGCGGCCTTCTTCGTGCAGGCGTTCAATAGCTTCATCGAGCTTTACGTTATAGTCCATGTTCCCCTCCGTCCCCTCCTGCGAGGGCCTGATCCGGTTGCGTGACGCGTTCATAGCATATTGCTAATGGAAAAACACATTCATCATCTTGATCTATGTTAGTCCCTCCGGCCCTGCCCCCCTCACATTTGGGTGATCATTGACTGGAGATATGTTCGCGCTTTTGCCCTTTAAAAAACCTTCACATGCTATTTACATTGATCTGGCGCAAATGAAACCGGCTGAAACGCCGCAGCCGCGCCTGTTTGCGGCGTGGTTTTGTCTCTGATCGGAAACTTTTCTCCGCTGGACAGCAGACAGGGTGCTGATAGGCTCGCGCCAGAAACATGCGGCCCAGACGGCCCATTCCCGACATCAAGGAGCAACCAAATGACGCTTGAGCGCGTTCTAGAGCGAATCGATCAGGACCTTCCCGCCTCTGTAGAGCGGTTGATGGAGCTTCTGCGCATTCAATCGATTTCCACCGACCCCGCCTTCAAAGAGCATTGTGACAAAGCCGCCGATTGGCTGGTCGATGATCTGAAATCCATCGGTTTCGACGCTGAAAAACGTGTCACCCCCGGCCATCCGATGGTTGTGGGCCATGGCGGTTCAGGGGATCGTCACCTGCTGTTTTACGGCCATTACGATGTGCAGCCGGTCGACCCGCTGGACAAATGGGACCACGATCCGTTTGCCCCCTTTGTCGAAGACACCCCTAATGGCAAAATCATCCGTGCCCGTGGCGCCTCGGATGACAAGGGCCAGCTGATGACCTTTATCGAAGCCTGCCGCGCCTGGAAAGCGGAGCATGGCGCATTGCCGGCGAAACTGACCATCTTCTTTGAAGGTGAGGAAGAAAGCGGTTCCCCCTCTCTGGTGCCCTTCATGGAACAGAACCGGGACGAGCTGACCGCAGATATTGCGCTGATCTGTGACACGTCCATGGTCAGCCCCGGCGTGCCGTCGATTGCAAGCCAGCTGCGTGGCATGCTGAAAGACGAGTTCACCCTGATTGGTCCCAAGCTTGACCTGCATTCCGGCCATTACGGCGGCCCCGGTCTGAACCCGCTTCGCGAAATGTCACGCATCATCGCCAGCTTTTATAATGAAGACACCGGGGCGGTTGCTGTGGACGGTTTCTATGAAGGCGTCACCGACACCCCGAGCCAACAGCTCGCGGCCTGGGAAAGTTGCGGTTTTGACGAGAAGGACTATCTCGACAATGCCGGTTACACGATGAGCCACGGCGAGAAAGATCGCAGCTGCCTCGAGCAGCAATGGGCACGGCCCACACTGGAAATCAACGGGATCTGGGGCGGCTATAATGGCGCCGGGTCGAAAACCGTAATCCCGTCCGAGGCCCATTGCAAACTGACCTGCCGCCTTGTGGGCGACATGGACCCCGACAGGTTGCGCGAGCGTATCCGTGCCCATGTCGAAGCGCAGCTGAAGCCTGACATGAAGGTGATCTGGGACAATGATCTGGAAGGATCGCGCGCGCCCGTGATGGACATCACCCGCCCGGAGTTTTCTGCAGCTCAGAAAGGTCTTTCGGCGGAATGGGACCGCGAAGCTGTGTTCACCGGCATGGGCGGCTCCATCCCGATCGCGGGCTTCTTCAAATCCGTTCTCGGCATGGAATCAATGCTAGTGGGCTTTGCCAATGACGATGACAAGATCCACTCGCCCAATGAAAAATATGACATGAAGAGCTTTCACAAGGGCATTCGATCCTGGGCAAGGATCCTGGCGGAACTCGCCTGAGCAACATCGTGACAGCGAAAAGGGCCCCAAGGGGCCCTTTTTTGACTTACGCTTGTTTGACTTACGCTTGTCGACCTGATCGCATGCGGATCACCTTGATACCCAGAACCAGCCAAGGGGCGCCATGCATGAAAAGATCAAAGATATCAATTGGCTTCACCAGATCTCCTGCCACCAGCATCACCATTTTTTCCCACACATGCGGCGGGGCAAATGGTGCAAGCCCGATGGTCAGGCAAAAGATCAAAACAGTGCCGAACGGTATGTCATCAATCAATTTCATCAGTGTGTGTCTCGGGCCTGAGTAAGGGAGCGGTCACCCACCAGCTTAGATGTGTCGTCCAACGCATACCATGCGGTGCGAAGACGCGGCCATTCACACCGAACAGACCGGTTTCGACCGTGTGGCATCTTGCGAAGAAGGGGGAAAATGGCGCGGTTGACGGGGCTCGAACCCGCGACCCCCGGCGTGACAGGCCGGTACTCTAACCAACTGAGCTACAACCGCGCGTGAGGGGGTATTTAGGCCGAGTGCGATGGGGCGTCAATGAGAAAATGTGCAAAAGGGCGAAAGTTTTCGCTCTTTTCTCCAATGTGCCCAAAAGAGGTTTCCATGCGGGATCCCAACCTGCGAAAACCAAAAAGCCCCGCCGGATGGCGGGGCTTTTTCGGGTCACTTCGAAGGCAGCAGTGGCGCGGTTGACGGGGCTCGAACCCGCGACCCCCGGCGTGACAGGCCGGTACTCTAACCAACTGAGCTACAACCGCTTGCTGCCAGTCTTGCGACTGTTTGGGCGTTCTAATCCGGGGGGTCGGAACGGTCAAGCGGCAATTTGCCTTTTTTGTCATTTTTCCAAACGAACATGTCCAAGCTCTTGAGAAAGATGAAAAATCACCCCCTGCCCGCCCGGCAGGCCAAGCATTTCCCCGACATTCATCCCCAACCAGCGCGCCCGCAGCACGCGTGACAGAATCCCATGGGTGAAAATGACGGACGGGCCGCGAAGATCTTTCAAAAACGCCTCCGCCCGACATTCAAGCTCCTGCAGGGTTTCACCGCCAGGGGACAGAAAGTGCCATGAGACCGGATCCTCTTCTGCAAGCTGCGCGAGCTCAGGCCACTCCTGGCGAATCTCCGGCAGGGTTTTTCCTTCCCACCGACCAAAGGCCACCTCACACAAGCGCGCATCCTCACAGGCTTCGGGCAAGGGTTGCGACACCTCCCCCAGGGCCAGAGCAGCGGTTGCGCGTGATCGCCCCTGTGGGCTGGTGAAATAGGAAAACTCCTGAGGATGCGGCAATTTCTCTGCCAACAGGCGCCCCATTGCGACAGCCTGCCCGCGCCCATGCGGGGTCAGAGGGCTGTCCAGCCGCCCCTGATGACGCCCGGCAAGGTTCCATTCGGTCTGACCGTGGCGAATGACATAGATTTCTGGATAGTGAGACATGATCCTCCCCTGCCGCCAACCTAAAGCGTTTCGACTTTAACCCGAGGCAGGGAAAAGTCGAAACACTGTCAGAGGAGCCAATGCCGAGGCCGTTCGCACCCCATGTCTTGCGCGTTGTTTCGTAACTTGCGCCCGTCAACTGAAGTGGTCCCAGAAAACAGGACAGCGGGCTCAGGTGTATCCCGCACCTTTGAAGAGACACGAGAATGGCGAAGCCCCGGAAGTTTACAGACCATTTGAAGGCCAGGATCACGTTGGAAGCGCTGCGTGCGACAAGACGATCCAGGAGATCGCGGCGAAGCATCAGGTGCATCCGAACCGGGTCAGCACATGGGAGGGTCAGACTGTGGAAGGCCTGGTCGATGTTTTCGCACGTGGCGCAAGCCGGAAGGGCCGACAGAAACAGAGATCAAGGACGGCTTCCAGGCTCGAAGGATCGAAGGATCGAAGGATCGAAGGATCGTCAAAAACTGGATGACATTCTACAACCTCGAGCGGCCCCATTCCGCGCTTGATCAGCGAACGCCGGGCGAACCCTACCGGGCGGGCTTGGAAGAGCAAAAAGCAGCATGAAACCTAAACCCGATACACCTTGGGAAAGCTACAAAACTGTCCGAAAAGGTGGGACCACTTCAGTAGTGTGGGTGGTCCACGGCATTTGGGGTGCCGATTGTGTTGCCCACACTATCATAGCGCGTAATCCGGGTACCATTTCCATCGTCATAAATGGTAAAAAACCGCGATCATCCAACCCGTTTCCAAACTTGAAATGCGCGCGCCTGCGGTGCAAGAGCGTTCTTTCAAATCGATGGGAAGCGGAATGGTGGGTCGTGAGAGGCTCGAACTCCCGACATCTTCGGTGTAAACGAAGCGCTCTACCAACTGAGCTAACGACCCGTTCCGTGGGTGGTGATTTAAAGTGAGGCGAGAGAGAGCGCAAGAGGAAATTTCGGTTTTCCTCAAAAAAATATTTCTCACCTCACCCAGGCTAACCCACTGAAGTTTCGCAAATATTTTGCAAAGCCCAACCATACTGACGGGGAAACTGGTCCCGCGTCATATCATCCAGCGCGCATGGTGGAAAATGGTGGGTGATAAGAGATTTGAACTCCTGACATCTTCGATGTGAACGAAGCGCTCTACCACTGAGCTAATCACCCAACGAGGGGCTATTTACCGTCACTCGGCTGCAGGCGCAAGAGGGTCAATGTCAGAATTTTCATCCTTTTTACGGCGCAGCTTGCAGATCAGAACATCCGCCTTCCCGACATCTTTGCTGCGCTTGACCTGCATTTTTCCAAGCCCCGGCAGCTTCAGTTCTTCACTGTTTGAAAGTGCCAGCCCCAGTTCCTCAAGCACCGCTTCGGTCACCGCACGCACCTGATTGGGGCGCAGCTCAGCACGTTTTGCCACCCGGCGCACCAGTTCTTTCTTATTGACCCCATTCGCCACAATGGACCGTGTGACACCGGACACCTGTGTGGGTTTGGTTGCCGCAGGGGCATCTACAGCTGCGCTGCGCGTCGAGGTGGCTACCTTTTTCACCGCAGCGTCCAGAGCGGGGTCAGGTGCAACAACCGGGCTTGCAGGTTTTGGGCTTGTCTTCGATGTCTTTGTCACCTTCGTCACCTTTGCAGCGGGTGCCTTGGTGGTGCGGGTGGTTTTTTTCGACTTTGTCGCCATTGTTCTGCTCGGCTCATGATTGTTTCTGATTGGGAATAAGTTAGTGCAAAAACATTAACAAATCCAGTTCCAAGCATTTTTAGAGCAAAAATTAAAGTGGCGCGCCCAAACCGGGCGCGCCACTGAAAAGGTGTCACATGCACATAAAGCGGATGGGCGCCTGCCCTTCGAGATCAATGCGCGGTCTGGCTGGTGCTGCCCGGTTTGCTGGCAAGCGCGGCCGCGGCCTCTTCCGCGGCTTCATCCCATTCCACCGGTTCCGGTGTCCGGGTCAAAGCCAGTTTAAGAACATCCGACACGTGGTTTACCGGGATAATTTCCAGACCATCCTTCACGCTGTCCGGCAAATCCGGCAGGTCCTTTTCGTTCTCCTCGGGGATCAGAACCGTCTTGATCCCACCACGCAGCGCCGCCAGCAGCTTTTCTTTCAAACCACCAATGGCCAGCGCATTGCCGCGCAGACTGACCTCTCCGGTCATGGCAATGTCCTTGCGCACCGGAATGCCGGTCAGCACCGAGACAATTGACGTGACCATGGCGAGACCCGCCGAAGGACCATCCTTTGGCGTGGCCCCATCGGGCACGTGCACGTGGATGTCCCATTTTTCAAATTGCGGCGGTTTCACCCCGATTTCGGGGGCGATGGAACGCACATAGGACGAGGCCGCATCAATCGACTCTTTCATCACGTCGCCCAGTTTCCCGGTGGTTTTCATCCGACCTTTGCCCGGCAGACGCAGGGCTTCGATCGACAGAAGGTCGCCACCGACCGAGGTATAAGCCAGTCCGGTCACGACGCCGACCTGATCTTCCTTCTCGGCCAGACCATAGCGATGGCGCCGCACCCCAAGCAGGTCAGACAATGCCTCCGGGGTCACATCCACCGCTTCAACCTCACGCTTCACGATTTTGGTGACCGCCTTACGGGCCAGTTTGCCAATCTCGCGCTTCAGGTTCCGAACGCCCGCCTCTCGGGTGTAATAGCGGATCACATCGGTCAGAGCATCATCGGTCAGCGAGAACTCTTTCGCCTTCAGCCCATGATCCTTGATCTGCTGCGGCACCAGATGCTGGCGTGCAATCTCAAGCTTTTCTTCCTCGGTATAGCCCGACAGCGGGATGATCTCCATCCGGTCCAGAAGCGGGCCCGGCATGTTGTAGCTGTTGGCCGTGGTCAGGAACATCACATCCGACAGGTCATATTCGACCTCAAGATAGTGATCGACAAAGGTCGAGTTCTGTTCCGGATCCAGCACTTCCAGCATCGCCGACGCCGGATCACCCCGGAAATCCTGCCCCATCTTGTCGATTTCATCGAGCAAGATCAGCGGGTTGGTGGTTTTCGCCTTTTTCAGCGCCTGGATAATCTTGCCCGGCATGGACCCGATATAGGTCCGGCGGTGACCGCGAATTTCGCTTTCATCCCGCACGCCGCCCAGCGAGATGCGAATGAACTCGCGCCCCGTGGCCTTGGCAACCGATTTGCCAAGCGAGGTTTTCCCCACACCCGGCGGGCCAACAAGGCACATGATCGGGCCTTTCAGCTTTTTCGAACGTTGCTGCACGGCCAGATATTCGACAATGCGTTCCTTGACCTTCTCCAGCCCATAGTGGTCCTTATCCAGAACCTTCTGAGCGTTGTTCAGGTCTTTTTTCACGCGGGACCTTTTGCCCCACGGCAGACCCAGCATCCAGTCGAGATAGTTGCGCACCACAGTGGCTTCGGCCGACATGGGAGACATGTTCTTGAGCTTTTTCAGCTCGGCATCCGCCTTTTCGCGGGCTTCTTTCGAGAGCTTGGTCTCGGCGATTTTCTCTTCGAGTTCCGTCAGTTCGTTCTGACCTTCATCCCCATCACCCAGCTCCTTCTGAATGGCCTTCATCTGCTCATTCAGGTAATATTCACGCTGGGTGCGCTCCATCTGCGATTTCACGCGGGTCTTGATTTTCTTCTCAACCTGCAGGACGGACATTTCCCCCTGCATCAGCCCCATGACCTTTTCCAGCCGCTCGGACACGGTGAAGGTTTCAAGCAGGTCCTGTTTCTGTTCCACATCCACGCCAAGATGACCCGCCACGAGGTCAGCCAGCTTGTCAGGTGTGCGCGTCTCAGCCACGGCGGCCAGCGCCTCTTCGGGGATGTTTTTCTTGATCTTGGCGTAGCGTTCGAAATCTTCGCCCACCGAGCGCAGCAAGGCTTCAAGCTCGTCGGGATCTCCCGGACGTTCTTCGATCAGCTCTGCCTCGGCTTCGAAATAATTGTCATTGTCGAGGAAGTCGGTGATCTTCACCCGTGCCTGCCCTTCGACCAGCACTTTCACGGTGCCGTCGGGCAGCTTCAGAAGCTGCAACACATTGGCGAGCACCCCTACGGAATAGATGCCCTCGACCTCCGGCTCATCCACCGCGGGGTCGATCTGGCTCGACAGCAGGATCTGCTTGTCATCCGCCATCACCTCTTCCAGCGCGCGCACCGATTTCTCGCGCCCGACGAAAAGCGGCACGATCATATGCGGGAACACGACAATGTCGCGCAGCGGCAGCACCGGATAGGATTGGTTCAGTTGCTCGGTCATGGATAATCCTTGTTTTTGGCAAGGAGATCAGGCCCCGTAAGCGGCAGCCGCGATCCCCTCCTGTTCGCGTATATCACTTGGGCATTCAGCAACCCGGTTTCAAGCGCAGCAACCCTGGACTGGCCCTGGACTGGCCCTTACATCCAGCCCCTACGCGCTATCCCAAACCATGCCTGTGCCGGGCGGAAGGTGCAAGGGGCCAATCCCGGTGAGAGGGCGGAAAACCACATGGTTGTGAGGGAACGCAAACGCCCGTCCGGTTTTCAACCCGACGGGATCGCGTTGCCCTCGCGCATCGCCTGGGGGTTTAACCACGTTTTTTTCACAAACGCGCCGCAATATGGTGATTCTCCTGCTTAAAATATCTTCCGACATGAATTCGGAGATTTCAGGATGCTCAAATTTCTCAAGCGATCACCGCAGAAGACCGATCCTGCGCCAGCGAAACCTCCTTCCGCCCCGCAGATGCCCACCCCATTGCTGACTGCGGAAATGATGCACCGCCTTATCCGCAACCTCGCACGTGAGGGCCATTTTCAGGGCAGCTTTGCCATTTTCCCGGACTATCTCGTTGAAAAAACAGGGGACGATCAGGAAAACGTGACCCATGCCAGCTTTCTGGCTGGTGGTCACCTTGCTCCGACAAGGGTGGCCATCTCTTTTGCGGGAATCACCGGGCCGCACCTTGCCAGCCTCGCAATCGACGTGGTGATGGATGATCTGTTTGAACTGACCCCGAAATGGCACAACAGCGATAAGGGCACGGTTTCAACCCGCCTGCCCTTTGGTCCGCCGGGGCATTGGATGCTGATCGACTGTGTCACCGAACCGGTTGATCCCTGGAGCACCGGGCAGGTATGTGACGGGTCCACCCTTCGGATCTCGCTGGTCGAAGAAGGGTGAGCCGTCCCGGCCCTGCTTCCCCCCGGACCTGCTTACAACGGCGCGATATCCCCCTGGGCCCGCTGCGCGTGGAACTCGGCCTCCCAGGCGTCGAACCGCCCTTCGGAAATCGCATCACGCATCCCCTGCATGATCTCCTGGAAGTAATGCAGGTTATGCCAGGTCAGTAACATGCCCGAGATCATCTCGTTCGAGCGGAACACATGATGCAGATAGGCGCGCGAATAATTGCGGCAGGCCGGGCATGTGCAGCTCTCATCCACCGGGCGCGGATCATCTGCATGGCGGGCATTCTTGATGTTCAGAACGCCATGGCGGGTCCAGACCTGTCCGGTGCGCCCTGATCGCGAGGGCAGCACGCAATCCATCATGTCCACACCACGCTTCACCGCCCCGACAATGTCGTCCGGCTTGCCAACCCCCATCAGGTAGCGCGGCTTGTCTTCGGGCAGGAACCCCGGCGCAAACTCAAGGCAGTCAAACATTGCCTCCTGCCCCTCACCCACTGCGAGACCACCAATTGCGTAGCCATCAAAGCCGATATCAATCAGCGCCTTGGCCGATTCCTCACGAAAGTCCTTTTCAAGCCCGCCCTGCATGATGCCAAAAAGCGCATGTCCCGGACGGTCACCAAAGGCCTCGCGCGACCGCTCCGCCCAGCGCATCGACAGGCGCATGCTTTCGGCAATGCGTTTGCGATCCGCAGGCAATGCGGGGCATTCGTCGAAACACATGACAATGTCAGATCCCAACAGGCGCTGGATCTCCATCGAGCGTTCCGGGGTCAGCTCATGCTTGGAGCCGTCGATATGCGAGCGGAAGGTCACGCCCTTTTCCGTCAGCTTGCGCAGGGACGAGAGGCTCATCACCTGGAACCCGCCGCTGTCGGTCAGGATCGGCTTCGACCAGTTCATGAATTTGTGCAGCCCGCCCAGCGCGTGAATACGTTCCGCTGTGGGGCGCAACATCAGGTGATAGGTGTTGCCCAGCAGGATATCCGCCCCGGTCGCCGCCACGCTTTCCGGCATCATCGCCTTCACGGTGGCCGCGGTGCCCACGGGCATGAAGGCAGGCGTGCGGATCTCTCCGCGCGGGGTAGAGATCACCCCGGTGCGGGCGCGCCCATCGGTGGCTTTGAGGGTATAGCTGAATGTGGTCGTATCCTGTGTCATATCCCCCGAATGTCGCAATTGTCGGAAAATGCCAAGGGGGGAATCGCGCCTGAGGACGGTTCTCCGCCCGGTTTGGCACGGTTCCCGAGCGTTTTTGGCGGGTTTGATCTGTATCATGGGCAATTTCGGCCCCCTGCGGCATTGGTCCTCTGGACCTCGGAGCATGTAATCCTTATATGTTCGCTCAGGAATAAAACGGGACTTTCCAGATGACCATGGAATCGCAAGACCAGCTCGAAGGTGAGCCACTGATCAAACCCTCCTCAACCGAGCATCCGCTGTATGATGATGTGGTAGAGGCCTGCCGCACGGTGTTCGACCCGGAGATCCCGGTCAACATCTATGATCTTGGTCTGATCTATACGATCGAGATCAACGCGCAGAACGAGGTGGATATCATCATGACCCTCACCGCGCCGGGCTGCCCGGTGGCGGGCGACATGCCGGGTTGGATCATCGAAGCGATTGAACCGGTGGCAGGTGTGAAGCAGGTCAATGTGGACCTGACATGGGAGCCGCCCTGGGGCATGGAGATGATGTCGGACGAGGCGCGTCTGGAGCTTGGCTTCATGTAAGCCCCCCCAAGTGAGAGATTTGAAAGGCAGGCCCAGCGCCTGCCTTTTTTGTTGCGCCCCTTCAAGCTAGAAAGCTTGATATTCATCATTTCAAGTCAAATAACTTGATTTTTTCAATTTCAAGCTATATGACTTGATACATGACCTTAAAACGAGAACAACGCGTCACTGTCCTGAGTGGGGATTTGATTGCCTCCACACAACATCAGCGCGACCACACGGAAAAAGCTCTGCGCGACCTTGACCAGCGCGCAAATCGCGTTGCCGGGTGGCAGGGGCAATCCTTCGCCTATTTCTCACGCTTTCGCGGCGACGGATGGCAAATTGTTCTCTATGCGCCAGAGCACGCATTGCGCGCGACCCTTTACCTGCACGCTTATCTTCGAATTTTCAAAATACTGCCTGCCACACGGATCTCCATTGGCCTTGGACAGATGGACCCCTGGGACGGGGGCGATCTGTCCACCGCATCCGGCAGCGCATTTGAAGCTTCGGGGCGAGGATTGGACAATATGCCAAAATCCCGCCGCTTCATGATTTCCGGCGACGGCGTCACCCCCCTGCATCACGCGATTATCGCAATGGTCGAAGATCAGGCTTTTGGATGGAGCCCAGAACAGGCAGAAGCCATTTCCCGCTATCTCCTGCCCAATCGGCCAACACTAAAAGACATCGCACAAGACATCGAGATTTCGACCCAGGCCGTTCATGCCCGGATCAGCGGGGCACATGGACAAACCCTGAGACAGACCGTTGAACTCTGGGAAGAGTACGAAAGGAACCACCATGCTTGAGACCTTCCTGGCCCTTCTCATCGCCCATCTGCTCGCCGACTTCGTGTTTCAGACCAACGCGATGGTGCGCGAGAAGCGGCGGCTGGATGTGTTTGCCTCACATATCGCGGTGGTCGGAGCGGCCAGCCTGTTTGCGCTGGGGGGCGATTGGCGGCCAGCGCTGGTGATCACCGTGGCCCATGCAATCATTGATGCGCTCAAAACCTATGCCCTGCCGGCTCGGCAGGCCGCACGGCTTTGGGCCTTTCTTACGGATCAGATCGCGCATTTGGCCACGATCTCTTGGGTGGCGCTTCTCTGGCCGCTTTCCTTCGTGCATGGGATCTGGGGCTTTGCCACGCCCCAGATGGCGGGGCCAACCATCCTGATCGCAGGCTTTCTGATTGCCACCTTCATGGGCGGGCCGATTGTGGGTGGTCTCATGCAACGCTTCCCGCAAAGCTTTGCCATTCAGGGATTGAAAAATGCAGGGCGCATGATTGGCCTGCTTGAGCGTATCTTCGTCTTTTTCCTGATCCTGTTTGACAGCCCGATCGGCATCGGCTTCCTGCTCACCGCAAAATCGGTTCTGCGCTTTGACACCACCCGCAAGGGGCAACGGGCCTCTGAGTATGTGATTATCGGCACGCTGGCCTCATTTGGATGGGCGATGGGGGTGGCTTTCCTCACAAAAGAGGCATTGGCGCTTCTCACCCCTTGAGACATTCCGAATAACACCCTAAATTTGTCAGGCTCACCAGATTGGGCACAAAGGAGCACAACATGTTCGGCATCCCCGGCAAACAGGCCCTGACCATGACGGATCGGGCCGCTAAGCAGATCTCCAAACTGATGGAGAAAGAAGGCCATACCGGTCTGCGCATCGGCCTGAAAAAGGGTGGCTGTGCGGGGATGGAATACACGATGGACTATGTGGATCAGGCCGATCCCCATGATGAGGTGGTCGAACATAACGGTGCGCGTATCCTCATTGCCCCCACCGCACAGATGTTCCTGTTCGGCACCGAGATCGACTATGAAACCGGTCTTCTGGAAAGCGGCTTCAAGTTCAACAACCCCAATGTGGACGAGGCCTGTGGCTGCGGGGAATCGGTGACGTTCAAAAGCGTCGAAGAATTAACCGAAGCCTTCCCCAACGGGGTGCCGAAGCTGGGATAGCTCCGGCCAGGTTTGCTCACCAGAATATCAGCCGGGTCCGGGGCATCAGCGCCCCGTCACCAGACTTCACCCCACCAGATCTTCGCGCCGGAAGGCCGGGAACACGGGCAAAGACGGTTCTGAGACAATTGCCGGGTCTCCATCGCCCCTCCAAAGAGCGCAGACGACAGCCAGAACCAGCGCCCCCTCTTCGGTTGCAAGCTTATAGGCATCAGACACGGCACCGCCGGTGGTAATCACATCTTCAATGAACGTGACCTTCCGGCCGCCAACATCCTGCCCCTCAATGGCTTTGCAGGTGCCATATGACTTTGCCTCTTTGCGGATAAATGCAGCGGGCAATCCGGTTTCCAGCGAGATGGCTGTTACCAATGGCACGCCCCCCAGCTCCAACCCGGCAACAATCTCGGTCCCGGCGGGCAACAAGCTGGCCATTTCCTTTGCCAGAGGCCTGAGTATCTCGGGCTTTCCCTCAAATCTGTATTTATCAAAATACTGCTGAGACACCTGCCCGGAGCGCAAAACAAACTCTCCTGTCAACGATGAGGCATCAAAAATCTGTTTTGCGAGTTCAGATCTGGAGGTTTCTGCAGACATAGCTTTCCTTTACATAAACTTGAGGCATGTCCAGTTTTGTCGGATCACAGCAACAACTGGAAACGCCCATCACCCTTATATGATGCGCGGCATTTCCACATCACGCTATTTCAAATGAACATGGTGCACGCCTCTGGTCAGCGGGCAGATGCCAGCACGCCAATATCATCTTCCTGCCAAACCAAGCAACCTGTGTCCAAAATTGGTGGTTCGGGGGACCAGCCCCTTGACGCCCCCTGCCCCAGCCCCGAAAACGGGGCAAACAGTTTTGGAGGATCCGCGATGCGGCGTAAATTGGCAGCAGGTAATTGGAAGATGAACGGGCTGGGAAGCAACCTGGCGGAATTGGAAAAGCTGTCGGCGCATCATGCCGCCCCCTCCTGCGAGGTGCTGATCTGCCCTCCCGCCACGCTGATCTCTCGCGCCCGTGACACGGCGGGCAGCCAGATTGCCATTGGCGGTCAGGATTGTCATGCGGCCACCTCCGGCGCGCATACCGGTGACGTCTCTGCCGAGATGCTGAAAGACGCGGGCGCCAGCCATGTGATCCTTGGCCATTACGAGCGTCGAGAGCACCACAACGAAAGTGACACGGATGTGCGCAAGAAGGCCTCTGCGGCGATTGCAGCGGGCCTCAAGGTTGTGATCTGTGTCGGCGAAAGCCTCGACGAACGCGAAGCAAACAACACGCTCGATATCATTGGTGGCCAGCTGGCGGGGTCGATCCCTGATGAGGTGACCGGCGAAAACCTCATCGTGGCCTATGAAGCGATCTGGGCGATTGGCACCGGCAAAGTGCCGACGCTGGACCAGATCGGCGAAGTGCATGATTTCATTCGCTCCCGCCTGGAACGGCGCTTTGGCGAGGGCGTTGGCCGTTCGGCCCGTCTGCTCTATGGCGGTTCCGTCAAGCCGGACAACGCGGGTGAGATTTTTGCCGTTTCGAATGTGGATGGTGCGCTGGTCGGCGGGGCCAGCCTGAAGGCCGATGATTTCTCGGCAATCATATCTGCCCTGGAAAACGCCTGAAGCATCATGGAGTGAGGGGCTGCGGCCCCTCTTTTCTTTTGCCTGCCAGGAAAAGACTTGCTGTCCCCGGAGCGCCACCTGCCCGGACCGCCAACTGAAGACCCACAACAGAACAGGCGAAACGACTGATACAGGGAAACGGAAGCTCGACATGAACCACGACGATCTGGTCACCTGGTCCACAAAAGCCGCCGAATGGGCGCGCGACTACCATCAGGGGCTGCGCGCACGCCCGGTGCGTCCGGACATCACGCCCGGCGCTTTTCTGGCACAAATCAACGCACCGGTGCCGGAAACCCCCGAGCCAATCGAAACGATTTTTGACGATTTCACCCGGTTGGTGCCGGATGCGATGACCCATTGGCAGCACCCGCGCTTTTTCGCCTATTTCCCAGCTAATGCTGCCCCCGCCTCACTGCTGGCAGAACAACTGGCCAATGCCATGGCCTGTCAGGCGATGCTCTGGCAGACAGCCCCGGCCGCAAATGAGATGGAGGAGCTGGTGATCCGCTGGCTGCGCGATGGCATGGGCCTGCCTGAGGATTTCACCGGCACAATTCACGACAGCGCCACCACCGCCACCTTTTGCGCCGTCACCACGATGCGTGAACTTGCCCTTGGTCATGAGGGCGTAAGCAAAGGGCTGGCCGGTGGCCCGACCCTGCGCATCTATGCCAGCGCCCAGACCCATTCGAGCGTCGACAAGGCGGTGCGCCTGTGCGGCATCGGGCAGGATAACCTTGTCAAGGTGCCCACCCTGCCCGACCATGCCACCTGGTCGATGGACCCGGTGGCGCTTGATGCGCTTATTCGCGCCGACCGTGACGCGGGCCGAAAACCGGCAGGCGTCGTGCTTTGTGTCGGGGGCACCTCGATCGGGGCCTGCGACCTGGTGGGCGACTGTATCAAGGTCGCGCATGCCCATGGCCTCACCGTGCATGTGGATGCGGCCTGGGCGGGATCTGCGATGATCTGCGAAGAATTCCGCACGCTTTGGGCAGGGATCGACGCCGCCGACAGCATTGTCTTCAACCCGCATAAATGGCTGGGCGCGCAATTCGATTGCGCAATCCAGTTTCTGCGGGACCCCGCCCCCCAGATCGGGGCAATGGGGCTGAGACCCGATTACCTGAAAACGCAGGGAACGGATGAGGTCGTGAATTACAATGAATGGACCCTGCCGCTGGGCCGCCGCTTCCGCGCCCTGAAGATCTGGTTCCTGTTGCGCGCCGAGGGCCTGACGGGCCTGCGCAGCCGCATTCGCAACCACGTCACCTGGGCAAGAGAAGCCGCGGAGGCCATCGCCAAACTGGACGGGTTCGAGATCACCACCCCGCCGATCCTCTCTTTGTTCACCTTCCAATATCAAGACGACGCCAAAACCGCAGCCCTTCTGGAGCGGGTGAATCGCGACGGGCGCATCTATCTGACCCAGACAAATCATGAGGGGAAATTTGTCATTCGTGTGCAGGTCGGCCAGTTCGATTGCCTGCGAGAGGATGTGATGATGGTGCCGAAAGTGCTCTCGGAACTTGCAATCGACCTCTAAGGCAAGGAAATCTTTACATGTTCATGAAACCCTGATGATCAGAACAGGTCATCAGGCGCAGGCGGGACTGTTTCCGGCATCCTGACAATGAGTTGATCGGGTTTGCCCACAAATCGCCTCGATTTTGCGCTAACATGAAAGGACCGGTCCCAAGGCGATAGGCCTTCATGTCCGACATTGCACAGAAAGTCACATCCAGAAGGATCCCGAACTCATGGCATTGAACCGTGCGTCAGGCACGGATCACGGACATTACAGGTCACGTCGCCCTGCACGAGATTGGTTGTGGGCGTGTTGCCGAGCAGTTTTTTGCAAACCCTTCGACACCCCGCATGAGCAGCGTTTAAGCAAGGGGTAGCGATATGGAGTTTGGAGAAGAATTCACATTTCAGGAATATGTCGCCGATGGTGTCGTGCACGGGCTGGGTGTGATTGCCGCCCTTGCTGGCGCCACCGGGTTGATCATCTGGGCGGCCCATGCCGGGCCAATGGGGCATTTGCCGCTGGTGGCCATCTACGCAGCCGGATTGCTGGCCACGTTCCTGCTTTCAGCCGCCTATAACATGACCCTTCACCGCGAAGCCCGCGCCGTGCTGCGCCGCTTTGATCACGCAGCGATCTTCTTGATGATCGCCTGCTCCTACACCCCGCTTGCACTGATTGGCATTGGCGGCACCAACGGGGTGGCACTGATGCTGGCGGTCTGGACCATCGCCGTGATCGGCATCACCCTGAAACTGTTCTTTTTTGGCCGGTTTGAACGGTTTACCTTTCAACTCATGCTGATGCAGGGCTGGCTTGCCGTTCTGGCCATAGGTCCGTTGATTGCTTCTTTCAGTCTTGGCGTCCTGATCCTGCTGGTCGGCGGCGGCGTGCTGTTCACATTGGGCACGCTGTTTCACCTGCGCGATCACCTGCCTTTCAACCGCGCCATCTGGCACGGGCATGTCCTGATCGCCGCCGGGATGCATTATGTGGCCATGTTCATGATCTTGCGGGGTTAATCGTTACATTCCGTCGTGACAGCGTCCAATTGCGACATGCGATTATGACGCAAACGGAAAAGAATCACGTTCTGCACTCGTTTCTTATTGGAAACAGGGAGGACGAAATGGACAGCTTTAACTGGCTCATTTCCATAGTGGTAAGGACCATTGGCGCCGAACGGGGCCGGGCCGCACGTGGGCGACCGGGCGGCAGCTGAGCACGGGCCGCGATTTGCCCCGTGGCTTTGGCATTCCACACCAAAATACACTCTCTGAAAAATGGACCTTGATATGAGTTCACCTTCTGCCCGCCGTTCCGGCGGTCGCGCAGCCCGTAAGGCTTTGCGCGCAGCCCCCCTGACCGATGCGATCCGCCCCGTGCGTCCCGGAATGGAGGGCGGCACCTATCAACCGCTTTCCGATGCGGATGTCCTGCGCATCCACAACGCCGCCCTTGAGGCGCTGGAGACAATCGGCCTTGCCGATGCCCCCCCCAGCGGCATTGAATACATGACCAAAGCGGGGGCCATCCTGGGCGAAGACGGGCGGCTGCGCTTTCCGCGTGCATTGGTGGAAGACAGCCTGGCCATGGCGGCAAAACAGATCACCCTGCATGGGCGCGACCCAAAACGTGATCTGGATCTGGGCGGCAACCGCGTCCATTACGGCACTGCAGGCGCTGCGGTCAGCATGGTGGATGCGCAGGGCCGCAACTACCGCGACAGCACCGTACAGGACCTGCATGACGCGGCCCGTATCGCGGATCGTCTGGACAATATCCACTTCCTACAACGCCCCATGGTCTGCCGTGACATCGCTGACAATTGCGAGATGGACCTGAATTCAATCTACGCCTGCGTGACCGGCACCACCAAACATATCGGCGTCTCTTTCACCGAACCGGATTTCGTAAAACCGGCCATGGAGTTGCTGCATATGATGGCGGGCGGCGAAGAGAAATGGCGCGAGCGGCCCTTCGTGTCCAACTCCAACTGCTTTGTGGTGCCACCCATGAAATTTGCCACCGAAAGCTGTCAGGTGATGGAAGAGGTGATCAAGGCCGGCATGCCGGTGCTGCTGCTGTCGGCGGGCATGGCAGGCGCCACCGCCCCCTCCACCGTGGCAGGTGCCATTGTGCAGGCCACGGCCGAATGCCTCGCTGGCCTGGTCTATGTCAATGCCATCAAGCCCGGCCACCCGGCCATCATGGGCACCTGGCCCTTCGGTCTGGACCTGCGCACCGGCGCCATGTCGGTGGGATCAGGAGAGCAGGCCCTGCTGACCTCTGGATGTGCACAGATGCACCACTTTTACGGTCTGCCCGGCGGAGCAGCCGCTGGGGCGTCAGACGCGAAACTGCCGGACATGCAGGCCGGCTGGGAACAGATGTGTTCCAATGTCACCGCCGGGCTGGCCGGTGTGAACATGGTCTATGAGGCGGCTGGCATGCACGCCTCATTGCTGGGATTTTGCCATGAAAGCCTGATCCTTGGCGATGACCTGATTGGACAGGCCCAGCGCGTGGTG
This sequence comes from Aliiroseovarius crassostreae, assembly GCF_025137635.1. Classification (NCBI taxonomy): domain Bacteria; kingdom Pseudomonadati; phylum Pseudomonadota; class Alphaproteobacteria; order Rhodobacterales; family Paracoccaceae; genus Aliiroseovarius; species Aliiroseovarius crassostreae. The sequence goes on along the minus strand of NZ_CP080772.1, from coordinate 980,493 downwards.
CGCGGGATCGAAGTGACGGATGAGACGCTTGCACTGGACCAGATCGCCTCGGTCTGCCTTGAGGGGCCGGGTCATTACCTTGGCACCCCACAGACCCTCAGCCGGATGCAGGCGGATTATGTCTATCCGACATATGGGGATCGGACCTCGCCCAAGGAATGGGCAGAGAATGACAAACCAGACCTGATCGCCAAAGCGACCGAACGCAAGGAGGCCATTCTGGCGGAGCCGTCGCAGGCTGCCTTGGATCCCATGCTGGATGCGGAGATCCGGGCCACGTTCAATATTCACCTGAAAGGGTGACCTGAAGCGCGCGGGAACACTCCCGCGCCTTTACGACCTGCCGGTCGACAGCCTTGGGCAGGGCCTCGCTTCGCTCGGGTCAGGGGCTTTGCCCCTCACCTCTGCGCGGCTCACCCCAAGGTATTTGAGGCATGAAAAAACGAAGGAACTACGATTTCGCCGCCTCGGCTTTTTCCTCCAACTCCATCCATTCTTCTTCGGCGCTTGCGAGTTTTATCTGCCGTTCTGCCAGCCCTTCCGTGGCTTTCTTAAACTTGATCGGCGCATCCGTGAAGAGGTTTGGATCCATCAGGAATTCTTCAAGTTTGGCAATCTCGGCCATCAGGCGGTCAATCTCATCGGGCAAAGCCTCCAACCGATGCTGTTCGGTAAAAGAGAGGCCAGTGGTTTGCGCAGCAGATTTTTCGGCTTTCGGCTTCTCAGCGGGCTTGGATTTTTTCTTTGCCGGCAGCGCCGGGTCTTCTTCGCCCTTCTGCGCCTGATAATCAGACCAGCCTCCGGGGTAGATCGTCGCACGCCCGTTGCCCTCCATCGCAATGGTGCGATGCGCCACTCGGTCCAGGAAATCCCGGTCGTGGCTCACCAGCAGCACCGTGCCGTCATACGACCCAAGAATGTCCTGCAACAGGTCGAGCGTTTCCACGTCAAGGTCGTTGGTCGGTTCATCGAGCACCAGCAGGTTGGATTGCCGCGCCATGATCTTGGCCAAAATCAGCCGCGCCTTTTCCCCGCCGGACAAGGACCTGACCGGCGCCCGGGCCTGCGCCTCATCAAAGAGAAATTCCTTGAGATAGCCCACAACATGTTTCGGATTTCCCCGCACCATCACCTGGTCGGCCTTGCCAGAGACGCGCATCTCCGGATCCCCGGTCAGGTTTTCCCACAGGCTGTCATCTTCCACCAGGGTCGAACGGTTCTGGTCAAACACCGCCATTTCGATGCCGGTCCCCAACGAGACAGAGCCGTCATCCGGGGTTTCCTGACCAATGAGCATTTTCAGAAGCGTGGTTTTGCCCGCGCCATTGGGTCCGACAAAGGCCACGCACTCACCGCGCATAACCCGCAGGTCAAACGGACGCAGAATCAGTTTATCCCCGTAGGCCTTTGAAATACCTTGCGCTTCGATCACGCGGCGGCCAGATTTCGGCCCCGCCTCAAGCACCATCTCGGCCGTGCCCTTGCGTTTGATCTGACTGGCACGCTCGTCGCGAAGCTTGGCCAGTTCACGCAGCCGCCCCTGATTGCGTTTGCGTCGCGCCGATATCCCTTCGACCGCCCAGCGCGCTTCGGATTTGATCTTGCGATTGAGCTTGTGGCGGCTCTGGTCTTCCTCTTCCCAGGTCTTGTCGCGCCAGATTTCGAAATGCTCAAATCCCTTTTCCTGCCGACGCACCTGTCCGCGATCCACCCAAAGGGTCGCACGGGTGAGATTGCGCAGAAATGCGCGGTCGTGGCTGATCAGAACATATCCTGCACGGGTAGAGTTCAGCTCATCTTCCAGCCATTGAATGGCCTGAATATCGAGGTGGTTGGTCGGCTCATCCAGCAGCATCAGATCCGGGGCTTCAGCCAGCAGTTTCGCCAGCGCCGCCCGCCGACGCTCTCCGCCAGAGGCCGTCCCCACCGGCGCCTCAAGGTTCATCTTCAACCCCTCGGCCACCCGCTCAACCAGATACTCCTCGCCGGGTTCCAGCCCGCTCACGGCAAAATCGCCCAATGTGGCGAAGGCAGACAGGTCCGGGTGCTGTTCCATATACCCCACGGACACCCCGGGCGACAGCACCCGCTCGCCCTGATCCGGCTCAATCATACCGGCCATTACCTTCATCAAGGTGGATTTTCCCGACCCGTTTCGCCCGACCAGCGCCACACGATCTGCGGGCTGCACCACCAGATCAAGATCATCAAAAACAGGATCGCCCCCAAAGGTCAGCGAAATTCCGGACATTTGCAAAAGAGGTATACGTGCCATGAGGAGGAGTTAGGCGGCCTGATGCGACAGGTCAACGCCAAAGCCGCAGCAGAAACCCCCGGCCCTCATTTTCTGGTCAAAAATATCCTGGGGTGAATGACGCAGTCAGAGGGGCAAAGCCCCTTCCCTACATGTCCTGTGTCAAAGCCCGCAGCAGACGTGCCCGACCGGGGGGGATGGCGGCAATTTCCACCCCGGTGAATACATGCAGCGTGTTCAGGTCACGATCCACAACCGCGTGATCGCTGACCCACCCTCCCATACTCAGATAGCTGCGCAGCAAGGGGGGCATCAGCCGCAACGCCTGATTTCGGTCGGGGGGCCGCCCGCCCGGACCTTCCTTGGCAAACGGCACCACTTCGGGGGCCTTGCGTCGGGGGGCATGCTGGGCCGGGGCCAGATGGGCCTGGCGCAAAACCCCAAAGACATCAAGGTAGCGTCCCACGTCGGTTCCCTGAAAAGAGCTGCACCCGAACAGCAGTCCAATCCTTTCCGCATCCACCACCCGCGTGATCTCAGCCCAGGCCAGACGCAGGATATCCGCCCCATCGGCTTCCTTCGCCCCGTCGGGAGCGATGCAGAACCGGCCCAGTTCCAGCAATGGCTTCGAATAGGTCGACAGCGCGGACAGGTCGTAATATTGCGCGGAATAGCTCCGCGCGATCTCGGCCCCGGACGCAAGCGGCAACAGGCGAAAACAGGCCATCAGCGCCCCGTCCTCCATCCGTTCGATCAACACGTGGCGACAATGCGCGTCAAACGCGTCATGGTCACGGTGTTCCTGCCCGGAGGGATCGGGTTGGTTGACCTGCCCGGCACGGAAACACCGAAACCGCAGCTTTTGTGCTGCAATCCGATCCCCCTCCCCATTGGCCAGACGCACCCGGTAACGGGGGGCACACGTTTTCGGCATCCTTGTTTCTCCGCCCTTGGCGCCATCCCGCGCGCACCCTAACTATTGGCTCTATCGGTCTGCTCGCTGGCACAATTATGTGACAGCAGTATGACCCTTGCCTGATCCAACCATATTGGATGAGATCAAGAAAAGCGAAAAGGGAGAGGCGACATGGCCAAAGTGACCAAAACCGACGAGGAATGGCGCGCCGAGCTGCAAGACGAACTGACCTTTCAGGTCACACGAAAGGCCGCTACGGAACGCGCCTACTCGCATCCCGGCTTTCCCGAGGGCGACGGTGTCTTTCACTGCGTCTGCTGCGGAGCCGCCCTGTTTGACAAGGGGGAAAAGTTCGAAAGCCATTGCGGATGGCCCGCCTTTTCCGCCCCCCGTGACGATGCCCCGATTGGCGAAGAGGTTGACCACAGTTTCGGCATGACCCGCACCGAGGTACATTGCGACGATTGCGGCGCCCATCTGGGACATGTGTTCCCGGACGGCCCCGGTCCCAACGGTTTGCGCTATTGCATCAACGGGGTCTGCCTGAGTTTCGAACCCGGCCCAGGGACAAAAAAGGGCTGACACGCGCGCCCACAGACACGCCCCACAGACATGAAAACGCCCGGACAGTGATCCGGGCGTTTTCATCTAAATTCTTGCAAAAAACCGGGTCAGTTCCCGCTGATAATATCCCCGACATTAAGCCGCCCGAGCGAGCCGAACAGCTGGCGCAGGAAGCCAACCCCGACGATCCCGGTTTCCGTCACACGCCGGTCCAGAACAACCACGCGGCCATCTTCCAGGCCAAATCGCTCGATATTGGCGACCTTACCGGCGGTATCATAGCTGATGGCCAGAACCTGACGGTCGATCTCTTTCGGTTCATTATAGGTGAAATGCTCAAACCGGCTTTGCACGTAATACCAGCCCCCGTCGGTCAACAGACCGCTGGTGCCCGGTTGTCCGACGGTTTCTGCCACGCTTTCACGGGTGTCGACGCCCACCTGCAGGGCCGCAATATCCGTATCCGTCGGCATGTAACCGTGATTACGATAGGTTGCCGAGCAGGCCGCCACGCTGCCCGCCAGCAGTATTGCCAGCCCCACGCGCTTCAATTTTGACATCGGCCCCCCTCAAGACGCATCGCTAAATTTCACCAGACAGGGCTTGCGCAAACCGTCATCGGTTGGGCATGGTGACCAAACCGCGGGAAACCCGTCCGCAAACACCCTTGTAATACAGGTTTGTCTGCTAACAGGTCCTTATGGCATCTTGCGTTTTCCTACCTGTCTCGCGTATCGGCTTACCCTAGGATCGCAAAACGTTCAAGAAACATACATCATGACCCAGCCAAAAGACGCCCTTCCCTTCAGCCACCCAATCCGCGTTGCGGATCTGCCCCCGAATGAGGCCACCCCCTTTGAGATTATCCCAAGCGAGGCGCAGTGCCGGGCGATTGCTGCAGATATTGGCGTGCCCGCCCTGCGCAAAATCCGCTTTACCGGCACCCTCGCGCCGATGGGAAAACGCGACTGGAAAATGAAGGCGCGCCTTGGGGCCACCGTGACGCAGGACTGTGTTGTCACCCTGGCGCCTGTCACCACCCGGATTGAAGACGAGGTCAGCCGCCACTGGATTGCGGGGCTTGTCACGGCCCCCGAAGGCGACGAGGTGGAAATGCCCGATGACGTCACCCAGGAACCGCTTGGTGCGGAGATTGATCTGGGCGAGGTTCTGATCGAGGCGCTGGCGCTGGCGCTGCCGCTTTACCCGCGCGCCGAGGGGGCCGCACTTGAAGCTCAGAATTTCACCGAACCGGGCATCACCCCGATGACGGATGAGGCGGCACGGCCTTTTGCGGGACTTGCCGGGTTGCGGGACAAGCTGTCAGGCGAATCTGACCCATCCGACAACTGACCCACCACGCCGGATCCGCCATCAGATCAGGCTGTCAGTTCCCCCCGGGACACCCGTCCCGGGCCACGCGCTTTCAGCCTAATTCACCTTTTGCACCATTCCCCCTTGCAACATGACAGAAAATACGTATTTTCGCGGCTTCTTTCTGCAAGATGAGTTGGACAGCGCCCGCGAGATCGCGTATGACGCGCCGAGACTCAGGAAACTGAACATGAACATGGGCGTGATTGCCCCCGATTAAACCCGGGCCCCGCGCCCCCAAACCAAAGGTTGAGACGATGGCTGTCCAACAGAACAAAGTTTCGAAATCGCGCCGCAACAACCGCCGCGCACATGACGCTCTGGTTGCTGCTAACCCGAACGAATGCACCAATTGCGGCGAGCTGAAGCGCCCGCACCACGTCTGCCCCTCCTGCGGTCACTATGACGACCGTGAAGTGGTGGCCATGGCTGGCGAAGCTGACTTCGACGACGAAGACGCAGCGTAAGGCTCTTGCCCTCTTGGGGCGGGCATGTCAGGAAAGTCCCTAAAGCACGGGTGGCCCACAGGCAGGGCCACAGCGCCCAAGGGACAATTAAGAATGACAAGTAACGCCCCGAAACGCACCATTATTTCGATCGACGCCATGGGTGGCGATCGTGGGCCGGCAGCCGTGGTTGCCGGCCTTGCGCTGTCTGCAGAGAAGAACCCGGATATCGGGTTTCTTCTGCATGGCGACAAACCCACCCTTGAACCGTTGATTGCGCGCGAAGCCAATTTGCAGGGCCGGGTGGAAATCCGTCACACCCAGGAAGTGGTGACGATGGATGCCAAACCGTCCTATGTCATGCGCAATGGCAAAGAGACCTCGATGTGGGCCACCATTGATGCGGTGCGCAACCACGAAGCGGATGTGGCGGTCAGCTGCGGCAACACCGGCGCGCTGATGCTTCTGTCGATGGTCCGCCTGCGCAAGCTGCCCGGGGTGAACCGCCCTGCGATTGCCTGCCTCTGGCCCTCGCGCAATCCCGGCGGGTTCAACATCATGCTGGACGTTGGGGCCGATATTCGCGCCGACGACACCGATCTTCTGCAATATGCGATGATGGGCGCGTCCTATGCGCGCAACGGTTTGGGCATCGCCCGCCCGCGTATCGGCCTTCTGAATGTCGGCACGGAAGAGCACAAAGGACACCCGGTTCTGAAATCGGCCCATGAACTGATCACCAACGCGGCAGAGGATGCGAATATCGAGTTTGTCGGCTTTGTCGAAGGTGTCGATATCCCCTCGGATCAGGTGGATGTGATCGTCACGGACGGGTTCACCGGGAATGTGGCGCTGAAAACCGCCGAAGGCACGGCCAACCTGATGGCAGGCTTTATTCGTGAAAGCTTCACCGAGACCGTTCTGGCCAAGCTGACCGCGCTGATCGCCAAGGCGTCGCTGGGTCGGCTCAAGCTGCGCATGGACCCGCGTCGCGCCAATGGCGGCGTGTTCCTGGGCCTCAACGGCACGGTTGTGAAAAGCCATGGATCGGCGGATCCGGTGGCCATTTCATCGGCCGTCAAACTGGCCTTCACGCTGGCCCGGTCGGGCTTCAATCAGAAACTTGCCGCACGGGTTGCATCCTCGGGAACCCTACGTCAAGATGACATGTCAACGAAGGATGAAGAGCAGGCATGACAATTCGCGCGGTGGTCAAAGGCGTTGGGCATTATCTGCCCGAACGCGTGGTGGAAAATTCCTATTTTGAAGGCATTGTGGACACGTCCGACGAATGGATTCGGGCGCGTTCCGGCATTGAACGGCGCCGTTTTGCGGCAGAGGATGAGACCACATCGCAAATGGCTGGAAAGGCCGCGCGCGAAGCCCTGGCGGATGCCGGTCTGGACGCGGATGATATCGACGCCATTGTCGTGGCCACCTCCACCCCGGACCTGACCTTTCCCTCGGTTGCCACCATGGTGCAGAACGAGTTGGGCATGACCCGCGGCTTTGGCTTTGACGTTCAGGCGGTTTGCGCAGGCTTTGTCTTTGCGCTGACCAATGCCAATGCGCTGATCCTGTCCGGTCAGGCCAAACGTGTCCTGGTGATCGGGGCCGAGACCTTCTCGCGCATCCTTGACATGACGGACCGGGCCACCTGCGTGCTGTTCGGGGATGGCGCCGGGGCCCTGGTGCTGGAAGCGCAGGAGAGCCGCGGAGAGAATTCCGATCGCGGCATCCTGTCGGCCGACCTGAATTCTGACGGGCGCATGCGCGAAATGCTTTATGTGGATGGCGGCGTCTCAACCACCCAGAAATCGGGCTTCCTGCGGATGCAGGGCAACCCCCTGTTCCGGCAGGCGGTCGGCAAACTGACCGAGACCGCCGAAGCCGCTTTGGGCAAGATCGGGTTCACCGATGATGACGTGGATTGGATTGTGCCGCACCAGGCCAATATCCGCATCATTCAGGGCACCGCAAAGAAAATGGGCGTGCCGATGGACCGGGTGATTGTCACGGTCCAGGACCATGGCAACACCTCTGCCGCCTCGATCCCGCTGGCCCTTTACGAGGGGCGCAAGTCCGGAAAGATCAAAGAAGGGCAGCTTGTCGTGACCGAGGCAATCGGTGGCGGGCTTGCCTGGGGCGCCGTGGTCCTGCGCTGGTAACCGGCAGGCTTTTGCCTGCAACTCACGACACAAGCCATTGATTTTGGGGGTGCTTATTGACAGCCTCCCCCAAAGCACTCATTCTCTCTGCAACAACATTACAGGGGGACAAACAATGAGTGAAAAGACTTTGACGCGCATGGATCTGAGCGAAGCTGTATTCCGCGAAGTAGGCCTGTCGCGCAATGAAAGTGCGCAATTGGTGGAAAGCGTCCTGGGCCATATGTCCGACTCTCTGGTCAATGGTGAAAGCGTCAAGATCTCATCCTTCGGCACCTTTTCCGTTCGCGAAAAAGCTGCCCGTGTGGGTCGCAATCCGAAGACCGGTGAAGAGGTTCCGATCAGCCCACGCCGCGTGCTGACCTTCCGCCCGTCCCATCTGATGAAAGACCGTGTTACGGTCGGCAATAAGAGCTGATTATTTACGTGTTTTCAGGGGGATACCCCCCCTTTGTTTTCTATTTTCCACTGAATATCCGGGCAAAACACCATGGACAAAAAGTCACCCGACGCCTTCCGGACCATCAGCGAGGTGGCCGATTGGCTTGGCGTGCCAACCCACGTCCTCCGTTTCTGGGAAAGCCGTTTTTCACAGGTCAAACCGGTGAAGCGCGCGGGGGGGCGGCGTTATTACCGCCCCACGGACATGGCGCTTTTGGGCGGCATTCGCAAATTGCTGCATGAAGACGGGATGACCATTCGCGGCGTGCAGAAACTGCTGCGCGAACAAGGCGTCAAACATGTGGCCGCCATGTCCCCCCTGCTCGATTCGCCCCCCTTGCCGCAAAACGCCGAAGGCAACGTGGTCTCCTTTGACCCTGCCGAACGCGCCCGCGATGGCCAGGCTCAGTCAGGTGATGGGCAGACCCAACCGGATGAAGACGCAGCGACCACCCCGGATGTGACCGCACCTCCCGCAGAGGAGGTCACAGAGGAGATTGCAGAGGCTGGCATCTCCGAAACGGATGCTGACACCTCCCCAGCGGCCCCAACTGACCCGCTTGCCCCGCTGCCACAGAAGGACCGCACCATCGCCGAAGCTCTGGAGAACGGGCCCGGCACTGCCCCGGCCCCAGAGGATATCGTGGATGAGCCTGCAGCCCCGATCACAACAGATCCTTCCACCATCCCTTCCACCACGGAAGACGGGGAAGATGCGGACGTCGCTGAGGTGCAAACAGAGGTAACAACCGCCCCAGACTCGACAGCACCGGCCGAAGCCATGTCTTCGCAGTCGGCTTTCACTGAAGAAGACATTCCAACCACAGCGGCAGATCCTGCAACCGATCCGTTGCCCCCCCTCCCCGAGCAAATGCCGCCGGAAGAGAGCGCAACAAGCGCGCCTGCCGCAGATACCGTCCCCGGAGAGGCCCGCCCCGAGGCGGAACAGCCTGTCGCCACAGAGGTTGCACAGGAAGGCGAAGCGGTCGATCCCCCCGCCAGCCCGCAACCGATGGATCTGTTCGGGTTTGCGGACACGCTTCCGGGCGAAGCGCCAGACGCAGGCCCTGCAGGCCCGCCAGCCACTCTCCCGTCAACCGAGGGGGAGGACCCGGCCCCAACCGCACCCACCGACAGTGAACCCGCCGCCACGGCTGAGGCGCTGAGCGCCGAATTGCCCGACCTTGCGGATGATGCCCCCCTTCCCACCGACGCCGATCCTGATTTTGACGCTGGCGAGACACCAGTTGCCCCGACCCTTGAGCAGCCCCCCGAACAGGACACGGGGGATGGCCTGTCCGAAGACATGGTGGCAGTTGAGCACGGGCAAGAGGACGCCGAGGCGGATTCCACCTCCCTCCCCCCGCTTCATTCTGAACCGGAGGAGCGCGTCGCGTCCCAGCCGGAAGAGATCCGGACGCCACCCGAATCTCCTGCTGAGCCAGACCTGCCGCCGCAGATCGACCTGTCCCACATTCCGGCCGACCCCGAAGGGGATGATCCTGAGGTGGACACCCCGCTGATCCTCACGCTCCGCGACATCGGAAAGCGCGGCACAGATGTGCATCTGCCGGTTTTGCAGGCCCTTGCGGATCAGCTGGACGCTCTGCTTGCGCAGATGGACCGATCAAACAAGCGCTGAACAAAAGAAGTGGGGACAATGGTGACTTTCCTGCGTTTTCCGGCTTGCCCCGCCCGTGAAAATCACTATGTAAGGGCCTCAGTCGGGCTATGGCGCAGCCTGGTAGCGCGTCCGTCTGGGGGACGGAAGGTCGCAGGTTCGAGTCCTGCTAGCCCGACCAAAACACCCCGCCCCACCCGGCCCGAACGGGCATTGGTCAGGGGCATGAAAACAGCCCGCCCCTTCACTGAGGGGTGGGCGTTTTTGTATTCGGGGTTCAGGGAAACGATGGGAGGATTGCGATGACACCGGGTGTTCTGGCAGATGCGCAGATCAGGCAAATGATCACCGATGGGGCCATCTCGGCTGCCTCTCCGATTCTGAATGACCAGATCCAGCCCGCCAGCCTTGATCTGCGGCTGGGGGAGCGGGCCTATCGCGTGCGCGCCTCGTTCCTGCCGGGATTGGGACGCACCGTGGCGGACCGTCTGGACGATCTGACCATGCATGAAGTGCCCCTGACCGGCGGCGCCGTGCTGGAAAAGGGCTGTGTCTATGTGGTGCCGTTGATGGAACGCCTGTCCTTGCCTGCGGGGATGACCGGGGCGGCCAGCGCCAAATCCTCAATCGGGCGCCTTGATATGATGACCCGGGTGATCACCGATCAGGGGATCGAGTTTGATCGCGTTCCCGATGGGTATGAAGGCCCGCTTTATGCCGAAATCTGTCCGCAGAGCTTTTCGGTGGTGGCCCAGCCCGGCCAGTTGCTGACACAGATCATCTTTCGACAGGGCCGCACATTCCTGTCTGATGAGGAGCTGCGCAAGGTCCATGTCGAGACGCCAATTGTTTCCGGTGACCCGGTAATTTCCGATGGGCTGGGGTTTTCGGTGGACCTGAAACCACGTTCCGGTGACCTTGTGGGCTATCGCGCCAAGCGGCATTCCGGTGTGGTGGATCTGTCCAAGCTCAACCATTACGACCCGGCGGAATACTGGGAAGAGGTGCGCACCACCAAAGGGCAGATCATCCTTGATCCGGGAGCGTTTTACATTCTGGTCAGCCGGGAGGCGATTGCGATCCCCCCCAATTGTGCTGCGGAAATGGCCCCCTATCTTGCCATGGTGGGTGAGTTCCGGGTGCACTATGCCGGTTTCTTTGATCCCGGTTTTGGCTTTGATGCTGCGGGTGGATCAGGTTCACGCGGGGTTCTGGAAGTGCGCTGCCATGAGGCGCCTTTTGTGCTGGAACATGGGCAGGTCGTGGGACGGCTGGTGTATGAGCGCATGTCACAGACACCTGAGGCGCTTTATGGGGTTGATATCAAATCAAACTATCAGGGACAGGGCCTGAAACTGTCCAAACATTTCAAGGCAAAATGACGTAGAAGGCCAAGGGGCTCTACCCCTCGCCTCGTTGAGGCTCACCCCGGGATATTTTCAACCAGAAAATGAGAGCGGCGACTGGATGTCGGTTCCGTTTCCGGTGGCGGCGGCGCTTGCGTAAAGCGTTTCGGCCTCTCAGAACAGTTTGCGGGTGATGCGGGCGCTTTGCCGGGCCTTTCGGGCCATCTGGCGGGCCTGCCGGGCGCGCCTGCGCTCTTCAGGGGTCATGTCTTCGTTTGTCGGGGGCTCACCACGGCCAGTCCGTTTGGCGGCATAATCAATTCCGGCATCGACCCCTTTATTGATCAACTGGCCCAGAACCCGGCGAATGATCATGTTGATAATGCTGTTGAGGTTCATGTCTGTCTTTCCCATCTGCGCGCAAGGGTAATATAACATGTCATTGCGGCGATTTCAGGATGCGGGCAAAATTAATCTTCGAACAGTTCGCTCTGGCCGCTGGTTGGTTCGTCATCCTCGTCGTCATAGTCCGGTCCGGGCATCATGCCGGGGGGCGGGCGGCTTTCGAGAAGGCCTGCGGCGCGCAGCTCTTTCAGCCCCGGCAGGTCGCGGGCGCTTTCCAGTCCAAAGTGGTCCAGGAAATGCGGCGTAACCACAAACGTAACAGGGCGACCCGGCGTCATGCGACGGCGACCAAAACGGATCCATTCCATTTCGATCAACTGGTCAATCGTTCCCCGGGAGACGGAAACGCCCCGGATCTCCTCGATTTCGGCCCGCGTGGCGGGTTGGTGATAGGCGATGATGGCCAGGGTTTCGATTGCGGCGCGACTGAGTTTTCGCACCTCGATCGTTTCCTTTTGCATCAGATGTCCCAGATCAGGGGCGGTTCGGATCGCCCAGGCATCGCCCACACGCACGACCCGCACACCGCGCCCTTCATAGCGTTTCACCAGATGGGCGAGCGCCTCGCCCGCGTCCGCCCCATGGGGCATGCGGCTTTCAAGTTCCGCCACGCTGACCGGTTCCCCCGAGGCAAACAGGATCGCTTCGACCATGCGTTCCTGCTCTCCCATCGGGGGGGCATCAAACAGGCTTTCTTCCTGAGTATCAACGACTTGCTCATTCATCACGATTTCCTGCGAATTTCGATCGGCGCAAATGTGTCGGGTTGGCGAATGTCGATCATTCCCCGTTTGGCCAGTTCCAGAGAGGCGGCAAAATTGGCGGCGGTGGCCGAGCGGCGGCGTTTGCCATCCAGCACCCAACCTTCGGGCAGATAAGAGGACAGGTCGGTCCAATCCCCCGCATAGCCCACGAGGTCACGCATCCGTTCCAGCGCCTGTTCCATGGTCATCAGGCTTTCCCGATCCATGACAAAGGGGCGAAACTCATCCTTGGTGCGGATCCGGGCATAGCCCTGCATCAGGTCGAGAAGCGTGGCTGTATAGGTCACGGTGCGAATGCGCGTCACATCCTCTGGCACACCACGGGCGAAGAAATCCCGCCCCAATTGGTCACGCGCCATCAGCTTGGCAGCGGCATCGCGCATGCCCTGCAGCCGTTCCAGCTGAAACGCCAGATGCGCGGCAAGATCCTCACCCGTCGGCCCTTCTTCGGTGGGGTCAGGGGGCAGAAGCAGACGGGATTTCAGAAAGGCCAGCCAGGCCGCCATCACAAGGTAATCCGCAGCCAGCTCAATCCGCAAATGGCGCGCTTTTTCGACAAATCCCAGATATTGCTCCGCCAGATCAAGGATCGAGATCTGGCGCAGATCCACTTTTTGCGTGCGCGACAGGGTCAAAAGCAGGTCCAGCGGGCCTTCATAGCCATCGACATCGACAATCAGTGCCTCCGCCGCGAGGCGGTCTGACACCGACATGACGTCTTCTGAAAATTCTTCCTGCTCCGCCATCTAGCGTGGGTTCTCTGCTGTTTCACCTGTCATCAGGTTCTGAAACTCGGCCTCCAGCGCCTCTATGTCAACCGCCATGGGCACGGCGCGCCAGATCAGTGCCTTGTCGGCCCGCGCCTGCGCCCCCTCGGCCATCTGGCCGGTGGCGTCCACAATCTCGGCCATTTCTTCCCGATCCCCATTGCAGTGCAGGATCAGATCGCAGCCTGCGGCAAGGGCACGGCGGGCGCGCAGCGACAGCGGCCCCTCGAGCGCCTGCATCGACAGGTCATCCGTCATCAAAAGCCCGTCAAACCCGATATCCTTACGGATCAGGTCCAGCATGATGGGGGATTGGGTGGCGGGCGCGGTCGGGTCGATATCCTCAAACACGATATGCGCGGTCATGCCAAGGGGCAGGTTCGAAACGCCTGAAAAGGCAAGGAAGTCAGTGTTGTGCAGCTCACGCGCATGGGTGGCAACATGGGGCAGGTCCAGATGGCTGTCCATCGTGGCCCGCCCATGCCCCGGCAAGTGTTTCACCACCGGCAGCACCCCGCCCTCAAGCAAGCCCTGGGCCACGGCCTGTGCCCGCTCCACCACATGCACCACATCTTCGCCAAGGCAGCGATTGCGCAGGACGGGATGGGTGTCGGCAAAGGCAAGGTCAACCACCGGGGCACAATTTCCGTCAATCCCAACGGAATACAGCTCGTCCGCAATCAGGCGATAGCGCAGATACATGGCGCGTGTCGCGTTGCGTTTGTTGAACTGCGCCTGATCCAGCGCCGGAAGCCATTCCCGCCAATGGGGGGCAATCATGCGCGCAACCCGGCCGCCTTCCTGATCAATGAAGATAGGAGCATTTCGGCCGACCGCGCCGCGCAGATCAGCCGTCAGAGCGCGCAGTTGATCGGGGCTGTCCACATTTCGGGCAAACAGAATAAATCCCCAGGGCTGCGTTTTCTCAAAAAACCGGCGTTCCCCTTCGGACAGGGTCAGACCTGCGCAGCCGAAAATATAGGCGCCCTGCCGTGACATGACAGCTCCTTTAACTTCACATTCCGGCAGGACCGATCAGCGGGTGACCACCGGGATACAGGCGGTTTTGCCTGCCATCAAAGCTGAACAGAAACGGCGCGCATCGGCAAGGTCTTTAAATCCCATGGCGCGCAGACGATAAAAGGTCTTGCCGCCGGATTGGGCCTTTTGGATCACGCGGGTCTTGCCGGGAAGGTAATCGTCAAACCGGGTCGAAAGCTTGTCCCATTCGCTGCGCGCAATCTCTGCGCTTTCAAAGGCACCAAGCTGGACAAGCCGCGTGCCGGCCGGGATCGCCTCGGGGGTGATCTCCTTTGGGGCGCTGCCTGCCGGGCTTTGCAGGCTTGCCTTGACCGGGCTGACCGTGCGCAGATCCGACGGGCGGATCAGCGGGCGGGCGGATGTCGACACGCCGGGCACGGAGGCCGGAATAACCTTGACGGTTTTGGGGGCAACCTGCGGCAGGCTGACCGGGCTTTGCGCCGCCACCCGGGTCACATCTGCGCCAGACGGGGCAGTTTGCGACAGGGGCTTGATATTCTGGCTGACCTGACTGGCAATGGCCAGCGCGGCGGCCACCGGGTCAGAGGGCAGATTGCTCATATCCACGCTCGGGGCGTCAGGAACAGAATGCGCTGCAACTTCAATAGGTTCGAGAATCGGATCCGTATCTGAGATCTGGGTCTCGACCTGCGCGGCGAGATCAGCAGATCCAGCCGGGAGGTCCTCGTCATCCAGCTTTTCCGGCGCAGGGGCAAGCGCCACCTGGTCAGACGGGGCACTGGCCTCGCCGTCTGCCTGAACCGAATTCACCGCCAGGCCCTGGTGGGCTGCGGACTGGCCACCAGGTTCAACCGGCTGTATCCGCATCGGACCTTCCAGCGCACGCACCACCGGAATGCCGGTCACGTCGCGCATGGCCAACTGGTATCCCCAGACGGCCAGCCCAACAATCAATCCAAGAGAAACCGCCGCCCCGGCATAATTGACCGCCGCCCCAAAGCGCCCACCGCCACCCAGGACAGGCGCAGCGGGGTCTGGCATATGAGATGTGTGGGCATAGGCAGGCGGGGCACCAAATTCACCCTGCCCCTGCGCACCCCCATAGTGAAGATGTGGATCCAGCGCAGACACATGATGCGCCTGCCCAGCGGCAGACCAATGTCCCTGTTGCTGCTGTCCCTGCACCGGGGCCGATCCCGCGTTGGAATAGCCGCCCTGCCCTGCCGGTCCGGGTGTCTGCTGGGGATATATGGGGGCACGGGTGTTGCCCCAATCGATCGTCGCCATACCTGCCTCACATCCGGGGGGACACGATTAGGCAGACCTGCTGCCCGCATCCTCTCTCCGGTCTCTGCTCGTTGCCTCGAAAAGGGGCGTTTGCGCCCCCATTTCCGGCACGGGCTGAGCTTGTGATCAGCGCATTTCCTCGGCCGGATTGACGCCAAGAATACCAAGGCCTGCGGAAATGACAAGTTTCACGGCACGCGGCAGGGCGATTTTCGCAGCAGATGAGTCATTCTTGCCATCCTGCACGAAACGCAGCTCTGATTTTTCGTTGCCGCGATTGTAAAGCGACTGAAATTCTGCTGCGAGTTCATAGAGATAGAAGGCGACGCGATGCGGCTCATGGGTGCGTGCCGCGATCTCGACCAGGCGTGGCCATTCGGCAAGCTTCTTGGCCACCGCCAGCTCTGCCTCATCTTCGATCAGCGGTGCGGCGCCCAGGGAAACACCGGCCTCTTCGGCCTTTTTCAGAACCGAACAGATCCGCGCATGGGCATATTGCACATACCAGACCGGGTTGTCCCGGCTGGCCTCTTTCACCTTGTCAAAGTCGAAATCAAGCGGGGCATCGTTCTTGCGGGTCAGCATGACAAAACGGGTCACATCCGAGCCCACCTCGCTCACCACATCGCGCAGCGTGACAAAATTGCCCGCACGTTTCGACATTTTGAACGGCTCGCCGTTTTTATAAAGCTTCACCAGCTGGGTCAGCTTGATATCAAGCGGCACCTTGCCATCCGACAATGCGGACACCGCCGCTTTCATCCGTTTGACATAGCCGCCATGGTCCGCGCCAAACACGTCGATCAGCTGGTCATAGCCGCGGTCGACCTTATCATAGTGATAGGCGATATCGGGCGCAAAATAGGTCCATGCGCCGTCCGACTTCTTCACCGGACGATCCACATCATCGCCATGTTCGGTCGATTTAAAGAGGGTCTGCTCACGCGGCTCCCAATCTTCGGGTTTCTTGCCTTTCGGCGGCTCCAGAACACCCTGATAAATCAAGCCTTTGCTTTCGAGGCTGGCAAGGGCCGCCTCGATCCGCCCGGTGCCATATAGCGACTTTTCGGAGAAGAACCTGTCCATTTTCACACCAAGCTGCGCCAGATCCTCCCGGATCAGATCCAGCATCGCAGCCGTGGCAAACTCGCGGATTTCCACCAGCCAGACATCCTCCGGTTGGTCCAGATAGGCATCCCCGACCTTGGCCTTCAGCGCTTCCCCCACCGGCACAAGATAATCGCCCGGATAGGTGCCATCCTCAAACGCCACTTCCTGCCCGTGGGCTTCGAGGTAACGCAGATAAACAGACCGCGCCAGCACATCAACCTGCGCGCCGCCATCATTGATGTAATATTCGCGCGTGACGTCATAGCCCGCATATTCCAGAAGGCTTGCCAGGGCATCTCCAAAAACCGCACCGCGGGTGTGCCCCACATGAAGTGGCCCGGTCGGGTTGGCGGAGACATATTCGACGTTGATTTTCTGATCCGCCCCCATGGCAGACCGACCATAGCCTTCGTTTGCCAAAATGCCAGAGACCAGCCCGGACCAGATCGACGCCGACAGGCGCAGGTTCAAAAAGCCGGGGCCGGCCACTTCCGCCACATCAATCCGATCATCCGCCCCCAGCTTGGCAGCCAGCACATCGGCAATATCACGCGGCTTCATCCGAGCGGGCTTGGCCAGCACCATCGCCGCATTGGTCGCCATGTCCCCATGGGCCGGATCGCGCGGAGGTTCCACCGCCACATTGTCAAAGCTCAGCCCCTCGGGCAGCACGCCTTCGGCCACCATCTCGGTCAGGCTGTTGATCACAAGCGCGCGAATTTCAGCAAACAGGTTCATGTCACGGATCCTTTCTCGTCCAGCGCACCTCTATCAGCATGGGGCCAAAGGTCAAGAGAGCCTCCCCCTCACGCGCGCCCTCTTTTTTCTTTGCTACAAATACCTCGGGGTGAGCGAGCTTGTCTCGCGAGGGGCAGCGCCCCTACCCCCCCAGCCCCAGACGCCTGTGTTCCTGAAGCGCAAACCGGTCCGTCATCCCGGCAATATAATCGGCCACATGACGTGCAATCGCCCGCTCGCTCGCCCCCGCAAGGGCCTCCTGCCACTCAGCCGGCAGGTCCGAGGGCTGCGCAAACATATGGGCAAACAGCTCTTCCAGCACCTGCGTGACCCGCCTGCGCATTTCGACCACCGACGGGGCACGATACATGCGGGTGAACAGAAATTCCCGGATGTCTTTCAGGTCCTGCCACAAACCGGGTGAAAAGCGGATCACCGCGTGATCCAGCGCACGCAGATCCTCGACGCAGGTGGGGTTTGCCGCTTGCAGCAGCCGGGTTGAGGTCGCAAGCACGTCTTCGACCATGACACCAAAGACGCGCCGCAGCGCTTCGTGGCGCCGCCGCCCGCCGCGAAGGCCGGGATATTTGCGGTCCACCTCGCGGATCATGTCCCCCACGATGGGCAGGTCCGCAATCTCCTCCATCGTGAACAACCCCGCCTGCAATCCGTCATGCAGGTCGTGATTGTTATAAGCAATGTCATCAGCCAGCGCCGCCACCTGCGCCTCGCCCCCCGCATGGGTGTGCAGCTCCAGATCATGGCGCGCATTATACTCCGCCAGCGCAAACGGCAGCGCACCGGTGACCGGGCCATTGTGCTTGGCAATGCCCTCAAGCGTTTCCCAGGTCAGGTTCAGCCCGTCCCAATTGGCATAGTGATGTTCCAGAGAGGTCACGATCTTGAGCGCCTGCGCATTGTGATCAAACCCGCCATAGGGCGCCATCAGCTCGTCCAGCCGATCTTCTCCGGTATGACCAAAGGGCGTATGGCCCAGATCATGGGCCAGCGCCACCGCTTCGGTCAGATGCTGGTTGAGCCTGAGCGCCCCGGCAATGGTGCGTGCCACCTGCGCCACTTCAATCGAATGGGTCAGCCGGGTGCGAAAATAATCCCCCTCATGTTCGACAAAGACCTGCGTCTTATGCTTGAGCCTGCGAAAGGCCGAAGAGTGAATGATCCGGTCCCGGTCCCGCTGATACGGCTCCCGAAAGGCGCTTTCGCTTTCCTCAAACAGCCGCCCACGGCTGCGTTCGGGATGCGTTGCATATGTGGCGAGCATCCGGATGCTCCTTCTCTGCCTGTCAATCTGCCCGTCAAATGACCTGTCAAACGACCTGCCAAAACACACTCAATTGCAAATAGTTACCCAGGTCAACACATAGCCATCTTGCCGCGCGTGGCCCCCACACCTATATTCGGTCTGCGCTGAACAAAATCGTTTCACGCCAAAACTGGGTCACAGTTTTGACGTGGGGCATCTGCTACGACAAACATCACCCGCGCTGCCCCCCCCGTGTTTCGACACGGGAAAGGCGCTCTGAGAAATGGTTACCCCGATGGATCTCACCCTGCCCCCCACCGTGACCCAACGTGCTTTTGACCGGCTGGCCGAAATTGGCGCGGCCGATCAGGGTAAGGCCCTGCGGGTGGCCGTGGAAGGGGGCGGCTGCTCCGGGTTTCAATATGACATTTCTCTTGATGATCCCGCCGAGGGCGACCTGATCCTCGAAAGAGACGGCGAAAAGGTTGTGGTGGACGAAATGTCCCTGCCCTTTCTCGCCAATGCCGAGATCGACTTCACCGAAGAACTGATCGGGGCACGGTTTGTGATCAACAACCCCAATGCCACCGCCTCCTGCGGCTGCGGCACCTCGTTTTCGATCTGACCCAGCGCAGAAACCGGCCCGTTTCCCGCACCACCTCAGCCCCGACCCTCAACGGCAGGATGGCCGCGCGTGATGCCAGCCTCGCGGCCCTGATCTGCACGCTTTCCTCCTGCTGATGAAACAGGTATGCAGCGCCATGATTTACGACACGATCATCATCGGCGCGGGGGCTGCTGGCCTGTTTTGCGCCACGCGAACCGGCGGGCGCACGCTGGTGATTGATCACGCCAAACGCCCGGGCGAGAAAATCCGCATTTCCGGCGGCGGGCGCTGCAATTTCACCAACATGTATTGCGAGCCGGGAAATTTTCTTGGGCAGAACAGGCATTTTCACAAATCCGCCCTCAGCCGTTTTGGCCCCTGGGACTTTGTGGCCAAGCTCGACCAGGCCGGGATAAACTGGCATGAGAAAACGCTTGGGCAGCTATTTTGCGACGACAAGGCAACGCAGATCGTGGAGCTTCTCGTCTCCGAGGCCAAAGCTGCGGGCGCGGAAATCCGCCTGAGTTGCAGCGTTCAGTCCATCGCCCATGACGGTCAGGTATTTGTCCTCACCACCCCTCACGGCCCGGTGCAGGCGCGCGCGCTTGTGCTGGCCACCGGCGGCAAGTCGATCCCGAAGATGGGGGCAACCGGGTTTGCCTATGACATTGCCCGCCAGTTCGGGCATGAGATAACCGAAACCCGCCCCGGCCTTGTGCCTTTCACCTTTCCCGAAGGGCGCTTTGCCCAGCTGTCCGGCCTGTCCCTGCCGGTGCGGGTCTGGAACGCCCGCGCACAGTTCGAAGAGGCGCTTTTGTTCACCCATCGTGGCCTGTCCGGGCCGGCGATCCTGCAGATCTCGTCCTACTGGCGCGAAGGGGAAAGCGTCACGATTAACCTGACCGCAGGGATTTCGGACGGGCGCGGCCTGTTGACGGCCCTGCGCGATCAGCGTCAGCGCGCCGGGCGGCGCAATCTGACCACGGAGCTGGGACAGTTTCTGCCCGCAAAACTTGTCGATTTCCTCGCGCCCGAGCTGGGCCTGTCCGGCAATCTGGCTGATCAGAGCGACACCCGCCTGCGCGAGATCTGCGACGCCCTTGCCAACTGGACCGTGACCCCGTCCGGAACCGAAGGCTATCGCACCGCCGAGGTGACGCTGGGCGGAGTGGCCACCTCGGGCCTCGACAGCAAAACGATGATGTCGAAACACCAGGACGGGCTTTATTTCATCGGCGAATGCGTGGATGTGACCGGCTGGCTTGGCGGGTTCAACTTCCAATGGGCCTGGGCGTCGGCCCATGCGGCAGGCGCGGCAATTGCGGCCCGCAATGCAGGCTGATCAGCCATTTCCGGCCCGCCGTCCTCAGCCATTTCCGGCCTGCCGTCCCCCGCCCCCGTTAATCGCTTGTGCAGCCGTAGATTTCCCCCCACAGTAAGCGCAGAAAAACGGAGAGCGCCCATGAAGATTGCCAGTTTCAACATCGCCGGGATCAAGGCCCGCATGCCCGCTCTTACCGCGTGGCTGGAAGAGGCGGCCCCGGATGTGGCAATCTTGCAGGAAGTCAAATCCGTGGATGAAAACTTTCCACGCGAACAGTTTGAAAACATGGGATATAATGTCGCCACCCATGGGCAGAAAAGCTTCAACGGCGTGGCGATTTTGTCGAAATACCCGCTTGAGGACGTGATGACCGGCCTGCCCGGGGACGACAGCGATGAACAGGCGCGGTATATCGAAGCCACCGTGGTGAACGAATGCGCAATCCGCATCTGCGGGCTTTACCTGCCCAACGGGAACCCGGTCTCGTTTGATGCCGATGATCAACCGATCCATGACGGCAAATATGGCTATAAGCTCAGCTGGATGGCCCGATTGCAAAACCGTGCAGAAGAGCTGATGGCCGCGGAAGAACCGTTCCTGATGGCGGGGGATTACAACATCATTCCGCAGCCCGAAGACGCCGCCCGCCCCGAGGCCTGGACCCGCGATGCGCTGGCGCTTCCTGACAGCCGAACCGCCTTTCGCAAGCTTCTGAACCTCGGCCTTACCGAAGCCTTCCGCACCCGCAATCCCGCCCCTGAGCAATACACGTTTTGGGATTTCCAACGCGGGGCGTGGCAGCGCAATGACGGGATCCGTATCGACCATTTCCTGCTGTCACCGGAATGCGCCGACATGCTGCGTGACTGCCAGATCGACAAAGAGGTGCGCGGGCGTGAAAAGCCATCGGATCACGTGCCGATCTGGATTGAGCTTGCGGCTTAACCCCAGAACATAAAAATCAGGACGCAAAGATCTGATATGGCACGAAAAATCATCATAGACACCGACCCCGGACAGGATGATGCGGTGGCCATCCTGCTGGCGCTGGCCAGCCCGGAAGAGGTGGAGGTTCTGGGCATCACGACCGTCGCCGGCAACGTGCCGCTCAGCTATACGCAGCGCAATGCACGGATCATCTGCGAGCTTGCCGGCAAGCCGGAAACAAAGGTCTTTGCCGGCTGTGATCGCCCGCTGGAACGCGATCTGGTCACGGCGGAATATGTGCATGGTAAAACCGGGCTGGACGGGCCGGAGCTCTGGGATCCGGTCATGCCATTGCAGGACGGCCACGCGGTGGATTTCATCATCGACACGCTGCGCTCGCAAGCCCCGGGCACGATCACGCTCTGCCCGCTGGGGCCGCTGACCAACATCGCCACCGCCTTTGCCCGCGCCCCGGACATCATCAACCGGGTTGCGGAGATCGTGCTGATGGGGGGCGCTTATTTCGAGGTGGGCAATGTGACCCCCGCGGCCGAGTTCAACATCTATGTCGACCCGCAGGCCGCTGATATCGTGTTCAAATCCGGGGTGCCGATTGTGGTGATGCCACTGGATGTGACCCATAAGGCGCTGGTCACCAAACCGCGCAATGATGCGTTTCGCGCCTTGAACACAAAGGTGGGGCGCTTCACCGCCGAGATGACCGATTTTTTTGAACGGTTCGACCGCGAGAAATACGGGTCTGAAGGTGCCCCGCTGCATGATCCCACGGTGATCGCCTACCTGCTCCGGCCCGCGCTGTTTTCCGGCCGCCATGTGAATGTCGAGATCGAGACCCGATCCGAACTTACATTGGGCATGACGGTCGCCGATTGGTGGGGCGTGACAGACCGCCGCCCCAATGCGCTGTTCATCGGCGATCTGGACGCGGACGGATTTTTTGACCTGCTGACAGAAAGGTTGGCCCGACTATGAGCGCATTACGCCTTGCCACGCTGGAGGATCTGGATCGGTTGACCCATCTGGTCGCCGGGTTTCACGCCGAAAGCGGTATCGAACAGGACGAGGCCACCCGCCACGAGGCCCTTGTGCCGCTCCTGCAAGGTTCCCCCCATGGCGCAATCTGGATGATCGGCCCCCGCTCGGCCCCGGTGGGGTATATCGCGGTCAGCTTTGGCTGGTCGATCGAATTCGGCGGGCTCGACGCCTTTGTCGATGAGTTTTACGTGCGGGAGCGGGTGCGCGGGCGTGGCATGGGATCCGAGGCGATGATGGCGCTGGCCCGGGCGCTGGCCGGACAGGGGATCAAGGCGATGAACCTCGAAGTGGATACGGACAACCAGCGTGCCCGCACCCTTTACGAACGGATCGGGTTCTCGTCGCGCGATCGTTACCACCTGATGGCGCGCATCCTGTAAACTGATCCCATGAGTGTGACCTTCGACAACAGCTATGCCCGGCTGCCCGCCCGTTTCTTTGCCCGCGTTGATCCAACACCGGTCAAGGCCCCTGCCCCGTTGATCGTAAACGAAAAGCTGGCCCATGTGCTGGGGTTTGATCCGGCGGAGCTGACACCGGAGCTGTTGACCGGCAATCATCTGCTTGCGGGGATGGAACCGATATCGCAGGCCTATGCGGGCCATCAGTTTGGCGGCTGGGTGCCGCAGCTTGGGGATGGGCGTGCCGCGCTGCTAGGGGAAATCACCGGGGCATTTGGCCGTGTGGATATCCAGCTGAAAGGGTCAGGCCACACACCGTTTTCACGGCGTGGTGACGGGCGGGCCTGGCTCGGGCCGGTGATGCGGGAATATCTGGTATCCGAAGCCATGCATGCGATGCTGATCCCGACCACCCGCGCACTGGGCGCTGCACTGACCGGTGAGGTTGTGCAACGGGAAAGAGGCTTTCCCGGTGCGGTTCTGATGCGGGTGGCGGCAAGCCATATCCGGGTTGGCACGTTTCAGTATTTTGCCGCAAGGGGCGACACGGAGGCGCTTGGGCTGCTTCTGGATCATGTGATCCAGCGCCATTATCCCGATATTGCCGGCCCGGTGGCCTTTCTGGATGCAGTGATGCAGCGGCAGGCAGAGCTTGTGGCGGCGTGGATGGCGGTGGGGTTCATCCACGGGGTGATGAACACGGATAATATGGCCGTTTCCGGCGAGACGATAGATTATGGTCCCTGCGCCTTCATGGATGCCTATCATCCGCGCACGGTGTTTTCCTCGATCGACCAGAACGGTCGCTATGCCTATGCGGCCCAGCCGGACATGGCGCTTTGGAACCTCGCACAGCTTGGCACGGCCCTGTTGCCGCTGATGCCAGATCAGGAGGCGGGTATCGAAGAGATGGGCGCCCTGCTTGACGGGTTCGGCACGGTTTTTCAGGCGGCGTGGTTGCGACGGTTTCGCGCCAAGATCGGTTTGTTGCGCGAAGAAGACGGGGACATGGCGCTGATCACCGGGCTTTTGGGCCGGATGGCAACCAGTCAGTCGGATTTCACCCGGACATTTACGGCCCTCAGCCACGGGGATGCACGTGACGAGGTCACAGACGAGGGTGCATGGGAGAGTTGGGCGCCGGACTGGCAGTCCCGGCTGGCGCGAGAGCAGGACCCACATGGGGTCATGGCGGCGTCCAACCCGGTGATCATTCCCAGAAACCACCAGATCGAAGCCGCCATTCAGGCGGGCCTCTCTGGCGATCACGCGCCGTTTCATCGCCTTGCAGAGGCCTTTACCCGGCCTTACGCTCCGCACAAGGGAGACATGGACCTGACGCAAGGACCAAGATCCGAAGAACGGGTGATGCGCACCTTCTGCGGAACATGACCCTGGGATGAGAGGGGCGCTGCCCCTCGCGAGGCAAGCTCGCTCACCCCGGAGTTTATGTGCCAAGAAGAAAGGGGGCAGCGTGGAGCTGTCATTGCTGACATACAATATTCGCAAGGCTGTTGGGCTGGATCGACGGCGCGATCCCCATCGGGTGATGGAGGTGATCTGTCAGGCGGATGCGGATGTGGTGGTGTTGCAGGAAGCCGACCGCAGGTTGGGGCCCCGCCGGGCTGCGCTGCCGTTTCAGATCGTCGCGGAAGAAAGTGATTACCAGGTGGCGCCTCTGGCAGCAAATTCCGTATCCCTCGGCAGTCACGGCAATGCGGTTCTGGTGCGGCGCGGGTTTGAGATTGGCCCCTGCCAGCGCCTTCCCCTGCCCGGGCTGGAGCCGCGGGGGGCGGTCTCGGTTGAGGTTCACGGGCTTCGGGTGATTGGCACCCATCTGGGGTTGATGCGCCGCTATCGCCATCAGCAGATGCGGCGTCTGGCGGGGGAACTGAGCCATGAGACAAAGCCCACGGTGATCCTGGGGGATTTCAATGAATGGTCCGCACATCGTGGGTTCGAGCCACTGGACCGGTGTTTTGACATCCATGATTTCGGCAAAAGTTTCCATGCGGCGCGCCCGATGGCGGCGCTGGATCGGCTGGTGATCAGCCCGGGTGTCCAGATCCTTGAGGGGCATGTGGTGCAGACGCCGCTTGCGCGGGTGGCATCGGATCATCTGCCGGTCTGGGCGCGGGTGGCCCTCAGTGCCGGTTGATCAGGATGATCCTGGTCACCACGAGGGCGAGCGCCCCGAACGCGGCAGGGCCAGCAGTTTCGCCCAGCCACACCCAGCCACGCCCCCCCATGGCGACGCCGAAAATGGGGGGTAGGAAGGCCAAGGAGGCAACCGAGGACACCTTGTCGTGTTTCAGAAGCCAGAACCAGAACAGGAACAGGCCGGAGGTGATGCCCCTGTAAAGCGTTTCAACAAACAGGGCCGCCAGCAGGAGAACCGGTGCCAACGCCCAGACCTGCCAGAAGATCTGCATATCCGGTGAAGCTGTTTTCAAATCTGTGAGACGCGCGCAGAGCGACACGCGCAGCCGGCCTCAGGACCTTGCGTCGCACACAGCGTCAAGAGGTTTGTGTCATCACATCCCCATGATAAGAGGAGGCAAATCACCCCTTCTCTTTCAGGCCCGGAGCCAAAACATGACTTTTCTGCAAATTGCGTCCCTGCTGATCGTTCTGGCGGGGCTTTTTGGAGCGATCAATTACCTTTTCCTGAAACTGCCCTCTGCCATCGGCATTCTGGTTGTGTCTCTTGCCGCGTCGCTTGCGGTGATGGGGCTTGACCTTCTGCTGCCGGGGCTGGGCATGGCGGACCAGGTGCGCAGCACCGTCGCCGGCATTGATTTTTCAGACGCGCTTTTGGAGGGCATGCTGGGGCTGTTGCTGTTTGCCGGTGCATTGCATGTCAAGATTTCCGATCTGAGGCAGCAATGGCGGGTTGTGATCTTGATGGCCACCATCGGTGTGGCCCTGTCCACCACCATTGTCGGTGTGGGCTTCAGTTGGCTGACCGGGATGCCGCTTTTGATCGCGCTGGTGTTTGGCGCGCTGGTCTCGCCCACTGATCCGGTGGCGGTTCTGGGGGTCTTGCGCGAGGCCAACCTGCAGAAATCGCTGGAAACCAAGATCGCGGGGGAAAGCCTGTTCAATGACGGGGTTGGCTATGTGGTGTTTCTGGTGCTGGTCGGGCTGGCCTTTCCGGCCGGTGACGCCCATCACGAGCCGGGCTTTCAGGCGGCGCTCCTGCTATTTGCACAAGAGGCGTTGGGCGGTGCTGTGCTGGGGGTGATGTTAGGCTGGCTGACCTTTCGACTGATGCGCCATATCGACGATTATTCACTGGAAGTGCTGTTGACGCTGGGCCTGGCCTTTGGCGGATATGAGCTGGCGGTTGCCCTGCATGTCTCGGCCCCGATCATGGCGGTCTGTGCGGGGCTTTTGATTGGGGATGTGGGGGCGAAACACGGCATGAGCGAAGAGACACGGAAATATGTCGATGCGTTCTGGAAGCTGATTGATGAGATCCTGAATGCGGTCCTGTTCCTGATGATCGGGTTTGAGGTCTTTGCCGTGGCCTTCACCGGGGATGCGGTCATGGCGGGCATCTTTGCGATCGCGCTGGCGTTGTTTGCGCGCTTTGCCGCGGTGGCGGTGCCGGTGATGCTGCTCAAACCTTTCCGCAACTTCTCGGCCGGGGTGATCCCGATCATGACCTGGGGCGGGCTCAAGGGCGGGATCTCGGTTGCGCTTGCGCTGTCACTTCCCGAAAATGAATGGAAACCCTTGATCCTCACCGCGACCTATATCATCGTCATCTTCTCGATTATCATCCAGGGGCTGACCGTGGCGCCCCTTGCCACGAAACTGGGCCGCGAACCGGAGCTGATGTAATGCGCTATTTTGTCTATGACGTCTTTACCGACACGCCCTTTGGCGGCAATCAGCTGGCCATCGTGCCGGAGGCCGGGGGCCTGTCCGAGGCACAGATGCAGACCATCGCGCGCGAGTTCAACTTCTCGGAAACCAGCTTTGTCCTGCCGCCCGAGGATCCGGCCCACACGGCGCGGGTGCGGTATTTCACCCCGATGCGGGAGCTGCCCTTTGCCGGTCACCCGACCGTGGGCACGGCGGTGATGCTGTCCGATCTGGGCGGCGCAAATGACATGGTGCTGGAGCTGGGTGTCGGGCCGCTGATCTGTCAGGCCAAAGATGGCGCAGCGTCGTTTCGCACCGAACACCCGCTT
The DNA here is from genome assembly GCF_025137635.1 of Aliiroseovarius crassostreae. Taxonomy (NCBI): domain Bacteria; kingdom Pseudomonadati; phylum Pseudomonadota; class Alphaproteobacteria; order Rhodobacterales; family Paracoccaceae; genus Aliiroseovarius; species Aliiroseovarius crassostreae. The sequence goes on along the minus strand of NZ_CP080772.1, from coordinate 953,512 downwards.
GAGATAAAAGCCCACCCGGCGGCCGATCTGGTCTGCCGGGCCATTGGATGCGAGATCGGCAACCTGCGCAGCGAACCGGTGCTCGCCTCGCTTGGGGGGGATTTTGTCTATGTCCAGCTCGACAATCGCGACACGCTGTCAAAGCTCTGCCCCAATGTGGACGCCATGCGCGAGGGCGCGGCACTTTACCCCGGCAATCACGATTTTGCGGTTTACCCTTTTGTGATGGACGGCCAGGAAGCGCATGCGCGCATGTTTGCACCGCTCGACGGCATCCCGGAAGATCCGGCCACAGGATCGGCGGCCGCCCCGCTTGCATCCCTCATGTGCCAGAGCCTTGGGCGCGATATTGCCCTGACCGTGCATCAGGGCACGGATATGGGGCGCCCCTCGCGGATTGAGCTTCTGGCCGATGCCAAGGGGGTCACGGTTGCAGGACAGGCCGTGAAGGTGATGGAGGGCACGCTGCTGCTCTGAGCCGCCCACCCACCGGCCTTTGCCCCATTCCCGGTTTCCCCACCCGTCGTTTCGCGTCATAAAAGGTGAAAGGATTCGTGAGGTTGATCAGATCATGCCCAACAAGAGCATTCTTGCCCGCTGCGAGGAAAAGGGCCTGCGTATGACCGAACAGCGCCGGGTGATTGCCCGTGTGCTGCAGCAGGCCCATCACGACCACCCGGATGTGGAGGAGCTTTACGCCCGCGCGTCCGAAATCGACGCCGGGATCTCTCTTGCCACCGTCTATCGCACGGTCAAACTGTTCGAAGAGGCCGGTATTCTGGTCAAGAACGAATTTGGCGACGGCCGCGCACGGTATGAAAGTGCAGATCGCGATCACCATGATCACCTGATTGATCTGACCACAGGCAAGGTGATCGAATTCGTGGATCCCGAGATCGAGGCGCTGCAGGAAAAGATCGCCAAGAAACTGGGCTATAAGCTCAAGGATCACAGGCTGGAACTGTACGGCGTGCCGATCGACAAGGCTTGAGTCCGATCTGGTCAGGCTGGGGGCCAGCCCCCAGACTCCCGGGATATTTCTGACCAGAAAATGACTGACAAGAAAATGACGGGGGGCCTGTTGCAGGGAACCTGCGGCGCGGGGCGGTGATGCCGTGGCCCCTGCTTGTCCCTCATTCATCAGGAAATCAAATGTGATCCATCACGTTTCCCGGGCTTGTTTTGGATCCAATTTTCCGGTTTTGTCTGCCGGTAACATCGCGGGTCCTGAACATGCAAAATATACGCGGCATCATCCTTGTCACCCTGTCCATGGCCGCTTTTGCGGTTGAGGATGCGTTCATCAAGTCAAGCTCTGCCGGTCTGCCGGTTTCCGAGGTCTTGGTGTTTCTGGGCTTTGGCGGGGCATGTGCCTTTGCCGTAATCACCTATCTGACCCGGGGCACGCTGGCACCGCTGGTGCATCGGGACATGCGCTCTCCCATGATGCTGTGGCGTGCGGCCTCTGAGGGGGTGTCGGCAATGTTTTTCATCACCGCCCTGTCGCTGGTGCCGATTTCCACCGTGGCCGCCGTGTTTCAGGCCACACCTCTGGCCATCACCGCAGGGGCGGCGCTGTTTCTGGGGGAAGCGGTGGGCTGGCGGCGCTGGACGGCCATCGGCATCGGTTTTCTGGGGGTTCTGATGATCATCCGTCCTGGTGCGGAAGATTTCGACATGGCGGCCCTTTTTCCCATCGCCGCCGTCTTTGGCATTGCCCTGCGCGACCTGATCACCCGTCAGATCGACCCGTCGATCCCCTCAACTTCGGTCAGTTTCTACGGTTTCTTTGCGCTGATCCCGGCCGGGTTGCTGATGATCCCGGTCACCGAGCCGTTTGTCCTGCCTCAGGGGATCCAATGGGGGTTTCTGGCCGGGGCAATGGTCTTTGGCGTGGGGGGGTATTATGCCATCGTTCTGGCCATGCGGATTGCGGAAACCTCGATCATCATGCCGTTTCGGTATTCGCGTTTGATCTTTTCGATCATTTTAGGGGTGATCATCTTTGGCGAGCGCCCCGACACACTGACCTATCTGGGCGCGATGGTGGTCATTGGCAGCGGGATTTACATGTTTCTGCGCGAAGCTCGCGCTAACAGGCGCGCCGCCCGGTTGCCCGACGCGGCGTGACGGGTTAAAGACGCCCCAACTGAAGTTTTCTTCTTATTGGGAGCGCTAACATGAGCACCATCGTCGATATTTTCGCCCGCGAGATTCTGGACAGCCGCGGCAACCCGACCGTAGAGGTCGATGTTTTGCTGGAGGACGGCACGCTTGGCCGTGCCGCGGTGCCTTCGGGGGCCTCGACCGGTGCCCATGAGGCGGTTGAGAAACGCGATGGCGACAAGGCGCGCTATCTGGGCAAAGGCGTTCTGGCCGCTGTGGAATCGGTGAACGGAGAGATTGCCGAGGCGCTGATCGGGTTTGACGCCACCGAACAGGAAGCCATTGACGCCGCCATGATCGAGCTGGACGGCACCTCCAACAAGGGCCGTTTGGGGGCAAACGCCATTCTGGGCGTGTCGCTGGCCGTGGCCAAAGCAGCAGCCGACGCCTCCGCCCTGCCGCTGTACCGCTATGTTGGCGGTGCGGCCGCCCGCGTTCTGCCGGTTCCGATGATGAACATCATCAATGGCGGTGAGCATGCGGACAACCCGATCGATATCCAGGAATTCATGATCATGCCGGTTTCGGCCACGAATATCCGTGAAGCCGTGCGCATGGGGGCCGAGGTTTTCCACACGCTGAAAAAAGAGCTGCAGGCTGCGGGTCTGTCGACCGGGATCGGTGACGAAGGTGGCTTTGCGCCCAATATCGCCTCGACCCGCGACGCGCTGGATTTCGTAATGAAATCGATCGAAAAAGCGGGCTACAAGCCGGGCGAAGACATCTACCTCGCCCTCGATTGCGCCGCGACCGAGTATTACAAAGGTGGCAAATACGTGCTGTCAGGCGAAGGGAAAGAGCTGAGCTCGGAAGAAAACGCCCAGTATCTCAAGGCGCTGTGCGACGACTACCCGATCATCTCGATCGAAGATGGCATGTCGGAAGATGACTGGGACGGCTGGGTCGCCCTGACCGAGCTTCTGGGCGACAAGGTGCAGCTGGTGGGCGACGACCTGTTTGTGACCAACCCGGCCCGCCTGTCCGACGGGATCAGCCGCAAGGCTGCCAACTCGATGCTGGTGAAAGTCAACCAGATCGGGTCGCTGTCCGAGACGCTGAAAGCCGTCGATATGGCCCATCGCGCGGGCTATACCAACGTGATGTCGCACCGCTCGGGCGAAACCGAAGACGCCACCATTGCCGACCTCGCTGTGGCCACCAATTGCGGTCAGATCAAAACCGGGTCGCTGGCGCGTTCGGACCGGCTCGCCAAATACAACCAGCTGATCCGCATCGAGGAACAGCTGGGCGCGACGGCAGAATATGCCGGGCGCAGCATTCTGAAATAAGCCATCCGGATTTCACATAGATCCGCCCGGCGGCCCAGAATGGGGTCTGGCGGATCTGGTGATTTCGAGCATAAGAGCAAACATATCCGGGCCGCCCGCTGCCAAGACGCAGGGGCGGCCCGGTTTCTTTGAGCTCGGGGCCCCTTCCGCTCACGTGCCGGGCCCTTCGACACCCTCCCCCCCAAACCACCCGATCAGCCCGCTTCAGCCCTGTGATCTCCCCCCTCTGGTGCCGGGTTCACATTCCAATCACGCTCGGTTGAGCCCGCTTGCGCTGCGTCACCGCTCTCGTAAACTCGGCCCTATGAGTTTTGTGACCACCCATCAATTGCATCTGCTTCTGGCGCTGTTCGTGATCGGCGCAATAGGCACCGCACTATTGTTTCGCAAGCCCCCCGGACATCGCGCCTGGAAACTGGCGGATCTGGTGTGGGTTGTGCTCGGGGGCGTCGGCGCCTTGGTGGCCATCATCGCCGGGCTTTACACCTCTGACAGTTCCCGCCTTGATCGGCAGATTGACCTGGCCTATGCCGCCAGCGCCGATTTCGACCGCGATGCCGCCCGGTTTCGCCTGCGCTTTTGCGACCCGGCCATGGATAAAAACGTGCGTGTTCTTTGTGACAAGGTCGAATTCCTCTCCGCCTCCACCGCCGCCAATTCCGACCTGCCTCTGTTCATCGCCGTCACCGAAGAAGTGGCCCCCCTCACCGGGCTCAGTTTCCTGACCCTTGGCCGCAGTCACCCCGACAGCAATAATATGCGTGATATGGTGAGCAAGGCCGATGCCTTTGATATTTCAAGGTTTCTTGTGTTCTCCTCCCTCGACCCAACCACGCGTGCAGCCATGACATCCCTGCGTCCGCTTGCCCCGGCCATTGCCGGGGATTTCCAGATCCTTGCCCAAAGTTACGATCGGCTGATTGAACAGGTCGGGCAGTTGCAGCAGGAATGGGAGTATCTGCAAAGCAACGCCCATATACTGATCCTGCAGATCCTGGCCCTCTGCCTGGTCAGCTTTGCCGCACCGTTTCGCCTGGGCAAATCCATCGTCGAATTGCGCAGCAGCATGAACATGCCATAATGCGTTCCGGCGCTCACCTGAGACAGGGAAAAATCGAAACGTCGCTAGAGATCTCAATACTGCGGGCGTTTCGGGAAAACATGTATTTCAAGTTTATCCCGAAACGCTTTAGTCAGGACAAAACCCTGACCCCAACGAATGAGAGCGCAGATGACCGCTGATGAAATCATCCAACACCTGAACCTGGCCCCACATCCAGAAGGGGGATATTTCCGCGAAACCTGGCGTGACACCCGGTCAGATGGGCGGGCCCATGGCACCTGCATCTACTTTTTGCTGAAAGAGGGAGAGAGCAGCCATTGGCACAAGGTTGATGCCACCGAGATCTGGCTCTACCACGCCGGTGCGCCTCTGGTGCTGTCCCAGTCTGAAGCCGACGATGGCCCGGCCAAAGACAATCTGCTTGGCCCAGACCTCTTCGCCGGACAGGCACCGCAGATCATCGTGCCAGCCCATCACTGGCAAGCCGCCCGCACCACGGGCGCTTACAGTTTGGTCTCCTGCACCGTGTCACCGGGGTTTGACTTCAAAGGCTTTACCCTCGCGGCACCCGGCTTTGACATCCCGCGCCGCTGACACAGGTCCTCCACGCGGACACTGACCCTCCGCGCAGCCCGCCACCACAAACCACCCGCCCCGGTTTTTTCTTGTTCAAAATATCCCGGGGTGAGGCCGCCAGGCCGAGGGGCAGCGCCCCTCTCCCCGCTCACCCTACTCGCCCAGCAAAACCGCACTGACCGGCGCCAGAGACACGGATTTCGCACGAGATCCGAGGCTCCATTCAATCAGCGCCTGAAGCGTCTCCGGTCGGGCACGACCCAGCACAATCACGCCGTCCTGCTGACGAGACTTGAAGGCAGCATTGTCAAGGAAACGGCGAATGGCACGCCCGTCCTGACCGGCCCCGTCCACATCCCGAAAAACCAACCCTGAAGGCACACCTGCCTTCAGGGCGATCCGATGCCCGGTCGACAATCCCACCGGACTGCTGACCGCACCAAATCCACCTGCCAGCAGGATCTCGGACACCTGATTTGCAAGCTCCGTATTATCCTGAAATCCGCTTTCCTCAGGCAAAAAGACAGCAACCCCTTGCTCCATCACATCTTTCTGGATCTGAAAATTCACCTCGGCATCCGTTGGAGTGGCTGCTTCGGGAAGGCTCGCCTCGATCACGATCTCAGCGCCTTTGGCGCGGTAATAGGCAATGGCCTCTTCCGCATCTGCCGCAGTTGCGTCAATCACGATGCTTATCGGGAAAGGCAGGGAAGACAGCTCCCCCAGGGCCTGCCGCTCCGCCCCCTGATCGCGCAGGATGATCGCCATGATCGGGTCATCCCCCATGCGGTCAAAAGGAATGGCATTTCGCTCAATCGCCAATGGGGATTGGGCGCGGGCCGCGTCTGCCTCCGAGATCACTTCAGGGGCATCCTGCGGCGCCTCTCCCGCGGCAATTGTTGGCAGACGATCCGTTGTGACATTCGGGGCAAGGTCGCCAATCGGTGAGGATGGGTTATCGCTGAGCGCAATGCGTGCCGGGCCACCACTGGCGGATGGATCCTCGGAAAGCGTGGCCTCCTCCGCCTGCCCGTCTGTCATGGGGGTATCCTCTGGATCGGGCTGCACCTCATCGGCAGGCGCCTCCGCCGGGGCAGGCGCGGCGCTGTCCCCGTCAGGCAGGCTCTCAGGCGGGTCGGTTTCCAGGGCAGGTGTTTGCACCGGCAGCCCGCCCGCCCCGGCGATCGGAGTATCTGCAACCACATCAGGCGCCGGATCCTCTTTCGGGGAAACCGGCGCCGGAGCGGTTTCGGCTCCGGCAGGTGGCGCGTCTACGACGGGGGCCGCATCTTCAACCTGTGCTGCGGGACCGGTTGGCACCGCAATCGGGGCTCCGTCCGGCACCATCCCTTCAGGCGGTTTCGGCACCTCACTCGCACCGTCGGAAAGGGGGCCCTCATCCCCTTTCGATGCCATTTCCGGGGCCATTTCCGGCGCAGGTTCGGACACAGGACGCTCCCCGTCCGACAGGTCAGGAGAAACCGGCGCGTCGGGGGCAGCTTCGGACAGGTCAGGGGCCGCGGGCTGATCGTTGGAAGTATCGGAGTTCTGGCCTGCCACCTCACCCGTTGCCGTGGTAGCGGGATCATTACCGGCCGGTGTGGACGGATCGGGGGCTATCTCTGGCGCTGCAACCGGGACTTCGGTCTCGGCAGAAGGCCCAACCGGAGCATCCGCCATCGGCATGACAAGCGACAGTCCCGCAAGACCCAATCCCGACACGATGGCCCCCATGGCCACCCCCGACAGAAACCCTCGTGACATGCCTGTCCTCCTCGGAGCTTTACGCCCGCTCACTCTTGCTGCATTCCGGGCCCAAAATCTGTATCTGCCCGGCTGTTACCTCATAGAACCCACCTGCCCCCCTTGACCAGAGGCGCAGGTCTGGAACATGTATAGCCGGACTGGACCCGCGCGTAACCCCTGTTGCGCCGCCAATTGCTGAAAGGCCATCTCATGATCCTGCTGATCGACAATTATGACAGCTTTACCTACAACCTTGTCCATTATCTGGGCGAATTGGGGGCCGAGGTCGAGGTCTGGCGCAATGACGCGTTGACGGTTGACGAGGCGCTGGCGAAACAGCCGCAGGGGATCTTGCTTTCACCTGGTCCCTGCGACCCGGATCAGGCCGGAATCTGCCTTGATCTGACCCGTGCCGCTGCAAAATCAGGTGTGCCGCTTCTTGGTGTCTGTCTTGGGCATCAGACCATTGGCCAAGCCTTTGGCGGACAGGTGGTGCGCGCAGGCGAGATCGTTCACGGCAAAATGGGCACGATGCACCATGCCGGTCAGGGCGTGTTTGAAGGTCTGCCCAGCCCGCTTGAGGCCACGCGCTATCATTCTCTGATCGTTGACCGTGACAGCCTGCCGGATTGTCTTGAGGTCACGGCCTGGCTGGAAGATGGCATGATCATGGGGCTGCGCCACAAGGAACTGCCGATTGAGGGCGTGCAATTCCATCCCGAAAGCATCCGTTCGGAACATGGTCACGCGATGCTGGCGAATTTTCTGAAAGCGGCCGGGGTCAACGTGCAGGCCATCAACAAGGGGGACGCCGCATGAGCGAGATGATCAAACCGCTGATCGGAGCTGCCGCCGACCGCCCCCTGACCCGCGACGAGGCAGAACAGGCATTTGAGATCCTGTTTCAGGGCGAAGCCACACCCAGCCAGATCGGCGGGTTTCTGATGGCCCTGCGCACCCGCGGCGAAACGGTTGAAGAATACGCCGCCGCCGCCGCGGTGATGCGCGCGAAATGCAACAAGGTCGCGGCGCCTGAGGGGGCAATGGACATCGTTGGCACCGGGGGCGATGGCAAGGGCACGCTGAACATCTCGACCGCCACGGCCTTTGTGGTGGCAGGGGCGGGGGTGCCGGTGGCCAAACACGGCAATCGCAACCTGTCGTCAAAATCCGGCGCAGCGGATGCGCTGTCGGAAATGGGTGTGAACGTGATGGTCGGGCCCGATGTGGTCGAAGCGGCCCTAACCGAGGCGGGCATTGCCTTCATGATGGCGCCAATGCACCACCCGGCGATCGCCCATGTGATGCCCACACGCACCGAGCTGGGCACAAGGACGATTTTCAACATTCTCGGTCCGCTGACCAACCCGGCAGGTGTGAAACGCCAGCTGACCGGCGCCTTTTCGCGCGCTCTGATCCGTCCGATGGCAGAGACCCTCGGCCTTCTGGGCAGCGAAAAGGCGTGGCTGGTGCATGGGTCTGACGGCACCGACGAGCTGTCGATTGCCGGGGTGAGTTGGGTGGCCGCGCTGGACAACGGCGCGGTGACGGAATTCGAACTGCACCCCGAAGAGGCCGGCCTGCCGGTGCATCCGTTTGAGGCGATCATGGGCGGCGAACCGGCCGAAAACGCCAAAGCGTTCCGCGCGCTGCTGAACGGCGAGAAATCCGCCTATCGCGATGCGGTTTTGCTGAATGCGGCGGCAGCATTGGTGGTGGCTGACAAGGCGGGCGACCTGAAAGACGGCGCCGCGTTGGCAGCCGAAAGCATCGACAGCGGCGAAGCCTTGCGACGGATCGAAACCCTGGCCCGCGTGACCTCAGCAGGGTGATCATCCGCCATCTGACGAGCCCGGGCGGCGATCCGCCCGGGTGTAAAAACCAGAAAACTAGTTTTCTAGTTTTCTAGTTTTCTAGTTTTCTAGTTTTCTAGTTTTCTAGTTTTCTAGTTTTCTAGTTTTCTAGTTTTCTAGTTTTCTTCGAAATGTGCGCCCGAGCGCGCCTGTCAAGGTCTCCACCTATGCCCCACCTCCCCGCAGCCTGGTCCGACCTTCCCTTTTTCACCGATACCTGGCCCAAAATTGACGCTGCAATCAAATCGGACCCGCGCGAGATCCTTCCGCCAGCGCCCCGCCGCTTTGCCGCCCTTGAGGCGGCGCAGCCCGAAGATGTGCGCGTTGTGATCCTGGGTCAGGATCCCTACCCCACGCCGGGCCATGCCAACGGGTTGGCCTTTTCCGTGGAACCGGATGTGTCCCCCCTGCCCCGCTCCTTGAAAAACATCTATGCCGAGCTGGAAACCGATCTGGGCATCTCGCGCGCCAATGGCGACCTTTCGGATTGGGCAAATCAAGGCGTCTTGCTTCTGAACACCGCGCTTTCGGTGCCGGCAGGAGAGGCCAACGCACATCAGAAACTGGGTTGGGACCGGCTGGTGCATCAAGTGCTGGGGCGCGTCTCCCGTCGGCCCACTGCCTTTATCCTGTGGGGAAACAATGCCCAAAAGCTCGCCCGACACATTCAGCCCGGTGATCACCTGATCGTGCAAACCGCCCATCCTTCCCCGCTTTCGGCCAGACGTGGATTTTTCGGCTCTCGCCCGTTTTCTTCCGTCAACAATTGGCTTACAGATCAGGGCCAGCCCCCAATAGCATGGTGAAGACATGACCCTGACCGTTCTCGACAAGATCAAAGCCTATAAGCTGGAACATGTGGCCGAATGCAAAGCCCGCCACCCGCTGTCTGAGGTAGAGGCCGCCGCGCGAAACGCTTCTGCACCCCGAGGCTTTGCCAAGGCTCTGTTGGATGCGTCGAAAACTGGTTATGGCCTGATTGCGGAAGTGAAAAAAGCCAGCCCATCCAAAGGTCTGATCCGCGAAGACTTCAACCCGCCAGAAATTGCCCGCGCCTATGAGGCCGGGGGCGCCACCTGCCTTTCCGTGCTGACCGATGGTCCGTCTTTCCAGGGCGCGGATGAGTTTCTTGTCGCGGCCCGCTCCGCCGTGTCCCTGCCCGCGCTGCGCAAGGATTTCATGTATGACGCCTATCAGGTGGCCGAGGCCCGCGCGCTGGGGGCCGATTGCATCCTGATCATCATGGCCTCCGTCTCGGATACGCAAGCCGCCGAACTGGAGGACGCTGCATTCGGCTGGGGAATGGATGTGCTGATCGAAGTGCATGACGAGGCCGAGCTGGAACGCGCGCTGGCGCTGAAATCCCCTCTGCTGGGCGTGAACAATCGGAACCTCAAAACCTTTGAAACCACGCTGGACACCACCCGCCGTCTGTCAAAGCTGGCCCCGGCTGACCGCCATCTTGTCTGTGAAAGCGGGCTCTTCACCCCGCAGGATCTGGCCGATATGGCAGAATATGGCGCGCGCAGCTTCCTGATCGGTGAAAGCCTGATGCGCCAGGATGATGTCGAGGCCGCCACCCGCACCCTTCTTGCCAACCCTGTTCCTGCCTGAGGTAGCCCCATGACCACATCACCGCTCACTCATTTCGATGCCGACGGACAGGCCCATATGGTGGATGTGTCCGACAAAGCCGTGACCGACCGCATGGCGCTTGCCGAGGGGTTCGTGAAAATGACGCCGGAGACACTGGCGCTGATCACCGATGGCACCGCCAAGAAAGGCGACGTGCTTGGCGTGGCGCGGCTTGCCGGCATCATGGGCTGCAAACAAACCTCTGCCCTCATTCCACTGTGCCACCCGCTGCCAATCACCAAGGTCGCGCTGGAACTGGAACCGGTGCCGGACCTGCCCGGCATCCGCATCACCGCCACGGTGAAGACCGGTGGGCAGACAGGGGTCGAAATGGAAGCCCTCACCGCGGTGTCCGTCGCCGCCCTCACCGTTTATGACATGCTCAAGGCCGCCGAAAAGGGAATGGAAATCAAAGACATCCGCCTTCTTCGCAAAGAGGGTGGAAAATCGGGTGTCTATGAAAGATGAGCAAGGGGCGGTCTCTCGAACTCTTTTTTGTTGATGGTCGCCCCGATGGGATGCTGACCGCAGAAGTGTTTGACTGGACCGGTCATGTATTGCGCCTGCCCCGCACCCAGCTCGTGGATGGTCTGAAACGGCCTGAGGCGCAGCAGACCGGAGTTTACATCCTGATCGGACAGGATGAAAACGGACCACTTGCCTATATCGGCGAGACCGAGAATATGGCCGATCGGCTTAAATCGCACGCCCAGAGCCGCGACTGGTGGGACGACGCCATCCTGATCACCGCCGCCCGCGATGCGCTGCACAAGGCACATGTGAAATTTCTCGAAGCCCGGTTGATCCAACTGGCCAAAGAGGCCGGCCAAATCCGCCTGGAAAACGGCAATCAGCCCGGCGGGGCGAGCCTGAACGAAGCCCATACTGCCAATATGGAGAGCTTTCTGGACACCCTGCATATGGTGTTGCCCGCCATTCGTGTGGAGTTCTTTCAAAGCGGGCGACGCACTCGCCCACCTCAAGAAAAAGCCAATCAAACAGTTCCCCAACTGGAATTTGAGCTGGCAATGCCGCGCCATGGGGTTCAAGCAAAAGCTCAAATAGATGGCGCCGAACTCGTCGTGCTTGCCGGATCCATTATTCGTGCCGAGTGGATTGGTGATCGGTCCGAAAAAACGCACTACTGGAAGCTTTTTGACGCTCTTCAAAGTCAAGGGTTGATAGTTAAGGAAAGTGGCAAAGGAAAGCTCATCGCGGATTATGCGTTTGCCAGCCCCTCTGCCGCCGCATCCGTGGTCACGGGGCGATCTGCCAACGGACGCACATCATGGAAACTCCCCGATGGCCGCACCTATGCCCAATGGGAAGAAGAACAACTCAACGAGGCCCCCTCATGATCCCCGTCATCGAAGCCCTGGACAATCTGTTTTCTCTGGTAAATCCGCTCGATACCGAAGAGGTGCCTTTGGCCGAGGCCGCGGGCCGCGTGCTGGCCTCCCCGGTGACCGCAAACAGGATGCAGCCCCCCTTTGCGGCCTCCGCCATGGATGGCTATGCGGTAAACGGCGTGGAAGCAGACCCCGAGGCGATGTTCCGGGTGATCGGAGAAAGCGCCGCCGGGCACGGGTTTGATGGCAAGCTTGGCGCAGGCCAATCCGTGCGCATCTTTACCGGCGCCCCGATGCCCGAAGGGGCAAATCGCGTTATTATTCAAGAAGATGTGACCCGAAAAGGGGATCTGATCACCCTGGGGCGCAAACTGGATAAAGGGCCACATGTGCGCCCCGAGGGGGCTGATTTCGCGGTTGGGGATCAGGTCGAGGCCCCCTTGGTGCTGACCCCGGCCCATCTGGCTCTGATTGCAGCCATGAACACCCCGAAGGTGCAGGTGTATCGCAAACCCGTTGTGGCCCTGATGGCCACCGGGGACGAACTGGTCATGCCCGGCGAAGATCCCGGCCCGGACCAGATCATTTCCTCAAACACCTTTGGCCTCAAAGCCCTGATCGAAGAAAACGGCGGGGAAGCCCGTATGCTGCCCATCGCGCGCGACAATCACGACAGCCTGCGCATGGCATTTGAACTCTGCGCCGGGGCAGATCTGATTGTGACCATCGGCGGGGCCTCGGTCGGCGATCATGATCTGGTTGGCGAGGTGACCGAAGAGCTCGGGATGGCACGCAGTTTTTACAAGGTGGCAATGCGACCGGGCAAACCGTTGATGGCAGGCAAGCTCGGGAACACACCGGTGATCGGGCTGCCGGGCAATCCGGTCTCGGCCATGGTCTGTGGGCATGTGTTCCTGGTGCCGGCCCTGCGCGCGATGCTGGGGTTGGGCAAGGCGGCGGCGCCGCGTTACACCGCCCGCTTGGGTGCGGATATTTCCGCCAATGGCCCACGGGAACATTATATGCGCGCCGTGGTGGAAAATGGTGAAATTACAGCATGTAATCAACAAGATAGCGCCCTTCTATCGGTTCTCGCGGGTGCCAATGCCCTGTTGATCCGTCCGGTCAGTGATCCAGATCAGCCCGCCGGAACGCTTGTGGAATATCTTGCTATTTGACGGGCCGGCACGGTTTGTTAACCACTTCTTTACCTCAAGTTGACACAAACAGAGAACATGGGTAGAACAGAGGCTGAACGCCCCGTAATATCGGGACGATTGGTCCCTGCGTGAGCATCACCCGTGATGATGCCCCACCGAAGGGGGATGTGCCAAATAACAACGGAGGTAAGAGCAAGTGCTGACCCGTAAGCAATTGGAACTTCTGGATTTCATCCATAAACGCATCCAACGCGATGGCGTCCCCCCCAGCTTTGATGAAATGAAGGAAGCGCTGGATCTGCGGTCGAAGTCAGGTATTCACCGGCTGATCACTGCACTTGAGGAGCGTGGTTTCATCCGTCGCCTTGCCCATCGCGCCCGCGCCATTGAAATCGTCAAGCTGCCCGAAACCATGGAAAACGCGGGCCGGGCCGGGTTTGAACCCAAGGTAATCGAAGGCGACCGCCCGGAAACACCGCCTGCGGCACTGGCGGTGGAGGCTGAAGCCGCGCTGGGGGTAAGCACCCTGCCACTGATGGGCCGGATCGCCGCTGGCGTGCCAATCGAAGCGATAACCGATGGGGCACAGCGCGTGTCAGTGCCCCAAACCATGCTTGGCCATGGAGGGCAACATTACGCCCTTGAAGTAAAAGGGGATTCCATGATCGACGCCGGGATCAACAATGGCGATATCGTGGTTATCCGAGAGACCAGCCATGCCGAAAACGGTGAAATTGTCGTGGCCCAGATCGAAGGGTATGAAGCCACGCTGAAACGCTTTCGCAAGACCAATGGCATGATTGCCCTTGAAGCAGCCAATCCGAATTATGAATCCCGCATTCTGCCCGAAGGCGCCGTCAAGGTTCAGGGGAAGCTGGTTGGGTTGATCCGCACCTACTGATTTCGGTGCGATCTGGCAAAAACACCAAGAAAAAGGGAGGCTTACCGCCTCCCTTTTTCGTTTTTTTTAAGTGGCCTCTGCCAAGAACAAAGCTGGCCGAGCGGTGTGGGAAACGTCACGGCAGCAGGCGCATCAGCCCCCCTTTACCTGTCTCCAATCACACTCAGATCAGCCAAGGCCAGAGAGTTTTTTCTGAAGCTCTGACAGTTGTTTCTTGATCTCGCTCAGCTCCTCATCCTTGGACCCATTTTCCCCATCCTCTTTCGCAGAGGGGGCAGACCCAGCGGCAAAACCGCCCATCATGGCTTTCAGAAAGGCCTCTTGCTGCGCCTGCATCGCTTCCAGCCCCGGCATATTGGCCATTGGATGGCCCATCGTGCCGAGGTTTTCCATCATCTTGCTCTGCCCTTCGCGCAACATCTCAAAGCTTGCCGCAAGGAATTGCGGCACCACGCTTTGCGCCTGCGTCGAATAGGAGCGCACCAGATCCGTCAGAACATCGACGGGCAGGACATTTTCCCCCCGGCTTTCATGTTCCGCAATGATTTGAAGCAGATACTGCCGTGTCAGGTCATCTCCGGATTTCAAATCTATAATCTGAACATCCCGCCCGTCGCGGATAAAGCCCGCGATATCGTCCAGCGTCACATAGTCGGATGTTTCAGTGTTATAGAGCCGACGGCTGGCATAGCGTTTGATCAGCAGCGTATCTTGTTGTTGTACCATTTTTCCTCCCCCGGGGGGCACCCCCGACTGCACCTGCCTTGAGCGGCATTTTGTGCTGCAGTGCAAAAAGCCTATGCCAGCGCGCCAGTCATTGGCAAGCCTGTTGACCACAAAAGAATAGAAAAGGGCGCACCAAAGGCGCGCCCAGGGTCAGGTGCCGGGGGGAGGACCCGGCGGAGTGTAACCCGATTATTTCGCGGCAGCGGTGGCCTTTTTGGTGGCTTTCTGCACCTCTTCGCCAGCTTTTTTCACAGCAGCCTGAGCTTCTTCGCCCATTTCTTTGCCCGCAGCCATCATCAGTTCGACGGTTTCAGCTTGAACGCGCTTGGCGACTTCTGCAAAGGCGGCCATGTTTTCGGCAGCCAGTTCAGCCTGGGCCGAAGCGAAATCGGTCACGGCTTTCGAGTAATCAGCAGCGTCTTCTTTCGCGGCGGTCACGTCACCGATTTTGGCCAGGGTCTCTTTGGTCCATTTGGTCGAGATTTCAGCCGATTTGTCAGCAGCCTGCAGAGCCACTTTCGAGAATTTCTCGCCCAGTTCAGCCTGGTTTTTGAAAGCGTCTTGCGCGATGGACATATCCACCGGGAAGTTGCTCATCATCTCTTGGAACATCTTGGTGAAGTCTTGCGTCTTGGTCATTGGTCATCTCCGAATTTTGCGGCCGCCGGGAGGATTAAGGAGGAGGAGCGGCCAGGATATAGTCTGTCTGTTGCAACCTGCCAGTCCGCCCTGCGGGGATCACCCTGCTGTTTTTCGGCAAACCAACTTGCTGCGTCTGCAAAGAATATGAATGCTGCAGCGCAGCAAATCAAGTTTTTTCTGCACTGCAGCATGTAAAACTTGTATGACAGACAAAAAATGCGGAGATTCAGGGGGTTGCAAAAAATGCAACCCCAGATAGTTCAGCTCTTTTTCGCCACAACGTAGGTTCCGGGTGCCGGTGCCAGCACGTCGTTGGTCGAATCACCCGGCACACGCGCGGCCTGCTTTTTCCCGGATTTGGCCGAGAGCCATTTGTCCCAACGCCCCCACCAGGACCCTTCATGGAAAGTCGCCCCTTCCATCCAGTCATCCGCACGCTGGGGCCATTCCGTGTTGGTATAATGGCCATATTTCTTTTTGGAGGGCGGATTGACGATGCCTGCGATATGGCCGGATTCCGATACGATGAAGGTGCGATCTTTTGACGTGGTGCGCCGCATCCCGATGTAAGAGCTTTTCCAGGCCGCGATATGGTCAGTTTCGCAGGCAATGGCACACAGCGGGACATCGACATCCTCGATAGACAGATGTTCGCCCAGCAGTTCAAAGTCCCCCAGCGCAAACTCGTTCCCCTGACACAGACCGCGCAGATACTCCACAGTCATTCTGGCCGGCAGGTTGGTGCTGTCCCCATTCCAGTACAGCAAATCAAAGGCGGGCGGCGTTTTACCCAGCATGTAGCTGTTGATCGCCGGGCCATAGACCAGATCATTCGGGCGCAGATACGAGAAGGTGCGCGACATGAAGAAACTGTCGAGATACCCCTTGGAATTGACCTCTTCCTCAATGCCATCGACAAAATCATCGTCGAGGAACACGCCCACTTCCCCCTGATCAGAGAAATCGGTGAGCGTGGTAAAGAACGTGGCGGAGTTGATAGAATTGTCACCGCGTTTCTTCATCAGCGACAGGGTCAGGGACAGGGTGGTGCCCGCGATGCAATAGCCCACCACATTGACCTTTTTCTGCTTGGTGATCTTCTTCACCTCTTCGATCGCGGCCAGATAGCCTTCCTCGATATAGGTCCCCATTCCTACATCACGATAGCTTTCGTCAGGGTTGGCCCAGCTGACCACAAACAGCGTGTATCCCTGATCGACAATCCACTTGATCAGACTATTTTGTTCTTTCAAATCAAGGATATAGAACTTGTTGATCCAGGGTGGAAAGATGATCAGCGGGCGGGCATGCACCTGTTCCGTGGTGGGCGCATACTGGATAAGTTCAATCATCCGGTTGCGAAATACCACAGACCCTTCGGTGGTGGCGATATTGCCCCCCACCTCAAACGCACTCTCATCCACCAGCTTGACCAACAGCTCTCCGTCATTGGCTTCCAGATCATTGACCAGGTTTTCCAACCCATCCACAAGCGACCGGCCTTCGGTCTCGATCGCCCGCTCCATCGCGTCGGGGTTGGTCGCGAGATAGTTGGTCGGGCTCATCAGGTCGATCAGTTGCTGGTTGAAGAAGGCCAGCTTGGTGCGTTCGCGTTCGCTCAGCCCCTCAACCCGGTCGAGATTTTCATGCATCGCTTCCGCCGCCAGCAAATATTGCTGCTTGAGGTAGCTGTAATAGGGATGCGTGTCCCACAGGGGATTGGAAAAACGGCGATCCTTGGTGGTCGGAGCCTCCGGCGCTTTGAACTCGCCGGTTTTCATGCCCTCGGTCAGCGCCTGCTGGGCTTCCATCGCATGCTGCAGGCTTTTGCCCCAGAAATTCACCTGCTGCTCAATGATCTTTGCCGGGTTGGTCATAAGTTCATTCCAATAGGCGGTAGAGGTCTTGAGCAGAAAATCCTGCCCCGGCCCCTGCAGGCTCTGCCGCACCGCTTTGCGCCCGGCAAGCACCGCAGACAATCGGGCTGACAACGTCTCAATCCGGGCAAGGTTTTCGTTCAGTTCACTTACATCCTGGCCTGGATTTTTTTGATCTGTTGTCATGGTGAAATATTCCCCCTATCTTATTTCGCACTTGCAGCATAAAATATATCTGCACTGCAGCATTGCAAAAACCGCACCGCAGCATTGCAAATATTGCATGTGTTCATGACTATGCGGTAACAAAGCTGGAAAATGCAAAGGGTAAATGAAAGGGGTTCTGAATGCGGTACATGGCGACATATGATCTGATGGAGACGTTGCGAAACACCAACCAGTGGCTGGGCGCGACGGCTGCCGCTCTTGGCTCCTACCCGGCAACGGCCCTTGTTCCCAACCCCTTCTTCCAGATGATGGCAGCCTGGGGCGACGTCACAGAACGCACCTTCCACCGCATGACCGTAAAGCCCGACTGGGGCATCAACACCGTGGTCACCAAAGATGGTCGCGAGCGTCTGGTCGAGGTTGAAAAACTGGTCGAACGCCCCTTTGGCGACCTGATCAAATTCAATGCTGTTGGCCGCGCCCCGCGCGAGCGCCGCATCCTGCTGGTCGCCCCCATGTCGGGCCATTACGCGACGCTGCTGCGCTCAACCGTGAACAGCCTTCTGCCCGAGGCGGATGTCTATGTGACCGACTGGCACAATGCCCGCGACATCCCGGTCTCGGAAGGCAAGTTCGATATCGAAGACTACACCCTCTATCTTGTTGATTTCATGCGCCATCTTGGCCCGGACATCAATGTGATCGCCGTGTGCCAACCGGCCCCCCTGACCCTGGCAGCCACGGCCTATCTGGCCGAGCTGGACCCCGAAGCACAGCCCCAGACCCTTACCCTGATCGGGGGACCGATCGACCCTGATGCCGCCGCCACGGACGTGACCGATTTCGGGCGCCGTGTGACCATGGGACAGCTGGAGGAAATGGCCATCCAGCGCGTTGGTTTCAAATATGCTGGCGCAGGTCGCATGGTCTATCCGGGCCTGCTGCAACTCGCCGGGTTCATGTCAATGAACGCCGAAATGCACTCCAAGGCTTTCGCGGATCAGATCATGCGCGCGACCAAAGGCGAGGCGTCGGATCACGACAAGCACAACACGTTCTATGACGAGTATCTCGCCGTGATGGACATGACCGCTGAGTTCTACCTCTCCACCGTTGAACGCCTGTTCAAGGACAGCGAGATTGCCCGCAATGCGTTTGTCGTGAACGGGCACAAGGTCGATATCGGCAAGGTCACCGATGTGGCGGTGAAAACCGTGGAAGGGTCCAAGGACGACATCACAGCGCCGGGGCAATGCGTGGCCGCGCTGGATCTTCTGACCGGGCTGCCCGAAGATAAGAAAGCCAGCCATCTGGAGCCGGGCGCGGGTCATTACGGCATCTTTGCCGGCAAGAGCTGGCGCAACAATATTCGCCCCATGGTCCTTGATTTCATTGACCAAAATGCCGGCACCCATGCCAAACAAGCCGAAAAGAAACGGGCGGAAAAAGCCAAGGGCAAAACAGCTCCCCCTGCGGCCAAAGCAAAGGCCGAGCCCAGTTCATCGGACGAAGGCGGCCTGCCCACGCGAATTCCAGTGTGATTCGCGCGATCACCGGGCACATCCCCTGACCTCAGACACAAAAGGCACCCAACCGGGTGCCTTTTTCTGTTCCTGCCCCTGCCCGGATCACGTTTTGGCAGGTCTGCATTTTCACAATTTATCGCAAGGCCAGCGGCATCTGCATCCAGGCATCCAGCCCGATTGTCACTTCCTCCGGGCATTCCAGCATCGGCATATGCCCCGCATTCGGCAACACGACCAGTTCCGCCCCCACCACCAGTTCCGCCATGTTTTCATGCCGGCGCGGCGAGGTCAGCCGATCATGCGCACCACATAGCACCATGGTCGGGATCTTGAGTTTCTGCAGCATTCTCTGGGCATCGGGGCGCCGTTGCAGCGCCCGTTGATGGCGGATGAACATCTCAGGTCCGAAATCAAGGGCCATGTCGCGAATCAAAGACAGGATTGCGTCCTGCCCGTCGCCCGGCGCCAGGGTGTCCGGCGTGACCACTTCCGACACAGCCTCTGCCAGACGCCCCGCCTGTGCCCGCACGATCAGCGGCTCTCGCCAGGCGGCCTGCGCAGGCGTGTCGGGCAAGGGAGAGGTGGACAAAAGCGCCAGACGCGAGACCCGCTCAGGTGCGCGCCGGGTCACCTCCATCGCCACGATCCCGCCCATCGAATGTCCCGCCAGCGCAAAGCGCGGTGGCGCCTGGTCCAGCACATGAGCGGCCATTTCCCGAATGGTATCCCCCATGGCCAAGTTGGCCAGCTGCACCGAGTATTTCCGGGACAACACATTGATTTGAGGCGCAAAAACCCGCGCGTCACACACCATACCCGGCACTAGAACCAATGGCTCCCGCATTCCCTCACCTCACCTTGTCCACCCGTCTTGTGCCGTGTCGCGACGGCGGGGGCAAGCACCCTACGCGCCCCCGGCACAAATACGCCTTGCCCCTCAGCCTGCGCGCCGGATCACCACCAGCGTCATTTTCTGGATCAGATCAAGACATTCCGGGCTGGAGAACCGGTGATCGGCCCCTTTGACAAGCGTCAGGCGGATATCATCCCCCTCGGCATGGTCCAGCAATTTGACCGCCTGCGACGTGGGCACGGCCTCATCTTCGGTGCCCTGCAGGAAACGCACCGGCATGTCGAGCTTCAAGGGTGAGCGCAGCACGAAGTTCTCTCGCCCATCTTCGATCAGCCGCTTGGTGATCAGGTAATCCTCGTCATAATCGGACGGGATCGACAGCATCCCTTCGCGCTCCAGTTCCACTTTCTGCGCGTCGGTGAAACTGGCCCAATAGCCATCTTCGGTGAAATCGGGCGCGGCCGCGATGGTCACCAGACCGGCCACCCGGCCGGGGCGCGCGCGCGCCAAAAGCAGCGATTGCCACCCCCCCATGGACGACCCCACCGCAATGATCGGCCCTTGGGTCAGATTATCCACCACCGCCAGCGTGTCCTCATGCCAATCGCCGATGCTGCCTTCCACAAAGGCGCCCGAGCTTTGCCCATGGCCGGAATAGTCAAACCGCAGGAAGGCAAATCCCTTCTCCTGTGCCCAGGCCTCCAACGCGACCGCCTTGGTGCCTTCCATGTCGGATTTCAGCCCCGACAGAAACACGATGGTCGGCCCCGTCTGGTCTTGGGCACCGCCGGTCTTGTTATAGGCAATGCGACGGCCCTGCGGCGTGTCGAGAAAGTCCACCATCTTTGCGCTCCTCATCCTGTGATCTGTGCTGGGGCGAACCATAATCTGCCGGAATATATGAGCAATCCCCTTTTCACATTGACACGCGCGGGTCATCGGGGGAAAACGCCCCTTACACATAACCCGCAACCGGGCGTTCCGTGGGCGCCAAAACGACGAGGAGCTAGGCCGATGAGCCAGATTTCCCTTACATTTCCCGATGGCAATGCGCGTGAGTTCAACGCAGGTGTGACCCCTGCCGAAGTGGCCGCCGGCATTTCCAACTCACTCGCCAAAAAGGCCATTTCCGCCACCGTGAACGGGGCCCATTGGGACCTGCAATGGCCGATCAATGACGACGCCGAAATCGCCATTCACACCATGAAAGATGACGTGCAGGCGCTGGAACTGATCCGCCACGATTTTGCCCATGTCATGGCGCGCGCCGTGCAGGAGATCTGGCCGGATGTGAAAGTCACCATCGGGCCGGTGATCGAAAACGGCTGGTATTACGATTTCGACCGTGAAGACCCCTTCACGCCGGAAGATCTGGGTGAGATCGAAGCCAAGATGAAAGAAATCATCAACAAGCGCGATCCGGTCACCACCGAGATCTGGGAACGTGACCGCGCGGTGAAATTCTATCAGGCCAACAATGAACCTTATAAGGTTGAGCTGATCGAAGCCATTCCGGGGGACGAGCCGCTGCGCATGTATTGGCACGGCCATTGGCAGGACCTGTGCCGTGGTCCCCACCTGCAGCACACCGGCCAGCTGCCCGGCGATGCGTTCAAACTGATGAGCGTGGCCGGCGCCTATTGGCGTGGCGACAGCAACCGTCCGATGCTGCAACGGATCTATGGCGTGGCCTTCCAGAACAAGGATGGCCTCAAGAAACACCTGCATATGCTGGAAGAGGCCGCCAAGCGCGACCACCGCAAGCTGGGCCGCGAAATGAACCTGTTTCACATGCAGGAAGAGGCCCCGGGTCAGATCTTCTGGCACCCGAACGGCTGGACAATCTATACCGAGCTGCAGGATTACATGCGCCGCCAGCAAAAACGCGGCGGTTATGTTGAGGTGAACACCCCGCAGGTTGTGGATCGCAAGCTGTGGGAGGCCTCGGGCCACTGGGACAAGTATCAGGAAAACATGTTCATCGTTGAGGTGGACGAAGAGCACGCACGCGAAAAGGCGGTCAATGCACTCAAACCGATGAACTGCCCCTGCCACGTGCAGGTCTATAACCAGGGTCTGAAATCCTATCGCGACCTGCCCCTGCGCATGGCCGAGTTCGGATCGTGTAACCGCTATGAACCGTCGGGCGCGCTGCACGGCATCATGCGGGTGCGCGGCTTTACCCAGGATGACGCGCATATCTTCTGCACCGAGGCGCAGATCGAGGATGAAACCAAGCTGTTCATCGAATTCCTGTCCGATATCTATAAGGATCTGGGGTTTGAGAGCTTCTCGGTCAAATTCTCCGACCGCCCGGAAAAGCGTGCCGGCAGTGATGAGGTCTGGGACAAATCCGAAGCCGCCCTGATGGCTGCCACCAAAGCCGCCGGGTGCGACTTTGACCTCAATCCCGGCGAAGGCGCCTTCTATGGCCCGAAACTGGAATTTGTTCTGACCGACGCCATCGGCCGTGACTGGCAATGTGGCACGTTGCAGGTGGACTTTGTGCTGCCGGAACGGCTCGACGCCAATTATATCGGCGAAGACGGCGCCAAGCACCGCCCGGTCATGCTGCACCGCGCCACGCTGGGATCGTTTGAACGCTTCATCGGCATCCTGATCGAGGAACACGCCGGCAAACTGCCATTCTGGCTGGCCCCGCGTCAGGTGGTTGTGGCGGCGATCGTCTCGGATGCAGATGAGTACGTGCATGAGGTGGTTGCCCAGCTGAAAGCCCAAGGTGTCCGGGCCGAGGCCGATGTGCGCAACGAAAAGATCAACTACAAGGTCCGGGAACATTCGCTGGGCAAGGTGCCGGTGATCCTGGCCTGTGGCATGAAAGAGGTCGAAGAGCGCACCGTGTCGATGCGGCGCCTGGGCGAGAAACACTCGAAAGTTCTGTCACTTGACGAGGTTGTGGCAGATCTTGCCGGTGAGGCCACCCCTCCCGACCTGACCTGAACAGCGACATAACAGCCATATAAAAGGCCAGGGTTCCACGCCCTGGCCTTTTTCTGTGCCTAAAGCGTTTCGACTTTAACCTGAGACAGGGAAAAGTCGAAACGCCGCAAGAGATATCAATGCCATGGGCGTTTCGGAATAAACACGTGCCTCAAGTTTATCCCGAAACGCTTTAACCCACGAACCATGTGTCCGAAGGCACGCCAATATTTCGTTACAGGGTTCACGAAACGCGTGATCCCCCCTGTGCATGGCAGCCTTGCGTCTGAAACATATCAGGGCCTGTCACATATCTTTGCAACGGAACGTAACATTTCGCCGTCAACTGCCTGCCGTCAGTTCACGGGTTAATCGTTATTTTACTGGGGTTTCCAACGTCTCGCCCAGCGATGGCCCTCACAGGGGCGTGAGCGCGTTTCGCGCAACCCATAACGCTCCCGTGACTAACGCCGTCGTGAGTGGAGCGGCGCGACCGCGCTGCCTAGATTGCTCTCACCGGCCCCGAGCAACGCCAACAGGGACATCAGACAGCCCAGATCACGCTCATCACGGGACGGTACGAGTTTTAAACCTGAAAGGAAGTTCACATGTCGAAAGCAAAAACCATCGCAGTTCTGGGTGCCGTTTCCGCAGCCGTTGCCGCCAACGCAACCGCCGCTCTGGCAGATGGCGATCAAGAGAAGTGCTTCGGTGTCGCTCTGGCCGGTCAGAACGACTGCGCTGCTGGCCCCGGCACCACCTGCGCCGGTTCGTCGACCGTCGATTATCAGGGCAACGCCTGGAAACTGGTTCCGGCCGGCACCTGCGAGACCATGGAAATCACCGACAGTGCTGGCAAGATGCACAAAGGCTCGCTGGAAGCGACCAAAATGAACCTGCCGTCGTAAGCGCAGGTAAGTGGGTCGGGCAAGCCCCCAAGTTCTGCCCGACCCACCCCAGACAGATAAAAGATCGGCCCGGTCCGCTGTGGCCGATCCTCTTAAAAGCCTCATTCCAATTGCCCTCAGGGGGCACGTCTTCCCCCTTCCGCTCTGCGCCGGGCAATGTTTCGGGAGATATCAATGCTGGACCAACCGCAAAACGCTGCCCCCCATTCCGCCCTGCCCAAATCAGGCGGTATCGGATATAAACCGCAGTATTTCAAAGATTTAATGGAAAATCCCGGCGCGGTTACCTGGCTTGAGATCCACGCGGAAAACTATATGGGCGATGGCGGGCGCCCACTGGCCCAGCTGAAGCATCTGGCGGATCGTTTCCCGATTTCCGTGCATGGTGTGGGCCTGTCTATCGGCGGCGAGGCGCGGCTGGACCCCGAACATCTGGCCCGGCTGAAAAAGCTGGTCGACTGGATCAACCCCGCAATGTTTTCCGAACATCTCGCCTGGTCGACCCATGACAGCCAGTTTCTGAACGATCTTCTGCCCCTGCCCTATACCAATGACACGCTTGCCCGCGTGACCCGCCATATCAACGAGGTGCAAGACTATCTTGGCCGCAAGATGCTTTTGGAAAACCCCTCATCCTATCTGGCCTTCGCCGAAAGCACCTGGTCCGAACCCGATTTCATCCGCGAACTGGCCCGACGCACCGGCTGTGGCCTGCTTCTGGACGTGAACAATGTCTTTGTCTCCGCCACCAATCTGGAATTTGATCCACATACCTATATCGACGCCTATCCGCTGGAGCTGGTTGAGGAGTTTCACCTTGCCGGTCACGATGAAGACGCGGATGAGCTGGGCAAAAAGCTCCTGATCGACAGCCATGGCAAACCGGTGGATGAGCCGGTCTGGGCGCTGTTTGATTACGTCATTTCACGGAGCGGCCCCCGCCCTGCGCTGGTGGAATGGGACAATGACGTGCCGGATTACCCGGTGCTGGAAGCCGAAGCCGCCCGCGCCACCGCCCATATGGCCTCAGTCCCGCAGCCGTCTGCCCAACAGGTGCCCGCATGAGCGTTGATCTGAAACCCCGCACAACTGAGGTCAATCAGACCGATTTCCGCCACGCCATGCTGGATCCGACCACATCCGTCCCTGACGGGCTGGTGAACCCCGATGGCTCTCAGGCCGAGAAGCGGTTCAACATCTATCGCAACAACGTGACCCATTCGCTGGCAACGGCGCTGACAGACGGGTTTCCCGTATTGGTTGCCCTGCTGGGAGAGGAGTTCTTTCGTCAGATGGCGCTGGTGTACCTGCGCATCCATCCGCCAGCTTCACAGCTGATCATGCATTACGGCGCCGCCATGCCACAGTTCCTTGTGGGCTTCCCCGGCACGGTGCATCTGAAATACCTGCCCGATGTGGCCAAGCTCGAACTGGCCCTGCGGCGCGCCTATCACGCCGGGGACGAAGAGGCGATTGATCCGGCGGATCTGACCGCGCTGTCCCAGTCCGACCTGATGGATGCGCATCTGACCCTGGCGCCTTCGGTGGAGGTTTTGTCTGTCGAACACCCGGCCCTCGCAATCTGGGAATATAATATGAACGGCGGCCCCTCCCCGGTGATGGCCCCCGAAGACATCCTGATTTCACGCAAAGGGTTCGATCCCATTGCACAGCGCCTGCCAAAAGGCGGCGCCACATTCGTCAACGCGCTTTTGAAGGGGAGCAGCTTTGGCACGGCCCTTGGCCTGGCCACATCCGATGTGGCCGATTTTGACCTGACCACAACGCTGGGCGCGCTTTTTGCCGGGCACGCCATCACACAGATTTCTAGGGGATGACATGATCGCACTGATTAACCTGCACAATACGCTGGCCGGGCACGTCCAGCGTCTGGGGCCGGCGCTGCTGCCGCTTCTGGCCCGGTTCACCTTTGCCGCCACGCTGGTGGGGTATTTCTGGGCCTCGGGTCTGACCAAACTGGGCAGCGGTATTTTTGGCATCTTCAACCCATCACTTGGGGCCTACGCCCAGATTTTCCCCAAAGCGATGGAGGCGGCAGGCTATGACGTCTCGAAACTCAGCACCTTTCACACGCTGGTGGTCACGGCGGGCACCCTGGCCGAGTTCATCTTGCCGCTGCTGTTGATCATCGGATTGTTCACCCGTCTGGCGGCAATCGGCATGATCGGGTTTGTGATCGTGCAGACGCTCACCGATCTGTTTGGCCATGGCGGCATTGCCCACCCTGAAACGCTGGGCGCGTGGTTTGACCGTATCCCGGACAGCCTGATCCTGGATCAACGCCTCTTTTGGATGGTGGTGCTGGTCACGCTGGTGATCAAAGGCGCAGGTCCCCTGTCACTGGATCGGCTGCTGAAGCTGCACTGAAGGCGCCTGCGCCACAACCGGCCACAAACGGCCTCACCCAACCTCATGTGTAACCAGTATGCACCCCGCCGATCCGGCGGGGTGATTTCATCTGCGGTCAATTGCGTCCGGCTTCACCGCTGCAATCGCCAAAAGACCACCAAGACCTGCCAGCGCAATGGGGAACATGGTGAAAACGCCATAGCCAAAGGCGAAATACATTCCCGCGGCCGAGGCCAGCAACAAGATGCCACCAACCTGCGCGACCGAGCGCGCCATCGCCCCCCCTGCCAGCGCCAGGAGCGGCGCAATCAGCGCAAAAGCACGGATGCGTTCGGGGTGCTCAACCTGCTCGGCCAGATCGGGCAACTCGCCAAACCGCTCGATCAGCTCCGTATAGCCATAGCCGAAGAACCCGACAAACATGCCCCAGATCCCGGCGATAATGCCCAATACCAATGCCGCGTTACGCATATACTCACTCCTCTTTGGGTAGGAGATAGGGCGTCAGGCGCCGTTCTCCAACCACTCGGCGCTGGTTTTCTTGTCCCAGCCCAGCGTCAGGCGATCGCCATCTTCCACAACGGGACGTTTCATCAGGGTCGGGTGTGCCGCCAAAAGCGCCAGCGGATCACCTGCCCGCTCCTCCTCCGACAAGCCCCGCCATGTGGTGGAGCGCTTGTTCACCAGCGCCTCACCAAACGCCGCATAAAACCGGGCGAGATCCGCCGCCGCCACCCCATCTGCCCGCACATCGGTCACCGCCAGATCATAGCCCGCTGCCACCAGCGCCTTTTGCGCCTTCTTGCAGGTGTCACAGCTTTTCAAACCCCAAAACCGCATTGCCCTCTCCTGTCATGTCTTTGTCATGTTGGCCCGTCACATTTCCCCCGTTATGGGCGCCGATGATTGCAAGAACAAGACGGCACTGACAGGTTCATTTGCAGGAAAGCCTTGATTTTCCATCTGCGCTACGCCATGTCAGTGTTGTACGACAGACTATCTTCCGCCTTCTCACTACGCAGTCGGCCAAGTTCAAGACTGCGCTACCAGGGTCACCGCATGTTGTGGGTGGCATAAATTAGGAGAATACGGAAATGGCTTCAGGCACCGTAAAATGGTTCAACAGCACTAAAGGCTACGGCTTCATTCAACCCGACGATGGCGGCGCAGACATCTTTGTGCACATCTCGGCCGTTGAACGCGCCGGCCTGCGTGAACTGCAGGACAACCAAAAAGTCAACTACGAGCTGGAAACCGGCCGTAATGGCAAAACCTCTGCCGCCAACCTCGAGCTGGTCTAAGAGGGTTTTTCAGGGTCGGGGCCCCGGCCCCGATCAATCGTTCCAGTGGAACGATTGAAATGAAAAACGGGCGCGACGCAAGACGCGGCCCGGCACCTGAATAAAAATAGAACCCCCGCGGATCGCAAGATCGGCGGGGGTTTTCTTTATTGCAGGACGGTAACTAAATAAGCCTTGGCTGCGCTGCCGATTCCAAAAGTTCTCTGGCCCTACTAGTATCTCTAAAATAGGTATAGTAGGCAGGATAACCCTCTTCCTCCAGCTTTTTAGAAATTGCAGTTATTGCCTCATCAATGACCGTGTGACGATCATCGCCCTCCGCATTTGGATTAATTACCGAACACATCATCAAGATATGGAAAACTCCATAAGTCACAAATGTGTTTTCTGCCCGCAACGAACCCCTAATGCGAACTTCATCCTCAATATACTGGCGCCTTTCCTCAATGAGGTTGAACCAATCCAATCCCTTGACCAATATAGATGGATCAACCTCAGCGAAAATCTTTTGGTAGAAGTCAGTGAAAATACTATCTGAATCTCTTTTCGCCCGAGCCGGGTCATGGTGCACATACGCTAATAGAATTTGACCAGCCTTCAACGCATCAATGGTCGGCATATCAGAAGAAGGTTCGGCGGTGAACGACCGCTTTCGTCTGTAACGAACGCCAAGAGCAGCCAGCTTTTCTTCCAGTCTGATCTGATGCACATCATTGGCTCTAAGGTCACGTGGACCAATCCTGTTTTGATTATTGGTCGAAATTGCAATACTCGAAATAAGATCAGGATCATCAGTCTCGAAGACACGAAACAAAACTGACAAATGCTCGAACGTCGAGAAG
Organism: Aliiroseovarius crassostreae; assembly: GCF_025137635.1. NCBI lineage: Bacteria > Pseudomonadati > Pseudomonadota > Alphaproteobacteria > Rhodobacterales > Paracoccaceae > Aliiroseovarius > Aliiroseovarius crassostreae. The sequence goes on along the minus strand of NZ_CP080772.1, from coordinate 925,621 downwards.
TCAGGATAGTAGTCCTTCATGGCTTCAAAAATCGCATGGCAAGTTTGAGCACCATTAACAATGCTCATTTTTTTCACACCAATTCTGGGTCTGTCAGAAGCCGTTCTGTTTACCCGTAAAGTAGAGCCGACAACAGTTATCCCATTATTCAAAGATGAAAAATGAATGTTGGATGAAGCAGAAGCAGATCGGAAGATGTCTTTGTTTACCGAATTATCTAATCCAAGAAATCCTCGAACGTTTAGATTAAACACGGAATAATCGACCTTACGCTCATCTCTAACATCTTTTATCAAATCATAAAGTTGCTTCGCAGAGAGATACCCAACGACACTTCTCAGTTCTGAAGTGCCAGCCTCTATGACCCCAACCTCTTTAGCGTAGAATGTATGATTTGTTCTTGTGCTATGAGCATTCAAGCAAAACTCAACCACTTCAAGAAGGTGAAACTCTTCGATTTCGATGGACTCGCGGCTTTCCAAAGCATTCTTCAATGGGAAAATCTCGTGCGAAAGGCAGGGGCTACCATTACTCACAAGCCAAAGCTTGAAAATTGGAAAGTTGCGATCAATTTCAGAACGAATCTCGAGAACTTTTTGTTCCAGTTTTTCATTAACAACCTTAGAAAGGTCCGACTTCCTCTCTTTCACAATTTGCAGAAATCTGTGAATTTTTTCTAGGCTTGACGCAGGAAACGGGTTTCTGGCTTTTCGCCTACTCGAATGCACCTTTGATTGAAAAAGATGCACAACTGGATCATCGCCTCGGCGATCTATGTAAACAGCATCAATTCCACAATCATTCGGACCATCAGTTATGGCTTCATTAATTTCATACTGTTCACAATAGAATTTATTCGAAAGAATTAAGTGGATGACCCCGTGCTTCTCGTCACAAATACTTCCGTCAGCTACGAGGCCAGCCAATCTTTCATTCAGTCGATCAAAGTCACATTCACTGAATGACATTATTCACCCCCGCAACTCCGCCTCAAACTCACGCCATTCCCCCGCGCTCATGCCGGAATTCTCCTGCGTGACCTCTTCGCCTTTCAGCATCCGGCGGATGCAGTCCATGGCGCGGCCGGAGAGGTTGGAGCCTCCCAGACGGTAATCTTCGAACGCGCCGTAGGCGGCGGGGACCCAGTCGGCGACGATCTTGCACATCGCTTCGGCATAGACGCGGATTTCGTATTGGGCGTGGTGATCGGCGCGCAGGCGAAGGAAGTGGAAGAGGTTGTGCAGGTCCACTTTCCAATACCATTGGGTATAGACATTGGCGGGCAGGTTCATCCGGGCAAGCTCGCGCGCCAGCCCATCCTGACCGTCCTGCGAGATCATCTCTTCGTAGTGATCATAGGCCCGGTTGCTGTCGGCCTTGAGGATTTCCAGAACCCGTGCGGCCTCTTCCCCCTGCAACGCAGCGCCACGGCCCTGGTTGTTCACCACCGATTGCGCCGCCACATGTTCGGGCGCCGGGATGTAAAATTCGCGGTCCAGGATCGAATAGCGCGCGGAATATTCATTCACATTCGCGGTACGGTGACGGATCCATTGCCGCGCCACAAACACCGGCAGTTTCACATGCAGCTTGATCTCGCACATTTCAAACGGGGTCGAGTGCCAGTGGCGCATCAGGTAGCGGATCAGACCCGCATCATTCTGCACCGATTTCGTGCCCTTGCCATAGCTCACCCGCGCCGCCTGACAGATCGCCGCATCGTCGCCCATATAGTCGATGACACGGACAAAACCGTGATCCAGCACCTCATGCGCGGTATAAAGGTGCTTTTCCATGCCTTCGCTCACCACACGCATCGTGGTGTTTTTCTGGCTGCGCTGTTCTTCGATCTCGGCTTTCTGCTCAGGGCTCAGGGGCATGACGAATCTCTCTCTGAATGTGATTGGGGCCACTATATCTAGGCGATGCGCCAAGCGGAACACACATGATGACGTGGCATCCCCCCAAAGCGGCGCATTCACCACACAGGCCGAGTTTTTCACCCGCGCGCCATTGAAAACTTGACAATATCCGCCCCACCCGCCTGAATGACGCAAAAGAAAACCCGAGGCAGTTTCATGACAGTGACTTTGAAAACAGGCGCAGCCCTGACCGCAGCCATGGCAGCTTTTACGCTGGGAGCCTGCGACAATGGTGGCAACAACCCCCTGACCAATCCGGCGCCCGACACCCCGGCAACAGAAAGCCCGCTGCCCCCCGGGACCGATGATCCCTCTGCAGGCGGATCCATCAACCGTTACGAAGAAGAGGACGGATCCGGCAACGGCTATGCGCAGTCGATCACCTATAATGAGGTGGACGATACTTTCACCGTCGACAACCTGGGCTTTGACGGGACCAACACCTATTCGCGCGTTACCCTGCCCGACGCACAGCTGGCCGCGGCTGTCTCGCCCTATCGGGTTTACGAAAACGCCTCGACATTTGCCGATTCCGTGACCGGCACGCCGATCACCCAATTGCCCCACAAGGCGATCCTCGGGGTCAGCACCAACAGCAATCCCGATGGCTCCCCCGTGACTCAATTTGCCCTGGTGCGCACCGGTGCCTATACCGATTACGGCTTTGGCGGCTTCATGTATGAACGCAACGGGGCGGTTGTCCTGCCGACCAGTGGCCAGGCCGGTTTCCGGGGCGGTTACGCGGGGCTGCGGGATTTCAGAGGGGTCAGCGGGCTGGAATATACCACCGGCGACATGACCCTGGATATCGACTTTGACGATTTCAACGCGGGCGACGCGGTGAAGGGCACCATTACCAATCGTCAGGTTTACGACATGGACGGCAACCGCCTGACCGATCAGTACATCGCCGAGATCAATGACGACAATGCCCTGGTCACCGGCTGGCAGGACATCCCGCTTGGGGCCCTGCCCTCGCTGCACCTGACCATTGGCCCGGATACGCTGAACGCTGATGGTGAATTGACCAATGGCATCACCAGCAGCAACTCCGGCGTTCAGCTGGAAAGCGGAAATTACTACGCGGTGCTGGCCGGCGAAGGTGCGGATATGGAAGTGACGGGGATCGTGGTGATCGAAAGCGCCGATCCGGGGACCGATGGCGTGGTTATCCGCGAAACAGGCGGCTTCATCCTTTACCGATAAGTCGATGACTTTCCTTCGAAAACCCATATTGGCGGCGGTGTTATCACTGCCGCTTTTCGCCACATCATCCCTGGCTGAACAAGTGACCCTGAGCGCCGACCAGATGCTTGTGGCCACACGAAACGCGCTGGCGGCGCGGCAGCCGGGCGTGGCGTTACGATTTGCCACCGCCTATCTGGATGCCTATCCCGACTCCGTCCTGATGCTGGTGCTGAAATCCCGTGCCGAGCGGGACCTCGGACACAACAAAGACGCGCGCAACACGGCCAAACAGGCCTGGAAACTTGCCGAGACCGAAGGGCAGAAATACTCCGCCGCCATGGTGGCCGCGCAGGCCTCAGCGTCGGGCGGCAACAAGATGGCAGGGCAGTTTTGGCTGCGGCGCGCCTCAAACCACGCTGCAACCCCCGCGCAGAAGCGGCAGTTGAGACAGGATTTCAACTATGTGCGGGCGCGCAACCCGTGGCGCCTGCAGCTTGATTTTGGCCTGACGCCAAGCTCCAACGTCAATGACGGATCCTCGGAAGAGGGGGGGTATTGGGTCTTTGGTGGCACGTTGCTTCCGGTAACCTACCGGGGGGCCTCTCGCCCGCTGTCCGGCCTGGAAGGGCATCTTGGCGCGACCCTCACCTACCGGTTTGCCGAAAGCAAAACCGCGCGCAGTTTCGTTGGCACCCAGGTTTTTCACAAGGAAGTCTGGCTGAACGACCCGAGCGATGCCGCCCCGGCTTCGGTCTCCGGGGCAGATTACCGTTACAGTTCCGTTGCACTGACCTATCGGCATCAGCGCCTGTTGGGGCAAAATCGCGGGATGCTGGACTTTGACATGCGACTGGGGCGCAACTGGTATGGCGGCACACCGCTGTCGGTTCTGTTTGGTGCCGGGTTGCAGTTTCACCTGCCCCCCAAGGCCGGGAAACGTCTTTCCCTGCAACTGAAATATGACCTGCAATCGCCGGACAGCGCATATGTCGATGACATTCACACCACCGGGATCGGGTTGCGCTATCGCATGCCGTGGCAGAAGAACCGCCTCACACTGAAGGCGGACTACCAAATGGCGACATCACGCGACATCACCCGCGCCTATGACGAATACCGGATCGGGATTGAGATGGATTTTGGCAAAGCACTTGCCGGCAACTCGATTTCAGGGGGCGTGACCGGCAGTTACCGGGAATATGCCCAATCCCCGCACACATTGGATGGGCGCCGGGACAAGACGTTCTCGGCATTTGCCGAAATGACCCTGAACTCGGTCAGCTATTGGGGGTTTTCCCCGGTTGTCAGCCTCAACCATACAAGCACCAGCTCAAACGCTGCCCGGTTCACAAAATCGGAAACCGCGCTCGGTCTGTCGATCCGTTCCCAGTTCTGACTTCTTTTGCTTAGCCCCGGGTCTGCTAAAGCGTTTCAAGTTTATCCCGAAACGCTTTAATGTGACTGGTGAAACAGCTGAGACACAGGTTTTCCCCGAAACGCCACGGCACTGTCACGTCCTGCCCCGTTTCGCCCCCTGTCTCAGATCAAGACCAAAACACTACAGGCGGGGGGGCAGCCCCTTTGCCCAGAAGGAGAAACCGGATGGATATCCGTTATTTACACACGATGGTTCGGGTCAAGGATCTGGACAAGAGTATCGCGTTTTTTGAACTTCTCGGGCTGAAAGTGACCAGCCGTCGGGATTTTGAGCAGGGGCGGTTTTCCCTTATCTTCATGGCCCCACCGGGGCAACCGGACTGCCCGGTGGAGCTGACCTATAATTGGGATGGCGATGAGGGGTTGCCCTCGGACAGCCGCCATTTCGGCCACCTCGCCTATGAGGTTGAGGATATCTACGCGATGTGCCAGCACCTGATGGACAATGGGGTCACGATTAACCGCCCTCCGCATGACGGCCGGATGGCCTTTGTGCGCTCGCCCGACAATATCTCGGTCGAGTTGCTGCAGATGGGGGCCCCACTGGACCCGGCAGAACCCTGGACCAGCATGGGCAACACGGGGCATTGGTAAATGCTGCGGGCGTGGGGCATTCTGGGAAGAGGTCACTGGCGTGTGGCGCAATGCGTCCTCTTTCTTGCCCTGCCCCTGCTGACCGCGCCGCTTTCCGCAGCCCCCTGTCGGCAGGCCCTTGCGCTGGGGCTTGATGTCTCCGGCTCGGTTGATGATCGGGAATACCGGCTGCAGCTGGATGGCATTGCAGCGGCGCTGCTGCAACCGGACGTGTTATCGATCCTGACCTCGCAGCCACAGGCCCCTGTTTCAATTGCCATTTTCGAATGGAGTGGCCCCGACAACCAGAATATCCTCATTCCCTGGACCCGGATCCAATCGGCGCAGGATGCACAGGATGTCGCCACAAAGCTTAACCAGCAACGGCGTCGGCCGGGGGATCCGTCCACAGCCATGGGCAAAGCCCTGATTTATGGTGCAGAGCTGTTGCGAAACATGCCCGGCTGCTGGCAACACACGCTGGATCTGTCCGCAGATGGCATGTCCAATTCGGGTCCGCGCCCGGTGGAAGTGGCCGAGGATCTTGCCCGCAATCCGGTGCTGGTCAACGGGCTGGTGATCGCGCCGGATGGCAGGGGGGACCAGCAGGGTCTGGACCAACTGACCCGCTATTTCGAAGAATGGGTCATCCGTGGCCCGTTCAGTTTTGTGGAACAGGCCGCGGGCTATGAAGATTACGCAAATGCCATGGCCCGCAAGTTGCTGCGCGAGCTGTCAGGGTTGCCCCTGTCAGAAGCACCGCCAAAAAAAGTGCCTGGTGTGCCATCTGTGATCCCTGCTGAACGACGGGCTGAAGCGCCATCTCAGGACGTTTCAACTGTCTCAAACACACTGCTCTGGCCCGAAACGCCAAATCAGAGGCACACGCAGGCCCATTGATCAGCCAGGGGATCAGCCCGCTTATCAGTCCGGGGATCAGTAGATATAGCGGATCTGGTCTGTCCAGTAACGTTCAACCCGTTTCAGCGCGGAATTGATCTCTTCCACACCTTCAGCCCCCAGCACACCGCGCGACTGCAACCCATCAGCGTGTCGCTCAAACAGCCCGCCAACGATGTCCCGAATGGCACGGCCACTTTCCGTCAGGCGCACGCGCACGGAACGGCGGTCAATTTCACATCTCTGGTGGTGCATATAGCCCATTTCAACCAGTTTTTTCAGGTTGTAGGACACGTTTGACCCCTGATAGTAGCCACGCGATTTCAGCTCGCCCGCCGTGACTTCGTTGTCACCGATATTGAACAGGAGCAGCGCCTGCACGGCGTTGACTTCCAGCACACCAACACGTTCAAATTCATCTTTGATGACATCCAGCAATAGCCGATGCAGACGTTCGACCAGGGCAAGGCTGTCAAGATACTGGCTCACGAACGTCTGGTTGACGCTCTGAGGGATTTGGGAATGCATGCTCATTCGTTACTCCGACCTAATTCTTGTGGTCAGTTTTCAGAGCAAATCCATTACATTCAGTTAAATCTGAGAATAAATCTGGCGGAGAGTTGCTGAAAATTTTCAGCAAATCTCCTGTTTTGATCCCGATCCGGCCTTAGCGGGCGCCGGTGAATTCAGCGATCTTTTCGATCAATGGCGCTATTTCAGCGGGCGGCGTGATCTGGCCCGACACCCACTGATAAAGGTCCTGATCATTTCGCGACAGGAGCGCTTCGTATTCATCCAGGGCGGCGGTATCCATTTTTTCAAGATGAGCATCCGCATAGGATTTCAGGATGATGTCCATCTCCTTGATGCCGCGCCGCATCGACCGCATCGACAGGCGTTTGATACGGTTTTCGGGGGTTTCCCCTTCCGGTCCCCCCGGCAGCTCGCTCAGAAGCGCGTCGAGCATCTCGTCGTTTTTCCGGGTCATACCTGCCCCCCTTCGAAACGTTTTCGCAATGTCTTTTCCAGCCGCGCCAACCGCTCGGCAGAACTGTTCATCTGGGTGCGCAAGTCGCGAATTTCACGCAAAATTCCACGGATTTCCGGGGTGTGGTCAGGTTCGCCCTCGGGCAGGTTCACCCCCTCCCCTTCGCCGGTCAAAAGCCAGCGCAGGGACACATTGAGAACCCCTGAGGCCATGTTCAGCTTGTTGGCGCGCGGTTCGGACAGGTCATTTTCCCAATTGCGCAGCGTGGCAACCTTGACCCCAAGGCGTCGGGCCAGTTCGGCCTGGCTCATGGCTTCGGCTTCGCGGGCCCCGGCAAGGCGATCCCCAAAGGTGGCTTCGTCCTCCGAATACCATCCACTGTTCTGATCTGCATCATCCATAAAATAACCCTTTCTTCATCTGCCTCATCCAATTGGGCGCACCATAGGGGCAATCGGGTAGAAGTTGAAGGGTCCTGCCCGCGCCGCCCAGACTTTTAACGCTGCGTGGGCCGGTTTCTTGCCATTATAGCTTTCACAACCGTGTCGAAACCCATTAGATGTTTCGCAACTGACTTACCAATAGAGGCCCCCCATGTCTTTCCTGTCTGCGACATTGAACCGTGTAAAACCCTCCCCCACCATCGCCGTTTCGAACCTGGCGGCTGAGTTGAAGGCGCAGGGCAAGGATGTGATCGGGCTGGGTGCCGGGGAACCGGATTTCGACACACCTGAAAACATCAAGGAGGCCGCAAAGGCCGCGATTGATGCGGGCAAGACGAAATACACCGCCGTTGACGGCATCCCGGAGCTGAAGGCCGCGATCTGTGCCAAGTTCCAGCGCGACAATGGGCTGGATTACAGCCCTGCCCAGATCTCGGTCGGGACCGGCGGCAAGCAGATCCTCTATAATGCGCTGATGGCGACGCTCAATCCCGGTGACGAGGTGATCATCCCGGCGCCCTATTGGGTAAGTTACCCGGATATGGTGCTGCTGGCAGGTGGGGAACCCGTGGTGGTGGAATGCCCGCTGGAAACCGGGTTTCGCATGACACCAGAGCAGCTTGAGGCGGCGATCACCCCCAAGACCAAGTGGCTGATTTTCAATTCCCCCTCGAACCCGACCGGTGCGGGCTATTCGCGCGACGAGCTGAAGGCGCTGACCGATGTGCTGATGCGCCATCCGCATGTCTGGGTGATGACCGATGACATGTATGAACACCTCGCCTATGGGGATTTCACCTTCTGCACCCCGGCCGAGGTCGAACCCGGTCTTTACGACCGCACGCTCACCTGCAATGGCGTGTCCAAAGCCTATGCGATGACCGGCTGGCGGATCGGCTATGCGGCGGGTCCAGTGGAGCTGATTGGTGCGATGCGCAAGATCCAGTCGCAATCAACCTCGAACCCCTGTTCGGTCAGCCAGTGGGCAGCGGTTGAGGCGCTGAATGGTCCGCAGGATTACATCCCGGAAAACAACAAGATGTTCGTGCGCCGCCGGGATCTTGTGGTCGAGATGCTGAACGCCGCCGACGGACTGGAATGTCCGGTGCCGGACGGGGCGTTCTACGTCTACCCTTCGATTGCCGGATGTCTGGGCAAAACCTCGGCGGGTGGGGTGAAGATCGAAAACGACGAACAGTTCGCAAAAGCCCTGCTCGAAGAAAAAGGCGTGGCGGTGGTGTTTGGCGCGGCCTTTGGCCTGAGCCCCAATTTCCGCGTCAGCTATGCCACCTCCGACGCGGCACTGAAGGAAGCCTGCACCCGCATCCAGGCCTTTTGTGCGGAACTGAGCTGAGGGGGAACAATGAGCACTGAACTGCCCGACTATTACTTCCGTGTGCGCGACAACGGCGCCTTTGTCTTTCGCGTGGATACCGAAAACCGCCATCGTCGCATCGACATGGAACAGATCGCCATTGTGAATATCCGCAATGGCGAGGTGAAACCGCATGGGGACCGGGTGCTGTCATCCGAAGATCAGGCGGCGATTGCCACCTGGATGACGGAGCGGCGCGCGCTTTTGCAGCGGCGCAGCATCGACGACATCCTGCGCACGGTGGATCACCTGAACACCACGGCCCATTGGGCGCAGACCAAGGCGGAGGAGGAGGAGCTTGAGGCGATCACCGACACGCTCCTTCTGGCGATGCATGATCTGCGCAGTGTGCTGGTGCGCAAGAAAGCAGATCGGATGATGAAAGGCTGAGGCGCCCCGAGCTTTTGCGGTGGGCGGGCCTAAGGTGTTTCGACTTTGACCTGAGACGGGAAAAGGGGCGCTGCCCCTCGCCGCTGCGCGGCTCACCCCGAGGTATTTTTGGCAAGAAAAAGAGATGGGAGACGGATGGCCGGAGCGGCTTTCCCCTTCCCCGTGTGATACCAGTGAAACGGCGGTGGGCCGGTTATGACTGAGACAGGCGCGAAGAGCGGCTCCAGAACCGCCAGGACATGAACGCACCTGCGCAGAGAAGCCCGATGACGAGGCCGGCCCAGACGCCCTCTCCGCCCCAGCCCCACTGGATCCCCATCAGGTAAGACATTGGCACCCCGACCAGCCAGTAGCTGATCGAGGCGATCACCATTGGCACCTTGGTATCATGCACCCCGCGCAGCAGGCCCAGCGCCATCACCTGTGCGGCATCGGCAAACTGGAAAAGAGCCGCCACGACCAGCAGCGAAGTGCCGACGCGCAGGATTTCGTCGCGCAGCGGTTCGGCCGGATCCAAGAAGGCGCTGATCATCGGGTATGGCAGGCCGATGAACACAAGCACGGAAACGCCCCCGAACAGGAGAGACAGCAACGTGATCGCCAACGCGCCCCTGCGCAGCCCCTCCTCGTCACGGCGCCCAAGCGCACGGCCTGCCCGTACGGTGGCCGCGTTGGACAGGCCGATATGCACCATGAAGAAGGCCGACACGATCTGCAATGCGATCCCATGCGCGGCAAGTTCCAGCGTCCCGATCCAGCCCATCACCACGGTGGAGGCCGAGAAAAGCCCCGCCTCGGCCAGGGATGTCAGGCCGATCTGCACCCCCATGCGCACCACTTCACGCAGGGCGTCCCAATCCGGGCGCCAGATCCGCTGAAACAGGTTATGTTCCGGCAGCGCCCGCACCGCGTAGGTCACCAACACGGCAAAATTGGCGCATTGCACAATCAGCGAGGCCAGCGCCGCGCCGCGCACCCCCATTTCGGGGAAGCCGAAATTGCCAAAAATCAGCGCGTAATTCAGAAAGGCATTCAACACGGTGGCCAGAAGTGTGGCATAGAGCACAACCTTGGTGCGCTCCAGCGCCGAAAGATAAGAGCGCAGCACCATCAGCCCCAGCGCCGGATACAGGGACCAGCCCATGATGCGCAGATAGTCCTGCGCGATGGCCGACAGCTCTGGTTCCTGCCCGATGGCCAGCAGAAGCGGTTCGGACCACCACAGGGCGGGCATCACCAGCGTGGCAATGATGGCTGACGACCAGAACCCCATTCGGGTCACCCGGCGCACGCGGGTGTCATCCCCTGCCTCGGATGCCGACGCCACCATCGGCATCACCGCCCAGGCAAAGCCCGACCCCATGATCATCAGCACGAAAAACAGTGTGCCGGCCAGCACAACAGCGGCCAGCGCCTCGACCCCGTACCAGCCGAGCATCACCGTATCGATGATCTGGATGGCAAATCCGGCCAGTTGCGAGCCAATAAGCGGCAAGCCCAGAAGGAGCGCTGCACGCATATGCTGCGGGAGTGTTTGCGGTAACGTCGTCATTCCCCACCGCTATGATGAAATCCCTGCGCCCGCAAGGGGGGAATTTCCCCCGATTTGCCCCGCCAGCGCAACCCTAAGGCCGGATCACATCCTGGCCAGAAGCGCCAGGGAGGGTTGCCCGGTGACCGGCAGGCCCCGTGCCTGTTCAAAGCCGCGGATCGCCGCAAGTGTCTTGGGACCAATCACGCCATCAGGCTCGCCCACATCGAAGCCTGCCCGGGCCAGCCCTTTTTGCAGGGCAATCCGGTCCTTCAACCGCATACCATGGATGTCCGGCCCAAACTGGTGGCGCAGCCCCGGCCGCCCGGCAAGCAGATCTGACAGCACCCCCACACCGATGATGTATTTCTGTGCATTGTTGTAACTGCCCAGCACACGGTAATTCGGCCCCTTGTCAAAGCGCGGCCCCGCCTCCCCCGCTGGCATCACGGCACCGGAGGCGCTTTCCCGCCCCCAACCCGCAGCTTTGCGCCAGCCATTGCGCGAAAGATAGGCCGCCGCAGAGGCCAGAGCGTCGGTGGGGTCCGCCCCCCAGATATCACGCTGCCCATCCCCGTCGAAATCAACCGCAAAGGACAGGTAGCTTGTCGGCATGAACTGCGTATGCCCCATCGCTCCGGCCCAGCTGCCGGTCATTTGGCGCGGGGCAATATCCCCGTTGTCGAGAATACGAAGGGCGGCCTGAAACTGCCGCTCAAACAGCCGACCGCGCCGTCCGTCAAAGGCCAGCGTGCCGAGGGCGGACAGGGTTGGCACGTCCCCTTTGCGGGTGCCATAGCGGCTTTCCAGCCCCCAAACAGCCACAACCACCTCTTTCTCGACGCCATATTGCCGTTCGATCCGCCCCAACAGCCCGGCATGTTCGCGCAGCTTGGCGCGCCCAGTGGTGACGCGGTTTTCCGAGGTGGCAATGGCCATGTAATCCTCGAACGATCGGGTGAACTCGGTCTGGTTGCGGTCAATCTCCACCACGTCGGGCAGGAAACCGATTGTGGGGCGGGCCCGGGCAAGGGTGCGGGATGAAATCCCCTTGGCACGGGCGCGGCCAAAAGCGCCCTCCACCCATGCTTCAAACCCCGCATGGTGTTGCGGCTGAAAGCGTTTCGCCTGAGAGGAAGCGCGCGGGCGGGTGCGGCTTTCGGCATTGCTTTGGCACCCTGTCAGAAGCGCGGTTGTCATTGCCCCTGCCACACCCGTTGTAAACTGCCGCCTGTCCATCATACACACCTATCAAATTACCTGTTCGTTAGAGCGTTTCCACATTCGACCAGGTTCAAATTCCCTGCCTCTCGCTGCGCTCGAACGGGATTTTGAACACGCCCGTTTCAACGTCTTGTGGAAACGTTTCATGAGACCAGTCTAACGGCGCGCCCCGATCAGACAAGCGATCATGTGACGGGCATGAAAAGAGGCGGCGAGTTGCCCCGCCGCCCCGTCTGTTCTCTCTCCTGCATGCGCGTCACGTCCCGCCGCAATCAGCTCCCACGCCGATGGTCAGGATGCAGGCTGGCGCCCAGAATGTGATCTGCGTTGTGGATGACCTGGCTGGCATGGCCAACAATCAGCGGATCGGGGTGGTTGACGAGGTCGTAATCCTTATCCGGGTAATCCACGGTCGACAGGAAGTGGCGCATACATTCCAGGCGCGCGCGTTTCTTGTCGTTCGACTTGATGATGGTCCAAGGCGCATCCGCGGTGTCGGTGTAGAAGAACATCGCCTCTTTCGCCTCGGTGTAATCGTCCCATTTCGAGAGCGACGCCACATCCACCGGCGACAGTTTCCAGCGCTTGAGCGGATCATCCTTGCGGCTGTCAAAGCGACGCTTCTGTTCCTCACGGGTGACCGAGAACCAGTATTTGTAAAGGCGAATGCCCGAGCGGGTCAGCATCCGTTCGTATTCCGGGGTCTGGCGCATGAATTCCAGATATTCGTTCGGCGTGCAAAAGCCCATCACCCGCTCCACACCTGCGCGGTTGTACCAGGAACGGTCGTAGAAAACCATTTCACCGGCGGTTGGCAGTTGCGAGATATAGCGCTGATAGAACCACTGGCCGCGTTCCTCATCAGTCGGTTTGTTCAGCGCCACCACACGGGCCTCACGCGGGTTCAGGTGCTCCATGAACCGTTTGATCGTGCCGCCCTTGCCCGCTGCATCACGACCTTCAAACAGCAGAACAAATTTCTGGCCGGTCTCACCAACCCATTTCTGCACCTTCAGAAGCTCGGCCTGAAGCTTGCTTTTCTGGGCCTCATATTCCTTGCGCCCCATTTTCACGTCATAGGGATATTTTCCGTTTTCAAAAGTCTGACGGATCTGGTCGGCGGTCACATTGGGAAAGCCGGATTTGGAACGGGTTTCCACCGCCGTTGCCTTGGGTTCGGCCGGTTTTGCACTCGCGGCGGAGGCCGCTGGCTTAGCCGTTGTTTTTGCTTGAGTTTTTGCGGTTGCGGTTCCATTTGCACTGGTAGTTTGCGCCATGCAGAGCCCTCCTGACTGTCCCTTTTTGAAATATGTCTGCAGTGTAACAGAACCCCTGGATCTGCGCCTTGATCCGGGTCAAACAATTGCTTTGAATTTGAATAAATTTACACGTGTAGGCTGTGCTTTCTGTCCCCTTTCAACATCATCTGTTAACCTTTGGCTGCTCTAACCGAACCATGCGCCGGACAACAGAAGGCCCAGACAACAGAAGGCACGGACAATCGCAGGCCCGGATAATCGCAGGAGAGACGGCATGATCCCATTTGACCTGCCAAGTTTTGACCAGTTCGCAGCCAGCCTGCTCACGCTGGCCCTGATCCGCGAGCTGCTTTTTCTGCTGCACCGCCCCCCATCACACGATCCCCGGAACCACTGAAAACACCCCGACCAAGGGCCAGGGTGTTTCAATCTCTCTATGCCATCCGCACGTGTCAGATCGGTTTATCAACCCGGATCGTCGCCCAGACCTTGCCCCGCACCGCCTGCGGCCATTTCAGCTGCACCTGCTTGTTCCCGGTGCCCTGCGCCGTTTTCACCCGCGGCATGTCATAGATCTTGACGTTGGAACTGGTCTGGGTGCCATCCTCAAACACCAGCGACTGGCACAGGCGGGCCTTGCCATCAAAAGGCAGGTATCCGCCACTGTCGAGCGTCCAGGTCGCGGCTTCGGTATTCTGGTTGAACTCCAGCATCACCGGCGAACAGGTGCGCTGGTTCACCCCGAAGAAGGAATTATCCTTGAAGGTGAGGTTGCGATAGGACCAGCCGTTCAGTGACCCATGGGTGGTGACCACGCCCTCGACCCGGTCAATTGTGCCCTTGTAGGTGCGGAAACTGTTGCCCACCACATGCATGCCCGACACGTAATGCCCGGTGCCAAACGGCTTGATCAGGATGAATTTGAACCAGGGCGCGGCATCAATGGTCACGAAAATATTGTTGGTGATGGTCATGCCACCAAAGGAATATTCCGCGCCGAAATTCGGATCCGCATCATGTTCATTGTTCAATTCGATCGAGCAGTTGTCGATATAGTTGCCGGTGATCACCGTGTTGTTGTTTTCATTGGTCAGCACAAGACCCGCCGTGCGCGCGCCCTGAACAACCTCATCCCCCTGGAAGATGTGGTTGCCCTGAATAATGTGGTTGCCACCACTCAGAACCCCGGTGGTGCCCATACGCGCAAAGCGGTTATCGCGGATCTTGGCATCATTTGCGTTCACATTGAAGGCAATCGACTGACGCGCGGTTGCGGCCACGGATTGTTCGTCGGACACGAACTGGCAGCGTTCGATATGCAGATCCTGACAGGCTTTGCCAATCGAGGTGATGCCGCGGTTTCTCGGCTTGATGAAGAAACAGTCCTGAAAGATCGCATTTTCGCCCTCACGGGCCAGACGCACGGCCGAGGCGTGGCCGTTGCACTGGAATTCCACCTCGGAAATGGTGAAGCGCCGCATCTGGTAAAACCCGGAGAAATCGAGAACATATTTGAAGTTCTTAAAGGTGAAACTCTGGGTAACCGCACCGCCATAAATCGGCTCGGACAGGGTGGCCGAATTGGCCCCGACATTCACATCCTTCACATAGACCTCGCGGCCCACGCCGTTGCCGGTCACCAGCGCGCCACGCTTGACCGCTCCGATATTGCCAATGCCGGTCAGGGTTAGCGGGTTATTTGGATTATAGGTGGCGGTTGTGGTGGTGCTGTCCACATCCCAGGCGGCGCTGTCATTCACATAGAACTGCCCGTTTTTGAGCACGCGGCGGATGAGCAACGAGTCGGATTTTTCATAAGCCGCCTGCATGTCGATCGGCGCGCTCACGTCGATCCGGCGGCCACACATATCCAGAACCTCGTGGTCGGTATAGTTCAGCAGCGCCTGGAACGCCTTTTTGAAGCCCAGCATCTCGTCGCCAAACGCGTCGATATAGGTGGGCAGGTCAAAGCTGCGGGTGAGCGAGAGATAGACATCATCTGCCATGCTCAGCGTGCCTTCGAACCGGACATCCGCATGCAACGTCATGCTGTTTGCAATCCGAAACGTGCCTTCGGGGACCAGAAGCGTGCGCCCGTTGGCCGCGGCATCCGCGGCAAGGAACGCGTTGCGATCATCCGTCACGCCATCCCCCGCAGCGCCAAAATCGCGCACATCAACCCAATCCATCATGTCGCGCAGATAGGCGCCGGTGACATCCTCGATCACGATGTCATCCACCCGCACCACCGCTCCGTTTGATCCGGTGAATTCCAGCCCGAGATGCCCATAGGCCACATCCGCGCCCCAGATCATATCAACCCCGTTGCGCGCGCCCGATCCGATGATCGCGGCCACTTCGACCACCTCACCATAAGCGGTGAGCGGCACCGAGGGGCCGACCTCGACATAGCCATTGGCGTGGCTGTTATTGGATTTGAACGGCTTTGCCACCGCGCGCACCGATGGCAGCGGCCCACTGATTGCCTTGACCTTGGCGGAGATGCGCAGATAGCAGCCCTGTTCATATTGGGTCTGCCCGGTATAGGTCAGCTTGAGGGAGTTGACATTCTTGAACAGCTCAACGCAGCCATCAAAATCCTGATCAGCAGGCACAAGCGCAGCGTTGGAGGCGGTGTCATATGTGGACGAGCCCGGCGCCCCATCCCCGCTGGACCAGACATCCAGACCATCTGCGAAAGGGGGCGGCATAAAGACCACCCCGTCGGTAAGAGCCTTGTTCATCGAATTCCCTTTCAGGTCAAAAATACTGCCTCACCCGAGGGGCCGGTGGTTCCGGACACGGGTGGTCGGACACATGATCCGAAACGCTGAAAGGGGTAACAAAGTGGGTTTAACGCGGGTTAACGGGGGCGAACGTTGCGTCTGTGGCGGCTGGACAGGGGCGCTGCCCCTCGCGCTGCGCGCTCACCCCGAGGTATTTATGGCAAGAAAAAAGGCAGGGGCGCAGAGCCGCCTGCCTTTCGTTTTCTTAAAGCGTTTCGAGATTAACTTGAGACACAAGTTGATTTCGAAACGCCCGCAACATCAGTAGGTTTCGGGCGTTTCGCCTCATTATTGTGTCTCAATAATAAGGCGAAACGCTTTAGGGGCGGATTGGTTTACCCAACCAGCTCTCCGGCCAGTGCGCGGTCAATCAGCGCAGCGGTGTCCTCGACACCGTAAAGCGCGGCAAAGCCGCCAAAACGCGGACCTTGGGAGGCACCGAGCAGCACCTCGTAAAGGGCCTGGAACCATTCGCGCAGATTTTCAAACCCATGCACCTTGCCCACGGCAAAGACGATGGATTGCAGGAACTCATCGGAGGTGAAATCCACCTGCGGAAGCGGGTCATCATTGCCGACGATCTCATTCTTCTTGGCAATCAGTTCCAAGGCCTTGTCACCATCACGGAACGCCGCGGCCAGATCGGCCATGGCGGCACGTTCGAGATCGGTGGGCAGGCGGAACACTTTTTCCGGCTCGACAAAGTCTTCGTAATATTTCACCGCATACCCTGCCGCCGCATCCAGATCCGGATGGGTTTCCGGCGAGGCCTCGGGCGCGTAGCGCTGGATGAAGCCCCAAAGCTGCGCCTTGTCATGGGCCGACGCCACCGACGCCAGGTTAAGCAGCATCGAGAACGGCACCACCATATTCGACACCGGCACGTCGCCACCGTGAATATGCCAGACCGGATTGTTCAACTGCGCCTTAAGGTCCTGTTTGTGATAGGCATTCAGCTGCTGGTGATACTCATCCATCGCCTTGGGAATCACGTCAAAATGCATCCGCTTGGCCGTTTTCGGCTTGAGATACATGAAATAG
This sequence comes from Aliiroseovarius crassostreae, assembly GCF_025137635.1. NCBI lineage: Bacteria > Pseudomonadati > Pseudomonadota > Alphaproteobacteria > Rhodobacterales > Paracoccaceae > Aliiroseovarius > Aliiroseovarius crassostreae. The sequence continues at coordinate 908,564 of NZ_CP080772.1, read as the reverse complement.
GCCAAGCTTTCGGTTGAGGCATAGGTCAGCCATTCGTCGATTGAAATCCCGTTGCCCGAGGTCTTGGAGATCTTCTGGCCATTGGCATCCAGAAACAGCTCATAGGTGAAATGCTCAGGTGCGCGCCAGCCCAGAATGCGGCAGATCTTGTCATAGATCGGCGTGTTGGTGCTGTGGTCCTTGCCATACATTTCGAAATCCACATTCAGCGCCGCCCAGCGGGCGCCGAAATCCGGCTTCCATTGCAGCTTCACGCGCCCCCCCGTGACCGGCAGGGTCCATTCGCGGCCCTCTTCGTCATCAAAGGTGATGGTGTGGGTCTCGGCGCAGACCTTTTTCATCGGCACATAAAGCACACGGCCCGTCTCCGGGTGGATCGGCAGGAAAATCGAATAGGTCTGACGACGCTCTTCCCGGAGGGATTTCAGCATCACCTCCATCACCTCGTCATATTTCTCAACCGCGCGTTTCAGCACCTCGTCGAACTGGCCGCTCTGGTAAAATTCCTTGGCCGAGTAGAACTCGTATTTGAACCCGAACGTATCCAGGAAGCGGCGCAGCATCGCGTTGTTGTGATGGCCAAAGCTTTCATGCGTGCCAAAGGGATCCGGCACCGAGGTGAGCGGCTTTTGCAGATGCTCCTGCAGGCTGTCGGCATTTGGCACATTGCCCGGCACCTTGCGCATCCCGTCCAGATCGTCCGAAAAACAGATCAGCTTGGTGGGGATGTCCGAAATCACCTCAAACGCGGTTTGGATCATCGTGGTGCGCGCCACTTCGCCAAAGGTGCCGATATGCGGCAGACCCGACGGGCCATAGCCGGTTTCAAACAGCACAAACCCCTTCTCAGGCGCGCCCTTCTGATAGCGTTTGAGCACCCGGCGCGCTTCTTCAAAGGGCCAGGCTTTCGAAGCCATCGCGGCCTCACGCATTTCAGGGCTGATCTGATCAGTCATCTGCTGTTTCCTTTATCTCTCCGGGCGGTTTGCCCTTAGGCTCCACTCCCTATTGATAAGGGGGCGCGGGGTCAATATTCTGCATTGCAACAAAAGGAGCATTCCAAGTGCAAGACATTCCGCATTCCCTGACCGCCCAGGACAGCCTGGTTGCCGTGATGATGGCCGTATCTGCGTCAGATGAAGAAATCACGTCCGCTGAACTTCTGACCATCGAACGCGTGGTCAATCACCTGCCCGTTTTCGCCAGCTATGACCCGGACCGGATGAAAACCGTGTCGCAGACCGTGTTTGACCTGTTCGCAGTCGAGGATGGGCTGGACGCGCTGTTTGGCCTGGTGCGTGACAACCTGCCCGAGCACCTGTGGGAAACCGCCTATGCGCTGGCCTGCGATGTGGCTGCGGCGGACGGTGTGCTGCATGGGCCGGAACTGCGCATTCTGGAAGAGATCCGTTATGAGCTCGATATCGACCGGCTGCATGCCGCCGCGATTGAGCGCGGCGCACGGGCACGGCATATGGTGCTGTAAGGCGGCACGTTTCAGTTAAGGCAAAGCAAAGGGGCCGCGCGGCCCCTTTTTCATGTCGCGTTTCATGTCGAGCACCCCGCCCGCGGCCCCCACGCGCAGGGGCTCACAACTCCGTGACGTCTCGTCACCTTGAAGGGGCGACCTGCCTGCCCCATATCCGGCGTCAACACAACGCGACACCACTTTCAAAAGTTTAAAGTTTCGGCTTTTCACCCTTTGAAAGTTTAAACTTTGGGGAAAACCATGTTGCAAAAGTTTAAAATTACCAATCGCTGGCCAGCCACGCGTCCGGACGTGATCCAGCTCTATTCGCTGCCCACACCAAACGGGGTGAAGGTCAGTGCGATGCTTGAGGAAACCGGGCTGGACTATGAGCCGCATCTGGTAAATTTCGGAACCGATGATCAGTTCACCCCCGAGTTCCTGTCCCTCAATCCCAACAACAAGATCCCGGCGATCATTGATCCCAACGGGCCAAATGGTGCGCCGCTTGGCCTGTGGGAAAGCGGGGCCATTTTGATTTACCTTGCTGAAAAATCGGGGAAATTCTTGTCGACGGATCCTGCCCAGCGCGCAGAAACGCTCCAATGGCTGATGTGGCAAATGGGCGGTCTTGGTCCGATGCTCGGGCAGTTTGGCTTTTTTCACGCCTATGCGGGCAAAGAGATTGACGACAAACGGCCGCGGGATCGCTATCTGAATGAAGGCAAGCGGTTGCTCGGAGTGCTCGATCAGCGCCTTGACGGGCAGCGCCATATCATGGGCGATGACTACACCATCGCAGACATTGCCACATGGCCCTGGATCCGGGCGATCATGACTGGCTATGATGCGGCAGATGAAATGGAATTATCCAATTTTTCCAATGTGATGGAGTGGTTTGATCGCTGCTGGTCCCGCCCGGCATCACAGGCGGCGGTGACTATTCCTGCACGCCCATAATCCCGTCAGGTTCCGTAAAGAGCCGCCCAACGGTTGATCAACTGATGCTGGAGCCAGCGGGCGCGCGCGCTCCAGCTTTTCGCCCCTGCAGGCCGCTCGCGGTCGGCGCGTTTCACCGCACGCCTTTTGCCCATGTCGGCTGAAAAAATCGCAAAGGCAAGCGTCGTGCCATCCGCTGTGGTGACATAGCCTGACAGGGCCGAAACAAAGTTCAGCGTGCCGGTTTTGGCACGGATGGCATGCCCGGCTCCCGCCAGTTTCTTACCATCCTTCCCACGCGGGGTGATCTCTTTCATCAACCCGTGCAGCGCCCGGTCCGGCCCCAGCTTCACAAGCATCGACACCATGTCCCTTGCGGGCAGGCGCGAGGCATCCGACAGGCCACTATGATCTGCGAAACGCACTGATTTTGCACCTAAATTCTCTCTTGCCCAATCGCTCATCATCTTGCCGGATTCGGCGAGGGTGCGGGGCTTTCCACCGCGTTGTTTCGAGGCTGAAAGCCCGACAACCTCCGCCGTGAGATTGGTGGAATATTTCAACATCTTGCGCGACACAGTCGCCAGATCTGCACTGCGATGTTCAGCCAGAACCGTTCCCCCCGGCAAGGAGCGCACCTCACCCGGCTTTGGCAGGGCAATCCCATGCGCGCGCGCCAGAACCTGAAACACATCCGCCGCATAAAGGCCCGGCCTGCGCACGGGCAACCAACGAGAGCCCCCTTTGCCCAGCGCGCCACGCGCCACGGTCCAGTTGTCGATCCCGGCAGACGCTTTGTAGGTGTAGACCGGCAGATCCCGGTTCACCACCTGCATCCGCGCCGTGCTGACCGCGGGGCGCACCCGATCCGACCGCGCATCCATCGCCACCGAATAACTTTCCCCGGTGCGTTTCCACTCGAAATGCACCCGGTTGTAATTCAGGTTCAACCCAGACACAGACGGGTTATAGCCCAGGTGATCCGGCTGGTCCGGGTCGATCGAGCGCTGATACGGCAAGGCGTTTTCATAAAAGAGAAACTTCCCGTCCACACGGGTTATTCCCTTTTTCTTCAGCGCCTTGACCAGACCTTCCAGCGCATTTGTGTCAAGGGAAGGGTCCGCCCCCCCCACCAGCACAAGGTCTCCCTTCAACCTGCTGCCGGACACAGGACCCGTCGCCAGAACGCGGGTGGAAAACCGATGCCCCTGCCCCAGATGTGCCAGCCCGTAAGCCGTGGTCACCGCTTTCGCCACCGAGGCTGGCGGCAGACCCAGATCGGCATTGCGCGCCTCAAGCACCAGCCCACTGCGGGCATCGGCCACGACAAACCCCACTTTCCCCGAGAGTTTCGCCTGCTCCAGAAGGGCTTCAAGACTGGGAATTGCAGCTTTGGCCGCCCCGCCCGGACGCAGCTTTGGCACAGGGCTTGCAGCCGGAGCCTCGGCAATTGCGGTCGAAGAAAGGGCGGCTGTGACAATCCCGCCGCCAAGCCCGGCCAGAAGACCACGCCGTGTGATTGGTGTTTTCATAAGGGCTTCGTACTATGCAGTTTCTTTGACGAGTAAACCCCGTCACGAAGATCATTTCAACCGTTGAGCACACCGGGGGCTTGAACGGGCTACCATGGACAAAACGCGCCGCTACCAATGCCCTTTTGCGCGGATCTGCGACGAAGAAATATCACGCATCGGCGCGTTGATCAGCGTCCAGGCCGGGGCTTTGCTGTTTGCCAATCGCTGCGCGTCGCGCCCGCGCAGCCGCGCATTCCGGTAGATGAGCGCGGCGACCGACATGCGCGCCTGCACCCGGTCGCCGGGCCGGGCAATCACGCCCACCGGCACATGGTCCATGATCCAGCGCCAATTGTCCCAGCGATGAAATTCGGCCAGATTGTCCGCCCCCATCAACCAGACAAAGCGCACCTGCGGATACAGCCGTTGCAAGGCGGCAAGCGTTTCTGCGGTATAACGTGTGCCCGTGCGCCGTTCGAGATCGGTCACCTCAACACGCGGATGCACCATCACCTCACGCGCATGTCTCAACCGGTCATCCATAGGCGCGGGGCCATGTTTTTTCAGGGGGTTACCGGGGGAGACCAGCCACCACACCCGGTCCAACCCAAACCGTTTCAGCGCCTCTCGGGTGATGTGCACATGGCCGTCATGGGCGGGATCAAAAGATCCCCCTAACAGCCCGATCACCTGACCGGGCGCAGCATATGGAAGTGCGTGGCGCATAGGGGTAGGACTTAGCGGAATGTGTTTTGAATTTGGAGTGGAAAATTCTTCATTGGCTCAATCACATTTCATGAAATTGTGCAAAACCTCTGACCAGGCCTGGGCGGGATCGAAATCCTTGGCCAAACCGCTTTCATTGCCGCCAGTAAACGCTTCGATCCCGTGTTGAACCATATATGACGCAGAATGTGTGGGCACGGGCATGGAGTGAAGCGATGCGCAGAATTTTGCACCCGTCGCCCCCTGCCCCGTATAGGCGGTGAGTACCGGGGCCATATGTTCCTCCCATCCTTCGGGATCTTGCTGAACCACGCCCATCATCAACACAGGGATCGCCTGATGCGCTGTCTTGTCCAAAACCCGATGCGTGTCAAAAACCCCACGCGCATACATCAGCAACGTCAGTTCAGCTGCCGCCACATAATTCTTCTTTTGGAAGCAATCCCAAACACCCGGCTGCAAATCCGCAGGGGAAAGATCAGGGCCCGCCTGCGCAAGCGGGATACAGCCGACAGGCGATGTTGCCTTTAGATTCCCCGGCGTTTCCAAATTTGTAACTTGCGCCAAAGCGGCCTGTCCAAAAACCAAAGCACACAAAACAACGGGGATGATGTTTTTCATAGGGCGCCCTCAATACTCAAACTCAATTGCCCTTTCCTCGCACATTCGCTAGACCAGCGCAAACCGCGACTTTCTACGGAGCATCCCTATGGCCGCTTATCAATATGTCTACCACATGGACGGCGTTTCCAAGACCTATCCGGGTGGCAAGAAATGCTTTGAAAACATTCGCCTGAGCTTTCTGCCCGGTGTGAAGATCGGTGTGGTCGGTGTCAACGGCACCGGTAAATCGACCCTGATGCGCATCATGGCCGGGATCGACAAGGATTTCACCGGCGAGGCTTGGGCCGCCGAAGGGGCCAAGGTCGGCTATCTGCCGCAGGAACCGGAGCTGGACCCGTCACTTGATGTGCGCGGCAACGTGATGCTGGGCGTGAAGGCCAAGAAGGACATTCTGGATCGCTACAACGAGCTGGCGATGAACTATTCGGACGAAACCGCCGAAGAGATGGCCCAACTGCAAGATGAGATCGACGCGCAGAACCTGTGGGATCTGGACGCGCAGATCGACGTTTCGATGGAGGCCCTGCGCTGCCCGCCGGATGATGCGGATGTCTCCACGCTTTCGGGCGGTGAGAAACGCCGCGTGGCCCTGTGCAAGCTGCTCTTGCAAGCGCCCGACATGCTGCTGCTTGATGAGCCGACCAACCACTTGGACGCCGAAACCATCGCCTGGCTGCAACAGCACCTGATCGACTACAAAGGCACCATCCTGATCGTCACCCACGACCGGTATTTCCTGGATGACATCACCGGCTGGATCCTCGAACTCGACCGTGGCCGCGGCATTCCGTATGAGGGCAATTACTCGGCCTGGCTGGAGCAAAAAGCCAAGCGGCTGGAGCAGGAAGCGCGGGAAGACAAGGCCAAGCAAAAGACGCTGGAGCGCGAACTTGAGTGGATGCGTCAGGGCCAGAAAGCCCGTCAGGCCAAGTCGAAAGCCCGGATTGCCGCCTATAACGAGATGGCTGGCCAGTCCGAGCGCGACAAGGTGGGCCGCGCCCAGATCGTCATCCCGAACGGCCCGCGCCTGGGTGGCAAGGTGATCGAAGTCACCGGGTTGAAGAAACACATGGGCGACAAGCAGCTGATTGAAAACCTTGACTTTTCCCTGCCGCCCGGCGGGATTGTCGGCGTGATCGGTCCGAACGGCGCGGGTAAATCAACGCTCTTCAAAATGCTGACCGGTCAGGAACAACCTGACGAGGGCACGGTTGAACTGGGCGACACGGTGAAACTCAGCTATGTCGATCAGTCGCGCGATGACCTGAACGACAATGACACGGTCTGGGAAGCGATTTCCGGGGGCGCTGAGATCATTGAACTGGGCGACGCACAGGTGAACTCGCGCGCCTATTGTTCATCCTTCAACTTCAAGGGCGGCGATCAGCAGAAGAAACTCAACCTGCTGTCGGGAGGCGAGCGCAACCGGGTCCATATGGCGCGCCTGCTCAAGGAGGGCGGCAATGTGCTGCTGCTTGACGAACCGACCAACGACCTCGACGTGGAAACGCTACGTGCGCTCGAAGACGCGCTGGTGGATTTCGCCGGCTGCGCCGTGGTCATCTCGCACGACCGCTTCTTCCTCGACCGGATCTGCACCCATATCCTCGCCTTCGAAGGCGACGCCCATGTGGAGTGGTTCGAAGGCAACTTCGAGGATTACGAAGAGGACAAGAAACGGCGTCTGGGCCCGGATGCACTGGAACCCAAGCGGTTGAAGCACAAGAAATTTACGAGATAAATCCCCACTCCACCTAAGCTTGAATGGCATCTTCTACAATGCTAAGTTGCATGCACAATCTCGAATGGTATGTGCATGCAATTTCAGTCTATTCCACTAAAAAGCCTATCCGTAAACAAAGCAAATGATCGACACGGCCCCGAGCCAAGCGAAGATGCTGCTATAGCATGGCTATTCACCAATAAAGGCAAGCATATGTTAGCGCTTGCTACAGATATTGCGAAACAAGGTCGGATTCTAAATGCCCCGCTTGTAAAACCCAACGGGCGAGATTTCGTTGTTCACGACGGAAATCGACGTGTCACATGCCTTAAACTGATTAATGATCCAGAAAGAACGCCCCAAGCGTTTAGAGCTGCGTTTCGAAAACTCTCTGAGCAATTCTCAGTATCCGAAAATTACCAAGTAGATTGCCAAGTTGAAACTGACCAAAGCTTGATAGACGTTACTTTGAGCAGAAGGCACAACGGCACTGACGGTGGGCGTGGCCAGTTAGATTGGGACACACGAGCGAAGGCAAATCACGCAAATCGAGTTGGGGGCACAAACCAGTATCCTATTGCAGAGGCAATCGAAGGTTTTCTTAAAGCGGAGGGCTTCACCGACGCCGAGAAAGTTGGTCGTTCAACGCTCTACAGGCTGGTGAATGCAAAAAAGAGGCAGTCACTGATTGGTGTGTCTTTAACTCAGGATAGCAAACTAAAACTAGAACGCCCAAAAGACGAAGTGCTGACCGTTCTCACAAAAATCGCTAATGACATCATATCCAAAGATGTCACGCTTAAGCGAATTCTAGATTCTGAAGGAGTGGACAGCTATTTCGAAGAACTTAGGCAGTCAGGGTTACTCTTCACTCCACATAAACACAACTCTAACACCTCTTCCAACAGCAACGGCAAAGCACCCCAAAAAAAATCTCCGCCAAGACGTGACACCCTGATACCAAACAGCATCGCAAGCCAAGTTCAATGGAAACCTAGGCAAGGCAAAATTCAAAGGCTTTGGGAAGAGCTTCAGTTCAAACTCACACTCTCCCGACATGAGCTTACCATCGCAATCGCATTCCGCGTTCTAATTGAGCTAACTACCAACCAATACCTTAATCTCAAAGGCATTAGTCTTAGTGGAAAGCTGGCGAAAGATGTTCGCAGTGCTACCGATGATTTGAAAGCAGCAGGAAAAATCACAGACAAAGAGCTGAGAGATCTTCACCGCGTATCGAATGACACCAGTTCTCCACGAGAGTTAGAAGCTCTCAACCGAGTAATCCATAGTAGTAGCTTCTCAATGAGCCGAGAGGACCTCATCGGGCTCTGGGATAGCTTCGAACACTATCTGATTGAGTGTATCAGGGCAGATTAACCCGGCACCGCCACCTTGTTCCCGTCCTCGTCCAGATGCACAAAGACAAACACGCCTTCGGTGACGCGGGTTTGCGACCGGCCACGGTCGCGTTCGGACCAGGCTTCGAGATGGATGGCGAGTGAGGTGGTGCCGATGCGACCGACGCGGCCGTAGATGCACAAGACGTCGCCCACTTTGACCGGAGAGATGAACTTCATCGCGTCGATGGCCACGGTGGCCACGCGGCCCCCTGCCCGTTCCGCCGCCAACACGCCGCCCGCGATATCCATCTGAGAGAGCACCCATCCGCCGAAAATGTCGCCCGCGATATTGGTGTCCTTCGGCATCGCAAGTGTGCGCAGGATGATGTTGCCGTCTGGTGTATCGCTCATAGGTCCGCTCCTCTTTGCCCCCGTCTGTGCCCCAAGGGTAAGCGAAACGGCGCGGCCCGCAAGCAGGCCGCAGCGTCACATGTTTGTTGGCGCGCAATTTGCCCGAAAACCGGCGCGCACTGTTCCCATTGCGCCTGGGCAAAATCCGGTCAGTGGACCTCAGCCACCTCACGCAGTTCGGTCAGAAGATCCAGCAGGGTTTCCATCTTTTCTTCGCCAAACCGCCCTTCGAGGTTTTCGTAAAGCACGGCGGATTTGGCAGACATCTCTGCGTATTTCTGTTCGCCAGCGGGGGCAATCTTGACCCGGCGACGGCGGCCATCGCTGTCATCCACCCGCTCGATATAGCCCCGTTCCGTGAGATTCTTCAGGATCCGGCTCAGGCTGGGCGGCATCAGCACACAGCGTTCCGCCAGTTCGGTGGCGCAGCAGGGTTTGCCCTCAGCCAGCACGCGGATCACGCGCCACTGCTGCACCGTCAGCCCGATCTGGTCAAGCTCGTGGCGGAAAGGTTTCAGCGTGGCCTCGCGGGCGTGCAAAAGTGCAATGGGCAGGGCGCGATCAAGACTTTTCATCAATTGGTCCTCTCTCGGAGGGCCCATGGGATGGGGGGCCATCCCGTTCGGCTCATCCGGGTTTCGATCCCCTGGACGGGAAGGCTGAAACTGACGGGCGCATCGCCCGGCTGCGGGGTCAGCGCGGTTTTCACCGCTGCGTAAGAGCAATCGACGACACCTTCGCGCATAGCATCGTCCCGGCCCGGTCCCTGTCTCAGTCTTCTGTTCAGGACGTGACAAAGTTCTGCGTCTTCGGTGATGGGCCGCCCATTGGCGCCGATACCCGTGCACCGAACACCACCCGACAGGTGCTTTCCGGGAACAGGCAGGGCGTCACACAGTCGTTTTGCCAAGGCACCGTGATTGGCAACCTTGCCCAGCTCAGGGCTGTTTTCAAACGTCAAATGCGACATGCACCCTCCTAAACAACACAGGTTTGTGCGGCTGCGCCTCGCTCCCCCGTATTGCCCAATACAGAACACCCCACCGAGGTGAGGCCGTTTGAATTTACGCGTTAAGAATTCTTCCGCCTTGCCTTAGATCAAGTCCGGCGCAGGTGCTTTGCAAAAAAATGGCTGAAAAACCGGAGGTCGATCACGTTTTTTTCGGGGGGAGCACGGGGCGGGTATTACAGGATCCAACTGAAACCATGATGGATCAGGGGGGATGGCGGTGTGGCCTCGCGTGCCTCACCGCCTCCGAAAACATCTACGACCGCGTAAGATCAGCCCGCGTCCCGCACACAGGTCCAGACCGTCCGGGTCGAAACATCCTCTTGCTTCACAAACCCCGCCCCGGTCAGGATTTTCTTGCATTCCTGCATCCCCTCCACACCATAGACCTTGGGGTGGAACTCCACCACAACAGCGCGGAAGCGAGACAGGTCCGCGCCACGCAGCAGGTCAAGCTCGCCCCCTTCGATATCCATCACCAGCACATTTGCGCCAATCTCGGACGCGGTGGTGTCAAAATCACGGGTGGGCACGTCGACGCGGCGGCGCTTTTCGTTGTCTTCCCCCACCAAGGACGATCCAAGATAGCTGTTGTGAAGGTAAAACGGGATCGTGTCGGGGCGGTCATCTCCGGTCAGGAGCACCTGGTTGTGAACGGAAATCCGATCTTCGATCCCATTCAGAACATACAGGTCGTTGATCGTGTCGATCAGTTCGGGGTTCGCTTCATAGGCATGCACCGCAGCCGGGGCGCAATTCGTTGCAATGACCCCGCCAACCACACCAAGACCAATCCCGATTTCCAGCACGGTATCGCCCTGCTGCACCACGGCAAGAGAGCCTTTGATCTCTTCCCCTTCATAGCGCCCCTTGTTGATCCGCTCGATCCGCTTTTCGTGCAGAAACCGCGACATGGGCACTTTGGTTCCAAAACACTCCGCGGCCACATCTTTCGAATTGCCGACCTCAACCGACGTCTCTGACATACTTGCACCCCTTTACGGTTCACTGATTTGGTCGCAACCCTAATGCGTTTCGGGATCGACTTGAAACACAAGTTTGTTCCGAAATGCCCACAACATCAAAATCTCTTACCGCATTTCGACTTTTTCCGACCTCAGCGTGACGTCGCAACGCTCAAGAGGGCTTGGCCTGCGGACGGGCGCAGACATCGCACTTTGACCGTCCCATTCATGCGTGATCCGTTGACCACGCAGGGCCTGGAAGTTGGGAACAAACTACCCCACGGTTTGACATCCGCCCGAAAGCCACCCAAACACGTTGCAGGTAACTTCGGAGACGTCATGCGCATCGCCATCCTGAGCCCCCATTCTGATGAAAGCGATTTCGCGTTTGACCTTGCTGGTGACGGTGAGAAATGGTTGAAGCTTCTCGCCAAAAAGCGCCCGGATTGGGTCTTTTCCTCTTTTGCCGTCAACCAGGGGCAGTTCCCAAAGGATATGGACAGGTTTGATGCCTGGATCATTGGCGGCCGCGACCAATCGGTCTTGGATGACGCGGCTTGGCTTCGGCAATTGCTTGATTACATTCGCCTTCTTGCAAGCCAGCGACGCCCGGTTCTGGGCGTGGGATTTGGCCACCAGGCCATCGCAACCGCTCTGGGTGGTGCGGTGTCTCCAAATCCAAATGGATGGGTGCTCGGGTCAACCGAAACTGTAATCACCACCCCCCCACCCTGGATGCCAGCGGCACGTATCTGGCTTTATGCCTCGCATCATGACCAGGTGACGCAGCTTCCGGAAGGGGCGACAACCACCATGTCCCATCAAGACTGCCCCATCGCCGGCTATGTCATCGGCGACCACATCTTCACCACCCAGCTTCACCCCGAAATGAGCGACAAGGTCTTTGCTGCCTGGATCACGGAGCTCGACGCAACCAGCCCCTCGGAGGTGAGCAATCGAGCGAAAGCCTCCTTGCTTCGTGGCGATGATAACTGGGTGTTCAGCAACTGGATCATCAGGTTTTTTGAACGGGATTTCGACCCCAACCAGAGGTGACTGGCAAAAGGGGCTGGCCTGACCACCTGTTTGCTCTCCATTTTGCAGAAGGGTCATCCCTTCCCTCCCGTCTTCATGCATTAAGAACCGCAATCTGGACCTAATCAAACAAACTTTTGGCCCTATGTTTTTACCCCCATTTTGGGCTGATAATTTGATCAAGAATCAGACAAACTCGCCAGGCGGCAGGCCCCCTTAAGCCTCTTCCCGGCACAGCCCCAGGAGGTCCCGTCATGGATGGTGGAATGAACGACAATGACATCAGCAAAGTGGTTGCAGCCGACAAGGCACATGTCTGGCATCACCTGACGCAACACAAACCGTTTGAGACCAGCGATCCGCGCATCATCATTGAAGGCAAGGGCATGTCGGTCTGGGATCAGAACGGCAAAGAATATCTGGATGCCGTCTCGGGGGGGGTCTGGACCGTGAATGTCGGCTATGGCCGCACTGAAATCGCCGATGTGATCCGCGACCAGCTGGTCAAGCTGCCCTATTTTGCGGGCTCCGCCGGGTCCATTCCGGGGGCGATGTATTCCGAACGCCTGATTTCCAAAATGCCGGGGATGAGCCGCGTTTATTACACCAACTCGGGATCCGAGGCGAACGAGAAAGCGTTCAAGCTGGTGCGCCAGATCGCCCATAAACGTTATGGTGGCAAGAAAACCAAGATCCTCTACCGCGACCGCGACTACCACGGTTCCACGCTGGCGACCATGTCCGCAGGCGGTCAGGATGAGCGCAACGCGCAATACGGCCCCTTCGCGCCTGATTTCATCCGTGTGCCGCATTGCATGGAATACCGCGCCCAGTGGGATCTGTCGGGTGAGGAATATGGCAAACGTGCCGCTGACGCGATTGAAGAGGTCATTCTGGCCGAGGGCGCCGATACCGTGGGTGCGCTCTGCCTCGAACCGGTCACCGCAGGCGGTGGCGTGATCACCCCGCCTCCGGGCTATTGGGACCGCGTGCAGGAAATCTGCAAGAAATACAACATCCTGCTGCATATTGACGAAGTGGTCTGTGGCGTCGGACGCACCGGCACATGGTTTGGCTACCAGCAATATGGCATCAAGCCGGACATCGTGACCATGGCCAAAGGGGTTGCCTCGGGCTATGCCGCAATTGCCTGCTGCGTAACCACTGAAGAGGTGTTCGACCTGTTCAAGGACGACATGTCTGACCCGCTGAACTACTTCCGCGACATCTCCACCTTCGGGGGCTGCACCGCGGGTCCAGCGGCGGCCTTGAAAAACATGGAAATCATCGAGGATGAAAACCTGCTGGAAAACTGCACCAATATGGGCGACCGCATGCTGGGCAACCTTCAAGCCTTGATGGAGAAGCACAAGGTGATTGGTGATGTGCGGGGCAAGGGCCTGTTCCTTGGTGCTGAGCTGGTCTCGGATCGCAGCAGCAAAGAGCCGGTCGCCGAAAAGGATGTTGGTGCTGTTGTGGCGGAATGCGGGGCGCAGGGCGTGATCATCGGCGCCACCAACCGGTCAATTCCGGGGCTGAACAACACCCTTTGCTTTAGCCCGGCATTGATTGCCACCGCAGATGATATTGACCGGATCACTGATACGGTTGACCGCGCACTGGGCAAAATCTTCGGGTAAGTCCAGTCAAATTGGACGGGTGAAATCAGACAAAGGCGGACCTTGCAGAGAGGTCCGCCTTTTTTGATGCTCAGGCAGCATCACATCTGAAAGGATCCCCAATATGTGGCCCAGCCCCGTCACCCTATCCGACACGGACGTCACTCTGGCACCGCTTTCCCATGACCATCTGACGGGTTTGCAAGAGGCCGTGGTTGATGGCGAGATCCACCGGCTCTGGTACACTTCCGTCCCTGCCCCGGACAGGATGGAGGCTGAGATCACACGCCGCCTGGCGCTGCAGGATGCAGGGTCAATGCTGCCTTTTTCGGTTCTCACACCAGATGGCAAGCCTGTTGGAATGACCACCTACATGAATATTGACGCCGCCAACCGACGTGTTGAAATCGGCTCGACCTGGTATTGCAAATCAGTGCAACGCGGCCCCGTGAACACGCAGGCCAAACGCCTATTGCTCACCCATGCCTTTCAAAATCTGGACTGTATTGCCGTCGAGTTTCGAACCCATTTCATGAACAGACAAAGTCGGGCGGCCATCGAAAGACTGGGCGCAAAATGCGACGGAGTTCTGCGCAGCCACATGCTCGGCCCGGAGGGGGCATTGCGTGACACAGTTGTGTATTCCATCATCGCATCCGAATGGCCTACCGTTCGACAAAACCTGACCTGGGCGCTGGAAAAAAGTCGAAAACAGGCACCTTAAGCACGGCTTTAACAACAAGTCCAAATTGCTTAACAGTTAAGTCCAGTATATGATGAATTCATGTCCGTTCCCGTCGAAACATTTTTTCTGGATCCTGACGCGCAAGGCACATTGCAGGCGCAGATCCAGCAGATGATTGCCGAGGCAATTCTGTCCGGCCGTCTGCCACGTGGTGAAAAGCTTCCGTCAACCCGCGCCCTTGCCAAACATCTGGGGGTCAGCAGAATCACGGTGACCCTGTCCTACACCGAACTTCAGGCCTCGGATTATCTTTCCTCGAAAGGAAGGAGTGGCTTCTATATATCTGAAAATGCTCCAGAGCCTCCATCTTTCCAACCACGACACCGAACCGAGGACAAGGTGGATTGGAACCGGGCCATTGGGCATTCCTTCAGCGAAGTCAGCACCCCGCAAAAGCCGCAGAACTGGAGGCAGAACCGATACCCCTTCACCTATGGCCAGTCTGACGAAACCCTGTTTGACCACAACTCCTGGCGTCTTTGCGCCCTGAAGGCGCTTGGGCAGAAAGACCATGATTCCATGGTTCGGGATTATTATGATCAAGATGATCCAGAGCTGGTTGAATTCATCGCAAGACATATCCTTCCCCGCCGCGGAATTCTGGCCCGTCCTGAAGAAATTCTGATCACGCTGGGGGCGCAGAACGCCCTTTGGCTTTCCGCCCAGATCCTGTTGACGCAGCGCCGGACAGCGGCGATCGAAGATCCGTGCTATTACTCTCTGCGCGACATTCTTATGCAAAGTCGCTGCCACCTGGAGCCCATCGCTGTCGATGCCGATGGACTGCCACCAGAGGCGCTTCCAGATGGGACGGACGTGATTTTTGCCACCCCCAGCCATCAAAGCCCAACAACTGCGACCATGCCACTGGAACGCCGGAAACGCCTGTTGGATCGCGCTCGTGAGCTGGATGCGCTGGTTGTTGAGGATGATTACGACTTCGAGATGTCGTTCTTACAGCCCCCTTCCCCCGCCCTCAAATCGCTGGATAAGGAAGGGCGCGTGATCTATGTTGGCAGCTTCTCCAAATCCCTTTTTCCCGGCCTGCGACTTGGCTATATGGTCGGGTCCGAACCGTTCATCCGCGAGGCCCGCGCCCTGCGCTCAACCGTTTTGCGCCACCCCCCCGGCCTGATCCAGCGCAGCGTCGCCTATTTCCTCTCTCTCGGTCACTACGACGCCCTGATCCGGCGCATTGGCAAAGCCTACGAATCGCGCCGAAATGTCATGGAGCAAGCCATCTCGGAACATGGCCTAACCGCTTCTGGCAGTGGTGTTTTTGGCGGATCCGCCTTTTGGATGAAAGCCCCTGAGACCGTGGATACAACCGAGCTGGCCGAACAGTTGAAAGCGCAATCGGTGTTGATTGAACCCGGAAAGCCCTTTTTCGCTGGCAGCGGCCGACCGAAAAACTTCTATCGCCTCGCCTATAGTTCAATTCCGACCGACCGCATCCCGAAAGGGATTTCGCTGATTGCTCAGGAAATCGACAGACTGCGCTAACTGGTTATATTTCAGATTTCCAACTGGCCCTATTTGCACCTGTTTTCACGACCTATCATCAAGTCAGAAAACAGGCGCATTTGCCACCGCTTGCGAGAAGAGGAAATCCATCCATGAAAATGACCACAGAAGAAGCATTTGTAAAAGTCCTGCAAATGCATGGGATTGAGAATGTGTTCGGAATCATTGGCTCTGCCATGATGCCGATCTCAGACATTTTCGACGAGGCCGGCATCACCTTCTGGGACTGTGCCCATGAAGGATCAGGCGGTTTCATGGCGGATGGCTATACCCGCGCCACCGGGAAAATGTCGATGATGGTGGCGCAGAACGGCCCCGGCATCACCAACTTCGTGACCGCGGTGAAAACCGCCTATTGGAACCACACACCGCTGCTTCTGGTGACACCACAGGCGGCCAACAAAACCATGGGCCAGGGCGGTTTTCAGGAAATGGAGCAGATGCGCGCCTTTGCCGATTGCGTCTGTTATCAGGAGGAGGTCCGTGACCCATCGCGTATGGCCGAAGTTCTGAACCGGGTGATCATGCAGGCCAAGCGCAACTCGGCCCCCGCACAGATCAACGTGCCGCGCGACTATTTCACCCAGGTGATCGACATCGACCTGCCGGCCATCGTGGATTTCGAACTGCCGCAAGGGGGCGCTGAGGCGCTGGATCAGGCTGCTGCGCTGTTGTCAGAGGCCAAGTTCCCCGTCATTCTGAACGGCGCTGGTGTGGTCATCGGCGGAGCGATCGAAGCGTCCAAAGCCCTGGCGGAACGTCTGTCGGCCCCGGTCTGCTGTGGCTATCAGCACAACGACGCCTTCCCCGGCAGCCACCCCCTGCATGCAGGCCCCCTTGGGTATAACGGATCAAAAGCCGCGATGGAGCTGATTTCGAAAGCCGATGTGGTGCTGGCGCTCGGAACCCGTCTGAACCCGTTCTCGACCCTGCCCGGTTATGGGATCGACTACTGGCCGGCACAGGCCAAGATCATTCAGGTCGACATCAACCCGGATCGAATTGGTCTGACCAAACCCGTCAATGTCGGGATCGTCGGGGATGCCAAACAAGTCGCCAACACCATTCTTGCAAAGCTTTCGGATACCGCGGGGGATGCAGGACGCGACGAACGCCTGAACCTGATTGCCACGACCAAATCGGCCTGGGCACAGGAACTGAGCTCAATGGATCATGAACAGGACGATCCGGGCACCACCTGGAACGAGCGCGCCCGCGCAGCCAAACCGGATTGGCTCTCGCCGCGCAAAGCCTGGCGGGCAATCCAACAGGCGCTGCCCAAAGAGGCCATCATCTCATCCGACATCGGCAACAACTGCGCCATCGGCAACGCCTATCCTTCATTTGAAGCGGGTCGCAAATACCTTGCACCGGGGCTGTTTGGTCCCTGTGGCTATGGTCTGCCCTCGGTGGTCGGCGCCAAGATCGGTTGCCCGGACGTGCCGGTCGTGGGCTTCTCTGGTGATGGCGCATTTGGTATTGCCGTGACCGAATTGACGGCCATCGGTCGCGAGGAATGGCCTGCAGTCACGCAAATTGTCTTCCGCAACTACCAATGGGGCGCAGAAAAGCGCAACTCGACCCTGTGGTTTGACGACAATTTTGTCGGCACCGAGCTGGACACCCAGGTGTCTTACGCCGGGATCGCCCAGGCGTGTGGCCTGAAAGGTGTGGTTGCACGCACTCAGGACGAGTTGACCGCTGCACTGGATCAGGCCATCAAGGATCAGAAAAACGGCATCACCACCCTGATCGAAGCCATGATCAATCAGGAACTTGGCGAACCGTTCCGACGCGATGCCATGAAAAATCCGGTCAAGGTCGCGGGTATTTCCAAGGATGATATGCGCCCGCAGCAGGCAAAGTAGTCTCCTCTGGGGCTGCGCCGTGATGGCGACGTGGCCCCTTTTACGACTGAAGAGAGCGCCCCTCCTCCTATCGGCGCTCTCTTATTTATCGGAAGGGCCACCCCATGAAACCCCTTGAAACCCTTTTGAAAAACGCCGCCCGGTCCCGGTTTCGCATTGTTCTGTCCGAAGGGGCGGACCCTCGGGTGGTTGAGGCAGCCTTGCTTGCCGAGCGGGACGGGATCGCCCGTATGATCCTGATCGGCGCACCAGAAGAGGTCGAGGCGGAGCTGTCTCGGCAAAATGCGCCCAAGGATCATGGCATCACGGTGTTTGATCCCCAAACATCCTCCCTTCTGCCAGAGCTCGCCTCTCTGTATCATCGCCTGCGCGCCCATAAGGGCATAAGCGCAGAAGAAGCCTTGAGCATCGCACAGGATCCCCATGTCTTTGCCGCCCTTCTGGTCAAATCCGGTCGCGCCGACGGAACGGTTGGCGGCGCCGTCGCAACCACTGCGGACATTGTGCGCACAGCCATACAGGTGATTGGCCCGGCCCCCGGCTCCAAACTGATTTCATCTTTCTTCCTGATGTTGTTCTGCGCGGATCATCACGCGAGGAAAGGCGCACATATTTTTGCCGATAGCGGTCTGGTCGTGGATCCGAATGCCGAAGAAATGGCGCAAATCGCGGCTGCGTCCGCGGTCAGTTTCGAGGCGTTGACCGGCGAGGTTGCGCGGGTTGCCATGCTGTCTTTTTCGACCCATGGCAGTGCACAACACAACTCGGTCAGCAAAGTGGTGACCGCAACGGAGCTTGCCCGCAACGCCAACCCAAAATTGCTCATCGACGGTGAATTGCAGTTTGACGCAGCTTTTGATCCTGGCGTGGCAGAGAAAAAGGCCGGGCTTTCTCCGCTGAAGGGCGAGGCGAATGTGTTCATTTTCCCCAATCTCGAAAGCGGGAACATAGCCTATAAGATTGCACAGAGGATCGGCGGAGCTATTGCGATTGGCCCGATTTTGCAGGGCCTCGCGAAACCGGCAAATGACCTGTCGCGCGGCTGTTCGGCCGAAGATGTCTTGCACATGATTGCAGTGACCGCGGCCCAGGCAACCGCGCAGCTGGGTGATGTCAGCTAACAGCCCGCTCTGACAGGGAAATGGAAAGAAGGGTTGCGCCAACAATTTCGTCCACCGTGGCCCCTCTGCTCAGATCGCAAACCGGCTTGCGAAACCCTTGCAATATTGGTCCATACGCATGGGCACCTGCGAGCTCCTGCAACAGCTTATAGGCAATATTTCCGGCGTTCAGATCCGGGAAAATCAGCGTATTGGCGACCCCGGCCCCTCCCGCTCCTTTTCGGGCTGCAATCATGGGATTTAGCGCAGCATCCCCCTGAATTGGCCCAAGAAACCCTGTGGCTTCTGCCGCGGTCTTTACCTTGTCCACCAACGGGCCAATACCCGAACTTCCCGTAGAAAAAGACAAAAGCGCCACGTCAGCCCTGCCCAACAGAACACGTGCCGACCGGGCGGACGCCCGCGCGATATCCGCAAGTTCAGCTGCACTTGGGTCCGTGTTGACGGCACAATCGGCAAGAACCAACTGCCGCCCATCCGGCATCTCCATCAGGAAAAACGAGGACGCGGTGCGAATACCGGGCGCATATCCGACCGCCAGGGCGGCGGCCTCAATCACGCGGCGAGTTGGCGCGATGGCCCCGGCAACCATGACATCTGCCTCACCACAGGCCAGCATTGCGGCCGCCCGGATCAGGGGACGCGCCAACATGCGTTCAGCAATGGCGGCCTTCATTGGGCGAGCTGCCATCAGGGCATCAAACTGCGCCTGACTTACATCCGGCAATCCCAGCGGCTCCGCCAGACCTTCTTTTTCAAGACGGGCCATCGCCTGAGTGACGCGTTGATCATCGCTTTCTGGAAAGACGACTCGCAGCGAATGATTGCGCGCCACGTCTTTTGCTTTTTCCAGCATGTCCATCCACATCCCCCGCGCTGTCGCGCCAGCGGGGCATCATCCCCCGTTGACCGATCTATACCACGCAACGATTGCTGCCCGTTCAGCAGGTTCCATAAAGGACAGGTTTGCCGGGGGCATCGCATTTGTCACGCCTGCCTGTAGATAAACCGCCTTTGCCTGCCGGGCAATCTGTTCAGGCGTGTCCAGCCGCACCCCTTTGGGGGCAGAGGCAATCCCATCCCAGAACACTTCCTCCGCATGACACATGGAACAGCGCCCCAGCAGAATTTCATGCACCTCTTCAAACCCCTCAGCCTCAACAAATCTTTGTTGCGTCGGGGTGAGCGACACCGACTCTGTCTCGGAATATGGAGCGTGAAACTGCGGTGCTGCCGAAAGATAAACAATTGCTGCAAACAAAAACGCGGTCACCCCCCATGTCCAGTTTGGACGTCCTTGTCGCGCATGCATCGTATTGAAATAATGTCGTATCGACACCCCCATGAGGAAAACCAACGACGCGATGACCCAGTTCATCGAGCTGGCGAAAGCCATCGGATAATGATTTGACAACATTAGAAAAATTACAGGAAGGGTCAGATAGTTGTTATGGGTGGACCGCTGTTTTGCGATCTTGCCGTATTTTGCATCCGGTGTGCGGTGCGCCAGAAGATCAGCCACGACAATCTTTTGATTGGGAATGATGATCAGAAACACATTGGCCGACATGATCGTCGCCGTGAATGCACCCAGATGAAGCAACGCCGCCCGCCCAGTAAACACCTGAGTATACCCCCAGGCCATGATCACCAGGAGGATAAAAAGCAGGAGCATCAGTCTTGTGTTGTCTTTTCCCAGCGGGCTTTTGCACAAAAGGTCATAGACCAACCAGCCAAAAACCAGAGAACCACCGGAAATCAAAACCCCGGCCCAGGTTGGAATGTCCAGCCTGTTCGGATCAATCAGGTAAAGTTCTGCCCCAAGATAATATACAAGCACCAACATGACAAAACCGGAAAGCCACGTCGCATAGCTTTCCCATTTGAACCAGACAAGGTCATCAGGCATTTTCTCAGGTGCAACGAGGTATTTCTGGATGTGGTAGAACCCGCCCCCGTGAACCTGCCACTCTTCACCAAACGCTCCATGAGGCAAATCTGCCTCCCTTCGCAAACCAAGATCCAGCGCGATAAAGTAAAAAGACGAGCCGATCCATGCGATCGCGGTGGTCACGTGCAACCATCTGACCGCAAACTCGATCCATTCCATGACAATCACGCTGTCCAATGTTTTTCTCCCCTGGATAACTCTTAGGTGCCGGGCATTTTCAGAACCCGCCTCCCTAGAAAGAAACATCGAACTTCAAATTGTCAACAATCTTGCACGCGTGCCCCGCTTTGCCCGGCCATCAAGCCCTCGAAACAAGGCAGTTGTCCCAACCAGACAGGAGTACCTCAACCTCAAGCCACCTCCTTCTCACTTTCAAAACTCATCCCAATCCTCATAGGTATGGTCCGCTTCGACCTGCTGTGCGATTGCTACCGAGCCTTGGGGGCCCGGGAGGGGGTGGGGATGGATGGCACTCTCTTCAGTTTGTGAAATGGGTTCGACAAAAACATCAGTTTCAATGATTTGTGCTGCAGGCCGTTCCGCCTGACCGGTTTTGAAACGGGACATGGTACTGGTCAGCGTTTTGGCCTCACATGTCAACGAATGGCTGGCTGCGGTTGTTTGTTCAAACATGGCCGCATTTTGCTGCGTCACCTGATCCAACTGGTTTACCGCCTCATTGATTTCCGCGAGACCTGCGCTCTGCTCTCGTGCAGATATGGCTATTTCTCCGACATTCCGGCTGATTTCACTGACACTTTCCACAATCCCGACCAGGGCTTCTCCCGCTTGGTCCACCAGATGCACGCCACGTTTCACCTGGCTGCCTGAAGCGGAAATCAGTTCATTGATCTCTCGTGCAGCGTCAGAAGAACGTTGCGCCAGGGCCCGCACTTCCGAGGCGACCACCGCAAAGCCCCGCCCCGCCTCACCCGCGCGTGCCGCTTCAACCCCGGCATTCAACGCCAACAGGTTGGTCTGGAACGCAATATCGTCAATCACGCCGGTAATTTTCGAGATTTGCAGGGACGAGGTTTCAATCTCGCCCATGGCCTCTACGGCCTCCCGCACAACCTCGCCAGAAACTTCTGCATTTTTCCGTGCGCTTTCAACCACTTCATTGGCATGCGCTGCACCATCTGCTGCGGAACGCACCGATGATGTCAGCTCATCCAGCGCCGCGGCTGTCTCCTCCAGCGTGGCTGCCTGCCTTTCGGTTCGCTGTGACAGATCATCCGCTGCATTCGAAATCTCGGACGCTTCCCCCTGGATCATCTCGGCATTCTCAACCACCCCGCGCATCGCTGTAAGAAGGTTGTCAACAGCCCGGTTGAAATCGTGGCGAAGCTGTTCGTAATTCTCGGAAAACGCATCCGAGATCTCGGTGGTCAGATCTCCGTCCGACAAACGGCTCAACCCCTCGCGCAGCGCGTCAACTACACGGTTCTGGGCCGCCTCCATCTCAGCCCGACGAACCTCAGATGCCTCTATCTCCCGCCGCGTCTCCGTAACATCCGTCGCTATCAAAACGATGTTCAGCAGATTGCCCTTGTCACAAATGACAGGGGTGATGCCCCCCTCAAGCGTGACCCTTCCAACCTCTGAACTGACCAGATCATATCGGCCAAATACGCTTTCGCCCCTGTGAATGGCCGCAAGAATATCGTCCACTTTGCCCTGTTCCATCTTTTGCTCTTTGAGCAGGCCCTCAAGTGTCAGGTCATCCAATTTCGGTCCCGCACCCAGGATTTTTCTGAAGAGGTCATTGCTTTTGCTCGCAACCCCATCAGGTGCGAACTCGATCTTCACCTGATTGCTGTCGATCGACGAGAGCAGCGCGTTGTTCATGAAATCTTCGGTGACATCCACCCATTCCACCACATAACCGATCGGATTGCCGTCGGGGCCATGCACCCGGTTGATATCCAGATTCAGGCGGAGATTTGTCACAGAAATTGTCGCACGATAAGGCAGGTTTTCTTCCTGCAACAAAAGATTTCGGACACGTTCACGTAGCGCCGGGGGATGGAAAAGATCAGCGTTTTTCCCGATGATATCCTTGGCGGTAAAATCAGGAGCACACTCGCGCAGCCTTGCCTCATGCTTTTGCAGGAGCGCCATGCCTGCTTCATTCATGTGAAGGATATCCAGGTCATTGTTCACCATCATGATCGCCGCCGAAGAAGACGAGAATGCGGCGCCGCGAAATTCATTTTCTCTGGCGGTTTCTTCTGCCTCCAACAATGACAGGCGAAACTGTTCAAGCGATTTGGAAATTTCACCTATTTCATCACCACGCTCGGTTCCATCCACCTTTACCTTGTAGTTTTTTTTCCCGATTTCAGCCATTGAACGTGTCACTTTGGCGAGAGGATTGACCAGACTTCGCGAGAACCAAAGTGCGACAACAGACACGAGAGCCGTGACAATCAAGCCGTTCAGAACCAGCATGTTGAGCAGGTCACGAACCCCTGACATCACCTCAGACATATCCTGTTCAGCAATGACCGCCCAATTTTTTCCCAGCGCATTCAGGGGGGCAAATGCCACAAGAACACGTTCCCCCCCATGCCCTTGAGTTTCCAAACTACCGCTTTCCCCCGCCAGGGCCATCTGCACAGCCAGCGTTTCGACCCGTTCCGACCTATTATGCACGCTGCCATCCCTGTGTGTTTCACCTGCGCCGGATCGATGGAGAAAATCTCCTCCTACAAAGTAAACTCGACCGGTCTGGCCAAGCCCTGTCGGAGCGTTGGCGATACCAGAAATCAGGGTGTCGGAAATCTGATAAACGAGGGCCCCGACACGTCCGCCTTGCCGGTCGAAAATGGGATGGGCAATGAATGCGGCGGCGCCTCCGGCGCTTGGCGCATAGGGGGAGAAATCTTCAAATGCCGTCTCACCAGCCCCAAGTTTCATCACCTGCTGATACACGCGGGCCAGGCCTGACTCCCGGAATTTTCCGGTCTGCAAATTGGTCGCGAAGTCCTCTTCTTTCTTGACCGAGTAGATGACGTTCCCCTCCAGATCGACCAGAAACACATCATGGTAGCCATAGGTTTCAAGCATGGCCCGAAACTCATCATGGGTCTGGGCATGGACCGTGGAATAGGTGCTGTTATCACCTGACCAAGACAGGTCAGCGCGCTTTCCCTGCGGGTGTGGGTTGTCGGTTATAAAGGTTTTCTGAAGCTCCTGCTGCGGATCATCCAACAAGCGCCAGGACCTTGCAAAGCTGTTCATTGTGCGAACGGTTGCATTTCTGGTCGCCGCCACAACGATTTCAGCAGAAATCGCTGTCAGATCACGTTCCAGTCGCTCTCGTCGTTCCGTTCGCAAGGCCTCTAGCGACTGAGTTGCCAATTTCATCAGTTCCTGGCTTTCAGCCCGGTAGGACACCCAGGTTGAAACCCCGACAGACACCAGGACCAGAGAAACCATTGCAACAGGCAACAGCACGGCAATTGAGAACTTGCTCAGAAAGCGCATTGACACTCCATTCTTTCAACGAGGGGGCAAAGCTCTCCCGACTGAAGTTCTCGAAAGGCAGCTTCAACATCCCTTAAAAGTCGCTCATTTTGTGACAGACAGGCATGAAGAATTGTTTAAACGACGCCCGACGGGAGGGCACCGACGCGCGCGCCTGCTTCGCAATCCTGACCACAACACAAAAGGGCGGCCAATGCTGGCCGCCCTCAACATATTGATTTCACAGGTTTTACTGGAAAACGGCGTTCGGATTGTCCAGGCTGTCAGAGCCTTCTACCTCCATCCCCTCAGCCCCAATGATGATCACAGCACGTTCGATATTGCGGGTCTGGGCCACCAGTTTGTCGACCGCATTTTGAACAAGCGCGCCACCGGGATGGTCAACCCCCAGCATCTGGTCATAAGACGTTCCACTTTCCGCTGCGGTTCGAATATCGCCCAACGCCATCATGGTGGCGTTCATATCCCCCAGCAATGCACCTGCCAGTGCGGCATCTTTTTCCGACACGAGATCATAAAGCGAGGGTCCTTCGACCACGGTTCCATCCACGCGCACATAGCGCCCCGTATAAACATTTCGAATGCCCAAACCGTCGAAGTAATGCGAGTTATGAGTATTGTCCGAGAAGCAATCATGTTCTTCTTCCGGATCATTCAGCATCAGGCCAAGTTTCATCCGCTCACCTGCCTGTTCCCCGTAAGACAAGCTGCCCAGACCGGTAAAGGCCATGACGATGCCTTTCCCTGTATCGGTGGTGACATCGGTGCGTCCCTGCCCCCCCTCGGACCAGTTGGCCACAGCCTCTTCAAGATCTTGGATCAGCAGATCGGTCGCCGCCACCAGATACTGAGCCCGCCGATCGCAATTCCCCCCCGTGCAGTTCGCCAGGTCAAAATCCGTTGCAGGACGGGTACCCGCCCCGTGATCCGTTCCCGAAAGGTCCTGCCCCCAGAGCAGGAACTCGATCGCATGATATCCCGTGGTTACATTGGCTTCGATCCCCTCCACCTCATGCAGGTTTGCCAAAAGCTGCGGGCTGATCGTGGTGGCATCAATCATCGCCCCCGCCACGTTCAGCTTGGCATTTGCGATGAGGTTTGCCGTCGAGAAGGGGTTTTCTTCGTTTTCGCCGTAATCTGCCGCGATATAGTCGATCAATCCTTCGTCAAGCGGCCAGGCATTCACTTTGCCTTCCCAGGCATCCACCGTCGGGTTTCCGAACCGGAAAGCTTCGGTCTGCTGGTAGGGAACCCGGGCCCGCAACCAGGCGGTTTTGGCGGCAGCAAGCGTGGCGTCACCCGGTGAGGCGACCAGCTCTCCCACGGCGGTTCTCAGGTCTTTTGCCAGGCTCAGACTGTCTTCATACCCGGCCAGGGCAATATCGGCATAGGTTTCCAAAATGGCTGAAGGATCGGCAGCAAAGCTTGAAACGGTGGAGCCCATCAGGAACGGGAGGGCCAGGAAAGATGTACGGATCATGATTATCCTCATGTATTGCAAGTATTGGCACCGGCAATAGATGAGTCTTTTAGTCAAGTAAAGTTATTTCATAGTATTTTTGTCGGATTTAAACCTCCCTGCCCTCCTCCCTCCTGATCAGATCAGAACATTTCTCAGCAATCATAATCGTGGGAGCATTGGTGTTGCCGCTGACAAGAAGCGGCATGACAGATGCATCCGCCACCCGCAGAGCCTCTAAACCGTGCACCCTCAATTGCGAATCCACCACCGCGCCGGCATCCTCCCCCATGCGACAGGTGCCAACCGGGTGGTAAATCGTGTCAGCCCGGGCGCGAATATGTTCCTCCCATTCTGCATCACTCAGGCCATCCTCTACGCCGAACAACTCCCTATGACGGTATTTTGCCATTTCAGGAGCTGACAGGATCTGCCGGGCAATTCGCACCCCCCGCACCATCGCCTTTATGTCATCAGGGTGGTGCAGGAAGTTCGGGTCAATCAAAGGCGGCGCCATGGGATCCGCCGAGCGCAACCCCACCCGCCCGCGCGATTTAGGTCGCAACAAACAGACATGACAGGAATACCCGTGCCCATAATGCAGCTTGCGCGCATGGTCATCCACAATGCCGATCACAAAATGGGTCTGAATATCAGCCCGGTCCACAGAAGGGTCCGACTTAAAGAAACTACCCGCCTCCGCCATGGGGCTTGCCACCATCGACCGACCATCACGACGCCATCGGAGCATATGGCGGATAAACTGCACGCCAGCGCGCAGGCCAATCCCCAAATTATCCCGGTCACGGGTCTTGAATGACATGGTGAAATCCAAGTGGTCCTGCAAATTCTGCCCCACACCTGGCAACACATGCTGCACCTCGATCCCATGCGCGCCAAGCTCCTGCGCGCATCCGATACCGGACAATTGCAATAATTGGGGCGAGTTGAAGGCGCCACCACACAGGATCACCTCTCGCCGTGCGCGCAGCTCACATCGCTTTTCATGCCTCTGGTAGGCAACCCCAACCGCCCGCTTGCCCTCAAGCAGCACACGCGTGGCATGGGCATGTGTCAGAACCGTGAGGTTGGGACGGTCAAGAACCGGATGCAAATAGGCGGCCGCAGCAGAACAGCGTTCCCCGCGTCTTGCGTCGTCATGGAACTGGGTCACCTGGAACAGCCCAGCGCCCTCATTGTCCTCGCGGTTGAAGTCATGGATCTCGGCGATCTGAACCGCCTGATGCGCCTTTACAAAAGCACGAGAAATGGGGCGCGGTGCAAGCTGCTCGCTGACCTGCAAGGGGCCATTGACTCCATGCCAGGCATCCGCCCCGCGGATATTGTTTTCAGCGCGTTTGAAATAAGGCAGCACATCCTGCCATCCCCAACCATCGCAGCCCGCCTCTCTCCAGGCGTCAAAATCCGCCGCCTGCCCGCGCACATATAACATTGCATTCAGGCCGGAGGATCCCCCAAGCATACGTCCGCGCGGCTGATAGCCAAGGCGCCCGTTCAGCCCCTTTTGCGGCACGGTCTGATACGCCCAGTTGTTCAGCTTCACCGGGCGCCCTGGCAACATGGCCACCACCCCCACCGGCGCACGCACCAAGAGGCTTTTGCCAGCCCCCCCGGCCTCAAGCAGACAGACCTCGACCGAGGGATCTTCGCTCAGACGCGCGGCCAACACAGACCCGGCAGACCCACCACCAACGATCACATAGTCAAATTCCATCATCCCCTCCGCAGACTGCCCCCCTATCGAGCCAGCATCCACGCCGCGCTGTCCATGGGAAATGTCAAATCCAAAGCCAGACCTCACGTCACCCGGACCGCAAAGTGAGAAGACCATCTGGCATGAGAAGGATTGGCCCGACCCGGCCCGCGGTGGCGGAAGCGGTGGTGCGGTTTGAAGGGGCGGCGGCGCGTTTTTTTGACACGCCGCATCTGGTGGAATTTGCCGGGGAGCGGGTGGAGATTGTGGTCAGCGTGGTGGAGGAAAGTGCGAGTGGGCAGCCGCTGCGCACTCAAACTCAATTACCCTAACGATGCTGTCCCTCTGGGTTCTTCCCAAATAGCTCACTATAATCAATAGATTGCAGATTTTCACCCAATGCGCCCGCAATCAAGCTATCCAAGTCCTTATGCACGTTCCTTACACGTGGAGAACCAAAGTATAAAGGGTAGTACGGCAGTGACGTAAGTACCACGTAGTCCTTTCCATCTCTTCTTATGAGCTTTATTGAGGCTCCATCTCTCCCAAAGTCGCCAACGGTCCAGCGCACGCATTCACCGCTTTGTGCTTCTTTGGTACAGTGGGATTGGTATTTTTTTCCTGTAGTTGATTTCAGGGCGCTAAGTTCTTCAGCGGTTATGTGCCGCTCCAGCCCGAAATAGGTACTATAACTCTGCCCCCCTCTACCGATACCAACTACAAAAGCGGCAGCAAAAAGCAAAGCCCCAAGAAGCCCCATTAGCACGATGGTCAGTAAAATCGTTTTTGTCATTTGAACGCCTCAATTATGTTCGCAATACCATGTCTCGCCGTGAAAGACCAAAATCCGTGGTTCCCAACATTCACGAGATTTCTGGGAGCAATAGTTTCTAGTAGGCCAGCGGGACTATTCGAAAGCGGGTCAATGCTTTTCAATCCATCCTCGGTTAGACTGGCAGAAACAGTGTTAGTTATTTCCACCCTTTCTGATGCCCCATGAGGATCTGAACCAGCTGGCTGCACAAGCCGACACTGCCCCCAGCGCACGGGTCCATTTCGGACTTGTGTTGGCACTTTTGTTTGATGCCGGGATGCTGAGATACGCCCCGAAACCTAAACATCCGACTCGGACGCCTTCGGACGTTCGGGCGGACGACATCCAAGAAAATGATATTTTTCTTAAAAATCAGGTGCTTGATGGTGCCCCCACACGGACTCGAACCGCGGACCTACTGATTACAAATCAGTTGCTCTACCAGCTGAGCTATAGGGGCACGCCCTCCCTTTACTCAACTCTTTCGGGGGGTTCAAGCCTATTTCCCAGCGCGCGCCAGCATGGCAACAGCCACCAGCCCGACGGCAATCACCATCAGCGCCGGAGGGGCCGCCTGCTCCAGTTGTTCCAGGGAGGCCTGTTCATAGACACGCGTTGCCAAAGTGCCGTAATTAAAGGGCCTCAGCAGCAGGGTGGCGGGAAGTTCCTTGACGCTATCGACAAAAACCAGAAGCAGTGCCGTGCCAACCGATCGACGGATCAGGGGGACGTAAACTTCGGCCAATGCCCCTTTGGCTGATCGTCCAAGCGAGCGTGCGGCCATGGGAAGGCTGGGGGAGACCCGCTCAAACGCTGCATCTGCGGTGCCCTGGGCAATTGCAAAGAATCGCACGCAATAGGCATAGATCACCGCAAAAGCGGTGCCTGTCATCAACAACCCGGGATCCCACCCGGTCACAGCCAGCACACCATCCGCAAAATAATTATCAGCCGCCGCCATGGGGATCAGGATCCCCACCCCCAGAACTGCCCCGGGTGCCGCATAGCCAATTGTGGTAAGAGGCATCAGCTTGCGGGGCAATTGGCGCCCGGACATGCGCACGCCATAGACCAGAAACAACGCACCGATCACCGAAACGGCGGCCGCCGCGCCGCCCACGGTCAGCGTATGCACCAATGCCGAGAGCAGCCCGTTTGAGAACCAAAACTCCGGTTTATTGATGGCGTGATACGCCAGCACACCCACCGGCAGGACAAAGCCGATCACGAAGGGCACCGCGCACAGCCCAAGACAGAGAGCCGCATGGAACCCGGTCAGGTGCCGCGCTGTAACCGGACGACTTTGCCGGGAGGTGCGATAGAAACGCGACCGTGAGCGGCTGATTTTCTCCATGGCCGCAAGCAGGAACACGAAGCCCAGGATCACCAGGGCGATCTGGGCAGCTCCACCGGCATTGTGGCTTTCAAGCCAGACCGTAAAAATCCCGGTTGTGAGCGTCTGCACGGCGAAGAAATCCACCACCCCGAAATCGGACAGTGTCTCCATCATGACAATGGCAACCCCGGCCGCGATGGCCGGGCGGGCCAGTGGCAGCCCCACGCGCCAGAACCGCGCCAAGGGGCCTGCCCCAAGCGCACGGGCGACTTCATAGGCATCCCCCGATTGCTCGCGCAGGGCCGTGCGCACCAGCAAGAACACATATGGGTTCAATGCCGCTGTCAGCACGACAATGGCAGCCCAGCGCGACCGAATCTGAGGAAACCAGTAATCTTGTGAGCTTTCCCAGCCGAACAGGGACCGCAGCCCCGTCTGCACCGGTCCGGCATATTCCAGGAAATCCACCAACGCATAGGCCCCGACATAGGCAGGAATGGCAAGCGGGGTCAAAAGCAGCCACTGCATCGCCCGTGATCCCCAGAACCGATACATGGTCAGCATCCAGGCCGATCCGGTGCCAATCGCCGCTGATAAAACCCCAACTGACAGACAGATCACCAGCGTGTTGATCGTGTAACGCGGCAATGTCGTGGCCATCAGATGCGGCCAGGCGTTTTCCTCGGGGGTCAGGGCCATCCAGACGATGGACATCAGGGGCATCAATACCAACAGCGCAATCACCCCTGCCCCCACGGACCACGGGCTGACGCTCCAGCGCAGAGGACGATGGCGCTGGGGATTGGAGCCGGTTAGCTGAGTGTTTTGCTCGGTCATACACTGCCCTTACCCTTATTGGGTTTCCCTGTCCAGAAAAGCGGCTTATGTTTATGGAAAAGCAGTTCAGGACACCTGTCCTTCGGCGCAACAGCGAACCCCGCCGTCACCACCTCGCAGCAATTGGCGGCGTTCTGGTTTGATGCGGGCAAAAACCGCTGACAAGACAAAAGGATACAGGCCGGGATGAAAATCTCCTTTCACATCGGGGCCCATTGCACGGACGAGGAACAGTTGTTGCGGTCTTTGCTCCGCAACTCTGGTGTTCTTGCGCGCGAAGGGATCTGTGTGCCCGGCCCCAGCCGCTATCGGGGGGTTCTTGCGGATGTGCTGAACAAGCTACAGGGGGCCAAGGCCGACCTGGACACGCAGGAAATGCTGATTGAGCATTTTGTTGACCTTGAAGACGCGGAAAGAATCGTCTTTGGGCATGACAATTTCCTCGGCGCCAGCTTCAGGGCCTTCGAAGGCGGCGTGCTCTACGGTTTGGCGGAGCGAAATACCAAACGCCTGCGCAACTTGTTTCCGATGCATCAGGTCGAATTTTTCATGGGGATGCGGGATATTTCCACATTTCTGCCCGCACTGGCCGCAAAGGTGCCCGAGGACAAGTTGCATCAGCTTCTGGCAGGTGTCGACCCACGCCACCTTTACTGGTCCGACACGCTGCATGCGATACGGGAAGCCACGCCCGACTGCCCTATCACGGTATGGTGCAACGAAGATACGCCGTTGATCTGGCCCGAAATCCTGCACGAAGTGGCCGGGCTGGACCCGGAGGTCAAACTGATGGGGGGGCTGGATATTCTGGCCCAGATCATGGCCAGACCAGGGATCAAACGCCTGCGCGACTACCTTGCCTCACATCCGATCCACAATGAAATCCAACGTCGACGGGTTCTGGCCGCCTTCCTCAGCAAATACGCCCTTGAGGAAGAGATCGAGGAAGAAATTACTCTGCCCGGCTGGACACAGGACCTGATGCAGGAGTTGTCGCAGTCTTATGACGACGACATGCTCGAAATCAAATCCATCCCCGGCGTCACGTTGCTGACTGCCTGAGCTGTCTCAGAAATCGAGACCAAGATCCACAGTGCGTGCCGAATGGGTCAGCGCGCCGGATGAAATATAATCGACCCCCGTGGCTGCGATGGAGGCAATGCGATCGAGTTTCACATTGCCGCTCGCCTCGGTGGTCATACGTCCATCCACCATGGCAACGGCCTTGCGCAGCATGTCGTTGTCCATATTGTCAAAAAGCACAACCGAGGCCCCACCAACCTCAAGAACCTCTTCCAGCTGGTCGAGGCGATCTACCTCGATCTCAACCGCCATCATATGGCTGGCGCTGGCCTTGGTGGCTTCCAGCACCTGGCGCACACCGCCGGCGGCGGCAATATGGTTGTCCTTGATCATGATCGCATCTGACAGGGAATAGCGGTGGTTGAACCCGCCCCCATGCAGCACGGCCAGCTTTTCAACGATCCGCAGCCCCGGCGTGGTTTTCCGGGTGCAGGTCACGCGGGTCTTCGTGCCCTTGGTTTCAGCCACAAACCCTTCGGTCATGGTGGCGATCCCGGTCAGACGACCGGCAAAGTTCAGCGCCACACGCTCACCAGACAGGATCGAGCGCGCCGATCCCTTGATCTCCATCAGCACATCCCCCGCCTTGCAGGGGTGCCCATCAGCAATATGCGTCACGATCTCAAGCGACGGATCCACGAGGCGAAAGGCAATTTCCGCCACCTGCATCCCGGACACAACCGCGTCTTCACGCGCGTTCAACCGTGCTTCATAGCTGGCATTGGGCGCGATCACGGCACGGGTGGTCACATCCCCATAGCTGCCAAGATCCTCCATCAGTGCATTGCGCACCATAGGTTCAAGGATGAGATCAGGAACAGAAGCATAACTCATTGTATTTCCTCGCAAACCTTCGCCCGTATTTCGAGCGCCTGCGTCAGTGTCATCGACGATCGCAGCCCCAACCCGGCAACAGGTTCCGGGTAGTCGGACCGCTCATGTGCGCCGCGGCTTTCGCGCCGTTCCAGCGCCGCTGCGGCAATCAGGGTCGCGGTGGCAGACATGTTCATAAAGGCAAGGCTCTGCGCCTGTTCCGCCTCAAGCCGTGCAAGTGTCACAAGGGCCGTTTTCAACCCGGCCTCATCGCGCACCACCCCCACATGTTCGGTCATGGTCTGACGTAACTGGGCCACGGCCTGCGCATCCGGGGCCTGTCCACGCCCTTGAAACTTCAGCTCAATCTCGGGCGCATCCTGCCGCTTTCCCACTGCTTCGGAGATATCCCCGGCGCAAAGACGGGCATAGACCAGCGCCTCCAACAGACCGTTTGAGGCCAGGCGATTTGCCCCATGAAGCCCGGTCGAAGACGCTTCACCGCAGACCCAGAGCCCGCCGATACTGGCGCGCCCCTTTGTATCGGTGGCAATGCCCCCCATGTGGTAATGCGCAGCAGGGGCCACGGGAATGGGCTGTGACACCGGGTCAATCCCATTCCGGGCGCAATATTCGGCCACGGACGGAAATTGCGTCAGGATCCCCTGCCCCAGAGCCTCGCGCGTATCAAGCATGGGGCGATTGCCCGCCTGCACCTCAGCAAAGATTGCACGGGCAACCACATCGCGCGGAGCAAGCTCGGCATCCGGGTGCACATCCAGCATGAACCGCTTGCCATGCTTGTTGATCAGCACCGCCCCTTCCCCCCGCAGGGCTTCGGTCGCAAGCGGGGCCGGATCCTCCCCCACATCCATAGCGGTGGGGTGAAACTGCACGAACTCTGCGTCGTCAATCCGCGCGCCAGCGCGCGCCGCCATACCAATCACCTGCCCACGAATGCGGGGGGGGTTGGTGGTCAGCGCATAAAGCCCGCCAGAGCCACCACCGGCCAACAGATGAGCCGCGCCTTTGAGAAGGATTGGTGCGGAGCGGCTTTCGTCGCTTTCGGTGATCATCACCCCGGTGACGCGACCCTGCTCCACCTGCAGATCCACTGCCATTGTGCCTTCAAGCACCTGGATCGAAGAGCTGGCCCGCACCTGTTCGATCAGCGCGGCCATGATTTCAGCCCCGGCCTGATCCCCTTTCACACGCACGACCCGCGCAAAACTGTGCGCTGCTTCACGGGACAGGACATATTCGCCGGTTTCGGTGCGATCAAAGGGCGTGCCCAAGCGGGTCAGGTCAAGAATATGCGCACGCGCTTCGCGGGTCACCATGCTGGCGACATTGCGATCAACCGTGCCGGCCCCGGCACGTTCCGTATCCACCGCATGATTTTCCGGGCTGTCATCGGCATCCATTGCCGCAGCGACCCCGCCCTGTGCCCAGGCCGAACTGGCCCCTTCGCCAAGCGGTTCGGGTGAGATCATCACAACCGGCAGCGGAGCGAGTTTGAGCGCCGCATAAAGCGCGCCCATCCCGGCCCCGACAATGACAATGCGGTCAGTTGTGATCACCTGCATCTGGTTCAGAGGCCCAGTTTGCGCGAAAGGTCGATCATGCGCTGCACGGAAAGACGCGCCTTGTCCGCGACATCGGCATCAACCTCCACCTGGTTTTCCATCGTGTGCAACACATAGAGCACCTTTTCCAGCGTGATCTTTTTCATGTAGGGGCACATGTTGCACGGGCCAATGAAATCCACTTCAGGCAACTCATCGGCAATATTCGATGCCATCGAACATTCCGTGATCAACATCGCCTGAGCCGGCTTTTCCTCGGTGACATATTTGATGATGCCGCTGGTTGAACCGGAATAATCCGCCTCGGCAACCACGGCCGGGGTGCATTCCGGGTGGGCAATCAGGCGTGTGCCCGGGTTCCATTCACGGAAATCGCGCAGGTCCTGAGGGGTGTATTGCTCGTGCACAATGCAGGATCCGGGCCAGAACACCACATTCTTGTCCGCCTCATTGGCCACGTTCTGCGCCAGGTATTGGTCCGGCGTCATGATGACCGTATCACTTTCCATCGCGTTCACGATCTGAACAGCGTTGGCAGAGGTGCAGCAGATATCCGAAGCGGCTTTCACCTCGGCCGTCGTATTGACGTAAGACACCACAGGAGCCCCGGGGTATTTCGCACGCATTTCTTCAACGCCTGCTGCCGTGATGCTTTCAGCCAGCGAACACCCTGCTTCCATATCCGGCATCAGAACCGTTTTTTCAGGGCTGAGGATCTTTGACGTTTCCGCCATGAAGTGCACACCACATTGCACGATCACATCCGCCTCGACATCCTGCGCCTTCATTGCCAGCTGCAGGCTGTCGCCTACAAAATCAGATACGCCGTGGAAAATCTCGGGTGTCATGTAGTTATGCCCCAGGATCACCGCATTACGCTGTTTCTTCAGCTCGTTGATCGCCTTGATATAGGGGGCATAGATCGCAAAATCCATCGGCGTGACGACCCGGTTCATCCGCTCATAGATCTCGGGCATGCTTGCGGCAAGATCAGGGGACGGTGCAAGGTCATAATGGCTGGCGAGCGTGGAGCGGACGAGCGTGAGATCGAGCAACGGGAACTTCTCCGTAAATGAGCGTTGCCGTTCCATAAACAATTTCACCTGCAGTCACAGCAAAAATCTGAACCATCAGCGGAGAAATCCCCTATTTTTCACCGCCAGCGCCACTGATAGGCCCCAAAAGTTCCCTTTGAGAAATGTCATTTCACGCGGGATTGCATGAAAAAGGCGCCCGGCACCTGAATGCCGGACGCCTGAAACCTGTCAGAAAAAGTGCCGCTCAGGACATGCCCAATGCTTCCTTATACATCTCAAGCACGGCTTCCTCTTCGGCGATGTCATCCTTGTCGCGCTTGCGCAACGCAATCACCTTGCGCATGACCTTGGTGTCATAACCGCGCGATTTCGCCTCGGCCATCACCTCTTTCTGCTGTTCAGCGATATCTTTCTTTTCCAGCTCAAGGCGCTCAAAACGCTCGATAAACTGGCGAAGTTCGTCGGCGGTCACACGGTAGGTCGTGTCGGGATGGTATTCGTCCATTCTGTCCTCTCGGGCGTTTCAGTTTTGTTCCGAATGTTGTTGGATGACATGAGTATCGACAAGCGTTCTCACCTTCAAGGGGTTGCGCGAGACTAGAATGCGGGTTAGGCGCTTTGCCACCAACGCTGGCGTTTTTTGGTTTGACCTGAGGCAAGGGACAGGCCAAACGGCCGCGAGCTAAGTCAATGTATTGGGCATTTCGGAACGACCCTGACGGTCACCTTTTTTTCCGAAGCGCGTTACTGGGGGAAATAAGATGGAATGGCTGATCATTGTCGGGGCGGTTGTATCCTTTGTCGGGCTAATCGGGCTGGTCACCTCTGCCGTGAAGGTCATGAAGGCCAAACGCGCCGGTCTTGACGACGCCGCCCTGCGGGCGCGCATTCAAAAGGCGATGGTGCTGAACATGGGCGCGCTGGCGCTGTCGGTGCTTGGCCTGATGTGCGTGATCTTGGGAATTTCTCTGTCGTAACGGCGGGTTGAAAAGCCGCGCGAAGGATGCGCGGCCTTACCTTAGCCTTCATTCAGATCCGAGAAATGCCGTCCGTTCTTGATCATTTCGGAAAACATCTGGCTGGGCTGCCAGAATTCCGGGGCCTCGGGCAAATAGGATTTAAGCGCATTCTCAACCGCCAGAAGTCCGGTCTGGTCCGCCCACATCATCGGCCCACCGCGGTGACGTGGAAACCCATAGCCAAAGAGTTTCACAACATCGATGTCGGACGGGCGCAATGCCACCCCCTCCTCCAGAAGCCGCGCCCCTTCATTGGCCATGGCTGACAGGCAGCGCATCTGGATTTCATCCTCGGCAAATGGCCGGGGGCGGATGTTTTTTGCCCCCCGTTCCCGAGCGATGATCGACAGAACATCCGGGTTTTCAACCGGGCCATTTTCACCACCATAAATATAGTATCCCCGGCCGGTCTTCTGCCCGAACCAGCCCTGCTCGCAAATTCTGTCGCCAATCGCCACATATCGGTCCTTGGGATTACGGCTTTCGGCCAGACGTTTGCGGCGAGCCCAGGAAATATCCAGCCCTGCCATATCAAGCACCTGATACGGGCCAACCGGAAAGCCGAAAGAGCGCATCGCGGCGTCGATTTCCGCCGGGCTTGCCCCCTCTTCCAGCATGAAATCTGCGGCAAGACGGTAAGCCGCAAGGATGCGATTTCCGATGAAACCATCTGCCACGCCCGCCCGAACCGGCACCTTGCGCAGCTTCTTTGCCAAGGCAAATCCCGTCGCCACCACATCCCTGTGGGTCTTTTTGCCAACAACAACCTCAAGCAGTTTCATGATATGGGCTGGCGAAAAGAAGTGATACCCAACCACATCTTCGGGCCGAGATATCGTAGCGGCCAAAGCGTCAATATCGAGGTATGAGGTGTTGGTCGCCAGGATCGCGCCAGGGCGCATGACCGCGTCAAGCTGGGCGAACACACCGCGCTTGACCTCTTCATCCTCAAACACGGCCTCAATCACCAGATCCACCTTTGACAGATCCGACATCTCCGTCGTTCCGTTCAGCTGCGCCATGCGCGCTGCGCGAGTTTCCTCGGTGATGCGCCCCTTTTCCACGGAGCGAAGATAGTTCTTTTCTATCTTAGCAATGCCCGTATCCAAACCGTCCTGATGCCTCTCAACCAGCGTAACCGGGAAACCTGCGTCGAGGCAGGATATGGCAATACCTGACCCCATGGTGCCGGCACCAACAACGCCAATCTGCTTGATCTCCCGCAGCTCTGCCCCATCCAGCTCAGGCACTTTTGCTGCCCGACGCTCGGCAAAAAACGCGTGTCGCAGCGCCTCGGCCTGCGGGCTGGTTTCGCATTCGTCAAACGCCAGACGCTCCATGCTGATGCCCGCATCAAATGGCAGCAGCAAAGCAGCTTCGACACAATCAATAATACGGGAAATGTTGTTCAAAGGAGATTTCGCGTGTTTTTCCCGGGCCCGCGCCACCGCCGCACCAAAAGCCGCAACATCCCGCAGACCATCCTGTCGCGCGCGGGTCGGTCGCGGGCCGGCCTTATGCGCAATCAGGTTGCGCGCCGAGGCCATCGCCGCCTGATGCAGATTGCGATTGACGGCACGATCAATCAGGCCAAGGGCTTCGGCAGCCGGGGCGGAAACCGGTTTCCCGGAAATGATCATATCAAGCGCGCGCTCCGCACCGACCAGACGAGGCAACCTCTGGGTGCCTCCTCCGCCCGGCAGCACCCCCAACCCAACCTCAGGCAACCCCAAACGTGCAGATTTGTCTGCGATACGGTAATGGCATGCGAGCGCAAGTTCGAACCCTCCCCCCAGAGCGGTTCCCTGAATTTCAGCGATCACGGGAATGGAAAGCGCCTCTATCCTGTCACATATCTGAGACAGGATGGGCGGGGTGCGAGGGCGCCCAAATTCGCGAACGTCAGCACCTGCCGGAAAGGTGCGTCCTTCCGCTCTCAGAACCATCGCCTTGACCGAGGGGCTGCCGTCCAACCGATCCAGATGCTCCCATAATCCGGCGCGCACCTTATGTGACAACGCATTTACCGGCGGGTTGGCTATGGTCAGAACAGCCACTTCGTCATGGATTTCACAGGTTACCGCTTCGCTCATCATCCCCTCCTTGGCTTGCGGACAAGAAACGGCCTGACTTGCGGGCTGTCAATGCTGTGCTCAGGATGGGCCCAACTTTCCCGACCATGCGGTCGAAAATGCAACAGACCCTCCTGCTCGTCAGGAAGCGGACGCCATGCCAGCTTCCCCCGAGCTCAGGCACATTTTGGGCAAAACGGCGTGAACGGAACCACCTCCAAACGGGCTTCGGGAATATCGTCTCCGCATTTTACGCAGACCCCATACTCCCCTTCATCAATCCGCACCAGCGCAGCCTTGATCTTGGCAATCTCTTCCTGGCCTGAGGTGCCGAGCCCTTCCAGGACTTCATCTTCTTCACGCTCTACCGCCAGCTCCTCCCAGTCTTTCGACTGGTGACTGTCAAGCTCATCCTCAATCTCATGGAGCCGGACATCCAGTTCCTTCAGACGATCCTCGAGAATTTTTCGATATTTTGCTGTGTCGGTCATGGCAGAGCTCCTTTCTTCAGGATGCTGACATTCCAACGGAAAACTGACCTTGATACAGGTCAACCCCCGCGGAAAGTCATCGACCTCTTGGCTTAGTCATGCCCCCCGAGAGAGGCGAGATCGGATAGGTCAGGCAGGTCCCCAACCGCTTCGAGCGCAGGAAGATCGCCAATCCCCGCCCCGGCCTCCGCAGGATCAAGCGGGGGCAGATCAGGCAGGTCTGGCAAACCCGTCAAGTCACCGTCACCCGCCCCAGCCAGGCCGGGCGCGGCAGGCAAGCCCCCCAGCGCAGGTTGTTCCGACTTCTGGGGAAACAGCCCGGGATCTGACGAGAGGTTCCCAGCGGACAAGGCATTGATCGGGTCCGGCGCATCCGGTTCGGAAGCCGAGAGGTTGATCCGCAAGGCCCTGTGCCCCGCCTTGCCACCGAGAGCACCGTGGCACACCTTTTCACCCAGAATATCCTCCAGCTGGATCTGCGTGATCATTTTAGACGGAATTGGGAGCAGACTTCCAACCTCCAGCGCGGTGACCTGAGACAGGGGCATTTCCAACCGGTGCAACACAGCCTCCAGTCGGGTTTCGGCCCCCTGCACGACCTCTGCCAGCGCGCCATCTTCTTCGGCCTCCCCCACGGAGGGGGCAGGTGCGCTTTGCGGTGGCTCAAATGGAAACATCAGCCAGATGCGCCCCTGTTTGGCACCGTTTTCCATATCCAGATGCACGTCAAACAGACGATAGGGAATGTCCTCCATCGTCATTTGAATTGCTCGCGCATTTTCGAGCGGCATCACATATTTAAACCCTTGCCAGTTGGTGGCGCCGGGCAACCCTGCGTCTTCGCCTTCCGCGTGGAACGCGCGCAGAATATCGTCTATCAGATCCGCACACATGACCGCATCCGTGCGCGTTGGCGCCCGCTCGGCCGCAGGATTTGGCACCACCCGCCCGGTGGTCTGCTTTTCGATCACCCCCGCAAGGGCCTGGGCATCAAACAGGACCAGCCCCATCTGGTTCTTGGGGCCTTGCAAAAGGGTCACGAGGGCGTTTTCCGGCAGCTCCTCCACCAGTGTCGACAGAACAAGGCGCCGCATTTCGACCGATTGCGCAAAAACCTCAAGCGCAACCGAGGTCTCGCAGGCCCGCGCCAGCGCCAGCTTCAAAGCAAGCTCTGGCGTCATGCGACCGATTTCCGGCGGGGGTCGCCCTTCGCCAGCCAGTCGCCGCTTTACGTTTTTCTGGTCCGCGTCACTCATCACATCTGCCTGTTCATCCTGCCCCAAAGATGACCCGAACAGGGTTTACAAATCATTGAGATCGGGAAGACATCGGCAAAAAAGAACAGGTGGAACTTGGGGCAACTCTGCATCTGTCCGTGTCAGGTCACCAGCGGCAGCGATACCCGGAAGGCCGCCCCTCCCTGCCCCGGAAGATAGGTCAGTGTCCCCCCCAGCTTGTCCATGATTTCGCGGCAGATCGCGAGCCCAAGACCGGCGCCCCCGGCCGCCCTCTGATCAGACAGCCGAAAGAATTTCTCAAAAATCATCGCCTGGCTTTCCGCAGGAATTCCGGTCCCGTTGTCAATGAAATCAACGCGAAGCACCCCGGGGCGCCGGCTGACATGGATCTTTAGCCGTGCGACTGGTGCGTCACAATATTTGGCCGCATTGCTGATGAGATTGATAAAGACCTGAGCCAGCCGGTCCGTGTCAGTATAAAGATCAATCTGCTCCCCTTCCTCCCAGCGGCGGATGGTAAATTTATCTCTGGAAATGGAGCTTGTTGCCGCAACGGCGCGATCCAGGACCTGCTTGAGGCTTTCATGTTGCGGATTGAGCTGCACCTGCCCGTTTTCCAGCACGCTGAGGTCCAGGAGGTCATCGAGAAGACGGGTCAGGCGCACCGCTTCACCATGGATGATCGACGCATATTTCTCATGCGCCTCGGCATCCAGATCCCCCATGCGCAGGATCTCTGAAAAGGCACGGATCGATGTCATCGGGGTGCGCAGCTCATGACTGATCTGACTGAGAAAGGCATCTTTCTGGATCGATAGCTGTGTCAGTTTTTCGTTGACCTCGGACAGTCGGCGCGCCGTCGTGGTCAATTCGCTTTGCTTGGCTTCCAGTTGAGAAGAATATTCCAGCATCTGCTGCGTTTCATCGGCAACAGCCATCAGATCTTCCACCGAAACGGAGGCGCCGCCAACAATCTGACCGACCATGGCATGTGCCGTCGCGGCCCCAACGGATCCAGACAGTTCGCGCTCCAACTGCGCAATGAAATCTGGTGTTGTATCAGGCAGATAGCCATCTTTCCCCTGCCGCGTGGCGACATTCTGGAACAGCACTTGCGCCTCATCCGGCCCCATGATCCGTTGCGCCATGATCAGCAGGTCTTCGGCCTCCGCGCCCCCACGGGTCCAGCTCGGGGCATGTTCAGAATGATCGAACACATTGACAAACTGCGCGCCCTGAAGGCGCTCAAGCGGCGAGGGAAATGACATCAGGGAAACAGTGACAAAGGCACTGGTGTTGATCAGCATCGACCAGAAAAACGCATGGACAACAGGATCCATACCGCCCAGCCCAAACAGGGCGCGCGGACGCAACCATTCAATCCCCCATGGCCCATCCACCAGCATTTTTGCACTCATCAGACCTGCTTCTCCGAAGCTGGGAATGAACAGCGTATAGGCCCAGACGCCAAAGCCCGCGATCAGCCCAACCGCCGCCCCGTTGCGCGACGCCCCACGCCACAGGATACCGCCCAACAGTGCGGGCAGAACCTGGGCAACACCGGCGAAGGAAATCAGACCGATCGACGCCAGCGCCTCCCCCCCTCCGGAGAAGTGGTAGTAGAAATATCCCAGCAGCAGCACCGCCCCGATCGACAGACGGCGCGCTGACAGGACCAGATGGCGCACATCGCCGGACACGGTGGCCTCATCCACCCGGCGGGCGGCCAGCCAGATCGGCATGACAATATGGTTGGAGACCATGGTTGAAAGGGCAATTGAAGCGACAATCACCATCGAAGTGGCCGAGCTGAACCCGCCCAGAAATGATAGCATCGCCAGCCCCTGCTGATCGAAATGCAGCGGCAGGGTCAGCACGAACAGATCCGGGTTCGACCCTTCAGGCAGCACGGTCAATCCAACGGCGGCAACCGGCAACACAAAAAGGCTCATCAGCATCAGGTAGGTCGGAAAGGCCCATGAGGCGGTGGAGAGCTGGTTTTCATCAACATTTTCGACCACCAGAACCTGAAACATACGTGGCAGCGTCAGGAAAGCAGCCGCAGACAGAAAGGTCAGACCGGTCCAGCGCCCCGCACTGATGTTCCACGCGGCAATCGGGCTTTCTGAAATGGTTTGTGCAATCTCCCCAACGCCACCTGCCACACCCCAGACGACAAAAATCCCAACCGCCAGCAGGGCCACGAATTTCACAATTGCCTCAACCGCAATGGCTGTGACCACCCCGTTGTGACGTTCATTTGCGTCAAGGTTCCTGGTGCCAAACAGAATGGTGAAAAGCGCCAGCCCAATTGCCACCCAAAGCGCGGTGGCGGTGTGATCCACCCGCTCCAGCACCCCTTGCCCCAGCGCCGCCTCATGTTCGGCAAACACGGCAAACGAAAGCGTAACGGATTGAAGTTGAAGGGCAATATACGGCGTTGTCCCAACCACGGCCAGCAAGGTGACCAAAACACCCAGCCCGTTGGACTTGCCATATCGCGACGAAATCAGGTCCGCGATTGAGGTCACTCTCTGCGCGCGCCCAATCCGCACCAGCTTGCGCAAAATGCCCCACCAGCCAATCATCACCAATGTGGGGCCAAGATAGATCGTGACGAACTCCAACCCTGAACGCGCCGCATAGCCCACGGCACCGTAAAACGTCCAGGCGGTACAATAGACCGACAGGGACAAGGTGTAGATCATCGGATTGCGCAGCCAGCTGGCGCCCCCGTGGCGCGCCCGGCGATCCGCGCCAAAGGCCACGGCAAACAGGAACACGACATAAAGCAGGCAGACCAGAACCAGAATATTGAAGGGCAAAGCCATCACGATGACCTTGTTCGCGAGGCGGGTCCCGTGTCCGTTCCGCCCTCGTCACCCCGTCCGGCAGCCGGGCCCCGCCCAACGCCGCGCGACAGGATCGCGGTCACGATGATCAGCATGCACCAGGCGCCAAACAGATAGGCCAGCCAGCCCACCGTATCATTGCGCCCCTGACCTGCGGACAGCAAAGGCAGGAAAAACAACACGATCCCGAACAGGGGCACCACTCGCGCCGCATCTGACACCCGACGTCGGCGGTAATTCTGTCGGGCCAGGAACAAAGGTTCACGCCGTAGGCTCATTCTGCCCCTCAGTCACCGGCAATCTGTCGTAACGTTTCCAGCACCTCGGCATTTGAAAACGGCTTGGTCATGAACTTGCTGACCCCCAGGCGTTCTGCCAGTTCACGGTCATTTTTCTGACCACGCGCAGTCAGCATCAGCACGGGAATATCCCTGGTCGCGGGGTCCGCGCGCAGGTCCTGCAAGATATCATAGCCAGAGCGCCCGGGCAGCATCACATCCAGAACCAGCACATCCGGGTTGATCCGCAGCACGGTCTCCACGGCGGTTTCTCCGTTGGAATGGGT
Source organism: Aliiroseovarius crassostreae (assembly GCF_025137635.1). Lineage (NCBI taxonomy): Bacteria > Pseudomonadati > Pseudomonadota > Alphaproteobacteria > Rhodobacterales > Paracoccaceae > Aliiroseovarius > Aliiroseovarius crassostreae. The sequence goes on along the minus strand of NZ_CP080772.1, from coordinate 865,574 downwards.
GCTGACGGTCCAGCCATCACGGCTCAGGATAAAGCTGATCGCCTCGATGATATTGGGTTCGTCTTCGATCAACAGAACCTGACGCGACAACCGGGCTGTGCGGCCTTGCTCTCTCGCCGCCTGATCTGGATTTCGATCCGTCAAATTTGTCATTCGTCCTCCCCGACTGACGATACATGACGCCTGCCGCCCCTGACTATGTGAAAATCCGGGCCATATGTCAAAACGGATGTTCTGTTCGGGCGGGTATGGCAGTGGATTTCCTGCCCCAAAGCACTCAACCAGACAGGATCGACGGTTCGCGGCGCGACGCACAGCCTTCGCGGGCGCAGACCCGACAGGAGGACCCAGCAAGAATTGGGTTCTCGGCAGGTGGTGCGACATCATCCTCGGGCAAAATCAACATCGTGACCTCGTTACGTGGTGGCACATCAAACTGCGGCACACCAACAGGCTGAGAGATTGCAAGGCACCTGAAGCGGCGCGCATTCCGTCCCCCCATGTCCAGCAGGGCTGAAACCGGCTCTCCCGGTCGCGACAATGCATGATAAAGCGGCCAGAGCGGGCATCCGGCGCCAAATCGCGGCAGGGCAAACCCACTGACCGGCTTTCGAAAAGTGATCGCCCCTGCCCCATCACAAATCAGCAATCCAGAGCTTTGCGCACCGTCTTCCGCTTTGGGCAAGGCCGCGACACGACGCAGGATCCGGTCGATCGGCTGGGCAAAATGTGCGGCAAGAGCAGAAATATCCCCCGCGGACCGCTCCCATTGCTCCGTGAACCGTGCCATCGGGACCAGCTGCGCATCCTCGACATAGCGTTCGAGCCAGCTCCGGGTCAGCAATCGCGCTTCATCGCTTTGAAGATGTTCTGATGTTTCAATCAGCGTTGCAATCTGCGGCCCCAGATCCGCCTGCTCCCCTTCCAGCGACGCAAACACCCACTGGTGCGCTGCGAAAAAGGCCGTCATCTCTTCCTGCGGAACCAGGGGCGTGGTCTCTTGATCTGCCCCGGCATCAAGGTAATCCACCAATCCCTGCGCCGAGGCCGACAGACGGCGGCTTTCCTCTCGCATGTTGCGCAGGAAACGAGATTGCCATTCCGGGTCGATATCCACGTTGTCGGACAGGATCGACGCGGTGGACCGAATGGCCGTAACGGTTGAAATGACTTCATGCAGGCTGGCGGCAAGTTGCGGGTCATGGGTCAAACGGTCGGTCAGTGCCTCGGCGGTATGCTCAAGCGCCTCGATCCGGCGGTGCTGGGCGGAAATCAACGCGGTCCAGCCCGGAAAGCGCCCGGCCAGATCCTCGACCTTGTCAAGCTCCGCCGCGGCCTGCGGCAGGCGCACCGCCGCGTCCTTCAGACGGCCGACCAATGCGTCCTCGGCCCCCTCAGTCAGCTGCACCGGATCAACAGCAAGCGCGCGTGCCAGATTGTTCAGAAGCTTGCCGCCGATTCTGCGCCGATTGTGTTCGATCAGATTGAGATAAGCGGCGGAAATTCCGACCTCGCGTGCCAAGGCCGCCTGCTTTTGCCCCAGATATAGACGTCTTTCGCGGATACGGCTGCCGGTCAGGCGGGATTGCGGCATGGGTTTTCCTAGTATTATGAACCACTTTCTGCATATGCGGGAAAATGTTTTTACATATTTCGCAACTGCACAGTTCAGAGCTTAACAAATAAATCCTTATTTAAAAAGCACTTGTTGATTGGTTTTCAGATCCACCCTTAAACTGAACACGTTCTGTAAATAAGGAACACGGGCGCGTGCGGAGGAGGCACAGGCCCAAAATGACCAAACGGGAGGATTACATGTCCAATTCGAATTTCACACGTCGCGGCCTGCTGAAGACCAGCGCCGTTGCCGGTGCTGGCGTTGCGCTGCCGACGATTTTCACGGCCTCGTCGGCCGCCGCCTATACCAACGAACCCACTGGCGGCACCGTGACCCTGGGCTTCAACGTGCCGCAGACCGGCCCCTATGCGGACGAGGGTGCAGACGAACTGCGCGCCTATCAGCTGGCGGTTGAGCATCTGAACGGCGAAGGTGACGGTGGTATGCTGAACACCTTCAGCTCGAAGGCGCTGAAGGGCAACGGTATTCTGGGCAAGAAAGTCGAGTTCGTGACCGGCGACACCCAGACAAAATCGGACGCGGCACGCGCCTCGGCCAAGTCGATGATCGAAAAGGACGGCGCGGTGATGATCACCGGCGGCTCGTCCTCGGGCGTGGCCATCGCCGTTCAGGGGCTGTGCCAGGAAGCAGGCGTGATCTTCATGGCCGGGCTGACCCACTCGAACGACACCACCGGCAAGGACAAGAAGGCCAACGGTTTCCGTCACTTCTTCAACGCCTACATGTCGGGTGCCGCGCTGGCCCCGGTGCTGGCAGCCCGCTATGGCGCGGATCGCAAGGCCTATCACCTGACCGCCGACTACACCTGGGGCTGGACGCAGGAAGCGTCGATCACCGCTGCGACCGAAGCCCTGGGCTGGGAGACCGTGAACGCGGTGAAGACCCCGCTGTCAGCCACCGACTTCTCGTCCTACATCACCCCGGTTCTGCAAACCGATGCAGACGTGCTGGTCCTGAACCACTACGGCGGCAACATGGTGAATTCGCTGACCAATGCGGTGCAGTTTGGTCTGCGTGAGAAGCAGGTGAACGGCAAGAATTTCGAAATTGTCGTGCCGCTGTTCTCGCGTCTGATGGCGCGCGGTGCGGGTGAGAACATCAAGGGGATCCTTGGCTCGACCAACTGGCACTGGTCACTGACCGACGAAGGATCGCAGGCTTTCGTAAAATCCTTCGGCACCAAATATGGCTTCCCGCCGTCCCAGGCCGCCCACACGGTTTACTGCCAGACCCTGCTTTATGCTGACGCCTGTGAGCGCGCCGGCACCTTCAACCCATGTGGTGTAGGCGAAGCTCTGGAAGGGTTCGAGTTTGACGGGCTGGGCAATGGCAAAACCATTTACCGCGCCGACGATCACCAGTGCTTCAAGGACGTGCTGGTTGTGAAAGGGAAAGACAACCCGACCTCCGAGTTCGACCTTTTGGAAGTTGTGGAAGTCACCCCGGCGGCCCAGGTCACGTATGACCCGGAGCATCCGATGTTTGCAGGCGGCAATCTGGGCACCTGCAACGCAGGCTAACACCCTGTAACCACTCACAATCCACCCCGCGCATTCCCGAATGCGCGGGGCCTTGGGGCCGGGGCGATCACGCAACCGGGCTCGTCACACATACCTATTCGGTGGGGAAAATGGACGGCATTCTTCTTCAGATCCTGAACGGGCTCGACAAGGGCTCGGCCTATGCGATGATCGCACTTGGGCTCACACTCATCTTCGGCACATTGGGGGTCGTGAATTTTGCCCATGGGGCATTGTTCATGATCGGCGCCTTCTGTGCCGTGACCCTGCAACGCATCTTCAGCCTCAGCTTTGAGACATTGGACCCGACCAGGAAGGACTTTCTTGGCAATCCGCTGAAGGTGAAAACCCCCTATGTGGAAAGCTGGTTCGGACCAGAGATGGGGGCATCGATCATCGACTGGTCGGTGCCGTTGGCGATCCTTTTCTCAGTGCCGATCATGCTGTTTGTCGGCTGGGCGATGGAGCGCGGTCTGATCAAGCATTTCTACAAACGCCCCCATGCGGATCAGATCCTTGTGACCTTTGGTCTGGCGATTGTCATGCAGGAGATCATCAAGCATTACTACGGCGCCAACCCGATCCCCACTTCTGCGCCTGACGCTTTCAAGGGATCGTTCGATTTTGGCGTGATGTTGGGGTTTGATCCCAATGTGATCATCTACCCCTATTGGCGCCTGGTCTATTTCCTGTTCTCAGCCATCGTGATTTCTGCGGTCTTTGCCTTCCTCAACTTCACCACTTTCGGAATGGTGGTGCGGGCAGGCATGGCTGATCGTCAGACCGTGGGCCTTCTGGGCATCAATATTGACCGGCGTTTCACCATCATGTTCGGCATTGCCGCCGCCGTCGCGGGCCTGGCCGGGGTGATGTATGCGCCCATCAACTCGCCCAATTACCACATGGGCATGGATTTTCTGGTTCTGAGTTTCGTCGTTGTGGTTGTCGGTGGCATGGGCAGCCTGCGTGGCGCCATTGCGGCTGGCTTCCTGCTGGGCATCCTTGAAAGCTTTGCCTCGATGAACTGGATCAAAGATCTGATCCCCGGCATTGACCAGATCATCATCTACCTGGTTGCCATTCTTATTCTGCTCACCCGCCCGCGGGGTCTGATGGGCCGCAAAGGCGTGATGGAGGACTGATACATGCTTGGACTTGATAAACGCGACACCAAATTCCTGCTGATTGTCATCTTCCTGACACTGGCAACCCCGATCCTGCTGCAACCCTTCCCGGAAGGGTCCGCGCTGGCGCAGTTCAACGCGGGCTACCCGGACCTGATGCAGCGCTTTGCAATCTTTGGCATCTTTGCCATCGGTTTTAACATCCTCTTTGGCCTGACCGGCTATCTCTCCTTCGGTCACGCGGCCTTTCTGGGCATCGGCTCCTACTCGGTGGTCTGGATGTATAAGCTCTTGGATTACAACGTGATCTGGGGCCTGCCGCTGGCGGTTATCATGTCGGGGCTGTTTGCTCTCCTGATCGGCTATGTCAGCCTGCGCCGCTCAGGCATCTATTTCTCGATCCTGACGCTGGCCTTTGCGCAAATGTCGTTCAACCTGGCCTATTCGGTGCTGACGCCGATCACCAACGGCGAGACCGGCCTTCAGGTTTACACTGATGATCCGCAGATCCTGCAGGCGGCGACTGACCCGACCAGCCCGCATCTGTTTGGCATCGTGATGAACCAATCGTCAAAGATCAATGTGGGAGATTGGGTGTTCACCTTCAACAATGGCTACTATTTCTGTGCCGTGATTGCGATCATCGCCTTTTACATCTCGCTGCGCATCTTCCGCTCGCCGTTTGGCCTGATGCTGCGCGCAATCAAATCGAACCAGCAGCGCCTGAACTATACCGGCCTCAATGCCCGTCCCTATACGCTGGCTGCCTTTGTGATTTCGGGCATGTATGCGGGGCTTGCTGGCGGTCTGATGGCCTCGATGGACCCGCTGGCGGGTGCTGAACGGATGCAGTGGACGGCCTCGGGCGAAGTGGTTTTGATGACCATCCTCGGCGGCGTTGGCACCATGATGGGTCCGGTTCTGGGTGCAGGTGTGATCAAATACATGGAGAACATCTTTTCCAAGATCAACGAGCAGGTGCTGCACGAGTGGTTTGGCTGGCTGCCCGATGGGCTGGAAAGCTTTGTGATCTACGTGGCGGAACATTTTGTCGGCTCTGGTTGGCATATGACCTCGGGGGTTCTGTTCATGCTGGTTGTGATCTTCCTGCCTGGCGGACTTGTCGAAGGGGGACAGCGCCTGAAATCCCTGTTCAAGAAAGGTGGGGATGGAGATCAGGACGACCCGGAACATCACCCGAAACATGCGCCCCATGTGGCCGAATAAAAGGAGCCTGACAGATGGGAATTCTTGAAGTCAAAGGTGTAGGCAAACGGTTCGGCGGCCTTCAGGCGCTCGGCGACGTGAACCTGAGTGTGCAGGAACAGACGGTCCATGCGATCATCGGCCCCAATGGGGCAGGCAAATCAACGCTGCTCAATTGCTTCGTCGGCAAGCTGATCCCGGACACGGGCAGCGTGATGTTCGACGGGCAGTCCCTGTTGGGGCGCACCCCCCATGAAATCACCCAGATGGGGGTCAGCCGCGTGTTCCAGACCCCGGAAATCTTTGGGGATCTGGACGTGATGGAGAACATGCTGATCCCCTGCTTTGCCAAACGGGACGGGGCGTTTCGCCTGCATGCCTTCGAAGGCATCAAGGATGAGAAGGCGCTGATCGAAAAAGCCGAGCAGATGCTCATTGACGTCAATATGATCGACAAGCGCCATATGCAGGCATCCTCGATGTCACGTGGTGACAAGCGGCGGCTCGAAATGGCGATGTGCCTGGTGCAGGACCCCAAGCTCCTGCTGCTGGACGAACCCACCGCCGGCATGGCGCGCGCGGACACCAACAACACGATCGACCTTTTGAAAGAGATCAAGGAAAAGCGCGACATCACCATGGCGATCATCGAACATGACATGCATGTGGTGTTCTCGCTCGCCGATCGCATCACCGTTCTGGCCCAGGGCACGCCGCTGGTCGAGGACACGCCGGAAAATATCAGAGACAACCCGAAAGTGCGCGAAGCCTATCTGGGTGAGACACAGCAATAAGGAGCGAAACATGGCTGACTCGTCGATGAATGAGACCTTGCTGAGCGAACAACCCAAGGTGAAACGCAAGGATTTCTCGAAAAACCGCAACCACGCCGCCACCGCGCCTGCTTATTTCTCGGTCTGGGATCTGCACGCCTATTATGGCGAAAGCTATATCGTGCAGGGCATCAGTTTTAATGTGCATGAAGGTGAAATCCTCGCCCTTCTTGGGCGCAACGGGGCGGGCAAGACCTCAACCCTGCGCGCCATCGCACGGATGGATGAACCGATGCTGACCCATGGTGAGATCTGGCTCGATCATCAGCATCTGCACGACCGCAAAAGCTATGAGGCCGCGCAGCTGGGCATGGCGCTGGTGCCCGAAGACCGCTCGATCATCCAGGGTCTGACGGTCGAGGAGAACCTGCAACTGGCACAGATTGCCCCGCCGCTGGGCTGGTCGCTGGATCGGGTCTATGACCTGTTTCCCCGCCTGAAGGAACGCCGCAAGCAAGAAGGCACCACCCTGTCAGGTGGCGAACAGCAAATGCTCGCCATCGCCCGCGCTTTGGTGCGGGATATCAAGGTCTTGTTGCTGGACGAACCTTATGAAGGTCTGGCCCCGGTGATCGTGGACGAGATCGAAAAGACGCTTAATATCATCAAGGAACAGGGCATCACCACGGTGATCGTCGAACAAAACGCCGTGCGTGCGCTGCAGCTTGCTGACCGCGCGGTGATCCTGGATACGGGCAGTGTGGTCTATGACGGAAGCGCCGACGAAGTGCTGGAAAACGAAGCCCTGCGCAATGAATACCTCGCGATCTGATGTCGGATACGGCCTGTCAATTCGTCGAGTTCGCGCTGGACAGGGGATGCCTGCTGGTATCCCCTGACAGAACCACACGCTCATGACGACAGGAAGAGATCCGCAATGACTGACACAACCTATCCCCCCTCCGCCGAATTTGCGGCCAACGCCCTTATCAATGCCGACAAATACCAAAAGATGTATGCCGCCAGCGTAAACGACAGCGATGCGTTCTGGCGCGATCATGTCACGCGGCTGGATTGGGCCACGGCTCCGACGGTCATGAAAAATGTGACCTATGCCCATCCGGATGTGTCGATCAAATGGTTTGAAGATGGCGCGTTGAACGTCGCCGCAAATTGCATCGACCGGCACCTGACCGAGCGGGCAGATCAGACCGCAATCATCTGGGAATCCGATGATCCCAATGTGGACAAGCACATCACCTATCGAGAGTTGCATGAGAACGTCTGCAAACTGGCCAATGTCTACAAAGACCTCGGCGTGGGCAAAGGCGACCGCGTGGTGCTTTACCTTCCGATGATCCCCGAAGCGGCCTATGCGATGCTGGCCTGCGCTCGCATCGGTGCCATACATTCGATTGTCTTTGCCGGGTTTTCCCCGGAGGCGCTCGCCTCGCGCGTCGAGGATTGCGGCGCATCCCTGGTGGTCACGGCGGACGAGGCCCCGCGCGGAGGGCGCAACACGCCGTTGAAATCCAACGTGGATGCAGCCCTTGAACACGGCACCCTTGGCAACACCCCGGTTCTGGTGGTCGAACGCACCGGCGGCGACGTGAAAATGGTCGAAGGCCGCGACGTCAGCTATGCGGCGAAGATGGCCGATGCCAGCACCAACTGCCCGGCGGAACCGATGAATGCGGAAGACCCGCTGTTTATCCTCTACACGTCGGGCTCCACCGGAAAACCCAAGGGCGTGCTGCACAGCTCCGGCGGCTATCTCCTATGGGCGGCGATGACCCATGAATATGTGTTCGATTACCATGACGGCGACATCTACTGGTGTACGGCGGATGTGGGCTGGGTCACGGGGCACAGTTACATCGTCTACGGGCCGCTTGCGAACGGCGCCACGACGCTGATGTTCGAAGGTGTGCCCACCTACCCGGATGCGGGGCGGTTCTGGGCCGTTTGCGAAAAACACAAGGTCAACCAGTTCTACACCGCCCCCACCGCAATCCGCGCGCTGATGGCGCGTGGTAATGAGTTCGTTGAGAAATATGACCTCAGCGATCTGAAAGTGCTGGGCACTGTCGGCGAACCAATCAACCCCGAGGCCTGGAACTGGTATAACGAGGTGGTGGGCAAAGGCCGCTGCCCCATTGTCGACACCTGGTGGCAGACGGAGACAGGCGGTCATCTGCTCACCCCCCTGCCCGGTGCGACCGCCACCAAACCCGGATCGGCCACCACGCCGTTTTTCGGAGTGCAGCCCGTGATCCTCGACCCGCAAACAGGTGAGGAAATTCACGAAACCGAAGCCGAAGGTGTGCTGTGCATGAAAGACAGCTGGCCCGGTCAGATGCGCACCGTTTACGGTGATCACGACCGTTTCGTGGCCACCTATTTTGCCGATTACAAGGGCTATTACTTTACCGGCGACGGCTGCCGTCGTGATGCGGATGGGTATTACTGGATCACCGGTCGTGTGGATGACGTGATCAACGTGTCGGGCCACCGGATGGGCACTGCCGAAGTGGAAAGCGCACTGGTGGCTCATGCCAAGGTGTCTGAGGCCGCCGTGGTTGGGTTTCCTCATGATATCAAGGGACAAGGCATCTATTGTTACGTCACCTTGATGGATGGAGAAGTCTATAGCGACGCGTTGAAAACCGAATTGCGCAATTGGGTCCGACAAGAGATCGGCCCGATTGCAAGCCCGGATCACATACAGTGGGCCCCCGGCCTGCCAAAGACCCGGTCCGGCAAGATCATGCGCCGCATCCTGCGCAAGATTGCCGAAAACGATCACGGCGCGCTGGGGGACACCTCAACGCTTGCCGACCCGTCCGTTGTGGAAGAGCTGATAAGCAATCGCAAGGACGCGTAACCTCACTCCCCGAGAGGGTCCTTCCTGACATTTGGGACCCTCATCTCTCAGCGCCGGTGCTTATGCATCGGCGCTCTTTTTTGCGCATTTTTCCGCGTGTTTCCCGGCTTTTGAAAACGGGAATTGCGCCAAGCTCAGGGAGGGGAAATGGTGGGGTATCAACAATTTGTGAGGGCAAAAAATGTATAAGTCCATTATCATCCTGACCCTGTCCGCGGGCCTTGGCCTGGCCGGGTGTCAGCGTCTTCCCGATGACCAGCAACGCGTCATTGCCACCGGATCAGGGGCCGTCGCAGGCCTGGCACTCGCCGATCTTCTGGGGGCCAACTCCAATTGGAAAGTGGTCGGCACAGTGGCAGGGGCCGTTGCAGGCAACCTGATTGCCAAGAATGCCGAAAAGAACCAATGCGCCTATGCGGATGGCAGGGGCGGGTATTACACCGGCGCGTGCTGAACAGGATCGGAGGCCTTGGTCACAGGGCCTCCACCATCCACGCTGAGCCAGCCCTCAGCCAGACTACGCTTCAGCTGTCACCGGATATACCACCGGCCTCCAGTCGCTGACGCAACACGGTTTTCAGCACCTTGCCATAGTTGTTTTTTGGTAATTCCGAGAGTTGGAAATAGGCTTTCGGTCGCTTGAAGCGGGCGATCTGCGCCAGGCAATGGGCATCCAGCGCCGCCTCGTCCAGATGTTCACCGGGGGCTGCGACCACAAAGGCAACCACATCCTCACCCCATTCCGCATTCGCTCTCCCCACCACGGAGACTTCATGCACCGAAGGGTGGGTCAAAAGCGCCTCTTCCACCTCGCGCGGATAGATGTTGGTGCCACCGGAAATAATCACGTCCTTTGAACGATCCCGCATGGTCAGGTATCCATCCTGATCCAAAAACCCCATATCGCCAGTCATCAGCCATCCGTTCACAAGGGTCTTTTCCGTAGCCTCCGGGTTCTGCCAATAGCCCGGCATCACCGGGGTGCCCCGCACCATGATCTCTCCCACCTCACCGGGGGGAAGAGGGGCCCCAGTGTCGTCCCCGACCATCACCTCAACCACGCTTTGCGCACGCCCCACCGACGCCAGCCGCTCCCGCCAGCGCGGATGGCTGCGATCCGCCACTTCTTCCTTGCGCAATGCCGTGATCGCCATCGGGCATTCCCCCTGCCCATAGATCTGCGCAAAGACCGGACCAAACCAGTCCACCGCCTCAGCGATATCGGCCACATACATCGGGCCACCACCGTAGACGATGGTCTTGATCCCCGCGCCACGCCGCCCAGCCCTTTTGGCGACATCGGTCAGGCGGCGCACCATGGTTGGTGCCATGAACATCGACAATGGTCCCTGAGTTTCGGCAGCCTCCAGCAGCTCCAATTCATCAAACCCGCCGGATGCGGGGGTGATGTGACGTGCGCCTTTCGCCACGTGGATCGGGGCATAGATCCCGGCCCCGTGGCTCATCGGAGCCATGTAGAAAGCCGCATCCTCCGGGTGCACCTCGTCGCAATCAAGCAGATAGGACAGGGATGTTGCGCGGATCATGCCATGGGTGATGAACACACCCTTGGGCTGTCCGGTGGTGCCCGAAGTGTAAAAGAGCCAGGCCAGGTCCCGATCAGCACGTGGCACAATCGGAACAGGATCCGTCGCAGAGATCTGGGCAAACTCGGCGCTGGTGACATCCAATATTGGCAGGTCTGTTTCGCCCTGTAATTCCGCCCCCAATTCGGGGGTGACCAGCACCAGACTGGCGCCGGAATTGTCCAGTATATAGGCCACTTCTTTCGGGTGCAGCTTGGCGTTGATTGGCACAACCCCCGCACCAGCCGCCCATGCCCCATAGAACCCAAGCAAGTATTCCGGGCAGTTTTTCATGAACAAGGCCACACGGTCCCCCGGCGCTATTCCCCGCGCCTGCAGCCCCGCAGCCAGACCAAGGGACGCACGATAGAACCCTGCATAATCAAATACCTGCGTCTTGCCCTGGAAAATTGCCGGTCGATGCCCCTGAACTTTCGCAATCCGTTCCAACCACAGCGAAAGGTTCATCGCACTCCCTCCAGGATAGACGCATAGGAGGCAACACCCGAGCCGCCCATATTGAAGACCAGCCCCCGCTCGGCCCCGGCGACCTGCATCCCCGCTGCCGCACCTGTGACCTGACGCGCCATCAGAACATGCATCGACACACCGGTGGCACCTACCGGATGCCCTTTGGCCTTCAGCCCACCAGACAGGTTGACCGGGAGCGCCCCGCCGCGCTGCACGATCCCATCCTGAAGGGCCTGAGCCCCCTGCCCCGGCTCGGCAAGTCCCATCGCTTCGTAGATCATCAGCTCGGCAATGGTGAAACAATCATGCACCTCGGCCAGATGCAGGTTAGCAAGCCCCATGCCCGCCTCGGTGAGCGCCGCCAGAATGGCCCGCTTCGGCCCTTCAAACGCGGTCAGATCCCGGCGCGACATTGGCAGGAAATCATTCACCTGCTGGCTGGCCGCAAAACGCACCGCGCGCGGCATGGACCGGGCCACATCATCCGACACCATCACCAGCGCCGCCGCCCCGTCGGAGACCAGCGAACAATCGGTGACCTTTAACGGGTCCGCCACCATCGGGTTCTTGTCGCTCACCTCGGCGCAGAACTCATAGGAAAGTTCCTTGTGAAGCTGCGCCAGTGGGTTGCGCATTGCATTGGCATGATTCTTCACAGCAATCTGCGCAAGCGCATCGGACTGATCACCGTATTTGTCGAAATAGGCCCGCGCAAATCCGGCAAAGACCTGCGGAAAGCTCATTCCCGTCTCTTCGGCCTGATAGGCCGCATGCCCCAAACCGCGCGCCACCTCAGACGTGGGCAAGTGGGTCATCTTTTCCGCGCCGATCACCAGGGCAATCTTGGTGCGCCCGCTTTCAATCGCATCGCGCGCGGCAAAGATCGCAGCCGCCCCGGACGCACAGGCATTTTCAAGCCGCGTCGCGGGGGTGAAACGCAGATCATCATGGATACCAAGCGCCAATGACGCCGGAAACCCATCCCCCACCATGCCCCCGTTGAAATGCCCAAGCCAGATGCCGTCAACATCCCCGGGCGCCACGCCCGCATGGTCCAACGCTTCACGCCCTGCGCTGATGATCAATGCTTCAAGATCAAAATCCGCTAGTTTGCCAAATTTGGTATGGCCCCAACCCACAATTTGCACCATGCTCCACTCCTGTCATTTGGCCTGTTCACGACAAAGAGTATCACGTTCCGGGGCAAGGTGGCGCAATCAGGTAGAAATACCCGCAAACCTCTGGCAGGATGGCGAAATGACGCAAATGGACATCGCTTTCATGCATGCGCCAACCGGGCTGGCGCTGACCGAAAACCGCATCGTTCGCCGGTGCAACCTGCGCTTTGCGGAGATGTTTGGCGCCGCTGTCGATGATTTTTCAGAGATGCCTCTGGAACGGCTTTATCCCTCGCTCAAGGACTATGAAAAGGTCGCACGCGTTGGGGGAAACATCCTGCGCGAAACCGGGCGCTATGAAGATGAGCGCGTCATGCGGCGCCTGAATGGCGCTTTGTTCTGGTGCCGGGTGCGTGGCACCTCCCTGACCCCTGAGGACCCCTTCAAACAGGGGGTGTGGAGCTTTGCCGACCTTTCCGCCGAACGACCCGTCGTCGAATTGACCGCCCGAGAGCGAGAGGTGGCCATCCTGACCTGTCAGGGCAAAACATCCAAGGAAATCGGGCTCGCCCTCGACCTCAGCTATCGCACCGTCGAGGCCCATCGCGCCCGGCTTTTACAAAAGTTCGGCGCTCGGAAATTGCCCGAACTTGTCGCGAAATTCTCTGGTATGCCCTTATAAAATCGCGTAATTTTTACCCCTATTGCCAAGGCTGTTTCCAGCCAGAAGGAGAGTGACTGGTGACACAGCCCCCGCAAACCCGCATCCAGAAACGCAACCGCGCAGCCATTCTCGATGCCGCGCTGGATGTGTTTTCCGCACATGGGTTTCGTGGCGCCACGCTGGACCAGATCGCCAAGGCGGCCGGGCTGTCAAAACCCAACTTGCTTTACTATTTTCCGTCAAAAGAAGCGGTGCATGGCGCGCTTCTGTCTCAATTGCTTGAAAACTGGCAAGAACCGTTGGAGGCGCTGGATCCGGAGGGGGACCCGGTTGAGGAACTGATCGCCTATGTGCTGCGCAAGCTTGAAATTGCCCGCGCCCTGCCGCGCGAAAGCCGTCTGTTTGCAAATGAGATTATTCAGGGCGCCCCCAGAATCCTTACGCAAATTCAGGGACCTGTGCGTCATCTTGTGGATGAAAAGGCCAAGTTGATCGCCCTGTGGTGCAAACAGGGTCAATTGACGGATCTTGATCCGCATCACCTGATTTTTTCAATCTGGGCAACGACACAGCATTATGCGGATTTCGATGTGCAGGTCCGTGGAATCCTTGCACCCCAAGGCGACACCCACTTCGAAGATGCCGCCCGTTTTCTGGAACAGATGTATCGCGCAGCCCTAACCCCACCCAAGGCGGGGCGGTGAACTTCCCGCTTATCCAAATCGTTTCCAGTTGGTGTTGAAACGCTTTACGATAACGCTTGTTAACCAGAAGTTCAGATTCCTCCGGGGAGTTAACTTTTGAGCAAGACATCCATCTCTAATCTTTTAGCAAGTGGGGGCTTCGTGAGAAACGGAGCAGAAAATGGATATTTCGGCACCATCACCGATCAGTGCGCAAGCCACGCTCGCAGCACATGCGCCGGTGCGCGAACCGCCAGCCGTCGCTCAGGTTGATCCCAGCCCGGCCAGCGATGGAACACGTATGGACTCCAACACCGCCAATGGTGAGGGTCGCTCAGATCTGGCCCAGGACGCGCGCCAAAGGCTGGCGCATCAGGAACGGCTGGAAGACCCAAAGACACCCACAGGTCCACCGCCGACCTTTCAGATCACTTTGCTTGAGGTGGAACAGGATCTGCACAATATCCTTGCACGCCTCGAAATGGCCCGTTCAAAAGAACGCGATGCGGACGGGGTGCGCCCTGATGTTTCTCAGGATACGGCTCAGACGTCCTCGGAACTTCAAAACAGAGCACTCAACGAGGCAAGGGATGTTCCGTCCTCTCAATCCCAACAATTGAACGCCCCTGAGACCAACAGATCGGCCACGGCGCGCTCCATTCCCGTGGTTGAGCCAGAACAGCTGCCAGCCCAGACCTCGCAGCAGGCCGCCACGCTGACCAGAGCCCCGGCGACAAATGACGGCATGCCGGTTTGAGGCATCTCTCGATTAAGAAACCCGCGAAAGAATTTCGACTTTCACCTGAGGCCGGGAAAAGTCGAAACGCCGCAAAGGATGTCCAAGTCGTGCGAGTTTCGGAATAAACATATGTTTTAAGTGCGCCCCGAAACGCCTTAATCAGCCCGTTTCACACGCAACGACCCCGCCAAAATTCAATTTTGGTGGGGTTCGCGCTTTTCTCCCCCTACGTCACGCTCTATATGTAGGCAGATAGTGATGACCCGCCCCAACGCGGGCACGGAAATAAGGCGAGGACCCATGTCCAAGAAAAACCACGAAACCGATGTGGCCTTTATCGAAGCTCTGGCCAAGCTGCTTCAGGAAAACGACCTGACGGAGCTGGAAGTCATGCGCGATTACGGCGAAAACGACAGCCTGAATGTGCGCGTCAGCCGCGCCAAAGAAGTGATCACCCAGATGGCGCCTGCTGTCGCGGCCGCGCCTGCTCCTGCAGCTGCAGCCCCTGCCGCGGCTCCCGCCGCAACCGAGGCACCGGCCGTTTCGGACGATCCCGCAAACCATCCCGGCGCGGTTCCTTCGCCCATGGTCGGCACCGCATATCTGCAACCCGAACCGGGTGCCCCTTCCTTTGTCAGCGTTGGCGACACCGTGTCGGAAGGCCAGACCGTGCTGATCGTCGAAGCCATGAAAACCATGAACCAGATCCCTGCCCCGCGTGCGGGCAAAGTGAAACGGATCCTGGTCGAGGACGGCGCTCCGGTAGAATTCGGCGCGCCCCTCATGATCATTGAATAAGGGGCGGATCATGGCCCAATTCGACAAAATCCTGATCGCCAACCGCGGCGAGATCGCGCTTCGCGTGATCCGTGCGGCCCGCGAAATGGGCATCAAGACCGTCGCCGTGCATTCCACGGCTGACGTCGACGCCATGCATGTGCGGATGGCCGATGAGAGCGTCTGCATTGGTCCACCGCCGGGCACCGACAGCTATCTCTCGATCCCGGCCATTATCGCGGCCTGTGAAATCACCGGCGCACAGGCTGTGCATCCGGGCTATGGTTTCCTGTCGGAAAACGCCAATTTCGTGCAATGTCTGGAAGATCACGAGATCACCTTTATTGGCCCCTCGGCCAAACATATCCGCATGATGGGCGACAAAATCACCGCCAAGGACACGGCGATCAAACTGGGTATCCCGGTGGTTCCTGGTTCAGACGGTGGCGTGCCTGATATCGAAACCGCCCGCAAAGTTGCGGCGGATATGGGGTATCCGGTGATCATCAAGGCCACTGCTGGCGGCGGCGGTCGTGGCATGAAAGTGGCCGAAACCGAAGCCGATATCGAAATGGCCTTCTCGACCGCGCGCTCAGAGGCCAAAAGCGCCTTTGGCAATGACGAGGTTTACATGGAGAAATACCTCCAGAAACCGCGTCACATCGAGGTGCAGGTCTTTGGCGACGGCCAAGGCGGTGGGGTGCATCTGGCTGAACGTGACTGCTCGTTGCAGCGACGTCACCAGAAAGTGTTCGAGGAGGCCCCCGGCCCCTGCATCACCCCGGAAGAACGCGCTCGTATCGGGTCGATCTGCGCCAATGCCATTGCCGAGATGGGCTATTCCGGCGCCGGCACAATCGAGTTCCTCTATGAAGATGGCGAGTTTTATTTCATCGAAATGAACACCCGCCTGCAGGTGGAACACCCTGTTACCGAGGCTATTTTCGGCGTTGACCTTGTGCGTGAACAGATCCGCGTTGCCGAAGGGATGAAACTCTCCTTCGGACAGGACGAGCTTGAGGTAAACGGGCACGCCATCGAGGTGCGCCTGAATGCGGAACGTCTGCCCAACTTCACCCCCAGCCCCGGCAAGATCACCCAATATCACGCTCCGGGTGGCCTTGGGGTGCGCATGGATTCGGCGCTTTATGATGGCTACTCGATCCCGCCCTATTACGACTCGCTGATTGGCAAGCTGATCGTCCATGGCCGCGACCGGACCGAAGCTCTGTCGCGCCTGCATCGCGCCTTGGGAGAGCTGGTGATTGACGGCATCGACACAACCGTGCCGCTGTTCCACGCCCTGCTGGAAGAGGCCGACATTCATTCCGGGGAATACAACATTCACTGGCTTGAACGCTGGCTTGACGAAAACATGGGGTAAGGGCTTTGGCCCCTCCCCCCCTCACCGCTGAATTATTGTTGCGCGCCTACGCAATGGGCGTGTTTCCAATGGCAGAAAGCCGGGACGACCCAGAGATTTTCTGGGTCGACCCGAGAGAGCGCGGTATCTTTCCGAACGGCGGTTTTCACCTTTCGCGATCCCTCCGCCGTACCATCCAAAAATCACCAATGACCGTGACCCTGAACCGGGATTTCGCGGGCGTCGTGAAGGGCTGTGCAGACCGCGATGAAACCTGGATCAACGACGAGATTTTTGCGCTTTATTGTGACTTGCATCAGATGGGACATGCCCATTCCCTTGAACTCTGGGATGGCCATACGCTGGCGGGGGGCGTGTATGGCGTCACTCTGGGGGCCGCCTTTTTTGGTGAAAGCATGTTTTCGCGCCGCCGGGACGCGTCAAAAATTGCCCTCGCCTATCTGACGAGGCATCTGGAAGATTGCGGATTTAAGCTCTTTGATACGCAGTTCCTGACGCCACATCTGGCCAGCCTCGGCGCGATCGAAATCCCGCGTGCCGACTATCATGAGCGTTTGTCGAAAGCCCTTGGAAGCAGGGCCAGCCTGACGTCCCGCCCATTACCGGACGCTTATTCGGTGGTGCAGCGCAGCACCCAGACATCATAGCGCGGATGATCCAGGCCGTTCAGCCCGGGGCTTGAGGAAATCATCCAGCCCTCAAAGGCGGTTTTCTCTGAGTTTCCATCCCGCACAACCAACCAGGCGAAAGCATCACCTGACGGGTTGTCGGTTGGATACCGGCATTCCCCCAAGGTGATCTGCAATTTGCCAAGCAGAACTGTTTCACCAGCGGTCAGTGAAAAGTCCTCGTAGCTGCCAGAAATCTTATCCAGACCGCGCAGCATGGCGCCGGGTGCCTTTGCCGTCTGGGCTGTTGCCGCCAGCGGAGCAAGCAGGGCAATTGCACTGACAACCGCACGAAAAATCACTTCTCCCCTCCACCATCGGAGACGAATTTCATCAAAAGCTGGACCAGGCTGACCGATCCCTGCGTATCTTCAATCTCCGCACCTGGCTCAAGATTGAACGGAGAGCCCCCCGGCAGAAGTTCCACATAGGAGCCCCCCAGCAGGCCTTCAGACGAAATGATGACAGCCGTGTCTTCGGGAAGCGCCACATCAGATTGCACGGAAAACGCCGCTTCGGCCCGGAAAGTTTCCGGGTTCAGCGAAATACCGGTGATCTGCCCCACTTTCACACCAGCAAGGCGCACATCCGTGCCAATCGAAATCCCGTCAGCGGATCGGAAAGATGCGGAATAACTGTCCAGATGGCTGCTACCGGAAATCCCGACAATTTGCCCCGCATAGACCAGAAAGGCCACGGCGGCTGCCAGAACGACGCCGCCGGTGATAACTTCGGTGGTGTGGGATTGGCTCATCTCGCCCCCGTTTCTGTCTGCGATAGCGCGGGTTATTCCGGCTGCCAGGCCTCATAATCGCGACGCTCAGCCGGTTGCGCCTGACGCAGCGATCCAGCCGGTGCATAGGCGGCCGGCGAGCCGGTCAGGTTGTCCTGATGGGGTTTTTCCCAGCCTTTATGCTCAAGCGGTGCCTCGGACGGGCAGTTGTCAAAGGTGTGGTGCAGCCAGCCGTGCCAATCCGGGCTTACGCGGCTTGCCTCAGGTTCCCCTTTGAAGATCACCCAGCGGCGGCTGTCATCCTTGTTGCGGTAAAACACATTCCCCTGCTCATCTTCACCCACCTTGACGCCTTTGCGCCGGGTAAAGAGCCAGGTGCCGATGGTTTCGCCGTGATACCAGGTCAGAAGGGACAGTAGCCGCATGTCAATCTCCGCTTTCTCTCAACCTCATATGGCGCAAAGACGTGCAAAGGTCCAGTGCTTTGCTTTGATTTGACTGGCTCTGCGCTGTTTTCCCCTCACCTGATCCCTGCAACGCAAAAGCCACCCTGCGAAGGGTGGCTTTCTTAGTAGCTCTCAGGGGCTTGTCAGCTGGCAGAGGCGCCTTCCTGTTCCCCTTTTGCGTAGATGATCAGCGGGGACGCATCCGAGGTGACGGCCTCTTCATTGACCACAACTTCATCCACGTTTTCCAAAGCCGGCAGGTCAAACATTGTATCGAGCAGGATGTCTTCCATGATCGACCGCAGGCCCCGCGCACCGGTCTTGCGCTCAATCGCGCGTTTGGCGATGGCGGTGAGCGCATCTTCGGTAAAGGTCAGCTGCGCCTCTTCCAGTTCAAACAGGCGTTGATACTGTTTCACCAGGGCGTTTTTCGGCGCGGTCAGGATCGTGACCAGCGCGTCTGCATCCAGATCTTCCAGCGTTGCAATCACCGGCAGACGCCCAACAAATTCGGGAATCAGCCCAAATTTCAGAAGATCTTCCGGTTCCAGCTCCTTGAAAATCTCACCCACGCCGCGGGCATCATCCCCCTTCACTTCGGCACCAAAGCCGATGGCAGACCCTTTGCCACGCTGGGCAATGATCCGGTCGAGGCCGGCAAATGCGCCGCCGCAAATGAAAAGAATATTGGTCGTGTCGACCTGCAGGAATTCCTGCTGCGGATGTTTGCGCCCACCTTGCGGCGGCACGGAGGCAACCGTGCCTTCCATGATTTTCAGAAGCGCCTGCTGCACCCCCTCGCCCGACACATCGCGGGTAATTGACGGATTGTCGGATTTACGGGTGATCTTGTCGACCTCATCAATATAGACAATACCGCGCTGCGCGCGTTCGACATTGTATTCCGAGGCCTGAAGCAGCTTGAGGATGATGTTTTCCACATCCTCGCCCACATAACCGGCTTCCGTCAGTGTCGTCGCATCCGCCATGGTGAAGGGCACGTCCAGAATACGGGCAAGCGTCTGGGCCAGAAGGGTTTTACCACAGCCCGTTGGGCCAATCAGAAGGATGTTCGACTTGGCCAGCTCGATATCCTCACCGGATTTCGCCGCATGGTTCAGACGTTTGTAATGGTTGTGCACCGCCACGGCGAGCACGCGTTTTGCATGGGCCTGACCGATCACGTAATCGTCCAGAACCCCGCAGATTTCCTGCGGTGTCGGAACCCCATCCGCGGCCTTGAGGCCAGAGGATTTGGTTTCCTCACGAATAATGTCCATGCAAAGTTCGACGCATTCATCACAGATAAATACGGTGGGACCAGCAATCAGCTTACGCACCTCGTGCTGGCTCTTTCCGCAGAAAGAACAATAGAGGGTGTTTTTGCTGTCACCGGAGGAATTATTCGCCATCTTGTCTTCCCTAGGGCCTGCGCCCGAAACATGAAATGCCCGTTCGGGCCTGAAACGGCCCCTGCGCCTTTAGCTTAGGACAGGGGCCGGTTGGGCACAATGCGATTTTCCACATGGCCTTTTTCATCACAGGCAGCAAATGGGCTGCCTCACCTCAAGTTACTCGTCATCTGTCTTGGGGCGGTTCTCGACAATCTCGTCGATATGTCCCCAATCCTTGGCCTCCTGCGGCGACATGAAGTTGTCGCGCTCCAGCGCTTTTTCCACGTTTTTCAGCGAGTTGCCCGTGTGTTTTACATAGATCTGGTGCAGGGTGTCCTTGACCTTCTGGGTCTCGGCCGCATGGATCATGATATCGGTCGCCTGCCCCTGATATCCGCCCGAGGGCTGGTGCACCATGATGCGCGAATGCGGCAAGGAAAACCGCATCCCCTTTTCGCCGGCCACCGACAGGACCGACCCCATCGACGCGGCCTGACCAATCACCAGGGTCGACACTTTCGGCTTGATATACTGCATCGTGTCATAGATCGACAGGCCAGAGGTCACCACGCCGCCGGGCGAGTTGATATACATCGAGATTTCTTTTTTCGGGTTTTCCGCTTCGAGATGGAGAAGCTGTGCCACGATCAGGCTCGACATGCCATCATGAATCGGCCCGTTCACGAACACGATGCGTTCTTTCAGAAGGCGCGAGAAAATATCATAAGCCCGTTCCCCGCGCGAGGTTTGCTCAACCACCATGGGGACAAGGGTATTGTTGTAAAGATCAATAGGGTCGTGCATTCTGCCTGCTTTCATAGTCGCGTGTATTGGCCCGTCCTGGGCCGACCTCATCAGAGATTAGTGGGGCACACCGGGGGCCGCAAGGGGCTGCGGGGCGCGGGGCACCGGAAAACGAGATCGGGCTGGGGTGCAAAACGAGCCATCCTGTCAGGCATCGCGCAAAAGCGTTAACAATTCCTTTCCATCCCACCCACACGACCTTGATTTCCCCAAGAGCGTTTTGAGTTATTATTGCCCCCAAGAGATGACTGGAAACACCTTAAACAAAAAACGGCGCCCCGGTTTGGGACGCCGTTTTCTTTTGGGATTTATGCCCCCGGATTAACCGGGTGACAAACCACGCAGGCGCTCAGACCGGCGACGCAGCAGTTCCACGGTGGTCAGCAGGGCAATCGAGATCACCACGAGGATGGTGGCCACCGCCAGAATGGTCGGAGAGATCTGCTCGCGCAGGCCCAGGAACATCTGCCAGGGCAGGGTTTTCTGACCGGCAGAGCCGACAAACAGCACCACAACCACTTCGTCAAACGAGGTGATAAAGGCAAAGAGGGCGCCGGAAATCACGCCGGGCAGAATGAGCGGCATCTGCACCCGGAAGAACGTGGTCACCGGATCGGCGCCCATATTCGCCGCAGCCCGTGTCAAAGAGCGGTCAAAGCCCACCAGCGTTGCGGTCACCGTAATGATCACAAACGGGATCCCCAGCGCGGCATGGGCCAGCACCACACCCCAGTAAGACCCTTGCAGGCCCAGACGGGAATAGAAGAAATACATCCCCGCAGCCGAGATGATCAGGGGCACGATCATCGGTGAAATCAGGATCGCCATGATCGCGCGTCGGTATGGCACATGCGGCTGGCTGAGGCCGATTGCCGCCAGCGTCCCGAAGCCCACCGACAGAAGCGTTGCCACCGGTGCAATCCGCACCGAGTTCCACAGCGACGATTGCCAATCCGCATTCGAGAAGAAATCGCGGTAGTGTTTCAGCGAATAGCCATCAGGATCCAGGCGCAGCATTTCCGGTGTGAAGGTGAAGAAATCCTGTGCGTTGAAGCTCAGCGGGATCACCACCACAATCGGTGCGATAAGGAAAAAGAAGATCAGACCGCAGATGAACCGGAACGTATAGTACCAGATCCGTTGGCCGGTGGAGGCATAAGGAGGAAGTCCCATAGTGTTTATCCCAGTTTCACGTTGTCGATGCCCACGATCTTGTCATAGGCCCAATAAAGGACCAGCACGACCGCGAGGAGAATAGCACCCAGTGCCGCCGCCAGACCCCAATTGAGCGAGGTCGAGATGTGGTAGGCAATCTGGTTCGAAATGAAGGTGCCCTTGGTGCCACCAACCAGCGCCGGCGTGATGTAGTAACCGATCGCGAGGATGAAGACGAGGATCGAGCCCGCGCCGATACCCGGCACCGTCTGCGGGAAATAAACCCTCCAGAACGCGGTCCAATCCGTGGCCCCCAGAGATTTGGCGGCCCGCAGATAGCTGGGCGGAATGGTCTGCATCACCGAATACATCGGCAGGATCATGAAGGGCAGCAGAATATGGGTCATCGCAATGATGGTCCCGGTCTGGTTGTTGATGATGACCAGACGACTGTCATCTGCGATAAACCCGACCCAAACCAATAGGTCGTTGATCACCCCCTGTTGCTGCAGCAGGATTTTCCAGGCCGAGGTCCGCACCAGAAGCGAAGTCCAGAACGGCAGCAGCACCAGGATCATCAGAAGGTTTGAGATCCGCATCGGCAGATTGGCCAGGATCCAGGCCACCGGATAGGCCAGCATGATGCAGCTGAACGTGATCAGTAAAGACATCCAAAGGGTGCGCCCCAGCAGATTCATATAGATCTGTTCGTCTTCGGGACGCGCTTCGGCCCCATCTGGCCCGACCCGCATGTCAACGGCATTCAGGAAATAGCCCTGCGTGATACGCGGCGAATAGGTCTGAATGGTGCGCCAGACCTCGGGGTCTGCCCATGCCTTGTTCAGACCGATCAGTTCTTCTTTCCACGGACCGCCATTTTCGATATCAAATTTCTTGGCCTTGCGGCCCGCCTTGCGGAAGGCCGACGCGATACCAGGGTTTTCATAGTTCAGACGTGTGCCGACCTTTGTGTGGGTCTTCGCCTCGGCTGCGTCTTTCAGATCCGCCGCCATCGCGGCATAGACCGCTTCACCTGGCAACTCGCCTGAATTTGCATCCCAGTCCTGGATGGCCACAACCGTACGCGGCAAGGTGTCGGACACGATGTCGTTTTTGACCGAGCGATAGAGCATATCGCCTACAGGCAGAATGAAACTGACCAGAATAAAGATCAGCAGAGGAGCGATCAGCATCAGGGCGCGCATTTTCTGCCGCCTGAGCGCACGCGCCAAGCTGCGCTTGAGTGGGGTCCCGTCTGCGGCCAGAACCGGGCCGGTATCTGTCATATCGCTCATATCATCCCTGTCGGCTTACGCCTTTTTGTTTTGTTGCAGCATGTCGAAAGTGACTAACGAAAGGTCTGGAAAATAAAGAAAATCACGCGGCGCCAATTGGCATCTGGAATTCGGACCGCGGGATGAAGGGGACCGCATACTGCGGCGCAGCCCCCTTCGAAAGCTGGAATTACTTGGCCAGCCAGGCTTCAAATTTCGCGTTCAGATCGTCGCGGTTGTCTGCCCACCATTCGTAGTCATAGACGTGAATGTTGCCAGAGTTGGCAGGATCGGTCGGCATGTGCGGCGCCATGTCGATGCCCAGTTCCGCGTGTTTACCCACCAGCGGAGCCGACGACTTACGCGACGGACCGTAGGAGATGTAGGCGGCCTGGTCTGCCAGACGCTGGGTGTCAGTGGCGAACTTCAGGAAGTCCAGCGCACGGGCACGGCGATCTGCCGGCAGGTTGGCGGGCAGCACCCAACCATCAAGGTCAAACGACTGCATGTCCCAGAGCATACCAATC
Source organism: Aliiroseovarius crassostreae (assembly GCF_025137635.1). NCBI lineage: Bacteria > Pseudomonadati > Pseudomonadota > Alphaproteobacteria > Rhodobacterales > Paracoccaceae > Aliiroseovarius > Aliiroseovarius crassostreae. The sequence continues at coordinate 842,005 of NZ_CP080772.1, read as the reverse complement.
GGCTGGTTCTGCTCGGCAATGGCCGAGAACAGGCGACCGTTGAAGGTCGAGCCGAACACCACTTCGCCGTCAGCCAGCAGCTGCGGGGTTTCTGCACCAGCAGTCCACCAGACAACGTCCGACTTAATGCTGTCGAGCTTCTTGAACGCACGGTCTACACCTTCGTCGGTGCCCAGCACGTCATAGATCTCATCCTTGGCAACGCCGTCGCAATAAAGAGCCCATTCCATGTTGTCGATCGGGCGTTTTTGCAGCGAACGCTTACCCGGATAGGTGGCCGTGTCGAAGATCGCGCAGACATCAGTCGGCGGGGTGTCCCCCACCATATCGGTGCGATAACCGAACGTGGTCGAGTAAACGATCTGCGGAACAAAGCAATCAGATACGATCAGCGGATCCATATCTTCGGATGCCGGGGTGCCATCGGGGGCAGCGGCCAGCATTTCGTCATGGTTCAGCTCTTCCGCCAGACCTTCGTCACACAGGCGCATCGAGTCCGAGGCCACGGCATCCACCAGATCCCAAGTCACGTTGCCGGCTTCATTCATGGCACGCAGTTTGGCCACGGCTTCTGCCGAGCTGGAATCCCAGGTCACGGTCACACCGGGGTTTGCAGCCAGATAGGGCTCTACATAGGCTTTTTGCTGGCTGGTCTGATAGGCACCGCCCCAGGACACGAGGGTCAGCTCGTTTGACATTTCTTCGGCATTTGCAACGCCAGCGGCAACGGTCAGTGCCGTCGAGGCCGCAAGAAACTTAGCTACTTTCATATTTTTCTCCCTGTTACATTCCCGTAATTTTCTTGGGGCCGGCAGACGGGCGGCAGCGTGGCCCCGGACTGTTCACCGTTGCCACCCATCGGGCACCCAGCGGCCCCGAAGGCGGCAAAGGCAATATCTTAGGCGTCCAGCGCGCGGCAATCCTGCGGAAGCCAGCCGATTTCGATCTGCTGGCCCGGGACCAGACGATCAACATCAGGGGCGTTGCGGGTCTTGATAATGAAGTCTTCATTACCGGCCACGCGCAGACGGGTGCGGAAAATGTCACCCATATAAATGAACTCAAGCACTTCGGCCTTGAGGGTATGAGCGCCTTCCTGCAGGCGTTCTTTATTGTATTCGACACGCTCGGGGCGGATCGACACTTTGGTGCGATCGCCCACATTGGACACGTTGATCGGGGTGGCATCAAGCTCTTCCCCATCATCCAGGCGCACCACGCATGTGTCGCCCTTCATCTCGGTGACAACCCCCTCAAGAGTGTTATTCTCACCGATGAACTGCGCGACAAAACTGTTTTGCGGCTTTTCATAAAGATCCGCTGGCGGCGCCAGCTGCTGAATGCGGCCATCGTCAAACACGGCGACATTGTCCGACATGGTCAGCGCCTCGGTCTGGTCGTGGGTCACGTAAACCGTGGTGATCCCCAACTGATGCGCCAGGTGGGTGATTTCGAACTGCATCTTTTCGCGCAGCTGTTTGTCAAGCGCACCCAGCGGCTCGTCCATCAGCACCAGTTCCGGTTCGAACACCAGCGCACGGGCCAAGGCGACCCGTTGTTGCTGACCGCCCGAAAGCTGGGCGGGGCGGCGGCCGCCAAAGTCTCCCATTTCCACCATATCCAGCGCGCGTTTGATCTTCGCTTCGCGCTCGGATTTGCCCATTTTGCGCACTTCCAACGGGAAGGCGAGGTTTTCGGCAATCGTCATATGCGGAAACAGGGCGTAGTTCTGGAAAACCATGCCAATGCCGCGCTTGTGCGGCGGAATATTGTTGATCGGACGACCGTCCAGCAGAATGTCGCCATGGGTTGCGGTTTCAAACCCTGCCAGCATCATCAGGCAGGTGGTTTTCCCGGATCCGGACGGCCCGAGCATAGTCAGGAACTCGCCCTTACCCACGGACAGGTTGAGGTCTTTCACGACCAGGTTAACCCCGTCATAGCTTTTCTGAACACGATCAAATACGACGAAACCGTCGTTCGCAGCAGTATCGGTCAAGTGACCCCCCTGTACCCGTTTTCGGGCTCTCTGTTGCAGCGCCTGCGCTTGCTTCACAGGCATCTTATTTTTTTCGGCTGTCCCGGAGCTGAACCCAGCTCTTCCCAGCAGCCTTTTGGTGCGTAAGACAAAGCCAACACGAAGCGCGGACAGATTGCAACAGGAAAGCGACGTTTTTTGTCCATTAACGACAAGGCATTGGCAATGATTGGATCCAATGATACATTTCCGTCAGACTTGATTGGGAATAATCATATTGCCGCCCCCACCCCGGTTTTTGATATTTTCTTGCGAGAATGCAAAGCTTTTGATCTCGAATCGAAACTCAGACAACCCTACGCAGGGACAGCAACACCATCGCTTCATCTTAAAGGGTATCAGGCACCATCTGAGACGAAACACGCCCGAAACCTCATAAGCAAGTCGCAATTGCGCACGCTGAGGTCACGCCGTGACCTCAGCTGCCATCCGGCATGTGTTAGATCGGAACAATGTTATGTTCCGGGCCATAGGGGAAGCCGGTGATGTTTTCGGCCCCCGCTTCACCCACGACAAGAATGTCATGTTCGCGGTATCCCCCCGCCCCCGGCTGGCCCTCCGGCAAGAACAACATCGGCTCCATCGAGACCACCATTCCGGGCTCCAGCACCGTATCGATGTCTTCACGCAGCTCCAGCCCCGCCTCGCGCCCATAGTAATGCGACAGAACGCCAAACGAGTGCCCGTAGCCAAAGGAGCGATATTGCAGCAGGCTCTCACTTTCAAAAAACCTGTTGATTTCGGCCGTAATGCCCGAGCAACTCGCCCCCGGTTTGATCAGGCTCAACCCCAGTTCATGCGCAGCCACATTGGCCTCCCAGATGCGCAGACTGTCGCGGTCCGGCTCACCAATGAACAGCGTGCGTTCCAAAGCGGTGTAATAGCCCGAGATCATCGGAAACGTGTTCAGGGACAGGATGTCGCCCGCTTCCAGTCGGCGCGTGGTCACCGGGTTGTGGGCGCCATCCGTGTTGATACCGGACTGAAACCAGACCCAGCTGTCACGGATTTCGCTGTCGGGATGCGCGCGGGAGATCTCCTCTTCCATCGCATCCCGTCCGGCCATGGCAATGTCAATCTCGCGTGCGCCCACACGTATCGCGTCGCGAATTGCGGCGCCACCAATGTCCGCCACCCGCGCCCCGTCGCGGATCAGCGCGATCTCTTCTGCGGATTTGATCATCCGCGCCTGCATCGTGTCCGCGGCAATATCGACAAGCTCCGCACCTTGCAGAAACTCTTTCGCAAGCGCCTGCTGGGCCAGTGTCAGATGATCACCTTCGATCCCGACCTGCCTTGCGCCACCGGCAACCTCTCGCACCGCGCGCCAGTAATTGTTTCGCTCCCAATCGGTGTAGATCACGTTGTCGCCAAAGCTGCGCCGCCACGGTTGCCCCGCATCAATATTGGCGCTGATCGTGGTGCAGCGGTCAGCGGTGACCACGCAGCCGTAAGGGCGCCCAAAGGAGCAATACAGAAAGCCCGAATAATAGGCGATATTGTGCATTGAGGTGAACAGGGCGGCCTCGATCCCTTTCGCCGCCATAATGGCCCGCAGCTGCGTCAGCCGGCGTTCATATTCGGTATTTGAAAAGGGCAGCGGGGCTTTTTCGCCGTTTTCACAGACAAAGAACTGAGCACGTTGCATAAGCATCTCCATATCCGAGGCCGGGATAGGTTTTGGGATGGTCATGCCCGGCCAATCAATGCCCCGGCGTTCAGGACAGTTGATCTCCGGTCGGGAAACTGCGGCGAATCAAACGGCTGGGAAACCTCCCAAGGATCCGTGACGCAGGCCCGGTGCAGCGACGCCATCGCTGCGGATAAGGAAACCCTGCCTGATTCCTGTCAGCTCTGTCAATCAGCTTGTAAGCGGAAAGATCTAGTCCCCCGCAAGCAAAGCCCGGTCAGCGATCAACACCTCAGGGCCCACACGGTCACCGGGATGGGTGACGACCTGCTCCCCTTCAAGCAGGCCCTCTATCACTTCGGCAAAATCCTCATTCCGATGCGAAATCATCACCTTCCGCAGATGAGCCAAATTGTTTTCTGCCACGAAAACCGCCCATTCCCCCCCAGATCTGAACAACGCCGAGACCGGCACACGCAACACGTCATCTGCCGACCATTCCACAATGCGCAGATAGGTGCGGAACCCATGTCCAAGGGCCGCTCTCGCCTCGGTCGGACTGTCGAAATCCAACCGCACCTTGACCCGCTGCTCTTCAATGCCCAGCGCGGAAAGCTTTGTGAAACCAGAGGGTTCTATCACCCGAAGATGTGCCATCAGGGTTTCCCCACCGCCCCAGCGTTCAACATAGGCACGCGCACCGGGCGTCAGCCGCACCGCATCCGAGGAGAGGAGATCCGCCGTAATTTCAAGGTCACTCGTCTCGCCAATGGACAGGATCGGTGTCCCCGCCTGCACCATACGCGCGCTTTCATGGGCGATGCTCAGCACGGTGCCGGATACCGGGGCCAGCAGGTCCAGACAACATGAGGACCTGTCCTCATCGCCCCGCCCGCTTTCGGGTTCGATCAAAGCTGCGGTCTGTGCGGCCAACTCACCTTTGCGCATTTCATACTGGGCATGGGCTGCATCAAGCTTAGCCGCCGCCAGGTCCAGCGACAGCTCTGCCGCATCAAGCTGGGTTTGCGGGGCGGTGCCGCGTGCATGAAGGTCCACGAGGCGGCTGAGATTGACCTGCGCATGGCCCAGATCTGCCTCTGCCATGGCGATGTTTGAACGGGCAAGTTGCAACGCGGCTTCGGCCTGGGCCACGGCGGCTTCGGCCTGAGCACGGGACCGGTCATCCAGAAACGCGGGCGCGCCGGGGGCGATGCGCGCCACAAGCGTTTCCCCGGCCACCACCATATCCCCGACCCGCAGAGGGCTGCGGTCCATCTGACCTGTTACCGGGGCGGACAGGTCATAGATATCGCGGATCCTGGTCTGCCCCTCGGCATTGATGGTCACCTCCAGCGGTCCGCGCCCCACCTCAGCCAGATCCACCGGCACGGCTTCGGGGCGGCTGGCCACATAGATCAGCGCCACAACCCCGATCACGGCCAGGGAACCCAGCCCGAACTTGCGCCAGATCTTTGTGTTTTCACGTCCAGACATTCGGGTTACTCCCTTGTTTTCATGACAGACACCAGATCCATCTGGTCAATGCGCCGCCACACCACCGCGGCAGACAGCACGGAGGCAAGCGCCACAACCCACGCGGCCCGCACATAGGTCCCACGCGCAATATGCAGCGGGATCGCGTAGAGATCGCTTTCAAATCCAACCGCCATAAGCGCCGCCAGCCCGTGGCCCATCACCAGCCCGATAGGGATTGCGAGGCAGGTCAGAAGGGCCAGCTCTCCCATCAGAATGTAGCTGACCTCAGCCTTGGTAAAGCCAAGGATGCGCAGGCTGGCCAGTTCCCGCGCCCGCTCAGACAGCTGGATCCGTGCAGCGTTATAGACAACCCCAACAGCAATAAGCGCCGCCATGATCGAGTTGATAGCAGTCATCATTCCGGCATTCTGGGCAATCGTATCGGTAAAACTTTGCCGGATCGCGGCCATTTCCACCATTCCCGAAAGGGCTGGCGTGGTCTTCGCCACTTGATAAAAAGCGTCGCGCTGATCTTGATCGATCAACAGGTTGGCCTGCGTGACCCGCACCGCCTGCCCGGTCAAACGCGACAAGACATGCGGGCTGACATAGGCCCCCATCCCAAAGCCCTGTTCCGCATACCCCACCAGCGGCAGTCGGGACGTGCCCGCCCCGAGCAAAGGAAAGTTCAGCGTCACATCTTCGCCCAGCGCAAGGTCAAGCTGATCGGCCAGTCGGCGCGTCAGGATCACCCCACTTCCGGGGTCCAGCGGCTGGCCCTGCTCCGACAGCAGGCGCGTCAGGTCAGCGGTTTCTTCGCGCGCCTCCAGAACCGCGCGTTTGCTGCGCGCCCCGTGGGTCAGGCGCACCGGCATTGCCCAGACGCTTTCGCTAACCAGAACCCCCGGCAGATGGTCCACATCCTCCAAAACAGATTGCGGGCGCTCATTTGTGAAACTCAGCACAACGTCCTGACGGTTGAGCTGGACAAACGACTTGTCCAAAAGCGCGTCCATCGCATCGAACATGAACAGCGCCGCCACCATCACCGCCGCCGAAGTGGCGATGCCCAGAGTGGTCAGCCCTGCGCGCAGGGGCCAGCGAGACAGGGAGCGCCAGATCATCATGCTGGTCTGGCTGAGCCGCAACCAGTTGATCATCCGGTCCGCAAGCCCCTTTCGGAACTTCAGCGGAGCGGGTGGGGACATGGCAACGGCGGGGCTGAGAAACACAACGTTACGCACCGCAAAGACCGCCCCCAGTGCCGCAGCCATCAGGCCCGCCAGCCCAGCCAGCGCATAGACCGGGGGAGAGGGCAAAAACACCAGATAGGGAAAGTGGAAGAAATCCGCATAAAGCCGGGCGATCCCCTGCCCCGCCCACAGGCCAAACGCCCAGCCGATCAAAACCCCAAACGCTCCAATCGCGAGCGCCAGTTTGACATAGTGCCAGACTATTTCCGCACTGTTATAGCCCAGCGCCTTGAGCAGCCCGATCTGTTCACGTTCCAGCGCAACCAGCCGCCCCAGAACCATGTTGACCAGAAACGCCGAGACGATCAGAAAAATCGGCGGCACCACTTTGACCATGCTGGCCAGCTGGGTCAGTTCGGCATCCAGAAACATATGCGATTGCTGATCCTTGCGCAGATAAGCGCCGGTGCCCCCAAAGGGCGCGAGGATCAGATCAAGCCGGCGCAGGATGTCCTGCAAATCCGCGCCAGGTTCCGCCGACAGGCTGATGTCGTTGAAGGCACCGGTCAGGTTGAAGGCCGAGGCAAGCACCGCCTCTTCCATCCAGATCACCCCGAACCGTTTGTCATCCGGCATGAAGGCGCCAGGACCGATCGTATAGATGAACTCCGGCGAAAGGGCCGTGCCCACGATGGTCAGCGCATGTCGCTGGCCGTTGAACAGGGCATGAAACCTGTCACCGGGCTGAAACCCATGTGCCTTTGCGAAGGTTTCATTGACCACCACTTCGCCCGTTCTGCCCAGAAGCGGCATACGTCCGGTGGTCAGGCTGGGTTTGTTCAGACGAGGAGAGGTGCCAGCCGGCAACGACAGCAGCATCCCGGCCCCCGGCGCCCGCATATCATCGATATCCAGCACAACATTCCGTCGCACCCGAACCTCGGCAACGGCGACACCGGGAAGGGCGCGCACCCGGTCCAAAACCTCACGAGGGGCACGGGTCACCGTGGCAAAGACCTGACCAAACTGGTTGCGTTCGTAAAACGTGTCGCGGGTTTCACGCAGCGCCCGTTCCGCCCCAGCCATCATCACCAGGATCGCCACCCCGACCGCCAGCACAAGGGCAATCGCCAGGCTCTGCGACCAGAGACGGGCCAGATCCCTCAGCAATTTGCGATCAAGTGGGGCCATTGGATCACCAGGAAATTTCTGCGGGGGCAAGGCGGGTTTTGTTCAGGCTGACCGAACTGATCGTGCCATCCGCAAATCGGATCACCCGGTGTGCCATGGCCTGAATGCCGGCATTATGGGTGATCACCACGGTGGTTGTGCCCAGATCACGGTTGATCTGATCCAGCGCCTCCAGCACCTGCACCCCGGTCTTGCTGTCCAGTGCCCCGGTCGGTTCATCACACAAAAGGATCTCGGGACGTTTGGCAATGGCACGCGCAATGGCCACCCGCTGCTGCTCCCCCCCGGACAGCTCCGCCGGAAAATGGTTCATCCGGTGGGCAAGCCCGGCCCGCTCCAACGCCTCTTCCGGGGACATGGGGTTCGGTGCAATTTCTGTCACCAGCGCCACGTTTTCGCGCGCCGTCAGTGAGGGCACGATATTGTAGAACTGAAAAACAAAGCCAACATGATCGCGGCGATAGCGCGTCAGCGCACGATCCCCCATTGCCGTCAGTTCCTGATCACGAAACCAGACCCGGCCAGAGGTGACATGGTCCAATCCGCCAAGGATATTGAGAAGGGTGGATTTCCCAGAGCCGGACGCCCCGAGCAGCACGGTGAACTCACCGGAAAACAGCTCGACATTCACGCCGCGCAGGGCATGCACCTCGACCATCCCTGTGCGATAGATCTTGGTCACATCCTCCGTATGGAAAATGCGCTGGGCGGCACGCGCGCCATCAGGCGCTGTGGGATCTGCATGGGTCATGGCTTATCCTCACACGACATCCTGCCGCGCGCTTTGACGTGGCGCAATCGGAAGTGGCGGGATTTCTGGCCACCATGTTGCAGGCCAACATGATGCCGGATCGATTGTGGTACCCGCGGCCGGACTCGAACCGGCACGGCCTATACGGCCTAGAGATTTTAAGTCTCCTGTGTCTACCATTCCACCACGCGGGCCCGCGGGATAGCGGACAGGTCTATCAGACACATCCGCGTTGGTGGCGCGACAATACCGAGTTGGCAGGCAAGGGCAAGCGCAATTGGGGGTTACAGATCGATCCCGGGGAGGCGCATGAGCATATGCCGCTCAGGCAACCAGGGATTGAGCTTCAGCGCGGCACGCAGTTCGTCCTGCGCCTCGTCCACACGCCCAAGCGCATGCAGTGTCAGCACCCGCCCGGCCCGGGCAGCCACATGGCGCGGATCAAGCTCAAGCGCCGCATCAAGATCCTCCAGCGCCAGATCATAGCGCCCGGACAGAAACCGGGCGAACGCGCGCTGATTGAACCCTTCAGGGTAGGTCGGGCAATAGGTGATCAACTGGCCAAGAACGGTTTCGGCAGCCCGATAATCCGTCAGGCGAATCCCCTCGACACCTTCGGTGAGCAACGCCTGCGCCCGCGCATCCGGCGCCGTTTTCCAAAGCGCCCACATCTGCGCAACAATTGGCCCCGCTTCCCGCTCGGAACGCGCGGATTGCACCTCAGACAGCAACCCATCGATCTTGACGGAAATATCATTGGGTGGCGGGCAGCTTTGGGCCTGCCCAAGAGCGGGCCAAAGGGTGAAACAGAAAAGAAGACAGGTCCCCAAGCGCATAGGGACAGCTTATCACACAGATATATCCGGGCAAATCACAGCATCGTCAAAGCAGGAAACTGTGGGGAAATCAAAGGGAAAGGGCTTGACCCTCCTTCAAAAAACCCCCTGTATCCCCCCATGATACCAATCCGCGACCATAACCCTTCCCTGCGCGTGCCATATGTCACCTTCTGCCTGCTTGGAGTGAATCTGATGGTCTTTCTGGCCATGTGGCCGCTTCGCGGTAACGAGGCCGCTCTGGCGCAGGTTTATTACGGCTATGGTGCCGTGCCCCATGCGATCTTGCAGGGGGAAGGTTGGAGCAGCCTGTTCACCTCGATGTTTGTGCATGGGGGGTTTCTGCACTTTGCCGGGAACATGCTGTTTTTGTGGATCTTTGGAGACAATCTGGAAGATATCCTCGGGCATCTGCGCTTTTTGCTGTTTTATCTGGCCGCCGGGGTTGGGGCGACCTTGCTTCAGGTGCTGGTTGATCCCGCAAGCACCATTCCGATTGTCGGCGCCTCTGGGGCAATCGCCGGGATCATGGGGGGCTACCTGCTGTTATTTCCCCGCGCACAGGTCGATGTTCTTTTCATTATTGTCATATTTTTCAAGGTGATCCCTTTCCCGGCCTGGCTGATGCTGCTGATCTGGCTGGCCCTGCAGCTCTGGGGCGGCGTGGCCAGTCTCAATGCACAGGGAGGCGTTGCCTATTGGGCGCATATCGGTGGGTTTGCCGTGGGGTTCGTTGCCATGCTGCCCTTCTGGTATCGACTGGGCGGTCCCGAGTACTGGCGGATCACCTTCGGCCACCCGGATCATCCTGTTGCCCATTATCGGTTTCAAAAAAGCCGGATCCCACAGGTTCGGCGGTCTGACCGAGGCGATAAAAGGTGACATCTGGCGGGGCATGGCTTCCCCATCAAAAAACCCCGCAGCAATAAGCCACGGGGACACCACCTGCCACAGGTCAAAACCGATAAAGAGCTTGGCCTGGTTCCATCCGCCCAGCACTGCCCGCCAGGCAGTTCGCTCTACAAAATCCAGGCTGCTCCAATCCAGAGCGGATCAGTCCAGACCAAAATCATGTTTGGAGATGAACGCGCTGATCTCTTCGGCTTTGCCCGGCACATTGGTCGTGACCGAAGTCCCCACCCCCATGCCAATTAACCCGATCAAGGCAACCAGAACGATCCAATCAACAGTAACGGCACCATCTTCGCTCTGCAAAAGGCGGCGCAAGCACGCATGGGTTTGGGCAAAATAAGTCATACCGAAATTTATGGCGTCGAAATGGGGCCAAACTGTGAAACGGTTGCGGAAGTTTTAAGATGCACCTTGAATTGAATACGCTTTCAGCCCGGAGCAAGGAAATCCACGCTCCACATCCCCTGCCCCCTGCGCGGGACATCTCACCCAGCGCAGATTCAGACAGACGGCAAAGTGCGGCTTGATCAAGCGTCGCGAATGACTTTGGAAAACTTCTCGAACAGGGCTTCGTTGGCAACAACCACTTCACCGTCGTCAAGAATGTTCCCCTCGGGGGAGATTGGTTCAACCAGCGCGCCGGCTTCTCTTGCAATCACCAGGCCCGCGGCCAGGTCCCAGGCGTGCAGGCGACGTTCCCAAAACCCGTCATACCGCCCGGCCGCAACATAAGCGAGATCCAGCGCGGCCGAACCAAACCGGCGCACACCGGCCGTGGCAGGCAGCAGGCGCGCCAGATCCTGCAAGGTTTCCGGCAGGTCCGAACGCCCACCAAAGGGCAGGCCAGTGGCGAAGATCGCTTCGATCATCCGCATCCGACCGGACACACGCAAACGCGACTGGTTAAGCCAGGCTCCGGCACCTTTTTCCGCCATGAACATCTCGTCCTTGGCGGCATCAAAAATCACACCGGCGACGATTTCACCCTTGTGTTCCAGGGCGATGGAAATCGCCCAGTGGGGCAGACCATGCAGGAAATTGGTGGTGCCATCCAGCGGATCAACAATCCAGCGACGGGTCGGATCCTTGCCCTCGATCTCACCACCCTCTTCGGCCAGCCAGCCATAGTTCGGCCGCGCCTCCATCAGCGTTTCACGAATGATCTTTTCGGCGGCAATATCGGCACGGCTGACAAAATCCCCCGCCCCTTTCATCGACACCTGAAGGTTCTCGACCTCGCGGAAATCCTTCACCAGGCTGCGACCCGCCTTGCGGGCGGCGGTGATCATCACATTGAGGTTGGCGCTGAATTGCATGGGAAGGGCTCCTTTGTATCAGATCGCGCGTATAAGCCCTGACGGGCCACTTGCCAAGTTTTCTTATGCGGTTTGTGCCGTGAAAAACGCATAAGAGCTATGCGTTTCATGACAAGCCCCCCTCAGCGCTGCAATTTCACCGGCTCGGACCGGCACAGGCGCAGCATATGTGCCATGAAGGGCACCATGGTGTCCTCTTCGCGTGTGGCCGCATACATGCGTTTGAACAGCCCGTTTGCCGTCAGGCGTTTGGTCACGAAATCCGGGTTTGTCTTGGCACTGCGCAAGACCCAATCCGGCATCACCGCAACCCCCCGCCCTGCTCCGACCAGCATCAGGATCATCTCGGTCATCTCAACCTGTCGCACCGCACGCGGCTCAACCCGCGCTGGCGTCAAAAGGGCTGTGAACAGGTCGATCTTGGCGCGTTCCACGGGATATGTCAGCACAAGTTCCTCTTCGAAATCTTCCGCTTCAATAAACGGGCGGTCCGCCAGCGGATGGCCGGATGCCGCCACAAATCGCGGCTCATAGTCAAAAAGTGGTGAAAAGGTGATGCCGGGCATCTCCACCGGATCAGAGGTGATCACAAGATCCACCTCCTCACGTCGCAGCGCCTCGATCGCGTCAAAGGCCAGCCGCTGCCGGATATCCAGATCCACTTCGGGCCAGGCGTGGCGCAACTTGTCCAGCACCGGAAACAGCCAATCGAAACAGGCGTGGCATTCAATGGCGATATGCAGGCGTCCGGAGCGGCCCTCCTGCAACGCGCGAAACTCCTCTTCCACTGCCGCAATCTCGGGCAGCACCCGTTCGGACAGGCGCAGCAGTTTCATTCCTGCCGGGCTGAGCTTCATCGGCTTGGTCCGGCGATGAAACAGCTCCATCCCAACCTGATCCTCCAGCCCCTTGATCTGGTGGCTCAACGCCGACTGGGTGATATGCAGCATATCCGCCGCCCGTGCCAGATTGCCTGCCTGATGGATCGCGCGGATGGTCCGCAGGTGTCGAAACTCCAGATACATGCAAGAACCTCATATTCTTTTTGAGAATTATGAATTTGTCTCACAAATAATTTTCGGGCACAAGGCGGATATCGAAATTCTCAATATCGTGAGGCCAAAATGACCACGCCGAATATCTCATTCGAGTTTTTTCCGCCCCAGTCGCTGGAAGCGAGCTGGAGGCTCTGGGACACTGTGCGCGATCTGGCCCCGATGGACCCGAAATTTGTGTCCGTAACCTATGGCGCCGGGGGCACCACCCGCGACCTTACCCATGACGCAGTGGGGGTGATCCACAAGCAATATGGCCTGAATGTCGCCGCCCACCTGACCTGCGTGGACGCAACCCGCGAAGACACCCTTAAAATCGCCCGGGATTATGCCAAGGTCGGCGTGACCGAGATTGTCGCCCTGAGAGGAGATCCCCCCAAGGGCAGCCAGGGCTTCACCGCCCATCAGGACGGTTTCACCAGCTCGGTTGAACTGGTCGAAGCCCTTGCGGATGCGGGGGATTTCCATATCCGTGTCGGCGCCTACCCGGAACCGCATCCCGAAGCCGATGATCTGCAGGCCTGTGTGGATTGGCTGAAAAAGAAAATCGACGCGGGGGCGCATTCTGCCATTACCCAGTTCTTCTTTGAAGCAGACACCTTCCTGCGGTTCCGCGATGCCTGTGAAAAGGCCGGCATCACCGCCCCGATCATTCCCGGCATCCTGCCGATTGAAAACTGGAACGGGGTGAAGAAATTCGCAACCCGCTGTGGCACATCGGTTCCGGCCTGGCTGGAAGACGCGTTTGAAAAGGCCAAGCGGGACGGGCGTGAGGATCTGCTGTCAACGGCGCTCTGCACCGAGCTCTGCTCTGACCTTCTGGATGAGGGGGTTCAGGACCTGCATTTCTACACGCTGAACAAACCTGCCCTGACACGCGACGTCTGTCATGCGCTGGGTGTTACCCCCAAGGTGCAGCTGCAAAACGTGGCCTGATCGGGCTAGTTCATTGCTGGGAGGGCGATCCAGCCCCCCATGAAGGGCGTCACATGTGCTGTGACGCCCTTTGTCACGTTCAGCGTCTCTTCCGGCATCTGTTCCGATGAAATCCGCCTGCACATGCGCCCCTGTATCCGGCGCCGCTGCGTCACACTTGCCTCTTGCACATCCTGCCTCCCACTCTGAAACCGCAACAGGATTACCGACAAAATGTGAGAGACGGGGCCATCATGTATACAGCCACTTCCATGGAAGACCTCCTGACCGGAGAGGCCCTGACCCGGATATCCGGGCTGGAATTCATGCAAGGAATGCTTAAGGGAACCCTGCCCCGGCCTCCGATTTCCACCGGGTTGAACTACCATCTGCACAGTGTCGAAGACGGCAAAGTCGCGTTCCGCGGCACCCCCGAATTTGATCACTGCAATCCGATGGGAACGGTTCATGGCGGTTGGTATGGCACGCTTCTGGACAGCTGCATGGCCTGCGCCGTGATGACCAAAGTTCCACGGGGTTCGGTTTACACCACTTTGGAATACAAGGTTAATATCGTCCGCCCCATTCACCCCGGCACCGAGGTGGAGGCAATTGGCATCACGCAGCATAGCGGACGATCAACCGGTGTGGCGATCGGTGAGCTGCGCAGCGTGGCCGATGGACGGCTCTACGCCACCGGCTCCACCACCTGCATTATCATGAAAAGGGCCTGATCCCCCGGACGCCCGCCAGTTTCCCCGAGACGATCAGTTCTGCAGATCCTGCACCGTCACAAGATCCAACACACCATACCCGTTGAACCGTGTCGCCATGGCAAAGGAATAGGCGCCCATTCCGTCAAACAGCACAATGTCGCCTTCGGCCAACCCTTCCGGCAAAGGCATCGGATCCGGCAACCGGTCAATCGAATCGCAGGTTGGCCCATAGATCACACGTGGTGTCAGGGCATCCTCAAATCCCGCCCCATCGGCCCGCAGACACCGCATCCGGTTCACCGTGCCGATCTGTGGGGCCTCAGCCAGTGCGCCATAAATTCCGTCATTCAGAAACACATCCCCGTTGTCCCGCACCGCCTTGACCCGCGTGGCCAGCGTAAAGGCATCCGCCACCATCGCCCGCCCCGGTTCGCAGACAAGCTGCGGGGGTGTTGCGCCAAAGCTCTTTTCGACGGCATCGTGAATGGCGTCAAAGATCCGTTCCAGATCCGGAGCCACGCCCCGGTTGGCGGCAAATCCGCCCCCCACATTCAAACGTGACAGCGTGACACCGGCCGCCTCAGCAATATCCGCGCAGACCTCGATATAATGCACCCAGGCGGCAGGATCGGCACATTGCGTTCCGGGGTGGAACGTCATCGAGGGGACAAACCCCGCCGCTGCAACCTGTTTCAGCAACTCAGCCGCCAGTTCCGGGTCTGCGCCGAATTTTTCGCCGAAATGATAGGCGGCCCCTTCGACGGGAAGGCAGAGACGCACGGACATCTCAATCCCCTCGGACGGGACGCGCCTGCGCAGTTTTTCAAATTCACGAAGACTGTCCACCGAATAGGACGCCACCCCCATTTCAACCGCAAAGTCGATTTCCTCGGGGCTGCGCACGGGATTGTTGTAATGCATCACCACATCCGGTGAGACCGCCCGAAGCGCCCTCATCTCAGCCGGGCTGGCAACATCAAAGGCGCTCAGCCCGGCCGCCACAAGGTTTTCCAACACCACCGGCAGATCGTTTGCTTTGACGGCATATGTCACAACCCCATCAAAACCTTGAACAAACCGACGCGCGGTTGCCTGAAGAACTGCGGGGGCAAAATAAAGGACGGGCCCTTTGGGGGCCTCCAGTTTCAGATGCGACAGGACGGTTGTCCAAATGGAAGGTTGCTTGCTCATGTGATCCTCTTGCGCGAGTTGATTTAAGTATTTCGCTGTGCGCCGTCAGATTCTAGTGTCATACTGAGCAATGTGGCATTAATTAACGGGCGAAATGACGCCTTGAGGAAACAAATGGACGAGACCGATCGCGAACTTATAGCGCAACTTGAGCAAAACGCCCGCCTGCCCGTGGCAACCCTGGCCCGCCGTCTTGGGCTTGCGCGCTCAACAGTACAGGCCCGCATTGAACGGATGGAGGAAAAGGGGATCATCGCAGGCTATGCGCTGAAACTTGGCGACGAGGCACGGGGGGATCTGATTCGCGCCACGGTGCTGATCTCGATCGAGCCGAGATCGACAGTGGCCGTGGTCGCCCGCCTCAAGACATTGCCCCAGGTGGAACGCGCCCATACGGCCTCGGGGCGGTTTGATATGGTCCTGCAACTGGCCGCATCTTCGCCCACTCAGCTGGATCTCGCCCTGGATGCCATCGGCGAAATCGACGGGGTCAAGGGGTCAGAAAGCCTGATCCACCTCTCGACGCGGATAGATCGCCTGGGGTAAACCACGAAAAAACAATGTCATTCCGTAACGAGGCCACCCCATGATTATCACCGTCCCCACCTCTCCGATCGAAGGTCAGATCCCCGGCACCTCGGGCCTGCGCAAGAAAACGGCGGTCTTTTCGGCCCCCGGCTATCTGGAGACCTATGTGCAGGCCACGCTGAATGCGGTGGGGGCTGCGGGAAAGACATTTGTGGTCGGCGGGGACGGCCGGTTCTTCAATAGAGAGGCCATCGCGGTGATCCTGCGCATGGCGGCTGCAAATGGCGTGCGCAAGGTGATTGTCGGGCAAGATGGCATCCTGTCCACACCGGCAGCAAGCCACCTGATCCGCAAATGCGGGGCTGATGGCGGCTTCATCCTGTCGGCCAGCCATAACCCGGGGGGAGCCAAAGGGGATTTTGGTCTGAAATACAATATCGCAAATGGTGGTCCCGCCCCCGAGGCCGTGACGGATGCCATCATTCAGGCGGCCCAAAATATCTCGGAATATCACCTGATTGACCGGAATGCCCCGGCCCTTTCCGGGATCGGCATCAGCCAGCTTGGAGAGATGGAGATCGAGGTGGTCGATCCGGTATCCGACTACGCTGCCCTGATGGAAGACCTGTTCGATTTCGACGCAATCCGCGCCCTGATTGCGGGCGGGTTTTCGCTGCGTTTTGACGCCATGCATGCGGTCACCGGCCCTTATGCCCATGAGATCCTGGTGAACCGGCTGGGGGCATCGCGCGAAACCGTGCTGAACGGCATACCCAGCGAGGATTTTGGCGGCGGACACCCTGATCCCAACCCGGTCTGGGCAAAACCTCTTTATGATCTGGTGATGGGGCCGGATGCCCCGGACTTTGCCGCCGCTTCCGATGGGGATGGGGATCGCAACATGATCCTTGGGCGCGGGATTTACGTCACCCCATCCGACAGCCTGGCCGTTTTGGCGGCCAATGCGCATCTGGCACCGGGATATGCGGGCGGCATCAGGGGAATTGCCCGTTCCATGCCCACCTCAGGCGCCTCGGACCGCGTGGCGGAGGCGTTGGGGGTCGACGCATTTCAGACCCCGACCGGCTGGAAGTATTTCGGCACACTCCTGGATGCGGGACGCGCCACCCTGTGCGGCGAGGAGAGCGCAGGCACCGGGTCGGATCACGTCCGCGAAAAGGATGGTCTTTGGGCCGTGCTTTTGTGGCTGAACATCCTCGCCGTTCGCAAACAGCCTGTCGCCGATATCCTGGCCGCGCATTGGGCGCAGTTCGGGCGCAACTATTACTCGCGCCATGATTACGAGGCGGTGGATACCGCCATCGCCAACCGGGTGATGACCGGTCTTGAGGCACAGTTCCCCACCCTTCCGGGGAAGAGGTTTGGGGCGCTGACAGTCGCGGGTGCCGAAAGCTTTTCCTATGTCGATCCGGTTGATGGCAGTGAAACCCGCGGCCAGGGATTAATCGTGAGTTTTGAGTGCGGCGCGCGGTTCATGATGCGCCTGTCGGGGACCGGCACGGAAGGGGCGACCATCCGGGTCTATCTGGAAAGCTACGAGGGGCCGCAGGGGGATCACTCACGGGATGCGCAGGACGCTCTGGCAGGTGTGATTGCCGCTTGTGAACAGATTGCGGGGATCCGGCAGGCGTCGGGGCGCGGCGGCCCCGATGTGATCAGCTGAACGAAGGGGCTTTGCCCCTCGGGCTGCGCCCTCACCCCAGGATATTTGAGGCAAGGAAAAGAGAGCGGGCCTGCGCCCTCTTTCCCTTTTGGCTTTCACCCGCTAAACCCCAATCAACACATGAAATGACGGGACAGAACCCATGGCCATGGACAAAACATTTGACGCAGGCGCAGCGGAAGCGCGGATTTACCGGAACTGGGAAGAGGCAGGGGCCTTCAAGGCGGGCGCCAATGCCAAGCCGGGGGCAGACAGTTTCACCATCATGATCCCGCCGCCCAACGTGACCGGTGCGCTGCATCTGGGCCACGCGTTCAACAACACGCTGCAGGATATCCTGACCCGCTGGCACCGGATGCGCGGATACAACACGCTCTGGCAGCCGGGGCAGGACCATGCAGGTATCGCCACCCAGTTGCAGGTGGAAAAGATGCTGGCTGAAACCCAGCAACCCGGCCGCCGCGATCTGGGCCGCGAGAAGTTTCTTGAGAAGGTCTGGGAATGGAAAGGCCAATACGGCTCGACCATCATTGAACAGCTGAAACGTCTTGGCTCCACCTGCGACTGGTCGCGCAACGCCTTCACCATGGCCGGTGCGCCGGGCGATCCGCGCGTGGGCCACGAGAACTCGGCCAACTTCCATGATGCTGTTCTGAAGGTCTTCGTCGATATGTATGACAAGGGCCTGATCTATCGCGGCAAGCGTCTGGTCAACTGGGACCCGCATTTCGAGACCGCGATTTCTGATCTTGAGGTCGAGAATATCGAAGTTGCAGGCCATATGTGGCATTTCAAATACCCGCTGGCCGGTGGCGCGACTTATACCTATGTCGAGAAGGACGAGGACGGGAACGTCACGCTGGAAGAAGAGCGTGACTACATTTCCATCGCCACGACCCGGCCGGAAACCATGCTGGGCGACGGCGCGGTTGCGGTGCACCCCGATGACGAACGCTATGCGCCCATCGTGGGCAAACTGTGCGAAATCCCGGTTGGCCCGAAAGAGCATCGCCGCCTGATCCCGATCATCACCGACGAATACCCGGATATGAACTTCGGCTCGGGTGCCGTGAAAATCACCGGCGCACATGATTTCAACGACTATCAGGTCGCCAAGCGCGGCGAGATCCCGATGTATTCGCTGATGGACACGCGCGGCCATATGCGCGCCGACGGGCGCCCCTATGCCGAAGAAGCCGAGATTGCCCAGCGCATTGCAAATGGTGAAGAAGATTTCGACGAGGCGAAAATCGCCGCGATGAACCTGGTGCCTGATGAGTTCCGTGGTCTGGATCGGTTCGAGGCACGTAAACTGGTAGTGGAGCAGATCACCACGGAAGGTCTGGCCGTGATGATCGAGGAGACCCGCGAAGACGAGGGCAACCTGATCACCGAAACCGTGCCTTACGTGGAAAACAAGCCGATCATGCAGCCCTTTGGTGACCGATCAAAGGTTGTGATCGAGCCGATGCTGACCGATCAGTGGTTCGTGGACGCCGAAAAGATCGCAGGCCCCGCGCTGGACGCGGTCCGCAACGGAGACGTGAAAATCCTGCCCGAAAGCGGCGAGAAGACCTTTTATCACTGGCTGGAAAACATCGAGCCGTGGTGTATCTCTCGCCAGCTGTGGTGGGGTCACCAGGTGCCGGTCTGGTATGGGTTTGACCTAACCGCCAACGGGTATGTGGATGACGAACAGGACGGTGCAATTGACATCGTGGAAATGGGGCGGCTGATGCTGGAGCAGGATTTCCTGCCCGGTCATGAGAAATCCGCCTGTGCGGCAAGTTTTGACGATGTGGCAAACCGGTTTGCCGATGGCCTTGCCGGTCTGCCCACGCCCCTGAACGCCGCCCGCGTGGTTGAAGTGGAAAACCGCGCCGCTGCAATCCACGTCTTTGCAGAGGCGCTGGCCCAATATGAGATGGAGCAGGACCCGACCAAACTGGTCTACCCGGTCTGGCGCGACGCAGATGTGCTCGACACCTGGTTCTCATCGGGTCTGTGGCCCTTCGGCACGCTGGGCTGGCCGCAGGACACAGATGAGCTCAATGCCTATTTCCCCGGTGACGTGCTGATCACTGGTCAGGACATTCTGTTCTTCTGGGTCGCGCGCATGATGATGATGTCTCAGGCGGTCTGCGGCAAAAACCCGTTCCACACGGTCTACTTGCACGGATTGGTCCGTGACGAGAAGGGCAAGAAAATGTCCAAGACCACGGGCAATGTGATCGACCCGCTCGAGATCATTGACGAATACGGTGCGGATGCTTTGCGGTTCACCAACACCGCAATGGCCTCAATCGGGGGCGTGTTGAAAATGTCGAAGGACCGCGTGGCGGGCTATCGCAATTTCGGCACCAAGATCTGGAACGCTGCACGCTTTGCCGAGATGAATGAATGCAAACCGAGTGCGGAGTTTGATCCTGCAACGGCCACGCAGACCGTGAACCGCTGGATCATTTCGGAAACCGCCAAGATCCGCGCAGATGTGGACGAGGCGCTGGCCGCTTACCGCTTCAACGACGCGGCGCATGGTTTGTATGCCTATGTCTGGGGCAAGGTCTGCGACTGGTATGTGGAATTTTCCAAGCCGCTCTTGAATGCGGAAGACCCTGAAGTGGTGGCCGAAACCCGCGCCACCATGGCCTGGGTGATCGACCAGTGTCTGGTCCTTTTGCACCCGATCATGCCTTTCATCACCGAGGAGCTGTGGACGCAGATTGCCCCGCGCAAGACGATGCTGATCCATGCCGACTGGCCTGAATATGGCGCGGAACTGGTGGATGAAGACGCTGCGCGTGAAATGAACTGGGTGATTTCGCTGATCGAAAACATCCGGTCTGCGCGGTCGCAGATGCATGTGCCCGCCGGTCTGAAAATCCCGGTGATCCAGCAGGAACTGGATGCAGCGGGGCGCAAGGCGCTTGCTGAGAATATCGGGCTGGTTCAGAAAATGGCGCGCGTGGACAGCATCACCGAAATGGCAGACCTGCCCAAAGGCTGCATCACGGTGGCGGTCGACGGGGGAACCTTTGCCCTGCCCCTTGCCGATATCATTGACGTGAATGAGGAAATTGCGCGGCTGGAGAAGACGCTGGGCAAGCTCGGCAAAGAACTCGGCGGATTGCGCGGACGGTTGAAAAACCCGAAATTTGCCGAAAGCGCCCCGGCTGAGGTGGTGGCAGAAACCCGTGCGAACCTCGCGGCGCGCGAAGCCGAAGAAGAGGTTTTGAAAACCGCGCTTGACCGGTTGAAAGAGATCGACTGAGACTTTTGAAAATCCTGAGACAGCCGGGCCATGTGCCCGGCTTTTTCATTTTTGATTGCCTCCCCTCTTCTGCTTGCCCGCTGCGAGCATGCCCACTGAGAGGAGCGCCGTTACGTAAAGCGTTTCGGAAAACGCCGTGACATATGTTTCTCCCAAACGCCTTGGGGAAACTCACTTGGGAGGTATGAGGGGCTCTGCCCCTCGCCGCCATGGCGGCTCACCCCGGGATATTTTCAACCAGAAAATAGGGGCATTGCGCTTTTTGAAACAGGCTGATCTAACGGGTTCATGACCAAGACATATGCCCGCCTCACCCCGCTTGCCGACAGTTTGCCAGCAGCTGTGCCCTTTGTTGGCCCCGAGGCGCAGGAGCGGGCGCGCGGACGGGCGTTTCTGGCCCGTTTGGGGGCCAATGAAAATGTTTTTGGCCCCTCACCAAAGGCGGTTGCGGCAATGCAGGCGGCGGCTGCCGAGGCCTGGATGTATGGCGATCCGGAAAGTCATGAGCTGCGCCATGCACTGGCGGCGCATCATGGGATCGCGGCGGAGCACATCATGGTTGGTGAAGGGATTGATGGGTTGCTGGGCTATCTGGTCCGGTTGCTGATCGGTCCGGGTGACAAGGTTGTCACCTCAGAGGGGGCGTATCCGACCTTCAATTACCACGTTGCCGGGTTTGGCGGAGCGTTGGTTACGGTGCCTTATTGCGATGATCATGAGGACCCGGAGGCGCTGGTGGCAAAGGCAACTGAAACCGGGGCCAAGCTGGTTTATCTTGCCAATCCTGACAACCCGATGGGGAGCTGGCACGACGGCACCCGCGTGCAGGCCATGATTGAGGCCCTGCCGGAAGGCTGCCTGCTGGTGTTGGATGAGGCATACGCAGAGTTCGGGCCGGACGGCATGATGCCGGATCTGGTCCCCGAAGATCCGCGCGTCATTCGTTTCCGCACCTTTTCAAAGGCCTATGGGCTGGCAGGTGCGCGGGTGGGATACGCCATTGCAGCCAAACCGCTGATCACAGCCTTCAACAAGATCCGCAACCATTTCGGTATGAGCAGGATCAGTCAGGCGGGGGCTCTGGCCGCGCTTGAAGATCAGGACTACCTCAGGCAGACGCTGGACAATGTTGCGGCCGCCCGCCTTCGCATCGGTGACATCGCGGCGGCCAATGGGTTGACCGCCTTACCTTCGGCCACGAATTTCGTGTCTATTGATTGTGGGCATGATGGCGCATTTGCGCGGGATCTGGTTGCGGCTTTGATCGCACGGGACATCTTTGTCCGCATGCCTTTTGCCGCGCCGCAAAACCGCTGCATTCGCGTCTCTGCCGGCCGCCCCGAAGACCTTGACGCGTTTGGAGCAGCCCTTCCTGATGCCTTGCAGGAACTTCAAAACGGGTGATCCCAACCGATCCGGGCGGGTCCGTGCCCCAAATCAGGGTCGTTTGCCCCAGCAAGCCCCCTTACCTCGCGGGCGCAATCAACATGGGGGCAGAGCACCAATCCGTTGGCATATACGTCTTTACATCATGGACGGCTCAGATGGGTTATTCAAACATGCCAACCCGTTTGAGCGGTTTGCAATCACCGCGATGCGCACGCGCTTGTCTGCCCCTCATGAAAAAGCTACACCGGATACGAGTTTACGGAGCAGGCGATGCTGTCGAGTTTATATGCCAAGATCAGATCCAGAGACCGGGCGTGGAAACGCAGCATCGGCCCTGATATCTCGACCCCCGCATTGCGACGCAACGGGCGGCTTTATTGCGCGGTGATCGACCATTCCTACATTCGCCGTTTCATCCCGAACCGTTACAAACTGTCCGACGAGGCCTGGCGCTCCAACCAGCCTGACCCTGTGCATTTTCCGCGCCTGGCCGAAATCGGCATCAAATCGGTGATCAATCTGCGCGGGGCGCGGCCCTATCCCTATTATTCCTTCGAAAAAGAGGCCTGCGCCGATTATGGCATGGCGCTTTATGACCTGCAGCTGAATGCCAAGCGCCTTTTGTCGCGTGAGATTTATCTGGAGCTATTTGATCTGATGGACAAGGTCGAAAAGCCGATGCTGATTCATTGCAAATCAGGAGCAGACCGCACCGGTCTGGCCGCCGCCTTTTACCTGATCGACTATATGGGGGCCCCGGTTGAAGAGGCTGCCAGACAGCTTTCAATCAAATATGCGCATCAAAGCTGGACCAAGGCCGGTATTCTGGATCACATGATTGCCGCCTATGCTGCACATATCAAAACTCAGCCCATGCCGATCCGTGACTGGATCCGGGATCACTATGACCCTGAAACCCTGACCGCCTCGTTTCAGGCCAACCGAAAGATGTAACCCAACCGATGAGTGACACCACCCGTGATCCGATGATCCGCTGGCTCTGGCGCGACTATCTGCGCGCCTATCGCCTTCCTTTGATTGTGGCCGTCCTGCTGATGGCGCTGGAAGGGTCGGCCCTTGGCGCTTTGAGCTACATGATCAAACCCATGTTTGACACCGCTTTTGCTGGTGGAACCACCGGGTCGATTGCGCTGGTTGCGATCCTCGTTGCCGGCATTTTCATCATGCGCGCCATTTCCGCCTTCGGGCACAAGGTTCTGATGGTCTATGTGGGTCAACAGGTGGCGGCCCGGCTGCAGGGGGACATGGTTGCGCATATGCTGACGCTTGACAGCAGCTATTTCCGCGACAATTCACCGGGCACCCTGATGGAGCGCGTGCGTGGGGATGTGCAGGCCACCGCCAATATCTGGGAGGTCATCCTGTCCGCCCTCGCCCGCGACGTGGTGTCCTTGATCGCACTTTTGGGGGTAGCGCTCTGGATTGACTGGCTTTGGGTCCTGATCGCCGTGGCCGCAGCACCCATTCTGGTCCTGCCCATGAACATCCTGCAAAAGAAAGTGCGCAAGACCACACGCAACAGTCGCACGGCGGCAGCGCAGATCTCGACCCGCCTGGATGAACTGTTTCACGGAATTAATCAGGTCAAGCTGACAGGGACCGAAGATCGGGAAGAAAACCGGATCGTCACGAATATCCAGAAATATGCGGGGCTGCATCTGAAAAGCCAGGCCAACCGCTCCGGCATCATCGCCATGGTCGACATCATTGCCGCTGTCGGTTTCTTTGGCGTGTTGTTCTATGGCGGGCTGCAGATCGTGGATGGCGACAAGACCGTGGGCGAGTTCATGTCTTTCTTCACCGCCATGGCGCTGGTGTTTGACCCGTTGCGCAACCTTGGCAAGGTGTCCGGCGCCTGGCAGGCGGCACTGGCCAGTCTTGAACGGATCCGGGAGATCTTTGACACCAAACCCACCATCACCTCGCCCGCGGCGCCAAAACGTCTGGCGCAACCCGCGCGTGATGCGGATATTGAGCTGAAAAACGTGAATTTCTCCTATGGCGACACACCGGTTCTGCGCGGCGCGAGCTTCACGGCCAAGGCCGGTCAGACCACCGCGCTTGTGGGGGCCTCCGGGGCGGGGAAAAGCACGGTTTTCAACCTTCTGACCCGACTGGCCGACGCCGATAGCGGGGCCATCACCATTGGCAAGGCAGATGTCACCTCGCTGCCGCTGGAGCAGCTGCGCGGGCTGTTTTCCGTGGTCAGCCAAGAGGCCCTTCTGTTTGACGAAACCCTGCGTGACAATATCCTTATGGGGCGCGAAACCGTAGACGACGCCCTTCTGAACCACGCCCTCAAGGCTGCCCATGTGGATGACTTCCTGCCCCGTATGGAGAACGGCCTTGATACACAGGCCGGGCCGCGTGGTTCCAACCTCTCTGGCGGTCAGCGCCAGCGGATCGCCATTGCCCGCGCCGTCCTGCGTGACGCCCCCGTCCTGCTGTTGGACGAGGCGACCTCGGCACTGGATGCGAAGTCGGAAAAGCTGGTGCAGGAGGCTCTCGACGAGCTGTCACAGGGCCGCACCACCCTGGTCATTGCCCACCGCCTTTCTACCATTCAGGCGGCGGACAAGATTGTCGTGATGGATCAGGGACAAGTGGTGGATCAGGGCACCCATGAAGAGCTGCTGGAACGGGGGGGTATTTACGCCCAGCTCCATGCGTTGCAATTCAAGGATAGCGGCCCCACAGCTGAAGAGGCCGCCTCCCGCAAACTCCGCCATCAGAAAAAGGTGGATACCCCCAAAAGATTCAGCCTCAAACGCCTGTTTGGCTTTGGGCGCAATTAAAGGACGCAACATGAGCAATTCTGCCCACCGCACGGTGCTGCGCATTTCCGGCTCGGACCGGGTGCCCTTTTTGCAAAACCTTGTCACCAATGACGTGGAACGGCTGGAAAATGGTATGGTCTATGCGGCCCTTCTGACCCCACAGGGCAAATATATTGCCGATTTCCTGCTGATCCCGGCCGATGACAGCATTCTTCTGGATGTGGATCACGGCCTTGCCAAAGCTCTGGCCCAGAGACTGAACATGTATCGGCTGCGTGCAGATGTTCAGATCGAAGAGACCTCCCTCTCTCCCTCTCGCGGTCTGGGGCCAGCTCCGGAGGGGGGCTTTGTCGATCCACGCCACCCGGACCTGGGCTGGCGCAGCTATGATGGCCGCCCCTCGGAAGAGGTGGAGTGGGACGCAATCCGCGTGGCACATGTCATTCCGGAAACTGGCATTGAGCTGGGGCCGGACTGCTATATCCTTGAGGCTGGTTTCGACCGGCTGCATGGGGTGGATTTCCGCAAAGGCTGCTATGTGGGCCAGGAGGTTACGGCGCGGATGAAACACAAGACCGAGCTGCGCAAAGGGCTGGTGCAGGTCGCAATCACGGGCACCGCCCCCGTGGGCAGCGAGATCACCTCGGACGGAAAAGCGGCCGGCACGCTGTTCACCCAATCCGGTGACCGGGCGATTGCCTATCTGCGGTTTGACCGCGCCCAAGGTGAGATGCAGGCCGGAGATGCAAAGATCCTGTGGAGCAACTGACCAGCACCTATGGCCACGTATGGCACCAGACCTGGCAAAGGGGCTCTGCCCCTCGCCTCTTCGAGGCTCACCCCGAGGTATTTCAGGCAAGAAAAAGCGGGCGCCGGTGGCGGGGAGTAATCAGAGAGAGCCACCAAATCGCGGCGTTTGCGGCGCATAGGCCCAATGCCCCGAGGGAATGCCATCCAAGGTCCAATCACCGATGCGATAGCGGATCAGGCGCAAGGTCGGATACCCCACCGCTGCTGTCATCCGTCGCACCTGGCGGTTTCGCCCCTCTCGAATGGTGAGTTCGATCCAACTATCGGGGACGGATTTGCGCTCCCGAATGGGGGGGATGCGCGGCCAGAGGATTTTGGGTTCATCCATCAGACGCGCCTTGGCGGGGCGGGTTCGCCCGTCTTTCAGGTCAACCCCTTTCCGAAGCGCATTTAGCCCGTCTTCATCCGGGACCCCTTCAACCTGCGCCCAATAGGTTTTTTCCAGCTTAAACTTCGGATTGGCAATCTTGGCCTGAAGCCCCCCATTATCCGTCAACACCAGCAGACCTTCGCTGTCGCGATCCAGACGCCCTGCTGCGTAAACCTTGGGGATATTGATATAGCTGGACAGGGTCTCGCGCGGACTGCCCTCAGTGCCTTTGTCGGTAAATTGCGACAAGACGTTGAAAGGTTTATTGAACAGGATGGTTGTCATGGCGGTCCTCAAAAACCAAAAAGGCAGGGCATGCAGCCCTGCCTTTCTTGCATGTCATCACGCGAAGGCTCAGGCGCGCTCCGAATATTCCATGGTCTCGGTGTTCACCACAATCGCCTCGCCGGTTCCCACGAAGGGCGGCACCATCACGCGCACACCATTGTCCAGCAGCGCGGGCTTGAACGAGTTGGCAGCGGTCTGACCTTTGACGACCGGTTCGGTCTCCTCAATCGTGCAGGTCACTTTCTGAGGCAAGGTCGCATTCAGCGCCTCAGCTTCATAAAACTCCACCACGATGGTCATGCCGTCCTGCAAAAACGGGCGCCGTTCCCCCAGCAGGTCTGCCGGGATCTGGTTCTGTTCATAGGTTTCTGTGTCCATGAAAATCAGCATGCCGTCATCTTCATAGAGGAACTGCTGGTCTTTCTGCTCAAGGCGCACACGCTCAACCTTGTCCGCTGAGCGGAACCGTTCGTTCAGCTTCGAGCCATTGCGCAGGTTTTTCAGCTCGACCTGCGCGAACGCGCCGCCTTTTCCGGGTTTCACGTGATCGACCTTCACAGCCGCCCAAAGGCCGCCATTATGCTCCAGCACATTGCCTGGGCGAATTTCATTACCATTGATCTTGGGCATGTTAATTGACCTTTAAGAGGTTGTAATTCGTTGCTGTGCACCTATATCTTGGCGGTCTTGCCCATGCAAGACAACGATATCCTGATCTGGGGCGCGGGGCATACAATCCTGCACATGTTTAACGCTTTGTAACAGCCATGCGACAAAAGCATGGCAGCCATGCGCCACAAGGGATACCGAATCGCGGCGAAAAAGCCATATTGGCCGAACGCCTTGGGAGCGCAAGAGCAAGAATATAAAAAAGGACAACGCATGTTGGATTCCGTAGACGGTACTGCATTCAACCACGAACAGGGCAATCGCGCGCGCAAACTGTTTGCCGCCGTCGTTCTGGCTGCCCTCGACGATGCGATTGCAGATGACAAGAAATACGGCAATGGGCCGGATCAGATCGCCCGCTGGGCCCGTTCGCGGGACGGGCGTGAAGTGCTGAGCTGTGCCGGCATCGACCCGAATGAACGGGTGGTCAAGGGCCTGATGGAATTTGTTGGCAAAGGGATCCGCACATCGGTTGCCCTGTCACGTGAAGAAAGCGAGCGCCGCAACGCGCTGGCCGCTGAAGCCGCCTGATCTGGCGCTTTTCAGCCTTGGAAATACGCACCCTCTCGGGGGTGCGTTTTCTTTTGTCGCTCTCTTCACCTTGCCCGTCGCCAAAAGACTGGGCAGCGCGGCCAAAACCCCCTAAGGATCTGGCATGACAAAATCCATCATGATCCAGGGCGCGGGCTCAAACGTTGGCAAATCCATGCTGGTGGCAGGGATTGCACGTGCTTTTGTGAAACGAGGCCTCAGGGTCGCCCCGTTCAAACCGCAAAACATGTCAAACAATGCCGCCGTCACCATTGATGGCGGAGAGATCGGTCGCGCCCAGGCGCTGCAGGCACGGGCCTGTGGTCTCCCGCCGGTGGTGGACATGAACCCGGTGCTTTTGAAGCCAGAGACCGACACCGGTGCCCAGGTGATTGTGCAGGGGAAACGCCTGACCACGCTCAGGGCACGGGATTATGGCAAGATGAAATCCAGCCTGATGCCGAAGGTTCTGGAAAGCTTCAACCGTTTGAAATCAGAGGCGGACCTGCTCCTTGTCGAAGGTGCAGGAAGCCCGGCGGAGGTGAACCTGCGCGCGGGCGACATTGCCAATATGGGCTTTGCAGAAGCGGCGGACCTGCCGGTGGTGCTGGCCGGGGATATTGACCGCGGCGGGGTGATTGCCCAACTGGTTGGCACCCATGCGGTTCTGCCGCCTGCAGACCGTGACCGGATCAAGGCCTTTCTGGTGAACAAGTTTCGCGGGGATGTGACCCTGTTTGCCGAAGGTGCCGCCGAAATTGCAGGCCGCACCGGCTGGGCCGATCTCGGCACCCTGCCCTGGTTTGCCGATGCCTGGCGCCTGCCTGCCGAAGATGTGCTCGACATCACCAGCCGCCACGGCGGCACGTTCAAAATCGTGGTCCCGAAACTTGGGCGCATTGCCAATTTCGACGACCTCGACCCGCTGGTAAACGAACCGGATGTCACGGTTGAGATCATCGAGCCGGGTCGCCCCCTGCCCCTTGATGCCGACCTGATCCTGATCCCCGGTTCAAAATCCACAATCGCGGATTTGGCCGAGTTTCGCGCGCATGGCTGGGACATTGATCTATCGGCCCATATCCGGCGCGGTGGCGATGTTTTGGGAATTTGCGGCGGCTATCAGATGCTGGGACGCGAGATCTGGGATGACGATGGGATTGAAGGCCCACCGGGAAGGGTTCCGGGGCTTGGTCATCTGGACGTCGTCACCCGACTGGAACCCAAAAAGACCCTCGCTCTGACCATCGCCATGGACCGGATCAGCGGCGAAACGGTGGAGGGATATGAAATCCATCTTGGCCAAACCGATGGCGCGGATTGCAACCGGGCCTGGCTGGACATCGGTGCGCGCCGCGAGGGGGCGATGAATGAAACCGGGCGGGTGCGCGGGTGCTATCTGCACGGTTTGTTTTCAGCGGATGGCTTCCGACGCCATTACCTGCAATCGCTTGGCGCAACAGTGACGCCGAACGGGTATGAAGCGCAGGTAGAGGCCACACTTGATGCTCTGGCTGATCATGTCGAGGCTCATCTGGACCTCGATATGCTTTACGATCTGGCGCAGTAACGCCTTACTCAAGAGAGCGGAGGGTCAGGGCGCGTTCGACTTCGCGGCGCACCAGACGGCGCACGTTGCGGGTAATCTTTTCCCCCACCGCCCCCTGCAGCTCTTCACGAACCAGACGCATCACCAGATCGCGCAGCATATCCTCGTCAATCAGGTCGGTCTCCGCCTGATCTTCTGCAAAGAGTGTCGCGTCCTCCTCATCCGCAGAAACAGTCTCGGCCACACCGTCGATATTTTTGTCTTCTTCAATGAAGGCGGCAAGTTCCGCGTCCAAATCGTCCAAGTCCTGATTAGATACTGGCGTCTCGTCCTGTTCATGAGAGGGCGCGCTGTCCGGTTGTGCCGCATCCGTGTGGGTCTGCGCACGGCGGCGCAGGAAAATACCCGGCCCCAGATCCTCGACCGCATCCCCCAGATCGGGTTCAAATTCGACGTGGCTATCATTCACCGCGGCTTCAAGCTCCGCCACGCGATGCTCCAAGCCGGAATTCTCTTCAGCCTCACTGGCCGCTGCGTCAGACGTCATGTCCTCCACACTCGCCACGACGGCAGTGGTGTCCTCTGATGTCTCCGGTTCATCCTGAGCACCGGTCGAGACAAATGCGTCCTCAGCCGGATCGAGGCTTTCACCGCCTTCCGCTCCCTCAGCCGCATCACCCTGCGGGGCCGAAAAGGTGGGGTGATCTTCGGCAAGGTCGCCCGCATCCGTCGGAGACTGCTCCAGCACACCAACGCCGTCATCTCCCTGATCGCTCTCGACCGCAGGCTCTGGCGTCACCTCCTGACCATTCAGCTCCGTCCCGGCCTCAAGGCGCGGGTCCGAAAGGGCCTTTTCCGTGGAAACATCCCCCTCTTCCGCACCGGGATCTTCAACCCTGTCTGCGATCCCATCTTCCTGCGCAAGGTTGAGGGGGCGATGCAGGAACATGACATCATCATCGGTCTGGGTTGGGAACTCTGCGGCGTCGCCCTGGTCATCCACGACCTCGTCACGGTCCTCCAGGAAGGCGTCTTCCATCACCTCATGTATCGCGTCTTCCGACACCGGGGTTTCTGCGCGCTCTGGCGCATCCATCCCCGTCGCATTCTCATGCACACGAAAGGCAGGTGTCAGGACGAGTTTGTCGACAGGTTCAGGTGAGGGCGCCCCGCCCTGAGATTGGCCGTGGGCGCTCTGCCCGGATACAATATGGCCGGATCCATTCTGGCCTGCAGGCTGGGGGGCCGGATTTTCCGAGACGAGACGACGGATCGAAGACAGGACATCTTCGATATCTGCGTTGGAAACGGGATCTGACATGCCTGACTACCTGCTATAAACTGTTATTTTTCCCGGTCCCGCCGGGATTTACCGGGTCAGTTTACAGGGCAGGCTTGATTCTCACAACAGAGCTTGGGCGCAGTCCCCCGCGCCCAAACTGATTGAAATGCGTCTCTTATCAATCTGGCCGTTTCAACCTGGACAGGGCAATCACTGCCGCCCAAGGATCGAAATAATCGCATCCAGGCGCTCGCCCTGAGGGCTGATCTTACGCACGGGTGCGTTGCGCACAGCGTTATAATAAGCCTCTGCATCATAGCTGACGACGCCGAGGTTCAGGTGTTCCGCCGTCAACAGCCCCATCGAGGCGAGCAGCGAATAGGCCGCAAGATAGCGGCTCGACTGGGCGGAGATCCGCGCGGCCTCGGCGTTGCGCAGCGCCTGTTCGGCATTCAGCACATCCAGCGTCGTGCGTGAGCCAAGCGTTGCTTCCTCACGGGTGCCGCGCAAAGCAACCCGGCCTGCCCGGATCTGACGGTCCGTTGCCTCAAGGCTGGCAGTGGCAATGGCCATCTGCGACCAGGCATTTGCGACCTCCTGATCAACGGCCAGACGGGCCAGCTGCAATGCTAAACGGGCCTGTTCAGCCTGTGCAATCGCCTTACGGTAGGTCGCGGAATGGCGCCCACCTGCATAAAGATCCCCACTAAGGGACAGACCAATCTCATTGTTGAAATTGGCCCCGATGCCATCATCAATCCGGTCGGTCAATGTGGTTGATGCCCCAACACGCAAAGAGGGTTTCATCGCAACCCTCGCCCGCTCGATCCCGAGATCCGCGGCGGCCACCTGATACTGGGCTGCCCGGATATTGGGGTGCCGAGCACGGGCAATGGATTGCGCCTCACTCAGAGATTTTGCGGTTTTCGGGAAAGGGGGCGTGCCGGGCATGCTGTTGGGTAAATGACCGATGGCGGCGCGATATTCCTCGCGGGCGATGGCCCGCTGCCCCTGCGCAGCCACTTCATCCGCGCGGGCCGAGGCAAGACGGGCCTGTGCGTTGGCCACATCTGTCTGCGTGACCTCTCCGACTTCGAACCGATCCTGGGCCGCGCGCAATTCCTGCGTCAGGACCCGAACAGAATTGGCCTGCAGGGTTGCATTCTCATTGGCGGAACGGACATTCAGAAACGCCTGCACCGCCCGCAACAGAACATTCTGCTCGACCCCGACAAGCGCCTCACGGGTGGCAAGCACAATCTGCTTCTGCGCCTCGACACCCATCTGGCTGCGACCAAAATCATAAAGCAGCAAGCTTGCACTCAGTTCCGCACTATTGGCACGACCGCTGGGCGCAGGTCCTGCCCCATCAATGTCCTTCCAACCATGGGACAGGGAATACTGGATCACCGGTCGCAGCGCGGACAGGGCAATTGCCACATCCTCATCCGCTGCCCGCAACACGGCCTGGTTCTGCTGCAAAAGGCCGCTGTTCTTATAGGCAGAGGCCATGGCGTCCGCCAGGCTCTCAGCCCAGGCCCCCTGTGTCATGGCCATAATTGCGGCCGCAGTTACCCCAGCAAATTTTCCTTTGAAACCCATGATATATTCACTTTTCTCAAGTTTGCATTTGGTAAGGGGCAACCTTTGCCGCGGTCGGTCAGAGGACGAAGGCGCGGACCGCTTCGAACCCGGACACCACCGGCGCCCCTGCATTAAACGCGTGGCGCCAAACAATGGAGCCATCCATCTTATAACCGATACGCACGGTGCCGAGTTTTCCGTCGGCGAAAATGGCCGCCATACGCCCGCCATCCTTGAGTTGCTCCAGAAGAGCATCCGGAACCTGCTCAACGGCACCCTGAACGATAATCACGTCATAGGGGCCGTTTTTGGCGTTCCCCTCGGACGGCTCCCCCTGAATGACGGCAACATTATCGGCGCCGAATTCCGACAGTTTGGACTGGGCATCCGCTGCCATGCTTTCATCGCTTTCCACCGCGACGACAAAATCGGCAAGCCGGGCCAGAACCGCGGCGCTGTAGCCAAGGCCGCAGCCCAGATCCAGAACCAGCTCATCCGACTGGATATCCAGCGCGTCCAGCATCTTGGCCAGTGTACGCGGCTCAAGCACCACGCGGCCACCCCCCAGGTCGATATTCTCGCCCATATAGGCAGCTTCACGCTTGGCATCCGGCACGAAATCCTCGCGGGGGACGGACAGCATCGCATCAATGATCGGAAACTTGGTCACATCAGAGGGGCGCACCTGCGTGTCCACCATCATTGTGCGGCGAGCGGCAAAGTCGGTCATGGTCGAGCCTTCTTGTTCTGGAACATCCCGTTCCTATTGCCATAGATAGAATAAACGGGCAATCCCACAAGGGGCGAACTGTCGCGCCACCTGCCTTATTTTGCAAACCTTTCATCTCTGAAAGGATTCTGAAAATTTTCCCTGCCTGATCGTTCTGGCCGGCTGCCCGACCCAATTGCCCCGGCCGTTTTGCTTTCCGGGCTGCCTCGCAGGACGTCGCTTGCCTGACAGGCAATCTTTACCTGCCGCAAATTGCAAACCAACAGGCACATTTTGGTCTTGCAGACATGGGAGAAGACAAATAGTAAGTGCGGCAGGATCA
Source organism: Aliiroseovarius crassostreae (assembly GCF_025137635.1). Classification (NCBI taxonomy): domain Bacteria; kingdom Pseudomonadati; phylum Pseudomonadota; class Alphaproteobacteria; order Rhodobacterales; family Paracoccaceae; genus Aliiroseovarius; species Aliiroseovarius crassostreae. The sequence continues at coordinate 808,980 of NZ_CP080772.1, read as the reverse complement.
ACAGCCTGCACCACGGGCTGCTTCATTGTCCTTGGAATGGCGAGTTGGCGGAGTGGTGACGCAGCGGATTGCAAATCCGTGTACACCGGTTCGATTCCGGTACTCGCCTCCACTTCCCTCAATTCCATATTGCTTTCGGCGTCTTGGGACGCCCTCTGTGCAGGCGCGTTGCTGGTTACGGTCTGTGCTAGCCGCTGCAAATGCGACACCCCTCTTTCCAATCAGGTCCCGTGCGAGAATTTCAGTTTGGGCGCCGCTCACGCACTCATAGGCAGATCCATTTCGCCTGTTTTTGCCTTCCACTGATCAGACATGCACCGCCCCCAAGGCAAACCATACCCGATCACGCCGGTTCTGCGGCTTGATCTCTTAAGGGTAATCTTCTATGCCTCCCCCACCGGTCGCAGCCTACCCGGTCACCAAAACAAGGACTGAAAAATGAAAACCAATGTTGTCTGCTCCGGCGGGCTTGATTCTGTATCGCTCGCCCATGTGATTGCCGACCAAGGTGATCTCACGCGTCTCATCTCATTTGATTATGGTCAACGCCATCGCAAAGAGCTCAGCTATGCAGCGGGTTGCGCCGAGCGCCTGGGCGTCCCCCACCACGTGATTGACATGCGATCCATTGGCGCGGCTCTTTCCGGATCTGCGTTGACGGATGATATTGATGTCCCCGATGGGCATTATGCTGAGGACACCATGAAGATCACGGTGGTGCCCAACCGCAATGCGATCATGCTGACCATTGCCTACGGGATTGCCGCCGCAAATGGGGATGAGGCCGTCGCCACCGCGGTTCATGGGGGGGATCACTTCATCTATCCGGATTGTCGGCCTGCCTTTACCGAGGCATTTGACAAAATGCAGCGTGCAGCTCTTGATGGCTATGCCGACGTTGCCCTCTTTACCCCTTTTGTTCACCGCTCCAAGGCTGACATTGTCGCCGAGGGCGCAAAAGTGGGCACACCTTTTGCTGAAACCTGGTCATGCTACAAAGGCGGGCTGCATCACTGCGGTCGCTGTGGCACCTGCGTCGAACGACGCGAGGCCTTCCATCTTGCCGGCATCAACGATCCGACCATCTATGAAGATCCGGATTTTTGGCAGGATGTCACCGGGCAGAAAGGAGGTGCGTGATGTATCGGATCAGCAAGGAATTCCACTTCTCCGCATCACACCAGCTGGACCATCTGCCTGCAGACCACCAATGTGCCCGGTTGCACGGACATAATTACATCGTGGTGGTCGAACTGGCATCCTCAGAATTGAACGCAGATGGGTTTGTGCGGGATTATCACGAGCTGGGCCCGCTCAAATGCTACATTGATGACAGGTTTGATCACCGGCACCTCAACGACGTGCTGAATGGCCCGTCCACTGCGGAAAACATGGCGCGGCATTTCTTTGACTGGTGCAAGGCCCGCTGGCCGGAAACAAGCTCGGTCAAAGTATCCGAAACCCCCAAAACCTGGGCCGAATTTCGACCTGGGGCCTGACCATGTCACTGCGTATTTCCGAGATTTTTGGCCCGACCATTCAAGGCGAAGGGGCCCTGATTGGCGAACCCACCGTGTTCGTGCGCGCCGGTGGGTGCGATTATCGCTGCAACTGGTGTGACAGCCTGCATGCGGTGGACAGCGCCTATCGGCACGACTGGGCCACACTGACGGAGCAGGAGGTCTGGGCGAAGGTGCGACATCTTTCGGGTGACCAGCCTTTGACCGTGTCCATCTCAGGCGGCAATCCGGCCATTCAGGATTTCGCGCCCCTGATCGCGTTGGGTCGAAAAGAAGGATACCGGTTTGCCTGTGAAACACAGGGGTCCGTTGCGCGGTCCTGGTTTTCTGCGCTTGATACTCTGGTTCTCAGCCCCAAGCCCCCCTCCAGCGGAGAGGTGGTGAACTGGAGCCTTTTTTCCGACTGCATTCACGCAGCCGACAATCGCCCGACCGTGGTCATGAAAATCGTCATTTTTGACGATGCCGACTATGCTTGGGCAAAAGAGGCCGCAGCACGTTACCCGGATTTGCCGCTCTTCCTCCAACCCGGCAACCCTGACGTCGACCCGGAAGTGCCCGTAGATCTTGAACAAACCACAGACCGCCTCCTGTGGCTCATTGAAAAGACGATGAAAGACCGTTGGTTTGCCCCGCGCATCCTGCCGCAACTGCATGTGCTGGTGTGGGGCAACAAGCGCGGTGTTTAGAAAGGACATCCCATGACCGACAGCATCTATGCCAACCTCAAACAACTGGGGGGCGATACCGTGATGCCCAACTCGCCGGAAGAGGCCGTGCTTGAGCGGGTGCAGAACCCTCAGGCGGACACCGCGTATAACGTGCGCTTTACCGCGCCGGAATTCACCTCGCTCTGTCCAATGACCGGACAACCGGATTTCGCCCATCTGGTGATCGACTATGTCCCCGGTGACTGGCTCGTTGAAAGCAAGTCACTGAAACTGTTTCTTGGCGCGTTCCGTAATCACGGTGCGTTTCACGAGGATTGCACCGTCTCCATCGGCCGTCGTCTGCATGAATTCCTCGATCCACAGTGGTTGCGCATCGGAGGATATTGGTATCCGCGCGGCGGCATTCCGATTGATGTGTTCTGGCAATCCGGCCCGAAACCCGACAGCGTCTGGATCCCGGATCAGGGCGTGCCACCCTATCGCGGACGAGGCTAAGCCGCGCCCCAAAGGACCGCCTGAACCGGGCGGTTGAGATGTGTCCGAAACACCTGCAAGGCTGATATCCGCAGCTGCGTTTCAGCCTTGCGCACTCTTTTGCCCCATGCCCGGCCTCACAAATCCAGACGCGGTTTCAGCAGGTCCAGCCCTTCGCGCAGCGCCTGAAGCGCCTTTTTGTCGCGCATGTGATCCCGGAGGCTTGCATTCAGCCCCCCTTCTGTCGACAGATCCTGAAGAAGGCGCTCAAAACCCACCTCATCATCTGCTGCCATATTGGACAGAAAGCCAGAAAACATGGTCGCCACAAAAGCCTCGGCCATTTTGCTGTCACCCGTCTGATCCGCCAGCCACGCCGCCCCCTGCCGCATCTGGTCCAGAATGGGAGAGGCCAGCGCGGAGGCTGCAAAATGCGCATTCAGGGCATGTTCGTCACGGCAAGGGATCAGCCTATTGCGGTCCCCAAACAGCCTGGCCAGCTGCACATTGTCCGGATAAACCGGCAGCGCAGATCCCCCCGTAGCGATTGAAGGCAATGGAATGGCAATCGCCAGATCCGTCGCCGGCGCACATAGACGCCTCAGATCGGCAAGGGGCAAATCTGTCATCACCGAGATCACGGCCTGTGCGGGATGAAACGGAAGGTCCGGCAGCACATCCAGCGCGACATCCGCCAGCAGGCAGATGAAGACCACATCCGCGCGTGCGGCAATGGCTGCATTTTCGGCGATTTCGACCTCGGCATGTGCCTGGCACAACCGCTCTGCGACCTCACGGTTGCGCGGTGAAATCAGGATCTGATGCCCCTGCCCCGCCAGCCCCGCCACCATGGCAGAAGCAATCGTGCCAGTTCCGATAAAGCCAATACGCGCCACGGAGCTCTCCCTTGCAAGGTGGATTTCATGCATTTCAAATCAGATACAAACGCCAACCGATAGGCAAGACCCGCCCTCAATGTCGCAAAACGTCCATCTTTGTCGCATAATACCGGCCATCAAACCCACATTTCAGCCGAAACTCTTGATATCCGACCCGAAAGGCCCAGCATGCACTCCAGATACGCGCCAGCAGTTTGCCAGGCTTCTCAGCCGGGGCTGCCAAGATGACAGAACGCAGCTTTATCTCAAAAGGGGCGGCCTCCTTTCCGATTGAGCATGAGGGGGGGCCGACAGATATCTATTTTCTGCTCCTGCCCAAGGTGACGATGCTGGCGCTGAGCGCCGCTGTCGAACCCCTGCGAATTGCCAATCAGGTCACCAACAAAGAGCTTTATCGCTGGTTTCTCCTGACCGAGGATGGTCAGGAGATCCGATGTTCAAACGGTATTGCCGTTGTGCCGGACTTCGGTCTGATCAACCTGCCGAAATCTTCCCTCGCGTTTGTCGTGGCTGGGGTGGAGCCGGCGGACACGACCAGCCCACGTATTTTGAACTGGATTTCGCGGCAGCGCGCGTTTGGGTGCCGGATTGGGGGGATCTGCACCGGGGCCTTTACCCTTGCCAAAGCCGGGCTCCTCAAGAACCGGGATTTTACGCTGCACTGGGAAAACCAGCCGGCCTTCAAAGAGCATTTCATCGGGCTTCACCCGTCAAACAACCTGTTTGAGGTGGATGATGGGGTGATGACATGTGGGGGCGGCAATGCCTCGCTTGACATGATGCTTTACATGATTGAACGCGACCACGGCAAAGACCTGGCTGTGATTATTGCCGACATGTGCATTCACGCCCGGTCCAATACGCGGAAATCCCCCCAGAAATCCGCCTATTCCGAAGCCCTGTCCGTGCGCAACCAGCACCTGATCAACGCGATGCAATTCATGAACACCCAGCTGGAGGAGGGGGTCAGCATGGATGAGGTCGCAGAGCATGTGCAGATCTCAAGGCGTCAGCTGGAGCGCCTGTTCAAGCTCTATGTCGGCACCTCGCCCCTGCAGTTTTACGCCGATTTGCGGGTGAAACGCGCCTATGCGCTGCTGAATGAAACCAGCCTGTCGATCACGGAAATCGCCACGGCGTCGGGCTTTACCAGCACCTCGCAACTGGCCAATCAGTTTCGCAAGCGATATGGGCATTCGCCCTCATCATTTCGCAAGACCTGGCATGAATAAACCTGTCCCCCAAGCAAAAAGACAGCCCTAAGGCCGCCTTTTCAAATGCTCTTGGCTAAAGCGTTTCGAGATGAACTTGAGACACAAGTTGATTTCGAAACGCCCGCAACATCAGTAGGTTTCGAGCGTTTCGCCTCATTATTGTGTCCCAATAATAAGGCGAAACACTTTAGGTCAGTCCAGATTAGCAGGCCCCGACATTCAGGCACAGGCAATCAAGCACAGGCAATCAGGCACAGGCAATCAGGCTTCAACAAACAGACCCTGCGCCTTGACCTTTTCATAGGCCTCATCCAGCGACTTGCGGGCGCGGTCAATCAGGATGTCGATTTCATCCGTGGTGATCACCAGGGGCGGAGCAATGATCATCCGATCCCCGACATGACGCATGATCAGGTTGTTGCCGAAGCAGCATTCGCGAGTGATATAGCCCACGGTGCCCGCGTCAGAGGCAAACTTGGCGCGTGTGTCCTTGTTTGGGGTCAGTGCAAGCGACGCCATCAGGCCAACAATCTTGGTCTCTCCCACCAGCGGGTGGTCGGCGAGCGAATGCCATTTCTCGGCCAGATAAGGCGCGGCCACATTTTTCACATGGTCGACAATGCCCTCTTCTTCGAGAATACGCAGATTTTCCAGCGCCACCGCGCAGGCCACCGGATGACCGGAATAGGTGTAGCCGTGATTGAATTCGCAGGCATCCAGAACTTTGGCCACCTCGTCCGACACGATCGACGCCCCGATCGGCGCGTAGCCTGACGAAAGACCTTTGGCGACGGTCATGATGTCGGGGCGAATATCCAGGGCTTGCGACCCGAACCACTCACCAGTGCGTCCAAAGCCACAAATCACCTCATCAGCGATCAGCAGAATGTCGTATTTGTCGCAAATCCGTTGAATTTCAGGCCAGTAGCTGTCTGGCGCAACAATCACACCACCTGCACCCTGCACCGGTTCAGCGATAAAGGCGGCAACCTTGTCTTCGCCCAGCTCAAGGATTTTCTCCTCCAGTTCGCGGGCGCGCGCCAGACCAAAGGTCTCAGGCTCCATATCGCCACCTTCTGCCCACCAGTTGGGCTGGTCAATGAACGCGATACCGGGAATCGGCAGGTCCCCCTGCCCGTGCATCCCTTTCATCCCCCCCAGCGACGTGCCGCCAATGGTCGAGCCGTGATAGGCGTTCCAACGCGAGATGATGGTTTTCTTTTCCGGCTTACCTTTCTCGTCCCAATAGGCGCGCACCATACGGATATTGGTGTCGTTCGCATCCGACCCGCCATTGGCATAGAAGACGTGGTTCAGATCCCCAGGCGCCAGCTCGGCCAGTTTCTGCGCCAGCGCAATGGCGGGCACATGGGTGGTTTGGAAAAACGTGTTGTAGTAAGGCAGTTCGCGCATCTGCCGGGCAGCCACCTCGGCAAGCTCATCGCGGCCATACCCGATATTAACGCACCACAGACCGGCCATCGCATCTAGGATTTCCTCGCCTTCGCTGTCTTTCAGGTAAACACCATTGGCAGAGGTGATGATGCGTGCGCCTTTTTGGGCCAGTTCATCCCCATTGGTGAAGGGATGCATATGGTGGGCGGCGTCGATGGCCTGCAGTTCCGCAGTGGGTAGATGATTCGTAATTTTTGTCATTCAGGGCACTCCTTTGGCCAGATCAGACCGGTTCTGGCCGTGTCATTCTAAGCTGCCCTCAGAATATGATCAAAATTTTACATGTCAACGGGGGAGGTGAAATATGATCATTTCTTTTCCGCCAGCAGATGCTCGCGCACCTGGGCGATTCCCTGTTCGATATCCCCGCGAATGGCGGCCGCCACCCCCTCTGCGTCCTTTGCCTTCAACGCCTCAAGCGCCTCAGCATGATGATCCGGCATATTTGCGGTTCCATAGCGCCCAAGCACCACACGCAGCGACGGGCCTGCCCGTAGCCAGAGCATGTTGGCAATAGATAAAAGCACATCTGCACCGGCACGTTCATATAGGTAGGCATGGAAGCGATAATTGTTCTCAAGATAGCCCCGGACATCCCCCCGGTCGATTGCCGCATTCACCCGGTCATCCAGCGATACCAGCTGTGCAATGTCTTCTTTGCCCATGTTTTCAACCGCCTTGCGGGAAAGCTCTGGCTCAACCCCCATGCGGGCGAATGCAATTTCATCCCATTGCTTCAGATCGGGCTGCGGCACCGAAACCCGGCGGTTTCCCTTGAAGACCAAAGCGCCTTCCGACGTCAGTCGACGGATTGCTTCGCGCACCGGCGTCATCCCCACCTCAAGCTCAGCCACCAAGCCTTGAATGGTAACCGGCTGGCCCGGTGCAAGCTCGCCAAAAAGAATCATTTCGCGCAGTTTGCGGTAAACTTTCTGGTGGTCCGGTAACTTGACGGTCTGCTCTGTCACACCCCTCTCCCTTACTTCCAACGGCATAATATCTTTGCCAATTTTGGCCTTGCAGCCCACTCTCACAGACAGAGTAACGCGGCGTATGAAATTTTACCATATTGCGCGAACAGCTTTTTTTTGATCAAATAGCAATCAGCGGGTCAACGCACCCCCACCACAGGGAGACAAAAATGAATATACATATGCTCAAGCTCAGCACCGCTCTGGCGCTGATCGCCGGCGCAGCCTCAGCCGAGGAAGTGCGCGTCTACAACTGGTCGGATTACATCGACGAAGCGCTTTTGGAAAAATTCGAAGCGGAAACCGGGATCGAACTGATTTACGACGTGTTCGATTCAAACGAAGTTCTGGAAACCAAGATGCTGGCCGGCGGATCGGGTTATGACGTTGTGGTCCCAACCGCCTCCTTCATGGAACGCCAGATTGCCGCGGGTGTCTTCCAGCCGCTGGATCAGTCCAAACTGAGCAACATGGGCAACATGTGGGATGTGATCGCCAATCGCACCGCGCAGTTTGATCCGGGCAATGCCTATTCCGTCAACTACATGTGGGGCACCACCGGGCTGGGCGTGAATGTCCAGAAAGTTCAGGAAGTGCTGGGCGAGGATGCCCCGATTGACAGTCTTGAGCTGATCTTCAACCCCGCCAATATGGAAAAGCTGGCCACCTGTGGCGTGCATATGCTGGACGCCCCGGACGAAGTTATCCCGGCGGCACTGACCTATCTGGGGGAAGACCCCAACAGCAATGACAAGGCCGTGATCGAGCGCGCCGAAGAGGTCCTCGCCCCGGTTCGCCCCTATATCCAGAAGTTCCACAGCTCGGAGTATATCAACGCGCTCGCCAATGGTGACATCTGCGTGGCCTTCGGCTGGTCGGGTGACGTTTTGCAGGCACGCGACCGCGCGGACGAAGCCGAGAACGGGGTCGAAATCGCCTATAACGCTCCGAAGGAAGGGGCGCTGATGTGGTTCGACCAGATGGCCATCCCGGCAGATGCGCCGAACCCCGACGCGGCCCATAAGTTCCTGAACTTCATCATGGATGCGCAGAACATGGCTGCCGCGTCGAACTATGTTTACTACGCCAATGGCAACTTGGCTTCGCAGGAATTCCTCGAAGAAGATGTGATCGGTGATCCGGCCATCTATCCGACCCCGGCGGCGCTTGAGAACCTCTATGTGAAACGCGCCTACCCGTCCAAGGTTCAGCGGGTTGCCACCCGTCTTTGGACCAAGATCAAATCGGGCACCTAAGCCCCTTCCCCTCTGCGCCCCGTCCAGCGGGGATCCCGTGGTCCGGCGCAGAGGGCTTTTCCCTATTTTCCCCGAGGAACGCCCATGTCTGACGCCGCCCCTGCCCTGGCGCCTGTTTTTGCACCCTGGAACGACCCGGACGCAAAACCGATCATCCAGTTTCAGAATGTCACCAAACGCTTCGGTGACTTCACCGCGATCGACGATCTGACCATCGATATTTACGAGCGCGAGTTCTTTGCCCTGCTTGGTCCGTCTGGCTGCGGCAAGACCACGATGATGCGGATGCTGGCCGGGTTCGAAAACCCGACCGAAGGGGTCATCTCGCTGGATGGGCAGGACATCGCCCCGGTGCCGCCGAACAAGCGCGCCGTGAACATGATGTTCCAAAGCTATGCTCTGTTTCCCCATCTTTCCGTAGCCGAAAACATCGCCTTCGGCCTGAAACGCGACAAGATGCCGAAGGATCAGATCGAGGCACGTGTCGAAGAGATGCTGAGCCTTGTTCAGTTGAACAAATTCGCCTCGCGCAAACCGCATCAGATTTCGGGCGGGCAGCGGCAGCGGGTGGCGCTGGCACGCTCTCTTGCCAAGGCCCCGAAACTTCTGCTTCTGGACGAGCCGCTGGGGGCGCTGGACAAGAAGCTGCGCCAGGACACCCAGTTCGAACTGATGGATATCCAGGAAAAAACTGGAACCACCTTTGTGATCGTGACCCATGATCAGGAAGAGGCAATGACGGTCGCCAGTCGAATTGCGGTCATGGATCACGGCAAGATCATTCAGGTCGACACGCCGTCAAAAATCTATGAGGAGCCCGGGTCGGTCTATGTCGCTGACTTTATTGGGGATGTGAACCTGATCGAAGGGAATGTCACCCGCTCAGGTGATGATCACGCGACACTCAGCTGGGCATCCGGCCAGCAGGAACTGATCGGGATTGCCCACGAGGAAATCCCCTTGGGCACCCGTGCCACCCTTGCCGTGCGACCGGAAAAACTCAATATCTCAACGGAGCGCCCCGAGGGTGTGACCAATGCGATCCGGGGCCGCGTGCATGACATCGCCTATCTTGGCAACATGTCCACCTATGTGATCGAAACAGCAGATGGCAACCTGATCAAGGCGCAGGCCGCCAACACCCGCCGCATCGCCCGCCGGGCGATCACCTGGGAACAGGAAGTCTGGCTGTCCTTCACCGATACGGCAGGTGTGGTGTTGGTGTCATGAAACGGTTTACCCTGATCTCAATCCCCTATGCCTGGTTGCTGGTGCTGTTTCTGGTGCCCTTCCTGATCGTTCTGAAAATCTCTCTCTCGGACACCGAATTGTCGATCCCGCCCTACACGCCGCAGCTGGATATCAGCGAAGGCTGGGCCGGGGTGAAGGCGTGGTGGTCCGGACTGGACATGGAGAATTTCGTCTGGCTGACCGAAGACGACCTTTACTGGAAGGCCTATCTGTCGAGCCTCAAGATTGCCATCACCTCAACCATTCTGACCCTGCTGGTCGGCTTTCCGATTGCCTATGGCATGACGCGCGCGCCGGACGAATGGCGCCCCACGCTGATGATGCTGGTGATCCTGCCGTTCTGGACCTCGTTTCTGATCCGCGTCTATTCGTGGAAGGCGATCCTGTCGAATGAGGGGTTCCTGAACCAGCTTCTGATGGGGCTGGGCTTGACCAGCGAACCGCTGATCATCCTCAACACCAACACCGCTGTCTATATCGGCATCATCTATACCTACCTGCCTTTCATGGTGCTGCCGATCTATTCGGCGCTGGAGCGACTGGACGAAAGCCTGCTTGAGGCGGCTGAAGACCTTGGCTGTTCCCGCCTCTCAGCCTTCTGGTTGGTCACGCTTCCCTTGTCAAAACAAGGTGTTATCGCGGGGTCCTTCCTCGTCTTCATCCCAGCGATGGGGGAATATGTTATCCCGGCCCTTCTGGGCGGATCGCAAACCCTGATGATCGGTAAGGTATTGTTTGAAGAGTTCTTCGCCAACCGCGACTGGCCGGTGGCCTCGGCGGTGGCCGTGGTGCTGCTTCTGATCCTGATCATCCCGATTGTCCTCTTTCAGAAAAACGAAGAAAAACAGCGGGAGGCTGGCAAATGAGAAAACTCAGCTGGTTCAATGCGCTCAGCCTGACCCTTGGCTTTGCCTTCCTCTATATCCCGATGCTGATCCTGATCATCTACTCGTTCAACGCGGGCAAGCTGGTCACCGTCTGGTCCGGGTTTTCGTTCAAATGGTATGGCGAACTGATGCAGAACGAAGCCTTTCTGCAAGCCGCCTGGGTCACGCTGAAAGTGGCGGTGATGTCCTCGACCATCGCCACCGTGCTGGGCACCATGGCCGCCTATGTCATGGTGCGCGCGGGGCGGTTTCGCGGGCGAACACTCTTCTCTGGCATGATCTATGCACCCTTGGTGATGCCCGAAGTCATCACCGGCCTTTCTCTCCTGCTGCTGTTCATCGCAATTGGACTGGATCGTGGCGTGCTGACCATCGTGCTGGCCCATACCACGTTTTCAATGTGTTATGTCTCGGTGGTCGTCAGTTCACGCCTCGTCACCTTCGACCAATCCCTGGAAGAGGCCGCCCTCGACCTTGGCTGCACCGGTTTCGAAGCTTTCCGCCTTGTCACCTTGCCGATCATCCTGCCGGCGGTGATCTCGGGCTGGCTGTTGGCCTTTACCCTGTCACTCGATGATCTGGTGATCGCGTCCTTTACATCCGGCCCCTCATCCACAACCCTGCCGATCAAGATCTTTTCAGCCGTGCGCCTGGGGGTTACACCGGAAATCAACGCCCTTTCGACCATCATGATCGGGCTTGTGACCATCGGCGTCATCGCCGCCTCGCTCAGCTCGAAACGGGCCATCGCCCGCAAACAACAAGACGAAAGAGACGCTAACTGATGAGCGATTTTCTGACTGAATATGCCGCCTATTGCGACCAGCATGGCAGGCCTGAACGGATCGAGCTTATGCTCTGCGACCTCAACGCCGTGTTGCGCGGCAAATGGTTGCCCGGCGACGACGAAAAGAAACTGGCCGAGGGCGCGGTGCGCCTGCCGCTGTCCACGTACGCCCCCAATATCATGGGCGCAGAAGTGTCGGAAACCGGGCTTGGCATTGTCGTCGGTGACCCGGATGGGCGCATCCTGCCCATTCCCAGCACGCTGAAACCGGTCCCATGGGCCAAGGGCAATGTGGCCCAGGTGCAGGTGGAGATGATTGACCCGGATACAGGCAACATCTCCGGTCTCTCTTCGCGCCAGCAACTCGCCAATATGGTGGATGCCTTCCATGCCAAAGGCTGGCATCCGGTGCTGGCAAGTGAGCTGGAGTTCTACCTGTTCCAGCCCCGCTCCTCAGATGACGAAGCGCCCACGCCCCCCGACCGCAGCCCGGAGGCGCAAAATTATGACCTCGAAGTGCTGGAACGCACTCAGGATATCCTGACCGAAATCCTTTCAGCCTCCGAAGCACAGGGCATTGCCACCGACACGCTGATCGCCGAATACGGGCCGGGCCAGTTCGAGGTGAATTTCCACCACACGGATGATGTGTTGCTGGCTGCCGATACGGCCCTGCTCTTTAAACGGCTCGTGCGCGGGGTTGCGCGCAAACACGGGATGGAAGCCACTTTCATGGCCAAGCCTTACGCGGAATTCCCCGGCAACGGTATGCATCTGCACGCCTCAGTCGTGGACAAGACCGGAAAGAACATCTTCGACAATGGTGAAGATGGCGCCTCGGACACGCTGCGCGCCGCGGTTGGGGGCACGCTAGACACCATGCGCGATCTGGCGGCGATCTTTGCCCCGCACATGAATTCCTACCGCCGCTACCGGCCGCTCAGCTTTGCGCCATCAGCGCCGGACTGGGGCTATGACAACCGCGCCGCCGGGGTGCGCCTGCCCGAGGTGAACGGCCCCGCCGCCCGGCTTGAGCACCGGATCGCGGGCGCCGATGTGAACCCCTATCTGGTCATCACCGCGATCCTTGGCGGCATGCTGCACGGACTTGAAACCAACCCCACCCTGCCCTTACCGCTGGATGATCCCAAGGCCGAACCGGCTGCGCGGCTCACCTCGGATTGGACGCAGGCTGTGGATCAGTTCGCAGACTCGGATATGGCGGCCAAGATCTTTGGCAAGGAATACCGCGACATCTATACTGCCGTGCGCCGGGATGAGATCACCCAGCTGACCAATGAAATCAGCCAGATCGAATACCGCACCTATCTCGGGCGACTGTAAAAACGCGGAAGGCAGGGCTTATTCGCTCCTGCCTTCCCTCATTTTCTGGTCAAAAATATCCCGGGGTGAATTGATCCCGAAGGGATCAAGAGGGGCAGCGCCCCTCCTCATGCGGTTCTGAACGACGACGTCCACGAAATATTTCCGGCAACGCTTTGCAGATGGTCAGGCAAAAAGCCCCTTATAGGTCTCTCGCATCACATTCTTCTGCACCTTGCCCATCGTGTTGCGTGGCAGGGCCTCAACCAGCACAAACCGCTTGGGCTGCTTGAACTTGGCAAGCTTGCCTTCGACCCCCGCCCGCAGTTGATCCGTGTTCAGCGTGGCACCTTCCTGAGGCACCACAACCGCCACAACCGCCTCGCCGAAATCCTCATGCGGCACTGCAATCACCGCACTTTCCAGCACGCCCGGCAAGTCATCAATCACACCTTCCACTTCCTTCGGATACACATTGAACCCACCGGTAATGATCAGATCCTTGCCACGACCAACAATGGTCACATAGCCGTCTTCATCCACAAACCCGAGATCTCCGGTGATAAACCATCCATCCGCGCGCAGCTCTTCCGCCGTTTTTTCCGGCATCTGCCAATAGCCCGCAAACACGTTGTCGCCGCGCACTTCGAGCACTCCAATCTCGCCAGTGGGCAGGGCCTCTCCGCTCACCGGATCGCAGATCTTCAACTCGACCCCGGGCAAAGGTAACCCGACCGTGCCCGCACGGCGCGCACCCTCGTAAGGGTTTGACGTGTTCATATTGGTTTCGGTCATGCCGTAACGTTCCAAAATCGAATGCCCAGTCACTGCGCGCCAGCGATCATGGGTTTCGGCCAGAAGCGGCGCAGAGCCCGACACGAACAGTCGCATGTTCCTCGCCGCCGCCCCCAGGCGCGGATCCTTCAACAGCCGGGTATAGAAGGTCGGCACCCCCATCAGCGCCGTCGCCGTGGGCATCGCCTCAATAATCGCCTCGGCGTCAAAACCGCCCATGAAGATCGCCTGTGCCCCCGCCATCAGGGTGACATTCGTCGCGACAAACAGCCCGTGGGTGTGAAAGATCGGCAGCGCGTGGATCAACACATCCTTGTCCGTGAACTGCCAGTAATCACGCAGCACCTCGGAGTTCGAGGCCAGCGCCCGATGCGTGAGCATCGCCCCCTTTGAGCGCCCAGTCGTGCCCGAAGTATAGAGGATCGCCGCAAGGTCGAGAGCGTCGCGCGGCACCGCCTCAAATTTCGGCTCCTCAGCATCCCGCGCGGAGACAAGGCTCCCCGCTCCGCCCATGCCAAGGGTCAGCACATGGGCCACATCGCAGTCGGCTGCCACCGGGGTCATCTCATTCAATCGCTTGGGATCACAGACAAACACCCGCGGACTGGCGTCACCAAGGAAATAGCGCACTTCTTCGGCCGTATAGGCCGTGTTGAGTGGCAGGAACACAGCGCCCGCCAACACCGTGCCCACGTAAAGCTCCAGCATCGGCACCTCTTTGGGTGTCTGCACAGCAACCCGGTCGCCGGGGACCACCCCCAATCGCACCAACGCTGCCGCCATCCGCTCGGCATTGGCCCAGAACGCCCCGTAGGTGGTCTCAGCACCGCTGGCAAAATCGGTCAGGAACAGGGCATCATGGCGACCATCGGAAGCTTGGGAAATGGCGTGGGCGAGGTGGTTGGCGTCATACATGAAAGGCTCCGAAATCTGGCAATTTATCGCGGTTTGCACGAGGGTTAGCGGCTGGGCGTCACCGGGTCAATCGGACCATTTGGCCCGCCCAGCGCCTCTTCAATCCATTTCGCAATCGATAAGAGCTTCGCTTCTCCGCGCGGCGGGCCAATCAGCTGCAAGCCAACAGGCAGCCCATCGTTGGAAAACCCCACCGGGATCGACATGGCAGGCAGGCCGGCGGTGGTGGCAAGAAACGCAAAGCGCAGCCAGTCCATATATCCGCTCAGGCTCTGTCCGCCGACCTCCCGCACCCATTCTTCCGATTGCGCATGAGGCATATTGCCCACCACCGGGCAGGCAAGCACATCGTAGTGATCGAGAAACACCCGCATATTGTCATAAATCAGCGAGCGCCCCAATTGCGCCTCGGCGTAATCCTCGGCGCCCAGCGACAGCCCATAGGCAAGGTTGTCGCGCAGGGTGGGTTTGAAGTGACGTGTGAGGGATTTGGGCGCTTTGGCGAAATTCGCCGCCCACATGAAACCGCGTAGCTGGTGATAGGTGCGTTCCAGATTGGGCAGCGCGGGGCAGGCCTCTTCCACTTCGGCCCCGATCCGGTCCAGCGCAGCCATGGCGCGCGCCAGATGGTCCGCCATATCCGCATCCACAGGCGCAAAGCCCCCCAGATCCGGCGCCCAGCCAATCCGGGGGGCAAGCGGTGTCTGGATAGCGTCCTGATACGGGGCGTCGGGCGGAGGAAAGGACAAAGGCGCGTGCGGGTCGAACCCACACATGGCGTCCATGAACAGGGCACAATCCGTGACGGATCGGGCCATGGGACCCTCGACACCTTCCCCCACAAAACCCGTAAGGGACGATTTGGCCACCAGGCCGGGCGTGGTGCGCAATCCAACCACCCCGCAATAGGCGGCTGGGGTGCGCAGGCTGCCGCCGTGATCGGATCCATGGCTCAGCCAGAGCGCCCCTGTCGCCAATGACACCGCCGCCCCGCCGGATGACCCGCCCGCGTTGCGCCGCGTGTCATAAGGGTTGAGCGTTGCGCCGAACACCTCATTGAACGTGTTCCCACCCGCACCGAATTCCGGCGTGTTGGTCTTGCCCATCACCAGCGCGCCACGCCTCTCCAGCCGTGTGACAAGCGGGTCACTTTCGGCTGGAACATTCTCGGCCAACCCCTTGGTGCCGAAAGTGGACCTGACACCTGCGACCGGGGTAAGGTCTTTAATGCCAATTGGCAGACCCGCAAGATCCCCCGGGTGGTCGCTGGGCCTGAGCGACATGGCCTGCGCGCGGGCGCGCGTTGAGCAGCGCACCGGCACCGCATTCACGGCGGGCTCCACCTGATCCATCCGGGCCTCGGCGGCCGAGATCAGTTCGTCCGGGGAAAGCTTGCGCGCCTTCAGCAAGGTCACCACCTGATGCGCTTCCATCGCACACAGATCTGATCCGGTATATGCCATTCTGCCCTCCTGTTTTGCGCAGTGTAACGCCCCGATTTCAGCTTTCAATTGGTTCGATCAGCGCGGGGCCGGAGGCGCGATTGGAGTTCACCTCCTGCCCAACCGGGTGCATTTTCAAAAGCCCCGGTTCGGGGGGCACCATAAGCCGGGCCGCGCCATGACCTTCTTCGCCCAGCCATTTCCCCCAATGGTCACGCTCAATCACCACAGGGCATCGGTGGTGGATCTGGGACAGGGGGAGCGGAGCCGGGGTGGTGACAACAGCAAATGTGGGGCGCTGGTCCTGCCCCCAATCTTGCCAGATTCCGGCACACACCAAGGGGGTTCCATCTGCCCTTTTGACATAATAGGGGTGGCGGGCCCTGCCCTCGCGAAACCATTCGTAAAACCCGTCCATCGGGATCAGGCAGCGCCGGGCGCGACAGGCGGCACGAAACGCGGGTTTCTCCGCAATCGTTTCCGCGCGGGCATTGATCAGGAGCGGCCCATCACGCTCAGACTTATACCAAGATGGCAGAAACCCCCAACGCATCGCGGACAGGCGCCGCGCGCCCCCCATCAATGAAATCACCGACACCTGGCTGGTTGGGCAGACGTTGAAGTTTTCATGTGCAGGCAAGTCATTTGACGGGATCGCCTTGAACAGTCTGGCCATCGCATCCGGGGGCAAAGTTGTGGCAATACGCCCGCACATGGCCTGCTAGCGCACCGATTTGCGGGCGATGTCAATTCTCGCCTCCATCATGGACATCTCTTTCATGATATCGCGGCGGCGGGTCCGGTCGCCCGTTTCAGCCAGTTCATCGCGCAATTTCTGCAACAGGCGCGACAATGACACAAACTCCGGCACTGCGCCGTTTTCCCGGATCAATCGGTTGATCAGCGCAGCCTCAGGGTCCCCCTCCAGATCAAGCGGCTTGCCTGCCCCTTCGAGGTTGTCAAAGTCGCCAGCCTCTTCTGCGGCGCGGATTTTTTGATTGATGAGGTCGATGAGCGGGTGATCCATGACGGGAGTTTAACGCGCATTTTGATGATCGCAAAGACGCGGGCCCGTGCAGGGCGTAGAAAAGCTGGCATCTGATGGGCGAGAATACCAGAATACTAGTTTTCTAGTTTTCTAGTTTTCTAGTTTCTCAAAAAACATCGCCAACCAGGTCGTCCCCTCAATAAGAAAGGGCAGGATTTCTCCTGCCCTTCCTAACGTCATCGAAACAGGGTTTTCCGATGTTTATTTTTGGGTGATACGCCCATCCAGCATCGGTGTCACAGGTGCCATCCGAGCCATGTATTCAGCAGTCACATCAGCAAGGTCCGGACCAAAATCATAGGCATTCTGCGCATCGCGGAACATCTTGTATCCATCCCCCCCATTGCGCACGTAATTGTTGGAAACGACCCCATATAGCTTTGCAAGATCAATAGGTTGACCACCGACCATGACGTCTGACACCCGTTCTCCCGCCGGTTTTGACACATCAAAGGCAAAGCTCATCCCCGCCACTTGCGGGAAGCGCCCGGCGCCCTCCTCATGCTGGCTCACACCATTTTCAAGTGCGGCCACGATGGTTGCCCCATCCACCTGGAAGGTCGAGAGCGTATTTTGGAACGGAAGCACGGTCAGCACTTCCCCCATGGTCACATCCCCCGCATCAATCGAGGCACGAATACCGCCGCCGTTCTGGATCGCAATCTCGATGCCCTGATCCTTCACCCGGTCCAGCATGGCGTCAGCAATGATATTGCCCATGGCGCATTCCTTCGCCCGGCAGGCCCCCCGTTCGCCATCAATTGCCTCGGCAGAGCTGGCCACCACCTTGTTGCGGATCTCGTCCAACGGCTTGGCTGCTTCGGCAATCCGCGCCTTGGTCGCAGCGTCTTCGCTCACGGCGCCATCCATGATCAGTGGCTCACCCTTGGCCTCGATGATCTTGCCGGCATCGTCAAAGGTGACGTTCAATTCCCCCAAGAATTTGCCATAGGCATAGGCCGACACAATCGCCGTGTCGCCCACCATGGTCGGATAGGGCCCTTCTGCCTTGTCCGAGCTGTTCGACAGGTAGGTGTTGGTGTGTCCGCCAACGATCACATCCACGCCGGTGGTTTCCGCAGCCACCTTCTTGTCCACGCCATAGCCCGAGTGGCTGAGCACAATGATCTTGTTCACGCCCATCGCCGTCAGCTTGTCCACTTCGCCCTGCACCGCCTGAACCGGATCGGTGAAGATCACATTTGGCCCCGGTGAGGCCAGCTCATCCGTGTCCTGCGGGGTCAGGCCGATCAGGCCGATCTTTTCCCCTCCCCGCTCAATCACAACGGATTTCTGCAACTTGTCATGCAGGAGGGGTTCCCCCGAGACATCCGCATTTGACATCAGGACCGGGAAAGTCACCGCATCCATGAACCCACGCAGCACTTCCGGGCCGTCGTCAAACTCGTGGTTGCCCACGGTCATCCCGTCATAGCCCATCTTGTTCATCATCTCGGCGGCCAGTTTCCCCTTGTAATAGGTGTAAAACAGCGTGCCCTGGAACTGGTCACCACCGTCAACAAGAATGGAATTGTTGGACCGCGCCCGCGCCTCGGCCAGCGCCGAAACAAGACGGGCAGAGCCACCAAAACACTTGCCTTCGGCATTGCTCTCTTCCGAGCAGCCGCTGTCATATTTCGAAATCGGTTCAAACCGTGCGTGAAAATCATTGGTGTGCAGAACGGTCAAGGAATAGTCCGCAGCAGCGGCACCCGCGCCCAGCGCCAAAGCGGCAACGGTGGTCAGAAAATGTTTCATATCAGGTTCCCCCTGGAATTTTGATCTGCCGAAAGACTGGCCCGAGTCGGACACCTTGTCAAAGCCGAGGCATGGCTTCCGCGACGGCAAGCAGATCCCTTTCAGGCCCAAACCAGGCCGATGCGGGCAGAAAAATTTTGTTAACAATTTAGAAAATCCCCTTATCATCGGTAGGACATTCCCTTCTGGCTCACGCTGACTGCCCCACCTGACCGCCCCACCTGACCGCAAAGGATCCGACATATGAACCGCTACCCCCGCGACATGCGCGGACACGGACAGTTTCCACCCAACCCGCAATGGCCAAACGGGGCACGGATCGCGGTGCAATTCGTGCTGAATTACGAAGAGGGTGGCGAAAACTGCCTGCTGCATGGTGATGCGGCGTCCGAGGCCTTCCTGTCCGACATTCCCGGTGCCGCCGCCTGGTCAGGGCAACGTCACTGGAACATGGAATCGATCTACGAATATGGCGCACGTGCTGGTTTCTGGCGGCTGCACCGCCTGTTCACCGAAGCGGGAATACCACTGACCATCTATGGTGTGGCCACCGCACTTGCGCGCAGCCCGGAACAGGTGGCCGCGATGAAAGCCGCCGGATGGGAAATCGCCTCACACGGGTTGAAATGGGTCGAGCACAAGGACATGCCCGAGGCGGAAGAGCGGGCACAAATCGCCGAAGCCATTCGCCTGCATAGCGAAGTGGTCGGGGAACCGCCGCAAGGCTGGTATACCGGGCGCTGTTCGGCCAACACCGTGCGGCTGGTCGCCGAGGACGGCAGGATTGACTATATTTCAGACAGTTACGACGATGACCTGCCCTATTGGCGCAGCTTCGCAGAACGGGACCAATTGATCATCCCCTATACGCTGGAAGCCAATGACATGAGATTTGCCACCGCCCCCGGCTGGGTCACAGGGCGGGATTTTGAAGACTACCTGACCGACAGTTTCGATACGCTTTACGCCGAAGGCACCGCCGGGCGCCCCTCGATGATGTCTGTTGGCCTGCATTGCCGCCTTGTGGGCCGGCCCGGGAAAATTTCCGGGCTGAAGCGGTTTATCGACCACATTCAGTCACATACCGGGGTCTGGTGTCCGCGCCGGATCGAGATCGCCGAGCATTGGGCCAAAACCCATCCTCCCTCTCGTTTCGAACGCCCCAGCCAGATGAGCCGGGACCGGTTTGTCGAGTGTTTCGGGGGCATTTTTGAGCATTCCCCTTGGGTGGCAGAGCGTGCTCATGGGTTGGAACTTGGCCCGGCCCATGACAGCGCAACCGGTCTGCACAACGCCCTGTGCCGCAGCTTCCGCACCGCATCAGACCAGGACCGTCTGGGTGTTCTGAACGCACATCCCGATCTGGCGGGCAAACTCGCCGCTGCCGGGCGCCTTACGGCTGAGAGCACATCCGAACAAGCCTCCGCCGGACTGGATCTTCTGACCGATGCGGAGCGGGAAACCTTTACCCGGCTGAACCGGGACTATGTCGAAAAACATGGCTTCCCCTTTATCATTGCGGTGCGTGACCACAACAAATCCTCAATCCTTGCCGCATTCCGGCGCCGCCTTGAACAGGCAAGCCACGCAGAGTTTCAGGAAGCTTGCAGACAGGTGGAGCGCATTGCAGAATTTCGCCTGAAGGACCTCTTGGCATGAGCCCGCGCGAGGTCATTGCCCAGCCCTTGACGGCAGATCTGTTTTCCCCGTTTGGCGATGTGATCGAACGCGGAACAGCCCCGCTGCCGATCAATGCCGGAATGTGTGACCGGCATCATGATCTGGCCCGGCTGGATTTCGGAACCGGGCGCGCCGGGATCAGCCTGTTTGATGGTCAGGCCCGCAGGTTTCCCTATCGTCTGGATCTGGTCGAGCGGCACCCGGAAGGATCGCAGGCGTTCATCCCCCTCAATGGCGTGCCCCTTCTGATCACCGTCTGCCCGGATAAAGGCGGCCGCCCAGGCACGCCACGCGCCTTCGTGATGGCGCCGGAACAGGCAATCAATCTGCATCGCGGCACCTGGCACGGGGTTCTGGCCCCGATCGACGCGCAGGGGCTTTATGCGGTGGTGGATCATATTGGCCCGGCCCTGAACCTCGAAGAACATCTGTTCAAGATCCCCTGGATCATCTTGCCCCCGGCCCAAAGCGTTGCAAAAAAGGGCTCGGGGCGCTAGCAGGGGCGCAATTTCAAGGGAAAACACGACGGTTTGGCGGGGGTCACATGAAAATCAGCATCGAAGACAGGATCGAACAGCGTGTTCTCGAAGCGATTGCCGAACGCCGCCTGCCCCCGGGGGCCAAGCTGGGCGAGCAGTTGCTCAGTGATATTTTCACCTGCAACCGGGCCAATGTGCGCCGGGCGCTGGCCTCACTTGCGGCACAGAATGTGGTTGATCTGATCCCCAATCGCGGGGCCTTTGTCATTTCGCCCTCCCCCCGGGATGCCAAAGACGTCTTTCAGGCCCGCCGCGCAATCGAGCGAACCATCGTGACAGCCGCATGCGATCATGCAACAGACACGGATCTGTCCGCATTGGCGGAAATTATCGCCAACGAGGACGCCGCGCGGGACGCGGGTGATGAGACACAAATTCTGCGCCTGTCGTCAGAGTTTCACCTGCGCATCGCCGACGTTGCGGGAAACAGTGTTCTGACCCGCTTCCTTACCGACCTGACCATGCGCTCTGCCCTGATTATCGGGCTTTACGGCCATAACGGCCCGTCCCATTGCGACCGGGACGAACACCGCCGCATTCTGGCCGCACTGGCCGCTCGGGACAAAGCGCAACTGATCGCGGAAATGGAACGCCACCTGTCTCATCTTGAGGCCGATCTGGATTTCTCGCGCCTGTCGGAAAAGCAAGTGCCCCTGGAAGAGATCCTGCAACCCTGACCTGCCCCAGAACCACCTCAGACCTGCCGCAACCCCATATGGCGGTTGACATCTTTGTAAAGGAGATAGCGGAAGGGTCCCGGCCCCCCCGCGTAACAGGCTTGCGGGCAAAAGGCGCGCAACCACATGAAATCGCCAGCTTCGACCTCAACCCAATCCTGATTGAGCCGGTAAACAGCTTTCCCTTCAAGCACATATAGCCCATGCTCCATGACATGGGTTTCGGCAAAGGGGATCACGCCACCGGGCTGAAACGTGACAATATTCACATGCATGTCATGGCGCAGATCTTCGGGATCGACAAAACGCGTGGTGGCCCAGGCACCATCTGTATCGGGCATCGGTATCGGCGTGTGATCCTGTTCATTCGTCACAAAGGCTTCGGGCGGGGAAATCCCGTCAACACGCTGATAACTCTTGCGAATCCAATGAAAGCGCAGCGGGCTCGATCCACAGGCACGCACGCTCCAGACCGCATCCGGTGGAAGATAGGCATAACCACCTTCCGTGAGTTCATAGCTGTCGCCTGAAAGGGTGAGCCGCATGGTGCCTTCCACCACAAACAGCACCGCCTCTACATTTGCTTCGGTCTCGGGATGGTCTGACCCTCCTCCGGGAACCACCTCGGCAATATACTGCGAAAAGGTCTCGGCAAAGCCCGACATCGGGCGCGCCAGAACCCAAAACCGCGCCCCGTCCCAATGCGGCAGTTTCGAGGTCACGATATCCGAAAACGTTCCGCGCGGGATCACCGCATAGGCCTCGGTAAACATGGCGCGGTCTGTCAATAACTGGGTCTGCGGCGGCAACCCGCCTTTCGGAGAGTAATAGCTGGGTTTGGACATGGGCTTGGACCTCAAGAAACAGGGGCGATGCGCCCATTGTTAACAAAAAACCGGCCACCCGAAAGCCCATTCCTGCGCAAATGCCCCCTCAGACCAACACGGCTCGCTTGACGGGCGCGCTGCCACTTGGCATGTGGAGCGCATGTTGATCTACAAAATCCTTCGGGCCGAGGAATGGACCTCTTTTCAAACTGCCGGCCAGACCAGTGGTGCCCCTGTCGATCTTGCCGACGGGTTCATCCACTTTTCCACCGCCGCACAGGCACGGGAAACCGCCGCCAAGCATTTCAAAGGCGAAGACGGGCTGGTTCTGGTGGCGTTTGACGCAGAGGCCATGGGGGACGCTCTGAAATGGGAGCCGTCGCGGGGCGGCGATCTGTTTCCGCATCTCTACCGCGACCTCGCCCTGTCCGAAATCCAATGGCAAACCTCCCTCCCACTTGGCCCGAACGGCCATGAATTCCCGGAGAAAATGAAATGAACCTTGTCGAGAAACTGGCCCTCAAGGCGTTGCATCAGACCGACCCGGAACGCGCGCATTCGCTGTCACTGTTGGCCCTGCGCGCAGGTGTTGTGCCCCTTGCGGGCGATGTGACCAGCGACCGTCTCAAGACCAGTTTCTGTGGGATGGACCTCTTGAACCCGGTTGGCCTTGCCGCCGGATATGACAAGAACGCACAGGCGGTGTCACAGCTGACACAAGCGGGATTTGGCTTTGTCGAAGTCGGCGCCATCACCCCCCGCGCCCAGCCCGGCAACCCGAAACCACGGCTGTTTCGCCTGACCGAAGATCGGGCTGTTATCAATCGCTTCGGTTTCAACAATGAAGGTATGGACGCCGCAGCCACGCGCCTCGCCCGCCGGGATCGCCGCAGCCCAGTGCCCGTGGGGTTGAACCTTGGCGCCAATAAAGACAGCGAAGATCGCGCTGCTGATTTCGCCAAAGTGCTGGAATGCTGCGGGCCGCATCTCGATTTCGCAACCGTGAATGTCTCCTCTCCCAACACGGAAAAACTGCGTGACCTGCAAGGGGCCGACGCCCTGCGCGGGTTGCTCAGCGGTGTGCAGGAGGTGCGGGGTGGTCTCGACAAATACATCCCCGTCTTCCTGAAAATCGCCCCCGATCTGAGCGATGCGGAACTGGCCGAAATTGTCGAGGTGGCACTAGAGGTCAAGATCGACGCGGTGATCGCCACCAATACCACGCTTTCTCGTGATGGTCTGAAAAGTGCCCATAAGGGTGAAATGGGCGGCCTGTCCGGCGCGCCTTTGTTCGAAAAGTCCACTAGGGTGCTGGCCCGGCTTTCGAAACTGAGCGATGGGAAACTGCCGCTAATCGGCGTGGGCGGCATCTCCTCTGCCGAACAGGCCTATGCCAAGATCCGTGCAGGTGCCTCTGTGGTGCAGCTTTATTCCGCGCTCGCCTATCAGGGCCTCAGCCTGGTGGAAGAGGTGGCCCGCGGGCTCGATACCCTGCTGGCACGGGATGGTTTCACCAAGGTCAGCGAAGCGGTTGGCACCGGGCGGGAGGACTGGCTATGAGCGTTACAATCTGGCACAATCCCCGCTGCTCGAAATCACGCCAGACCCTGGCGCTGGTAGAAGAGCGCACCGCGGTGAACATTCGCAAATATCTCGACGATGCCCCCAGCGCAGACGAAATCCGAGCGGCCTGCGCAGCCCTTGGCCTGCGCCCGTTTGACCTGATGCGCAAGGGCGAGGGGATTTTCAAAGAACTGGACCTGTCTGCCGACACGTCAGACGACGACCTGATCGCCGCCATGGCCGCTCATCCGATCCTGATCGAACGTCCAATTGTGTTTGCAAATCAAGCCGCCCGCATCGGCCGCCCCCCGGAAAGCGTTCTCGATATCCTCTGAGCTGCCATTTTCTGGTCAGAAATATCCGCGCCGGAGGCATAAGACAGGCCGAGCGCAGCGAGGCCCCCGCCCGCCGCAGGCGGTGACCGTCAGGTCACATCCCACCCGCGCCCAAAAGCGGTTCGGAATAGACTTGAAACACATGTTCATTCCGAAACGCCCAGGGCAAATCTCTCTTACGGCGTTTCCAGCTTTCCCCACCTCAGGCTAAAGCCGAAACACTTTAAACCACCGGCCTGACCGATCGCTCCAACACCGGATAGCGCCACAGAAGCGTCGCCCCACGTGCAACAAAGCTGATCAGCAAGGCCAGCCAAAGCCCGTGATTGCCCAGCAAGGGAAACAAGATCGCAAGCGACAGTGCATAAATCACCACGGACAGCGCCATCATGTTGCGCATTTCCCTGCTGCGTGTGGCCCCAATGAAGATCCCGTCCAACATGAAGCTCGGCCAGCCAAGAAGCGGGGCAAACACCATGTAGATCAGATAGGTGCCAGCGGTGGCTTGCACATCGGGAGCCGTGGTCATGGTGGCGATGCCCCAGGGGCCTGCCAGCCAGAATATCATTGCCAGCACCAGCGAAACGCCCGCGGCCCACCAGCTGGTCATCACAGAGGCCCGACGTAGAAAATGCACCTGCCTGCGTCCCACCGCCTGCCCGACAAAGCTCTCTGCCGCCAGCGCAAACCCGTCCAGCGCATAAGCCGTGACATAGACAAACTGGATCAACACCTGGTTGGCGGCCAGTTCCACATCGGAAAGCTTTGCTCCAAAGAACATGAAGCTGATGAAAATGGCCTGCAGCAGAAGCGACCGGATCAGAATGTCGGAATTGACTGCGGCCATATGTTTCAGAACCACGGGATCAAGGATCCGGCGCGGGTCAGCCCATCCAGGGCGGGCAAACACCTCGCGACACAGAAACAGGCCAAGTGCAAAGCCGAGGAATTCAGCCATCAGCGTGGCCAGCGCCACCCCCTCGATCCCCCAGTCCATCCCCAGCACAAACCACAGATCCAGCAAGATATTGACCGTATTTGTCACAAGCTGCAGGGCAAGCACCGCGCGGGTGCGCTCCAGCGCAATCAACCAGCCTGTCATGGCGTAGATCCCAATCGCGACAGGCGCTCCGAAGATCCGTATCTGTAGATAGGATCGCGCCAGCCCCTCAACCTCGTCCGAGGCGGGCGCAATCTGGAAGGCAGCCCAGATCAGAGGCACTTGCAACACAATCAGGGCCGCCCCCGCAACAAGCGCCACCAGCAGGCCACGTGTCAGCATCGCCGCGACTTCCGCCATATTTCCTGCCCCATGGGCCTGGGCCGTCAGCCCGGTTGTCCCCATACGCAGAAAGCCAAAGACCCAAAACAGCGCAGACAGGATCGCGGCCCCAATGCCAACCGCACCGATTGGTGCGGCCTGCCCCAGCTGGCCAATCACACCCGTGTCCACCAGCCCCAGAAGCGGCACGGTCACATTGGACAGGGTGATCGGCAGGGCAAACTTCAGAACCCGGCGATGGGTCAGGGTTGCGGGTTTCAGGGCCACAGGATCATGTGCGGGCATGTCAGTTCGGAGAGGGCATCAGGAAATGTCCGGTGGCCTGGGCAAACAGCTTTTGTCGATTGTCCTGCCACGCCTCGACATGAACCGAGGCATAGCGCCGACCGGAGCGCACCACCCGCGCCCTTGCATAGGCATCACGCGGCAGGCCAGATCGCAGATAGTCGATTGAAAAGTCGATGGTCTTCGGAAGGTAGGCAAGGACATTCCCGGGCTGTTCTCCCGGATCCAGAAGCCCCGCCTCCATATCCGCCCAGATACTGACCCAGGTGAGTTCAATCACCGCCGCCGTTTCCAGAAAGGCCGCGGTCACACCACCATGGATGGCAGGCAGCATCGGGTTGCCGATCAGCTTTTCCGCGAAGGGCAGGATTGCGGTGAGTTCATCCCCGTGCCGTTCCACCTCAATCCCGAGGAACTTGATATAAGGCACACCGTTCACCAGCGCGGACAGGGTGCTGTCACGGCGGTGTTTGACAATTTCTACCGGTTCGGGGCGGGGGCGCTTGGAGGTGCTCATGAAACGGCCTCGGTCGATTTGCGTTTCGGATCGCCATCTGCGGTGAACGCCCCGGTGGCGGTTGCCACCGGACGCTCGGTATCTTCATCCAGTGCCACGGCCCGCACAAACGCAACGGATCGGGTAACGTGGTAGCAGGTGGCGCGTGCGGTGATTTTCTGACCCGGTGTCGCCGGTCGCATGTAATCAATGCGCAGATCAATGGTGGCGGTGATGTCAGGGGCGCGCGGATGGCTCATCACTGCGGCTCCACAACAGGTGTCCAGCACCGCAGATACGGCCCCCCCATGGATCACGCCACTGCGCGGATCTCCGACAAAGGCCTCATTGTAAGGCATCGAAATCACCGCCTCCCCATCGCCGATATCCTCCAGCACCATGCCCAGCGCCCGGCAATGGGGAATCGCTTCGGTGAATTGCCGCGCAATTTCCGCCTTCTTCTCCGGGGTCAGACCTTTGATCATGGGGCATTTCCCTTTCTTTGCTGTCCCCTGTTTATTGGCGCTTGCCTTTTGTGGAGCAAGCCCTTAGTTTTGCATTTGCGAATTATTCTCAATTGCAGGAGCGCCACATGGCCGCCACAACCACCCTAACCGCCCCATTTGGGGAATTGCGTCCAAAGCGCCTGTTTGTTCTGGCAGTGCTGCTTGTGCTGGCCATCGTGCCGGGGGAATTGGGCGAATTGACCCGTTCGCTGATGACGGATGCCTATGTGCAGGTCTCGGTTTTTGTGGCCACCACGTTGTTGCTGTTTTATGGCGCGGAACGTCTGTTCCGCTTCAACATCGGCGATGCGTTGTCCAATGCCCGGGCGGCTCAGGTGCCACTGGCGGCATTGCTCGGGGCAACTCCGGGATGCGGCGGCGCTGTTGTTGTGGTTGCGGCTTATTCCTCAGGTCACGTAGGGTTTGGCGCAGTTGTCGCCACGCTGACGGCCACGATGGGGGATGCGGCATTTCTGCTGCTGGCGACGCGACCGGATGCGGCCCTTGTTGTCCTGCCCCTGTCCTTTGTGGTCGGGATCCTGTCCGGCTGGATTGTGGATCGGTTCAACAAGATCGAATTTCGCAGCCCCGGTGCCGGCAGCTGTGAACTGGCACCGCGCATCGGCAAGATCCGCCCGCAGGACATGGCCTATCTCGTGATTGCGGCCCCCGGTCTGATTGTCGGTGTTGCCCAGCTGATGCAGGTTGAGGTCACCCACCCTCTGGGAATTCCGGTTCTGTGGATCGCCATGGCGGGCACCTTCCTGGGGCTGTTTATCTGGGCCACCTCCTCATTGCAGGCCATGACCAACGCCAAGGACAACCCGATCACACGGATGGCCGAAGAGACCAGTTTCATCTCGGTCTGGGTGATCGGGGCCTATCTCGCCTATGACTATCTTGCGCTTTATACGGGGGTGGATGTGGCCGTGATGTTCGAAACTGTCGCGCCTCTCCTGCCGCTGATGGCGATTGTGATCGGGTTTGTGCCCGGCTGCGGCCCCCAGGTTCTGGTGACGACGCTTTACCTGAATGGTGCCGTTCCGTTTGCGGCCCTGATGGGCAACGCGATTTCCAATGACGGAGACGCCCTGTTCCCGGCCATTGCGCTAAATCCCAAGGCGGCAGTGATTGCCACGGTCTACTCGGCCGTGCCTGCCCTGATCTTGGCTTATGCGTTCTATTTCCTCGCTCCGGGCTTCATGAACTGACCCTTCTGCGAGGCAGATCTTCCGGGGGATCCCATAACGGGGTCCCCTTTTTTGCAGATTTTGCTCAATATTTTGCGCATAGCGTAGTTCTACAGAATTGCGCTGCAGCGCAGAAAGCGTTACCAATGAGGACGAACCGCAACAGCAAGGATGTCCCATGTCTGACGAACGCCTCACCTTCAAAGAAATGTGTGCCAAGTTTGACGTGACTCCGCGGACGCTCAGATATTACGAATATATCGAGCTTCTGGCACCGGAAAAGGAAGGGCGGTCGCGGTTTTATACGCCACGCGAAGTGGCCCGCATGACCCTCATCCTGCGCGGGCGCCGGTTCGGTTTCTCTCTGGAAGAGCTGCGCCAATGGCTGTTGATCTATGATGAGAAAGGCACCGATGCGCAGAATCAGGCCTGGGTGGAGTTGGCGGATCGCCAGCTCAAGGCCCTGCGGGAGCAATATGCGCAATTGGCCGAGACCATTGATGATCTTCAGGATCTGCGGGACGATGTGGCAAAGCTGGTAACATAACCCTCACGCCGGGTCGTCTTCCTCCCTCAACACCTGCTCCAACCGATCTGCGCTGGCCTGGGCGGATTGAAATTTCCGCAGCAAGACAAGCCACATGATCATGATTGTGGCCAGAGAGACGAGGGCAACAATCCCTGCCGCCATCGGCAACCAGGGCCAAAGCCCCCAGATTGCGGGCACGGCAAATGCCACCGGCATCCCGATACCCCAGCGGATCGCCCACATGGCCAGTCGTTTCCTGAGAAACCCCTGCATCTGAGCCTGCATCACCTCAAGGGATGCCCGCTCTGCGTCCAGATGGTCCACACCATCTATATTGTCACCACTCACGACCACCCCTTCCGATCAGTGTTTTCCCTTGATCCGAAAAGACCATGTGCCCCTTGCGGCACGAGGTCAATGTTCCTTTTCTCCCGTAAAACGCGCGCGGCAGCGCGGAAATCACACGTCTAGGGGCGTAAATCTGGGAAATGACGTTCCGTAACGGAAAGAAAAGTTGACGCCACGCCATTGAAATGTTTGACGTCACGTTACATTTACGTCAACGTAAACTTATGCAGTAAACAGAACCGGTCAGATCAACTCAGATCAACACGGCGGGATCCCCGCCCCCCAACCGACCGGTGTCAAAAAGAGGATCGAATGTTCGACATGACCGACGACCTTATGACCATTCGTCAGATGTGTGACGCTTTTGATGTCACCGCTCGCACCCTGCGCTTTTATGAAGCGAAAGAGCTGCTTGCACCGGTACGCGAAGGCCAGAAACGCCTGTTCACAAAACGCGACCGTGCCCGGCTCAAGCTGATCCTGCGCGGCAAACGTTTTGGGTTTGCACTGGAGGAAATCCGCCAGCTGCTCGACCTGTATGACATGGGGGACCAGCAGCAGACCCAGCTGACCCGCACCTATGAGGTGGCCCAGAAACACCTGGCCGACCTAAGGCAGCAGCGCACCGAGCTGGACGAGGCCATTGCCGATCTGACGGAACAACTGAAATGGGCCGAAAACGCCATCGCCAGATTCAAAGCGGGCGAAGGGCAATAAGCGCCAGTTATCAACCACGAGGATTACCACATGCCGAGCTATACCGCCCCCACCAAGGACATGGGCTTTGTGCTGCACGAAGTGCTGAAAACCCATGAGGCTGCCACCCCCGGATATGCAGATCTGGAACCTGGCTTTACCTCTGCCGTTCTGGAAGAGGCGGGCAAACTGGCAGGAGAGGTGCTCGCGCCGCTCAATGTGGTTGGCGATCACGAGGGCTGCCGCCTGGAAAATGGCGTGGTTTACACACCTGCCGGGTTCAAGGATGCTTTTGAGCAGATGAAAGACGGTGGCTGGACCGGGCTTGACATGCCTGAGGAGTTCGGTGGCCAGAACATGCCAGTGGTGCTGGGCACCGCTGTGGGGGAGCTGTTTTCCGGCGCCAACCAGGCCTTTACCATGTATCAGGGCCTGACCCATGGGGCCGCCTCCGCCATCCTGGCCCATGGCACGGATGAACAGAAAGCCACCTATCTGCCCAAAATGGTCAGCTGCGAATGGACCGGCACCATGAACCTGACAGAGCCGCATTGCGGCACCGATCTGGGTCTGATGCGCACCAAGGCGGAACCGCAGGAGGATGGCAGCTACAAGATTTCCGGCCAGAAGATTTTCATCTCGGCAGGCGACCATGACATGTCGGAAAACGTGATCCACCTGGTGCTGGCGAAAATCCCCGGTGGACCAGAGGGCATCAAGGGCGTGTCGCTGTTCATCGTGCCGAAATTCATGGTGGCCGAAGACGGGTCTGCGGGCGCGCGCAATGGCGTGTCAGTGGGCAATCTTGAGAAAAAGATGGGCATCCACGGC
The DNA here is from genome assembly GCF_025137635.1 of Aliiroseovarius crassostreae. Taxonomy (NCBI): domain Bacteria; kingdom Pseudomonadati; phylum Pseudomonadota; class Alphaproteobacteria; order Rhodobacterales; family Paracoccaceae; genus Aliiroseovarius; species Aliiroseovarius crassostreae. The sequence continues at coordinate 778,530 of NZ_CP080772.1, read as the reverse complement.
AATGCCACCTGCGTGATGAATTATGACGAGGCGACCGGCTATCTGCTGGGAGACATGCACAAAGGCATGCGCGCCATGTTCACCATGATGAACGAAGCCCGCCTTGGCGTGGCGATGCAGGGTCTGGCGCAAGCCGAAGCCGCCTATCAGAACGCAGTGATTTATGCCAAGGATCGCCTGCAGGGGCGCGACGTCACCGGGGTCAAGAACCCGGATGGCCCGGCGGACCCGCTGATCGTTCATCCCGACATTCGCCGCGCGCTTATGGACCAGAAATCCTTCATCGAAGGGGCGCGTGCCTTTCTGCTTTGGGGGGCGACACTGATTGATCAGGCCCACCGCGCCGAGGACAAGGGTGCCGATGATCTGATCTCGCTGATGACCCCGGTCCTGAAAGGGTTCCTGACCGATCAGGGCTATGACATGACCGTCCTCGCCCAGCAGATCTATGGGGGCCACGGCTATATCGAAGAACATGGCATGAGCCAGTTCACACGCGACGCCCGCATCACCCAGATCTATGAAGGGGCAAACGGTGTTCAGGCGCTGGATCTCGTCGGCCGCAAACTGGCTGCCGGTGGTGGCAAGCCGATCATGGGTTTCTTCGACATGATCAAATCCTACTGCAAGGAACAAGGTGACGACGAAGCGATGGCGGAATTCATCGCGCCGCTCAAAGAAGCGTCCAAGCACCTGCAATCCTCGGCCATGTATTTCATGCAGTCGGGCATGAAGAACCCAAATGACGCGCTCGCGGGAAGCTATGATTTCATGCATCTTTTCGGCCATGTCTGCCTGGGCTTCATGTGGGCACGGTCTGCCCGCGCGGCCCTGGATGCGCTGGCTGGTGGCACCTCTGACGCCACGTTCTACGAGACCAAGCTGACCACGGCGCGCTACTATATGTCCCGACGCCTGCCCGCCACCGCGATGCATCTGGCACGGATCGAAAGCGGATCGGCCACGGTCATGGGGCTGGATGCGGACCAATTCTAACCAATTGAAAAGAGAACAGGAATGCCTAAACGCTTCAAACTCACCCGCCGCTTTCCCTGCGCCATGACCGAAGACGGCTATCGCCGCCTGAAACGATTTGCGCAGGAGGCGGGGCTGGATGAGGGCGAAGCGCTGTCCTTCCTGTTCGAACATTTCGACAGCGTGACGCACCAAGAAAACCTCACCGCGCGCCTGCGCCTGTTCAACGCGGAACTGGAGGCGCGCAAGCGATGAGTCTGGACAGTTGGCTTCTGTTGGAGGCCTCCGGCGGGAGTATTTGGAACAAGAAGAAGGGGCGCGCGTCTCAAAACGATAACGGCCTCGCCACCCCGGCCCTTTCGGGCGTTGATGGCGAGGCCGCCTTCTCCTTGGGCGGTCATCGGCTCTCCAGCCTGTACCGCGCCCCTAAGCTGGCCGTTCTTGGTTAAGAAAACGTGACTGGAAGAGCAATCAGGCTTTCTTCTTGGTCAAAATACTCAATCGGACCTGCCGGGGTTTTACCCCCAAGGGTCGAATTCGCAACTGGGAGGACGCGATGACCATCAAACTTTACTGCTTCGGCGAAAGTGGCAACGCCTACAAGGCCGCGCTTACGTTGGAATTGTCCGGCCTGGATTGGGAGCCGGTATACGTAGACTTCTTTGGCGGCGAGACCCGCACACCGGAATTTCGTGAGATCAACCCGATGGGGGAAGCCCCTGTGATGGTGGACGGTGATGTGACCCTGTCGCAATCGGGCGCCATTCAGGATTATGTCTCGTCGAAATCCGGCAAACTTGGGGGGCGCAGCGCGGCAGAGCGGCGCGAAATCCTGCGCTGGCAGTTTTGGGACAATCACAAAATGTCATCGGTGGCCGGCATGACCCGGTTTTTGATGAACTTTATCCCAGAAGACAAGCGCCCGGCCGAGGTGATTGCTTTCAATCAGGGCCGCCTCAAATCCGCATACAAGACTTTGGAAAGCGAGCTTTCCACCCGGGACTGGCTGGTGGGCGACGCCATCACCCTCGCAGACATCTCCTGCTGCGGTTACCTGTTCTACCCTGAACCCTTTGGCTTTGACCGCACCGAATGGCCCGCCATCGACGCTTGGCTGACCCGGATTGCCGAAACCCCCGGCTGGAAACACCCTTACGACCTTATGCCCGGCAGCCCGGCTGACCGCGCCTGACATTCTGGACCTAGACTCCTGAAAGGAAATAGAAAATGACCGATGCCTATATCTATGATGCCGTGCGCAGCCCGCGCGGCAAGGGCAAGAAAGACGGCACGCTGCATGAAGTGACAGCCGTACGTCTTTCTGCCGAGACCCTCAACGAACTGAAACGCCGCAACAACCTTGAGGGCCATGCCGTCGAGGATGTGATCTGGGGCAACGTGACCCAGGTGGGTGAGCAAGGCGCCTGCCTGGCCCGCTCCTCGGTGCTGTATTCCGATCTGGACGAGCGCATCCCCGGCGTGTCGATCAACCGCTTCTGCGCCTCGGGTCTGGAAGCTGTGAACATGGCGGCCAACCAGGTGCGTGGCGGGGCGGGTGACGCCTATATCGCCGGCGGCGTCGAGAGCATGTCACGGGTTCCGATGGGGTCCGACGGGGGCGCAATTGCGGCGGATCCGTTCCTTGCAGCCAAGACCTATTTTGTGCCGCAGGGGATTTCTGCGGACATTATCGCCACCGAATACGGGTTCTCACGCGACGAGTGTGACGCCTATGCGGTGGAAAGCCAGAAACGCGCCGCCGCTGCCCGGGCGGCGGGCCGGTTCGACAAATCCGTCTACACGCTGCGCGACCAGAACGGTCTGGAAATCATGTCGCAGGACGAGATGATCCGCGAGACCAACATGCAGACCCTGGGTGGTCTGAACCCCTCGTTTGCCATGATGGGCGAACAGATGCCCGGCTTTGACGCGGTCGCGCTTTTGAAATACCCGCATTTGGAAAAAATCAACCACGTGCACCACGCCGGCAACTCGTCCGGTATCGCCGATGGGTCTGCCGCTGTTCTGATCGGCAACAAGGAATTCGGCGAACGTCACGGGATCAAACCGCGCGCGCGCATCAAGGCCACCTCCAAGGTGGGCACCGACCCAACCATCATGCTGACCGGCCCGGTTCCGGCCACCGAACGCGTGCTGGCGGCCGCTGGCATGGGCATTGGTGACATTGATCTGTTTGAGGTGAACGAAGCTTTCGCCTCGGTCGTGCTGCGCTTCCTGCAGGCCTTCAACGCCGATCATGACAAGGTGAATGTGAACGGTGGGGCAATTGCCATGGGCCACCCGCTGGGGGCCACCGGGGCAATGATCCTTGGGGCGCTTCTGGATGAGATGGAGCGGGCGGACAAGGAAACTGGCCTTGCCACGCTGTGCATCGGATCTGGCATGGGTGCCGCAACCATCCTCGAACGCGTTTAAGAAGGGACGTTAAAAATGGCTGATTTCAACTACTCTGTTGACGCCGATGGCGTCGCCACCATTTCTTGGGATGTGCCGGGCAAGTCGATGAACGTGCTGTCATATGCCGCTCTGGAAGAGCTGAACGGGCATATCGACACCGTTCTGGCAGATGACGCTGTGAAAGGCGCGATCATCACCTCGGGCAAAAAGGACTTTGCCGGGGGCATGGACCTGAATGTCATTGCCCAGATGAAAGAAGACGCGGGCGACGACCCCGCGAAAGGCCTGTTTGACGGCATCATGCAGATGCATGGCGTGCTGCGCAAAATCGAACGCGCAGGCATGGATCCGAAAACCAACAAGGGCGGCAAACCGATTGTCGCGGCCCTGCCCGGCATCGCGCTTGGCATTGGCTTGGAAATCCCGCTGGCCTGTCACCGGATCATTGCCGCCGACAATCCCAAGGCCAAGATCGGCCTGCCGGAAATCCTTGTGGGGATCTTCCCTGGCGCAGGCGGCACCACCCGCCTTGTGCGCAAGATGGGTGCAATGGCGGCAGCGCCGTTCCTGCTTGAGGGCAGAACCGTGGCCCCGGCCAAGGCAAAATCCGCAGGCCTGATCGACGAGGTTGTCGCCCCGGAGGAGCTGCAGGCCCGCGCAAAGGAATGGGTTCTGAACGCCAAGGACGCAGACATCGTGAAACCGTGGGATGCCAAGGGGTATAAAATGCCCGGTGGCGCGCCTTATCACCCGGCCGGGTTCCAAACCTATATCGGCGCGGCGGCGATGATCCATGGCAAGACCGCAGGGGTTTATCCGGCGGCCAAAGCGCTGTTGTCGGCTGCTTACGAAGGGGCGATGGTTCCCTTTGATGACGCATTGCGGGTCGAGTGCCGCTGGTTTGTGAATGTTTTGATGAACCCGTCCTCCTCGGCCATGATCCGGTCCTTGTTCATCAACAAACAGGCGCTTGAAAAAGGGGCTGTGCGTCCGAAAGACGTTGAGGATCAGTCGGTCAAGAAGGTCGGCGTTCTGGGCGCAGGCATGATGGGGGCGGGCATTGCGCTGGTCTCTGCCATGGCGGGCATGGAAGTGGTGCTGATCGACCAGACCCAAGAGGCTGCTGATCGCGGCAAATCCTATTCCGAGACCTATCTGGACAAGGGCATCGCCCGCAAGAAAGCCACGCCGGAGAAAAAAGAGGCCGTGCTGGGCGCCATCACCGCGACCACCGATCTGGACGCTCTCAAAGGGGCGGACCTGATCATTGAAGCGGTGTTCGAAGATGTGGGTGTGAAGGCAGAGATGACCCGGAAGGTCGAGGCTGTTGTCGGCCCCGACTGCATCTATGCCACCAACACCTCGACCCTGCCGATTTCCGAGCTGGCAAAGGCATCGCAACGCCCGGATCAGTTCATCGGCATCCACTTCTTCTCACCGGTTGAGAAGATGATGCTGGTCGAGATCATCAAGGGCCGCGAAACCGGTGATCGGGCCACGGCCAAGGCGCTGGATTACGTGCGCCAGATCCGCAAGACACCGATTGTGGTCAATGACGCGCGCTTCTTCTATGCCAACCGCTGCATCATTCCCTATATCAACGAAGGCATCCGCATGGTGGGCGAAGGGGTCTCCCCTGCCCTTGTGGAAGGGACCGCGCGCCTGCTGGGCTTCCCGGTTGGTCCGTTGCAGCTGGTGGACGAGACCTCGGTCGAACTGGGTGTGAAGATTGCCAAAGCGACCAAGGCCGCGATGGGGGATGCCTATCCTGACAGCGCCGTGGATGACATCATCTTCTGGATGGCCGATGAAGGGCGTCTGGGCCGCAAGGCAAATGCGGGTTTTTATGACTATGACGACAAAGGCAAACGCGCCGGGTTGTGGACCGGGCTGGGTGAAAAATTCCCGCTCGCCGAGACACAGCCGGAGATCACCGAGGTCAAGCATCGCCTGATGATGGCACAGGTGCTGGAGGCGGTGCGAGCGCTGGAAGAAGGTGTGCTTGAGGACATCCGCGAAGGCGACGTGGGCGCGATCCTCGGCTGGGGCTTTGCGCCCTGGTCCGGCGGGCCCTTCAGCTGGCTCGACATGCTGGGTGCGCCCTATGCGGCCGAAGTCTGTGACCAGTTGACCGAAAAACACGGCGCGCGCTTCACCACCCCTGCGCTGCTGCGCGAGATGGCTGAGGAAGGCGAAACCTTCTATGAACGGTTCGACAAGACCGCAGCCGCCGCATAATTGCCGAAAGCGTTTCAACCATTCCCTATCTCTGGTTGATCTCGAACGCTTCAGACACACACAGGAGAGCCCGGACATATCCGGGCTCTTTTCTTTTGGCCCCCATTCTGGTGGTCCCGTCTCTTTTGGCGCTGCCCGCTTTGATGTCAGAGAAAACCAGAAAACTAGTTTTCTAGTTTTCTAGTTTTCACCAACCGCGGGACAGGTGCTTCTGAATACTGACAATGTGTTTTTATTCGAACACATACCCGAACCGCTCAATATCATCGCGACAACATTGCGCCACGATCTGGCGCAGTTCATCCGTGTAAAACTGGCGATACGCCTTGTGCCGGTCAGACCGGTTTTCATGCGGGAGCGGGCGCAAAGTGAACCCCAGATGGGCCTCAAGCGCGGGCAGATCCTCATCAAGATGTTCCAACCGGACAAACAGATCCGCATATTCGCACCCGTCCCGGTTTGTCACATAGCTGGCATAGGGGGCTGCCCGAAAACTGGCCTGCGTTGCAGGCGCGCGCAGGAAATCGGCAAACCCGGATGACCTGGCCAAACTCACTGCCGGATGATCAAAGGACTGAGCTTGCAACCAATGATAATAGCTTACAATCCGATCCCAGGGATTACGCACCAGCGTAAACACAAAATAGTCGCGCATCTGGTCTGGAGTGACCAGCCCGGCGATGTCGCACAAGGTTGAATGTTTCCACAACCGCCCGGCCGCCTGCACATCCTTCAGCCGCCTGCGTCGGCGCAACGCCTTGGGCGTATCGCCCAGCATCACGTCGTCTTTCATCGCGCGCGCCTCAAGCGCAAGGGCAAGGGATGTCCCCCCCGTTTTCGGAGCGTGCACAAAGATATAGCGGCGGCCATGCGAAATGATCATGGCGTCACCCTATCGCCTTTTCACCGGTTGCGCGAGCGCACAGAAATGACAATTCCCGACAGGATGATCAGCCCCATGCCGATTGCAGGCATCAGCCCCGTCGGTTCGGAAAACAGCACGTAACTCCACCCTGCGGCAAAAATCAGGAGGGAGTATTCGTAGATGGCCACCTGCCCTGCTTCCCCCAGTTGGTAGCCACGGAAAATCAAGCCAACAGCGATGATCGACCCCACGGCCTGGGTGATGGTCAACAGCACGGACACGCCCCCAATGGGGCCGATACCGCGCAGAATGAACCCCTCTGCCCCCGCAGGCACATCATGCGGCCAGAGCGTCATGCCAACCGTCCCCAGCAGGCCGAACACCCCCAGGGAAAGGAAGAAATAGAGCAGCATCGAAAAGGTGCTTTCACCCGCACAGAACTGGCGCGTGGCCAGCGCCCCCAGAGCATAGAAAAACCCCGCAACCATTGGCAGGATGGCCAAAGGTTCCAGCCCGGCCTCAAACGGACGCAACACCATCAGAACCCCTGCAAAACCAAGCACCGCGGCACTCAGCCGTGTGACTCCAATGGGGTGCCCCAAGAACAGGGCAGAGATGATCATTACCCAGATCGGGGCCGTGAACAGCCCTGCTGCCACCTGACCAAGCGGCAAAAAGGCCAGGCAACCAAAGTAAAATAGCATCGACAGGCCGGTCAGCCCACCACGCAGTGCAACCGCCCAGTGCCGCCGGGGGATGATACGAACCACGCCAGCTTTCGCCAGCCCCAAAATCAACAGACAGGCCAGCACCGAGCGTATAAAGTGAAACTGCCACAACCCTGTATCCCGCGCGATCACGGCAACAGAACTGTCGAGGATACCCAGCATGAACATCGCCAGCATGATCACCCCCGCCGCAGCCAAGGGACGCTCTTCTCCCGTGCTGACGACTGGGATATTCGGCGGTGATGCATCTGCGGACATGTTCATATCCTCTTTCATCTCGGCATTTCAGGCATTGACCATGCGGCATCTGTTCTGGTCTCCTCGAAAAACGACATTCTGGCAAAAAAGACCAGAACAGATTTTCGACATGGAACCACAGGGAGTAAGCGATGGGATGGATGTCAGATGAAACGGGGCTTGAGAAGAATGCTGCAAATTTCGTGCCGCTCACACCGCTGTCTCACTTGCGCCGGGCGGCAACGGTGTTTGCCGATCGTGAGGCGCTGGTCTATGGCAAGCTCCGGCTGACCTATCGCAACTATCACGAGCGGGTCACCCGTCTGGCCGGCGCCCTTGCGGCACGCGGCATTCGCCCCGGGGATGTCGTGGCAACACTCCTGCCCAACACGCTGCCCCATGTGGAAGCAAGCTTTGCCATCCCCGCCTGCGGGGCGGTGCTCAATACAATCAACATACGGTTGGATGTGGACACGGTGGCCTATATCTTTGGTCACGGAGAGGCGAAGATCGTTCTTGTCGACACCCAATTCCTGCCCCTGGCAGAAAAGGCGGTGGCCCAGATGAACGGGGCAGGACCGGAGATCATCGAAGTTGCGGATGCGCCGGCCGGTCACCCCGCCACCGGCCGCTATCCCGAATATGAAGAGGTGATAGCCTCGGGCGATCCGGATTTTTCCTGGATCATGCCACAGGATGAATGGGAAAGCCTCGCGCTCAACTATACTTCCGGCACCACTGGCCGCCCGAAAGGCGTGGTCTATCACCATCGCGGCGCCTATCTGATGACCATGGGCACACCGATCAGCTGGAATATGGGGCTTTATCCCCGCTACCTGACCATCGTGCCGCTGTTTCACTGCAACAACTGGAACCACAGCTGGATGATGCCGGCCCTGGGGGGCACAATCATCTGCTGCCGGGACATCACCGCAGCGGCGATCTATGACGCGATTGCAGATGAGGGCGTGACCCATTTTGGCGGCGCTCCGATTGTGCTGAACATGATCGTGAATGCCCCACAAGATACGCGCCGCTCCTTTGACCATGTGGTCGAGGTATTCACCGCAGGCGCCCCCCCGGCAGCCGCCACCCTGGCCGCGATTGAACCGCTTGGGTTCAACATCACACAGGTCTACGGACTGACCGAAACCTACGGGCATGTGACCGAATGCCTTTGGAACGGGCCGAAATGGGACCCGCTGCCGCAATCCGAGCGCGCAGCAATCAAGGCCCGCACCGGGGTCCTGTTTCCTCAGATGGAAGAGATTACCGTGATGGATGACGCCATGGTTCAGGTCCCGATGGATGGCGAGGCAACCGGAGAAATCATGATCCGTGGCAACTCGGTGATGAAAGGCTATCTGAAAAATCCCGGCGCCACCGCCGAAGCTTTTGCCGGTGGGTATTTCCACTCGGGCGACATCGCCCACCAGACCCCGGACGGCTATATCCAGATCACCGACCGCGCCAAGGACATCATCATTTCCGGTGGCGAAAATGTCAGCTCGGTTGAGGTCGAGGGCGTCCTGATGCACCATCCCGCGGTGATGCTCTGTGCGGTGGTGGCCAAACCGGACGAGACATGGGGCGAAGTGCCCTGCGCCTTTGTCGAGTTGAAAGAAGGGGCGGATATCAGCGCAGAGGAGCTGATACGCTTTGCGCGCGAACATCTGGCCGGGTTCAAGACCCCCAAACAGGTTGAGTTCTGCGAGCTGCCCAAAACATCCACCGGCAAGATCCAGAAATTCCAGCTCCGCCGCATGGTGAAGGAACAACAGGGGCAGGCATAACCTGCCCCCCCAACCCGGCCAGCCACTGGCCGGGTCCCACGGCGCCTCTTGGCCCCATATTTGCCATTCCCCCAATCGACAAACCGCAAAAGCCTAGCTATTGTTTTTCCAACAAGAAAGCATTGAGCCGCATTTAAGAGCAGCCTCGCCCAACCATGACAGCCCTCAAGAAATACGACCGGCTCGAAGCGCCGGGTGTCTGGAGTGCATCCCCCGATGCGCAGCGCGTGAATGTGATTGTGTCATTGGGCGAAGCGACCCTGACCATCACCAACATGTCCGACACCGCCCTGACCCATTGGTCCCTTGCGGCCGTTCGACGGATCAATCCCGGCGAACGCCCGGCGCGGTTTTCGCCATCGGATGAAGTGTTCGAAGAGCTGGAAGTCGATGACGACACGATGATCGACGGGATCGAACGGGTGCGCAAAGTGGTGGAACGGCGCCGCGACCGGCCTGGCAGGCTGCGCGGATGGATCACCGCCGGTGGGCTTGCTTTGCTGATCATCGGGGGCGTGATCTGGCTTCCCGGCGCATTACAAAGCTATACAACCGCCGTCGTGCCCGCCCCTACCCGCACAGCCATTGGCCAGCGCATCCTGACCAGAATTGGCCGCGTTGCAGGCCAGCAATGCGATGGCGTCCTGGCACGCTCCGCGCTTGAGGCGCTTGGCCGCCGGGTGCTGGGGGCCGACGCCCCCCGGTTGATTGTGCTGTCCAGCGGCGTGCAGGCTGCAACCCATCTGCCCGGCAATATCACCCTTCTGAACCGCGCCCTGATCGAGGATTTTGAAGAAGCTGATGTCGTGGCAGGCTTCATTCTGGCCGAAGACCAGCGCCGCCGCATGACCGACCCGGTTTTTGGTTTTCTGGACCATGCCGGGGCCGGAACAACGATACGCCTTCTGACCACTGGCGAAGTGACAAATGAAGCGATTGACGCCTATGCCGAATGGCTGCTGACCTCGGAACCCGCGCCCCTGACAGCCGCCGACCTTCTGCCCCGATTTGAAGAAGCCGGCATCCGCTCCACCCCTTACGCATACGCGCTGGACCTGACCGGCGAAAAAACCATCTCACTGATCGAATCCGACCCCGTGCCGCTGGCTGCGGCTTTGCCGCTTTTGTCAGACGGGGATTGGGTGCGACTACAAGGGATCTGCGGCGAATGAAGCGTTCGGGATAGGTTTGAAACACCTGCTTATTCCGAAACGCTTGAGACCCGCCCCAAAAGGAAAAGCCCCGCAAATTTGCGGAGCCTTTCACCTGCCAATTCCTATCCGTATCAGCGCAGAAACGCGTCTTTGAAACCTGCGTTTCGCAGTTTTGCAAGGGCCGTGCTCAGCTTTGCCTGTTGCTTGAACGGGCCCGCCAGAACGGTTTTTACGCCGCTTCCTGAGGTGCTGGACGATACTTTCAGCCCCATACGCTGCAATTTCAGGATCACTTTGCGCGCATTGGCCGCATCGCTGTAGCGCCCGACCTGCACAAATTTCTGCGGCAGCCGCCCCGCGCTGACAGAGCGCGTCTTGCTGATGGGGGTGGTTTTCGCCCGTGCTCTGGTCTTGCCATATGTCCTGTCAACCGGCGATGTATCTGCAACCTGCTTTTCGGCCAGCTGCACCCCTTTCAGGCGGCGTGGCACCGTGTCGGTCCAGATTTCCGCTGTCTGCAAGTCCCCCGCGATCGAGCGCACCCCCCGCAGGCGGTTCAGACGCCCATCGCTCCAGGCAGCAGTATAACCTTCAGGCACCGCAACCGGCATATTCGACGCCACATAGGTCTGCGGTGCAATCACCGTGCTGGGCGGAAGCGCGGATTTGTCCAGATCACGCCTGCGCACCACCTGATAGGGCTTGGGGGCATGGCCATTTCCCTGCGGCACCAGCACACGGGTTGTCGGAACAGACGCGACCGTCGCCCCTCCGGCTGTCCCACCGGAATGCCCGGCCAGAGCAGCCTGTGCTGCACGCAGGTTTGATCCATGCGGCAGGGTTGTGATCCGGGTAAGGTTGCCCGAGTTGTCCTCAACCAGATAGGTGACCGGCGCCACCTGCAACGCCCCGCAGCGCACCGGCAGCTTTGCACCGTTCAGGCGCACGAAAGACACTTTGCTGACATTTGCGGGGCAATTGACCCGCACGGCCTGAGCCGCCTGCCCATTGTCGGACACGATCCAGCCGTCATCCCCCTTGCCATGGGTAAAGCGATCAGTCCACGCGGGGGGCGCGGGGCTGCGCTGCGGCAGGGACGGATTGGTCTCGGACGGGCCAAAACCGATGCGCGGCGGAAGCTTGGGACCCGGAATTGTTGGTCGCTGCACGCGCACCTGAGGGCGGGCAACCGGAACCGGCTTCACCTGCGGCACAGAAGCAGACGGACGGGTGGTTGCCACCTGAGATGGGCGCTTTTCAGGAACGGTCACGGGTTGCGGCGCAGGCACGGGGGCTGGCTTGGTTGCGACAACCGATCCGCCATTTCCCCCAAGGCTGGGCGCGGCACCACACACCACCTGTCGGTTACGCGTCACACGCGGCACCCATGTCACATTTCCGCCAAACCCGGCGCGGATATACACACATCCACGGCTGTCGACATAGGTGTTTCCCTTGTAGCTCGCGGGCGGCGTTTCCGCCGGCTGCGCGCCTTTTTTCAAGCTCAGAGCGTCAGCGCCTGTCGCTGACATCCCTGCAATAACGGCCATTATAGCCACGGTTCTTTTTAACATGCTCTTGTGGCCCCACACAAAATATTGTGGACAAGCATGACGGATGACCGATTCGAAGTAAAGGGATAATCCACAGGGCCAGCTCAGCGCTGTGGACAATTCATCGAAAAACTTTGTTGAATCTGAGGGGATTACCCGAAACTGCCTAAAAATCAGTCAGCTGCGCGGCGGGGAAAGCCCGCGCACGCAGCCCCTTCACGGCGCTTACTTGGTGCCGAACATGCGGTCCCCCGCATCCCCCAACCCCGGCATGATATAGCCCTTTTCGTTCAGACGCTCATCGAGCGAGGCGGTGATGATCGGCACATCGGGATGCGCTTCTTTCATCCGTGCAACCCCTTCCGGAGAGGCCAGCAGGCAGAGGAACCGAATATTCTTGGCGCCCGCCTTTTTCAACATGTCAATCGCCGCGACCGAGCTGTTGCCGGTGGCCAGCATCGGGTCCACGGCAATCACCAGGCGTTCATCCATCTTCTCGGGCACCTTGAAATAATACTCGACCGGCTCCAACGTCTCTTCGTCGCGATACAACCCGACAAATCCAACCCGCGCCGAGGGGATCAGCTCCAGCACGCCATCCAGAAGGCCGTTTCCGGCGCGCAGGATCGACACCAGGGCAAGTTTGCGCCCGGCCAGTGTCGGTGCGTCCATCTGCTGCATCGGGGTCTGGATCGACTTCGTGGTCATCGGCAGTTCGCGGGTGATTTCATAGGCCAGAAGCTGGCTGATCTCGCGCAGTAGCTGGCGAAACACACTGGTGGGCGTGCCCTCTTCGCGCATCAAAGTCAGCTTATGTTGCACCAGCGGGTGATCAACGACGGTCAGGTGGTCATACATCTTTCGGCTCCAGCAGCTTGGCTATGCGCGCCTTGGTGTCCGCGTCACAGAACGCCCCGTCCAAAGCCACATGATTAAGATCGGCGAAATCCGCCTCGTCCCAGCCGAAGACCCGGTTCAGATCCTCATATTCCCGTGTCATCGTGGTGCGGAAAAAGGGCGGATCATCGGTGGACACGGTGACCTTTACCCCCCTCTCGCGCAGCTTGGCAATGGGGTGATTTTCCAACTGGTCAAAAACGCCGAGAAAGACATTTGATCCGGGACAGACCTCAAGTGTGGTGCCCTCCTCGGACAGCCGCTCAACAAGGTTCAGATCTTCGATTGCCCGCACGCCGTGGCCAATCCGGGTAACCTTCAGCGCATCCAGCGCCTCGCGTATCTCCTCCGGGCCGCGCCATTCCCCCGCATGGGTGGTCAGGTTCAACCCGGCTTCACGCGCCATGTCATAGGCGTATTTGAAATCGGACTGATGGCCGGCATTTTCATCGCCCCCCATGCCAAAGCCGACAATCCAGTCACCGGCGGTTTCCTGTGCGCAGCGCGCGGTTTCGCGCGCCACCTCACCGCCGAAATGACGAATGCAGGTAACAATGCCGCGCAGGGTGATGCCAAAGTTGCGCTCAGCCTCATCCGCCGCATCCCTGATCGCTGCCAGATAGTCTTTCCACGCAGCCACATCCCGTCCGCCACAGAAGTCTGGCGAGATGAAGCTTTCCGCATACACCACCCCATGACGCGCGCTTTCCTCAAGGATCGCCAAAGTCAGACGGCGGAAATCTTCGGGGCTTTGCAACACCGATGTGGCCGCCTCATACACCTCAAGGAAATGCAGAAAGTCGCGGTAGTCATACCCGCCATCCGGGGTGAAGATCCCGGAAATATCGACCTTCTTTTCTTTCGCCAGGCCACGGATGAACGCAGGTGGTGCGGCCCCTTCGTGGTGCATGTGAAGTTCGACTTTAGGAAGCAATTGGTAGCTCATAGAAAACTCTTTCCGGCGCCACGCTCCGCCAGCCCGAGATGGGCCGCAATCGACGCGCCAATATCAGAAAACGCACAGATACCGACCTCTTTCAGGCCGCGCCCCGCCCCCACGACAGGCACCCGTTCCCGAGTGTGATCCGTGCCCACCCAGGTCGGGTCATTGCCATGGTCTGCGGTAAAGATGATCAGGTCCCCGTCACGCATTTTTCCAAGGATACGGGGGATCTGGGCGTCAAACCACTCCAGCGCCGCCGCATAGCCGGACACGTCACGCCGGTGCCCATATTGCGAGTCGAACTCGACAAAATTGGCAAAGACCAGATCGCCGTCCCCCGCGGTGTCAAAACTGTCGAGCAGATGCTCCATCAGCGCCAGATCCCGACCCTTTTTCAGCGTATCAATGCCACGATGGGTAAAGATGTCACCGATCTTGCCAATCGCATGGGTCTTGCCGCCCGCGGCCCCAACCCAGTCACACAAGGTCGGGCTGGGCGGTGTAATGGCGAAATCGCGCCGGTTTGCCGTGCGCTCGAACACACCAGCCTGATCGCCCAAAAACGGCCGCGCAATCACCCGGCCCACATTCAACTTATGCACCATCGGCGCAAGATCCGCGCACAGCTTGACCAGACGGTCGAGACCGAACAGCTCCTCATGAGCAGCAATCTGCAAGACGCTGTCGACCGAGGTATAGACAATCGGCCAGCCGGTGCGCAGATGCTCTTCCCCCAGCTCATCCAACACCGCCGTGCCCGAGGCATGTTTGTTGCCCAGAACCTCGTCAACCCCGGCCAGACGACAGATCTCGTCGGTGATCTCTTGCGGGAAACAGGGTTGGGTGTCAGGGAAATACCCCCAGTCCCACGGCACCGGAACACCCGCAATTTCCCAATGTCCCGAGGGCGTATCCTTGCCCGGTGAGATTTCTTCAGCAGCCCCCCAAAGCCCGGCGGGAACAGCATCAAACCCCGGCATCTCCTCTCCTGATGCGAGCTTTACGGCAGCGGAAAGGCCCAACCCATCAAGGTGCGGCATTTTCAGCGGGCCACTGCGCCCCTCTTCCGCGCGCCCCTGCGCACAGGCCTGCGCGATATGGGCAAGCGTGTTGGATCCGGTATCCGGCACCGTTTTGTTATTAAAGAACTTGTCTGCATCCGGGGCGCCACCGCATCCCACAGAATCCAGCACAACAAGAAAAGCTCGGGTCATGTGTTTTCCATATGCTCGTTGGAGAAGGCACCGGGCAGCAGGTCCGCCATCGACATGGCCATGCTGTTCCCCTCGGTCGTGGTCATGGTGATCTGCACATCCCCTCGGGCGAACTCGGCCAGTTTCTGACGGCAGCCGCCGCAAGGTGTGACCGGCAAAGGCGCGTCTGCAATCACCAGAACTTCGGCAATCTCCCGCTCGCCCGCGGCGCACATGGCGGCAATGGCTCCGGCCTCCGCACAGGTTCCTTCGGGATAGGCCACGTTTTCCACATTGCATCCCGCGTAGATATTGCCGGATGTAGTGCGCAGCGCGGCGCCGACCTTGAAGTTGGAATAAGGTGCATAGGCGTTTTCGCGCACCTTGGTCGCAGCCTTGAGCAAGGACATCTGCCCCTCCTTTTTGATCAATTGAACAAATCTGTCCCAGCCGCTGGCCGGATGCAAGCGCAAAGCGCGTTTGCGCAAACATCACATGCGTCTTTTCGCCTGTCTCCGCCTGCCCGCGCCACCCTGATCGGTCAAACCGACATGCAGGACGCAAATTGCGACTTGATCGCTGCGCCATCCCCCCTATGATGCACGGGAAATCAAGGATGGTTTAAAGTTAAACAACCCTACTGCCACGACGGAGATCCTCATGACTGACAGCAAGTATTCCCGCAAGCGCGCGCTGGATTATCATGAGTTCCCGAAGCCGGGGAAACTCGAAATTCAGGCCACCAAGCCCATGGCCAACGGGCGTGACCTTTCTCTGGCCTATTCACCCGGTGTGGCTGAGGCCAGCATTGAAATCGCAAAAGATCCTTCCACAGCAAGCCGTTACACGGCACGCGGCAACCTTGTTGCGGTGGTCTCCAATGGCTCGGCCGTTCTGGGGCTTGGCAATATCGGTGCCCTGGCCTCAAAACCCGTCATGGAAGGTAAGGCGGTGTTGTTCAAGAAGTTCGCCAATATCGACTGCTTTGATCTTGAACTGGATGAGAGCGACCCTGAGAAGCTGGCAGAGATCATTTGCGCCATGGAACCCAGCTTCGGCGCAATCAACCTGGAAGACATCAAGGCGCCCGATTGTTTTATCGTTGAACAAATCTGCCGTGAGCGGATGAACATCCCGGTTTTCCACGACGACCAACACGGCACCGCAATTGTTGTCGGTGCGGCGGCCACCAATGCGCTCAAGGTCGTGGGCAAGGATTTTTCACAAATCAAGGTCGTTTCAACCGGCGGCGGAGCCGCGGGCATCGCCTGCCTGAACATGTTGCTGAAGCTTGGTGTGAAACGCGAAAATGTCTGGCTTTGTGATATTGAGGGGCTGGTCTACGAAGGGCGCGAGAAAGAGATGACCCCGCAAAAGGCCGCCTATGCGCAGGGCAATACCCCCGCCTCGCTGGGCGATGTGATTGCCGGGGCCGACCTGTTCCTTGGCCTGTCCGGGCCGGGCGTTCTGAAACCTGACATGGTTGGTAAAATGGCGGACAAACCGGTGATTTTCGCGCTCGCCAACCCGACCCCGGAAATCATGCCGGACGAGGTGCGCGAGGTCGCACCGGACGCGATCATTGCAACCGGACGCAGCGATTTTCCCAACCAGGTCAACAACGTACTGTGTTTCCCCTTCATCTTCCGTGGAGCGCTTGATGTCGGCGCAACTGAGATCAATGACGCGATGCAACTGGGCTGCATTGAAGGGATTGCGGCCCTTGCCCGCGCCACCACCTCTGCCGAAGCTGCGGCGGCCTATAAGGGTGAACAGCTCAGCTTTGGCGCCGATTACCTGATCCCGAAACCCTTTGATCCCCGCTTGATGGGGGTTGTCGCCAGCGCGGTCGCCAAAGCGGCGATGGAAAGCGGTGTGGCGACGCGGCCCGTCGAAGACCTGGAGGCATACAAGGCTAAGCTTGATGAGAGTGTGTTCCGCTCGGCCTTGATCATGCGTCCGGTCTTCGAGGCCGCAAGCAAAGCCAATCGCCGGATTGTCTTTGCCGAGGGCGAGGACGAACGCGTGCTGCGCGCGGCCCAGGCGATGATCGAGGAAACCACCGATCTGCCCGTGCTGATTGGCCGCCCCGACGTGATTGCACGACGCGCCGAGCGCGCGGGCCTGTCGATCAAACCGGGTCGGGATTTTGACATCGTGAACCCGGAGCGTGACGAGCGTTATCGCGACTACTGGGGCAGCTATCACCAGATCATGGCCCGTCAGGGCGTCACCCCCGACCTCGCCAAGGCGATCCTGCGCACCAACACCACCGCGATTGGCGCAATCATGGTGCAACGCGAAGAAGCGGACAGCCTGATCTGCGGCACGTTTGGCCAGTATCTGTGGCATCTCAATTACATCCAGCAGATCCTCGGCACGCCGGATCTGCACCCCGTGGGCGCGCTCAGCCTGATGATCCTTCAGGATGGGCCACTGTTCATTGCCGACACCCATGTGCACCCTACCCCCACCGGTGCGCAGATTGCGGAAACAGTGATTGGTGCAGCCCGCCATGTGCGCCGCTTTGGGGTCGAGCCGAAGATCTCGGTCTGCTCCTATTCCCAATTTGGCAACCATGGCAGCGACAGCGGCGTGCGCGCGCGTGAAGCCCTGGCAATTCTGGACAGCGCCCCGCGCGACTTTGCCTATGAAGGGGAAATGCATGTGGATGCCGCCTTGGATGACGAGGTGCGCCGCCATATTTTCCCGGGTGCCCGCTTTGACGGCCCCGCAAATGTGCTGGTCTTTACCAATGCAGATGCGGCCAGCGCGGTGCGCAACACGCTGAAGGTGAAAGGCGGCGGGCTGGAGGTCGGCCCGGTCCTGATGGGCATGGGCAACCGGGCCCATATCGTAACACCGTCAATCACCGCGCGCGGCCTGCTGAACATGTCAGCGATTGCAGGCACACCTGTGGCCCATTACGGCTGACACCTGACCGGCAACGTCGCGTCACAGGCGGCTGAATATAACGAAAGGGGGTTTCGGCCCCCTTTTCTTTTGTGCTTTCTGGCGTTCGCTCCTCTTGCGAATCTGCACCGCAAAACTTTGCAGCCAAAACTTTGCAATTTTGCAAACTTTCTGGATTTTTCAGAACCGCCGCATATTTTCGAGGGGTTTGCAAAATTTGCAGGCGGATTTTCACCAAACTGCAAACCCTGCGTGAAATTTGGCCGCAGCAAGGTTCAAGCCTCTTGCCCAACAGCCCACAGGTTGCCTAACTCTTGCGCAAGCATTTAGGAGGATGTGCAACATGGCATATAAAGACGTCTACGCCGCCTGGCAGGCCAACCCGGAAGCGTTCTGGATGGAGGCCGCGGAAGCAATTGACTGGGACAAAGCCCCGTCAAAGGCGCTTTTCGACGAGAAGGCTCCGCTTTACGAATGGTTCTCGGACGGGATGGTCAACACCTGCTGGAACGCGGTTGACCGGCATGTCGCAGGCGGTCGCGCCGATCAGGTGGCGATCATCTATGACAGCCCGATCACCGGACGCAAATCGACCCTGACCTATGCCGAGTTGAAAGAGCGCGTGTCCAAGGTCGCGGGTGGTCTGGCCGCCAAGGGTGTGACCAAAGGCGACCGGGTCATCATCTATATGCCGATGGTGGCAGAGGCGCTGATCGCCATGCTGGCCGTCACCCGTATTGGTGCGGTGCATTCGGTGGTGTTCGGCGGCTTTGCCTCGAACGAGCTGGCCGTGCGTATTGACGACGCCAAACCGAAAGCCATCATCGCCGCATCCTGCGGGTTGGAGCCGAACCGGGTTGTGGCCTATAAACCGCTTCTGGATGGTGCCATTGAGCTGTCCGAGCACAAGCCTGACTTCACCGTTATTCTGCAGCGCGAGGAACACCCTGCTGAGCTGATCGACGGACGGGATTTCGATTGGGCCGAGATGGAAGCCAATGCCGCCCCGGCCGATTGTGTGCCGGTCGAAGGCAACCACCCCGCCTATATCCTTTACACCTCTGGCACCACCGGCCAGCCGAAGGGCGTGATCCGTCACACGGGCGGCCATCTGGTGGCGCTGAACTGGACCATGAAGAACCTCTATAATGTCGATCCCGGCGACGTGTTCTGGGCCGCGTCTGACGTGGGTTGGGTTGTTGGTCACTCCTACATCACCTATGGCCCGCTGGTGCATGGCAACACCACAATCGTGTTTGAAGGCAAGCCGGTCGGCACCCCCGATGCGGGCACCTTCTGGCGGGTGATTTCCGAGCATAACGTGAAAAGCTTCTTCACCGCGCCGACCGCTTTCCGTGCGGTGAAACGTGAAGACCCGAAGGGCGAATACGTCAAGAAATACGACCTCAGCTGCCTGAAACAGGTCTACCTGGCGGGTGAACGTGCCGACCCCGACACCATTGTCTGGGCACAGGAGCAGCTGAACGTGCCGGTGATTGACCACTGGTGGCAGACCGAAACCGGCTATGCCATCGCAGCCAACCCGCTGGGCATTGAAGAACTGCCAATCAAACTTGGCTCGCCTTCAGTGCCGATGCCGGGCTTTGACGTGCAGATCCTTGATGAAGGCGGCCACCCGATGGCCGCGGGCGAGTTGGGCGCAATTGCGATCAAACTGCCCCTGCCCCCCGGAACACTGCCAACCCTGTGGAATGCAGAAGAGCGGTTCAAGAAATCCTACCTGACCACCTTCCCCGGCTATTACGAAACCGGAGATGCGGGATACAAGGACGAAGACGGCTATGTCTACATCATGGCGCGCACCGATGACGTGATCAACGTGGCAGGCCACCGCCTTTCCACCGGCGCGATGGAAGAGGTTCTGGCCAGCCACCCGGACGTGGCAGAATGTGCCGTGATTGGCGTGACCGATCAGCTCAAGGGGCAACTGCCGCTGGGCATGGTCTGCCTGAACGCCGGTTCCGACCGCGACAATGCCGACGTCACCGCCGAATGCGTAAAGCTGGTGCGGGAGAAAATCGGTCCGGTGGCCGCGTTCAAACTCTGTATCGTCGTGGACCGTCTGCCAAAAACCCGGTCAGGCAAGATCCTGCGCGCCACGATGGTGTCGATTGCTGATGGCAAGGATTTCAAGATGCCGGCGACCATTGACGATCCGGCGATTCTGGACGAGATCCGTGATGCGCTGGCGGACATCGGTTATACGAAAGTATAGAAATTCGTTACAATTCTAAATAAAAACACCCCCAATCGCAATTTGGGGGTGTTTTTTCGTTCAACAATCAGAAGTATATAATTCTAATCAACTTTTACGTGAAGCTGAATTCCAGCCCACTCAGGTCAATTGTAGTGTCGTGACGAACAAAGAAGAGCTTAGCAGTCTGTCCGGGACCAACCCCCCGATGACCGATCCCCCCGCGTTGGCGGATGCCCTTGTCATACTGGGCGAGGCGATGACTCAATGGCTTCCTGCCGACCATTTTTCCCACCTCAATTGCACCCCTAGATATGCACAAACGATCCAGGAAGCCGAGATACAGTTGGCGGTCTCGGTTCCCGATATTGTCTTCATGCCGCTTCATCTTGGGGACAAGCCAACCGAAGCCCTGTTGAAGTCCTGTCACAGCCTCTCACCCGCGCCCCCTGTTGTGGTTGTGGCCAGCAACGATCAGATCAACGATGCCGCAGAAGCCATGCGCCTTGGGGCGTTTGACTGCCTGTTCCATCCTTTTGGAGCCAAGCGGCTGGAGCAGGCCCTCCACAGTGCCCTTGGCCCTCGGATCAGCATCACCCAACCCGACAAGCAACACCAAGCCGCAGATAATAAAGGGAAAACCCAAGATCCCTCACTTCTACCAGCCGCCTTGGAAACAGCGCGACAGCTACCGGCCCGCAGCAGCTTGGAGCCCCCAGCAGCCCCTTCCGCTGCGCCTGCCCGCCCGAAAGCAAGACCTCAGCTGAACGGCACCCATTTGTTGGGTGACCACCCCTCGATCCGCACCGTCCTTCAAATGCTGGAAGATGTGGCCCATTCTACGGCCCCGGTGTTTTTGCAAGGGGAAACCGGCACGGAAAAAGAGCACTACGCCCGCAGCATTCACGATCTGTCCGGTCGCGCGCCTGATCTGTTTGTTGCGATCAACTGCGCCACGCTGCACCCGGAGACGATGGCATCCGAAATGTTTGGGCATCTGGCCGGAGCGTTTCCGGCGGCCCGGAAAGACAAAATCGGCGCCGCCCTCGCAGCCGATGGCGGGACGCTGTTCCTCGATGAGGTTGCCAATCTGGACCTACGCACCCAGAGCCAGCTGGTGCGGTTTTTGCGATCGGGCACGGTGCAGCGGCTGGGTTCAGAACAGCCGGAACATGTGGATGTGCGGGTTATCAGCACCACTTCCCATGACCCGAACACATTGATCAAAAAAGGAAAACTCCTATCTGATCTGTTTTACCACCTTTACGTGGCCCCCATACATCTCCCGCCGTTGCGCGAACGCGAAAGCGACATTGCGCTTTTGGCGAAACATTTCCTGCATGATTATTCGAGGTCTGAAAACCGGGGGTTCACCCAGCTCTCTCCGGATGCCATCGCTGTGTTGCAGCGTCATAGCTGGCCGGGCAATATCCATGAGTTGAAAAACGCGATCTGGAATGCGGTTCTGCACCATGACGGGCAGGTGTTGACCTCGGTGATGCTGCCTGCACATTTGCGCTCTGACCCCAACCACCCGGCGGCCGCCAGCCCCCCATCTGATCGCGCGGGGTCACTGGTCGGGCTGAGCCTGGCAGACATTGAGCAGATCGTGATCGAAGACACGATCCGCGCCTATGGCGGCTCAATTCCGCGTGCGGCTCGGGTGCTGGGGGTTTCCCCCTCCACCATTTACCGCAAGCGCGAAGCCTGGGCTGCGAAACCGGCGAAGAAGAAGTAAGCGCCTGTAAACGCTAGATTTTCCTGAACTTCACCGATCCGATTGCAATCCCTGTCAACACAATCATGGCTGCAAGCACAGTATGTGCTGCTATGTGTTCCCCCAAAAAGAGTGCCCCCATCCCCAAAGCCAGAACAGGAACAGAAAGCTGTGCCAAGGCGCCGGGGGCGGCCCCGAGTTTCGGCAACACCGCATACCAGAGCGCATAGCCCAATCCAGAGGTGATCGCACCGGATATCAGGGCAAGACCAAGGGGCATCCCCACAGGGATCACCACCGGGGACGCCCCCCAGTAAAACAGTGCAACCATCGGAAACGAATACAGAAAATTCCATGCGGTTGCCTCGAGCGGATCTTGCACATTGCGTCCGATCAGCGAATAGATCCCCCAGCCGACGGCTGCCAGCGACATCAGGGCAAAGCCCGAACCTGACAGCTCCACCGTCTCACGGGGCCACAGCAGGAACGCCAGCCCAGCAAGTGCGGCGAGCGCGCCGATCCAGCGCCGGAGCGGGAGGTTTTCTCCGGCCCGCAGCGCCCCGGCAAACATGGTGATCTGCACCCCGGCAAACAGGATCAGAGCGCCGACGCCCGCATCCATTGACATGTAAGCATAAGAAAACCCTAATAAATACGCAACAAGACCCAAGACAGCCAAAGGCTGTGGGCGGCGTATTTCAACCGGGGCACGCAGGCGTAGCAACACCATCAGCATCACCGCCCCGGCGGCCACGCGGATCAGGGCAAAGCTGGCCGGATCCATCCCCTCGCCCAAAAGTGCTGCGCGGTTCAGCAGGGAATTGGCGGCAAAAGCCAGCATGGTGAGGGTTGTGAGAGCAAAAAGGCGCATGATGGCTCCGGTTGTTTCCCCCGTCATGACGGCAGAGGCGCCGATGGCCAAGGTTGAATTCCACCGCTCACGGCAAAGTGTGCGCAGGGTCAGGGTTGGTGGCGGGGGCCCGGGAAAGTTTAAACTTGTGAACGCCTGACGTAGGCGAAGTTTAAACTTTCCAAGGGGCAAAATCCGAAAGTTTAAACTTTTTGCCCGTATTGTTTCTGGGTTCTTGTCTGTGGTTCGGCCAGTGGTTTGGTCAATGGTTTGTCCGGGCCCAGTCGATTTACAGATCCCTACTGTGCGGACGCGTCGCAGGATCAGACGAACTGTTCGCGGATCAATCGCTCTTCCAACCCGTGACCGGGGTCAAACAGAATACGATGCCGGATGTGGTCGGCGGATCGGATTTCCACGGACAGCACATTTTCCACCTGACGCGAATCCGCATCGGCCATGACCGGCCGTTTTTCCGGCTGCAGCACATCAAACCGCACGGTGGCCTGTTTCGGCAACAGCGCGCCGCGCCAGCGGCGGGGACGGAACGCGGCCATTGCGGTCAGCGCAAGCACATCCGAGCCAATCGGCAGGATCGGACCATGGGCGGAATAATTATAGGCGGTGGACCCTGCCGGGGTGCTGAGCAGCGCCCCGTCGCAGACCAGCTCATCCAACCGCACCCGGCCATCCACCGAGATCTGCAGCTTCGCCGCCTGCGGACCTGCACGCAGCAGGCTGACCTCGTTGATCGCCAATGCCTCATGGGTGTTACCCTGCACATCCACCGCGGTCATTGCCAGCGGGTTGATCACCGCTTCCTCGGCCGCAATCAACCGGTCAACCAGCGCATCGGCACTATACTCATTCATCAAAAAGCCGACGGTGCCGCAATTCATGCCGTAAACCGGCGCGGCCAGATCGCGTGTGTCATGCAGGGTCTGCAACATGAACCCATCGCCGCCAAGGGCCACGATGATGTCAGCCTGTTCCGGGGGCACATTGCGATAGCGCGCCACCAATTCGTCAAACGCGGCCTGGGCCACGGGCGCCTCGCTGGCGAGGAAAGCGATTCTCTGGCTCATCGGGGTTTCCCTTCCTGTCCCTCGTTTCCGAAAGAACCACAAGTTTCGTGAAAGTGCCAGTCATGGCGCGTCTTTCGGGTACAAGGTCGCATTCTGCCCCTTGTGCCCCGATTTGTTTCCGATAGGAAATACGCAACACAAGTTAATCACCCAAGTCTTGCATCGGAGGATGAACGCGCATGACTGATACCCGTGACACCGGCTTTTTCACTGAGGCCCTCGCTACCCGTGACCCGGAACTCTGGGGCGCCATTACCAATGAGCTCGGGCGCCAGCGCGACGAGATCGAACTGATCGCATCGGAAAACATCGTCTCCGCCGCTGTGATGGAGGCGCAGGGCTCGGTTCTGACCAACAAATATGCCGAGGGTTATCCGGGGCGCCGCTACTATGGTGGCTGCCAATATGTGGACGTGGCCGAGAACCTGGCGATTGACCGCGCCAAGGAACTGTTTGGCTGTGAGTTTGCCAATGTTCAGCCGAACTCTGGCTCGCAGGCCAACCAGGGTGTATTTCAGGCACTGATCAAGCCAGGCGACACCATTTTGGGTATGGACCTGTCGGCCGGTGGTCACCTGACCCATGGCGCACGTCCGAACCAATCGGGCAAGTGGTTCAACGCGGTGCATTACGGTGTGAAGCGCGAAGACAGCCTGATCGACTATGACCAGATCCAGGAACTGGCAACCGAGCACAAACCCGCGCTGATCATCGCCGGTGGTTCGGCCATCCCGCGTCAGATTGATTTTGCCCGCTTCCGCGAGATTGCAGATTCGGTTGGCGCCTACCTGATGGTCGACATGGCCCATATCGCTGGCCTGATTGCGGCGGGCGAGCACCCCTCGCCCTTCCCGCACGCCCATGTGGCCACCACCACCACCCACAAGACCCTGCGCGGTCCGCGCGGTGGCATGATCGTGACCAATGACGCAGAGATCGCCAAGAAAGTGAACTCGGCCATTTTCCCGGGCATTCAGGGTGGTCCGCTGATGCATGTGATCGCCGGTAAGGCCGCAGCCTTTGGCGAGGCGCTGAAGCCGGAGTTCAAAGCCTATCAGAAACAGGTGCGCGCGAACGCCGTGGCGCTGGCCGATCAGCTTGTCAAAGGCGGCCTCGACATCGTATCGGGCGGCACCGACACCCACCTGATGCTGGTCGATCTGCGCCCGAAAGGCGTGACCGGCAACATCGTGGACGCAGCCCTGGGGCGCGCCCATATCACCACCAACAAGAACGGCATCCCGTTTGACCCGGAAAAGCCGATGGTCACCTCGGGCATCCGTCTGGGCACGCCTGCTGGCACCACCCGCGGCTTTGGCGAAGCAGAATTCCGCGAGATCGCGGATCTGATCATCGAAGTGGTCGACGGTCTGGCCGCCAATGGCGCGGATGGCAATGAGGCTGTGGAAGAGGCCGTGCGCGGCAAAGTCGCCGCCCTCTGCGCCCGCTTCCCGCTCTACCCGAACCTGTAAGCCCTTTTCTTCGAAGAAAAGGGATCGGAGTTTTGCAAAACTTCGCCCGCGCAAAACCGAAAAGCCCCGCCAAATGGTGGGGCTTTTTTGTTGAGAAAACAAACGCGTTGGCGTTGAATGGTGAGAAAACCTATGAATTCAGCATAGTCATTAAATACGAGATTTCAGATGCACTTTCTCCCTCCGGAAGCCCCGATTACGCTCTACGAAACAGGATTTGAAGAAGACCTGCTGGGACGGGAAAAGACCGGCAAAACTCTTTCTGAAGTGCTGGACCGTATCGAAGACCCCCTTGTCGTTGCCTTGGATGGGCGTTGGGGCACTGGGAAATCTTACTTCCTGCAACGCTGGGTTGGAGCACATGAGCACCAAAACGAAGGCAAGGCCCTGACCGTCTATTTCGACGCCTTCGCAAACGACTATCAAAGCGATCCGCTGGTCTCGCTCATCAGCACATTGGCAAATAGGCTGCCCGGCGCTCAGAAGTCAAAGTTGCAACAGCTGCAGAAAGTCGCCAAGACATTCATCCGTCCGGCAACCCGCCTTGGACTTAATCTCGCATCGCTCGGCGCAATGGAAGTCCTAAATGACCTTGGGGATGCAGCCGTCGACGCCGTAAAAGGTGAGGCTGATAAAACACTTAGCGCATTTTGGGAACGCGAACAGGGGCGACAGGCTGCAATGGAAGAGTTCCATGCCGCGATTGAAGCACTGACCAAATCTGAAGGAACCGATGAAGCAACTCCGCTTGTCATCGTCATTGACGAACTTGATCGCTGTCGCCCCGATTATGCGCTGGATGTGCTGGAGGTGATCAAACACTTCTTTGCGGTGCCGCATGTTCATTTTGTTCTGGGGGTGAATTTGAAGGCGCTGGAGAACAGTGTAAAGGCGCGCTACGGGGCAGAAATTGATGCCACGGCGTATTTGCAAAAGTTCCTCAGCTTTACGCTGGAGTTGCCGGATCATGTGGAAAACGGCCACACACGAACACCGAATATTTTGGCCTATGCGCGCCAAATTGGTGAAGAGATGGGAATTCCCAACACTATCTTGCCGGAAATCAATGAGCAGCTGAAAGTTCTCTCACGCACCAATCACATCTCTATCAGAGAGGTTGGGAAAATCATGTCTACCGCAGCGCTTTTACCTGAGAGCGCAACAGCAGAATGTCGCCTTCAAGGGCGAAGAAAGCTCATGGTGACACTAATGATTATCAAGATAATCCAGCCGAAGCTTTTCTCAAAATTCTTGAATGCATCAGTTTCGAGGGATGAACTCGCCAAAGTGTTCAGTGCTACCAAGAGATACACGAGCCTAGAACTAGATAATGGCGAATACAATCAGGAGTATGAGCACGAAGTTCTCATTCTTTTTGAAACTTGGAACTTTATCTGTGATCCAACCCGTGTAGAAGACAAAAACCTCTCCGGCCACATTGCTAGCTCATTTTATGATTTTGGTAGAGTGTGGGATGCGAATGACATTCTACGTAAAGTAAATGAAAACTGGCTTTCCACCTTCAATTTAGGCTGACACCATGACCACCCGCCAAACAGAACACGCCCTCGGCCAATGGATGCGCGCCCGCCTGCCCTACGGCGTGGCGGAGTTTGTGATGTTTGTTCTGAAACAGGGCTGGGCGGCGCTGTTTGGGGGCTTGATGCTGATCGGGATCATGCTCTCCAAGGCGATCTGGCAGCCGGACTGGCCGCTCGCGCGCTATGACGCTTTGGTCATCTACGCCGTGGCGTTGCAGGCAGGCTTCCTCTGGCTGAAACTGGAAAGCTGGGCCGAGGCGCGGGTGATCCTGCTCTTCCACCTCACCGGCACGATCATGGAGATTTTCAAGATCCAAATGGGCAGCTGGGCCTACCCGGAACCCGGCCTGCTCAAACTCATGGGCGTGCCGCTCTTTTCCGGTTTCATGTATGCCAGCGTCGGCAGTTTCATGGCGCGGGTCATTCGCATTTTTGACATGCGGTTCACGCCTTTTCCGCCGCTCTGGGCGCATTTTGCGCTGGCGGGGGCGATTTACCTGAACTTCTTCACCCATCACTGGATCTGGGACATGCGCTGGGTCCTGATGGGCCTGACCGTGGTCTTGTTCTGGCGCACCCGGATCTGGTTTCGGATCGGCAGGTTTTACTGGATGCCGCTGCCGCTCGCCGCGTTTTTCTCCAGCTTTTTCCTGTGGATCGCGGAGAATGTCGGCACGCGATCCGGCACTTGGGTTTATGCCGGCACCAAGGCCATCGACTGGGCGTCGCTTGCGAAAATGGGCAGCTGGTATCTGCTGTTATACGTAAGCTTTGCCACCGTCACCCTGGTCTATCGTCGCGCCCTGGGCGGTCCCGTGCCCGAAACGCTTCAAAAACCCCGAAACAGGTAAAGCAGCCCCAACACCGCCCCCACCAGAAGCAACAGGCTGAAGGCCAGCCCCGACGCCCAACTGATAAATATCCCAAAGCGCCGCTCCCACGGGTCCACCCCGCGCAGATAGTGGTCAATCTCGTGGACCGCGCGGGTCAGGTCATCCGGTGCAAGCTGGCGGGCCAGCCGGGGATGCTCCGACAGGGTCTGGGCCTCCATCAACCGTGCCGCCGCCGCCCGCACATGGCGTGGCAACAGACGCCCGGCGCGGCGCACCTTGGTGGGGAAATCCGCCCCGGAGACATCCAGCCGCTCCTCCATCAGCCGCGCCAACCGCGCGGTTTCACTTTGCAGGTCCATGCGCTCCCCCTTCCGGGCCATATAACTTGCCCACTGGTCTAAACCGTTTCGACCTTAACCGGAAACCGGGAAAAGTCGAAATGCTGCAAGAGGTATCAATGCCGTGGACCTATCGGAACAGGCACGTGTTACTGGTTCACCCCGAAACGCTTGGGGCCGCCTCTTTTACCTTCCCCCACCCCGCCCAGCGCGGTATGACAGGCCCATGTTAGAGTTCCAGACATTCGGGGTGGATGACACCCTCCCGCCCATCCTGATCGCGCATGGCCTGTTCGGGTCCGGTCGCAATTGGGGTGTGATCGCCAAGCGGCTGTCCAATGCGCGTCGCGTGATTGCCGTGGATATGCGCAACCATGGCAACAGCCCCTGGTCGGACAGTCACAGCTACGCAGATCTGGCCGGGGATCTGGCCGAGGTGATCACCGCCATCGGTGGCACAGCGGATCTGATCGGGCATTCGATGGGGGGCAAGGCGGCAATGGTGCTGGCCCTGTCCCACCCCACGCTGCTGCGCCGCCTCCTTGTCGCGGATATCGCCCCGGTGGGCTACGGGCACAGCCAGACACCGCTGATCGACGCAATGCGCCGGATTGACCTGTCGCAGATCGAAAAACGATCTGACGCGGACCGGCTGCTGGCCACCGATGTCGAGGACGCCTCCATCCGCGCCTTCCTCCTGCAATCTCTGGACGTGGCGGCAAAACGCTGGCGGCTCAATCTGGATGCGCTGGAACGGAATATGGCGGGAATTGTCGGGTTCCCCGACGTGACCGGCCAGTTTGCCAGCCCAACCCTGTTCCTGTCCGGGGCCAATTCCGACTATGTGCTGCGCGACCACCGCCCGCAGATCAAATCGCTGTTTCCCAACGCCCACCAGGCCAAGATCCCCGATGCGGGCCACTGGCTGCACGCGGAAAAACCACGCGCATTCGAAGCCGCCGTGCGCGCCTTCCTGATCGACAACTGATCCGAACGCCCCTTTCTTCTTGGCAAAAATGCTCCGGAGCGCGAGGCAGAGCCTCGCACCCGCCCATGCCACACGCGCTGTGTCGCAAATAAAAACGCTCCCCGAACCGGAGAGCGCCTCAAATCTCACATGGGATCGAACAGACCCTTGATGGGGCAGATCAATGCGTCCACGGTCCGCGACGGTTGGTGGCGAAGTTCTCACCATAGCCGCCCTGACGCAGATTGGCGGCCCGCTTATGCGGCTCATGCACCACGGCCTCGATGCCTTTCGACTTGGCAAACTCCAGCGCGGCCTCTTTGGTGTCAAATTTCAGCTTCACCTGGCTTTGGGTGTCCGCCGAGCCGGTCCAGCCCATCAGCGGATCAATTTCACGCGGCGCATCCGGCGCATATTCCAGAACCCAGACCTTGGTTTTGCCAAGACCGGAGGACATGGCGTTGCGAGCAGGTTGATAAATACGGGCGCGCATGGCGGATCTCCTGAAGCTGTGCGCTTTCTTATCCCCAAATGGGGGCGGTATTTCAAGCTGAAATACAACAAGAGCCACCGCAGGGATCATGTCACCACGGATCCTGCATGTGGCCCGGTTTTTCTCAATCTGCGTTCGGGGGGGAGAGAGAGAGGCTGCCGACAACAACGAGGGAGCGAGGGGTGGGGTGGGTATTCGTTGTCGCCGGCAGACCATTCTGCTGCTTGCACAATCAGACTAACCCGAGTTTTATCGCCACTGCAAGAGTTAAAAACACTTTTAGTTGTGTTTCTTGGAAATTATTTCGCCTTTAGCGTTAGTGATTTGTTTAGATTTATCAGGAGATTAACAATGGGTTAATGCGACTGGCAGAAAACCGCCAGCCGCAGGCTTCGCAATCTCAGAAAACTACCTGAAGTTGATCAATGCCAACTCAGAAAGTCAACCATGTGTTAACTCTGCCCGCCGCGCGGCGTCACCGGCAACTCACCATTTTAGGGGAGTCACAAACCGTGGGGGTATCCGCCGGGCCTTTTCCTGCGCCCCCTGCCCGACCACCCGCAATTGCACCAATCCACGCCTGCCCCCTTGAACAGGAACAAAAAGGGGTCATGTTTGGGATCGGAGGATTCGCCGATGACAGAAACAGCCCACAGCCCGCTGACCAATCCGACCCAGGCCCCAACCGCCCGGCCAAAGCTGGAAGGCGGCAAACGGTTTGTGATGCAGTCCCCCTTTCAGCCCGCAGGCGACCAGCCCGCGGCAATTGCTGAGCTGAAAAGCGGCATTGAGGCGGGCGAACGGGATCAGGTGCTGCTGGGGGCCACCGGCACCGGCAAGACCTTCACCATGGCCAAGATCATCGAGGAAACCCAGCGCCCGGCCATCATCCTTGCCCCGAACAAGACCCTCGCCGCCCAGCTTTACGGCGAGATGAAGGGGTTTTTTCCCGATAATGCGGTCGAATATTTCGTCAGCTACTATGATTATTACCAGCCCGAAGCCTATGTGCCACGCTCGGATACGTTCATTGAAAAGGAAAGCCAGATCAACGAACAGATCGACCGGATGCGCCATTCGGCCACGCGGGCCCTGTTGGAGCGTGACGACGTGATCATCGTCGCCTCGGTCAGTTGCATCTACGGCATCGGCTCGCCTGAAACCTACACCGCGATGACGCAGGATATCGTGGTGGGGCAGGACTATGACCAGCGCGCAGTCATGCGCGATCTGGTGGCACAGCAATACAAGCGCAATGACAACGCCTTTCATCGCGGATCTTTCCGGGTGCGCGGCGACAGCCTTGAGATCTGGCCCTCACATCTGGAAGACCGCGGCTGGCGCCTGTCCTTTTTCGGTGAGGAACTGGAAAGCATCACCGAGTTTGACACGCTCACCGGGGCAAAGACCGACACGCTGGAAAAGGTGCGCGTCTATGCCAATTCGCATTACGTGACCCCCACGCCGACGCTGAAACAGGCGGTGCAGAACATCAGGCAGGAGCTGGCTTTGCGGCTGGCGGAGTTCGAGGCGGAGGGGAAGCTTCTGGAAGCGCAACGGTTGGAACAGCGCACCAAATTCGACATTGAAATGCTGGAAGCCTCGGGGTTTTGTTCCGGGATCGAGAATTATTCGCGCTACCTGACCGGTCGCGCACCGGGAGAGCCGCCCCCCACGCTGTTCGAATATATCCCCGACAACGCAATTGTCTTTGCCGATGAAAGCCATGTGTCGGTGCCGCAGATCGGTGGCATGTTCCGGGGCGATTATCGACGCAAGTTCACGCTGGCCGAACATGGCTTCCGCCTGCCCTCCTGCATGGACAACCGCCCGCTGAAATTCGAGGAATGGGACGCAATGCGCCCGCAATCGGTGTTTGTGTCGGCCACGCCTTCGAACTGGGAACTGGAACAGACCGGCGGCGTGTTTGCTGAACAGATCATCCGCCCGACCGGGCTTCTGGACCCACAGGTTGAAATCCGCCCGGTCGAGATGCAGGTCGATGACCTTCTGGACGAGGTGCGCCGGGTTTCGGCCGATGGCTATCGCACGCTGGTGACAACCCTGACCAAGCGCATGGCCGAGGACCTGACCGAATATCTGCACGAACAGGGGGTGCGCGTGCGCTATATGCACTCGGATATCGACACGCTGGAGCGCATTGAAATCCTGCGGGACCTGCGGCTGGGCGCCTTTGACGTTCTGGTCGGGATCAACCTGTTGCGCGAAGGGCTGGACATTCCGGAATGTGGGCTGGTGGCCATTCTGGATGCGGATAAAGAGGGGTTCCTGCGCTCGGAAACCTCGCTCATTCAGACCATCGGTCGCGCCGCGAGGAACGCCGAGGGACGGGTGATCATGTATGCCGACAAGATCACCGGCTCGATGGATCGCGCGCTGAAGGAAACCGAGCGGCGGCGCGAAAAGCAGATGGCTTACAATGCGTTGCACGGGATCACACCGGAAACGGTGAAGAAAAACGTCGATGATGTTCTGGCCGGGCTTTACCAGGGCGACACCGACATGTCCCGCGTCACCGCCACCGTGGACAAACCGCTGATGGGCGACAATCTGTCCGCCCATCTGGAGGCGTTGAAGGCCGACATGCGCAAGGCCGCCGAAAACCTGGAATTCGAAGAAGCCGCCCGGCTGCGCGACGAAATCCACAGGCTGGAAGCGGTGGAGCTGGCCGTGGCCGACGACCCGCTGGCGCGGCAATCCGCGATCGAGGCCGCGTCGGAACAGAAAGGGCGTTCAACGGCGGGCAAGCCCGGTCAACGCGCCGGACGGGGGAGAAAAGCACGATGAAACTTCTGCGTTACGGGCCGAGCGGGGCGGAAAAGCCGGGGCTGTGCGACAAGGACGGGCAAATCCGCGACCTGTCGGGGCATGTGAAAGATATCACCGGAGCGGCCCTGTCCGACACCGGGCTCGCGATCCTTGCGGATATCGACCCGGCCACGCTGCCGATTGTGACCGACACGCGGATCGGCGCACCGGTGGCCCATGTGGGCAAGATCATCTGCATCGGCCTCAACTATGCCGACCACGCGGCGGAAGCGGGGATGGAGGTGCCACCGGAACCGGTGGTCTTCTCCAAGGCGACCTCAGCAATCTGTGGCCCCAACGATCAGGTGGAACTGCCGCGCGGGTCAAGCAAGGTGGATTGGGAGGTCGAACTGGGCGTGGTGATCGGCACCCGCGCGAAATATGTCGCCGAGGATCAGGCCCTGTCCCATGTGGCCGGTTTCTGCGTGGTCAATGACATTTCGGAACGCGGGTTTCAGATGGAGCGGGCGGGCCAGTGGATCAAGGGCAAATCCCATGACACATTCGCCCCGATCGGCCCTTGGCTTGTCACCCGGGACGAGGTGGCGGACCCGCAGGCATTGTCGATGTTTCTGGACCTGAACGGGGTTAGGATGCAGACAGGCAGCACCGCAACCATGGTCTATGGCGTGGCCCATCTGGTGTCTTACCTGTCGCAATTCATGACGCTGGAACCCGGTGACATCATCGCCACCGGCACCCCGCCCGGTGTGGGGATGGGACAGAGGCCACCCACCTATCTGCGCGAAGGTGATAAGATGGTTCTGGGGGTTGAGGGGCTGGGCGCGCAGCACCTCTCGGTCGGGTGCGCTTAAAGCGTTTCGGTTTTGCCCTATGTCAGGTTAAAACCGAAACGCTTTAGGGTCAGGACCCACTCATATTTCACCAGCCACCTGCGCCTTCAACCAGCTGCGAAAGCGGATCAGCGGCAGGTGGGTGGACTGCGCCTCGGGCCAGACCAGCGCGTAATCGCCCAGCGACACGGGGGCTGCTTCCAGCGCGGGGACCAGCCGCCCCAGACGGATCTCTTCCATCGCCAGAAAGCTGGGCAACAGCGCAAGCCCCAGCCCGTGCACGGCAGCCTGTGTCATGGTGGAACTTTGGTCAAACAACATCCCCTCAAGCCCCGTGGCCGCAACCCCATGGCGGGCAAACCAGACCTCCCAGCTGTCGGGATGGGTTTCCAGATGCAACAGCGGCAGGTGCAGCAGCGCGTCGGGCTGCCCGACCGGAGCCGCCATCAGGTCCGGCGCACAGACCGGCATCACGAATTTCGGCATCAACGGCAATTGCTCGACCCCCGGCCAGTCGTCCAGATGCCCATCTGCCTGCCGATCCGCCCGGTAATGGATCGCCGCCTGGGCCGGGTTGTTGGCGAAATCAAACGGGCGGTTATGGGTGTGCAGGTTGACGCTGATATCCGGGTGGGCCGCAACAAAGCTTTTCAGCCGCGGCGCCAGCCAGTTCAGCCCAAACGCAGGCAGGATCGACAGGTCAAGTGAGCCCCCGGCGGGATTGGCACGCAGCCGGATCGAGGCATGGCCCAGCTTCTCCAGCACCTGACGCGCCTCGCGGGCAAATTCCCGCCCGGCCGGGGTCAGCCCCAGCCGCAACTGGTCGCGCTGGATCAGATCAACCCCCATCTGCGCCTCAAGCTGTTTGAGCTGCCGCGAAATGGCGCTTTGTGTCAGCGACAGATCCTGTGCGGCGGATTGGGCAGAGCCAAGACGGTCCACTGCTTCGATGGCAAGCAGTGAGGGGATGGAGGGCAGGAAACGGCGCGAGATTATCATATGAGCAATCCTCATACTATAACGATTTACTTTCAATAGTTTTCGGCCGTCACCCATGAGAAACTGAATTGACTGAACTTTTTCTCATGGGATGGAAGAGACCTCAATGACCAACTCCGCAACAACCACCCCCCGGTTTTCTGAAATCCTGGCCGCTAGCGGGTTTACCCCGGAGGAGCTGACCGGGGGCAACCTGTCGGTCAGAACCCCGGTGGATGGCAGTGAGATTGCCCGGATCCACCAAGACGGACCGGACGCCGGCCTGGCCACAATCGCCCGCGCCAAAGCGGCGTTCAACCACTGGCGCATGGTGCCCGCGCCACGCCGCGGTGAACTGGTGCGTCAGCTGGGCAATGCGCTGCGCCGGGAAAAGGAAACCCTCGGCCGGCTGGTCACGCTGGAATGCGGCAAGATCTCTGCCGAGGGGCTGGGCGAAGTGCAGGAAATGATCGATATCTGCGACTTTGCGGTGGGGCTGTCTCGCCAGCTTTATGGCCTGACCATCGCGTCCGAACGTCCAGGCCACGCGATGCGCGAGAGCTGGCACCCGCTGGGCATCTGCGGCGTGATCACCGCGTTCAACTTTCCGGTGGCACCCTGGTGCTGGAACGCCGCCCTTGCGCTGGTCTGTGGCGACCCGGTGATCTGGAAACCGTCGGAAAAGACACCGCTGACTGCGCTGGCCGTGCAAAAGATCTGCGACCGGGTTTGCGCAGAATTTGGTGAGGACGCTCCTGAGGGGCTGATCCAGACGCTGATCGGCGGGCGCGATCTGGGCGAGGTGCTGACCGCGTCAAAAGACGTGGCGCTGATTTCAGCCACCGGATCGGTGCCGATGGGCAAGGCGGTGGCGGCCGATTTGGCAAACCGTCTGGGCCGCAGCATTCTGGAACTCGGCGGCAACAACGCGATGATCGTCGCCCCCTCGGCGGATCTGGACATGGCGCTGCGGGCCATCGTGTTTTCGGCGGTGGGCACGGCCGGGCAACGCTGCACCACGCTGCGCCGCCTGATTGTGCATGAAGATGTGAAGGACGCGCTGACCCAGCGCCTGATCGAAACCTATCGCAGCCTGCCAATTGGGGACCCGCTGGATCCATCCACGCTGGTCGGGCCGCTGATCGACCAGGACGCCCTTGTGGCAATGGGCCGCGCGCTGGATCAGGCGGCAAGCGAAGGCGGGCGGGTGCATGGCGGCGGTCAGGCGCTGATGTCCAGCCACCCGGCGGCGGCCTATGTGCGCCCGGCCCTTGTGGAAATGCCTGCACAGACGGCGGTCATGCATCACGAAACCTTTGCGCCGATCCTGTATATCGTGACCTATCGCCATCTGGACGAGGCGATCGCGCTGCAAAACGCCGTGCCTCAGGGCCTGTCCTCCAGCATCTTCTCAACCGATATGCGCGAGACCGAGTATTTCCTCTCGGCGGGGGGATCGGACTGTGGTATCGCCAATGTGAATATCGGCCCGTCCGGGGCGGAAATTGGCGGTGCTTTCGGCGGCGAAAAGGACACGGGCGGCGGACGTGAAAGCGGGTCGGATGCGTGGAAAGCCTATATGCGGCGCCAGACCAACACCGTCAATTACTCGCGCGAGCTGCCCCTGGCGCAGGGGATCACATTTGGAGATTGAGCCTTGAGCACAAAGCGGGGCGCGCCTTTGGGGGCGGACATCACTGAAAGCCTTTGGCACAAAACCTGCGCCGAGCATCCCGGCGCCGCCGCCCTGAGCGGGGAGGTTACAGCTGATCTGGTGGTGGTGGGCGGTGGCTATACCGGCTTGTCGGCGGCGCTGAGCGCGGCACGAGCCGGGCTTGACGTTCGCCTGATTGAAGCGGGCCGGTTTGGGCAGGGCGGCTCTGGCCGGAATGTGGGGCTGGTCAATGCGGGGCTGTGGCTGCCACCGGAGGAGATCGCCAAGCGGATCGGCAAGGAGGCAGGCGACAATCTGTCCGCAGCCCTTGCCGGGGCGCCGGATCTTGTCTTTGAGTTGATCCGGGAATTTGACATCAAATGTGAACCGGTGCGCGCAGGCACTTTGCATTGCGCCCATGCCGGATCCGGGATGCGCGATCTTGCCAACCGGCACCGGCAGCTCTCCTCCATCGGCGCGCCGGTCACCTTGTTGTCGCGAGAGGAGGCAGTGGCACGGGTGGGATCGACGCAGGTGCATGGCGCGCTGTTTGATCCCCGCGCGGGCACGATCCAGCCTTTGGGGTACGCCAGGGGGCTGGCGCGGGCCGCGATGGAGTGCGGGGCGCATCTGCATGAAAACAGCCCTGCCACCGAGATTTTGCAAACCCGCACCGGCTGGCAGCTGCGCACCCCTGAGGGCGGGATCTCGGCCCGGAAGATGATCATTGCAACCAATGCTTATCACCTGCCTGTCCAGGGCACCCCTGCCCCGAAGGTGGTGCCGGTCCATTACTTTCAGGCGGCCACCGATCCGCTGCCGGCCGATCAGCTCGCGCAGATCCTGCCGGGGGGCGAGGGATGTTGGGACACGGCGATGGTCATGTCGTCCTGGCGGCTTGATCAGGCCGGGCGGCTGGTGATTGGCGGCATGGGGGCGATTGACCACTTTGCCAGCGGGGCCCATCTTGCCTGGCTTGATCGCAAACTGGCCCGGATGTTTCCGGCCCTTGCCGGGCTGCGCCTGAACACCCCCTGGCACGGGCGCATTGCCATGACCGAGGAATATCTGCCGAAAATCCTGCCGATGGGGAATAACGCCCTGATCGCCTTTGGCTTTTCCGGGCGTGGCATTGGGCCGGGCACCCTGTTTGGCAAGGCCATGGCGGAGGCTCTTATCAAGGATGACCGGGCGCTTCTGCCCCGCCCGCCGGTGGATCAGCACGGGATTGCGATGGCCTCCACCCGACAGGTCTATTACGAAACCGGCGCCACCCTGACCCATCTACTGAAAGATCGGTTCTGACGGAAAATTTGACCTTCCCTGACGGTTTTCAATGATCTGGTGACGCAACCCGGACTATGCCCGGGGCTTGTCTGGCTGTATCAAATATCGCAGATATGAGAACCCCTTGCGCCCATTTCGGGTCCAGACCCAGACTTGACACCCGACGGAACACGCCCTGATGCCAGACGAGATTTCACAAGCCACCGACAAGGGCGCAGACCCAACCGCCCCCGTATGCGGGATCGAGATCTTTGTGCAGCCCGGGTTCTGGCAGGTTGAGCTCGCCTCGATCCTGTCGGCGCTGAACACGGCCAATGACGTCTGCGGATATGAGCGGTTCCCGTGGCAGATCACCTCGGATCATCCGGGCATCGTGCACAGCAACGGGGATATGATGGTGCGGGCGGGCCCCTCGATCGGAGAGCAATATCTCCGGCAGGTGTTGGTGGTGATTGGCGGCACCGGCAGCCATGGCGGCGGCTGGATGGCGCGGCTGAGAGCGATGCAGAAAATCAAACGGCGGGTGGTGCTTCTGTCCGGGGCGGCCACCGAATATATCAAGGCCACCAACCCGCGCAGCCATCCGGTGACAACAAACTGGGGCGATGTGAACGTGCTGTCGGAAGGGGGCGATTACCCCACGCTGACCACCCATCTGGCCGAAGATGCCGGCGGGATCATGACCTGCGCGGGGGGCGGGCATACGCTGGAGCTGATGGTCGCAATCCTGTCCGAACAGCTCGCCCCGCAGGCGGCGGCGGAACTGGCGGCACAGCTGATGCTGGAACATGTGCGCGGCCCCAACCGGGACCAGCCCAAAGGGATGAGCCACTCGTCCAACTTTCTGGAAAAGCGCCTGCAAAGCGCCATTCGCCTGATGGAAGAAACGGTGGAACATCCGCTGAAAGTGTCGGAGCTGGCGCAGAAAGTGGGGGTCTCGACGCGGCAGCTTGAACGTCTGTTCCTGATCAATCTTGATGAAACACCTGCGAAATTTTACAAGAAAATCAGGCTGAAACGGGCGCAGGCGCTGATCACCGACACGCGCATGCCGCTGATTGACGTGGCACTTGCCTGCGGGTTTTCCGACAGCTCCTCGCTGGCGCGGGCCTATCGGCTGGAATATGCCAAGACGCCAAATCAGCTGCGTGGGGAAAAGGGGAAAGCGCGGGGGTGAGGCGCTCAGGACCTCATTTGATTGCTTTTATCAATTAACCAATCCTTAAAAGCAATCAATCCAGGATAGTCCGCGCCGTTTTCCGGCCAGACAAGGTAATAGCTGCCGACACTGACCGGCACCGACCCCGGCAATTGCTCAAGACTGCCCTCTTCAAGGGCCCGTTCCACCAGAAAATCCGGCATGAGCGCAATGCCAAGCCCGGCCTGCGCCGCCCGCAGCATGGTGGCGAACTGGTCCACCACCATGGCGGGGCGGCCCCCGGGCGCGCGGGTGTGTGCCCGCTCCCACGCCGCCCAGGCGTCAGGCCGGGTTTCCAGGGCAAGACGCGGCGCCTCGGCCCCGTCCATCTGCGCCAGCAAACCGGGTGCGCCCACCGCCAGCGCCTGCTCCTCCCACAGTTTCACCGCCCCCGCCCCGTCCCAGTCATCACGCCCGAAATGAATCGCGCCATGGAAGGCCTCACCGGCAAAGGCAAATGGTGCGGTGCGGGTGGACAGGGTCAGCGTGATGCCGGGATGTTCTGCCATGAATTCCGGCAGGCGCGGAGCCAGCCAATGGGTGCCGAAACTGGGCAGGATCGCAAGATTGAACACCCCGCCTTCCGGGTTGGTCTGCAGGGCAATCGTTGCATTGGTGATCTGCGCCAGCGCCACGCGGATCTCCTCGGCATAGCGCGCGCCCGGTTCGGTCAGGACCAACCGCTTGCGATCACGCAGGAACAGCCCCTGCCCCACCTGCGCCTCCAGTTTCTGCACCTGACGGCTGACCGCGCTTTGTGTCAGGTCCAATTCCTGTGCAGCATCAGACACCGATCCAAGCCGCGCCACCGCTTCAAACGCGGCAAGGCAAGAGGTGGACGGGGAAAATCGACGGGCCATGGGCAGAGCCTTTATTCCATTTGGGAATGTTCTTATGCGGTAATATCGTTTTTTTCCGGTGAATCCATCCGCTAATATATACCAAAGACACAAGTCTTTGCTGAATAGGACAGACCCGGGCCCAAGGGCAGGAGGATGCGATGGATCGCGCGGATATCGTTGATCAGGCCTTTCGCAAGGCGGTGGAAACCGGCCGGTTTCCGACCGGGCGCCCGGCGGCAGGTCCCCTGTCTGACACGTTGGCCGTTGAGCTGTTTCGCGCGCAGGTTCTGAGCCGCAATCTCGACCGCCGCTCGCGCAGGATGCAGGCCGCAGGCGAAGGCTATTACACGATCGGGTCCAGCGGGCATGAAGGCATGGCCGCCGTGGCCGCGGCACTGCGCCCGGATGACATGGCCTTTCTTCATTACCGCGACGGCGCGTTTCAAACCATGCGATCGGCACAGGTGCCCGGCACCACCCCCGCCTGGGACATGCTCCTGAGCTTTGCCACCGCGTCCGAGGATCCCTGTTCCGGGGGGCGGCACAAGGTGCTGGGGTCAAAGGCGCTGATGATCCCGCCGCAGACCTCAACCATTGCCAGCCACCTGCCCAAGGCGGTGGGGGCGGCCTATTCGATTGGACTGGGCAAGCGGCATGATTGTGAACACAAGGTGCTGGCCGATGACGCGCTGGTGATGTGTTCCTTTGGCGATGCCTCCTCGAACCACTCCACCGCGCAAGGGGCGATCAACACCGCCTGCTGGACCGCGTATCAATCCGTTCCCCTGCCCCTTCTGTTTGTCTGCGAAGACAATGGGATCGGCATTTCCACCCGCACCCCGCGCGGCTGGGTGGGGGCAAATTTCTCGCACAAGCCGGGGCTGAAATACTTCCACGCGGACGGGCTGGATATGTATGACACCTACCGCGTGGCGCTGGAGGCGGCGGACTATGTGCGCACACGCAAGAAACCGGCCTTTCTGCATCTGTCGCTGGTGCGGCTTTACGGCCATGCGGGATCAGATCTGCAGCAGGCTTACCTGAAGAAAGACGTGTTTGAAGGCTGGGAGGCGGATGATCCGCTTTTGCATTCCGCGCGGCTGCTGACCCAAAAGGGCGTGTTGTCGGCCAAGGAAGTTCTGGCGATCTATCAGGAAAGCGAGGACCAATGTGCGCGTGTGGCCGAAGAGGTGATCACCCGGCCAAAGCTGAAAACGGCAGAGGGTGTGATGGCGTCCCTGATCCCTCCCCCCCGTATCTGCGCCCCCACCAACGGGCCGGACATGGCAGCGCGAGAGGTGGTTTTTGGAAGTGATTTCAAAGCACTGGATACGCCGCAACCGATGAACAAACTTCTGAACTGGGCACTGACCGATCTGATGCTGGAGCATGGCGAGATTGTCATGATGGGCGAGGATGTGGGCCGCAAGGGTGGCGTTTATGGTGTGACGCAAAAGCTGATCGACCGGTTCGGCCCGGACCGGATGATCGACACGCTTCTGGATGAACAGAGCATTCTGGGGCTGGCAATCGGTATGGGGCATAACGGGTTCATCCCGATGCCGGAAATCCAGTTCCTCGCCTATCTGCACAATGCCGAAGATCAGCTGCGCGGCGAAGCAGCGACGCTGCCGTTTTTCTCAAACGGGCAGTTCACCAACCCGATGGTGATGCGCATTGCCGGGCTGGGTTATCAAAAGGGCTTTGGCGGGCATTTCCACAATGACAACTCGCTGGCCGTCCTACGCGATATTCCGGGCATCGTAATCGCCTGCCCCTCGCGCGGGGATGAGGCGGCGATGATGATGCGCGAATGCGTGCGGCTGGCGCGGGAAGAGGCCCGCGTGGTGGTGATGGTGGAACCGATTGCGCTTTACCCGATGCGCGATCTTCACGCCCCCAAGGATGGCGGCTGGATGCGCCCCTACCCCGCGCCCGACCGGCGGATCGGGCTGGGGGAAGTGGGGGTCGAGGGCGATGGCCCGCTGGCAATCCTGACCTATGGCAACGGGCGTTACCTCTCAACACAGGCGGCGGCAGATCTGGCCGCAGAAGGGATCAACACCCGGATCATCGACCTGCGCTGGCTGGCGCCGCTCCCCACGGAGGGGATCCTGCAAGTCCTTGAAGGCGCAGAAAAAGTGCTGATCGTGGATGAATGCCGCACGACAGGCAGCCAGTCCGAGGCGTTGATGGCGCTGCTGCACGAGAGGACCAACCTGCCCCACGCACGCCTCGCGGCTGAGGACAGTTTCATCGCCACCGGCCCGGCTTATGCGGCCACCATGCCGTCGCGCGAAACCATCGCTGATGCCGCGCGCAGATTGTGGAGCGGATCATGACACGGAAGCAAACCGCCATTGTCGTCGCCCCCGGACGCGGCACCTATAACCGCGAAGAACTGGGCTATTTTGCGCGCCATCACGCGGATAAATCCGATCTGATGGCCGGGTTTGATGCCTATCGGTTGAGCCAGGGGCAGGAGCCGCTCTCCGCCCTGGATGGGGCAACCCGGTTCTCCGGGGCCCGCCATACGCGGGGCGACAATGCGTCGGGCCTCATCCATGCCTGTGCAGCTGCGGATTTCCTGTCAATCGACCGCGACAGGATTGATATTCTGGGCGTGACCGGCAACTCGATGGGCTGGTATATCGCGCTGGCCTGTGCGGGGGTGCTGGATCAGATCGGCGGGCTGGAAGTGGTCAACACCATGGGCACGCTCATGCACAAACATATGATCGGCGGACAGCTGATCTATCCGTTTGTGGATGAGACCTGGACAGAGATCCCCGGTGAACGCGCGAAGATCGAGGCAAAGATGTCCGAGATCACCGCCCGCCCCGGCCATATCCTGACCCTTTCGATTGATCTGGGAGGCATGCTGGTCCTTGCAGGAAATACCGAAGGTCTGGCGGCATTCGAGGCCGAAATGCCCGTGACACAAGGGCGTTTTCCAATGCGCTTGCCGGGTCATGCAGGCTTTCACACCGCCATGCAGGAACCGGTTGCGGCCGAGGGGCGCGCCCGGCTGGGGCAGGATCTGTTTGCCCGGCCCAACCTGCCGCTGATTGATGGGCGCGGCAAGATCTGGCATCCGCGGGCCACCGATTTGCACGCGTTGCGCAGCTACACTCTGGGCCACCAGGTGGTTGCCCCCTATGATTTCACCACGGCGCTTCGGGTGGCCGCGCGCGAGTTCATGCCGGATCTGTTCATCCTGCTGGGCCCCGGCACCACATTGGGCGGCGCGGTGGCGCAATCACTGGTGCGGCAGACCTGGCGCGGATTGCAGAACAAGGCGGATTTCAAGGCGCGACAGGCCGCAGCACCAGTGGTGCTGTCGATGGGGCAAGCGGATCAGCGTGCCCGCGTCTGCGGGTAAACTTGCACTCAGGGCCTCCCAAACTTAGCTCAACTTAAAGTTAATCTCCAAAGGCTAAATATCAGAGTTTAGCGCGAAAGAGTTGACGCAGAGACCAAGCTCCTTTCTACTTGAAGTTGGTTTCTCAACAGTCTTTCAGGCAGGCCTTTGGTAAAATTCGACCCACCGAGTTCCCGGCTGCTCGTGCCGCTTTGCGTCGCGCTGGCAACCTTTGTCACGCTGGCCGCCTTTTACCT
Organism: Aliiroseovarius crassostreae; assembly: GCF_025137635.1. Taxonomy (NCBI): domain Bacteria; kingdom Pseudomonadati; phylum Pseudomonadota; class Alphaproteobacteria; order Rhodobacterales; family Paracoccaceae; genus Aliiroseovarius; species Aliiroseovarius crassostreae. The sequence goes on along the minus strand of NZ_CP080772.1, from coordinate 735,912 downwards.
GTCGCATCGGGAAACACAAAAACAGCAGCAACTCGAAGAAACCCGGATCGCCAGCGCCAATTTTGCAGCACGCCTTCAGACCCATGTGACAGCCCGGTTTGACACGGTTGGGCTGCTGGCCCGCCAGTTCCGCGAACACAGTTCGGTCGACAGTCTCGCCTTTCAGGTTGAGACCGATCTGTACCACCTGATGTTTCAGGAAACACAGGCGCTGAACTGGGTGGACCCGGATGGGGTCATCCGCTTTGTCACGCCGCTGGAGGGCAATCACGCCGCGCTGGGGCTTGATCTGCGCTCCTTGCCAATGCCGCGGGCCGCATTGGAGGCCGCACGGGAAAGAGGGCAGCTTCAGGTCACCCCGCCCATTGAACTGGCCCAGGGCGGGCAAGGTGTTGCGGCCTATATCCCGGTTCAGGACAGCGGCGCGGTGATCGGCTTTCTCAACCTCGTCTTTCGCACCACCCCCCTTGTGCAGACCGCCCTGGGAGGGGACGAGGGCGCGGCCTATGCCATTCGCGTCTTTGATGGGGAAACCGAGATCTTTTCCTCCTCCATCCGCCCCGGACAGAACGCGCCAGTGGCCACCCGGGACATCCAGTTGGCCAACCGCGTCTGGCAGGTTCACGTCAGCCCGTCCGCGTCCATCAGCACGATCCTGACCCAGCGCCAGAATGTTCTGGCCCTTGTTGTGGGGCTGCTGTTGTCAGGGGTGACCGGTTTTCTCAGTCACTTGGTGATCGAGCGCCAATTGTCCTTGCGTGAAAGCCAGAACCGGTTTCAGGACTTTGCCATGGCCAGCTCGGACTGGTTTTGGGAACTGGACAGCAACCTGCGCCTGCTCTGGGCATCGGACGGTCTGGCCGGATTTCTGGATCGATCCCCCGGCGACATTCTCGGGATGGATCCGATCACCCTGCGCGACCCGGCAGATGAGCATCCCAAATGGGACGCGTTGATGGAGGATCTGAAACTCCGACGCCCTTTCAAGGATTTCGACTATTATGTCCATGTGGGCGGGGAAACCAAATGGCTCCGGGTTTCGGGTGTTCCGGTGCGGGATGACGCGGGGGAGTTTTATGGCTATCGCGGGGTGGCGACGGATATTACCGAGCAGGTTTTCAGTGAAGAAAAAGCCCGCGAGGCTGCCGAGCTTCTGGCCAACAGCGTGGAGGACAGCAACGAGCTGTTCAGCCTGTGGGACAGCAAAGACCGGCTGGTTCTGGCGAACCGGAAATTTCGCGACATGCACAGCGACATCCCGGCCGCCATCACCCCCGGCACCACTTATTCGGACTTTGTGCGGGCAGCGATCAAACAGGGCTACATACCAACAGAAACACAGCATGAGGACAGGTTCCTTGCGGCCCGTCTGGCCGCACGTTCACAGCCTGACGCCCCCGCGATCGAGGTGACCCGCAACGACGGAACCATCCTGAATATCCGCGACCAGCATATCGCGGGGGGGGCCATTGTGACCATTGCGCAGGATGTCACCGAACAGCGGCGTTATGAAGACGCCCTGCGCGCCAGTCAGGAACGCTACGCCCTTGCGGTTCAGCAAGTGTCGATCTGGGATTGGGATCTTCTGGAGGACAGGCTGTACACCTCCCCCGGATTTGCCAAAAGCCTTGGCTATTCCCGTGAAGAGTTCGAGGAGATCAAGCAAAACTCCCTTTCATCTTTGCTGCATCCGGATGACCTGGCCGCATATCGGGCCAGGCTGGCCGAACACATAAACGCCCCCGGCCAGATCTTTTCCAACGAACATCGGTTCCGCACACGGACAGGCGCGTATCGCTGGTTCATGGCGCGCGGACAGGCGGTTGCCGATGTCACCGGGCGGGCGGTGCGATCAACCGGTGTTCTGACCGATATCACCGAACGGATCGAGCTTGAGGAGGAACTGCACCAGTCGCGCAAGATGGATGCGATTGGCCAGCTGACCGGCGGTGTGGCCCATGACTTCAACAACCTTCTGACCGTGATCATGGGCAATGCCGAATTGATCGGCGAGCAAAGCCCTGCGCCCGCGGTCGCCCCGCTGGTTGAGGCCACAATCCGCGCCGCAAGCCGGGGGGCCGAGCTGACCCAGCGCCTGCTGGCCTTTTCCATGCGCCAGCCCCTGCGCCCCAAACGGGTGGACCTGCCCGCGCTGCTTGACGGGCTGCCGGGATTGCTCACCCCTACGCTTGGCGCCACCATTGACCTTCACCTGCCCACAAATGATGAGGCATGGCCTGCCTTTGCCGACCCCGGACAGATCGAAAACGCGGTGCTGAACCTTGTGCTCAATGCACGGGACGCGATGCCGGACGGGGGCAATTTGACGATCGACTGTTTCAATCGCCATTTTGACACCCCACCGGACGAGAAAGAGCTGACACTGGAGCCCGGTGATTACGTGGTGATCCGGGTCACGGATACCGGGACAGGCATGTCGCAAGAGGTGATAAAACATGCCTGCGAGCCGTTTTTCACCACCAAGGGGGTTGGCAAGGGCAGCGGGCTGGGCCTGTCGATGGTCATGGGCTTTGCCCAACAATCCGGCGGTCAGGTGGTGATTTCCAGCCGGGAAGGTCACGGCACCACTATTGACCTCTACCTGCCGCGCGCACCGCAATCCCCGGACACTGCCCCTCAATCGCGTCCGATCCCCTCATCCCGGCCCAGTGGTCGCGGGGAGCATATCCTGCTGATCGAAGACGATCCCGCGCTGCGCCACCTCACCGAACAGATGCTGCACAAGCTGGGATATGCCGTGACACCGGCAGAACATGCCCAGGCCGCGCGCCGACATCTGGCACGCGATCCCGGGATCGACCTGATCCTTTCAGACGTCGTGCTGCCCGGCGGCACCAGCGGCCCGGCCTTTGTGGCAGAGGTTTTGGGGCATCGACCGGACATGAAGGTGATTTACATGTCCGGCTATCCCGCGAGCATCTTGGAAAAAGAAGGGCACGGGGCGACACATGAGATCCTGCTGCAAAAACCTTTCAAGATTTCCAACCTCGCCAAGGCATTGCAAAGCAAATTGCAACAGGACAAGCGCGCTGTCTGAGCCTTTTGCCCCTCAAAGGTTCCGACTTTGACCTTCGGCAGGGCAAGGTCGAAACGCTGTAAGAGGCATCCCTATCGTGGACGTTTCGGGACAAACATATGTTTCAAGCCTGCCCCGAAACACTTTGGATCAGATCACCGCGTCAAACAGGGTCCGCAGGTTTTCGCGGGTCAGTTCGACGGGGTTGCCGCCGCAGCTCGGATCTTTGATGGCGCCTTCCACCAGCGCATCCATCTGGTCCGTGCTCACGCCCATCTCGGACAGTTTGCGCGGGATTTCGAAACTGTCGTTGAACGCCTGCACAAAGCTCTGGAAGCCCTTGAAGCCGCCATTGACCCCCAGATACCCCGCCACCCGGTCGAAACGATCCGCGATCTCGGCCGCATTAAATTCAAGAACCGCAGGCATGCAGACCGCATTGGTGGTGCCGTGATGGGTGTTGAAAATCGCGCCAACCGGATGGGACAGCGCATGGATCGCACCCAGCCCTTTCTGAAACGCCGTCGCCCCCATGGCCGCGGCGGACATCATATGTGCCCGTGCTTCAAGGTCGGTGCCATCTGCATAGGCGCGCGGCAGATAGTCGATCACCAGACGCATCCCCTCAATCGCGATGCCCTGCGACATCGGGTGGTAATGCGGGGACGAGAACGCCTCGACGCAATGGGCAAACGCATCCAGACCGGTGCCCGCCGTGATGAATTTCGGCATGCCCATGGTCAGTTCGGGATCCGCGATCACCACGCTGGGCAGGACTTTCGGGTGGAAGATGATTTTTTTCTCATGGGTGAGCGAGTTGGTGATGATCGACGCGCGCCCCACTTCCGACCCGGTTCCCGCCGTGGTCGGCACCGCGATGATCGGGGCAATCGCATCCGCATCCGCCCGCGTCCACCAATCGCCAATGTCTTCGAAATCCCAGATCGGGCGGGTTTGGCCCGCGTAAAACGCCACCATCTTGCCCAGATCCAGACCCGAGCCACCGCCAAAGGCAATCACCCCGTCATGACCGCCGGCCTTATAGGCCTCAACGCCTGCATGCAGGTTGATCTCGGACGGGTTCGGGTCCACATCGCTGAACATGCCGCGCCCCAGGCCAGCGGCCTCCATGATATCCAGCGTCGCCTGAGTGATCGGCAGATCGGCAAGCCCCTTATCTGTCACCAGAAGCGGGCGTTTGATCCCCGCCTGCGCACAGGCCTCAGGCAGTTCCCGGATCCGGCCTGCACCGAATTTCACCGTGGTCGGATAGGACCAGTTTCCAACGAGTTGCATCTTCATATCCTCATAATTGAAGCGTTTCGAGATTGGGTTGCGTAACAGCATGAACTCAAAACGCACGAAACACCGAAATGGCGTGGGCGTTTCCACGTATTATTGTGCCCCAACAACAAGCAGAAACGCTTTGGATGCCTGCCCCCCCATGGGGAATGTCAGGAAAAGGGGGGCAGGCTGTCCCCCTTACGCGGTCACCTTCTTCAGGTGATAGCTTTTCGGGCGAGTCAGATTGTGAAAACCGATCACGGACAGGCCGCCACCGCGCCCGGTGTTCTTACAGCCGGTCCAGCACAGGCCGGGATCAAGATAATCGGCCCGGTTCATGAAGACGGTGCCGGTCTCGACCTGATCCCCCACACGGGCGGCACGATCCAGATCACGGGTCCAGAGGCTTGCGGTCAGGCCAAATTCACTGTCATTCATCAAGGCAATCGCCTCGTCATCGGACGAGACCTTCATGATACCCACCACAGGACCAAAGCTCTCGTCCCGCATCACCCGCATGTCATGGGTCACATTGGTCAGGATCTGCGGGGTCAGATACGCGCCCCCGTCATCCTCGGCGAAGGTCTCGATATGGGCCACGGCCCCCTCGGCCAGCGCCTCGGAAATCTGTGCGCGCACCTCATCGGCAAAGCGCACATTGGCCATCGGCCCCATCGTGGTTTCCGGGTCGAGCGGATTGCCCAGCTTATAGCCTTTCACGATCTCAACCGCCTTGGCGACAAAATCGTCATACAGGCTCTCATGCACATAGATCCGTTCGATCCCGCAGCAGCACTGGCCCGCATTGAACATCGCACCGTCGATCAGCGTATCCACCGCCGCGTCCAGATCGGCGTCCTCCATGACATAGCCCGGATCCTTGCCACCCAACTCGGTGCCAACGCCGGTAAAGGTGCCCGCCGCCGCGCGCTCCATCGCCTGACCGCCGCCCACGGACCCGGTGAAATTCACAAAATCAAACGCGTTGCCCGCGATCAGATCATTGGTCACATCATGTGAGAGGAACACGTTCTGGAACACGTCCTCGGGAATGCCCGCCGCATGGAAGGCTGCCGCCATACGCTCGCCCACCAGCAAGGTCTGGGTGGCATGTTTCAGCACAACCGTATTGCCGGCAATCAGCGCCGGTGCCACCGTGTTGATGGCCGTCATGTAGGGATAGTTCCAGGGGGCCACCACAAAAACCACCCCATGCGGCACGCGCTTGATATAGCGCTTGAACGTCTCGTCCTCGCCCACCGCAATATCGGCCAGCGCCTCAGCCGCAATCGACGCCATGTGACCGGCACGCTCATTAAAGCCACCGAACTCACCGCCATAACGCACCGGGCGCCCCATCATATGCGCAAGCTCTGGCACGATCTCATCATTCATCGCACCAACCGCGGCAACACCTGCCATCACAAGCTGCGCGCGCTCCGCCAAGGGCCGTGCGGCCCAATCCGCCTGTGCTGCGCGCGCACGCGCCGCCGCCGCAAAGGCCTCGTCCCGCGACAACACCTCGCGCTCGGCAAACACCGACCCATCAATCGGCGAGATACATTTCAACACCTGACCCATGCCAGCTCTCCATTCTCAGAAACAACTCCCCTTATTGTCTGGACATAAATATCCTGGGGGGGAGCCGAAGGCGGGGGGCAAAGCCCCCTATTTACATCAGAGCATCACGCCCGTTCGAAACCGCGCGCCACCTCGTAATCGGTCACAACGCGTTCAAAATCCTCGATCTCGACCTCAGCGGCACGCACATAGTGATCCACCGCCTCATCCCCCATCGCAGCGCGCAGCATCGCAGAGCCATGCAGCGCATCGCGGGCCGCACGCAGGTTGCCCGGGATCATGCCCGTCTCCCCCTGATAGACATCGCCCACCGTGGGGGCCTGCAGCTCAAGCCCTTCCTCGATCCCCGCAATACCCGCAGCCAGCATCCCCGCCATCGCCAGATAGGGGTTCATGTCAGATCCCGGAATGCGGCATTCCACACGGATTGCCTTGCTGCCATCGCCACACAGGCGATAGCCCGCAGTGCGGTTGTCCACCGACCAGATGATCCGGGTCGGCGCAAAGGTTCCCTTCATGAACCGCTTGTAGCTGTTGATATAAGGCGCCATGAAATAAGTGTAATCCGGGGCGTATTTCAAAAGCCCGGCCATATAGCTTTTCATCAGCGCCGACATGCCAAGGCTGTCATCCGGATCAAAGAACACCGGCTCGCCATCTTTCCACAGCGACTGATGCACATGGGACGAGCTGCCCACCTTGTCGTGATGCCATTTCGGCAGGAAGGTCACCGCATGACCCTGCTGCCAGGCGATCTCCTTGATCGCGTGTTTGGCAATCGTGTGATATTCCGCCGTGTCCATCGCCGAGGCATATTTGATGTTCAGCTCTTCCTGCCCGGTCTCCGCCTCGCCTTTCGAGTTCTCAATCGGCAGGCCCGCATTCCAAAGGTGGTTGCGGATCGGCCGCATCACGTGCTCTTCCTTGGTGGTCTGCAGGATGTGATAGTCCTGATTATAGCCGGAAATCGGCGCCAGATCGCGGAAACCTTCCTTGCGGATCTCGTCAAAGCTCTTCTCGAACAGGAAAAACTCCAGCTCGGTCGCCATTTTCGCGTCAAAGCCCATGGCCTCGATGCGGCGCACCTGGCGTTTCAGCATCGCGCGCGGGCTATGCGGCACCTCTTCATGGGTGTGGTGATCCAGAATGTCGCAAAGCACCATCACCGTGCCGTCCAGCCACGGCACCGGCCGCAGGGTCGACAGGTCCGGCTTCATCACGTAATCGCCATATCCCCGCTCCCACGAGGTCGAGGCATAGCCATCCGGCGTCGCCATCTCAAGATCTGTTGCCAGAAGATAGTTGCAGCAATGGGTTTCCTCATAGGCGCCCGCAACAAAATGACCCGCATGAAACCGCTTGCCCATCAGGCGCCCCTGCATGTCCGCAAAACACACAAGCACCGTGTCAACCGTACCGGAAGACACCTGCGATTTCAGGTCGTCAAAGCTCAGATTACCGGACATCATGCCCATCCTTTGTCTGTGGTTGCCCCGGCGCGCTCACGCCGGGGCGTATGAGTGTTCAGCCGTAACGATAGGGCCGGCCTGCCTTCTGCATATCGGCATTATAGCGTTTGAAGATGTCAACCACTTTGGCCTTGGTCGGGCTTTCCGAGGCGATCTCGTCCCAGAATTTCACCGCCGCATCTTCGACCTGTGCCCATTCCGCATCCGGGATCGAGGTCAGCTGCATCTTGGTGCCATTCACCCGCAGGCTGGCCTCACCACCCCAATACCACCACTGGCGATAGTAATGCGACTGGTCACAGCAGACCCTGAACAGGGTTTGCAGATCTTCCGGCAACTCGTTCCAGCGGCCCTGATTGGCAAAGAAGCTGCCGGCCCAGGCGCCCGAAATATTGTTGGTCAGGAAGTAGTTGGTCACATCAGCCCAGCCCACGGTGTAATCTTCGGTGATGCCCGACCAGGCGATCCCATCCAGCTCACCTGTCTGCATGGCGACCTCGATATCTTCCCAGGGCAGCGTCACCGGCACCACGCCGAACTGCGCCAGGAACCGGCCAGCGGTCGGGAAGGTAAACACCCGTTTGCCCTTCAGGTCCGCAAGCGAATGGATCGGGTCCTTGGTGGCGAAATGGCACGGATCCCAGGCCCCGGCCGAGATATGCTTCACCCCGACCTTGGAATATTCCTCGTCCCAGATTTCATTCAGACCATATTGGTTAAACAGCACCGGCACGTCGAGCGAGTAGCGCGAGGCGAACGGGAAATACCCCCCGAAAACAGTTACTTCGGTGGGGGAGGCCATGCTGTCATCATCCGATTGCACCGCGTCGATCGTGCCGCGCTGCATCGCGCGGAACAGCTCTCCGGTGGGGACCAGCTGATCGGCGTAATAAAGCTCGATCTGCATCCGGTCGCCGGCAATCTTGTTGAACTTGTCAATGGCGGGTTTCACCACATGTTCGGCCAGCGCCGCACCGGCATAGGTCTGCATCCGCCACTTGATGGTGGATTGGGCAATGGCAGGGGCGGCCAGCGGGGCGGCCAGCGCCCCCACCCCGGCAGTGGTCAAAAACTTGCGTCTCGTTGTCATGTTTCAGTCTCCTTGTGGTTCAATCGGCCCCGTGGCGCGGGGCTCTTATGGTTATTTTCCGTAAACGGTTTCCGGCAGCCAAAGGGCGATCTGCGGGAAAATCATGATCAGCGCGAGGGCCAGCACCATCACCAGTGCAAAGGGGATGATCGAGACATAGATGTCCTTCAACCCGATCTCAGGCGGGGCCATCGCCCGCATCAAAAACAGGTTATAGCCAAAGGGCGGTGTCATATAGGCGATCTGGGTGGTGATCGTATAAAGCACCCCATACCAGATCAGGTCAAAGCCCAGCGCCCCCACCAGCGGCACGTAAAGCGGCGCCACGATGACCAGCATCGCAGTGTCGTCCAGAAAGGTGCCCATGAGGATAAAGCTCAGCTGCATCAGGATCAGGATCATCCAGGGGCTGAGGCCCAGACGTTCGGTGAACAGATCCTCGATCGCCTTCACCGCGCCCAACCCGTCGAAAATCGCCCCAAAAGCCAGCGCTGCCAGAATGATCCACATGAACATGCAGGAAATACCCAGCGTCGAACGCACCGAGGTTTCAAAAACAGCGCGCGTCATCCGCCCCTTCAGGACCGCCGCAAAGAACGCAGCCATCGCCCCGATGGCCGAGCTTTCCACCAAAGAGGTCCAGCCATTCACAAAGGGGACCATCATCGTGGCAAATATCGCCAGCGGCAGCACGCCGGAAAACAGCAGACGGTATTTCTCTTTCATATAGATATCTTTGTGAAAGCCCGGCAGGGTGCGGGTCACAAAGGCCAGCGCCGCCAGACCAAGGGCCAGGCCAAGCGCGGGCTTGGCACCAATCCCGCCGCTCATCACCAGCATCGGCACCAGCACCAGCCCGCCCAGAACGACGTAATTCAGGCGCAGCGGATGGGTGGTGATCTGGTCATATTCCGCCAGATCCTCCGGCGCCATGGCCGGGCCGAGATGCGGCTGCATCCGGGCGCGCAGATAGATATAGACGACAAACATCGTGGCCATCATCAGGCCGGGGATCACACCCGCCAGCCACAACTGCCCCACCGGCTGGCGGGCAATCATTGCGTAAAGCACCAGCACCACCGAGGGTGGCACCAGAATGCCCAGGCTGGATCCCGCCTGAATGGTGCCCGTCACCAGGATCTTGTCATAGCCGCGCCGCAACAGCTCGGGCAGCGCAATGGTCGCCCCGATTGCCATCCCCGCCACGGAGAGGCCGTTCATGGCAGAAATCAGCACCATCAGCCCAACCGTGCCAATGGCCAGCCCGCCTTTCACCGGCCCCATCCAGACATGGAACATCCGGTAAAGATCATCGGCGATTTTCGACTCCGACAGCACATAGCCCATGAAGATGAACATCGGTAGCGTCAGCAGCGGATACCATTTCATCAGCTTCATCGCGGCCGAAAACGGGATCTCGACCCCGCCGGTGCCCCACAGGAACATCCCCGCAATGGCCCCGACAAAGCCGATGGCCCCGAACACCCGTTGCCCGGTCAGCAGCATGACCATCATGCCCGCAAACATCACGGTGGCGATCATTTCATAAGACATTACAGCTCAACCCCACGCAGGCGTCCGATATCGCGGAACAGTTCGGCAAGACATTGCAAGAGCATCAGGAAGACGCCGAAGCAAAGGATGAATTTCACCGGCCACAGATAGGGCCGCCAGGCAGTGGAGCTGCGCTCCAGATAGCCCATTTTCTCGCCCGCCGCGGCGGGGCCTTCGGTCAGGGCGGTGGTGAAGAGATCCCAAAAGAAGGTGACCGGCTCCAACCCGAAATAGCCCAGGCTATAGGCGGTGGAACTGATCGCCCCATAAAGCAGGATCCCCAGATAGGTGATCAGGAACAGAACGGTGAACGCATCCACCATGGCCTTGGTGCGCGGCGACCAGCTTGCGTAAAACAGATCCATCCGCACATTGGACTGCATCTGGATCGAATATGGCCCGCCCAGCACGTAATAGGCCACCATCACGAACTGCGCGGTTTCCAATGTCCAGAGCGACGGATTGAAAAAAGTCTTGGAGACAGAGGACCAGAGCAGCACCCCCACCAGCGCAAAGATCAGATACATGGCAATGCGACCGATAAAGCGGTTCATCGCATCTATCCCGCGCACATAGGCCCGAATGGCATTAGGCATCATTGCCTCCTTCCGGTTCAAGTGCTGCCAGCGCCGGGCGCAGCAGGGTCAGGATTTCTTCCGCCATGGCCACCTCATCCGCAGGCGTCGCAACCAGATCATTGCGCAGCTCAATCATGACATTGGCCAGACCATGAGACAGCCCGTGCTGCTTCAGCGAATGGGTGACCCCGTCCGCCGGACCATAGGGTTCATTGCGGGCAATGCGCCGGTGCGGCAATGCGCAAGACCGGGTCAGCATGGCATCTGCCAACCGGCTGTCCGCATCATGTAAAATGCCAATCTCAACCGCGCGCGGCGCCCCGTGATAGACCGGCGTGAAACTGTGGATCGTGACTAGGACGGTCTGTTGCCCCCGTGCCCTGCGCGCCGTGATCAGCTCGCTCACCGTGTCACAAAAGGGCACATAGATCTGATCCGCGCGCGCGCGCCTCTCTTGCAAAGACAGCCCCCGATTGCCGGGCACCTCGATCAATTCGGATTTTTCGGGCATGGCGGACGGCGCTTCGGGCGGGCGATTGCAGTCATAAACCAGCCGCGACACCCGGCTGGCGACCATCGGCGCGTCCAAAGCCTGCGACAGGTAAAGCGACACGGCGCGGGCGCCGGGATCCCATGCTGCATGGCTCAGACGATCCTCGTCCCGCAGGCCAAGCTCCTCATATTGCGTTGGAATTTGGCTGGAAGCATGTTCACACAGCAACAGCACGGCGCCCGTGCCATCACGGTTCACAACCTCAACCGCCTCCTCTCGCGTCAGACCTGAGCCTTCCGGCATCGCAGACCTCCCTAAACCTGCTAATTTTGGAAAAATCTTTTCATGAAGAGATTTTTGTGTCAATAATTTTTCACGTCCGTAATTTAACAGACACCGCGCACCCTTTTCTTTCAAGGCCCAAACGCCTAAGAAACATGCGTGTCGAACAGTGGAGGAGCCGTTGACCAAGCCACCAGCCACGGTCCGTGACCTGATCCGCGAGCACTATCCCACCCTGACCCAGTCAGAGCGGAAGTTTGCGAATCTCTTGATTGAAAACTACCCGGCGGCGGGGCTTGCTTCGATCACCATCGTCGCTGAAAACGCCAATGTCTCGACCCCCACCGTGGCGCGCATGGTGCAGAAACTCGGCTTCAAGGGATATCCGCAGTTTCACCGCGCATTGCTGTCAGAGCTGGAGGCCAAAGTGTCCGGCCCGACCAAGCGGCGTGACAACTGGGCCAGCGACGCGCCCGAGGGGCATATGCTGCACCGGTTCTCGCTTGCGGTGACCGACAACCTGCAACAGACCTTTTCCAATCTCGACCCGGCCCAGTTTGATGCGGCGGTCCGGCAGCTCGCCAATACCGAAGGGCGGCTTTATGTGGTGGGCGGGCGGATCACCCGCGCGCTGGCGGATTATGCCTTTACCCATTTCCAGGCCATCCGGCAGCGGGTGACCCACATGACCTCCTCCTCTGCCACATGGCCGCATTACGTGCTGGACATGGTCGAAGGGGACACGCTGCTGATGTTTGACGTGCGGCGATACGAGACCAACCTGCAACGGCTGGCGGAGCTGGCGTCAGAACGGGGGGTGAAGGTCATTCTGGTGACGGACCAATGGGCCAGCCCGATCGCCACCGTGGCCGATCACATGTTCAATTGCTGGGTGGAAATCCCGTCCGCCTGGGATTCGAACATCTCGTCCATGATGCTGCTGGAAGCGATGATCACCGCGACGCAGGAGGAAAGCTGGGACAAGACGAAGGAACGGTTTGACCGGCTGGACGAGCTGTTTGACATGACCCGGTTGTTTCGCAAGTTTTCCTGACCGCCAAAGCGTTTCGACTTTTCCCTGTCTCAGGTGAACGCCGAAACGCTTTGGGGCAGAGGTCCCCCCCTGCCCCCGCGGACCAGCCTGCGCCAGTTTCCGCTCCTGCCTCATGCGCTGCGTGACAGCACCACAGGGGCCTCTTCAGGCAGCACAATCGACCCATCGGTTCCGACCGTGACCTGCATCCCCTGCTGTAACCCATCAAGCCCGGAACAGCCGACACACATAAGGATGTCCTTTTCGCGGGCAACAATGGCCATGTGGCTCAACCAGCCGCCAATCTCGCTCAGAACGGCCCCTGCGCGGGTGACATAGGGCAGCCATGACGGGCTGACCATGCGACAGACGATAATGTCGCCATCCTGAAACCCCGAGAACAGCTCGGCGCTGGAGCCGCCATCCTCGCCCACCACAAAAACCCGACCTGTTGCGCTGGCACTGCCCGACACGCAGGTGCCGCCAAGTGCACCGGCCTCTGCCGCTCCATGGAGGGGCGTCGCCGCAGACATCAGCTCGCAGTCACGCAAGGTCAGCGCATGTTGCTTGGGCGCTTTTTTCAGCAGGCGTTTGCCGCGCTTCATACGCCATTTGGCGCGGGCTTTGTAAATCGACGGGTCGGTCAGCGCGAGCCGCGGCAGTTCTTCCATCTTCAGCTGGAAGATCAGCTCCCCCAGATCGGTCTTTTCCGACAGGGCAAGAATGGCCCGGCGCAGCTCGGCCACAACCCGAAGCGCCTCATGCTTGGCCAGCTCCTTCAGGTCCTGCATCGCGATGGCCAGATCCACCGGATCCTGCGGCGCGCCCTGTGGCAGCTCTTCACATTCGGCTGATTGCGACACGGCCCCGTCCAGCATCGGCCAGAGCAGCTCGGGATTTTCCGCATAACGCGGCAGGCTGAGTTCGTAATCCACATCCGCCCGGTGGCCCATCATTGCCAGCAGGGTGCGCCGCCTTGCCTTTTTGCCTTTCAGGCGCGCACATTGGTCGATCATGCTGACCGGTGCGGACTGTAAAACCGGATGCATGAGCCGGGCCTGTGCTTCGGGGTCCTGCCCGGCCTGCTCGGCGGCCTCCCCCTGGGTGAAGCCTGCCAGAATATTGACCTTTTCCGCCTCGACATAGATCCCCTGCACCAGCATGTTGCGCAGGGTCTCAATCGCATTCACGATCTGCGTCTCGGTCAGGGCGCGATAGTCAACCGCCTGCCAGAAGGCCAGATCTTCGTGCAGGGTGGGCATGGTTTTCTCACGGAACTCCGTCAGCATGGCCCGCGCCTGACGGCGCAACTGCCGCGGCTTGCTGCCGGTCAGGCGCAGGGCCATCTGCTCTTTCAACGCGCAATTCACATAGGTGCGGCCAAAGAAATTGACCAGGTGGCCGGGGCGCCCTTCGGGCAGGTTATAGCCCACCCCCAGCTGACGACATGCCATGTCCAGACTGCCCCCGGCGGCCCAGAGCTGCCCCATGAGCGAGAAGGAAAGCGGGGTTGGGCGGGGCAGGACTTCGGACATTTCGTCCTGCTCCAGCACCACACGATCCGCCTCACTGCCCGCGACCATTTTGAAGATCCGCCGCCATTCCGCCGTGCGCGCCTGTTCGGAGGCGCCCCCGGCCCCAAGCGTGGTGATGTCACGGCTTTGCACAATCTGGAACGCGCCCCCGGCATAGGCCCATTCAATGTCCTGCGGGCAGCCGAAAATCTTTTCGATCTTGCGGCCAAGCGCCAGCAGCGGTGCAAGGTCTATCGGCGCGGTTTCATCCGAGGTGGGCAGTTGCGTATAGCGACCAAAGCGCAGGCTTTGCGGTGTGGCCCGGCCCGACACGAGGTCATCGCCACAGCCCGCCACCAGTTCAACCATGCTCAGCCCCGGTGCGGTCGGATCCTGCGTGAACAGAACCCCGGCATAATCAGCCCGCACCATATGCTGGATCAGGATATTGCCGTCATGGCCCTCGGGATCCTGCCCCGCCTTGCCCATGTCATAGCTGCCCACCCGCGCCGCGGTGAACGAGGCGATCACGGTGTCAAGCGCCTGCACCATGTCATCGGGGCGCACATCCAGCACGCTGTCAAAGACACCGGCGAAACTCTGCTCGACCCCGTCTTCGCTGGACGCCGAACTGCGCACGGCGCAGGGGGCCTGGCCCAGCAGGGCCGAAATGCGTGCGGCAAAGGCCTGTTTCCGCTCTGCGGTCAGCGTGGCAAAGGCAAGGATCCCCTCGTTGCGCAGCACAACCCCATTCGGCACCGGCACACCTGCGTTTTTCAGAACCGACAGGCGATAGGCCTTGTTTCCGCTGCCTTCAAGCCGGTCGGTATCGGCGAGCGGGATAACCCGATCCGCCTGCCCCGGCCCGGCCCAGCGGCGCAGCCTGCCCTTGATCCCTGCCCATGACCGGGCCAGCGCCCCGGTGACATAGGCCCGTTGGATCAGGAGCAGCACAAGGCTGGTGCAGAGATAGACATTGCCTGCCGCACTCAGCTGGAACACCAGTGCAAACATGGCCGGCGCCCCCAGCGCCCAGTAAAGGACCGCCTGCCGTCTGGTCTTGGCCACCGCCCAGTGCAGATAGGTTCCCGCGAGCAGAGAAAACAGCAGGGGCAGAAGATAGGTCCCGTCCGGCGCCCCCAGCTGTGCCACCCACAAGAAAGGCGTCTCGACGGTTTTGGCCGCCTGTTCGGTGGCACTCAGCCCCAGCATCATCACCGGCAGGAACAGCAGGGCCATCAGGTTGCGCATCGGCGTCAGCCCCTTGTCGGCGTTGAACTGCTGGATGGCGCGCGCACGACGGGTCGGGTCATCGCGCAGACTGTCCTTGAGGGATTTCAGCTCTGCCGCATGGCGCGCTGACACGATCTGATCCCGTTCGGATTTCAGGGCAATCGGCAATACCATCAGGCGCGACAGCAGCGACAGGCCCACCAGCCCCAGCACGAAATGCGAGCGTTCTGCGACCCAGCTCAGCCCGGTGGCCAGAAGGGTCACGGCGCGTTGCCAGAGCGTGACCTGCTGTTCGGCCAGCCACTCCTGCACATGCGGTTTCGGCTGCGGGGCGACAAAATACTCCCACGGGGTGGTGTAGCGGCCAAGGAACTCGATCCCTGCCTCACTCATTTCCAGCCCCAGCACCTGCGACATGAAACAGCTGCGCCGGTCATAACAGGCGGCAATGGTCGGTTTGTCCTGCAATTGGGCAATGCGAGACTTCAGCTCATCCGTAGGCAGGGCGCGCACCGGGATATTGATGGCACCGGGCAGATGGCCCGTCGCAAAATCACCGGGATAGCGGGTATCCACAATTTGCAGGTTCCCATCCGCCTTCAGCGTTTCGAAATCTTCGGTGCTGAGCAGCACATCCTTGCCCGGATAGTCAGGGATCGCGCGCAGGTCAGACAGGGTTTCCACCGCCTTGTCGCTGTAGCCGCGCCCCTCGACAATCCACTTTTCGATCCCGCCTGCGATAAAGCGGCAGTCGATCCCGCGGGCCGCCAGTTCGGCGCAGGTTTCACTGCTGCGATTGCCATTGTGACAAAACAGGACCACCTGTTTGCCCTCCAGTGGGATGTCGGATTTCAGGAAATCGGGAAACCGCACATGCTGTGCACCCGGCAGGGTGCCCATCCGGCGTTCGGCGGTTTCACGAATATCGAAAAACAGCGTGTCGCTCTGCCCATCGGTCGTGTCCAACAGGCGCTGCGCGTCTGCGGTGCTGATTGCCAGCGGGTTGTCCGTCTGTTTGGAAAAGCTTGTTTCCTTCAGGTTCTTGTCCTGAATGCTTGTCCCATCAAACTGGGCCGGACGGGTCAGCGTGGCCTGCAGGCGCGCAAGTTCACGCGCTTCGTTTGAACGATATTGCCACAGGTTGAGCGCGCCCAGGGCCAGTGCGGACAGAACCAGGAAAGCCACCAGCCGGGTCGGGAAACGGCCCCCTTTCCCCCCAGCGCGGGGGGCAATTCCAAACCGGCGGGCAATCAGGGCCGCCGTGCCGGTGACCGCCGCAAATCCGACCGCAAACACCTGTGAGAGAGAGGAAACGGACCCGATCACCAGCTCCGGTGACGGGATCGCCATGGCCTGCCCCGGGGTCAGGATCCCCACCGAGACGAGCGGTATGGCCAGCCCGAACATGGGAAAATAAGTCGATCTGCTTGGCTTTGTGGCTTGCATGGTCCGTTCCTCACTCACGCCCAGCCCCCCGGCTGCTTTAATATTGATTCAATTAATAGATGTTTCTGATGGTTAAGAAATCCTTAATTAAACAATTGGTTAACGCGAATTTCTCAAAAAACACCAACACAAAGACGTTACTCTGGGTTGTGGCGCCTTTTGTGCGGCCCCCTGTTTTCCAGACACAGGGCTGGAAAACAGGACCCTGCAAACAGGGGCGCCCCGCGGGAGGACCCGCAGGAGGGAGTGCATAAATCAGGTTGGAGAAACGCCGAAGAAAAGCGCGTATATGTGAGGCCGCGCAACACAGCGATCAGAGCAACCCCACGGGGGAACGGCCGCTCAAATGAGGTTGGAAAAACGGTCAGAGATCCGGGTATGTAAGCTGCGGCGGCGCGGGCCGAGGCGCCTTGCGCGTCACTTCAATCGCCAGATATCAAACCGATCCGACACCGCCTCAAGCCTGTACCCCGTCATGATCTGGTCAAACGCCGGGTTGGTCGCAAAAAACGCCATCCAGTCAAAATTCGGCGTGTCGAAATAACCAGAATTCTTGTCCACGATCAGGACATCCGGTTGGAAACCGCGTAGGTCGTCAATGACATGATCACGTGTCTGATCAAGGATTGCTTGCAGCGCGGCGCATTCCTCCCTCTGAACGTCACAATCAAGGCGCTCAAGCTTGTTCACCGGAGCGGGCACCTGCCAGATCGCGGGATATCGGCTAGCCCAATCTGCCCCTGCCAAATAAGCTGTCATCGGCCCGAGATAAACATGCGTGGTCAGCATGTTGACGCGGTCAGCACCCGAGATAACCCCCGCAAGGTGAAACGCCTGCGGATTTTTATACAGGCCCCGCTTCACCCCCATCGTGGTGGCAACGGCAAAAATAATCACACCTGTCGTCACCGCAATCCAATTCGAGCCACCCGAAACGATCAACCATGCCATTCCCAGCAAGAAAAAAGTCACAAACGGGATGCTTTGATAAAAATAGCCGGTCCATTGCGCCAGATAGGATACCAACCCGGCCAGCGTCGCCACGGCAAACAGGCCGATTGCTGCCGATTTTCGGCTGGCAATATAGCCGCTGGAAAACCCGATAATTGCAAGAAAAGCAAAGCGCGAAACTCTGTGCAGGACCACGGCCCCGGCAAATCCATACGCCCCGTAGACCTGCCCGGCAACCGGCACAATCTCGGTGAAATAAGCCGGATGAATGAACGCGACATAGAGCAGATAAAACGCTCCGACAGCGAGGAAGATCCAGTTTGCCGCTGAGAAAATGCGCCGCCAGTCACCTGTTCTCGCCACCTGCCAAAGCGTTATTAGGATTGGCAAAATCAGAAAGTGCGGCTTGAGGCAGACCCCCATCGCGGCAATCAGAGCCAGCCACAGATTATCTCGATCCCGCCCATTCGGCCCCGACGGCAACTGGTCCAGCAACCATGGCATGACCAGAACAACAAACAGATGATCCCTTTGTGCCAGATTTCCATAGGCAGGAACAATCAGCGCAACCGCCAGCAGCAGTTGAAAGAGAACTCGGCGCGGGACGCTCAGAACCGCCTTGGAAGAAATGACAGTCCAGCAAAGCGTAAGAGAGGCCGAAAACACGATGGCAAAGACGACATATTGCGCATTCACCAGCGACAGATCCCCCCATCGTGACAGAAGAACTGCGGGGATCGTATAATAGAAGTTCAGGGGGGGATTGACCTCGACCAAGCCGCTGTAAAGCGGTGTCCCGTCCAGCCAGCGTTCCGTGGCAACCAGATACCAGATGATATCATGGTTAAGTGGCTGGCCCCAGTAATAGGCCAAAACCACAAGGCCGCACAGCCCCGACAGCCCCATCCCAATCCACATATCCTGCCCGCGGTGTGTTTTTTGCACAAAGACCCAACCCGCAAGCAGCAGATAGGTCAGCACCGGCACCGTAACCGCCACCAGTGCCATGGCCTGCCAAAACGGCCGCCCCAGCTGGTCATAGATAACCCAGGTCAGGGCCGTGCTCAGGATCAGGCCACATCCGGCGGCCAGGACAAAGCGGGGGAAATGGAACTGGTGGTCCAGCTCGGTGCGGAAAGTCAGACGGGCATGGCCGAAATAGGAAATCAGGACCGCGGCACTGAACCCGCCGAAATTCGATAAGATCCCGGAAAGCGTGGTAAGGTTGGCCAGCAGCAACGCGGTCAGAAAATGGGTGGCCGTGCCCGCGCCCCCAACCAGCACAAAGGGAACCAGCCGGGAGCGCATCACGCCCCCTCGCGCCTTAAAACAGCGCCGAGCGACAGGCCAACCGGCATCGGCAGGCGGCCGACCAGGTGGCGTTCCGTGGCAAACACCGCCTGAAGGGCGCGGTTCAGCATCGGACCGGGCAGCGCATCATCCGGCGCCTCACTTCCTGTCAGTGCCTTTGCCCCCCGCAATCCAAGGGCCACGGGAAACAGCAATGAATTGAAATAAAACTGAAACTCGACCTTCAATCCGGCCTGCTGCGCAACGGATAACAGGGTCGATTTTGTGTAGCGGCGGAAATGGTGATGGGCCTCGTCATGGCGGGACCACAGCGCCTGAAACGCGGGCACGGTAAGGAAGATCGCGCCCTTTTGCGACAGCCTTCCGGCCAGCGCCTCAAGCGCGGCGCGATCGAGTTCGATATGTTCCAGCACATCGAAAAGCGCAATCACATCATAATGTTTGTCCCCAAAGGGGATCTCATTGGGCAGGGCCCCGAAGGGGATGGTCAGCCCGGACGAGGCCTGCGCCATATTGCGCGCAAATTCATCATATTCGAACGCATCCAGCGCCCCGAACCCCTGCAGCAACGACAGGTTCCCGCCGGTTCCACAGCCAGCTTCAAGGATCTGCGCCTCAGGTCCGGGGCGGATATGCCGCTCCAGCACGGTTGCTATGATTTTCCGGCGCGCAACAAACCACCAATGTTCCGCCTCGATCTCCTGCATCCGCAGGTAAACATCACGATCCACGCCCGGCCCCTTCCGTGTCGTCGACAACCGAACGCACCACGTAAAGCGGGCGACGGCGCACTTCCTCGTAGATGCGCCCGACATATTCCCCGATAATTCCGAGGATGAACATGTTCATGCCGCCGAAACTCAGGATCAGGATCAGGGTCGAGGCATAGCCGGGGGTATCGACCCCGTAGATCAGCGTGCGCAGCAGGATGAAGGCGGAATAGGCAAGCGACAGGCAAAACAGGATCATGCCCATATAGGTCCAGATCCTGAGCGGCGCGGTGGAGGAGGCAAAAATGCCGTCCAGCGCGAGTTTCCACAGTTTCCAGTAGGACCAGACCGTTTCGCCCGCTTCGCGCGCGGGGCGCTCATAGGCGACCTCCTCGACGTCGAACCCCACCCAGCTGAAAATCCCTTTATTGAACCGCGCCCGTTCCCCCAGCAACAGGACCACATCCACCACCTCGCGGTCCAACAGTCTGAAATCACCGACATTTCTGGGAATGGGGTGATCGGCCAGCGCGTTGAAGACGCGATAAAACGCACCGGCGCTGGTGCGCTTCATCCAAGTGTCCCTTTCACGCGAACTGCGGCGTGCATTCACGATCTTTGCCCCGGCTGCCCATTTTTCCACCATATCGCCAATCAGTTCGGGCGGGTCCTGCAGGTCAACATCCATCGGGATCACCGCATCCCCGTCCGCATGGGCAAGACCAGCCGCCAGAGCGGCCTCTTTGCCAAAGTTTCGCGACAGGTTCACCAGCCTGACCTTCCAGGGGGGACTGCTGGTTTCGGCAATCCTGCTTTCGGTCCGATCCGAACTGCCATCATTCACAAACAGGATTTCAAACTGAAAACGGTCCGCCAGCCCGGACAGTGGCTGGGTCAGCGCCTCGAAAAAGGGCGCGATGGCCTGTTCTTCATTGAAAACCGGCACCACCAGGGAAATCAAAGGACGCCCGTCCCCTTGACAGGTGTCGCCGGATTGGGATGTGCCGGGTTTCGTTTCAGCCATAAATAAGTTAATTCTCTTGCATCAAAACATCAAATTCAGACCGGACATAAGGGCAATGCGAAAGCCCCGCTTCTGCCCGGACCGGAGGATACCAAACACAAGCAGGGCGGATCATATCTGTATTCCCACCGCGCCCGGATGCGGCCTCTGGTCCGATCTGCCGTTACGTTATCCTAAAGGACTGAAAGCGCGGCAATCAATCCCAAACTCGTCGCGGAACAAGAGCGGGCTTGCCATCCGTGGCAATCCGGCGACCCCAATAATTGGATTCGCCGAAAATGGGCTCCAATCAAGGCGACCTCATCACCAGATTTCTCTGGCGGCGCTTGGATCAAAATCTTGTGGAAGTGGCTGGGGTGGTAGGATTCGAACCTACGGTACACTGTACCAAAAACAGTTGCCTTACCACTTGGCTACACCCCAGCAGTGAGCGTGTAAGTATCCAAAGCCCGATTGCGGCGCAACCCCAAAATCGCAGATTTTTTCAAAAATTATGCCGTGCTTTTCGGGCGGTAAAAATGGGGGAAAACGGGCATTCGGAGGCAAGGCATCCCTTTGCTCGGAATGGGCGCCAATCGGCTGTTATCCCAAGGGGCAAGCGTTCACTCAGGCTGCGATTACACCCCCGGAAGAGGGCGCGATTTCGCCAGCTGATCAAACGCTGCAAGGTCGGAAACAACGCCCGGCATGTCCGAAAGCGCAATCATGTTGGGGCCATCAGATGGGGCATTGTCCGGGTCAGGATGGGTTTCGATAAACACCCCCGCAATCCCCAGCGACACCGCCGCACGCGCCAGAACCGGCGCAAACACACGTTGCCCCCCGCTGGACGCCCCCTGCCCCCCCGGTGCCTGCACCGCATGTGTCGCATCCATGATCACCGGGTAGCCCAGGCGCGCCATTGTGGGCAGGCTGCGCATATCTGTCACCAGTGTGTTATAGCCAAAAGAGGTGCCGCGCTCGGTCAGCAGGATCTTGTCATTCCCCACCCCGGCCCCCGCCCCGGCTCCGGCCAGTTTGGCGGTCACATGTTGCATATCCCAGGGCGCCAGAAACTGTGCCTTTTTCACATTCACCACCCGGCCCGTCTGTGCTGCGGCCACCAGCAGGTCGGTCTGGCGGCACAGGAAGGCCGGGATTTGTAGGATATCTGCGACCTCAGCTACGCGGGCGCATTGCGCACCCTCGTGCACGTCGGTCAGGACCGGGATGTTCAACGCGGATTTCACCTCGGCCAAAATGCGCAGCCCCTCGGTCAGGCCCGGTCCACGCGGCGACGTCAGAGAGGTGCGGTTGGCCTTGTCGAACGACGCCTTGAACACGTAGCCCACGCCGCAATCAGCACAGATCCGCGCCATTTCACGCGCAATCTCAAGCGCGTGATCCAGCCCTTCAAGCTGGCAGGGGCCGGCAATCACGGTCAGGGGCAGATTATTGGCAATCTGCACCCCACCAGCCGTGACAACTGTAGTCGCCATGTTACGCCGAGACCTGTTCGCGCAGCACCGACGCGGTCAGCGACATCATCAGATAGATCCCGGCAAAGACCAAGAAGGAGAGCAAGGTATTTTCGAACTTGCGCGGATAGGTCGGTTCATCCGGCGCCACGGGCTGCACCCCCAGTTCCAGATAACGGGTCTGCTTGTTCGCCTCGATCCGGGCGGTTTCAAGCTGCTGGAGCGATTGCTGCATCAACAGCACACGGGTTTCCAGATTGGTTTGCGCGATGCGCAGCTGTGCATTCACCGAAGCAAGCGATCCTTCGGCCCCGTTTTCCGTCAGCTTGGCGCGCAGTTCGGCAATCAGCGCCTCCAGCCGCTGAATATCGCCACGCGTGCCCTCAACCCGTGCTTTATTGGGGCGGGAATTGTCCAGAAGCTGTTGTAATGTGAGGCGCTTTTCCTGCAGCTGGGTTTCGAACCCGGTGATCTGGCCCATCAGGGCGGTCGCATCCGACGTGGCATCAAACACGCCCAGTTCTTCTTGCAGCTTCAGCACCGTATCCTGGGCGGCAAGCATATCGCGTTCCGCCTCTTCATAGGTTTCGCGTGCGCCCTGCATCTGGTCATTGCGTAGGCGCTGGGACAGGTTATCCACCCGTTCTTCGGCATAGTTGATCAGGGCCTGCGAAAATTCCTGACTGAGAGCGGGAGAAGGAGCGATCACCTCCATCTTGATGATCCCCTCGGTCGGATCATAGCCGATTTTCACATTTTTCTTGTAGATCTTATAGGCTTGTTCATTGGAAGCATCCTCTGACAAGCGTTGCAACCCGTCGATCTCATCCGCGCCGAACGCCTGTTTAAAGCCAAGATCCGCGTTCAGGCGCAGCATGGCGTCGCGGGAGGTGAGATAACTTTGCACCGTGATGGAATCCTGCGAGGTCGCCAGACCAGAGCCGGAGAACAGCCCCCCAATCCCGCTGCCAGCCGCCCCTTCCGATTTCTGAATGATAAATTCGGACTTGGTGGCATACATCGGCGTGGCAAGGGTGTAGAAATAGATCCCCGCCAGAAGCGTGGGCAGGAACACGAAGAAGGACAGGCGCACCAGGAGCATCGCGAGCTTTTTGCGGCGACGCTTTGCGATATCCATCTGGATATCCATGATCGCCTTGGCGCGATCAGCGGCATCCAGAACCTGAGGCGCCGGCACTTTGGGCTTGTCCACCGTCTGGGGCAGTTTGATCTGGTCCTCATTGGCGGTTTTCTCAGGTGCGACCAGCTCCAGCATCGCGGCGCGTTTGAACGGGTCAATGCCAGCCTTGCGCAATTGCAGCACCGCATCCAGATCAGACACGGCGTTGATGCCGTGTTTCTGGGCAACCCGGCGGGCCATGCGCAATTGGCGTCCCGTCAGGCCCTCTGCGCGGATCGCCGCCATTTCGGCATCCGTTGCCCCCTCAGCGGCGCTGCTCACATCCCCACTCTGAGAAGACTGGCTGGCAGAGGGCGCAGCGGTGGCAAATTTTCCGGTGGGAAATCCGTCCTCATGCCCGGCCAGCGCAGCCTCTTCCATCGGATTGAGCTGGCGCGGCGTTTGCCCACCGGGCGCCGGGCGCGACGGACGCGGCGGCGCGGCGGCGGGTCCGTGATATGTCGCAGCTCCTTCGCCCGGTGTCGAACCCGGTGTAGAAGAAGACGCCCCACGCCGGATGCGGAACTTTTTAGCCTTGGGTTTCGTAGTCATAAAGTTGCTTCGCCTCTTCCAAGGTATCAAACATGTAGAACTGACCATCACGCAGCACGGCGGCTGAGCGGCAGAATTTTTCGATCGTCTTCGCCTGGTGCGACACGATGATGACGGTGGAGTTTTTCAGCCGTTCGGCCAGAACATCCCCCGCCTTGCGGTTGAACTCGGCATCAGTGGTCTGCGGCATCCCCTCGTCAATCAGGTAGATGTCGAAATCCAGAGCCAGCAGCAGCGAGAACGTAAACCGCGATTTCATCCCCGAGGAATAGGTGCCGAGGGGGAAATCATAATACTCCTCCAGCCCGCACAACCAGCGGGTAAACGCCTCGATATAATCGGGGTCCAGCCCATAGAGCTGGGCCACGTAACGCGCGTTTTCCTTTGCGGAAAGCTTGCTGATCACACCGCCCATGAAGCCCAGTGGAAAGGAGATACGGCAATTGCGGATGATGTCGCCCTCATCCGGTTTTTCCAAGCCACACATCATGTTGATCAGCGTGGTTTTCCCGGTGCCATTGCGTGCAAGGATGCCGAGCGAATTGCCCAGCTCAACCCGGAACGAGGCTTTTTCAAGGATCACCTTGCGCCTTTCCCCGGTCCAGAAGGACTTGCTGACATTTACGAACTCGAGCATGCACACGCCCCGATCACTGCTGACTTGCCTGCCGCCCATTGATGACGGGCTTTCTGCGCTTTTAACACGCGCTTGGTTAACAAGGACCTATAGCGCCCCATTTAGGCAACATTATGTCTGAGGGGGCTATCAGAAGACAATGTCAAAACGAAATCCAAACCGAAGTTCCCTCCGGTTTGGGGTGTTTTTTCCATAAAATCCGAGGGAATTACCCCCGAATTGCGCAACAATCAGTGCGCATGCGCCTCTTCTTCGCTGTGTTGTTTCTGAACATTCAACAGTTTTCCCGCGGCAAATGACAGGAAAACAGCGCCGAAACTGAACAGGGCGCCCATCTTGGCGGCGTCCTGCACCGCCCCTGCCGGGAAGGCGACGGAGGCCACGAACAGCGAGACGGTAAAGCCGATGGCCGAGACAAACCCCACCACCACCAGATCCATCGTGCGCATTCCCGCAGGCAGGCCCAGCCGCATCGGATAGGCGGCCAGCCAGCCGAAGAGCAAGATCCCCACCGGCTTGCCGATGATCAGCCCGGCAAGCACCAGCCAGGTGGCCTCGGAAATGGCGTTGAACTCGACCCCGGCATTCAGAAGGCCGAAGAAGAACAGCACCACTTCGACCGGCCCCGCCATCGCGTGTTCCATCTGGTTGAGCGTGTCCTTGAGGTATTTCTCGGCGTCCGAGAAGATCCCGAAGGCGCGGTCAGCATGGGGAATGGCAGGAATGACCGGCAACAGGCCCAGCGCGGGGTGGATGCCCGCCTGTGCAAACCCGTACCAGCTGACGCAACCGGCAAGCGCGTAGGGCAGCCAGCCCAGTTTCGTGCGCACCCAGGTCGAGCGGCGTCGCATCTGATCCCCCACATCCATCTTGCGCGGCAGCCAGTTGAACACGACAAAGGCCAGCACAGATGCCGCCACGGACAGAAGCAGCCATTCCGGGGCCAGTTCGCCCGATGGGTAGAAAATCGCGAGGATGATCAGCCCGGCCGCATCATCGGCAATCGCCAGCAACAGCAGGAAACGCACGGCCGGGTGACCCGCCCCAAAGACCAGACGCCCCACAAGATAGGAAAACGCAATATCGGTTGCGGTGGGAATGGCCCAGCCGCGCGCCACCGCGTCAAAGGTGCTTGACCCCAGCAGCAGCGCGATCCCCAGATAGACCGCAATCGGCCCCAGCATCCCGCCCGCCGTGGCCACCAGCGGCGTGGCCGCTTTCTTGCCGCGCAGCGAGCCGTTTTTGAGGATCACCGCCTCCCACACCTCTTTCCCTGCAATCGCAAAGAACAGCGCCATGAGCATGTCATTGACCAGATAGTGGAACGTCACCACCTTGCCCGCATCCCCATATTGGAAATACTTGGCATATTCCGTGCCGAAAGCCGTTTCCCAGTGGTGAATATCCACCCCAACCCAGCTGTTGAAC
The DNA here is from genome assembly GCF_025137635.1 of Aliiroseovarius crassostreae. NCBI lineage: Bacteria > Pseudomonadati > Pseudomonadota > Alphaproteobacteria > Rhodobacterales > Paracoccaceae > Aliiroseovarius > Aliiroseovarius crassostreae. The sequence continues at coordinate 710,068 of NZ_CP080772.1, read as the reverse complement.
CACAAAGGGTATTCAACAAAGTGATGGTAGGAATGTGCATTGGTATTGGCCCAGACCAAGGCCAGCAGCGCGCCGCTGATCAGCAGCACCGAATAGGTCGTGATGAAATTCCACACACGATACATGGTTTACCCCGTTTTTTATTGAAACAGACCGGTTGCCCCTGACGGCAACCAGCCTGCTTTCTTCCATTATCCTTCCGAAATAATGCAAAGGGGCCCGTTTCTCAATGGCGCCCTCCTCATGGCCCCCGGAAGTCGGACCCGTGTCAGATCGGGGCAACCATATTCCAGCCAAGACCGGCAAGGACCGCGCCAACGACAGCCAGCGCCAAATATGCGACAAAGACACGCGGTTTCACCAAGGCCCAGACAGCCACGGCCGCGGGGATGCAGCTGACGCCACCTGCGATGACAAAGGACATCGCAGCCCCCTGGCTCATCCCCTGCGCCAGCAGCGCCTCAACCATCGGCACCGCGGCATACCCGTTGAGATAGGCCGGTGCCCCAACAAAAGCGCCCAACAGGATTGGCCCGATCCCCTCGCCGCCCAGAACCTGGGCCACCCAGTCTGCGGGGATATATTTCAGCATCAGGGCTTCGATCAGATAGGCCAGCAACAGCCATTTTCCGAGGAAAAAAGCGTTCTCAGCGGCGGTGGTGCGGAAAATCGCCCGCCGGTCCGCCTCTTGCCAGAAACGCCAGTTGATTGCGCCGGACAGAGGAGAGACCTCGTCCCCCGCCCCGCAGCCCGACGAACAACAGCTTTTCACCGGCGCGTTCTTCAACGGGTCCGCAAACAGGAATGACCCGGCCAGCGCCTTGACCGAAAAACCGCCCATCAAGCCGATCATCACGGCGGCAAACCCCTTGGCCAGCGCGAACTCCACCCCCAGCGTGCCTGCGGTAATGGCAAACATTGCCGGGTCCATCAGCGGCGAGGCCAGCCAGAAGGCCATGACCGCGGAAAGCGGCGCGCCCACGGCCAGCATGGCGGCGATAAAGGGGATCACTTCGCATGAACAGAAAGGCGAGATCCCGCCGAACAGGGCCGCCAGCACAATCATCCGGGTCTCTCGCCCTTCAAAAGCCCGCGCCAGAAGCGTTTCGGCATTTGTGGCTTTCAGATAGGCCACGGCCAGAATGGCAAACAGGATGAAGGGGGCCGTATGGGCCAGCGCGCCAAACGCAAAGGTCAGGGTTGGCCAGATGTCATCCGGGGCGATGAACCAGAGTATGACCGGGATCAGGGCTGACGCCACCAGGGCGCCGTCCAGTTTCCACTTGCGCGGGGCAGTTGCAGGAATATCTGTCATGGCTCAGTCACTTTCCCTCTTCTCATCTTCGCTCGTCTCATCCGCGCAATCTGCGCAGCATTCCGACAACAGATACTGCGACAGGGCCCGCATCACCTCATAATCAGCGGCCGCGCAGATGATCGATCGGCCCTGTTTCACCTGCGTCACCAGCCCGGCGGCGGCAAGGATCTTCATGTGGTGGGTCAGGGTTGATCCGGTCACGCCGGACCGCTCCCCCAATGTGCCGATGGTCAGGCCGTCCGCCCCTGCACGGACCAGAATGCGCAACACGGACAGGCGTTGTTCTGAGCCCAGAGCCGCAAATTGGGACGCGGCGACGGGGGGCGAAAGCGGGCAGAGGGTGGGGACACCTATTTTCATACTTTTAGAAATATCGAAATTATTTCTTTGCGCAAGAGATATTTTCACAAGTCTCGAAATAATGCCCAGCACGCTCCGTGGCAACAGCGTGAAATGGAAACGCCTACATATCTCTTGGTCTTGGCGCCAATGCCCCCTACCCTGTTCCCACTCCGCCCCCCAATTTCCACGACAGCGCCGCAAAAGATGCCCGACCCCGCCACCGACATCACCTCTCTGATCCGCGAGCTGTCTGCCTGCACACTCTGCCGGGATCGGTTTGCCGCCACCCAAACCAACCACGCCCCCCGGCCGGTGGTCTGGTTTCAGCCAGGCGTGCGTCTTCGCATCATAGGCCAGGCCCCCGGAATGCGGGTTCATCAGTCGGGCCTCCCGTTTGACGACCCGTCCGGTGATCGGCTGCGCCATTGGATGGGGCTGGGACGCGAGGTCTTTTATGATCAGCGCCGCATTGCCATCACCCCAATGGGGTTCTGCTTTCCCGGCTACTCTGCAAAAGGCGCCGACCTGCCGCCGCCAGCAATCTGCGCCCGAACCTGGAAGGCGAAGGTGGATCAGGCGCTCGGTGCGGTGCCGCTGACCCTGCTGGTGGGGGGATATGCGCAAAAAGCCTATCTTGGCGGGACATCCAGCGTGACCGAGCGCGTCCAGGGCTGGCGCGACCATGCCCCGCACTGCTTTCCCTTGCCTCATCCGTCCTGGCGCAATACGGGTTGGTTGAAGAAGCACCCGTGGTTCGACGCCGAGCTTTTGCCCGCGCTGCGCGCCCGGATCAAAGCCGTGCTGAACGAGGCACACCCCGACGACAGATAGGCGACTGACATGACCGACACCAACCTTCCCCTCGAAACCCCATTGGACCACGCCCACGGCGCGATGCAGGCAGATCTGGAAAATGATGCGGTGCGACTGCGGTTTTACGAACGCCTCGCAGATGGGGAGCTTTTCGTTTTACTGGCCAAAGAGGCGGCGGGGCAGGATGAGGAGCTCGAGCCGGAAGTGGTTGAGGTTGAAAAAGACAAGTATCTACTTGTTTTTGACACGGAAGAGCGACTTTCGGCCTTCACCGGCCACCCCTCCCCCTATGCCGCCCTGCCGGGGCGCGTGGTTGCCGGGATGCTTGCCGGACAGGGGATCGGGCTTGGGGTCAATCTGTCCGTCGCCCCCTCGTCCATCCTGATCCCGGCAGAAGCGATGGAGTGGCTGGCCACCACATTGCAATCCGGCCCGGAAGAGATTGAGGCACGTGTGGCTGAGATCCACGCCCCCTCCGCCCCCGAGGCGCTGATCACGGCGCTGGATGCGAAGCTTGCGTCGGCAGGGGGGCTGGCCGCGATGGCCTGTCTGGCGGGGGTCACCTATGCGGACGGGCGCAAAGGCCATGTGCTTGGGTTCATTGACGCCATGGAAGGTGCCGAAAATGCGCTGGCCGGCGCGGCCAACGAAGCCCTGACTTTTTCCGGCATCGAAGCCGGACAGATGGATGTTGGTTTTTTTGCGGGCGAAGATGTGATGGCCCGCAAGCTGGCCTCTTACGGGCTGCGCTTTGACCTGCCGGTGCCGGAGACGCCTGAACCGCTGAAACCAATTGCGCCGGGCTCTGACCCGGAGAAGCCGCCAATCCTGAAGTAATCGGGCTTGAAATAATCGGGCCTGAAGTGGCCTGTGTGAGGTGGCCCGTCTGAGGTGGCCTGTGTTCTGAAGCCAATCAGGGGCGCTGCCCCTCGTGCCCGCTCTCAGAGCGGGCCTTCACCCCGAGATATTTGAAACAAGAAAAAAGCGACAGGGAAAAGGGAGGGGGCCGGTCCCGCCAGAGGGGCCAGAGGGAAATGGCAGCGCGGCCTGAGTGGCACAGGAGCTGACACGGGGAACTAACACCGGACCAAATACGGCGCCAAACACGGCACCAGGCGCGGGCAGGCGGCGAGCTTTGGGTGTTACTTGCTTTCCAGCGCCTCGATCCGGGCCTTGAGCGCCTCGTTTTCCTCGCGCGCTTTCTGGGCCATGGCGCGCACCGCATCAAATTCTTCGCGGGTGACAAGGTCACGATCCGCCAGCCAGCGGTCCATCCAGGATTTCATCGCGCTTTCGGCCTCATCCTTGGCGCCCTGAGCCACGCCCAGCGCGTTGGTCATGATTTGCGACAGGTCATCAAACATCTTGTTGCGGCTTTGCATCGGGATCTCCTTGGGCGGCTAGGGGCAATTGCCCTTCATGTGCGGACAAACGCTATATGGGGACAAACGCCGCCGGAGACAAGGTGATGCATGCGCCCTTGCAGGATTTCACCGTCTTGAAGGGGCGGCGGCGTGCCCCCATTGACACCCGCGGGCGGGCCAGTCAGGAATGCGGCCATGATTATGGCCATCCCCTTCCCCGCCCTGACGCCCGAGATCTTTACGATCGAGCTTGGTCCGATTTCATTTGCCCTGCGCTGGTATGCGATGGGCTATCTGGTGGGGATTGCCATTGGCTGGTGGATCATCGCCCAGGCGCTGAAACGTCCGGCACTGTGGCGGGCCGGTCCGCCGATGGAGCGGGCGCAGCTGGAGGATCTGGCCACCTGGATCGTGCTGGGCATTATTGGCGGCGGGCGGCTGGGCTTTGTGCTGTTTTATCAACCCGACTATTACCTGTCGAACCCGGTGGAGATCCTGAAAGTCTGGCAAGGGGGGATGTCTTTTCATGGCGGGTTCCTTGGCGTGATTGCCGCGGTGTTTTTCTGGTCGCGCCGGCGCGGATTGCCCGTGGCATCGGTGGCCGACTGTCTGGCAATTGCGGCCCCGATCGGGATCGGGCTTGTGCGCATCGCAAATTTCATCAATGCCGAGCTGTGGGGCCGTCCGACCGACCTGCCCTGGGGGGTGATTTTCCCGGGCGAGGCTGCGCAGACCTGTGCCAACCTCGCCAACGGGGCCTGCGCCCGTCATCCAAGCCAGCTTTATGAAGCGGCCCTTGAGGGCGCCGTGCTGGCCGCCGTTCTTTTGCACCTCGCCTTCAGGTCCGGCTGGCTGAAACGCCCCGGAGCGCTGACCGGCGGGTTTTTTCTGGGCTATGGGCTGGCGCGGTTCACGGTTGAGTTCTTCCGGCTGGCGGATGCGCAGTTCATCTCGGCCGACAACCCCTTTGGTCACGTGATCCGGCTGGGGGATTATGGCATCACCATGGGGCAGACCCTGACCCTGCCGATGATCGTGATCGGGGCGGCCACGCTGATCTGGGCGTTTCGCCGCCCGCTTGAAGATCCTGCCAGGGACCAGACCACATGAGCGCGCACCAGATCCCCCCCTCGCTAACCGACCTTCTGTTGCGGCGCATCAACAAGACCGGGCCCATGACCCTGTCCGAGTTCATGGGCGACTGCCTGCTGCATCCGGTCCACGGCTACTATGCCACGCGCGACCCGTTCGGGCAGGCGGGGGATTTCATCACCGCCCCTGAAATCAGCCAGATGTTTGGTGAGATGCTGGGATTGTTCATGGCGCAGGTCTGGATCGATCAGGGGCGCCCTGCCCCCTTCACCCTTGCCGAGCTTGGCCCCGGTCGCGGCACATTGATGGCGGATATGCTGCGCGCCACGGCGGCTGTGCCCGGGTTCCACGCGGCACTTGACCTGCATCTGGTCGAAGCCTCCCCCGTGCTGCGGAAAGCCCAGAGGGATCGGCTGGCCCCGGCTGCAATCACCCATCATGACGTGGCCCAGACCCTGCCAGATCAGCCCCTGTTCCTGATCGCCAACGAGTTTTACGACGCCTTGCCGATCCGCCAGTTCATCCGTGATGGCAAGATGTGGCGCGAGCATCAGGTCGGCGAAGAAAACGGCACATTGCGCATGGGGCTGACCGCCCCCTTGCCGCAGGCGATGCTGGACCATCGGCTGGACGATACCCGCGATGGTGATCTTGTCGAGATCTGCCCCGCCCTTGGCCCGATCACCGAAGAGATCGCCACCCGCATCAACACCTATGGCGGCGTGGCGCTGGTGATTGATTACGGCGACTGGCGTTCGCTGGGGGATACGCTTCAGGCGCTTTCGGCCCATCAGACGGTCGGATTGCTTGAAGCTCCGGGCGCGGCAGATCTGACCGCGCATGTGGATTTCGAACGCATTGCCCATTTTGCCGCACCGCTGACCCACTCGCTTCTGACCCCTCAGGGGGTGTTTCTGGAACGGCTTGGGATCACCGAGCGGGCCCAGGCGCTGGCGGCAAAGATGCAGGGACAGGCGCTGGAAAGCCATATCTCGGCACATCGGCGCTTGACCCATCCCGATGAAATGGGGACGCTCTTCAAAGTGCTCGGGCTGACTCGTCCGGGTGCACCGGCGCTGCCGGGGCTGGAAATGGCCCCTTCCGGACCGCGCTGAGCGCCGGGCATTTCGACAGACCTCACCTGACCGGTCCGATCCGACCGCTCACCCACCCGAACCAACCCGATGGTGACCTGATGATGCTGGAAATCCTGAGTTCCGACACGCTGCGTTCCGATGCTTTGCGGCATGGGTTCTTTACCCGAAAAGGCGGGGCGTCCTCGGGGGTGTATCGCGGGCTGAACTGTGGCTCGGGCAGTCAGGACCAATCAGAGCTGGTAAAGATCAACCGTGACCGGGTGGCGGCAGCGATGGAGGTGGCTCCGGCGGCGCTGTGCGGGGTTTTTCAGGTCCATTCCGCAGATGTGGCCACAATCACCGCAGCGCAGGTTGGCGACAAACCACAGGCCGACGCACTTGTGACCGCAACACCCGGACTTGCCCTGACCATCCTCACCGCGGATTGCCAGCCAGTGCTGTTTGCCGACGCCAAGGCGGGGGTGATCGGCGCGGCCCATGCCGGATGGAAAGGGGCGCTGGATGGGGTGTTGGAAAACACGATCGCGGCGATGGAGGCGCTTGGCGCCACGCGAGAAGGCATCCACGCCGTGATTGGCCCCTGCATCAGCCAGCGCAATTATGAGGTCGGGGCGGAGTTTTTTGACAGGTTCACCGCCATTGACCCCAGCTATGGCCAGTTCTTTGCACCGGGTCAGAACACACCGGGTCAGGACAAACGGATGATGTTCGACCTGCCCGGCTTTGGCCTGCATCGCCTGAAGGCAGCGGGCGTGGGACAGGCGAGCTGGGTGGGCCATTGCACCTACGCGGATGAAGACCGGTTCTATTCCTATCGTCGCGCCTGCCACCGGAACGAGGCCGATTACGGTCGGCTGATCTCGTCGATCCGCCTGTAGACCCCTTTCGAAACACCCACTGCATCAAAGCGATCCGCGCGCGTCGCGCGACACCCGTGGCCAGGTCTTCCCGAAACGCTTTCAACCCGCTCTGGTTCAGGGCGATCCTGCCCCGTTTTGGCCCCATTTGCGCGAAACAATCGCGACTGATGCGGCAAATTGGACGGGATCCCCGGGACAATTCCCTTATTTTTTAGGGTTCAACCTGCCACTCCGGCCGATTGTCGCCGATTTGGCAAAAATGCCCAAGGACTGCCCAAACTGTGCCCGAATCCCTCGTTAGACCTGAGATCAACACATGATCACATGTCCCGAAGAGGGCAGAGCAATGAGGCACGACATGAGCAAGCAAGGCAAACCCCGTCCGCAAACCCGTCGCTGGATGAAATGGATCATTGAGGCCGAGGCCGACACCTCTGCCCTGCCCTTCACCCGCGAGAACCGTCAGGCGAAGAAAGACCCAAAAGCACAGGACGCGGCGTAAGCGATATCGCTTGAGAGTGCCGCCGCAAGACAAAAGCCGCCTCCCTCCCGGGCGGTTTTTGTTTGTTTGGCGGCCAGCGCACGCCCAAAACTCTTTGGTGTTTTTGCCCGGAGTTTTTGCAAAACTCCGACGCGTCCTGCTCAGAAGATCAGGGCGTTTCTGCCATCCGCGCTTCCAGCACGTCAAAGGGCACGCCCGGTTCATCCTTGGCGCCGCGAATGACCAGCGAGGTTTTCACCGATCCCACATTGGGCGTGGTCAGCAGGTCTTCGGTCAGGAAGCTTTGGAAGGTCGACAGGTCGGGGGCCACGCATTTCAGGATGAAATCCACCTCGCCATTGAGCATGTGGCATTCGCGAACAAGGGACCATTCGCGGCATTTCCCCTCAAACGCCACCAGATCCGCCTCGGCCTGACTGACCAGACCGACCATGGCAAAGACCTGCACTTCAAAGCCCAGCGCGCGCGAATCCACATCCGCGTGATAGCCTTTGATCAGCCCCATTTCCTCCAGCGTGCGCACCCGGCGCAGGCAGGGCGGCGCGGAAATACCCACGCGCTTGGCCAGCTCCACATTGGTCATACGCCCATCGGCCTGCAACTCGGCAAGAATCATGCGGTCGATCGGGTCTAGCTTATGTCCGGCCATGCGAATTCCTTCTGGCGCCTACTCAATGAAATTGCGCAAACACTAGCCGCCCTTGGTTGCTTGCGCAACAATCTTTCGCCAAAACGCAACATTCTTGCAGATCCGACCATTCGGCAGGCAAAGGCGGCACGGAACGGCAGGATCAGCGAGGGCAACGAGAGGGGCAGACGGGGACACCGCAGGGTCAACACGGGTTCAATACGGGGGCTTCCCTCGGGCCGCCTGCGCCCCTATATCCAGAGGCGTTGAACAATTCAAAGCAGGAATGCCCCGATGTCCGAGACCCGCCACACCAAAGTTCTGATCATTGGCTCCGGCCCTGCCGGTTACACTGCCGGGGTCTATGCCTCGCGCGCCATGCTTGAGCCGATCCTGGTGCAGGGGATGGAACCGGGGGGCCAGCTGACCACCACCACCGAGGTCGAGAACTATCCCTCTTTCATCGACATCCAGGGGCCAGAGCTGATGATGAAGATGGAAGAACATGCGCGCACCATGGGCACCGAAATCATCGGTGACATCATTGTCGATCTGGATCTGTCCAAACGCCCGTTCACGGCCAAGGGGGACAGTGGCACGCTTTATACGGCTGATGCGGTGATTCTGGCCACGGGCGCACGCGCCAAATGGCTGGGCCTGCCGTCAGAAGAGAAGTTCAAGGGCTTTGGCGTCTCGGCCTGCGCGACCTGCGACGGGTTCTTCTATCGCGGCGAGGAAATTGTCGTGGTGGGCGGCGGCAACACCGCGGTTGAGGAAGCGCTGTTCCTGACCAAGTTTGCCTCCAAGGTCACCCTGATCCACCGCCGCGACGAACTGCGCGCCGAAAAGATCCTGATTGATCGGCTGATGAAGAACGAAAAGATCGAACCGCTGTGGGATCACACGCTGGAAGAGGTCGTTGGGGACGAAAACCCGCTGGGTGTGACCGGCGTGCGGGCGCGCCATGTCAAAACCGGCGAGATCACCGAGATCCCGGCCAAGGGCGTTTTCATCGCCATCGGCCACGCCCCTGCCAACGAGTTGGTCAAAGACACTCTGGAAACCCATATGGGCGGCTATGTGGTGACCAAACCCGACAGCACCGCCACCTCGATCCCCGGAGTCTTTGCCGCAGGCGACCTGACCGACCACAAATACCGTCAGGCGGTGACCTCGGCTGGCATGGGCTGCATGGCAGCACTTGAGGCAGAGCATTTCCTGGCTGAGCAGGAGTAAACAGGTGGGCCTGTCTGTGCCCAGCTATTTCAAACCGGTGGTGGGGCGTTTTTGGCGCGCCACCTTTCAGGGGCAGGAGGCCCGGCTTCTTTCCCCGGCCCGCGCCCCAAACGGGCGCTGGCATCATGATGGCGAGAACGCGCTTTACCTCTCAGCCACGCCAGAGGGGTGTCGCGTGGCGGTCAAGGCCTATCAGCGCCCCGATGATCCGCCCCGCGTCATTTTCCCGCTTGAGGTCTCTGCCGCGCATATCGTCGATCTGTGCGCGCCATCCGTGCGGGACGCCCTGGGGATGTCTCTTGAGCGGATCCATGTCTTCTGGGCCGATTTACACGCTCAGGGGCAGTTCCCGCCAACATGGGAGATCAGCGACCAGCTTCGCAGGGCCGGGGCGGAGGGCATGCTGACCCCCTCCCGCTCTCGCCCGGAGCTGACCCATCTGACCCTGTTTCGCTGGAACGAAGACCATGCGCCTGCAGTGCGGGGGACACAGAACCCCATTCCGTTCTAGGCGTTTGAACGACGGTCACATGCCCGGCGCGTTCCAAGGAGCACACGTGTTTTGGAACACTGTTCCCCCAATCCCACACTTGGCACTATTTCCCCCCAAATCGGGTCATTTACTCTAATTATGTCTTTTCGTATGCGGCTGTTCATGTAATGCGTTCACGCGTGAACACACTTTGAGTCGAACCAGAATGCCCGCCACACCGCCCCCCTCCTCACCTACGGAAGACGATCTGCGCTTCCTTCTGCTGCGCCAGCTGGACGCAGCGCCGGAAGGCTCGCAACGCGCGATTGCCGCGGCGGTGGGGATATCATTGGGTCGGTTGAACGGACTTCTGCGTGCCACCGCCGATCAGGGGCTGATCCAGATTGGCAAGCGGGGCGGACCGGACAAGCGGCAACGTTTTTCCTACGTCATCACCGCCAAAGGGGCCGCAGAGAAAACCCGCCTCAGAGATCAATTCCTTGCCCGCAAATTTGCCGAGTATGACGCGCTGCACGCCGAGTTGACCGGTTCGTCCAGCGGTCTTTCCCCTTTGAAACACAGGACACATCCCATGCAAGACAACCTGACCCCCATCCCCGAGCTGTATGTCTCATATGAAAGCGCGCAGAAGCTGAAAGTTGAAGCCGCTGACCTGACCAGCCACGACCTCAGCCCGCGTCAGATCTGTGATCTGGAGCTTTTGATGAACGGTGGCTTCAACCCGCTCAAGGGCTTTCTGAGCGAGGAAGATTACAATGGCGTGGTGGAAAACATGCGCCTGGCAGACGGCTCGCTCTGGCCGATGCCGATCACCCTGGATGTGTCGGAGGAGTTCGCAAACTCGATCGAACTGGGGCAGGACATTGCCCTGCGCGATCAGGAAGGTGTGATCCTGGCCACGATGACCGTGACCGATCGTTGGGAACCCAACAAGGCACGCGAAGCCGAGAAGGTGTTTGGCGCGGATGACGATGCGCACCCGGCGGTGAACTACCTGCATAATGTGGCCGGTAAAATCTATCTGGGCGGCCCGATCGTGGGTATCCAGCAGCCGGTGCATTATGACTTCCGCGGCCGCCGCGACACGCCGAACGAACTGCGGTCGTATTTCCGCAAGCTGGGCTGGCGTCGCGTGGTGGCGTTCCAGACCCGCAACCCGCTGCACCGCGCCCACCAGGAACTGACCTTCCGCGCCGCTCGTGAAGCACAGGCCAACCTGCTTATTCACCCGGTTGTCGGCATGACCAAACCGGGCGATATCGACCACTTCACCCGCGTGCGTTGCTATGAGGCGGTGCTGGATCAATACCCTGCCGCCACCACCACCATGTCGCTGCTGAACCTGGCAATGCGCATGGCTGGCCCGCGCGAAGCGGTCTGGCACGGCCTGATCCGCAAGAACCACGGCTGCACCCATTTCATCGTCGGCCGCGACCACGCAGGCCCCGGCAAGAACTCGGCCGGTGAAGATTTCTATGGGCCCTATGATGCGCAGGACCTGTTCCGCGAGCATGAGGCCGAGATCGGCATCGAAATGGTCGACTTCAAGCACATGGTTTACGTGCAGGACCGCGCCCAATACGAACCCGCCGATGAGATCGAAGACAAGGACAACGTGACCATCCTGAACATTTCCGGCACCGAGCTGCGCCGCCGCCTGCAGGAAGGTCTGGAAATCCCGGAATGGTTCTCGTTCCCGACCGTTGTGGAAGAGCTGCGCAAGACCAAACCACCGCGCGCAGAGCAGGGCTTTACCGTGTTCTTCACCGGCTTCTCGGGCTCGGGCAAATCGACCATTGCCAACGCGCTGATGGTGAAACTGATGGAAATGGGCGGGCGTCCCGTGACCCTGCTGGATGGGGACATCGTGCGCAAGAACCTGTCGAGCGAGCTGGGCTTCTCGAAAGAGCACCGTGACCTCAACATCCGCCGCATCGGCTATGTGGCCTCCGAGATCACCAAAAATGGTGGTATCGCGATCTGCGCCCCGATTGCCCCTTACGCCACCACCCGCCGCGCGGTGCGTGAAGATGTCGAGCAATTCGGTGCCTTTGTCGAAGTTCACGTGGCAACCTCGATCGAGGAATGTGAACGCCGTGACCGCAAGGGTCTCTACAAGCTGGCCCGCGAAGGCAAGATCAAGGAATTCACCGGGATCTCCGATCCCTATGACGTGCCGGTGAACCCGGAACTGACGGTGGAAACCGAGAATGTCGAAGTGGACAACTGCGCCCACCAGGTGCTCTTGAAGCTGGAAAGCATGGGGCTGATCAAGGGCTAAGCCCCTGCCCCGAATGCCCACTACAAAACAGAAAGGCCAGAGCCCCGCTCTGGCCTTTTTTCATTTCGTCTTTTTTTAAAGCGTTTCGACTTTAACCTGAGACAGGGGAAAATCGAAACGCTACAAGAGATATCAATGTTGTGGGCGTTTCGGAATAAACATGTGTCTCAAGTTTATCCCGAAACGCTTGAGAAGCGGCGCGATCAATGCACCGCAACCGGGGTCAGATCATGCTGCCGCGCCAGCGCAAAGGCCAGACGTCGGCCATGCACCACGGCCAGGCATTCCCCATCCTCATGATGCACCGAATAAAGCCGGTCCATGCCGTCCACCTGTGGGCGCATCTCTTCAGGCAGCTCTTCCGGCAAGACCGAGCGGATATAGACGGTCCGGCTTTCGACTTCGGGCAGGAATTCAAATGTAGCATCCATGATGGGCCTCCTTCCTTCTCAAGCGTCAAAGGGCGCTTACGCCTCCCCGTTTTCATACCAGCGGGGGGGGCTTATTACAGATATGGGGTCCGGCGCAGGCCATTGCCCGTCCGATAACATCAGAGTGATTGCAGATTGATGTGGGCTTAACGCAGCGCCCGCTCAGCCTTTGTTGATCTGGATCGTCTGCACCACCTGCTCAGGCTCCGCGCGTTCCAGATCAATATGCAGCAGTCCGTTTTCGGTGGAGGCCCCCACCACCTCGACGCCATCTGCCAGCACAAAGCTCTTCTGGAACTGCCGCCCGGCAATACCGCGATGCAGGAAAACGCGATCCTCGCTGGTCTCTTTCTGCGCACCGCGCACCACCAGCTTGGCATTTTCCACCGTGATCGAGAGGTCCTCATCGGCAAAACCGGCCACGGCCAGTGAAATCCGATAAGCGCGCTCGCTCACCTGTTCGATATTGAAAGGGGGATAGCCATCCTTGGATTTGGCGGCTTGTTCCACCATCCGCTCCAATTGCTCAAATCCCAGCAGGAACGGGTGGGTGGCCAGGGTCATCTTGGTCATCAGTCGGTCCTTTTTCACGATAAAGCGACGCGTGGTCGGGGTCCCGATCGGCAACCCCTTCGGGTAAATATGGGGTGGAGCGCGATCAGGTGCAAGGGGGCGCGCGCTGCCACGGCTTTTCCTTGGCGTTAACGGTTTTGCGCGATAAGCTCTTACCACCACTTGGGAATCGACCTGCTGACCATGAGCAATGCCAAAGAAATGAAAACCAATGACGTGCTCCGGGTGGAGCTTGAGGTTTTCAAAGCGGAACACCGTGATCTTGACGAAGCCATCCACGCGCTTGAGGAAAGCGGGCGGGCGGATCAGTTGCGGCTGAGGCGGTTGAAAAAGCAAAAGCTGGCCCTGAAAGACAAGATTGCCCGGATCGAAGACAAGCTGACCCCGGATATCATCGCCTGATCCTGCAGGGCGCGCGACCGCACACATTCGTATCACCTTCGCCCCCGAAGCGCGGCCTTGGTCGGGACGTTCGGAAAATTCACGAAAAAGCGTGCGGAAGCGGGACAGATTGCCCCTCCCGGCCTTTTGCCCGATTGCATCATACCCCCCTGCCCCTATAAGTAAGCCCAACTTTATTGCGCCATCATCGGGGGACCACATGACGGATGTGAAGGTCGGTATCATTATGGGCAGCCAGTCGGACTGGCCCACCATGAAAGAAGCGGCAAATGTGCTGGACGAACTGGGCGTGGCCTATGAGACCCGGATCGTCTCGGCCCACCGGACCCCGGACCGGTTGTGGGAATATGGCAAAACAGCCGCGGATCGGGGCCTTCACGTGATCATCGCGGGCGCGGGCGGTGCGGCACATCTGCCCGGCATGATGGCCTCAAAAACCCGCGTGCCCGTTGTGGGCGTGCCGGTCCAGACCCGCGCGCTGTCCGGTGTCGACAGCCTTTATTCGATTGTGCAGATGCCCAAGGGTTTCCCGGTGGCCACCATGGCCATTGGCGCAGCGGGCGCGGCAAATGCGGGGCTGATGGCCGCGGGCATCCTTGCCACTGCAGATGAAGAGCTGGCCGAGCGTCTGGACGCCTGGCGCGCAGCCCTCGCCGCCTCGATCCCGGAGGTTCCGGTTGATGAGTGAGATCCTGCCCACCGGCGCCACAATCGGCATTCTCGGCGGCGGCCAGCTGGGCCGCATGCTCTCGGTTGCGGCCTCCCGCCTGGGGTTCAAAACCCATATCTTCGAACCCGGTGCAAACCCGCCCGCAGGCCAGGTGGCCGACCAGGTGACCACCGCAGGCTATGATGACGTGACCGCTCTGGAAACCTTCGCCAAATCGGTCGATGTGATCACCTATGAGTTCGAGAACATCCCAACCGCCGCACTGGATGCGCTGGAAGCCCTCGCCCCGATCCGCCCGGGCCGCGAAGCGCTGCGCGTCAGCCAGGACCGGATCGTTGAGAAGGATTTCCTGTCCGATCTGGGACTGGCCACCGCCCCTTACGCCAATGTGGAAAGCATCGAAGATATGGTGGCGGCGGTTGCCGCAATTGGCGCCCCCTCGATCCTGAAAACCCGCCGTTTCGGTTATGACGGCAAAGGTCAGGCACGGCTCAAGACCACCGAGGATGCGGATGCGGCCTTTGCCGACATGCAGGGTGCTCCGGCGGTGCTGGAGGGGTTTGTCAACTTCACCCATGAGATCAGCATCATCGCCGCACGCGGCGTGACCGGTGAAGTGGCCTGTTTTGACCCGGGTGAAAACGTGCACAAAAACGGGATCCTTGATACCACCACCGTGCCTGCACGCCTGACAGGTGCCCAGCGCACCGACGCCATCCTGCTTGCAGGGCGGATCCTGAGCGCCCTCGACTATGTCGGCGTGATGGGGGTGGAGCTGTTTGTGACGCCAACAGGTCTGATCGTGAACGAAATTGCGCCCCGCGTGCATAATTCCGGTCACTGGACCCAACAGGGCTGCACCGTGGACCAATTCGAACAGCATATCCGCGCCGTGGCCGGGTGGCCGCTGGGGGACGGATCCCGTTTTGCGGATGTGGTGATGGAAAACCTAATTGGTGATGACATGGACCGCGTGCCCGAGATCGCCCGCGAAGCCAACGCCTCGCTGCATCTTTACGGCAAGGCCGATGTGAAACCCGGGCGCAAAATGGGCCATGTGAACCGGATTGTGCCCGCCGCAAAATAAGCTTTGATGCGTTTCGGGAGAAACCTGTGGCCAATGCCCCTCCTGAAACGCCCCGCCTGATAACCTCTTTCGCCGCATTTCGCGTTCCAAATCCTTGGGCAAGACCGAAACAAATCAGTCAGCAAAGTGGCCCTCTGCTCACGCATCGGGCCGCTTCCGGTGGCTCACTTTGTGAGCCTGTTGGGGCTTTGCCCCCGAGCCTTCGGCTCTCCCCCAAGATATTTTTGACAAGAAAAAAGGGAAAGGGAATACTCCAACCTCCCCTTCTTCTTGGTTCAAATACTCCGGGGTGAGCGAGCTTGTCTCGCGAGGGGCAGCGCCCCTTATCACCCAATCTCACCCTGTCTCACGCAAACCGGCGAAAGGGCATGGTGATCACGCCCAGAACAAGCGACAGGATCAGCCAGCCGCCGACAAAGCCGATCCCAGCGCTGATCAGCCCATCGGCGGTCACGGGCACAGCGGGGCGAAACTCGTCCCACGTATCCTGCACCAGATCCGTATCCCGGAAATGCCAGAGCTTGGTCAGACGCATCAGCGGCTCGGTTTGTTTCAGCGATGTGTAGGCGGCATCGAGCCGGTCGAACCGCGCAAGGTTTCCGGCCATCTGGTCACGCAGGTCGTTTTGGAACTCTGAACCACTCATCTTTGCGAGGGCCTCTTCGCGCGTATACCCTGCGGCCTCGGCGGTGAAGTCAAACCCTTTGGCAATCACCATCAATTCGGTGCGCGCACCGGAGAGGCGCTGCAGGTATTGCTGTGAAAATTCAGGAAATTGCGAAAGACCCACTGCCCCGGCCAGCCCGCCTGCCATGGTGATTGCTCGGATCATGTCTTTGCCCTTTTCGGCTTATCTGCGCGTATGGCAAGCATGCCGGGACAGGCGGAGTTGGGTCAAGGGGACGCGGGGCATTCCTTTCCCCCACGCTTATATCCGCGCATCAAAAAAGGGGGCGCGCGGCCCCCTTTTCCAGATCAGTTTCAGCTTTCTTACAGCCCGCGCACGTGGTGCGGTTCATAGATCTCGATGATCTTGGCCACGGCCGCTTCGGGCGACATCTCTTCGCTTTCACCGGTGCGGCGAGAGGTGACTTCGACCACACCGTTTTTCAGGCCGCGCGGGCCCACGGTGATGCGCCAGGGCAGGCCGATCAGGTCCATGGTGGCGAACTTGCCGCCCGCGCGTTCCTTGCGGTCATCATAGAGCGGTTCCAGCCCGGCTTTGGTGAGTTCTTTGTAAAGCGCGTTACAGGCGGCGTCGGCTTCGTCGTCGCCCTGTTTCAGGTTCACGATCCCCACATGGAACGGCGTCACCCCTTCGGGCCAGATAATGCCCTTGTCATCATGCGAGGCTTCGATGATCGCCCCCAGCAGGCGCGACACGCCGATGCCGTGTGACCCCATATGGACCGGCACATGGTTTTGGTCTTTGTCGACCACGGTGGCGCCCATGGCTTCGGAATATTTGGTACCGAAATAGAAGATCTGGCCCACTTCGATCCCACGCGCCACGCGGCGGCGTTCTTCGGGGATCTGATTGAAGATCGCCTCGTCATGGGTCTCGTCGGTGCGGGCGTATTTCGAGGTGAATTCCTCCATCACCCCCTGACACTGCGCCACGTCATCATAGTCGATCTCGCGGTCGCCAAAGGTCATGTCGGTCACGGCGCTGTCATAGAACACTTCCGACTCGCCGGTTTCGGCCAGCACGAGGAATTCATGCGTGTCGTCACCGCCAATCGGACCACTATCCGCACGCATCGGGATCGCCTGCAGGCCCATACGCTCATAGGTGCGCAGGTAGCTGACAAGGTGGCGGTTATAGGCGTGCAGCGCGTCTTCCTTGGTCAGGTCGAAATTGTAGCCGTCTTTCATGTAGAATTCACGGCCGCGCATCACGCCGAAACGCGGGCGGATTTCATCGCGGAATTTCCACTGGATCTGGTAGAGCGTGAGCGGCAGGTCTTTGTAGCTGTTCACATGGGAACGGAACACATCGGTGATGACCTCTTCATTGGTCGGACCATAGAGCATGTCACGGCCATGGCGGTCCTCGATGCGCAGCATTTCTTCGCCGTAATCATCATAGCGCCCGCTTTCGCGCCACAGGTCCGCCGGTTGGATCGTGGCCATCTGCATCGGCACGTGACCGGCGCGGATCTGTTCCTCATGCACGATGTTTTCGATCTTGCGCAGCACTTTGAAGCCAAGCGGCAGCCAGGTATAGATCCCGGCAGCCTGCTGTTTGATCATGCCAGCGCGCAGCATGTAGCGATGCGAGACGATCTGGGCCTCGGCGGGGGTTTCCTTCAGGACCGGCAGGAAATAGCGGGAAAGACGCATGTTGTCCTCATAAATTCCATGTTTGCAAGCGGTCTACGCGATCAGGCAGGCAAGAGCAATGGGCAGGGCGAGCATGGCGGCACCCTGCCCTGTTTCGCCACAAGATATGCCATTTGCGACCGGCCTTGTGTCGCCACTGTGTTTGCGCAACCATCGCGCTGTGCCAAGGTGCCCCCACCTGTTTCGGAGCCCCCATGACCCAGACCATCCTTGAACCCGCCCGCGAAATCCCGGTGATCCATCAGACCGATGTGCTTGTGGTTGGATCCGGCCCCGGCGGGTTGGCCGCCGCATTGGCGGCAGCCCGCGCCGGTGTCGAGGTCACGTTGCTGGATCGGTTCGGCTGTTTCGGTGGCAATATCACCACCGTGGGCGTCGAAGGCTTTGCCTGGTATCGCCATGAGAAAACCGTTGAGGCCGGCGGCATAGGCTGGGAATTCGAAGAGCGCGCCAAAGCCATGGGGGCCGCCGTGCCGGAGAGCCAGTCCCTGTCCTATGAGCTGGACAGTGAGGGGTTCAAACTGGTTGCAGATCGTCTGGTCGAAGAGGCCGGCATCCACCCGATGCTGCATCGCCAATTCGTCGCCCCCCTGCGCGAGGGCAATCACATCACCGGCGTCATTGTCGAAAGCAAGGCGGGGCGCGAGGCCATTCTGGCCAAACGGGTGATCGACGCCACGGGGGATGCGGATATTGCCCATATGATGGGTGCCCCCACAGTGAAAACTCCGGTCGAGGAGATGCAGGCGGCCTCGGTCATGTTCCATATCGCGGGGGTCGACAAAAAGAAATTCATGGAGGGCGTGAAGGCCGATCCACAGACCTATGCGGATTGGTCCTCCGGCGAATGGGAGGTGGAGACCTCCGGCAAAGAGGACGAGATGTTCTCGCCTTTTCTGGCCAAACCCTTTGCCCAGGCCATCCGCGAGGGGCATATGCCCGCGCATCTCAACACCATCGGCGGCACCTGGGGCGCGGTGCATGACAGTGGCGAGATGACCTATATGAACCTTGTGCATCTGGCGGGGATTGACGGCACGGATCCGGACAGCATGACCCGAGGCGAGATCGAGGGGCGCAAGCAGGCGATGACCGCCATTGATGCGCTGCGCCGCTACACACCGGGCTGCGCGCAGGCGCGGCTTAGAAATTTCGGCATGACCATCGGCATTCGTGACACGCGCAAGATCGACGCGGCCTATAACCTCACCGAACAGGATATGCGCCATCAGGGACGGTTTGAGGATACAATCGGGATCTACCCCGAGTTTATTGACGGCTACGGCATCCTGATCCTGCCCACCACCGGGCGCTACATGCAGGTGCCATACCGCGCGATGTTGCCAAAAGGGGTGGAGGGATTGCTGGTCACGGGACGTGCCATCGGCGGGGACAAGGTGGCCCATGCTGGCACGCGCAACATGGCCTGCTGTGCGGTTGCGGGCCAGGGCGCGGGCGTGGCTGCGGCGCTATCGATCAAGTCTGGGGTCTCACTTGATGCGGTGGACATCCGGGCGGTGCAGCATGAGCTGAGACGACAGGGTGTTCGGATTGACTGAGGGGGCGAAACGGGTTGGGAAGACACCTCTGCCCTGATCTGATCTGTCGCGACCTGCCCCGAAACATCCGTACAATCGGGATGTCGTCCCGCGACAGCAGGAGAAAGCCTTCCGGGTTTTATCTGTTTTTCAGATAGCGGCCCCAGCTCAGATCGACCCGGACACGCTGATCTTCACTTCGTTTTTGGTGGCGAGAGAGGTGCCCTGACCCTCTTCATATTTCACACCAACCCCCACCTCTCCCGAGGTGGTAATTCCCGATTTTTTGGGTTCATATTGATGCCCGTCGCACCCTGCCAGAAGGGTTGCAACCGCCCCAATCGCCATAAGAAATCGCATTGCTGTTTGCCTTTTCAACAGTTTGACCACAGTCTGACCCAGGCATCGGGAAAGGAAAAGCGGTTTTCCGCAGCCAGAGGATCAGTCAGCACAATTCTGCCCGCCCGACCCCAAAGGCCCCTCGCCCGGACGTTCACCCGCCCCCTTGAAAAACCACTGTGGTTGGGCGACATAGGGACAGATTTCAAAAGGACATCTCATGCCCCTTCCAGTTGAGACCCAAGCCAAATACTGGACCGCGGCCATGCTCATTCTGGCGCTGGCGCTGTGGTATCTTGGCAATGTGATTCTGCCCTTCGTTCTGGGCGGCGCAATTGCCTATTTCCTTGATCCGGTGGCGGACCGGCTGGAGGCGATGGGGTTGTCACGGGTGCTGTCAACGGTCCTGATCTCGTTGTTTGCGATGCTGATTTTTGTGATTGCAATTCTTCTGGTGGTGCCGACGCTGGTCAATCAGGCCCTTGCCCTGGTCGACGCGGCCCCCAAGCTGCTCAGCCAGCTACATGCCTTCATCAGCACCAAATTCCCCTCATTCCTTGAAGAAAACGGCACGTTGCGCCAGTCGCTCGACAGCATTGGCCAGGCCATTCAGTCGCGTGGCGGCGAGTTGGTCGGCAGGCTGGTCTCATCAGCGATGAGCGTGCTCAACATCGTGATCCTTCTGGTGATC
This sequence comes from Aliiroseovarius crassostreae, assembly GCF_025137635.1. Taxonomy (NCBI): domain Bacteria; kingdom Pseudomonadati; phylum Pseudomonadota; class Alphaproteobacteria; order Rhodobacterales; family Paracoccaceae; genus Aliiroseovarius; species Aliiroseovarius crassostreae. The sequence continues at coordinate 689,968 of NZ_CP080772.1, read as the reverse complement.
ACCCCGGTTGTCGCCTTTTACCTGCTGCTGGACTGGGATCACATGGTGGCGAAGGTGGATGCGCTTTTGCCTTTGGATCACGCCCCGACAATCCGCACAATTGCCCGCGATATCGACAAGGTTCTGGCCAGCTTCATCCGCGGGCAGGGCTCTGTCTGTCTGGTGATGGGGAGCTATTACGCGGTGGGGCTGATGCTGGTGGGGCTGCAATTCGGCCTTGTGGTCGGGTTCATTGCCGGGCTGATCACCTTTATCCCCTATGTCGGTGCGCTGGTGGGCGGCGCCCTTGCGATCGGCCTGGCGCTGTTTCAGTTCTGGGGCGAATGGTGGAGCCTGGGCGGCGTGGCCGCAATTTTCTTTGCCGGACAGTTCCTTGAGGGCAACATCATCACCCCGAAACTCGTCGGCAATTCCGTGGGTCTGCACCCGGTCTGGCTGATGCTGGCTCTGTCTGTCTTTGGCTCGCTATTTGGGTTTGTCGGGATGCTGGTGGCCGTGCCGGTGGCCGCCGCCATCGGCGTGATCGCCCGTTTCGTGATCGGGCAATACAAGATCGGGCGCCTTTATCAAGGCGTGGCCGGTCGACAGAACACCGTAGCCGAAGAAGAGGCAAAGGACCTTTGATGCAGGATCAACTTGCCTTTGACCTGCCCGTGACCCCGGCGCGGGGGGTGGATGATTTTCTGGTCACGCCGTCCAATCAGGCGGCGATGGCGATTGTGAACGGCTGGGCGCTCTGGCCCAATCAGAAACTGGTTCTGGCAGGCGCAGGCGGCACGGGGAAAACCCATCTGGCCCATGTCTGGGCGGATCAGTCCGGGGCGGAGATCATTCACGCCGACCGCCTGGACACAACCGTGATCGAGGCGCTTGCGGGTGGATCGGTGGTGGTTGAGGATGTGGACCGGATCGCCGGGGACCGCGCGTCTGAGACCGCGCTGTTTCACCTGCACAATCTGGTTCTGGCCGAAGGTGGCTGGCTGATGCTGACCGCCGAAGATGCGCCCTCGCGCTGGGGGCTGCGCCTCCCCGACCTGCGATCACGCATGGAAGGCACCACGCTGGCCCGGCTGGAGCCCCCCGATGACATGCTATTATCCGCGGTTCTGGTCAAACTGTTCCATGACCGCCAGATCAGTGTAAATGCCAATCTGGTCGACTATCTTGTGCCCCGGATGGAGCGGTCTTTAGCGGCGGCGGGGCATCTGGTGCAGGCTCTGGATCAGGTCGCCCTGTCCGAACAGCGCCCGATCACCCGTGCACTGGCCCAGCGGGTGTTGGGCATTGCGGCCAGTGGCGACTTTGGTGGCGATTTCGGTGGCGATTAACGCCTTTCCAGTAATTTCCGTGATCCAACGATACCTGGCGAGCTTCAGGGGCTTTGCCCCTCGCGAGGCAAGCTCGCTCACCCCAGGATATTTACGACAAGAAAAAGCGGCAGGCATGTGGGGCCGGCTTGCTGGACAAGCCACGCAGGCAGGCGTAACGTCACATCGCCGTTACAAAACACCGCGATAGAGCTGTCATGACCAAAGCCGAGACCCCCAACACGCCGCTTTCCGACTTTCTGCACGCCCCGTTCCCGGAGGCGGCAGAATTACCCCCCGAGGAGACGGCGGGACCAAAGCGGTTTTTCAACCGTGAACTGAGCTGGCTTGGCTTCAACTGGCGGGTTCTGGAAGAAGCGGAAAATCCGCGCGTCCCGCTGTTGGAACGGCTGCGGTTTCTGTCGATCTCGGCCACCAATCTTGACGAGTTTTACACCGTGCGTGTGGCCGGGCTGCGGGAGTTGGTGCGCGAAGACGTGACCACCCCCGCAGCAGACGGTTTGCTGCCCGCCGAACAGCTGGCACTGATCAATCAGGACGCCCGCGCCCTGATGGCGCGCCAGCAATCCACCTATGACACGCTGACCCGGCAGATGCGCGACCAGGGCATCATTATCGAGAAGCGCGCCGACCTTACCCCGGAGGACAAGGCCCATCTGGATCAGGTTTTTCTGAGCCAGGTTTTCCCGGTTCTCTCACCATTGGCCATTGACCCGGCGCACCCCTTCCCGTTCATCCCCAACACTGGCTTTGCGCTGGCGCTGCAGCTTGAGCGCAGCAAGGACCGGCAGAAACTCAAGGCGCTGCTTCCGATCCCGCAACAGATCAACCGCTTTGTGCGCCTGCCTGCCGCTGAGGGTCAATGTCGTTTTCTGCCGCTGGAAGACCTGCTGCTGGAACATCTGTCGAGCCTGTTCCCTGGCTATGTCGAGAAGGGCAACTGCGCCTTCCGCATTCTGCGTGACAGTGATCTGGAGGTCGAAGACGAGGCTGAAGATCTGGTGCGCGAATTTGAAACCGCTCTTAAACGCCGCAAACGCGGCGAAGTGGTGCGGATGAAAATCACCAAAGGTGCCCCCGATGCCCTGATGCGGATGATCAAACGCGAACTGCGCGTGTCCGGTGACGAGATCGTGGAGGTGGACGGGATGATCGGCATGGCCGATCTGGGTGAGCTGGTGCTGAAAGATCGCCATGACCTTCTGTGGCCCAGTTTCAGTCCTCGTGTGCCGGAACGTGTTCAGGACCACGAAGGGGACATGTTTGCCGCGATCCGCCAGAAGGATATGTTGCTGCACCACCCGTATGAAACGTTTGACATGGTGGTGCGATTTCTGAACCAGGCGGCGCGCGACCCGAATGTGGTGGCGATCAAACAGACGCTGTATCGCACGTCCCATGACAGTCCGATTGTAAAAGCCCTGTGCGAAGCGGCGGAGGACGGGAAATCCGTGACCGCTCTGGTGGAACTCAAGGCCCGCTTTGACGAAGCTGCAAATATCCGCCAATCACGCCGTCTGGAGCGCGCCGGGGCCCATGTGACCTATGGGTTCATCAACTACAAAACGCACGCCAAAATCTCGACCGTGGTGCGGCGCGAAGGGGATGAGCTGGTGACCTATACCCATTATGGCACCGGCAATTACCACCCGATTACCGCCCGCATTTATACCGACCTCAGCTTCTTTACCTGCGACGCGGCGCTGGGACGTGATGCGACCAAGGTTTTCAACTATCTCTCGGGCTATGCCGAACCTCAGGGGCTTGAAAACCTGGCCATTTCACCGCTCAACCAGAAAACCACGCTGATTGCGCTTATTCGGCGCGAAGCAGATCTGGCCAAAGACGGCAAACCGGCCGAAATCTGGGCCAAGATGAACTCTCTGGTCGAACCCGACGTGATCGACGCGCTTTATGAGGCCTCCCAGGCGGGGGTAAAAATCAGTCTGGTGGTGCGGGGCATCTGTGGGCTCAGACCCGGCATCTTAGGCCTGTCCGAAAACATCCGGGTCAAATCCATCGTCGGGCGTTTTCTGGAACATTCCCGTATCGTCTGCTTTGGCAATGGGCACGGGCTGCCGTCGAAAAAAGCGCGCGTTTACATCTCGTCCGCCGACTGGATGGGGCGCAACCTGAACCGGCGGGTGGAAACCCTGGTCGAGGTCAAGAACGCGACGGTGAAGGCACAGATCGTCAGCCAGATCATGGCCGCGAACTTGGCGGATGTGGCGCAGAGCTGGGTGATGGGGCCAGATGGCAGCTTTGCCCGCACCGACCTGTCCGCGCTGGATCACCCGTTCAACTGCCACCGGTTCTTCATGGAAAATCCGTCCCTCTCGGGACGCGGATCCGCCGGGGCATCAGACGTGCCGAAACTGGCCCACAGCCCCGAAGAACCTGCGGATCTGGATTGACCCGGGGCTGCTGAAATGGGCATAGTCAGCAAGGAAACAGGAAGACGGGCAGGGATTTCCAACATGAATACAACAGCTTCCACCGACGAGTGGGGTCCGTTTGGTCGCCCGATCTTTGAAGACCCCTCCGCCCGTGCCTTGTCGCGCGTAGGCGTGGTCGATGTGGGGTCCAACTCGGTCCGCATGGTGGTTTTTGACGGTGCTGCCCGTTCGCCCGCCTATTTCTTCAACGAAAAAATCCTCTGCGGCCTCGGATCCGGGCTTGCCCAGACCGGGTGCCTGAACCCAGAGGGCCGGGCGCGGGCGCTGGCCGCAATCAAACGGTTTCAGCTTCTGGCCAAAGGCATGCACCTGCCCCCGCTGACCGCGGTGGCCACCGCCGCAGTGCGTGAGGCCACGGACGGGCCGGAGTTCCGCGACGAAGTCCTGCGTGAAACGGGGCTCAAACTCTACGTGATTGACGGCGAAGAAGAGGCCCGGCTGTCTGCGCAGGGCGTTTTGCTTGGCTGGCCTGAGGCCAAAGGGCTGATGTGCGATATTGGCGGCAGTTCGCTGGAGCTGGCCAGGATCAATGGAGGCCATGTTGGCAAACGCATCACCTCCCCTCTCGGACCGCTGAAACTGGCCGACACCCCAGGCGGAAAGAAAGGGCTGAAGGCTGAGATCGCCCGGGTGGTGGATGAGCTGGCCGCCGAAATGGGCACGGATCACAAACGCCTGTTTCTCGTGGGGGGAAGCTGGCGCGCCATTGCGCGGCTTGACATGGAACGCCGCAACTACCCTTTGACGGTTTTGCACGAATACCGCATGCCGCTGAAATCACTACAAAAAACCCTGAGCTGGATTGAAAAGGTGGATCTGGAAGAGATCCGGCAACGCACCTCCACCTCGGCCACCCGTATGGCACTGGTTCCGATCGCCGCGCTTGTGCTAAAACGCTTGATCCATGTATTTCGCCCCAAGGAAATCGCCGTCAGCTCCTACGGGATCCGCGAAGGGATGCTTTATGAACAGATGCCAAAGCCCATTCGCAAACGTGACCCCCTGATCGAGGCCTGCCGCTTTGCCGAACAAAAGGACGCGCGCGTTCCTGGCTTTGGCAAAGCCCTCTATGACTTTCTCACCCCGCTTTACAAATCCGCGCGGGCGGACCAGAAACGGGTGATCAAGGCCGCCTGCCTGCTGCATGATGTGAGCTGGCGCGCCCACCCCGACTATCGTCACGAAGTCTGTTTCGACAACGCCACCCGCGCCAATCTTGGGGGGCTCACCCATGAAGAACGGGTGTTTCTCGGCCTGTCCCTGCTGCACCGCTATAAAAACAGCCGCCAGGGATCGCGATTTGAAAACCTGTTTGAAATTCTCGGCGAAAAGGACCTGATCCGGGCCGAGGTTCTGGGCAAGGCCATGCGCTTTGGCGCCATGTTCGCGGTGGATGGGCCACAGGACAAGGCGGAGCTGAAATGGTATCCCAAGAAACGCGAGTTGCATTTGCACCTTGCCGCAGAAGCCCGTGATCTTTTCGGCGAGGTTGCCGAGAGCCGGTTTGACGCGCTCTGTGCAGCACTTGACGCCACCTCAAACGTCAAAACTCTGCGCTGAGCCTTCGCTTTTTCTTGCTGAAAATACCTCGGGGTGAGGCCGCCAGGCCGAGGGGCAGCGCCCCTGCCCCCGTTCTTGTCCCTGTTCATGCCCCTCCCCACATACGCTTCTTGCTTGACACCGGCCGCGTCCTGCGTCACCCATTTCTCAGATGGTTCCCGGATCTTTCCACCAGAAAGTTTCGGGTGAAAAGGGAATGTGGTGCGGTCGGATCTCGGCCAATTCCACAACTGCCCCCGCAACTGTAAGCGGTGAGCTGTTTTGAAAAACCACTGGGCGCCCCCCGGGAAGGATCAGAACCGCCAAGACCCGCAAGTCAGGAGACCTGCCATCTAATGAAACTCAACCCGGGCGGGGTGCCCCGGCAGGAGGATCGCAGGCGGCCAGAATGCCCCCTCTTCCCCCCGCCCCATCCCGCATCTTACGCGCGGAGGGCGTCATGTACCGGACACAGATGCAGACGGTGGGACAGACCACAACAACCACACCGACCCAGAAGGGGCAGCAGCTTGTTCTCTGCACCCCCTGCCCCCATACCGGCCAGATCTGCACCGCAGGTCATGCCATGATGGTTCAGCTTCAACAGGCCATCACCGCCGCACGCGACAGTATCGAGGACGGGTTTGAAATCTCGGGCCATGCTGAAATGGGGGGCTGTGGCCGAACCTGCCTCGTGGCCTATCATGCCACCCGCAGCGAAACACATGTTTTCGGCGATGTGGAAGAAGGTGAGGACATCTCTGCCCTGCTCGATTTCGCTCGCAACAATCACGAGGCATTGAACCGCGGCACGACACCGCTTTCCCCCAGCGGCCTGCAGCGCACCCCTGGGTGCGTCATGGCCATGCGCCGGGGAGCTGCCCTGTTCTGACCTTCAGGCCAGGCCTTTGTGCGGCTTTACAGATCCGTTCCCCCGTCCGGTGTCGCAGCTTCAGGCGGGACAGGAGGCTGTGGCAATTTACGCCGCAAGATAATGTCACCATTGGGAAGCACTTCCGGCGGGTGATAGGCAGACAGATCCCCCATTTCCGCCATCAGATCCTGCCAGCCTTCGTGCAATTGCCTGGCCCAATTTTCGGCCATGCCCTCGGCCAGCCCGTCACGCATCGGGGACATTTCCTGCGCCAGCCCGTCCAGCAACATCTGCAAGCCGCGCGACATCAATTCCGCACCGTCTTCCAGCTTGGGATCCCCCTCGGGGGACGACGGCGGAGACGGCTGGGGGGATTGGGGTTGGCCCGTCTCAGCCAGCCCCGGGGAGGACAAGGCAACAAGCCCTGCCAGCAAGGTGGGTTTCAGGATCTGTTTCATACGGAAAATATGGGGCGCAGAGATCGGTATTTCCAGTGCGCAAGCGTCAAAGATCAATATCCAGCGTGACCGGAAAGTGATCCGAGGCGGTCAACAGCGCCTCGCGCAGGGCCTCAGCCCGATAACAGAGCGGGTCGTCAAACGGGTGCCAGATGCGCCAGACCGGGTCAAACCCGCGCAGGTCCTCGGAAATCATGATATAGTCGAGTAGCGCCTGCAAATATCGCTTCTGGCTCGCAATATAAAACCGGGCAGAGCTGATGCGGGCCGCCGAAGGGCGCGCCAAAAAGCGTGCCGCATGTGGATCATACAGACAGGGGCCTTCGCCCTCGCCCATTACAATTTCCACCCCTGACCGGCCAAACAGCTTTTCATATTCATCAAGCCCCGGACCATCGTTGAAATCCCCCAGCACAATCACCTGTTCCCCCGCTTCAAGAAGCTGGTCCACCCGTTGCCGGATCCAGATACATTGCGCCATCTGCTTGCGGCGGTTTTCGATGCTGATACGGATCGCCTCTTCCGCATTGCGGGCCCCATGCGGGGCTTTCGACTTCACATGCACCCCGATCAGGCGCAGTTTCTGCCCGTTTTTCCGCAGTGTCAGCGCCACCTCCAGCGGGGGTTTGGAAAACACCACCGGATCGGGATTGGCATCCACATCCAGATCCAGATGGAAGGCACCGTCAAAGCGCGGCGCATACTGGCCCTGTGCCGCCCCCCAAGGATCATGTTTTGCCTCAAACTGGTCCGGGTCATATAAAAGCGCGATTTCCTGCTGGGTGTCATTTGCAAACCCGATCAGAGCCTTACGTGCCCGCAGGCCAAAAATCCGCGCGAAACTTTCCAGAGCTTTCACGGTCGAACGGCGGCGATTTTCATCTGGGGCTTCGACCACCATGATCAGGTCGGCTTCAAGCAATTTGAACACCACCCCGGCCGCTTTGAGCTGCGCCCGCCGGGTCACGCCCCTCCTTGTGGCCAGTTCCGCATCCGCAATCGGGCGCCCCGTATCATCAAACAGCGTGTTGAACCATTCGACATTATAGGTAGCGATACGCATGGGTCAGTGGCTCCCCTGACGTGCATTGATCTCTTCCCAGGCGCGGTTCACTGCAATCAGCCGCTTTTCCGCCAGCTTGATCGCCTCTTCCGGCACCCCCCGCGCCACCATCACATCGGGATGACTGTCGCGCACGGCCTGGCGCCAGACCTTGCGAATTTCACGGATCGGCATGTCCTTGGGCACCCCCAGCACCTGATAGGGGCACGCCTCGGCGTCCGGCACGAACCGCGCCCGCAACGCAAAGAACTTCTCTTCCGGGATGCCAAAAATGCGCGCCACATGAAGCAGGAATTCATTTTCGTTGGGGTGGTATTCCCCATCTGCCAGCGCAATGAAAAACAACCCTTCCATGAGGTCGAAAAGCGCCGGGTCGGCTGGTCCGAACATATCGGCAATCCGCTGGGCATAGAGGTCAAACCCGGCCACATCGGTGCGCGCGAGGTTGAACACCCTGGCTGCCTGCTTTTCCTCTCCGCGCGGGATGGTAAACACTTCTCGAAAGGCGGACACCTCGTCACGCGTCACCAACCCATCCGCCTTGGCCATCTTGGCCCCCAGCGCGATCACCGCGATGGCAAAACCGGCTGAACGTTCAGGCGGTGTGCGCAAATGGGCAAACACGTCAGACAGGCTTTCGCCCTTGGCCAGCGCGGACAGCGCATCAGATATGCGGGACCAGATCGACATGGCTCCTTCCTACACGCTCCTGTCCGCAATAACGAGCAGAAAGACGGGGCCAGTCATGATGCAAATCATGTGGCAAATCACGCAGATCGGCTTCGGTGCTTTTCTTCAAGCAATCAGACTGTCCAGACCTTGAACCCGGGCAGTTTGCCCCTATCTGAAAGTGAATGTGACAAAAACGATCAGGGATACAATGCTCACCCGCTTTCTTGACAAATTCTTCCGCCATGATGCCGCTGGTGGCATCCTTCTGATGCTGTCGGCAATTGCCGCGCTGATCGCAGCGAACTCACCCGCGGCAGATGCTTTTGCCAGTATATTCGACGCGAAGTTTTCTGTTTTGCTCAACGGGGAGGGCCTGTCGAAACCGCTTCTTCTGTGGGTCAATGACGGGTTGATGGCGATCTTTTTCTTCCTGATCGGGTTGGAGCTGAAGCGGGAGATCCTGGAAGGGAAGCTGAAAAACCCGCGCGACGTGGTGCTTCCGGGCATGGCGGCGCTGGGGGGGATGCTGGTGCCTGCGGTGATTTATGCTGCCATCAACTGGTCCAACCCCGCCACGCTGGGTGGCTGGGCCATTCCCGCGGCCACGGATATTGCCTTTGCGCTTGGGGTTCTGGCGCTGCTCGGAAAGCGCGCACCGGCGGCGCTCAAGGTATTTCTGCTAACCCTGGCCATTCTGGACGACCTTGGTGCGATTATTGTGATTGCGCTGTTTTACACGGCTGAACTCAAGGTCTCTTACCTGATTTACGCCCTTGTGCCGCTGGTTCTGATGGGGTGGCTGAACATGAAGCGCGTGCACCGGGTTGCGCCCATTCTGATGCTGGGGGTTGTGCTGTGGGTGCTGGTGCTGAAATCCGGGGTGCATGCAACACTGGCAGGTGTGGCCACGGCGTTTTTCATCCCGTTGACGGATAAATGGGGCAAATCCCCCCTGCACGCCTTGGAACATGCGCTGACGCCTTACGTGTTTTTCCTGATCGTGCCGATCTTTGCCTTTGCCAATGCCGGGGTGAGCTTTGAGGGGATGTCGCTTGCAGCCCTGCTCGCCCCCGTGCCTCTGGGTATTGCGGCCGGGCTGGTTCTGGGCAAGCAGGTTGGTGTCTTTGGCCTGACCTGGCTGACGGTCAAGACCGGTCGTGCCGCGCTGCCCCATGGGGTGGGCTGGCAGCATGTCTATGGCATCTCGGCACTGGCTGGCATCGGCTTTACCATGTCGCTCTTTATTGGCGGGCTGAGCTTTTCGGACCCTGCTTTGATGAATGATGTGCGGCTTGGGGTTCTGCTGGCCTCTGCCCTATCCGCAGTGATCGGATTTTCTGTGCTGTATGCCGCGGGAAACCCGGCAGATGAGCGAGGACGCAAGCCTCTGCGTTCGGAGAAGGCCCAGAGTTAAAGCGTTTCGAAAGAACTCCGTCTGGGCGCAGCTCTGTGCCCAGACCTCCCTCAAAGCACTACAGCCCAGGGGTTACGGCCGGGGAGATCCCGTCGTTTACAGTTGCACCATACCCCCCGGGGTATCGATCCACGCAGACAGTCCGGGCGCGCCGGAATGCAGCGTGATCCGCTTGTCGATCACCAACGGGGCCAGCGCCACCGAAAGCGCTTCGGCCTCGGGATGGGTGATCTCCAGCGCGGCCAGACGCAATCCGTGATCGGGCAAGGCAGCGGCGGGGCCTGCTGTCTGCCAGCTCAGCAAACCGGGGGCACAGCCCGCAAAGGGCAGACGCCCATCTTCGGGCACGGCCATCTGCCAGCGATAGGTGCCACGCTCCAGTTCCAACACATCCCCGATGCCCTCAGGCGCCCGGTGCAGCGCCTCTTCAATCTCAGGCACCCGCACCACCCAATTGGTCAGCCGGGCATCGCCGGTAAAATAATCTAGGTCAAACCAGCGGGCGTGGCTTGGCCGCGCGGCGTCCGGGTCAATGGCGATCACTTCAAGGTAGATATCAGGACCAAGCGACAACAGCCGGTTATGCGTGCCCATCAACGGGTGCTGCCCGCCGCCTGCCATTGGCACCCCAAGTGTTGCCTGAATAAATTCCACCCCTTCAGCCAGGGTGGCAGAGGCAATGACAAGGTGGTCGATCGTGCCCAGCGCCATGGATAGTCTCCGATTGGTTCCGGGATGAGGCTGGCGGGAAATGCCGCCAGCTTCAAGGATTTTGTGCCGCTCCGACGTGACAATGACGGGGGCGTTGCCAAGGAAGCGGGAGGACTCCCGCCCCTCACCGCGCAGTTTAGCTGCGAACCTCACGCACGATTTGCAGCACTTTTTCAGCAGCTTGCGGGATGTTGGTGCCCGGGCCGAAGATGGCTTTCACACCACTTTCATAAAGGAAATCATAATCTTGCTGCGGAATAACCCCGCCGCAGATCACGATGATATCCTCAGCACCCTGCTCTTTCAAAGCCTGCACCAACTGCGGCGCCAGCGTCTTGTGACCCGCGGCCTGCGACGAAATACCGACGATATGCACGTCATTGTCAATGGCGTCCTGAGCCGCCTCGTCCGGGGTCTGGAACAGCGGGCCCACGTCGACGTCAAAGCCGATATCGGCAAAGGCGGTGGCGATCACCTTGGCGCCACGGTCATGCCCGTCCTGCCCCATTTTCACGACGAGCATACGCGGGCGGCGGCCTTCGGCCTCAGCGAAGTCTTCGACCGATTTCTGGATCTGGGCAAAGCCTTCATCACCCTCATATGCGGCGCCATAGACACCGGCGAGGGTTTTCACTTCGGCGCGGTGGCGGCCAAATTCTTTTTCCATTGCCATGCTGATCTCTCCGACTGAGGCGCGGGCGCGGGCCGCTTCAACAGCGGCCTCGAGCAGATTGCCACCTTCTTTCGAGCGGCGGGTCAGCTCATCAAGGGCAGCCTGACAGGCGGCCTCATCACGGGTTGCGCGGATGTTTTCAAGGCGGGCAATCTGGCTGTCACGCACGGCCATATTGTCCACGTCGAGGATTTCGATCTCGTCTTCCTGGGCAAGCTTGTATTTGTTCACGCCAACGATGACCTCGTCACCCTTGTCGATCATGGCCTGACGCTTGGCGGCCGATTCCTCGATCCGCAGTTTCGGCATCCCCGAGGCCACGGCCTTGGTCATGCCGCCCATTTCCTCGACCTCTTCCATCAGGGCCCAAGCCTTGTTGATCAGCTCATCCGTCAGGCTTTCCACATAGTAGGAGCCCGCCAGCGGGTCGACCACATTGGTGATGCCGGTCTCTTCCTGCAAGATGATCTGGGTGTTACGGGCAATGCGCGCCGAGAAATCGGTGGGCAGCGCAATCGCCTCATCCAACGCGTTGGTGTGCAGCGACTGGGTGCCACCCAGGGCTGCCGACATCGCCTCATACGCGGTGCGGATCACGTTGTTATAGGGGTCTTGTTCCTGCAGGCTGACGCCCGAGGTCTGGCAGTGGGTGCGCAGCATCTTGGAACGCTCCGACTTCGCGCCGAACTCGCTCATGACGCGGTGCCACAGGGTACGGGCAGCGCGCAGCTTGGCGGCTTCCATGAAGAAGTTCATGCCGATCGCGAAGAAGAAGCTCAGACGTCCTGCGAATTTATCCACGTCCATGCCGGCCTCGATGGCGGCACGCACATATTCACGACCATCCGCCAGCGTGTAGGCCAGCTCCTGCACCAGGTTCGCACCAGCCTCTTGCATGTGATAGCCAGAGATCGAGATCGAGTTGAACTTCGGCATCTCGTTCGAGGTGTATTCGATAATGTCCGAGATGATCCGCATCGACGGCTCAGGCGGATAGATATAGGTGTTGCGCACCATGAATTCTTTCAGAATGTCGTTCTGAATGGTGCCCGCCAGCAGCGATTTGTCATGGCCCTGTTCCTGGCCGGCCACAATGAAACTCGCAAGGATCGGGATCACGGCCCCGTTCATGGTCATCGAGACGGAGACTTTGTCGAGCGGGATGCCGTCAAACAGGATCTTCATGTCCTCAACCGAGTCGATCGCAACGCCGGCCTTACCAACATCGCCAACCACGCGCGGGTGGTCACTGTCATAACCCCGGTGAGTGGCCAGGTCGAAGGCCACGGACACGCCCTGCTGACCAGCAGCAAGGTTGCGGCGATAGAAGGCATTGGATTCCTCAGCGGTCGAGAACCCGGCATATTGACGGATGGTCCAGGGCCGGCCAGCATACATGGTCGCCTTCACGCCACGGGTGAAGGGACCAACGCCGGGAATGCCGCCCATATGATCGAGGTCCTTGGTGTCGTCAGCCGTGTAAAGCGGTTTGACATCAATACCTTCGAGGGTTTCCCAGTTCAGGTCCTCAACCGCGCGACCGCGCAGTTCCTTTTCGGCCAGCTCTTTCCACTTCGCTGTATCGCTCATGGCGTTATCCTTTCATATGCCCGCGTCCCCGGGCGACATCATGTTCTGTGTGGGCAAACGCTGCCCGCGGGGCCGGAGGGGTCAATAGGTGTCCCCGGCGGCGAAAAACAATTTGCGTTCAACCGGGTCGAGCACCATGACCCCGTCCAGTTCAGCCGAATAGGCCAGAACCGCGCCGGGCCGCGTCATCGCCGCGTGAAACCCCGGTTCGATCTGATCGTCCAGGCAGGGGCCAACCTGGGCAGCGGCCCCAAGCGCGTGTTTGCCAAACCAGCCATCATTGGCGAGCAGCATGGTATCGGTGAGCTGATGCGGGCTGACGCCCTCCATCTGGATCGCTGCGCGGCCCACCAGCCCGTAAATGCCCTGCGCGTCAGACGGGCTTTCGCCCATCGGCAGGTCAGGCCCGACCTCATTCGTGCGCACCCGAAAGACGGCGGCGGTGCAACGGGGGCCACTTTCAAACCCCAGCGTATCGCCGAGCTGGAACCACGCTGACAGCGTGGCGCGCAGCTTGCTTTCGCGGTGCAGGTCACAGCCGCCCAGCGTCACCACGGCGGCGAGCGCAACAAGCGCCCCGCTGCGGGACATATGCCGGGCGGCCATGGTCATGGATTATTCGAACTCCATGATCACTTCGTCGACCGCAAGGCTGTCGCCGGGACCTGCGTTGATCTTGGACACCACACCGGTTTTCTCGGCGCGCAGGATGTTTTCCATCTTCATCGCCTCGATGGTGCAGAGCGCCTGACCTTCCTGAACTTCCTGCCCCACTTCCACGTCGAGCTTCACGATCAGACCCGGCATCGGGCAGAGCAGCATCTTTGAGGTGTCGGGAGCGACCTTTTCAGGCATCAGCTTGGCCAGTTCGGCCTGACGCGGGGTGCGCACGCGCACAGCCAGATCGGCGCCACGGCTCCGCATCCGGAACCCCGAGGTGATTTTATTCACCTTCAGAACCAGCTTCTCACCATCCACTTTCAGCTTGGCCAGGCTGTCGCCTGGAGTCCAATCGCTTTCGACGCGCAGCTTACTCCCATCATCGAATTTAACAGTGGAACCTTCTTTGTCAGCTTTGATTTTCACTGCAAATTCTTGATCTTGCAGTGTCACAACCCATTTCTTGCCAACCTTGCGCTCGTGATTGTCCATCCGGCCCGAGATACGGGTGCGGCGGATTTCCGTCACGCGATACATGGCCGCAGCCGAGGCCGCGATCCGCTTCAGCGCCTCTTCGCCAAGGGTCACACCCTCAAACCCGTCCGGGTACTGCTCTTCGATGAAGGCAGTGGTCATGTCGCCCGAGATGAAGATCGGGTGATCCATCACGGCCGAGAGGAACGGCAGGTTGTGGCCGATGCCTTCCACTTCGAAGCTGTCGAGCGCCACGCGCATCGCCTCAATCGCCTCATCACGGGTCGGCGCCCAGGTGCAGAGCTTTGCAATCATCGGGTCGTAATACATGCTGATCTCGCCGCCTTCATAGACGCCGGTATCATTGCGCACCGCATGTTTGCCGGATTTGGCATCACCCTGCCATTTGTCGTTTTCCAGCAGCGGGCCAGCGGCACGTTCGACCGGCGGACGATAAGCGGTCAGGCGACCGATCGAGGGCAGGAAGTTGCGATAGGGATCTTCTGCGTAAAGACGGTTTTCAATCGCCCAGCCATTCAGCTTCACATCGTCCTGGGTGATGGTGAGTTTTTCACCAGCGGCCACGCGGATCATCTGCTCGACAAGGTCCACACCCGTGATCAGCTCGGTCACTGGGTGTTCCACCTGCAGGCGGGTGTTCATTTCGAGGAAGTAGAAGTTCTTGTCGCCATCAACGATGAATTCCACGGTGCCCGCCGAAGAATAGCCCACGGCCTTGGCCAAGGCCACGGCCTGTTCGCCCATGGCGCGGCGGGTCTCTTCGTCCAGGAAGGGCGACGGGGCCTCTTCGACCACTTTCTGGTTGCGGCGCTGGATCGAACATTCACGCTCGCCCAGATAGATGCCATTGCCGTGGCTGTCGCACAGAACCTGAATTTCGATGTGACGCGGCTGGGTCACGAATTTCTCGATGAAGATCCGGTCATCACCGAAGCTGTTGGCAGCTTCGTTTTTCGAGGACTGGAATCCTTCGCGGGCTTCCTCATCATTCCATGCAATCCGCATGCCCTTACCGCCGCCACCGGCGGAGGCCTTGATCATCACCGGGTAACCGATCTCATTCGAGATCTTCACGGCCTCATCAGCGTCTTCGATCAACCCCATGTAACCGGGCACGGTGGAGACTTCGGCCTCCTGCGCGATCTTTTTCGAGGTGATCTTGTCCCCCATGCTTTCAATCGCACCAACCGGGGGGCCGACAAAAGCCACGCCCGCGGCGTCCAGGGCCTCGGCGAAGCGGGAGTTTTCCGACAGGAACCCATAGCCCGGATGCACCGCTTCGGCGCCAGTTTCCTTGATCGCCTTCATCACATTGTCGATGACGATATAAGATTGGTTGGCAGGCGGCGGGCCGATGTGAACGGCCTCATCGGCCATTTTCACATGAAGGGCGTTCCGATCAGCGTCGGAATAAATTGCCACGGTCTGAATGCCCATCTTGCGGGCGGTCTTGATCACACGGCAGGCGATTTCGCCCCGGTTTGCAATCAGGATCTTATTGAACATATCCTGTCCCTTCTTCATGTGTATGCGGAGCGTATCCCCGCGGATTGGCAACAAAAAACCCACCGGTGGATGATCCACCAGCGGGCATGTCTTGCAGGGGGGCAGACAGCTGCACCCCCTCAATTTCGATATCAAAGCCTACATGGGTCTGCTGATCGGCCTTGGCCTCAGCACGCGCCCACATCATCGCAAAGGGCCCCGGCACCGGCCCCGATGGCCGCACCGGTAAGCACATTGCCATTGGCAACACCGGCAATGACCGCACCGGTGGCTGCGCCTGCGCCTGCGCGCTCGAGGTCGTTCCATTGACAGCCAGCAAGCACGGCAGCGATTGCAAGCCCTGCAAAGAGTTTCTTGAGTTGCATGTTCCATCACCCAGATCAGTTGTATTTACACGCAATTCTGTGCGCGGATCCTGTGTGGGGGCAAGTCGAACCGAAGAAGATGCGCGGCGGTTTGCGCATGCGGGGTTTGCTGTCGCCTGTGATGCGGACCTTGCGAAAAAGAAACCCGGCCCGGACCAAGAGGTCCGAGACCGGGGAGAAGAAGGGGAAGGGTTGTGGTTTTGACGAACCACGACAAAACGCGGGGATAATGCGCTTGTCTGATAAGAAGATTGGCACGCAGGCAGCCCATTGCAAGAGACCCCTGGCAAAGTTTTTGCCATTTGGGCCGGTTCTTGCCGGTTGGATTGGGCTGCGAGCGAAAACATGCCTAACTTACGCCCCCTCGAATGCTTCGGGAAACGAGGCGCGGGCGCGATCGACATCGATCACCAGCATCGCTTCGTAACTTGCGGGATCAAAGGGATCTTCCGCCGCGACCACCTCGCGTCCGAACAACCAGCTCAACCGGCCGGCATCCAGATTTCCGCGTTCAAACGGCTGGTCGCCAAAATTTTCCCACAACGCCTGCATGAAGCCCGCATCTGCGCGGCGATCCGCCGGTTTGCGATCCGCATAGCGTTCGCGTGCCTTGAGCGGCGTCGCCCCGTCCTTGCTGGCGCGGCGCAGGGTGAATTGATAATCGGTGCCGGGCAGACGACCCGGAAATCCACGATGTTTCAGCATATATGGCAATGCCATCAGAAGCCCTCCCAGAAACAGGCCCCATCCTCGGGGCGGTAGGCTTCGAAATACTGTGTTGCATCGGGATCCGCCATGCCGAACTCGACCTCACGGTCCGCAAGCACGATAATGATCTGATCCGGCAGGGCGGCGGCCCCGGCCATAAGGCGGGGCAAGACATAGTCCTGACACAGCGCGGCCATGTCCTCTTCCGCCTGGGCAAAGCTCACATGGGCCATGTCCCCGGCAATGGTCGGAGCAAGAAACCGGTAACGCACCGCCACCCCTTCGGCGCTTTCCACGCCCTGGATCACATCCAGAAACTCGACAGGCTGCCCCGAGGGGACCGAGACCGGGTCACCTTCGACCCAGGGTCCGCGCTTGGTTCCAGCCCCTGCAGGCGCGGGCGCAGACAGGGCAAGGCCCAGGGAGAGCAGAGCGGCAAAAGCCCCTACCCCAACCTGGCCCCGAAGGCCCTTATATATCTGCGCCAGCGTCATTTTCATACGTCCTCGACTGCCCTTACAGCGGGATATTGTCGTGTTTTTTCCAGGGGTTCTGGAGTTTCTTGCCACGCAGGGCGGCAAAGGCACGGGCCACACGTTTGCGGGTCGATCGCGGTTGGATCACCTCGTCGATAAAGCCACGTTCCGCGGCCACAAACGGGTTGGCGAAACGCTCTTCGTAATCCGCGGTGCGCTGCGCGATCTTATCGGCGTCGCCCAGTTCGGAACGATACAGGATCTCGGTCGCGCCCTTGGCGCCCATCACCGCGATCTCGGCCTTCGGCCAGGCGTAGTTGAAATCGCCGCGCAGGTGCTTGGACGCCATCACGTCATAGGCGCCGCCATAGGCCTTGCGGGTGATCACGGTCACTTTCGGAACGGTCGCCTCGCCATAGGCAAAGAGCAGTTTAGCACCGTGTTTGATCACACCGCCATATTCCTGCGAGGTCCCCGGCAGGAAGCCCGGCACGTCGACCAGCGTCAGGATCGGAATTTCGAACGCGTCGCAGAAGCGCACGAAACGGGCCGCCTTGCGCGAGCTGTCAATGTCGAGACAGCCAGCCAGCACCATCGGCTGGTTTGCCACAACACCCACGGTCTGGCCTTCGAGGCGCACGAAACCGGTGATGATGTTTTTGGCGTAATCTTCCTGGATCTCGTAGAAATCGCCCTCATCCGCGAGCTTGGTGATCAGCTCTTTCATGTCGTAGGGCGTGTTCGGGTTGTCCGGCACCAGCGTATCGAGGCTTTCGTCGATCCGGGCAGGATCGTCAAAGAACGGGCGCACCGGCGCCTTTTCGCGGTTGTTGAGCGGCAGGAAATCGACCAGACGACGCACTTCGGTCAGCGCCTCGACGTCGTTTTCAAACGCGCCATCTGCCACGCTCGATTTCTTGGTATGGGTCGATGCCCCGCCCAGTTCCTCAGCGGTCACAACCTCGTTGGTCACGGTTTTCACAACATCGGGACCGGTGACAAACATGTAAGAGGTGTCTTTCACCATGAAGATGAAATCGGTCATGGCGGGCGAATACACGGCCCCACCGGCGCACGGCCCCATGATCACCGAGATCTGCGGCACCACGCCCGAGGCCATGATGTTGCGTTGGAACACTTCCGCATAACCGGCAAGGCTGTCGACGCCTTCCTGAATACGCGCACCACCCGAATCGTTCAGCCCGATGATGGGCGCGCCGTTCTGCACGGCCATATCCTGGATCTTGCAGATCTTCTGTGCGTGGGTTTCCGACAGCGAGCCGCCAAACACGGTGAAGTCCTGCGAGAACACATAGACCTGACGACCGTTGATGGTGCCCCAGCCGGTGACAACACCGTCACCTGCGGGCTTATCCGCTTCCATGCCGAACTCGACACAGCGGTGGGTCTTGAACATGTCGAACTCTTCGAACGAGCCCTCATCGAGCAAAAGCTCGATCCGTTCGCGGGCGGTCAGTTTGCCCCGCGCATGTTGGCTGTCGATCCGGCGTTGACCGCCCCCAAGACGGGCTTTCTCACGGCGGTTTTCCAGTTCCTCGAGGATATCTTTCATCTGGCGCACTCCTTGATTTGCAGGCAGGCTAGACTGGAAAACCGTTTCACAAAAGGAAAAACACGCGAATTTGCAAAGTAATTGCAAGGATGAATTTGCAAATTGCATAACTGCAAATTCATCTCGCACTTTCCCCACCTGTGCCCTACCGCACAGCCGTCGCGCAGGAAAAGGGACTGGACGTTTCAACCGCCCGCTTTTAGCGATACGATATGACTTTGCCAGACAACCCAGTTCTTCCGCGATCAGAATTCCTGAACCCTGCCACCCCGCCCAGCCTGTTTACGCTGACTTTTGTTGCGGCCATGGCGGCGGTGTCGATGAACGTGTTCCTGCCTTCCCTGCCGGGGATGGCCGCCTATTTCCGGGCGGACTACCACCTCGTGCAGCTTTCCGTAGCACTCTACCTGTTCGTGAATGGCACGTTGCAGATCGTGGTTGGTCCGCTGTCGGATCGCTTTGGCCGCCGACCGGTCATTTTCTGGGGATTTGCGGCCTATATCCTCGCCACACTGGGCTGCGTGATGTCCCCGACAATCGAGACCTTTCTTTGCTTTCGCATGATGCAGGCCACGGTTGCGGTCGGGATGGTTGTCTCTCGCGCGGCCATCCGCGACATGGTGCCAGGCGATCGGGCGGCCTCCATGATCGGATATGTGACCATGGGCATGTCCCTGGTGCCGATGCTGGCCCCGACCCTGGGCGGTTTTCTTGATCAACTTTATGGCTGGAAGGCAAATTTCTGGCTGCAAAGCCTGACGGGTCTGCTGGCGCTTTTGTTGATCTGGCGCGACATGGGGGAAACCTCCAGCCGCCAGTTTGCAGGCTTTGGCGCACAGTTTCGCGCCTATCCCGCCCTGCTTGGCTCCCCCCGGTTCTGGGGCTATTGCCTGACCGCCACCTTCACCTCAGGCGCGTTCTTTGCCTATCTCGGCGGCGCGCCCTATGTGGGCAGCGAGATTTACGGAATGGACCCCGCACGCCTGGGTCTTTTCTTCGGCACCCCGGCTGCGGGCTATCTGATCGGCAATTTCCTGTCGGGACGGTATTCCGTGCGCATGGGCATGACACGCATGATCCTGGGGGGCTGTCTGGTCACCGCAACGGGTATGGCGACCCCGATCGGAGTGTTCGCCCTCGGGTTTGGCAATGAATACGTGTTCTTCGGCTTTATGATCCTAGTGGGCATTGGCAACGGGATGACCCTGCCCTCAACCAGCGCGGGCATGATGGGGGTGCGCACGGAACTGGCGGGCAGCGCGGCCGGGCTGGGCGGCACGTTGATGATGACGGGCGGCGCGGCAATCTCGGCCCTGTCCGGCCTCGTTCTTGGGGACGGCGACGACGCGATGCCCCTTTTGCTGTTGATGTTCCTGTCCTCGGCCCTTGCGGTCCTGTCGATGCTGGCGGTTTTGTCCCGTGAGAGGCATCTGGGACTGCGGTGACGCCGCGAGCTGACACGTCAAAACAGTTTTGACGGCACCTCTTTGCAAATGCTACGCATAGATCCAGATGGATTTGCAAACCCCCGCAGGCCATCCGGAATTGTGAGGACAGATCATGGCCACCCAGAAACTCTATGCCGGTGTGAAACTGCGCGAAATCCGGTCACGGCTTGGGCTGACGCAGAAAGTGTTTGCCGAAAAGCTTGGGGTCAGCCTGCCTTATCTCAACCAGATGGAAAACAACAACCGTCCGGTCTCAACCGGGGTGGTTCTGGCGCTTGCACAGGAATTCGGCTTCGACGTGGCAGAGCTGTCAACGGGGGACGCTGAGCGCCTGGTCAGCGATATGCGCGAAGCCTTTGCCGACCCGGTCTTTTCCGACATGCCCCCCCTTGCGGATCTTCGGCTGGCGGCCTCAAACGCACCGGCGCTGGCCCACGCCCTTCTGGAACTGCATCGCGCCTATCGCATGGGGCATGAACGCCTTGCGGCAATGGACGAGAATATCGGCGACGCAACCGTCAGCGAATCCCGCACCGCGCAGGCCTCGCCCTGGGATGAGGTGCGCGACTTCTTTCACTATTGCGACAATTACATCGACGCCGTGGACCGGGCCGCCGAACATTTCGCCACGAATGCGATAAATCGCGGCCTCAGCAATTCGACCCTTGCTGAGAGCACCCTGACCGAACGCAGTATTACCATCCGGCACGAAGACAGCCAGATCACCCGCCATTACGACCCAGAACACAAGGTGCTGACCCTGTCCACCCGTCCGCCACGCGCAACACAGGAATTCCAGCTGCTGATGCAGGTGGCCCTGATCACGCAGGACGCCCTTTTGGAGGCCACGCTGGACTTTGCCCGGTTCCAGACCGAGGAGGCGCGCGCCGTCGCCAAGCTGGGTCTGGCCAATTACTTTGCCGGGGCGGCCCTCCTGCCCTATCGGGATTTCCTGGCCGCCGCCCACGACACCCGCCATGACCTGGAACGTCTGGCAGACCGGTTCGGGGCCTCGATTGAGCAGGTTGCCCACCGGCTTTCGACCTTGCAGCGCCCCGGATCCAAAGGTGTGCCGTTCTTTTTCGTTCGTGTCGATCAGGCTGGCACGATCACCAAGCGCCACTCGGCCACGCGGTTGCAATTTGCCCGGTTCGGCGGCGCCTGCCCGCTGTGGAACGTGCATCAGGCCTTTGAAACGCCAGGACGTTTTCTGAGGCAGCTTGCCCAGACGCCCGATGGGGTGAAATATTTCTGCCTTGCGCGCAACGTGACCAAATCCGGCGGCACGTTTTCCGCGCCGGTGCGCCGCTATGCCATCGGCCTGGGCTGTGAAGTGAAACACGCGGGGGCGTTGGTCTATACCGATGACATGGACATATCGAATGACGCGGCGTTCGAACCAATTGGTGTCAGCTGCCGGATTTGCGAGCGCGCCCATTGCCATCAGCGTTCGGTGCCCCCACTGGAACGCAAACTGCGCATAGATCCCTATGCGCGCGGTGTGCTGCCCTATGAGATCGACCGTTGACGATCTGCCGAGTTGAACCACGGAGACCGTCTGCAGTGACGCCCCGCAAGCCCCTCCCCCCCCAAAAAAAAAGACCCCGCCAACAAAGTGACGGGGCAAGGGGAAATTTGTGATACGGATTACGCGCTCAACAGGCGGTAGATCTCGTCCTTCAGGGCGGCGCGTTTCTTGCGCATGCCTTCTTCGGTGAATTGGTCGGTCGGCTCCACGTTGGTTTCTGCACGGTGCACCGCGCGGTTCACCTCATGGTATTCATCGGTCAGCTTGGCAAAATGAGCGTCTGATTGTTTCAGACCCTGCAGTTTTTCGGCGTATTCCGGGAACTCTTCGTGCAGTTCGTGGGGGGTGTTGGACATTCGCGGCTCTCCTCTCGCTTTGTTCGTCCTGAGAGTGCAACTGTCGCCGAGTCGGGGCTTTGACGCGGATCAAAATGCGAGGATTTATGTCGGGTTTCGAATGTGACGGGGAAAGGGGCGCTGCCTGACGCGAGGCGCCCCCCCTGAGTATTTGCACCAAGAAGAAGGGGCGGCCTGTCAAAGCCGCCCCGATTGTCTTTACCGCTGGCTGGTTTCCCAGTTTGGATTGATCCATGGCCCTTCGTTGGCGCGCGGCAATTGGCGACCCAGAATATGGTCCGAGGCTTTCTCTCCGACCATGATCGACGGGGCATTGAGGTTGCCATTGGTGATCCGCGGGAAAACCGAGCTGTCCGCAAGGCGCAGCCCCTCCACACCGATCACCCGCATTTCCGGGTCAACCACGGCTGTTGGATCATCCGCGCGGCCCATACGGCAGGTGCCACAGGGGTGGTAGGCGCTTTCGGCATGTTCGCGGATGAAGTCATCCAGCTCATCATCCGACTGGTAATTCACACCCGGCTGGATTTCGTGTTTCACAAAAGGTTCAAACGCGGCTTGCGAGAAGATCTCACGCGTGAGCCGCAGGCAGGTGCGGAAATCTTCCCAGTCCTGGTCGGTGGACATGTAGTTGAAGAAAATCCGCGGCGCCTCTTTCGGATCTGCCGATTTCAGGGTGATTTCCCCGCGGGACGGCGACCGCATCGGGCCGACATGGGCCTGGAAACCATGCCCTTCGGCGGCGGCCTGACCGTCATAGCGCACGGCGATGGGCAGGAAGTGATACTGGATATCCGGGTATTCCACGCCCGCGCGCGAGCGAATGAACGCCGCACTTTCAAACTGGTTCGATGCCCCCAGCCCTTTTTTGGTGAACAGCCACTGCGCGCCCAGCACCCCTTTCCAGAACAGGTTCCAGTAGCGGTAAAGCGTGATCGGTTGTTTTGAGGCATATTGCATATAGACCTCAAGGTGGTCCTGCAGGTTCTGCCCGACCCCCGCGCGATCTGCGGCAACCTCGATCCCGTGCTCTCTCAGATGCGCCGCCGGACCAATTCCCGAGAGCATCAGGAGTTTGGGCGAGTTGATCGAACTTGCGGCAATGATCACCTCGGCCTGCGCCTTGATCACGTCGATCTTGCCGCCGCGTTCAACCTCAACCCCGGTGGCGCGGCCGTCTTCGATCACCACCTTGCGGGCGAAGGCGCGCACCACCTCACAATTGCCGGTCTTTTGCGCCGGGCGCAGATAGGCGTTGGCGGCGGACCAGCGGCGGCCCTGCCAGACGGTTTGCTCCATCGGGCCAAAGCCTTCTTGCTGCTGGCCGTTATAATCCCCGGTGACCGGGTATCCTGCCTGCTTCCCGGCCTCGACAAAGGCGTGAAACAACGGGTTGCGGCGCGGGCCGCGGGTGACATGCAAAGGTCCCTCCTTGCCGCGCCAATCCTCATCCCCGCCATGACCGCCAGAATGCCATGTTTCCTGGCGTTTGAAATAAGGCAGCACGTCGGCGTAGGACCAGCCATCCGCCCCCTGTTCGGCCCAGTGATCAAAATCCCGGGCGTGGCCACGCACGTAGACCATGCCGTTGATCGAGCTGGAGCCACCGATCACCTTGCCGCGCGGGGTGACAAGCGTGCGCCCGCCCAGATGCGGTTCGGG
This sequence comes from Aliiroseovarius crassostreae, assembly GCF_025137635.1. Lineage (NCBI taxonomy): Bacteria > Pseudomonadati > Pseudomonadota > Alphaproteobacteria > Rhodobacterales > Paracoccaceae > Aliiroseovarius > Aliiroseovarius crassostreae. The sequence continues at coordinate 666,413 of NZ_CP080772.1, read as the reverse complement.
TTCGGTCTGAAACCCCCAGTCATAGGTCTTCATGTTCATCGGATAGGAAAGCGCCGCAGGCATCTGGATGAACGGGCCGGCATCCGTCCCCCCATGTTCGATCACGATGACCTTTTTGCCAGCCTCGGACAAGCGATAAGCCATGGCACAGCCTGCGCTCCCCGCCCCGATGATCACGTATTCTGCTTGCATATTCAGATCCTTAGAACGGCGCTTCAATCTGGCTCATCCGCACATAGACGGTTTTGAGCTCGGAATAGTGGTTGATTGCGGCCTTGGAGTTTTCACGCCCCACGCCGGACATTTTTGACCCGCCAAACGGCGCCTCGACCGGCGCATCATTGTAGGAGTTGATGAAGCAGGTGCCCGCCTCGAACCCGGCCACCACGCGATGCGCACGGGTGATGTCCTGGGTAAAGACACCTGCGGCAAGGCCGAACTCCGTGTCATTGGCGCGCGCCATGACCTCTTCTTCGGTTTCGAAATCGAGAACGGCCATGACCGGGCCAAAGATCTCTTCGCGGGCGATGGTCATATCGTCGGTCACATCCGCAAAAACCGTGGGCTGCAGGAAGAACCCGTCCCCCTCGATGCGGTCGCCGCCATAAGTCAGCCGCGCGCCCTCTTCCTTGCCCTTGGCGATATAGTTCATCACGATGTTCAGCTGCCCTTCGGACACCATCGGCCCGAACGACGTTTCCGGGTCGAGCGGGTCGCCGATCACCGCGTTTTCCAGACGTTCCGAAAGGCGGTTGAGGAAGGCTTCTTTGATGCCCTTCTGCACAAAGACACGGGTGCCGTTCGAGCAGACCTGACCGGTCGAGTAGAAGTTGCCCAGAATGGCGCCTGACACGGCGTCATCCACATTGGCGTCGTCAAAGACGATCATTGGCGACTTGCCGCCCAGTTCCATGGTGACATGTTTCATGCCCTCGGCGGCGGCGGAATAGACCTTGCGCCCGGTTGGCACCGATCCGGTCAGAGACACCTTGTCGACCTCGGCATGGGTCACCAGTGCCGCCCCGACATCGCCATAGCCCTGCACCACGTTATAGACACCGGCGGGCGCGCCGGCCTCGACCAGGATCTCGGCCACTTTCAGCGCACAAAGCGGGGTGGTTTCTGATGGTTTGAACACCATTGTATTGCCACAGGCCAGCGCGGGGGCGCCTTTCCAGCAAGCGATCTGGGTTGGATAGTTCCACGCGCCGATGCCGACACAGACGCCCAGCGCCTCACGGCGGGTATAGACAAAATCCCCGCCCGGAAGCTGGATATGTTCGCCAGTCAGGGATCCGGCCAGACCGCCGAAATATTCCAGCGCATCGGCCCCGGACGTGGCATCGACAACGGATGTTTCCTGATAGGGTTTGCCGGTGTCATAGGTTTCGAGGATCGACAATTCGTGGTTGCGATCCCGGATAATGTCAGCGGCCCGACGCAGGATGCGGCCCCGCTCGGTGCCGGACATCGCTTCCCATTCCTTTTGCGCAGCACGGGCGGCGGCGATTGCGCGCTCCACGATTTCATGGGTGGCGGAATGCACCCGCGCCACCACTTCGCCGGTGGCCGGATAGATCACGTCGATCGGCGCACCATTGGTGTCCTCGACATATTCGCCGCCAATGAAATGGCTGGCTTTCGGTTGGGTTACGATTTTCATTTTGTGCCTCCGGCGGGGTATTTGGGATCAGAAGAAAGGGCGTGCGCGGATCATTCGCCGCGCGGGAAACGTTTGCTTTCTTCCAAAGTGTCGAGGTTCATGTGGTTGCGCATGTAGCGTTCGGATGCTTTTTGCAGCGGCTGATAATCCCAGGGGAAATAGGCCCCATTGCGAAGCGCCTCATAGACCACCCAGCGGCGGGCCTGACTTTCACGCACTTCATTATCATAGGCGGCCAGATCCCAACGCGTATCGGCCTTGGCCCGGAACCCGGCCAGCACCTCGGCATGGGCGGGATCTTCGGCCAGATTGGTCAGCTCATGCGGGTCATCGGACAGGTTGAAAAGCTGATCCGGGTCCAGCGCGCAGCGGTTATATTTCCAGTCCCCTTCGCGGATCGACACAAGCGGCGCGTAGGAGGCTTCTGCGGCGTATTCCATCGCCACCGGGCTGGTGCGGGCCTGGCCTCCTGCCAGCGGCAACAGGCTTTCGCCATCCACCCAGGGCATCACCTCCTCCAACGACACCCCGGCCAGATCGGCCAGCGTGGGGGTGACATCAAGCGTGGACACGGGGGTTTCGATCAATCCCGGCTCCAACCCGGGCGCCGAAATCATCAGCGGCACGCGGGCTGACCCTTCATAGAAGTTCATCTTGAACCACAGCCCCCGCTCCCCCAGCATGTCGCCGTGATCGGAGACAAAGACGATGATTGCCTCCTGACGGGTTGCTTCAAGAATGTCCATCATCTCGCCCAGCTTGTCGTCCAGATACGAGATATTGGCGAAATAGGCGCGGCGCGAGCGGCGGATATTTTCTTCGGTGATATCGAAATTGCGCCAGTCATTGGCATCGAAAATCCGCTTTGCGTGCGGGTCGTGATCTTCGTAATCCCAGGCGGGCACCTCGGGCAGAAGATGGTCGCAATCCTCGTAAAGATCCCAGTATTTGCGGCGGGCCACATAGGGGTCATGCGGATGGGTGAAGCTGACGGTCAGGCACCAGGGGCGATCATCATTGCCGCGCGCAAGATCATAAAGCTTGGCGCAGGCATTGTAGGCAACCTCGTCATCATACTCCATCTGGTTGGAAATCTCGGCCACGCCAGCCCCGGTGACAGAGCCCATATTGTGATACCACCAGTCGATCCGCTCGCCGGGTTTGCGGTAATCCGGGGTCCAGCCAAAATCGGCAGGATAGATGTCGGTGGTCAGGCGCTCTTCGAAGCCATGCATCTGATCGGGACCGACAAAATGCATCTTGCCGGACAGCGCGGTGTAATAGCCCGCGCGACGCAGGTGATGGGCATAGGTCGGAATGTCCGAACGAAACTCGGCAGCATTGTCATAAACCCCGGTGCGACGGGGCAACTGACCGGACATAAAGCTCGCCCGACCCGGTGCACAAAGCGGCGAGGCGGTATAGCTTTTTTGAAAGCGCACCGACTTTGCTGCCAGCTTTTTCAGGTTCGGCGCATGCAGCCAGTCAGCAGGGCCATCGGGGAAAAGCGTGCCATTACACTGATCCACCATGACAATAAGGATATTGGGTTTGGTCATCTGAGCATCTCCCTGTTCGGCGGTCTTTTCAGCAGATCACTGCCCGCGCGCCTTCAACATCACATCAATGAATTCCAGAACCTGGGCGGTGGCGCGTTTGCCACTGGGGGTTTCTTCGCGCAGGGCATGGCGAATGAACTGCCCGTCGATCTGGGCGGCAATCATGTCGGCAAGGTCATGAACCTCCTGTGCGTCCCCCTTCACCAGCGGGCGCAACCCATAGACAAGATTGGAATGCAGCCGGTGCTGGTAAACGGCCAGAAGGCGGCGCGCCCCATCAGAGGATTGGCTGAGCACATAGAAGTTAAGCCAGGCCGCGATCACTTCGGGGCGGAAGTTGCCCGCTTCGAAATTGGCGCGGACAATCGCCTCGACCCGCGTGCGCGGGGTATCCGCCCCCAACAGGGCCGCCCGCACCTGCGCACCGTAAACGGACAGGATGTGCCGCATGGCCGCGAGGAAAATCTGGTCTTTTCCACCGAAATAGTGATGCGCGAGTGCTGAGGACATGCCAGCCCGCTTGGCGATCTGACTGACCGTCACATCCAGCGACCCCTTCCGCCCGATCTCACTAATCGTAGCGTTTACAAGGGCTTTGCGGCGAATTGGCTCCATTCCCACCTTGGGCATCTGACCATCCTGTTTCGATTTCTTTTGACAGGCTTGCGTTTTTTTAATTGACTCGTCAATCAATAAAAACAAAAAACATGTTCAATGAATGTCGGTTTGACACCAGCAGGGGCTGGGATAGTGTCGCAAACATATGAGAAGGCGGCGTTTTCCCTCTTTCTTTGCTGTAAGTTCAAACCGCACCAACCAACGGGAGCAAACCATGAAATTGAAATCCACCCTATCCGCCCTGGCCCTGATGGCCACCGCGACCACCGCCATGGCGGATGGTCATTGTGGCAAGGTCACCTTCTCTGACGTGGGCTGGACCGACATCACCGCCACCACCGCAGCCACCACGGTTGTGCTGGAGGCACTGGGCTATGAAACCGACATCAAGGTTCTGTCCGTGCCGGTGACCTACACCTCGCTTGCCAAAGGGGACATCGACGTCTTCCTCGGCAACTGGATGCCGACCATGGAAGCCGACATCGCCCCCTACCGCGAAGCGGGCACCGTCGACACCGTGCGCACCAATCTGGAAGGTGCGAAATACACGCTGGCCGTCAACAAGGTTGCTGCTGATCTGGGCATCAAGGATTTTGCCGATATCGCCAAGCATGCGGATGCCCTGGAAGGCAAGATTTACGGCATCGAACCGGGCAATGACGGCAACCGCCTGATCCAGTCGATGATTGATGGCGATGCCTTTGGCCTGAAGGGTTTTGAAGTGGCCGAAAGCTCGGAACAGGGCATGCTGGCGCAGGTGGCCCGCGCGGACAAGAAAGACGAGCCGATTGTCTTCCTTGGCTGGGAACCCCACCCGATGAACGCCAATTTCGAGATGTCCTACCTGACCGGTGGCGATGACTTCTTTGGTCCCAATCTGGGCGGCGCCGTGGTCGATACCAACACCCGTGCAGGGTACGTGACCGAATGCGCCAACACCGGTAAGCTTCTGCAAAACCTGTCCTTCTCGCTGGCGATGGAAAATGAGATCATGGGCGCCATCCTGAATGACGGCCAGGATCCGGCAGAGGCCGCGAAAGCCTGGCTGGCCGCCAACCCGGATGCCTTCATGGCATGGCTCGACGGTGTGACCACCAAAGATGGCGGCGATGCAGTGGCCGCTGTGAAAGCCTCGCTGGGCATGTAATTTCACCCAGCTTTCAGAGGGGGGGGCGGACATCGGTTCGCCCGCCTTTTACCTTCTCCCAAGCCTACGAGTTCCAAATGAAGCGGACAATTCTATCAGTCCTATCAGTATTTGCCCTCATCGCGTTTTCAGGGGGCGCTGCAGCGGACTGCCCGTCAAAGCGCGATTTGAAATCAGGCATCCGGCTTGAGCGCTCGTCACCACTTCTCATCTCGACCTTTACGCAAGCGAGGAACAGCCCCGCATTTACCGAAAAACGAACCCAATCGATAAATGGCAGAACCGAAAACAAAACCACCACCTATTTGAACGCCCTTATGCCTACAGTGTTGAAAAATGACCGTGGAACTTTTGAGTTTGCCTATGGTCAGGATCTGTCTACCAAGATCAAAGCGCTTCGCAGGGGGCCGCTTACCACGTCTCTTGCGCTTTTGGTGAACGGTAAGCAGACAAACACTGGACGGTTTACCCTGACCTTCATCCAAGAAAGCAGCGTGAAGATTGGTCAATGCCGTTATAAAACCTGGGTGGTCAAAGCAGAACATTTCCTGAATGGCCGTGGCACCAACCCGTTCGTTCAACATTATTCCCCCGAGCTGGGCATTTCGCTTGGCGCAATCAAACTTGATGCCGACGGCACGCCACTTCAGTCAGTGGAGTTCGACCGCATCAGCACAGTGAAATAGCAACAGGGACCAATATGAACTGGCTCACCGACACAAAGCTTCCCATCGGGAAAACAATTGCCGACGCCTTTGACTGGCTGACCGATGCCTTCGGCCCGCTGTTCGATACGATTGATGACGTGCTGAGCGAAGGGATCGACGGTTTCCTTTGGCTGCTGCAGGCCCCGCCTGCCCTGCTGATCATCGCCCTGTTCGGAGCCCTGACCTGGTATCTGCAACGCAGCTGGGGCCGTGTCACCGTGGTGGTGCTCTGCTTCTTCTACGTGCTCAATCAGGGCTATTGGGAAGAGACCACGGAAAGCCTGACACTGATCGTCTTTGCGGTGATCTTCTGCATGGGGGTTGGGGTGCCGATTGGCATCTATGCCGCGCACCGGCCTCGCTTTTTCAAGGCGATCCTGCCGATCCTCGACATGATGCAGACGATCCCCACCTTCGTTTACCTGATCCCGATGATCGTGCTGTTTGGCATCGGCATGGTGCCGGGCCTTGTCGCAACCTTCATCTTCGTGATCCCCGCCCCCATTCGCCTGACCCAACTGGGGGTCAGCCAGGTGCCCACGGCCCTGACCGAGGCGGGCGCGGCCTTTGGCGCCACCCGGATGCAGACCCTGTGGAAGATCGAGCTGCCCTCGGCCTTTCCGCAGATCATGACCGGTCTCAACCAGACCATCATGCTGTCGCTGTCGATGGTGGTGATTGCAGCCCTTGTGGGCGCGGATGGCCTTGGTGTTCCGGTGGTGCGGGCGCTCAATACCGTGAATGCCTCTCTGGGGTTCGAAAGCGGGCTGGTGATCGTTGCGGTTGCCATTGCCCTTGACCGTATGCTGCGTGTGGAGAGCTGATCATGACCGCTGTTGAATTTGATAATGTCTCGATCGTCTTTGGCGACAAACCCCGATCCGCCCTGCCCGCAATGGATGCCGGCAAGGATCGGGGGCAGGTGAAGGCGGAAACCAGCCAGGTGCTGGGGGTGCATAACTGCTCTCTCTCTGTCGCCGAAGGGGAAATCCTGGTGTTGATGGGCCTTTCAGGGTCCGGCAAGTCGACCCTGCTGCGCGGCGTGAATGCCCTCAATCCGGTGGTGCGTGGCTGTGTGCGGGTGAATGACGGCAACGGGTTGGTTGATGTGACCAATGCAGACGCCGCCACCCTGCGCCGGATCCGCCAGAACAACGTCGCCATGGTATTCCAGCAGTTTGGCCTGCTGCCCTGGCGCACGGTGCGCGAAAATGTCGGCCTTGGGCTGGAACTGGCCGGCGTCCCCTTGGCCACTCGCAACACCAAGGTGGATGAGCAGCTTGCCCTTGTGAACCTGACCGAATGGGCCGAACGCAAAGTGGGTGAACTGTCAGGTGGTATGCAGCAACGCGTGGGCCTTGCCCGTGCCTTTGCCACCGACGCCCCGATCCTTTTGATGGACGAACCCTTCTCGGCCCTTGACCCGCTGATCCGGGCGCGGCTTCAAGACGAGCTGATCGAGCTGCAACACAAGCTCAAGCGCACCATCATCTTCGTGTCCCACGATCTGGACGAGGCGTTCAAACTGGGCGACCGGATCGCCATCATGGAGGGGGGGCGCATCGTGCAATGCGGCACCCCGCGCGAGATTTTTACCAATCCGGTGGATGAATATGTGGCGGATTTCGTCGCCCATATGAACCCGCTGGGCGTTCTGACCGCCCGCGATGTGATGGAGCCGCCGGGCCCCGAAATCCTGCCGATGCAGGTGGGCAAATTCACCCCCGTGCGTGAGATCCTTGAAATGATGACCGACACGGAAAACCGCGTCTCGGTCGTGCATGAAGGCGCGTTGATCGGTGAGGTGGTGCGCGCCCAGGCAATCGAGGGGCTTTTGGATCCGCGCAGCATCAGCTCCGGCCCCTGAGACACGCCCCAAACAAGATACCAGCCGGGACAAGAGACCCCCTCTTCTCCCGGCTGGTCGGGCCTCCGAATTATGGGATTTCTGCCCACCCTACTTGCTGTTATGGTGCAGATATCTTTCGGAGGCCCCTTATGTTACGACCCTTTTGCATCAGTCTCACCCTGTTGGCTCTGACCGCCTGCGCCACGCCGCAACAACGCTGTATTTCAGATGCGTCCGCGACCATGCGCAAGGCAGAACGCAATGCGAAACGCATCGAAGGCAATATCGCCCGAGGCTATGCCATCCACCGCCAGACCATCCGCGTTCCCACGGTGGAAATCTGCACCAACCCGGACGGGTCGACCTATACCTGCATGGATCACGATCACCAGGTGATCGAAACACCTGTCGCCATCGATATTGCAGAAGAGCGGCGCAAGCTGGCCGAACTGCGAAAGATTATCGCCCAAGAGCGACCCAAAGTGGCGAGCGCCACACAAAGCTGCATCGCCCAGTTCCCTGAATAAAGGTCGACGCTGTGTCGCTTCCCCCTGCTGCCCCCAAAACCGCCTTGGTGCTGGGGGCCAAGCTTACCCCAGACGGGCGCGCCACCGGCGCTCTGCGCAGGCGTGCAGGCCATGCGGCCCAGCTGTGGCATCGCGGAGAGATCGACCTGATTGTGGTTTCTGGTGGTGTGCCGCAATCCGGGATCACCGAAGCCTCCGTAATGGCTGAACTGCTGCGCGAGACCGGCGTTGCAGGGGAGAGAATCATTCTGGAAGATCAGGCCCGCAACACCTGGGAGAATATCGCCCTCTCCCGCTCTCTCATCCCGGTGGGGGCAGAGATCACCTTGATCACAGACAGCTATCATGCGCCACGGGCCAGACTGATGGCACGACGTCAGGGGGTGAGGGTCCGGGTGGATTGCCCGTCGGATCGCCACACGCCCATCCCCCTCAGACTGCAAAGCCGCCTGCGCGAGGCGGCGGCAATGCTGTATTATCTTTTCCTCGGCCCACGCCTCTGAGCGGCAAAGCCAGATCATATTTACTTGCTGACACTCACCTGCACCGAGGTGCCCAGACTGCCGCGCCCATAGATGCGCACATATACCGTGGCCCCTCCCTGCACCAGATTTCTGGCGGCCTTCGGGTCAATGGATCCGTTCTTCACCATCTGTTCCATGATTGCGCGATTGTCGATTGATCCAAAGAAGGGATCCCACTCATCGCCCGACTGACTGACGCCAAACCGGTGGTAGTTGGCACGATCCTGACGCAGCACCTGCCAGGGTTCACTCAGGCGGGCGCCTTTGTCATTGGTCAGGTCCGCCTTGCCGATATAGGCCCGATAGGCACCAATCAGTTCATCTGCCATTGCCGGCATCACCGCCCCCGTCAATGCAAGAGCGGCCACGATCGGCAGGGCAACGGATTTCACAATAGCCATGATAGGTCTCCCTGTTTGGGTCAGTTTGCGGCCTGCGTCAGCTGTGGTCAATTATCCCCTGCCACCATATGCGTTTGTGGGCTTGGTGGCCACAGTCGCACTTGGCGAAGAGAGGCCAGCGGGGGATCCCCCAAGCCCACCGGCCTGAAGATGGTCAATCACCCGCCGGCATCAATCAACCGCCAGTAACAGTCAGCCCCAGCATACGCCACGCATGCATTCCACCGCGATAATAATGGATGCGTTCGGCCGGATACCCTGCCTCGATCATGCGGCGGATGGCCGTGGGCGACTGACCACACCAGTTCCCGTTGCAAAACAGCGCCACCGGTTTGGCACCTTCACAGTCGAACCCGTCGAAATCCACTTCGCAGCCCAGCTCATCCAACCGGTCGGCGGCCTCGTTATACGGAATGGAAATCGCGCCCGGAATGGTGCCGGTGGCATGGTGGTCAGCGACACGGCTGTCGACCACAATCACCTCCGGATCTTGCAAGAACTCCAGCATTTCCAACTCCCCCACCGGCGTCACCCCCGGTGCCGGATACATCGGCTGCACGCAGAAATTCGGACACGCGCGCGAGGTGCGCGCCCATTCACCGGACAGTTCATTGGCGGTGTCCTGCACCCGCTCGATCACCACATCTCCGCTTGTGGTGGGCACGGTGACCGAGGCGATATCGGGCCTGATATTCACCTCCCCTGCAAGAACCGGCCCGGCAATAACCGAACTGGCCAGGGCCGAAACGGCAGCGGCAAAAAAGATCTTTCTCATAATTCATCCTGTTGGTTTTATGAAGTCTTGTCAGTTGTAGGTTTCAAATACGTCGTACATCACCGGCTCAAAGCTCTTGCACAGCTCGGCAATCCTGCGGTTGCGTTCCCTCATCTCGGGCGTGCGCAGCATCGCCTGGAAATCTTCGCGGCGGCTCCATTGCGAATAATTGGCGATCCGCGTCTGCGCATCGTTCACATGCAGACCTGCCCCCATGAAGCCCGGCTGTTTCGAAATGAAATTCTCATAGGCATCGGTCAGCGCATCCAGAAGGTCCTGACAGGTGCCGGGGGTCATCTCAAAAGTGGTAATGACGGTCTGGTAATCGGGGGCTTTGCTGATGGTGGGCATGGTGTCCTCCTTGTTGTTCTTGGTTGTTCCTGGCCTGACTTCACTCGGACCCGACTTTCGCGGGACTGGCTGTCACGGGTGGGAACCGATCCGCGAAACAACCACCAAGGGGCAGCACGCCGCAGGACCATGGCCGTCCCTGACCGCCACTGACCGCCGCGGGGGTACGGATCAAAACGTCACGGCACCCATAAGAAAAGCCTAACCCCCTTTTAAATATATGAATAGGTGTTTTTGACAGGAGGCCGCAAATGACGCAGAGGCCCCCCTTGTTTTCAGATCAGTCGAAAACGTCGAACAGCTCTTTCAGGAAAGATGTGCGCTTTTTCTTGCGATAAGATTTCTTGTATCCCGCGCGTTTGTCGTCAGAGCCACGCTTCTCATATCGATGTTTTTTACCGCGTGCCTTGCCACGACCATCGTCATCATACTGCGGCTCCCCTTCGGCCTCTTCCCAATCCCGCCGCGGGTCGGGATCACGGTCGCGCAAAAGGCGCGGATCATCCGGCATATCCTCTGATGTCCGACGCAAGCCGGACGCGAGGGCCTCGCGATAAGGGTCTGGATCAGCCAGCTCCACCGCAGGCGTGGCTTTTTCAATGATCTTGTCCAATTCACCTCGATCCAACCACACACCACGACATTGCGGGCAATAGTCGATTTCGACCCCCTGCCGCTCTGCCATCCTCAATTCAGCGCCATCAACGGGACATTTCATCACCAGTTCCTCCTGTATTGAACAGGATATGGGCATGAAAAAAGCGGGCAACAAGGCCCGCCTTTCCCAAGTTACTGATCTCGTAAAGGATCAGCGTGACACATGCACACAGCAGGGCGCATGGCGCACAACCCGCGCCGCCGTTGAGCCCAGCAGGAAATCAGTCAGACCCGGACGGTGCGACGCCACAATGATGCAATCAATGTCATGACGCGTGGCATAATCCACAATCGCGTGCCCCGCATGCCCGGACACAACCTTGGCGTCCACCCCAGGCATATCAGCCAGTTCCTGCTGCAGCCGGTCCTCCAGCTGATGCGCATTGTCCGAGATCTGCCCCTCGGGCAGGTATTGCGCCACGTAAGAGGGAATTTCCTCCATCACGTGCAGCGCGGTGATCTTCGCACCTTCATCAGCCAGCACTTTCGCTATCTTCAGCGACTGATTGCTGTCACGGTCATGATCAAGGGCGATCGGGACGAGGATGTTCTTATACATGAGGGCGCTCCTTTTTCCTGCGCGCATATCCATTCACAGCCGACGGTAAGCCTGAAATGAGAGCGCCACCATGATCGAAGTCAAACATTTACCCCTTCCATCGGGGCCAGCCACCGTGTCCGCCCCCTGCCCCAGATCCCGCCCCAGATCCCAACCCAAACCATCGCACTTTTTCTTGTCACAAATATCCCGGGGTGAAGGACGCAGTCCGAGGGGCAGCGCCCCTGTGGTCGCCACCCCTGCCTGGCTGCAGAACGGCTTGCTGGCTTGACTCTGCCCCCAAGACACCCTAAATCCTCCTCAAACCCCGGGAGTCGTGTCACTTCCGGTCCCTTGGCCTATGCCGGGATCGCCCCCTGTCAGCGCGTCGCGCCCACAGGGGCAGATCGCGTTGGCCTATCGGGAACCCGCTTGGATTGTTGCACCCCGGCCCCTATCTTTGGGGCAGAAAAAACGGCGAAAGGAGCCGCAAATGTTTGAGAGCCTGTCAGATCGCCTCTCCGGTGTCTTTGACCGCCTGACGAAACAGGGTGCCCTCTCTGAGGAAGACGTGAAAACCGCCCTGCGCGAAGTGCGCGTGGCCCTGCTTGAGGCCGACGTCTCGCTGCCGGTTGCGCGTGATTTCATCAAGAAAGTGCAAGAGGCCGCCACCGGTCAGGCCGTGACCAAATCGGTCACCCCCGGCCAGCAGGTCGTGAAGATTGTTCATGACGCGCTGGTGGATGTGCTGACCGGCGAAGGGGAACCCGGTGCACTGAAAATCGACAGCCCGCCCGCCCCGATCCTGATGGTTGGTCTACAAGGTGGCGGTAAAACCACCACCACGGCGAAGCTCGCCAAACGGCTGAAAGAAAAAGACGGCAAGCGCGTGCTGATGGCCTCGCTGGACGTTTATCGCCCCGCCGCAATGGACCAGCTTGCGGTGCTTGGCACACAGATTGGCGTCGATACTCTGCCGATCGTGAAAGGTCAAAAACCCGCCGACATCGCCAAGCGCGCCAAGCAACAGGCGACGATGGGTGGTTATGACGTCTACATGCTCGACACGGCCGGACGTTTGCATATCGACGACGTGCTGATGGGCGAGGTCGAGGAAGTCTCCAAGATCGTCACTCCGCGCGAAACCCTTCTGGTGGTTGACGGTCTGACCGGTCAGGTCGCCGTCGAGGTTGCACAGGAATTTGACGACAAGATCGGCATCTCGGGCGTGGTTCTGACCCGTATGGACGGTGACGGGCGCGGTGGTGCGGCCCTGTCGATGCGCGCCGTGACCGGCAAGCCGATCAAATATGTCGGCCTTGGCGAAAAGATGGACGCGCTGGAAACCTTCGAACCGGACCGGATCGCGGGCCGGATCCTGGGCATGGGCGACATCGTGGCCCTTGTGGAAAAGGCACAAGAAACCATCGAGGCCGAACAGGCCGAACGCATGATGAAGCGGTTTGCCAAGGGTCAGTTCAACATGAACGACCTGAAGACGCAGCTTGAACAGATGATCAAGATGGGTGGCATGCAGGGGATCATGGGGATGATGCCCGGCATGGGCAAGATGGCCAAACAGGCCGAAGCCGCCGGCATGGATGACAAGGTTCTGAAACAGCAGATCGCCCTGATCCAATCCATGACCAAGCGCGAACGCGCCAACCCGCAAATCCTGCAGGCAAGCCGCAAGAAACGCATCGCCGCCGGCGCGGGCATGCAGGTTTCCGACCTGAACAAACTTTTGAAAATGCAACGCCAGATGTCCGACGCCATGAAAAAGATGGGCAAGATGGGCAAAGGCAAGATGCTGAAACAGGCCCTTGGCGGGATGTTCGGAAAAGGCGGCGGCATGCCCGATATGGGGGGCATGGATCCGTCGCAAATGGATCCCAAAGCACTGGAAGCCGCGGCAAAAGCCATGGGGGGCAAACTGCCCGGTGGCCTGCCCGGCCTCGGCGGCCCTGGCGGTCTGCCCGGTGGCCTCTCGGGCCTTGGCAAGAAGAAATAAGGCAAAGCGGACCCCGTCATGAATGTCACGATCGAAACCCCGCGCCTTGTGTTGCGCCAGCCCGAAATGGGCGACTGGGAGGCTTTCGCCACCTTCCTGGGGTCGGATCGTGCCGGTTTCATCGGCGGGCCCTACAGCGACCGCAACGCCTGGCGCGCCTTTGGCCATATGGCCGGGCATTGGACCCTGCTGGGGTTCGGTCTGTTCGTGGGCGTCGAGAAATCCTCGGGCAAACCCGTGCTGTCCGCCGGTCCATGGAAGCCGGTCGGCTGGCCCGAAGCGGAAATCGGCTGGTCGGTCTGGGACCCCTCCATCGAGGGCAAAGGGCTGGCATTCGAGGCGGCACTTGCGACCCGCAGCTGGGCATATGAGACCCTCGGCTGGGACACTTGCGTCAGCTATATCGACGAGGACAACCTGCGTTCGGTTGCGCTGGCAAAACGGCTGGGCTGCGAAATCGATCCGGACGCGCCGCGCTTTGCGGTCGAAGAACCGCTGGATGCAAACCCCTATCACGTCTGGCGCCACCCTGCCCCGGACACCGATGGCAATCCGGAGGCCTATGCATGACACGCCTATCCGGTATCCCCACCCTGACCACAGACCGCTTGACCCTGCGCGCACCGGCTGAAGCTGATTTTGAGCATGTGGCCACCTTCTTTGCCTCGAAGGAGCGCAGCTGGGGCTTTGGTGGACCGTTGGACCGCACCGGCGCCTGGCGCTGGTTTGCTGCCAATATTGGCCACTTCGCGCTGAAAGGGTTTGGCTTCTGGTTCCTCGAAACAGCCGAGGGTGAAACCGTTGGCATGGTGGGACTGTGGGGCCCTGAAGGCTGGAACGAGACCGAGCTGGGCTGGGTCATGTTCGAAGGGGCAGAAGGCAAGGGTTATGCCCGTGAGGCCGCCGAAGCGGTGCGGGCTCATGCCTATGACGCGCTGGGCTGGGACGCGCTGTGTTCCAACATTTTTCCCGGCAATGCACGTTCCGTCACGCTGGCCGAACGCATGGGCGCCCGCCTTGAGGCCGAATGGGACAGCCCGACCCACGGAACAGAGCTGGTCTATCGCCACCCCTCAAAGCAGGAACTGGCAGAGATGAAGGAGACACGCGCATGAGTGACGCAGCCATCCGCGCAGCCGAGCTGCTGAAAGAGCATCGTGAAAGCATCGACCGGCTGGACGCGATCCTCGTCTACACGCTGGGCGAACGGTTCAAGCATACGCAGGCCGTAGGCAAGCTCAAGGCGACCCATGATCTGCCCCCGTCGGATCCGGCCCGTGAAGCGTCACAGATTGAGCGGCTTGAAAACCTTGCCCGCCGCGCCGATCTGGACCCGGAATTTGCCAAGAAATTCCTGAACTTCATCATTGATGAAGTGATCAGGCATCATAAAAAACATCAGGAATAAAACCCTGAGATCGCAGGAACAACCGAACACCGAATTGGGGCCATGCTGCACCGCGGCCAACCCCCTCAATAGCTGGAAAAAAGGAAAACTCTCATGGCTATGAAAATCCGTCTTGCCCGTGGTGGCTCAAAAAAACGCCCCTTCTACCGCGTTGTGGCCGCTGACTCGCGTATGCCGCGCGATGGCCGTTTCATCGAGAAACTGGGCACCTACAACCCGCTCCTGCCGAAAGACAGCGAAGAGCGCGTGAAACTGGACATGGAACGCGTTCAGCACTGGCTCGACCAAGGCGCCCAGCCGTCGGATCGCGTTTCGCGCTTCCTCGAAGCTGCGGGCGTTCTGGCCAAGAAAGAGCGCAACAACCCGAAAAAAGCCGTTCCGGGCAAAAAAGCACAGGAACGTGCCGAGGAAAAAGCAGCCAAAGCTGCTGAGGCTGCTGAAGCCCCGGCTGAGGAGTAATCCTCTTTCGGGCTGGCAACCGGGCAGACCGGCCTTGCCAGCCCTGACGGAGAACGGGAGAAAGATCTGCGATGCACGCCTTTTCCGACGCGTTTCAATCGGATCTTGAAACCCTTATGCGGTGGCGGCGCGATGTGCGCCGCTTCCGTTCCGACCCGGTGGACGAGGCGCTTTTGCAAGACTGCCTCGACACCTTCCTGCTGGCCCCTTCCGTGGGCCTGTCAGAACCCTGGCGCGTGGTCAGGGTGGAAAGCGCGCGCGCACGCAAGGCGGCGTTTGAAAACTTTCAGGCAGCGAACAAGGCTGCCCTTGCCGGGTATTCCGGCGAAAAAGCAAAGACTTATGCGGAATTGAAGCTCTCTGGGATGCGTGATGCCCCGGTGCAATTGGCGGTTTTCTGCGATGAGGACACCGCCAAGGGGTCTGGGCTGGGCGCAGGCACAATGCCTGAAATGCGCCGCTATTCCGTGGTGTCGGCCATCATGCTGTTCTGGCTTGCGACCCGTGCCCGTGGGTTGGGACTGGGCTGGGTATCGATCCTTGACCCCGAGCAGCTTTGCCGCGATCTGAATGTCCCGGACACTTACAAGCTGGTTGGGTATTTCTGTCTGGGCTGGCCTGAGGCTGTGACAGACAGCCCCGAGTTGGAAGAACAAGGCTGGGAGGTCCGCCGGGGCCACCTGCCACTTGAAATGAGGTAATGAAATGGGTTTGATTTTCCGTCCTATCCGCACCATTCTTCTGCTGGGATCCGTTTTCCTTGCTGGTGTCTTTTTCGAACGGTTCCAAATGAAAGACACCTGTCTGGACCGGGGCGGATCCGTTCAGAACGGCATTTGCACAGGTGTGAAATGAGCGACGATCGGATTTGTGTGGGCGCCCTTGCGGGGGCCTTTGGGGTGCATGGCGAGGTGCGGATCAAAAGCTTTTGCGCGGATCCCGGCGCCATTGCCGATTATGGCACACTCTGGTCCGAAGATGGCCGCAAAAGCTATGAAATCACCCTGTCCCGGCCGATTAAAAGCGGCTTTGCCGGGCGTGTCTCGGGGATTGCAACAAAAGAACAGGCGGATGCGGCCCAAGGGGTGCAGCTTTACGCCGACCGCGATGCCCTGCCCTCATTGCCGGATGACGAGTTTTACCACGCTGACCTGATTGGCCTGTTGGTTCTGGATGCGGGCGGGCACGAACTGGGCCGGGTGAAAGCCGTGCATAATCATGGTGCAGGGGATGTGCTGGAAGTGCTGGGCCCCGGCATGAGCACCGGTGCGCTCCTTCCGTTCACCCGCGCGGCCGTGCCGACCGTTGACCTCACCGCAGGGCGCATCATCGCCGATCCGCCTGACGGGGTGTTTGCCTCTGACGAAGACGACCACGAGGGTACAGATTAAAGCACAAAGACCTGTTCGGCAAATTTCAAAATCTGCTGCAATCGGTGTTGCTGCCCCTCGCGTCGGTCCTCGCGCCGTTTCGGGATGTCACTCCAGTCGCCCAACACCTGAATTGGCAGGATATATTCCAGCGCAGGCCGGGCCGCTTTGGCAAGGTCCGCTCCGTATCCCGCCCAGAACGCCTGAACCGGAGCCGATGAGGGATCGGGGTCAAACCACCCGTGATAGCGCACGAGAAACTTGCCAAGGTCATGCGCAGTCGCAACCTGACACACCGGACCGAAATCAATGCCGACAGCCCCCTGATCCGTGATCAGAAGGTTGCGCAGATGCAGATCCCCATGGGTGGCCGCAGTCAGGGTTTCCTGCCCCCGGGCTTTTTCAGCCATGTCCGGGATCTGCGCCGCACAGGCAAGAAACAGGTCGCGCCTAGGCACATCCACACTGCGGTTTTCAGCCTGCGTGCGCATCGTTTCGGCCCATCGAAGCATTGCATCCGGTTTGATCAACCGCGTCTCACCCAGCATCTTCCGGTGAAACCGCCCCAGCCATGTGCCGCACGCGGCCAAGACCTCACACCGATCGGCCAGCCCCAGATCCGCCAATTCCAGCATCTGATGGGCAGAGCGGCCCGGAATGTGGCGAAGCACAAGGCTGCGCGTGTCCGGGTGGACCGAGAGGATATCCGGCACCGCCTCTGGGCCAAGGATATCCAGCGCGTGGCGATGCCCTTCCACATCCCGCACAAAACCGGCGATATCCGCCCCCGTGGTGTCGCCTTTCACCACCACATCAATCGCACCACCCGGCTCCGCCCCTTGCGCCATTCCGGTAAGACGCAACACAAAGCGGCGCCCCTTGTCATTTTTCCGGTCCGCCAGCAGCACGGGCCTGAGCTGGGGCAGATGTGGCCGGAGCCAGTCATGATGGGCCGCGACCTCCAAGGCCTCGTGCAAAGCGTCCTGACTGTGCATTTCGTCGATCACCAACCCGTTCCAACTGTTTGCATTTTGATCAATCTGTCGTAGACAGCCCCCATGTCAGACGTCAATAAAAATACGCCGCAGCAGCAATCGGACACAGCCGGTGAGACCGGTACATCGGCCCCTGGGACCGACACGTCGCAGGTCAGCACATCCGAGGGCCGTGCATCCGAGAGCAGCAAATCGCAGGCCAGCAAATCTCAGGCCAGCAAATCGCATGGCCGCCTGTCCATTTCGGCCAGCCTGAAGCCGCGCGAGTTGATGAGCCCGACACCGCGATTGGCGGGGGCGTGGACTGCAAAAATCATCACGCTTTTCCCCGATGCCTTTCCCGGCGTTCTTGGCGAAAGTCTGACGGGCCGCGCGCTGAAAGACGGCAAATGGGCGCTGGAAACCATTGATCTGCGCATTTTTGGCGTGGGCAAGCACCGCAATGTGGATGACACCCCGGCGGGGGGTGGGGCCGGAATGGTTCTGCGCCCGGATGTTTTAGGACGTGCAATCGAAATGGCGCAATCCGGCGCGCCGCAGGATCGCTTGGGCTGGCCGATCATCTATATGTCACCGCGCGGCAAACCGCTGGATCAGGCAATGGCGCGGCGATTTTCGAATTGCCGTGGCATGACCGTGCTCTGCGGTCGCTTCGAAGGTGTTGATGAGCGCGTGCTGGAACACTACCAGATCGAAGAGGTGAGCCTGGGCGATTTTGTCCTGACCGGCGGAGAGATTGCCGCCCAGGCGATGCTGGATGCCACTGTCCGCCTGATCCCGGACGTGCTCGGCAACGCCGACAGCATCGACGAGGAGAGCTTTTCTCACGGGCTTTTGGAACATCCTCAATACACCCGCCCCGCCGAATGGAACGGGCGCAAGATCCCCGACGTGCTGATGTCTGGCCACCATGGCAAGATCGCCGAATGGCGCCGGGAAAAAAGTGAAGAAATCACCAAGGCCCGCCGCCCGGATCTGTGGGAAAAGCACCTGCTGGATGACGGGACGCAGCCCGACGACAAATAGGCCACCCAATCGCAGGGGCGCCATATTGATCACCCCCTTTTCGGCCCGACCGGCGCGCCTTTCCCCGCCAGCCCCACATGGCAGCGCCTGACGGTTTCGCCACCTGTGCACGGGGCCTTGATCCCCTTCCCGGATTGGCCTATACCGCCCTTGTTCACCGGCTCAATGAGTCGAGTGGACCTGTTTTGTTTGGGCCGCGTTCTTTCCGCGGGGTGGGCTGCAAGGCGCACCGGGGCACACCGGCAAGGCAGCAAAAAGAAACGACGACGTATTCTCCCGCGGGCACGGATGGCACCATCTGACTGGACCCGATGAAGGCGCGGAGCTCTGGGCGACAGCAACCTTTGCGGAAAAACCGCAAGCAGATTTAGGAGAGATCAGATGGACCTGATCGCACAGCTCGAAGCGGAACAGATCGCTTCGCTGGGGAAAGAGATCCCCGACTTCAAAGCCGGCGACACCATTCGCGTAGGCTTTAAGGTGACCGAAGGCACCCGCACCCGTGTGCAGAACTACGAAGGCGTCTGCATCGCGCGCAACAACGGCAAGGGCATTGCCGGTTCGTTCACCGTTCGCAAAATTTCCTTCGGTGAAGGCGTGGAACGTGTGTTCCCGCTCTATTCGACCAACATCGAATCGATCACCGTTGTGCGCCGTGGCCGTGTGCGCCGCGCTAAACTCTACTACCTGCGTTCGCGTCGCGGCAAATCCGCCCGTATCGCAGAAGACACCAACTACAAGCCGAAGAAAGCCTGAGGAGCGTCAGCATGAAAAAGGATATCCATCCCGACTACCACATGATCGACGTCAAAATGACCGACGGCACGATCGTGCAAATGAAATCGACCTGGGGCAAAGAAGGCGACACCCTGGCGCTGGACATCGACCCCACCGCTCACCCGGCCTGGAACGGCGGCAGCTCGCGTCTGCTGGACACCGGTGGCCGCGTGTCGAAGTTCAAATCGAAATACGAAGGTTTTGGCTTCTAAGTCAGACGTCTTTCGAACAGGAAACGCCGTCCCTCGGGGCGGCGTTTTTTGTTGGATGTGACCTGTTTCTTGTCTTGTCGGGCACTTTTCACACCAGATCACGGCCATATCAGATCGCGGCAAGGTCACGCGGCGATGGGACGGCTGTTGAGACGCGCCCTGAAAGGGCTGGAAGCAGGACCCGTCTCATCTCTGACCTTTTTGCGAAAGTCTATTTGCGCCGCTTGGTCCGTGGCAGTTTCGGGGCCACCTGTTTTTCGATATGCTCAATCACCTGCGCGGCGATATCTTTGCCGGTGGTTTTCTCGATACCTTCCAGCCCCGGAGAGGAGTTCACCTCAAGCACTTTTGGCCCGTTTTCAAAGCGCAACAGATCGACACCGGCAAATTCCAGACGCATGGCCCGGGCGGCTTTCAGCGCGGTTTCGCGCTCCTGCTTGGTGATCCGCACTTTCTGCGCACTGCCACCCTGATGCAGGTTCGAGCGAAACTCACCCGGCGGGCCCTGCCTGCGCATCGCAGCCACAACCTTACCGCCAAGAACGATACAGCGGATATCCTCGCCTGCCGCTTCCTTTACGAAATGCTGGACCAGAAAATCCGCCTTCAACCCACGAAACGCAGAAATCACGCTTTCCGCGGCCTTGCGGGTTTCTGCCAGAACCACCCCCTTGCCCTGTGCACTTTCCAGAAGTTTCAGAATAACCGGAGCGTCACCGACCAGATTGATCAGGTTCTTGCTGTCTTTCGGGCTGCGCGCAAAAGCGGTGTCAGGCATGCCAATCCGGTGGCGTGCCAGGACCTGATGCGCATGCAGCTTGTCGCGCGAGATCGAGATCCCTTCCGAACCGGACAGGCAATAGGTGCCGGTGCTTTCAAACTGACGCACAACCGAGGTGCCATAGGAGGTGATTGACGCCCCGATACGCGGGATGATCGCATCAAAATGGGGCAGCTTGCGGCCATCATAATGCACTTCGGCCCCAACCCCCTGAATTTTCATGTAACACCGCGACGTGTCGATCACTTCCACCGAATGCCCGCGCTCTTCGGCGGCGGCAATCAGGCGGCGGTTCGAATAGTTCTCAGGCTCACGCGTCAGGAGCGCCAAGCGCAGGGCGCGTTTGGTCCAGTTGCTGCGAGGGAAGCTCCGATAGGCATCAAAACTCAGCACCGGCTGCTGGAAACTGAGCGCAGGCATGACCTGAACGTCCCCCGTCAGCGCGGTGCGCCCCAGCAACATCCGATAGGCCATTGCCCCGCGATCGGTCAGTGTCACCTCGATCGGCCAGCTATGCTCGCCCATCGAGATCACCGTTTCGATCACAAATCGCAGCTCCGTTTCGCCATTTGACGAGGTGACCTCGCGGCGGTCTTTCAACGGGGCAGAGCAGATGATTTCCAACGCGGCATCATCCGGGTCCGGGTGAATGGCAAACCGCACCATCGGGCGATCCGCCGGGCCGAAAGGTTCGATTGCAAATGCGTGCAGGGCAGACGTTTTCGCCCCGGTATCCACCTTGGCCTTCACGGCGGGCAGGCCCAGTTCAGGAAGGGCCAACCATTCTTCCCAACCCACGGAAAAACGGGTCATCACGAGTTCCTCTCATTTCGTAAGAACGCCGACCTCAGCATTTGGGCCGATAAAATACGGCGCGAATCATGGCATGAGGATCGATCCTGACTTTCCTATGCGGGCAAACGGGCAGCGTGCCAATAGAAATATTTGCGACACCTTTCCGACGGATGTCATAAGCGGCGGGTATGAGGTGGGGGCGTAGTAGGCCCGCGGGCACCTGCGCGCCAGATCACAGCTTCCGCCGTCAATCACAGCAGAGGGCAGCCCCCGCCCCGGCGCACACCCGACCTGGTCACCTTGCTCCGAACAGGTCTGCCCCCACCCCGCTCACCAGAGGGGTGGGGGCCCAGAACTGACCCAATGACCCTTTGACAGCAAAGCAACATTTGCTCAATCAAGGGGTGAATTGGCCTGTATTCCCCCTCTTCCCCCTGCCCCATATCGGTCTTATAGTCGCGCCACCTGATGGCTGCATAACATAACAACCGGGGATACAGGCGTGGCACATATTATTGTTGTGGGGAATGAAAAAGGCGGGGCCGGCAAGTCCACCGTCTCGATGCATGTGGCGACCGCACTTGCGCGGTTGGGAAAGTCGGTTGGGGTGCTGGATCTGGATCTGCGCCAGAAGACCTTTGGCCGCTACATGGAAAACCGGCGGGCGACGATGGAGCGGCTTGGGCAGGAGTTGCCCACACCGCATTACCAGGACCTGCCCGAGATTGATCAATCCGCGCTGGAGCCGGGCGAAAACCCGTTTGACCGCCGCCTGTCGATTGCGGTTTCGGGGATGGAGGCAGACCGCGATTTCATCGTGATCGACTGCCCCGGCTCGCATACAAGGCTGAGCCAGGTCGCCCATTCTCTGGCCGACACGCTGATCACACCAATGAATGACAGTTTTGTCGATTTTGATCTGCTTGCCCATATTGATGCGGAAACCAACAAGGTGCAGGGACCGTCGGTCTATTCGGAAATGGTCTGGAATGCGCGGCAATTGCGGGCGCAGGCCGGGTTGAAACCGATTGACTGGGTGGTGGTGCGCAACCGTCTGGGCGCGCAGATGATGCATAACAAAAAGAAGGTCGGGGATGCGCTGGAGGATCTGTCGAAGCGGATCGGGTTTCGCGTCGCTCCCGGTTTTAACGAGCGGGTGATTTTCCGTGAGCTATTCCCACGGGGCCTGACCCTGCTGGATCTGCGCGACGTTGGGGTTGCGGGACAGATGAACATCTCAAACGTGGCCGCAAGACAGGAATTGCGCGAGTTGCTGAAGGCCCTGAACCTGCCTGATGTCGAGGTTCGGTTCTGATCGGCTCCGGTCAGATTTGAGACTTCAGAACGGCAAAAGACGCGGGTGGCCTGCGTCTTTTTCTTTTAGGGTCTGTTGCGGGAAAGTGCGGATACGGGACGGATGAGGACGGGTATTTTCAACATATGCCAAAGGGGCTCTGCCCCTCGGCCCTGCGGCCTCACCCCGGGATATTTCTGACCAGAAAATGAAGGCAGCCTCGGCGCGCGCGCAGCGATGCCGGTGGCGCGGGGGATTTGAGCTTTCACACCTGGCGCAGGCCCGCTAACGTCTTCACATGTTTCGCTATCTTATCCTCCGCGCCCTGTCCCTGGGGGCAAGCCTGCTGGTGGCCTCATGGGTGATCTTTGCGATGATTGAGCTGGTGCCCGGCGATCCGGCCGCCTTCATGCTGGGATTGAATGCACAGCCCGACACCGTGGCCGCCTTGCGCCGGGAGCTTGGGTTGGAAGGCACTGCGATCACGCGGTATCTGAGTTGGATGGGGGGGATGCTGACGGGGGATTTTGGCACCTCCTACACCTATCGTGTCGCCGTTTCCGAACTGGTCCGGGAACGTCTCACCCTCTCATTGCCACTGGCGCTTTATGCCCTTTTCCTGTCCACCGCGATCGCCATTCCGGCCGGTCTTCTGGCCGCCAGCCGGCGGGGGCGCGCGACGGATCTAGGTGTGATGGGGGCCACGCAACTGGGCGTTGCGGTGCCGAATTTCTGGTTTGCCATGCTGTTGGTTCTGGTCTTTGCCATCAATCTGCGTTGGTTTTCCGCCGGTGGGTTTCCGGGGTGGGAGGCCGGGGTTCTGCCGGCACTCAAGGCGTTGACATTACCCGCAATTGCGTTGGCCCTGCCGCAGGCATCGATCCTTGCGCGGGTGATGCGGTCTGCGCTGCTGGATGTACTGCATCAGGATTACATCCGCACCGCGCGCGCCAAGGGGCTTTCGGTCGGACAGGCGACACGGCGGCACGCGCTGCGCAACGCATTGATCCCGGTGGTGACTATTCTGGGGCTGCAGTTTTCCTTTCTGCTGGCCGGTGCCATCATCATTGAAAACGTGTTTTTCCTACCGGGTCTGGGGCGGTTGATCTTTCAGGCCATCACGCAGCGCGATCTGGTGGTGGTTGAAAGCGTGGTCATGCTGCTGGTTTTTGCAGTGATCCTTGTGACATTCCTTGTGGACGTCACCTATGCGCTGGTGGATCCACGCCTGCGGAGGCGCTCATGAAACGCCTGCCCCTGTCCCTTTGGATCGGCGCCGGTCTGAGCGCCCTGTTCCTGATTTTGGTATCTGTGTCATTCCTCTGGGTGCCCCATGACCACATGACCTTGAACATCGCGGCCAAGCTTCGGGCCCCTTCGGCACAATACTGGCTGGGCACGGACCATTTTGGCCGCGATCTTGTGTCGATGCTGATGGTGGGTGCCCGCACATCAATTGCCGTCGCCGTGCTGGCTGTGGGTATCGGGATCGGGATCGGTGTGCCGTTGGGGCTGATGGCCGCCGCAAAGCGGGGATCCGTTCTGGACGAGGTGATCATGCGCGCAAACGACCTGATCTTTGCGTTCCCCTCTCTGGTCATTGCCATCCTGATCACCGCCAGCTTTGGCCCCTCGGCCACCAATGCAATCCTTGCGATTGGCATCTTCAACATCCCTGTTTTTGCGCGTGTGGCCCGGGCCGGAGCCCTGACAATCTGGACCCAGGATTTCATCATGGCCGCCCGGGTGGCCGGCAAGGGCGCGGTCAGGATCAGCGCCGAACACATCCTGCCCAATATCGCCAACCTGTTGATTGTGCAGGGAACAATCCAATTTTCACTTGGCATTTTGGCGGAGGCCGGGCTGAGTTATGTCGGGCTGGGCGCACACCCCCCAACGCCAAGCTGGGGGCGGATGCTGGCCGAAGCACAGACGATGATCTACACGGCCCCACGGCTTGCCATTGCACCGGGCATGGCAATTGTGCTCATGGTTTTGGGGTTGAACCTGATGGGCGATGGACTGCGGGACCTGTTGGATCCAAGACTGCGCCGCCTGCGCGAGGGGGCCGCATGATCGAGACCCGAAACCTGTCCCTGACCATTCACGACACCCCGATCCTGCAAGATGTCGACCTGTCGATTGCGCCCGGTCAGGTGGTTGGACTGGTGGGCGAAAGCGGGTCGGGAAAATCCCTGACTGCTCTGGCCCTGATGGATCTGTTGCCGCAGGGGGCCAAAACCGGAGGAGAGATCCTGCTGGATCGCGCCCCGCTGCCGACCCGCGCACGCACGCGGAGTGACACAGCCATGAACCGGCTGCGCGGCCAGCGCCTGTCGATGATTTTTCAAGAACCGATGACCGCCCTGAACCCGGTCAAGACCATCGGTGATCAGGTGGCAGAAACGGTGCTGATCCACGGGGCGGCCAGTCGTGCTGAGGCGCGGCGCATCGCGCAGGAAAAACTCCTCCGCGTGGGATTGCCCCCCGATGAGGTGCCAGCGGACCGCTACCCGCACGAGCTTTCAGGTGGACAGCGCCAGCGGGTGTGCATTGCCCAGGCGATTGCGCTCAGACCAGATCTGCTGATCGCCGACGAACCCACAACGGCGCTTGATGTGACCACGCAGGCGCAGATCCTCGACCTGTTGCGGGAACTGGTCCGCGAAGAGGATATGGGGCTGCTCCTGATCACCCATGACCTCGCGGTTGTTGCGCAGATGGCAGATCATGTGGCGGTGATGCAACGGGGTGTAATCGTCGAACAGGGTCCCACGGAGCACCTGTTTCGCACCATGTCACATCCCTACACGCGGGCCCTTCTTGCGGCTTCGGCCCATCAGCCTGATCGCGCAAGACCTGCCCGCGCGGCCCCGCTTCTGGCGGTGCACAACGCGACGCGCGACTACCGGCTGCCGCGCAAGTCTCTGTTCGGCCCGGCCCCACATTTTCGCGCCGTGAACGGGGTCAGCTTCACGCTGGACAAAGGTGAGAGCCTTGGTCTTGTTGGCGAAAGCGGTTGCGGAAAATCCACCCTCACCCGCGCCATTCTGGGGCTTGAGCCCGTGCAGGCCGGAGAGATCATGCTGGATGGTCAGCCCATCACCCCCGCGATGCCCGCCTCCCGGAGATCGGGGCTACAGGTCGTGTTTCAAGACCCGTACGCCAGTTTCAACCCGCGCTGGACCGTGGAACGTATTCTGTCCGAGCCCTTTCACCTGACCGGCCGCCCCGCGAACTGGCGGGATGCAATCTTGCAGGCGCTGGACGATGTGGGCCTGCCAGCAGACAGCCTGTCGCGCTATCCGCACGAGTTTTCCGGCGGACAGCGCCAGCGCATCGCCATTGCCCGCGCGCTGATCCTGCGGCCTGACCTGATTGTTCTGGACGAAGCGGTGTCGGCGCTGGATGTTTCGGTTCGGGCACAGATCCTTGACCTTCTGACAACCCTGCAACGCGACAAGGGGCTGGCCTATCTGTTCATCAGCCATGACCTTACGGTGGTGCGCAATATCACCGACAGGGTGCTGGTGATGAAAGCCGGCGAGATTGTCGAAGAAGGCCCCACCGATCGCGTCTTTGATCAGCCGCAGCACCCCTATACCCAGGCCCTGATCAGCGCCGCCCCGGTCATCCCGTCAAACTGGCATCCCGTCGGACTGGGCGCCCGGCACGAACACTCACCCACAGGAGGAGCATGATGGAAGCGCTTTGGTTTGATCCCACCCAGATCCTGATCGCAGGCCAATGGCAGGCAGCCTCGGGCGGCACCTTGCCGGTAGAGGACCCATCGACCGGCGCAGAGATTGCCCGCATTGGCCGCTCGGACGCCGCAGATGTCGATGCGGCTGTCAACGCGGCAAATGCCGCCCTGCAAGGCTCCTGGGGGCAAATGTCCGCGCTGGAGCGGGGCCGGTGCCTTACCCGCATGGGGCGGCTGGTGGAAACGCGTATCGACGAACTTGCCGAGCTGGAAGCCCGTGATGTGGGCAAACCTCTCACCCAGGCGCGCAATGATGCGGTCGCACTGGCCCGGTATCTGGAGTTCTACGGCGGTGCGGCAGATAAAATCCACGGCGAAACAATCCCCTATCTTGAAGGCTATACCGTCTACACCCTGCGTGAACCCCATGGGGTAACCGGCCATATCGTGCCCTGGAACTATCCGATGCAGATCATTGGCCGCTCGGTGGGGGCGGCTTTGGCGATGGGCAATGCCTGTGTCCTGAAGCCCGCCGAAGATGCCTGTCTTACCGCGCTGGGATTTGCCCGGATCGCCGAAGAGGCCGGGTTGCCGGCGGGTGCGCTGAATGTGGTGCCCGGGCTTGGTCGGGTAGCGGGGGCTGCGCTCGCGTCCCACCCTGCGGTGCACCATCTCAGTTTTACCGGTTCGGTTGCGGTCGGGGCTGAGGTCCAGCGGGCCGCGGCCACCAATGTGGTGCCGGTTACGCTGGAGCTTGGCGGGAAGTCCCCGCAGCTGGTGTTCGCGGATGCCGATCTTGACGCCGCCCTGCCCTTTCTGGTCGGGGCCTGCATTCAAAATGCGGGCCAGACCTGTTCCGCCAGTTCCCGCATCCTGGTTCAGCGTGGCATCTATGACGACGTGGTCCGGCGCATGGGTGCGGCTTATGATGCGTTGCGGGTAGGTCCGGCGATGGAAGACCTGTCGGTCGGCCCGTTGATTTCAGCACGACAAAAACAGCGGGTCGAGGGCTATCTTGCCCAGGGGACTGATCTGCGCCTCGCGGGGCGTGGCCAGATTGGCGACCTGCCCGAGGGCGGGCATTACGTTGCTCCAACCCTGTTTGCGGATGTGCCACCGGAGCACCCTCTTGCCCAGGACGAAATCTTTGGCCCGGTTCAGGTGATCATCCCCTTTGACACCGAAGAGGAGGCGGTCGCCATTGCCAATGGCACGGAATACGGGCTGGTTGCGAGCCTCTGGACCGAGAGTGGTGCCCGGCAAATGCGGCTGGCCAAAAAGCTGCGGGCCGGACAGGTTTTCATCAATAATTATGGGGCGGGCGGCGGGGTTGAACTGCCGTTCGGCGGCGTTGGAAAATCCGGCCACGGGCGCGAAAAAGGCTTCGAGGCGCTCTATGGGTTTTCGACCCTCAAAACAATTGCCGCCAAACATGGCTGACACCGCGCGCGCCCATCATGCCGAAACGCGTTCCGGGTCCGGAGCACGCCGGACCTGCAACGCATCAAGGAGAGCCGAATGCCGATGATCGAAACGTTCCGCCGCATCGTGGACCCAAGCGATTGCGACATGCTGGGTCACATGAATATCAGCCGCTATTTTGCCTGTGTCTCGGATGCGGGGCTTGGCCTGATGAGTGCATTCGGCCTCGGGCAGGATCAGATCATCGGCGGGCGCAGGCAGGCCTTTGCCGTGGTCCATTTCGACACGAA
The DNA here is from genome assembly GCF_025137635.1 of Aliiroseovarius crassostreae. Classification (NCBI taxonomy): domain Bacteria; kingdom Pseudomonadati; phylum Pseudomonadota; class Alphaproteobacteria; order Rhodobacterales; family Paracoccaceae; genus Aliiroseovarius; species Aliiroseovarius crassostreae. The sequence continues at coordinate 638,554 of NZ_CP080772.1, read as the reverse complement.
TTTTCATAAAGAGGTGCGGCCCGGTGAATGGATCTTCATCCGCTCTGGCATTACCGAAATCGGGCGGCGCTCGGCGACATTTCATCACCGGATGTTCAGGGCCACCGATGAAACGCTGTTGTTTGATGCCACGGCCAAGGCCGTGCTGATGGACCTTGAGCGGCGCAAAGCCACGGTGATTGACGCGCCGCTTGCCCAGAACATGCGCCGCTATCTGATTGATCACGGGCAGGTGGCGTAGATGGCGCCGCTGACGATTTCCAACGCTGATCTGCGCCGGTTGTGGATCTGGACCAATGGCCTGGCCGACACGCCCACCGGGCCTTGCGACCTCATGGGAATTGTCGACCGGCTGGGGTTCGTGCAGATCGACACGATCCGCAATGTGACCCGCGCCCATAACCACATCCTGTGGTCCCGCAATCAGAACTACCGCGAGGGGCGCATCTGGGATCACTTGTCCCACCGCGACCTGTTTGAACATTTCACCCATGATGCCAGCCTGATTGCAGGCAATATGCTGCCCTACTGGACCCGCCAATTTCGCAGACTTGGCGAACATGTGGCCCGGCATGACTGGTATCAGTCGAAACTGGCACAGGACCAGATTGCCGCCATTCTCAAACGCATCGAGGAGGAAGGTCCGCTTTCGACCCACGCTTTCGACACCAAGGTGGCCTCGCGCGAGATGTGGGCGCGCCCACCCCATAAAAAGGCGCTCGACCAGATGTGGTATGGCGGCACATTGGCCACCTGCTACCGCAGGAATTTCGTGAAATTCTACGATCTGGGCACGCGGGTGTTCCCTGAGGTCTTGCCTGCGGCTTTGCCGGCACAAGATCCGGTTGAGGACGCCGAAGCGGTGGACTGGCTGTGTCGCGCCGCAATGGATCGGCTGACCATTGGCACGGTGGGAGAGATCCAGCGATTTTGGGACGCCATGTCGGCGCGGGAGGCAAAACTCTGGGCAGAGACGCAAAGAGATCTTGTTCCGGTTGACGTGGTCTGTGCAGATGGCACCCGCCGGTCGGTTCTGGCACATCCGGATATCGAAACCCGGCTGCAAAATGCCCCTGCCCCTACGTCGCGACTGCGTATCCTCAACCCGTTCGACCCGATGATCCGCGACCGTAAACGCACCGAACGGATCTTTGGATTTGAGTATCGCAATGAAATGTTCGTGCCCAAGGCGCAGCGAAAATGGGGCTATTATGTCTATCCCTTGCTGGAAGCGGCGCGCTTTGTGGGGCGGGTTGAGTTGAAGGCCGATCGCAATCAAGGAACGCTGAGCGTGATCGGGTTCTGGCCAGAACAGGGGGTGCGCTGGGGCGCGCAGCGACGCGGCAAGCTGGAGGCGGAACTTGCGCGATTTGCCCGGTTTGCAGGGCTTGAACGGGTCACCTGGCACCTCCCCTGAGGGTTGCCCTTGCCAGCCCGATGAAAGCGTCGCAAGGTAATGACAAGAGATTTGAAATCAAGGACTTCGGGGGCCCGCCCATGCGACTTAAGGGAAAGACGGCGATTGTAACCGGGGCGGCCTCAGGCTTTGGGGCCGGGATTGCGCGCAAATTTGCGACCGAAGGCGCACAGGTGATGGTGGCAGACCTGAATGCCCCCGAGGCCAAAACGCTTGCACAAGAGCTGGGGGGGATTGCCCAACACGTGGATGTGTCGCGTTCGGACAGCGTGGATGAGATGGCCGAGGCCGCCCGCAGGCATTGGGGCCATGTTGATATTCTGGTCAATAATGCCGGTATCACCCATTTGCCGAAACCGATGGAAGAGGTGACGGAAGAGGAGTTTGACCGCGTGTTTGCGGTGAATGCAAAATCTGTCTACCTCACCGCGCGTGCCTTTGTGCCGATGATGAAAAAGGCCGGGCATGGCGCGATCCTGAATGTGGCCTCAACAGCCGGAATAAGCCCGCGCCCGAACCTCAACTGGTACAATGCGTCAAAAGGCTGGATGATCACCGCCACCAAGACCATGGCGGTTGAGCTGGCCCCCGCGGGGGTGCGGGTCAATGCCATTTGCCCGGTGGCGGGGGACACGCCGCTTTTGGCAAGCTTCATGGGGGAAGACACCCCCGAGATGCGCACCAAGTTTCTGGCAACCATACCGATCGGCCGGTTCTCTACCCCGCAAGACATGGGCAATGCGGCCTGTTTTTTGTGTTCGGATGAAGCGAGCATGGTAACAGGGGTTGCGCTGGAAGTGGATGGTGGGCGCTGCATTTAAAGCGCCCCACCTTATACCTGAAGCAGGGATAAGGTGGGGTGCTGCGTAATATACGAGCGTTTCGCGCGTTCCGCCGCAAACCAGTCATACAGGTTTTGGCGGAACGCTTTAGGGGAAAGGGGCGCTGCCCCTCGGCCTTGCGGCCTCACCCCGGGATATTTGGAACAAGGAAAAGAGGGTTTCATGAAGCCGGGTGCACGAAATCTGATAACGGATGTGGCGGGATTGCGGGTTGGCAATGCCGAAGATCAGACTGTCAAAACGGGTGCCACGGTTCTGGTCGGTGACGCGCCCTTCACGGCGGCGGTTTCGGTCATGGGCGGCGCCCCCGGCACACGAGAGACGGATCTTTTGGCCCCGGACAAGCTGGTTCAGCAGGTGGATGCGTTGGTGCTTTCCGGCGGGTCGGCCTTTGGGCTGGATGCGGCATCGGGCGTGGCCGATGGTTTGCGCGCAGACGGGCGCGGGTTTCGGGTGGGCACCCAGACGGTTCCGATCGTCCCCGGGGCCATCCTGTTCGATCTGATGAACGGGGGGAACAAGGCGTGGGAGGAGAACCCATACAAGGCGCTGGGCATCGCTGCTCTGAAGGCAGCTGGTCCGGTCTTTTCACTGGGATCCGTCGGGGCGGGTTGCGGCGCAACGGTTGGAAAAGCCTTTGGAACCGCGCTGAAGGGCGGGTTGGGGTCATCCTCTTTGGTCTTGGACAATGGAATCACTGTGGGGGCGTTGGTTGCCGTAAACGCGTTGGGGGCGGTTACAATGGGGGATGGGCCGGAGTTCTGGGCCGCCCCTTGGGAAATGGGAGCCGAGTTCGGAGGGTTGGGCTCTGGTCGGCATGACCCACAGCTGGAACCCACGCCGGAGACCAGCCTTGGAGAAAACACCACCATTGCCATTGTCGCCACGGATGCCAACCTGACACAGGCCCAGGCCATGCGCATGGCAACAGCGGCCCATGACGGCATGGCACGTGCAATCCATCCCAGCCACACACCGTTTGATGGGGATTTGATTTTTGCCGCGGCCACGGGGCAAATTGATCTTGAAGCCGGAGAATTCGACACCCTTCGCCTGGGCCATGCGGCGGCCACCTGCCTTGCCCGGGCCATTGCACGCGCCGTCCATGCCGCAACGCCTTCTGAAGGAGATTTTCTGCCCAGTTGGAGCACGCGATTTGGCAATGAGGGTGAGAGAAGTGGATAGTGCCCAACATGCGCTGATCGTTTTGATGGTTCCGTGATTTTCACCGCAAACTTGATCCGGGCCATAGATACTCTGCGCAAACCGGGGCATATCCGGGCCAATCTTCGAAACATTTCTGCAATTACAGAAGGATCTCTCAAGAAGTCTGGATTGCTCCGGCCTTTCTGGATGAAATTCTCCAAGCGGTAAGGTATGTCGGTTTCACATGCCGCCCTGCGGATATGATCAAATTTACTTGACGCGTTTGCGCAGGGATGCCCATATCAAATTTCGCATCCGCTCGAAAACGTGAAATGGGAGAAGCACATGGCCGTCAATGCAACTGAGCTGAAAAGCCTACTGAAAGACCCCTCGCTGGTCGAAACCCGCGCCTATGTGAATGGCCAGTGGATCGACGCGGACGATGGTGCAACATTCACCGTCTCCAACCCGGCGCGCGGCACGGAAATTGCGCAGGTGGCGGATCTGAGCCGGGTCGAAGTGGCCCGTGCCATCGAGGCCGCCGACATCGAGGGCCGCAAATGGGCGAAACGCACCGCCAAAGAGCGCGCCAATATCATGCGCCGCTGGTATGAGCTGATGATGGAGAACCAGGGAGATCTGGCAATCATCCTGACCGCTGAAATGGGCAAGCCACTGGCAGAAGCCATGGGCGAAATTGCCTATGGGGCCTCGTTCATCGAATGGTTTGCGGAAGAAGCCAAGCGTATCTACGGTGAAACCATCCCCGGCCACCAGCCTGACAAGCGCCTGATGGTGATCAAGCAGCCGATTGGTGTGGCGGCCTCGATCACGCCGTGGAACTTCCCCAATGCGATGATCACCCGCAAATGTGGCCCGGCGATTGCAGCGGGCTGCGGCTTTGTGGCCCGCCCTGCGGAACTGACCCCGCTGTCCGCCCTTGCGCTGGCTGTTCTGGCCGAACGCGCCGGGGTGCCTGCCGGGGTGTTCAACGTGGTGCCCAGCTCGCGCGCTTCTGACATTGGCAAGGAGTTTTGCGAAAATCACAAGGTGCGCAAACTGACCTTTACCGGCTCAACCGGAGTGGGTCGGATCCTGCTGGGGCAAGCCGCAGATCAGGTGATGAAATGTTCAATGGAACTGGGTGGAAACGCCCCGTTCATCGTGTTTGATGACGCGGATCTTGATGCGGCTGTCGAAGGGGCCATTGCCTGCAAATTCCGCAATAACGGCCAGACCTGTGTCTGTGCCAACCGGATTTACGTGCAGGAAGGGGTCTATGACGCCTTTGCCGAAAAACTTGCCAAAGCGGTTGCGGCCTTGCCGGTGGGGGATGGGCTGGATGAAGGGATCGCCCTTGGCCCGCTGATCAACGAAGGTGCGGTCAACAAGGTTCGAGAGCATATTGCCGATGCGACCTCAAAAGGGGCCGAGGTGATCCTTGGTGGCAAGGCGCATGACCTTGGTGGGCTGTTCTTTGAACCAACCATTGTGAAAGGTGCCACAAAGGAAATGGCGTTTGCCTCAGATGAGACCTTTGGGCCACTTGCGCCGCTGTTCAAGTTCAAGGACGAGGACGATGTGATCGCCCAGGCCAATGACACGATTTTCGGCCTCGCCAGCTATTTCTTCGCCAAGGATCTGAGCCGCGTCTACAAAGTGGCGGAAGAGTTGGAATATGGCATTGTCGGCGTGAATACCGGCATCATTTCAACCGAGGTGGCCCCTTTTGGCGGGGTCAAGCAATCGGGTCTGGGACGCGAAGGATCACGTCATGGGATCGAGGATTACCTTGAGATGAAATATATCTGCATGTCGGTATAAGCCGCTAAGAAATGAAAAGAGGGGCATTTGACCCTCTTTTTTTGTGCTGCGCTCATCCCGTTTTGCAGTCTCAGCAAAAAGGGCACGGGGTGTCCCCCACGCCCGTGCGGTCGCCACGTTGACAGATGGGTCAGACCTCAACCGCCTTGCTTTCAACGGCTTTCGGACCATTGATTTCAATCTGGCGTGGTTTCAGGGCTTCTGGCACCTCGCGGGTCAGGTCGATATGCAACATACCATGTTCATGGCTGGCCCCGGTCACCCGCACATGATCAGCAAGGTGGAAGCGACGTTCAAAGGCACGGGTGGCAATGCCACGGTGCAGATAGGTCCGATCGCCATCTTCAGGGAGTTTCTTGGCCGAAATCAGCAGCGCATTTTCCCGCACTTCAACGCTCAGCTCATCTTCTGAAAACCCGGCAACGGCGACGGAAATACGCCAGGCATCGTCATCGGTCTTTTCAATATTATAAGGGGGGTAGCTGTCACGGCTGCCTTCGTTGGTCAGCACGCGGTCCATCAGGTCGGCAATTTGATCAAATCCAACCGTGGCACGATACAGCGGAGTCAGGTCAAAATTTCGCATAGGGTGTCCTTTCCAAAAGCGACATCAGATTTGCGCCTTCCCTTTTGGGACAGGCAGAACACAGGCCCGCCACTGCGGCACCTGTAATCAGGATGTAGGCGTGTTTTTATCGCTTTCAAGAGGTGGCTGAGCACCCTCAGGGGCGGGCAAATTTTGCCCCGCCACCCCGGTTGGGCTCCAGCTCCAGTCGCCGCACATTGGGGGTGGATGTGGTCTCGACCTGCTCAAACATCCCATCACCGCGTGCCAGAATGGATTTCAGCTCAGCCAGCGGTGCTTCGAGATTGGTGCCGAGGGACACGGGGATATCGCGCACCATGGCTTTGGCTGAAATTACCGACACAATACGCGGCTCGCCATTTTCCACCACAAAGACAGGTGCGCCGGAAGAGCCGAAATCCACCTCGCAGGACATGACAAGCACACCGGACTGGCGTGCCAGAACCTGGCAGGTTTCCTGCAGAGCCGGGCTTTCGGCACGATCATGCGCATAAGAGACAACACCAACCTCCGCGCCTTTGCGCGGACGGTGGAGCGTTGCAAACGGCTTGACCGAAGATTTTCGGATGGGTTGATCCAGTTCCAGCAAGGCAAGGTCATTGACCACCCTTGCCGCATTGTTCAGATCCTTGAAGGCAAATTTCGGATGAACAAGCGCACGACGCACCCCGCGATAGGCCGACGCGCGCCCATTGCGCCACCCGGCCAGAAACTCGATTTCATCCGCTTCATATTGCCGCCCGGTCACCTTGTCGAACATGCAATGGCCCGCCGTCAGAACCAGGTTTTCGGAGATCAGTGCGCCGGTGCAGAAACTGTCGCCTGCCATATTCAAACGCCCGACAGCTTCCCAGCCCCGGCTGTCATCACCGGTCATCAGTTTCTGCAGAGGGGATGGATCGGATGCCCCAAGCGGCCCTGTGAACCACAGCACCACCGCGACAAACGCGAATAGTTTCTTCATGTCTTTGCCTCAACCGGGGCATTGAGTGCCCTCTCATAGGGGCAGCTTAGGGGCAAACTCTGTCTCAGGAAAACCCAAAAACGTTTAAAGCGGGTTAAAGAGCAATTAATTTCCGAGGTTGTGGCCCACCAGTTGCCCAATCCAGAAGCTCAACCGTATGCACAACCGGCACCTCGGTTCCCGAACCAATCTGCAACATGCAGCCGATATTTCCCGCCGCAATCACCTGCGGCGCCCGCGCTTCAAGCGTTTCGATTTTGCGCGCCTTCAATTGTGCCGAGATGTCAGGCTGCAAAATATTGTAGGTTCCTGCGGACCCACAGCATAAATGCGGATCCTTGGGGTCAACCACCTCAAACCCGGCCCGTTCAAGCAAACGTCTCGGAGGTGTTTTGACCTGCTGGCCATGCTGCAGCGAACACGCAGAATGATAGGCCACCCGCAGGCCCATTTGTCGCTCTGGAAGCTCAAGTTCCATCAAAAGTTCGGTCACATCACAGGCCAGTTCAGACACTTTGGCCGCATCCTCTGCCAGCGGTGCGTTGCGAAACATATGGGCATAGTCCTTCACCGTTGTCCCGCATCCGGATGTGTTGATGACAATTGCGTCCAGCCCCTCCGTATCATGTTCCGCCATCCAGGCCCGGATATTGCGCGCCGCCTGAGCGCGGCTATCCTCCTCCTTGCCCATATGGTGGGTCAGCGCACCACAACAGCCCATGTCGCGGGCAATCACCACCTCACACCCCAATCGGGTGAGCAACCGGATGGTCGCATCATTGATATCCGTATCCAGCGCCTTCTGCGCACATCCGGTCAGCAAGGCGACACGCTTCCTGCGTGCGCCCTTCGGCGGGAACACCTGCGGCTGATCATTGGCAGAGGGGCGTGGCAGTTTCGGCGGCGCCATCTCCAACATTGCCCTGAGACGGGGATCCGGCAGGAGGCCACGCAAGGGGCGTCCCGCCCGCGCCAGCGTCATCGCTGTGCGAAACCGGCGGGGAAAGGGGATGATCCTTGCCAGCGCCCAGCGCAGCAGCCGATCCAGAAACGGGCGCCTGTAGGTCTTTTCGATATGAACGCGCGCATGGTCGATCAGATGCATGTAATGCACCCCCGACGGGCAAGTGGACATACAGGCCAGACAAGACAGGCACCGATCCACATGTTCCACGGTTCTGGCATCCGCTGGCCGCCCGGCCTCCAGCATATCCTTGATCAGATAGATCCGCCCCCGCGGACTATCAAGCTCATCGCCCAGAACCTGATAACTCGGGCAGGTCGCAGTGCAGAACCCGCAATGCACACAGGCGCGCAGGATCTCATTGGCCCGTTCGATGGCAGGATCCTTCAACTGCTCTTCGGTAAAATGCGTTTGCATCTCAGCCCCCCATCAGGCCGGGGTTCAGCACCCCGTTTGGATCAAATCTCTTGCGCAGGGCAGCACTTATGACCGCAAGCGGCGCAGGCTCTGGCGGAAAGACAGGCACCTTTGCACGCGTCGCGGCCGACGCCCGGACCAAAAGCGCATGACCGCCCAGACGGTTCACTTCGGATCGGATCAGCGAGGCAAACGCCTCTTGCCCCTCATCAACACGCATCCAGACAAGCCCCCCGCCCCAGTCATACATCACCTCCGGTTCGATGGATGCCAGCGCGCGCACCAGACCCGGCCCATCCGAAGGTTTCACCGAGATGCGCCAGACCGCACCGGGTTTATCAGCAAACGGCGTCACCTGACGCAGTTCCTCCCAACGGCGAGAGGAAGCCTCTCCCTCCACCAGTTCAAACCCCCGCAGCACCCCCTGTTGAAGCGCGCGCGCACGGTAGGCAACCGAAGCGGCCAAGCCCTCGATACGCACCCGCGCTTCACCGCCAACACAGGCCGCCCCGGTCACGTCATATGGCGATCCCAAAGCAGCAGACAGGCGCGCCACCGCCTCTGCGTCACGCAATCCCTGCCCAACCAGTGTGACCTCTGCTTCCGGCAGAGCCTGCACTTTCAGGCTCACTTCGCTGAGAACACCCAGCGTGCCCCAGGATCCGCACAGCAGCTTGACCAGATCATAACCAGTGACGTTTTTCATCACCCGGCCACCGTTCTTGATCACCCGACCACACCCATCGACAAATCGCACCCCAAGGCAATGATCCCGCACCGCCCCCGCCTGAATACGCCGTGGCCCTGAGCTGTTTGACGCAACCACTCCACCAATGGTCGATGCCCCTTCCACGCCCAGAAGGGTCTGAAAATCCGAATGTTCGAACGCCAGACGCTGCCCTTCTGACGCCAGCAACGCCTCGATCTCTGCCAGCGGCGTCCCCGCTTGCGCCACAAGCGTCAAAGCACCGGGTTCATAAAGCGTTACCCCTGTCAGCCCCGCGACGGACAGCGTTTCCCCTTCCACCGGCGCCCCGATCCCCCGGGTGCCGCCCCCCTGAATGCGCCAGGACGCGCGCGCGCCTGCCAAAATCTCGGCCAGATCAGCCTCAGTCTCAGGTGTCATCATCTTTTTCTTGTCCCAAATATCCCGGGGTGAGGCCGAATGGCCGAGGGGCAGCGCCCCTTATTCCACTCCACCTTCCGCGCGCCGGCCGGCCGTCAACGCAAGGGGGAAAACTTTCGCAGGGTTCAGGATCCAACCTGGGTCGAACACATCCTTGACCGACATCTGAGCCTCAAGATCCACGGCTGAATACTGCACCTCCATGAGGTCTCTCTTCTCCACGCCCACACCATGCTCTCCGGTCAGGCACCCCCCCACTTCGACACAAAGGCGCAGGATATCCGCGCCAAATGCTTCGCATTTTTCAAGGTCCCCGGGTTTGTTGGCATCGAACAGGATCAGTGGGTGCATATTGCCGTCCCCCGCATGGAACACATTTCCCACACCAAGCCCGTACTCCGCGCTCATCTCGCCAATGCGTTTCAGGACATAGGGAAGTGCGCTGACCGGTATGGTCCCATCCAGACACATGTAATCATTGATCTGCCCCATGGCGCCAAAGGCCGATTTGCGCCCCAACCAGATCCGCGCGCTTTCCTCAGACGAGCCGCTTTCACGGATCTCCACCGGATCGTGGCGACGCGCGATCTGGATGATGCGCGACAGCTGATCATCGATCTCGCCCTCCGATCCTTCCACCTCGATGATCAAAAGCGCCTCGCAATCGGGGTAACCTGCGCCCGCGAACGCCTCGGTGGCACGAATGCAGGGCCGATCCATGAACTCAATCGCGACGGGCAGGATCCCGGATTTGATAATGTCCGAAACACAGGCCCCCGCGACCTCATTGCTGTCAAAGCCAATCAGAACGGGCCGCGCCCCTTCCGGGCTGGCAAGAATGCGCAGCGTTGCTTCGGTCACGATGCCCAGCTGGCCTTCGGAGCCGCAGATCAGCCCCAGAAGATCCAGCCCCCCCGCATCCAGATGCGCGCCCCCTATCTCAACCACCTCACCATTGGCCATGACCATCTTCACCCCCATCAAGTTGTTGGTGGTGACACCGTATTTCAGGCAATGGGCCCCGCCGGAATTCATCGCAATATTTCCTGAAATGGCACAGGCCAGTTGCGATGACGGGTCCGGGGCATAGAAAAACCCGTGTTCCTCAACCGCAGCGGTCACCGAGAGGTTGGTGCGCCCGGCCTGCACCCGGATAAAACGGTTGTCGTAATCCGTTTCCAGAACCTCGTTCATGCGCGCCACGCCAAGCACCACGCTGTCCGCTGTCGGCAGGGATCCCCCGGCCAGGGACGTGCCCGCCCCACGGGGCACCACCGGCACACTCTCTTCAAAGCAGATCGTCATCACAGCGGCCACCTCTTCGGTGGATCTGGGCAGAACGGCACAAAGCGGTGGGCATTTATATGCGGTTAGCGCGTCACACTCATATACGCGAAGTTCTACCGGTTCATGGATGACGCCCTCGTCCCCCAAGGCCGATTGCAAACGCCTGACAATCCTGGCCTTGCGGCCAAGCACGCTGTCATCTGGTTTGGGCATATCCATGGTGGTTCTCTCGGCTGGCTTGCTGCACTGATTGGTAAGAAAATATAACCAATCAGTGCAGCAAGCAAGAGCGCGCACCAATATTGAGGCTTTTAAGGCGCAAAATTCCGGTTGCAGCTGGGTGGGCCACCTACACACCGATCCAGATCCCGAAGTGTCAGCCCGACCGGCGGCGCCCTTCCAGCCACCAGGCCAGTATCACTGCGCCTGCGACACTCAAAAGCCACAGCAGCGCAGGCAGCACAGGCCGCAACCGCAGATCCCGGCGAAGATAGGCGTTGCGTGGCTGGTATCCGATCCATCCCCGCCCGGACACCACGTCCCCGGCATCTATCGCCCGCAGCCTTGGCAACCCGGTTTCGAGCAACCAGACCCTGCCGAGCCTTGCCGGAAGAACGCCCTCCAACGCGTCCGGAGAGACCAGCGGCTGGGCAAACTCTTTTGGTGCCGCCGCGCCATGCACCGCGACCGCCGTCATGTCCCCCTGCGAGAACCGGTAGACGCCTTGCGCGCGCCCCTCAGCCGCGTCCCCCTCCCCGGAAAGCTGCGCCATGAAACGTCCCGGCCCGTCCGGTTGCATCAACATTTCTTGCCTCTCCCCTTCCGGCGTTTGCACAAATAAGGGCTCCGGCGTGTCAGCAAGGGTCTGCCGGGTGACCACGATGCCCCCGTCTTCGGTTTCCCGAACATTCAGCGCCTCTTCCTCAAGCTCCGGCTCTCCCATCATCCAATGGGCGAGCCGCCGCAAAAGCTCCAGTTGTGGCCCGCCTCCGTCAAACTCCCGCGCCCAGAGCCAGAGCTGATCGGTGGCAATCAGCGCCACACGCCCCTCGCCTGCGCGGTCCAGTGCCAGCAAAGGCCGCCCTGCGGGAGACTGGAGAACCACCTGCCCGCTATCTTGCGCAACCTCCAGATGGCGCAGCCACTTTCCCCAGGGGTTGTCGGTGGGCGTATCGGTGGGCGTATCGGATTGCAGCGCCCGGGTAACCGGGTGGCGCTGGCCCAGCCCTGTCACTTCCGGGCGCATCGCTTCGTTGATCACAAGACCGGTTGGTCGGGCCGGCAGGACCTCTCCGAGAGGGGAGCGGGACAGGCTTTCCGCGCCGGCAAATTCCGGGCCGGCCGCAACCAGCACCGCCCCGCCGCGGTCCACGTAATCGCGCACGCTTTCCAAATAGTATCCCGGCAGGATTCCCCGCAGCCGATAACGATCGAAAATGATCAGGTCAAATTCGTCAATCTTGTCGATGAAAAGCTCCTGCGTCGGAAAGGGGATCAGGCTCAGCTCATTTACCGGCACCCCGTCCTGCTTGTTTGGCGGGCGCAGAATCGTGAAATGCACCAGATCGACAGAGGCATCTGATTTCAGCAGATTGCGCCAGGTGCGTGTTCCGGGGTGAGGTTCGCCAGACACCAGCAGCACCCGCAACCGATCACGGACTGCATTGATACGCAACGCCGCCTGATTGTTTCGATCCGTCAACTCGCCCTCAAGCGGCACGAGTTCAAGATGCACCACGGTTTCACCTGCATGGTCGAGGTTGACGGGAAGCTCCATGTCTCGTCCCACCGGGATGATATGGCGGCTTGGTGCGGCCCCATCGACAGAGAGGCGCAGCTCGGCCGGCCCTTGCTCGAAAGGCCCCAGCGCCTCAACCCTCAGCTGGATCACCGCAGGCTCTCCTGCCAGGGCAAATCTCGGCGCCCGCAGGATGGTCAGGCGCCGATCCCAATCCGACTGCCGACCCGTTTGCAGAAGATGCACCGGCACGGAAAGCGCGCTCAGGCGCGCGGCAGCGGGTTCAAAATCCTGAAGCCCCCCGTCGGAAACGATCACCACCCCCGCCAACTGTGCCAGCGGCAGGGTCGCAAGCGCCTCATCCAACACGGGCATGAGCAACGTGCCCTCGTCACCGGGCGCGGTCGGGATCACATACTGCCGCAGATCAAGCTGGGCGGCACCGGCGGCCTGCCCAAGCCAGCCCAGCGCCTGTGCCCGCATCTGGGCCCGGTCACCAAGGCTTTGCGATGCGCTTTCATCAGACAGCACCAACAGAATATCCGGCAGCGGATCACGGGTTTCCTCTTGCAGTTTCGGCCCCGTCAGCATCACTCCCAGCGCCAGCAGCGCAAGGGCGCGCAGCGGCCATCCCGGCAGTCTGCGCCAGACCACCACGGCCAGAAACACCACGCCCAGCACCGCGAGAAATGCCAGCCACGTCCATGGCAAAAGGGGTGCAAACAGGATCTGCAAATCGGGAAAAGGGTCGTTCATTGCCCTAACCTCTGCAAAAGCGCCGGGACATGTACCTGATCGGATTTGTAATTTCCGGTCAGCACATGCATCACCAGATTGATCCCGAACCGCAGCGCCATTTCGCGCTGACGCTCGCCGGCATAGCCGCGTCCCACCGGCAGGATCGGCCTTCCATCGGGACGTATGGCCCAGGCCCCCGCCCAGTCATTTCCACCAATAATCACAGGGGTCACCCCGTCATTGAGCAGGCGAAATGGCATCCCCTCCACCTGCTCTGCCCCGCGCGAAGCGGCCTCGGCCCAGACCGGACCACTGTGACGACCGGGGAAACTGTCGATCAGGTAAAAGCTCCGTGTCAGAACATGATCGGGCGGGATCGGGTCGAGGGGCGGCAGGGACAAAGGGGCCGCCAGATCCTGCAATTTCCGCGTCTCTGCCCCGCCGCCGCCAAGGCCTGCATCACGGGTGTCAAACAAGATCAGCCCCCCCGTTGCCAGATATTGCGCCAACCGATCATAGGCCGATGCGGATGGCAGGGGTTGCTGCTCTGAGACCGGCCAATACAGCAGCGGAAACACTGACAGCTCATCTTGCTCAAGATCCACCCCGACCGGGGCGGCGGGTTCAACCGAACTGCGCGCAAACAAAGCCTCGGACAAGCCCATCAGCCCCGCCTGGGCCAGCCGGTCCAGATCGGCATCCCCCGTCAGCACATGTGCCAGCGTCACCTCGGCGGCGGCGCGGGCCACCTTGCCACCATCAGCCTCGCCTGCTCCCGCCCCCTGCGCGCGCGCAACATCAGGCACCGCCACAAGCGCCGCCCCGGACAAAATCACGGTCAGGATGAAGACCCGTGGAACATCCCGGGCCGCTGCCCTTACAGGGGTTTGACCAAAAATCCGGCCGGAGACCCAGAGCGTCGCGATCCCATCCAGCAAAATCAGCAAGAACGCCACCAAAAGCACCTGCCCGGCGAATTCCCGTGGGCCGGTCTCACCGCCCCAATGCGGCACGATGCGCGATGGCCATTTGGCGGGCAGAAGCTCGGTGTCTGACGACACGGCGTTGATCACACTCTGCCGTGCATCACTGACATAAAGCCCGGGCGGCGTGTTGCGCCCCACCTTCCCCGACAGGGCCAGGGCCATCTCCTGGCCATTGATCACGAGCGGGGGCTGTTTGCTCTCAAGCTGTCCAAAGGCGTTCAGGGCGACGTCCATCTGCCAAAGCGAGGTCTGTAAATCCTGCAGGTCACCCTGCTGCGAGGTCAGGGGCTGCGTTGCCGTGGCCGAGGTCAGGCGCTCCAGCATTTCGACAAACAGCCCGGACAGAACCAGATTGGACCATTCAGCATTTGCCCCGACATGGAACAGCACCACCTGCCCCGCCCCTATCAGCTTGCGGGTCACAAGCGGCGTTCCATCGGACAGGCGTGCCAGAACGCGCTCGGCCAGATCGGGGCCGGGTTCCGCCAGCACCTGCCGCCGGACACTGACATCCTCAGGAACGCGCAGCCCGGCAAAGGGACCATCCGCGGGGAAAGGGGCCAAGTGCTGCGGGGCGCCCCAGCTCATCGCACCGCCCACGGCGCGACCGCTCCCCCGCAGGCGCACCGGCAACAACAGCTCTTCCACACGGCGCGCGCCCTCGGCCGTCGCAAGACGGGGACCTGCGAACCGCAATAGCAGCCCGCCCTCGGCCACAAACTCTGCAAGCGCGCGCTGATCCGGTTCCGGGATCAACGGCACATCGGGCAGAATAATCACATGGGGGCTGGCCCGCAGCGCGTCTTCCAACCGCTGGGCTTCGACGATTTCGGTTGTCGGTTCCAGTGCGGCGCGAAGGAAATGATCCGGCCGCAAAAGCGCAAGCGTTTCGCTGTCCTGCGCGCCAAGCAGGGCGACCCGGCGGCGGGTCAGCCCCTCTCCTACCAGTGACACCTGCCCGGCTGAGCGCCCCATTGACGCCCCTGCCCCCTCCTCTGACACTTCGAACCGTTGCACCCGGTGGCGCAGTTCTGGTGGCAGGGTCAGGCGGATCGTGGCCTGCCTGTTGCCCGCGACAAATGCCACGTCTTCACTGTGCAGAAGGCGGAGCTGCCCCAGGGGATCACGGCCAAATGCCTGCAGTTTTGCCGACAGGCTGGGCCCCGCGGGGATACGAAGCGCGCGCAGGTGCACCTCGTTTCCGTCCAGCACCGCCGGGGCAAGCGCCAGAACCGTTCGCTCAGGCTGCATCACCTCAACCGTGCCACGTGCCTCTCTCAGCGCAAGCGCCTCGCCGCGCCCTGACCGTACCACCCCGTCAGAGATCCAGACCGTGTGCCCCTCGGGCAGGGCTGCAAGGGTGGACAGCGGGTATGCCCCGTCCCATGGCACGGGTGTCATTGTCGCCAGCCGTTCCCGCCAAAAGGCGGCAGGTGCCAGAGCGGGCAGGGTTTCCTGATCGGACAGGGCAATCAACGCCACCTGTCCAGCCTGCTCAGCCTGTTGCAGGATCTTGTCCACGGCGGCCACGCGCTGCGCCCAATCTGCGGCAGCGGGCCAGAAACTGTCGATCACCACAATCAGTGGCCCCTCAGCGCTGCGAGGTTTGTCCGGCGACAGAACCGGCCCCGCAAGGCCGACAATCACAAGGGCCAGGGCCAGCAGGCGCAGCAAGAGCAGCCAGAGCGGCATTTTACGCGCCTCTACCCGCTGATCCGAAAGGCCAAGCAGCAACGTGACCGCCGGAAAGCGGCGCCGGATTGGCGCGGGCGGTATGGCCCGCAACAGCCACCACAGGGCAGGCAGCCCCAACAGGGCCATCAGCAACCATGGTGATGCAAACCCCAGCGCGCCCATTACGCCCCCCCTTCCAATGCACGATAAAGCCACATCAGCACTGCGGCAGGGGCATCGTGGGTGATATGGCCATGATAGACCCACCCGGCCTGACCACAGGCGCCGGACAGCAGGGTTTTGCGGGCTTTCAACCGCGCCTGATACGCGTCGCGCAGATCAGCAGCCTCCTGTGTTTCATACCGGGGGCTGTCCATCATATCCATGAACAGGGTGCGCCCGGTGTATGGGAAGTGTTCTTCTGCCGGATCCAGCACCTGAAGGAAGGCCCCTTTCACACGGGCCTGAGCGGCCTGCTCCAGCGCGCCCAAATAGGTTTCCGGGTCCGCCAATCCATCGGTCAGGATCAGCGCACGGGCGCGGCGTGGAAAATGGTCTGGCATTGCGGGGGCCATGGTCAACCCATCCAGTCGGGACGGCAGGCGCCCTTCTCCCAGCATGGGGGGGCGGGCTTCACCGACAAACCCCACCCGCTCCCCCGCACGCAGGAACAAAAGGGCCGCGGCAAGGGAAATCAGCTGTGCGCGCACGCCTTTGCTGGGCAGGTTTCGCTCTGAGCTGAACCCCATCGACGCCGCAGGATCCACCCAGATCATCACTGTCTGGGCTGCCTGCCATTCCCGGTCACGGATAAAAGCCTGATCCGAACGGGCCGAGCGACGCCAGTCGACCCGATGCGCCGGGTCGCCGGGCTGGGCCATGCGAAACTGCCAGAATGCATCCCCCTGCCCCGCCCGCCTGCGCCCGTGATCTCCGAGCTGCACCGTATCTGCAAGGTGACGGGCCGCCAGCAGAAGTGAGGGCAACCCCTCGGTCAATTGCGCAGCCGCGCGCAATTGGCCAGAGGTGCCCGCGGCGGTCATGCGGTTGCCCCGATATGGGCCAGCACCGTGTCAATCAGGTCGGAAAGCACCACCCCTTCTGCCCGCGCCCCATATCCAAGCGCCATACGATGGCTTAATACCGGGCGCGCCAGGGCGTGCACATCCCCCGCATCCGGGGCCAGCCGCCCATCAAGAGCCGCGCGGGCCCGCACCAGAAGCATCAGCGCCTGCGCGGCCCGTGTTCCCGGCCCCCAACTGACCGCCTTTTTCAGCGCCTCTGGTGCGGTCGGGTCATCCGGGCGACAGGCGCGCACCAGATCCAGGATCATTTCGACCACACTGTCACCGACCGGCATCAGACGGATCAGTTCCTGAGCCCGGAGAAGCTCCTCTTGTGTCAGGATCCGGCGCGTCGCGGTTTCGGCCTCACCGGTGGTGGCCAGAAGGATCGCACGCTCATCTGCGCGATTGGGATAATCAACATCAATTTGCAGCAAGAACCGATCAAGCTGCGCTTCGGGTAAGGGATAGGTGCCCTCCTGCTCAAGCGGGTTCTGGGTAGCCAGCACATGGAACGGGGCGGGCAGCGCATGGGTGTGGCCTGCGACCGAAACCTCACGTTCCTGCATCGCCTGCAACAGGGCCGACTGGGTGCGGGGGCTGGCGCGATTGATCTCATCCGCCAGCAAAAGCTGACAAAAGACAGGACCTTTTACAAACCGGAAATGACGTCGCCCATCATCCCCTTCTTCAAGCACCTCGGCGCCAAGAATATCGGCGGGCATCAGGTCCGGGGTGAATTGAATGCGACGATCACGCAGCCCCATCACCGCACCCATGGTTTCAACCAGTCGGGTTTTCCCCAATCCGGGCAGCCCAACCAACAGCGCATGCCCGCCGGCAAGAAGGGCTGCAAGCGCCTGTTCCACCACCAGATCCTGACCAATGATCTGGCGCGTGATTTCCCCCTTTGCAGAGACGAGCTTCTCGCCCAGCGCCTCCAGCTCAGCCACGATGCCGTGGTCGGAAATACCCTGATCCATGAACCCTCCCTTTCGTGAAAATGTCGCAGCAAAACAATTGGGGCAGCTGTCGGTGCTTCATCTTGATCCGCAAACACTTTAAAGCGTTTCGGGATAAACTTGTGACACATGGTTATTCCGAAACGCCCATAACTTTGATATCTCTTGCAGCGCTTCGACCTTTCCCTGTCTCAGGTGAACGTCGAAACGCTTTAGCTTGTATTTAAGTCCGAAAACTCGCGGGGAACAAATGACAAAAGCGCCAAGTGACGGGAAATCGCCGGTGGCAGGGGCCGGACCGGACGCCAAACGCTTGTCAGAGGCGGTTAAGCTGGCCGCGCCCAAAGGCCCGCCGCCGGTGCATCTGTGGCATCCTGCCTTTTCGGGGGACATGGATATGCGCATCACCCGTGACGGAGCGTGGATCCACGAGGGGCGCGCGATTACCCGCCCCGGGCTGGTGCGCCTGTTTGCCTCAATCTTGCGATATGACACGGGCGAAGACGGCAACGAGGCGGGCTATATGCTGGTCACTCCAGTTGAACGGTTTCGCATTCAGGTGGAGGATGTGCCTTTCATCGCCGAAGACGTTGACGTGACAGGGGAAGGCCACGATCAGCGCCTGACCTTCACCACCAATCTGGGGGACACCACCACCGCCGGCCCCGCGGCGGCGTTGAGGATTGAATTGGACGGGCCTGACGGTGCACCGCGCCCCTATGTGCGGGTGCGCGGCAATCTGGATGCCCGCATTGACCGCAAGACCTTTTATCGTCTGATGGATCTGGCCTGCCCTCATGAGCTGGAGGGAACACGCTGGTTTGGTCTCTGGTCGGGCGGGGTTTTCTTCCCGATCACCCCCGCTGACGAGCTTGCCCCCTGATGCCGCGTTTTGCAGCCAACCTGACCTTCCTGTTCAAGGAGCTTCCATTTCTGGAGCGTTTTCAGGCCGCGGCAGAGGCGGGGTTTCAGGCTGTGGAAGTGCTGTTTCCCTATGAGGACGCCGCCCAGCTGGTAACACGGCAGCTGATCGCAAACGGGTTGCATATGGTGCTGATCAACACTCCGCCACCAAACTACACCGGGGGCGCGCGTGGTTTTGCAGCAACGCCAAATGGGCAGCAACGGTTTCAGTATGATTTCAAACGCACCCTGCGCTATGCAAAAGCTTTTCAAGCCAGCCACATCCACATTATGGCAGGCAAGGCCGAGGGGCTTGTTGCACACAGGACCTATGTCGAAAACCTGAAATGGGCGGCCCGGATGGCCCCCGGTCAAAGCCTGACCATCGAACCGATCAACACGGATGACATGCCGGGATATTTCCTCAACTCCTTTGATCAGGCTGCCGAGGTAATTGCCGAGGTCAACGCCCCCAATCTGGGCCTGCAGTTTGACGCCTATCATGCAGATCGCATCACCGGGGATGTGCTGGGCTGCTGGGCGGAACACCGCCATCTGGTGCGCCACATCCAGGTGGGTGGCATTCCGGATCGCAAGGAACCGATCCGGGGCGAATTCAACTATCCGCGCTGGTTTCGGCAATTGGACCGCGAAGGGTATAATGGCTGGGTCAGCGGCGAATACCACCCTACGGCGCAGACCCAGTCAGGGCTGATCTGGTTGACCGACGGTCTGGGCTGAAACCATCTTACCCACCCCGGCCGCAACCATGGCCATGACCGTCACCATACGGCTTACATAAGAAAAACCCTCCCGGTCCAAGGCTCCTGACAGAACGCTGTCAGGAGGGGTGTGTCACACTGCCCTTATCACATCAGATAAGGAGATATGACATGGACACCCAACCTGCCCCGCTTGTGGTCTGGACCGAAATTCCCGTCCGCAACCTGAAAAAAGCCGTGGCGTTTTACAATGCGGCCTTTGGCTGGTCGATGGTGATCGACACGAACAGCCCCGCGCCGATGGCCGTTCTGGGGGGGCGCATGGACACGGTCGGAGGCAATCTTTACGAAGGCACTCCCGCAGCGTCGGGCAGCGGCAATATCGTGCATATCAACCTGACTTGCCCTCTGGAAGACGCCCGCAAGGCCTGGGAAAAAGCGGGAGGCAAAATCAGCAGCGATCCGGTGGAAATCCCCTATGGACGTTTTGTCTATGCCACCGACCCTGATGGCAATACGATAGGCCTGTTCGAGCCGAAAACGACCTAAACCAACCCGGCCCCCGCAGCAAATGTCAGGAGGAACAGAAAGATGCGCCGCGCTGATCGCCTGTTCCAGATTGTCCAGTTGCTGCGGGGTGGCCGGCTGACGCGGGCTGCAGATCTTGCCTCCGAACTTGAGGTCTCCCCTCGGACGATCTATCGCGATATTGCCGATCTGATCGGCTCTGGCGTGCCGATCGAGGGCGAAGCCGGGGTCGGATACGTGATGCGTGCGGGCTATGATATTCCTCCGCTGATGTTCACCCGTGACGAGGTGATGGCGCTGATTGCCGGGATCTCGATGATCGAACGCATGGGCGGGGCTGCAATGGCAAAATCGGCCCATGACGCGCACGGTAAAATCCGCGCGGTGCTGCCCGAAGCCCTGTCGGCGGCGGCAGACCGGGTGGAAGTACATGCCGGTCCCACCCTGACACCATCGGACCGGGATCGTCATTTCATTGATCAGATCGAGGCCGCCGTCGGCGCGCGCAGGCGCCTGCATCTGACCTATGCCGATGGCGACGGTTGCCAGACCACCCGCACCATTCGTCCGCTGGGGCTGTGGTTGTGGCAAACCGGCTGGTGCGTGGTGGGTTGGTGTGAATTGCGCTCGGATTTTCGCATGTTCCGCGTGGATCGCATTGAAGGTTTCACCACCGGAGAGGTGTATCGCGAAGAGCGCGAGAAGTCGCTCTCCGCCTTCTATGCCCGCATGCACGCAGAGGCCTGCGAAACCTGATTCACACCTGCCCTGGATCAGCCCCCCCGCTTAAATGCGTTCCATTGCGTGTCCGGCGCCCCTAGACACGGGGGACACCGAACCGCGGCAGGCGGCATCAAATTGTGCGCATTTCGAGCCAATCATGTTGCGTGGGTTAACCCGAAACGCTTTGGCGGGTGCCACCAATCCGCCGCGGCGCTACGCAGACATCCCCCGGCGCTTCCATATCCAGCGTGACATGACCAATTCCGAACCGGTTGTTCAGGGTGGTTTTGAGGGCGGTTTTCACCGCATTTGCCTCCGACCAGTTGGTGGGCATGACAACAACATGCGCTTCAAGCGAGGTCACCTCTTCACTGATCTGCCACAGGTGAACATGGTGGACTTCCTCCACCCCCTCCACCGTTTCCATGGCACGGATCACCTCTTCCACATCCAGCCCCGGAGGGGCACCGAGCATCAGGATGCGCGTCACGCCCCTCAACTCCCCCAACCCCATCCAGATGATATAGGCCGCGATACCCAACGTGGCGATCGGATCAGCGAGATACCAGTCAAAGACGACAATCAGAACCCCCACCACAATCACCGCCACAGAGCCCAGCGCATCTGCCACATTGTGCAGAAAGGCCGCACGGATATTGGCGCTGTCCTTGGCCATGCTCCAGGTCAGCAACGCGGTGATCACATCCACCACCAGCGCCACGCCAGCCACGATAATCACCAGCCACCCGGCCACCTCGGGCGGTTCAAAAAACCGCATGATCCCTTCGTAGGCCAGGTAGATCCCGATCACCACCAATGTGGTCAGGTTGATCAGGGCAGCGACCAGCTCAACCCGCTTATATCCAAAAGTCATCTGGGCATCGGTGGGGCGGCGCGCGATTTTTCGGGCAAAAAAGGCTATCGCCAGCGACGCTGCATCCGACAGGTTATGGATCGCGTCCGCAATCAGAGCGACAGAGCCGGACAGGACACCGCCGATGATCTGGGCCACGGTCAACAGCACGTTTACCGCAACGGCGAGACCAACCCTCAGGTCCCCGGCCTCCGGGTCAATATGGTGGTGGTGATGCCCGTGCCCCCCGCCATGCCCGTGTTTATGCCCTGTTTGGTGGGTATGAGTGTGATTGTGGTCATAAGGCATCGGGTCACCCTTCGCTGATTGTGAGCACAGACCGGGGGCTGGTCAGCTGCGGAGCAACACCCGGATTTCTGTTTCACCTCACTACTTAATTGCTCTAGCAACTAGAGGTTCAAGGGGCTTTTTGCAGGTCTTTGCATTTTTCCAAGCAGACGGATGTGATGCGGGAAAGGGGCGCTGCCCCTCGCCTCTTCGAGGCTCACCCCGAGGTATTTCAGGCAAGAAAAAGACGCGTCGGGGGAGGCGTTCGCGGGAGCGCAGGAAAGGGAGCTTAATGCGCTTCTGCCCAGTTCATGCCCACCCCGGCGTCAACTACAAGCGGCAGGTCAAGCTTGATGGCGGGTTCAGACGCCCCCTCCATCACGTTGCGCACAACACCGATCACTTCCTCCACGGCGGCTTCATCCACTTCGAAGATAAGCTCGTCATGGACCTGTAGCAGCATCTTGGCAGGCAGCCCCTTGATGGCATCCGGCATGCGGATCATGGCACGACGAATAATATCCGCAGCGGTGCCCTGAATGGGGGCGTTGATCGCCGCGCGTTTTGCAAAGCCCGCCTGCGGGCCTTTTGCGCCAATTTCCGGTGTGTGGATCTGGCGCCCAAAAAGGGTTTCAACCCGCTTGTGTTCCTTTGCGAAGGCCACTGTTTCATCCATATATTTGCGAATGCCCGGGAAGCGTTCGAAATAGCGATCGATAAAGCCCTGTGCATCTGCGCGGGGGATGCGCAGGTTGCGGGCGAGACCAAAGCCGGAGATGCCGTAGATCACACCGAAGTTGATCGCCTTGGCCTGGCGGCGAATCTCCGGCGTCATCTGATCCAGCGGCACATCAAACATTTCCGACGCGGTCATGGCGTGAATATCCTGCCCGTCACGGAATGCCTGTTTCAACGCATCAATTCCGGCCATATGGGCGAGAATGCGCAGTTCGATCTGGCTATAGTCCAGGCTGATCAGTTTTTTCCCTTCCGGGGCCACAAAGGCCTCACGGATGCGGCGGCCTTCTTCTGAGCGCACCGGGATATTTTGCAGGTTCGGGTCTTTTGACGCCATGCGGCCCGTATTGGCCCCGGTTTGCAGATACGAGGTATGCACCCGCCCCGTCTCCGGGTGGATATGGTCCTGAAGCGCATCGGTATAGGTGGATTTGAGCTTCTGCAACTGGCGATAGTCCAAAACGCGCGCGGCAAATTCATGCTCAGCGGCGAGATCTTCCAGCACATCCGCCGGGGTTGACCATTGCCCTGTCTTGGTTTTCTTGCCCCCGGGCAGTTCCATTTCCCCGAACAGGATTTCACCCACCTGTGCAGGGCTTTGCACGTTAAATGCGCGCCCGGCGATCTCGTGCAGCTCGGCCTCATAACCTGCCATTTTCTGCGCAAATGCGTTGGACATGCGCGAAAGCACATCGCGGTCCACCTTGATCCCGGTCATTTCCATCTCGGCCAGAACCGGCACCAGCGGGCGTTCGAGCCGTTCATAGACGCGCGTGACCCCTGCACTGTGCAGGCGCGGTTTCAACAACTGCCACAGGCGCAAGGTGATGTCAGCATCTTCGGCTGCATATTTCACCGCCTCCTCGATCGGCACCCGGTCAAATGTGATCGCGGATTTGCCAGTGCCCAGCAGGGTTTTGATCGAGATCGGTTTATGATCGAGATAGCGTTCGGACAAAATGTCCATGCCGTGGTTATGCAGCCCTGCATTCTGGGCATATGACATCAGCATCGTGTCATCAATCGGCGCCACCTTCACCCCGTTCCGGGCAAAAATCTTGGCATCATACTTCATGTTCTGGCCAATTTTGAGGATGGCCGGATCTTCGAGCACCGGTTTCAGGATCGCCAGCGCCTCGTCCAGCGCCATCTGCCCTTCTGCCAGTTCATCCCCCCCAAAAAGATCATCGGACTGGCTGGTCTTGTGAGCCAGCGGGATATAGCAGGCCGTGCCCGGTTCCACACAAAGCGAGATCCCCACAAGGTCCACGAGCATCTCGTCCAAACCGGTGGTTTCGGTGTCGATGGCCACGTAACCGCGGGTGCGGATCACCTCTACCCAGCGGGCCAACGCGGCGCCGTCCCGGACCCATTCATAGGCCTCCGGGTTGATTGCGGGGGCTTCGGGCGTGGACAGGCCGGGCGCGGTTTCAGGCTGCCGGATCTCGGGCGCGTCTACCCCCAGACGGGTGGCAATGCGATTGGTAAGGGTGCGAAATTCCATATCCGCAAGGAATGACAGCAATGTTTCCGGCTCCGGATCCTGCATCTCAAGCGTGGCGAGATCCAGATCCAGATCCATCTGGTCATCCAGTTTGACCAACTCGCGAGAGAGGCGGATCTGATCCGCCTTTTCAATCAGGGTCTGTCGTCGTTTGGGCTGTTTGATCTCTTCGGCCCGGGCGAGCAGGCTGTCGAGGTCGCCAAATTCATTGATCAAAAGCGCCGCCGTCTTGATGCCAATCCCCGGCGCACCGGGCACGTTGTCCACGCTGTCACCTGCCAGCGCCTGCACATCGACCACACGATCGGGACCGACGCCGAATTTCTCTTCCACACCTTCCACGCCGATACGCTTGTTCTTCATCGGGTCAAGCATTTCGACCCCGCCGCCGACCAGCTGCATCAGGTCCTTGTCGGAAGACAGGATCGTGACGCGCCCACCCGCCGCATCAGCACGGCGCGCAAGTGTTGCGATGATATCGTCAGCTTCGAACCCTTCGACCTCGATACAGGCGATATTGAAGGCGCGGGTGGCGTCACGGGTCAGCGGGAATTGCGGCACAAGATCTTCGGGTGCGGGCGGGCGGTTGGCCTTGTAGGCCGGATAGATCTTGTTGCGAAAGCTCTTGCCGGAATGGTCAAAGATCACCGCCACATGGGTGGGCGCATCCGGGCCGGTCTGATCTTCGATGAACTTGAGCAGCATATTGCAAAAGCCGGACACGGCGCCGATCGGCAACCCATCGGATTTGCGGGTGAGCGGGGGCAGCGCGTGATAGGCGCGGAAGATGAAGGCGGACCCATCCACCAGATGCAGGTGGCAGCCCTTGCCGAAACCTTGGTCGAGCGCGGCGGTGTCACTGGTCATGTTGCGTCCTTCATTCCTGTGGCCCCGGCGTGATCCCAAAGGCAAAAACGGCTGCGAAGCGCCTGCCCGCAGCCGAAAAACTGTCAGATGAGCGAGGATTTACGCCGCCTGGTCATCCGTCTTGTCGGCATGGTCCTTATGCACGAACTTGCAATCGCAATAGGGGCATTCGACCCAGCCATGTTCATTGGGGATCTGCAAATAGACGCGCGGATGGCCCAGCGCGCCCTCACCGCCATCACAGGCCAGTTTGTAGCTGTCAACGAGTTTGGTTTCCGGTGCGGATTGGCTCATGGCTCACCTCATGTAATGTGTTGTGGGCATGATAGTGATGATCGGCGCGGCGGCAAGAGGGAAGCGCGTGGAATGGCCGCTCTTCGGCCGAAAAGCCGCCTCTGCGGGGCCAGTTCCACGAAAGCGTTTCGAGGTTTGGTTGGAACTCAGCATACTCTCGAAACGCACGACACACCGATATGGCAGGGGCGCTGCCCCTCGCGGTTTCACCGCTCACCCCGGGATATTTATGCCCAGAAAATGAGATCAGCCCTGCACGCGGCCAAGCATTCGGCCCAGCGGTCGGCCGCCGAGGATATGGGTGTGATAATGCGGCACCTCCTGCACCCCATGCGCGCCGGAATTGGCGATGGTGCGATAGCCGTCCTTTTGGTCACCGGGGGCAAGATCGAGCATTTTGCAGACGGCTCCGATGGTGCGGATATAACCCAGAACCTCTTCGTCAGTGGCGTCGTTGGCAAAGTGGTCTGCGTTCACATACGGCCCTTTGGGGATCACCAACACATGGACCGGTGCCTGTGGTGTGATGTCCCGAAAGGCCAGCGCATGTTCCGTGTCCAGCACGGTGTCATTGGGGATTTCACCGCGCAGGATCTTGGCAAAGATATTCTGGTCATCATAGATATAGGCCATGGGGCGCTCCGCTTCTTTTCTCTGGCTATTCGCCTTGTGGTGTCAATCCGAGGGGGATCAGTCCGAAAAGAGGTGATCTGTTTCGGCAATTTCCCTTGCGTGACTGTCCGGGATGGAGAGGAAATCTGCAAGGGCGCGTGTATTGGTTTCAGAGGAGGCAAACTCGCTGAAGCGGAAGTAACCTTCAAAGGCCGCGTCACGGATTTCATCGCTTTCGTTCATCACGTCCGACCGGATGGTGGGCAACAGCCTGTCAATGGTTTCGCGCGGCGTGTTCTCGCCGGCCAGCCCGACCCGCATGGCGTGACCAAGCAGGTAGTCATTGGTGAAATTGCATTCCACTTCCAGCAGCTTGGTCTGCGAGCGGTCTGAAAAGAAGTCCCGCAGCAGATCCATGTTATTGGGGTCCATACAGACCACCAACCGCTCTGTTTCGTAATAGTCAAACAGCATCCGCATCAACGCCCTGCGATGCCGGGTCCGTTTTCCAAGCCGGGTCTGGATGCCACCGAGGTCCGGCATCGGGCAGCTTTCTTCATCAAACAGGTAATCAATTGTCGGGATATTGGTGACCTGTTTGATCCGATGGGCCACCCGCTTGCCCACATGCCATTTCTTCGCCACCACGATCAGCAATTCACGTTCGCGCCCCAAGGTGGCCTCCTGTTCCCAGAAGCGGGGGGCAAACCGTTGCCCGACCCGCCCGCGCCCGGTCAGGAACTTGAACAGGGAGCGTCCTTCATTTGAAATCTGAAACTCAACCCCTTCGGCGGCAAACAGGTCACCGAGACGACGTTTGAGCACATGGGCCTCGGGGCTGATTTTCCGCGCAAACAGGAAGTCCTGCGATAGAAGAAGATCATAGTGGTCGTTATAAAACGTGACGGGCATCCCATAGTCGGTAAACATCAAAAACGTCAGGGTGCGGCTACGGATTTCCTGGCCAGGCACGATATGGCGCACCAACGTCTGGAAGAAGGTTTCGTCCGGAATCCAGGTTGAGCGGAAGAATCGCATCACGTCTTTGCGCTTGCGGGTAAAATCGAGGATCCATTCGATCGTCCGGCGGCGCAGACACCACCACTGGCTGCCAATCTGCACCTGGATATCATGCGGGATTTCACGCGTCAGGCCCAGACGTTTTTGCAAGTTGTAGCTTGTGTAAAACAAGAATTTCTGGGTGCGTTCATTGAAATAATGGCGGTAGATCAGCCGCTCTTCCTTCATCCCGGTCTTGATCCAGTCGCTGGCGAAATAATCGAAGCTTTCAATGTAATCGACATCTTCACGATCCAGAAAGGCATGGGCATATTCCGCGGATTTAATGGCCATGCAATCGCCGGACACCATGTAGAAATGGGTGGCTCGAGGGAACGCTTCGACCGCAGCTTCAACGGCATGAAGCGTGGCCTGCACCAAAGACCAGCCCCCCCAGCCGCATTTGATCCTCTTGCGGGCAAAGGTGACGTTGGGATTGTCTTTCAGGGCGTCGTATATTTTTTGAAAATGTGCGGGCTTAGCGCGGGCATCAAAGTGAATCGCCATGCAATCGCCCGCAGCTGTCAGCCGCGTTGCCTGGTTGATGATCGCATCAGGGTCTTTGTGACACAACAAGATGAAGGCAATCTTTGCCATTTACCAAATAATCCCTCAGTTTCAGCGACATTGTTGCCATAAATAACGTGAAGAACCATTGAATAAACAGAGTTTCTTTGCTTTTTTTCCTCTAAGTGGTGATAACTGCATTTCGTGACAGACGTTTCGATCACAAGTATTTGGCAAGGAGGCTGCGTTAGATGGGATTTCCCGGCACCTGGATGACGGAAAGTGAAAGCGTGGTCTACCGCGTGGTGCCCAAATGCGCCTGCTCGACCATTGGTCAGATCATGTTCTATTCTGACCATGGCGAATTTTTCGACGGCGACATTCACGACAGCAAGGATCGCCTGCACAAGTGGTCGCAGGAGCATTCGCAACAGTTGATCATCAACAACGTGAAGGCCCATAACAGCTATGCCTTCACCTGCGTCCGAAACCCCTATGCCCGCATCCTGTCCAGCTTCTTTGACAAGATTTGCGGCATCCAGCGCAATGGCAAACGCTACCGCGGAAATCTGGTTCCGATGCTCATTCAGAAATATGGGATCGAGGTGGGCAGCCCGGACGACGCGTTTGATTTCGACCAGATCAAGAGCTTTCGCCGCTTTCTTCTGTTTGCGCGCGACACGATCCGCTGGAAACGACCGATGGATCCGGACATTCACTGGTCCGCGATGTCAGGCCATGTGTCCACCTTCATCCTGAATGGTGGCACCTATGACAAGATCTTCTGGACCGAACAGTTCAATGACGGGATGCAGCAGGTGCTCGACAGTATCGACACGCCCCATCAGGTGGATCTGAACGCGATTCCGCGCTTTAATGAAAGCGAAGGGCACGGGCCGAAACGTGCCCACCCGGTTGAGGATTATTTCGACGACCTGTCCATGCATCTGGTCTATGAAATCTACAAACGGGACTTCAACCTGTTCAAATATGACTTCGAGAACCCGGGCAACAAGATGCCAATCGGCGAGATCGACCTGGATGAGGTTCATGCAAAGCTGGGCGACTGACCAGCCGCATCAACAACAAAGTGAGAGAGACATGAAAGCGCGCGTAACTTGGGCGGAAGCCCGGACTTTTGTCGGCACATCCGGCACGGGCCACAATATCGTTCTGGGCACAAGCCATGGAGAAGGCGGCACGCCCGGCCCCAGCCCGATGGAGCTTCTGCTGATCGGAACGGCAGGGTGTTCAGCCTATGACGTGGTGTCGATCCTCGAAAAATCCCGTCAGAAGATTGAGGATGTTCAGGTAGAGGTGGATGCTGAGCGCGCAGAAACAGATCCCAAGGTCTTCACCAAAATCCACCTGCATTTCATCGTGAAAGGGCGCGGCGTCGGGGCAGACAAGGTCGAACGGGCAATTTCACTTTCGGTCGACAAATATTGCTCAGCATCCGCCATGATGGCTGCCACGGCTGACGTCACCCATGATTTTGAGGTTGTGGATACAGAGTGACCCGCCTAGGTCAGACCTCTTTCAGGCTCCGCATTTCTGCGGGGCCTTTTCTTTTTTGAGCATCAACGAGCACCGTAAGATTTCCGTGCTGCTACTGACTTGAATGGCGGCACCCACACCGCGCCTTTACCCAGACAAAACTAGTTTTCTAGTTTTCTAGTTTTCTAGTTTTCTAGTTTTCTAGTTTTCTAGTTTTCTAGTTTTCTAGTTTTCTTCGAAATGCGCCATATCTCGGGCTTACTCAAACAAAAAAACGCGCCCTCAAAGGGGCGCGCTTGGTAAAACCTCTGCTCACGCAAGCAATCCCTGATCCCGCAGCAGCGCCTGAAGATTTCGGTCGGCGCGCGGCCCCATATGGCGGATCACTTCCCCCGCCACGACACAGCCCATTTCACCACAGGTCCGGATATCAGCATCGGTGGCAAGCCCATACAGGAAACCGGCGGCAAACCCGTCTCCGGCCCCTGTTGCGTCCACGGGGGTGATCTCTTCCACCGGCACATCCACGCGTGCGCCATTTTGCACAATCGTCACACCATCGCCAGATCTGGTGCAGGCCACCAGCGGGCAGATCGCAGCGGTTTTCGCCAGCGCCTCTTCCAGATCATCGGTTTCAAACAGGGATTTGATCTCATCCTCATTCCCGATCACAAAGTCCAACTCGTGCTCGATCAGCATCAGGAAATCGGTGCGGTGGCGTTCCACGCAGAACGGATCGGAAATGGCGATCCCAGCTTTGCCCCCTGCCCCACGGCAGGCGCGGGCCATGGCGATGAACGCCTCTTTGCCTTTGTCCTTATCGAACAGATATCCTTCAAGGAACACGATCTCGGCATCAGAAGCCACCGCCGGATCCACATCCTCGGGTCCAAGCTCGGCCGAGATCCCCAGATAGGTGTTCATTGACCGCTCCCCATCGGGAGACACAAAAATCATCGAGCGCGACGTCGGCAGCTCTCCTCCCGGCACCGGCGGGTTCACAAAACGCGTTCCGTCCATCTCCATCGCGTCAGCATAGAAATGTCCAAGCGCATCATCATGAACACGACCGACAAAACCTGTTTTCAGCCCAAGCTTGCCGATCCCCGCAAGCGTGTTTGCCACCGATCCACCAGCCGCTTGCTTGCGGCCCTCCATCGCGCCGTAAAGCACCTCTGCCCGGTCTTTTTCAACCAGCTGCATGATGCCCTTCTCGATCCCCATCAGTTCGAGGAACGAGTCATCCGCCGTGGTCAGCACATCCACAATTGCGTTGCCGATGCCGACAACCTTGTAAGTCTTTGTCATAGATTCTTTTCCTCAAAGAGACAGATGTCGCGGATCAGGCAGTTCCCGCAGACAGGTTTGCGCGCCTTGCAGACATACCGTCCATGCAGGATCAGCCAATGATGCGCATGTTGCAGATATTCGGCCGGGATATTGTCCTCAACCGCGCGTTCAACCGCGACCACATCTTTGCCCGGGCAGATCCCGGTCCGGTTTCCGACACGAAAGATATGGGTATCCACAGCCTGGGTCGGCACGTTCCACCACATGTTCAAAACCACATTGGCGGTCTTGCGCCCCACCCCCGGCAGGCTTTCAAGAGCCGCACGCGACGAGGGCACCTCGCCGCCATACTCCTCCACCAGAATGCGTGACAGCTTGATCACATTTTTGGCCTTCTGGCGGTAAAGTCCGATGGTCTTGATATGTTGGGTCAGCCCCTCTTCGCCCAGTTCCAACATTTTCTGCGGCGTATCCGCAATCGGGAACAGATCCCGCGTTGCCTTGTTCACACCAACATCGGTGGCCTGCGCCGACAGGGCCACGGCAACCACCAGAGTGTAGGCGTTGGTGTGGTCCAGCTCGCCTTTCGGAGCGGGCTCAGCTTCGTGAAACCGACGAAATACCTCACGGATCTCGTGGTAGCTCATTTGTTTGGCGGCACGTCTGGTCATGAAATCCATATGCCCGCCCTCTTATTGGGACACAAGGGGGGGCCGGTCGGTTCCGGGGATGTTTTGCACCAATCCCCCGCCAGACAGACAAAAGCGCAACATTCGGGTCGCGCAAATCGCAGGTTTGGGCCATGCTCATGGGGGAAGGAGAACATCATGACCACGGCGGAAGAAAGCTATCATTACAAGCTGATCGGGCGGGCCATCCAAGAGATTGATGCCGCAGAGGACACCCTGTCCCTGGATGAGCTGGCCCGCAGGGTGGGTCTTTCTCCCGCGCATTTCCAGCGGGTGTTTTCGCGGTTCGTGGGCATCTCCCCCAAACGCTATCAGCAATTCCTGACACTGGGCCACGCCAAAACCCTGCTCAGGGACCGGCACACCACGCTGGACACCACCCATTCTGTGGGCCTGTCCGGACAGGGGCGGTTGCATGACCTGTTTTTGCGGTGGGAAGCGATGAGCCCGGGAGAGTATGCCAAGAAGGGCACCGGGCTGACCATCTATTGGGGCTGGTTCGACAGCCCGTTCGGGACCTCTTTGGTGATGGGAACCGAAAAGGGGATCTGTGGGATCGGGTTTGCCGAAGAAACCGGCGCCGAAGTGGCACTGGCCGACCTCAGATCCCGCTGGCCCAACGCGACGTTCATCGAAGACCCGGCTTTCCTGCGCCCCTGGGTGCTCGCCGCCTATGACATGGTCCCCGGTGAACGCGGCAAGACCCCGTTGCACCTGATCGGATCCCCCTTGCAGATCAAGGTGTGGGAAGCCCTGCTGCGCATCCCGTCAGGGCATGTCTCGACCTATTCGGAAGTTGCCACAGCCATTGGCAATCCCCGCGCCGTGCGCGCCGTCGGCACCGCCATTGGCCGCAACCCTGTCAGCTGGCTGATCCCATGTCACCGTGCATTGCGCAAATCCGGTGCGTTGGGGGGGTATCATTGGGGGCTTCCGGTCAAACGCGCCCTTCTTGCCAGAGAGACAGCACAGTTGGAAACCCAGAGCGCACTGCAGACGACACACCCAGCGCCCTCCAATAAACGGAGCGCCTGACAGGATCTGGTTTCCCTTACAATAGCTGGGCGACACCTTCACGAAACCAACGCGTTACCGGCAATCTGCCGCGCATTCTCCCCCTTGTTATTCGATAACAACAGGGCATCATGGTAGCAGAGACATGAGTTTAACGCATTGAGGAGCGGCAGAAATGTTCCAAACCAAACCCCTTTTGATTCTCGGCACCATCGGTGCCCTGTCGATCACCGCCTGTACCTCGCCCACCGGCGAGATGGGTCCCCGCACCAAGGACGGTGCCGTGGCCGGTGCAATGGTCGGTGGTCTGATCGGCGCGATCAGCGGAGATGACAACAAACTGGGCAGCGCAGCCCTTGGTGCCGCCATCGGCGCTGGCGTCGGCGGCGTGATCGGGTCGCAGCTGGACAAACAAGCACGTGAGCTGGAAGCCTCGATGGGCAATGATCAGGTGCGCATTGTGAACACCGGGGAAAGCCTGGTTGTGACCATGCCGCAGGACATCCTGTTTGCCACCGACAGTGCCGTAGTGAACCCCGGCCTGCGGAGCGACCTTGGCGCGCTGGCACGCAACCTGCTGAACTATCCGAACTCGGCTGTGGAAGTGATCGGGCACACCGATAATGTGGGCGATGCCGGCTATAACCTTGCCCTGTCGCAACGCCGTGCGGCCTCTGTCGCGTCGGTTCTGTTCCAAAATGGCGTGCCAAGCTCGCGCGTGGTCACGATCGGGCGTGGTGAAAGCCGCCCGGTGGCCTCGAACCTGACCCCCGAGGGGCGTCAGCAGAACCGCCGGGTCGAGATCATCATTCGCCCCTATACCTGATCCGGCACACGCCCGTTGACACGAGAAAGGCCAGACGACACCCGTCTGGCCTTTTTCTTTTCCGCTGAATGCTTGAGCCTCTCCGCCTCATGTGGTCATAATAGTTTACCACCTAGAACGAGGATCAAGATGCCGTTTCAGAAGATCAATGCCGGAAAGCTGTCCAAATCCGTTGTGGAACAGATCGAACTTTTGATCCTGCGTGGCGTGCTGCGCCCCGGCGAGCGGCTTCCCTCTGAGCGCGATTTATCCGAACGGATGGGGGTATCGCGCCCGTCCCTGCGCGAAGCCATTGCCGAATTGCAATCGCTGGGGCTTTTGCAAAGTCGCGCCGGGTCCGGGATTTTCATCTCCGAAGATCTGGACAGCTCCTTCTCACCCGCCCTGACCGGGTTGCTGGGGCGCCATGACGAAGCGGTTTATGACTATCTGGCGTTTCGGCGTGACCTCGAAGGGATGGCGGCAGAACGCGCTGCCCGGCTGGCTTCGGACACCGATCTGGAAGTGATTGGCAGCATTTTTCGCAAGATGGAAGACGCGCCGGCTGGCAAAGGGGCTGATCTGGATGCCAACTTCCATTCCGCCATTGTCGAAGCCAGCCACAACGTGATGATCGTGCATGTCATGCGTGCGATGTATGATCTGCTAAAGCGTGGTGTATTCTACAATCGGCAGGTTATCATCCAGCTTTACAACACCCGTGCCGACCTTTTGAACCAGCACCGGGACATCAATGATGCCCTTCAGGCCCGCGACCCGGTGCGCGCCCGGGAAGCAATTGAAGCGCATCTTGATTTTGTGGCCCAGGGCTATGCGGATATGCGGCGTGCGGAACGCAATGAAGAGATCGCAAAACAGCGCCTGAGCCACGAAAGCGCCCAGTAGGACACCTTCATTTGTGCAAATCGGATCAGGCCGCGCGCAATCCCAGGCGCACCAGAATGCGGGTCAGTGGGCAGAAACCGGACAGGCCGGACTGGAACAGGTTGGCCCCGACGAAAAGGGTGAACCACAGCCAGCTGACCTGGCCAAGATTGACCTGCCCGGACAGGTGGGCAAGCCCCAGGCTGATAAGGATGAACAGTCCGGCAATGGACATGGTGGCGCGTTGGGCGTTCATGAACGGTCTCCTTGATGTTTAGGGGATATATATTCATCACAACGAATATGTCAATCACCGTAACCATCAAAGAAAACCCCGGCTGCAGAGATCTGCAGCCGGGGTTTTTGATGTCTGGTCTCGCAATCGCGATCAGTGGAGCTTAGCTTCCACGTCCTTGATGGCGGCGTCGATCAGCTTGTTGCCTTCGGTCGCGGTCATCTGTTTGGCGATCACGTCACGTGCGGCGCCGATAGCCACGGAAACTGCGCTGTCGCGCACTTCCTTGACAGCCGAGGCCTGGGCCGATGCGATCTGATCTTCGGCGGCAGCCAGACGGCGTGCAATCGAAGCCTTCAGATCTTCCTTGGCCAGCTCAGCGGCATTGGCAGCTTCTTCCTTGGCATGGGCGACAATGCGCTCTGCCTGTTCAGCCACTTCCTTTTGCTTGCGTTCATAAGACGCGAGAACTTCGCGTGCTTCGTCTGCAAGTTTCTGAGCTTCTTCGATCTCGGATTTGATGCCCTCGGCACGTTCGTCGAGCTTGCCGCCCAACAGTTTGTGCACACCCATGTAACCCAGGAAGGTCACAAACAGCAGGAAGGCCAGCCAGACCACCAGGTTGGTGTTGGACAGGTCCAGCCCGCCACCGGCAGCAAATGCCGGTTGGGCAGCGATCAGGGCGAGCGGGGTGAGAACGCGTTTCATCATGTTCTTACCCTTTCATCCGAGCGGTCACAGCCGCGGTCACGGTTTTGGCGTCAGCCGAGTGCCCCAGAGCGCCAATGATTTCCTTGGCGGTATCTTTGGCAACTGCCTTGATGCTGTCCACGGCCCCTGCGCGGATCTCTGCGATAGCGGCTTCGCTTTCAGCGGCCTTTGCAGCGATCTCGGCATCTGCCTTGGCAGCGGCGGCATCCACCTCAGCCTGAATTTCAGCACGCGCTTCGGCCACGATCTTGTTGGCCTCAAGGCGGGCATCTGCCAGCGCCTGATTGTATGCAGCTTCGGCCTCAACGGCTTTCTGCTTCATCTCTTCGGCAGTGGTCAGATAGTTGGTGATCCGGGTTTGGCGCGACTGCAGAATGCCTTCGATACGAGGAAGGGCAATCTTGGTCAGCACGAAGTAGATCACGACCAGCGTCACCACGAGCCAGAAGATCTGGTTCCCGAAGGTCGAGAAATCCAGCTGCGGCATGCCTGCAGCTTCGGCAGCGCCGTGTGCAGCATCCGTGGTATTTGTGTTACTTGCCATGTCTTCTCTCCTGGAACCGAGTTACTTCGGGCGGCGGTTGGAATGCGAAACCAGGTTGGTTCCTCATCCCTACCCCCGCCCGGGCGTAAGGATGGTTCAGGTCTTAGACGGCGAACATCAGCAGCAGAGCAACCAGGAACGAGAAGATGCCCAGGGCTTCTGCAAATGCGATACCGATGAAGAGGGTGGCGGTTTGAGCGGCAGCAGCCGACGGGTTGCGCAGAGCACCGGCCAGGAAGTTACCAGCAACGTGGCCCACACCGATAGCGGCGGCACCCGAACCGATAGCTGCCAGACCTGCACCGATGAATTGACCCATTTGAGCGATATTGCCTTCCATTTTCGTTTCTCCTTACGTTGGAATGCTTTGAATTAGGTGTGTGAGCGGGCTGCAGCCGTCGCGATTAGTGCGACGGATGCAGAGCGTCTTTGAGGTATACGCAGGTCAGGATGGTGAACACGTATGCCTGAATGAAGGCCACCAGAACTTCCAGCGCGTAAACCGCGGCGATCGCGAAGATCGGGAAGAAGCCGAAGAGGCCCAGTGCCGCGGCAAAGCCAGCGAACACTTTGATAACTGCGTGGCCGGCCATCACGTTGCCTGCCAAACGAATGGAGTGGCTGACCGGGCGCACGAAATACGAGATCAGTTCGATCACGGCCAGGATCGGACGCAGCGCCAGAGGAGCCGAGGACACCCAGAAGAGACCGAGGAAGCCAGCACCGTTTTTCACAAACCCCAGCACGGTCACGAAGACGAACACGATCAGGGCCAGAACGGCGGTCACGGCGATATGCGAGGTCGAGGTGAACGACATCGGGATCAGGCCGAGGAAGTTGGCGAAAACGATGAACATGAACAGCGTCATGATGCCGGGGAAATACTTGACGGCATCTTTGCCGGCCACATCCTCGACCATTTTGTAAACAAAGCCATAGGCCAGTTCCGCAACAGATTGGGCGCGGGTCGGGATTTCCTTGCCGCCCGAGGTGCCAACCACCAGCAGGGCCACGATGCCAACAATTGCCAGCACCATCCACAGGGTCTGGTTGGTCACGGTGAAGGTGCCAATATGGTCCCCGCCGAACAGCGGTGCCAGCTGGAACTGATCCATCGGATGGATCGCCAGACCCGGGTGCTCAGGCGCAAAGATCAGGCCCGAGACCAGCACAAGCGCCAGTACGGCGAAGAATGCGATTTTGGCGATGCCGCCAGACCCTTTGTTTGTGCTTTGATCAGCCACCTGTCTTACCCTCTTCTTCTTCGGAACGTGTGCCGGGTGTTGTCCCTGCATCTGCGTCCGCGGA
The DNA here is from genome assembly GCF_025137635.1 of Aliiroseovarius crassostreae. Taxonomy (NCBI): domain Bacteria; kingdom Pseudomonadati; phylum Pseudomonadota; class Alphaproteobacteria; order Rhodobacterales; family Paracoccaceae; genus Aliiroseovarius; species Aliiroseovarius crassostreae. The sequence goes on along the minus strand of NZ_CP080772.1, from coordinate 602,243 downwards.
CTTCTGCATATGGGCTGCGGTGCCAAGCATGACCTTCACGCCGGCCGCGAACCCCAACATTATGAACAGCACCATCATGATGGGTTTTGTGCCCAAAAGCGCATCCAACCCGTATCCGATGCCGAAACCGATCCCGAGACCGGCAATCAACTCGACGACCATCTGCCAGGCATATTGCGCCTGATTGTAGGCCTTGTCCCCCGCGTGTTCCTTTTCCTCAGTTCCTCGCACCTGTTTCAGGCGTTTCTCAAGCGCCTTGAGGCGCTCGGGATCGGGATCATTGGACATGGATCACCCCCGGGTAATACTTGCGCCCTTTGCTAAGGGGGAAGCAGTCATGAGTCAACGCTGTTTAGCGCCAACATGAAAACACGCAAACCATTGTTTTAAAACAGTTTAATAATTTTGCCGTGGGGGATCACTGCCCTAGCGCCCACCGAGCAGGCCAATTTCCTTCACAATTGCAAATTCAACCGATTGGTTGACGATCTGATCGCATCCCAATAGGCATAATCCCATGACCACCGCATCCGACCAGCATCTGGACCATGTCTTTGCCGCCCTTGGCGATCCCACACGGCGCGCCATCCTCACCATGCTTCTGGAAGACGACATGGCGGTCACCGATGTTGCCACGCCATTTGACATGTCCCTTGCAGCCATTTCGAAACACCTGACGATCCTCAGCCGGGCTGGGCTGATCAGTCAGGAAAAACGCGGGCGGGTGAAATGGTGCAAACTGGAACCGGACGCCCTCAAATCCGCCTCGGTCTGGATGCAGGGGTTTGGCCAGTTCGAACCGGTCAATCTGGATGATTTCGAACGGTTCCTTGAGGTGCAGCTGTCAGAAGGCTGAGCGTGGGGTGACCACGGCAACGCCGGGGCCTGCCCCATTTTGGGCGAGCCCCAAAGCCCACAGACATTTCCGCCCTCAGGGCAGGCTAATCCCCTCTTCTTCCTGCGCCCATTCCTTTGCCGCCGCCTTGAACGCGGACAATGCGGCCTGCACTTTGGCAGAGCGGTGCAGATCCACATGGGTCACCAGCCAGGTCTGGGCGTTCCATTCCGGGCGACGATCCATCACTTCAATCAGGCCGCCTGCCGTATTGACCGCCATGAAGCCCCCCCCAGCCCCGGCGCGAACGGCTGCGGCCAAGGACCGGTCATCGGTGGCGCGATAGCGCACGGCGGAGGGCGGCACATGCTTTTCCTGCCATTGCATGAAAGGCGCGCGGGAGCGGATATCCGAAAAGCCAACAAAGCGGTGCTGGTCAAAGGTCTCGATCGTAGGCAGGCCAAACCGCTCGACATAACAGGGGGCAGCAAACAGGCCCATCTCCATGGTAAAATAGGGCTGCACCACATTGTCAGGCTCTTCGGGGGCACTGCCCGCACGAATGGCAAGATGCGCTTCGCCATATTCCAGCCGGAACACCCGCGCCCCGGTTAACAGCCGCACCCGCACATCGGGATGGTCACGTTGAAACTGAACCAGAACCGGCGTGACCCGTTCGGCGAAGGACGGCAGGGCCGTAACAACCAGATCCCCGCTGACACTGTCCCCCTGCCCACGCAATCGACCACCCAGCTGTGAAAACTGATCATCCGTGGTCTGCGCCACCCGCGCCAGATCCGCCCCGGCCTCGGTCGGTGTATACCCCCGCGCATGACGCTGGAACAGCTTGACCCCAAGCCGCTCTTCCAAGGCATCAATATGGCGGATCACGGTGGCGTGGTGCACGCCCAGAGCGGATGCAGCCCCGCTGACAGTGCCTTCTCGCACGACGAAATAGGCTGTTCTGATTTCATCCCAATGCTGCAAGATGCACCCTCCCGGATAATGTTCATTTTCGCACAATATATGTGATATATCCCAGATTGAGTTCGAATTTGCAAATCCTCATAGTCAGATCAACGCAAAAACACTCTTCCAAAGGACACTGACATGACCAACATTCTGCGTATCGACAGCTCTGCCCGCACCGAAGGTTCGGTTTCGCGCCAATTGGCGGATCGCTTTATGGCCCGGTTGACAGGCGATGTAACCCATCGCGATCTGGCGAACGGCCTGCCCCATCTTGATGCGGTCTGGACCGGCGCGACCTTCACCCCGGTTGACGCGCGTAGCGAAGAACAGACCGCCGCCCTCGCCCTGTCCGATGAGCTTCTGTCCGAAGTGCAGGCGGCGGACACGATCGTGATCTCGACGCCAATTTACAATTTCACCATCCCATCGACCCTGAAGACATGGCTTGATCACCTCGCCCGCGCCGGGGTGAGTTTCCGTTACACCGAAAATGGTCCCGAAGGGTTGCTGGGCGGCAAACGCGTGGTGGTGGTGCTGGCCTCTGGCGGCGTTCCGGTCGGGGCCCCTGTGGATTTTGCCACCCCTTACCTGAAGCACATGTTTGGCTTTCTTGGCATCACCGATGTGGAGTTTGTAGGTGCTGCGGGGGCCGAGGGCATTGCCACGGCCGAAGCGGATCTCGACAAGCTGGCCGCCTGATCCCGTCCGCCTTTTTTCCGCGCCGGTTCATGACCGGTGCGGGCATCATTCGCGGATCAATATGGCGCGAAAATCATTTACATTGGTCCCGGACGGCCCCGGCGTGAACAGCTCGCCTATCTGTTCGAAGGCGGTATAGGCATCATGACACGCCAGCAGCTCGCGCGGGTCATGGCCCGTGTCGCGGATTGCCTGCGCTGTCTGTCCACTGGCAAATGCCCCGGCATTCTCCTCGGATCCATCAATTCCATCCGTATCTGCGGCAAGGGCGCTGACCCCGGCCACCCCTTCCATATCGAGCGCAAAGGACAGGAGAAACTCGGTGTTGCGCCCCCCGCGCCCTGCCCGCTCGCCCGCGTCACGCAGGGTGACCGTGGTTTCACCCCCCGACAGGAGCACCACGGGTTTGGCAAATGGGCGGTCCCGCAGTGCAACTTCACGCGCAAGGGCGGCATGCATCCGGCCAATGTCGCGTGCCTCCCCCTCAATCGCGTCGGACAGGATAACCGCCGGCAGGCCAAGCGCCCCGGCCCGCTCGGCGGCGGCCTCAAGCGATTTGGCGGCGGAGGCAATCACACGCACCTCATTGTCGGCAAAATCAGAATGGGTTGGATTGGGGGCAACACTCTCCTGGATATGAGCGATGATATGGTCCGGCAACTCAATGCAATAATCCCGAATGGCCGCAAGAGCCGCCTTGCGCCCGGTCGCATCCGGCACGGTGGGGCCTGAGGCCACCTGCGCGGGATCATCCCCCGGCACATCAGACACAATCAGGCTGACCAGCTTGGCGGGGTGGCATGCTGCGGCAAGGCGCCCGCCCTTGATCCCGGACATATGTTTCCGGATCGCGTTCATGGCTGAAATGGGGGCGCCAGAGGCCAGCAGCGCCTTGTTCAGCAACTGCTCATCTGCAAGCGTCATCCCCTCTGGCGGACAGGGCAACAAGGCGGAGCCGCCACCACAGATCAATGCAATCACAAGATCATCTGGCGTCAGATCCCGGACGGCCTCAAACAGCGCCTTGCTGGCCTCGACACCGGCCTCATCCGGCACCGGATGCGCCGCCTCAAGAACCCTGATCTGTTCACAAGGAACCGAAAACCCATAGCGGGTGACCACGACACCTTGCAATGGGCCATCCCAAAGCGCCTCCAACGCCGCCGCCATATGGGCCGCCCCCTTGCCCGCCCCCACAACAACAACCCGCCCCTTTGGCGGCGCAGGCAGGTGGCGCGCCAGGGCGTGCATCGGATCGGCGGCCTTGATCGCCGCATCGTAAAGCGATGTCAGCAAGGCGATGTCATCAGCATGTGTCATAGCCGCAGCATAACGCGCGGCAGAGACAGGGCAATCCTTTCCGGCGTCAAAGCGTACCCCGTTCGTGTCGGGTCACATGCGACAAGCCAAAAGCTAAGCCATCAGAGAATGATCAAATGAAATCAGCCGTTCCGCGGGGAGCGATCAAGGGGGTGAGGCTGGTCACGCCCCCGACAGAGGAACCGTTTGGAGTGTCTGTTCTTTCCAGATCTTCCCAACACTGTCTTCCATCGGAGGCATAACCAGCCCGCCAGTAAAGATGCCTCAATCGCCGTCGGCAACCCCCGCTGCCCGTGCTTTCGCCCGTCTGGCGCGGTAGCTTGGCAGGACAATCAGAATGGCCGCAATGACCAGAAGGGCCAATGTCATCGGGCGTTCCCAAATGAAGGCGATACCGTCATAAAGCTGCATGGAGCGCGCAAAGTTATCCTCCATCATACCGCCCAGGATGAAGCCAATCAGCAATGGCGCAAGCGGGTAATCCGCAAACTTCATCGCGGTGGCGCAGATCCCGAAGCCGACCAGCAGCAAAAGCTCCGTTGCATTGTTCTGGCCGATATAGGCGCCCATCAGGGTAAAGAACAGGATGAACGGGATCAGGTAATTGCGCGGCACCGCCAGAACCTTGGCGATATAGGGGATCAGCGGCAGGTTCAGGATCAAGAGCACGAGATTGCCGATGAACATCGACATGATGACCGCCCAGAAGATCTGCGGCTCATCCAGCATCAGGCGCGGACCCGGTGTGACGTTCAGAGCAATCAGCGCCCCCAAAAGGATGGCCGTGGTGCCGGAACCGGGAATACCCAGCGTCAGGAGCGGCACGAAAGACCCGGTGCAGGCGGCGTTATTCGCGGTTTCCGGTGCAGCTAGCCCTTTGATTGACCCTTTACCGAACTCTTCTTGCTCATGTTTCGGAGCGATATTGCGCTCAACCGCGTAGCCAAGGAAACTTGCGATTGTCGCCCCCGCCCCGGGCAGAACACCGATAAAGAACCCTTGCAGCGACTGCCGCCCAATGACCGGCGCAATGGCCTTGGCTTCCGCACCGGTGATACGGAGATCCTTGATTTCGCCGTCATCCCCTTTCAGGTTTTTCGGCTTGAGGACAAGGAACAGCGCCTCGGGCAAGGCAAACATCGCCATGGCAAGCGTGATAAAGCCAAATCCCGATTGCAGGTCCATGATACCCATGGTGAAGCGCGGCAGATTGAACAACGCCCCTTCGCCAACCGTTGCCATGATCAGGCCGAGAATGGTCATGATCATGGCTTTCGCAACCTGACCCGTTCCGGCAAATGCCGCGATGGCTGACAGGCCAACCACCATCAGCGCGAAATACTCGGCAGAGTGAAACAGCAGCGCAACCGAAGAAAGCGCGGGCGCAAAGACCATCAGAAGCAACGCTCCAATGGTGCCGCCGGCAAAGCTTGCAATTGCGGCAATGGTCAGCGCCTTACCTGCCTTGCCCTGCCGCGCCATCGGGTAGCCGTCAAAACTTGACGCGACAGTTCCGGCAACGCCGGGGGCATTGAGAAGGATCGAGGATGTCGACCCGCCGAAAATTGCACCGTAATACACACCCGCAAGCAAAATCAGCGCCGCCGACGGGTCGCCCATGGAAATGGCGACGGGGATCATGATCGCGATGATGGACATCGGCCCCAGCCCCGGAAGCATGCCGATAAAGGTGCCAATCAGGCAGCCACCGATCACCATCAGAAGATTTTGCAAAGACAGGGCCGTTTGCAGGCCAATCAGAAGTCCTTCAAGCATATCAGCCTCCCAAAACGCCCGGCAGGGCGCGCATATAGATACCAAGCACCTCTTGCACGAGATACCAGACAGCGAGTGTTGCTATGACCGACACAGGAAGCATGATGTGCCATTTACGCTCGCCCAGAATGAAGGATCCCAGGATCAGAAAACCCGAGGTCGACAGCAGAAAGCCCAGCGGACGCAGGCAAAGTGCATAGGCAACCATCAACGCAAGCAACAAAAGTGCCTGCCCCAAATGGTATTCCCACAAACGGCGATAATCGATTTCCGCCTCCTTGGGCGTGGTCTTTTCCAACCCCAGCAGGATCGCCAGACTGGCCAGCCCGCCCAAGATCGACAGAACTTTGGGAAAAGTGCTGGGCCAAATCGGATTTCGCTTCATGAAAGGCGCAAGGCTGGCATCCATTGTGAACCAGGCCGCATAACCGTATGCGAGGCAGACGCCCAGCAGAACCAGTGCAATCCAACGATCCAAGGCCATGTTTTTCACTCCCTTAAAACGGATTTGGCAGGACGGCGAACCGCCCTGCCTGATGGTCAATCAGAGGAAGCCGAGCTTCTTCATCAGGTCGCCGATGGTCTTTTCCTGGCTTTCAAGGAAGCTGAGGAAATCATCGCCTGAATTGTGGATATTGACCCAACCGTTGCGGGCACGAACCTCTTCCCATTCGGGCGTGTCATACATCTTGGCAATTGCGTCCTGATACATGGCCAGCTTGTCCGCAGGCAGGCCGGGCACGCCAAAGAAGCCGCGCCAGTTGACGAAAGTGGTGTCGATGCCCTGCTCTTTCATCGTCATCGCATCCGGCGCCGCGGCCACACGCTCATCCGACGTAACGCCGATAATCTTAACCTCGCCCGCGTTGGAAAGATCGACAGCTTCTGAAAAACCCGTCGACAGGGCTGCAATCTCACCCGAGAGCAGCGCGGCCATTGCCTTGCCGCCCGCATCATAGGGAATGTATTTGACCTCCAGCGCATCCTTGCCAGCAGCTTCCATCACCATGGCCGCGACAAGGTGATCCATGCCACCCGGCACGGACCCGCCACCAATCGCCGTTCCCGACGGGTTGGCGTCAAAGGCCGCAATCAGATCAGCCATGCTGTTGATCGGGCTGTCCTTGCCCACAACAACCGCCGCGTAATCCCCGATTGTGCCCGCCACCAGTGTCAGGTCGCGGAAGTTATACGGGAACATGCCGGTCAGGGACCGGATCACGATCGGGGTCGAGTTGACCATCAGCGTGCCCTGATTGCTGTCGGCATTTTCAATCATGTAGCCGATGGCTTTGCCGCCCCCGCCACCTGACATATTCTCGTAAGAGGCGGTCCCGACCAGACCCGATCGCGTGAGGGCCTCACCCGTGCCGCGGGCGGTTCCGTCCCAGCCCCCTCCGGCGCCTCCGGGGATCAGAAAGTGGATGCTGTCCGCAACCTTGTGCCCGTCAGCCATCGCCGGGGCGGCAAGGCCAAGGGCTGCGACAGCCGCAATAAAGCTGCGGCGACCTAGTTCAAATTTCGTCATGTTTTCCTCCCAATTGACAACTCCCCGCATCGCGGGTCAGCTGAGGAAACCAGAACACACCAACCTGACACAAACCTGTCACACGCCGGAAAAGAGCCTCGCCCTCACATGAAGTTTCTGTTGATCGAAGACAATCAAGAGCTGGCCAATGCCATTGGTTCTCGTATGCGCCTTGATGGCCATGTTGTTGATCATGCAGAAAATTTAGAGGACGCCTGGGGGTTCGTCGCGACAGGGGAATATGACCTGATCTTGCTTGACATCATGCTCCCCGATGGGGACGGGCGGGACTTTCTCAAACGCCACAGGGCGAGTGATTTTGACACACCGGTCATCGTTTTGACCGCACGCAGTCAGGTGTCAGACCGAATCGGATCGCTTGATCTTGGGGCTGACGACTATGTCACCAAACCCTTCGATCACGCCGAACTTGAAGCGCGCTGTCGTGCCGTTTTGCGCCGCCAGACCGGCAATGCGAAGACCACGATCGAGGTGGGGGGGATCATCTTCGATCCGGTTGCAGGTTTCCTGACTGTGGCGGGCGAAGCGGTGAACCTGCGCAACCGCGAACTCCGTCTGCTTGAGGTCTTCCTGAACGCGCCGGGGAAAATATTTTCCAAAAGCAAACTGTCCGACAGGTTGTTTTCCTATGATGACGATGTGTCCGAAAATGCGATTGAGGTCTATGTCGGCCGCTTACGCAAACTCCTGTCCGCATCCGATCTGCGGATAACGACCCTGCGCGGGCTTGGCTATCGGTTGGACCAAGATGGATAGGCCAGCTGTCTCAGGATCCCTCAGAAACCGCTTGATGCTGGCCCTGATCGGGGGGGCCGCACTCCTCGCATTGCTGTTGTTTTTCGCGGTGCGCAGTTTCGCGGTGCAGGTTGCTCAACAAGGGCAGGACGATATCCTGCGGGCCTCCGTGACATCCATGCTGGACGCCGCAGCCATTCGCAATGGTGAGATTGAGCTGGACCTGCCATATTCGGCGTTTTCGATGTTGGGCACCCCGGCGGACGACAGGGTTTTCTATGCGGTTTATCAGGATGGAACCTTTCTGTCGGGCTACGAGGATCTTGCCTTCTCAGACGATCCCCCCTTTCAATCCGGCCAGATGCGGGGATCTCAGGTGCGCAAGATCAGCGCCGCGCGCCCGCTCATCGGAGTAGACAAACGGACGGACATACAGATTGTCCTTGCCCAAACCCAAGACGCGCTTTCAGAAACACTGCGCCAGATTTCCCGCAATGCCGCCCTGCTTGGCTTAGGCTTCTTTGCCCTGACCGCCGTATTATCCTATTGGGCAACGGCAACCACCATCGGCCAGCTGGGCAAGTTGACAACTTCGGTCACGCGCCGGGGGCCGCAGGACCTCAGCCCGTTCAACAAACCTGTGCCGCGCGAAATGGCCCCTTTGGTCAGATCGCTGAATTCCCTGATGGGACGGCTTGATCATTCCTTGAGCCAGTCCGAGGATTTCATTGCCGAGGCTGCGCATCGGGTCCGCACCCCGCTTGCAACGGTGCGTTCCTATGCTGAGGCCACGTTGCAACGGGTCGACAAATCAGAAAACCGCGAGGCAATGCGGTCGATGATGAAAGCCATTGATGAAAGCTCGCGTGCGGCGGGTCAGTTGCTGGACCATGCGATGATCACCTTCCGGGCTGATCACCTTGAAAGGGAAAAACTCGACCTTGTCGAATTGGTGCGGGATCTGGTGCAGCGCATGACACCCATCGCCGAGATGAGGGATTTGTCTCTCATCTTGCAAGGGGATCCCCATGTGCCCTTTTCCGGCGATCCGATCTTGCTCCAGAACGCCGTGCGCAACCTGATCGACAACGCCATGAAATACGGCCCCGCCGAAAGCCGGATCGAAATCACTGTCTCGGCAAGCCCGGAAACGCAGATCACGGTCTGCGATTGCGGTCCGGGGTTTCCAGAAGCCGAAATGGACACTCTGACAACGCGTTTCCAGCGGGGGGCCAATGCGAAGGACAGCATCGGATCCGGCCTGGGCCTGACCATTGCACTGGATGTTGCCGAAGCACATGGCGGGACGGTCAGATTGAAAAACCAACCGGGGGGCGGCGCATGCGTTTCTATCTTACTTTAGCCCTTGTTTTCGTTTTTCATGCATCCGCTGCCCGGGCATGGGAAGATCAGAAAACGTTCAATGGCGCGCAGGCGGTGACGACCCTCCGTGTCCTCTCAAGTACGGATACCGATCTGTTTGCCCCCTTGATACAGGCCTTCACCGCGCAAAATCCCGATATCTCGATAGACTATCTTGTCACCGGCACAGCGGATCTCGACCGGCGCTTTCGGGAAGCCCCCGATGTTTTCGATATCGCAATCTCAAGCGCCATGGATTTGCAGTTCAAACTGGCAAATGATGGCTATGCGCTCGAACTTGGCACTGTATCTCACCCGTCCTGGGCGCATTGGCGGCACAGCCTGTTCGCCTTCACGTCAGAGCCCGCGGCAATCGTTATCAATCGCGCAGCCTTCGAGGGCCTGCCAATCCCAAAATCGCGGCAGGAGCTCATCGAAGCGTTGCGCGCCCGACCGGACGTCTTCCGAAATCGCGTCGGAACCTATGACGTTCAACAGTCGGGGCTTGGCTATCTGTTTGCGACACAAGACGCGCGGGCGTCAGATACGTTCTGGCGGCTCATGGAAGTGATGGGCAGCCTGGGGGTTCGACTTTACTGCTGTTCGGGTGACATGATCGACGATCTGATCGATGGAAAGATTGTGGTCGCTTACAATGTGCTTGGCAGCTATGCCCATGCCCGCACCGAAAGCCAGGACATCCTCGAAATTGTATTGCCGTCCGACTTTCCCACAACGATGATGCGGACTGCGCTGGTTTCAAGCGCGTCCAAGGAACCGCAAGCCGCAGAGCGATTTATTCAATTCCTCGTCGCCTATCAAACCAGCCAGACCGACAATGCCCGGCCGCTGCCACCGCTCAACGGACAAAAAAATGGCGTCGAGCATGCAACGATCGCATTGGAACCTGCGTTGATGACATTCCTTGATACCCTGAAGCGAAACAAGTTTCTGTCGGAATGGCAAAGCGCCCTGATCCAGAACTAAAACGTTTCTGGCAAAGCCGGATCCACCGGTTTTTCTGAAAATGCGCGAAGCCCCCACGACATTGATGTCTCTTGCGGCGCGTCAACTTTTCCATGCCTCAGGTGAACGTCGGAACGCTTTATCGATGCCGACGGGTGCCCAACGGGACAAACCATCTGTCCGCTTACACTGCGCTGGCTTTTCAAATTGGAAAATTTGGTGGAGCCTAGCGGGGTCGAACCGCTGACCTCTTGCATGCCATGCAAGCGCTCTACCAACTGAGCTAAGGCCCCAACCTTTTCAGCGCCGCCTCACCAAACCATCCCGGATCAGACCGTTTGCTTGGTGACAGTGTGTCGCTGTCTGTGCGGCGGTATTTAGGCAAAGGCGCGAGGGGGTGCAACCCAAAAAATGCGCCTTTGTCGATTTTTTTTGACCGGCTGGAGATTTACCAGTTCAGCCTCAGTTACTCGTCATCTTCCGCTGGCATGTCGGCGATTTCGTCAAGCGACACATCATCATCGTCATCGTCATCCAGAACATCATCGCCCAGATCCACGTCAGACGCATCATCATCTTCGAGGACCGCATCGGCGTCATCCACCAGATCCTCAGCCAAAGACGCCTTGTCTTCTTTGTCCGCCACCATGGTGCGGGTCCCCTTGCCGGCGTCGAGGTTCAGAACCTCACCCGTATAGGGGCTTACGATCGGATTGGCGTTCAGGTCATAGAAACGTTTGCCTGTCGTCGGGCAGACACGTTTTACACCCCATTCTTCCTTGGGCATCGTTGCCCCCTTTCCGTTTTCATATCTACATGCGAAATTTGACGCCAGTTGCCATATGTAGACCCAGCTGTCAAAGGCTTTTGCCATCCCCGGCAGGAAGGGCCGCTTTGATGCTGGTATCGACACTGTCGCAAAGGTCTAAAGAAAGGATGTAGCCCGTGTTTGGCTCTCGGATCAAGTCAGCAGAACGAATGCGCCTGACCGCCGCCCCCGAGGTGGAGCTGATGCTGCGCCCCTCTGCCCGCGCCCGACGCCTGTCGCTCCGGATTTCCCGCCTGGATGGGCGGGTGACATTGACCGTGCCCACGGGAACCCCTCGACGTGAGGCCGTGGGGTTTGCCGAAGAACGCGCGGATTGGATTCGCACCCATCTGGCCGACATTCCTCAGGATATGCGCCCCGCAATCGGCAACAGCATCCCCTTTCGCGGCCAGTTGCATCGCCTTGAAATCGCCCGCACCCGCGCGCCCAAACTGGGCGACGGATCAATCCTCCTGCCTCCGGCGGCGGCGGATGACCCAGCTCCGCGCCTGCAGGCATTTCTGAAACATGAAGCCCGCGCCCATCTGGACCACGCCAGCCTGTATTATGCCCGCCTGATCGGGCAGGAATTTGGTCGTATCACCCTGCGCGACACGCGATCGCGCTGGGGGTCATGCTCGTCCCAGGGCAATCTGATGTATTCTTGGCGGCTGATTATGGCCCCGCCCGAGGTGCTGAATTATGTTGCGGCGCACGAGGTCTCTCACCTGGTCCATATGGACCATTCCCCTGCATTCTGGGCGCAGGTGGCGGAAATCTTTCCCAACCACCGCGCGGCACGCAAATGGCTGAGGGACAAGGGAAATGACCTGCACCGGTATCGCTTCAAGGACTGATCCTGCGTGATTGACGCCCGCCGTGATTTGTGATCACAATTCGCCATGATCACCTCCACGCGCCCTCCTCCCGAATCTGGTGCCGCCCATGAGCGGGTTTATCGCACCCTGCGTGCCCAGATCATGCATGGCGAAATTGACCCGGGCGACGCGCTGACCCTGCGTGGCATCGGCAAACGCTTCGACGTTTCCATGACCCCCGCGCGCGAAGCCGTGCGCAGGCTGGCGGCCGAAGGGGCCTTGACCCTGTCCAGCTCCGGACGCGTATCGGCCCCGGATCTCAACCCGGAACGGATCGAAGAACTTGCCGCCCTGCGCGCCCTGCTGGAGCCCGAACTCGCCGCCCGCGCCCTGCCCCGCGCCCATATGGCGCTGATTGACCGGCTGCGCACCATCAACGCGCGCGTGTCAGAGTTTGTCGCCAAACAGGACGCCGTCGGGTATCTGCGCACCAATCTCGAGTTTCACCGCACGCTCTACCTGCGCGCCCACGCGCCTGCAATGCTGGCCATGGCAGAAACAGTCTGGTTGCAACTTGGCCCCACCATGCGCGCGCTTTATGCCCGCAAACACCGGCCTGATCTGCAAAAACACCATCGGATGATTCTCGCGGCCCTTGCCGCCGGGGATGAGCCCGCCCTGCGGCTCGCGGTGCGCACGGATGTCACCCAGAGCCTCAAGATGATCGGGGACTGACCCCACACCACCGGGCTTTTTCCTGCTCCAAATACCTCTGGGGTTCGAGGGCTTCCCGGAAACAGTCTGGGAGACTGTTTCGCCCGAAGAACGGGCGGAGCCCTGCGCAGTTCGAGGGGCAGAGCCCCTCCTTACCAAAAAAAGCGCGCCCGGCAGGACGCGCTTTCCTTGTTTTCTAAGGGTCCGCTCTTACGAGTGGATCGGACCGTCACCGCAGGCCAAGGCCGCTTCGCGCACCGCTTCCGAGAAAGTCGGGTGAGCGTGGCAGGTGCGGGCCAGATCTTCGGCAGAGCCGCCAAATTCCATCAGCACACAGGCTTCGTGGATCAACTCACCCGCCGCCGGGCCCATGATGTGTACGCCCAGCACGCGATCGGTGGCCTTGTCAGCGAGGATCTTCACAAAGCCTTCGCCCTGGAAAACGGCCTTGGCGCGACCATTGCCCATGAAGCTGAACTTGCCGACCTTGTAATCGACGCCTTCGGCCTTCAGCTGCTCTTCGGTTTTGCCCACGGCGGCCACTTCCGGCGAGGTGTAAACAACCCCCGGAATGACGTCATAGTTCACGTGGCCCACTTTGCCCGCGATCGCCTCAGCCGCCGCCATGCCTTCATCCTCGGCCTTATGCGCCAGCATCGGACCTTCGGTCACGTCGCCAATCGCCCAGACACCGGGGATGGAGGTTTTCCAGTGATCCGTTGCAATTTGCCCGCGTTCGGTCATCTGAATGCCCAGCGCATCGAGGCCAAGCCCCTCGGTGAAGGGACGACGACCGGTGGCGACCAGCACGCAATCCGCGTCGAGCATGTCTTCCTTGTCGTTTTTCTTCAGCTTGTAATGCACCTTGGCTTTGGTCTTGGTCGCCTCAACCTTTTGCACGGCGGCGCCCATGACAAACTTCAACCCCTGCTTTTTCAGCGCACGGGCAAAGGTTTTAGACAGGTCGCCATCCATGCCCGGAGTGATCTGATCCATGAATTCCACAACGGTCACTTCGGACCCCAGACGCGCATAGACCGAGCCCATTTCCAGGCCAATCACGCCCGCGCCGATCACAACCATTTTCTTCGGGATCTTCGGCAAGCTGAGCGCCCCGGTGGAGGTCACAACAACCTTCTCATCCACCTCGACACCCGGCAGGCTCGACGGTTCAGACCCGGAGGCAATCACGATATGCTTGGCGTCGTGGACCTCGTCCCCGACTTTCACCTGACCGGCGGCAGGCACGGATGCCCAGCCCTTGATCCAGTCCACCTTGTTCTTCTTGAACAGGAATTCAATGCCCTTGGTGTTCTGGCCAATCACGTCATCTTTATAGGCCAGCATGTCCTTCCAATCGACCGAGGGGGATTTCCCCTTCAGGCCCATCTTGGCGAAATTGTGCTCTGCCTCATGCAGGCTGTGCGAGGCATGCAGAAGGGCCTTCGACGGGATGCACCCCACATTCAGACAGGTGCCACCGAGGGTTTCACGGCCCTCAACACAGGCCGTTTTCAGGCCCAGCTGGGCACAACGGATGGCGCAGACATAGCCGCCCGGGCCACCACCGATTACGATTACGTCATAAGATGCCATGGGGGTCTCCATTTGATTGGTGCATCGACAATTTCTGCCCCACCCGAGCAGGTGAGGCCAGGTCCATAGACCCGAATATCAAACTGGTGCCAGCAACTTGGTCTGCACATGGCACACGCCATCGCGCTCCATATGCATTGCCAGCTCTTCCGAATCGAAAAACGCGCGCGCCTTTTCAAGGTTCAGGATCTCGAACAGGGCAACGGCGTGGTTCTTGTTTTCAGGGTCCTGCCAAACATGCAGTTCGCGAATGCCAACCGCCTTGCGATTGAACCGGTCCTTTTTGAACACCTCATACCAAGCGTCAAAATCCGCGACATCCGCTTGCCACAAAACATGTGTTGCCATTTCTTATTCCTTTTGACGGGGGCGGGCTTAGGCGCCTTGCCCCCCTTATTCATGGCGAGAAGATAAGGCCCGGAGATTTCCCCCGGGCCATGAATGCGTTACAGATCCATCAAAAGGCGACGCGGATCTTCCAGGGCTTCTTTCACGCGCACCAGGAAGGTCACGGCGCCTTTGCCGTCAACGATCCGGTGGTCATAGCTGAGCGCCAGATACATCATCGGGCGGATCACCACCTGACCGTTGATCGCCATCGGGCGGTCCTGGATCTTGTGCATGCCAAGGATCCCCGATTGCGGCGGGTTCAGGATCGGCGAGGACATCAGCGAGCCATAGACACCACCGTTCGAGATGGTGAAGGTGCCGCCCTGCATCTCTTCCATCGAGAGCTTGCCGTCACGGGCGCGGCGGCCTTTCTCGGCAATGGCTTTTTCGATGGCAGCAAAGGACATCGCATCCGCATCGTTGATCACCGGAACCACAAGACCCGTGGGGGTGCCCGCGGCAACGCCCATGTTCACATAGTTCTTGTAAACAATATCGGTGCCATCGATTTCGGCATTCACTTCCGGCACTTCTTTCAACGCGTGGCAGCAGGCCTTGGTGAAGAAGGACATGAAGCCCAGACGCACGCCGTGTTTCTTTTCAAACTCGGCTTTGTATTCGTTGCGCAGCGCCATCACCTCGGTCATGTCCACCTCGTTATAGGTGGTCAACATGGCCGCGGTGTTCTGGCTGTCCTTCAGACGGCGCGCAATGGTCTGACGCAGGCGCGTCATCTTCACGCGCTCTTCACGAGCAGCATTATCAACCGGTGCTTTCGCCGCAGCCGGAACAGCTGCCGGGGCCGGAGCCGCCGCCGCTTTGGGGGCCGCCATCGCAGCCTGCACATCATGTTTCATCACACGACCGTCACGTCCGGTGCCCTGAACCGACCCGGCAGCCAGACCCGCCTGCGCCATCATCACCTTGGCCGAGGGCGCATCTTCCACGTCCTTGCCAGAGGCCACGGCAGCCGCCGGGTTCTGGGCCGCAGCAGGGGCCGCAGGGGCAGCCACAGCGCCGGCCCCACCGATCACGGCAAGCTTGGCGGTGGCGTCCACGGTGGAGCCCTCCGGGGCAAGGATCTCGGTCAGCACGCCAGCTGCGGGGGCCGGAACCTCAACCGACACTTTGTCGGTTTCCAGTTCGCAGAGCATCTCATCGGCGGCAACTGTGTCACCCACCTGTTTGAACCAGCTGGCAACCGTGGCTTCCGACACGCTTTCGCCAAGGCTCGGCACCATCACGTCAACCGATGCGGCCGTGTCCGAAGATGCCGCTTGAGCGGGGGCGGCAGCAGCCGGGGCCGAGGCGGCACCCGCGCCTTCGCCAATCGTGGCCAGCAGGGCATCCACCCCAACGGTCACACCTTCACCGGCGACGATTTCGCCCAGGACACCCGCAGAGGGGGCCGGCACTTCGACCGTCACCTTATCGGTTTCCAGCTCGCAGAGCATTTCATCTGCGGCGACGCTGTCCCCTGGTTTCTTGAACCAGGTGGCTACGGTTGCTTCCGTCACGCTTTCACCCAGGGTGGGCACACGTACTTCAATGCTCATGGGTTAATTCCCTTCCAAGTTCAGCGCGTCGTTCACCAGCGCTTCCTGTTGTGCTTTGTGCTGCGAGGCCAGGCCCGTTGCGGGCGAAGCCGAAGCCGGACGACCGGCATAGATCGGGCGGGTATGCTTGGCGCCGATGCGCGTCTGCACCCATTCGATATTGGGTTCCACGAAGGTCCAGGCGCCCTGGTTCTTCGGTTCTTCCTGACACCAGACGATTTCGGCGTTCTTGAAGCGCTCCATTTCACGGACCATCGACATGGCCGGGAACGGATAGAATTGCTCAAGCCGCAGAAGATAGATGTCGTCAATGCCGCGGGCATCGCGCTCTTCCAGCAGGTCGTAATAGACCTTGCCCGAACACAGAACCACGCGTTTGATCTTGTCATCAGCCACCAGTTTCGTGTCCGAATTGCCCTTCTGCGCGTCATCCCAGAGGACCCGGTGGAAGCTTGACCCTTCGGTGAAATCCTCAGCGGTTGAGACACACATCTTGTGGCGCAGAAGCGATTTCGGCGTCATCAGGATCAGCGGCTTGCGGTATCCACGGTGCATCTGGCGACGCAGGATGTGGAAATAGTTCGCAGGCGTCGAGCAGTTGGCGACAATCCAGTTGTCCCCGCCACACATCTGCAAGAACCGCTCCAGACGGGCCGAGCTGTGCTCCGGTCCCTGCCCTTCGAAGCCATGCGGCAGAAGCACGGTCAGACCGGACATACGCAGCCATTTCGATTCACCGGATGAGATGAACTGGTCGAACATGATCTGCGCCCCGTTGGCAAAATCGCCAAACTGCGCTTCCCACATCACCAGAGCATTCGGCTCAGCAAGCGAATAGCCATATTCAAAACCCAGCACCGCATATTCCGACAGCATCGAGTCGATGACCTCGTAATGGGCCTGACCCTCGCGGATGTTGTTCAGCGGATAGTAACGTTCTTCGTTGTCCTGGTTGATCAGGCCTGAATGGCGTTGCGAGAAGGTGCCGCGGGTACAGTCCTGACCGGACAGACGCACCGGGAACCCTTCGGTCAGAAGCGAGCCAAAGGCCAGCGCCTCGGCGGTTGCCCAGTCAAAGCCCTTACCGGTTTCGAACATTTTCGCCTTGGTATCGAGCAGACGTCCCACCGTCTTGTGCAGCGGATACCCTTCAGGTGCCGTCGACAAAGCCTTGCCCACTTCGGCAAAGGTTTCCTGCTTGATCGCCGTCTGACCGCGCTGGTATTCCTCAGCTTTCTTGTCGAGATGCGACCAGCGGCCATCCAGCCAGTCCGCCTTGTTCGGCTTGAACTCCTTGCCCGCTTCAAACTCTTCATTCATGCGGGCCTGGAACGCGGCTTTCATGTCTTCGATCTCGCCAGCCGGGATCAGCCCCTCTTTCACAAGGCGATCCGTGTAGACCTGCAACGTGGTCTGGTGCTTCTTGATCTTCTTATACATCACCGGATTGGTGAACATGGGCTCGTCGCCCTCGTTGTGACCAAAGCGGCGATAGCAGAAGATATCCAGAACCACGTCCTTGTGGAATTTCTGACGGAATTCGGTGGCCACCCGTGCGGCATGCACCACGGCCTCGGGATCATCGCCATTCACGTGGAAGATCGGGGCTTCCACCATCAGGGCGATGTCAGTCGGATAGGGGCTTGACCGCGAGAAATGCGGCGCAGTGGTAAAGCCGATCTGGTTGTTCACCACGATATGCATGGTGCCGCCGGTCTTGTGACCGACAAGACCTGACAGGCCGAAACATTCCGCCACAACACCCTGACCTGCGAAGGCGGCATCGCCATGCAGAAGGATCGGCAGAACCTGCATGCGGTCCTTGTCGCCCAGCTGTTCCTGCTTGGCGCGGGCCTTGCCCAGAACCACCGGGTTCACCGCCTCAAGGTGCGAGGGGTTGGCGGTCAGGCTGAGGTGCACATTGTTGCCGTCAAACTCACGGTCCGAGCTGGCGCCAAGGTGGTATTTCACGTCCCCCGAGCCATCAACCTCTTCCGGTTTGAAGCTGCCGCCCTGAAATTCGTTGAAAATCGCGCGATAGGGTTTCTGCATCACATTGGCGAGCACCGACAGACGACCGCGGTGCGGCATGCCGATGATGATGTCCTTCACGCCCAGTGCACCGCCGCGTTTGATGATCTGTTCCATGGCGGGGATCAGCGCCTCGCCCCCGTCCAGACCAAAGCGTTTGGTGCCCATGTATTTCACATGCAGGAATTTCTCGAACCCCTCGGCCTCGACCAGCTTGTTCAGGATTGCCTTGCGCCCCTCGCGGGTGAAGGTGATTTCCTTGTCGAACCCCTCGATCCGCTCTTTCAGCCAGGCGGCCTGCTCCGGATCCGAAATATGCATGTATTGCAGAGCGAACGTGCCGCAATAGGTGCGTTTCACGATCTCGACAATCTGGCGCATCGAGGCGATTTCCAGCCCCAGCACGTTGTCGATGAAAATCGGCCGGTCCATGTCAGCCTCGGTGAACCCGTAGGATGCCGGGTTCAGCTCGGGATGTTTCGTCGCCTCGCGCATACCAAGCGGATCGAGGTCAGCAGCCAGGTGGCCACGGATCCGGTAGGCGCGGATGATCATCAGCGCGCGGATACTGTCCAGCACCGCCTGTTTGATCGCCTGATCAGAGACCTGAATGCCCTTTTCGGCAGCCTTGTCAGCAATTTTCTTGCCCGCAGCCTTGCCATCCTTGGCTGTGGCCTCATCGGGCCACATGCCATCGAGGCTGTGCACCAGATCACCGGTCGGTGTCGGCGGCCAGTCAGTGCGCGCCCAGCTGGGCCCTTCGGCCTCGGCAATGGCGTCCTGACCATCGTCCCCCATTTCGGCAAAAAACGCAGCCCAGGCTGCGTCGACCGCCGAAGGGTCCTTGGCATATTGCGCGTAAAGCTGTTCCAGATACTCGGCGTTATGGCCTTGCATAAAGCTGGACGCATGGAAGATGTCGTTGGGGCTTTGATCCGTCATGGGTGTCGGTCTCAACTGAAATTGGAATGCAGGCGCCCGGACCATACCGGACGCCTGCGTTTTAAATGTTTATTTGCCAATGGCTTCCAGAACGGCCTCGCCCAGCGTTGCCGGGCTGTCGGCCACCACGATGCCAGCAGAGCGCATGGCTTCGATCTTGTCTTCGGCGCCACCTTTGCCGCCGGCCACAATCGCACCGGCATGGCCCATGCGACGGCCCGGAGGGGCGGTGCGGCCAGCAATAAAGCCAGCAACCGGCTTCCAGCGGCCTTTTTTCTTCTGTTCGGCCAGGAATTCAGCAGCTTCTTCTTCTGCCGAACCACCGATCTCACCGATCATGATGATCGACTGGGTCTCATCATCGTCCAGGAACATGTCCAAGACGTCGATATGCTCGGTGCCCTTGATGGGGTCACCACCGATACCAACTGCGGTCGACTGGCCCAGACCAATGTCAGAGGTCTGTTTCACAGCCTCATAGGTCAGGGTGCCGGAGCGCGATACAACGCCAACCGAGCCACGTTTGTGGATGTGGCCGGGCATGATGCCGATTTTGCACGCATCAGGCGTGATCACGCCGGGGCAGTTCGGGCCAATCAGGCGCGATTTAGACCCTTCAAGCGCGCGCTGCACGCCCATCATGTCCAGCACCGGAATGCCTTCGGTGATGCAGACAATCAGCTCCATCTCGGCGTCGATGGCTTCGAGGATCGAGTCGGCCGCGAAGGGCGGCGGCACATAGATCACCGATGCGTTGGCTTCGGTCTTGGCTTTCGCCTCATGCACCGAGTTGAAAACGGGCAGGTTCAAATGCTCCATGCCACCTTTGCCCGGCGTCACACCGCCGACCATTTTGGTGCCATAGGCAATCGCCTGTTCCGAGTGGAAGGTGCCCTGCGAGCCGGTGAAGCCCTGACAGATGACCTTGGTGTTTTCGTCGATAAGAACTGCCATTGTCTTAGCCTTTCACCGCTTTCACGATTTTCTCTGCACCGTCCGACAGGTCGTCGGCAGCGATCACATCAACGTCTGAGTTGTTGATGATGTCCTTGCCGGCTTCCACATTGGTGCCTTCCAGACGCACAACCAGCGGAACCTGAAGGCCCACTTCTTTCACGGCCGCAACCACGCCCTCGGCGATCACGTCACAGCGCATGATGCCGCCGAAGATGTTCACCAGGATGCCCTTCACGTTGGGGTCCGAGGTGATGATCTTGAAGGCTTCGGTCACTTTCTCTTTGGTCGCACCGCCACCCACGTCGAGGAAGTTGGCCGGTTCAGCACCGTAAAGCTTGATGATGTCCATGGTGGCCATAGCCAGACCAGCACCGTTCACCATGCAGCCGATCTCACCGTCCAGAGCGATGTAGTTCAGGTCGTATTTCGACGCTTCCAGCTCTTTCGGGTCTTCTTCGGTCTCGTCGCGCAGGGCGGCGATATCCTGGTGGCGGTAGACCGCGTTTCCGTCAAAGCCAACCTTGGCGTCGAGCACCTTGAGGTCGCCGCCTTCGGCCACGATCAGCGGGTTGATCTCCAGCATCTCCATGTCTTTCTCAACGAAAGCTTTGTAGAGCTGACCCATCAGTTTCACGCACTGCTTGATCTGAGCGCCTTCAAGGCCCAGCGCAAACGCGATGCGGCGGCCGTGGAAGCCTTGGTAACCGGTTGCCGGATCCACCGAGAAGGACAGGATCTTTTCCGGGGTCGCCGCAGCCACCTCTTCAATGTCCATGCCGCCTTCGGTCGAGCAAACGAACGAAATGCGCGAGGTCTGACGGTCGACCAGCAGAGCGAGATACAGTTCGCGCTCGATGCCGGAACCGGCTTCGATATAGATGCGGTTGACTTGCTTGCCGGCCGGGCCGGTCTGGTGGGTCACAAGGGTGCGGCCCAGCATCTTCTTGGCTTCTTCGGCGGCTTCTTCCACCGATTTGGTCAGGCGCACACCGCCTTTTTCGCCAGCATCAGCTTCCTTGAAGGAACCTTTGCCGCGGCCACCTGCGTGAATTTGGGCTTTGACCACCCAAAGCGGGCCGTCGAGTTCACCTGCGGCGGTCTTGGCATCTTCTGCTTTCAATACGGCGCGACCCTCGGAAACGGGGGCACCGTAGGATTTCAGAAGGGCCTTCGCCTGGTATTCATGAATGTTCATGAAATCATCCTATCCAGTTGGTCCAGTGTGTTCCCGGTCAGAATGCACAACAGAACATGTAAAGAAACGATTTTTGACGGGAAAATGGGTTTTTTCGGTATTTTTTTCTCATTTGTGATCACACCCTCAAAACCTGTGATCACAAATTGGAAATGCCGCATATTGCCCTGAAAATGTCGCTGCTTCTGCCCGAAAGAACGTAAATCACCCAAAATCAGCAACTTCTGGGAAGAAACCCACAAATCTAGTGCGAATCCCTTTCTCAATTGGCTTCTCACATCGGGCTGGATAGAGTGCAAGCAAGATCATTACCTGCGAGTTCCCTTTTGCCTGAAACACCTTGTCCAAGCTGGTCCGTTGTGTCCACCGTGCGCGAACCACTTCCACTGGTTCTTGCCTTTGCCTGTCATCACCTCTCGCTTGGGGCACATCAGGTTCACCTTTATTTCGACAATCCACAGGACCCGGCGGCAGAGCTGCTTGAGACCCTTGATGGCGTCGAGGTCACCCGTTGCGATCCCGCCCATTGGGCCAGGTTGAACAATGGCACCGTCCCGCCGCTACAGACCGGGCGACAGGCGCTGAACGCAAACGATGCCAAGCACAGAAGCAAAGCAGATCTGATCCTGCATATTGATGCGGACGAATTTCTTTGGGCACCAGGCGATGCGATGGCGCAGGATTTCAGCTTTCAAACACCTTGGCTGAAAATTCCCAATCTGGAACGGTGCTGGGGGCCTGTCCCCCACCCCGCTCAGGCCTATAGCCTGTTCGGAGGGATGTTGCGCGGCGCCATCAAGGATCGTGATCTGGCCCGAGACATCTATGGGGCCAGCAACCGGTTCATGTCCGGCGGCATGGGTGGGCATAGCAGCGGAAAGACCCTGACCCCGCGCAAAGGGGACGGTTTTATTGCCATCCACAACGCCAAGACAAAACGCGGGGGGGATGTGCTGCCTCACGAAACGGCGCAGCATCTGCGGATCCTGCATTTCGACGGTATCACGCCGCTGCACTGGGCCTATAAATCGCTGAAATATGTCGAACGCACCAACCATTGGAACATGCTGTTGAACAACGCACGCAAACGCAATGTGATGGCGATCAATGGTGCGGAAGATCCCCTGGCCGAAGCGCTTTTGATTTATGATGAGCTGTTTTGCCTGAACGGCTGGCAGGCACGACAATTGTCAAAGCGCGGCAAGCTGTTTGAGATGGCGATTGATCCCTTGGCGTCCATTGCCAAGATCGCCCCCGGGCTTGGGGTCGACCTCACCACCAGCGGGTTCGACGCCAGTCTTCGAACGGAGGCCAAAACGCTGGCGAAGCGGATCCGAGACCGCAACCTCTGACAGCCCCCGATCTCCATGAAACGCAAAAAGCCGGTGCAGATGCACCGGCTTTTCTTTTTCATCTCAATGACTTGAATTAAGCCAGCGAGGGGTCGATTTCTTTACAGGCAGAGACAAGGCCCTTCACCGCGTCAACCGACTTGTCGAACATGGCTTGCTCTTCTTTGTTCAGCTCGATGTCGATGACTTTCTCGATGCCGTTGCCGCCGATGATGGTCGGAACGCCCACATAGAAGCCGTCAAGACCGTAAGCACCGTCAACGTAAGCCGCGCAGGGCAGCAGGCGTTTCTGATCGTTCAGGTAAGCCTGAGCCATTTCGATCGCGGATGCGGCCGGGGCATAGTAAGCCGAACCGGTTTTCAGCAGGCCAACGATCTCGGCGCCACCGTCACGGGTGCGCTGAACGATGGCGTCCAGTTTTTCCTGGCTGGTCCAGCCCATTTTCACCAGATCCGGCAGCGGGATGCCGCCAACGGTCGAGTAACGGGTCAGCGGCACCATGGTGTCGCCGTGACCACCCAGAACGAACGCGGTCACGTCACGCATCGACACGTCGAATTCCACCGACAGGAAGTGACGGAAGCGCGCCGAGTCCAGAACGCCGGCCATGCCGACAACTTTCTCATGCGGCAGGCCCGAGAACTCGCGCAGCGCCCAAACCATGGCGTCCAGCGGGTTGGTGATGCAGATCACAAAAGCGTTCGGGGCGTGCTGGGCAATGCCTTCACCCACCGATTTCATGACTTTCAGGTTGATCCCCAGAAGGTCATCACGCGACATGCCCGGTTTGCGCGGCACACCGGCGGTCACGATGCAGACATCAGCGCCAGCAATATCGGCATAGTCGGTGGTGCCGGACAGGGCAGCGTCAAAACCTTCAACCGGGCCGCTTTCCGCGATGTCCAGTGCCTTGCCCTGCGGGATACCGTCGGCGATGTCGAAAAGGACAACGTCGCCCATTTCTTTCAGAGCTGCGAGGTGGGCCAGGGTGCCACCGATCATACCCGAACCGATGAGGGCAATTTTGGGTCGTGCCATGAGAATGATCTCCATCCATTGAAATTTGACGCTATGCCTAGTCGCAATGTCGCTTTCACGCAAGGGCGCTGCGATGCGGCATATCTTGGAGGTTGCGTAGAGCAAGGTGACACGATAGCGCTAAAGCGACTTAAAACATGCAGTTTGCACCGAACCTATGCCGGAAATTCTGGATTTCACATTCTTTGCCTTCGCGATCCCGGCCGTGCTGTTTGCAGGCATTTCCAAGGGGGGATTTGGCTCGGGGGCTGCCTTTGCGGCAACCCCACTGCTTGCGCTGATTCTTGAGCCAGGCGCTGCAATTGGCCTGATGCTGCCGCTGTTGATGTTGATGGATGTGACCGCTCTGCGCCCCTATTGGGGCAAATGGGACGGAGGTGCGGCCAAGACGCTGATCCTCGGCGCGCTGCCCGGCGTCGCATTGGGGGCGGTGCTGTATTCCATCGCCAATGCGGATCTGTTTCGCCTGCTGATCGGACTGATTGCGGTGGGGTTTGTCGCTTTTCAGGTTGCCCGAGGCCAGGGGTGGATCCCGCCTGCGGCGCGCCCGATGGGCAAGGGACCGGGCTTGTTCTGGGGCGTTTTGGCGGGACTGACCAGCTTTATCAGCCATGCGGGCGGCCCCCCCGCGGCGGTGTTCCTGCTGTCGCGCCGCCTTGACAAGCTGAGCTTTCAGGCCACCACGGTGATCGTCTTTTGGGCGATCAACGGGATGAAATTCATCCCCTATGCGGCCCTTGGCATCTTTTCATGGCAAACGATCAAGGCCGATCTGTTCCTTGCCCCCTTTGCGGTCGCGGGCATCTGGGCAGGTGTAAAGCTGCACCATTTGATGCCCGAGCATTGGTTTTTCCGACTGACCTATGCGTTCCTGCTGATAACCGGCACCAAGCTGATCTGGGAGGGGCTGACCTGACGCTGGCAGTCAGCCCCGCCTTCAGGCGGGTTCCCCCAGCATGGCCGGGGTCAGTTCTTCGTTCAGCGCTTCAAAACTTCGGCCTGCGGCCACCAGACAGGTGATCCCCTGCGAATTGGTCACGGTAATGGTCCAGCTGCCGCTTTCCGCGGAGGCAAACACTTCGACCACCGTATTATTTGTCGCCAGACCGATCGACTGCCGGGTCTCGCCATAGGTTTCCGTCAAGCGCTCCACCACCGCCAATCGCGGCGCACAGTTGCGCCCCTGAGCATAGGCATTCTGCATCGACAGGAGCAGCGCCCCCGACACCAGCGCCAAGGCCAGGATCCGTTGTTTCAACAAAAGGTTCATATGTCTTCCCTTTCATACAGGGGCGCTGCACCGGGCCATCCGGGTTACGGCGATACAGATCCCAAGTCCGATCAGGTGCCGAGCTGCATCCCGTGTCACCTGGGTGACATCGGTGGCCGACCACGGGCCCTCCCGTCGCTCGGCGGGTCCAATCAGCCTGCGCCTCAAGCCCGAAGAACTGGTTAACACGCCGCACTTTGGCCCTGACGGGCAGGAACGCCACGTAGAAATTCTGCAATGCAGCAAATCTACCCTTGCGAAATGCTGCGCAATCGCGATGCTGTGCGCAAGAATATTGCGGAGAACCAGAATCATGTCTCAACGTCCCTACCGGTCCGTCCTCTACATTCCCGGCTCGAAAGAGCGCGCCTTGGAAAAGGCGCGTGGCCTGGCCTGCGATGCGATCATTTTCGACCTCGAAGACGCCGTTGCCCCCGATGCCAAGGTCGAGGCCCGCGCCACTCTGCGCGCCGAACTCGACAAGGGCGGATATGGCAACCGTGCCAAGATTGTTCGCATCAACGGGTTTGATACCGAATGGGGCAAAGAGGATGTGGCGGCCATGGTGGGCGCGGATATCGACGCCATCCTGATGCCGAAAGTGGGCTCAGCCGCGCAGCTCGATGACCTGGCCGCGCTGATCCCTGACGTGGATCTCTGGGCAATGATGGAAACTCCGATGGGGATGCTGAATGCTGCTGAAATTGCAGCCCATCCGCGCCTGAAGGGCTTTGTCATGGGCACCAATGATCTGGCCAAGGAGTTGAACACCCGGTTCCGCGCCGACCGCCTGCCGATGATGGGCGGGCTGCATATGTGCCTGATTGCCGCCAAGGCCTATGATGTTGTAATCGTCGATGGCGTCTACAACGCTTTCAAGGACGAAGACGGTCTGCGGGCCGAATGTGACCAGGGGCGCGATATGGGCATGGATGGCAAAACGCTGATCCACCCGGCCCAACTGGCCGTCGCCAACGACGCCTTTGCGCCTTCTGACGCGGAAATTGACCTCGCCCAGCGCCAGATTGCCGCTTTTGAAGAGGCGGAAGCCTCGGGTCAGGGCGTTGCGGTTGTGGATGGTAAAATCGTCGAAAACCTGCATGTTGTGACGGCAAAAGGTATTCTGGCCAAAGCCGAGGCGATCAAGGCGCTGGAGGGCTGAGGCCCAACACGTTCGGAGACCCACCATGACCCTTCTCATCCTCGGCCTCGCCCTGTGGTATATCGGCCATTTCTGGAAACGCGCCCTGCCCGGGCGCCATGCCGCCATGGGCGAGAAGGCCAAAGCTGTGTCCGCCGGGATCATTCTGGCGGGCGTGGTCGTGATGGTGATCGGCTACAAGGTATGGGAAAGCTATGACCTGCTCGCCTATCCGACCTTCTTCAAACATATCAACAATCTGGCCATGCTCATCGCCATCTACCTGATGAGCCCCGGCCCGTCGAAAGGCGCAATCCTCTACAAGATGCGCCACCCCATGCTGACCGGTATGATCGTTTGGGCAGTGGCGCATATGATGGTGAACCCCGACCCGGCCTCTTACGTGCTGTTTGGAGGTTTGACCGTTTGGGCCATGGCCGAGATGAAGGTGATCAATGCCGCGGAGCCAAACTGGACCCCGAACCCGAAAGGCAGCATTGCCAAGGACGCGATGTTCCTTGTGGCCTCGGTGATCCTGCTTGCGGTGATCGGATATATACACGGGCTGATCGGCCCTGCGCCTTTTGGGGCGTGACCTCTAATCTAGGAGATGAAAGATGGCCAAAACCAACCCGGGCCGCTTCTTTGAAGACTATAAACTGGGCGACGAGATTGCCCACGCGGTGCCCCGCACCGTGGCCGAGGGGGAACGCGCCCTTTACCACGCGTTGTATCCGGCCCGTCACGCGCTTTACTCCTCGGACGAATTTGCCGGGGCCTGTGGACTGGAAGGGTCACCGCTGGATGATCTGATTGCCTTTCACGTTGTCTTTGGAAAAACCGTGCCGGATATTTCGCTGAACGCGGTGGCCAATCTGGGCTACGCTGAAGGCCGCTGGCTGAAACCGGTTTATCCGGGCGACACGCTGCGTTCGATGTCCAAGGTGATCGGCCTGAAGGAAAACTCCAATGGCAAATCCGGCGTGGTCTGGGTGCACACGGTGGGCATCAACCAGACCGGCGAGGCTGTGCTGGAATATGTGCGCTGGGTCATGGTGCGCAAAGGCAATCTGGAAGCCCCTGCCCCGGAAACCGTGATCCCGGAGCTGAAACAGGTTCTGGGCGTCGAAGACCTTGTCATCCCGGAGGGGTTGTCCTTTGAGGACTACGATTTCACCCTTGCAGGTGAGCCGCATCGCTGGGGCGACTACGAGGTCGGTGAGAAAATTGATCATGTGGACGGCGTCACCGTGGAAGAAGCCGAGCACATGATGGCGACCCGCCTGTGGCAGAATACTGCCAAGGTGCATTTTGACGCCACCTTCCGTCCGGATGGACAGCGGCTGATCTATGGGGGGCATGTGATTTCCATGGCCCGCGCCCTGTCCTTCAACGGGCTTGCCAACGCGCAGATGATTGTCGGTCTCAATGGCGGTGCCCATGCCAATCCCTGCTTCTCGGGCGATACGATCCGAGCGTGGTCAGAGGTTCTCGACAAGGCCGAAACCGGGGTGCCGGGCGTTGGGGCCATTCGCCTGCGCCTTGTCGCGATCAAACATGGCGCAGAGGCGTTTGCGCTGAAAGGTGACGATGGCAAATACCTGCCCGATGTCATGTTGGACCTTGATTACTGGGCCCTGATGCCGATGTAATTTGAGGGAACCAACCTTCAACAGCGCCACCGCCAGGGCTCAGATCAGCCCCGCGGTGGTGCAAAAATGGCGTCATATTTTTGTGTGCCACGGCATACATTAACCAACCTTTTCCGTCAGAATTGCGGCGCGCAAATTCGTGATCACAAATTATTTTTTTGTGATCACAGACGTGTTTTTTCGCATCTGTTAGCGCAAATTACGCATTTTTATCCCGAGTCAAGACGTGACTCTGTGCCGCAAAAGGGTCTATTCCTGTCGCAAAGGGTTTTTGCCGGACCCGTTCACCCCGTCTGGCAGACACTTTCCAAGACCACGCGCGCTTAGGATTTGACGCCCCTGCGGCCCGACCTCCAGAGCGCATCAAAGTCGCAACAGATCAAGAGGAGGCCGCCATGGCCGATGTGAACAGAGGCAACCGCCCTCTTTCCCCACACTTGCAGATTTACCGTCCGCAGCTGACCTCCATCTCCTCCATTTTTGCCCGCATCACCGGCGTGGCACTTCTGGGTGGCGCCGTATTGGTCGCCTGGTGGTTTTTCGCAGCTGCAATGGGACCGGGCTATTATGATTTCGTGAACGGTCTGATGACCTCGTTCATTGGCGATCTGGTCATGTTCATGGCGCTCTGGGCGCTGTGTTACCACGCGCTGTCCGGCCTGCGTCACCTGATCTGGGATATCGGTATCGGACTTGATATCGAAACCGCCGAGAAAATGGGCCTCGCTGTGATCGGTGGCTCGGTTGTGCTGGCGATCCTCGTCGCACTGATTATCTGAGAAGGAACCTGACATGCAGTTTCTGACTGACCGCAAACGCGCCGTTGGCAAAGGTTCTTCCGGATCCGGAACAGATCATTTCTGGGGCCAGGCGATTTCGGCCCTTGGCCTGCTGGTGCTGATGCCCCTTTTCGCACTGACCTTCGGCCACGCGCTTGGCATGGGCTATGAAGAGGCTCTTGCCTATTATCAACGCCCCTTCCCTGCCATCATCGCCGCGATGACCATCGTCACCGCCATGGTCCACTTCCGCCACGGCATTCAGGTCGTGATCGAGGATTACTCGCGCGGGGTGACCAAAAAAGTGCTGGTGGCCGGTTGCACCGCCATCTCCTACACCATCATCGCCACGGCCCTTTATGGCCTTGGCCGCATTGCATTTTAAGACCGGAGCACCCCAATGGCAGCTTACGAATACGAAACCCACGAATATGACGTGGTCGTGGTCGGTGCCGGTGGCGCCGGTCTGCGCGCGACCCTCGGCATGGCAGAACAAGGCCTGCGCACCGCCTGTGTGACCAAGGTTTTCCCCACCCGTAGCCACACTGTGGCCGCACAGGGTGGCATTGCCGCATCGCTTTCCAACATGGGCCCGGACAACTGGCAGTGGCACATGTATGACACGGTGAAAGGCTCTGACTGGCTGGGTGACACCGATGCAATGGAATATCTGGCCCGCGAAGCGCCCAAGGCGGTTTACGAGCTGGAACATTACGGCGTGCCGTTCTCGCGCACCGAAGAAGGCAAGATCTATCAGCGCCCGTTTGGCGGCCACACCACCGAATTCGGTGAAGGCCCCCCCGTGCAACGGACCTGTGCCGCTGCCGACCGCACCGGTCATGCGATCCTGCACACGCTTTACGGCCAGTCGGTCAAGAACAATGCCGAGTTTTACATCGAATACTTCGCCATCGACCTGCTGATGTCTGACGATGGTCAGTGTCAGGGTGTGGTGTGCTGGAAGCTCGATGACGGCACCTTCCATGTCTTCAAGGCGAAGATGGTGGTGCTGGCCACCGGCGGCTACGGCCGCGCCTATTTCTCGGCCACTTCGGCCCATACCTGCACCGGCGACGGTGGCGGCATGGTGATGCGCGCAGGCCTGCCGATGCAGGACCTTGAGTTTGTGCAGTTCCACCCGACCGGCATCTACGGCTCTGGCTGTCTGATCACCGAAGGGGCCCGCGGCGAAGGCGGCTACCTCGTGAACAGCGAAGGCGAGCGGTTCATGGAGCGTTACGCGCCCCAGTATAAAGACCTCGCCCCGCGCGATTACGTGTCGCGCTCGATGACCATGGAGATCCGCGAAGGCCGTGGCGTGGGCAAAGATGGCGATCACATCTTCCTGCATCTCGACCACCTGCCCGCCGAGGCACTGGCCGAACGCCTGCCGGGCATTTCGGAAAGCGCCAAGATCTTTGCAGGCGTGGATGTGAACAAGGAACCGATCCCGGTTCTGCCCACCGTTCACTACAACATGGGCGGCATCCCGACCAACTATTGGGGCGAAGTGCTGAACCCGACCGCAGAAGATCCGACCGCTGTTGTGCCGGGTCTGATGGCGGCAGGTGAAGCAGGCTGTGCGTCTGTGCACGGGGCAAACCGCCTCGGTTCCAACTCGCTGATTGACCTCGTGGTGTTTGGCCGCGCGGCTGCGATCCGGGCGGGTAAAGTGGTGGACAAGGACGCCGCGCATCCCGAGCTGAACACCGGTGCCGTAGACAAGATCTTCGAACGGTTTGACGGTCTGCGCTATGCAAAAGGCGCGATCCCGACCGCCGACCTGCGTCTGGAAATGCAGAAAACCATGCAACGCGACGCGGCCGTCTTCCGCACCGCGAAAACCATGGCTGAAGGCGTTGAAGCGATGACCGAAATTGCCGGCAAGATGGGCGACCTGAAGGTCACCGATACCTCGCTGGTCTGGAACTCGGATCTGATGGAAACGCTGGAACTGACCAACCTGATGCCTTCGGCCATCTCGACCATCGTGTCGGCCGAAGCCCGCAAGGAAAGCCGCGGCGCCCACGCGCATGAGGATTTCCCGGATCGGGACGATGAGAACTGGCGTGTTCACACCATTTCACGCATCGACGAGACCGGCACCAAGGTGGACCTGTCTTACCGCCCCGTGATTGTGGATCCGCTGACCACCGAAGCCGAAGGCGGCATCAATCTCAAGAAAATCGCGCCCAAAGCGCGGACGTTCTAAGGAGGACGCCAGATGGTACAATTCAAGCTCCCCAAGAACTCGACCGTTCGCGTCGGCAAAACCTGGCCCAAGCCCGAAGGCGCCACCAATGTCCGCAAGTTCCAGATCTATCGCTGGAACCCGGATGATGGCGAAAACCCGCGGGTGGACAGCTATTTCGTCAATATGGACGAATGCGGTCCGATGGTTCTGGACGCGCTGATCAAGATCAAGAACGAGATTGATCCGACGCTCACCTTCCGCCGTTCCTGCCGCGAAGGCATCTGTGGGTCCTGTGCGATGAACATCGACGGGATCAACACGCTGGCCTGTATTTACGGGATGGATGAGATCAAGGGTGACGTGAAGATCTATCCGCTACCGCATATGCCGGTGGTGAAAGACCTGATCCCGGATCTGACCCATTTCTACGCGCAGCATGCCTCGATCATGCCGTGGCTGGAAACCAAGACCAACCGCCCGGCGAAAGAGTGGAAGCAGTCGATCGAAGACCGCAAGAAACTCGATGGTCTCTATGAATGCGTGATGTGCGCCAGCTGCTCGACCTCGTGCCCGAGCTACTGGTGGAACGGTGATCGCTACCTCGGCCCGGCCGCGCTGCTGCACGCCTATCGCTGGCTGATCGACAGCCGCGATGAGGCCACCGGCGAGCGTCTGGACAATCTGGAAGATCCGTTCAAGCTTTACCGCTGCCACACCATCATGAACTGCGCCAAGACCTGCCCGAAAGGCCTGAACCCGGCCAAGGCCATTGCGTCGATCAAGAAGATGATGGTGGAACGCCACCTGTAAGCAGGTATAGGACATGGGTGATCTCATCTATGCAATCACATTGGCCGCCCTTGCCGGGGCGGCCATTCCTTTTGGGGCATGGCTTGCCCGGTTCGACCAGCTTCTGCCTGGCACGATCCGTAATCAGACCAATCACTGGATCATGGCCTTCGGGGCAGGTGCCCTTCTCTCGGCAATTGCCTTGATCCTTGTTCCCGAAGGCCTGTCCCGCCTCCCAGGACCGCCTGCCCTGTTGCTTTTCCTACTGGGGTCTCTGGTCGCATTATTCGCGGACATAACCCTTGCACGTACGGGGGGCTCCAAAGCTCAGTTCATGGCCATGCTGATGGATTTTATTCCAGAATCCCTCGCCCTCGGCGCAATTTTGACAGCTGATCCAAAAGTGGCTGCATTGCTCGCCTGCATGATTGGTGCCCAGAACTTACCGGAAGGTTTCAACGCAGACCGCGAGCTGGCAGTCGGCTCAGTGCCACGTCATACGCGACTGATACTTTTTGCAGCCCTTGTGCCGCTTGGCCCCCTTGCCGCTCTCACAGGGCATCAATTCCTAGCAGACCTTCCCACTGTTCTTGGCGCATTTATGTTGTTTTCAGCAGGCGGCATCCTTTACCTGATATTTCAGGACATTGCCCCGCAAGTTTCCGTCAAACACAGCTGGTCCCCGCCTCTGGGGGCAATCTTGGGTTTTGCATTTGGATTGGCAGGACATATCCTGACGTCATGACCGAATATTCTACCACACCGCTCGCAAAGAAACTCGGCCTCAAGGACGGGCAGCGCGTGGCGTGGATCAACCGTCCCGCAGCCCATGATCCCCTCACCACCAGCCGCGCGTTCATGCTCGTGGACGACACCACGCCGGATCACCTCTCCGGCCCCTATGACGTAATCCATATGTTCACAGATGACCGCACCACGTTTGAAACCGCCCTGCCCCAACTTCTCGCAAGCCTTGACCGCGACGGCATGATCTGGATTTCCTGGCCCAAGAAAGCGTCAAAAGTTCCAACCGACATGAGCGAAGACGTGATCCGCAACGCCGCCCTGAAAACCACCCTGGTTGACGTGAAAGTCTGCGCCGTGGACAAGGTCTGGTCCGGCCTCAAGCTCGTCATCCGCAAGGAACACCGCGCGGCCCACATTTGACCCTTATTTTCTGGACATAAATATCCTGAAGCGTTTCGGTTTTAACCTGGCCACAGGGGGAAACCGAAACGCAGCGCGCGTTACCAATGTTGCAGGCGTTTGGTAACAAGCTTAAGCTTCAAGCTTGTCCCAAACGCTTTGGGTGAGGGCTCACGCGAAGAGTGGGGCCGAGGGGCAAAGCCCCTGACAGGCTCACGCAGTGAGCCACCCCCAAGCCTGCCGACCCTTAGGGAGAAAAGGCGCGGGAGCCCCCATCAGTCCCGAGAGCGCAAAACCTGTGCCGGTCGCACGGACAACGGACGCCACGCATAAAACAGCCCAGCCAGAATTGTCGCGATAATCCCCCCGACAACAATGGCAATGGCCGAAGCCGGCTCAAAAACATAGTCGTTTTCCATAATATAATGGGTCACAGCCCAGCCCGCGACACCTCCGGCAATCACGGCCACACCCCCAGCAGCGGCCCCCAGCACGGCAGATCGCAGCGCAAAGCTCATCAGGATTTCAGCCCGTGTGGCACCCAGTGTCTTCAGAACCGCCGCCTCGTAAGTTCGCACGCGCTCGCCCGCGGCTGCGGCACCGATCAACACCACAAACCCCGTCACCAAAGTGGCCAACGCCCCATATGTGACAGCGGCGGCCACCTGCCCCATCAGGCCAGAGATGCGGGTGATGGCGTCCCTTACCGAAATAAGCGTGATATTCGGGAAATTCCGGCCCAGATCACGCAAGATGGCGGGCTCGGCCTCCGGCTCCGCATAGATTGTCGCAAGCCAGGTATGGGGCGCGCCGGTCAATGCAGATGGGTTCATGGTCAGAACAAACCCCATACCTGCTTGTGAAAAATCCACTTCGCGCAGGCTGGTGATCTCTCCCGTGATGTCCCGGCCCAGAATATTCATGGTCACGCTGTCTCCCAGCCCAATCCCCATCTCCTCGGCCTCCTCTGCGGCAAAGGAAATCTGCGGCGGGCCCTGATACTCCTCAGGCCACCATTCACCTGCCACAACATGGGTGCGGGTGGGTTTGGCCGAATAGGTCAGCGCACGGTCCCCCTGCACCACCCAGTGATTGCCCGCCACCTCCTGCGCGGGCTGGCCATTGATCCTGGTCATCACCCCACGCAGCATCGGCGCGGTATCGACCCGCGACACGCCTTCATCCGAATTTAGTCGTGCCAGAACGCCCTCGATCTGATCAGGCTGGATATCAACCACAAAAAAGCTTGGCGCCACGGCGGGCAAATCACGCGCAATCGCGCCACGCAGATTGTTGTCGATCTGCCCCACAGCGGCGAGCACCGAAAGCCCCAGTCCAAGGGACAGCACAACCGCACCGGCTTCTCCACCCGGCCCCCCCACGGCGCTAAGGGCCATACGCGGGATCGGGCGCCCTCGCAGGCCTGGCAGATGCCCAAGCCAGCGGGCCAGATGCCGGATCCCCAGCCCGGTCAGGGCGAGCGCCGCAAAGGCCCCGGCAACACCGACAAACGTCCAGAGCGCCAGCTCAAACATGCCTGACAGGAGTGCGGCAAGAAAGACCAGGCTCACCAGCACGGCAAAGGTCATCAGGACATACACAAGACGGGGCCAGCGCGCGCGGCCAAGGGCGGCATCGCGAAACAGAGAGGCTGGCTGCACGTCTTCTGTCTGGGCCAGCGGCCAAAGCGTGAAGAGAAGCGTTGCCAGCGCGCCATAGATGGCGGCTTCGATCAGGGGGCTGGCATAAACGGAAACGGCTGCCTCAATGGGCAAGGCCGCTGCGATAACAGGGGCAAGCACAAGCGGAATGGCCGCCCCAATTGCGAGCCCGATCATCAGCCCCAGCATGGTCAGAACCGCAATCTGCATGAAGTAGCTGAAGAAAATAACTCGCCGCGTGGCGCCCAGCGCGCGCAGAATGGCAATGGTTTCTGTCTTGCCGTCAAGATAGGCCCTGACAGCTGCTGAAATCCCGACACCTCCAACCGCCAGGCCGGCAAGCCCGACCAGAACAAGGAACGAGGAGAGGCGCTCGATGAACCGGCTGATCCCGGGCGCACCATCACGCGCATCCTGCCAGCGCGCTCCGGTTTGTCCGAGCTGCGCCATGACGCTGGATTTGACCTCTGTCAGATCGCGCCCTTCAGGCAGACGCAACCGGTATTCGCTGTCAAACAAGGTGCCCTGCGCGAGCATTCCCAGGCGCGTCAGATCCTCGCGTGCAACCAGTGTGCGTGGCCCAAGACCAAACCCCCCGGTGGCATTGTCTGGCTCGCTGACCAGCTCTGCCATCAGAACAAACCGGTTGCCCCCCAGCACAAACTCCTGACCGACCCCCAGCCCCAATCGGTTCATCAGCAGGTCATCCATCACCGCGCCGGGCAGGCCACCCTTGCCCGAAAACGCCTGCGCAAGCGGGATCGGCGGATCCAAAATAACCTGTCCATAAAGGGGATAGTTTTCATCCACGGCCTTCACCTGTGTGAGGCCACGATCCTCCTCTACCACAGCCATGGAGCGAAAGTCGGCGATCACCGAAACAGCGTCCGCTGACTGCATCAGCACCGCCTGTTCGGCCTCATCTGCAAACCGGTATGTGAAGGAAACCGACGCATCACCGCCGAGAAGCACCGCCCCCTGATCCGCCAACCCCTGTTGCAGGCTTTCACGCACTGAGCCGATGGCCGCAATCGCGGCCACTCCCAAGATCAGGCAGGCCAGAAAAATGCGAAAGCCACGCAGACCACCCCGCATATCGCGCCGGGCGATCCGAGCGGCCTGCCTCATCTCACGGATCATACCAAGACCCCGTCCTGAAGGCACAGGGTCCGGTCGCAGCGGGCCGCAAGCTCAGGTGCGTGGGTGACCATGATCAGGGTCGCCCCATGGCGGTCCCGCAATCCAAACAGCAGGTCCATGATCACATCCCCGGTGGCACCATCAAGATTTCCGGTCGGTTCATCCGCAAGCAGGATATCCGGGCGCGGGGCCGCAGCCCGCGCAAGCGCCACACGTTGCTGTTCCCCCCCGGACATCTGGCTGGGATAATGGTGCAGCCGATGGCCAAGCCCCACCGCAGACAGCTCTTCCTCGGCCCGGACAAACGCCTCTGGGACGCCTGCAAGTTCTAGGGGGGTTGCAACATTTTCCAGCGCTGTCATGGTCGGGATAAGGTGGAAAGATTGAAACACCACCCCCATATGATCCCTGCGGAACCGGGCAAGCTGATCCTCGCCCATCTGCCCCAAATTCTGCCCCAAGGCGGTGATTGTGCCCCCGGTGGCGCGTTCCAACCCGCCCATCAGCATGAGGAGAGAGCTTTTGCCAGACCCCGATGGCCCCGTCAGCCCAAGCGTTTCCCCACGCTCAACAGCCAGATCGATACCTTTGAGGATCTCTGTCCGCCCCGCATTGCGCCCCAGCGTCAACCGGGCATCGGTCAGGGTCAGGACGGCGGATTGGGCAGCATCGGGCATCGGGCACCTGTCAGGAGAAAAGCAATGAGTTCCAACGGATATGGGGTGAAAAAAGCCATGAACAAGTCCTTTCCGAAAATTGCCGGCTGGCTGGCACAGCTGTCTTTCGTCTTAGCCCTGTCTGTTCCGAATCTCAGCCATGCCGACACGCCCGTCACCCTCCTGGCCCTTGGGGACAGCCTGACTGCGGGATACGGTCTGGACCAAGGCGACGGATTTGTTCCGCAATTGCAGACATGGCTGCACTCTCAGGGGCGCAACGTGACTGTCATCAATGCCGGGGTCTCGGGTGACACAACAGCAGGAGGCAGGGCGCGGCTGGGCTGGTCCCTGACAGATGAGGTGGATCTGGTGCTGGTCAATCTGGGGGGCAATGACATGCTGCGTGGCTTGCCTGCTACGGAAACGCGCAGAAACCTCGATGCGATCCTGACCGAAATCAATACCCGCAACTTGCCCTCTGTATTGATCCGTGTGCCCGCATCCCTGAATTTCGGCGCAGACGAGAAAGCGGCGTATGATCAGGCCTTTGCCGATCTCGCGTCAAAGCATGGGAGCACATTCATCCCCAACTTTTTCGCAGCCCTGGACCAGCCTGGAACAACGCAGGAAGACCGAAAGGCCGCGCTGCGGGACTACATGCAGCCGGATGGACTTCACCCGACCCGGCAAGGCGTGAAGCTGATCGTGGATCAGATCGGCCCGACAATTCTGATGGCCCTTCCAGCAGAGACCGGCAACAGCGCAGATGGGCAGCAATAAAGCATTTCTGGACAGGTTTGAGGCATGGGTTTACCCCGAACCACGCGAAACAATGATCTCTTTTTATTCACATTGTTTCCTCTTTGTCACAGTTCAAAACCGAAACGATTTTGCGTCCACGAAACCTTCCCAAAGGTCAGTTTTGCAAAATGGTTCTATTTTTACACGAACAACCTTTGGGTGTTGTCATTTTGCAATTGGTCAAAATCGCCCCCCAAAACCACCTATACTTATTGATAGGTGTTCCACAACACACCCATATGTCAGTGTTTTTTATTGTCACCTAGCATTTCAAACACTTAGGCGCATCATTGAAAATTCTCGTAGCAGTAGAAGATCCCACGCTGTCCAACTCTCTGAACACAGCTCTGGACACGCTGCCATTCCACGAGCGGTTGCTGGTTTCCACGTCACGACAGGCGCTTGAAGCGGTGACACATGGCCCATTTGATCTGATCATCCTGGACTATCAACTGCCTGACCTGCAGGGAATGAATACGGTGTCACGATTGTCCCGTGCCTTCGCGCAGACGAAGATGGCCCTTGCATTGCGAGGGGGATCGCTTGAACTGGCGCAACGAGCCCAACAGGCCGGCGCCAACGCCGTTTTATCCCGCGAACTGGACGCAACGGATCTGGCGCGTGTATTGCCCCTCGCCCTGAGGGGGAAGTATGTGACCTTGCTGAATGACCTGTTTCACGTCAACGGGCGACGCCCGCTGTCTCATCTGTCGGAGCGTGAAATTCAGGTGCTGCGCGGGCTCTGCGACGGGCTTCAGAACAAGGAAATCGCCCATTCCTTTTCCATTCAGGAAGTGACCGTCAAAATGCACATGCGCGCCGTGGTGCGCAAACTGGGCGCCAAGAACCGCACCCATGCAGCGATGATCGCCCGTGACCTCAACCTGATCTGAGCGCTCACTCTTCGGGAGGGGTGTCGTCCCAGCGATCTGACAGGATCCGTTGGCTGTTGCCATCCGGGTCGTCATATTGCTCGCTCCTGAGGGTCCAGAAAAAGGCCGCCAGCCCTGCCCCGCCCAACAGCAGCGAAATTGGGATGAGATACACAAGCACGTTCATGACGCAGCCTTTCAAATGGAAGTCACCGATTGCTTCGGTGCAATTTTGCCTCAGACCCGCGGGAAAGGCCAGCCATTCGGACAAACCGAAACGCTCCTGTTGGCTGAACCTTGGAGAATGCTACGGGGCGAATACTACGGATCTTTGAACGTGGTCAGGCGCAGCGCGTTCACGCTGACCGTGATGGAAGACAGGGACATGGCCAGAGCCGCCGCCAGCGGTGTCGCCAGCCCCACTAACGCAATCGGAATGGCAATCGCATTATAGCCCGCCGCAATCGCAAAATTCTCAATGATCCGGCGGGTTGCGGATTTCGCCAGCACGGTTGCGCGCCCCAGGGGGGCCATGGATTGCCCCAGCAACACGATGTCGGACACCACCCGCGCGGCCTCAAGCGCCGATGAGGGCGAGATCGACACATGCGCGGCAGCAAGCGCCGCCGTGTCGTTCAATCCATCCCCGACCATCAGAACCTTCTTACCGGATTTCCCCAGACGGGCCACGAACTCGGCCTTGTCCTCGGGCAGTGTATCCGCCTTCCAGTCAGAGATTCCAACCCGCCCGGCAAGCTCACCAACAGCCGCAGGCACATCGCCGGAGATCAGCGTGATCCCAAGCCCCTGCGCCTTGAACGCAGCAATGGCGTCTTCGGCGCCTTCGCGCAGATTATCGGTAAAGGTAAAGGCAACCGGGCGTGTGCCGGAGATGGACAGGTAAGTTGCCGTCTGCCCGACCGCATTTGCCCCCAGCCACTCGGCGCGACCAAGGCGCACAGTCTTGTCATTCCACTGCCCTTCGATCCCTTTGCCCGGCACCTCACGCAGGCCACTTACCTCGGCGGGCTGGATCCCGCGCGCGCGGGCGGCCTGTGTCAGTGAGATGGCCAGCGGGTGGCTGGATCCTTCGGCCAGGGCAAGGGCCACCTGCAGATCCTGTTCGCGATGGCGTTCAATCCCATCCATGACCGGCTTGCCCTGTGTCAGGGTGCCCGTCTTGTCAAACACGACATGGTCCACCTCTGCCAAACGCTCCATCGCCGTGGCGGATTTGAGCAGCATTCCCTGCTTGAACAGCGTCCCCGAGGAGGCGGTGGTCACCGCCGGCACGGCAAGGCCAAGCGCACAGGGGCAGGTGATGATCAGGGTCGCCACCGCAATATTCATCGCCATGCGCCAGTCACCACCGGAATACCAGACCCAGAACAGAAACGCCGCAAGCGCCAGCAGATGCACCACCGGCGCATAAACTGCGGCGGCCTTGTCAGCGAGCGAGGTATAGCGGTTGCGCGCGGTTTCCGCGATCGCAACAAGGTCCGCCATACGGTGCAGCGAGCTGTCCTTTCCAGCCGCGGTCACCCGCACGGTCAGCGGGCCGGTCAGGTTGACCTCCCCCGTTGAGACGATCGTGTCGGGGCCCGCTGCAACGGGCAGGCTTTCCCCGGTCAGAAGGGCTCGGTCCAGTTCACTTTCCCCGGTCAGGACGATCCCGTCCACCGGCACGCGGGCCCCGGGCACGACACGCACGATATCACCGGGTTGAAGCTCGGACACGGCCACCTGTTCGTCACCCGTATCGGTCACACGGGCGGCACGCGGCACCTCAAGGGCGGCCAGCTCTTCCGCGGCAGAGCGCGCCACCGACCGGGTGCGATAGTCAAGGTAACGTCCGGCAAGCAGGAAGAATGTCAGTGACAGGGCGGCGTCGAAATAGGCATGTGCCCCTGAATGCATCGTTTCATAAAGCGACATGCCAAGCGCGAGCAGGATCGCCAGAGAAATCGGCACATCCATATTGAGCCGCCCCACCCGCAACGCGGTCCAGGCGGACCGGAAAAACACCTGGCTGGAGAAGCCGACGGTTGGAATGGCAATGGCGGCGGATATCCAGTGAAACAGATCTCTGGTGGCATCTGCCGCCCCCGACCAGACCGCGACACTCAGCAGCATCACGTTCATCATCGCAAACCCTGCCACGCCGAGGCGCATCAGCAGATCCTTGCCCTTCTGATCGGTTGCCGTGGAGCGTAGCTGGCCGGGGTCGAGCTCATAGGCCTCAAACCCGATACCCGTCAGATAATCCGCCAGATCCTGCGCTTCGACCTCCGGATCCGCTTCAATCGTGGCACGTTTGAGGGTGAGGTTGACCCGCGCCTGACGAACACCGGGCTGTTTTGACAACCCGGCCTCAACACCGGCGATACAGGCCGCACAATAGATCTGCGGCAGCGACAACAGAATGCGTTTGCCTATCATTCCGTTGCCTGTTTGCCCCTTCCCTGCCTGTTCCTTGGCAAGGGGGGCGGCATCACAGGCGGGACAGGCAGAAATCGGCGTCGACATGGGAAAGCCTCAGCTGGTTTTCGGGATATAGATCTGAATGCGCTGCTGGAAGGGAACATCCTCCTTGGACAGGATGTTTACCCGCAGGTTCCAGTTGCCATAATCCAGCGCCCCCACCGCAGCGGTATAGGCCCCGGAGGAGGATTGGCTGAAACTGGGTTCCTGGTCGTCACGCACATGGGT
Organism: Aliiroseovarius crassostreae; assembly: GCF_025137635.1. Lineage (NCBI taxonomy): Bacteria > Pseudomonadati > Pseudomonadota > Alphaproteobacteria > Rhodobacterales > Paracoccaceae > Aliiroseovarius > Aliiroseovarius crassostreae. Next base: position 561,818 of record NZ_CP080772.1, on the reverse strand, counting down.
GGCCCGACCGAAAATCGCATAGATGGATTTCACCTCAACCGCGCGGCCGTCCTCATCACGGATATCCAGAACCAGAGTTTCCCCCTCGACCTTGGCAGACACATCCCAGCCAAGCCCCAGTTGCCCCTCTTTCATGCGGTCAAACTGCTGACTGGCCACATAGGAGTTGTCGGTCTCCAGTCCGGGAAACGTATTGATCGCGGAATAGGCCATGTAGATATTCACGCCGATGATCACGGCAAAAGCTGACACGGTGATCGCGAGGACATGTTTGCCCGTCAGCTCGAATTCCTTCTTTTCGGTTGGTTCACTCATCTGTTCGCGCCTTTTTCGAGTGTGCCGGAAGCGCCTCGGCGCATCCGGCGGAGTTGTAGCATGATCCGGGGTTCACTGCCCAGACATGGGATGCAGATCAGCTGCCGCGCCCGTTGAAGACCGTATCCAGATAAGCACGGTCACCGGTCACGCCATCGACAATCCACAAACGGATTTCAGTGCGGTCCTTGCGGGCTGTTTCCGACCCGCGCGGGGCAATGACATACACCCGTTGCTTGGCTTCGGTATCCGGGTCTGCAACCACCACCAACTTGTCTGACCCTTCCAGTTCAAGTTTCAGGTCAGAGCCAAGCGGCAGGGCGAAATAGTAGGGCCATTCTTCCCCATGGCGGTTGCGCACCCCAACGTCATAGGTATTGCGGATCGACCCATCAGACAGGGTCACATAGGTCGGATTGCGCACAGGCCGCACGGTCACATCCACGGCGGGACGGACAAACAGGGCCACGGTCAGACCAACGCCAACCAGCGCCCATAGGGACGTATACAAGATGGTGCGCGGCCGAAGAAGGTGCTTGATCACCGGCACTTTCGCCTGTCCGGCACGTTCGTTGGCCTCGTCTTTCCATGCGAGATAGTCAATCAGCCCGCGTTCCTTGCCAACCTTGTCCATCATCTCGTCACAGGCGTCGATACACAGGCCACAGGTGATACATTCCATCTGCTGGCCATCGCGAATGTCGATGCCCATCGGGCACACGGCAACACAGGCGTTGCAGTCGATGCAATCCCCCAGATCATCCCGTTTCTTACCACGCCCGCGCGGCTCTCCGCGCCAGTCACGATAGGCGATGGTGATGGTGTCTTCATCCATCATCGCAGCCTGAATGCGCGGCCAGGGGCAGGCATAGATACAGACCTGTTCACGGGCGATGCCGCCGAAGAAGAACGTGGTTGCGGTCAGCACCATCAGGGTGGAATAGGCCATCGGATGGGCCTGCATGGTGATCAGGTCAATCAACAAGGTCGGGGCATCTGCAAAATAGAACACCCAGGCGCCCCCCGTGGCCACGGCAATCATGATCCAGAGAACGAACTTGGTCAGGCGTTTACGGACTTTTTCCCCGTTCCATTTCTGGCGATGCAGGCGCAGGCGCGCGTTCCGATCGCCCTCGACCCAACGCTCCACCAGAATGAACAGGTCAGTCCAGACCGTTTGGGGGCAGGCATAGCCACACCAGACCCGCCCGGCCGCAGAGGTGAACAGAAACAACCCGAGCCCCGCCATGATCAGCAGACCCGCAATGAAATAGAATTCATGCGGCCAGATTTCGATCCAGAAGAAATAGAACCGGCGATCCGCCATATCTATGAGGATGGCCTGGTTCGGCAGGTTGGGCCCGCGATCCCAACGGATCCAGGGGGCAAGGTAATAAATCCCGAGTGTGATCGCCATGATCCACCACTTGAGGCTGCGGAAAGTGCCTTTTACCCGTTTGGGAAAGACTGGCTCGCGTGGTGCGTAAAGCTGTTCCGGTGCGTCTGACATCGACAGAATCCTGTCCTGAGTAATCAAAAGTGTCTGTTTCCCAAGCGTGTCGCCTGTTTTCACCTGAGGGGCAATGCGGCAAAACGCTCGTAACGAGCGAGGGGCGAGAGCAAGGGGCGGGCGTTGCAAAACCATGCCGCTGCGCGACCCGGATCTGCTCCGATCTAAGAATTATTCTACATTTAAGCCTTGATGTGGATCAAAATCTTCTCGGATAGTTCACACATTAATATCCCATAAAGCATTATTAATAAAAGGATTTCGCATTTGACGCAGCGCCATCTCGTCGCACATAGTCAAAAGGCCGCACCTAAGGCGTTTCGGTTTCTCCCGCCTCTGGTCAATGCTGAAACGCTTTGAGCGACCGCTGTGCAGGACGCCCATTTTCCAATCACGTCTGTCCAAATCTCCCAGCCTCACGCCCGGGGGCTGCAAGACTCACCCGTCAGAATTCAGCGTTTTAAAGCGTTTCGAGATTAACTTGAGTCACAAGTTGATTTCGAAACGCTTTAGGGATTGCAATCCGGGATCGGTTTGCACATTTTCATCGTTACCCATGAAAAAGGCCCGGACCCATGGCCCGGACCTTTTGAATTTGGAGGCACCGATCCCGGAGAAACGCGCGAACAGGATCAGGGATCGGTGCCGAACCGGGGAGTGAGGCCCCGGATCTCTTCTGGCCGAAGGCTTATTCGCCGCCGCCCAGCTGGTGAACGTAAACTGCAACACCCTTGATTTGAGCATCGGTCAGTTTGGCCGACCATGCCGGCATCACACCGGTACGACCTTTGGCAACAGATTCCGTAATGGTCTCTTTGTCACCGCCATAAAGCCAGATGAAGTCGGTCAGGTTCGGGCCGCCCATATCGCGATCCCCAACACCACCTTCCGCGTGGCAGGATGAACAATTGTCTTCGAACACCACGGCACCGGCTTCCACATTGGCTGCATCGGCTTCGCCACCGCTCAGCGACAGAACATAGTCAACCACCTGGGTGATTTCCTCGGCCTCCAGCAGTTCGTCATGGGCAGGCATGTCGTTCAGACGGGTGTCATCATTAGATGCATCGCGGATACCGTGCTGAATGGTGGTGTGGATGGCTTCGATGTCCCCACCCCACAGCCAGTCATCGTCCAGCAGGTTCGGATAGCCAACGGCACCGTCCGCACCCGCACCGTGACACTGCGAACACCAGGTTGCAAAGGTGGCACGACCGGATTGCGAAGCGTAGTTATACAGTTCGGTCCCCGGCTGGATCTCGGTCAGGTCCGCCGCAGCCAGCTCTGCGTTGATCGAAGCGTTCATCTCATCAAAACGCTGGATCTCGGCAGCAACTTCACCGCGGGTCGAATAGCCCAGATACCCGGCGGTGGCGCCTTTGATCAGCGGCCATGCGGGATAGGCGATGGTGTACCAGACACCCCAGACAATGGTGACATAGAAGATCCAGACCCACCAACGCGGGAGGGGGTTGTTGAACTCCTGAATCCCATCCCATTCGTGACCGGTCGTTTCGATCTCTTTCTTCTCTACAGGTTTTTTACTCATTTGCCGCAACTCCTTGAGCTGAGCGTCAGGACATCAGTCCTGATCACCGGCAGGTTTGTCTTCGTGGCGGAAGGGGATGTTCGCGATGTCTTCGTGCACTTTGTTCACTCCGGGGCGAAACACAAAAATTGCGGCCCCGATGAAAAAGGCGAACATCGCGATCAGGAACCAGCTGTCTGCGAATGCGCGCATAATGCTATAGGTGTCCATCATCCCTGCTCCTTACCGGCTTGCGTCAGGTGTAAAGGTCGAGAAGTCGACCAGGGTACCCAACATCTGCAAATAGGCGACCAGCGCGTCCATTTCCGTGACAGCCGGCTGGCCGTCAAAGTTACGGATCTGTGCCTTCGGATAGCGTGCCTCGAGGGCATCCGGATCCGAGTTGTCGCCATCCGGGTTTGCCTGGGTCAACCAGTCAGCTTCGGCATTGGCCAGCTGCTCGTCGGTGTAAGGCACACCCACCAGCCTGTTGGTCTCCATGACTTCGCGGATATACTTCGGCTCGATCGGGCGATCCAGCAGGTAAGCATATTTCGGCATCACCGATTCCGGCACAACCGATTGCGGGTCCGCCAGGTGGTCCACATGCCACTCGTCCGAGTAACGGCCACCCACGCGCGCCAGGTCAGGACCTGTCCGCTTGGAGCCCCACTGGAACGGGTGGTCATACTGGCTTTCAGCTGCCAGCGAATAGTGACCATAACGCTCTACCTCGTCACGCATCGGACGGATCATCTGCGAGTGGCAGACATAGCAGCCTTCGCGGATATAGATGTTCCGACCTTGCAGTTCGAGCGGCGAGTAGGGGCGCACGCCTTCCACATCCTCAATGGTATTTTCGAGGTAGAAGAGCGGTGCGATTTCCACGATGCCACCGACGGTCACAACCAGAAGGCTGCCAACCAGGAGGAGCGTGGCGTTCTTTTCGAGAACGACGTGTTTGTCGAGAATTCCCATAGGTCCAGCCCTCCTTATTCGGCCGGTGCCGCTGCGGTGTCGTTGGCAGTTTCTGCTGCCGGCGACGCCTTAACGGTCATCCAGAGGTTATAGCACATGATCAGTGCGCCAGAGAGGAACATCACACCACCCAGAGCACGCACAACATACATCGGGAACTTGGCGCCAACAGTGTCGGCAAACGAGTTCACGAGGAAGCCTTGTGCGTCAACTTCGCGCCACATCAGGCCTTCGAGGATCCCGGTCACCCACATCGATGCGGCGTAAAGCACGATACCGATGGTGGCGAGCCAGAAGTGCCAGCTCACGAGTTTCAGGCTGTAAAGACCTGCGCGGCCCCACAGACGGGGAACCAGGAAGTAGAGCATCCCGAAGGTGATCATACCGTTCCAGCCAAGAGCACCCGAGTGCACGTGACCAATGGTCCAGTCAGTGTAGTGCGACAGCGAGTTCACGGCGCGGATCGACATCATCGGACCTTCAAAGGTCGACATGCCGTAAAAACCGATCGACACAACCATCATACGGATCACCGGGTCGGTGCGCAGCTTGTCCCATGCACCCGACAGGGTCATCAGGCCGTTGATCATGCCACCCCAGGACGGCATCCACAGGATCACCGAGAACACCATGCCAAGGGTCGATGCCCAATCCGGCAGCGCGGTGTAGTGCAGGTGGTGCGGACCAGCCCAGATATACAGGAAGATCAGCGCCCAGAAGTGGATGATCGACAGTTTGTACGAGAAGACCGGGCGTTCAGCCTGTTTCGGCACGAAGTAGTACATCATGCCCAGGAAGCCAGCGGTCAGGAAGAAGCCCACAGCGTTGTGGCCATACCACCACTGGGTCATCGCATCTTGCACACCAGCCATCACCTGCACCGAAGCCGAGCCGAAGATCGACACCGGAACAACAAGGTTGTTCACGACGTGCAGCATGGCGATGGTTACGATGAACGCCAGGTAGAACCAGTTGGCCACGTAGATATGCGGCTCTTTGCGCTTCATCAGCGTGCCCATGAAGACCAGAAGGTAAGCCACCCACACGATGGTCAGCCAAAGGTCAGTGTACCAGTTGGGTTCAGCGTATTCTTTACCTTGGGTCGACCCCAGCACATAGCCGGTTGCCGCCAGCAGGATCACGATCTGGTAACCCCAGAACACGAACCAACCCAGGTTGCCGCCCCAAAGGCGTGCGCCCGAGGTGCGCTGCACCACGTAAAACGAGCTGGTAATCAGCGCGGTTCCACCAAACGCAAAAATAACAGCCGAGGTGTGAAGCGGACGCAAACGCCCAAAGTTCATATACCCTTCGGCCCAGGAAAAGTTCAGCGACGGGAATGCCAGCTGGAACGCGATAAACGTCCCGACCAGGAACCCGACTGCGCCCCAGAACGCAGTCAGCGCGGCGCCCACACGCACCGGCCCATCCATATATCCAGTTTCTACGACCTTCGGTTCACCCACGCGCTTAAGCGAGTAGATGAAAAGGCCGACCGCGATGAGTGTCACCAGGATGGCATGCACCTGGTAGGCTACGTCGCGGGCATAGCTAGCGGCAATGGCGGCCAAAAGTGCAACAAGGCCATACACTACCAATTTGAGGTAATCCCACATTTTGCGTCCCTTCGTCTTTGTCACGCAATGCCCCCAGATCCCGAAATTGGATTCGGGGACACTTTTCGACTGTCGTCGGTGTCGCACCTATCCCCATTTGCCTACCTTGATCCATGTCAAAACTGTCGCAGTGGGGCAGATTTCCAGCCCCTTGACCCATGTCAAAGCGTCGCAGGGGGGCAAAAAGGCAGGCTGGACGCGAAATCAGACCTTTCCAGCCCCCGGAGCAATCCATGGACTACAAGACCATTACGACTGTCTTAACCGACAAAACCCTTTGCAAATCAGCATTTGACGCGGCTGCCGCCCTGTGTCGGTCCGAGGACGCACACCTGAATGCGATCTGCCTTGGGCTCGACCATTCCCAGCAAGGATTTTACTACGCGGGCGCCTCGGCAATGGTTATTCAGGACAATTTGGCGCAGGCCCGAGAAGACGCCAGAGAGACCGAGGAGTATTGCCGCTCACAACTTGGCGGCGCCGCACATTGCTGGTCGACATCATCCGTGACCGCCCAGATGGTGGCCCTGAACGGCCTGATCGCCCACCACACCCGGTTTTCCGACCTCGTGGTCCTGCCCCGCCCATATGGCGAGGGGCGCGGACATGAAATGGAAGCCATCGTTGAAGCCGCCCTGTTCGACGGCTCCGTTCCGGTAATGGTCATGCCTGATGGGGCGGAACTGCCGGAAACCATCGGCAATGTTGTGGTCGCCTGGAATGAAAGCACCGAAGCCCTGCGGGCAATCCGCCATGCAATGCCAATCCTGAGCCAGGCGCGCAATGTGTCCATCGCAATCATTGATCCACCAACCCACGGGCCGGAGCGCTCGGATCCGGGGGGATCCCTGACCCAGATGCTTTCACGTCATGGCGTGCGCGCCGAAGTGTCGGTCATGGCCAAGACCCTGCCACGGATTTCCGACATCCTGAACCGACACGCCCGCGACAAGGATGCCGACCTGATTGTGATGGGGGCCTACGGCCACAGCCGGTTCCGCGAGAGCATCCTTGGGGGGGCCACGCGTCACATGTTGGAGGTCGCCGAGAAACCGGTCTTTCTGGCGCATTGATGCCAGCCTGAAGCACCTGAAGCAATGGAGCGAAAGGGGCGCTGCCCCTCGCGCTTCGCGCTCACCCCGGGATATTTTCAACCAGAAAATGAGGTGGGGAAGCGCGCACGCGGCGCGCGCCCCGAAACCGGTCTTGGTTACGGGGTTAGGACAGCGATGTGCTTCTTAGATCAGACCCGCCACGAGTCGTTCAGAGCGGACCACCATCCACGTCATCGCCGGTCTCTGCCAAAAGTGCTTCGATGTCCGGGATGATCACGTGGCGCTTGCCTTCCAGGGTGATAATCCCGGCCTTTTTCAGTGCCGAAATCTGACGGCTGACCGTTTCCAGGGTCAGGCCAAGGTAATCCGCCATTGCCTCACGCGTGAGCGGCAGGTCCAGGCTCATACCTGAGCTGGGGGGGATTTTGTTCAGAGACGCGTCGCGGCGGGCGAGAATGGCGAGAAGGCTGGCGATCTTTTCGCGCGCAGTTTTGCGGCCCAGCACCAGCATCCATTCGCGCGCACTGTCCAGTTCGTCCAGGGTCATCTGCAACAGACGGGTGCCAATAGACGGTGTTGACGCCATCAGCTCCTCGAACGGTTTCTTGCGGAAACAGCAAACCGTGAGATCGGACACGGCAACCACGTCGAAGGGGGCAAAATCTCTCCCCGGACGGCCGATGAAATCGGACGGCAGCAGCAGCCCGACCATTTGGGTGCGGCCATCTTCCATGGTTTGACTGAGTGTCGCGATACCGCTGACGACAGAGGCCACGAATTCCATGGGATCCCCGGCCCAAAGCACTGGCTGCCCAGCCTCGTAGGAGCGGTAAAACTTGATATTTTCCAGCGCTTCAAGTTCATCCGGTTCGCAACGTGAACACACGGCACGGTGGCGAATTGGGCAGGAGCCGCAATCGCGAAGGTTGAAGGCGGCGTCTTTTATGGCTGTTGTCATGGCTAAAAATTTCGCAGATGAAGCATCTGCTTGATCCTGATCAAGGTTATGGGCGCGTTTCACTGTACACGCTACTGGAATGCAGACACTTACGCAACTCAGACGCCTCGGACTTTTTGACGCTCGTGTCCCCCGTTACACCAGCTATCCGACGGCCCCGCATTTCAAACCCGGCTTCGGGCCGGAGGTTGTTGCCGACTGGATCAAGGCGATCCCCTCAGGTGACACGGTTTCCCTTTACGTGCATATCCCGTTTTGCCGTCGTTTGTGCTGGTTTTGCGCATGTCGCACCCAGGGCACGGCCACGGCAGAGCCGGTGCGCGCCTATCTCGATACGCTGAAACAGGAGCTTGCCACCCTGAAGGGCATTGTGGCCCCTGGCGTCAAGATCGAGCACCTGCACTGGGGCGGCGGCACGCCCACCTTGCTGCAGCCTGAGATGATCACCGAACTGACGGCAGCGATTCTCGACACCATGCCCCTGGCGGATGAGGCGCAGTTCTCGGTCGAGATCGACCCCTCAGAGGTGGATGGTGCACGTCTGGATGCGCTGGCTGAGGCGGGCATGAACCGGGCCTCGATCGGGGTGCAGGATTTCGATCCGATGATCCAGGAGGTCATTGGCCGCCCGCAAAGCTATGAAATCACGAAGGACACCGTGGATGGCCTGCGTGAGCGCGGCATCACCAGCCTGAACATGGATATCCTTTACGGCCTGCCTCATCAGAACGAGGCCCGGATCACCGACTCGGTGAACAAACTGATCAGCCTTGCCCCTGACCGGGTGGCGTTGTTTGGCTATGCCCACGTGCCCTGGATGGCGCGCCGTCAGAACCTAATCCCAACCGATGCCCTGCCAACCCCCGAGGGGCGTCTGGAGCTGTTCAACACGGCCCGCAACCTGTTCCTTGAAGCAGGATTTGACGAGATTGGCATCGACCATTTCGCCAAACCCGGCGACGGGCTGGCCACCGCTCACAAGGCAGGCACGATGCGCCGCAACTTCCAGGGCTACACCGAAGACAGCTCGGAAGTGCTGATCGGGATTGGTGCCAGCTCGATTTCGCGTTACCCGCAGGGGTATGCGCAGAACGAACCGGCCACCTCGAAATACCAGGCCGCGGCGCGGGCGGGCACGCTGACCACTGCCAAGGGGCATGCCTTCGATCACGAAGACCGGGTGCGTGGCCGGATCATTGAACTGTTGCTGTGCGATTTCGAGGTTGATTTCGCGCAGGTGGCAGAAGAGTTGAACGACGACCCTGCACGCCTTGCCGCCATGGCCGACGGGCTGGACGAAGCAATGCCGGAGACGCTTGAATTTGAGGGCAGCAAGATGCTGATCCGCAAGGAAGCCTATCCGCTGGCCCGGATCATTGCGCGCTACTTCGATGCCTATGAGATGAACGAGGCGGGCCACAGTCAGGCGGTCTGAGGCCACTCATCCCGAAACATTTTAGGGCGCTCCTGCATCAGGGAGCGCCCTTTTCATTTGGCGTTTTCATTTGGCGAGTGCCATGGGCGCGGCCTACCCCATCAATCGGGCTTTCCCTCTTCCAGCACGATCGGGGTCAGTCGATGTAGCCGGACTCTCGGGCCACCTGTTCGATCACGGCCCCAAGGGTCAGACCATGCGCGAATGTGCCCTCTTTCAGGAACGCGAGCACCTGTGCAATCACCAGTGGATTGGTCATCATGAACGTATGGGTCACCGGCATGACGATGTGATCCGTCATGCCCTCTACCTTGGTGTTTTCAACCGACACTTTGCCATCATCTTCACCCGTGATCAGCGACGAATAAATCGGGTTGAGCGAGCGGTTGCCGGCAATGATCCCCAGCTCAAAATCCGGGGGGGCAGTCTGATTGGGTATTGAGCCCCGATCTGTCCCCAGTTCAAGCCCCGCCGGACCGTTGATCCACTCAAACGGTTCGAGATCCGCAAAGGCATCCACCAGTTCCGATCCCTGATTGGGAGGGGCCAGCATCACGACGCGCCCCAGATTGTCTGGGTGATTGTCCTGCAACCAGACCCGCACCAGAATGCCGCCCATGGAATGGGTTACGAAATTGATCTTCTGCGCTCCACAGGCCTGCACCGCCGGAGGGATCGCTTGCGCGACAAGGGTTTCAATTTTGGCCTCGGTCGACGGATAGCCCAAGTTGACCACCTGATACCCCTCAAGCTCCAGCGCCTCTTCCATCACCCAGAGGGAGGACGGACCGCGGGCAAGCCCATGCAACAGCACAACACACTCCGCACGTGCGGGCGGGGCAAAGGCGGTGAGAGCCATCAGGGACAGGGTCAGAACAGGTAGAAACGAACCAGACATGCTCACTATTTAGGGAGGAGGCGGCGTGATTGCGAGGGCGGGATGCGCAACTGCGCCAATTTGCGCCGCCAAACCTCAGAGGCCCCCCAGTTGGTTTCGGACGTCCTGTCTCCAGGGTGAGAACGAAATCAATTGGGGGGCCTTTCATCGCATTTGAGAAGGGCGCCGTGGGCCAGCGGCTCAGACTTCCGTGTAGAAGCCCGGCGCCACCCAGCGGATTACAAGGGCCCCTGCCCCGGCCAGCGTCACCGCCAGCACCAGCGGCCACCCGATCACCGGGATCATCGCCAGAATGGTGGTGACAGCCGCACCGGAAAGGGCCGCCACCGCGCGTTCTGCAAATGTCACCGGCAGAGGCTGGCCCGCCAGTTTGACCACCCAGACCCCCAGCAGGTAGGCGCCGATGACATAGCCAGCGGCGGCAAGCAGGCCCGCAGCAAGCAGCGTGAACGGCGCCAACAGGATCCCGTACCCTGTTGCCCCCAGCACAAACACGGTCCCGGTCAGGGCCGACACTGCCAAAAGCCCCATCCACATCGCGCGAAACGGGCTTTCAATTGTTCTGTCGCGCAGGGCCATCAGGAACCCAGGCGCGAAATAGGCCACGATGCCGGCCAGCACGGCCAGCACGAGGATGGACCCGACCGTGTTCATGACAGAAGCAAACCAGCCTGACCCGGAAGCGGGCTTTGCCTTGGCCCCACCTTTTGGATCTGCAGACCCATCAAACTCGGCTTCGGCATGGCGCTCAACGCGGTCGGCGGCAACCACATGCTCCGGCACCTGGATCACATCCGGATCTTCTGAAAAAAGGTAAAGCGTGCCATCAATCCGGGCACCTTCCCCGAAGGAGATATTGTCGGTGGCAAAGCTTGCATCCCCCGAGATCACCCCTGTGAGCAGGATGTTCTCCGCTGCGACAAGCGCGCTGTCGCCCACATTTGCGGTGATTTCGGCCCGCTGTGCTGCCACCCGCAGATCCCCGGCAACCGGGGCCGCAACGAGGACGGTATCCCCGGCAAGCTGTGCATCCCGACCAACCTCAGCCGAGACATTCACATTGATCCCGGCGGCATAGACATTCTGGCCAACCGGTGCCGAAATTGAGACGGAGCGCCCTCCGGCATGGGCCGAGCCCTGCACCGGGGCGGAAATAAGCACGGTGTTGCCGACGACAAAGGCATCGTCCACCGCCTCCCCCGACAGGGCTACATTGTCACCTGCAATATAGGCGTCATCTCCAAAGCGATAGACCTCCTGCGCGCGCGAGGGCAGTGCCGTGATCACGAGCAGTGAGGAAAGAAGGGTTATCAGAAAAGGTCGAAACATGGCTGTCCCCGCCAAAGTTGGATGTTATGCGCATTAACATAGGCTGCTAATAAGAAACTTGTAAGAGGGAATGTGAAATTTCTTGCCCGCTGAAACGCAAAAGAAAATGGCGGCCAAAAGACCGCCATTTCCCTATTTTTCTTGGCTCGGCAAACTGGCCTGACGACCACTTGCCTGCGGCACCTGAATTTCCAGAGGAAATTCAGATTACATCATGCCGCCCATGCCGCCCATGCCGCCCATATCGGGCATGCCAGCACCGGCGCCACCGTCTTTGGCCGGCTTGTCAGCAACCATGGCTTCGGTGGTGATCAGGAGGCCGGCAACCGATGCCGCATCTTCCAGAGCGGTCCGGGTCACTTTGGCCGGGTCGATCACGCCGAACGAGAACATGTCGCCATATTCTTCGGTCTGAGCGTTAAAGCCGAACGAGGTGTCATCCGACTCGCGCACTTTGCCAGCCACAACAGCGCCGTCGACGCCTGCGTTTTCAGCGATCTGACGCAGCGGGGCTTCGATAGCCTTGCGCACGATCACGATACCGGCGTTCTGGTCCGAGTTCGCGCCTTCCAGCCCTTCCAGAGCCTTACCAGCCTGAACCAGAGCAACACCGCCACCAACGATCACGCCTTCCTGCACAGCAGCGCGGGTTGCGTTCAGGGCATCGTCCACACGGTCTTTGCGCTCTTTCACTTCCACTTCGGTCATGCCGCCAACGCGGATCACGGCAACACCGCCAGCCAGTTTGGCCACGCGCTCTTGCAGTTTCTCACGGTCGTAATCCGACGAGGTTTCTTCAGCTTGAGCGCGGATCTGGGCAACGCGTGCTTCGATCTCGGCTTTCTCGCCGGCACCGTCAACGATGGTGGTTTCGTCTTTGGTGATTTCGATCTTCTTGGCGGTGCCCAGCATGTCCATGGTGACGGACTCAAGTTTCATGCCCAGATCTTCCGAGATCACCTGACCACCGGTCAGGATCGCGATGTCCTGCAGCATGGCTTTGCGACGATCGCCGAAGCCCGGAGCCTTAACGGCTGCGATTTTCAGGCCGCCACGCAGTTTGTTCACAACCAGAGTGGCCAGCGCTTCGCCTTCCACGTCTTCTGCAATGATCAGCAGCGGTTTTTGCGACTGGATCACTTGCTCCAGCAGCGGAACCATCGGCTGCAGCGACGAGAGTTTCTTCTCGTGCAGCAGGATCAGACAGTCGTCCAGATCAGCAATCATTTTGTCCGGGTTGGTCACGAAGTAGGGCGACAGGTAGCCGCGGTCGAACTGCATGCCTTCCACAACGGTGGTCTCGGTTTCCAGACCTTTGTTTTCTTCGACGGTGATCACGCCTTCGTTGCCAACTTTTTGCATCGCGTCTGCGATTTGCTGGCCGATTTCGGCTTCGCCGTTGGCCGAGATGGTGCCAACCTGCGCAACTTCGTCGCTGTCTTTCACGTCACGAGCCGAAGCTTTGATTGCTTCAACAACCTTGGCCGTCGCCAGATCGATGCCGCGCTTCAGGTCCATCGGGTTCAGGCCAGCTGCAACCTGCTTCAGGCCTTCGCGAACAATCGCCTGGGCCAGAACGGTTGCGGTGGTGGTGCCGTCGCCAGCTTCGTCATTGGTGCGCGAGGCGACTTCTTTCACCATTTGCGCGCCCATGTTTTCGAACTTGTCTTCCAGCTCGATTTCCTTGGCAACCGACACACCGTCTTTGGTGATGCGCGGGGCACCGAAGGATTTGTCCAGAACCACGTTGCGGCCTTTCGGGCCGAGGGTCACTTTTACAGCATCAGCGAGAATGTTCACGCCGCGCAGCATTGCGTTGCGGGCATCGGTATCGAACTTTACGTCCTTAGCAGCCATTATGCTTGCTCCTAGAATTCTTGGTAAATCTGGTCAGACGATCAGGACAGAATGCCCATGATGTCGTTTTCTTTCATGATCAGCAGTTCTTCACCATCGATGGTGATTTCGGTGCCGGACCATTTGCCGAACAGGACCTTGTCGCCAGCTTTCACGGCGGGTGCGATCAGCTCGCCGCTGTCCTTGCGTGCACCTTCACCCACGGCGATCACTTCACCTTCTGCGGGTTTTTCTTTGGCGCTGTCGGGGATGATCAGACCACCAGCGGTTTTTTCGTCGCTTTCAACACGGCGGACCAGAACGCGGTCATGCAGCGGAGTAAATGCCATTTCTGAGGCTCCCTAAGCTCAGTTTCGTTTCCGTTTTGCGCGCGGCCCATTATGACCGGCGCTTTGGCACTCACCTTCGGAGAGTGCTAACGGCGAAACAGTTAGGCATGGATATCCGGGCTGTCAACAGGGGGTCGCAAGAAAATTCAAGGTCACGCCGCCGCTGGCTTCAGAATGAAGCTTGGACATCCGGAGGGTCAGATATAGGGACGCGGCCCTCACTCTTCCAGAAGGGGCTCATACCTCTTATCCGTTAATGTTTTCAGGAAGGCCACCAAGGCATCAATGCGCTTGTCATCCAGTGCCGGCCCATCGGTCAGGATATCATTGGCCAGGTTCATCGGGATTTCCGGATTGCCAAAGGGTTTGCCGGTTTCCGGGTTGATCTGACGCGCGGGATCGGTGGTGTTGTAGCGATTGTAAAACAGCACCACGGTGCGCAGATCTTCAAACACGCTGTTATGCATGTAAGGTCCGGTGACAGCCACATTGCGCAGGGTTGGTGTTTTGAACCGGCCCGAGGCTTTGCCATCCACCACATCAGGGTTCTGGATCAACCCGCCATCGACACCGGTTGGCCCCAACAACCCCTTCAGGGCCGGGTTCTTTGGCGTGCCGATATTGTGGTATTCATAGTTCGAAAAGGTCTCATCCGCCGCAATCGGGGACGGGCGCAGCTGGTGGCATTGGTTGCAATTGGTAAATTGCTGCGAAAAGAACAAAACCCGTCCGAGTTCTTCCTGATCGGTCAATTTGGCCTCACCTCGCAGGAAACGATCATATTTGCTGTCGAACGGGGCGAACAGATCGGTCTTTTCAAACGCCGCGATGGATTGGGTCATCGCCCCATAGGCGGCGGCGTCATCAGCAAAGATTTCCTCGCCGAAGAGCGCCTTGAAGCTGCTGACGTAGGCGGCGTTTTCCCGTAGGCGCGCCACAACAGACGCCTTGTCGGGCATTCCCATTTCAATCGGGTTCAGCGGCGGGCCACCGGCCTGCTCGGCCAAATCCGCAGCCCGCCCATCCCAGAACATGCCACCAACCCAGGCCCCTTCGTCGAGCTGACTAAATTCTGGTGTCATCATCGCATAAGCCGCTGTCGGCGCGGTGCGCCCGCCCAGGCTTTCCCCATCATCGCCCAGCGACACCGGGCCGCGCGGATCGACAAATCCAACCTCGGGGTCATGGCAGGTGGCGCAGCTTTGCGTGCGGTTCTTCGACAGGTTAACGTCAAAAAACAACGCCTCCCCCAACGCTTCCAGCGTATCAAAGGCGGCGGCAGGTGTGGCGGCGATCAGACTGATCAGAAAGGCAAGGCGGCGCATGGAAAACTCCTGTTACATTCCTGTTCCCTACCTTGGAAACGGTAGGGAGGGAATTGATCCTGATCAAAATAGTCAACTTAATGCAACCCGCCCCGCATCGCTCAGCCCATAAACGCCCCGCTCAACCCGTTCAAACCAGCCATAATGGTTCGCCGCCATCATGGTCGTTGCTTTTTCCACGCCTGTCGCCTTGGCCAGATCCGCCCCTTTCATCGGCCCATGCTCAGCCAGATGAGCCGCTAGTTTCTCGGCATCCTGACGATAGGCCGTGACAATCTTGCCATTGGTCCCCCCCATATTGGGGTCCCCTTCACGACGGACAAATTCCCCCAACAGCCGCGCCGATTTCACTTTGGATTTACGGGGAAGAAAGGGCGCGGGATCACAATGAAGTTGCACAAACCCATCTGTCAGGCGCACCGAAAGAACCCCCAGCCCAAGTCGGCGGCACAGACCGATATTTCCCTTGAAAGCGCGCCACCCAGACCGCCCAGACCAGCGCGGCACCGCCACATAAACATGATCACTGATAGCCTGACGCGCCACAGCCTGCTGCAGAAGGGTCAGGGAAAACCCGGCTTTCAGCTCCACCACCATCGGGTCACTGCCATCGCGCAGCGCAACCACATCCGCCCCGGCAACTTCGGACTTCACCCCATATCCCATCCCTTCAAGCCAGGCCTTGACCGGCAGATAAAGATCGGTTTCGGATATCCTGCCCACCTGCCTTCCACCCCCAACAAAACCAGAAAACTAGTTTTCTGGTTTTCTAGGAAATGCCCATCCGGCCCAATCGTCAACCAAAATCACAATCCCTCGCCCTGTCAGCGCCAACACGGGTGACAAGCCCAGACAACGCCCGTATAAGGCCCGCAAATCCCTTATTGCAAAGACGGAATGAACACATGACCACGCTTGTTTTCGGCCACAAATCCCCCGACACCGACTCCACCGGTTCGCCCATCATCTGGTCTTGGTACCTGAACGAAGTGAAAGGCGTTGAGGCCAAACCCGTTCTTCTTGGCACCCCCAATACCGAAGCCCAGTTCATGGTTGAACGCTGGGGATTTGACCTGCCAGAGATCATCGAAGACGTGGCCGACGGCCAGCCCTGTGTGGTGGTTGATACCAACAACCCCGCCGAATTGCCCGCCAACATCAACGGCGCGGATGTGCAGGCCATTATCGACCACCACAAGCTGGTCGGCGGCCTGGAGACCAAAGGTCCGATCGACATCACCATCCGTCCGCTGGCCTGCACCGCCACCATCATGATCGACCTGATGGGCGATGACGCCGCCAAGATGCCCGACAATATCAAGGGCGCCGCGCTGACCTGCATCCTGTCGGACACGCTCGAATTCCGCTCCCCCACCACCACCGATCACGACCGTGAAGTGACCGAAAAACTGGCCGCCGATCTGGGCATCGACATCTCGGCCTATGCGTCTGAAATGTTCGAAGCGAAATCGGACGTCTCCGCCTTCACCGCAGCCGAGCTTTGCCGCCTCGATTCGAAAGAATACGAAGTGGACGGGGTGAAGTTCCGCGTAGGTGTGCTGGAAACAACCGCGCCGAAAATGATCCTCGACCGCAAAGAGGAACTGGTCGCCGCCATGCCGGAGGTCGCCAAGCAAGACGGGCTGGATCAGGTGCTGCTGTTTGTCGTCGACATCCTGAACGAAGAGGCCACCCTGTTCGTGCCGAACGACCTGGTGAAAGGCGTGGCCGAGAAAAGCTTTGGCGCCACCGTCGAGGGCGACACCGTGGTCCTGCCCGGCATCATGAGCCGCAAGAAACAGATCATCCCGAACCTGGCTGTGTAATCACTGCCCGTCGGAACACTCAAAAGGCCCGCGCCTGTCGCGGGCCTTTTTCTTTTGGGCCAGATCCGTTCGATCACCGCCCTGCCTTGATCCGTTCCACCTCGGCCAGAACGGTTTCCACGCGGCGACGATCTGCGGGGTGGGTGGACCAAAACCCTCCCTGCCCCTGAGCGCCCTGTGCTGAAGCGCGGGTAAAGAACTGCAGCCCTTTGACCGGGTCATAGCCCGCCGCATAGGCAATACGCGCGCCAAGGACGTCACTCTCCAGCTCATAATCCTGCGAATAGGCCCGCCCACCAATGGCGGCGCCAAGATCCATGCTGGCCTCAATCGCTGTGACATCTGCACCCACCGCAGCCGTCAGCGCACCCAGGATCAACGCGCCAGCCTGCGCCTGCTGCACCGACTTCTGGATATGTTGGCCGAGCATATGCCCATATTCATGCCCCAGCACAAAGGCGACTTCATCATCCGACCCGCTTTCCTGCAGCAGCGGCACAGACACACGCACAATGGGTCGCCCGTTGTCGAAAGTGAAATAGGCGTTGGGGTCTTTCAGCGTTGCATCAATCCCGAAATCAACATTGCAAAAGGCGGTGTTTCCGCCCGGGCGCACCTTCTGACAATATCGCACCCCCGCATGGCGCACCCGCGGCATCACCCGCTTGAACCGGGCCAGCGCGGCACTGCGTGACAGTTTGCCCACGTTTTCATATTGCGCCGCATGATAAAGCTCCTGCGCCTGCGTTTGATCGCTCTGCCGCGTCTTTGGGACTTCGGTTGTCGTCGTGCAACCCGCCAGAACCACCGCTGACACGATCACCAGTTTGCGCAGACAACACCCGAATGCAAAGCTGGACACCATGGCCACTCCCCTCTCAAAACTCAACGCAATGCACCAAACTCTGATATGATTTAGCGATTATTCATGGTCAAACCAGCTTTGTTTTGGCATATCCCGCCCATAAGCGAAAAGGATCCCCATGCCCCGTATCATCACCGCCCTGTCCGAGATTTCTGCAAACTACGACGCGATGTTCGTTGACCTCTGGGGGTGTGTGCATAATGGCATCACGGCCTTTGACGAGGCGGTGGCCGCGCTGCGCGCCTATCGTGCGGGCGGCGGTTTTGTGGTGCTGGTGACCAACTCTCCCAAACCGCGTGCGGGCGTCGCAGCACAATTGCCGGAATTCGGAGTGCCTTCGGATTGCTACGACACGATCGCCACCTCGGGCGACAGCGCGCGCGCCGCGATGTTCACCGGGGCTGTGGGCAACAAGGTGTTTTTCATGGGCGAATGGGAACGCGATGCCGGGTTCTTTGAGCCGATGCAGGTGATTGACACCCCGGTTGAGATCACCCGCGTTCCGGTGGCAGAGGCAGAGGGCATCGTCTGCTGTGGGCCGTTCGACCCGATGGCAGATCCGGACACATGGCGCGCGGATCTGATGATGGCGAAACAGATGGGGGCGAAGCTGCTTTGCGCCAACCCGGACATTATCGTCGACCGTGGCGAGGCGCGGGAATGGTGCGCGGGCGCCGTGGCGCGCATGTATACGGAAATGGGGGGGGAGAGCCTCTATTTCGGGAAACCCCACCCGCCCATCTACGACCTCGCCCGCCGCCGCATGCTGGCCGAAGGGCACGACATCTCCAATGCGCGCATTCTGGCCATTGGCGACGGCATCCACACCGATATTCGTGGTGCATTGGGAGAGGATATCGACTCTCTGTTCATCACCGGCGGGCTGGCCCGCGAGGAAACCGGCACCTTGACGCAGCCTGACCCGGTGAAGCTGGCGCAATTTGTTGCAGATGAACAAATCAGCCCCAGCTTTGCCATCGGGTATTTGCGCTGACAAAAATTCCCCCCTTGCTTTCTGCGGTCGCAAAGTAATATTGTTGCGCGCAGGGCGCAGGGCGCGTCCTTTTGTTACTCGCCGAATGGCAATCAAAGGACAGCAAAGGGAATTCCATGTCAGACACGATCACCCGTGGCACCATCCACGCAGACGAGCTTGAAGTCGGCATGTGCCGCACCCTCACCAAAGAAGTGACCGATCGCGATATCGAGCTATTTGCCGAAGTGTCCACCGACCGCAATCCGGTGCATCTGGATGACGACTATGCCAAGGACACCATGTTCAAGGGCCGCATTGCCCACGGGATGCTGACCGCCGGATTGATTTCGGCTGTGATTGGTGAGCAACTGCCCGGTCATGGCACAATTTACCTTGGTCAGAACCTTGCCTTCAAAGCGCCGGTGCGTCCCGGTGATGTGGTCACTGCAGAGGTAACGGTGATGGAGGTGGACCCGGCAAAAGGTCGTGCCACCCTCAAGACCGAATGCCTGGTGGACGGAAAGCCGGTTCTGACCGGCGAGGCCAAAGTGCTTGCCCCGAAGCGTGGATGACAGCAGGACCAACATCCGGAAAGCCCGGCAAAGAGGGGCTCTGCCCCTCGCCTCTCTGAGGCTCACCCCGGAGTATTTGCACCAAGAAGAAGCAGTGGTGCAGATTTGCTGACATCCGAGCTGATCACCGGGGTTGCACAGGCGCGGCGGGAGCGGTAATGCAGCCTCATGCGCATCGTTCGAGACTATCAGTTTATTGCCCCTGAAGACCGTGGTGCTTCCGCGGTGATTGGCAATTTTGATGGCGTCCATCTGGGCCATCAATATGTGATCGACATTGCCCGCAAGGCGGCAGCCCAGTCTGGTGCTCCGCTTGGGGTCATGACCTTTGAACCCCATCCGCGCGAGTATTTTGCCCCCAAGGCCCCGCCATTTCGGCTGATGGGATCGGAGGCGCGTGCGCACCGGCTGGAAAAGCTGGGGGTCGAGCGGCTTTATGAGCTCAGCTTCAACGACACGCTGTCCGCCCTCACACCGCGTGAATTTGCACAGGACGTGATTGTTGACGGTCTGGGGCTGGCCCATGTGGTTGTTGGCGCGGATTTCTGCTTTGGTCAGGGGCGCGCGGGTCATGCTGATGATCTGGTGGCCCTTGGGCAGGAGCTTGGCTTTGGTGTCACCATTGCGCCTTTGATGGAGGATGCCGGTCGGGAGGTCAGCTCCACCGCGATCCGTCAGGCACTGAGCGAGGGCCGCCCGCAGGATGCGGCACGGATGCTGGGACATTTGCACCGGATCGAGGGTGAGGTGATCCGGGGCGATCAGCGCGGTCGGGATCTGGGATATCCGACTGCAAACATGTCTATTGCGGGGCTACATCCGCCGAAATTCGGTGTCTACGTGGTTGAGGTCGATATTCTCACCGGTCCGCATCAGGGCACTTACGGGGGCGCCGCCTCAATGGGCACCCGCCCGATGTTCGGGGAAAACCTGCCCAATATCGAAAGTTTCCTGTTTGATTTCAAAGGCGACATCTATGGTGAGCACCTGTCGGTGGCGCTGATCGAATATCTGCGCCCGGAGCGGGTCTTTGACAATCTGGACGCGCTGATCACCCAGATGAACGCCGATTGTGATACCGCGCGTGACATTCTGGCTGCGCGCAAACGGAGGGATACATGATCCGGCATGTCGTGTTCTTCACTGCGCGCGAGGCGAAATATCGCGATCAGATCTTTGACGGGTTGAACCTGTTGCAGGGCATCCCGCACAAGCGCTTTCTTGAAGTCGGACGTAATCTGGCCACGGACCCGATCCCCGGCACACACCCGGACTTCGTGGTCTATGGCGAATTTGACAATGAAACGCAGCTGGCCGCCTTCAAGGCCCATCCCCTTTATCAGGCCAGCATCGACAAGGTCCGCCCGTTGCGGGATCTGCGCATGTCGGCTGATTTCCTGACCGGTCAGAGCTGACCGGATGGCTGCCGCTTTGCGCAAGAAATTCTGGGAGCGCCCGCTGCAGGATCTTACCCCTGACGAGTGGGAAGCCCTGTGTGACGGATGTGGGAAATGCTGCCTGAACAAGCTGGAAGATGAGGAAAGTGGCGAAGTGGTCTTTACCCGCATTGCCTGCCGCCTTCTGGACAATGACACCTGCCGTTGCGCCCAATATGACATCCGGTTGAATTTCGTTCCGGAATGCATTGTGCTGAGCCGCCGGAACATCGCCGAAATTGCCTATTTCATGCCCGCGTCCTGCGCCTATCGCTTGCGCCATGAAGGCAAGCCCCTTGCCGACTGGCATCCGCTGATTGCGGGCGGGGCGGAACGGATGCACGCGGAGGGCCGCTCGGTCAAAGGCTGGACCATCCCGGAATTCGACGTCCCGGAAGAAGAATGGGAAGATCACCTGATCGAGGAGCCACACTGATGTTTTTTGCCTCTGACAACACCGGCCCGGTTCATCCGGACATCCTTGCAGCCCTGACCGCCGCCAATGATGGCTACGCCATGCCCTATGGCGCGGATGACCTGAATGCACAGGTTACTGCGCGTATTCGTGACCTGTTCGAAGCCCCCGAGGCGGCCGTTTATCTGGTTGCCACCGGCACCGCGGCGAACTCATTGGCGCTGGCCACCCTGGCCCAGCCTTTTGAGACCATTTTCTGCACTGGTGAGGCGCATATCCACGAAGACGAATGCAACGCCCCAGAGTTCTATTCCGGTGGCGCGAAACTCACCCTTGTGCCCTCTGTGGACGCGAAAATGACGCCGGACAGCCTGCGCACCAGCATCGCCAAGGAAGAAACCCGTGGCGTGCATGGCCCGCAGCGCGGCCCGGTATCGCTGACCAATGTGACCGAGCGTGGCACCGTTTACTCCGTGGCCCAGATCGCGGCGCTGACATCCGTCGCAAAAGACTACGGCCTCGCCACCCACCTGGACGGTGCACGGTTTGCCAATGCGCTGGTGGCACTCGGCTGTTCACCCGCTGACATGACCTGGAAAGCAGGCATTGACGCAGTCAGCTTCGGCGGCACCAAGAACGGCTGCATGGGGGCGGAAGCGGTGATCTTCTTCGACCCCAAACATGCCTGGGAATTTGAATTGCGCCGCAAACGCGGAGCACATCTTTTCTCAAAACACCGGTTCCTGTCGGCACAGATGCTGGCCTATCTCGAAGACAATCTCTGGCTGGATCTGGCGGCGCACGCAAACGCTGCCAATGCGCGTCTGGCACGGGGGTTAAAACAGATCGACGGCACGTCCTACATCTATGAGCCTGAGGCAAATATCAGCTTTGCGCGCTGGTCACGCCGCGCCCACCAGACACTGCACAAGGCAGGGGCAGCCTACTATGTCTGGAATGACGACCTTGCCGGGGATGACCCAGATGAGGCGCTGGAGGCGCGCCTTGTCACCAACTGGGCCACAACGGATGAAAATGTCGACCAGTTTCTGTCGCTGATCCGGGGATAACACCCCCGGCGGACACGTCCTGATGGGGGATCAGCCCCCAACTGACGCACGCTCAAGATGTCGCCTGATCTCCTCAGAAACCTGTTGCGGGTGGGAAATTGGTGCCATATGCCCTGCCCCCTCGACAACGATCCGCCGAACGTCCGGCAGGCGGGCCTCGAAGACGTCGTGAATGGCTGCGACAATCGGCGGGGATTGCGCGCCTTCGATCAGCAGGCACGGCATTGTCAGCGCCTCAAGCGCACCGGGTGCTGCCTGACCATAAAGGTCGTCCCCGGTCACCGGGGCGCAGGCGACAATCAGATGGATCCGCGCCGCCATATCGTCGCGCAGAATGGTCGGCAGCCGCTCCCACGGGGTGCCACCACCCCAAAGCCCGTGGAACAGACGCGCCGCTTCGATCCGGTCTCCTGCATGGAACGCCGAGGCAAAAGCCCCGTTCATGAAGCCATCCAGCGTGTCAAACACCTCCTGTCCCCTTGCGGCCGCAAACAGGACCGGTTCGATCAGGGTCAGGCTGCGCACCTTTGCGGGGGCAATCTGTGCCACGCGCAACGCAATCACTGCGCCAAAGCTGTGCCCAACCAGATCAACGGGACCGGTGGCCGCACGGTCCAGAAGCGCCAGAACCGCATCTACCGCCTGCGCGGTATAGTCCCGCTGCGGATCCCAATCCCCGCTTTGCCCATGGCCCGGCAGATCCGGTGCCAGCATCGACAGGTCATCATCCAGCAGGCGGGCCACACCACGCCATGCGCCGGAATGGGCCAGCGAACAATGCAGCAAAAGCGCCTCGCGACTGCCCTGCCCCATGCGTGTCCAAAATGTTTGTGTGCCCGAAAAACTCTCTTTGCTCATGCCTCGCTTATGAGCGGGCGGCGAGATGGGCGTCAAGCTGGACCAGACGGTCCTGCCCCCAGAACCTTGCGTCATCATCGGTGACATAGAAGGGCGACCCGAACACGCCCGCTTTCACCGCATCCTCGGTGTTGGAGGCATAGGTTTCGGCCCCGTCAAGCATCCCGGTCATGGTCAACATGCGTGAAAAGCCATGGGCCTCCAGCGCATCCCCAATCACCTCATCTTGAGCGATGTCCTTTTCCTCGGCCCAGGTGGCCCGTAAAATGGCCTGCACCAGCGCCCCCACATCACCACCGCCCGCTTTCGCAGCCGCAATGATCGCGTAGGAGGCGGGGGCGGGATTGGTTGGCCAGAAAGCGGGCGTGTGGTTCATCTCCATCCCCAGCTCTGCCGACCAGCGTTTCAGCTCCTGCATCCGATAGTCCATTCGGCTGGGATGGCGGTCTGCCGGTTTCTGCCCGCCCATCCGCTCGAAAATCGCCATAATGTCCATCGGTTTGTAGGTGATGCCCGCCCCGTGCCGTGCTGCAATCTCCTCCAGCCGCGCCCCGGCCAGATAGGCCCAGGGTGACAGAACCGTGAAATAATAGTCGATATGGGCCAAAATAATCCCTCCTCTTTCCTGCAACCTGTTTAAAGGAATCTGTGCGGGTGGTAAGGGAGATCATCGTCACGATTCTGTCATACGGGCCACTTGGGGAAGCTACCATGCCGTCGATCACCGAACCGAAACTCATCTCTGGCAATGCCAACCAACCGCTGGCCAAGGCTGTTGCCAAACGCATGTCGCTTCATCGCGGCGAACGTGTGGGGCTGGTGGATGCCCGCGTCGAACGTTTCAACGATCAGGAGGTCTTTGTCGAGATCTACGAAAACGTTCGCGGCGAGGATATGTTCATCATCCAGCCGACCTCGAACCCGGCCAATGACAACCTGATGGAACTCTTGATCATCTCGGACACGCTGCGCCGCTCCTCCGCCGCCCGCATCACCGCCGTGATCCCCTATTTCGGCTATGCCCGTCAGGACCGCCGCACCAAGGCCCGCACACCGATTTCGGCCAAGCTGGTGGCAAACCTGATCGCCCAGTCGGGCATCGAGCGGGTGCTGACCATGGACCTGCACGCCACCCAGATCCAGGGTTTCTTTGATATTCCGGTGGACAACCTTTACGCCAGCCCGGTCTTTGCCCTCGACGTGAAACACCATTTCAAGGATTGCCTCGACGAGGTGATGGTCATCTCACCCGACGTGGGCGGTGTGGCCCGCGCCCGCGAATTGGCAAAACGCATCAACGCCCCGCTTGCCATCGTGGACAAGCGCCGCGAAAAGGCCGGGGAAGTGGCTGAAATGACCGTGATCGGGGATGTGACCGGCAAACGCTGCATCATTGTCGACGACATCTGTGACACCGCAGGCACCCTGTGCAAGGCGGCCGAGGTTCTGATCGAACAGGGCGCCAGCGAAGTGCATGCCTATATCACCCATGGCGTCATGTCCGGGCCGGCGGTGGAACGCGTGACCAAATCGGTAATGAAATCACTGGTGATCACGGATTCGATCCAACCCACCGAGGCCGTGCAGAACGCACCGAATATCCGCATCGTGCCCACCGCACCGATCTTTGCGCAAGCCATCCAGAACATCTGGGGCGGCATGTCGGTTTCGTCACTCTTTGACCATGACACGCTGGAACCGCTTTACGAAGGCATGTATACCTGAGCGTTTTCAAGGCGTTGAAAGAGTTTTGTTCAAACAGAAGGGCCCGTCAGGGCCCTTTTTTCATTCCACCGAAAGCCTTTCGTTTTCCCCCCACAAAGGGAAAATCGAATTGCGGCACGAGCTATCAATGATGCGGGCGTGTCGGGAATACCCTGTGTCTCCGGCTGGTCCCGTAATGCTTTACGCGGCAGGGGGCTACTCGACATCCCAATTGTCCGGATCCGGCATCGGCCCCATCGCCAGCCAGTCGGCACGGATGCGGGCGACCTTCGTGTCCCCCCAGGTCCGGAACACGATCTCAAACCCTTCATGGGTGACGTTTTCAGCACAGATATCCGCCCGGAGATTGGTGTTGCAGGACATGTCCCACATGGACATGCTCACCTGCACGATCGGCACTTCGGCAAAACGCCCATTGAAGCTGACCGACGCGCGGAACTCTCGCGGTCCCTCTCCGGTCCACATGTCGCCGTCATGTTCAAAATCGGAAAACAGAACGCGACTGCCCTGTTCGACGCCCAATAAGTTGCGATCAAATGTCCTCATGGTTGAACCTGAAAATTTCCTTTTCATGCCAATAAGCCAAAGAATTCAGGCGTTTTCAAGGCATTCTGCGCAATCTGAAGAAGAGGGGGAAGATTACGATCACAATCAGGCCCGAGAACAGAAACGGCGCACCGGGCAGGTAAAAAACCGCCTCTTCGGTGGCGAAAAACTGGAACATGCCGGTCATGACCATAGGGGCAATCACGGCGGAAATCGAGCCCAGAGAGGCGATGACCCCTTGCAGCAATCCCTGCCGGTCCTCGGCCACGCGATTGGCCATCAGCGCCGTCATGGTCGGTGGCGCCATATCCGAAAGGGCCGCGACCAGAAGGAAGGAAAACATCACCATCACACTTGCTGTCAGGCCAAAGGCAACAAAGGCAGTTATTGCACAACTTATTGAAAAGATGAGTGTTTTAAACTCCCCAAAGCGTGGAATCATGAACCGCATCACCACGCCCTGGGTAAAGGTGATCCCGATCCCATAGGCCGCCAGTGTCAGGCCGATCAGCGCCGTGCCCCAACCAAATACCTCGCGGGTCCAGAATGCCCAGAGGGTGGGATAGACCATATTGGCAAACTCAAACAGGAACAGAAGGATCAGCGGAAGCCCCAGCCCCGGCAGGCGGAACGCATCCAGAATAGAGCTGAACGGATTGAGGTCCCGGCGCACAAAGCTGCGTCGTTTTTCCTTGCTAAGGCTTTCTGGCAAAACGAAAATTCCAAACAGGACATTGATGCCAGCCATGGCCGCAGACAGCCAGAACGGGGCGGTGATATGCCAGCTGGCCACCACCCCACCGATGGCGGGCCCGATGACAAAACCGATGCCGAACGCTGCGCCAATCAGACCAAAATTCGCCGCGCGCTCCTCGGGTTTCGAAATGTCCGAAAGATAGGCCGTGGCGGTGATATAGGTCCCCCCGGCAATCCCCGCCATGGCACGACCAATCAAGAGCCAGATAAACGTGGTCGACAGCGCCATGATGACATAGTCCACACATAGGGCCACAAGGGCCAGCAGCAGCACCGGACGCCGCCCGTAACTGTCTGACAAACCACCGATAATCGGCGCAAACAGGAACTGCATCCCGGCATAGGACGCCATCAGAATGCCGCCCCAGAACGCCCCGTCCGCAGTGCTGCCCGCCCCCACCTTTTCCATCAGGTCCGGCATGATCGGAAACACGATCCCGACCCCGATCGCATCAAGGAACAGGGTGGCGAGGATAAACCAGAGGGCAGCGCGACTTTTCATTTGAGGGTCCAGCGGGAAATCTTAACCAATGGGTCAAGTTCTGACCGGAAGCCGCGCGGGTTGCAATCTTTAAAGTTTTGAGGGGCCGGGAAGGCGAAACTTTAAAGTTTTTAGGGGGGTGGAAGGGGAAAGTTTAAAGTTTTGCAGGGGGGCAAAATAGAAAAACTGTGACTCCGCCCAGTGTTTTTATAACCTCGCTCACCCTGCTTTGATCAAACGCTTGCCGGAGGTGTAATGTAATGCGACCCCATGCTCCCCATCCCAAGCACATTCAGCAAACAACGACACAATTGTCCCGGAAAAAGGCGCAGGGTCCGTTGATATTTCCACTTGAATGGTCGTAAATCTGACGAGCTTCCAAATGTCACGCCGCCTTCTAGGCACTTTCGGTGCATCAAATGCAGCCGTTTGTTCCGCCTCCCAATCCAACTGCTTCTGGGGCGTTTCAAAGTCTTCCTCGCAATCCTCAAACGACTGCATGCATAACCGAAACAGGGCTTTTTCTGCTTCTTTTTGCCGCCCGATACGGCGCGCAGAAATTGCACCAACGGCATCCGCTACTTCATTGATTGAGATATTGGATGGGTCAAACTGAACACTCATCTGTGAGCCGGGTATGAATGGTAGTTTTACTTGTCCATTGGTTCTGAGATGGACAAATTCCTGCCGGGTATCATTAAGCAGGTGCATAATTTCTTGCTTGTTCAAAATCAGGATCCTCACCTCAAAACGTGATCGATATTCAACTTAGCTTAAAGCCGAGATATCCGACGAACTGGGCCAATATATGGCGCGGAGAAAATGGAGTAGATTTCACGGGTGCGGCGTAAAATACACATTCGTGTAGGCCGCCCAACAAAAAACCCCGCCACTTGGGCGGGGTTTCTTTGTCTTTGCCGGGGTCTCCGGGGGCCGTTTGGCTTAGCGGGCGGAAAGGCCCAGTTCGCTGGCCATGGCGGCGATGTCGACGGTGCGTTTGGCCAGTTCGTCGAGGTTCTCGGCGGTGGCGTTTTCCGTCGCGTTGGCGGCGTCCTGCACAAAGCTGTCAACAACCTCTTGGGTCATTTCAGCCACCGGCACGGCGCGTTCGGCCAGAACCGAGGTGCCTTCTGCGGTGATTTCCGCAAAGCCGCCGGTCACGGCATATTCGGCGTTGCCCTCGGGGCTTTCCACCTTGACGATGCCGGGACGCAGCGTGGTGATGGTCGGCGCGTGCATCGGCATGGCCGTCATGTCGCCATCTGCCCCGGGCAGCTGAACGGCGGTTGCCTTGAGCGAAGCCAGGCTGCGCTCGGGCGACACCAGATCAAATTGCATCGTATCTGCCATTTAGGGTCTCCTTTCAGGATGGTCGGGGGTGGGTTGCCCCACCCCGTCGCGCATCCGATTAAGCGGCGTCAGCGGCCATTTTCTCGGCTTTGGCGATCACTTCGTCGATGCCGCCAACCATGTAGAAGGCGCCTTCGGGCAGGTGGTCATATTCGCCAGCCACAACAGCCTTGAACGAGCTGATCGTGTCTTCGAGCGGAACCTGCACACCGTCCGAGCCGGTGAACACTTTTGCCACGTCGAAGGGTTGCGAGAGGAAACGCTGGATCTTACGGGCACGGGCCACGGTCAGCTTGTCCTCTTCCGACAGTTCGTCCATGCCGAGGATGGCGATGATGTCCTGCAGCGACTTGTAGCGCTGGAGGATCTGCTGAACGTCGTTTGCAACCTTGTAGTGCTCTTCACCAACGATCTGCGGGTCGAGGATCCGCGACGACGAGTCGAGCGGGTCCACAGCCGGGTAGATGCCGAGCTCAGAGATCGCACGCGACAGAACGGTCGTGGCGTCGAGGTGAGCAAAGGTGGTGGCCGGAGCCGGGTCGGTAAGGTCATCCGCGGGAACGTAGACGGCCTGGATCGAGGTAATCGAGCCTTGCTTGGTCGAGGTAATGCGTTCCTGCATCGCACCCATGTCGGTGGCCAGCGTCGGCTGGTAACCCACAGCGGAGGGGATACGGCCGAGAAGGGCCGACACCTCGGAACCCGCCTGGGTAAAGCGGAAGATGTTGTCGACGAAGAACAGAACGTCGGTCCCGGACTGGTCGCGGAACTGCTCAGCCAGGGTCAGACCGGTCAGAGCAACACGGGCACGTGCCCCCGGAGGTTCGTTCATCTGACCGTAAACCAGGGCCACTTGGCTTTCTTCCAGGTTGTCCGGCTTGATAACGTTCGATTCGATCATCTCCCAGTAAAGGTCGTTGCCTTCACGGGTCCGTTCGCCAACACCCGCAAACACCGAGTAACCCGAGTGCACTTTTGCGATGTTGTTGATGAGTTCCATGATCAGAACGGTTTTGCCCACGCCGGCGCCGCCGAACAGACCAATTTTACCACCCTTGGAGTAGGGGGCGAGCAGGTCGATCACCTTGATGCCGGTGACGAGGATTTCCGATTCCGTGGCTTGCTCGTCAAATTCAGGAGCAGGCTGGTGGATGGCGCGGTATTCTTTGGCTTCAACCGGACCTTTTTCGTCCACGGGTTCGCCAACCACGTTCAGGATGCGGCCCAGGGTGGCGTTGCCAACCGGAACCGAGATCGGTGCGCCGGTGTCTTCCACGGCGGCGCCGCGAACCAGACCTTCGGTGGCGTCCATAGCGATACAGCGCACGGTGTTTTCACCGAGGTGCTGCGACACTTCCAGAACCAGTTTGTTGCCATTGTTGTCGGTGTTGAGTGCGTTCAGAATTTCGGGAAGGGCATCCTCGAACTGAACGTCTACAACGGCGCCGATCACCTGGGTGATCTTACCTTTTGCATTTGCCATTGTCGTTTCTCCGATTTCTTAGAGCGCCTCGGCGCCCGAAATGATTTCGATAAGTTCGTTGGTGATCACAGCCTGACGCGAGCGGTTGAACTCGATGGTCAGCTTGTCGATCATTTCGCCAGCGTTGCGGGTTGCGTTGTCCATGGCGGACATCCGCGCGCCCTGTTCTGACGCCGCGTTTTCCAGAAGCGCCGAGAAGATCTGGGTGGCCACGCCCGAGGGCAGCAGCGTTTTCAGAATGCCTTCTTCCGACGGTTCGTAATCATAGACCACCGATGCATCCGCACCCTCTTCAGGCGCGTCGAAGCTGGCCGGGATGACCTGCGTCGCGGTCGGGATCTGGCTGATCACGCTTTCGAACTTGTTGTAGAAGATCGTCGCCACGTCGAACTCACCTTCGTTGAAACGATGGATGAGGTCATGGGCGATGGATTGTGCGTTGGCATAGCCGACGTTGCGCACAGCCGAGAGATCCACATGGTCTACCATCTGGTCTTCGAAATCACGCTTCATCTGCTCGCGGCCTTTTTTGCCGACCGTCAGGATTTTCACCGTCTTGCCGTTGGCCGTCAGCTCAGCTGCCTTTGCACGCGCCATCTTTACGATCGACGAGTTGAAGCCACCGCAGAGGCCGCGTTCGGCGGTCATGACCACAAGCATGTGGACTTGATCGGAACCCGAGCCTGCCAGAAGCGCAGGGGCATTGCCCCCGGCCGAGGCGGCCGCCAGGCTACCCAGAACGGCGTTGAACCGTTCTGCATAGGGACGACCTGCTTCGGCAGCTTCCTGTGCCCGCCGCAGTTTTGCGGCGGCCACCATCTGCATGGCCTTCGTGATCTTCCGCGTGGATTTCACGCTTTCGATCCGGTTTTTGAGGTCCTTAAGGTTGGGCATCGTTTGAGCCCCCCTTAAGCGAAGTCAGCGGCGAACGCGTCCAGCGCAGCTTTGACTTTGTCTTCCAGCTCACCTTTAACCTTGCGGTCATTGTTGGTGATATCTGCCAGCAGGTCTGCGTGGTTCGAACGCAGGTGGTTCAGAAGACCAGCTTCGAAACGACCCACTTCCGACACGTCGATCTTGTCGAGGTAACCGTTGGTCCCGGCAAAGATCACGCAGACAATCTCTGCGTTGGTCAGCGGCGAGTACTGGGCCTGCTTCATCAGCTCGGTCAGGCGTGCACCACGGTTCAGGAGCTGCTGGGTTGCGGCATCGAGGTCCGAGCCGAACTGGGCAAAGGCTGCCATCTCGCGATACTGAGCCAGCGACAGTTTCACCGGGCCGGCAACCGAAGACATCGCTTTGGTCTGGGCCGAGGAGCCAACGCGCGACACCGACAGACCGGTGTTCACAGCGGGACGGATCCCCTGGTAGAACAGTTCGGTTTCCAGGAAGATCTGACCGTCGGTGATCGAGATCACGTTGGTCGGAATAAACGCGGACACGTCGCCGCCCTGGGTTTCGATGATCGGCAGAGCGGTCAGCGAACCGGCGCCGAAATCTTCGTTCAGCTTGGCCGAACGTTCCAGCAGGCGCGAGTGAAGGTAGAAAACGTCACCCGGATAGGCTTCACGTCCCGGCGGACGGCGCAGAAGCAGCGACATCTGACGATAGGACACAGCCTGTTTCGACAGGTCATCATAGATGATCAGCGCGTGGCGGCCATTGTCACGGAAGTGCTCGGCCATGGCGGTTGCGGCATAGGGTGCCAGGAACTGCATGGGGGCCGGGTCGGATGCGGTTGCAGCCACGACAATCGAATATTCAATCGCGCCGGTTTCTTCCAGTTTCTTCACCAGCTGGGCAACGGTCGACCGCTTTTGGCCAACGGCCACGTACACACAGTACAGCTTTTTCGATTCATCGTCGCCAGCGGCGTCGTTGTAGGATTTCTGGTTCAGGATCGCGTCCAGAGCAACGGCGGTTTTACCGGTCTGACGGTCACCAATGATCAGCTCGCGCTGGCCACGGCCGATCGGGATCATCGCGTCAACCGATTTCAGGCCGGTTGCCATCGGTTCATGAACCGATTTACGCGGGATGATGCCCGGTGCTTTCACGTCCGCCACGCCACGCTTTTTCGCGTTCAGCGGGCCTTTGCCGTCGATCGGGTTGCCCAGACCGTCCACAACGCGACCCAGAAGTTCGTCACCGGTGGGCACGTCCACAATGGCGTTCGTGCGTTTGACGGTGTCGCCTTCTTTAATGTCGCGGTCCGAACCGAAGATAACAACACCAACGTTGTCGGCTTCGAGGTTCAGGGCCATCCCGCGGATACCACCGGGGAATTCGACCATTTCACCGGCCTGGATGTTGTCCAGACCGTGCACGCGGGCAATACCGTCACCGACGGAGAGCACACGACCAACTTCAGCAACTTCGGCGTCTTGGCCAAAGTTCTTGATCTGGTCCTTAAGGATCGCAGAGATTTCTGCTGCTTGGATACCCATTATCCGACCTCTTTCATGGAATTCTGCAATGCATTGAGCTTGGCTTTGATCGACGTATCGATCATGCGCGAGCCCACTTTCACGACGAGGCCGCCGATGAGGCTTTCATCAACGGCCACATTCACTTTCACATCCTTGCCGATGGAGCCCGTGAGCGCCTTGGCAAGCTTGTCTTGTTGCGCCTTGGTCATGGCCTTGGCCGAAGTCACCTCAGCGGTCACCTCACCCTTGTCCTCGGCGATCAGCGCGCGCAGCGCGGCGACCAGTTGAGGCACAGCAAACAAACGACGCTTCTGGGCCATCAGACCCAGCGTGTTTGCCACCATTGGCGAAAGTTTCATTTTCTTGGCGATGGCGGCGATTGCGGCGCCCTGTTCTTCGCGGGTTACAACCGGCGAAGTGATCAGGTTGCGGAAATCGGCACTATCGGCGAGAGCTGCGTCCAGGGCGTCGATATCCCCTTCCACAGCTTTCAGGTCTTTGCCTTCCTTAGCCAGTTCGAAAACGGCCGTGGCATATCGCTGGGCAATTCCAGCAGAGATCGCGACTGGTTCGGACACGTCCACCCTTCCGATGTCTTGAGCCCCTTTGTGACGTGCCGTTAAGCACATCGGGGCGGCCTACAGATGCCGCGGTTTTCGCGTGTCATCTAAATCGGGTCGGGATGTAGCAAGGAATTCCCAATCTCGCAACAGGCTTGCACGGGTTTAACGCCAACATAATACCGTTCTGACGCCCTTAAACGCAATCTGTCGCGGTCAGACCCCTATGGGCATGGGGAAATCTGGAAAAACCGGGAAAAAGTCATAACGAGTCGTTTTCGGTATGCGATTGCATTCCGAAAAGCATTTCACAGGTTAAATCGTTCCCCAATTGCCACAGTAAGACCCCTCCACACCCTATTCCGGCGACTGTTCAGCATGTGATTCTCGCCATTTTCAGGACGATTTGCGACCCCCACACAGAGCTGCCCCACCAACCGGAGGCCTGAACTCCTGCCCCATCCAACAGGTGCCGCGCAGTGAGTTTTGTCCAAAGATCATCCGGAATTCACCCGGAGGTCGTCGGCGCCGTGGGTTCCGGCACCCCCATCCCTTCCAGCACCTTCAGCGGCTTGCGCACCCGCTGCGCCAGGCCCGGACGGCGCGGGGCGGGGATCTGTTTGGACACCTCCACCATCAACACCCCCCCGCCCATCACAATCGGCAACTGCTGCCCGGCGCGTTCCCAGAAATTCCCGGTCTTGAGCCAGAATCGGCGCGACGAGGGGGGCTGGTAAAGCGCCGACAGATGCCGCTCTACGTTAAAGCCATATGTCTTGAGCTGCCCCTCAAGCTGACCCGCCGAATAGGGCCGGCCATAACCAAAGGGCGTCTTGTCAGAGCGTGCCCAAAGCCCGGCCCGGTTCGGCACCACAAACAGCGCGCGACCACCGGGGCCCAGCACCCGATAACATTCATCCAGCAGGAAGGCCGGGTTTTCGCTTGTCTCCAGCCCGTGCATCAGGACCAGCCGATCCACCACCCCGTTCTCGAGCGGCCAGATCGTATCCTCAACCAGCGCGGCCACATTGGCCATCCCCGCAGGCCAGGGCATCACCCCCTGCGGGGCAGGCATCAACCCCATCACCCGGCGCGCGGTCTTCAGATAGGGGCGCAGCAACGGCACCGCAAAACCGAACCCCGCCACGGTCTGCCCCTTGCAGCGTTCGGGTGGCCACAACGCCACCACCTTGTCACGCACCGCCTTCTGCGCCGAACGGCCCAGCGTGCTGCGGTAATAAAAATTGCGAAGGTCTTGCACATCAAGATGCATGGGCGGCCTTTGACTGGCGGATCTTCCCCGCACGATAGCGCACCCGGCGAGAAATGCCAGCACTCACAATCCGTTCGACAAAAGCTGTGTCGGTAAAACCGATCTGCCCCGCCCCCGCCCCGGCTTGGAAACCCAAAGACCGGCTCAGCTTATTTTCTTGTCAGAAATATCCCGGGGTGAGGACGAAGTCCGAGGGGCAGCGCCCCTTTTCCAACCGCCCTTTTCCAACCGCCCAGCCTCAGGACCGCCCAACCTCAGGACTGGCGAGGGGGGGGGCAGTTCACGCCGTCTTCTCGAACACACAAAGGAGGTTGTTGGCCGGCATTTCGATCAGGGCAAGCTGC
Source organism: Aliiroseovarius crassostreae (assembly GCF_025137635.1). Classification (NCBI taxonomy): domain Bacteria; kingdom Pseudomonadati; phylum Pseudomonadota; class Alphaproteobacteria; order Rhodobacterales; family Paracoccaceae; genus Aliiroseovarius; species Aliiroseovarius crassostreae. Next base: position 527,720 of record NZ_CP080772.1, on the reverse strand, counting down.
GTGAGGCCGCCCCGCTCAGCCAGCCGGGTCACATCTTCGACGGCCTTATAGCCAATCGCGGCATCGCTGCCACGCAGGCGGGCGTCAAAGGTGCGATCCCCGTCGGACCGGAACTGTCCACCCATCCGAAACGGGCCATAAAGGCACCACCGCCCGCCTTTTTCCAACGAGCGCGCCACCCCGGCCACCACTTCGCGCAGGGCGTCCTCGCTGATCAGGTGCAACAGGTTTACCGTCATCAGCACGTCAAACCCCTCCACCTTCCAGCCCGGTGCGCTGGCATCCAGAAACTGCGCGATCCGCATATTGCGATGGCCCGCCCGGGCCCGCCAGGCGTCGATACTGTCAAGCCGCTCTGGCGCGATATCGGTGGGTTGCCAGACGATGCCGGGAAAGGCCCCGGCATAGGCGATGGCATGTTCACCGGTCCCGGAGGCCAGTTCCAGCCCATAGCCACGTTCCGGCAGATAGGGGGCAATGGCGTCAAGGATCGGGGGGATATTGCGTGCCGCAGACGGGGCTGACAGGCGCACATCATCGCGCGCCGCTGCCCCTTCCGGGCCAACGGGATGGGCCGTGGAATGGGGCACCTCTCCGACCATGCGCCGCTCCGTTCTGCATCCTGTCACATATTGTCCTGTGTCTCAGTATTGTGTCCCGGCGGCAATTGCGCAAGACTGGTTGTCCACGTGATGAAAGGCCCTCCATGCTGACCCTTGTGACCTTGCCCTGCCTGACCGACAATTACGCCTATCTTTTGCATGATGATGAAACCGGAGCGACCGCGGCGATTGATGTGCCGGAGGCGGCCCCGATCCTGCGCGAACTGAAAATGCGCGGCTGGCACCTGAGCGAGATCTGGCTGACCCATCACCACTGGGACCACATTGATGGCGTGGCTGAACTTGTGGCCGCCACCGGTGCCCCGGTTCTGGGGGCGGCTGCGGACGCCCACCGCCTGCCCCCGCTGGCCCGGGCTGTCTCGCCCGGTGAGACGTTCTTTTTCGGGTCCCATACGGTCGACATCCTTGACGTGCCCGGCCATACGATTGGTCATATCGCCTTTCACGTCCCGGCCGCCCGCGCCGCCTTTACCGGCGACAGCCTGATGGTGATGGGCTGTGGTCGCCTGTTCGAAGGCAGCCCCGAGCAGATGTGGCACAGCCTGTCTGCCCTTGCAAAACTGCCCGCCGATACCAATATCTGTTCCGGCCATGAATACACGGCCTCCAACGCCGCCTTCGCGGTCACCATCGAACCAGACAACGCCGCCCTTGCCGCCCGCCGGCAGGATATCGACAAGGCGCGCGCGCAGCGCCTGCCCACCGTTCCGGCCCCGCTGTCGCTTGAACTCGCCACCAACCCGTTCCTGCGTGCCCATCTGCCCGAGGTGAAAGCCGCCCTTGGCATGACAGGTGCCGCTGATGTCGATGTGTTTGCCGAAATTCGGCACCGAAAAGACACGTTTTGACGTTTTCAACAATTCACGAGTTCAGTTTTCCCAAAAAATCGCGTATCATATCAATGTCTTGAGCAGCTTGCGCAGCACTTGGGATGAGGGGTTTCGCTGTTGCCTCCGCCTGTCGGGGCCAATAGAAGACCGTTAATCTTCACGGTAAATTCCCAGAAAATTGACATAAAACCCCTTGAAGAAGCGCCGGGAAAACCGAAACTTAAACATATGAGGCCAATCTGGGGGAAATTGACCCCAAGCAGGGAAGCCTGTGCAGATTACGAGGAGAATGCCACGTGCCGTCCTTTTCTAAACCGCTGGAAGACGCCATTCACCACGCGCTTGCGCTTGCCAATGAGCGAAAACATGAACTGGCCACGCTGGAGCATCTGCTGCTGGCCCTGATTGACGAACCTGACGCCGCACGGGTGATGCAGGCCTGTTCGGTCGATCTGAACGCCCTGCGCAAAGATCTGCTGGAATTCATCGAAACCGAGCTTGCGACCCTGATCACCGATGTCGACGGCAATGAGGCCGTGCCGACCGCCGCCTTCCAGCGGGTGATCCAGCGGGCCGCCATCCATGTGCAAAGCTCGGGCCGCACCGAAGTGACCGGGGCAAATGTGCTGGTTGCGATCTTTGCCGAACGCGAATCCAACGCCGCCTTCTTCCTGCAAGAACAGGACATGACCCGCTATGACGCGGTGAATTACATCGCCCATGGCGTGGCAAAAGATCCCGAATTCGGAGAGCCCCGGCCAATCACCGGCACCCCCGATTTCGACGAAGAAATGTCCGAAGCGCAGCCGGTCGAGGAAAAGGAAACCGCCCTGGGCAAATATTGTGTCGATCTCAATGCAAAGGCCCGCGAAGGCGAGATTGACCCGCTGATCGGGCGCGACCACGAAGTCGAACGTGCCATTCAGGTCCTGTGTCGCCGCCGCAAGAACAACCCGCTTCTGGTGGGCGATCCCGGCGTGGGCAAGACCGCCATTGCCGAAGGGCTGGCCACCAAGATCGTTGGCGGGCAAACCCCTGAAATCCTGTCAGAAACCACGATCTACTCGCTCGACATGGGCGCGCTTCTGGCAGGCACCCGCTATCGCGGCGACTTTGAAGAGCGGCTGAAGGCGGTGATGAAAGAGCTGGAAGACCATCCCGACGCGGTGCTGTTCATCGACGAGATCCATACGGTGATCGGTGCCGGTGCCACCTCGGGTGGGGCGATGGATGCCTCGAACCTGCTCAAACCCGCCCTTCAGGGCGGCAAGCTGCGCTGCATGGGCTCCACCACCTACAAGGAATTCCGCCAGCATTTCGAAAAAGACCGCGCCCTGTCGCGCCGGTTCCAGAAAATCGACGTGAACGAACCGTCGGTCGAAGATGCGGTGAAGATCCTCAAAGGGCTGAAACCCTATTTCGAAGAACATCACGGCGTCAGCTTCACCGCGGATGCCATCAAATCAGCCGTGGAACTGTCCGACCGCTATGTGAATGACCGCAAATTGCCGGACAAGGCGATTGATGTGATTGACGAAGCTGGCGCGGCCCAGCACCTCCTGCCCAAGGACAAGCGCAAGACCTCGATCGGCGTGACCGAAATTGAAGCCGTGGTCGCCAAGATCGCCCGGATCCCGCCGAAAACCGTGTCCAAGGATGATGCGGAAACCCTGCGTGATCTGGAAAAATCGCTCAAGCGGGTGGTGTTTGGACAGGACAAGGCGATTGAGGCGCTGTCCTCGGCCATCAAACTGGCCCGTGCCGGGCTGCGCGAGCCGGAAAAACCCATCGGCAACTACCTGTTTGCCGGCCCCACCGGCGTCGGCAAGACCGAGGTCGCCAAACAGCTTGCCGACAATCTCGGCGTGGAGCTTCTGCGCTTCGACATGTCGGAATATATGGAAAAACACGCCGTTTCCCGCCTGATCGGGGCCCCTCCCGGCTATGTCGGGTTTGATCAGGGCGGCCTTCTGACCGATGGCGTGGATCAGCATCCGCATTGCGTGCTACTTCTGGATGAGATGGAAAAGGCCCATCCGGATGTCTACAACATTCTGCTGCAGGTCATGGACAATGGCGAACTGACCGATCACAACGGCCGCACCGTCAGCTTCCGCAACGTGGTGCTGATCATGACCTCAAACGCGGGGGCGTCGGAACAGGCCAAGGCGGCCGTGGGCTTTGGCCGTGAGCGGCGCGAAGGCGAAGACACCGCCGCGATTGAACGCACCTTCACGCCGGAATTCCGCAACCGTCTGGACGCGGTGATCAGCTTTGCGCCGCTGGGCAAAGAAGTGATCCTGCAAGTGGTCGAGAAATTCGTGCTGCAACTGGAGGCCCAGCTTCTGGATCGCGGTGTGACCATCGAACTGACCCGCGCGGCGGCAGAATGGATCGCCGACAAGGGTTATGACGACCGAATGGGCGCCCGCCCGCTGGGTCGGGTGATCCAGGAACATATCAAGAAGCCGCTGGCGGAAGAGCTTCTGTTCGGCAAGCTGTCCAAGGGCGGCATGGTGCAGGTCGGCATCAAGGGCGGCGAATTGGAGCTGCGTATCGAGAAGCCGAAAAAGCCGCAGCTGGGATCCCGTAAAAAGCCCCCGCTGCTCACCGCGGACTGATGCGGAAAACCGGATGTCTAATGATCCTTGCCCTGGCCGCAGCCCCCGCTGCGGCCTTTGCAGATATAGGGGGCACAGATATCGGGCGCACAGATATCGGGCGGACGGAGCTAAGAGGACCAAAATTTGCCCAGCCGGTTGATTGTGTTCTGGGCGAAAGCTGTTTCATCCTGAACCTCACAGACGCGGACCCCGGCAAGGGTGTGGCCGATTACACCTGCGGCCCGCACAGCTACGACGGGCATAATGGCACGGATTTCGCCCTGCCCTCTTACGCGGCAATGCGAAGGGGTGTGACTGTGCTGGCCACGGCGCCCGGCCGGGTCAAGGGGCGGCGGGACGGCATGAAGGATGCGCTTTACGGATCCGAAGGCGCCCCAGATGTGAGCGGGCGGGACTGCGGCAACGGGGTTGTGATCGACCATGGCGGTGGTTGGGAAAGCCAATATTGCCATATGGCCCGGGGCTCGGTGACTGTGCAAATCGGCGACAAGGTCCGGATGGGTCAGGAGCTCGGCCGGGTTGGCCTGTCCGGCAAGACGCAATATCCACATCTGCACCTGTCCCTGCGCAAGGATGGGAAAGTGCTGGATCCGTTTCACCCCGACGCAGCTTTTGCAGCACCGACCAAATGCCTCTCACCTGACCTGTCAGACGGGCAGCTCTGGCTGACCCCGATCCCCTACCCGAGCGGCGGCATTGCCAGCACCGGGTTTGCCACCGATATCCCCCAATTTGACGAGATCAAGCAGGGCAACACACCTATCCCCCCTCTTCCCGCAGACGGCCCAGCTTTGGTGGGTTGGAGCATGATTTACGGCCCACGTCAGGGGGACATTCTGCACCTGCGCATTGAAGGTCCCACGGGGATGGTGGGCGAGCAGAAGATCGAGATCACCAAATCGCAGGTTCTGGCCTTTCACGCCTTTGGCAAAAAGACCCGCATGGCATGGCCGGAGGGGATGTATCGGCTGGACAGCTGGATGATCCGGGCGGGCAAGGTGATTGATGCCACCTCAACCGAGGTTGCTGTCCGCTGAAACGGGCAGACCAGACGCGACGGGACGCGTCATGATCGTGGGGGCGGCATAAGGTGAGCCGCGAAATAAACGAAGGCCGCCCCCTTCCGAAACACCATCGCAAGCCCCCCAAAACCACTGGCGGCGGACCCTCTTACCGCTCTGTCAGTTTCAGCTCAATCCGCCGGTTCTGCGCGCGCGCGGCATCGGTATCTGCGGGGTTCACCGGGCGGTATTCCCCAAAACCGGTGGCGGCCAGCCGGTTCGGCGGGAAGCCCAGATCGTCAATCATGTATTCCACCACCGACAGGGCACGGGCCTGGCTGAGCGCCCAGTTATTGCGAAACTCCCCCGTCCCGGACAAGGGCTGATTGTCGGTATGCCCATCAACGCGGATCACCCAATCCACTTCGGGCGGGATCAGATCCGCCACCTCGGACAACAGCGCAGCCACCTTGGCCACCTGCGCCTGTCCCGCAGGTTTCAGCACCGCATCACCCGACGAAAACAGCACTTCAGAGGAGAACACAAATCGGTCCCCAACAATCTGCACCCCTTCCCGATCCCCAAGAACCTGACGCAGTTTTCCAAAGAATTCAGATCGATAGGCGGCAAGCTCCTTGGCTTCCTCTTCCAAACGTCGACGTTCCGCCTCTTCCAACGCGGCCCGTTTGCGCTCCTCGGCGGCGACCCGCGCCAGTGCCGCATTCAGCTCGGTGCCCAGTTTCTGGATCTGCACCTGCGCGCGTTCATCGCGTTCATTTCCCGCATCCAGTATCGCCTGCAAGGAGCCAAGCTGCGCGCGCAATGCCGCCACCTGTTCATTGAGCAGGGCCACCTGACGCTGCGCCTCGGCAGAGCTGGCCTCTTCTTCGGACAGGGCCAAATTGGCCACCGCCAGCAGGCGCTTTTGCGCATCCGCTTCCGACAGGGCCACCTCGGCGCGGGTTTCTGCGGCGAGCCGCTCGGCAAGGGCTGCGCGCAGTTCTTCGCCCAGCCGTTTGGCGTCCGCCCCTTCGGATTTCAGCGCCTCAAGCTCCAGCATCGCGGCCGCCAGACGGGCATCCAGATCCACCCCGGCCGCTTTTGCCGCCGCCAGCAGCGTCAGCGTTTCCTCGGCCTCTTTGCGGCTTGCTTCCAGCGCGAGGGTCATCGCGGTCAGCTCCGCATCGGCATTTTCAAGCTGCGCGCGAAGCGCCTCGGCGGCGGCGGCTTCGGCAAGGCGCCCGGCCTCTTCTTCGCTTAACGCCTTTTGCCCCTCTGCCACATCAGCCTCAAGGCGGGCCACCAGCGCCTCCAGTGCTTCGCGCTTGGCCGCTGCCAGCCGTGCGGCTTCGACGCCGGCGTCAATCTCATCGCGGGCCTGGGCCAGCGCGAGTTGCAACGCCTCCTGATCTGAAATCAGCGCGGCTTTGGCGGCCTCAAGATCTTCAATCGTTGCGGCCATTTGCGTGCCCGCGGCAAGGGCCTCATCGCGTTGCGACAGGAGGGCGGCGACCTGCGCCTCGAAGCTGGTGATCTGGGCGGACTGGGCGGCGATCTGCTCTTCCTGTGCGGTGGTCTGCGCGGTGAGCTGGGCAATCAGCGCGGTCTGGGCATCGGCAATATTGCGCGCCTCGGACAAGGTCGCGCTGAGCCGCCCGACCTGCCCTTCCAGATCCGCAGACCGGGTGCGTTCCAGCCCCAGCGCATCAGCAAGTTCGGCCACCTGAAGGCTCAGCTCATCCAGTTCATGCGCCTGACCTGAGATGGTTTCGCGCAGGACAAACTGCACCACCATAAAGATGGTCAGCACAAAAAACAGCACCAGAAGCAGCGCGGTCATCGCGTCGACAAAGCCGGGCCAGATTGACCCGCTGACCCGATTGGTGGAGCGCCGCGACATGGCCATGGGTTACACCTGACCCTCTGTTTCGTCCTGCCCTGCCGCCACGCGGATCACCTGGATCAGGGTCCCCAGATCCTGGCGCAGTTCCGCCATGCTTTCCTGACGCCCGGCCTGCATTTCCTCAAGCAGGCGCAGCATCTGCACGTCGATCGAGCGCAGGCGCATCCGGCTTTCAGCGTCGGGATGGGTGCCCACTTCGCCCTGCCCTTCGAGCGCGTTGATCACCCGGCTCTGCCCGTCGATCATCTGTTTCATGGCAAGGTTGAGGTCGGTCAACTGTGCAAGATGCGGGGTCAGGTCGGGGGCGGGCATCGGGGCGGGTTCATGCTGTGTGGCGTCGATTTTTTCCGTCAACGCATGGACCTGGCCCGCAAGATCCCCCAGCCGCGCATCCAGTTTCGCCCGGTTCACATCGGTCTGCAGGAACATTGCCTGCATTGCCTCGACCTGTTCGGCCATGGCGGAAAGATAGGCAACCGCGGCGCTGTCCCCGTCCCCCTCTGCGGGGGCGATGGACAATTTGGTGATGGTGGACAGCCATTCCTCAAGCTCGCGGTAAAACCGGTTCTGACCATGGCCTGCAAACAGCTCCATCAGCCCCACAACCAGCGACCCGGCCAGGCCGAGAAGGGAGGAGGAAAAGGCCGTTCCCATGCCGCCCAGCTGCTCTTCCAGCCCGCTCATCAGGCGGTTGAACACCTCAACCCCGCCTTCATCGCCAGACGGCGCGAGCGAGCCGATGGTCTTCACAACCGCGGGCACGGTGGTGGCGAGGCCGAAAAATGTCCCCAGAAGTCCAAGGAAAATCAGCAGGTTGACAATGTAACGCGTGATATCACGGGCCTCGTCAATGCGGGTGGCCACACTGTCGAGGATGGAGCGCGATGACGAGGCCCCGATCTGCAGCCGCGCCCCTCGGGTCGACAGCAGCTTGGCCAGGGCCGCGAGCAGACGTGGCGCGCGATCCGGGTTGGTCCCTTCACGCTCGCCCACAAATCCTTCGATCCAGATCACCGAGGCCGCCACCTGCCAGACCTGCCAGAAACAGGCCAGAAGGCCAACCACGAAGACCAGAGCGATAAAGGCGTTGAGATAAAGATTGGCAAGGAAGACCGGCAGCACCTGCGGCAGGGCGACAAAGCCCCCGAAGCCCACAAGGCCCAACACCACCAGCATCACAAAGATCTGGCGGAAAGGTTGAGAAAATTGCGGCTCGGCCCCTTTGCGGCGCGTCACGGACGGCCTGCTATCTGGCTCTTTCATCGGGTATTTTCCCTATCGCCTGAATGTTTTGCGGTCAGGATAGGGGGGATTGGGCGCCCTGCCAAGCGCGAATGCGGTTCGGGAAAACAGGGGGCCGATCAGGGGGCAGATGCGGTCAGAGGGCTTCGGTGATTTCGCGCACGCGGGCCGCAAGCCAGCTGAGATCCGGGTCTTCGATCCCCAGCGTCGCCAGATGGTCAGCGGTGTTGTAAAGATAATCGGTATTGGGGCCGCGCCCACCAACGGCAGTGGCGATGATATGGGCCTGCTCCAACAGGTCGATATGGCAATATTGCACATGATCGGGGTCGATCACATAGGTCACGGCCTCGACCTCGCGCCCATCAGCCAGGGTGATTTTCAGGTTTTTTTCAAGATAGGCAGAGGAGACCAGCTCGCGCTCGCGCAACTCTGCCATGGTCTTGTCCTCGCATCCGGGGGTGACGCGAAAGGCCACGCCCTGGCAGGACGCCCCCGCCTCCTCGTCAAGCGCCAGCACAAGACCGGGCTTTTCCTCGGTGCCGCGATGATGGATCGAGCGCATGCAGAAAGACCGGTGATACCCCGCAAGGGTCGCGATCACGGTTTCATCATGATCAAAACCCGGATGCCAGATCAGAGATCCGTAACCAAAGACCCACAATTCGGAATTGCCCATGCCCATACCCTTTCCGTCCAGCGCGCGCTCCCCATATAAGGGGGCAGGTGTTAAGAGGGAAGCGGTATGCGCAAACTGATTGTGATTGCAGTGGTTCTGGCTGGGCTCTGGTCCGGGTATTGGTGGGTTGGGGCCGGAGCGGCCGAGCGCGCCTATCAGGGCTGGTTTGCCGAACGGCGGGCTGATGGCTGGGTGTCCGACTACGAGGCATTGCGCGTGCAGGGGTTTCCGAACCGGTTCGATATGGTGGCTGAAGGCGTTCATCTCGCAGACCCGGAGACCGGGCTGGCGTGGTCGGCAGATCTGTTCCAGCTTCTCACCCTCAGCTACAAGCCCAACCACCTGATCGCGGTCTGGCCCGGCACCCAGCGCCTGTCGACCCCGTTGCAGAATATCGACATCACAGCGCAGGATTTCAAAGCGTCACTTGTCGTGGATCCCGCGCCCTCCCTGCCCCTGAACCGCTCCTCATTCGTGATCGAAGACATGTCCCTGACCTCCTCTCTGGGTTGGACCGCCACGCTGGGGTCCGCCAATATCGCCACCCGGCAAGTGGACGGGAAATCGACCGAACATGAAGTCCATCTGGAGGTAAAGGAGTTCATCCCCCCCTCTGAACTTGTGCAAAGTTTTGATACCAACAGCCTGCTGCCCCCGTCTTTTGAAGGCGTTACAGTGCAGGGCAAAGTGGCGTTTGACGCCCCCTGGGATCTGGCCGCCCTGGAACAGGAACGCCCGCAACCCACCGAGATCAAACTGGACATGCTGCGGGCCAAATGGGGCGAAATGGTATTGCAGGCCGCGGGCACCCTCACCGTGAACAGCGCCGGTCAGCCCAATGGGAAAATCACCGTGAAAGCGCGGAACTGGCGCGAAATGGTGGCGCTGGCCAAAGCCTCAGGGCTGATTGATCCCGCCTTTGAAAGCACTGTCATTGGCGCGCTTCAGCTCTTGTCCAGCCTCTCGGGGGACCCTGACACGCTGGATGTGCCTTTGGGATTTTCTGGCGGTTTCATGTCCCTGGGGCCGCTCCCAATTGGCCGCGCGCCAAGCTTTCATCTGCGCTGACGCAGCGGGACGGCGGCCCGCCCAAAGGGCCGTATCTCCATCCTCATGTCTCATTTTTCTTGCCGAAAATACCTCGGGGTGAGGACGCAGTCCGAGGGGCAGCGCCCCTGCCCCGCCCTCGACACTGCGCAAACTAGAAAACTAGAAAACTAGAAAACTAGAAAACTAGAAAACTAGAAAACTAGAAAACTAGAAAACTAGAATCCTGCCCCTCCCGGCCGTCAAACCCTCAATAGCCGCGCGTTTTGTCCACCAGATGTAACAGCGCCTCTCCCGCCTCGGATCTGCGTATATTCTCCGCAATCACCTGGCTGGCCGTGTCTGGTCGGGTTTCAGAGGCGATATGCGGGGTCACGGTTACATTGGGGTGCGCCCAGTAGGGGTGATCTTTGGGCAGGGGCTCCACCCGGAACACGTCCAGCGTGGCATGGCCCACCTGCCCGCTGTCGAGCGCTGCGAGCAGGGCGTTATCCTCAATCAACGGCCCACGCCCGGGGTTCAGGATCCGCGCGCCTTTGGGCAGCAGTGCCAGCGTGTCAGCGTTGAGGGTGTTTTCCGTGGCCAGTGTGTCGGGCAGAAGCAGCACAAGGATCTCTGCCTGGGTCAGGACATCGCGCAACCCGTCTTCCGCACTATGACAGCTCACCCCCGGCAGGGATTTTGCGCTCCGGCTCCACCCATGCACGTTGAAATTCAGCGCCGACAGGGCCTGCGCACAGGCAGCACCCAAATTCCCCAATCCCAGCACCCCCACGGTCCGGTGCCGTGCAAGCGGCGGGATATGGACCTCCCACGCTTGATCCTGCCGACAGATATCCAGATCCATATCAAGGTGATAGCGCAGGGTATGGCCCACCACCCATTCCACCATCCCTTCGGTCAACCCCCGGTCCACCATCCTGGTATAAGGCTGGGTCAGGGTCGGGTTGGTGACGATGCTTTCCACCCCGGCCCAGAGACCCAGCACGGCCTTGCACCGGGTATAGGGGCTGAGGTCAGACAGGGGACCAAACGGGGCGTAGATGATGTAATCCACCTCCTCCGGAGCAAAGGCCTGACGCAGATCCGCCACCACGCCCGCCTCGCAAAAAGCGGCTTCCAGCGCGGGCTTATACACTGGCCAAAGCGCATCACGCCCGGCAAACAGCACATTGACACTCCTGTGGGCAGCGGTCGGGGCAACAATCGAGACTGGGGTCATCAGGGATCCTTTTCACATTCTCAGACGCGCCGCAGATGCCTAACGCTTCTGTCGCGCCCTGTGCACATGGGCAGACTGCACCAGACCAAAGCCGATGAGAAGCACCAGCATGGACGAGCCCCCATAACTGACCATCGGCAGCGGCACGCCCACCACCGGCGCCATCCCCATCACCATCGACATATTCACCGCAAAAAACAGGAAAAAGGTGACCGCGATCCCAAGGATCAGAAGGGACGAGAACCGGTCCCGGTTCTGCACGGCGGAAATCACGCAGAACACAAGGATCAGCACGTAAAGCCCAAGCAGGCCCGCTCCGCCAAGAAAGCCAAACTCCTCAGCCAGCGTGGTAAAGATGAAATCCGTATGCTTTTCCGGCAGGAAGTTCAGCCGCGACTGCGTGCCCTGCATGAACCCCCGCCCGGTCCAGCCACCGGACCCCAATGCAATCTTTGACTGGGTGATGTGATAACCCGCCCCAAGCGGGTCCGAAGAGGGGTCAAGGAAGGTGTCGATGCGGCGATACTGATAGTCTTTCAGAAGCTGCCAGGGCGTGCCGCGCGACAGGAACACACCGGTAACCAGCCCCACGCCGCTCAGGATCACCGCCGCAAAATACCACAGGCTGACCCCGGCCAGAAACATCACCACCCCACCACCGGTCACCAGCAGGATCGACGTGCCCAGATCCGGCTGTTTCAGCACCAGCATGGTCGGCAGGGCAATCAACACCAGCGGCAAAAGCACCCAAAGCGGGCGCGAAACCTTTTTCACATCCAGCCAGTCATAATAGGCGGCGAGGATCATGATCAGGCTGATCTTCATCAGCTCCGAAGGCTGCAGCCGCATGAAGCCAAGGTCAATCCAACGCTGTGCCCCCATGCCGGTTGTGCCGATCAGCTCCACCAGCACCAAAAGCACCAGAGAGACGAGATAGCCAAGCCCCGCCATATTGCGCCAGAACCAGATCGGCACCATTGCCGTGATGAACATCAGGACCATCCCCAGCGCAAACCGTTTCATCTGCGCCGCCGACCAGGGATCAAGGCTGCCTCCGGCCACGGAATACAGCATCAGGAACCCAACCCCGGCCACCGCGCTCAGCAGCAGCACCAGAAACCAGTTCAGATACAGCACCTTGCGCAGCCCGGTGGGCACGTATTTGACGTTGTATTCAAGATAGCTCATGCGCGCCCACTCCCCTGCGCACCGTCGTCAGAGGGCAGTTGCATCATGTCCTCGATCTCTTTTTGCCGCGACCGGATGGTGCCGCGCTGCGAGGACGGGTAGGCACTCAGCGGGGGGGTGCCGCCGTAAAGCGTCTGCAACATGATGTCCCGCGCAATCGGGGCCGCAGCTTTTGAGCCGCCGCCGCCATGCTCCACCACAACCGACACCGCATAGCGCGGGTTTTCCGCAGGCGCATAGGCAACAAACAGCGCGTGGTCACGCCGCTCCCAGGGCAGGTCTTCGTTGCGGGTCACGCCGCGTGCGCGCTCTGCCTTGGTGATGTTGCGCACCTGGCTGGTGCCGGTCTTGCCCGCCATCCGAAACTCATCCCCGGTGATTTTCGACCGGCCCGCCGTGCCACGGCGTGCATTGACCACCGCATACATGCCCTGGCGCACCGCGGCGAGGTTCGATGAACTGATCCCAAGCGGCGCCTGCTCTGCAATCGGCTGATCCACCCCGTTGATGGAGCGCACCAAGCGCGGCACCACCGCACGCCCGGTGGCGAGCCGGGAGGTCATCACCGCCAGTTGCAGCGGAGAGGCCAGCACAAAGCCCTGCCCGATGCCCGCATTCAGGCTGTCCCCGACAACCCAATCCGCACCGCGGTTTTCCAGCTTCCACGCCTTGTTCGGGATCAACCCCTGCGCCACCGCAGACAATGGCAGGTCGTGTTTTTCCCCAAGCCCAAGGCGGCGCGCCATCTCGGCAATCTTGTCGATCCCAACCCGCTGGGCGATCTCATAATAATAGATGTCACAGCTCTGCTCGAGGCTCTTGAGCAGATCAACCTTGCCGTGGCCCGCCCGTTTCCAGCAATGGAAATTGCGGTTATAGACCTCGATCTTGCCCCAGCAGGTCACGGTTTCGCCGGGGCCGATCACCCCTTCTTCCAACGCCGCCAGCGCCGTGACCATCTTGAAGGTTGACCCCGGCGGATAGGTGCCCTGCGCCGTTTTTGCCGCCAATGGACGATAGGGGTCTTCCAACAGCGCCTTGTAATCCGCGCTGGAGATCCCGTGCACAAATTTATTGGCATCAAAGGTGGGGGCCGATCCCAGCGCGAGGATATCCCCGCTTACCGTGTCCATCACCACCGCAGCCGCACTTTCCCCCGCCATGCGCGCCTGCACATAGCTTTGCAGCTTGGCATCAATGGTCAGCTGCACCGCCGCCCCGGCCTGCCCTTCTTCGCGCGACAGTTCGCGCATCTCACGGCCCACCGCGTTCACCTCGATCTCGCGGGACCCGGCAGAGCCGCGCAACGCATGCTCCATCTTCGCCTCGACGCCGGATTTGCCGATCTGGAACCGGGGGATCTGCAACAGGGGATCCGGGTCTTCAAGCTTGGACAGGTCGTAATCCGAAACAGGCCCCACATAGCCCAGGATATGGGCGAAATCGCCGCGTTGCGGATAGATCCGCGACAGGCCCACCTCGGGGGTGATGCCGGGCAGGGCCGGCGCATTCACCGCCACTTCGGCCACCTCGTCCCAACTGACCCGATCCGCGACGGCAACCGGGACAAAGGGACTGCGCCGCTTGATTTCTTTCAGCGCGTTGGCGATGTCCTCCTCCGACATCCAGACAATATGGGACAGTTTGCGCAGCACCGCTTCGGGGTCGCCTGCGTCCTCGCGCACCAAAACGATGCGGTAATTCTGTTCATTGCCGGCGATCAGCACGCCATTGCGGTCATGGATCAAGCCGCGTGAGGGGGGGATCAGTCGGATATTGATACGGTTTTCTTCGGCCAGCAGGCGGTATTCGTCGCCCTGATCCACCTGCATATAGCGCATCCGCCCAACCAGAAGGGCCGCAAAAGACACTTGCAACCCACCCAGAAACAGGCCCCGCCGGGTGATTATGCGGGCGCTTTTATCCGTATCCACACCGGTGCGTTTCATGCGTAATGCCCCGAAATCTCGTCCTCACCCGGCTGCAATTTATGGATGCCGAACCCATAGACCGTGACCAGCGCGGCCAGCGGATAGGCGGCGATCGTGGCCAGAAGGTAAAGGATCTCGCGCCCGAACGAAACCTGCTCAACCAGGAACACGCCCAGCAGCAATCTTTGGCCGATCAGCATGGCCACAAGCGTGGCGGCCACCAACCCGAACTCGATCAGAAAGCTTTGTTCGCGCAGGCGCGTTTCGCGACGGCGCAGGAATTCCGTGCCAAACACCACCATCAGGGTCCAGACCGCAGGAGGTTTCAAAAGCAGCATGTCGGTCAGGAAGAACACCGGCGCGATCAGGAAGACCGGCGCATAATCCGGTCGGCGCACCACCCAGGCCATCACCAGAACCAGCAAAAGATCCGGGCCGGGAAGGCGCCCGGCGCCAAGCTCCAGCGGCAACAGGCGCCCGAACAGAAGCACGATGGCAACCACCACCAGCAACAGGCGATAATATCCACGGCTGAGGGCGATGCGGTCAATCATTGCCCGCTCTCCGCGCTGGCCCCGGACGTCGCGGTCGCTTCGCCTTCACGAAGGATGTCTTCCACCGGCGGCTGCGCCGGGGTCGAGACAATCAGCGCATCACTGTCCAGCACCCGTTCGCCGGGATGGCTGCGCAGCACACGCAGGAATTCAAGCCGCTCGTAATCCGCCGAGAGGCGCACGCGCAACCGGCGATCCGTGCCCATGGCCACATGCCCAACCAGCAACCCCGCCGGGAACACCCCGCCGTCACCGGATGAAATCACCCGATCCCCCGGGCGCACCTTGTCCGGGCTTTCCAGAAATTCCAGCGGCGGTGACGCCGTGTTGTCGCCATGCAAAAGTGCGGTCTGCCCCGAGGGCTGCACCGTAATCGGAATGCGCGAGTTGCTGTCGGTCAAAAGCATCACGCGGCTGGTCTGACGCCCCACACCAGAGATCCGCCCCACCAGCCCCAGCCCGTCCGTGGCCGCCCAGCCATCAACGATGCCATCGCGGGTGCCGACATTCAGCAGGACCGACTGGCGAAACGGCGAGCCGCTATCGGCCAGCACGACCCCGGTCACATAGCTGAGCTGCGCATCCAGCCGCACATTGTTCAGGTTCAGAAGCCGTGCGTTTTCCTGTTCCAGCTGCAGCGCGGCTTCTTTCCAGGCTTTCATCTGGCGCAGCTCGCGGCGCAGTTCCTGGTTTTGCTGGTAGATCCGCTGGTAGCTTTGGAAATCTTCGACCATGCCCACCACATGGGTGACCGGCACCAGGGCCCATTCGAAACTGGGCACCACCGTATCAATCAACTGGGCACGGAACCGTTCCACCCGCGGGCTGTCGATCCGCCAGATCAGGAACACCAGCGCCAGAAACAGCACAAGCATCGCCATGAAGAGCCGCCGCAGCGGCCCCGCATATTCGACATTTTGCTGTTTGTTTGTCGCCAATTTGGCCTCCGATCACTTTGGCCTCAGATCACACCGGCGGGCCCCGGTCCGGACCCCGTCAGGTCAGGTCCAGAACAGGCTACGCGCGATCAGCTATCGTAATCAATCACGTGGCGTAGCTGCTTTTCATATTCCAGCGCCTTGCCGGTGCCCAGCGCCACGCAGTTCAGGCTTTCATCTGCAACCGAAATGGACAGGCCGGTCTGTTCGCGCAGCGCCAGATCCAGATCCCCCAGCAGCGCGCCGCCCCCGGTGAGCATCACGCCGCGGTCGACAATATCCGCGGCCAGATCCGGCGGGGTGGCTTCCAGCGCGGTCATCACCGCTTCGCAGATCTGCTGCACCGGCTCTGCCAGCGCCTCGGCAACCTGCGCCTGGTTGATCTCGGTCTCTTTCGGCACCCCGTTCAGAAGGTCACGCCCCCGGATCTGCAGCGACGCGCCACGCCCGTCATCGGGCATCCGGGCGGTGCCGATCTCGGTCTTGATGCGTTCGGCGGTGCTTTCGCCGACAAGAATATTCTGGTTGCGGCGCAGGTAGGAAATGATTGCATCATCCATCCGGTCGCCACCCACGCGCACCGAGCGCGCATAAACGATGTCGCCCAGGGACAGGACCGCCACCTCGGTGGTGCCGCCGCCAATATCCACAACCATGTTGCCGGTCGGGTCGGTGATCGGCATGCCAGCCCCGATGGCTGCGGCAATCGGTTCCGCGACCAGCCCGGCGCGGCGCGCGCCAGCAGACAGAACCGACTGGCGAATCGCGCGTTTTTCAACCGGGGTGGCGCCATGCGGCACGCAGACAATGATCTTCGGTTTTGAGAAGGTGGTGCGTCTGTGGACCTTGCGGATGAAGTTCTTGATCATCTCCTCCGCACTGTCGAAATCGGCAATCACCCCGTCACGCATCGGGCGGATCGCCTCGATCGAGCCCGGTGTACGGCCCAGCATCAGCTTGGCATCTTCCCCCACGGCGAGCACTTTTTTCACGCCATCCTTGACGTGATAGGCCACCACCGAGGGTTCATTCAGGATCACGCCCTTGCCCTTGACATAGACCAGCGTGTTCGCCGTTCCCAAATCAATGGCCATATCCGATGAAAACAAACCTGCGAGACCTGCCATGTGTTGCCAACCTTCATGCAAAATAGAAATGGTCCACGACTCCCCCCGAGTGCAGACCATAGCGTTATAGGCCCCGATGGGGTTTGGTGGAAGCCCGAATTGCAAGGGTCCGGCGGCTTCTCGCCGCCCTCAATCGACGGGTTGCACATTTCCGATTTATGCTAGCCACCAAAGATGAAAAAGCGCGGCCTTTTCGGGCCACGCTTTCACTTTTCGAACATCCGGGTCAGATGCGTCAGACCGCCTCGGGTTTGGTCTTTTCCCGGCGCACCAACAGGTTGTTGAGCGCGTTGACATAGGCTTTGGCCGAGGCAACCACCGTGTCGGTATGGGCCGACTGGCCGGTCACGATCTTGCCGTTCTCTTCCATCCGCACGCTGACGGTGGCCTGCGCATCGGTGCCTTCGGTGACCGCATGCACCTGGTAAAGCTTGAGCCGCGCCTCATGCGGGAACAGCATCTTGATCGCATTGAACGTGGCATCAACCGGGCCGTCCCCCTGGGCGGTGACCTGACGGTCCACCCCGTCGATCTCCATGGTCAGATCGGCAGATTGCGGGGCCTCGGTGCCGCAGATCACGCGCAGGAATTTCACCTGAAGGCGGTCATTCTGCGCATCAGTCCCGTCGGTCATCAGCGCGATGATGTCCTCGTCGAACACCTCTTTCTTGCTGTCGGCCAGATCCTTGAAGCGGACAAACACATCCTTCAACTGATTGTCGCCCACATCAAAGCCAAGATCGCTCAGCTTTGCCTTCAACGCGGCGCGCCCCGAATGTTTGCCAAGCGGCAGCGAGGTGCCGGCGAGGCCGATATCTTCGGGCCGCATGATCTCAAAGTTTTCCGGGTTCTTCAGCATCCCGTCCTGGTGGATGCCGCTTTCATGGGCAAAGGCGTTTTTGCCGACAATCGCCTTGTTGAACTGCACCGGGAAACCCGACACCTGCGCCACGCGGCGCGAAATGTTCATGATCTTGCGCGTGTCGATCTGGGTTTTATAGGGCATAATGTCATGGCGCACCTTAAGTGCCATCACCACCTCTTCCAGCGCGGTATTGCCCGCGCGTTCGCCGAGGCCATTGATGGTGCATTCGATCTGGCGCGCACCGGCCTCAACCGCGGCCAGCGCGTTGGCGGTGGCCATGCCGAGGTCGTTATGGCAATGGGTGGCAAAGGTGATCTCATCCGCGCCGGGCACGTTTTCGATCAACATGCGAATGAGGTCGGCGCTTTCACGCGGCGCGGTATAGCCCACCGTGTCCGGGATATTGATGGTGGTGGCCCCGGCCTTGATCGCAATCTCGATCACGCGGCACAGGTAATCATGCTCGGTCCGGGTGGCATCCATCGGCGACCATTGCACATCATCCACGAGGTTGCGCGCATGGCTGACGGTTTCATGGATCAGCTCGGCCATCTCGTCTTGCGTAAGGTTGGGGATCGCGCGGTGCAGCGGCGAGGTGCCGATAAAGGTATGGATGCGCGGCTTGGCGGCATTGCGCACGGCCTCGGCGCAGCGATCAATATCCTTGAAATTGGCGCGCGACAATCCGCAGATGGTCGAGTTTTTCGACCGCTGGGCAATCTCGGATACGGCGGCGAAATCGCCTTCTGAGGCAATCGGGAAGCCCGCTTCGATAATGTCGACACCCATCTCGTCCAGCATCTCGGCAATTTCGAGCTTTTCGTCATGGGTCATGGTGGCGCCGGGCGATTGTTCGCCGTCGCGCAGCGTGGTGTCGAAGATCAACACGTGGTCGGATTTGGGCTGGGTCATATCTCTGGTCTCTTCATCAAATCTTGGGTCGGGCCATAACGTGCCCGTGGAGTATCCCGGTTCGCGGCGGATTACCAGTTTTCGCATGCCATTTTTGGCGGGGATCAACGAAAGAACAGTGATCGGCTGCAAGCGGGATGTTGGGAAGGGGCGCGGTCAGGCAAATCCTCTGAGCGGACGCGCCGAGATGGCACGCTCAGAGGCGTGTTAGCAGCGAAAGAGCAGCCAGGCCGATACGGGCCGAGGGAGCGATATGTGTCTGCGTTACCATGGCGGTGACTATAGGGCAGTTTTTACCGGGGGAAAGAGGTTTTTTCGGTTTCCCTCATAATTCGCCCGCAATTCTCCGGTAAATCTCTGGCAAATCCGATGATGGATCCGCCAGGAACACCGCTCGGAAACACAACCCAGGGGCACACCCGGAGCGAGCGCTTCAGGTCCGGTCTCAGTTTCCGGTCTCAGTTTTCGGTCGATGTGTCAGGCTCAGCTTCTGCGGGTACCTCGGGCGATGTTTCTACCGTCGTTTCCGGTGCCGCGTCAGAGCCGGGATTTGATCCGGCATCCGGCTGATCTGCGGTCGCATCCCCGTCATCTGCGGGCAAGGACGGATCCGGGTGCCGCACGCTGCCTTGCAGAAAGCCCTCCTCCCAGACGCCATCTTCCCGCGCGCCATCCGCGCGGATCACCACACCCGGGCCATGGCGTTTGCCATCGACAAAGCCACCGTCATACAGATCGCCATTGGCATAGACCGCCACGCCCTTGCCATGAAAGAGCCCCGCCCGCCATTCGCCTTCGTAGCGGAAGCCATCGGCGGTTTTCAGCACGCCCTGTCCCTGACGCTGGCCGGCAAAGAAACCGCCTTCATAGGTGCTGCCATCTTCCAGCACCGACACCCCCTGCCCGCTGGGCAGACCGGCCTGCCAGTCCCCCTTGTAGCTTGCCCCCGTGGCGGTGGTCAGGCTGCCCTGCCCATCATAAAGCGCATTCACAAAAGCGCCGTCATATTGCGTTCCATCGGCATAACGGGCCACGCCATTGCCTTCGATCACCCCGGCGACCCATTCCCCTTCGTAGGAACTGGTGTCGGGATAGACGATCATGCCCTGCCCCTGGGCCACCCCATCCACAAACGCCCCCTGATAGACCGAGCCATCCGGATAGGTGGCCACGCCGGTCCCCTCGATGCGCCCCTCGATCCAATCCCCTTCATAGACATAGCCATCCGCACCGGAGAAGCGGCCCTTGCCGTGGCGCTTGTCGCCCGAGAACATCCCCTCGTAGACATCGCCCCCCGCATAGGCCACCTTACCCTTGCCATCGCGCGCACCGGCGCTGAACATGCCTTCATAGACATCGCCGTTGACCTGGGTCAGCTTGCCCTGCCCATGCATCTGCCCCTTGGCCCATTGGCCTTCATAGATCATCCCGTCCGCCGAGATCAGCTTGCCCTCACCATCGCGCTGGTCATCGCGCAGCTCTCCGTCATAGACCGAGCCATCGGCGTAGCTGGCAACACCGCGCCCGGTTTTCACACCGATCACCCAGTCGCCCTCATAGATATAGCCAGAGGGGCTCTCCATCCGGCCCTTGCCATGGTGCATGGCATTGCGAAACCCACCTTCATAGGTCACGCCATTGGCATAGATTGCCAGGCCGGTGCCGTTGATCTTGCCATCCACCCAATCGCCCTCATAGGTGCCGCCATCGGCAAAGGTGATCCGGCCAAACCCGTCCGGCTTGCCCTTGGCGAAACTGCCTTCGTAAACCGATCCGTTCGGGAAGCGGGCCACACCCTGCCCGACAATCTCGCCGTCAATGAATTCGCCGGTATATTCATAGCCCGAGGGCAGGCGGTAGGTGCCCATCCCATGCTGAAGCCCACCCTTGAACGTGCCCTCATAGACAGCCCCGTCATCATATTGCTTGATCTCGACATCCTGGGCCACGACGCGCCCCGGCATCAGGCCCGCAGCCAGAGCTGTTGTGGCCATCACGGCCCCGATCGCGGGAAAGCGCAGCAGGTGCTTCATGCCCAACCTCTTCAAATCAAACGACAAGACAGGCCCCGACATCATCAGGGCATCTTCGGCAAGATAGAGGAGCCTCCGGGGCGAAACAACGCTTTTCCCCTGCCGGGGCTTCCCCTTCGGCCAAATGCTGCTACATCTGTGCGCAAATGTCCTGAGACCCGGTAATAGAAGACGCGCGATGAGTGAGAATTTCCACACCCCCGATTTCCGCCCCGCCCAATTCCGCCTGACCCTGGCCCAGCTGAACCCCACGGTCGGCGCCATCGCCGCCAATGCCGACAAGGCGCGGGCCGCCTGGGCCGCCGCGAAAGAGGCCGGCAGCCAGATGGTCGCCCTGCCCGAGGCCTTTCTCACCGGCTATCAGACCCAGGATCTGGTGCTGCGCCCACAATTCTACCGCGACGCCATGGCGGCCGTAGAGCAGCTCGCCCGCGACTGCGCCGATGGCCCTGCCATGGGCATTGGCGCACCGTATCATGACGGAAGCGACCTGTATAACGCCTGGTGGGTGCTGGAAGGGGGGGCGGTGAAAACCCGCGTCCTCAAACAACGCCTTCCCAATGAAACCGTGTTTGACGAAGTGCGCCATTTCACCTCTGCCCCCCCGCAGGGCCCCTATTCCATCGGGCCGCTGCGCATCGGCACCCCGATCTGCGAAGATGCGTGGCATGCCCATGACGTCTGCGAAACCCTGGCGGAAAGTGGCGCCGAGATCCTGCTGATCCCCAATGGCTCGCCCTATTTCCGCGGCAAATATGACGTGCGCCTCAATCACATGGTGGGTCGCGTGGTGGAAACCGGCCTGCCGCTGATTTACCTCAATATGGTGGGCGGTCAGGATGATCAGGTGTTTGACGGCGGCACCTTTGCGCTGAACCCCGGCGGGGAGCTTGCCCTGCGGATGGGCGTGTTTGACGAAGAAATCCGCCATATCGACCTGCAAGAGACCGACGCGGGCTGGCGCATTGCGGCGGGCGAGGTCGCCCCCCAGCCCGACGAATGGGAACAGGATTACCGCGCCATGGTGGACAGCCTGCGCGATTACATGGGCAAAACCGGGTTCAAACAGGTGCTCTTGGGTCTTTCTGGCGGGATCGACAGCGCCATCGTGGCCACCATTGCCGCCGATGCGCTGGGGCCCGAAAATGTGCGCTGCGTGATGCTGCCCTCAGAATACACCTCTCAAGGCTCACTGGAGGACGCCAAGGACATCGCCCAGCGCCTTGGCTGCCAATATGATTTCGTGCCGATCAAGGAAGGGCGCGATGCGATCACCAACACGCTTGCGCCGTTTTTTGAAGGGATGGCAGCGGATATTACCGAAGAAAACATCCAGTCCCGCCTGCGGGGCCTGCTGCTGATGGCGCTGTCGAACAAAACCGGGGCCATGCTGCTCACCACCGGCAACAAATCCGAGGTCGCCGTGGGATACGCCACAATTTATGGTGACATGTCAGGCGGATACAATCCGATCAAGGACCTCTACAAAACCCGCGTCTTTGAACAATGCCGCTGGCGCAACGCCAATCATCGCCCCTGGATGAAGGCACCAGCAGGGGAAATCATCCCGGTGTCAATCATCGACAAACCCCCGTCGGCCGAACTGCGCCCGGACCAGAAAGACGAGGACAGCCTCCCCCCCTATGACGTGCTGGACGCGATCCTCGAAGGGTTGGTCGATCACGAGAAATCGGTGGAAGAGCTGGTCACGGCAGGGTTTGACCGGGCAATTGTGAAAAAGGTCGAACATCTGGTGTTCATCTCGGAATATAAACGCTTCCAGTCGGCGCCGGGCACGCGGCTCACCAAAGGGGCATTCTGGCTGGACCGCCGTTATCCCATCGTGAACCGCTGGCGCGACATGAGCTAACCGGGCGCGCTGCCCGAACGGACATAACAGATCTGCCCGAGCGGTTCCGGCCCGCGGGCAGATCCACCAGCCACGATGGCCGCCACGCCTCCCGTCACGATGACACGAGGAACGGACGAAAAGAATTTTTCCAAAACTCTACCCGGACAACCGGAAATGGCCTTGACCCCCAATTTGTCATGTCATAGATCATGACCTCACTGCGCGGGCGTTGTGTAGTGGTAAGACCTTAGCCTTCCAAGCTAATGACGCGGGTTCGATTCCCGCCGCCCGCTCCAGACCCTCCCCAAATTGGCAGACCTTTTCGTTTCAGATGCCCGTTGAGCCATTGGTCCGGCGCTTGATGGCCCGGTATCTGTTCGGCGGCGGACACTGGGAACAGACCCGCAGGAAACCGCCGCCCCACTCACTTTCTGACCTGCTCATCACCCGGCTTTTTCTTGCTCAAAATACCTCGGGGTGAGGCCGCAGGCCGAGGGGCAGCGCCCCTCTTCCCTCATCCGCGCCTCAAAACCCGCCCGTGCGCAGGAACGCCCCGGTCAGCACAAACAGCACCGAAAGTGTCGTGACCGCGCGGATGTGCCAGCCCATCAAAGGCAACGTATCCGGCGACAGGGTCGGGATCACCCGAAACCGGGCATTGACCGCAAAGCCCGCGGTGATCGCCAGCAGCACAAGCTTCACCCCGATCCCGGTGCTTGCCGGGTCGGAAAAGCGCACCCAGTCACCGATATCCGGCACAAACGCATGGGCCAGCCACAGGCCGGACGCCACCTGCGCCAGCAGGGCAGGCATCCCAACCCGCTCATATCCCTGTTCAAACCTGAGCAGAATTCCGGGGTCGCGCGCCTTCAGCGCCCGCGGCAGCACCGTGGTCGCCAGCACGATATGCCCCCCGGTCCAAACCGCGGCCCCCAGTAGATGCACCACCAAGACGAGATAAAACATGTTGCTCTTTCCAAACCCCTGCTGCGGGGCCTTCACGCCCCGGCTTCTGCCCCCGCACCCTAGCCGCCATCCGGATCAGAGCATTGATATTTGCTAAGAAGGGGCGGAAATTCTCTCCCTTCGCAGTCGTCCCTCCGGCGCGGGCAGTGGACAAATCCGGCCTGATATGAAAGGAGGTGACATCTGACCGGACAGCCCGATCCACAGCCCGATCCGAGGAGCATATGACAAAACTCTTTGCCGCAATGACAACGGTTCGAAACGACGACCTGTTCCTGCCCAAATGGATTGACCACTATGGCCGGGCCTTTGGCCATCGCCATCTTTACGTGTTTCTGGACGGCCATGATCAGGAAAAACCTGATTGCGAAGGCGCCGATCAGGTGAATTTCCTTTACCTGCCGCACCAACCAATGGAACGCGTGGGCGCCATGCGGCGCCGGGCACGGGTCATGTCTGCGCTGGCACGCGGGCTTTATCGGTATTTCGACAGTGTTCTGGCCTGCGACGTGGACGAGTTTCTGGTGGTGGATCCCAATCTGAACACCACATTGGCCGGCTACCTGTCTTTGCTTACCGACAAGGTTTCCGTCTCCGGGCTGG
This sequence comes from Aliiroseovarius crassostreae, assembly GCF_025137635.1. Classification (NCBI taxonomy): domain Bacteria; kingdom Pseudomonadati; phylum Pseudomonadota; class Alphaproteobacteria; order Rhodobacterales; family Paracoccaceae; genus Aliiroseovarius; species Aliiroseovarius crassostreae. The sequence continues at coordinate 503,580 of NZ_CP080772.1, read as the reverse complement.
GGCTGGATGTGGGGCAGCATATGGTCGAAGAAGGGCCGCTGGATCCCAGCCGCCCCTTTCTGGATCAGCGCCGCTACGCGCATCTTTCCGCCCGCTACACCAAGCCGATCACCACCTTTCGTCCCGTCACCTGGGGGTCAGGCATGCACCGGATCAAGGGGCACGGGTTTCGGATCGACCCCAACCTGTTCACCTTCCATTTCGGCATGGTCGATTATGAACGCTCCACCGGCAAGACACTGGACAAGGACCGGCTGGCCACCGGCTGGGGCGGGCACCTGGAGCGGCGCGAGGCGCTGTTCAAGATCATCACCGAAGCAAGCGCCCATGACGGCGACACCTATTTCCCCACCGCCCGCCAGCGCCAGCGCCGCGAACGCGCGCCCTATGCGCTGAACAAGCCGGGCATGTTGAAAGACGAGCCGGTTGTCACCATCCCGGATCGGTTTCGCGGGCTGATCTGACGCCACCCGCTGCCCGCCCCCGCACTTTTTGCGGATATGGACAAAAGCCGCGTGATGTGAAACACGTCCCGGCCAAGGAGATCTATGCATGACCACCACCCGTTTCGCCCCGTCGCCCACCGGCTATATCCATGTGGGCAACCTGCGCACCGCGCTTTTCAACTACCTGATTGCCCGCAAATCCGGCGGCCAGTTCATCCTGCGTCTGGATGACACCGACCCGGAGCGGTCGAAGCAGGAATATGCCGATGCGATCATGGAAGATCTGGAATGGCTGGGCCTGACCTGGGACCGGGTGGAAAAGCAATCCGACCGTCTGGAACGCTATGAGCAGGCCGCGCAGGAGCTGCGCGACATGGGCCGGTTTTACGAATGTTTTGAAACCCCAACCGAGCTGGATCTGAAGCGTAAGAAACAGCTCAACATGGGCAAACCGCCGGTCTATGACCGCTCGGCGCTGGCGCTCAGCGAGGCCGAAAAGGCCGCCCTGCGCGAAGAGCGTGGGCAAGGTCACTGGCGGTTCAAGCTGGATCATGAACGGATCAACTGGACCGATGGGATCCTTGGCGACATTTCGATCGATGCGGCCTCGGTCTCTGACCCGGTGCTGATCCGGGGGGACGGGCAGTTCCTCTACACGCTCGCCTCGGTCTGTGACGACGTGGATTTCGGCGTGACCCATGTGGTGCGCGGGTCCGATCACGTGACCAATACCGGCACGCAAATTCAGATCATCGAAGCCCTTGGCGGCGCGGTGCCCAGCTTTGCCCACCACTCGCTTCTGACCGGCCCGCAAGGGGAAGCCCTGTCGAAACGTCTGGGCACGCTGGCGCTGCGCGATCTGCGCGAAAACGGTGTGGAGCCGGCAGCACTTCTGTCGCTGATGGCGCGTCTGGGATCGTCACAGCCGGTTGAGTTGATGAGCTCCCTTGATGAGATTGCGGACGGGTTTGACCTGAGCAGCTTCGGGGCCGCCCCGACCAAGTTCGATGTCGATGACCTTTATCCCCTGACCGCGCGTTATCTGGGCGCCCTGCCTTATGATGCGGTGGCCGAGACCGTGACCGGGCTGGGTGTGCCCGCAGAGCAGGGCGAAGCGTTCTGGAACGTGGCCCGCGAAAACATCACCGTGCTGAAAGATCTGGCGCCGTGGTGGGACCTCTGTTCGACCGGCGCCGATCCGGTGATCGACGAGGAAGACCGGGAATTTGTCGCCGAGGCGCTGGCGCTGCTGCCCGAAGGCCCGTTTGATGGCGAGACCTGGGGCAACTGGACCAAAGAGGTGAAAGCCGCGACCGGCCGCAAAGGGCGTGGCCTCTTCATGCCGCTCAGAAAGGCGCTCACCGGCATGAGCCACGGCCCGGACATGTCGGCCCTTCTGCCGCTTTTGCAGGTGATCCGCGCCAAGGGCTAAGCCCTTAACAAAAAACAGAAAAGCCGCCCCAATCGGGCGGCTTTTTCATTGTAGCATCCGGGTGCCAGATCAGTCCCGCCAATAGTTATTGGCCTGCGCCACGGTCTGGAAATTGGTGGCAACGACCTGCGAGACCTGTGTCAGGCTGTCGGCATTATTGGCATATTCCGGGCGCATTTTGCTACGCGCCTCATCATCGGGCTGGGTCTTTTTCACCGCCATGCGCGACAGTTTAATCGCCAGGTCATAGCCTTCTTCGGGGGTTGATGTGATGAGAGTGGGTAGCCAGGACATGGCTGCCTCCTTTTGACTGGTTTAGCTGACAGAACCCTGCCGGGCTGTTGTACTGCGGTCAAGGCATCAGGGTATGGCAAATGGTCCGGGCATATGGCCCAGAAAAGAGGGGCAGGCCAGATGTCACAGCTTTGCCCGCGTTTGCGCACATCCCCTGTGCATCCCGCCCACTGGCGCACCGTTCGGTTTTCCGGCAAGCTGGCAAAAGCGCGACAGGAGGCCCGGATGGCAGATGAAATCGATAAGGCAGGTGGGGAGCCCTCGGATGCCAGCCCCCCTGCACAGGCGAAGTTTCTGACCGGCAGCCTGATGCGACATATCACGGTGATGGCGCTGACCTCTTCCGTGGGCCTCATGGCGATTTTCCTTGTCGACCTTGTGGACATGATTTTCATCTCGTGGCTGGGCCGAGATGAGCTGGCGGCGGCGGTGGGCTATGCGGGCGCGATCCTTTTCTTCACCTCGTCTTTCGGGATTGGCATGTCCATCGCGGCAGGCGCATTGGTGGCCCGCGCGCTGGGAGAGGGCGAGGTGCAGAAAGCACGCAGGCGCGCGGCCACGGCCCTCTTTTACGGGGCCGTGCTGGGGGGCGTGTTTGCGGTAATTGTCTGGATGAATATCCGGCCCCTGGCGGCTCTTCTCGGGGCGTCTGGCACCACGCTTGATCTTGCTCAGCATTACCTGCAGATCATTCTGCCCTCCCTCCCCGTTCTGATCATTGCCATGGTCGCGGGGGCGATCCTGCGCGCCCATGGGGATGCGCGCCGCGCGATGATGGCAACCATTGCCGGGGGGGCTGTGAACGCCGTGCTCGACCCGATCCTGATCTTCGGGCTGGGGCTGGATCTGACCGGTGCCGCGCTGGCCTCGGTCGCGGCACGGATCACCATCGCCATCCTGTCGATCTGGCCGATCCTGACCCATCATGGCGGCCTTGACCGCCCCACCCGCGACGCGTTCAGCGTCGATTTCCCCGACCTGATGAAGATTGCCATTCCCGCCATCCTGACACAGTTTGCCACGCCGATTGGCCAGGCCTATATCACCCGCTCCATGTCAACCTTCGGGGAAGACGCGGTGGCAGGCATGGCCATCACCGGTCGGTTGGTGCCGGTGGCCTTTGGGGTGATTTTTGCGCTCTCTGGCGCAATCGGGCCAGTCATTGGCCAGAATTACGGGGCCGGGAACATGGACCGAGTGCGTCAAGCATTCCGCGACGGGCTGCTGTTCACCGCCATTGTCACCCTCTGTGTTGCCACGCTTTTGTTTGCCTTTCGCGCACCGATTGCGGATCTGTTCAACGCGCAGGGCATCGCACGCGAGCTGGTCTACCTGTTCTGTGGGCCGCTGGCATTGCTGTGGTTCTTCAACGGGGTGATTTTTGTCACCAATGCCGGGTTCAACAATCTGGGCCACCCGTTCCGCTCAACCATGATCAACTGGGGCCGTCAGACCGTGGGCACCGTGCCTTTCGTGATCCTTGGCGCGCAGCTTTGGGGCGCGTCGGGGGTGATGATCGGCTGGGCGATGGGCGGGCTGGTCTTTGCAGTGATCGCCCTGGTGATGTTCCAGCGCATGTTGATGCGCGAGACCTGCACGGTGGCCACGGGATTTACCCGGCAACGCCGTCAACTGGCACTATTCAACTTCCGCCGCTAGGTCTTTGAGCCAGCCATCCACCAGATCCTTTTCCTCAGCAGACGTGACCTGCGCGCGGGGATAAATCGGATCGGCCCGGTCATTTCGGATCGGCGCGTGCCAGCCATCTGTGGTCTGAAAGAAATGATCCACTCCCGCCCGGCCAAACACGTCCAGATAGCCCTGCACCACAACGTCGAGATAGGACAGCAGCACCGGGTTGTCGCGCGTGGGGTCAAAATGCGCGCCGGGTTCAATGGCGTAAACCGCAAGATCCACCTCCCCCGCCTGATGCGCCACACTGCCATTTTCGCTCTGGCCATTTCCAGTCTGGCCATTCCCGGTCTGGCCGTTTAGCGGCACCCGCACATAGGCCCGTTCGCGCAGGTCTAGTGCGTCCCAATCCGCACCGGGCACCGAAGCGATGAGGCCATCAATCTCGCTCCCTTCATCCGGGACCGCGGTCAGGTAGCACACGGCCCTGAGCGGCGAGGCCCGCCACGCCCTGCGCCAGCCGCTCAGCCGGGCAGGTTGCGCGTTTTCGTAAGAATGCGTGCGCCGGTTCACCAGCGATCCATATCCAAAGAAAAACGGGTCTTTCATAAACGGCCCCTCCTGCCCGCACCCTGCCCTGATCCTGGCATAAGGATCAACCAGTGGAAATCAACCAAGGGATTGCCACACCGCCCGACCGGCGCTACCAAAATGAAAAAGGCAAATTCTGGAGAAACCTTGATGAAATACACCGAAGAACATGAATGGCTGCGCGAAGAAGACGGGCTGATGGTGGTGGGCATTACCACACATGCCGCTGAACAGCTGGGCGACGTGGTGTTTGTGGAACTGCCGGAAGAGGGCGACACCGTGTCGAAAGACGATGAGGTGGTGGTGATCGAAAGCGTGAAAGCCGCATCCGATATCCTTGCCCCTCTGGATGGCGAGATTGTCGAGGTGAACGAAGCGCTCGCCGACAATCCCGGCGCGGTGAATGACGACCCGGAAGGCGAGGCATGGTTCTTCAAGATGAAAGTCTCCGACCCCTCGCCGCTGGAAGACTACATGGACGAGGCAGGGTATAAGAAGTTTATCGGCTGAGTGCTGCCCGCCCCCGAAAGATGCAACCCGCGCGGCCCTTTCCGTGCGGGTTCTTTTTTGGCGGTGGTGCAGGGGGCGTTTCATTGCCGCCTGCCCTTGAAGTCCTTCATCATCGCATTAGATATGCATCAACTGGAATATGATAGGGACCCCCATGACAAAATCCCTGAAAATGACCTGCCTTGAGTGCAGCGCCGTCAATCGCGTGCCCGCAGACAAATTGGGCGCGGGGCCGAAATGCGGCACCTGTGGCGCAAAGATGAATGATGGCAAGGTACGCGCCTTGGATCCGGCCACGCTGACCAAGGCGATGAAAAACGACGACGTGCCGCTGCTGGTGGATTTCTGGGCGCCGTGGTGTGGTCCCTGCCGGATGATGGCCCCCGCTTTTGAACAGGCCGCCCGCGCGCTGGCCCCGCAGGTTCGGCTGGCCAAGATCAATACCGAAGACCATCCCAAAGTCTCGCAGAAACATGGCATTCGCGGCATTCCGGCGCTGATCCTGTTTCAGGGCGGGCGTGAGGTGACACGGCATGCCGGTGCCATCCCCGCCCCGGCGATTGAGCAGTTTGTTCGGAAAAACGCCAATATCCCAACCTGAAACACGCACGCGCCCTTCTCCGCGTCACGTTTGAAAGGGCATTATCCGAGTATTTCTGTCAGATTATCCTTTACCTCTCGGTCCATCCGGCGTAGAGCACGGAAAACGGAATGTTACCATGCTCTGCCGCCCCCTGCGCCTCGCCGCACTGTGTCTTGCCCTTTCCCCCTTCGCCGCTTCGGCAGATGTGTCAACGGCGTTCGGAGACCCCCACCTGAAACATCTGCCGCTTACCGCTGCGCAAAAGGCAAAACGGGCGGCCGCGCTGCGATGGGCCGAGGACTTCACCACGCTCGAGACATTCGAAGCCCTTCCCGGTGGGATCAGCACACAGCTGGTGCCTTCTGACCGCACCCCCTTTTCCACCCCCGCACCGAAGCTGAGCGCAGAGGCACGGTTGGATTTCAGCCTCGGCGAGGCTCTGTTTGAAAAGCTTTGGGTGGTGGGCCCTTCCTCCACCATTTCTTCCGACGGGTTGGGCCCGCTTTACAATGCGCGCGCCTGTTCCGCCTGTCACCGGCAGGATGGGCGCGGGATGCCGCCCAAGGATGCCATGGATCCAACGCCGGGGCTGGTGCTGCGGCTATCAGTGCCCGGTGCGGAAGAAAACGCCCCGTTCAGGCCGCACCCCATCTATGGCGCGCAATTGCAGGACCGCGCCATCACCGGCCACGCGGCAGAGGGCAAACTTCAACTGCGCCACACGACCACGCCGGTCCTGCTGGCGGAGGGTGAGGTGGTCGAGCTGCGCAGGCCCGACTATGAGATCACCCAGCTCGCCCATGGTGCCCCCGGAGAGGCGCTGATGACCTCCCCCCGCGTGGCGCCGCAGATGATCGGGCTGGGGCTGCTTGAGGCCATTCCCGAGGCCGATATCCTTGCCCTCGCGGACCCCGAAGACAGGGATGGTGATGGAATTTCCGGAAAGGCGCAAAAGGTCTGGTCGCGCGAATATGACCAATGGATGCTGGGCCGGTTTGGTCACAAGGCCGGCAATCCGACCCTGAGCCAGCAATCGGCAGATGCGGCAAACGGGGATATCGGCCTTTCCAGCCCCTTATTTCCCGCAGCCTGGGGCGATTGCACCGACGCGCAGGCAGCGTGCCGCGCTGAGCGGGATGGCAACTCACCCAGCCAGGGTAATGTCGAATTGGGGGCACAGGCGCTGGATCTGCTGACCCATTATACGGCCAATCTGGCGGTGCCCGCCCGCCGCGCCCCTGACGCCCCCGAGGTGCTGCGCGGCAAGGCCCTTTTTTACACCAGCGGCTGCGCCGCCTGTCATAACCCCAAATTTGTCACCCACCCGCTGGACGGGGACCCCACCCGCTCGTTCCAACTGATCTGGCCCTATAGCGACCTGTTGCTGCATGACATGGGCGAAGGGCTGGCGGATCACCGCCCGGAGGGGCAGGCAACCGGACGCGAATGGCGCACACCGCCGCTTTGGGGCATTGGCCTGACCCGGCAGGTCTCTGGGCGCGAGGCCTATCTGCATGACGGGCGGGCGCGCAGCCTGCTTGAGGCGATCCTGTGGCATGGGGGCGAGGCAGAGGCCGCCCGGAACCGGGTGCAGCAAATGACGCGCTCTGACCGCAACGATCTAATTTCTTTTGTGAGGTCGCTATGAAACCCTTCCTTGCCATCGCAGCAGCCTGCCTGCTTCCCTTCACCGGCTGGGCCGGAAACCCCGATCATGGCGCCACGGGCGACCGGCTGTTAGGCGTGCTGCAGCATCAGTTCGGCACGTTCCAGACCCATGCGACCCGGCTGGCCGAGGAGGCAGAGGGGTTTTGCGCAGGGCGCAGGACAGAAGAAGAGGTCACTTCGGCCTTTCGCGCCACCTGGCTTGCCTGGGCGCCCCTCGACCCGTATCAGTTCGGTCCGATGGAAACCCTCGGCGCGGCGTTGCGGGTGAATTTTTTCCCGGACAAGAAAGGGTTTGTCGGGCGGGCATTGACACAGCTGCGGCGGCTCTCGGCCGAGGAACAGGCCAATCCGGCGGTCATCGCACGCTATTCGGTCGCGGCGCAGGGATTGCCGGCAATTGAACGGCTTTTGTTTGATGCCCCGCGTGACGCCCCCGCCCAATGCCCGGTCCTGATCGGCATCACCGGCCAGCTGTCCGCCACATCCAACGCCCTTTACGATCAGTGGTTCGGCCAGCCGGGTTGGGCGGATCTGGTGCGCAGCGCCGGGCCGGACAACCCGACCTATCTGAGCGATCAGGAGTTTTCGCGCCAGATGTTCACCGCGCTTGGGTTTTCCATCCTGCGGATGCGCGACCATCGCCTGAAACGCCCGCTGGGCAGTTATCAACGCGCCTTTCCGAAACGTGCCGAAGCCTGGCGCGCGGGGCTCAGCACCCGGATCATCGCCGCCCAGCTGCACGGGATGGAAGCGGTGATCTTGAACGGGTTTGGCCCGGCCCTTCCGGGGGAAATCCGTGCAGAGCTGACCCGGAGGCTTTCCGACCTCGCACAACGGCTGGAAAAGATTGATCAACCGTTGCAGAATGCGGTGGAAGATCCGCTTTTGCGGGTTCGGATCGAAGGGGTGATCAGCCGGTTTCAAACCCTGCAGATCTATCTTGAGAACACGGTGGGCCCGGCACTTGGCCTGCAGGCCGGGTTCAGCGCGGGAGATGGGGATTGATCAGATGAAACGACGCCACTTTCTGGCTTCTGCCGCCGCCCTTGCCACGACCCCCGGCCTGACCGGATGGGCCGCAGCGGGCGCACCGGATGTCATCACCGCTGCCAACCGGCCTGACAAATCCACCTGGCTGGTCGGGCTGCAGGCAGACGGCACATTGTGTTTCCAACTGCCCCTGCCCGGTCGCGGCCATGGCGCCACACCCCATCCCACCCGCGCCGAGGTGGTCGGGTTTGCCCGCCGCCCGGGCAGGTTTGCGGTTGTGCTGGACTGCGTGACGGGACGGGAACGCGCGCGGATCACCAGCCCGCCCGGGCGCCATTTCTATGGGCATGGCGCGTTTTCCTCTGATGGCAACCTCCTGTTTGCCACCGAAAACAACTATGATGACCTGACCGGGACAATTGGCATCTACGATGCCGACAGGGCCTATCGACGGGTGGGCGAACTGCCATCCGGCGGCCTTGGCCCCCATGAAATCCTGCGCCGGGAGGAGGGTGGGTTTGTGGTTGCCAATGGGGGAATTCAGACCCATCCCGATATGCCCCGCGCCCGGTTGAACATCCCCAGCATGCAATCCTCTCTTGTCTATCTGGATGCGAAAGGGATGCTGGAAGAACAGGTATTTCTACCTGAAAACATGCAGAAAAACTCGATCCGTCATATCGACATTGCCACCGATGGCGCGGTGCTGATGGCGCTGCAATGGCAGGGCAACCCGCTGGATGACGTGCCGTTGGTGGCGCGCCATAAGCGGGGCGAAGAGATCACCCTTCTGACCCATCCCGAGCAGGGGCAGCTGAAAAACTATGCCGGATCGATCGCCTGTGCGCCGCATGATGGGGGATTTGCCATCACCGGCCCGAAAGGCAGCGTGGTGATTTACTTTGACGCCGAAGGACAGCCTGCCGGGGCGCGCTCCCTCGGGACAGCCGCTGGCGTGGCACGCAGCCGCGCGGGTGGGCTGATCATTTCCTGTGACGGGGGGCTGTTTCACCATGGCCCCTTGGGGGATCACTTTACCCCGGTGGCGGGCAAGTGGGCCTGGGACAACCATCTAATCGCGGTGTGATCCCGGCGCTGAAGGTCCTGATCAGTCGAGGAACTCCCAGCTCTCTGCCCCATCAAAACGGCGGATGCGCAGCCCGTGCAATGCGGCGGGGTCTGCCATGTTCAGATTGACGGCAAACCGGTCCTGATCCGCGGCGGACCCCGGCCCCCAATGGGTCACGCAGCCACAGGTTTTGCAGGCATGAAAATCAATCAGGTGGTCGCCCCAGGAATAGCTGGTCACGTGATCTTCCCCGGTCAGGATACGCCCTTCATTCGGGGGGCAATGCGCCCATGTGGCGGCATATCTGCGACAGATCGAACAATTGCAGCGCACTGCAAATTCCGGGCGGCTCACTTCGAAGGTGACCTTGCCGCAATGGCAGCGTCCCTGGATCATGTCACTCATTCTGAAACCCTTTCGCAGTTCACTGCTGCCACAGTTTCAAACCGGGGAGGGTTTCGCAAGCTTTCCCCTTGTGCCCGGCCAGGGATCCGTGAAGAAAGGCAAAATGTAACCATTTCAGGGCGGAGGACCCCCATGTCCCTTTTACATCTTTTGCAACAAGCCCAGAACGGTCAGGGCCTGTCGGTGCTGGCCGAACAGATTGGTCTGGATCCGGCACAGGCCACCCAGCTGACCGAGATGCTGGCCCCACAGCTTGGTCAGGCCACCAAGGCACAGGTTGAAAACGGCGGCCTGTCCGGTGTGATCGGCGCGTTGCAGGGGCAAGAACAGGCCGCTCTATATGAGGATGCAAGCCTTGCCGCAAGCGCGCAGGGCCAGGCGCAGGGCGCACAGTTCCTGACCGGCATTCTGGGCGACAAAGGCACCAAAAACCTTGCCAGACAAGCAGCCCACAGCACCGGGATCGAGCTTGACCAGATTGCCGCGTTCCTGCCGGCGCTCGCGGCGATGGCCCAGGGCGGGTTGCAGAAAACCATGCCGGACGAGACGCTCTCCACCATGATGCCTGAGCGGACCGGCACGGGTGGGTTGATGTCACTGGTCAGCGGGGTTCTGGGCAAGCCGGCGGACGATGCCCCCAAATCCGGTCCGGCTCTGGATCTGTTGACTTCTTTTCTTGACGCAGATGGCGACGGATCGGTGGTGGACGACATTCTGGAGAAGATTCAGGGCTGATTTCCCTATACATGTTAAGGGGTTATGCGGTGACAAAGCGCCGCATAACCAGGGTGTTTGCTTGCGAAACCGGGGCGGGAATGACAGGCAGGCAACAGGACACCCCACCGCAGAGGACCCCATGCGCCACTTCTTTCTTCTCCCCCCGACCCTTGCCATCATCAGCCTAGCAACCGGTGCCGCCATGGCAGAGCCTTCGGCCATGGTGCGTCATTTCTTTGCCCAGTTTGACACGGATGGCAGCCAGTCGGTGAGCCTCAAGGAACTCGCCTCGGCGCGCACGGCGGACTTCCTGAAATTTGACATGGATGGTGACCGGGCTCTGACGGCAGAGGAGTTTGCCCGCCTGACCCTTGCCCATGCCGCGCATGAGGCCACGCCCGAGGTCAGCGCCCTTGGCGACAAACCGCACCGTATCCTTGCCAGCCTGAGCTGGGAGGAAAGCGACCTTGACGGGAATGGCCTGGTCAGCAAGGCCGAATATCAGGGCAATTCTGCCCTCTGGTTCAAACGGGTGGACACCGATCTTGATGGCAGCATCACCGCCCACGAATTGGACGCCTGGTAAAGACACCCGGACAACAGCCCCCCTGCGCCCCTGCACCTTCCTTCACCGGCGCCCTGATCGCCCCCGTGGCCACATAAAGAAAAAGCCCCGGCACATGTCCGGGGCTTTTCCAGTTTCAAACCAGATCGCGGTTACGCACCTTCTGCGTTTTTGCGGATGGTTTCGTTTTTCGGGTCATAGGGGCTGTCGACGGTCACTTCCGCATCCCACAGGTTGCCCATGATCTTGACCTTGAGCTTCTGGCCCGGAACGGCAAGCTCCGGCGGCAGGTAGCCCATGCCGATCGACTTCTCAAACGCCACCGAGTAGCCGCCCGAGGTGAGACGACCCACTTTCTTGCCATCGAGGAACAGCGCCTCGCGGCCCCACGGATCCGCATCATCCGGCCCGTCGATCAAGAGGGTGCAGCATTTGAAACGCACGCCTTTCTCGATCATCGCTTCTTTACCGTGGAAGTCTTTTTCCAGGTCGATGAAGCGCGGCAGGTCGGCCTCGGCCGGGGTCGCGTCGCGGCCCAGTTCGGTGCCGAACGCACGGTAGGATTTCTCCTGACGCAGCCAGTTCTGCGCACGGGCGCCAACCAGCTTCATGCCGTGTTTCTCACCAGCTTTTTCAAGCAGATCAAACAGATAGTTCTGCATCTCGATCGGGTGGTGAAGTTCCCAACCCAGCTCACCCGTGTACGCCACACGGATCGCATTCACCGGGCACATACCCAGTTCGATCTGCTTGGCCGAGAGCCACGGGAAGCGTTTGTTGGTCAGCGCAGTGGCCGGATCGGCATCCACGATGATCTCGTTCAGCACGTCACGCGACTTGGGTCCTGCGATGGCAAACACGCCCCACTGGGTGGTCACGTCCTGGATCTCGATGTAACCGAACTCTTCCATTTTATCTTCTGCGGCTTTGCGCAGGAAGTCGGCGTCATATTCGGTCCAGGCACCGGCGGAAACGAGGTAGTAGTTGTTCTCGCCATTGCGCACGATGGTGTATTCGGTGCGGGTCGTGCCGGCCTCGGTCAGGGCATAGGTCAGGTTGATACGGCCGATTTTCGGCAGTTTGTTACAGGTGAACCAGTCGAGGAACTGGGTGGCACCCGGGCCTTTGACCACGTGTTTGGTGAAGGCGGTGGCGTCGATGAGGCCGACGCCTTCGCGGATCGCCTTGGCTTCTTCCACGGCGTATTTCCACCACTCCCCTCGGCGGAACGAACGGCTTTCTTCGTCGAAGTTTTCCGGTGCGTTCAGCGGGCCGTAGTAGTTCGGGCGTTCCCAGCCGTTGACCCAGCCAAATTGCGCACCGCGCTCTTTTTGCCGGTCATAGGCAGGCGAGCAGCGCAGCGGGCGACAGGCCGGGCGCTCTTCGTCCGGGTGGTGCAGAATATAGACATGCTCGTAGCATTCTTCATTCTTGCGCGCGGCAAACTCGGTGGTCATCCAGTTGGATGAATAGCGTTTCGGGTCAAGCGACGCCATGTCGATCTCGGCCTCACCATCGACCATCATCTGGGCGAGGTAGTAACCGGTGCCGCCAGCGGCGGTGATCCCGAAGGAGAAGCCTTCGGCCAGCCACATGTTGCGCAGACCCGGCGCCGGACCGACCAGCGGGTTGCCGTCGGGGGTGTAGCAGATCGGCCCGTTGAAATCGTCTTTCAGACCCGATTCAGCACAGGACGGCACGCGTTCCGCCATTGCCATATACTGGTCGGCAATCCGATCCAGATCCAGCGGGAACAGGTCGGCGCGGAAGCTGTCCGGCACGCCATGTTCGAAACGGGCCGGTGCGCCGCGCTCATAAATGCCGAGGATCCAGCCGCCACGCTCTTCGCGGGCATAAGATTCGTTGTCGGCGTCACGCACAACCGGGTGCTCCGGGTTGCCCGCTTCGCGCCATTTCACCAGTTCGGGATCCTGGTCCATCACGATGAAGGTGTGTTCCACCGGGATGGCAGGCATCTTGATGCCCAGCATCTTGGCGGTGCGTTGGGCGTGGTTGCCCGAGGCGGTCACGACGTGTTCAGCGGTGATCACAACCTTCTCGTCGCTCTCGATCAGGTTGCCGCCTTTTTCCACCATCTTGGTGCAGGTCACTTCCCAGTGGGTGCCGTTCCAGTGGAAGTCATCGGCCTGCATCTTGCGCACGATCTCAACACCGCGCTGACGGGCGCCCTTGGCCATGGCCTGGGTCACGTCGGCGGGGTTAATATAACCGTCTTCGGTGTGATAAAGCGCACCCTTGAGGTCCGAGGTCTCGATCAGCGGCCAGCGTTCCTTGATCTGGTCCGGGGTCAGGAACTCATAGTTGATGCCCACGGTGTCGGCGGTCGAGGCGTAGAGCTGGTATTCGTCCATCCGCTCATCAGTCTGCGCCATCCGCAGGTTGCCCACCACGGCAAAACCGGCATTCAGCCCGGTTTCCGCTTCCAGTTCCTTATAGAACTTGACCGAATAGTCGTGGATGTGGGTGGTGGCATAGCTCATGTTGAAGAGCGGCAGCAGGCCTGCTGCGTGCCAGGTCGAGCCGGAGGTCAGCTCGTCACGCTCGATCAGCATGACATCATCCCAGCCCGCTTTGGCCAGATGATAGGCGATCGACGTGCCAACGGCACCACCGCCGACGACAAGCGCTTTGACTTGAGTTTTCATGGACGACTCCCTTTGGGAAAACTGTTTGCGTATTTGTGCCGCAAATCCGGTTGCATCTCAAAGTCTGGCCGACCGAAAACAGGGAAAAAGCGACATGGAAGCAATCCGTCCGCCAGATAAGGCGCCGATCCGATGCGTCACGCCCCGCCAAATGCCCCCCTGCCCTTGCCGCGCCGTGGGTAAAACACGACAGGTCCTGTAGGTGAACGCGCGCCTTCAGGGGCCGAAATTTCGGGTCACGGGCAGCGTGTCCCCAATGAGCGCGGCCAGCTCGGCACGTTTTGGATGGTCCGGCAACAGCAGGCTGTAACACAGGTAATCTTCGACAATCGTGGCCTGCGCTTCGAAATTGAAGGCCAGCAGCGTCTTGTGGCCTTTGTCGGGCCAGTAATACGGGTCACCTTCGCGGAAGGATTCGGCCCCGGATTTCAGCGTGGTGAACCCGGTCCGCGCACGGTTCTGATACTGCCAGACATGCACCAGCTCATGTGCCATCAGAAGCGACTGCGCCATCGGCAGCGCCACTGGCCAGCCCGCAAACATGTCGGGGCGATAGGCGGCGCGCACCAAAAACACCTGATTGCCCAGCACGAACCCTGCCGGGAACCGCCAGCCCACCGCATCAGGGGTGGCCACCCGGTCGCAGGCGTCGTTGGGGATATCTTTGCCTGAGACAGGCGCAGGGCGCCCGCCATCTTGCCCCTTCTTTTCCGCCAGACGCGCCGCGCGCCCGTCGGATGGCGCCTGTGCTGGCAGGGCTGCCAAGCCGACCCCGATGCGCACCCGCACCGGATCCGGGTCGAAACTGTCGCCAAAAACCTCCTGCGCCAAGGCGCGCTCATTCGGGGTCAGCGGACGGGCACAGCCCGCCACCACGGCGATCAGCCCCAGCCCGAACAGCAGCGTCTTAGAAAGAGCGGCGCGCATGTCTGACTTTCCGCCCCATCAACACCAGCCCCACCAAGAGGCCAAACCCTCCCGCAAGATAGGAGGTGTCATGCAACATCGCGGCCCGGCCAAATCCGATCGCATCAATGGTGCCGCGCGGCAGGGGAATATGCTCCATCGGCGGGTCCGCCAGCAGGCTGAGCATCCCCAGCGCAAAGGTCAGCACCACCACCAGCACTGCAATGCCCGCAAAGGCCCGCCAGGCGGCGCGCCCATCCGGGATGGCCAGTGACAAAAGCGCAATTGGCAGTCCGATCACCACCCCCATCCACCAGCTGGCCTGCCAGCCCACCCAGGCGGCCCCGATCCGGGGGGCCAGCTCTGGCGAGATACGGAACTGGATGAATTTGAACGCGTGGAAATAATCCGGGCCAACACTGTAGCTGACCTGATTATGCACCATGCCATAAAGGCCCGCCAACAGGCAGGCCAACCCGACCATCAGGATCAGTTGAAGCACTCGAAACATGGTGAAAGCCTAGCAACCCCAATCGGGGAGGGAAAGAGGCACGCCCCCCTTTCCCCTGGGTTTTGTCCGCAGATCGCAGGACCTGCCTGGGGCATGGCCCGTCTTACAGCATCCCCGGAACAACCTGGTCCGGCGGGCGGTGGCCATCTTCGAAGGTCTTGATGTTCAACAGCACCTTCTCCCCCATCTCCAGCCGGCCCTCAACCGTGGCCGAGGCCATGTGCGGCAAAGACACGACATTCGGCAGATCCCGCAGCCCCGGATTGATCTCTTCGCCGTTTTCGTAAACGTCGAGCCCGGCCCCCGCGATTTCACCCGCCTGCAGCATCCGCGTCAGCGCGTTTTCGTCGATCACTTCGCCGCGCGAGGTGTTCACGATCACCGCTTCGGGCTTCAGCAGCTTCAGACGGCGGGCATTCATCAGGTGGAAGGTCGAAGGGGTGTGCGGGCAGTTGACCGAAATCACGTCCATACGCGACACCATCTGATCAAGGCTTTCCCAATAGGTGGCCTCATATCGCGCTTCGATATCCTTATGCAGGCGTCTGCGGTTGTGATAGTGGATCTGCATGCCAAAGGCGCGGGCGCGTTCCGCCACGGCCTGACCGACACGGCCCATGCCGATGATCCCCACGCGACGCCCCTGGATGCGGTTGCCCAGAAGCGCGGTCGGAGACCAGCCCTGCCACTTGCCGCTATCCATTTCGCGAATGCCCTCAGGGATGCGGCGTGTGACCGCAAGGATCAGGGCAATCGCCATATCCGCCGTGTCATCCGCCGACACACCGGGGGTATTGGACACCAGAACGCCACGCTGACGCGCGGTGCCCACATCAATATGATCCACACCGGCACCGTAATTGGCGATCAGGCGCAGGCGCTCACCGGCTCCGGCCAGCATATTGGCGTCAATCTGGTCATTGACCGTGGAGACCAGCACGTCGCAGTTTTTCATGGCCTCGACCAGCTCTGCACGCGTCATCGGGGTCTCGCTGTCGCGCAGCGTGACGTCAAAAAGTTCTTTCATCCGGGTCTCGACAACCTCGGGCAACCGTCGCGTGACAACAACACTCAGACGTTCCGCAGCCATTATGGCACTCCCTTTACTTCCCTTTTCCGCGTCTCCCTGCCAAACTGCCTGCAAATGAGGTGAGGCACAAGCAGCAACGATGACGCATGCGCAATAATATTGCGCAGAGCGGGGGCTGCAATAGACAAAAAGAACTCTGATGCGATTTTTTGCAGGTTTGCTTTCGGCATTCATAAGCGTCATGCCCCTGGGCACGCTGGCAGATGAAATCCCGCGTGGCAAAGTCACCAATCTCCCGATCCCGCGCTATGTGTCGCTTAAGGCGAGCGAAGGGAATGTGCGGCGCGGCCCGTCCCTGCGCCACCGGATTGACTGGGTGTTCAAACATCGCGGTCTGCCACTGGAAGTGGTGGGGGAATTTGGCCATTGGCGTCAGATACGCGACCGGGACGGGGTCGGCGGCTGGGTGCATTACTCGCTTCTGTCCGGGGTGCGGCATGTGATCATCGACACCGACCTGACCCCGCTTTATTCCCGCGCGGATGAAAGCGCGCAGGTCAATGCCTATCTGGAAGCCGGTGTCATCGCGCGGGTCGAGAAATGTGGGCCGATCTGGTGCAGGTTGCAGGCGGATGGCATTCGCGGCTGGACCACCAAACCCAATATCTGGGGCGTCAATCCCGACGAGGTGATCGAATGATTGAGCTTCTGACCCACCCCAACAAGGCCCGCGCCACCGGATCCCGCCGCGTCGTGTTCCATGCAGATACCGCCTGGATGAATTCGATTGAGGCGCAGGAACACCCGATTTTCGACCAGATCCAAAAGGCGTTCGCACGGCGCTCGATCCCGGTGCAGCGGGTCAGGCTGGACAGCCCGGCCGCGGCCAAGGTGCTGGACGATCCCGATGCCGCCCATATCATGCTCGGGGACAATGCCCGGTTTGGTTCGCGGATCCTGCATCTGTGGCGCGCCCCTGTCTGGGGGTTCTGGCATCTGGACGAGCTGGGCGCGGGGTGGCAGTCGGCGCTGCGGCTGAGCGAATTCGACGCCAGCAGCATCGACGAAGAGCGCGCCACCTATTTCTTCAACGGGGTCACCGGCTATATGCTGCGCGAAAACGTGTCACTGTCGGTGCAGGAAGAGCGGATGCATGGCAGCCTGCAGGGCGCCAAGGCCACGGTGTTCTGTCAGGCCAGCCGGGATGACGACGCGCAGAGCTGTTACCTGTCGAGCGAAAACATGATCCGGATCACGGCCGAGTTCGACCCGAAGGCGCTGGTCTATGTCAAGCTGGACCCGGCCATTGGCAAGGATCAGCGGCGGCGCATCATGGCAATCACCCAAGATTACCAGAACGTGCGCCTGACCGATGCCTCCGTGCATGATCTGGTGGAGGCCTCTGATCTGACCGTGACCCAGAACGCGACACAGGGGTTTGAGGCATTGATGCAGAAATGCCCGGTGATCTATTGCGCCAAATCCCCCTACTGGCAGGCGGCGCTCACGGCGAAAACCGCGGGGGACCTGCGCGAGGCGCTGGAATTCGGCACGCTGGGCATGTTCGACTTTCCCTATGAGAAATATTTCTACTGGGCGCTGGTGCGACACGGGCTGGAACCCGCCAAAGAGGTCTTTGTGAAACGGTTCATGGCGCGGTTTTACGACAAGGTGATGTGGCGCTGATCGCGCCCACCGCTCAGCACAAGGTTGCAACCATTTAATTGACGCGGTAGCCCAAAGACATGGACACGCACAGCACCCGCATGAACCTTTCCGCAGGGATCGCATCGAGCACGGTCGCCATCACCCTGGTGGCACTGAAGCTCTGGGCGCTGGGAGAGACCAACGCCCTGTCCGTGGCCGCGTCACTGGCGGATTCGGCGATGGATCTGATGGTGTCACTGGGGGCATTGGCCGCGATCTGGTATGCGGCCCGCCCGGCGGATGAAGATCACACATTTGGCCATACGGCGGCCGAGGATCTGGCGGCCCTTGGTCAATCCCTGTTCATTCTCGTCTCTGCCGGGGTGATTGCCTGGGCAGCGGTGGCCCGGTTGATTTCAAATGAACCTGCGCCGATCCTTGCCTTTCACAAAGGCATGGTGGTGATGGGGGTTTCAATTGCGCTGACCCTCGCCCTGGTCCTGTGGCAACGCCATGTGGCGGCGCGCACGGGCTCTGCCGTGGTCAAGGCCGACAGCCTGCATTACCTTGGGGACCTTATCCCCAATATCGGTGCGATCCTGTCGCTTTGGGCAGCTCAGCTGTTTGGCATGGAAAGCATCGACAGCGTGGTCGCAATCGGCGCGGCCCTGTTGCTGGCCGTGGGGGCGGTTCGTATTTTCAAAACCGCCTGGGACGGGTTGATGGACCGGGCAGCGCCCGATGACATGGTGCGCGGGATTGAAGAGATTGCCCGCACGCATCCCGGCATTCACGGCTATCACGACCTGAAAACACGCCGCTCCGGATCGGTGGTTTTCGTCAATATGCATATCGAACTGGACGGGGCGCAGTCGCTGGACGAGGCCCATGCAATTGGTGCCAGCCTGCGCCGCGCGATCCTGCGCGCCTATCCGATGAGCGACGTGATGCTGCACAAAGACCCGGTGGGGGTGCAACCACACCCGGAGGATCCGTCTCGCGGTCCCCACCGCTGACCGGAAAAGGGGGCGTAGCGGCGGGTTTCCGTGTCCTTACGCCTTGCATCCAACTGAACGCCCCACCCCAACTGGCTTGGGCTCCAGCATTTCGGTTTGAACCTGAGACAGGTTTGTCGCGAAACGTATGAAGCCTCGCACCGCTCGGCAGGGGCGCTGCCCCTCGCCGCCTTGCGGCTCACCCCGGGATATTTATGACCAGAAAATGAGCGGTCGAAACGCAAATTCAGGCGCGTTTCAATCCGGTCTCAAACCCGTCTCAAACCAGGCCACGCCCTTTCAAAAGCGCCTCAACCCCGGGCATCTTGCCCCTGAAGGCAAGGTAGAGTTCCTTGGCATCAACGGACCCTCCTCGGGACAGGATATGGGTCTCCAGCCTCTCTGCGGTCGCGGCATCAAACGCGCCGCCTGCCTCCTTGAACGCTGCAAACGCATCCGCATCCATCACCTCGGACCACATATAGCTGTAATAGCCCGAGCTGTAGCCATCCCCTGCAAAGACATGGGCAAAATGGGGGGTCGCGTGGCGCATTCGGATCGCTTCAGGCATGCCGATCCGGGCCAGCGTCGCGGCCTGGGCGGCCATCGGATCCTCGGGAGCAGCCCCATCATGGAAATCGAGATCCACCAATGCGGATGCCGTATATTCGACCGTCTGGAAACCGGTGTTATAGCTGCTGGCAGCCAACAGACGTTTGAGCAGGTCGGCGGGCATCACCTCACCTGTTTGCGCGTGGGTCGCAAAGCGTTCCAGCACCTCGGGCACCTCCAGCCAGTGTTCGAAAAGCTGGCTGGGCAGTTCCACGAAATCGCGCGCCACCGAGGTGCCCGACACGCTTTCATAGGTCACATCCGACAGGATATGATGCAGCGCATGGCCAAATTCATGAAACAGGGTGCGCGCATCATCCCAGCTGAGCAGCGCGGGTTGCCCTTCGGCGGGTTTTGCGAAATTGCAGACATTGGTCACGATCGGGCGGATATCCCCGGCAAGCTTCTGCTGACTGCGCATCGCGCCACACCATGCGCCCGAACGCTTTGATCCGCGCGCGAAGTAATCCGCCACGAATACCGCCATCAGGCGCCCGTCCCGCGTCACCTCCCACGCGCGGGCATCCGGGTGGTAAAGCGGCGCGTCCATTGCGGCAAATTCAAGTCCGAACAGCCGGTTGGCACAATCAAATGCCGCTTCGATCATACGCTCGAGCTGGAAATAGGATTTCAGCTCTGCCTCGTCCAGATCATGCTCTTCACGGCGGCGGGCCTCGGAATAATAATGCCAGTCCCACGCTTCAAGCGGCCCATTGATCCCATCCGCCCGCAAGCGTTCGGTCAAGACGTCCTGATCTTCGAGTGCGGCCGCCCGGGCCGGCTCCCAGACCGCCATCAGCATGTCCCGCACCGCCTCCGGGCCACCGGCCATTTCGGTTTCCAGTTTGAACGCGGCAAAACTGTCATAGCCCAGCAGCCTCGCACGTTCTTCACGCAGGGCAAGCGTTTCACGCGCGATCAGCCGGTTGTCCGCGGACCCGTCTCCTTCTCCGCGCGACACCCAGGCGGCAAATGCCTTTTCACGCAGGTCCCGGCGCGGGGAAAAGGCCAGGAATGGTGTGATCAGCGAGCGGGAGGTGGTGATGACCGGCCCCTGACAACCCTTCTCTTCCCCGGCTGCCCGCGCCGCCGCCACAACGAAATCCGGCAGGCCGACCAGATCCTCTTCTTCCAGTTCCATGAACCAGCTTCGTTCGGCAGCCAACAGGTTTTGGGTAAATTCGGTGCCAAGCACCGACAGGCGCTGCATGATCTCTTTGAGCCGCTCTGCCTTTTTGCCCTCAAGCTGCGCACCGGCCCGGACAAAACCACGCCGGGTCAATGTCAGAACCCGCATCTGTTCGGCGTTCAGGCCAAGGCTCTCGCGCCGCACCCACAGGTCTTCAATGCGCGCAAACAACGCCTTGTTGGAGGACACTTCCGAGCCGAAAGCCGCAAGCTGCGGCCCGAACACCCGCATCAGATCCTCGCGCTTGTCCGTGCTGTCTGCCCCGGCCACGGAATAAAAGACACCCAGAACCCGGTTCAACTTCTCTTCCGCGCGTTCCAGCGCCTCGATCGTATTGACGAAACTGGGCGGGTTTGCGGATAGGGAAATCGCCTCAATATTTGCGCGCGCCTGAGCGAGGGCGACCTCAAAGGCGGGCTCAAAATCTGCGTCCTCGATCAGATCAAACGGAGGCAGCCCATGCGGGGTTTTCCAGGTTTCAAGCAACGGATTGGTCATGCGGATCTCCTTTGCCCGAAAGCTATGCGTCGCCGACCAAAACTTCCAGCCCAAACACCCGGCTCATTCCCCTGCCACAAATATCCCGGGGTGAGCCGCAAGGCGGCGAGGGGCAGCGCCCCTTTTGCCGGACCCCGTCTGGTCAGTCTGGGCGGTCAGGCCTAGGTGTCCACCTCGCCCTTCGCCCGTAACCGCTTCTCCAGCCGGCGCAGCACCAGCGACAGGCTTACCGTCATCAGAAGATAGACAAAGGCCACCACGTTATAGGTCTCGAAGTACCGGAAATTTCCGGCAGCCGTCACCTTGCCCAGCTGGGTGATGTCAGCCACACCGAGCACGGAGACAAGCGAGCTGTCTTTGACCATGGCCACAAAATCATTGCCCAGCGGCGGCAGGATCATGCGAAAGGCCTGTGGCCAGATGATATGGCGAAACCTTTGCCAGCCATTCAGGCCCAGCGCCTTGGACGCTTCGATCTGGCCGATTTCCACCGCCTGAAGCCCGGCCCGAAACACTTCGGCGATAAATGCCGAATACCCGATGGTCAGCGCCACGATGGCGCGCCACAGAAGGGAAAATTCGCGGGTGCGGACCGGGTCCATCCCCACCAGGTCCCCGAGCCAGTTTCGCAGCGCCACCAGCGCGGGCGCAAAGACAAAGGCGACGTAAAGCAGCAGCACGATGATCGGGATGCCGCGGATGATCTCGATATAAAACCGGGCCATCTGGCGCAGGATCTGAAAGCGCGACATGCTGGCCACGGCAAGTCCGAGGCCAATCACACTGGCGCAGGTAAAGCCGACCAGCGTGACAAATACCGTGACCCCCACCCCTTTGCCGAGGGTGCGCAGCACCTGCAGGTAGATTCCGTCATTGACGATATAAAAAAGGAACAGACCTGACAGTCCGACGGCAAAGACCAGCCACCAGGGAAAGTCTTCATCCGGCTTTGGGGGTGGGACCATGGGGATCGACCTCAGGAAAAATGGGGGCCGAAGCCCCCACCGCAAACATGATTATTGGCCGATCTTGTAGTCGAGGAACCACTTCTTGTTCAATGCATCAAGCGTGCCATCCGCACGCATCGCCGCAATCGCCGCATTCATCGGCGCAACCAATTCCGAGCCTTTCGGGAAGATGAAGCCGAAATCCTCGGTTCCAAGCGTTTCGCCAATGATCTTCAGCCCCCCGTTCGACGCCTCCACATACCCATTGGCGGCGGTGCTGTCGGACAGGACCAGATCCACATCCCCGGTTTTCAGCGCCTGAACCGTTGCCCCGAAGGTCTCAAACAGCTTGATCCGCGGATTGGCCTCGTTGCCATCAAGAACATCATAGACCCCCACGTAAAACGGCGTGGTGCCGGGCTGGGCGGCCATCAGGAAATCTTCCTCTGCGGCAAAGCTCTTGGCATCGGTAAACCGATCTTCATCGGCGCGCACGATCATCATCATTTCAGACCGCAGGTACGGGGCTGAGAAATCCACCTTCTCGGCGCGGTCTTCGCGAATGGTGATGCCGGTCATGCCCATGTCAAACTGCCCTTCGGACACGGCGGGGATCATCGCATCCCACGAGATATTTTCATATTCCACCGAGATATTGATCCGCTCGGCAATATCCGCCATCGCGTCATATTCCCACCCAATCGCATTGCCGGAATTCGGATCCACAAATTGAAGCGGAGGATAGGCGTTTTCGGTCACCACCACCACGGTCTTCCCGCCAAGGTCAGGCAGGTCCGCAGCCATCGATACGGTGGAAAACAGCGCCATGGCAATGGCACCAACAGTTGCAAGACGTTTCATGATATCCCCCCGGGATCGTAAAAGAAAGTAACCCAAGGACCCTAGGGCGAAGCGGATGAGTTTGGCAAGTGGGGGGCATGCCCCGCCTTTCTTCTTGCCCGAACCAACCTGCCCCCCTGCTTCCCCCGCAGGCCCATGGGGCCGGGCAGGCCTGCCTATGTTAGGGTCAAAGCGTTGAGGAACAACCATGTGTCACAGGCTTTTCCTGAAACGCTTTAATCAAGGTCCCGGCGAAACAGCGTCATCTGATGCCCGGCAAATTCGATTTGTCCGGTTTCGAGAAAACCGTTCTTTTCCAGCACACCACGAGAGGCTGGATTGTCGTTCGCCACACGAGCCTCCAGCGCCCAGAGACCAAGTTTGCGCGCGCATTCAAGGGCCTGGGCCACGGCGGTGCTGGCCACACCCCGCCCCACATGGCGCTTTCCGACCCGGTATCCCAGCTGGGCCACGCCGCCCTCCCGCGCGGTCAGGTTCAACCGGCCAAGGATCTCGTCGTCGCGCCGGATCAGGAACATCGCATCATCCCCGACCAGCTGGGCGCGGATCACCTGCGCCAGCGAGGTGACTTCCCAATATGTGTGCGGGCGCGGTCCAACCCATGCTTCAAACCAGGCGCGGTTTTCCACCTCGAAGGCGAACAGGGCTGGCGCATCCTCCTCGGTCAGGGGGGCAAGGGACAGCTCAGCCACAGGTCGCACAGCCCTTGCGCCTCGACAGGCGGATCACCCGGGTTTCGGCATACATGGCATCATAGATGAACATCTTGCCGCGTAGCCCGCCCCCCGCACCGGCAATTTCCTTGATCGCCTCCAGCGCCATCATCGCCCCGATCACACCGGGCAAGGGGCCAACCACCCCCGCTTCCGAACAGTTCGGCGCCAGACCGGGGGCCGGGGCTTCGGGGAATATGCATTGATAACAGGGGGCCTCCCGGGCTGGATCAAAAAGGGAAATCTGCCCCTCCCACTGGCTGAGCGCCCCCCCGATCATCGGCTTGCCCAGCTTGGCGCAGGTGCTGTTGACAAGGTAGCGGGTGGCAAAATTATCGGACCCCTCAAGCACCAGATCAAAATCGGCAATCAGCTCTTCGGCGATGTCCTCGGTCAGACGGCGATTATAGGGCAACACGTCAATGGCAGGGTTCTGCGCCCGCATGAACCGTTCGGCTGAAAAGACCTTGGGCGTGCCGATATCCGCATCACGATGCACCACCTGTCGCTGCAGGTTGGAATTGTCCACCACGTCATCGTCGATCACTCCGATCGTGCCCACACCGGCAGCGGCCAGATACATCAGGATCGGAGAGCCAAGCCCCCCTGCCCCAACCACCAGAACCCGCGCGTTTTTCAGCGCAACCTGGCCGGGGCCACCGATTTCGCGCAGCACAATATGGCGGGCATAGCGGTCCAGTTCCGTATCCGAAAACGGACCCTCCTGCGCGGCCACCGGGGCGGCGGGCGCGCGGGATTTCAACCACTTTACCCCGGCCCCATAAAGACCGATCACCGCCACCAGACCAAACCCGACGGCCCAGCTGGTAAAACTGCCGCCCAGCGCGCGCACCAGCATGTTGCCCTCCGGCAAAACCAGAAGGGTCAGCAGAACCACCAGCGCCAATAGCGCCGTCATGACCCAACGCCGCGCAACAGACAGACCCACATAGGCCCCGCCCAGCCAAATCAGCGCCGCTATGAATAGAACCCAGCTCATCTTGCCCTCATTTGCTCCGCCCGCCCGGCTGGCCAACCAGACCCCGGCTTTCGTCAATGCCGCCCGGTCGATCCAAACCCACCGCCCCCACGGTCGGTTTCGCTCAGCACCTCAACCACCTGATAGCGCGCCTGAAGAACCGGGGCGATCACCGCCTGAGCAATCCGTTCGCCATGCGCTACCACAAAGGGGACATCGCCGTAATTGATCAAGATCACCCCAAGCGGGCCACGATAATCACAATCAATTGTGCCCGGCGTATTGGGCAGGGAAATCCCGTGTTTGATGGCCAGCCCCGAACGCGGGCGCAGCTGCAACTCATAGCCCACTGGGATTTCCATCCGGACCCCGGTGGGGATGATGGCCCGCCCCATCGGCGCCAGCACCAGCCCCTCCGCGCGATCTTCGGGTTGCAGATTGGCACGGATATCGGCCCCCGCCGCCCCCGCGGTTTCATAAGAGGGAAGCGCGACCCCACGATCCGCCCAGTCTTCCCACAGCACCCTGACCACAGGTTGATCCATCTCCGCGCCCTTTTCCTCTTGCCAAAAATATCCCCGCCGGAGGCCAGAATTCTATTGCGTCAACGCCTCGGCAATCCGCAGTGCCAGCTGGCGGGCAACCTCATTCTTGCCCATACGCGGCCAGGCCTCGGCTCCCGTATCAGAAATCAGCGTCACGGCGTTTTCCGCCCCGCCCATTATGCCCGTCTCCGGGCTGACATCATTGGCCACAATCCAGTCACAGCCTTTGCGCACACGCTTCGCGGTGGCATTGGAAATCACATCATCCGTCTCGGCGGCAAACCCCACCACCAGCGACGGGCGCCCTGTTTCCATCCGGCTCACGGTCTTGAGGATGTCCGGGTTTTCCGCAAATTCCAAAACCGGAAGCGACCCTTTTCCATCCTTCTTGATCTTGCTGTCACTGGCCGAAGCCACACGCCAGTCCGCAACCGCTGCTGCAAACACGGCAGCATCCGCAGGCAGGCCCGTCTCGACCGCCTCAAGCATTTCCTGCGCAGATTGCACCCTGACCACGCGCACCCCATCGGGCGGCGGCACATCGGCGGGCCCGGTGACAAAGGTCACCTCTGCCCCCAGTGCCGACAGGGCTTTGGCAATGGCGGTGCCCTGCGCCCCGGAGGAGCGGTTGGCGATATAGCGCACCGGATCAATTGGCTCATGGGTGGGACCGGATGTCACCAGCACATGTTTGCCTTTGAGGGGTCCATCTTTCAGAGCGGCCTCGATGGCCGCGACAATCTCCAGCGGTTCCGCCATGCGACCGGGGCCAAACTCACCGCAGGCCATCGGCCCTTCATTGGGGCCGGCAAACCGCACCCCATCCCCGATCAGTGTCGCCACATTGCGTTGACAGGCGGGATGTTCCCACATCCGCACATTCATCGCGGGGGCCACCAGAACGGGTTTGTCGGTCGCCATCAGGAGCGTCGACGCCAAATCATTGGCCAGCCCCCCCGCCATCTTGCCCAGCAGGTCCGCCGTCGCCGGGGCCACCACCAGCAGGTCCGCCGCCCGCGACAGTTCGATATGGCCCATTTCGGCCTCGTCCGTCAGGTCAAAAAGCTCGGTATAGACCTTGCGCGCGGCCAGACCAGAGGCCGACAGCGGGGTTACAAATTCCTGCCCCGCCCGCGTGATCACCGGTGTCACCTCCGCGCCGCGTTCGCGCAGCCGGCGGATCAGGTCCAGCGATTTGAAGGCCGCGATACCGCCACCAATGATCAGGAGGATATGTTTGCCTGCCAGCATGGCGTCACCCTTTCGGTCGATCTTTCACCTTTCAGGTGATTTCCCCAAAGTGTTAAGCGGTTGCGCCCCCGGGTTCAATGGTCCGCTTTAATGGACGGGTCGGTGGCTCGGCTCAGTTCTCCGCTTCCATTCACGCGATCATTGCGCGCTTTTGCCAAATTGCAGGCACGGGTCCGGCCGTTGCGCAGCGGGCGCATCCAGCACGAGGTCAAAACCCCCTTCCGGCGTGCCGCCATCCTCACCCTGCCCAAGGCTGAACACCGCCAGATCCGGGCGCAGGCGTGCCAGATAGCTGGGCACCCCCCAATCCTTACGCGCATGACCATTGCCAGTGATCACCACCACCGGACCACCATGGGCTTCAAACGCGTCAATGGCCGCCTTGGCCAGCGTTGCATCCCGCAGACGCTGCATTTCGATCATGCCCCCAAGGGCGGCGCGCGGCATCGCTTCGCAATGGGCGGCAAACTGCAGATCCAGCCGCGCAGCCTGCTGATCGTCCGGCAGGGGGGCGGTCAACCCATAGGCGCTGGCATCCCCGCTGAAATGCGCAGCACCCCCATCCGTGTAAACCTGCCGCGCCACTTCCCGCGGCACGGCCGCCCCAAAGAGCGGCACATCCGCCGCCGTAAACACCGGCAGATACAGGTCGTAATCCGGCCAGCCGGACGCGTTCCAGCGGTCCCGATACCCCTCGGGATCCGCCTTCAACTCTTCCGCCTGTTCCGGGGTCAGCATCTCAACCACAAGCGCCGAGGGCGAGATCGCCCGCACAAATCGCGCCTGCGCCTCGTGATGGGTGGGATTATCATGCACCTCGCCCAGGATCACCACATCCGAGGCCTGCATCACCTTGCCCCCCGCCTGCGCCAGGGCCAATTGCGGCCACATAAAAGCAAACAAGATTAGAAACCGCATGAATTCCGCTCCGGCTGATCGCGGCCCAATGGGAAAGCGTCGCATCTCGGCTGGTCCCGGGCCGTCGGGTTTGTTATCTGGAGGCATGAGCATCACACTTCCCCCTCTGACCTTGGTATTGGGTGGCGCGGCCTCGGGCAAGTCACACTATGCGGAGCATCTTGTCGCGGCAACCGCACGACCAATGGTCTATATTGCCACCGCCCAGGCCTTTGATGGCGAGATGGAGGCGAAGATTGCCCGGCATCAGGACCGGCGCGGGGCGGGCTGGCGCACGATCGAAGCGCCGGGCGACGTGTCGCTGGCCCTCGCCGATGCGAACCACAACGAGGTGGTGCTGTTCGACTGCGCCACCATGTGGCTGTCAAACCAGCTGTTTGCCCAGCCCGATCCGGATCATCCCGACCTGTCCCCGGCCGAGGCGGCGCTGTTTTCCGCCCTGGCCAGCTGCGCCGCCCCCGTGGTGGTGGTCTCAAACGAGGTGGGCGCGGGGATTGTGCCCGAAAACAGGCTTGCCCGCCAGTTTCGCCAGGCCCAGGGAGAGCTGAACCAGCGCCTTGCCGCAAGGTCCGATCTGGTGGTGGGGGTGATGGCCGGCCTCCCCTTTGCCCTCAAAGGGAGCTTGCCCGAGGTGCCCCAATGCCGGTGACAAGCTGGTGGTGGGTGCGCCATGGACCAACCCATACCAGGAACATGGTGGGATGGCGCGATCTGCCCGCGGACCTGTCCGACACCGCAGCGATCCGGCGCTTGTCCGACCACCTTCCATCCGATGCCGCGGTGATCTCATCCGACCTGATCCGGGCGGTTGATACGGCCAACGCCCTGCAGGGACAGCGATCACGCCTGCCGCATGATCGCAACCTGCGCGAATTTGATTTCGGCCTGTGGGACGGTATGCACTGGAGCGATATGTCTGCCCGGGACCCAGAACTGGCCCGCCGCTTCTGGGAAGAGCCCGGTGACGTGGCCGCCCCCGACGGCGAAAGCTGGAACCAATTGGCGGCACGGGTCAGTGGCGTGGTCGCGCAACTGAACGGTCAGCATCGCCATATCATCGCGGTGGCCCATTTCGGCGTGATCCTGACCCAGATCGCCATGGCAGGCCGGATGACCCCCTATCAGGCGCTTGGCCATAAGATTGACAACCTGTCCGCCACACGGCTCGACTGGGACGGAGGCGGCTGGTCTGTGGGCGCCATCAATCACCTGCCCTGATGGGGTCCGTCACAAATCTCCATTTGCGCACCTCCCCCGACGCCGCCATGCTGCCCGCATGGACAATATGACTTACGACCTTTTCATTGGCGATCGCAGCTTTTCCAGCTGGTCCCTGCGGGGCTGGCTGATGTTTGATAAATTCGACCTACCCGTGAACACAACACGGGTAGGGCTGTATTCCGGGACGTTGCAAGATGACCTGGCCCCCCTTGCCCCTGCCCGGTTTGTGCCTGCCATGCGTTGCCCCGATGGGGTTGTGGTGGGCGATACGCTGGCAATGGCGGAGACCCTGCATGAGCGCCACCCCGAGGCAGGCCTGTGGCCAGAAGACCCCGCGGCACGGGCGCTTGCCCGCTGGATGGTGGCCGAAATGCATTCCGGCTTTGGCGCCCTCAGAACCGATTGCCCGATGCAACTGCTGGGATTGGTCACGGATTTCACCGCGTCAGAGGCTGTCATGGCTGATCTCGACCGGCTCGAACAGCTCTGGTCACTGGCGCGCAGCCGCCACGGCACGGACGGGCCCTGGCTGTTCGGCGCGTATTCCCTGGCGGACGTGTTCTTTGCCCCGGTGGCCGCACGGATTGCCGGGTTTGGCCTGTCGGTCAGTGATGAAGCGCAGGCCTATGTGGATCTCCACCTCGCCGATCTGTCCTTCCGCCGCTGGCGGGCCCTCGGATTGACCATCTCCTATGACCCGGTGCCTTATATCGACGGACGCCCACTGGCAGACTGGCCTGGCCCAGCTCCCCGCGCCGCCCGCCCAAGCAACGGCCCGTCGCTCAACCACCACTGCCCCTACTCAGGCGATCCAGTCACCGATTTTCTGGAGATGGAGGGTAAGATCTGGGGCTTTTGCAACCCGACCTGCCGGGACAAGACCCTGAACGATCCCGAAGCCTGGCCCGCTTTCATGACCATGGTGGCGGAAACCACCTGACCCCCTTTTTCTTGCTTCAAATACCTCGGGGTGAGCCTCGAAGAGGCGAGGGGCAGCGCCCCTTGCCCGCTCAATTGCCGTGAAACAGGTCACGTTAACCTTTTCTTCACCAAGATTACGATAGCGTCATTCCAATCTTCTCAGGGTTGGAAACATCATGGTCGCCCACGCCTATACCGTCGCCTTCGAAGGCATTCGCGCCCGCCCGGTCGAGGTGCAATGCGCCCTGACCCCTGGCCTGCCCGGCTTTTCCATCGTCGGCCTGCCCGATAAAGCCGTGTCCGAAGCGAAAGAACGGGTGCGCGCCGCCCTGTCAGCCCTGTCCATCGCCCTGCCCGCCCAGCGCGTCACCATCAACCTCTCTCCCGCC
Organism: Aliiroseovarius crassostreae; assembly: GCF_025137635.1. Lineage (NCBI taxonomy): Bacteria > Pseudomonadati > Pseudomonadota > Alphaproteobacteria > Rhodobacterales > Paracoccaceae > Aliiroseovarius > Aliiroseovarius crassostreae. The sequence continues at coordinate 473,879 of NZ_CP080772.1, read as the reverse complement.
GACCTGCCAAAGATCGGGTCGCATTTCGACCTGCCCATCGCCCTTGCCCTGCTTGCCGCCATCGACATCTTGCCGAAAGAGGAGGTGGCAGGCACCATTTCACTGGGTGAATTGTCGCTCGACGGTGCGCTCCTGCCCGTGATTGGCGCCCTCCCCGCAGCCATGGCCGCCGCCGAAGAGGACCGGACACTGATCTGCCCCCGCCCGTGCGGACCGGAAGCAGCCTGGGTTGGTGCCACCAAAGTTCTGGCCCCCGCCACGCTGACTGCCCTGATCCAGCACTTCACCGGACAATCCCCCCTGCCCCCCTCTGACCCGGGCACATTGCAGACACCGCAGGGCGGCAAGGATCTGCGCGATGTCAGGGGGCAGGCCCGCGCCAAACGCGCGCTCGAAATTGCGGCTGCGGGGCGCCACCACATGCTGATGATCGGCCCGCCCGGCTCAGGAAAGTCCATGCTTGCCGCGCGCCTGCCCACGATCCTGCCGCCGCTCTCCCCCACCGAAGCCCTGGAAACCTCGATGGTGCATTCGCTTGCGGGCCTGCTGCAGGAAGGGGGTATTTCCCGCACCCGCCCATATCGTGATCCCCATCACACCGCATCAATGGCCGCCATTGTCGGCGGCGGGCGCGGCGCGGGTCCGGGAGAGGTCAGCCTTGCCCATAACGGCGTCCTGTTTCTGGACGAATTGCCCGAGTTCAACCGCCAAACGCTGGAAACCCTGCGCCAACCGATCGAAACCGGAGAGGTCATGGTCGCCCGCGCCAATGCCCATATTACCTACCCGTGCAAATTCCTGCTGATCGCTGCTGCAAACCCCTGCAAATGCGGACAACTGGGCGACGCCAATCTGGCCTGCCCCAGAGCGCCCGGCTGCGGAGATGACTATCTTGGGCGGCTATCAGGGCCGCTTCTGGACCGGTTTGACCTGCGTGTGGACGTGCCACGCGTTGAGATGCAGCATCTGGATCTGCCCCCGGATGGGGAAGGTTCGGCCGATGTTGCAGGGCGCGTCACCCGTGCCCGCGCTTTGCAGGAGGAGAGGTATCGAGACCACGCTCAGGTGCGGGTGAATGCAGATATCAGCGGAGATCTTCTCGACCAGGTTGCCCAGCCGGATGCGGAGGGGCGCGCGCTTCTGATCAAGGCCGCCGACCGGTTCGGCCTGTCGGCACGCGGCTATCACCGGATCCTGCGCGTGGCACGCACCATTGCCGATCTTGAGGGGAGCGATCAGGTTGCCCGCCACCATGTGGCGGAAGCGGCGAGCTATCGGTTGTCGATTGCCTCAACCTCCTGATCAGCCCGCACAGCGCCCTCCTGAGCCGAGACAAAAGCTGCCACCCGGCGCAGGGCCTCTCGCGCTTCCGGCAGGAGCCGGGAAAAGAACACCCAGACATGGGGCGGATCAGGCCAGAGATCCACAGTGACACGCCCCCCCGCGGCCCGCAGTTTTTCCGCCATCCGCACTGTGTCATCGCGCAGGATTTCCGTGTCGGAGACCTGCAGGAACACGGGCGGCAAGGGTGATCTGAAGCTGGCAAAAAGTGGGGAGATGCGCGGATCTTGCGGGGACATGCCTGCGAGGATCCAGTCCGCCACCTGATCCTTGCGGGCAGGCGGCAGCAACGGGTCGCGGGTGGCGTTCTCATGCATCGAACCGCCCGAAAAGCTTGCATCCGTAAAAGGTGAAAATGCAAAAACAGACGCAGGAACAATACCTTGCGCGTTAAGATGCGCGAGAAGCGCAAGCGCAAGGCCGCCGCCTGCACTGTCACCCCCTATGGTGATGTTTTCAGGGGCATATCCTTTTGCAACCAGCCCGTCGAACGCCGCCACCGCATCCTCGAACGCCGCCGGGCTGGGGGCTTCGGGGGCTTTGCGATAGTTGGGGGCGCAAACCTGCAGGCGGGTCAGCCGTGCCAAGCGGGCAAGCAGGTGGGTATAGGCTTTGGGCGAGCCGGCAATATACCCCCCACCATGCAGATAGAGCAGCACCCGTTCGGGTTCTGGTGGATGGGTCTGGGCACGATTTGTGACCCAGAGGCAGGGAATGCCTGCAATCGTCTCTGGCCAACGTTGTGTCTGCGGGGGCGGACGAAACAGAAGCTCTGTTCCGAAATCCAGTGCCCAGCGCATGCGGGCCGGCTGGCCCATCCGACGCAGGACAGGCTTGACGGTCCATCGCAGACTGCGGTTCAGCCAGAGGAGACGGCGGCTCATGTTATGTCCACGACGATCAGCCGATCCTGGCCTCAATCCTGTCCTCAATCGCTTGCCAGATCTTTTCCGCCGTGTTGGTGCCGTCGAACCGCTCCAGTTCCTGAATGCCGGTGGGGGAGGTCACGTTGATCTCGGTCAGATAGTCGCCGATCACGTCGATGCCGACGAAGATCTGGCCTTTTTCCCGCAACAACGGGCCGATCGCGGCACAGATTTCGCGGTCGCGCTCGGTCAGGCCGATCTTTTCGGGGCGGCCGCCGACATGCATATTCGAGCGGGTTTCCCCTTCGGCAGGCACACGGTTGATGGCCCCAACCGGCTCACCATCCACCAGGATAATACGCTTGTCACCATTGGATACATCCGGCAGGAATTTCTGCGCAATCAGCGGTTCGCGATTGATACCGGTGAACAGCTCATGCAACGATGCAAGGTTGCGATCATTGTGGTCAAGGCGGAAAACCCCGGCACCGCCGTTTCCGTAAAGGGGTTTCAGGATGATGTCGCCATGCCTGTCCTTGAATGATTTCAACGTCTCGAAGTCACGTGCAATCATCGTGGGCGGTGTCAGGTCAGGAAACTGCAAAACCAACAGTTTTTCCGGATAGTTGCGCACCCAGAAGGGATCATTGACCACCAAGGTCTGCGGATGGATCATATCAAGGATATGGGTGGAGGTGATGTACCCCATGTCGAAAGGAGGATCCTGGCGCAGCCAGACCACATCCCAATCGGCAAGATCGACATCCTCGACCGGCGCCATGGTGACGTGATTGCCATATTCCCGGCGCAATGTGATCCGATGGCCACGAGCCATCACCCGCCCTTCCCGGAAGCTCAGATGCTCAGGCGTGTAGAAAAACAACTCATGCCCACGCTTCTGCGCCTCTTCTGCAATGCGAAACGTGCTGTCGGCGTCAATATCCACCCGATCGATCGGGTCCATCTGAAGGGCAACTTTCAATGACATGGGCGGCTCCTTATGCGTTTTGTCCTAAATGGAGCAGCCGCTGCAGGAGATCAATGGGGCGCCCTGCAAATTCCCTTCATCCCGCTGGCCTGAGTTAATAGGCCGAGACGTTTTCAATAATCTTGCGTTCGCCGAATTGGTTGACCAGGGCCACGTCAATTCGAATTGGTGTCAGCATCCCTTTTGGCTGCTGAGCCACAAATTCACTTGCAGCATTGTAAATCCGAAACAGTTGCCGCTTTGTCAGCCTTTCGGCAGCACGAGCAAAATCCCGGGCCTTCTTGACTTCGATGAAAATGAAACCGTCCCCATTCTTTGCAACCAGATCAATCTCTCCCCCCTTTCCACGCCAACGGCGCGCAGCGATATCATGCCCCTTTTGCGTATAATCCACACTCACGGCATTTTCCGCTGCAATCCCCGCCAGGTAGGAGGTTTTTCCGCTCATTCCTCACTCTCCAGTTCCAACGCCGCCTGATATACCTTTCGCCGCGGAAGGCCCAAAGCTTCCGTGACAAAAGCGACCGCATCTTTTTTCGACATATCTTTCATTGCTCTTCTCAAAGCCTGTTCCAGCGTCTCTTCCCCCGGTGCCGCGGCGACATGCCCGATGACCAGAACGATCTCACCTTTCAAGGTGCGATCCTCAAGTGTTTCGGACAGTTCCTGCACATTGCCACGCAAGACCTCTTCAAATCGTTTTGTCAGCTCACGGCAAATGGCGGCGGGGCGATGACCCGCTTTAAGAGAACACAAATCCATTAACAGCCGGTTGATCCGTTTGGGGCTTTCGTAAAGGACAATTGTGGCCTCGGTGATCAACAGGTCGGACAACCAGGTTTTACGCGCCCCTTTGGCCGCTGGCGGAAAGCCCGCAAAAAGAAACCTGTCTGAGGGAAGCGAGGAAAGGCTAAGCGCCGTCAAAACGGCAGACGCCCCGGGCGCAGCTGTCACCAGCCCTTCGTCCTGGGCCACATCACGCGCCAGCGCATAGCCCGGATCGGCAACAAGTGGCGTACCGGCTTCACTGACATAAGCGACCGAGCGCCCTTCTGCGATCAGCTTGCGAATCCCGTCCCGGCCATTTTGCCCGGAGTGATCGTGATAGGGGATCATCGGGCGGCCCCTGACCGGAATTGCGTGAATATCCATGAGCTTACGCGCAGTGCGGGTGTCTTCTGCCGCGATCACATCGGCAGAGGCCAGGATATCAAGGGCGCGCAGGGTAATATCGCGGGCATTTCCGATGGGCGTTGCCACCAGGTAGAGGCCTGCATCAAGGGGAGAGATTTCGGGTTTCACACTGGACCTATCGAGCAAGGTGATTATTATGTCGGCGTCTGCAATGGGCGGCAGGACCGTCCAGCTTGTATCCGGGAGAGGATGTTTCATGTTCGCTGTTTTCCAGCGCGCCCGCAAGTCAGCCGGGGTCGCGATTTCAATTGCTTCAGCCATTTTTCTGACCGCTTGTACCATTGATACGTCAAACGGGGGGGGACAACGGATCAATCCGTCGAAACCCGTGCCGGTGGCTCTGCTGGTGCCTGGGGGATCGGGGTCATCCACGGACACGGTGTTGGCCAGTTCGCTGGAGAATGCGGCCCGCCTTGCGATGTCGGAGCTTTCGGGTGTGACGATTGATCTGCGCGTCTACAACACGGCCGGCAACCCGGATCAGGCTGCCCGCGTGGCGGTGCAGGCCGTGAATGACGGGGCCAAGATCCTGCTGGGGCCGGTATTTGCGAAAAATGCCAACGCGGCGGGGCTTGCCGTGGCCAGACGGAACGTGAACGTTCTGAGCTTCTCGAACAACCCGTCCATCGCTGGCGGCAATGTCTTTGTGCTGGGCAACACGTTCAACAACACCGCCAACCGACTGGTGAGCTATGCCAAGACGCAGGGCAAGGGCCGGATCATGGTAGTGCATGGCAATGATGGCGCCGAAACCGATGGCAGCCGCGCCATTCAGAACGCCATCGCTGCCAAAGGGGCGACCCTGGCTGGCGTTCGCGGATTTGAGCTGTCGCAGAATGGGATCGTGAACGCGATCCCGGGCATCAGCCGCGAGGTGAAATCCTCGGGTGCACAATCCCTGTTCCTGACCTCGGGCACCTCTGGCGCCCTGCCCTTCCTTGCCGGACTGCTGCCTGAAAACGGTGTGGCGGCGGGCAGCGTGCAGCTGATCGGGCTGCAGCGTTGGGACATCCCGTCCAATGCCCTGAGCCTACCCGGCCTGCAGGGCGGCTGGTTTGCCATTCCCGACCCGGCCCTGAACAATCAGTTCCGCGCCCGCTATCAGGCCAAATACGGCGCCCCTCCGCACCCGATTGCCGGGCTGGCTTATGACGGTATTGCCGCCATTGGTGCCCTGGCCAAATCAGGCAAAGCCAACGCGCTCACCTCAACCGCACTGACACAGGCACAGGGGTTTGCAGGGGTCAACGGCATCTTCCGCCTGCGTGGCGATGGCACCAATGAGCGGGGTCTGGCAGTGGCCCAGATCCAGAACAACCAAGTTGTGGTCATCGACCCTGCACCGAGAAGTTTTGCCGGTGCTGGTTTCTGAGCCCGCTGCCCTGCCATATGCCCAGACAGATCAGTTGATCTGCCCGCCCGCCGCGATTTTTGACGCGGCGGCGCTGTGGGATGATCTTGTTCCTGCGCTGGAGGAGGCAAAAGACGATGCCGATCGGCGCAAGCTGACCGTTGCCGCGCTGCGTGTCGCGATGAAGGACGGCAGGAAATCCATTGCGGCGGCGTTGGAAAAAACCCCCTTTGCCGCCTATGCCGCCACCGCCTCTTACGCTCACCTGACCGACGGGATCGTGCGCACCGTGTTCCGCGTGGCCACCGAAGTGCTGCACCGGCTGCAAACCCCCACCGCATCGGAACGTATGGCGGTCTGCGCGGTGGGCGGCTATGGCCGCGGCGAGATGGCGCCGCAATCCGACGTGGATCTGTTGTTCCTGACGCCCTACAAAATCACCGCCTGGGCCGAAAGCGTGATCGAAAGCATGCTTTACATGCTGTGGGACCTGCGCCTGAAAGTGGGCCATTCCGCCCGCACCATCGACGACTGCCTGCGGCTGGGGCGCGAAGATATCACCATCCGCACCGCCCTGCTGGAACAGCGCGCCATCTGTGGCGACGCGGCGCTGGCAGGTGAATTGACCGACCGCCTCTGGTCGGAACTTTTCAAGGGCACTTTGCCGGAATTCATCGAAGGCAAGCTTGCCGAGCGTGACGCCCGTCACAAGAAACAGGGCGGACAGCGTTACGTTGTGGAACCCAATGTGAAAGAGGGCAAGGGCGGGCTGCGCGATCTGCAGACGCTTTACTGGGTTGCGAAATATCAGCACCGGGTTGTGGACACGTCCGATCTTGTCGGGCTGGGTGTTTTCACGGAAGAGGAATATGACACGTTTCGCAGCGCGGATGAGTTCCTCTGGGCCACCCGCTGCCAGCTGCACCTTCTGACCGGACGCCCCACCGAACAGATCACCTTTGATCTGCAGGTCGAGATTGCCGACCGGCTTGGGTTTCGGGACAAGGATGGCCGGCGCGGGGTTGAGCATTTCATGCAGACCTATTTCCGCCACGCCACCCAGGTGGGGGAGCTGACCCGCATCTTCCTGACCGCGCTTGAGGCGCAGCACCTGAAGCAGGAGCCCGCCCTGATGCGGTTTCTGAAACGGCGCAAAAAGGTCAAATCCGGGTTTGTCGTCAATCAGGGGCGGCTGGATGTGGCCAAACCCGTCAGCTTCCTGTCCGACAAGCTGAACCTGTTGCGCCTGTTCGAAGAGGGGCTGCGCACCGGCATGCTGATCCATCCGGACGCGATGCGGCTGGTGTCAGCCAACCTGCACCTGATCGACGACGAGATGCGCGCCGACAAGGAAGCCACCCGGATTTTCCTCGACCTTCTGTTGAAACACGGAAACCCCGAACGCGCGTTGCGACGCATGAACGAGCTGGGCGTGCTGGCGGCGTTCATCCCGGAGTTTGAACCGATCGTGGCGATGATGCAGTTCAACATGTATCATTCCTATACGGTGGACGAACACACCATTCAGGTGATCTCCAACTTCGCCCGGATCGAACGCCACGAGCTGGAAAACGAGCTTCCGATCAGTTCGGAAATCATCAACAAAGGCGTCAACCGCAAGACGCTGATGGTGGCAATGCTGCTGCATGATATCGGCAAGGGGCGCCCGCAGGACCATTCCGTGCTGGGCGCACAGATTGCCCGCAAAGTGGCCCCCCGTCTGGGGCTGACCGCCAAGGAATGCGAAACGGTGGAATGGCTGGTGCGCTATCACCTTCTCATGTCCGATATGGCGCAGAAACGCGACATTGCCGACCCGCGCACGGTGCGCGACTTTGCCAAGGCGGTGCGGTCGGTCCGGCGCCTGAACCTGCTGACCGTCCTGACGGTCTGCGACATTCGCGGCGTTGGCCCGGACACCTGGAACAACTGGAAAGCCACGCTGATCCGCACTCTTTACAACCAGACCCACCGGGTGCTGGAAGGCGGGATGGAAGAGCTGAGCCGCGAGAACCGTGGGGCCGAAGCCAAACGGGCCCTGCGCGAGGCGCTGTCGGATTGGGATCCAAAGGACCTCAAGCGCGAGACCAAACGTCATTATGACGCCTATTGGCAGGGGCTGCATGTCACCGCTCATACGGTGTTTGCCAAGATGCTGCGGGGGATTGGCGATGACGAGGTGCGGGTTGAGCTGGAACCGGATCACGACCGGGATGTGACCCGGGTCTATTACGTTTTGGCGGATCATCCGGGGATCTTTTCACGCCTTGCCGGTGCCTTGACGCTGGTGGGCGCCAATATCGTGGATGCGCGCACCTATACCTCAAATGATGGCTATGCCACCGCCTGTTTCTGGGTGCAGGATGCCGATGGCGGCCCGTTTGACGTCTCGAAAAAGGCGCGGCTGAGCAAAATGGTCGACAAGGTGCTGAAAGGCGAGGTCGTGGCAACCGAAGCCATAGCCGGGCGCGACAAGATCAAGAAGCGGGAACGCGCCTTCAAGGTGCCCACGACAATCACCTTCGACAATGAGGGGTCCGAGATCTACACGATCATCGAAGTGGATACGCGCGACCGGCCCGGACTGCTTTACGACCTCACCCGGACCCTCGCCAATTCCAACGTCTATATCGCCTCGGCCGTGATCGCGACCTATGGGGAACAGGTGGTCGACAGCTTCTATGTCAAAGACATGTTCGGGCTGAAATTCCACGCGGAAAGCAAGCAGCAAACCTTGGAGAAACGACTGCGCGAGGCGATCGAACGCGCGGCTGAGCGGGCACAATCATGAGACCGGGCATGAAACCGGGCCTAAAACTGGGCATCAAGGCGGGCATGAAGACAGGCATGAAACTGGAATGAAACCGATCCGATTGATCTCCGGGGTTCTGACCGTCGGGTTCTGGACCCTGATGAGCCGCGTTCTGGGCCTTGTGCGCGAGGTATTCCTGCTGGCTTATATCGGCCCCGGCCCGGTGCTTGATGCTTTTGTCGCCGCGTTTCGACTGCCCAACATGTTTCGCCGTTTCTTTGCCGAAGGCGCATTTAACGCAGCCTTCGTGCCGATGTTTTCCAAACGCTACGAAGCGGACGATGATCCGGGCGGATTTGCCTCGCAGGCGATGAGCGGGCTTTTGTTTGTGCTGATGCTGCTCACCGGGCTTGCGCTGTTGTTCATGCCTGCGCTGGTCTGGGCGGTTGCCGGTGGGTTTGCCGGAACCGAGAGTTTCGACCTGACGGTTGGCTATGGCCGGGTGATGTTCCCCTATATCCTGTTCATCTCGCTCGCGGCGCTGTGCTCCGGTGTGCTCAATGCCACCGGGCGTTTTGCCGCCGCGGCCGCCGCGCCGGTCTTTCTGAACATCCTGGTGATCGGGGCGATGCTTGCCGGGTCGCTTCTGGGCGGAGAGGTGATCTGGTGGGTGGTCTGGATGGTGCCGGTGGCAGGCATCGTGCAGCTGGCCATCGTCTGGGTGGCAACAGCCCGCGCCGGGATTTCGATCAGGCCCGGTCGCCCGCGCTGGACACCGGAAATGAAAAAACTGGTTGTGGTGGCCATCCCTGCGGCGCTCTCCGGGGGGGTGATGCAGATCAATCTTCTGGTTGGGCAGCAGGTGGCGTCGAATTTCGAAAAGGCCGTGGGCTGGCTTTACGCCGCGGACCGGCTTTACCAGCTGCCCCTTGGTGTGGTGGGGATTGCAGTGGGGATCGTGCTGTTGCCGGATCTTGCCCGGCGCCTGAAAGCCGATGATCAGGACGGGGCGCGGGCCGCCTTTTCGCGGGCAGGTGAGATCTCTCTCGCCCTGACCATTCCGGCCGCCGTGGCGCTGATTGTCATGCCCCTGCCGCTTGTTTCCGTCCTGTTTGAGCGCGGACAGACCGGTGCGGATGACACGGCGGCCATTGCGATGGCTGTGGCAGTCTACGGGCTGGGCCTTCCCGCCTTTGTATTGCAGAAATTCCTGCAACCGCTGTTTTATGCCCGCGAGGACACCCGAACCCCCTTTCGCTATGCGCTATGGTCGATGGGGGTAAACGCGGTGCTGGCCATCGGACTGGCCCCGGTGCTTGGCTGGGTTGCCCCGGCGATTGCCACCACGATTGCCGGCTGGTTCATGGCGGTGCTTTTGATGCTGGGCGGACGGCGTTTTGGTGAGGTCGCCCGGTTTGACGCCCGTTTTCGCCGCCGGATCTGGCGTATTGGCTTTGCCGCGATTGCCATGGGGGGCGTGCTCTGGACGTCTTGCCTTGTGCTCGGCCCTGCCCTTGCTGCGCCCGGCTGGCGGTATCTTGCCTTGCTTGTGCTGATTGCGATTGGGATGGTCAGCTACTTCCTTTTCGGACGTATGCTGGGCGCGTTTTACCCACACGAGCTGAAAGCGGCCTTCCGGCGCGGCGGCTGACAGGCTCAAGCAGGGTCAAGGATCCCAAGGCGGATAAGGGGCGCGGGTAAGGGGCGTTGCCCCTCGGGCTTCGCCCTCACCCCAGGATATTTTTAACAAGAAAAAAAGGGGGGCGGATTACCGCTGCCTCAGGCGCATCAACACGCGCCGCCAGCCACCGGGGCTAACGAGAAACGACAGGCCGAAACCAGCAAAGAAACCGCCAAGCTCTGCCACCCAGTCAATGCCGCCGCCAAACAGAAGGCCAAAGATGAGCTGGATCCCCAGGAGAAAGCCAATCAGGCTGAACGCCTGTATCTGATTGCCGCCGGTGAGGGCGAGCCTGGTCCAGATCAGGAAAGTATAGGCCCCGATCAGGCCGTAGACTGCGGGGTAGCCGCCATAAAGCACAATGGCGCTGTCCCACACCGCCCAATAGGCAAGCGCGCCCGCAACAGAGGATCCAAAGAAGACGGCAAGGAAAGCGGGGGCCGAGAAGACCTCACCCACCATTTTCCCAAGCGCCAGCAGGAAGACCAGCACAAACAGGAGGTGCTGAAAACTGAGATGCAGGAACGGGTAGGTCACGAAGCGGGCAAGATCGCGCAGCGGGAAATCGCCACGTTCGAGCATCCAACTGAACAGGGGCGCGCGAAAGCCCCAATCTTCGATTGCAGAAATACGCCAGCCAAGTGCCTCGGGACCGCCGATGAGACCGGAACTGCCTGCGGCAAACAGGATTTCGATCCCGATCATGAAGACGGTCAGGGCAATCACCACGGGGGGCAGCGGATTTACTGCGGGGCCAGGAGGGGTATCATGGGGGGGATCGCGCGTCTCGTCGGTTCTCTTCGGGGTCGCATTCATGCTCATCTGCCTTGATCGGTGCTACACAAAGGGGGGCTTCTTGACGTGGCCCTGGAGCATGGGTAAGCGAGGGGGCACGGAAAATCCAGATCCTTCAAACGGAGCACCCTCATGACCACACATACGCCGCGCGTTTTCTCGGGCATCAAACCATCGGGCGGTCTGACGCTGGGCAATTACCTTGGCGCGATCAAACGGTTCGTCGACATGCAGGGGCAGGCATATGAAACCATCTATTGTGTGGTGGATTTGCATGCGATCACCGTCTGGCAGGATCCGGCAGAACTGACCGATGCCACCCGCGAGGTGGCCGCGGGCTATCTGGCGGCGGGCATTGATCCGACCCAGTCGATCCTGTTCAACCAGTCGCAGGTTTCGGCCCATGCAGAGCTGGCCTGGCTTTTCAACTGCGTGGCGCGGGTGGGCTGGATGAACCGGATGACCCAGTTCAAGGACAAGGCGGGCAAGAATGCCGAGAAGGTCTCACTTGGCTTGTATGCATACCCGTCACTGATGGCGGCGGATATTCTGCTTTATCACGCCACCCATGTGCCGGTGGGTGAGGACCAGAAGCAGCATGTGGAGCTGACACGCGATATTGCGCAGAAATTCAACCATGACTTCAAGGCCGGGGAGTTCTTCCCCTCGCCCGAACCGATCATTGATGGTCCAGCAACACGGGTGATGAACCTGCGGGACGGATCGAAGAAAATGTCGAAATCCGGTGAAAGTGACATGGAGCGCATCAACATGACCGATGATGCGGACACGATTGCGAAGAAGTTCAAGAAGGCCAAGACCGACCCGGAACCGCTGCCGGATACGCTGGACGGATTGAAGGACCGCCCCGAGGCCCGCAACCTGGTCGAGATTTATGCAAGCCTGTCGGATGCAAGCCCGGAAGCGGTGATTTCAGAGTTCGCCGGGGCTGGCTGGGGCCGTTTCAAACCTGCATTGGCCGATCTGGCGGTCGAAAAGCTTGCTCCGATTTCGGCTGAAATGGCGCGGCTGATGAATGACAAGGGGGAGATCGACCGCATTCTTGGCGAAGGCGCGGATAAGGCCGAGGCGATTGCCCAGCCGATCCTTGAGAAAGCCTATGACATCACCGGGTTCCTGCGCTCGCGCAAACGGTAAATGGTCAGGCCGGGGGCGCGGCCCCCGGGATATTTTTGGCAAGAGGAAGAGGGCGCGGGATTTCCGCGTCCTTCTTATATGTGGGGGTGGCGTCGCATCTGGTGGTGATCCGTGTGCCCGCGTGGCGCGGCCTGGGGCAAGACAGCTTTGGCAAAGCGGATTTCGGGAAACAGGTGGTCAGAAAAAAGGCGGCCCGGTAACTGGCCGCCTTTACAAGATCTGCCCATTTCGGAAGGGCGTTTTGCGTGTGTCGCCGGTTTAGCCATTGATGCCCAGCTTGCTGGTCAGGGTCTTGAGCGTGGCCCGATCCTGTTCGTCCCAGAGGGCTTTTCGCGACTTGAACAACGTGGCCTGGCTTTTGTGCACCGGACCATCGCCGAGGATTTTCAGGTGATTGGCGCGCAGGGTTTCGCCGGTTGAGGTGATGTCGGCCACCGCTTCGGAGGTTTCGTTTTTCACCGTGCCTTCGGTTGCCCCCTGGCTGTCGACCAGTTGATAATCCGCCACGCCGTGGTCGCGCAGGTGATCGCGGATCAGGCGGTGATATTTCGTGGCGATCCGCAGGCGGAAGCCGTGATTGGCGCGAAACTGCGCCGCCACCGCATCCAGATCATCCAGCGTGTTCACATCCACCCAGCATTTGGGCACCGCGATGATCAGATCCGCATGGCCAAACCCCATCGGAGCGAGCTCGGTCACCTTATCGGCCCAGCTGGGCAGTTTTTCACGCACCAGATCGGTCCCGGTCACGCCCAGATGAATGCGCCCGGCGGCCAGTTCGCGAGGGATTTCACCGGCGGACAGCAGCACCAGTTCAATGCCGTCAATGCCACGCACCGCGGCCGCATATTCGCGGTCTGACCCGGTGCGGGCAAGCTCGATGCCCCGGCTGCCGAACCAGTCAAAGGTCTTTTCCATCAAGCGCCCTTTTGAGGGCACTCCCAGTTTCACACTCATGATGCGGCTCCCAGCAAAAGGGACAGTTCCGGGCGGATCACGCCACCCACGGCGGGAATGTCGCGGCGTTCCCCGTTCTGATGCCCCAGCACACGGGTCAACGCATCATAGCGCCCCCCGGTGGCCACCGGCTGCAGGTCGGGGCGGGCCTCGGCATAAAAGCCAAAGACGAACCCGTCGTAATATTCCATCGAGGTGCGGCCATAGCTGCCTTCGAAATCGAGGCGGTCAACATCCACCCCGCGCTTTACCAACGCCTCACAGCGCAGCTCCATCCGGTCGACAGCCGGGGCGATGGCAGGCATGTCGACGGCAATGTCCCGCAGATGCTCCAATACGTTGGATGTGGTTTCGCGAAGGGCCAGCAGATCATCCAGCAGCTCAACCTCGCCTGCGGAGATCGGCGCCGCCTGGGCATCTTCGCGCAACGTATCGACACGGGCTGCGATCTCGGACTGTGAGCGCAACCCGATCTGAGGGGCATCCACATCCATCGGATGCTCTCTGGCCAGAAGGGCCGCTCGGCCTTCGGGCATTGGGGCACGCCCCGCGAAACGATCCAGAAGCGCGCGGAAACGGCGGGGACGCCAGATGTGACGTTCAAGGGCGGCCTTGCGCCGGTCGGTGGTCTTCAACCCCCGCACCGCAGCCAGCAGCAACCCCAGATCCCCGGTGGCCGCACGCAGGTTCAGCGGCGCCAGCACGTCCTGCATGATTGCAAACACTTCAGCATCCGCCTCAGCGGGGGCCTCGCGATCAAACACCTCATAGCCGACCTGGAACTGTTCGGAGGTACGGTTGGTGATGTCATCCTGAGCGCGAAACACTTCCCCCATATAGGCATAGCGGGCCGGTTCCGCCCCCTCGGCCATATGCATCTGCACCACAGGCACGGTAAAGTCCGGGCGCATCATCACCTCGCCGCGGACCGGATCATGGGTCACATAGGCGCGCGCGCGGATGTCTTCGCCATAAAGGTCAAGCAGGATTTCGGCGGGCTGCAGGATGTCTGCTTCGATCACCTGTGCGCCCTTGCCTTCGAACACATCCAGCAGGCGGGCGGCTTCGGCTCTGATCAGGGCTTTATCCATTGTCGGCCTCAAGGATTTCGCGCACTTTGGCAACCATATCGGCGCGCGTGCATTCGAACTGGCTCGGGCGTTCCTTCCATTCCTCAAGCGTGGCGCTTTCGGCGATTTTGGCCCCCAGAACCAGATCCTTGATCTGGATCTTGCCCGCCTCAAATTCATCACTGCCGGCGATGACCGCAACTGGCGAGTTGCGCTTGTCGGCATATTTCAACTGGTTGCCGAAGTTTTTCGGATTGCCCAGATAGACCTCAGCACGGATGCCCGCCTGACGCAGCTCTCCAACCATCGCCTGATAATCCGCGAGACGGGTTTTATCCATCACGGTCACAACCACCGGCCCCTGCCCGTCATTGGTCAGGCGACCTTTCGCCTCCAGCGCGGCGAGCAGACGGTCGACGCCAATCGACACGCCCACGGCGGGCACCTTTTGCCCGGTGAAACGCGCGACGAGGTCGTCGTAACGCCCGCCCCCGGCCACGGACCCAAACTGGCGTTTGCGGCCCTTCTCGTCGAGGATTTCAAAGGTCAGTTCCGCCTCGAACACCGGGCCGGTGTAATAGCCAAGGCCGCGCACGACCGAAGGGTCAATCTCGATCCGGTCGGGGCCATAGCCCTGTGCAACCAGAAGCTCTGCAATCTGTTCCAGTTCGGCAATGCCCTCGGCCCCAATGGCACTGTCGCCCACGGCCGCGCGCAGGTTTGCGAGCGTTTCCGCAGCGTCGGCGCCTTTCGAGGTCAGGAAGGCAATCACGGGTTCCGCGTTTTCCGGCTCCAGCCCGACCCCATCAATATAGGCGCCCGAGGCATCCAAACGGCCCTTGCCAAGCAGTTCACGCACGCCGCTTTCACCCACTTTGTCGAACTTGTCGATGGTGCGCAGAACGGCTTCGCGCACGGGGCCATCTTCGACCCCCATCACCTCAAGCACACCGTTCATGACCTTGCGGTTGTTCACCCGCACCAGATAATCGCCGCGCGGAATGCCGACGGTTTCCAAAGTGTCCGCCAGCATCGCGCAGATCTCGGCATCTGCCGCCATGGACGAGGTGCCAACCGTATCCGCATCACATTGATAAAACTGGCGAAACCGCCCCGGCCCTGGCTTTTCATTGCGCCACACAGGCCCCATCGCATAGCGGCGATAAGGGGTGGGCAGGTCATTGCGATGCTGTGCATAGACCCGCGCGAGCGGAGCGGTCAGATCATAGCGCAGCGCCATCCAATCCCCGTTCCCCTTCTCGTCAAACTCCTGCCAGGCAAACACACCTTCATTCGGACGGTCCACGTCCGGCAGGAATTTACCCAGCGCCTCAACCGTTTCCACGGCGGAGCTTTCCAGCGCATCAAACCCATAGCGATGATAGACAGCCGCAATCTGATCCAGCATATGTTTGCGCCGTGTCACCTCGGTGCCGAAGTAATCACGAAACCCCTTGGGCGTCTCTGCCTTGGGGCGGGGCTGTTTCTTTTGCTTGGCCATCGCTTTGGTCCCATTGTTTGCTTACGCGGGCGGTCTAGCCGATGGGGGGCGTTGGGGCAAGGCAAGCGGCACGGAAAGCCCCATGTTTTACGCAATCTTCACATGTAAGGGCCGCGTTTCCCGCGCCACGCTGTTTTCGGGCTAGGAAGCAGGCGCAAAACCCGATATCCCGACCTCATGTCACAAGATCGCCTCACCCATCTGGAAGAAACCGTCGCCCATCTGACCAAACAGGTCGAAGAGCTGTCGGATGTCATTGCCCGTCAGGATATCGAACTGGCCCAAATGACCCATCGGGTGCAGATGCTGATGGAGCGAGAAGCCCAGCGCGAAGCGGGCGGCACTGGCGGCGTAATCCTGGGCGACGAACGCCCGCCACATTATTAAGCGGCCTCCCCTCTTCCTCTTGCGACAAATATCCCCGCCGGAGGCCGCCGAGCGAAGCGAGGCCACCGCCAAGCCTGAGCGCCCGAAAGGGCAATCAGGCGCGGCAGCTACACCTCTTCCACATCCACCACACCATCCAGTGACTTCAGCGCCCCCTTGATCTGCGGGTTCAGCGGATAGGACCGGCCAATGGTCATCTCGACCTCTCCGGGCAGGGTCGGGTCCAGCAGGCACAGGCTCACCTCGCCGGGGCGCACATTCCTGGCGGTCTCCGCCGCTTCGTTCAGCAGGTTGGCGACCATCGCCACCGCGCCCGGCTCGTCCAGATACACTTTCAGCGCCATGCCGCCCGCATCCGCCACCACCGCTTCAATCGGCGCGACCGAGCGTGCGATCGGGTCGAACTGTCCGTCGTTAAACCGTCCTTCCAACGTCATCACCACCTGCAGGGTCTCATCAAACACCTTGCGGCAGGCTTCGAAATCATCGGCAAACAGCGCCATGCCCGACACCTGTTCCGTCGGGTCAGAGATGTTCATGCGGAAAAACGGATTGCCCCGCCCGGATTTGCGTTGCTGCAATCCGCCGACAATCACCGCCACCTTGCCCACCACCGCGCCGTTGCGTTCGGCCTTCTCGCGCAATTCCTGAAGTGTCATCACCCCCTTGCGCTTCAAGGCAGGCAGGTAGTCATCCAGCGGGTGCCCGGACAGGTAAAATCCAATGGCCTTATGTTCTTCCGCCAGCCGCTCATTCGGCAACCAGTCATTCACCGGCGGCATTTTCGGCTCCGGCAGGTCCTCGCCGGCTTCGCCAAACAGCGACACCTGATTGGAGGCCCGCTGTTCATGCACCGCACCGGAATAGGCCACAAGCGCGTCCAGAACGTCAAACACCCGGCGGCGGTTCGGGTCGATCTGGTCAAAAGCGCCCGCCCGCGCCAGCATCTCCATCGGGCGTTTGCCGACCTTTTTCAGATCCACCCGGCGGGCGAAATCATAAAGCGTGGCAAAAGGCTTATCGACACCGTCGACCTTGCGCCCTTCGACCACCAGCTGCATCGCCTCGACCCCGACATTCTTGAGCGCGCCCAGCGCATAGACAACCGCGCCATCTTTCACACTGAAGGTCGCAACAGAGCGGTTCACGCAGGGCGGAATGATCTCGATATCCAGCCCCCGGCGCACCTCTTCGGCATAGATCGACAGCTTGTCGGTCAGGTGGATATCGCAGTTCATGACGCCCGCCATGAACTCAACCGGGTGGTTCGCCTTGAGCCAGCCGGTCTGGTAACTCACCACCGCATAGGCCGCGGCGTGGGATTTGTTGAAGCCGTAATTGGCGAATTTTTCGAGAAGGTCAAAAACCTCGGACGCCTTCTTGGCGGGGACCCCGTTTTCGGCAGCCCCCTTTTCGAACTTGGGCCGCTCGGCGTCCATCGCCTCCTTGATCTTCTTACCCATGGCGCGGCGCAGCAGGTCGGCGCCGCCAAGCGAATAGCCCGCCATCACCTGGGCAATCTGCATCACCTGTTCCTGATAAACGATAATGCCCTGAGTTTCCTCAAGAATATGGTCAATCAGCGGGTGGACACTCTCGATCTCCTTCAGCCCGTTCTTGACCTCACAATAGGTCGGGATGTTCTCCATCGGGCCTGGGCGGTAAAGCGCCACCAGCGCCACGATATCCTCGATACAGGTGGGTTTCATGCGCCGGAGCGCATCCATCATGCCCGAGCTTTCCACCTGGAACACCGCAACCGTTTTGGCCGAGGCGTAGAGCTTGTAGGTTGCCTTGTCATCCAGCGGGATGGCGTTGATCTCATTCACCGCACCTTCCGGCGGATCATAAAGCTGCGTGCCATCCGGACCGATATGAATGTCGCGCCCCTGCCCTTTAATGAGGTCCACCGCGTTTTGAATGACCGTCAGGGTCTTGAGGCCCAGAAAGTCGAACTTCACCAGCCCGGCCTGTTCGACCCATTTCATGTTGAACTGGGTCGCTGGCATGTCGGAGCGGGGGTCCTGGTAAAGCGGCACCAGCGCGTCCAGCGGCCGGTCACCAATCACCACACCGGCGGCGTGGGTCGAGGCATTTCGCAAGAGCCCCTCAACCTGCTGGCCATAATCCAACAGGCGCTGCACCACCTCTTCAGACCGTGCCTCTTCGCGCAGACGCGGTTCCTGTTCGATCGCTTCCTTGATCGACACGGGCTTTACGCCCTCAACAGGGATCAGTTTCGACAGGCGGTCCACCTGCCCGTAAGGCATCTGCAACACGCGCCCCACGTCACGCACGGCGGCCTTGGACAGAAGCGCACCGAAGGTGATGATCTGGCCCACCTTGTCGCGGCCATATTTCTCCTGCACGTATTTGATCACCTCTTCCCGGCGATCCATGCAAAAATCGATATCGAAGTCCGGCATCGACACCCGTTCGGGGTTCAGGAACCGTTCAAACAGCAAGCTATAGCGCAGCGGATCAAGGTCGGTGATGGTGAGCGCATAGGCCACGAGGCTGCCTGCACCGGACCCCCGCCCCGGCCCCACCGGAATGCCGTGATCCTTGCCCCATTGGATAAAGTCCGCCACGATCAGGAAGTAGCCGGGAAAGCCCATGCCTTCGATGATGCCCAGCTCAAAATCCAGCCGTTTCTGGTATTCCTCAACACTGACCGCGTGCGGGATCACCGCCAGCCGTTTTTGCAGCCCCTCATTGGCGATGCGGCGCAGTTCGGCCACCTCGTCGTCGGCAAAGCGCGGCAGGATCGGCGCGCGCTTATAGGCCTTGAACGCGCAGCGGCGGGCGATTTCCACCGTGTTTTCAACAGCTTCAGGCAGATCCGCAAAAAGCGTAACCATTTCCTGCGGGCTTTTGAAATAGTGCTGCGGCGTCAGACGGCGGCGGCCCTCGGCCTGATCCACATAGGCCCCTTCCTTGATGCAGATCAGCGCATCATGCGCTTCGTAAAGATCGGTCTTGGGAAAGAAGACATCATTGGTGGCCACCAGCGGGATGCCCATCGCATAGGCCATTTCAACGAACCCCCGTTCGGTGGCCCGCTCCCCCGCGGTGGGCTGCCCTCCTTCTCCGGGATGGCGTTGCAGTTCGACATAAAGGCGATCCCCGAAGGCGCGATGCAGGCGGGTCATCAGCACCTCGGCCTTGTCACGGTTGCCCATCTGCAAAAGCTGACCCACCGGGCCCTCAGCCCCACCGGTCAGACAGATCAGCCCTTCGCAATGCGCCTCCAGTTCAGCCAGCTGCACCTGCGGCAGGTCATCATGCTTGTCCACATAGAGGCATGAATTGAGCTTCATCAGGTTCTCATACCCGCCTTCATTCTGCGCCAAAAGCACAACAGGCGCCGGGGCACGGGGTTTTTCCCCCGGCGCGGGCGGGTCATAACAGACATCTACCTGACAGCCGATGATCGGCTGGATGCCCGCGCCTGCCGCGGTTTCGGAAAACTCCAGCGCGGCGAACATATTGTTCGTATCGGTCACGGCAACGGCAGGCATCCCCATATCGGCGCAAAGTCCGGGCAGTTTCTTGACCGGAACGGCGCCTTCGAGAAGCGAGTATTGCGTATGGGTGCGGAGGTGGATGAATCGGGGCATATCACTCATCCCGCAACCCTAGCCGCCCCGCCCGGTTAACGAAAGTCAGATTGCTTCCAGAATTTCAATCCGGTTGCCAAACGGGTCAGTGGTGTAGAAACGGCGAAACCCCGGCAGATCGTGGTCCCGCCTCACGGGGATCTGCGCCTGTTCCAGACGTGCGGCAAGTGCATCAAGATCGCTGCATAGCAAGGCGGGATGCGCTTTGCGGGCAGGCTGAAAACCTTCCTCGACCCCAAGGTGCAATCGCAGCGTGCCAATTTCAAACCACACGCCGCCCCGCCCGGAAAGACGTGCGGGTTTGGGCCGCTCTGGCAGCCCAAGAAGGTCGGTATAGAAGCGACGGGCCTGTCCCTCCTGCCCTTTCGGCATCGCAAGTTGGACGTGGTGTAGAGCGGTCAACATCATGAAATCCCTTGGCATATGCATAAATGTATACCATAGCATACAATAAGCCACAAGAATCTCTTGCCAGATCAATTTTTCTGCGCTTACCTTGTTAACAATACTTTCCCGCGCGCAATCTACGCCGCATCGAGGGCGCGCAAAACGGGACCACAACAGGGTAAGGCGGCGGGATTATTCCATGGATATCACCTTTCTTCTGAACGGAGAGAGTGTGCATGTGTCGGGCGTGAAGCCGGCGCAAACCGCGCTGGACTGGCTGCGTGAAACGCGTGGGCTGACCGGCACCAAGGAAGGGTGCAACGAAGGGGATTGTGGCGCCTGCACGGTAATGCTGGCCGACGAGGAAGGTGCGCGCGCCGTGAATGCCTGCATCCTTTTCATGGGGCAACTGGACGGCAAATCGCTTACCACTGTCGAAGGGGTCGCCCGTGAGCAGCAGCTTCACCCGGTGCAACAGGCGATGATCGAGGAACACGGGTCGCAATGCGGGTTCTGCACGCCGGGGATCGTGATGTCCCTGGCCACCTCTCACCTGACCGGGGATCGAAATCACGACGACGTGCTGGCGGGCAACCTGTGCCGCTGCACCGGCTATGCACCGATCATTCGCGCGGCGGAAAAAGCGTGGCAGGACCCCGTCCCCGAGGGGTTTGGCGTGCCGAATATCTGCCTGCCGGATCCCACCCATGACACCCAGCGCCCGGGCAGCCTGGCTGAATTGCAAGCGGCCTGCACCGCCCGTCCCGACGCCACCCTGATTGCCGGGGCCAGCGATGTGGGCCTTTGGGCCACCAAGGGGCTTCGGGATCTGGACCCGGTGATTTTTCTGGGCGGCGTGAAGGAGTTGCACAATATCCATGTGGGTGAGGACGAGATCCGCATCGGCTCGGGTGTGACCATCGAACGCACCCGACAACTGCTGGCGGACCACCACCCGCATTTCGCCGAGATGTTGTGCCGGTTTGCTTCGAAACAGGTGCGCAACGTGGCCACGCTGGGCGGAAACATCGCCAACGGATCCCCCATTGGCGACTGCCCCCCACCGCTGATTGCGGTCGGCGCGGAATTGACCCTGAACAAGGGGGGCACCCGGCGCACCCTCCCGCTGGAAGATTTCTTCATCGCCTATGGCCAACAGGACCGCGCACCAAGCGAGTTTGTCGAGGCCATCTCCCTGCCCCGCCACGCGCGGGGACTGCGGGTCTACAAGCTTTCAAAACGGTTTGATCAGGATATTTCCGCCGTATTGGGCGCGTTCAACCTGACCGTGGAAGGCGGAGAGATCACCGGCGCCCGTATTGCCTTTGGCGGCATGGCAGCCACGCCAAAACGAGCGAAAGCGGTGGAACAGGCCTTGATGGGCAAGCCCTTCTCTCGTGCCACCATCACCGCCGCCCTGCCCGCTTTTGCACAGGATTTCACGCCTCTGACGGACATGCGCGCCAGTGCAGAATATCGCCTGAAAACCGCCCAGAACATGCTGATCCGCTATTTCGAAGAGGAAAACGGCACCGCCGCCAATGTGCTGGAGGTGACGTCATGAGCATCGGAAAACCGCTCCCGCATGACGCGGCCCATCTGCATGTGACCGGGGCTGCGCGTTACGTGGATGACATCCCGACGCCCAGCGGCACATTGCATCTTTGTTTCAGCCTGTCTGACGTGGCCCGCGGCAAGATCACCGCGATGGATCTTGCCGCCGTGCGCGCCGCGCCGGGTGTGGTCGCGGTGCTGACCGCTGACGATCTGCCCTTTGAAAATGACGTCTCGCCTTCGATCCATGACGAGCCCCTGCTGGCGGTGGATGAGGTGTTTTACCTCGGCCAACCGATCTTTCTTGTCATCGCCGACAGCCATCTGAACGCCCGCAAGGCGGCGCGTCTTGGACAGATCGACATTGATCCCCTGCCCGCCATCCTGACCATTGATCAGGCGCTGGAGGCTGATAGCCGGTTCGAAGAGGGCCCGGTGATCTGGTCGCGCGGCGACACCAGCCTGGCCCTGAAACACGCCCCCCACATCATCGAAGGTCGCTTCGAGATGGGCGGGCAGGAGCATTTCTATCTTGAAGGTCAGGCCGCCCTTGCCCTTCCCGGTGAAGATGGTGACATGCTGGTGCACAGCTCAACCCAGCATCCAAGCGAAATCCAGCACAAAGTGGCCCATGCAATTGGCCTGCCCATGCATGCGGCGCGGGTCGAAACCCGGCGTATGGGCGGCGGATTTGGCGGCAAGGAAAGCCAGGGCAATGCGCTTGCCGTGGCCTGTGCGATTGCCGCACGCCAGACCGGTCGCCCCTGCAAGATGCGCTATGACCGCGACGATGACATGATGATCACCGGCAAGCGGCATGACTTCCGCATTGCTTATCGCGTGGGCGTGGATGAGACGGGTAAGATCCTCGGGCTTGAGATCACGCAGATGGCGCGCTGCGGCTGGGCGCAGGACCTGTCGCTGCCCGTGGCCGACCGCGCCATGCTGCATACAGACAACGCCTATCACCTTGAAAACGTGGAAATCACCAGCCACCGCCTGAAAACGCACACCCAATCCGCCACCGCCTTTCGTGGCTTTGGCGGACCGCAGGGCGTGCTGGGGATTGAGCGGATCCTGGACCATGTCGCCCGCACAAGGGGGCTTGACCCGATCGCCGTCCGGCAGGTGAATTTCTACGCCGACGGACAGACAACCCATTACGGGCAGGAGATCGAAGGCTTTCACATTCCGGCGATGACCGAGGCGCTTCTTGAACGCGCGGAATATGCGACGCGGCGCGCCGACATCGACGCGTTCAACGCCCGAAACCCCGTTTTGAAAAAGGGGCTGGCCTTTGTGCCGGTCAAGTTCGGGATCAGCTTCACCCTGACCCATCTCAACCAGGCTGGCGCGCTTGTCCATGTCTATCAGGACGGCTCTGTTCACCTCAATCACGGCGGCACCGAGATGGGGCAAGGGCTGTTTCAGAAAGTGGCGCAGGTGGCGGCTTCGGTCTTTGCGGTGGATCTGTCCGCGATCAGGATCACCGCCACGGACACGGCCAAAGTCCCCAACACCTCGGCCACGGCGGCCTCAAGCGGGTCGGACCTGAACGGGATGGCCGTGCGCGCGGCCTGCCTGACCATCCGTGACAGGATCAGCGCCCACCTCGCCACATACTGGTCGGTGGCCCCGGGGGATGTGGTGTTCACCGAGGGGCGGGTGCAGGCCGCCGGACGCGTGCCATTATCCTTCGCCGAGGCCGCCCAGATGGCCTATCTTGCCCGGGTCAGCCTGTCTGCCACCGGGTTTTACAAAACCCCCAGGATCAGCTGGGATCGCACCGCCGGGCGCGGACGCCCCTTTCTCTACTTTTCGCACGGAGTGGCGCTGAGCGAAGTGGTGATTGACACCCTCACCGGCGAAAACAGGATCCTGCGCGCGGACATCATCCACGACACCGGAAACAGCCTGAACCCCGCATTGGACATCGGCCAGGTCGAAGGGGCCTATGTGCAGGGTGCGGGCTGGCTGACCACCGAAGAACTGGTCTGGGACGACACCGGTCGGCTGCGCACCCACGCCCCCTCAACCTACAAGATCCCCGCCAGTTCCGACCGGCCTCGCCAGTTCACCGTGGATCTCTGGCATGAACCGAACCCCGAAGACACGGTGGGCCGTTCCAAAGCCGTGGGAGAGCCCCCCTTCATGCTGGGCATTTCGGCTTGGCTGGCGCTGGCAGACGCGGTTGCGGCCTGCGGCACGGGGTTTCATGACCTGAACGCACCCGCCACAGCCGAAGAGGTGCTGGGCGCAATCGGACGGGTGCAGTCATGAGTTTCGACCTCCCCACCCTTGAACGCGCCATTTGTGATCACGGCCCCGTGGTGCGGGTGGTGGTGGCAGAGGTGAAAGGTTCCGCCCCGCGCGACGTCGGGGCAGCGATGCTGGTCTGGGCAGAGGGTCAATCAGGCACCATTGGCGGCGGAGAGCTGGAATGGCGCGCGGCCCGAAAGGCCCGCCAGTTGTTGAAGGGGGGCCGCGCATTTGACCGCTACCCGCTTGGTCCGGCCCTTGGGCAATGCTGCGGAGGGGCGGTAAGCCTGCTCAGCGAATGCTTCGATCTTGAGAAGATCAAATCATTGAAGAATAAGAGTGTTTACGCACGCAGCCTTGATGAAAAAGACCCGCCACTTGCAGTGCATCGTGCCCTGCAGCAGGCGCGCGACCGCGGTGTGTTGCCCACGGCCCGGCTGGTGCAGGGGTGGATGATCGAACCGATCACGGCCACCCGCCAACCACTGTGGATTTACGGAGCGGGTCACGTGGGCCGCGCTTTGATAAACACGCTCGCCCCCGTGCCTGATTTTGTGATCACATGGGTGGACACGGGACCGGAGCGGTTCCCGGAACAGATCCCGGACGGGGTCACGGCACTGCCAGCCACTGCCCCAAATGAGCTGGTTCGCTACGCTCCGCAACACGCGCAGCATCTGGTGCTGACCTATTCGCATCAGCTCGACCTCGACCTTTGTCATGCGATTCTCCTGCACGGCCATGGCGGGCTTGGGCTGATCGGATCAGCCACCAAATGGGCGCGATTTCGGGCCCGGCTGCGGGACCTTGGCCATGGAAACGGACAAATCAATCAAATAACCTGCCCGATCGGCGATCCGGGCCTCGGCAAACACCCGCAGGCCATTGCGATTGGGGTGGCGACCGCGCTAATGAAAGGCGCGGTTGATAAGACGAACCAAAACGGGTTTCAGAACAGGGGGATACCGACCGATGGAGGAGATGCGCGCGCAGGACGCGCTGTTGACGCTTGAGGGGCTGAGCAAAGCCTATCCGGGCGTCAAGGCCAATGACGATGTGTCCTTTTCCATTCTGCCGGGAGAGGTCCATGCCCTTCTGGGCGAAAACGGCGCTGGAAAGTCGACCCTGGTCAAGATGATCTATGGGCTGGTGAAACCGGACAGCGGCGAGATGCGCCTGAAGGGGCAGGTTTTTGCCCCCCACACCCCCGCCGCGGCGCGCGCTTCAGGCGTGGCGATGGTGTTTCAGCATTTCTCGCTGTTTGACGCGCTGACGGTGGCGGAAAATATCGCCCTTGGCATGGACAACCCGCCCAAGCCGCGTGAATTGACCTCACAGATCCGACAAGTGAGCGAGGCTTATGGCCTGCCGCTTGATCCCAAGCGCATTGTTGGGGAGCTTTCGGCCGGGGAACGGCAGCGCGTCGAGATTATCCGCTGCCTTCTGCAGGATCCGAAACTGTTGATCATGGACGAACCCACCTCGGTCCTGACCCCGCAAGAGGTTGAAATCCTTTTCAAAACCCTGCGCAAACTGACCGCAGAAGGCACCGCGATCCTGTATATTTCACACAAGCTCGAGGAAATTCGCGCCCTGTGTGAACATGCCACGATCCTGCGCCATGGTCAGGTGGTCGACACCTGTGATCCGCGCAGGAAATCCGCACGTGAACTGGCTGAGATGATGGTGGGGACCAGTCTGCATGTCCCGGAACGAGAGCCCTCGGAGCCGGGAGAGGTGGTGTTGGAAATGGATCAGGTCAGCCTGAAATCCCACACCGCCTTTGGCACCGACCTCAAGAACATTTCGTTGACCGTGCGGGCAGGCGAGGTTGTGGGCATTGGCGGCGTTGCTGGCAACGGGCAGGACGAATTCCTGTCGGCCTTGTCCGGTGAGGCGTGGCTGTCTCATGGTGAGGTGCGCCTCAAGGGCACCTGCATTGCCAATCTGCGCCCGAATGAGCGCCGCGCCCTGGCGGTTCTGTCCGCACCGGAGGAGCGCCTTGGCCATTCCGCCGCGCCTGACATGAGCCTGACCGAAAACGCCCTGCTGACCGCAGCCGTGCGTCAACGCCTGACCAAGCGGGGGTTCCTGCGCTGGGGCAAGACCGAAACCTTTGCCCGCGACGTGATCAAGGCCTTTGACGTGCGCACCCCCGGCCCGGAAAATGCCGCCCGCTCCCTGTCCGGCGGCAATTTGCAGAAATTCGTGATTGGCCGCGAGGTGCTGCAAAAGCCCGAGGTTCTGGTGGTGAACCAGCCAACCTGGGGCGTGGATGCATCCGCAGCGGCGGCCATCCGCCAGTCGCTTCTGGATCTTGCAGCGCAGGGCGCGGCTGTGATCGTGATCAGTCAGGACCTGGACGAATTGTTGGAAATCTCGGACCGGTTCACCGCCCTTTACGAAGGCAAACTGGCGGAGCCGGTGCCAACCAAAGGGCTGACCGTTGAAACCATCGGCCTGATGATGGGCGGCGGGGAAGAAAACGGTGAAGAGGAGACCGCCGCATGATCCGTTTGGAAAAACGCCCCTCGCCGTCGCGGGCCTGGGCCACATTGACACCTGTTCTGGCCGTTGTGGCGACGATGCTCGCCGGGGGGCTGATGTTCTGGATGCTGGGCAAGGACCCGTTGGAGAGCATTCGCACGATTTTCTGGGATCCGTTGTTTCACGAAACTTTCGGGCCCTATTCACGCCCCCAGCTGCTGGTGAAAGCCGCCCCGCTGATCCTGATTGCGATCGGGCTGTCGCTGGGCTTTCGCGCGGGTGTCTGGAACATTGGCGCCGAAGGGCAATATATCATCGGGGCCATCTGCGGCGCCGGTGTGGGGCTTGCCTTTTACCCCACCACCAACCCGTTGATTTTCCCGGCCATGGTCCTTGCGGGCGCGCTGGGAGGTTGGGCCTGGGCGATGATCCCCGGCTTTTTGAAGGTGCGGTTTGGCACGAATGAGATCCTGGTGTCGCTGATGCTGGTCTATGTGGCCGAGGCGCTGCTTGCGTCCGTATCACAGGGGCTGTTGCAAAACCCGGACGGAATGGGCTTTCCCGGCTCGCGCAATTTCCGCGATTTTCCGGCCGCCCATAATGCCGAACTGATCGCAAACACGGGCATGCATTGGGGGGTGGTCTTTGCCTTTATCGCGGTGATCTTTGCCTATGTGCTGTTGACCCGCCATATGCTGGGTTTCCAGGTGCGCCTGACCGGAGAAGCCCCCCGTGCCGCCCGTTTTGCCGGTGTGAACCCCACCCGGCTGGTGCTGTTCTGCCTGGGCATTTCCGGGGCACTTGCGGGGATGGCCGGGTTGTTCGAAGTGTCGGGACCTGCGGGCCAGATCTCGATTGATTTCAATTCAGGCTACGGGTTCACCGCAATCATCGTGGCCTTTCTGGGCCGGCTGAACCCGATTGGCATTCTGCTGGCCGGGCTTTTGATGGCGCTGACCTATATTGGCGGTGAGCTGGCTCAACTGATGCTGGGCCTGCCGGCGGCTGCGATCCAGATGTTTCAGGGGATGTTGATGTTCTTCCTGCTGGCGATGGACATGTTGACCAATTACCGCATCCGTTTTGCGGCAAAACCCGTGTAAGGAGGAAAGATCATGGACCTGTCACAGATCAATCCACTCCTGCTTCTGGCCTCACTGATGGTGGCGGCCACCCCGATCCTGCTGGCCGCAATCGGCGAAGCGGTGGTCGAGAAAGCGGGCGTTCTGAACCTGGGTGTCGAAGGCATGATGATCACCGGCGCCGTGGTGGGCTTTGCGGTGACGATCAACAGTGAAAACCCCGCCCTCGGGTTTCTGGCGGCCGCATTGGCCGGGGCGGGCCTGTCGATGCTGTTTGGCGTGCTGACCCAGTACCTCCTGTCCAATCAGGTGGCAACCGGGCTGGGGCTGACGCTGTTTGGTCTTGGACTGTCATCGCTGATTGGCAAACCCTATGAGGGGATGAAGGTCGAGACACTGGCGAAATTTGAGATCCCTCTGCTGGCCGATATTCCGGTTCTGGGCCCGGTCCTGTTCCGGCATGACCCGATGGTCTATTTCAGCGTGCTGCTGATTGCGGTGGTCTGGTATGGGCTGACCCATACACGGGCGGGCCTGATCCTGCGCGGTGTGGGGGAAAACCATGACGCCGCCCATGCGCTGGGCTACAAGGTTATCCGGGTGCGGCTGATGGCGATTGCCTTCGGTGGCGCCTGTGCAGGGATGGGCGGGGCCTACATCTCTCTGGTGCGGGTGCCGCAATGGGTGGATGGGATGACGGCTGGCGCGGGATGGATCGCGCTGGCGATTGTCGTCTTTGCCTCCTGGCGCCCCTGGCGGGTGCTGCTGGGCGCTTATCTGTTCGGCGGCATTTCGGTGCTGCAGCTGAACCTGCAGGCGGCGGGTGTGCCGATCCCGGTTGAAGTGCTGGCCAGCTCCCCCTTCGTCATCACAATTCTCGTCCTCGTGGCGATCTCGATGAAAGGGGATCACGGCGCACCGGGGGCCCTTGGCAGGATTTTCCATGCAACACATTAAGGCGCAGGCAATCACGTGAAACGGCAAGAGGTCATCGACATCCTGGACGGCAGCCACCCCACTTTCGGGGGGATCGTGGCGCGCGGCATGGATGCGCTGATCCTGCTGTCCGCCGTGGCCATTGCGCTGGAGACCGAACCGGGGCTTCCCAAGAACCTGCGTCACATCCTGTTTGGCTTCGAAGTGCTGGTTCTGGGGATCTTTACCGCCGAATATCTTCTGCGGGTGACCTGCACCCGCCCCCGGCTGCGCTATATCTTCAGCTTCTGGGGGCTGGTCGACCTGCTCACCATTCTGCCCGCCATCGCCCTTCTGACCCCGCAATGGCAAGCCGTGCGGATCTTCCGCCTGCTGCGTCTGGTGCGGCTTGTCAAACTGTTTCGCGGCAGCCACGCGATGGAGCGGCTGGCAACCGCCTTTCAGGAAGTGCGCGGCGAGCTGGCGATCTTTGGCATCATTGCGGGGCTCATGCTCTATGTGGCCTCGGTCGGGATCTATATCTTCGAACATGATGCCCAGCCCGAGGTGTTTTCCTCGATCCCGCAAAGCCTGTGGTGGGCGGTGGCAAGCTTTACCACCGTGGGCTATGGCGACATGGTTCCGATCACGGCAGGCGGGCGGGTCTTTACCACATTTGTGCTGTTTTTGGGGCTGGGCGTGATTGCCGTGCCCAGCGCCATCATCACCACGGCGCTTCTTGAGGCCGATACCAACATCCAGAAAAAACTTGCGAATTCCGCCTCGGAGGCGGACAAAGAAAACCAATCGAAAACTGCTCAATCCACCAAGGGAGAATAATATGCGTGCATTGAAATCACTGCTGGCCGGTGCAGCACTGGTCGCGGGCCTGGCGGGCGCGGCGCAAGCCGAAGACAAGACCAAAGTCGGGTTCATTTTCGTGGGGCCCGTGGGTGACGGCGGCTGGACCTATGAACACAATCAGGGCCGGCTGGCCGTGGAAGAAGCCTTTGGCGACAAGGTTGAGACCATCTATCAGGAAAGCGTGCCGGAAGGGGCGGATGCGGAACGTGCGATTACCCAGATGGCGCTGGCCGGGGCAGACCTGATTTTCACCACCTCGTTTGGCTACATGGATCCGACCATCAACGTCGCGCAGAAATTCCCGAACGTGAAATTTGAACATGCCACCGGGTATAAAACCGCGCCGAACGTGTCGAACTACTCGGCCCGCTTCTATGAAGGTCGCGCGGTTCAGGGCCACATTGCGGGCAAGATGACCAAGACCAACACCATTGGCTACATCGCCTCTTTCCCGATCCCGGAAGTGATCCGCGGCATCAACTCAGCCTTTATCCACGCCAAGAAGGTGAACCCGGATGTGCAGTTCAAGATCATCTGGGCCTACACCTGGTTTGATCCGACCAAGGAAGCGGATGCTGCCAAGGCCCTGATCGAGCAAGGCGCCGACGTGATCCTGCAACACACCGATTCAACCGCACCGCAGGCTGCCGCCAAGGAAGCCGGCAACGTGATCACCTTCGGTCAGGCCTCGGATATGGCGGAATACGCCCCCTTCCCGCGTGTCTCGTCGATCATTGACAACTGGGGCCCCTACTATGTCGCCCGCACCAAAGCCGTGATGGATGGCACCTGGCAGTCGGTTGCCACCTGGGACGGCATTGGCGCTGGCATGGTGGGCATTGGTGAGATCACCGATGCGGTTCCGGCTGAGGTGAAGGCAGAAGCCGAAGCACTGGTTGCCCAGCTCGCCTCGGGCGAATACCACGCCTTTACCGGCCCGCTGAACAAGCAGGACGGCAGCGCATGGCTTGCTGATGGTGAGGTCGCAGATGACGGCACGCTGGCTGGCATGAATTTCTACGTCGAAGGCATTGACGCAGAGATCCCGTCGAACTGATCTCCTGTTTCAGGATCCTCGAAAGCCCCGCCCTGTGCGGGGCTTTTTTCTTGGTCCGGGCGCGACGGAAACCCGCCGACATTCCGTATCATGAATATATGGACATGAACGGAGACCTGCCATGACACGCGCCTTTCTCACCACCACCGCAACGGCCGCCTTTCTTGCAGCCCTCGCCCTCCCTGCTATGGCTCAGAACCAGCCCGGCGCCCATTTCATCGAAATGTGGGACCTGAATGAAGACGGGCAGGTTACGCTGGACGAAGCCCGAGAGCGACGCGGCGACATTTTCTACACTTTTGACAGCAATGACGATGGCGTCCTCAGCGCCGAGGAATATGAACCTTTTGATCAGGCCCGCGCGCAGGACATGCAGGAGCATGGCCTGTCTGGTGGGCAGGGGATGGGCAAAGGTCAGGGTCAAGGCAAAGGTCAGGGCAAAGGCATGGGGCATGGCCAAGGCAATGGCCAGGGTAATGGTCAGGGCAAAGGCCAAGGAAACGGTCAGCGGAATGGCTCTGGAATGGGACAGGGAATGGGTGAACATGGCGCCGCCCGTTCGATGGAACGCCAAAATGCCGACCTGGATGGCGACGGTCTGGTCACGCGGGAGGAATTCCTGCAAGGGCTGGAGCCATGGTTCACCCGGCAGGACCGCAATCAGGACGGTGTCATCACCCAATCCGATTTCGGTCGCGGTTGACCCCTGATGAGACATCTCGACATCCCCGCCCTCGGCGGGGGTGTTTTTTGCTCATAATGCGCTTGGGGACCAGAGCCAGTGAACAAACAAGTGTCCCAGGTTTTTCCTGCAGGGTTTCAGAGACGGAAACACCTCGGTGCCGCGTATCAGTTTCAGACGCACACACAGGACCTTCATCATGCAAAAAGCCCTGCTTCTATCCGTCCTCATCGCCATCGCTCTGCCCCTGAAAGGGATCAGCGCGTTTTCCCCCGCCGGTCAGGATTGCACATCTGGCCACGACAGCCACAACGCGCGCCCCGCCTTGCATCGGGACTGACACAATCGAAACAAGTTGGGCCGCCGGATGTCTTCCTGACCTGTCCCCGCCCGGCGGCCCGCTTGCCGCCCTCGTCTTTGCACGAGGGCGGTTTTTCCCTTTTCCTTCCGGCAATTCCAAGGCAGTGTCGCGCCATGACCGAGCTGATTTCTCTTGATGGCACACCCGCCGGGCGCTGCGCCTTTGGCACGATGCAATTTGGCGCCAAGGCCGACGAGGCCGCATCGGCGGCAATGTTTGACGCCTGCCTTGAGGCGGGCATCACCCATTTTGACACGGCCCATCTGTACACTGGCGGCGCATCGGAAAAAATCCTTGGCGCCCTGATCAAACCCCATCGCGAGCGCCTGATCATCGCCTCCAAGATCGGCTACCGAACTCCCGACAATCTGGCCTCATTGCGCGAAGAATTTGACCTGTCACGCAGGCGGCTGGGGCAGGAGGTGATCGACCTCCTCTATTTGCACCGGTTCAACCCGAACCTGCCGCTCGAGGCGCAGATCACAACCCTGGCCGAGTTGCAACAGCAGGGGGCGGTGCGCTATCTGGCCGTCTCGAACTATGCCGCATGGCAGGCGATGAAAGCCCAGTGCATCGCGCATTCCATGGGCACCAGACTTGATGCGCTGCAACCGATGTATTCCCTGGTCAAACGTCAGGCCGAGGTAGAGATCCTGCCGATGTGCGCCGCCGAAGGCATCCTGCCGCTGACATATTCACCGCTTGGCGGCGGGCTTTTGACCGGGAAATATGCCGAAGGTGGGGCTGGACGGCTGACCGAAGACGATGATTATGCCATCCGTTATGGGCCGGGCTGGATGCACCATGCGGCACAGCGGGTGAGCGAGATCGCCAGAACCCTCGGCACCCATCCAGCCACCCTGGCCGTTGCCTGGGCTGCGGCCCACCCAACGCGCCCTGCCCCCATCCTTTCCGCCCGCTCAGCCGAGCAGTTGCGCCCCTCACTTGACGGGTTGCAATACCCGATGGACGACGCCCTCTATGCGCGTCTGTCCGCCCTCACCCAATCCCCACCCCCTGCTACGGATCGTTTGGAAGAACATGTTTGACTTTATCATTATCGGCGGCGGCATTGCCGGGATTTCCGCAGGCGCCCGCCTGTCCAGCCTGGGCCGCGTTCTGGTGCTCGAAGCGGAAGAGGGTCTGGCCTACCATGCCTCGGGCCGGTCTGCGGCAATGTTCGAAGAGAATTACGGCGCGACAAGTGTCAAACTGCTCAGCCAGGCCTCACGCCCCCATCACGAGGCGGCAGATGTGCTGACCCCGCGCGGGTTGATGGTGCTTGCCCTCGAAGGGCAGGAAAGCCTGTTTGAAGACGACCTGACTGAATTGCGCCTGCCCCGGATCACGAAAGAAGACGCCCATGATCTGGTCCCGATCCTGAACACGGATCTGATTGTCGGCGCAGGATATCACCCCGATGCGTGGGATCTGGATACCGACCTGTTGCTGAACGGCTTTGCCCGTGAGTTGCGCCAGAACGGAGAGATCCAAACACGGGCGCGGGTCACCGGCATCACCCGCCTGACACATGGCTGGCAGGTCGAAACCACAAACGGGTGCCATGACGGGCATATTCTGGTCAATGCCGCCGGTCCATGGGCGGATGACATTGCCAACATGGCCGGGGTCGCTCCGGTGGGGCTGCAGGCCTATCGCCGCTCCATGGCCCGCCTGCCGGCCCCGGATGGGCAGGATGTAAGCAACTGGCCAATGTTCATGGGAGCCGGGGAAAGCTGGTATGCAAAGCCGGATGCAGGTGCGCTGATCGTGTCACCTGCCGATGAAGATCCCTTGCCCCCGCAGGATGCCTGGGCGGATGACATGGTTCTGGCCGAGGGCCTTGCCCGTTACGAAGAGCATGTCACGACACCTGTCACACGAATACTGGCGAATTGGGCAGGGTTGCGCACATTTGCACCGGATCGGTCGCTGGTGCTGGGCCCTGCCCCGGCGGATCAGGGCTTTATCTGGTGTGCCGGACAAGGGGGATACGGGATGCAATCCGCCCCTGCCGCGTCACAATTGCTGGCGGACCTTGTTGCGGGGCGTCAGCCGGATCTGCCGGAGGAGATCGTCCGCACCCTGACCCCGGATCGGTTCAGCTGAGTTCGCTTCCCGCGTGTCAGTGCCCCTCCTCGCCGCTCAGTGTCCCTCAGTGCCCCTGTGCGTCCACTTTGATGGCCTCCCAGTGAAACTTTCCCGCGCTCTGAAGTGCAAGCCCGACGCAAAGCTCAAACAGGTCACTGTCGGGGGCTGGCTTCGTGGTTGAGACGCGGAAGGCCTCGGACGGTTTGGCCCCTTTCAGGGCGCCATCCGCCCAAAGCTGCGTCATCAACGCCTCGGCAATCAACCGCGCTTCAGATCGGCGGCTGTCGACATCCCGTGCAACCATCAGGCGCACCAGTTCTGCCCGCAGCGTCAGCCGGGTTTTGCGCAGCAATCTCAGAACCCGCAGCCGGGGTGCATCATGCCCGGCCCGGCTGAACACTCCATCAGGAGGTAAAACCACGCCTTCTCCCAGATCGCGCAGCACATTGATATTGCACCGTGCTGCCCGGGGTTCCAACCGGCCCGGCATCACACCCATCCCGGTCAGAGAGCAGCGTTTGCCGGTAACCGGCGCCCAGACCCCACGCTGCCGCGCGACGCGATCAAGCAGGCCCGCCACGGCCCCGGAGGGGGGCAGGACCCGCGCAGGGGCCTGACCTTCTGTGAGCAGATTGCCCAGTGCAACCGCATGCTGGCTGCGCCCCAGCCCAAACCCGTCAAACCACCGATCCACGGGAATATCCGCGCAGGTCGGGGGATCAAGCAGCAGAAAGATATCTTTCTCAACGCAAAGCGCATGCAGCTTGCGATAGATCGCACGGGCCTCTGCGGCCGGCAGGAAGGCCAGCGCGGGGGCGGCCATCATTTCCACCCGTCCGGGCGCGAGTTCGCGCAGGACAGAAAGCCCATCTTCTGATGTGCCCCACGGGGCCTTCATCTGGGTGGCCAGAGCCTGTTCCCACCCAGCCTGGCCGGGAAGAATTTGATCCGGGCCGGGGTCGAAATCAGATTGGCCCGTTCCCCCGCCGCCCCCCTTTTCCGCCCCTGCGCCGACCTGACCAGCGATCAGATCCGCAGCAAGATCCTCTGCCGGCAACACCTGCACGCGACTGTTGTCTGCGGCTCTCAAATGTGCCGGGGTTGGGTGACCGATGCCCACGCGCAGCACCTTGGCCGTGCGTCCGCCCTGTTCAAAAAACTGGCGCAGCGCAGCAGCCGTCACGAAAGTGCCATCATCAACACCAAAAATCAGCTCTGCCTGAAACGCGGTTTTCACGCTGACCGGCACGCCCACGGGCCCCTTTGCAAACGGCCCTACAAACAGGACCACGCCTTTCCCCAGCCATTCAGGCGGGCAACGGTTGTCTTGCAAGAACACGCCGGGAGAGATCGGGAATGCCATAATGCGCCTCTTTTCCTTTGCTGGTGTCACGCCGTTTCGGGCGGATGCGCCGGGCGATCAGCCCAGCAACACGTTCAGGTGCTTGACCACGGAGCGCGCCAGCACATCCGGTTCATACCCGCCTTCAAGCATCGACAGGATCCGCCCGTCAGCATGTTGATCCGCCACGTCCTTGAGGCGATGCGTCACCCATTCGTAATCTGCATCCACCAAATTGACCGATGACATGTCATCGGCGGTATGGGCATCGAACCCGGCCGAGATCAGCACCAATTGCGGTTTGAAATCATGCAGATGCGGCAGCCAGTGGTCGCTTACGGCCTCGCGGAACTCGGTGCTGCCTGCGCCTGCGGAGAGGGGAATATCGACGAGGTTGTCGGTTTCCTTCTCGTGCCCCGTAAACGGATAGAACGGGTGCTGGAAGCTGGAGCAGAACAGCACGCGCGGCTCTTCTTTGAAGATCTCTTCGGTGCCATTGCCGTGGTGCACATCGAAGTCGATGATCGCGACACGCTCAAGCCCGTGGGCCTCAAGCGCATGGGCGGCGGCAACGGCGATATTGTTGAACAGGCAAAACCCCATCGCCTCGGCGCGTTCGGCGTGATGCCCGGGCGGGCGCACGGCGCAGAAGATCGGGTTGGCTTCGCCGGACATGATCAGGTCGACCCCCATCACCCCCGACCCGGCGGCGCGTTCGGCCGCGCGGAGCGTGCCGGGGCTCATCACCGTATCGCCATCCACTTCGATCGACTGCATCCCCTCACCCGGCGCAATCGCATAGACCCGGTCAAGATATTCAGCCGCATGCACCCGTTCGAGCTGTTCACGGGTGACCAGCGGCGCGTCCCGGTGCCGGATCACGTAATCCATCCCCGACATGATCAGCTGGTTCATGATCGCATCCAGCCGTTCCTTGGTTTCCGGGTGCATCGCCCCCGCGTCATGATCCCGGCATTCCGGGTGTGATATCATTGACAGCATCTGGTCCTCCCTTACCTCTGCCTCATTCTTTTTGGTCTGTCCGGTGCAACGGCACCTTTACGGACCGTCAGATCCACCTCTCAACGATCACCAGTTCACGGTCATCGGGATCGGGGCGCTGGGTGAAACCCAGCTCTTTCATCAATCGCAGCATCGGTTCGTTTTTCTTCAAAACCGAGCCTTCGATCACTTCCAGCCCATGCTGGCTGGCGGCATGGAACAGGCCTTTCATCAGTTTGGTGCCAAGGCCCTGATGCTGGATCCGGTCCGAGACCACGACCGCAAATTCGCAGGTCCGCCCATCGGGATTGATCACATAGCGCGCCACGCCAACCTGCACCTCGCTCCCGTCAAGTTCGGCCATGGCGACCAATGCCATTTCGCGGCGATAGTCGAGCTGGGTGAATTGCACCAGCATTTCCGGGCTCAGCTCGTTCACCTGCCCCATGAAACGCATCAGTCGCGCTTCCTCAGACAGGTTGCGGGTGAACTCCTGCACATGGTCCGCATCATCGGTGCGGATCGGGCGGATCATCAACGGCGTTCCATCGGTCAGATAGGTCTGGCGCATCAGGTGGCGCGGATAGGGGTGGATCGCCAGGTGATCATAGATCCCGTCACTGGCCGGCGGGCGGGCCACCTCGATACGTGCATCCACAGCCAGCACCCCATCCGGGCCAGCCATCAGCGGGTTGATGTCGAGCGAGAGCACCTCTGGCAGCTCACTGACAATCTTCGAGACGCGTTTCAGCACATCAACCACCGCCGCCCGGTCCACCGGGGCGTAATCCCGGAACCGGTCCAGCGCCTTGGACACTTTGGTCCGGTTGATCAGACGGTTGGCCACAACCGAGTTGATCGGAGGAAGCGCCACCGCGCTGTCGCGCATCACCTCAACCATGGTGCCCCCCGCGCCAAACAGGATGGTTGGCCCAAATACCGGGTCACGGCTGGCGCCGATCACCAGCTCACGGGTCTGCCGCAACTGCGCCATCGGCTCAACCGTGACACCGTGAATGGCGGCCTCGGGCAGCGCCCTGCGCGCGTTGGCGACAATTTCATGAAACGCCCGTTTCACGCTGGCCGCATGGGCGATATTGATCTTGACCCCCCCCACATCGGTCTTGTGGGTGATATCGGGCGAGTTGATTTTCATCGCCACCGGGAAGCCCACCGTTTCCGCAG
This sequence comes from Aliiroseovarius crassostreae, assembly GCF_025137635.1. Classification (NCBI taxonomy): domain Bacteria; kingdom Pseudomonadati; phylum Pseudomonadota; class Alphaproteobacteria; order Rhodobacterales; family Paracoccaceae; genus Aliiroseovarius; species Aliiroseovarius crassostreae. Next base: position 436,950 of record NZ_CP080772.1, on the reverse strand, counting down.
CCACCAATGCGGCGCGTGGGTCAGTGGCCTCGATCGTGATATTCACCGGGACGTGGAACGCGCGCAAAAGCGCCTTGCTCTCCGTATCCGACAGCATCTTGCGCCCCTCGGACAGGGCGCCTTCGATGATCATCCGTGCCCCGTCATAATCCGGCTGCGCTTCTGGCGGCAGCGCGCGCGGCATTTCCAGCGCCAGCTTGCGGTTGCGATGGTGCTTTGCCAGATAACTGAACCCCTCAACCGCGCGTTCCGGGGTCTGGAAATCAGAGACCCCGTTCTCGCTGAGCAGCTTGCGTGCCTCCAGCACCGAGCTTTCGCCCATCCAGCAGGCCAGAACCGGCTTTTTGCGCCGCTTCGGCAACGCGTCGATCACCGCGCGGGCCACGGCGGTCGGGTCGGTCATCGCCTGCGGGGTCAGGAGCACCAGAACCCCATCATTGTCCGGATCCGCCATCGCGGCCTTGACGGCCGCATGATAGGCCTCGGGGCTTGCATCGCCCAAGATATCCACCGGGTTGGCGTGGCTCCAGAACGGGGGCAGCACCTGATCCAGCGCGGATTTCGTCTTGTCCGACAGCGGCGGCAGTTCGAGCCCCAGATCCACCGCGCGGTCGGCCGCCAGGACCCCGGCCCCGCCACCATTGGTCACGATGCAAAGCCGCTTTCCGCTGGCTTTTTTCGAGTTGGCAAGGATTTCGGCAGCGGCAAAAAGCTGACCCAGCGTATCGGCCCGCACAGCCCCGACACGCTCGATGGCCGCATCAAACACCGCATCCGACCCGATCAGCGCCCCGGTATGGGTGTGGGCCGCTTCGGCACTTACCGCGTGGCGGCCCGATTTCACGACAATCACCGGTTTCATCCGAGCAGCGTGGCGCACAGCGGACAGGAAGCCGGGCGCATCCCGCAACCCTTCGACATAAAGCAAAATGGCATCGGTCTTGGGGTCGGTCGCCAGAAACTCCACCACATCGCCAAAGTCGATATTGATCGAATTGCCCAGAGAGACCATGGCCGAAAACCCGGAATGGTGCGGGCCGGCCCAATCAGCAATGGCAGACAGAAGCGCACCGGACTGGGACACCAGCGCAAGCCGCCCTTCAGGGGCCTGGGTGCGCAGGAAAGACGCGTTCAGCCCCAGCCACGGACGGGTCAGCCCGACACAGTTCGGCCCCAGGAAACGGATCCCGTATTTCCGCGCGGCGGCGATCGCTTCGGCCTCAAGCCGCTTGCCCTGCACCTTGTCTGCCGCCCCTTCGCCAAAGCCCGCGGACAGGACAATCGCATGTTTGATCCCTTCTTCTCCGAGATCGCGCAGGATACCGGGCACCACCCGGGCCGGAGTGGCAATCACGGCCAGATCCACCTCTTCTGGCAGATCGCTTGTGCGGGCGTAACAGGGCACCTCCCCCAACGTCTCATGTTTCGGGTTTACCGGGAAAATCCTGCCCTTAAATCCCCCTTCGCGAAGGTTGGCATAGGTGAGCGCCCCTACGGAGTTTGAGGTCACACTGGCCCCGTACACCGCAACGGAACGGGGGTTAAAAAGCAGGTTGAGCGGGTGGGCGTCCATTGCGCACTCCTGAAGAAGCCGGTTGCCCCGCCCAACACCATGGTGGCGGGGATGATTTTGTCATAACTGACCTACACAAAACCGCTTTGACCTTCATCAACCAAAAGGCGTTATGTGGTGGTGGCAGATCAAAAAATCTGGCCTCAGCGCGGGTTTATCCAAGTGCCTCCCCCAGCCGGAACAGTCTCTGCAGCTTAAGGCGCCAGATCAATTTCGACACGTATGCAACAGGCCCCGATGGGCTGATGTGACAAAAGGTCAAGGGGCAGGGCTGAGCTTGACCTGATACTCCCATTGCGGAATTCTCTTACTTTATCGAACTGCCAGCAGGAGCAGAAACATGACCAAATTCAACGTCCCCGACATGAGTTGCGGCCATTGCAAAGCCTCGATCACCAAAGCGCTCGAGGGGGCTGGTGACGGGGTTGAGATCAGCTTTGACATGGAAAATCGTCAGGTGGCCGTATCGGGGCTTTCAACGGATCGGGTGATTGAGCTGCTGAATGAAATCGGGTTTCCCGCCACCCCCACCTGACGGACCCGGCACCGCCAAAGACGGGCCAGCTGACCTCATTCATAAAGGGGCGCTGCCCCTCGCCTCTTCGAGGCTCACCCCGAGGTATTTGAAGCAAGAAAAAGAGGCTGCCAGAACGGTCTTTTTTCTTGTCACAAATATCCCTGCCGGAGGCAGATCCCAAGCGAAGCGCGGGACATGAAAAAGCCCCCACTGGTCCGGTGGGGGCTTTATTGTGTGCTCTCAGATGGCTCAAAGCAGATGGCAGGCCACTTGCTGTTGGTTGCCGCGATCCGTAAGGCGCGGTTTTTCCTGACCACAGATCTCTTTTGCATGCGGGCAGCGGGTTCGGAACACGCAGCCTGACGGCGGGTTGAGTGGTGAGGGCAGATCGGCATCCAGCAGCATCACCTCTTTCGAGGCTTCGGCTTTTGGGTCCGGGATCGGCACCGCCGAGATCAGCGCCTGCGTGTAGGGGTGACCCGGCGCGCGATAGAGCTGCTCGGCCTCGCTGACTTCCATCACATTGCCCAGATAGAGCACCATGACGCGGGTTGAGATATGTTTCACCACGGAAAGGTCATGGGCGATGAAGATGAGCGAAAGGCCCATTTCTTCCTGCAGGTCCATCAAGAGGTTGATCACCTGCGCCTGGATCGACACGTCCAGCGCCGAAACCGGTTCGTCGCAGATGATCATTCGCGGTTTCACCACCAGCGCGCGGGCGATGCCGATGCGCTGACACTGGCCACCGGAAAACTCATGCGGGTAGCGGTTGATCATGTTGGGCAGAATGCCGACCCGGTCGAGCACCTCTCGCACCCGCTGCTTGACCTCGGACGTGGACAGGTTCGGGAAATGGGTTTTGAGTGGCTCAGCCACGATCTGACCAATTGTCATGCGTGGATTGAGAGAGGCCAGCGGATCTTGAAAGATCATCTGCATCTCTTTGCGGTGGCGGTTCATTTCGCGTTTGGACAATGACAGAAGATCATCACCCAGCCACATCACCGTGCCCGCTTCGGCCGGCACCATCCGCATGATGGCGCGGGCAAGGGTCGACTTACCGCACCCGCTTTCGCCAACGATGCCAAGGGTTTCCCCCGGCATCAGGTCAAAATCCACCCCATCCACGGCCTTCAGCGTATCAGACGGCGTCCAGGGCATGGCGCCCTCGCGTTTGATATCAAACCAGACTTTCAGGTCCCGCACGGTAAGGAGCGGATCTTTGCTGTTCATGTCCTTCATGCCAGGTCCTCCAGCGATTTCAGGCAGGCGCGGCGACGCACCTTGCGGCCCGCGACACCATCCAGTGCAGGGCGTTCCACGGCGCAGCGATCATCTGCAAAGTCACACCGCGGCGAGAACGGGCACCCTTTGGGCATGTTCATCATGTTGGGGGGGCTGCCCGCGATGGTGGCCAGACGTGCGCCTTCGAGATCCAGCCGGGGAACCGCCTGCAGAAGGCCCATCGTGTAAGGGTGGGTCGGCATTTCGAACAGGCCCTCGGTGGTGCCATATTCCATCTGCTGCCCACCATACATGACCAGCGTTTCCTTGCACGACCCTGCCACGACCCCCAGATCATGGGTGATCAGAATGATCGCCATGTTGAAGTCGCGCTGCAGGTCGGCCAGCAGGTCCATGATCTGTGCCTGCACGGTCACGTCAAGCGCGGTTGTCGGTTCATCCGCCACCAGCACATCCGGTTTGCACAGAAGCGACATGGCGATCATCACCCGTTGGCGCATCCCGCCGGAAAACTCGTGCGGATACATGGTCACACGCTTTTTCGCCTCGGGAATGCGCACGGCATCCAACATGTCGACCGCCTGTTTGACAGCCTCGCGTTTGCTGATCCCTTTGTGGTGGGTCAGCACCTCGGCCATCTGGTCGGAAACCCGCAGGAACGGGTTCAGACAGGTCATCGGATCCTGAAAGATCATTGCGATCTTTTCCGCGCGGATCTTGTTGAGTTGCGCTGTGGGCAGGTTCAGGATTTCCTGCCCATCCAGCTTGACCGAGCCAGAGGCCCGGCCGTTTTGCGCCAAAAGCCCCATGATCGCGAAAACGGTCTGCGACTTGCCGGATCCGCTTTCCCCCACAACCCCCAGCGTTTCGCCTTTGTTGAGGTCAAAACTGATCCCGTCCACGGCGGTCACGGTGCCATCGGGGGTGTCAAACTGGACCTTCAGGTCACGAACTTCAAGTAGTGCCATTTCACATCCCCCTTAGCGGTCTTTCGGGTCCAGCGCGTCGCGCAGGCCGTCACCGATGAAAAAGAAGCAGAAGATCGTGATCACGAAGAAGGTCAGCGGGAAACCCAGCTGCCAAAGCGTGCCATAGTTCATGCTTTTCACCCCTTCCGAGATCAGAGCACCCCAAGAGGTCAGCGGCTCTTGCACACCAAGGCCCAGGAACGAAATGAAGCTTTCGGTCAGGATCATCTGCGGCACCAGAAGCGTGGCGTAAACCACCACAACCCCCAGCAGGTTGGGGACGATGTGGCGGAAAATGATCTGCCAGGTGGGCACGCCGATCGCCACGGCGGCTTCGACGAATTCACGGTTCTTGATGGAAAGCGTCTGGCCGCGCACGATGCGGCTCATGTCAAGCCAGGCGGTCAGGCCGATGCCGACAAAGATCATGGTGATCGAACGACCGGCGACAACCAAGAGCAGGATCAGCACAAACATGTAGGGGATCGACATGAAGATATCGACGAGGCGCATCATGATGCTGTCGACACGCCCTCCGATGAACCCGGCAGTGGCGCCGTAAATCGTGCCAACGATCACCGCTACAAATGCACCGACGACCCCCACGGCCAGCGAAATGCGCGAGCCTTGGACCACGCGGTTATAGAGGTCACGACCATTTTCATCAAAGCCGAAGAAGTGGCCGTTTTCCAGTGATGGCCGTCCGGCCTCTTTCACATTCCCCAGCACATCCCAATCGATGGTTTCGATGTCAAATGCGCTGATCGAATGGCCGAAGACCGAAAACAGGAACACCAGCAGAAGCACAAGGACCGAGGTCATCGCGGCCTTGTTGGCCATGAAGCGGCGGCGCGCATCGGTCCAGGGCGAGCGGCCCTGCACGTCTTCTTGCACCATGCGGTCAGCCATTTCTGCGGTTTTGGCTTGCGTAAAGGGTTGAACGAGCTTGTCTGTCATATCTCCACCCTCACAGCCGGATTTTCGGGTCGATCCAAGCGTAAAGGATGTCGACCACCATATTGAACAGGATCGTCATCGAGCCCAGAAGGATCGTCAGGCCCATCATCACCGCATAATCGCGGTTGAAGGCCGAGTTGACGTAGAAATAGCCAATGCCGCCGGTCCCGAAGATCGCATCAATGATGAACGACCCGGTGACCATGCCGACAAAGGCCGGCCCGAGATAGGAAATCACCGGAAGCAGCGCCGGTTTCAGCGCGTGACGGAAGATGATGGTGCGATCCGGCAGCCCCTTGGCGCGGGCGGTGCGGATGAAGTTCGACCGCAGCACCTCAAGCATCGACGACCGGGTCAGACGGGCAATCGACGCCATGTAAGAGGTCGACAGCGCAATCACCGGCATGATGATGTTTTCCCACTGGCCGCCATTCCAGCCGCCCCCGGGCAGCCAGCCCAGCCAGAGTGTGAAAATCAGAATGAGGATCGGCGCCATCACGAAGTTCGGCAGCACCTGCGCGCCGATGGTCACCCCCACGGCAAAATAATCAAGCCAGCTGTTTTGCCGGATGGCTGCGGCCATGCCCAGGATGCCGCCGACAATGATCGCCAGCACAAACGAGATCACCCCGTAGGTCAGCGTGACCGGGAACCCCTGTGCGATGATATCATTGACCGACCGGTCCTTATATTTGTAGCTCGGGCCAAAGTCGAACTGGGTCACGATGCCCACGACATAATCCCAAAGCTGGACATAGATTGGTTGGTCGAGCCCGTATTTGGCCTCGATATTGGCGAGCACCTGCGCAGGCAAGGGCCGTTCGGAAGTGAACGGGCCGCCCGGTGCGGTCTGCATCAGCCAGAAACTGGCGATCAAGAGAATGATCAGTGTCGGGATCGCAACGGCGACCCTGCGTAAGATGAAGTTAAACATCCTGTCCCCATGTAACAGCGGCGCGCAGCGTGCCTTGATGAAGGTCAAGCGCGGCCTCAACTGTCCCCAAAAGTGATTGCACAGGGCTGTCCCACCCCGGTGCCTCACCAGAAATTTGCGGATTTGCCGCCCTGCCACGGCGTTCCTTTGCAGATTTACAAAGGGCCGACGCACCAGATCGCGGGCATGTGTCAGATTCTCAAGGGTTGTTCAAGCTCTGATCCGCAAAGGGAGGGGGCACTGCCCGGGATCACCCCGGGCAATGCCCCCGTTTGATCAGAGCGTTACTCGGCCACCTTGTAAAGGTCTTTCGAGTACCAGTTCTGTTCCACGTTCTTCACCGGCCAGCTGCCAATGACGTCCGGCTTGATCATGAAGCTGCCCGCATAGTGATAGATCGGGATCAGCGGCATGTCGGCGGCGATGATCTCTTCCACCTTGGAATAGTTGGCCTGCGGATCATCCATGGTTTTTGCATCTTTCAACAACGCGTCCACCTCGGCGTTGTTGTATTTTGCGTCGTTGTAACCCGAGCCCGACTGCACCAGATCCAGGAAGGTCGAGGCTTCGTTATAATCCCCACACCAGCCGGCCCGGGCGATTTCATAGTTCTGTTCCCCACGGGTGTTCAGGAAGGTTTTCCACTCCTGGTTTTCCAGCGACACTTTCACGCCCAGCGCCTGTTTCCACATCTGCGACACCGCAATCGCCACTTTCTTGTGGGCTTCTGAGGTGTTGTAGATCAGGGTCAGTTCCAGCGGGTTCGACTTGTCATAGCCAGCTTCGGCCATCAGCTCTGCCGCTTTTGCGTTGCGCTCGGACTGGGTCCAGGTGGCATATTCCACCGAAGGCACCTGGAATTTCGCGGTGGCACCCGGGGTGAAGGTATAGGCCGGGGTCTGGCCACCTTGCAGCACCTTGTCAACGATGATGTCACGGTTGATCGCGTAAGACAGGGCCTGACGCACGCGCTGGTCTTTCAGGAATTCCGGCGCGTTATCCGACACGTTGATCGTGTAATAATAGGAACACAGGCGCGGGAAGGCCGTGGCCTCATCGGGGTTCGATTCCTTCAGGGACGGATATTGGCCGGCCGGGATCTCGGTGCGGTCCAGCTCACCTGCCATATAGCGGGTCAGGGCCACGTTTTCATCATTGATCACCAGGGCAACAGTCTTGTCGATGATGGTGTTTTCATTGTCCCAATACATCTCGTTGCGCTCACGTACCGAGCGTTCATTGGCGACATGTTCGGTCAGCTTGTAAGCACCGTTCACCACGATATTTTCCGGCTTGATCCAGTCGGCACCGTGCTTCTCGATTGCCCATTTCGGCGACGGGAAGGTCGAAGTGTGGGTGGTGGTCAGTGCAAAATAGGGCAGCGAGCTTTCCAGCGTCACTTCCAGCGTGTGGTCGTCAATCGCCTTCACGCCCAGATCTTCCAGCGGCGCCTCACCTGCCATCACGGGGCCCGCGTTTTTCAGGTTCATCACCTCAACATACCACTGGTATTCCGACGCGGTGGCCGGGTCGGCCAGACGGCGCCAGGCATAGACGAAATCACCGGCAGTGACCGGGGTGCCATCAGACCATTTGGCATTGTCACGCAGGGTAAAGGTGTAGACGGTCTTGTCTTCGTTCGTGGTGAACCCCGTGGCCACACCCGGCACCAGGTTGCCATCTTTGTCCTGATTATAAAGGCCTTCAAACAGGTCGCGCACGATCTCGGACCCGGTCACGTCTTCCACGATCTGCGGATCAACCGAGGTGTGCTCGTCCAGAACGCGATAGGTGAAGGTCTGGTCATCAGCCAGCTTCTCGCCGGTCACCGGATGGGTGCCTGCAGCCAATGCCGGGCTGGCCAGCGCAAAGGCCGAGCCAAGCAGTGCAGCTTTGATGGTAAAGGTCATGTGGTGTCTCCCAATATCAGTTTCGATGCAGCTCGTGGTCGGTGTTGCACAGGGCGTCTAGCACCGGTTGCGCCTTCCTCCCGCCACCCGAGACTCGCGTCTCGGAAGAACATGCAGATGGGGCATCCTAAGCGGACAATGTTACCGGAAACAACTCTTTCCCGAACGACAAGCTATCTGCCATCTTGTTCGGTCAATTCGCGCGAATTGCTCCATGATCCAAGTCAAACTGACGTCTGGTTCGGCACAACTATCGGCCCCGATCGTGATATTTTTTTACCATTCGGTAAATCTTGCCATTTCCAATCCCCCATGCCACCCTTGGCCCGCAGGAATTTCGGCGGGATTTTCGGCAGGATTTCCCCCAGATCTCCGCCCCGCAGGAACCACGACACCACAGATGACACCGACAGATCACACAAAGGGATCAACCGTGCTTAGTGAACAACGGAACGACCAAAAAGGGGGCCATTCTGTGCCCCAGGGTCAGGCGCCAGCTCAGCTGCCCCAAATCGCCGACATTCGAAACCCGGGAATTCCCCTGGACATGGACTGGGTGCGCGGCGCCCAGGCCAACACTTCGGCCATTGAGCGTCGCTGCGCCACCTTGCCCGCACGGCGGTCGGTGAAAAAGGACCATCAGGCTGCATGGCTTTTGAAGGCGATCAGCATGATCGACCTGACCACGTTATCGGGTGATGACACCCCCGGCCGCGTGCGACGCCTGGTGGCAAAAGCAGTTCAGCCCGTGCGCCCGGATCTATTGCAAGCCCTTGATATGGAAGGGCTGACCACCGGTGCTGTCTGTGTCTATCACGACATGATCGAACCGGCTGTGGCGACGCTCGACCAGCTGGGGGCCACCCTGCCGATCGCCGCCGTATCCACCGGCTTTCCCGCAGGCCTGTCCCCGTTCCATCTGCGTCTGGAAGAGATCCGCGAAAGCGTGCGCGCAGGTGCAACCGAGATCGACATCGTGATCTCGCGCAGGCATGTTCTGACCGGCGACTGGCAAGCCCTGTATGACGAGATGAAGGCCTTCCGCGACGCGTGCGGCGAGGCCCATGTGAAAGCCATTCTCGCGACCGGAGAGCTGGGGTCCCTGCGCAATGTCGCCCGCGCCTCTCTCGTGTGCATGATGGCCGGGGCCGACTTCATCAAGACCTCCACCGGCAAGGAAAGCGTGAACGCCACCCTGCCCGTCTCTCTGGTGATGATTCGCGCGATCCGGGACTATTATGATCGCACCGGATATCGTGTCGGATACAAACCTGCGGGCGGAATTTCCAAGGCCAAGGACGCGATCACCTATCTCGCGCTGATCAAGGAAGAGCTGGGCGACGCGTGGCTTACCCCACATCTGTTCCGCTTCGGGGCCTCCTCTCTGCTGGGCGACATCGAACGCCAGCTTGAACACCATCTGACCGGCCACTACTCCGCCGGATATCGTCATCCGATTGGATAAGATCATGACCGTGAAAGAAATTTTCGAAACCATGGACTATGGCCTCGCCCCTGAAAGCGCCAAGGAAGCCCACAGCTGGATCGCGGAAAACGCCCCCTTTGGCCTCTATATCAACGGCAAGATGACCTCCGCAGGCAACAGCTTTGCCTCGAACAACCCCGCCAATGGCGAAGAACTGGCGCAGATCACCCAGGCCAGCGCCGATGATGTGGACGCAGCCGTAACCGCCGCGCGCAAAGCACAAGCAAAATGGGCTGCCCTGCCCGGCCATGCCCGCGCCAAATACCTCTACGCGCTGGCGCGCCTTGTGCAAAAACATGCGCGGTTATTTGCCGTTCTGGAAACGCTCGACAATGGCAAACCGATCCGGGAATCGCGGGACGTCGATATCCCCCTCGTCGCGCGCCATTTCTATTACCACGCAGGCATGGCACAGCTGCAGGATGCCGAACTGCCTGACCGCGAGGCCCTTGGCGTCTGCGGTCAGATCATTCCGTGGAACTTCCCGCTTTTGATGCTGGCCTGGAAAGTGGCTCCGGCAATTGCGATGGGCAACACGGTGGTGTTGAAACCTGCCGAATACACCTCTCTGACCGCGCTCCTCTTTGCGCAGATCTGTGATGAGGCTGGTCTGCCCAAAGGGGTTGTGAACATCGTGACCGGCGACGGGCGCGTGGGCGAAGCCATCACCTCACATGACGACATCGACAAGATCGCCTTCACCGGCTCCACCGATGTCGGCCGCGTAATCCGCCGCGCCACCGCAGGCACCGGCAAGTCGCTCACGCTCGAACTGGGCGGCAAATCACCTTACATCGTGTTTGACGACGCCGACATTGATTCAGCAGTCGAGGGGCTGGTCGATGCGATCTGGTTCAACCAGGGCCAGGTCTGCTGTGCAGGCTCGCGCCTGTTGGTGCAGGAAGGCATTGCGGACAGGTTCTATACCAAGCTGAAAGCGCGCATGGCCAAGCTGCGCGTGGGCGACCCGATGGACAAGAGCATTGATGTAGGGGCCGTGGTCGATCCGGTGCAGCTGCAGACAGTGACCACGCTGGTAGAAGCCGGCAAGCACGAGGGCGAGGTCTATCACACCCCCTGTGATCTGCCCGCAAATGGCTGTTATTACCCGCCCACGCTGATCACCGGCATGTCACCCGCCGCAACCCTGATGCAGGAAGAAATCTTCGGTCCGGTTCTGGTCGCCACCACCTTCCGCACCCCTGCCGAGGCGGTGGACGTGGCAAACAACACCCGCTATGGCCTCGCGGCCACCGTCTGGACCGAAAACGTGAACCTTGCTCTGGACATTGCACCAAAACTGGTCGCCGGTGTGGTCTGGGTCAATGGCACCAATATGTTCGACGCAGCCGCCGGTTTCGGCGGTGTGCGCGAAAGCGGGTTTGGGCGCGAAGGTGGTTGGGAAGGGCTGTTGGCCTATACCAAGCCCAAAGGCACCACCACGGCGCTGAAACCCATTGCCGCAGAGGCGGCGCCGAAAGACGCGAAGGTAGACACGCTGGACCGCACCGCAAAATTCTATGTGGGCGGCAAACAGACCCGCCCGGATGGCGGATATTCCCAAGCGGTCTGGTCATCCAAAGGCGCGCTTCTGGGCCATGTGGGCATCGCCAACCGCAAAGACGTGCGCAACGCGGTCGAGGCCGCCCATGCGGCCAAGGGCTGGGCCAAATCCACCGCCCATCTGCGCGCCCAGATCCTTTACTATATCGGCGAAAACCTCTCAGCCCGTGCCGAAGAATTCGCGGCCAGGATCGACGCCATGACAGGTGGGAAATCCGGCGCAAAAGAAGTTGAGGCCGCGGTGAGCCGCCTCTTCACCTATGCCGCCTGGGCCGACAAGTATGATGGGGCCGCCAAGCCGGTGCCAATGCGGGGCGTGGCTCTGGCGATGCACGAACCCATTGGCGTGATCGGTGGCTTCTGCCCGGACGAAACCCCGCTGCTGGGGCTCGTCTCTCTGATGGCCCCGGCCATTGCCATGGGCAACCGCGTGGTTCTGGTGGCATCCGAACCCTACCCGCTTGCCGCCACCGATTTCTATCAGGTGCTGGAGACATCCGACCTGCCCGCAGGTGTGGTGAATATTCTGACCGGCTCCCATGCCGACCTCGCCGCCCCGATGGCGGGCCACCTGAACCTGGATGCGGTCTGGGCCCAATCCGGGGCGGATATCTCGGCCATCGTCGAGATGGAAAGCGCGGGCAACCTGAAACGGACCTGGGTCAACAACGCCCGCGCCCGTGACTGGATGCAGGCCGAAGGCAAAGAGTTCCTCGCCCATGCGACCGAGGTCAAAACCATCTGGGTGCCCTACGGCGAGTGACAGGAGGGCGACACGTCCCCCCTTCTTCTTGGAAAAAATACTCTCGCCGAAGGCAAAAAACAAAAGCCCCGCAATCGCGGGGCTTTTCTCCTTTGCGTCCTGCAAAAGGATCACTTCCGGCCAAACCAGCGCCGCACCCGTCCTCGCGCCTCATCCGCCTTGTCATCAATCAGATCCCATGTCTCGGAGACATCCTCCAGCGCGGGATCAATCGAGCGCTGGCGAAACTGCCGCCACAGCGCGCGCAGAAACAGCCACGCAATGATCAGGAATGAGAAGAAAAAGATGTTGAACCAGGGGATGATCCGCACATCCGGCCCGTCAATCGGCTCCAGCCCCACCGCATTCGGGTAGATCGAGAAGAACCGGTTGCGCCAGCCATAATGGGTCATGATCGCCCAGTTTGCCCCATCCGCTTTCTGCGCAATGGCCGAGGCCTGCGCCTGCAGGTCAGAGCTGTCAAACTTGAAATAAGGCGGCCAGATCCAGCCCGTATCCTCGTTGCGATACACCATCACCTTTTCCGCCTCGCGCGGAATGAACCCCATCAGAAAGGTCTTGCGCTTGACGGTGTTGATCAACCGGATGTCCCGTGTGACCAGCTCATTTGTGCCGCTGTCTGATTGCGCAAAAAACGGCCGGTTGACCGAGGAGAAATCCATCCGGATGATCTCGGTTCCGGTCACCCGCACCACGTCATGCTGCGGCAGCACATACCAGAAAAGCAGGCCAAACATGACCAGCACGACAGTTCGAAACACACGTTTCACGTTCTCCATCGGATCCCTCAATTCGAGTTGCGCACAACAAGCGCGATAATGACCAGCACGGTCGGAATGATATAGACCAGCCCGATCAGTTTGGGCCGGAATGAGCTGTGATAGGCGGCCATCCCGGCATCCAGAAAACTTTGCCGCTCCGGGCTGTCCGCATCATCGGGATGCCCCTCGGCCCATTCGTTTTCCAGCCTCTCCAACCGAACGGAACGGGAATAGAGTGAGATCAGCCAATAGATCACGGTCAGGCCAAGATAGCCGAATATGATAAATCGCAGAAATCCCATTATCTCCTCCCGCCTTTGCCGATGCTTCCCCAGGGACCAACCCGGTCGATCCGCCTGTCCACACTCGCAGGTTTCTCTGCCCCGCCTGCTTTTGCGCGGCTCCAGGGGTTTTGCGCAGGGCCCCATGGGGTCGGGTGCTCCTCGACCATGCGATCCTCACCGCCAAACAGTCGCTCCCGCGCACCCGCCTTATTGGCCATATAATCACGATGCAGGAACTCTGCCACAAATTCACGCTTTTCGTCAGGCCATGTGGCATAGGCGTCATAGAAGGCCTGCTTGTGACAGATAAAGAGCTGGCGCACATCCAGCGGGGCCAGCTCTGACAACAGCTGGTTGATCAGGTCGCGATCCGGGTGATCCGGGCGGGCCCGCAATGTGTAGAAATACGAAGGATGGCGGCTGTCGATCCGTGGCCATTTGCCCCCGGCTTCGGCCCAGCGCACCATGGCCGCAAGCCCGCGGAACGCCTCGGGCAGGCGGTCGCCCAGCCGAGTTGCCACCCGACGCAGGGCGCGCTCTGACATATCGCCGAGATCCATCCCGACACTGGTCGCCGCATCCACCAGCATGAATTGCATTTTCTGGTGCAGGATCCGCGCCCCATCCACGCCCCGCGCCTTGACCACCGGCTCAACCAGATCATTGTGCTTGAGGAACGAAGCAATGCCGTTCACATCGGTCAGATCATAAACCCGGTCAATCATAGCCCCTTTCAGGGCCGCGCGATCCCCCGCCGTGATGATCGCGGGCGTCTGGGTGTCACGAAACACATAGACCCCGCCAAAATGGCTGGTCCAGAAATTGCCCTGCTCATAAGTGGGCGCGCCCAGATCCAATGGCACGCGGGTCACATCCCCGGTTTCGCGGGCCAGCTCAATCATCTCGTCAATCAGCTGATCATCATACCACGCGCCCTCAACCGTCTGGAAATGATCAATCTTTTCAGCGAGTTTGCGCGCGTTGGCCACATGGCTTTGCGTCGTATCCGCATTGATGGAAATCTTGCGGATCGCCAGTAGGTCGCGCATGTCCCCCACCGTATAAACCGAATTGTCGAGCTCCCCCGCCACCGCATCATGGGCGGTGAGCGCAAAGAGCTTGGCCTCATTTTCCGCCATGAACTGTTTCAGAATGCCCCGCGAGGTGGAGAAAGACGCATTGAGAAGCGGCGCCTTCTTCTGGTCGACGGTGAGGATGATGAACTGCCGATTGCAGCCGCCGGGGTTGAGGTAAGCGTCGTCCTGGAATTCCTCGCCGATTTCCGGCGAAAACCCGGAAATGTCGATGTGAAACTCGGTCAGATCGGTGATCTTGCCGGTGAGTTTCAAAAGCGCCCGATTGTAACGCGCAATCAACGCCGGGCTGTCCACCCGGATCAGATTGCCAAACATCAACCCGCGTTTAATGAGGCGTTTCATTTTAGACCTCCGTATTCCACCAGCGATGCGCCCGGCCTGAGGGTGGGTGCAGAATGCGCCCGCCCATGGGGGCGGGTCGGGCGCATCGCGGCTGCGCCGCGGGAACTGCAAAATAATTTCTCATCTGACTTTCTTGCTAAGTAGATTTTTCATGGGACGGAAAGCTTCTTCAATGCGTGCTCGGGTTTCATCCTGTTCATTTTCACCGTCATTGAGCTTATTTGTGAGCCTCTTTAGCTCTGCTTCATTTTCATTCCACCATTCTGTAAGCTGTTCATCGGACATCCTCTTATCGTGGTTTGCTGTGTTATTTTCCTCCAACCTACGGTTCAAAATTCCGAGGTCCAACACATCCTTAGCCAGCTCGCTTTCAATTTCAGCAATCGGACGGAAAGCGCATTCTGCATCACCTTGCCAACGCAATTCCGCCTCTGCCTGCATCACCATAACTTCCTCAAGGATCTCTCTGGAAAATCGCCACCTTAGCAAGCGCACTTTGTCAGTGACTTGATTTGGGATTTCTGCATCCTGCAACAATTCTATGTCTGATTTTGTCAGATACCCTCGGCGTATCTGATGCAGTATGCGCCTGTATTTAAACAACTCACCAGCATAGCGTTTGGCAAAATCAGCATCTCGTTCCTTCTTCCATGTTTTTAGACCGCACCAAGCAACAATCACACCAACGACGGTAGAGCTGCCTGCAAGCAATGTTCCAAATGCAGTCACCACGTCCGGGTCCTGCCAGACATCGTACATCACCCTTTCCCCTCCAGATACCGCCGCTTCGCCTCTTCTTGCCGGCCAAAGTCGCGCACCATGTTTTCAATCGCCACCTCGTCCGATTTATCGGCGTAGCGGAACTCGCTGTCGGCGTAGCGGTTGATCTCCTGAATGACCATCTCCACGGTGATCGGCACGCGCAGCTCGGCAATCATCGCCTTCTTCTCATCATAGGGTTTGAACAGGAACAGATCGGGGTTTTCCATCCACGCATCCGGCAGTTCAAAATCCATCGCGCGCACCTTCACCGCGTCGGTGATGTTCTTGATCGCGCGGCCGGTAAAGCGGGCATCCGCCTCCTGAATGGCTTTCAGATAGGTGCCCATCTTGGCAATGGTGTCCAGCTCACCAATCTGCCCATGCACCCGGTCAAACACGTTCAGCAAACCGGCCTCTTTCGGTCGGTTATGCGCGTCAAAACTCGCCGCCACCGCGCGTTTGATCTCTTGCGCAGCAAAGGCCTCATGCTCGCCCAGCGGGATCGAGTGGTTCTTGCCCATCAGAAGGTTGAGGATGTCGATATAATCCTCTCGCGTCTGCGGCCCGTCGACCAGAAACCGCGCTCCCGCCCGCTGGCGCAAAGCGTCATCCACATTCTCGGGATAGTTCGAAAACATGCCAAAGGTGCAGTTGCCGCGCACCACGGTGTTGGCGCCGGCAAAGGCCTCCATGAACACGGCGGTCACTTCCTGCTGACCCGCGCTGGATTGTCGGTCGCCGCGCTTGCCCGCAATCTGGTCAATATCATCAATCGTGCCAAACCCAATCACCTGTGGATCGAGCACATTCTGGATAAACGCCTTGGCATTCTGCCCCGACTTGCCCTGATAGCTGTCGATATTGTCGATGCCGAAATTCTGGTAGCGGAACGGATAGCCCGCCACCTGACAATAGTCATTCACCAGCCCCGCCATCATCTGGATCAGAGTGGTCTTGCCCGTCCCCGGCGCACCATCGCCCATGAAAGTAAAGATGAACCCGCCCAGTTCGGCAAAGGGGTTCAGTTTGCGCTCGAAATCATAGGCCATCAGCATTTTCGACAGCTTCATTGCCTGATACTTGGCGATATGGTTGCCCACCACCTCATTGGGTTTCTTGAATGCCATGGTAAGTGTGCTGCCCTTGGCCGCACGCGCAGGCGTGAAGCCCGAAATCGTCAGATCATCCGCCTCAACCCGGTAATTCACACCGGTAAACGCCGCCAGTCGCCCGGCGTTTTGCGCCCGCAACGCAACCTTCTCCATCAGCTGTTCGGCAAAGGCCAGAACGGTTGCAACCAGCTTTTCGTCACTGTCTGAAAAGGCCGCCAGATCCTGATCCAACTCCCACAACGCACCATTCAGCGCAAGCGGAGCATTGTCGGTCAGCACCTCATCAACTGCGCCGATTTCAACCGAAACCTCCGACCCGTGCGGCGCCAGCAAAAACGCCGTGGCATTGGCAAAGACATGCAGCACAGCAAGGCTCTCCGCGGCTAAAAGCTCGGCAAACGCCGCCTTCTTGTCCGCCCCCAACGCGCCCTGTAGATTGGCCCGTTTCAAAGCGGCAAGCTCGGTCGCCTCGGCAAAGCTTTCCCCCACCGCCAGCGCAATCGCAATCGCCCGGCGCAACGCATGCAACACCGTCGCCTGCTTCGGGGACACCAACGGATCGTCCCCGTCCGCGCCTTCGATCCGCGCCACCAGATGCACCCCTTCAGGTCGCGCCGTCGATCGCGTCACCAAACCCGGCGTGGTGGATCGAAACCGCCGCCTTGAGCCAATCCCGCTGGATCGCTCTGGTGCCGATGGCACTTCTTTCGGCCGGGCAATGCGCGGCGTGTGATCAACCCCGTCAAGCAGCCCGGCTGCTGCCCCGTAATGCGCCCGGATCCCTTCATCGCGAAGCTCCATCAAATCTGCTGGCATCGACATAACTCTCTCCTTTCACACTCCCCTCTTCTTGGCAGAAATACTCCGGGGGTCTGGGGGCAGCGCCCCCAGCTTGCTCAATCATCGGTAACTCAAAACCTGCCCACCCGGGCGCACCACAAATTTCCGCACATCCCGAAACCCAGGCGGGTTCTTTTCGGCAAGCACCTGAAAGGGGCGCTCCGGCAGGATAATCGCGCGTTCCATCCGGGTGGCCCCAAGGTCAACCCCGCGCCCGGCAAAGGGATCAAGCTGAAACACCTCGCGCTCTACTGTGCCGAACCAGCCAGACCGCTCTTCCTTCACTTCGCGGCTTTCCAGTTCTTCCAGCGTCCAGGCCATTGCCCAATCCTCACCGGGGGGCGACTTGGCCTCCTCCAGCACCTCGCGCAGCGGCCCGGACTGACGCGTAAACGTGTGGCTATACATCGGGCCAATGTGAAACCGGCGCAGGCGTTTCGGGTGCAGGTTGTCAAAGTCGCGATCAAACCCGGTGGCAATCGTCACCAGCTTCAGCCCCGCCATCGACTGCGCTATCAGATGCGCCCCCACCTGCGGCCAGCGTTCATCATCCTTGGGCAGCGCATATTTGCCGGTATCCTCCACCTCCATCAGATAGATGGTCGGCAGGTTCACCTCGCTGTCATAAACCGCCCAATGCATCAGGTAATGGCGCCGTGTGTGCCGCCCCTCACCTTCATTGCGGCGCCAGATCACGTCCGGGTGCATCTGCGGCCAGAAAAGCTGCCCTTTGGCCAGTTCTTCGTAATATAGCCGCTGAGACAGGCTGTATTGCAGCTTAACGGGCTTGGTCAGATCCCCCACAATCTGGCTCACCATTTCGGATTTCAGCTTGTCGGTGGAGGGCAGTCCCGCCAGATGCCCGGATGCCTGCGCCGCATCCGCCGCCATCTGCATGAGTTCCGCCGCGACCGGAAACCCGCTTTCAACCCGATCAAAGGTAAGCGCCTGTGCGCTCATACCCGAGGTCCCGCCCGAGAAATGATATTTGTTTGCAAGTGCGCGAAAGGTGAAGCCCAGCTTGACAAGATATTCCGCCAGAACCGTGACCTCATCACGCCCCATCCGCCCCTCGGCCTCCATCTGACCTGCGACGCGGGCAAGATGGCCGGTAATGGCGTCGAATTTCGCAAAGTAGCGGCGGGTGATCTGCGTATCGGTCAGTTCGGCGTGGTCACGTGGCGCAAAGCCCGCGCTGGCCTGTTCGGTGGATTTGATTTCGTCAGACATGTGGCTCCTGCAAAGCGCTAAAGGCAGCGACCGACCGAGGGTGGGAGCAAAGCGCCCGCCCGTGGGGGCGGTCGGGCGCTGCCTGCCGTTCGGCAGGCGGTGCAATCAACTCAAAAGGCATTAATACACGCACGCAGCATGCCCTCAGCCGCCATAGGCGTTCTTGTCATGCTTCTCGACAATCGCCGCAAACCGGCGGGCAAAACGTTCATCCGCCTTGGCCTTGGCCTCGAGCACCTCACGCGCAAAGACCATCTGGTCTTCATGCGCTTCCATCATGTCAGCCATACGCTGGTTGGTCGCCGTGCCAATTGCCGCCATCGCGGCCTGCGCTTCCTTGTCGGTCTCGACCCCGATTTCGTTGATCCTGTGCGCAATGTCCTGCTGCTGCGCGGTCTTGAGCGACTTGGTCAGCGCATCGTAGAGCACCACCCGCTGCTTGGTGTCTGTCTGCAGCTTGTTGATCAGCACCATCTGCGTGGCCGCCTGATTTTGCAGGCTGTCCACCCAGGTCTTGCCCTTCTCGATATAACGCTCCAGCGTCTGCGACTTCGCCAGCTTCACCTGCTCATCCTGAACCAAGCTGTTGTATTGCTTGTTCAAATCCGCAAGTTCGGTTTCCAGCGCAGTGCGCGCGGCGGCATCGACCTCATTGGCGATCTTGTTTTCCAGTTCGATGATTTGCGGATCCATACCGAGGATCTCAGCGCGCACGGTTTCCAGTTCACCCACCGTAAACTCACGCTCATCCAGCGTCTCGGTCAGGTTGCCTTCCACCTTTTCCTTCTGCTCATTGAGCACATTCAGTTGCCCTTCCAGCAGGCGCACAATCGTGTCGGACTGGCCAATCAGCTCCTGCAGCTTGTCATCAATAGAGGCCGAGCGCAGACGTTCCTGCCGCATCGCCTCAGATTTTCCCTTGGCGAAAATCCCGATAAATCCTTCCCAGGCCGTCTTGGATCTAAGCTGTTCAAATTCCGAGCTAAATCCGGCGGTCACATCATCCAGCCCCATGATCAGCTCAGCAATATTCGCATTCATTGCCTCGGTATGAGCATGCACGTCATCCAACGTCGCGTTCTCGATATCAATCGACACATCCTCACCCGATTTCATCTTGGCGCGCGCGGTTTCGATCCGCGTGGTCAGCTCGGAAATCTTCGATTGCGCCTCAGCCACTTGTGCCTGGCTTTCCTTGAGCTGCGTTTCAAATTTGGACATGTGCCCTCCCGTCAATCTTTCCCATCTGTCGCCCCATTCAAAATTGCGCGAGGCGAAAGTTAATCAGCATAACATTCAGTTGGGTCGAGTGTAGCGCGATTTCAAGATCGGACCTAGGCAAAACGCACATCTTTAGGGGGAAATTCCGGCGTTCCGCCCCCCGCGTGCAACCCGGCCAAAATCCGCGCAAAATCATTGTGTGTCCCGAAGATCCCCCCTAACGTCTTGTCATGACCAACCCCGCTGACACCCCGCTCCTGCAAGAAATCTCAGCCCGACGGGAAGAGCTGATTTCCCTGACCCAGGACCTGATCCGCATCCCGACCCTGAACCCTCCCGGGCGCGATTATCGCCGCATTTGCAGTTACTTGGCGGAAAGGCTGGGCAAACGGGGCTTCAAGATCGAGATGATCCGGGCGCAAGGTGCCCCCGGTGACAGCATCGCCTATCCGCGCTGGAATGTGATTGCCCGACACGAGGGGGGTGCACCCGGAGACTGCGTTCATTTCAACTCACATCATGACGTGGTTGAGGTGGGGCATGGCTGGACCAAAGACCCGTTTGGCGGGGAACTCGAAAACGGACGGATCTATGGCCGCGGCGCCTGCGATATGAAGGGCGGATTGGCGGCCTCCATCATCGCGGCAGAGGTGTTTGTCGACCTGTACCCGGACCACGCGGGCGCCGTCGAAATCTCGGCCACGGCGGATGAGGAAAGCGGCGGCTATGGCGGGGTCGCGCACCTGGCCGAACTGGGCTATTTCGACCCCGATCGGGTCCAGCATGTGATCATCCCGGAACCCCTGAACAAGGACCGGATCTGCCTGGGCCATCGCGGTGTCTGGTGGGCCGAGATTGAAACCAAAGGCCGCATTGCCCATGGCTCAATGCCTTTCTTAGGGGACAGCGCAATCCGCCATATGGGCGCGGTGCTGGAAGAGATGGAACGCCACCTCTTTCCGCTGTTGGCCAGCAAACGCACCGACATGCCCGTGGTGCCCGAAGGGGCCAAACAATCCACGCTGAACATCAATTCAATTCATGGGGGCGAACCGGAGCAGGACCCAGATTTCACTGGATTTCCAGCACCTTGCGTAGCAGACCGCTGCCGCATCGTGATTGATCGCCGCTTCCTGATCGAAGAGGATATCACCGAGGTCAAAGCCGAAATCCACCGGATGCTCGACAAGATCAAAGCGGAACGGCCCGCATTTGAGTATACACTCACCGACATGCATGAGGTGATCCCAACCATGACCGATCAGGACGCACCAGTGGTCAAATCCACCGCCGCCGCGATCGAAAAGGTGCTGGGTCAGCACCCCGCTTATGTGGTCAGTCCCGGCACCTATGATCAGAAACATATCGACCGGATCGGGCGGCTGAAAAACTGCATCGCCTACGGGCCGGGGATCCTCGATCTGGCACACCAGCCGGATGAATGGGTGGGGGTGGATGACATGGTCGACAGTGCGGGCGTCATGGCACTGGTGCTTGCAGAGCTGCTGTTGTGAAAGTTTAAAGTTTTCACCCTCGGAAAATCGAAAGTTTAAAGTTTCACGCGCCCGAAAAGTAAAAGTTTAAAGTTTTACAACCCACAAATCCTGCGCTCACGCCGCCAGGATCCGCTGCTCTCCGACTGCATTTTCTGGTCAAAAATATCCCGGGGTGAGCGAGCTTGCCTCGCGAGGGGCAGCGCCCCTCATCGCGACGCGCAGCGGCGCAAACAACAATGTCCGAGCAACGCGAGGCCATTAGAAGCACCGAGCCGCAGGCGAGGCCCCGGCCCCGCCACCCCCATCACACCGCGATGTTATCGATCAGCCGAACATCCCCCAGCATCGCCGCCACCAGCAGGCGCGTGGGACGGCTGAGATCAGTGACCGGCGCCAGCGTTTCGGCATCACGCAGTTCCAGATATTCCACCGCGCTGTAGCCCGCATTTTCGATCTGCTGCTTTGCGCTGTCCAGCACCACGCGGATCTCGGCCCCGTTGCGAATCGCTTGCGCCGCCCGGTCCATCTCGCGTTTCATCGCGGGGGCAATCGCGCGCTCCTCGGGGGTGAGCCGCACATTGCGCGACGACATGGCCAGCCCATCCTCTTCGCGCACCGTCGGACAGCCCACCACCTCGGTTTCGATATCCAGGTCCTGCGACAGGCGGGTGACCAGAAGAAGCTGTTGATAATCCTTCTGCCCGAAATAGGCGACATCCGCACGCGATTGCAAAAACAGCTTTGACACCACGGTTGCCACACCGTCGAAATGGCCGGGGCGATGGGCGCCTTCCAGATCTTCGGTCAGGCCGGAAACCCGCACATTGGTCGCAAACCCGTCGGGGTAGATCTGGTCAGGCGTGGGCACATAAAGCGCGTCGATCCCGTAGGGGGCAAGCTTGGCCGCGTCTTCCATTTCGGTGCGCGGGTACTTGTCCAGATCATCGGGATTGTTGAACTGTTTCGGGTTTACAAAGATCGTCACGATCACCCGATCCGCCCCTTTTTTGGCAGCTTCAACCAGCGACAAATGCCCTGCATGAAGCGCGCCCATGGTCGGCACCACTGCCACTTTTTCCCCGGCAAAAATCCACTTGCGACGCAGGGCGCGCATCTCATCCTTGCGACGCACCAGCTTTACACCGGCAATCATATCAGCGTTCATTTCTGCGGCACCTCGTCAGCAAAGACATGTTCCGGCGCGGGGAAACTCCGCGCGCGCACTTCGGCGGCGTATGCCTTGATCGCCTCTTCCCCGTCAACGCCCAAAGTGCCGAAACGCTTGACGAATTTGGGTTTGAAGGCGGTGAACAGCCCCAGCATGTCGTCCACGACAAGCACCTGCCCGTCGCACCCGGCAGAGGCGCCGATACCGATGGTCGGGATCGACAGCGCCTCCGTGATCTCATCCGACAGGCCCTTTGGGGTCTTTTCCAGCACCACGGAAAAGGCGCCGGCCTTTTCCACCGCGCGCGCATCCGCCATGACGCGGTCACGGTCTTCGCCGCGGCCCTGCACCTTGTAGCCACCCAGCGTGTTGATGGCCTGCGGTGTGAGGCCGATATGGGCCATCACCGGAATGGACCGCGAGGTGAGGAAGGCAATGGTTTCGGCCATGGTCACGCCCCCCTCGAGCTTCACCGCATCCGCACCGGTTTCGCGCATGATCGTTGCTGCATTGCGAAACGCCTGTTCGGGGCTTTCTTCGTAAGACCCAAACGGCATGTCGATCACCAGCATCGGGCGGGTGAGCCCCCGGCGCACGGCGGCGCCATGCAGGCACATCATCTCCATCGTGACACCCAGCGTATCAGGCAGCCCGTGCAGCACCATACCCAGGCTGTCCCCAACCAGAACCACATCCACATGGTCGTTCATCATCTGCGCCATCGGCGTGGTGTAAGCGGTCAGAGTGACAATGGGCGCACCACCTTTCATGGCGCGAATGTCAGACGGCGTCAGGGCCGTTTGGTGGCTGCTGGCGGACATGTATTCCCTCCCCGGAACAAGACACGCGGGGTCATCGCCCCACATTCGGCGCAATATACATGCTGCATCGCAGAAAATCAAAGGTCTGGTTTGCGCACAACTCCCCCTTGCCATGCCCCCACCCCTTCGCGTTTCATGGGGGCAACAGTGACAGTCCACAAAGGAGGACAGCCATGAGTTTTCTCAAATCTACCCTTTTCGCCCCCCCCTGCGCCCTGGCCCTGATGGCGGGCACGGCGCTTGCGGGCAATGACACGATCAGTCTCGGCATGGTGCTGGAGCCGCCCAACCTCGACCCGACCAGCGGTGCGGCCGCGGCCATTGACGAGGTGGTCTATGCCAATCTGTTCGAAGGGCTGACACGGTTTGGTCCGGACGGGTCGGTGCGCCCCGGCCTGGCGGAAAGCTGGGAGGTGAGCGAAGACGGCACGGTCTATACGTTCAAACTCCGGCCCGATGTGCGCTTTCACGATGGCAGTGAGATGAACGCGGATGACGTGGTTTTCACACTGGATCGCGCCCGCGCCGAAGACAGCACCAACGCGCAGAAGGCCCTGTTTGCCGGCATTGAAAGCGTGGCGGCGCTGGATCCGCTGACGGTGCAGGTGACGCTGGCCAAACCCAATGGCAACTTTCCCTTCAACATGGCCTGGGGGGATGCGGTGATCGTGGCGCCGGAAAGCATCGGACAGGCCGCCACCCACCCGGTCGGCACCGGCCCGTTCACCTTTGGCAACTGGGCCAAGGGCGATCACGTGACGCTTGAACGCAACCCAGATTACTGGGGCACGCAACCCGCGCTGGCCAAAGCCACGTTCAAGTTCATCTCGGACCCGAACGCCGCCTTTGCCGCGATGATGGCAGGGGATGTGGACGCGTTTCCAAACTTCCCTGCCCCGGAAACACTCACACAGTTCGAGGCAGACCCACGGTTCACCGTGATCGTCGGGTCAACCGAGGGCGAGACGATCCTGTCGACCAACAACAAGGCGCCCCTGCTGGATGACATCCGCATCCGCAAGGCCATTGCCCATGCCATCAATCGGCAAGACATCATCGACGGCGCAATGTTCGGCTATGGCACCCCGATCGGAACCCACTACGCCCCGCATCAGCCCGCCTATGTGGACCTGACCGCGAACTCATCCTTCGACCCGGACCTGTCCAGGCAATTGCTGGCCGAAGCAGCCCCCGACGGGGTGAAACTGCGCCTGATGCTGCCCCCGCCGACCTATGCACGGCGCGGTGGAGAAATCATCGCCGCCCAGCTGCGCGCGGTGGGGATCGAAACCGAGATCACCAATCTCGAATGGGCGCAATGGATCGAACAGGTGTTCAAGGGCAAGGATTTCGACCTGACCATCGTCAGCCACACCGAACCCGCCGATATCGGCATCTATGCGCGGCCGGACTATTACTTCCAGTATGATCGCCCGGAGTTCCAGGAGCTGAACGCCAAACTCGACCTGACCTCAGACCCGGAACAGCGGACAGGGCTGCTTGCCGAAATGCAACAGATCATCGCCGAGGATTACGTGAACGGATACCTGTTCCAACTGGCCAAAACCGGGGTGGCAAACGCCAAGATCCAGGGCCTGTGGGAAAATGCGCCAACCCAGGCCAATGACCTGACCGGGGTCAGCTGGGCCGAGTGATCGCAGGCCATCTTCAAACTGACCATATTCAATCTGACGGGGCGGCAAGGGCGGCCCCGTTTTCCATTCTGGCGGACGCTGGGGGCGTTGCCCCCGAGCCTTCGGCTCTCCCCCGAAGCGCTTCGGTTTTCACCTGAGACAGGGAAAAACCGAAACGCCGCAAGAGCTATCAATGTCATGGGCGTTTCGGAATAAACATGTGCCGCAAGTTTCTCCCGAAACGCTTTAGGATATTTTTGGCAAGAGGAGGATGGCAGGTGTTCTTTTCCTCTTGCTGCAAATATCCCGGGGTGAGCGAGCTTGCCTCGCGAGGGGCAGCGCCCCTTTTGCCCGAGCCAGCGGCGCAGCCGGTGGCGAGGCATCAAGCGCACCGTAGGTGCTCCTTCTGGTCGGGCCGAGCGGGGAATGCCGAGATCAGGAAGGGATGACGCCGGCCTGAGAGCTGCGCCGTTTCAGCATTGCTTCGCGCCAGGTGATATAGCTGACCGCGGACATGATCATCGCGGCACCGGCGATCACCCATCCATCCACCGGTTCGTCAAAAAGCGCATATCCCATGATCACCGCCCAGATGATCTGCAGGAATGCCACCGGCTGGGTAACTGATACAGGGGCCTCGGCAAAGGCGCGCGACATGGCATAGTGACCACCGGTGGCAAAGCCTGCCACCGCCACCAGCCAGGCCAGCTGTATCCCGCTGGGCGTGACCCAGACGATCCAGGCAAAGGGCGCCAGGGCCACGGTCACGGTCAGCGACATCATCGCCACCACCACCGCTGCCGAGGTGATCGACGACAGCCGCTTTGCAATCAGATAGGACCCTCCCAGTCCGATTGCGGTAAAGATCATTGCAAGATGCCCCGGGCCAAGCTCTCGTACCCCCGGGCGCAGGATCACCAGAACGCCGAGGAAGGCCACCCCCACCGCACTCATCCGCCGCCACGAAACACTCTCCCCCAGGAAGAGGGCGGCCCCCAGCATGACGTAGATCGGGTTGAGGTAGTTCATCGCCGTCACCTCGGCCACGGTGATCTGGGTCATGGCGTAAAACCAGCACAGCACCGCCATCGTATGCACCACCGCCCGCGCCAGAAACAGGGTCCAGCTGCGCCGGTCAAACCGCGTCTGCGCGATGCGCCCCAGCGCGGGGGCCACGAAGATCAGCCCGAACAGAAAGCGCAAAAACGCAGCCTGGGTCGAGGGCAGGCTCTGCCCCACATGTTTCACCATTGCATTCATCGCCACAAACATCAGCCCCGCAGCCAGCATCCACAGGATGCCGGACAGGGCCCGGTTTGGCGGTCGGTTGGGCGCCGGGTTGGGGGTGGGGCTGCTGCGCGTCATGGGGTGACATGATCGGATTGCACCCGGCTTGGCAAGGGAAACCCGCGCGGCCCGCCTTTGCCGCCGCCCATCCCGCGCCCCCTCCCGCGCCCTGCGCATTGGTGTGGCAATTTGCGACCTGCCCCCGGCCGGTCCGCCCGCTATGTTTGCATCACCCCGCGCCGCCTGCGCGCAAAACCTGCCAACAGGAGCCCCCATGCGTCTGATGCCTTTCCTCTTTACCGCGTTCACGCTCGCCACATCGCCACTCTGGGCCGAGGACACCACGGATATCACCGAGCTGCGCAATGATGTCTGTTCGCATTGCCATGGCGCAGAAGGAGAGGCGTCGAGCCGGATGTATCCGCGCCTCGCCGCGCAGAACCGCGACTATATCGAGAAACAGCTGCGCAATTTCCGCGACGGCACGCGGGAAAGCGACATCATGAACGGCATGGCCGAAAACCTGTCGGATGCGCAGATCACGGCACTGGCGCAATATTACGCGGCCCAGCCTCCGCTCAAACACCGGGTGCGCTCGTCGAAACAGGCGCTGGAAGCGGTCGGATACTACATCTATCACGAGGGCAATGAGTATACCAAAATCCCGCCCTGCGCCGATTGCCACGGGGAATTTGCAGCAGGCGATGCCTCCCTGCCGCGGCTGGCCGGCCAGCACCGTCATTACGTGGTGGAACAGCTGATGGCGTTTGAGGATCGGTCGCGCACCAATGACAGTGCGATCATGCATTCGGTGGCCAAGAACCTGACCGAGCTGGAGATCAACGCCGTCGCGCTTTATGTAAGCGGGCTGGTCGAGGAGTGATCCGCCGCCGCGGCGTTTTCGCGGCGCATTTGGTCGAAAAACGGATTGCCTGCGGAGCGCGGGCTTCCTACAACTGACCCGCCGGGGAGGCCCCGGCACACATCATTTTCAGGTGCTGCTGATGCGGCCGACCGCGCAAGGGGTTGGCGACTGAGGCGGAGAATCGGGAAGGCAGTGCAAACCTGCCACGTGCCCAACGCTGTAAAGGGGACTGGCCGCAACGATCCACTGGAGCTCGCTCTGGGAAGGACGCGGTCGGGAGGAACCTGAGTCAGAAGACCGGCCTGAAAATCATACTGCGCCGTGTGGACAACGGGGCAAGGACATCCATCAAGGGGAATGATATGGATATGGCCAACCCACAAACATCTTTTGACAATTGTTTTGACACGGCAGAGCGCGAGGCGCTTTACAAGACCATCTTTACCCGGCGCGATGTGCGCGGACAGTTCCGGCCCGACCCGATCCCGGATGACGTGCTGACCCGCGTGCTGATGGCCGCGCATTACGCGCCCTCGGTGGGGTTCATGCAGCCCTGGAATTTTGTCGTGATCCGAGAGGACGACACCAAGCGCAAGGTCCATGATCTGTTCGAAACCGCCCATGGGGAAGCGGCAGAGATGTTCGAAGGCGCCAACCGCGACACCTATCGCCGGCTGAAACTGGAAGGGATCCTGGAAAGCCCCGTCAATATCTGCATCACCTGCGACAAGGATCGCGCGGGGCCCGTGGTGATCGGGCGCACCCATGAACCGGTCATGGATGTCTATAGCAGCGTCTGCGCGGTGCAGAACCTGTGGCTGGCCGCACGCGCCGAAGGGCTGGGGCTTGGCTGGGTCAGTATTCTGGACCACACCCGCCTGCGAGAGGTGCTCCATATTCCCGACCGCGTGGTCCCCGTGGCCTATCTGTGCCTTGGCTATGTGTCACATTTCTTTGACCGGCCCGAGCTGCAATCCGCGGGCTGGCGTCCGCGTCTGCCGCTGGAGGAGCTGGTGAATTTCGAGCGTTTCGGGCAAGGGTCGGAAGACCCCGACGCGGTCGCGCTTCTGGAGCAGATCAGGCAGACCCAGCACAGGCTTGAAGACGGCGGGTATTCAGGCGATTTCGCACAGGCCACCTGTGACGCTGCACCAGAAACCTGACGCTTCGGCTTTGCCCGGAATGCACGCAACCTGTTGAAGTGGCTGTTTTTTGGCGCCACTTCATGCCTCAGATCAACTGCGCACCGCCGGAAGGGATATCCGTATTTCGGGCGCTAGGAGCCTCTTTGTGCTTCTGGTTTCCCCAAACACTTTGTTGGTTCGGATCTGCCCTGCTACCCAACAAAAAACCCCGACCAATGGCCGGGGTTTTCATCTTTGATCCGAGGCGGCTTAGAGCTGCGCCAGCACCTCATCCGAGGCTTCGAAATTGGTGGTGACACGCTGCACGTCATCATCATCTTCAAGCGCGTCCACCAGCTTCATCAGCTTCTGCATGCTCTCCAGATCCAGCTCGGTGGTGATGTTCGGCTGCCAGATCAGCTTGGTCGATTCCGTCTCGCCCAGCGCGGCTTCCAGCGCGGTGGCCACTTCGTTCAGGTCGGTATCGGCGCAGGTGATGCGGTGGTTTTCCTCATCGCTTTCGCAATCCTCGGCCCCGGCTTCAATCGCCGCTTCCATCACGGTGTCGGCATCCCCCACCGAGGCGGGATAGATCACTTCGCCCTTGCGGTCGAACATGAAACCGACAGAGCCGGTTTCGCCCAGATTGCCGCCGTTTTTCGAAAAGGTCGAGCGCACGGTCGACGCGGTGCGGTTCTTGTTGTCGGTCATCGCCTCGACAATCACCGCCACACCGTTGGGCCCATAGCCTTCATAGCGGATTTCGTCGTAATTCTCGGCCTCGCCACCGATCGCCTTCTTGATCGCGCGGTCGATCACATCCTTCGGCACCGATTGCGACTTGGCTTCTTTCACCGCCATGCGCAGGCGCGGGTTCTTGTCCGGGTCCGGGTCGCCCATCTTGGCGGCCACGGTGATTTCCTTGGCAAGCTTGGAAAAGAGTTTCGAGCGGGCGGCGTCCTGGCGACCTTTGCGGTGTTGGATGTTTGCCCATTTTGAGTGGCCAGCCATGGCGACCTCCGTAATTCATGCATGTCCGTATCAGTTGACGCGTTCATTACCCCATGCGGTGGCCGGGGGGCAAGGGGGGCATGGCCCGCCCGAAGATTTGCCTCTGGACTATGCTTTGCGCGCGCGGGCCTGACGGCGCTTTGCGGTCATCCGCAACCCATCGCGAATATTCAGCCCCATCAGGGTCAGGTTGACCCCGCCGGCCAGCAGTTCGATCCCCTGCACCACATAGAACACCAGGTCAAACTCATCTGATTGTGCCTTGTGATCAAGGAAGAAGGCGGCGGGCAACAGCACCCCCAGCCCGGCCAGCGCAATGACCGGCATCCGTTTCTTTTTCGCTGCAATAATCGGCCCCTTGCGTGTCTTGCCCAGGGCCATGCCGGTGGCCCCCACGGTGGCCACCGCGGGGATCAGCACAACCAGCCCATAAAGCACCAGCCGCTTGACCATGGTGATGGTCTCATGGCCGGCAAACAGCTCGGTGATCAGGGTTGAGGACCAGAAGGTCAGGATGGAGAGGAAGGCAATGGTGCCTGCGGCGGCGTGCAGTTTCGGTGTCATGTAAGATCCCTTTTCTTGTGGCGCGATTCTTTTACATAGCTTGCTATATAATATTGCATAGCAGGCTATGTAAAGCTAAAACCCCCCTATGCGTTTTCAAAAAGACATCTCTGCCGGGTATCTGGCCAATCATCTGGCGCGCCTGTTTGCCAAGGCGCTGCAACACAGGATCCGCGATCTGGGGCTGAGCGTGGGCCAGTTTCCGATCCTTCTGGAACTGTGGGCACAGGACGGCCAAAGCCAGAAAGAGCTGGTGCAGAAGCTGGATCTGGAACAGGCCACCGTGGCCAACACATTGAACCGGATGGAACGCGACGGGTTGCTGCGACGGATGAAAGACCCCAGCGACGGGCGTGCGCAACGGATCTGGCTGACCGATCAGGCCAAGGCACTGCGGGACCCGGCCTATGCGGCGGCCAATGCGGTCAATGAACAGGCGCTCTCGGGCCTGTCCGAAGACGAGCAGGCGCAGTTTCTGGCGCTGACCCAGCGCGTTGTCACCCGGCTGCGTGGCACGTCCGAAACGCTTTAGGCCCGCTCATCCTTGGGGGAGCCCATCACCACATGGGTGACGATCTGCTGCACCTGTGGCAGCGTGCCCAGTTTTTCGGTGTGGAAGAGCTTGTAGCTCGCAAGATCCTCGGTCTCGACCCTGAGCAGATATTCCACTGTGCCGGTGATATTGTGGCACTCGCGCACCTCGTCATACCGGGTCATGGCCCGTTCAAACGCATCCTGTGCTGCCTTGGTATGGGTGTTCAGCCCCACGGTCACATAGGCGGCGAAGCCGTGGCCCATCGCCACCGGGTCCAGCACGGCGCGATAGCCCTTGATCACCCCTGCCCGTTCCAGCTCCTGCACCCGGCGCAGGCAGGCAGAGGGCGACAGGCCCACGCGATCGGCAAGCTCGGTATTGGGCAGGCGCCCGTCGCGGGATAGTTCGCGCAATATTTTGCGGTTGATCTGGTCAAAACTCGTCATTGATTGTGAAGATAGCGGCAGAATGCACAATTTTGCAATTCCAAAGCGCCTGAATTGCCCAACACTTGAGAGGACAACAGGATGCCCACGGGATGCTTCCATGACACTTGACCTCTTCACCGCCTTCCTCGCCTTTGCCTTCGTGTCCTCGATCACGCCGGGGCCGAACAACCTGATGCTGATGTCCTCCGGGGCGAATTTCGGCTTTCACCGCACCATCCCGCATATGCTGGGGATTGGCATCGGTTTCACCGTGATGATTGTGCTGGTGGGCGCGGGGCTGATGCAGGTGTTTGACGCGGTTCCGGTGAGCTACACGGTGCTGAAGGGTCTGTCGGTCGCCTATCTTCTGTGGCTTGCCTGGAAAATCGCGCGTGCCGGCGCGCCAGGTAAGGGACAGGGAGCGGGACAGGCGGGCGCCACCCCGATGACATTTCTGCAGGCCGCGGCCTTTCAGTGGGTCAATCCCAAGGCCTGGGCGATGGCGCTGACCGCGATTTCAGCCTATGCGCCGGATCGGACCTTGCAGGCGGTGCTGGTGGTGGCGCTGATTTTCGGCGCGGTGAACCTCCCCTCCGTGTCGGTCTGGACCCTGCTCGGCCAGCAGATCCGCCGCGTCCTGACCAACCCGGCCCGGCTTACCGCCTTCAACGTGACCATGGCCGCCCTTCTGGTGGCGTCGCTTTATCCGGTGCTGTTTGGCTAACCTGCCGACCCGACGCGCATTTTCCCCGTGGTCAGAACTTCCCCCCGAGGTCAATGCACAGTATCCCTAAAGCATGACCACAGATCAGATCATTCTCTTTTCGCTTTTCGCCGCCGTCTTTGCCCTGCTGTTATGGGGCCGGTTCCGCTATGACCTTGTTGCCTTCACCGCCCTGATGCTGGGGGTGGTGCTGGGGGTGGTGCCCACCAAAGATGCCTTTTCCGGCTTTGGCCACCCAGCCACGCTGGTGGTGGCGCTGGTGCTTGTGGTTTCGGCCGGGCTGGTGCGCTCGGGCGCTGTGTTCCTGATCACCCGCACGCTGGTGGATGCAAGCCGCTCGCTGGGCGCGCATATCACGCTGATGGGCGCGGTTGGCGGGGTGCTGTCGGCGTTCATGAACAACGTAGCGGCCCTTGCGCTGTTGATGCCCGTGGACATGCAGACGGCGCGAAAAGCGGGGCGCGCGCCAGGCCTGTCTTTGATGCCTTTGTCCTTTGCCACGATCCTTGGCGGCATGGTCACGCTGATCGGCACTCCACCAAATATCATCATCGCGTCCATTCGTGGCGATGCCATGGGTGAGCCGTTTCACATGTTCGACTTTGCCCCGGTGGGGGGCGTGACCGCGCTGGCCGGGCTGATCTTCGTGGCACTTGTCGGCTGGCGCCTGATCCCGCAACCCGACAGCAGCGAGGCCGCCCGCGATCCGATGGCGGACGCCGGGAACTATGTCGCGGAACTGACCGTGCCGGAAGACAGCAAACATATCGGCAAACGCCTGAAAGAGCTGCTGGAGGCGGCCGAGAAAAACGATGTCGCCATCCTTGGCCTGGTGCGGGACGGCAAGCGCCGCTATGGCACCCAACGCAACACGATGCTGGCGGCGGGGGATGCGCTGGTGCTTGAGGCCCGCCCCGAGGCGCTCGATGAATTTCGCACCGCCCTTGGCCTGGCCTTCGCCGAAGAGGCGCGGCAAGAGAAGCTGACCGCCGAAGGGGCGGGGCTTTCGAAAATCGAAGTCGTAGTGCCGGAAACCGCCCGCATTGCCAGGAAAACCGCTCAGGCCATCGGGCTGGGCTGGCGGCGCAGCACGGTCTTGATGGGAATTTCGCGTGCGGGCAAACAGATCACCAAACAGGTGCG
Source organism: Aliiroseovarius crassostreae (assembly GCF_025137635.1). Taxonomy (NCBI): domain Bacteria; kingdom Pseudomonadati; phylum Pseudomonadota; class Alphaproteobacteria; order Rhodobacterales; family Paracoccaceae; genus Aliiroseovarius; species Aliiroseovarius crassostreae. The sequence goes on along the minus strand of NZ_CP080772.1, from coordinate 404,582 downwards.
CAAGACCGAGATCATGCCGGGCGACATCCTGCTCCTGCTTGTGCCCGCAGGCAAAGAGGCGGATGTGATCGAATGGCTGGGCTGCCTGCCGCTGGCGGAACGTGGCCTGACCGTGACGCAGGATGAAAAGGTCTGGTGGGCCATTGGCCTGTTTGCGGGCGCGGTTGCAGCGGCAAGCTTCGGGCTGGTTTACCTGCCGGTGGCGCTCGGGCTGGTGGTGATTGGCTATGTGCTGATGAAAATCCTGCCCCTCGCCGACATCTATGACCATATCGAATGGCCCGTCGTCGTGTTGCTTGGATCCATGATCCCACTGGGGGCTGCGCTGGAAACATCCGGCGGGACCGAGCTGATCGCCGGAACATTGGTGGGGATCACGCAGGGCCTGCCCGCCTGGGCGGTATTGACCGTTTTGATGGTTGTGACCATGACGCTTTCGGATGTGCTGAACAATACAGCCACCACAATTGTCGCCGCACCTGTCGGCATCCAAATGGCAGACGCCCTGGGCAAGAACCCCGACCCGTTCCTGATGGCCGTGGCCGTGGCCGCAAGCTGCGCCTTCCTCACCCCGATTGGCCATAAAAACAACACACTGATCCTTGGACCCGGAGGGTATCGTTTCGGCGATTACTGGCGCATGGGCCTGCCGCTGGAACTTCTGGTGGTGGCGGTTTCGATCCCTGCAATCCTGCTCTTCTGGCCGCTCTGATCACCACACACTCCCGCGCCCTTACGCCCTTGCGGGCGACAGGCTTGGGCGTGGCCTCGCTGCGCTCGGTTCATTCCTACCTGCGCCGCTGCGCGCCGTGCTGGGGCTTTGCCCCCGAGCCTGCGGCTCTCCCCCGAAGCGTTTCGACGTTCACCTGAGACAGGGAAAATCCGAAACGCCGTAAGAGCTATCAATGGCGTGGGCGTTTCGGAATAAACATGTGCCGCAAGTTTATCCCGAAACGCTTTTGGATATTTTCGGCAAGAGGAAGATGGCAGGTGGCAGGTGCTCTTTTCCTCTTGCCGAAAATATCCCGGGGTGAGCGAGCTTGTCTCGCGAGGGGCAGCGCCCCTGTCAGGCTCACAACGTGAGCCACCGGTCGCGGCGGCGGAGCAACGCGGAGGCGCCCCTGCGGCGCACTTGCCCTGCGCTTCAGTTCAAAAGCGGATCACGCCTTCATCGGTGACAATCATATCGAGCGGCTGGTCCGTCGGTTCGAGCGGCAGGTTTTCAGCCTCTTGTGCTGCATAGGCATAGCCGATCGCAAGCGTCGGACGTTTGGCGCGCAGCCCTTCCAGGGTGCGGTCATAAAATCCGCCGCCATAGCCGAGGCGCCCACCGTTTCGATCGAAGGCCACGAGGGGGACAATCACCACTTCCGGCTCAAAGAACTCAAGCGTGGCGGGCACCTGCGCCCCGAAGGGGCCTTCGACCAGATCACTGTCCGGGCGCCACTTGGCAAATTTCAGAGGCTGGCCCGCAGCCTCGATATAGGGCACGCCAAGGGTGGACCAGGCCGCGAGGGCGGCCATGGCGGGCAGCGGGTTGATCTCGGTCCGGATCGGCATATAGCCGGAGATGGGTTTGCCTTTATGGGCGGTCAGCTCGCCAATCAGATGTGCCACCCCCAGGGCCGAACGCGCCTCGTTATGGGCGGTTTTACGGCGGGCAAAGGCCGCTTTGCGGGCTGCGGCTTTCAAGTCGGTCAAATTGGTCATGGCAGTCTCAGAATCAGGGTCGCGTTACAGAAGCACCACGGCTGCGAGGCCAAGGAAAGCGAAGAAGCCAACCACATCGGTGACGGTTGTCACGAACGCACCCGAGGCCAGCGCCGGGTCGATATCGAGCCGTTCCAGCGTCACCGGGATCATAACGCCCGCCAGCCCGGCCACCACAAGGTTCACGACCATCGCAATACCGATGACGACACCAAGCATTGGTGTGCCAAACCACAGCACCCCGACGACCCCCATCACGACCGCAAATATCACCCCGTTGACCAGCCCCACAATCGCCTCGCGCCGGATCACCCGCCAGACGTTGCTGGTGGTCAGGTCCTTGGTGGCCAGCGCGCGCACCGCAACCGTCAGCGATTGCGTCCCCGCATTGCCCCCCATCGAGGCCACAATCGGCATCAGGACGGCGAGCGCCACGAATTGCGCAATCACCTTGTCGAACTGGGCAATCACCAGCGATGCCAGGATCGAGGTCACCAGGTTCACCGCCAGCCAGGGAAAGCGCCGTTTGGTGGTGTCGATCACCCGGTCGGAAAGCGAGCTTTCCTCGCCCACACCGGCCAGTCGCAGGATGTCTTCTTCGTGCTCTTCATCAAGAATTGCCATGGCGTCATCGATGGTGATCACACCGACCAGACGGTCATCTTCATCCACGACGGGCGCGGAAATCAGATGGTACTGGTTGAACGCATAGGCCACGTCCCCTTCGTCCTGCAGCACGGGAATGGTGCGGAAACTCTCTTCTGTGATCTCGGTCATCGCGGTGGCGCGCGGGCTGCCCATCAGGCGGCCAAGGGTCACGTAACCGGTGGGGCGCATGCGCGGATCCACCAGGATCACGTGGTAAAACTGTTCCGGCAGGTCATCCTGATTGCGCAGGAAATCAATGGTTTGCCCGACATTCCAATGTTCGGGCGCCACCACCAGCTCGCGCTGCATCAGACGACCAGCGGATTCCTCGGGATAGGAGAGAGACTGCTCCACCACCACCCGGTCGTCATCATCCAGCGCCTCAAGCGCGGCTTCGGTATGTGGCTCATCAAGGTCTTCGATCAGGTCGACGACATCATCGGTTTCCAGTTCGCGCACCGCCTCGGCAAAGACCTCGGGCGCCATGTAGGAGATAATGTCTTCGCGCAGGCCCTCATCCAGTTCGGACAGAACCTCGCCATCAAATTCGCTGCCATACAGGCGCACGAAATCCTCGCGGTCATCCGAGGAAAGCTGCTCCATGAGGTCAGCGATGTCAGCAGGGTGCAGGGGCGCCAGCGCCATGGCAAGCGCGGCCGCATTGTCCGCCTGCAGCGCGTCCTTGACCGAACCAAACACGCCGCGATTGATCTCATAATCCCCGTCTTCGGGCTGCACATCATCTGTGATCTGATCGTCCAGCATCTGCGGCCCTCCTGCTTGCGCGTTCGGCCCGACCATAGGGCAAGGGACCAGGCAAGTGAACCGGACAAAGACGTTGCGATGTTAAATTTCCATGCGTAGGCTGGCGGGTGCAAATTGTTAACAATAGGCGCCGCCATGCAACTTCTTCTGGGCCAGACCCTGACCTTTTCCGAGAACCCGTTCACCACCCGCCCGGACGAGGCCACGCGCCATCACGCCCGGGGTGGCGTGGTTATTGATGCAGGGAAAATCATCGCCGTAGGTCCCGCGGATGACATGCGCGCACAATATCCGCAGGCCCAGGTGACAGACTATGGCAACGCCCTGATTTCCCCGGGGTTTATCGACGCCCATGCGCATTACCCGCAAACCGCCATTATCGCCTCATGGGGCAAGCGCCTGATTGACTGGCTGAACAGCTATACCTTTCCCGAAGAAAGCCGTTTTGCCGACCGGCCCCACGCGCAGAGCATTGCCGAAAGCTATTTTGACCTTGTCACCGCCGCCGGCACCACCACGACGGTCAGCTATTGCACCATCCATCCCGAAAGCGTGGACGCCTATTTCAGCGCCGCTCAAAACCGCGGGTTGCGGGTGTTTGGCGGCAAGACCTGCATGGACCGCAACGCCCCTGACACGCTGACCGACACCGCCCAATCCGCCTATGAGGACAGCAAGGCGTTGCTGGAGGAATGGCACGGGGTGGATCGCCTGTCCTACGTGATCACACCGCGTTTCGCCCCCACCTCAACACCCGAACAGCTTGACGCGCTTGGCACATTGTGGCGCGAACATCCCGACCTGCTGATGCAGACCCATATCTCGGAACAGCACGAGGAAATCGCCTGGGTACAGGACCTGTTTCCCGACAGCCGCGACTATCTGGATGTGTACGAAAAATTCGGACTGGCGCGCGAAGGGGCGCTGTTTGGCCATGCCATCCACCTGACCGAACGCGAACGCGACCGGTTGCACGAGATGAAGGCCAGCCTCATTCATTGCCCCACATCAAACATGTTCATCGGGTCCGGCCTGTTCGACATGGCGGGCCTGATGGCCACCGGACAGCGGATCGGGCTGGCCACCGACACCGGCGGTGGATCAAGCTTTTCGATGCTGCGCACCATGGCGGCGGCCTATGAAGTCGGTCAACTGTCAGGCACGGCCCTGCACCCGGCGCAACTTTGGTGGCTGGCAACAGCGGGTTCGGCCCAGTCGCTTTTGATGGGGGATGTGATTGGCACACTGGCACCGGGATATGAGGCGGACCTCGCGGTGATCGACCTGTCCTCAACCCCCGCCATTGCCCAGCGGGCTGCCCGCGCCGAGGATCTGTGGCAAGCCCTGTTTCCCACCATCATGATGGGGGATGACCGGGCCGTCACCTCGGTCTGGGCCGGGGGGCGCAAACTATACTGACGGTGGAAACCGCGCTTTCAGGGGCGCTGCCCCTCGCCTCTATGAGGCTCACCCCGAGGTATTTCAGGCAAGAAAAAAGGGCGCGCGCCTGCCCTAACGCGTGTCGATATTACGCCCAAACAGCGTGATGTAGAAACGCCGCGCACCCTGTAAGGATAGTGGGCGCTTCCAGTTATTTCTGTGAACCAGCAACACCTGGAAACGCTTTATTTTCTGGTCAGAAATATCCTGGGGGAGAGCCGCAGGCTCGGGGGCAAAGCCCCCTGTCTTGCTCACCCCATCAGCGCGCGGGCCAGACGGTTTTGCGCCTCAACCAGCGCGGGCAGGTCAATTGTGCAAAGCTGGCCATCACGCACCACCTGCCGCCCTTCGACAAAAAGGTCACGCACGTTTCGCGGGCCGGCCAGCAGCAGGGCGGCGGGATCCCAACTGCCGGCGCTTTCCAGGGTGGTGAGGTCCCAGATTGCGATATCTGCCCGTTTGCCGATGGCGATCTGACCGCAATCATGCCGCCCCAGCACCTCGGCGCCACCGCGGGTGGCAAGGCGCAGCACCTCGCGCGCGGACATCTGGTCGGCCCCGCGCACCGCCCGCTGCATCAGCATCACCTGGCGCGCCTCATCCAGCAGGTTGCCCCGGTCATTGGAGGCCGACCCATCCACGCCGAGGCCAAGTTTCGCCCCCGCATCCAGCATCTGGCGCACCGGGGCAATGCCTGACCCAAGCCTGCAATTGGAACAGGGGCAATGGGCGATCCCGGTTCGGGTCCGGGCAAAGAGGTCAATCTCCTGCCCGTCCAGTTTCACGCAATGGGCGTGCCACACATCCTCTCCCACCCAGCCGAGTTCTTCTGCATATTGGCCCGGGCGGCAGCCGAACCGGGCTTTGGAATAGGCGATATCTTCGTCATTTTCCGCGAGGTGGGTATGCATCATGACCTGCTTGTCACGGGCCAGCACGGCCGCGTCCCGCATCAGTTCCCGGCTGACCGAAAAGGGCGAGCACGGCGCCACGCCAACCCGGATCATCGCGCCGTCGGACGGGTCATGGAACCGGTCGATCACGCGGATACAGTCCTTCAGGATCACATCTTCCCGTTCCACCAGCTGATCTGGGGGCAGCCCCCCGTCACTTTCACCGATCGACATTGCGCCACGGGTGGGGTGAAACCGCAGCCCCACCTCCTGTGCTGCTTCAATTGTATCATCCAGCCGGGACCCGTTGGGATAGAGGTAGAGGTGATCGGAAGAGAGCGAACAGCCCGAGAGGGCCAGCTCCGCCAGTCCGGCCGTGGCGCTGATCCGCATCTCCTCGGGACCGAATCGTGCCCAGATCGGGTAAAGTGTTTGCAGCCACCCGAACAGCAACGCATCCTGCCCGCCCGGAACCGCCCGGGTCAGGGTTTGATAGAGGTGGTGATGTGTGTTCACGAGGCCGGGCGTCACGAGGGCGTTCTCTGCCAAAACCACCTCTCCGCCGCGGCCCAGATCCTTGCCGATGTCGGTGATCACCCCCTGGCATATGCGGATATCGACCCCGGACAGTTCCCGCCCGCAGGGGCCGTTCCCATTATCCATGGTCAGGACAAGATGTGCGTTTTTGATGAGATAGTCCATGTTGCCTCCTTTTGACCCGTTTCGGTGAGACAACATGGCAGACCGCCAGAAAGGGCAAAGGACACGATCCACCAAGGGATCATGCCCGGCCAACACCCGCGGATCAAGGGGCGCAGACCCGGAGAGGGCCCGCGCAGGATTGGACGGGAGGTTCCCGTTGGTGAGTGGGCCGGGTGCCCGGCAGGCGGGGTCGCCCCAAACCGGTGGCGGCGTGGGCACGAAAACCCGGTGATCAGACTTTGATCGGGTCAGCTCCGGGTGAGGATCGCCAGCGCGGCGGCGTGGATGTCGGCATTGGCGGCGGCAATGACCTGCCCCCCCTGATGGGCCGGGCCGCCCTGCCAGTTGGTGACGACGCCCCCGGCGGCCTCGACCACCGCCAATGGCGCCTGGATGTCATAGGCCTGCAGCCCTGCCTCGACCACAAGATCCACCTGTCCGGCGGCCACCAGCGCATAGCCATAGCAATCCATACCGTATCGGGTCAGACGACATTGGCGGGCAAGGGTGTGGAACGCGGCCTCTTCGGCCTTGTCGCCCACTTCCGGGAAAGTGGTGAGGATGGTGGCCTCACTCAGGGGGCGGGCCGCGCGGGTGCGCAGGGGGCGGCGCCCCATGGGGCCATCCACCCAAGCGGTGTCTCCGCAGCCAAAAAATCGTTCTTTGATATAGGGTTGGTCGATCACGCCCAGTTTCGGACCCCTGTCATCCCCCACAGCGATCAGCACGCCCCAGGTGGGTGTCCCGGACAGGAAACCACGCGTGCCATCAATGGGATCCAGCACCCAGGTCAATCCGCTAGTGCCGGTCTGGAGGCCAAATTCCTCGCCCAGAATGGCATCCTGCGGACGCCGCTCTGCCAGCAATGCGCGCATTGCCTGCTCGGCCGCCCGGTCACCTTCTGTTACCGGGTCAAAGCCTTCATCCAACTTGTTGTCAGCGTCCAGCCCATCCGCCCGAAAATAGGGCAGGATGGCGTCACGTGCCGCATCGGCCAACGCCTCGGCGACACATGTCAGTTCTTGTTGCGTCTTGTCGGTCAGCATCGGGTCCGGCCTTCTGGCGATTGTCATTGACAGTCGCGTAACGTGGCGGGACAGTCCGCGTCAAGTTCCGAGCAAGGATCAGGCAGCGTCAGACAGGACGCGGGCCAGTTCGAACAGGCGGCGGCGCTGGTTTTCCGGGATGGAATAATAGCTGCGCACCAGTTCCAGCGCTTCTTTATCCGCGAGGATATCGCTGGGCAGGTTCTGTTCGCCTTCACTTGCAGCAGTGCCTTCCAGACCTTCGAAATAGAAGCTGATCGGCACCGAAAGCGCATTGGAAATATCCCAAAGGCGCGATGCAGAAACACGGTTCATACCTGTTTCATATTTCTGGATCTGTTGAAACTTGATACCAACTTTTTCGGCCAGTTGCTGCTGTGTCATTCCGACCATCCAGCGGCGGTGCCGAATACGCTTACCAACATGTACATCCACAGGATGTTTCATCAGCGTGCTCCTCGTTACTTTGATTGTGTATTGATCAAAAACCACACCGGGGGACACAACCACAACCTGTCTTTTTGGGTAGACAACACAACTCACGGCGCTGTTACCGAAAGGGATATGCGTCAATCGCCTTTAAAAACAGGGGAAATATGCTGATAGTTTCCAATATTGGAATGCAACCTATGCATGTTTTGCAAAATGCAAAGTTTTATTTATTTTTTCGACCTACCCAGACCTGCACAAAGGAGCAATCCCGCATTCCCGCAACAATCCGCCGTTCCCCCCTTGCCGCCGATCCGTTAGGTTGCGCCAAACAGGATAAGAGGACTCCCATGCGCGCCGTTCAGATCACCGACCATTCCGGCCACCCCCAGCTGATCGAAGCCCAGCCCCTCTCTGCGCCGGCAGACGGGCAGGTTCAGGTCGAAATCCGCGCCTGCGGGCTGAATTTTGCGGATCTGCTGATGTCACGTGGGAAATATCAGGAAAAACCTGACCTACCCACCATTCTGGGGATGGAGCCTGCCGGGATCATCACCAAGGTGGGGCCGGGTGTGACCGATCTGAAAACCGGCGACCGGGTGGCTGTTTTTTCCGGCCATGGCGGCCTGGCCGAGGTGGGAAATTTTGACGCAGGGCGCTGCGCCCCCCTGTCGGAAGGGATGAGCTTCACCGACGCCGCGGCGTTTCAAATTGCATATGGCACCAGCCACCTCGCGCTGGACTACAAGGCCCGGTTGCAACCGGGAGAGACCCTGCTGGTGCTGGGGGCCGCCGGGGGCGTTGGCCTGACCGCGGTTGAAATTGGCAAGCTGATGGGCGCCACCGTGATTGCCTGCGCGCGCGGGGCCGATAAGTTGGCGATCTGCAAAAAGGCCGGGGCAGATCACGTGATCGACAGCGAATCGCAAGACATCCGCGAGGTGGTGAAATCGCTGGGCGGGGCAGATGTGGTTTACGACGCGGTGGGCGGCGCGCAGGGCGAAGCCGCGTTTCGCGCGATGAACCCGGACGGGCGGTTCCTGTTCATCGGCTTTGCCTCGGGCGACATGCCCAACCTGAAACCCAACCATATGCTGGTGAAAAACATCACCGCGATTGGGCTTTACTGGGGCGGCTACCTGAAATTTGCGCCTGAAGTGGTGGTGGACAGCCTGAAGCAGCTCTTTCAGTGGCACGCGGAGGGCAAGCTGACACCCCATGTGGGCCAGACCTTCCCGCTGGATCAGGCGCTCGACGCGCTGGAACTTCTGCGGGCGCGCAAATCAACCGGCAAGGTTGTGGTGACGATGGGGGATGGGTGAGGCGGGTGGCCGCTTTGAGCCAGCAAGAGCGATGCTATGCGCTGCACCCTCACCGGGTAATGGCGTGCATTGCCCCGTAAAGGATAGGCGTTTTCCTTAGGTGTCAGAAAGTGTTAGCGCGTCTTTGCAACCAAACTGGGTTTTGCCTTATTGATATTGGCATGTATCGATGCCAAGGTCCGCTGCATAACACCTAGGGTTGAAATTTATGCAGAAATTTTCACATGTTTTGCTCGGGTCTTTTTCCATAATTTTGGCGTCATGCGCACCAAGCATCACCAGAGCGCCAGTAGATCTTGCGACAAACTCCAGCTTTAGCAACCAGACTCCCTTACACGTGGGACGGGTTGCCGTTTATACCTACTCAGATAACGGAGCTGCTCTTTTCCAACTGGCTGATTTGGAGGGAGTTAGCTGTGTCGCGAAGCATAAAGCTTACGAAGTTAGTTTCACTGCCCCAGCTCATTTGGACATTCCAACGTATCGTAGCGGTAACTTGCCGCCGACTGTTACGTGCACCTATAAAAATCAGACCAAAACGCAGAGCACGTGGTGTGGTACGCGGAGCGGCAAATCCTATTGTGACTATTCGGACTTCAGATTTGTATTTGATAAATGAAATGCAATCACTCATGCAATTGAAGCACTTTTTCAGCATTTCTTAGATGGCAGGCGAGACGCCTGAGCCACAAGCTCCCTCACAAATCCAAAAACGCGGTGCGAATCAGCGTGAGCAGATCGTTGGACGCCTGATCCTTGGTGCTTTCGGCCGTATACATGTTCACATTGGTGGTCTTGAGCTCGGGCAATGCGCCGCCGTGGTCGATCACCTCCAGTTGGGCCGAGGTTGTGCCCTCGATCACCGCGTGAACTGCAAGGTCGGCAGACAGGGACGCCTCGATCGTGCGGGTCGAATCGCTCTCGACCGCCATTTCCCAGGCGATCCCCACATCATCCAGCGCCTTCTGCGCGCTGGTGCGAAAGATGCAGCCATGCTGAAACGCCAACCGCAGCGGGCGCATTTTCCACGCCCCTCCACCGGGCGCCCCCACCCAGACCAGCGGCAGCGTGATCAGGGTCTCACCGCCACCATCCACCGTATCCTCGGTGGTCAGGATAATGTCGCATTCACCGCGCGCGAACATGGATTTCAACCGGCTGGTGTAAGAGGAAATCAGCTGCACCTTCATACGCGGATATTCCGCATGAAAGGCTTTCAGCACCTTGGGAATGGCCGGATAAACCACGTCTGACGGCACCCCCAGAACAATCTCGCCCTCATAGGCGTGGTCGGTGAGGCGCAAAAACACCTCGTCATTCAGGTTGAGCATCCGACGGGCATACCCCAAAAGCTGCTCGCCATCCGCGGTCAGCGCCACGCCACGCCCGGACCGATCCAGCAACCCGCGCCCCAGGCTTTCCTCAAGCCGCTTCAACTGCATCGACACGGCGGATTGCGTCAGGTTCAAAAGCCCGGCCGCCCGCGTTACCCCGCCCGCATCCGCCACGGTGGCGAAGCTGCGCAATGCGGTCATGTCCAAATTTCTCGGCACATCACTCTCCTTGATATCTCACACCACAAACATTCGTTTTTATTATCGAACAGAATAAGTCATAACAATCACGAAATGTGATGCTAGCGGGTCGAATGATCCGTTTCAAGAAAGGAGTAGAAAAGATGACCGCTTTTGTTCAAACCCACACCTGCCCTTCAACCTCCGACCGTAAAGGGTTCTTTTCGGCTCTGCGCTGGATGACCCACGCCCTGCAGATCCGCCGTGAACGCCAGCTGCTGTCGGAAATGAGCGCAAACCGGCTGGAAGATATCGGCGTAACCCGCGATCAGGCGCTGAATGAGGCGCAAAAGCCGATCTGGGACGTTCCCGCACATTGGGTGTGCTAAAGCGTTTCGACCTTCACCTGACACAGGGAAAAGTCGAAACGCGGTAAGTGCCATCAATGTTGTGGGCGCTTCGGAACAACCATGTGTTCCAGGTTACTCCCGAAACGCTTTAAACCTGTGACATGTTGCAGGGGCGGATGGGTCCCTGAAATTAACACAGTAAAGACCAACCAATCCCCTTGAAAACCCAGCCGCCCTTGCCGATATTAAAGCCAAGGGCGGTTTTCATTTGGGGACCGCCAACAAGTGTTTTGTGGAGGCAAATATGGCTGAATTTGAAACGATCCGCACGGGCGTAGGCTCGCGTGCCGAGATCGACGCGGGGCTGCGCGCCCATATGAACAAGGTGTATGGCACCATGTCGGTAGGTCTGTTGCTGACCGCCGGTGTGGCGTGGGCTGTCGGGTCAAACGACGCTCTGCTGTCGATTTTCCGCGATCCGATGACCCTGTCGCCGAACATCCTGGGCTGGATCGTGATGTTCGCACCGCTGATCATGGTGTTCGCCTTTGGTGCGGCCATCAACCGCCTGTCAGCAGCCGGGGCCCAGACCTTCTTCTACCTGTTTTCGGCCGTGATGGGCCTGTCGATGGCATGGATCTTTGCCGCCTTCACCGGCATCTCCATCGCCCAGACCTTCCTGGTTACCGCGATCGCGTTCGCGGGTCTGAGCCTGTATGGCTACACCACCAAGCGTGACCTTGGACCGATGGGCACGTTCCTGATGATGGGTCTGATCGGCATCATCATCGCCTCGATCGTGAATATCTTCATCGGCTCGTCGATGATCCATTTCGCCGTGTCGGTGATCGGTGTTCTGATCTTTGCAGGCCTCACCGCCTATGACACCCAGAAGATCAAGACCGACTATCTGGCCCACGCCCATGCGATGGACAGCGAGTGGCTGGCAAAATCCGCCATCATGGGCGCGCTGAGCCTCTATCTCGACTTCATCAACCTGTTCATGTTCCTGCTGCAATTCCTCGGCAATCGCGAATGATATTGCAGCGGTCCGAACGGGCCGGATGACAGAATGAAGAAAGGGGCCGGTCACCGAGATCGGCCCCTTTTTTTCGCCCCCATGCGTGGCCCAGACCAGTCACGACATGCGGCAATGAGGTATAGACGCGTGCACAGGTTCATCGAAAACACCGCCAAACTCCTGCTCAGCCCGCTGCTGACCTGGCAGGCGCTGAGAGTGCGCAAGTCCGCCCGGGTGCTACCTGAACCGCCCGGCCATCGGTCCGGCGTGTTCGGCCGGGGACCGGCGCTGAACCTGCTTCTGACCGGCGATTCCTCTGCGGCAGGTGTGGGGGCCCCAACCCAGCATCAGGCTCTGTCCGGGCAATTGGCCCAGGCGCTTGGCGCGTCCTACACCGTGCATTGGCACCTGATCGCCCGAACCGGAAACACCACCCGCAGCACCCTGCCGCTGCTGAAGTCGCAGACACCCGAATATGTGGATGTGGCGCTGGTGGTGCTGGGGGTCAACGACATTACAACCCAGACACCGCTGAGAAACCTGCTCAGGTGTCGCGCCGAACTATACCGCCACCTGCGCGAAGATTGGGGGGCGAAACGGGTGATTGTCGCCGGCATCCCCCCTCTGGGGGCCTTCCCCCTCCTGCCGCAACCGCTGCGATGGTTTCTTGGGCTTCAGGCACGGCGCTTTGATCGGGCGCTGGCGCAGCAGGCGGCGGAACTCAGGGTCGATTACATGCCGTTTGATGTGCCGATGACGCCAGAAATGTGGGCCGAAGACGGGTTTCACCCCGGTCCCAACACCTATCAATTGATGGGGGAACGCGTGGCCGCGCAGATCATGCATCAGTGACGAGGGGCCATTTCACCCGAATTTTCCCGGATGGAAAAGCTCCCCTTCAGACCCTTTTTATGATGTTCTGGCCTTTACCCGCGTCAGCTAAACCGACACGGTCAGCGCCCAAGCCCGCGCGCAATCCCCCAGAACAGAAAAGCCCAGAAAGCAACCGTCAGTAGGAACGCAAAGGCCAATGCCCCCCGCCCCATCTCGATCATGGGAACGCCGGTCAGAAACCCTATGAACAAAGCAGGCGCCAGAAGAAACGCGCCAAGCACCGGCACGGATTGCACCCCAGCCAGCCCCCCGAAAACCCACAGCACCGTCCCAAATACTGCACCGGCAAACGCCCAGATGCCCGCCATGAACCACCTCCGCCTTCCCAAACGGAAAGGGATCACCAAAACAAAAAAGCCGCCCCGGGGGACGGCCTCTTGCGTAGAAAGGGAAGATCTTACTTGATCTTGCCTTCCTTGTATTCCACGTGCTTGCGCGCAACGGGGTCATACTTACGCACAACCATTTTCTCGGTCATGGTGCGTGCGTTTTTCTTGGTCACGTAAAAGTGGCCGGTATCCGCAGTCGAGTTCAGGCGGATCTTGATCGTGGTCGGCTTCGCCATATCAATAGCTCCTCATCGGGCACGGGCGGGTGCCCGGGTGTATCTCTGGAACCCGCCTTTTAGCGACCACAGCGGGTGAGTCAACCACAAAGCCCGGCAAAACCGGTGAAAACACTTCTCCCTCCCATTTTCTGGTCAAAAATATCCCGGGGGAGGCTGAAAGCCGGGGGCAGAGCCCCCTTGCGCGGCGCGCAGCGGCGCAAATCCTCACAGGCTCACACCGTGAGCCAGGCCCAAGCCTGTCGACCGAAGGGAGAAAAGGCGCGGGAGGTCATGTGGCCCAAAAAGAATCGGGCAAATATACGCGGACGGCCTGTAAGCCGGATTTTGTCCAGGTGTTTCCACCCTGGATGACCATTCCTCTAGGCGACCTGTTGCCAGGGCGCTCAAGCTGCCAACCCGAATCTGCGAAGGGCCAAGGCAGCCCCGGGGTTGCCCCCTAGCGATTCCTATTTGGCATTGCTCCCGGTGGGGCTTGCCGTGCCGCTTCTGTTGCCAGTCGCGCGGTGGGCTCTTACCCCACCGTTTCACCCTGACCCCGACATGCAGGGCCGTCTTTTCTCTGTGGCGCTGTCCCTGGGGTTGCCCCCGCCGGGCGTTACCCGGCACCGTTGCCTTATGGAGTCCGGACTTTCCTCGCGTCACGCCTGGGCACGCCCTGACAGTCACCCGCGGTCATCCGGCCATCCGCGTGGGGGATGGGATAGGAACAGCGGGCGGGAGCGTCAAGCATAAAGAGGATAAGGGGCGCTGCCCCTCGCCTCTATGAGGCTCACCCCGAGGTATTTCAGGCAAGAAAAAAGGAATGGCTCAAACCGGAAGCGCGGCGAAATCTTCCGCGGAGAGCGGCCCGTTTGCCCAGGGCCGGTGGCGCAGGCGCACAGCGGCCAGAAGCGTGGCATCCTCTGTGTTGGCCGTATATCCCGCGCGGTGGGCGCAGGCGCGAAACCTGTCGGGGGTGACGTCCTGCGCCGCGAGTGTGGCCCCGGACCGGGCAGCCAGCCCGCGATGGGCAAGGCGCGCCCAGTCAAAGCGCCGCCCCGGATCCATCTTGCGCCCTGGTGCCATATCGCTATGGCCAATCACTGCCTGGGGGGAAATATCCCAACGTGCCATGACCCCGCGCAGGAGCGCCTCCAGCGCACTCATCTGTGGTTCGGAAAAGGGCGAGGCACCGTCATTGTCGAGTTCGATTCCGATCGAGCGGGAGTTGATATCCTGCACCCCGGCCCATTCCCCTGCCCCGGCATGCCAGGCGCGCATCTCTTCGGCGACCATCTGATAGATCTGCCCTTTGCGGCAGATCAGATAGTGGGCGGAGACTTCAAATTCTGGCGAGCACAGCCGATCCAGCGCGGCTTTTGCGCTGTCCATGGCTGTGTAATGCAGCACAATCAGCGACGGGTGCAGCCCATCGCGTCTTGGGCCAAAATTAGGGGAAGGATGCGGGAGGATCCGGGGGGCAGGCCCGTCGCGACCAGACATCTGGCCGCGCTCACTCAGTCGAAATGTTCAGCGTCTCACCCGTCACAAGTGTGGGCAGGGCCGGAGCCCCCGAAGGCTCCCCCGTGATCCCGGCAGCGGCCAGATCCGCGGCGCTGACCGCAGTCTGGGGGGCAGGTGCGGTGCCTTGGGCTGCGCGCACTTTGCGGAACGGTGCCGGATCCCAGCCACAGGCAAAGCCATCGCCATCCGGGTCGATACCATAGCGATCCTTTTCGGGACCGCCGGAGTTCAGGAACGCCTGCTGGGCAGCATCTGTGGACCCATAGCTTGCGCAATTGCGCTCATAGCGGCTCTGCCCACCGAGGCTGAACCGTTTATAGAGCGACTGCCCCACCTGGTTTTGGGTCGACAGCGCAAACTCGACAATGGAGACCCCCAGGCCGCGCGGGCGTGATGGCAGGGCGGTCGGTTCGATCTGCTGATATTGTGCCTGATTGGCCGCACGGCGCGCCGCGTCGCTTTCGATGGTTTCCCGGGACGAAACGGCCTGGAAGTCCTGTTCATCCGAAATCCCGGCATTGCCGGTTGCGGCTGAGGTGGGCGCATCGGGCGCAGCAGCCGGGATCGGCGCTGAGGCCTCCAGCGGCTGGCTCGAGACCGCACTGCCTTCGATCATTGCCGAAAGCGGCGCCCCTCCGTCAAACGGGCTTTTCGGCAGATGAGCCGCGCTGTCAGGCATACGTGTATCAACACAGGCGGTCAGCACCACCATGGAAACCGCGACCGAAACTGGTTTCGTGAAAATACGCATCTTGGCCGTCCTTTGCTTAGCTCATCCGTAAAACCCGTGGAGGTTTACCACCATTTCCCCGGCTTTGCCACAAAACCGGCGCGGGCTTCGACCTCATGGGCGATATTCAGCAGATCGCCCTCTTCCCACGGACGACCGATCAGCTGCAGGCCAAGCGGCAGCCCCTGAGCGTCCAGCCCGGCAGGGATCGAAATCCCCGGCAGCCCGGCCAGGTTCACGGTCACGGTGAAGACATCGTTGAGATACATCTTGACCGGGTCCGCGTCCTTCATCTCGCCCAGACCAAAGGCCGCAGAGGGCGTGGCCGGGGTCAGGATCGCGTCGACACCAGCGGCGAACACATCATCGAAGTCTTTCTTGATCAGCGCACGCACCCGGCGGGCGCGGTTGTAATAGGCGTCATAGAAACCGGCCGACAGCACATAGGTGCCAACCATCACACGGCGCTGCACCTCGGGGCCGAACCCTTCGGCGCGGGTCTTTTCATACATGTCATTGATGCCTTCGCCGCTTTCCAGCGTGGCGCGGTGACCGTATTTCACCCCGTCATAGCGCGCGAGGTTTGACGAGGCTTCGGCCGGCGCAATCACGTAATAGGCGGGCAGCGCATATTTGGTGTGCGGCAGCGAGATATCGACGATCTCGGCCCCTGCGTCACGCAGCATGTCGGCGCCTTTGGCCCAGAGCGCCTCGATCTCGTCAGGCATCCCGCCCATGCGGTATTCTTTCGGGATACCGATTTTCTTGCCTTTGATGTCGCCGGTCAGCATCGCTTCGAAATTCGGCACGGGCAGATCGGCGCTGGTCGAATCTTTCGCGTCATGGCCACACATGGCTTCCAGCATGATCGCGGCGTCGCGCACTGATTTGGTCATCGGGCCAGCCTGATCGAGCGACGAGGCAAAGGCCACCACACCCCAGCGCGAGCAGCGGCCATAGGTGGGCTTGATGCCGGTGATGCCGGTGAAGGCGGCGGGCTGGCGGATCGACCCGCCGGTGTCGGTGCCGGTGGCCGCCAGACAGAGATCCGCAGCCACGGCGGAGGCCGACCCACCGGAGGAGCCGCCCGGCGTGAGCGGCGTATCTTCGTTGCCCCGGCGCCACGGGTTCACCGCGTTGCCGTAACACGACGTTTCATTGGAGGAGCCCATGGCGAACTCGTCCATATTGAGCTTGCCCAGCATCACGGTGCCATTGTCCAGAAGGTTCTGGCTGACGGTCGATTCGTATTCCGGCGTGAACCCTTTAAGGATGTTTGACGCCGCCTGTGACGGCACACCTTTGGTGCAGAAAAGGTCCTTGATCCCCAACGGGATACCGCACATGTCCGGCGCGTCCCCGGCCTGCAGGCGTGCATCCGCAGCCTTGGCCTGCGCGCGTGCCAGATCCGGTGTGTTATGCACAAAAGCGCCCAGCGCATCCGCGCCTTCGATTGCGGTCAGGCAGGCTTCGGTCAGCTCAGCCGAGGTCAGATCGCCCTTGCGCAGGGCATCCCGGGCGTCGGCAATGGTCAGTTTGTTCAGCTCAGTCATTATTCAACCACCTTCGGCACGGCAAAGAAGCCTTCACGGGCATCTGGGGCATTGGACAGGATTTTTTCGGGCATATCGCCATCGGTCACCACATCTTCGCGGCGTTTCAGGCGCTGCGGCGTGACCGAGGTCATCGGTTCAACCCCGTCCACGTCCACTTCGTTCAGCTGTTCGATAAAGCCCAAGATGGCGTTGAAGTTTTCTGCCAGCTCCGGCAGGCGGTCTTCTTCCACCCGGATCCGGGCCAGATGCGCAACCTTGCGCGCGGTTTCGATGTCGATCGACATGGGGTGCCCCCGATGATTTCGCATGTAATGTTGTCGCCCCGTTTAGCCCGTGCAGCCCCAAGGGGCAAGCGTCAGTGAAAGACGGGGGGGCGGGTGGGGGTGCGGCAGGTTAAACAGGTGACAGGTTAAACAGGTGACAGGGCGAGATCAGGCGCTACTCTATGGGCGACGGCCCGAACCGGGCGCTTATGGAAGGACGAGACCGATGAAAATCACCTGGCTGGGACATTCCGGATTTCGGATAGAAATTGAAAATGCCGTTCTGCTGGTGGATCCATGGCTGACCGGCAACCCGATGTTTCCCGAGGACCGTCGCGCCGAGGCCCTTGCCGGCGCCACCCATGTGCTTTTGACCCATGGGCACGGGGACCACACCGGGGACACGCTGGATATCTGCCGTGAGCTGGGCATTCCCTGCGTGGGCATCTATGACCTGATGAGCTGGTGGGAAGGCAAGCACGAGATGTCCGTGGTTGGGTTCAACAAGGGCGGCACGGTTGATCTGGGCGGCGCGAAGGTGACCATGGTAAGCGCGGCGCACAGCTCGTCCATGGCCGGGGCCAACGGACCGATTTATACCGGGGCGGAAGCAGGCTATATGATCCAGGGCGAAGGCCACGTGATCTACCTGTCCGGCGACACGGATATCATGGCGGATATGGAATGGATGGGGGACCTGCACAGGCCTGATATCGGCATCCTCTGCGCCGGGGGGCATTTTACCATGGACATGACCCGCGCCGCCTATGCCGCAAAACGGTATTTCAACTTCCAAACCGTGATCCCGTGCCACTACCGCACCTTTCCCCTGCTGGAACAATCCGCAGACGCCCTGCGCGATGGCCTGCCGGGGGTTGATGTGATCGAACCCGAGGTGCTGGTGCCCATCACGCTATGATCTTCCGGTTTCTGAGAAAACTGGGCTGGAACAGATCACCGCCAGACACATCGGCTCCATATGAAGGGTATTTCCAGCTATGGATCACCGACCCCGGGCCGGATCTTACCCCCGTTGCACGGGTGGTGGCCGAAAACTGGGACAGCGAGCTGGATCAGGACTTCCTCGGGATATTTGCGCAGTTTCCGTGGCATTATCAAAGCCTTGAAGCGGGGAGCGACAGCTATAGCATCCTGCACATCCTTGCCGCAGAGGTGGAAAACGCGGGCGGGCGCACGGAAATCATCGCAGCCCCCGACGCGGACACACCCTATCCGACAAGGGCTGGAGCAGGCAGGTAAGGCATTGTGGCGTCGCGTCTGGCACCAAGCCGGCGCGGTTGGCACTTGGCCCATATCGAAAGTGCCCGCGACCTTGCACCGCGACACCTCGCAGCAAGGGGCTTTGCCCCTCGCGGCTTTGCCGCTCACCCCAGGATATTTGGACCAAGGGGAAAAGTGGATAGGGTCTTTTTTCTTGCGCAAAATACCTCGGGGTGAGACCGAAGGTCGAGGGGCAGAGCCCCTGAGCATTGGGCGCGGCAATCACCACGGGCAAGGCCCACTTCAGGGCAGAAGCCAGATCGCCATTCCCGGAAGCACCAGCATCGACAGCAGGGTCTGCCAGGTCATCACATCCGCATACAGATCGGCGTCCCCTCCCATCTGGCGGGCGACGACATAGCCGTTGGTGGCACAGGACACCCCAAAGACAAAGATCCCCGCCAAGGTCTGTTCTGCGGTCAGGCTGAACTGGGGGGCCAGCAACAGCAGCAGCCCCACCGTCAGGCCGGGGCGCAGCAGCACCCCCATGATGATGCGCAATTGGGGCACAAGCAGGCGCCGGAAGGAAATCCCCGCCCCGATGGCCAGAATACCAACCCCCAGCCCGGCCCGGCCAATCAGCTCAAGCGTATCGTCGATCGGTTTCGGGATCGCTATGCCACCAAGGTTCAACGCAAGCCCCAGCGCGCCCCCCTGCACCAATGGGTTTTTCACAATCCCAAGTGCAATTTTTTTCACCGAGGCCTTGCCCGGACCGAACCCGGCGAGGATCGCCACATTCACCACGTTCAACGGGGCCACCAGCACCGCCATGGCCAAGGCGATTAGGCCCACCCCTTCCGCTCCGAGAAACAACTCAGCCGCCGCCAGCCCGACAAAGCCGTTCCAGCGGGTGGTTGTCTGAAACAACGTGGTGAAGGCGGGGTTGGGCAGCAGGGTTTGCGGCAACAGGCGCAGCCCCAACACCCCCGCCCCTGCGAGACTGACCACGCTGATCAGCAACAGCGCAAAAGGGCCCATGCTGGCGGCCGAGAAATCCACGTTCGAAATGATCCGCAACAGGATCACCGGGATCAGCAGGCGAAAGGAAAGCGTCTCAATTGCGGGCCAGTGTTCGCGCGGGATCATCCCAAACCGAACCAGCGCATAACCGGTCAGGAGCGTGAGCAGAATGGGCAAAATTGCCAGAGCCAGATCCATCTCAATCCCGCATCTTTTGGAAAAAGGCCGTCAGCAGTGCGGCACATTCCGCTTCGGCAATCCCGTCATAGACCTCTGGCACATGATGGCACTGCGGGTGCAAAAAGATCCGCGGACCCTGCGCCACCCCCCCGGATTTCGGATCCGCCGCACCGTAATAGACACGCCTGATCCGGGCGGCGGAAATCACCGCAGCACACATCGGGCAAGGCTCCAGCGTGACAAAAAGGTCGTGTCCAGGCAGGCGTTCGGATCCCACCGTGGCGCAGGCAGAGCGGATGGCCAGCATCTCGGCATGGGCGGAAGGGTCGTTGAGTTCACGGGTCCGATTGCCAGCCCGCGCAATCACGTCACCCGTTGGGGCAACAATAACGGCCCCAACAGGCACCTCGCCACGCAGTTCTGCGGCGCGCGCCTCTTCAAGGGCGGTGTGCATATGGGATGTGAACGGGCTCATAGGGCCTTGATGCCCGTCATTTGCCCCATTGCCAAGCCCCCCACGCCCTTCCAACGGCACCTGCCGTCATTTCCATCTGGCCCTTTGTGGCCGCGCAGGCTATGGCAAGGTATGAGCAAAGAGCCGCAAAATACCCCCGCCACCCCCAAATCGGGGGATCGTATCGCCAAAGTCCTGGCCCGTGCCGGCGTGGCCAGCCGCCGTGAAGCGGAGCGCATGATCGAAGCCGGTCGGGTCAGCGTGAACGGCAAGGTCATCACCAGCCCCGCCCTGAACGTCACCGGCAAGGATCGCATCATTGTCGATGGCAAGGCACTGGCAGACCCTGAACCCGCTCGCCTCTGGCTGTATCACAAACCCACCGGGCTCGTCACAACCGCACGGGATGAAAAGGGCCGCGAAACTGTCTTCGACGCCCTGCCCGAGGACATGCCCCGGGTCATGAGCGTGGGACGCCTCGACCTCAATTCCGAAGGGTTGCTGCTCCTGACAAATGACGGTGAGATCAAGCGCAAGCTGGAACTGCCGGCAACCGGCTGGGTGCGCAAATACCGCGTGCGCGTCAAAGGGGAACCCACCGACGACATGATCGCACCGCTTCGAAAAGGCATCACCCTTGATGGGGAGCGTTTTCAGCCAATGACCGTCTCGATCGACCGGCAACAAGGCTCAAATGCCTGGCTGACCGTGGCCCTGCGCGAAGGCAAGAACCGCGAAATTCGCCGGGCAATGGAAGCGGTCGGACTGACCGTGAACCGGCTTCTGCGTGTCAGCTATGGCCCCTTTCAACTGGGCACACTGAAACAAGGCGAAGTCGAAGAAGTGCGCCGCCGCGTCCTGCGCGATCAGCTGGGTCTGGACGGAGAAAGCGAAACACGCACCCCGATGCGCCGCCGCAAAGGCAAGGCCGCTGCGCTGACCCAAAAAACCGACCGCGCCAAGGAACGCGCCGATGCGCGAAGCGGGCAATCCGCGACCAAACCGGCCTTCAAAGGCAGCGCAAAAGCCGGAGCCAGACCGGGGACCCGCCCCAAAGGCGCCCCCAGCGGCAGACCATCCGGAAAGCCTTCCGCGAAATCCACAGCAAAACCCTCGGCAAAACCCACTGCGCCGCGTGGCTCCAAACGCTGATCCCATCACCCTTAAAGGGGCTCTGCCCCTCGCCTCTTTGAGGCTCACCCCGAGGTATTTTCAGCAAGAAAAAAGGGGGCCTACCCCGCTTTTCCTCTTGCCCCAAATATCCCGGGGAAGGCGAAGCCGGGGGCAGCGCCCCCTCCCCTTTCGCGTTAAAACAGTGAGCCCTGTTCCGGGTCCACCTTGCGAGGCTTGGCCGGGGCGCTCGTTTTTTGAGACGCGGGTTTGGGCGTGGATTTGGATGGGGGTTTGGACGGCGGCTTGGCTGGTGGTTGGTCCGAGGGGGCGACATCGAGAGGGAAGCGCCCGTCGGCGAACTCGATCTCCAAAGATTTTCCCGACCGGGCAGCGGCGACACTTGTCACCAGCGCGCCCTCGGCGCGGACCACGGCATAGCCGCGCCGGAGTGTTTCGGTATAGCCGAGTGTCTGGCGCATCCGGTCCAACGTCCCCAGCCGGTCCCACTGGCGCGAGATGCTCATCTCGAAAGCGCGGGTCAGGCGGGTGGACAGTTCACTCAGCTCCCCCTGTTTGCGGGTGGTTTCCAGTTGAATGCGCCCCGCGCTCAGGCGACCGGCAACGCGTTGAAAATCGCGGCGTTTCTCAGCATTAGCCCGTGACAGGGCGGGGGTCAGGCGGGCGCCAATCTTGCGCAGCTCCTCCCCCTTGGTGAAAACCATCCCCGACAGGGATTGTGGGCGTAGCCCCGCCGCCGCCTGGGTCAGTTGCACCTTGCGGTGTTGCGTGACGGATCGGAGCGCCGCGGGCAGGTCCTTCTCTGCCCGGTCCAACCGTTGACGCGGCGCGTCCAACAGCGTCTCGGGGCGCGGCAGCGCGCGGGACAGATCGCGCAGGCGCTGGCCGCGTTGCGTCACCCCCTGTCCGATGGCGCGGGACAGGCGGGCACCCGCCTCTTCAACCCAGGCCAAAAGCTCCAGCCGCACCGGCACCGCATGTTCAGCCGCAGCCGTCGGTGTGGGCGCACGCAGGTCGGACACATAGTCGATCAGTGTTGTATCCGTTTCATGCCCCACGGCTGAGATCAGCGGGATCTGTGAGGCGCTTGCCGCCCGCGCCACCTCTTCTTCATTGAACCCCCAGAGGTCCTCGATCGAGCCACCGCCACGCGCGACGATCAGCAGATCGGGGCGGGGCAATGCGCCGCCCGGTGTCAACCGGTTGAACCCTTCGATCGCGCGGGTCACTTCGGGGGCACAGGCCGCGCCCTGCACGGCCACCGGCCAGATCAGCACCTTGCGGGGAAACCGGTCGCGCAGCCGGTGCAGGATGTCCCGGATGACAGCCCCGGACGGTGAGGTCACCACGCCGATCACTTCGGGCAGGAACGGGATTTTCTGTTTGCGCGCCTCATCGAACAACCCTTCGGCGGCCAGTTTCTTTTTGCGCTTTTCCAGCATGGCCATCAGCGCGCCTTCGCCCGCCACGACCACCTCGTCCACATTCATGTTATATTTGGACTGGGCACCAAAGGCGGTGAGTTTGCCGGTGACAATCACCTCCATCCCTTCCTCTGGCTGCACGGACAGGCGTGCGGCCTGCCCTTTCCAGGTGGTGCAGGACAGGACATTGCCGTCATCCTTGATGTCGTAATAAAGGTGCCCGGAGCGGGCTTTGAACACACGGCCCACCTCTCCTCGCACGCGAATACGCCCAAACGCCCCTTCGATGGTCTTTTTCACCGCACCCGAGATTTCGGCGACGGTATATTCAGGCGTGTTCTGACCCGGCATGGGGTCGTCGATCAGGTCGGACATGAGGGGATCCCGAGTGCGCGTAACGATGTTGTCCCGACCTTAAAGCGTTTCGGGATAAACTTGAAACAGATGTTTGTTCCGAAAGGCGCATGACAGCGATATCTCTTGCGGAGTTTCGGCGTTTCCCAGCCTCAGGCTGACGTCGAAACGCTTTGGCGCCAGATGAGGGGCCAGATGAGCGGAAAAGAAAGCGCCGCCCTGCCGGGGCGTTCCCGGTCGCGCCCAGCTCAGGCACAGGCACAGGCACAGGCACGGGCAAAGGCACAGACAGAGGCACTGGCAAAATTTTCCTCAGATGATAGCGCCGCAACAGGCTTGTTTCCATGGACGCGGCCCGCTATGCCCCAAACCATATCAGACGCGACACCAGGGGGCACAGATGAACATCCTTATTCTTGGCAGCGGCGGGCGTGAACACGCGCTGGCATGGGCGGTCAAACAGAACCCGAAATGTGACCGGCTGATCGCGGCCCCCGGCAATGCCGGGATGGCGGCGATTGCGGAATGCGCCTCGATCAATATCGAAGATGGTGGTGTGGTGGTTGAATTCGCCCAGGAAAACAGCATCGATTTCGTGATTGTCGGCCCCGAAGCGCCGCTGGCCGCCGGGGTGGCGGATCGCCTGCGCGAGGCGGGCATCAAGGTGTTTGGCCCCTCGGCGGAAGCGGCGAAGCTGGAAGCCTCGAAAAGCTTTACCAAGGAAATCTGTGACGCGGCAGGCGCCCCCACCGCGGCCTATGGCCATTTCACCGATCCGGGCTCTGCCAAGGCCTATATCCGCAAGCAGGGCGCCCCGATTGTGGTCAAGGCCGACGGGTTGGCGGCCGGCAAGGGCGTGATCGTGGCGATGACCGAAGAGGAGGCGCTGGACGCCATCGACGACATGTTCGGCGGCGCCTTTGGCGGCGCGGGCGCCGAAGTGGTGATCGAGGAGTTCATGGAAGGTGAGGAGGCCTCGTATTTCATCCTGTGCGACGGCAAAACCGCCCTGGCCGTGGGCACGGCGCAGGACCACAAACGGGTTGGCGAAGGCGACAGCGGGCCGAATACCGGCGGGATGGGCGCCTATTCACCTGCCCCGGTGCTGACCGATGAGATTGCCAACCGGGCGATGGATGAGATTGTGATCCCCACCGTGGCCGAGATGGCCAAGCGCGGCACGCCTTATCAGGGCGTTCTGTATGCCGGGCTGATGATCAAGGACGGCCAGCCGCGCCTGGTGGAATACAACGTCCGCTTTGGGGACCCGGAATGTCAGGTTTTGATGATGCGCCTTGGCGCGCAGGCGCTGGATCTGCTGCTGGCCTGTGCCGAGGAACGGCTGGAGGACGCTCAGGTCAACTGGGCGCATGATCACGCGATCACCGTTGTTTATGCGGCCAATGGCTATCCCGGATCTTACGAAAAAGGCACCGTGATCAAAGGCTTGGACAGCCTGCCCGAAGACAGCAAGAACATGGTGTTTCACGCAGGCACCACCGAGAAGGACGGCAGGATCACCGCCACGGGTGGACGTGTCCTGAACGTGACGGCCCGGGGCGACAGCCTGCAGGAGGCGCGCGACCGTGCCTATGCGATGATCGACGGGATCGACTGGCCAGAGGGCTTCTATCGGTCCGATATCGGCTGGCGTGCGCTCTGACGACCACAAGACCGTCTGGTCGTTACCGCCGCGATATTTCCGCCGTGACATCCCATGGTGGAACTCGCCCCGCGCCATCTGGTTGCGGGGCGTTTCTTTTGAGGGGGCCTCGCGGGGGCTCGGTGCTTTTGGTGGCTCACTGCGTGAGCCTGAAAAGGGGCGCTGCCCCTCGCGAGACGCGCTCGCTCACCCCGGGATATTTGGAGCAAGGGAAAGAGAAGGGGGAGGCGGCCGCCCGCTGGGCAACCTGGAGCCTTTAAAGCGTTTCGGTTTTAACCTGACACAGGGCAAAAACACTGGGCAAAACTGAAACGCTGCAAGAGATATCAATGTCGTGGGCGTTTCGGAAGAAACATGTGTGTCAAGTTTATCCCGAAACGCTTTCGCCCGGCGCATTTCCCGGCACCCTTGCGCCGAGCTGTTTCAGGGTGTCAAACCCATGCGCCAATTCTGCAATGCTGCGCACGGATGTGAGGGAGCAGCGGATGTAATTGCGCTCTGTCCGCGATGTGGCAAAATGGTCTGAGGCGACCACTTCGATGCCCGCATCCCGCGCCTTTTGTATGAACTGCCCTTCATTCTCGACCTCCAGCCAGAGATGGGTTGCCGGGTGCGCCTGAATATTGGGAAAAATCCGTCGAAGAACCGCCCAGCGCGCGCGGACGATTTGGGACTGGCGGTCGGCGATCCGCATCGCGTCTTTATTGCGGATCATCTGTGTGGTCATGATCAGGGGAAGCGGAGAGGTGAGCCAGCTTGTCAGCGCCGGGTTTGCCTGCAGGCTGCTGACAGCCGGGTGCTGCCCGGCCACGAAGCCAAAGCGCAGGGCTGGGGACAGGCATTTGGACAGGCTCGAGATCAGGATATGGCCACGGGGGAGCGCGCTGACAAAAGGCGGCATGCCGGAGTAGCTGCCATACACATCATCTTCCACAACGGTCAGGCCAAATTCCGCCACCAGCTCTGCGATCCGGGCCCGGCGGGACGCCCCCATGATGGTTCCTGTCGGGTTCTGGATATTTGGCGTGATCACCAGCGTCTTGGCCTTCACCCGTTTGCACACCGCCGCCAGATCATCTGGCCTGAGCCCCTGCTGGTCACAGGCCACCCCTTGCAATCGCAATCCCATGGACTGGGCAATGGTCCTGAGCCCGGGGAAGGTGAATTCTTCGGTCAGCAGCGTCTGACCCGGCCCCATCACATTTCCCAACACCGCCTGCAACGCGGCCTGGGCCCCGGCGGTCAGCGCAACCTCTCCGCCGGCAAGGTCATAGCCCCTCCAGGCCAGCCAGTCCCGGGCGGCATTGCAGGCCAGCCGGATCTGCTCTGGCATGGCATATCCGAACAGGTCCTTGCCCGTTTCGGCACATTCCAGCAAGAGGCGGCGCAAACTGTCATGATCAATTTCAGGTGGTGAGATCTTGCTGAGGTCAAGCATATCCCGACAGCTTGCATTGCGCGCAAACAGCTGGGCGGATTTGCTGGATGGGCTGATGAAGGTCCCTCTGCCGATTTCCCCCTGAAGGAGACCCTGCTGTGTCGCCTCTGTAAAGGCCCGCGTCACCGTCGACAGGTTCACACCAAGCGCATAGGCCAGTTGGCGCTGAGCAGGAAGCCTGTCACCTGCAAGCAATTCCCCGTTTTCAATAGATTTTTTCAGCGCCCTGACAATTGCATCATGCTTTGTCAGGTCCGTTTCCAGCTTTGGCACCCACATGATCGCCGCGCCCTCCCGTTCTACCTATTATTGTCTTGAAGACATTTATTCGGTTGACGCATACATTTCCACAGGCAAATGAGTGGCCATTAATTCTGGTTCCATCTGTGAGGAAACCCATGAACGTTGACCATTTGCTAGAGAAAACCATTCATGAGCTATTTCCAGTGGGGGACAGGGCGCCAAACAACTCACGGCTGCAGAAATCTACCTGTGAACATGCGCTGTCCGTACTCGCTGATGTATTGCCTATTCTGGCGGAAGACCTGTGTGCTTATGTGCAAAAAGATCCCTCTCTTGAGGGACAGCCCGCATTTGCCCTGGTGCCCCATTCGCCGTTTATCGCAACCCTGTGCTACCGGATCGCCCATGCGCTCTGGTCGGACGCCAAATCGGGTGAACATACCCGTGACGCCATGGCGATCAGCCATTTTGCCCGCAGCCTGACCGGCGTGGAGATCCATCCCGCGGCCACGATCGGCAAACGGTTTGTGCTGGATCATGGGACCAACACGGTGATCGGCGCCACCTGTGAGATCGGGTCGGATTGCTATATCCTCAATGGTGTCGTGCTGGGTGCACGGGGCATTGCCGGGAACGATGCGCGCAAACGCCACCCGACCATCGGCAACCGTGTCCAGATCGGAGCTTTTGCCCGGGTTTTAGGGGATGTTCACATCGGCGATGATTGCTTCATTTGCCCCTGGTCCCTGATCACCCGCGACGTTGTCCCCGATACGATCGTGAAGCCGCAGATCCCAACGGACAGCTTTTCCACACATCTACACGAGGCACCCTCTCATGTGGCCTAAGACCCCGGTTCGACAGTTTGAAAACATCATCGTCAAGATGGAAGCCCTTCAGCCTGGGGGGTCACACAAGGCGCGTGCAGCGCGGCACATCCTGCAAGAGGCCCTCACATCGGGCCAACTCACCCCTGGTGGGCCAAAGCGGATCTTGGAGAAGTCGGGGGGGAATCTGGGGGTGAGCCTCGCGTTCGAGGCGGCGCGCTATGATATCGGTGTGGATCTGGTCATCGGGCTCTCGTTTTCGCCGGTCAAACGTCTGCTCTGCCAACGGTATGGCGCCCGCCTTGTGGGGGAAGATGCGCTGCGCCTTGGCAAAAGCCCCAAAGAGGTCATCGCGCAGATGAGAGCGGAGGAACCAGACAAATGGGTCTTCACGGATCAATTCGCCAACCGGGCCAATCTGAAGGCGCATCTGGAGGAAACCGGCCCGGATTTCAGCGACCAGATTGCGCGGGTTTTGACGCCGGGACAACGGCTTATCCTTGTGAAAGGCGCCGGAACCGGGGCGAGTTTTACCGGCATTGCAGCCAGCCTGCGCGCCAATTTCAGCACGCTGTCCACCCATCTGGTGATGCCCGAGGGTTGCGACCTGGCAACAGACAGGTTTGTCGATCATCCGCTGGAAGGGTTTGCCGTGGGGGTGGTGCCGCCTTTCCTCGACCTTTCGCTGGTTGAACAGACCCAGACCATATCCCCTTCCGAGGCGCATTTCGGCCAGAGCGAAATGGCAAAAGATATCGGGTTCTTTCCGGGCATAACCAGCGGTGCCAATTACGCCGCCGCCAAACGCATCGCCAGGGCAAACCCTGACGCGCTCGTCGCAACACTTGCGTATGACAGCGGGGAATCCTACCTCGCCTCGGCGCTTCTGGCCTCAACAGAGGCGAAAAATCAGGGGGAGCGGCAAATTGCATAAAACGGCTTTCAAAAACATCACCTCCTTCTTCCCGGTCATCAGCCTTGCTCTTGGCAATGGGCTTGGCCTCAGTTCCGCCGTGATCTCGGTCACGGTTTCGGCATTGATTGCGCAAGAGATCGGCTGGACGGGCGGCCTGTCAACTGTGCCCTACGGGATCCAGTTTCTGGCCCTCTTGCTGGCCACCTACCCTTCGGCAGCATTGATGGAGCGCTTCGGGCGCAAGCCGGTCTTTGTCCTCGCCGCGTTTTCCGGTGTCATTGGTGGCGCTCTGGGCTATCTGGCTGTGATCTGGTCGGATCCCGTGCTGCTGTGCCTGTCCCATGCGTTTCTGGGGATCAACCTGGCAAATGTGAATTTCTATCGTTTTGCCGCACTTGAGGTCGCCCCGGCGGCGCGCAAGGCGCAGGCCATGTCGCTGGTGGTCTTTGGCGGAACGGCGGCCGCCCTTATCGGCCCGCTCCTGTCGCGCCAGGCTCTGTTCTCGACAAACCTCTTTGCCTCCTCTTACCTGGGCATCGCGGTGCTGTCGGTTGTGATCATTGCCCTGGTGGTGCTGACCCCCCTGCCCTGGCCGGAAACATCCCCCCGGAAGTTCCGGCTGGCAGACCTGCACGCAGCACTGCGCACCCCCAAACTGGCCTTTGGCATGGCCTGCGCCGCGACAGGGTATGGCGCGATGAACCTTCTGATGATTTCCGCATCACTGATCCTCGATGATCTGGGCTGTTTCTTTCAGGAGATCTCCGTTTCCATCCAGTGGCATGTTCTGGCCATGTTTGTCCCGTCGCTTTTCATGGGCAGGATCATTTCAGGCATTGGCGCGATGGCGGTCTGCCTGATTGGCACCCTGTTGCTTGTCGGGTCTTCGGCAGCGGCTGCCCTCTATCCATTGTCCATCCCAACCATCAAGACCACGCTGGTTCTGCTGGGGATCGGCTGGAACATGACCTATGTCGGAGGCTCGTATCTGGTGGCCCAGAACGCCCCGCGAGATCATGCGCTGTCGGTTCAGGCCGTAAATGACGTCTCGATCGGGGTCTTTGCCATGCTGGGGGCGTTCCTGCCGGGGGTCGTTATGGCCTGGATCGGATGGAGTGGTGCAAATCTGCTGGTCATCGCCAGCCTTGTGCCGATTGGAGTGGCCGCTTTTGCCCTGATCCTCTCGCAGCGGCGGACAGGGCACACGGCGACGCCATAATTCCAGATCTCAGGGATCATCCGGTAAAAGGGCACCCGACCGACGGCACGCCACGCCACGCCAAAATCCGGGGCCAAGGTCAGGGACAGTTCGGAAGAAACAGGTGCTTTTGCACGGCCCAGACGCGTTTAGCCCTGACAGGAAAGCGCCGCGTGAACCGCGCCTCGCCCTGAGAACGGTCCAAGCCGGCGGCTCTTGATCTGCCCCGCCTCGAACCGCGTCGCCATGACGTTCTGCCAGCCCGCATCCACGGTAATGATCTCCGGCCCCGCTCCGCATTCCCGAATGCCACCGGTGATGAACTCCTGCCCGATCCGATGATTGGTCAGCCCGGTTTTCGAGGCGACCTCAACAAGCCGCCCACCGCGCGCAGTTTGTTCAAGGCGCCAGATCCGCAGGGTTTTCGCGAGATGCGGCCGGTCAATATAGGCGATCTCGATATGACCATCGCCATCAAGGTCGGCCGCCCCGATGACCGCAAGCCAGCGATGCCGCTTTCCGATCGGGGCCGTTTCGGCCAGCACCACCATTTCGGAACCCATCGGATGATCCGGTGCCGCGCGTTCGCCCCAGATGCGAAGCGCCGAGCCCTTGTCGAAATAGGACACCACGGTGATCACTTCGGGTTTGCCATCCCCCGTGACATCAATCAGCCGTGGGGACGTGTCTTCATAAACACCCCCCAGAACCGCATTCCCGATCATTCGGGTGCCATCAAGCGTAAACTCAATGCCCTGATATTCGCCCCCCGGCACCACCCCGTGGCCATAGGCCGTGGTCGGGGCGCCATAGGCCGCGCCGGTGATCTCTGCCACGGCGACATCCGGGGAAAGCCCCCCTGCCACCAGCGCAAAGGCCAGCACAGCGCCGCGCGCGCAGCCGCGCCACAGACGGGCGGGCAGGCGCGGCGCGTGCCCTACCCCGTCGGTCATCAGATCTGTTTTTCCGGCAGATGCACCACCAGACCGTCCAGCGCATCGGTGACTTTCAACTGGCAGGTCAGGCGCGAACGATTGGGATCGGGCTCATAGGCGAAGTCGAGCATATCCTCTTCCATCGCGTCCTTGGCCGGCACCTTCTCGACCCAGGCTTCATCCACATAAACATGGCAGGTGGAGCAGGCACAGGCGCCGCCGCAATCCGCTTCGATACCGGGCACGTTATTG
Organism: Aliiroseovarius crassostreae; assembly: GCF_025137635.1. Lineage (NCBI taxonomy): Bacteria > Pseudomonadati > Pseudomonadota > Alphaproteobacteria > Rhodobacterales > Paracoccaceae > Aliiroseovarius > Aliiroseovarius crassostreae. The sequence continues at coordinate 373,969 of NZ_CP080772.1, read as the reverse complement.
TCGCGCGCGCCTTCCATCACGGTCAGGCCAGCGGCCACATCCACGACATGCTCAGTGCCGTTATGCTCGATATAGGTGATCTTTGCCATATGGCTCTCTCCAGTTGCTGTAGCGGGTCTTTCCCAAAGCGCGCTGATGTCATCCAGAAACAGGCAAAACCCTGCGCGCGATAAAAGAGTTCAGTTTCACGGGCGGATCGGGGGGTGCCTGTTGCACAGGCTGTCCCGAACCGCTTCAATTTGCCGATATAAGCGGTGTGAGGCGCAATTTCGACCCATCAATGACAAAACCAGCGGGAAAAGTGACATCGAGGCGGCAGCATCCTTCTGCCGAGCCTGCACCCGGACAAAGAGCGGGCTACCGGCGGCGGGAAAATACCGCTAGGCTGCCCGGAAAATGGCCGCAATCAGATAAGAGCAGACCCCATGCGCCTTCTTTCCTTTCCACTCCCCATTGCCTTTCTGGGACTGGTCCTGACGGGCTGCACCTCTGTCGCACCCGAGGCGACCAAACTGCCCGAAGGCGCCATCCTGCTTGCCCCCGGTGAACGGCCGAAAGGCGGGCGGATCGGGGCCTGCTACGGCAAGGATACCACGCCCGCCGCGATCGAAACGATCACAGAAAGCAAACAGGTCGAACCCGCCGTCTTTGCCCCGGATGGCAACACGATCATTACCCCGCCACGTTATGAAACCGTCACCCGCCAGGTGATCACCGCAGGGGGGCAGACCTATTATTTCGAAGTGCCCTGCCCGCCGAGTTTCACACCCGAGTTCATTGCCTCGCTTCAGCGGGCCCTGCAGGCGCGCGGCTTTTATGACGGCCCTGTCACCAGCACGCTGGATGCCCCGACACGGGCCGCAATCCGGGCCTTTCAAAGCCCGCAGTTCAACAGTGATATTCTGACCATGGACACCGCCCGCAAGCTTGGGCTGGTGGCCTATGCCTCTCCGCCGATTTATGAGTGATCCGCAAGGGGCGGAGCATCCGAGGGTGCCCGCGCCGCCCTCAGGTCACACCCCATAAGTGTTTCGCCTTATTATTGTGCCTCAATAATAAGGCGAAACACTTTAAACAGCAAAAAGCCCCCCGACCGAACGACCGCAAGGGCTTGTCGCTTTCGGCGACTGCACACCGCATTGGTGCTGATGTGTCAAAACAGGGTGCGCATCCGGCCAGCGATCCACTGCGAAATCGGATCGGTCGCCATCACCCAGGCCCCGGCCTGCTCTATCCCGGTGCCCGCAGCCAGTTTTGCCACGCGGGTCTCGTAGGTTGTTGCGCCAAGCTGGACCATAAGAAAGGCCTTGAACACCAGAAACAGCGCCAAGGCGACCGCCAGCCCACGCAGCGGAAAACCGCGGCGCAAGCCACCACTGCGCGACGCAGGCACCAAAAGCCCGTCGCGCTCAACCAATTGCACATATCCGCGCGACATCTTGCGATGGCGCGTTTCAATATCACGCATGCGCTTGCTGAATTTCGCGTAATTTGCGTCAGCCATGTCAATATCCTCAGGTTGGCCCCCACCAACGAGATACTTCACAACCATAGCAAATTTGACCGATATTCACGAGGAAACAAACTGTTTCCGCCACAATCTCACCGCATTTTCGTTAAGGTTAGCGTGGTCCAGTCAACAATCTCATCCCGTGAAACAAGATTGAACCCGTTTTCTTGATAAACAGAGATCACCTCATCGGCTTGAGGGTTCAGGATTCCAGAGAGAATCGCATAACCACCGGGGCGAATCGCGCCTGCCATATCAGGTGCCAGACCAATCAGCGGGCCCTTTAGAATATTGGCAAAGACCAGATCAAAAGGTGCCGCATCCCGCAGTTCGGGCGCGTCAAAACCAGCCGCCTCCACACAATTGACCTTCCCGTCAAGGTCATTGGCCGTGACATTGGCCCGCGCCACGTCCACCGCAACTTCGTCGATATCCGAGGCCAGCACCGGGTTGGGCCAGATCTTGGCCGCAGCCATCCCAAGCACGGCAGTGCCACAGCCGATATCCGCCACGCTCTCGCCCACGAACCCCTTGTCTGCCAACCCGTCAAGCGCACGCAAACAGCCCAAAGTGGTGCCGTGATGCCCGGTCCCAAACGCCATAGCCGCCTCAATCAGCAGCCCGATCTTATCCGCGGGCAACTGGTCAGCATCATGGGCGCCGTATACAAAGAACCGCCCTGCCTCGACCGGGGCCAGCTCACGTTTCACATGTGCCACCCAATCGGTTTCCGGCAGTTCCGAGACGATGAAATCCTTCGCCCCATGCATGGATGCCAAAAGTGCCAACCCGGCCGCATCAGGCGCTTCGGTGAAATAGCCGCCCACTTCCCACAAACCGCTGTCATCTTCCACCTCAAACACACCAATCCCGGTCGGTTCAGGGGTAAGGGCCTCCATCGCAGCGCCCAGCGCTTCAGCGGCCTCTTGGCCAGAGAGGGTGGTAAGAGCAGTCCAGGTGGGCATGATCAGGTCTTTCGATAGGTTCGCAGGCAACAGATGCCATGGGCCTAGCCCCGGAAAGGCAGAGGGTCAAGCTTCCCCATCATCATTACCCCTTACATGATACCGCAGACAGAGACCTGCCTCGCGCCGCTCGGCCCCTTTCTGGCCTTCGGCGAGGATATTTATGGCAAGAAGAAGAGCACAACCCGTCTTTTCCTCTTGCGACAAATATCCTGGGGTGAATGCGCCAGCAGAGGGGCAAAGCCCCTTCCGAGCGAAGCGAGGCCATTGCCGAACAATGCCTTCAACCTGCACAGGTCGGCTAAGGCGCGCACTTATCCGCTCAGGCTCCGGTCCCAATTGGGCAGGTCACACCGGTGCCGCCAATCCCGCAATAGCCCCCTGGGTTCTTTGACAGGTATTGCTGGTGATAGGCTTCGGCCGGGTAAAAGGTCTCCGCCCGGGCGATTTCCGTGGTGATCGCGCCAAATCCCTGCGCGGCGAGGCGCGGGGCAAATTCCTCGGCCGAGAGGCGCGCTGCATCCAGCTGGGCATCGGTTGTTGCATAGATGGCCGAGCGGTATTGCGTCCCCGTATCATTGCCCTGCCGCATCCCCTGGGTTGGGTCGTGGTTTTCCCAAAACACTTTCAACAGCGCCTTATAGCTCGTCTTGGCTGGGTCATAGACAACACGCACCACTTCGGTGTGTCCGGTCTGGCCGGTGCAGAGTTCGTCATAGGTGGGATTGGGTGTAAATCCCCCGGCATTGCCAACCATGGTCAGCCAGACGCCGGGTTGCTGCCAGAAGATCCGCTCGACGCCCCAGTAACACCCCATGCCGAACAGGGCGACCTCGTGAGCCTCGGGCACATCCAAGGTCAAAGGACGGGCAAAAACATGATGGGTATCCCCAAAAGGCAGCGCCGTGTCGCGCCCCGGAAGAGCCATTGTTTCGTCCACCATGGTCAGTTTCTTCTGTTTGCCAAAGAGCATCGCGCATCCTCCTGTTCTGCCCCAAAGGTGGGGCTACTCTGCCGCCTTGGCAAGAGGGCCGGCGAACACGGTCTCGTGACCTTTTTCCGGGTGGCGCGGGATCAGGAGTGCAAGGGTCAGCGACACCATGGCCATACCCGCCGCCAACGCGAACACCGCCCCGGGCGAGATCACCCAGAGATAGCCCAGAAGCGCCGGCAGGAACACGGCGGCAATATGGTTGATGGTGAAGGCCACGGCTGCGGTCGGCGCAATGTCCTGCGGATCGGCGATTTTCTGGAAATAGGTCTTCAGTGCAAAAGCAAGGGCAAAGAACAGGTGATCCAGAACATACAGCCCCATGGCCAGCATCACCCCCCAGCCGAAATAATAGATCCCGCCATAGGCCAGAAACACGCCCACCAGCCCGACATATTCAAACACCAAGGCGCGGCGCTCTCCCCAGACCGAGACCGCTTTTCCCATCAAGGGGGCAAATACCATATTGGCCACATAGTTGATCAGAAAGAGCGCCGTCACCTCGTGCACTTCAAAGCCGAACCGCTCCACCATCATGAATGCCGCAAACACGACAAAGATCTGACGTCGCGCCCCCGCCATGAATTGCAGCGCGTAATAGAGCCAGTAGCGACGGCGCAGCACAAAGGTCTTGAGCTGCGGCTCGGGGCTTTCAAACCTCGGATAGGCAAACCAGCAGAAGATCGCGATGGCCAGGGTCAGGCCGCCGGACAGCATGTAAACGAAATTGTAGCTCAGCCCGAGTGTCTTCCAGGTCAGCACCAGAAACCCATAGGCCAGAAGCGATGCCCCCGACCCCACGGCGGTGATCCAGCCCAGCATCTGCGGCGCGCGTTTCTTGTCGATCCACTGCAACTGCAATGATTGCGCAATGGTCTCGTAATAATGGAACCCGACCGAGCTGAGCATGGTCACGATCAGCAGGCCCGAGAAGCTCGGGAACCAGGCGGTGATCGCCGTCGCCGCCCCCAAAAGCGCAAGCGCGCCCACCGCCAGGGTCTGCTCCCGCATGATCCATAAAAGTGCAATCACCCCAATCGCCAGAAATCCCGGGATCTCGCGCACCGTGTGCAACCAGCCGATCTCCACCCCGGTGAACCCCGCCTCACCGATCACGAAATTATTCAAGAGCGCAAGCCAGGTTGAAAACGCAAGCGGCATAGCCGCTGTCATCAGCAGAAGCAAAAAGACGGGACGGCGCCAGAATGGCAGCGCGCGCGCCGCATCGAGGGTCAGGGTGGTGTGTCTCATGACCCCGCCATACGCGCGTTTTCGGTTAGCGCCAACAGAAAAACACATTCACCAAACGCAATTTTTCTATGATATAAGTCAAAGTATCAGGCACCCCCGTCCCGTAAACTCGCCCAAACCCGCGCAACAGAGGTCTCACTGCCACCATGATCAACATTGTTCCCCTGATGGACCGTATCGGAGAAAGCCCCACCGCCGCGCTGTTCGGCCTGATCACCGGGATCGTGTTTGGCGTGGCAGCGCAGCGGTCGCGATTTTGTCTGCGGGCGGCCACGGTGGAATTTGCCCGGCGGACCATGTCCTCCAGCGTGGCGATCTGGCTTCTGACCTTCTCAACCGCCGTGGTCTGGGTGCAAGGCGCCGCGATGCTTGGGCTCTTGCGCACCGAAGACGCGCGGATGATGGCGGTGACCGGCAGTTGGTCGGGCGCAATCATTGGCGGGCTGATGTTTGGGGTCGGCATGGTGCTGGCACGGGGATGTTCGGGTCGGCTTCTGGTGCTGGCCTCCACCGGGAACCTGCGATCGGTCATGTCGGGGATGCTGATGGCGATTGTGGCGCAGATGTCACTGCACGGCTATCTGGCGGATACCCGCACCTGGCTGGCGTCGCTCTGGATGACCAAGGGCGGCACCAATGTGAACCTGTTGACACTTATCGGCCTGCCCGAGTGGTTTGGCCTTTTGCTGGGGCTGTGCACGGCGGTGCTGGCGCTGGTGCTGGCGCGGCGCTCAAACCTTGGCGCACGGCGGCTGATCTTCGGCTCCGGCGTGGGCTTTGCGGTGGCGCTGGGCTGGGTCCTGACCTTCCAGCTGTCACAGGCGGCTTTTGATCCGGTCACCGTGACCTCCGCCACCTTCACCGGCCCCTCGGCCAATACGCTGATGTTTTTCCTCACCTCGGACCCGGTTTTGGAATTTGACGTGGGCCTTGTGCCCGGCGTGGTGATCGGCGCCTTTGCCGCAAGTTACCTTTCCGGCGAGTTCAAGTTCCAGGGCTATGAGGGCGAAGCCGTGATGCGCCGGTCGATGACGGGCGCGGTGATGATGGGGTTTGGCGGGATGCTCGCCGGGGGCTGCGCGATTGGCGCAGGCGTGACCGGCGGGTCGATCTTCGTCGCCACCGCCTGGCTTGCGCTCCTGTGCATGTGGATCGGGGCAATCATCACCGATTATCTGGTCGATCAACCCAAAGGTGGCAGCGTGGCGCAACCGGCGGAATAAGGGCGTCCTTTCCCTTATTTTCTGGTCACAAATATCCTGGGGTGAGGACCCGCTGCCAAAGCGGGGACGAGGGGCAAAGCCCCTTCCCTCCGGCAACAGTTCTGCGGCCTGCGGTTGCCCTCAATAAAAACTCTGCGGATCGATATCGACCTGAATGCGCAGGTCGCCTTTGACCGGAAACTGGGTAAGCCATTTGCGGATGGCACTCTGAATAGGCGCTGTTTTATCCGCCTTGATCAAGAGCCGCACCCGATGCCGTCCCCGCACGCGGGCGATGGGCGCAGGCGCGGGGCCATAAAGCTGCGCACCGATTTCCTGCAGCGGCTGGGTGCGCCGCGCCATCTCAGTGCCAAGGTCAAACACCGCCTGCACATCGGTTGAGGACAGCACAATCCCGGCCATGCGCCCATAAGGGGGCACTCCGGCATGGCGACGCTCGCCCGCTTCGGCGCTCCAGAATTTCTCTTCATCGCCTGACAGGATTGCGCGGATCACCGGGTGTTCGGGCTGAAACGTCTGCAAAAGCGCGGTGCCGCGTGCTTCTGATCGCCCGGCGCGGCCAGCCACTTGGCGGATCAGCTGGAACGAGCGTTCGGCGGCGCGCAAATCGGACCCTTGCAGGCCAAGATCCGCATCAATCACCCCCACCAGTGTCAGTTTGGGAAAGTTGTGCCCCTTTGCCACCAGCTGCGTGCCGATGATGATATCCGCCTCGCCGGCCGCAATCCGCTCGATCTCGGCCTTCAGCGCGCGGGCGGATCCAAACAGGTCCGACGACAGCACCGCGATACGCGCCTCCGGGAAGGTCGCGGTGACTTCTTCGGCGAGGCGTTCAACCCCCGGCCCAACCGGCGCGAGTTTGCCTTCAACCTCACAGTCCGGGCAGACCTCCGGCATCGGTTTCGTCTCACCACATTGATGGCAGACCAGCCGTTTCTGGAACCGGTGTTCCACCATACGCGCATCACAATGATCACAGCCGATCTGGTGCCCACAGGCCCGGCAGATCGTGACCGGCGCATAACCGCGGCGGTTGATGAACAGAAGCGATTGCTCACCTTTTGCCAGCCGCCGTGTCACCGCCCCCCTGAGCGCAGGCGAGATCCAGGAGTTTGACGCAAGCTCTTCGCTGCGCATGTCGATCGCCCGCATCTCGGGCAGGACGGCAGGGCCATAGCGGCTGGTCAGGTCAATGCGGTTGTATTTCCCTGCCTCGCAATTGGCCCAGGTTTCCAGCGACGGCGTGGCCGAGGCCAGCACCACCTGCGCCTCCACGATCGAGGCGCGCAGCACCGCCATGTCGCGGGCCGAGTAAAGCACCCCGTCTTCCTGTTTGTAGGAATTGTCGTGTTCTTCATCGACGATGATCAGGCCAAGGTCGCGAAATGGCAGGAACAGGGCGGACCGGGCGCCCACCACCAGCTGCGCCTCCCCTTCGCCCACCATGCGCCAGCAGCGCCTGCGTTCGGTCATGGTCACGCCGGAATGCCATTCGGCAGGGCGCGCGCCAAAGCGTTCCTCGACCCGTTTGAGAAACTCGGCTGTCAGCGCGATTTCCGGCAAGAGCACCAGCGCCTGACGGCCCTTTTTCAGGCACGCCGCCACCGCCTCCATGTAAACTTCGGTCTTGCCCGCCCCGGTCACGCCCCGCAAAAGCGTGGTGCCATAGCGGCCAGACCTCACCCCGTCGCACAGCTGGCGGGCCGCCGCCGCCTGATCGTCGGTCAGGGTCTTGCCGGGTTTGAGCGGATCCAGGAAGGGATAAGGCAAATCGCGCGGCGCATCCTCTTCACGCAGCGCCCCCAATTTCACCATGCCTTTCACCACCGAGGCCGACACATCCGCAAGCCCCGCCAGTTCTGCCTGCGTGAACGCCGCCCCCGGATTGTCATCCATCGCGGCCAACACCTTGGCGCGGGCATCGGTCAGCCGGTTGGGGCGAAACCCGGAGGCGCGCAGCACCTTGCGCATGGAGGGCGGATCCATCAACCCCGGCGCGCGGGTGGCCAGCCGCAGCATGTGGTTCATCGGCGTGATCGTGTAATCCCCCACACGGGTCAGGAACTGCACCATCTCGAGCCGCATCGGCGCCACATCAATCACCTTGGTGACCTTGCGCAGCTTGGCCGCATCAAAGCCCCCCTCGCCTGCCCCCCAGACCACACCCAGCACCTTGCGCGGACCCAGAGGCACCTCGACATAAGCGCCCTGGACACATCCCCCTTCCGGCGCACGATAGGTCAGGATACGGTCAAGTGGCTGGGTGGTCAGCACGCCAACCCGTTCACCTTCCCTGAAATGCCGCACATCCATGCTCATGGGGATCACCTGCCCTTGTCCCGGTTGCCGTGAGGGGTTTCTGCCCGTCCCTTTCTGCGCTATGAGAGCGGCAAGAACAAGCCACCCGGCCCAGAGGTTCGCAGAGATCCGGGCCAAACCATCTTAAGGAAACGTGCATGAAATTCTTTGCCGATACCGCCGACATCGACGCCATCAAGGAACTTGCCGCCACCGGCATGCTGGACGGCGTGACCACCAACCCCTCGATCATCAAGAAATCGGGCCGTGACATTATCGAAGTCACCAAGGAAATCTGCACCATCACCGATGGCCCGGTGTCAGCAGAGGTTACCGCCACCGACGCAGAGACCATGATCGCCGAAGGCCGCAAACTGGCGCAGATCGCAGACAATATCGCGGTGAAAGTGCCGCTGACCTGGGACGGGCTGAAAGCCTGTAAAACCCTGTCGGACGAAGGCACCATGGTAAATGTTACCCTGTGCTTCTCACCCAACCAGGCACTGCTGGCGGCCAAAGCCGGCGCCACCTTCATCTCGCCCTTCATTGGCCGTCTGGATGACATCGCACTGGACGGGATGGAGCTGATTGCAGATATCCGCACCATCTATGACAATTACGGGTTTGAAACCCAGATTCTGGCCGCGTCGATCCGCAATGTGAACCACATGAAGGATTGCGCCATTGTCGGCGCCGACGTGGCCACCGCGCCCCCGTCGGTCATTCAGGCGATGGCAAAACACGTGCTGACCGACAAAGGTCTGGACGCGTTCCTGGCCGATATCGCAGCGGCCGAGATCAAGATCCTCTGAGACCGGGATCGAAAAACATGTCGCGGTGGGGCCACGGCCCTGCCGCTTTTACGGTATTTTAACCAAAAACATGCGGTAATGGCCGTGCGTTTCGTGTATACACACGGGAAAAGATAAACAAAAATACCTGAGGCAGTGATGGCGACTTCTCTTTCCATTGCGGATGATTTGCGGGAGGCATTGATCTCTCGACCCGAAGTTATTCTGGATGATCAGGATCTTATGCGCGCGCTGATTGCAGCGAATGAACGCGCGATGGGATCAAACATCGTGGATTTGCGCGGTGTCGCAATGGAACGGCTGGAAACCCGGCTGGACCGGCTGGAAGACACCCATCGCTCCGTCATTGCCGCTGCTTATGAGAACCTCGCAGGGATGAACCTGATCCATCGCGCCGTGCTGCGCATGCTGGATCCGGCAGATTTCGAAGATTTCATGATGGATCTTGGCGGCGAAGTGGCCGATATTTTGCGTGTCGACGCGGTGCGACTGGTGCTGGAAACGGTGCAGAGCGAAAAGAACGCAGCCGTGCAGAAACTGGGCCAGGTGCTGGCCACAGCCCAGCCCGGCTTCATCGACGACTACCTCGGCACATCGCATGACCAATCCGGCCGCACCGTGTTCCTGCGTCAGATCCAGGAACAAAATCCGGCCATATACGGCGAAAGCGGTTATTGGGTGCGGTCCGAGGCCTGCATCCGCCTTGATCTGGGCCATGGTCGTCTGCCCGGTATGCTGGTGCTAGGGGCCGAGGACCCGCATCAGTTCAAACCGGGGCAAGGCACCGATCTTCTGCAATTCTTCGGCGGGGTGTTTGAACGGGCAATGCGCCGCTGGCTGTCGTGAGTGACCCTGCGGTCATGATCTCCCCCGGTGCGCGGGACGCGCTGGAGGGGTTTTTGACCCACAAACGGGCGCTGGACGGGGCTTCCGACAACACGATTTCGGCCTATCAGACCGACCTGATCGGCTTTCTGTCCTTCATGGCCGCCCATCTGGGCGGACCGCAGGGACGGGCCGCCCTTGCCAATGTCACCCTGTCGGACATGCGCGCCTGGATGGCGCATGAACGCGGACGCGGCGTCGCGGCACGGTCGCTGGCCCGCGCGCTGTCTGCGGTGAAAAGCTTCTATCGCTGGCTGTCCGACCGGGACGGGTTTGATGCCACCGCCGTTCTGTCCGTGCGCAGCCCGAAATTTTCCAAAAAACTGCCCCGACCGTTGCCGGCGGAGGCCGCGAAAGCGGTGCTGGATCTGGTTGGCGACCAGGCCCGTCAGGACTGGGTCGGGGCACGGGACATTGCCGTGGTCACCCTGCTATATGGCTGCGGCTTGCGGATTTCCGAAGCCCTTTCTCTGACCGCAGCAGACGCCCCGCTGGCCGAGGTGCTGCGGATCCGCGGCAAGGGTGGCAAGGAACGGCTGGTGCCGGTGCTGCCAGCCGCCCGCGACGCGGTGGAAACCTATCGCCGCCTTTCCCCCCATGCGGAAACGCCGGAGGCACCGCTGTTTCGGGCAGTGCGCGGCGGGCCGTTGCGGCCAAGGCAGGTGCAGAAAGTGATGGAACAGACCCGTCTGCAACTCGGTCTGCCTACCAGCGCCACACCACATGCGATGCGTCACAGCTTTGCCACACATCTTCTGAATGCGGGCGGCGATCTGCGCGCCATTCAGGAACTTCTGGGCCATGCCTCTTTGTCGACCACCCAGGCCTATACGGCGGTCGACACCACCCGCCTGATGGAGGTTTATGAGGCGACCCATCCACGGGCCCGCCCATCTGCCCGTTCAGCGGCCCGCTCATCAGACTGAGACAATCTCAACCTTCCCCCTTTCTTCCAGCCCGCTTTTCCGGCACAAGGGCCGCATGGATATTCGTACAAAAGCCCTGCTCGTCCATCTGCTCACCGCCACCGGTGCCGTTTTCGCCATGCTGGCCATGCTGGCTGCGGTGGATGAGAAATGGGGGCTGATGTTTGTCTGGCTTGTCGTGGCCTTTGCCGTGGACGGGATCGACGGTCCGCTGGCGCGCCATTACGAGGTCAAGGTCAATGCGCCGCAATATGACGGGGTGTTGATGGATCTGATCATCGACTATCTGACCTATGTGTTCATCCCGGCCTATGCGCTGTTCAAATCGGGGCTGATGCCCGGCTGGACCGGCTGGGTGGCGATCATTGTGATCACCTTCACCTCGGTTGTGTATTTTGCGGACACCCGGATGAAAACAAAGGACAATTCCTTTTCCGGCTTCCCCGGCTGCTGGAATATGCTGATCATTGTCCTGTTCGCCACCGAGCCCAGTTTCTGGCTGATGCTGGGGCTTGTTGTCACCCTTGCCATCGCCATGTTCTTTCCGCTGAAATTCATCCACCCGACCCGGACAAAACGCTGGCGGAGCGTCAGCCTTCCGGTGGCGCTGGCCTGGACCTTTTTTGCTGGCTGGGCCGCCTGGGTGGAGTTCCATCCGGAAAGCTGGGCCCATTGGGGGCTGGTCTTGACCTCGATCTACCTGTTGGGGGCGGGGATTGCGCAACAGATCATTCCCGAGCGCAGCTGACGCCGGGCCGGCGGCGGCCCGATCCACGATGATCTTGCCCCTATTTATCCCTTCCTGTTCCGGGTCGGGAAACGCCCCAGCGTAAAAGCAGATTTCTCCAGTCGCTTTGCAAACAGTTTGGTGTAAAATGCCACCAGTCGAGAGACGTGATTTTTGGTTTCAGGTCGGAGGTCCCCCATGTGCCGTCTGTTTGTCGGAGCTGACACATCCTTTTGGGAAAGCAACACCCGTGTGTTCCGCGTGGACGGGGCGCTTTTGTCGCTTGAGATCGAGAACTTCTACTGGGACGTGCTGGACCGGATTGCCCGCCGGGACGGAATGAATACTGAGCAGCTGGTCAACACGCTGTATTTCGAAGCGATCGACGCCGATCATACCGAGGGCAGTTTCGCCTCATTCCTGCGGGTATGTTGCGGCCGCTTTCTGGACCTGCTGCAGAAAGGCGAAATCCCGGACGATGATACGCCGATCCGGGAACTGGATGCGGATGCCATTCTGGAGCGCGAAAATCAGCCCCGCCTGCGGGTGGTGCACGAAGCTTGAGCCTCAGGTGAGGGCGTTCGGGGGCCCGCGTGCAAAAGCCCCCCTTCGGATAGCCAGCGGATCGCCAGAAGCGGGCCGCCCTGATTATTCCGACCAACGCTTCAGCGCCTCTTCATCATTCACCTTGGCATCCACCCAGGCGGTTTCGCCTGCGCGGCTAAACTCTTTTTTCCAGAAAGGCGCGCGGGATTTCAGGTAATCCATCAGGAACTCTGCCGCCTCGAACGCGGCCACCCGGTGTTTGGCGGCGGTGGCCACCATCATGATCTGGTCTCCGGGGCGCATCGGCCCATGCCGATGGATGACAAGGCAATCTGCCAGTTGCCAACGCCCTGACGCCTGATCCACCATGGCGGCAATCGCCCTTTCGGTCATGCCGGGATAATGTTCGATTTCCATCCGGTCGAGCGACCCATCATCATCTCGCACCACCCCGGTAAAGCTGACCACGGCGCCCACATCACTGCGACCGCGCCCAAACCCACGGAGTTCGTCGCTGGGGTCAAATTCTTCGGTCTGGACACGGACGGTCATATCAACCGCCTGTCATGGGCGGGAAAAACGCCACTTCGCGCACGCCGTCGAGCGGTGCGTCGAAATCCGCCAGCTCCTGATCAAGCGCCACCCGCAGGGCGGAAAGATCTTTGAACGCTTCGGCGTAACGCGGCTCCCGCGCGCGCAGTTCCTCCACCAGCTCCGCCACGGTTGCGGCGTTGGTGTCGACCTGTTCGCGCGGTTCACCCACCCGTTCGCGCACCCAGGCAAAATACATGACTTCAACCATTTTCAGGCTCCTCACGCAGGAAAGGCAGCGCCTTTCGGAAGTAATCCCAGCCGGTGATCATGGTCAGGATCCCGGCGATCCATAGAAGCGACACACCGATATAGGTCGACCAGACGAGGCCGGTCGAATAGAAATTCAGCCCCAGATCATCAGGCAAGGTGCCGGCAAAGATCTCGGCGACAATGGCTTCATCCATGCCAATGGTACGCTCCAGCAGGCTGTGTTCGAAAATCCCGGTCGAAAACAGAACCGCGATGGCCACCATCTGCACGGTGGTTTTCCACTTGGCCAGATTGGTCACTTTCAGCGCACGGGCCTTGTCGCCAAGGGTCTCTCGCAGGCCGGACACGAACACCTCGCGGTAGATGATCAGCGCAGAGGGCAGAAGGATCCACGGGGTCATGCCCGCATAGCCATTGATCACCAGAAGTGCGATCAGCACCATCGCCTTGTCGGCAATCGGGTCCATCGCGGCGCCAAACAGGCTTTCCAGTTTCCAGGCCCGCGCCAGATACCCATCAAGGTAATCGGTGATCGAAGCGACGATAAACAGGATCATCGCATACCAATCCGCCCAGGGCCGGGCGAAATAGAGGAACATCACGGGGACCAGCGGGGCTGCGATCAGCCGGGCTACGGTCAGGATATTAGGAAGTGTCCATCTCATGGCATAACCCTTAACGCGTCACGACCGGTCATGGAAGAAGGCATAGATGGTTTCGGCCAGACTTTCTGAAATTCCATCAACAGCTTTGAGGTCCTCAAGCCCCGCGCGCGACACGGCTTTGGCAGAGCCGAAATGCGCCAGAAGCGCGCGCTTGCGGGCCGCCCCCACACCCGGCACCTCATCCAGCGGCGTCGCCCCCTGTGCCTTGGCGCGTTTGGCCCGGTGGGTGCCAATGGCAAACCGGTGTGCCTCATCCCGCATGCGCTGGATGAAATAGAGCACCGGGTCGGTGCGCCCAAGCGCGAAGGGGCGCTGGCCGATGCGGTGAAATTCTTCCTTGCCATGATCCCGATCCACACCTTTTGCCACACCGACCATCGGAATGTCGGTCACCCCCATCTCCTGCATGATTTCATGGACCGCGCTGACCTGCCCGGCCCCGCCATCAATCAGCAAAAGGTCAGGCCAATGCCCCTCCTGCCGGTCGGGATCTTCCTTGAGCAGCCGTTTGAACCGTCTGGTCAGCACCTCTTTCATCATGCCGAAATCATCCCCCGGCGTGAGGTCCTCCCCCTTGATGTTGAACTTGCGATACTGGCTTTTCAAAAACCCTTCGGGACCGGCAACAATCATTGCCCCCACCGCATGTGCCCCCTGGATATGCGAGTTGTCATAGACCTCGATCCGGGCGGGCGGGGTGTCGAGGTCAAACGCCTCGGCCAGCCCTTTCAAAAGCCGCGCCTGCGTGGCGCTTTCCGCCATCCTGCGACCCAGGCTTTCGCGGGCATTGCGCTGTGCCCCGGCGACAAGTTCGGATTTTTCACCCCGCAACGGCACGGCAATTTCAACCTTGCGGCCCAGCTTCTCACTCAGCGCCTCTTCCATCAGATCCTGATCATCCAGCGGATCTGACAGGAGGATCAGGCGTGGCGGCTCTTTCTGGTCGTAAAACTGACCGACAAACGCCTGCAAAACCTCCCCCGCACTGACCGCATCACGCCCATTGCCCACACGTGGATAGAAATCACGATTGCCCCAGTTCTGATGGGCACGAATGAAAAAGACCTGCACACAGGCCTGTCCGCCATCCATATGCAGTGCGATCACATCCGCCTCCCCCACGCTGCGCGGGTTGATGCCCTGCGATTGCTGCACCTGGGTAAGGGCCTTGATCCGGTCGCGCAGGACCGCGGCCTTTTCAAACTGCATCGCCTCTGACGCCGCCTGCATCTCGGCCGCCAGATCGCCCTGCATCTTGGTGGTGCGCCCGGACAGGAAATCCTGCGCCTCGCTGACCAGCCCGGCATAATCCTCTTTCGACACCCGATCCACGCAGGGCCCCGCACAGCGTTTGATCTGGAATTGCAGGCAAGGCCGGGTGCGGCTGGCAAACATCGCATCCGAGCAATTGCGCAAAAGGAACACGCGCTGCAGCTGGTTCAGCGTGCGATTCACCGCGTCCGCGCTGGCAAAGGGGCCGAAATACTGCCCTTTTTCTTTCCGCGCACCGCGATGTTTCTTGATCATCGGAAAGTCATGATCCGTGACGAGAATGTTCGGAAAGCTTTTGTCATCGCGCAGGAGCACATTGAAATGCGGTTTCAATTGTTTGATCAGGTTCTGCTCCAGGAGCAGCGCCTCAGTCTCTGTCCTGGTGGTCAGAAACATCATCGAGGCGGTCTGGCTGATCATCCGTGCGATCCGCGCAGAGTGCCCGCTGGGCTTGGCATAGTTCGACACCCGCTTTTTCAGGTTTCGCGCCTTGCCCACATAAAGCACCCGCCCCTTTTCATCGAGCATGCGATAGACACCCGGCGACCCGTCCAGCAGGCGCAGATATGACTGGATCACCTCATGCCCGGCAGGCCTGGGTTTGGCGTCGGGGGCGGGGGTGACATCGGGCCGGTTGGTGGCACTGTCTGACGTACGATCCTGATCCATGGTGTCCTGTGCGAATCTCTTGCTGACTGCAATCTTACCGTGCGAGAGGCAAGGGAAAACATGCCCACAAAATCTGTGGATAAGTCTGAGGATTTCCTGCGCGACCGCAGGGATTTCCCTTGTTTTACACCCTCCCCTTTAGTTTGCCTATTTTTTAGGCAGTTTCTTAAGTGACTGATATTTCATGCAAAAAATATGAACATTTTGTAATGTTTTGATTTCATTGCAAAAAAGATAGTTAACGCGAGGGAAGAATTGAACGGGTGCACAACTTTGGGCTGCTCATGCAATTTCACCTTCCCTAAAGCGTTTCGGAATAAACTTGGAACACATGTTTCGCCCGAAACGCCCCCGACATTGATATCTCTTGCCGCGGTTCGATTTCTCTCTGTCTCAGGTGAAAGTCGAACCGCTTTGGGTTACTTTTCGACCCCGCGAATATCCGGCGTTTTCCAGCCAAGATGCTGGCCGCCATCCACGGCAATCACCTGACCGGTCACCGAGGGCGCATTCAGAAGATAGGAAAACGCAGCCACGATATCCATGGTTCCCGCACCACGCCCCAGCACCGTGCCCGCACGTTGCGCTGCAAAATGTGCCTCGGACTGGCGGTGCCCGATCAGGGTGGGTCCCGGCGCAATTCCGTTGACCCGCACATGGGGTGCAAGCCCCTGGGCTGCCGTCTGGGTGAGGGTCCAAAGACCAGCTTTGGCCAGCGTGTAAGTCATGAATTCCGGGGTCAGTTTCTTGATCCTCTGATCCAGCATATTCACCACCACGGCGCGCGCGACAGGTTCCCCATTTTCATCCATCACCGCCTCTGGCACCTGTGCGGCAAAGGACTGGATCATGAAAAACGGCGCCCGCAGGTTGGAATTGATGTGACGGTCCCAGCTGTCTTGCGTGGCGGTCGAAATGGTGTCGTATTCAAACACCGACGCATTGTTGACCAGCGCAGAAAGCGGGCCGCCCAAGGCCTCGGCCGCCTGCGGGACCAGCATTTCTGCCGCCCGCATATCCAGCAGGTCTGCCTGAAGCGTCACCGCGTTCCGGCCAAGGTCGCGGATCATCGCGGCGGTCTCTTCCGCCCCGTTGGCAGAGGCCGCATAATGCACCGCCACGTCATATCCCTGACGCGCCAGTTCCAGCGCCATTGCGCGACCAAGCCGGGCCCCGGCCCCGGTGACCAAAGCCCGTTTTGTCATCTGCTCTGTCATCGCGCGCTCCTGCAAAGGGTTAATGGGCCAGCACTATCGACACGTAGACCAGATAAAGCAATGTCAGAACACCGCCCCAGATCCGGCCCATATGCCATTTCCAGAACACGAAGGGTGCAAGCAGTGCGGACACGGCCAGCATCACCCAGATATCGAACTGAAGGATGCCCGGCTCAACCGGGATCGGCCCCACAAAGGACGCCACACCGATAATGGCCAGCAGGTTGAACATGTTCGACCCGATCACATTGCCCAGCGCCACCTCGGCCTGATTGCGCAGGGCCGCCATCACGGTGGTGGCCAGTTCGGGCAGGGAGGTGCCAAGGGCCACGAGTGTCAGGCCGATCACGGTTTCAGAAACCCCCATGGCGCGGGCGATATTTGTGGAGGCATCCACCAGCAGATCCGCCCCGAGAGGCAGGCCGATCAACCCGAGGATCAGGAACAGGATCACCTTCCACCAGGCCATGTCGGGGTCAGCCCCTTCGACCTCTTCATCCTCGTCACAGGGCTCTGCCTGATTTTCCTTGCACGCGCGGCGATGGCACAGCGCCTCACCAAAGGCCGAATAGAGGATCAGCCCCAGCACCGACAGCAGGATCGCGCCCTGCACCCAGGTGATGACGCCATGAAAGCAGAGGATGAAAAACAGGACCGAGGCCGCCATCATCTGTTTATAGCTTTTGCGTGTGTCACACGAACCGGTCGACAGCCCGCGCATAAGGGCGGGCACCCCCAGCACCAGAAGGATATTGGCAGTATTTGACCCCACCACATTGCCCAGCGCCAGACCGGGCACGCCTTCATGGATGGCCTGCACCGAAATCAAAAGCTCGGGCGCAGAGGTGCCGAACGCCACAATGGTCAGCGACACAATCAGCGCAGGCACGCCAAGGCGCAGAGACAGGTTCACCGCGCCACGCACCAGGCTGTCGCCTGCGAGCAAAAGAATAATGAGGCCAAGGGCCGCGAAAATCAGATCCAAGGCTCAGCCCTTTCCCCTACACTCACATCCGTTCTTCCGGGCGGATTTACCCAGAAGAAACCGCCCACACCGGGGGCATTTCATTGCGTCCACGCGGTTCTGACCGGGATAGCGGAGCTTGCCGAACATGGCCAGCACCCCCATCGCCACCAGAAAGAGGACAACAATCTTGATCACCATTTAAAGGCCAAACCGCGCATATTCCGCACGCTCCTCGATCTGGGTGATCGCGTCATTCATCAGGCGCAGGCCAAAGCGGGACAGGATCCCGCGCCGGACGCCATAAACACGGAAGCGCACCTTGTCGCCAAACCGCGCCTTCATTGTGGGCACCAGATGGCCGATCCCGTCCACCAGCCCTTTCTCGATGGCCTTGCGCCCCAGCCAGATCTCGCCGGTAAACAGGTCTTCGCCCTCCGGCAATTTGCCAGCCCGGCGGGTTTCCACCTGGGTCTTGAAATTCACGTGGATATCGTCAAGCAGCCCTTTCAGACGTTCGACATCTTCGGGGTTTTCCGGGCGGAACGGGTCCAGCTGTGATTTGGATCTGCCCGCCGTGTAAACCCGCCGATCCACGCCCAGCTTCTCGATCAGGCCCGTCAGACCAAAGCCCGCCGATATCACGCCGATGGAGCCAACAACCGAGTTTTCATCCACCAAGATCTCATCCGCCGCCGTCGCCAGCCAATACCCGCCCGAGGCGGCCACATCTTCGACAAAGGCCACCACTGGCACATCTTTTTCCGCCGCCAGCTGGCGGATGCGGGCGGCGATCAGGCTGGACTGCACCGGCGAGCCACCCGGAGAATTGATCACCAGCGCCACCGCGCTGGGTTTCCCCTTGCGAAAGGCGCGCTCGATCGCGGGGGCCATGGAGACATCGTTCAATTGCCCGCGATTGCCGCTGGCGATCATGCCCTGCAGGCGGATCACCGCAACCGTGGGCGGGCGTTTCAGGAAGGGGATCAGCTTTACCATGGGGGTGATGTAATCTGCCTGCAGGTTGGTCACAAGGGTTGAGACGGGGGGTTTCTCCCCGTCAGTGATATTTCCTGGATCGAACGCCGGGATCAACTGCGCAGCCGCCAGCCGGTGCGGAAAATCCAGCCAATGGCCAGCAGGCACGCGCTCATGAACCCGACGATGGCCACCACCGACCAGACCACCGACACGTCAGCCACGTCAAAAAACGCCCAGCGGAAGCCGGAGATCAGATAGACCACCGGATTGAACAGCGTGATGGATTGCCAGACCGGCGGCAGCATCGAGATCGAGTAAAAAGAGCCGCCAAGGAACACGAGAGGCGTGATCACCAAAAGCGGCACCAGCTGAAGTTGTTCAAAGTTTTTCGCCCAGATCCCGATGATGAACCCGAGCAAAGCAAAGCTGAGACAGGTCATCACCAGAAACGTGATCATCCAGATCGGGTGCGCAATGGTCAGATCAACAAAGAAATGCGCGGTGGCAAAGATGATCAGCCCGATCATCAGCGCCTTGGTCGCAGCCGCCCCCACATAGCCGATCACAATCTCGACAAAAGACACCGGCGCCGAGAGGAGCTCATACACCGTGCCGATGAATTTCGGGAAATAGATCCCGAAGCTCGCATTTGTCGTGGCCTGCGTCAGCACCGTCAGCATGATCAGGCCCGGAACGATGAAGGCGCCATAGCTCACCCCCTCGACCTGGTCGATCCGCGACCCGATGGCCGCGCCAAACACCACGAAATAAAGCGAGGTGGACAGGACCGGGGATATGACCGACTGTGCCAGGGTGCGAAATGTCCGTGCCATTTCAAAGCGATAGATCGCGGCGATTGCATTCCAGTTCATGCCACATCCTCCTTCACGAGGTCGACAAAGATCTCTTCAAGCGAGCTTTGCTTGGTCGACAGGTCCACCATATGCAGCCCGGCCGCGCGCAGATCCGCCAAGAGGCCGGTGATCCCGGTGCTGTTGGCCTGCGTGTCATAGGTGTAGATCAGGTGGCCGTTTTCCATGGTCACCCCCTTGCCCGCCAACGAGGGCGGCAATTCCTCGATCGGATCCGAAAGCTCGATATGTAATTCCTTGCGCCCCAGCCGCTTGATCAGCGCGTCCTTCTCTTCGATCAGCAGGATTTCCCCCTTGGAAATCACCCCGATCCGGTCCGCCATCGCCTCGGCTTCTTCGATGTAATGGGTGGTGAGGATGATGGTCACGCCAGTCTCCTTCAGACGCGCCACGATCTCCCACATGTCCTTGCGCAACTCCACATCCACGCCCGCCGTGGGTTCATCCAGAAACAGGATGCGCGGGTCATGGCACAGGGCCTTGGCGATCAGCACCCGACGTTTCATGCCGCCGGACAGGGTCATGATCCGATTGTTGCGCTTGTCATAAAGGCTGAGCAGCTTCAGGATCTCCTCAATCCGCGCGTCATCACGTGGCTTGCCAAACAGCCCACGCGAAAACCGCACCGTATTCATCACCGTCTCAAACGGTTCCAGATTGATTTCCTGTGGCACCAGCCCAATCAGGTTCCGTGCCGCTCGAAATTCGTGAACATGGTCATGCCCAGCCACGGTGATTGTCCCCGAACTCGCCGTGGCGATCCCGCAAATTATTGAAATGAGAGTTGTTTTCCCGGCCCCATTTGGACCAAGCAGGGCCAGGATCTCACCTTCCTCAATCGAAAGATCCACGCCTTTCAGCGCCTGGTGCCCGCCATCATAGGTCTTGGTCAGCCCGCTGACCTTCAGGATCTCGGCCATGATCACTCCTGTCTTCCCCATCTGCCCGTCTTTATACGCAGGCCAAAGAGATCAGATAAGCAATCCCGCAGCACCTTCAAGACGCAAAAGCTGAACTTTTGTCTCTATCCCGCCCGCGCCGGAAAACCCGACAAGCCTGCCACCGGCCCCCATCACGCGATGACAGGGAATGAGGATCGGGATCGGGTTGGCGCCACAGGCATTTCCGACCGCCTGCGCGGAATTACCGGTCAGCGCAGCAATTTCGCCATAGGTCAGGGTCTCTCCGTAAGGGATGGACGACATGGCCGCACAAACCGCCCGCTGAAACTCGGAGCCTCTGACGCGAAGGGGTAAATCGAACTGACGCAGCCGCCCATCGAAATAAGAGACAAGCTGCGCCTGCGCCTCTCGCAACAGCGGGCTCACCCCCTGGTCAGGAGCCTCCCCCCAGATCAACTGTGTGATCGCTCCGCTTTCTTCTGTAACAACAAGCGGGCCAACCGGAGAAGGACATGTGATCTGCAACATGCCCCCACCCTGCCCCACAAAACCGCCATCAGCAATCCGAAGCTTGCGAAGAAGGGGCTTTGCCCCTCGGCCTCCCTCTTCGAGGGCGCCCTCACCCCAGGATATTTCTGACCAGAAAATAAGGGCGCAGATCTTCTTCTTGCTCAAAATACTTCGGGGGAGAGCCCATCTGAAAGATGGGCCGGGGGCAGCGCCCCCAACCGGCTCACGACGTGAGCCTTCAACAGCGCCGCGCCGCAAGCGCGGCTCCGCCTGACAATGAAAGGCCATAACAGGCAATAAAAAAGGACGCGCCGCAGCACGCCCTTAATTGTGTCAGATGGCAACCATCACCCCAGCGCGCTGTTGCAGCGGCCACAGGTGTCTGGGTGGTCATGTTTGCCTACATCCGGCAGGATCTTCCAGCAGCGGCCGCATTTCTCGCCCGCGGCTTTTTCAAACACCACGCCCACGCCCTCAACTTCCGGCAGGCGGAAGGCTTCGGCGGGCAGCGGGTCATGTGTCAGCACGATCTGCGAGGTGATGGCTACATCTTCAAACGTCACGGTTTTCAGCGCATCCAGCACATCAGCGTCCCGCACATGCACCACCGGCGCGGCTTCCAGAGAAGCACCGATCACCTTGTCGCGACGCTGGATTTCCAGCGCAGCGGTGACCACACGACGCACGCGGCGGATACCGGCCCATTTCGCAGCCAGCGGTTCATCAAGCCAATCGGCGGGCGTGTCCGGCAGGTCGATCATGTGGACCGAGCTGTCATCCCCCGGGAACCGCTCCAGCCAGACCTCTTCCATGGTGAAACACAGAACCGGCGCGAGCCAGGTGGTCAGACGGTGGAACAGGATGTCCAGCACGGTGCGGGCGGCGCGGCGGTTCAGGCTATCAGCCCCATCGCAGTAAAGCGCGTCTTTGCGGATGTCGAAATAGAAGCTCGACAGATCCACGGTGGCAAAGTTGAACACGGCCGAGAACACGCCCTGGAAGTCGAAGGTCTTATACCCCTCGCGCACGGTGTGATCGAGTTCCGCCAGACGGTGCAGCACCCAACGTTCCAGCTCGGGCATATCCGCCACATCCACGCGCTCGCGCTCGTCAAACCCATGCAGGTTGCCGAGCATGAAACGCATCGTGTTGCGCAGGCGGCGATAGCTGTCGGCCACCCCTTTCAGGATTTCGTCGCCGATGCGCAAGTCGACCGAGTAGTCCGATTGCGCGACCCAAAGGCGCAGAATATCCGCGCCATATTGCTTGATCACCTGTTCCGGCGCGATGGTGTTGCCCAGCGATTTGGACATTTTCATGCCCTTCGCATCCAGCGTGAACCCGTGGGTGATCACGTTCTTATAAGGCGCGCGGCCTTTCGTGCCACAGGCCTGCAGCAGGGATGAATGGAACCAACCGCGGTGCTGGTCGGTGCCTTCCAGATACACGTCAGCAATGCCATCCTCGGTGCCATCTTCGCGGTCGCGCAACACAAAGGAGTGGGTCGAGCCACTGTCGAACCACACGTCGAGCACATCGAAGACCTGCTCATATTCCGCCGGGTCTGCCGCATTGCCGATAAAGGCTTCCTTGGCCCCCTGTTTATACCAGGCGTCGGCCCCTTCGGCCTCGAAAGCCGCTGAGATCCGCGCGTTCACATCGGCATCACGCAGCAGGAAATCCGGGTCCGTCGGCAGCGCGCCTTTTTTCACGAAACAGGTCAGCGGCACACCCCAGGCGCGTTGACGCGACAGCACCCAGTCGGGGCGCGCTTCGATCATCGAATAGAGGCGGTTGCGGCCCGCTTGCGGCCACCATTTCACCAGCTTGTCGATCGAGTTCAGCGCACGGGTGCGGATGGTTTTGCCCATCTCATCCTGCCCATCCCCCACTTCGCGGTCCACCGACGCAAACCATTGCGGCGTGTTGCGGAAGATCACCGGTGCCTTGGAGCGCCAGCTGTGCGGGTAGGAGTGGGTCACCCGGCCACGGGCGATGATGCCACCGGTCTCAACCAGTTTGGCGATCACGGCGTTGTTGGCCTTGCCCTCTTTGCCCTTGCGGTCAAAGACCTGAAGCCCTGCAAAGAACGGCACATGGGGCAGGAATTCCGATTCCTCACCCACATTATGGGTCATCCGGTCGATCCAGTTGCGCTTGACGAAACATTCATAGTCGTCGGCACCGTGGCTGGGTGCCGTGTGCACGAACCCGGTCCCGGCATCGTCCGTCACGTGATCGCCATCGATCATCGGCACGTCATAGTCCCAGAAGCCATTTGCTCCGTCGAGACCAGCGAAGGGGTGCTTGGCGATCAGGCCAGCAAACTCGCTGGCTGCCACATCCCGCACGCGGGTGAATTCAGTCACGCGGGACTTGCCCAGCGCATCCGCGGCCAGCGTGTCCGCAAAGAGGTAGAGGTCGCCCGGTTTGGTCCAGCTTTCTTCTTCGGTCGCATCAACGCGGTAAAGCCCATAGGCCACCTTGTCGTTATAGGCGACCGCCTTGTTCGACGGGATCGTCCAGGGGGTGGTGGTCCAGATCACCACGCGGGCCTCTGCCAGATCACCTTCGGCATTGGCAAACGAGAACGGCACCCAGATCGTATGCGACTTGTGGTCGTGATATTCGATCTCGGCCTCGGCCAGCGCGGTCTTTTCGACCGGTGACCACATCACGGGTTTGGATCCCTGATAGAGCGTGCCATTCATCAGGAATTTCATGAATTCCTCGGCAATCACCGCTTCCGCGTGGAAATTCATGGTCAGATAGGGGTCCGCCCAATTGCCGGTGATGCCCAGACGCTTGAACTCTTCGCGCTGGATGTCGATCCAGCCCTCGGCGAACTTGCGGCATTCCTGACGGAAATCGACGACATCCACGTCGTCCTTGTTCTTGCCCTTCTTGCGGTATTGCTCCTCGATCTTCCATTCGATCGGCAGACCGTGGCAATCCCAGCCCGGCACATACCGCGCATCATATCCCATCATCTGGTGCGAGCGCACGATCATGTCCTTGAGGATCTTGTTCAGCGCGTGGCCGATATGCAGGTGGCCGTTGGCATAGGGGGGGCCGTCATGCAGCACGAAGGGCGGGCGATTTTCGGCCTTGCCCTTCTCGCGCAGACGATCATAGACGCCGATCTCGTTCCAACGATCAAGCCAGCCCGGCTCGCGCTTGGGCAGGCCTGCACGCATCGGGAAATCGGTTTCGGGAAGGCTCAGGGTGTCTTTGTATTCTGGGGTGTCGGCACACATGTGTCCGGTCCTTTTCGGAAACTGTTCGTCTGTCTGGGGAAGGAGCGGCGCGGCAGGTCCATACGCCTTGTCCCGGCGTCTCAGTTCGCGAGCGCCGGGCAGATAATTCGAATAATGATGATCGCCTGATGGTGCATCATGGGGGCGTTATAGGGCCGCGTGCGGGCTTCGTAAAGCCATGATACCATGGCACCCTGCGCGCAATTGTCCTGCTTTCACCGCTTGGCAAGCCGCTGCGACCCGACTAATTTAGTCAGGAAACCCCAACAAAACCCGGACCTTCACGATGCCCACCCCCACAATGCCCAACCCAATGCAGCTTTTCGACATCACCGGGGAAGAGATCGACCAGGTGCTGACCCGGTTTTACGCCCGGATCCGCACCCACCCCGAACTGGGTCCAATCTTCAACGGCCATGTTGGCACCGGGGATCCGGAATGGCAGGACCATATCGCGCTGATTTCACGGTTCTGGCGCGGGGCCATCCTGCGCGAGCCGGGCTATGACGGCAACCCGATGCGCGCCCATATGCAGGCGGGCAATGTGATGGCAGAGCATTTCGACCCGTGGCTTGCGCTGTTCGAAGAGGTGGTCACCGAAGAGCTTGCCCCGCAAACCGCCCGCCCATGGATCACGCTGGCCCACCGGATCGGGCGTGGGCTGCGGTTGGGCGTCGAAGACCTCCACCGGCCAAAATCCGCCCCGCCCAGCCTGTTCTGACAGCGTCTTTTTCTTGCTGAAAATACCTCGGGGTGAGGACGCAGTCCGAGGGGCAGCGCCCCTTTTCACCACAAATCAGGCCGCGCCAGCATCACCCAGAAAATCGCCAGCATCGCCAGAAAGGCGGGCCAGCCACAGGCAAACCAGATGCGGTAAAGGCGGTGGTATTGGTCCGGCAGATCTGCCCCCTCCCGCGCAGCCCCCTTCGCCAAATCCCGCAGCCGGATCTGGATCCAGACCACCGGCAGCCAGAACAGGCCAACAAAAAGATAAAGCCCGATACCGGTCAGCAACCATGGCTCCCACAGGCTCCACCCCAATCCCCATGCCAAAAACATGCCAGTGATCGGTTGCACCACCGCTGCGGTGGCGGTGAAAACCATGTCTGCCAACACCACGATCCCCGCCACATGGGCGATCAGGGCCGGGTCCCGCGACCGCTGGGCAATCACCATGAAGAACGCAATCCCCGCCCCCGTGCCCATCAGCACCGTGGCCCCAAGGATATGGGCCCATCGCAGCAATAGCAGCCCGTCCACCACGCCTTCCATCAGCGGCTCTCCAACATCGCCCGCAGGGTCAGCGCAGCCAGAATCACCGGGATCACCTTGACCAGCGGCCCCAGCGGATCGATCCAAAGCTGCGGGGTGACAAAACTTGCCGAGCACAGATAGATCACACTGACGGAAATCATCCCCCAACAGGCCAGCCCGGCCCAGCGCCGGACCCAAAGCGCCATCCCAAGTGCAACGTCAACCACCGCCCAGAAAAGAACGGAGAGCTTTGCGGGCCACAGCGCCCAACCCGCATCGGTCAGAACCTGCGCCGCCGCGGTCAGAGAAACCACCCCCATCACACCGGACACAATCCAGAAAAGCGACAGCCCCACCAAAAGCACAGGCATCAGCAGCGACAGGCGCGCCTGCACCCGGTGCTCTGCCCCGACCGGTATCGACGCCAGAACCGCAGGCAAGGAGGCAACCGTCCCACCCGCCGCCTGAAAGGCCGCCGGATCACCAGTGATCCCGTCTTTCAAGACCTCAAGGGCGGTGCTGCGCAGGGGCGAACGCCAGCCCAGCCGCCCGAGGCCATCGGCACAGCGCCCGACCAGTGGAAGCAGGATCGCAGGCACGGGAAGCGACATTCGGGCAGGCCGAAAGCCCAGCCAGTTTCGATGGGCCGCAATCAACTCGCGCAAAGGACGAGGCGTGTCTTCAACCAGATCAAACACCTCCCCTTCAGGCAATTTCCCGGCCAGTGCGGCCTCAACCGCACGGGCGAGATCGTCAATGCCAACAGATTGCACCGGCGTTTTACCAAGGGCCACCGGCTGCACAAACGGCACCGCCGCGAGCATCCGCAAAAGCATGGTGCCGCCATAGGCCTGCTGTGCAATGACCAGGCCGGGGCGCAGGATCCAGACCGGGGCGGCCGAGGCAAGAAGGGCGGCATCCCCAGCCGCTTTTGACCGAAAAAAGGCGGTGCTGGCATCCGGGCACACCCCGGCGGCAGAGATCTGCACAATGGCCACATCATGGCGCGCAGCGGCCTCAGACAACGCGGCAAGCATCCTGTGATGCACCGCCGACAGGTCATCTTCGCCGCCATCCTGCAACGCGCCGGCACAATTCACCACCGCGTCACTGTCTTCTAGCAGATCAGCCCAGTCGGATGGGGCGGTCAGATCCCGCAAATCGGCAATCTGCCACGCCAGATCGGGCAGGATGCGCTGCGCGGTTGCGCGGTTGCGCCCCAGCCCGGTCACCTGATAGCCAGCGGCGCTGAGGTGGCGGGCAATATGCGCGCCGATCAGCCCATACGCCCCCAATACCAGAACCCGCCTCCGGTCTTGGCGCTTCACGGATCAGGTCCCGGTTTGGGAGCCCCCCCGTCGCCCTTCCCCCGGTTTGCGGCCCAGCGATTGAGCCAGGCCAGAGCCACCAGCGACAAGCCCAGCGCAAGGAAGGAAAAGACCCGCATCAGCCCGTCCAACCCGGCCGCATCCACCAGGAAAACCTTGGCAGAGGTCAGGGCGATCACCCCCATGGCCACCCGGCGCATCAGATCGGATCCGCGTGCAATCGCCTGATAAAGCAGGCCCGCTCCGACCAGCAGAAGGGCAACCGTGTAGGTGTAAAGCTCAGGCTGGCGCATCGGTTGGCCCGCAAGTTCAGGGCCGCGCCAGAAATGGGCAATCTCACCCACGGCCCAGAAGGCCAGAAGCCCCGCCCCGCCAAGCCCGAGCCCAAGGCGGGCTTTTCCCGGCAGGTGCGACATCCCACGCGCCACGCCCAGCAAAAGCAACGCGGGCAGCGCATAGGCCACGCCAAGGGTGCTCAGCCCCGGCCAGCCGTGGATCACCTCGCCATAGGTGGTGAACGGGTTGTCCACCAGCAGCGCACGCGCCAGATAGCCAAGCGCCAACACGCCATAGATTGCCGCCAGACCAAGTCGCAGCGTGGCCAAACGCCCGCCCAGTTGCAGCCGCCACAGCTGCACCGCGCCAACCAGCATCCAGATCAGCGCATTCAGCCCATCGCCCCAATGCTGTTCATATTGCACACCCGTGGCCGTTTCGATCGCACGGTCCAGCAAGAGGGCGGCAAAAATGGCCGTCAGCGACAGGGCGGCACTTTCCAGCGTGACCAGAGCCTTGAACCGATTGCGGTCCTTGCCGAGCCACCAGGCCGCCGCCAGCGGCAGGATCGACCCCGCAAAGGCGAAGCTCACGCTGCGGATCGGGGCCTCATCCGCCCAGGGCAGACCCGGGTCCAGCACCAGCCGGGCCGAGACCAGAATGGTGCCAACCACGGCAAACCATTCCAGCAGCGGCAGATCGAACCGCCGGTCAATCTCGACCGTGACCAGCACGGTCAGCGCCAGCGCCACGGTCAGCGCCGAGGGCGACAGCACCAGCATCAGGGCAAAGCTGATCAGGCCAAGCGCCGAAATCAGGGCAAGCGACAGCCGCATCCGGTCCTTGTCACCGGCGCGTGCAAACCGTTCCAGCTTGATCACCATCAGCGCGGCCACCGCCAGCACCACCAGCGCCCAGCGGAAGGCCCCGATCTGGTTGGCAGGCACCCATGTCAGCTCCAGCACCGCCAGCATGGCCGGGGCAAAGATGGCAGACGCAAAGGCCCAGACACGTCTGTGACCATCGCTGGTCAGGCTGCGCCAGGCGGCAATGATCCCCACCCCCACGGCGAGGGCAAGCAGATAGGCCGGGGCCAGACGCAGGTCGCTCTCAACCCCGCGCTCGATCCCGTTTGCCAAGGCCCCCTCCTGTCCGATCGGCACGATGAACGCCTGCCAGACATCCAGGTAGAGCACAGGCTGCATCGCGGCGGTGATCAGCATTCCGATGGCGGGCAGGATCGGCAGATCCTCCATCGCCACACAACGCCGCGCCCAGATGGCCATCCCCCCCGACAGGAGCGCCAAAGCCAAGATCGACAACCAGAACTCGGCGCTGCCAGCCGTCGAGGACAGCATCAGCCAGACCACGCTTACCGCCATCAACCCCTGCAAAAGCAGCATGCGGCGCGGCAGGCTGCGCAGCGATTTCGTCGTGACCAGATGTGGCAGAAGCGCCGCCCCCGGCAGGCGGGGCAGAACGCGCCACCCCATGACGATCACCGCGGCAAATGGCAAGATCAGCGCCGAGCCGATCACCCATTCCGGGTCCACATCCGCAAAGCGCACCAGCACGACCAGCAGGATCTGTCCCAAGATGATCGACAGCGCCGACAGCCACTTCCAGCGGCGATAGGTATCAATTGCCAGCCCCACCAACGTGACCAGCCCAAGATGGGCCACCACCGGAGACGCGTCGGAGCTTCCCCCAAGAAGAAACGGGGTGACAAAGGCCCCGACAATGCCCAGCACGGACAAAAGCGGCCCGGTCAGCCACCCCAGCACAATGGCCCCGGCCGCAACCAATAGCAGCCCGGCAAACAACGTGGTTGGCTCGATCAGATCATACATGTGGCGCGCGGCCAGCAGCCCGGCAAACAGGGTTACGATCCCTGCCCCGGAAAAGACAGAAGGCAGGAAGGCGGCGGGGCTGTCTTCGCCGTCCCCCCAGCGTTTGCGCAGATACTCACCTGCGCCAATCAGCAGGGCACCGAAACCAAGGGCGGCCAGCACCCGTGCGGTGGGCGGCAACAGCCCGGCTTCGATCCCGTATTGCACAAGGAAAATCCCGGCCAGCGCCAGCGACACCGCCGCCACGGCATAGACCCAGTTCTGCACAAGCCAGCTGCCCAACTGCCCCATTATCCGGTCAAAGGCCGAGGGCGTGCGCGGGGCGGGTTTTTGCGCAGGCAAACCCGGCTTTACAGTGCCCGGTTGACGCGCGGCTTTGGTGGTCGGGGGAGGCGTTGTGTCGGAAGCCGGGGCGCGCCCTGCCATTTTGGGATCCCCCCAAGGAGCCCGCGATGCAGCCTGTGATGCGGGCCCTGATGCAGCCTGTGGCTTGGCTGTTGGGCCGGGCGTCGCCTCTTGCAATCCGGCTTGACGGGGCTGCCCGGTCGCGGCCGCTCCCCCCTCCAAGGGGTCGTTCTGCGCCCTGCCCTCCAGCGCCTCCAACTGCTGTTCAGCAGACCGAACGCGACGGCCGAGATCAATGTTCTCGCGTCCCAGATGCGCTGTTCTGACCAGCAGATAGACCACACCCACCGGCAGGCCCAATCCATAAATCAATGCAATCAATACCAAAAACGATTCCATCACATGCTCCTGTGAGATTCGCAGTCAGCCTATCCGGCTCAATGGCAAAGCACCATTGAGGAAAACCCGTAGCGAAAGGCCAAAGCGTCGCGGCTCAGTCTTTCTGGCTGAAAAGCCCCACAAGGGCACGTTTCACGATGACCGTCACCTGCGGGCGTTTTTGCGCAGTGAAGGGCAAGGGGCGGCACACCTCCATCGCGGCGACGCCAACACGGGCGGTCAGCGCCCCATTGACCACCCCTTCGCCGAACCGGCGCGACAGTTTTGACAAGATCCCGCCGCCGGCCAGAGACCCAAGCAGATCGTCCCCGACGGCCACGGCACCGGTTGCAACGAGATGGGTCATGACCGCGCGCAAAAGGCGCCAGCTGCCCAGAGTGCCAGCGCGCCCGCCATAAATCTCGGCCACGCGGCGGATCATGCGGATATTTCCGGTCAGCGCCGCCACAACATCGGCAAGTGCCACCGGGACGATGGCGGTCACGGTGGCCACCTGACGTGCGGCGGCCTCGATCTCGCGCAGGGCGGCCTGATCCAGAGGGGCCATCAGCTCATTTTCTGCAAGCGCCAGCAGCGTGTCGGCGTCAAACGCATCCGCTTCGCGCGCGCTGAGGCGATCAAGTGACCATTTCATCTCGTCCCGGCCACGATAGAACCGGGTCAGGCGCGTCACCACCGCGCGTGCTTCGCCAAGATCCTGATGGGCAAGGGCGCGGGCCACCTCCCCCTGCAGGTGATCCACCCGGCGCAACCGCACCAGGGCGAGCATTTCGCTGAGGCCCAGAAGCGCCCCCACCAAGAGGAAGGCCGCCAGAAGCGCCATGGCCACGGTGCCCAGCCAGAGGTTGCGCGTGATCAGCCCGGTGATGAAATCATAAGCGGCAACAGACAGCCCGAATCCCGCCAATGCCATGAACAGCGACCAGAACCACCGGCCCAGTCGGGATGGGCTGCGGGATGCAACCGACGCCACCGCCTGCATGGCGGCCCCGGTGGGTTCGGACTGGGGCGCATCCGGCACCGGGGGCACCTCGGCGGGGCTGTGTGTCGGCGCATCCTCCAGTTCGATCAGAACGGGGCCTGCATTTTTGTGGTCGGTCATTGCGGCTTACTCCATTCATATCGGATATCAGGCAGGGTTTCGTCATTGTCCCGGCCATCACCACGGGCCACTTCGTGAAACCCCTTGCGCAGATAGAACCGCTGGGCGGCTTCGTTGGCGACAAAGGTATAAAGGGTCAGCCGGTTGCTTGCCTGTTTGGCATGGTCCACCAACGCGCCGCCAATCCCCCGCCCCCGTGCATGAGGGGCGACGTAAAGCGCATGGATGTCGCCCTGCGCACGCGCCAGAAACCCAAGCACCCGGCCCTGCTCCTGCGCCACGCTAACCCAGCCACGCGCCACCAGCCTGGCTGCAAATTCCTTTTCCGACGCGCGGGAATGCACCCGGGGCATCCAGGGCGTGGCCGCATTCCACTGGCTGAGAATATTGGCAATGGCGGGGGCCTGGTCGGGCGTTGCGGGTGTGATCTTCATAGCCGGTCCCCGATGAGGAACTCGGCTGCGCGATCAAGCCGGATATGGGGCGGGCCTTCGCCCGGCTTCAGGCTGATATCAGCCGGGGCAAAGCGCATGATCTGATAATCTGCATCCAGCCAGCTTTCGGCGCCATTGCGGGCAGGTGACAAGAGCCGCGCCGGGTCTTCGGGCAACGCGCCGGGATAAAAAGCGGCCGACTTTCCCGTCTCCAGCAGCCGCCCACGCACACAGTCCAGCGCCTGCCCCTGATGATCAATCCGCTCCTCCACCGTGGTGCGCAGGGCGGCAATCGCCATGGCCGCGGTTTTGGCACCGGCGAAATCAGCCCGATCCCTTGCCTCGCGCAACAGCGCCTCGGTGATGGCGGTCAGGTGCGGATGCTGGGAATGGTGCAGGTGATCGGCCTTGGTTGCGGCAAACAGGATCCGCTCGACCCGGCGCCCGAGGAAAAGCTGGCTGAGGAACGCATTGGACCCCGGGCGAAACGCCGAGAGGATATCGGCCATTGCCCGGCGCAGATCCTCAAGCGCAGCTGGTCCCGCATGGATTGCGCCCAGCACATCGACCAGCACCACCTGCCGGTCGATCCGGGAAAAATGGTCACGGAAAAAGGGTTTCACCACCCGCGCCTTATAAGCTTCGAACCGGCGTTCAAACTCACGATACAGCGACCCGCGCGGCGGTTTGGCAAGCGGGGGCAGCGGCGCGAATGTCAGCGCGGGAGAGCCCTCCATGTCGCCCGGTAGCAAAAAGCGGCCGGGGGTGCAGTCGGAAAACCCGTCCTCACGCGCCTGTCTGAGATAGGTGGCAAAGCTCTCGGCCAGAGTTTTGGCATGGGGTTCGTCAAGGGCGTCCGCGCTGTCTGTCGCGCTCATGCGGGCAAGGAAACCCGCCGCCTGCTCGCGCCCGTCCACCCGCGCCAGCGTGTCGGCAGACCAGTCGGCAAAGCTTTGATCCAGCAGCGCAAGATCCAGCAGCCATTCGCCGGGATAGTCGACAATGTCCAGATGCACCGTGCGCGGGCCACGCAGCCCGCCCAGAAGCCCCGATGGCTGCACGCGAAACGACAGGCGCAGCTCGGATATGGCGCGGGTCGAGGCGGGCCAGACCGGATCCGGCCCGGTCATGGCCGCCAGATGTGTTTCATAGTCGAACCGGGGGACCAGATCATCTGGCTGGGGCTGCAGGAACGCGGTCTGGATCCGGCCCGTGGTGGCGGCGGTCAGCCCGGTCATTCGCGCCCGGTTCATGAGGTTGGCCACCAGCGAAGTGATGAACACGGTCTTGCCTGCACGGCTGAGCCCGGTCACGCCCAGCCGGATCACCGGTTCAAACAGTGCCTCGGATGTGGCATCCCCCACCGCCTCGATCTGGCGTGAAATGCTGTCTGCAATATCCCCGAGCCCCACGGTGTTCTCCTTGTTGTTTGACAAAGAGATAAGGCGGAGGGCGGGGTTTCGCTAGGGGGGAACTGGGGGGGAAGTTGGCGCAACCTGTCCCCGGCAGAGGGGCGCGGCCCCCGCGCGGCATGTGTGCCCGGGATATTTCCGACAGGATAAACGCAGGCTTGTGGGGCGGCGCCGGGCGCGGTATGCGAAGCCATGCCCAGATTTGCGTTGAAAGTCGAATATCATGGCGCGGGATATGCCGGATGGCAGCGCCAGAAAGATCAGCCCTCGGTGCAGGGGGCGATTGAGGCGGCGCTTGCACGTCTGGAGCCGCGCGCGCATACGATTGCGGCGGCAGGGCGCACCGATGCCGGGGTCCATGGCCTGGGTCAGGTGGCCCATTGTGACATGGAGCGGGATTGGGATCCGTTTCGCCTGTCGGAGGCGCTGAACCACCACCTCAGAGAAGCGCGGGTGGCGATTGTCGATTGCGCACAGGTGAGGGATGCGTTTCACGCCCGGTTTTCCGCCACCGAGCGGCGGTACCTGTTTCGGCTGATCTCGCGACGCGCGCCCCTGACCCATGATCGGGGGCTGGCCTGGCATATCAAACATCCGCTGGATGCGGCCATGATGCAGGCCGGGGCTGACCGGCTGATCGGGCTGCATGATTTCACCACGTTCCGCTCGTCGATCTGTCAGGCGGAAAGCCCGGTGAAGACGCTGGATGAGTTGCGGGTGGAAGAGGTGATCCGCCCAAATGAGGTGGAGTATCGCTTTCACGTGCGCGCACGCTCGTTCCTGCACAATCAGGTGCGCTCATTCGTCGGCACGCTGGAGCGGGTTGGCGCGGGGGCCTGGACCCCCGATGATGTAACCGCCGCCCTTGAGGCACGTTCCCGCCCCGCCTGTGGCCCGGTCTGCCCGCCCGAAGGGCTGTATCTGGCCGGGGTCACCTATCCGCAAGACCCGTTCGCCTGAACGAGGTCAGATCAGGATATTTCAGACCAGGGTGAACTGGGCTGTGCCGAGCCTGCGACCATTCACCTGCACGCTTAGCTGATGGGCGCCGGGATAGAGGCGAAAGGTCGTGGCATTTCCCTTGAAGTGATGGGATTTCTGCAAGGTCACCCGCTGCCCGGCTTTCAGGGACAGGGTTTTCAGCTTGAACACTTTCTCGGACAGTTTGCCGCCCGCGCGCTGAAACTGGATCACATAGTCAACCAGCAGGGCGGTGTCGTGATCCACGGTCAGGTCAAACCGGAACTCCAGCGCCGTATCAATCGGCACCCGGGAATGCCCGGGCGCAAGCTGGATCGGTCCCATCGTCACCTTGGCATCGCTGCGATAGCCCAGCAGATCCAGCGCGCCGGGATGGCCCTGTTTGACCAGCGTCCGGCAGGCATGGCGGGTCATCCAGCCCAACTCTTTTGCGTTCTGCCGCCCCTCTTGCCGCCACCGGGTGAGTGTTGCGACCACCAGTTCCGGGTCGGTCTTGGCAATGTCATTCAGATGATTGGCCACCGAACGGGTCACATAGCGGGTCGGATCGGCGTGGAGCGTATCAAGGATCCGGATCGTCTCATGTTCCGCCCACCCGATCCGCTGCCCCCAGGGCAGCTTCGGGCGCGCACCCTCAGACGCCAGGCGGCGCACGTGGTAGTTCTCATCCTGCGCCCAGCCAGCCAGCACGGCCTGCATCCGACCCTTGTGACGGATCAGGAACGGACGGATGGCAAATTCCATCGAAAACCGGCGGGTCAGCGCATGGAGCAGCGGCAAGGAGACATCGAGATCCTCAAGCCCGTTGCGCGCCACGAACTGCCCGAACGGGTCGATAATGAAATCACCAAAGTCATCGTCGCTCTTCGACGGGTCCAGCTCAGGCGGCAACGCATTGTGGATCACCTCTGCTGCGGCAGGGAACGCCTTTGGCAGGTGATCCTCCAACACTTCGGCAATCCACAGGATCCGCGCCTTGAGCTCCAGCGCGGGCAATTGCCCCATCACCTGCGCCTGGAAACCCGCCGCGTCAAATCCGGGCAGCGCATCAGACAGCCAGCCGGCCAGCATCTCGACCTTCCTAGCATTGATCAACTGATCTTTCAGACTGAACCCCTGTGACATGCGCCACCCCTTTGTTCACGTTTTACCCCACATTACTATCCCCCCAGTTTTTCACAAGCCAAAAGCGGCGCGGCCCCTGTGGAAAACTTATGCACAGCTAATTCAGCCGATTTTCCCGTCAGGGCTTCCCCCCGTTCGATGCCTCGGCCATAATAAAACCCCAACGAGCAGAACAGCTTTTCAAGGCGGCATATCCATGAGCGAAGACCTTCTGGCCGGGCACATAGCCAACGCAGGCCAAGATACCTATGATGCATCCTCGATCGAAGTGCTGGAGGGGCTGGAGCCTGTGCGCCAGCGTCCGGGCATGTATATCGGTGGCACGGATGAACGTGCGCTGCACCATATGGTGGCGGAGATCCTCGACAACTCGATGGACGAGGCCGTGGCCGGGCATGCCAACCGGATCGAGATCGAACTGCACGCCGATTACGCGGTCACCATCCGCGACAACGGGCGCGGCATCCCCATTGATCCGCACCCGAAATTTCCCGACAAATCGGCGCTTGAGGTCATCCTGTGCACCCTGCACGCGGGCGGCAAATTTTCCGGCAAAGCCTATCAGACCTCGGGTGGCCTGCATGGCGTGGGCTCGTCGGTCGTGAACGCCCTCTCTGACAGCATGGTGGTCAAGGTCGCCAAGAACAAAGAGCTGTTTGAGCAACGTTTTTCGCGCGGATTGCCGCTGGGCCCGGTGGAAAAGATCGGTGCGGCCCCCAATCGCCGCGGCACCGAGGTGACATTTCACGCCGATGAACAGATCTTCGGCAAGCACCGTTTCAAGCCCAAGCGCCTGTTCACCCTTGCGCGCTCCAAAGCCTATCTGTTTTCCGGCGTCGAAATCCGCTGGAAATCCCATATCGACGATGGCGAAACGCCCACCGAAGCCAGCTTTCACTTCCCCGGTGGCCTGGCCGATTACCTGAAGGAAACTCTTGGCAAGGCGTCGGTCTATGCCGAGGCGCCTTTTGCGGGCAAGGTCGAGTTTCGTGAGAAATTTGGCGAGCCGGGATATGTCGAATGGGCGATCAACTGGACGCCTTCGCGCGACGGTTACATCCAATCCTATTGTAACACCGTGCCCACCCCCGAAGGCGGCACCCATGTCACCGGGTTCTGGGCCGCGATCCTGAAGGGGATCAAGGCCTATGGCGAACTGGTGGGCAACAAGAAGGCCGCGAACATCACCCGTGACGACCTGCTGGCGGGGGGCTGTGCGCTGGTCAGCTGTTTCATTGCCGACCCGGCCTTTGTCGGCCAGACCAAGGACCGCCTGTCGACAGAAGCCGCCGCCAAGATGGTCGAACAATCCGTGCGCGACCATTTTGACAACTGGCTGGCGGCGGATACGAAATCTGCGGGTGCGATCCTCGATTTCCTTGTGCTGCGCGCCGAAGAGCGTCTGCGCCGCCGGCAGGAAAAAGAGACCCAGCGCAAAACCGCCACCAAGAAACTGCGCCTGCCCGGCAAGCTGGTGGATTGTTCCGCCACCAACCGCGACGGGACCGAGCTTTTCATCGTCGAGGGCGACTCGGCGGGCGGATCCGCCAAAATGGCACGCAACCGCAAGACACAGGCGCTGTTGCCCTTGCGCGGTAAGATCCTGAACGTGCTGGGCGCGGCGAGCTCGAAACTTGGCACCAACGCGGAAATCAGCGACCTGACACAGGCGCTTGGTGTCGGGCTGGGCACGCGGTTCAACGTGGATGATCTGCGCTATGACAAGGTCATCATCATGACCGACGCGGATGTGGACGGGGCGCATATCGCGTCACTTCTGATGACGTTCTTCTTCACGCAAATGCGCCCGATGATCGACGCGGGGCACCTCTATCTGGCCTGCCCGCCGCTCTTCCGTCTGACGCAGGGCGCCAAGCGGGTCTATTGCATTGACGAGGCCGAGCGCGATGCGTGGTTGGAAAAGGGCCTTGGCGGCAAGGGCAAGATCGACGTCTCGCGCTTTAAGGGTCTTGGCGAAATGGACGCGAAGGACCTGAAAGAAACCACGATGGACCCAAATTCACGCACACTCATCCGCGTGACCATCGACGAGGACGAACCGGGCGAAACCGCGACATTGGTCGAGCAGCTGATGGGCAAAAAACCCGAGCTGCGGTTCCAGTATATTCAGGAGAACGCCAAGTTCGCTGAGGATTTGGATGTTTGACAAAACTCACATTCGATAAAAATCACTCAAAAGAGAATTCAGAAAAGGTTGAGTTTCTTGACACCACTTTGTGGTTGCTGAACCGCTTATCCGTTGAGTTGATACTAGCTGGGGACAAACAGGTCTTTAGTAAGCAACAGAGACGAGTTGCTTCAGGTCTCTTAATCTCTGCTTGCTCAACAGGCGCTATAATATCAGATCTCACGAGTGAACTCTCAGTACGTACCAGTAATAGCCTTCAACTCGCGCGTACGGTTTATGAAGGCTGTCTAGGGGCCTCATACATACTTGCAGGAGACAAAGAGTATGCCAAGCGAGCGGAAATGTATTCTATCTACAAGACTTTCCGATCACAAAGAACCTTCTTCAAAACCGACGACACCAGCCAGCTAGTTCAAGCGTATCCAAAGTTATGCAAGTCGGAACAAATTAAAGAATGCGTGGATTTCTTTGAGAAAGGAGATGGAGCAAGAAAAAAACAGTGCTATTTACATGACCGCACACAACGCATCGATATTGTCGGCCGCGCCTCCTCCAAAGCAAAGGTCCTATTTCAGGGCGTTGAAGCTAGTTGCTTTGAACTCGCATCAGAATTTGCACATGCATCTTTTTTTGCCTTCGAACGCGATTCCGACAACGCAAGAAACGCAATAGGATTAGGCGTTGAAGGCCTCTCGGCCCTGGCCATTCAAACCGTAATCCTGAGCCTCGACGCAGTTGCACAAACTGTTTCAGCTCTTGAGCCGGAAATAGAAAGCTCAAATCATATCCACGAAGCAGTGATACTTTTCTACCAAGCCCAAGCACCAGAATCTGCTGAGCAGATTGAGCTGTTGAAGTAGAGTTCAACTGCTTTCCCGGCACGTGCGCAGCACGGGCCACGCCCGACCCTCCCCACGGGAGGGCGTATTGCTACGGTTCCGGGTGATGCTACGTTGATGATCAATCACACCACTCGCCAAGCCCCACCGTTTCGAACGCCCACCCAGGGTCGGGCGTGGCCCTTCGGTTGCACAGTTTGGGAGGGTGCTGTCCAGCCTTCGACCGGACCGGGCGTTTCCGGCAGGAGGAGCGTTCCCTCTCGGCAGATCACTCCAACCGCAGCCCTTCAATCACGCCCATCATCTCGGCATCCGTATCGTCACTATCCGCTGACAGGGCCAGTGCGACCAAGGCCCCCGGCGTCCCACCGAAGGCGCGTTTATAGTCGGCGGCGAGGTTGATGCTCTCCGTTGCCGCCCCTTCCCCCGACGGGCGCAGAACCACGGTTTTGCCGCGGGCCCCAAGGTAAGGCGAGGGCAGGAGACTGCCGCGTTTATGCGCGCCGCCATGCACGTAAACCAGCACCCGGCCATCGGGGTTTTTCAGCAGCTTGCGCAGGCTCTGCCGTGTCGCCTGATCAGCCTGATCTTTGGGCAGGAAGGCAAAGTAAAGCGCCAGATTGCGATCATCCCCGCCTTTGCGGGTCAGATCCGTGGGCGGGACAGATTTCGCCACGGACCATGTCCATGACGCCCTGCTTGCCCCCTGTTCGGATATGGGCAGGAGTTTATAGGTGATCGACACGGACCCATCCGCATCCACCGCCATGCGATCTGGCGCTCCTTCAAACGTCACCCGCGAAAAGAACGAGGCAAACCAGTGGGTCTTCCAATCGTCCAGCCGGATCGGACCGGCTTTGGCGGGCACCACAACCATCCCCAAAAGGGCAGAGAGAAAAAGAATACGGGTCAACATGACACCGGCATAGCACCGTTTGAGCAAGGATCAATCTCCCGGATCCGTCCCTCACATGAATGTCAGTGCATGTCATTGACATGTGACCCGGTCCTGAGGCCCCGCACAAACGGAATTTTTGCCCCCAGTCTTTCGTGACTGGCACAATTTTGAATTGTATAATAGGTTGGCAGCCTCTTTTTTGCGACGGCTTTAAAAGGAACATATTGTTGCAGACGCCACCAAATATTGACGCGGTCATAACCTGGGTCGATGGGAACGATCCGGATCACAAGGCCAAACGTCTGGCATATCAGGGCAAGCAAACGAACCTTCACACCGCTGCAACCTCGGATACGCGGTTTGACAGTCAGAACGAGGTGTATTTCTGCATTGCCTCGATCCTGAAATATGCCCCTTTCATTCGCACCATCCATGTGGTGACGGACAATCAAAGCCCCGCGTTTCTGAAGCGTTTCAGCGATGAAGGCCTATGCGCACCGGATCGCATTCGCATTGTCGACCATCGTGAGATTTTCCGGGGGCATGAGGATGTTTTGCCCACGTTCAACTCAAACTCCATTGAAACCATGCTCTGGCGCATCGAAGGGATGGCTGAGCATTTCGTCTCGTTCAACGATGATTTCTTCATTAACCAGCCACTTTCTGCGAGCGATTTTTTTCAAGACGGCCTGCCGGTCCTGCACGGTCAATGGGAAAAACCCGAGATCAATTCATTCCGAAACCGTAAGCGCGAACTGCTCCAGGCTCTTGGCTTGAAGAAAACCGGGATCAAGCCAAACTTTCTGATTGTTCAGAACAGGGCTGCTCTTTTGGTGGGAATGAAAGATCGGTATTTTTGTTACGGGCATTATCCCCGCCCGCTGCGCCGCTCTGTTTTTTCGGAATACTTCAACGAAAACCCCGGCGTTTTGAAAGACCAGATCCAGCACCGTTTTCGGCGATCCAAACAGTTCACGCCGCCATCCCTGGCCTATCACCTTGAGATCAGTCGCTTCGGCGTGACACCCTCTCAGCCAGCATCCGTCGCCTATTTCCACCCGGAAGAAAGCCCAAGCCGCACATGGTTTGACGACCTGCGCCAAGAGGCGAGCAAATTCGGCTGCATTCAAAGCCTTGACGAATGCCCGAGCGATCTGGCGGCAGAGATCCAGATGGTTTTGAAAACAAAATTTCAAAGCCATCTGCCCTCATGCCTGCATCCGGAATGTGCAGAATATCAGGCGGCAGACGAGGCCAGAACCGTGGGCGTTTCAGGATAGACAGGTGCTTCAGGCCGCTCCTGAAACGCTTTAACCAACCTCGGCAATCACCCCATCTTCCAGCCGCAACACCCGGTCCATCCGGGCGGCCAGTTCAAGGTTATGCGTGGCGATGAACGCCGACAGGCCGGTGTCCCGCACCAGTTCCATCAGGGCGGCAAACACGGTGTCCGAGGTGGACGGGTCGAGATTGCCGGTGGGTTCATCCGCCAGCAAGATTGCGGGGCCATTGGCCAGCGCCCGACAAAAGGCAACACGCTGCTGCTCACCGCCGGACATTTCCGCCGGACGGTGATCCGCGCGCTCGGCAACCCCCACACGTGCCAGCAGATCCTGCGCCCGCGCCCGGGCCGCGCGGTCAGACACCCCCGCAGCCAACTGCGGCAGAACCACGTTTTCCAACGCGGTAAACTCCGGCAGCAAGTGGTGGAACTGATAGACAAACCCCACCCGATCCCGGCGCATTTCGGTGCGTTTGCGGTCAGCGGCGCGGGTCATGTCCTGCCCGCAGATCTTCACCTGTCCGGCATCTGCCCCATCCAAAAGCCCGGCAATATGCAGAAGTGTGGATTTGCCGGAACCAGAGGGCGCAACCAGTGCCACCACCTCACCTCTGGCAAGGGTCAGGTCGGCCCCGCGCAGCACGCGGATCTCGCCGGGGGTTGCGGGATTAAAGGTCTTTTCCAGGCCGGTGAGTTCAAGAACGGGATCACTCATAACGCAGCGCCTCTACCGGGTTCATCCGTGCCGCTTTGCGGGCAGGAAACAGGGTGACAACAAAGCTGAGCGTCAGCGACAGGGCCACCGCAGAGAAGACATCCCAGAACTCAAGCTTGGCAGGCAGGCGATAGATGCCACGGATCTGTGGATCCCATGCCCCCCCGCCGGAAAGGTAATTCACCAGCGAAAATACACTGTCGATATTGATCGCAAACAGGCAGCCAAGGATCACCCCCGCAATGGTGCCCACCACGCCGGTCAGCGAACCACAGAGGAAAAACACCCGCAAGACCGCCCCTTCGGTCAGCCCCATGGTGCGCAGAATGCCAATGTCACGCCCCTTGTTCTTGACCAGCATGATCAGACCCGAGGTGATGTTCAT
Organism: Aliiroseovarius crassostreae; assembly: GCF_025137635.1. Taxonomy (NCBI): domain Bacteria; kingdom Pseudomonadati; phylum Pseudomonadota; class Alphaproteobacteria; order Rhodobacterales; family Paracoccaceae; genus Aliiroseovarius; species Aliiroseovarius crassostreae. The sequence goes on along the minus strand of NZ_CP080772.1, from coordinate 332,948 downwards.
CGACGCGATCAGCACCAGCACCGACAGGATGATGAACATCACGTTGTCTTCCATATCAAGCGCATTCAAAAACGCCCCGGACCGGTCGCGCCAGGTCCAGGTGGTTGAAGGCTCCTGCACGGCCTGCATCATCGGCAAAAGCAGCTCATCCACCGCTTCCGGCTCCTCGACCATCACCTCGATCTCATCTGCGGTGCCTTCGCGGTTGAAAAAGCTCTGCGCCTCGGCAAAGGGCAGATAGACACGGGTGCGGTCAATGTCCCAGCGACCGGCCGTAAAGATATAAGTGACCTCATAGACATTCACCCGAGGACTGGTGCCAAAGGCGGTTTTCACCCCGTTGGGCGAAATGATCTTGATCTTGTCACCGGTGGTCACCCCCAGTTCCTGCGCCACACCCGACCCGATCGCAATCCCGTTTGGAAACTGCGAAATATCGCCCAGATGGCTTTCCGGCCGTGCGATGCGGGGAATGGTCAGAAGGTCCTCATATCGGGTGCCAAAGATCTCAACACCGGCATTGTTTTGCCCCTTGTTGGCCATCACCTGCCCCTTGATCAGCGGGGCTGCGCGGGTCACGCCGGGGAGTGCACCAATGCGCTCAGCCCAGGCGTCAAAATCCCGGATTTCGCGGGTGACCTGCCCCTGCTCGTTCACATGGGTCTGGGAAAACACGGTGACATGGGAATTGGCCCCAAGGATCGTGTCGACGAATTCGTCCCGGAACCCGGTGCGCACGGCAAGGGTGATGATCAGCGCGGCCACGGCCAGCGTGATGCCAATCAGGCTGATCCATGTCATCGTGCTGACCCCGCCTTCGGTGCGACGCGCGCGCAGATAGCGCCAGGCGATCATCCATTCATAGCGGGAAAAGGGGGCGGTGCGGGCCAAGGGGCACTCCGGTTCTTGCTCGTTTGCTTGCGTTTTTTGTAAGGGAGAGGCCAGCAGCTGCCACTTTCCCCTCATTCTGTCTGGCAAAGTGGGGGGTCGGCCCGCAAAGGTCAAGCGCGAGGCCGCCTTGCCCTCCTGTCTTTGCCCTCAATCGGCAGCAAAACGCCTTGTGCCAGCACCGTTTTCAACATGCTGAACCGATCCCGTGGACAAAGCCTCCCCGCTCTGTGGAGAAGCCACAGATTTCTGTGGACAAGTGAGGTTATTTCACAAGTTCCTCTTTACAGGTTACCCCAAAGCAGACACCATATCTAGTAAGGAAACGGCGCGAAGACCGCCGAACCTAGTACAGGCAACGAGATCTGCACCGCATCATTGGGGCGATGCCAGCGCGGATCTGACACCGAGAAGGGTACGCGACATGGCTGCCACCGAGCATTACCTTGAAACCGACGACATGCATCCGATCGACATTGTCGAATATATCGCCGAGCACCACGCCTGGGAGTTTGATCGGGTGGCCGATGACCAGATCGCCATGGCGGTCGAGGGACAGTGGCGCAACTACTCGATCACGCTGGCCTGGTCCGATTATGACGAAACCCTGCGGCTGATCTGCAGCTTTGAAATGGAACCGCCCGAGGACAAGCTGCCGAAAATCTATGAAGCGTTGAACAGTATCAACGACCAGTGCTGGAAGGGGGCCTTTTCCTACTGGCACGAACAGCGGCTGATGGTGTGGCGCTATGGGCTGGCGCTGACCGGCGGCGGGACGGCGTCCCCCGAACAGATTGACCACCTGATCGCCACGGCGGTGGCCACATCCGAGCGGTTCTATCCCGCCTTCCAACTGGTCTCATGGGGGGATCACACGGTAGAAAACGCCCTGCAGGTGGCCATTGCCGATGCCTATGGGCGGGCGTGAGACCGCTTAGGCCGGGCGAAACAGGGGCAAAAGGAACACGAGAAACGAGCAGTTCTCCCAGCAAAATTCGGTCTTTCGGGGCCGTTTTTTGTTGTCTGGAACAGGTGGTCGGCAGAAGGGGCTTTGCCCCTCGCCTCTTCGAGGCTCACCCCAGGATATTTCCAACCAGAAAATAAGCCCTGCGGCACGGTTTGCGCACAGTTTGCCGATTGCGGCCCGGCAGTGTCCTGCCTTGAGCAAGTCACCCAAAGCGCGTCGAGGCACACCTGATCCACTTGATTTGCCCAAAACGCGCGGAACCTGTTGATGCCATGGACGTTTCGGTATCAAACTGTGTTTCACGCTGGCCTCAAACGCTTTCATTTCGGCCAGAATTCGGGAGGGAAACGGATGGATGATCTGAAAACGCGCGGACTGGTGCTGCTTGGCTGTGGCAAGATGGGGTCGGCGATGCTGGAAGGCTGGCTGGGGCAAGGGCTGCCAGCCCGGTCGGTCTGGGTGCAGGATCCTTACCCGTCGGACTGGCTGAAAGGGCTGGACGGCCTCAACCTGAACCAACCGCTGCCTGCAAACCCCGCCATTGTGCTGATTGCGGTGAAGCCGCAGATGATGACCGACGCCCTGCCCGAGCTGGCCCCGCTCGGCAATGGGGATACGCTGTTTCTGTCCGTGGCCGCAGGCACGCCGATTGCCACCTATGAAACCCTGCTTGGCAAGCGCACCCCGATCATCCGCGCCATGCCCAACACCCCGGCGGCGATTGCCCGTGGCATCACCGCAATCTGCGGCAACGCGATGGCAGATGCGGCCCAAATGGACCTGGCCGAGATGCTGTTATCTGCGGTGGGACAGGTGGTGCGTCTGGACGGCGAGGAGCAAATGGACGCGGTCACCGCCCTTTCTGGGTCCGGCCCGGCCTATGTGTTCCACCTGATCGAGACACTGGCCGCGGCGGGGGCTGCGCAGGGCCTGCCTGAGGATCTGGCCATGCAACTGGCCCGGGCCACGGTGGCGGGCGCGGGGGCGCTTGCGGAAGAGGCCGAGGAGACCCCGACACAATTACGTGTAAACGTGACCTCACCCGGCGGCACCACGGCGGCGGCCCTTTCGGTTTTGATGGATGAAAACAATGGCTTTCCTGCACTGCTCACCCGCGCGGTGAAAGCGGCAGCGGACCGGTCAAGGGAGCTTGCAAATGGCTGATCTCACACCTGAAATCACGTTTGATGATTTCATGAAAATCGACATACGCAAAGGCACGGTTCTGCGTGCTGAACCTTTCCCCGAGGCGCGCAAACCGGCCATCAAGCTCTGGGTTGATTTCGGGCCGGAGGTGGGGGAGCGCAAAAGCTCAGCCCAGATCACCCAGCATTATACGCCCGAGGAGCTGGTTGGGAAATCGGTGCTGGGGGTGGTGAATTTTCCACCGCGCCAGATTGGCCCGATGCGGTCAGAGGTGCTGATCCTTGGGCTTTATGATGCGCAGGGCAATGTCGGGTTGATCACGCCGGACAAGGACACGCCGGATGGGGCACGCCTATGCTGAGCCTCTTTATCTCTCGCCCTCTTCCCGATGCGGTTCTGGATCGGGCCCGGGCGGGATTTGACGTCACCCTGCGCCACGACACCAGCGCGATGGGGACGGCCGAGATGGTCACCTCGTTGCGTGAATTCGATCTGGTCCTGCCCACGCTGGGCGATCTTTACACGGCTGAGGTGTTTGCCGAGGCGGGGGAAAGCCGCGCGCGGCTGCTTGCCAATTTCGGGGTGGGCTACAATCACATCGACGTTGAGGCCGCTCGGCGCCACGGAGTTGCGGTTACCAACACGCCCGGCGCGGTGACCGATGCCACCGCCGACACCGCCATGACATTGATCCTGATGACCGCCCGACGCGCCGGTGAAGGGGAGCGTCTGGTTCGGGCTGGCGCGTGGGAGGGCTGGCATCCAACCCAGATGCTGGGCCTGCACGTGACCGGAAAAACCGTGGGGATCATCGGCATGGGACGGATCGGGCAGGCCATTGCCCGGCGCTGCCATTTTGGCTTTGGCATGAAGGTCGTGTATTTCAACCGCTCCCCCAAGCCGGTCGATTTCCCGGCCCGGCAGATGCAGAGCATTTCGGAGGTTGCCCGCAGCTGTGACATTCTGGTCATTGCCACGCCGGGGAGTGCGGAAACGCATCACCTGATCGGGGCCGAGACCTTTGCCGCCATGCGGCCGCATGCTCTGATGGTCAACATCTCACGCGGGGAAGTGGTGGATGAGCAGGCCTTGATTGCCGCGCTGGATGCCCGATCCATCGGCGGGGCGGGGCTGGATGTCTATGAGTTCGAACCTGCGGTGCCAGAGGCGTTGATGCGCTTTGAAAACATAACCCTGTTGCCCCATCTTGGCACCGCCACGCTAGAGGTTCGCACCGACATGGGCATGTTGGCATTGGATAATCTGGAGGCTTTTGCCCGGGGGGATGCGCTTCTTACCCCTGTGTGAGGGGCGCCCGCGCGGCAGAAGCCCGAAACGTCTCAGCGATCCGCCTGATCGCCCACCGCTTCGCGCCAATGGCGGCGGCAAAGCGACACATAGGTTTCATTGCCGCCGATCTGCACCTGGGCCCCGTCCACCAGCACCTTGCCGGTTTCGTCCTGCCGCACCACCATCGTCGCCTTCTTGCCACAGTGGCAGATGGTGCGCGCCTCGCGCATTTCATCGGCCAGGGCCAGCAGGGTGGCGGAGCCGGGAAACAGGTTGCCCTGAAAATCCACCCGCAGCCCGTAGCACATGATGGGCACATCAAGATCATCCACCGCACGGGCCAGTTGCCATACCTGTTCGTGCTCCAGAAACTGGGCCTCATCAATAAAGATACAGGCACAGGGAGCAGCCGCCAGCCGTGTCTTGATCTTGGCGAAAAGGTCTTCTCCGGCCTCAAACGTATCTGCTTTGGCCCCAATCCCGATCCGCGATCCAATCCGCGCCTCACCTGCCCTGTGATCGAGCTTTGCCGTCAGGAGATAGGTCTGCATATTGCGTTCGTTATAGTTATACGACGCCTGCAGAAGCAGGGTGGATTTCCCCGCATTCATGGTTGAATAGTGGAAGTACAGTTTTGCCATGGTCCTGAAATACGCTGCGGACCAGACCGGTTCAACCGGCAATCTGCCCACATGTCGAACCGCAGACTATTCCCCACACCCTTTCAGCCACCCGGCGGGCGGCGCAAAGGAAAAGCAGTATGGGGGCGAAACAGTGACACCAACACCCGAGGTCAGTAGCACATTGTGCCTTGGGGATGGAACAGACCTCATCACTCACACGCACCACTCATTTCGAGCCTCGGAAAAGCTTCCGAATTTCCCAGGAAATTGCCTAGGCCCCCACCTGTTTCAGCGCTTGCGCACCAAAACCATTTACCCTTCACTCTACAACTTCATAAAAGCCATTCCCTTGGCGCCAGAATAATGGGAAAAGGGAGGTGGAATTCCCCGTGGCCCGTGTATTGGGCCACAGCATGAGGTTAAAAGCATGGCAAGCATTGGCAGCTACTTGAAGAAACACACCGAAGCATTGGTGAAAGATGTTGGCTTGGAAGCCGCATGCGAACTGACCGGCAAATCCAAGGCCACTTTGGGGCGCTATTATTCCGACAGTGACGAACATAGCGATCGCTTCATGCCAATTGATGCAGTGGCGTCTTTGGAAGAAGCGTCGAAATACCCGCATGTGACCGGGGCATTGGCCGAATTGAAGGGGATCACCCTGTCTTATGACGCCGAGCGGAAGAACCGTCCCTCGGGCGGTGTGAATGCGGATGTTATTGCGCTTTCTCAAAGGTTTGCAATGCTGATGGCAGAGTATCAGCAATCCATAGAGGACGGTGTGATCACCATAAACGAGGCCAAACGTCTGCTGCGCGAAACCCTCGCCTTGCAACATGTGCTTCTGGATATGAAGCTGCATCTGGAAGAAGAAGCGGGCTGAGTCTTTTGCGCTGAAAACCCGGATTTGGCGCGGGGCGTCAGCCCAGCAGGATCACCAACCAGGCAATCCCAACCGCAATTGCCGTCAAACCAACAAAGGCACTGGCGGCATCTTTGGCCCGACCGGCAAGCTCGTGATGGTCTTGCGTGACCAGATCCACGGCGCGTTCAATCGCCGTATTGATCAGTTCAGCTGCAATCACCAGAAAGCCAAGCGAGAGAATCAGCGCGCGTTCCGCCGTGCTGAGATCCAGCACGAATGCCAGTCCCGCGGACAGGATCCAGGCATAAACCCATTGGCGCACGGATTTTTCGTTGCGCCAACCGTCACACCATCCCTGCCATGACCAACGGCAACGATCCCAAAAGCGGGCCAGTTCCATTTGCACCCGTGCCCACATCAGCCATCCCGCCTTTCCAGATAGTGCTCCACCGCATCCTGCACCCGGCGAAACCTGTCTCCGCCCAGCTTGACGCCGCCATACCAGCGCGTCACCACGATGATGTGATCGCTTAACCCGGCGCGCTCCAGCATGCGCACGATCACCATGCCCGCGCCGCTTTCGCCATCATCCCCCTTCTGCGGGCCATCCTCAAGGATAGCCCCCCAGGTGTTATGGGTTGCCTTGGCGAATTTTTTGTTTTTGGTCAGTTGCTTGAGGAAATCTCGCACGTCATCGCGCGTTGTGACGGGCCCACCCGTCACCGCATATTTCGATCCCCGATCCGTGAGAAATCCGGTAAATTGCTGCATCTTCATCCGCGCCATGGGACAAACTATAATCCCGGTCTGCGGAGGGGGCTAGCCCAGCCGTTTGAAAAGCCCGCGGTTCTGACAGATTTCCGGGGAAGAATGGGATCCCCCTTCATGATTGTCGAGCCACAACTGGCACCCTTCCGGGTCCGAACATTGCATGCAGCGATGCACCGCGTCATCCAGCCCGGTAAAGCTGATCCGCCCGGCTTCGAGTTCTTCGGTCAGGTTCAACCCCTGGGTTGCGGCCATCCGCTCGACCAGGTCGGCGTGATAGGCAAAGCCTTGTCTGATTGTATCCTTCATAGGTCTATCCTCCGCCCCCAAGTGTGCCGGGGCGCCCCACATCCCACCTTGACCTCGGTCAAACAGGGGGTTGGCGCACAGCAATGGCCGTAAGAGTTGTCAGTGTTGTGGGCGGGTCGGAACAAACAGGTGTTTCAAATTCATCCCGAAACGCTTTAGGCTGGGATCATGTTTACAATCGAGCATGAATTTGACGCCACGGTCGTCACCCTCGTTGATGAAGGCGAAACACCCCTGAAGGAAGATGTCACCATTACGGCCTTTGCCAGCTGTGTGACCGTCGAACAATGGGATCCGCGCACGGACGAGGTGCAGAAAATCACCCTGTCGATGACGCAGATCACCGATCTGGTCGCAGCACTGGATCTGCCGGAAGGGATCTACCGCACTGTGCGCCCCGGCGACGAGATCGACGAAAGCTGAGACCGTCCCCCCGTGCACCTGATGCATGCGGGTCAGTGCGGCCGGTCGGTGCAGCCGGTCGAGAAGACGCCCTGCCCGGCTGTGGGGGCTCAGGCCTCGCCCTGAATGCGGTCGATATAGGCGCGAAGTTCTTCGGCCTCTTGCCGCGCATCCCGCAGGCCATCCATCGCAGCGCGCAGTTCGGCCTCGGTCTGCTGGTGTTGATTGGTCAGTTCCGCCTCGCGGCTCTGCAAATAGGTGATGGCCTGATCGCGGGTTTCTTCCGCCTCATGCAATTGCTGCGCCATACGGTCAATTTCCCCCATCTCGTTGCCGGTGACCTTGGCAAAACGATGGATGATCCAATGGGCAAACCATCCAAGTGCAAATGCGGCAAAGAGGATAATCGCGGTGACGATGATAAATTCGGTGCGGTTCATCCGCAGGCTCCTTGTGGCTTATTGCGACGCGGCATCCGCGGGGTCGACTGTGTCGGGGCGCGGAGCGGGACGGGGATCTTCTGTTCCCGGTGTTTGAACCAGAGTGGCGGGGCCGGCGAAATCGCTGGCGGCGGGGGCGGTTTGCTGATCCTCGGCCTGCCCGGCATCGGAGCGGTCCTGGACCTCTGCCTCATCAGGCTGCGCGTCTGTTTCCGCGGCAGGATCGGACGGATCTGTATCCTCGGTGCTGGCCTCTCCCGAACCCGTCGGGGTGGCGTCATCCGGGCTAGACGGGACAGCCGGGGCAGCCTCATCGGTGGGCGCAGCTTCTGATGTGGGGGTGTCCGGGTCCGCCACGGCTTCGGAGCTTTCGGCACCCGCCTCATCTGAGGGCAGATCCAGCAGGTGGAACTCGATCCGACGGTTCGCCTCACGCCCCTCTTCGGTGCCATTATCCGCGATCGGATCGTCTTCGCCATACCCTTTGGCGGACAGGTTTGACGTCAGCACCCGCCGCCCCAGCAGCGCGGTCAGAACGGCCTGAGCGCGGCTTTGCGACAACGCCCGGTTCATTTCTTCACGCCCCTGGCTGTCGGTATACCCAGCGATTTCCATCCGCACATCCTCACAGCCGCGCAGCTGTTCGGCGATCTTGTCCAGCGTATCCCCGGCGGAGGCTTCGATATTGGCGGACCCCGGCGCGAAACTGATCTTGCTGTCCGTCAGGAAGCCGTTGATGGCCGCCACGCATTCCTGCGGGCTGGGCAGACCCAGTTGCGGGTCGAGTTTCTCCTGATAGGTCACATTGATCTGATAGTTCTGCGACGCCCCCAGCTTTTCGGCCAGAATACGCGAGATTGTGGCGCTGGCTTCCGGGTCCCCGGTATTGCCACGCACATCCACCACGTCCGGCTGCACCACAACCGACCCATTGGCGAGGTGCCCCAGCACCTCCAGCCCGGCCAGAACACGGATGGGCCAACCTTCCGGCAGGTCCGGGTCAAGCCGGGTGGCTTCATAAACCCGTGTCACACCAAAGGCGGCCTTGGCATAGCTTTCAGCGGCGGCACGTTGCAGGTCATCGGTCATGCGCCCGCGCAATTGCACCAGCCCTTCGGGGCTGAGGGTGGCCACAAACTCGGGCGGGCCGTCTTCGCCGTCTCCCGAACCGTCAATCTTGACAATTTCCGGCAGGATCGAATGCAGGGAATAGAGCTGGGGAAGATCGGCCTCAAGCTCTCCCACCACCCGGTCAAACACCGCCTGTTTGGTGCCCGCGGGGGCCACGAGGGTCACATCCGCATCCGAGAAAGTTACCGAACCGCCGCCAAACTTGCTGACGGCCTGGATGCCCGCATTGACGGCATCCGACCAGTCAGGAGACGGCACCCCAAGACCAATTGTACAGTCAATCGCCCCTTCAATCCCCGCCTGCGCGGCCGCGGCGGCAATCTTGGCGCGCCCGATCTGATCATGGGCCGAACAGGCGTCAAAGCGCGGGGTCCCCTCTTCGATCAGGAAGCGCAGGGTAAAGGGGGTGATCACCGGGCGTGGTGCCGAAATATCCATTAACAGCAACAGGTTGCGCGGGGCTTCACGTTTGAGCTCACGTTCCCACCCGGCCTTCTGCTTTGCACTGTCTGACACGGCGGTGATCGAGACACGTTTGGCATCCATCGAGATCTTGGCACGCGGCAGCGTTTCAAGCGCGGTCACGGCAAAGTCCAGCACCTCATCCCAGTTTGCGGGGGTGGTATAATCGGCGGTCCCCATAAGGTCGGTGACATGGGTGCGTCCGGCAATAGCCTTGATACGCTCTTTCAGCCGGTCCCGGTCGGAACTGGCCGGGATCAGGCCGATCAGGGAAATACCCGCATCATTGCGCAGGATCTCCAGGGAAAAGCGCGGCGGGGCGATATCTTCGGTGGCGGCGACCTGCATATTGTCGATCACCCGCCCGCTGTCGATCACCGTGCCGGCGGCCGAAACGGCGCGAAGGCGGGTCACCTCGTCCGGGGCAATGCCGGACACCACAACCTCAAGGCCATCCGCCTCAACCTCAGCCCACTCAAACCCCTGCAACAGGAATTCGTCCCGCACCCCTTCGGCAGACAGGGTTTCAATGGTCGACACAGCCACCCGTGCGCCGACAAGTGACAGCAGGGCGGCAGCGGCAAACAGGCCGGGGGCCAAAAACGAGGGGGCAAGGCGCATTATCCGGTTCCGGGTCCAATGGAAGAGGTCAATCACTGCAATCGTCTTAGGCGACCGCCGCCGGTGGTGCAATCACAGCAGCGCAGAAATGGCAAGAAACAGCACAGGAATCAGGCCGGTATCGCGGTTTGAGCGAAAAAGTCGCAGGCAGGTTTCGGTATCATCGATATCAAGCATCCGCATTTGCCATGCCATATGCCACCCCATCGCCCAGGCCCCGCCCAGCGCCACCACCAGCGACAGGGCGTTGCGTTCCCCCAATGCCTGCACCATGGCCAGCGCCATCATCACGATGGTGAGGATCATGAAAAACATCAACCATTTGCGGGTTTTCTCCCCAAACAGGCGCGCGGTGGATTTCACCCCGATCAGCGCGTCATCTTCCTTGTCCTGATGGGCATAGATCGTGTCGTAAAAAAGGGTCCAGCTGATCCCGGCGAGATAAAGCGCAACCGCAGGCCATTCGAGGCTGCCGCGATGCGCCACCCAGGCCAGAAGCGCGCCCCAGTTGAAGGCAATGCCCAGAAAGGCCTGCGGCCACCAGGTAAACCGTTTGGCAAAGGGATAGACCAGCACCGGGATCACCGCGACAAACCCCATGACAATGGCCGCCATATTGAAGGTCAGCAGGATCCCCAGCGAAATCAGCGCCTGCAATCCCATCCAGATCACCGCCCCGCGCACGCTCACCTGTCCCGAGGGGATCGGGCGGCTGCGGGTGCGCTCGACCGCGGCATCAAACTTGCGGTCGGTGATATCATTCCAGGTGCAGCCCGCCCCGCGCATCAGGAAAGAACCAATGGCGCAGCCCAGCGCAATCCACAGATCATGGGGTCCAAACTGGCCTGAATGCCCAATGGCCAGCAACAGCCCCCACCAGCAGGGGATCAGCAAAAGCCAGGTGCCAATCGGCCGGTCCGCACGGGACAGGCGCAGATAAGGGCGCGACCAGGCGGGGGCCAGATGATCCACCCAATTGCCCGTATAAGCGTCCGCCACCTGGCCGGTTTGCTCTGGAAGTTCGTCACGTTGGGTCATAGGGTTCGCTCATGAAACAGGCAAAAGTTCGACTCTTTGTAGAGCAGCCTCTGGGCAAGGGGCAAACCGTTTTGATGGATCGCGATCAGGCGAACTATCTTTTCAACGTCATGCGCATGGGCGCGGGCGATCTGGTCGCCCTGTTCAACGGGCGGGATGGCGAGTTTACCGCCGAAGTGGTCGAGGCGGGGAAGCGCAAAGGCGTGCTGCTGTGCCTGCACCAGACAAAACCCTTGCAGCTGCCACCGGACCTCTGGCTGTGCTTTGCGCCGATCAAAAAGGCGCGCACCGATTTCATCGTGGAAAAAGCTGCTGAAATGGGGGCTGCGGTGATCCAGCCGATGCAAACCGCCTTTACCAATTCAGAACGCATTCGCCGCGATCGGTTGCAGGCCCATGCGGTGGAAGCGGCTGAACAATGCGGCGGCACCTATGTGCCCGAAGTGCGCGAACTGGAGCGGCTGGACAAGCTGCTGGCCGGCTGGCCCGAGGGGCGCCAGATCATGTTCTGTGACGAAGCCCTGGTGGGCGCCAAAGAGGTGCTGGGCCAGGTGGGTGGCGACAAATGGGCCATTTTCATTGGCCCCGAAGGCGGGTTTTCCGAGGCCGAGCGCAGCAAGCTGCGCACGATGGGGCACGCGGTCAGCCTTGGCCCCCGCATCCTGCGCGCCGACACCGCTGCCGTGGCCGCACTGACCATCTGGCAGCAACATCTGGGGGATTGGGGGTGAGCCCCCCGGCGGACACATCTGCCCCGGCCCGCATTTTCGGCATCCTCGCCCGCGCGGCCCCGGTGGCGGTTCTGTTTCGGCGCGGCCCCTCACGACATGTGCAGATGCTGTGCTGGGATCTCGAGACGGACAAGGTGACGCCGGGCCAGTGGCTGAAACACCGCGTGTATGAACGGCGCGGGGATCTGTCCCCGGACGGGCGGCATCTGATCTATTTTGCCGCCCCGCACAAACCACCCCTCGACAGTTACACCGCGATCAGCCGCCCGCCGTATTTCACCGCGCTGGCCTTGCTGCCGCATGGCGGGGCATGGAACGGGGGCGGCGTATTCCTCGACAACCAGCGATACTGGGTGGATCAGAGCGGGCCATGTATACCGCAAGCGGATCAGCATTATCCCGGCTGCACGCTTTCACGGGTGATGCAGCCGCCCGCCCATCTTGTGCCTTCAATGGGCGAAGATGCGGTGCTTTATCTGCCGCGGATTCAGCGTGACGGCTGGACGCTTGACACACAGGACACCACCGGATCGGGCTGGCTGCGCACAGAGACATGGCACCTGTCCCGGCCGGTCATCACGGGCTGGACCCTGCACAAACGCTTTACCGCGTCTTTGACCGACAAAGGCCCGCAGGGACAGATTTACTGGGAAACCCACCGGCTGGAAGGGCCGGACGGGGGGCAGGATTTGCACGATGGCTGGGCCGAGGTGCATCGGGGAGAGGTGCTGTTTGCAAAAGATGGCAGCCTGTTTCGCCATGCACCCGAAGAAACGCCCCGCCTGATTGCCCATCTCACGCCCAACAGGTTCGAACCGGTCAGCGCACCTTATGAGGGGATTATCCGTCCCACATCCGCTGACCCGAAAAAAGACATGTCCCCCTGGCATCCTCTCAAGGACGACAAGACATGATCCGCCCGGCCCGCCCCGGTGACGAAGCCGCCATGATGCAGTTCCTGTCACGCCACGCCGAAACCACCATGTTCATGCGGGCAGGGTTGGCACGCTTTGGGTTGAGCGGCTCACAGCACCCCCATGCGGCAAAGTTCTGGGTTGAAGATAAAGACGGCAAGATCAGTGGCGTGTTCTCCCGCTCCAACGCAGGTTTCCTCAATGCCTGCGGGGAAGGGGCGATGTTCTGGCAAGGGTTTCATGATGCGATGCAGGGCCAGCAGGTGGCCGGTCTGAACGGTGCCGCGACACTGGTCGATGGTATGCGGGCGGTGCTCGGCCTAGACGACGCGGCGTATGACCTGAACCGGGTTGAACCGCTTTATCGCCTGTCGCTGGATCAGCTGCGCGATCCGGGGCCTGCCGAAATCCGCAAACCGGAACAACAGGATACCGCCCTGCTGACCCAATGGTTTCGGGCCTATCACATCGAGGCACTTGGCGCGGCAGATGACGCAACACTGACAAAGGTGATTGCCGATCGGGTAGACGCCACCATCAGCTCTGGCCATGTGCGTCTGTTGATCCGGGATGATCAGCCCACCGCCATGACCGCCTTCAACGCACACTTGCCCGAAATGGTGCAGATCGGTGGGGTCTACACCCCCCCAAATGCACGTGGAAAGGGGCTTGCACGCCGGGTGGTTGCCGCCCATTTGAAAGAGGCACGCACAGCCGGGGTCCAGACCGCCATCCTTTTCGCCAGCGGCGAGGCCGCCTGCCGCGCCTATGAAGCCATCGGGTTTGAACGGATCGGGGACTACACACTCGCCATTCTGTCGACCCCCGTCACGATCGGAGACCGCACATGATCCGTCCCGAAGCCCGCGCCCGGATCCATCGCTTTCGCGAAGCCATTATCGGCGGCGGGGTGGCTGCCCTTGGCCTGTGGTGGGCCATCGGCTCGTTGGGGCTTTTGAAATGGATGGGCGTCGCACTCGCCCTCATTGGCGCAGCCGTGGCCTGGCAGGGGGTGCAGCGCGCGCGCATTCGGGCGGGGACCGGCGGGGTTGGCGTGGTGCAGATCGACGAGCGGCAGGTGATTTATCTGGCGCCGGTCGGCGGAGGGTTTGCCTCACTTGATCTGATCCACGAAATCAGCATAGCGCGGGACATGGCAGGGCTGCCGGTCTGGCGCTTTCGCACCGGGATGGAGCTTTTGACCATTCCGGTATCTGCCGAAGGATCGGAACAGCTGTTTGACGCCATGGCCGTGCTGCCGGATATCGACATTTCCGCCGCCATCCGGGCCGTCAACACCGCCATTGATGCGCGCAACGCAACGGCCAGCTCTGACAGAGTCGTGATCTGGTCGCGCAAGGTCGTCCCGCTGCATTGACCCAAAGGGGCATTCGGACGGATTGACACCGCCCCGCGTTTCCCCCACCTAATGCGGGTCCGAGATACGCGCGAGGAGTGCCCTTCATGTCCATCCCCCAATCCGGCGGCGGCCCGATCACCGACCATAAGCAGCTGGCCCAGTTTCTGGAAGACGGCTGCAAACCGCGCGAGGCGTGGAAGATCGGCACCGAGCATGAGAAGTTCGGCTATTGTCAGGACAGTTTCAAACCGCTGCCTTACGCGGGCGACCGGTCGATCCTGCATATGCTGGAAGGGCTGCGCGATGAGTTCGGTTGGGAAGAGGTGCGCGAAAGCGGCAACCTGATTGGCCTGAAACGGGCCGGGGCCAATATCTCGCTGGAACCCGGCGGGCAGTTTGAACTGTCCGGTGCGCCGCTCGAAACCATCCACCAGACCTGCGACGAGGTGAATGAGCACCTGCGCGAAGTGCATCAGATTGCGGATAAAATCGGTGCGCGCTTCATCGGTCTGGGGGCGGCCCCGGAATGGACCCACGATCAGATGCCGGTGATGCCGAAAGGGCGCTACAAGCTGATGACCGACTATATGGACACGGTCGGCACCCATGGAAAACAGATGATGTATCGCACCTGCACCGTGCAGGTGAACCTCGATTTCGCGTCAGAGGCCGACATGGTGCAAAAGTTCCGCGTGGGTCTGGCGTTGCAGCCGGTGGCCACCGCACTGTTTGCCAATTCGCCGTTCTTCGAAGGCAAACCGAACGGGCACAAAAGCTGGCGCTCGCGGATCTGGCGCGATCTGGATGCGTCGCGCACCGGGATGCTGCCCTTTGTGTTTGAAGAGGGGATGGGGTTTGAGCGCTATGTGCAATATGCGCTCGATGTGCCGATGTATTTTGTCTATCGCGACGGGCAATATATCAATGCTTTGGGCATGTCGTTCCGCGATTTCATGCAAGGAAAACTGCCTGCCCTGCCGGGTGAAACCCCGACGCTCTCCGACTGGGCCGACCACCTGACCACCGCCTTTCCCGAAGTGCGGATCAAGCAATATATGGAAATGCGCGGTGCCGATGGTGGCCCGTGGCGTCGTATCTGTGCCCTGCCCGCCTATTGGGTGGGTCTGATGTATTGTCAGGACAGTCTGGATGCAGCCTGGGATCTGGCCAAGGACTGGGATGCGGAGACCCGCGAAGCCCTGCGCGTGGCGGCCTCTGTCGATGGGCTGCAAGGTGAGGCAAACGGCGTGAAGATCATTGATCTGGCCCGCGAAACCGTCGAGATCGCCAAACAGGGGCTTAAAAACCGGGCCCGTCCGGGGATCGGGGGCATGGTGCCGGATGAACGCCACTTCCTCAACGCGCTGCAAGACAGTGTGGAAGAGGGAAAAACGCCTGCGGATGAGTTGTTGGAGCATTACCACGGCGACTGGAAAGGTGACTTGAAACGGATCTACGCCGAATACAGCTATTGATCCCACCAAACTGGACAGTCAGCCGGGTTGGAAAGCCAGCCAGATCGAAACCTCAGAAGGGCCGCGCCTCAAAAGCGCGGTCCTTTCTTTTCTGTGGCATTTAAAACGTTTCGGTTTTACGGCCTTCAGGCGGGTTCCGTGGCATAGGGGCGCAGCCCTTTCAACGCCAGATCTGCCCCCAGATAGGTGTCACAGGCCACCCCCTGTGCCGACAATGCCTTTTCATAGACATTGGTCGAGCGGGCATTGCCGATCAGCGCCACCCGCTGCCCCAGCCAGTAAGGGCGCATCGCGGCAAGTTCGGCCCCCACCAGGGCGCCGGTCAGCTGGGACGCGGCCTCAGCCTCCGACACCAACCCAAGGGTTCTGGCGGCCTCAAGGCTCGCAATCTTGCTGGCAAGTTTCTGCGGGCGGGCGATGATATCAGACAGCGTGTGCTCAAATCCCTCGCCAACACTTGGCGTGACCCCAAGCAGCCCCGCCAGCCGCACCGTCGCGGCGGCCTGAAAGCTGACAATCTCTTCGGCGCTGATCTGTGCCCAGACCGTCTGTTCGCCAATCAGGCAGGCCACCCCGTCGAATTTGGGATCCTGCGCCAATAGCCCGGCCAGCCGCACCACCTCATAGCCGATCAGCCCGGCAGGGTTTTCCTGTTTGACCGCTGGGGCAAGATAAAGACGCGGATCCACATGCGGCACATGACGGGGGGCGGCCAGGGCACATGGCACGCTGAGCGGAGCCCCGGCCCGCACACCGGTGGCCAGAATGCGGGTATGTGGTTGCAATGACACCGTATGTTCAATCTCGGGCACAAGGGATTCCAGCGTCACCCCGGCATCCAGAGTGCGGCGAATCTCATCCCCACCATTGGGCCACATTCGCAGAATGCGCCCCTTCACCTCGACAGCAATCCATTCCATTTTACTTCCCCCAAAGGCGTTGTCCGGCAAGATCTAAGGCAAGATCGAGGTCATTTTATAACACGATTTTTCCCCCTTCACCCCCGAAACCACCCCAGTTTAACACAAATGGCGGGAATATGCCTTGCCTGCAAAGACCCGGCATGGCATTCCCCCTACGCCCGCAGGTGGAACAGGGCAGATGAGAGAGGTCAATTTGCTGCCCTTTCCCATTTGACTTACTTTGAAATGCCGCCTATAGACCGGGCTTCGAATAGACACTTGCCCGAATCCGTAGCAAGAGATCGTCGACTGCTTGATCTGAGTGATCAGAGCGCGGGGACGAGAGACGGAACCGGGCCCAAACGGAGACGGGCGATGAAACGCACCTATCAACCCTCGAACCTGGTTCGCAAACGCCGTCACGGCTTCCGCTCGCGCATGGCCACCAAAGCTGGCCGCAAAATCCTGAACGCGCGTCGTGCGCGTGGCCGGAAGTCGCTGAGCGCGTAAGCTTTGACCGCAGATCACCGGATTTCCGTGACTGCGCCGGACAAGATGAGATGCAGACCGCCGAGGCCCATGCCTGCGGCGGTTTTTGCACGTGAGGGGATGACATGCTGACCACATTGACCCAAAGGCGCGATTTTCTATCCGCGGCCCGTGCGCGTCGTGCGCCCCAGCCGGCCTTTCTGCTGCAGGCCCGGCGCCGGCGGGACGACGAACCGGCTGGCGAAGGCCCACGCATTGGCTATACATGCTCGAAGAAAGTCGGCAATGCCGTGGCCCGCAACCGCGCCAAGCGGCGCCTGCGTGCCATTGCCCGCGAGGTGCTGCCCACCCATGGCAAGCCGGGCTGGGACTATGTGCTTATCGGCCGCAAGGACGCCACCGCCACCCGCCCCTATAATGACCTGATGGAAGACCTGATTCGCGCGTTGAAAGAGGTCCACACCCCGCGCGCGCCCCGCCCGAAGCCAAAACCAAAACCGAAAAAACTAGAAAACTAGAAAACTAGAAAACTAGAAAACTAGAAAACTAGAAAACTAGAAAACTAGAAAACTAGAATCCAACCCAGAGGCCCCGTCAATGACCCCGCTTGCCCATCTTGCCGCCCTGCCCATCCGGGCCTACCGGCTGATCTTCTCCCCCTGGGTCGGGTTCAATTGCCGCTATCAACCCACCTGTTCGGCCTATGCGCTTGAAGCCCTGGAAAAGCACGGCGCCATCAGGGGCAGTTGGCTGGCTGCCAAACGCATCGCCCGCTGCAATCCCTGGGGGTCCTGCGGCTACGACCCCGTCCCCCATGGGCGCCACGACTCGTCCGGATGTGATCACTCTTGATCCGGCCTAAAGCGTTTCGGTTTTGCCCTGTGTCAGGTTAAAACCGAAACGCTTTAAGTGCCCTTTCCGCCACAGGTTGAGTATTCTTCGCAAGCAAGCTTGTTTGAGGTCCCTCTTGCGCTAAAACGGCCTCACCCGAAACAGCAAACAAGAAGGAGGGGCTACATGACCAATATCAACGCATCGACCCTCCGAGCCGCCGATTGTGCCGCCTTTGCCGCACATCCAAAAGGCTTTGCCGCGGGCTTCTGGACCGTCTTCGCGTCGTAAACGCGACCGCACGACGAACCACCATTTCCGGTATTTGAACATCAGGCCCCCACACGGGTGTCTTCTCTCAAAACCGGTTGTCTCTAACATTTTGTGATCACAGACCAATCCCTGCGCCTGCGCTCAGCCGATTGCACTCTCTGTCACAAATTTTCCTACCCAACCGCATGGCGATCCAAGCCCCCTTGGCGCCATGTCCAAACCAAGGGACCCGGCACCAGCCGGTCATAAAACCATGATGGACAGTAATTTTCACACCGGAGCGATCCGGCTTCAGGACCTGATTGACGATCTCGTCACCGAACATGGCGCCGGACGCGTCACACGCGTGCTGGTGACGAACCTGCTTGCACGGCTGCGTAAGCGGCCACGCGGAGAGGAACTCAGCAACCACCTGCGTCGCGACGTGGGTCTGCCGCCACATGACCCGCCCCCAGGGTTTCGAGATCTCATGATGTAATCCACAGGGGCAAAATGCCCCTGCCCTCGCAATCCCCACTCTCCGGCACGGTTTCCACTGTGCCGGCCGATGGCTTGCGGCCTGAGAACCGTTTTCATCACCAGCCCTGCCCCCTTCCGCTTGAGCTGAAGGGGACTTGAGGTCGCAAGCTGCCCACGAATCATCCCCATGAACAAGGAATATGACATGACCACCTCTCCCAACTTACCGCGCCGCCAGGGCAACCCGATGGCACAGGTCATCGCCGCGCTGATCAAACGCCACGGTCGCTGGCGTGTTCTGCGCGCGGCCCTGTTTGCAGGCGCGCCCCTGCCGCGTCGCCATCGCCAGGCGCCGCGCTCATCCCACCTTGCCAAGGACATGGGCCTGCCTGAGGTAAAGGACCTTTATCCGCCCGCATCCGGAAGGGATGTTTTCTGGTGACCCCGCGGGGCGAGACCACCTGGTGTCGCCCCCGATCCCCCTTGTTTCCCTGCGCAAAAGCCCCTAAAGGCGGGGCATGACTGATACGCTTGATGACATCCACCCGCTTTTTGCCGGCGCCCCTTCCACCACCGAATTCAAGAAGCTGCGCAAGCGGATCATTCGCAATGTGCGCGAAGCGATCGACCAGTATGGCATGGTGGAGCGCGGGGCCAAATGGCTGGTCTGCCTGTCCGGCGGCAAGGACAGCTATACGATGCTGGCCGCGCTTTACGAGTTGAAATGGCGCGGCGTTCTGCCGGTGGAGCTTCTGGCGTGCAATCTGGATCAGGGACAGCCGAATTTTCCGGCCACGGTGCTGCCGGAATTCCTTGCTAAAATGGATGTCCCCCATCGCATCGAATACGAAGACACCTTCTCGATCGTGATGGACAAGATCCCGCAGGGACGCACATTCTGCTCACTCTGTTCGCGGCTGAGGCGCGGAAACCTCTACCGGATCGCGCGGGAGGAGGGATGTTCCGCCGTGGTGCTGGGCCATCATCGCGACGACATTCTGGAAACGTTTTTCATGAACCTCTTTCATGGTGGACGGCTTGCAACCATGCCGCCCAAACTGGTCAATGAAGAGGGCGATCTGTTTGTCTACCGTCCCTTGGCCCATGTGGCAGAAGAAGACTGCGAAAAATTCGCCACCCAGATGAACTACCCAATCATCCCGTGTGACCTCTGCGGATCGCAGGACGGGTTGCAGCGCCAGCAGGTTAAGGGAATCATTGATCAGTGGGAGAAGAATTTCCCCGGACGCCGCCAGATCATGTTCAAAGCCCTGATGAACACGCGCCCGAGCCACCTACTGGACCCGCAATTGTTCGATTTTGCGGGGCTTTCGCGAAACCTGCCGGATAACATTGAAAATTAGACCTAAATTTTGCCAGGCCATTAACGTTCAGTTGACTTCAAGTGCCTACTTTATCCGTGTCGGGGCAGTTTCGCCTCGCGCAAAGAGGATGAAGACGTATGGCTGCCTCCGGCAACTCAAATTGGTTCCATAATGTAAAACAAGCTGCACGCACGGCGATGCTCGGACCTCAACTGGCCGCCTTTCTGCCCGCAGTGGCCCTCGGTGCGTTCTGGTTCGGAGGGGAAGGGCTTCTGGTCCTTTTTGCAGTGATTTTTCCCAGCCTTCTTCTTCTGATGGGGATTGTGACCCAACCGGCGCCAAGCGTGAATGCGGGCCCAACCGATACAATCACCAACCTGCCGGTGCGGGACCGGCTGATCAAATCCCTCGACCATGCCCTGAGCAATGAAAATATCCCGGACAAGGCCTGTGTCGTCGTTGAGGTGGATGATTTCGACAATGCGCGGAAAAACCTTGGCGACGCCTTAGCAGAACGGTTGCTGCAAGCCTGTAGCGAACGCATTGTTGGTGTTCTGCGCAGCACTGATATGCTGGCCTATCTCGGCAATGCGCGCTTTGGCATGTGTCTGGACAAATCCCGCCGGGTTGATCTGGAGACTCTCATCCAGCTTTCAGGCCGCCTGCAAGCCGCATTTGACACGCCATTTCTCATCGAGAATGTTCAGGTTCATTGCACGCTGTCCGTGGGGTTCGCACTGCCCTCCCGCGCGCCGAAACGCAGCGGAGAATCCATTCTGAATGCGGCGGAAAGCGCCCTGCAGGAGGCCATTTTCTCGGGCCCAGGATCAATCCGCGCCTTCACCAAGGGCGATCGCGCACGCGTCGCTGGATCAGAACACTCGGTGAAAGAAATCCTGACGGCACTCAATGAAGGGCAGATCGTCCCGTGGTTCCAGCCCCAGTTGTCAACCGACACCGGCGAATTGTCCGGGTTTGAAGCCC
The DNA here is from genome assembly GCF_025137635.1 of Aliiroseovarius crassostreae. NCBI lineage: Bacteria > Pseudomonadati > Pseudomonadota > Alphaproteobacteria > Rhodobacterales > Paracoccaceae > Aliiroseovarius > Aliiroseovarius crassostreae. The sequence continues at coordinate 312,255 of NZ_CP080772.1, read as the reverse complement.
TTGCACGCTGGAACCACCCCGATAAGGGACTGATTGCCCCCTGTGCTTTCCTTCCCGCACTGGTTCAGGCAGGCTTGTCCGAACGCCTCGGCGAAGTCATGCTCTACCATTCCCTGACCGCACTCAAAGATTGGGACAAGCTGGGCATTCGCGTCCCGTCGATTTCCGTCAATTTTTCCGCCGACGAGCTACGTAACCCGCGGCTTTTCGAAAAGGTGAAATGGGAACTGGACCGCTTTGATCTGGAACCCAGCCGCCTGACCGTCGAAATCCTCGAAACGGTTGTGGCCCAAACCGACGACGACATAACCTCCCACAATATCGCTTCATTCTCCAAATTGGGATGCGGGGTGGATCTGGATGATTTTGGAACCGGACATGCCTCCATTTCCAGCATTCGCCGCTTTGACGTTAGCCGGATCAAGATTGACCGCTCATTCGTAACGCATGTTGATACTGATCGGGATCAGCAAAGCATGATTGCCGCCATCCTCACCATGTCGGAACGCCTTGGTCTGGAGGCAATTGCGGAAGGTGTCGAGACCCACGGAGAGCATGCAATGCTCGCTCAACTCGGCTGTGCCCATGTCCAGGGCTATTCAATTGCAAAACCCATGCCCTTTGACGCGACAATCGGGTGGCTGCAAACTTTGGAGGAAAAGGTGGCCGCATCAACAATCTTGCCCAAGCGCGCTTAGCTATTCCTTGGCATCAGGCCGGAAAACTGCTTGACCTTTTGCTTCAAGCCCGCTTGAACCACTCTGACCTAATATTACAAGAGCGGTGGGCTTTATGGACGACCAGAACAAGAACCTGATCCTGGCAACAGTACTCAGCTTTCTCGTGATCACCGGATGGCTGATCATGTTCCCTCCGGCCGACCCTGAACCCACCATCGACACCCAGCCACAGGCCGCATCTGAACTGTCGCCCCCCGCCACCCCTTCTTCCGTGGAGGACGCAACTGCGCCGGGGAAAACCACTCAGGACGTCACCGATCAGCTTGCGGAAGTTGCCAGGGTAAATATCGACACGCCCAACCTGGAAGGATCAATCTCTCTTCTGGGCGGGCGACTGGATGATCTACGTCTGAAATCCTACCACACGGAGCTGTCGAAGGAGAGCCCGATCGTGACCCTTCTGCGTCCGACCGGAGACGCAGGTGCTTACTACGCGCTTTACGGATGGACCCCGGGTGGACAAACCGCACCTGAAGACGTTCCCGGCCCCTCCACAATCTGGAACGTGGAAAGCGGAAACAAGCTCACAGTCGACACCCCGGTTACGCTGCGGTGGGAGAATGGTAAGGGCCTGATCTTCCGACGCACAGTGGCGGTTGATGACAAATACATGTTTACGGTTACGCAGACCGTGGAAAATACAGGCTCGGTTCCCAGTCGCGTCGCCCCATATGGCATGCTGGCGCGCCATGGCGAGCCGCAGGATCTGAAAGGGTTCTTCATTCTCCACGAAGGGATCGTTAGCCAAACTGATTCTGAGTTGCTTGAAACCGACTACAGCGATGTCACCGACCTGGATTTTGATCCTCGCGAAGGGGCGCGTGCCGAACTTGTCGAAGTCACGGAAAATGGCTGGATCGGGTTTACCGATCACTACTGGATGACCACGCTCATCCCGGCGTCAGGTCAATCCTTTACCTCGGCCACGCGCTATGCCGAGAAATCGGATATCTATCAGACACAGGTTCGCCTGCCTGTCATGGAGGTGGCGCCCGGGACAACCGCTTCGGTGGAAACCCGCCTGTTTGCCGGTGCCAAAGAGTGGGAAACCATCCGGAATTATCAGAATGAAGAGGGTATTTACCGTTTCCTCGACTCCATCGACTGGGGGTGGTTCTTCTTCCTGACCAAACCGATCTTTGCCCTTCTGCACTGGCTGAATGGCGTCATCGGCAATATGGGCTGGGCCATTATCGGCCTGACTCTGGTGATCAAGGCCGTGTTGTTCCCGCTTGCGTATAAGTCTTATGTCTCCATGGCAAAGATGAAAGAGCTTCAGCCTGAGATGGAGAAGCTCAAGGAACGCGCTGGCGATGATCGCCAGAAGGTTCAGCAGGGCATGATGGAGCTTTACAAGCGCGAAAAGGTCAATCCGGCCTCTGGTTGCTTGCCGATCCTGCTGCAAATTCCGATCTTCTTCTCGCTTTACAAAGTGATTTTTGTCACGCTTGAACTGCGCCATGCTGCATGGATTGGCTGGATCCACGACCTTTCCGCACCGGATCCCACGTCCATTCTGAACCTGTTTGGGCTGCTTCCCTTCGCAGCACCCGGTCCCGACAGCCTGTTGGCCATCATCTCTCTGGGCATCTTGCCGATCTTGCTGGGGATCTCGATGTGGTTGCAACAAAAGCTGAACCCGGCACCCACCGACCAGACACAGGCGATGATTTTTGCCTGGATGCCCTGGGTGTTCATGTTCATGCTGGGCGGATTTGCCTCGGGCCTCGTGCTCTACTGGATCGCCAACAACACGATCACATTTACCCAGCAATATCTGATCATGCGCAGCCACGGGCACAAACCGGATGTGCTGGGCAATGTTCTGAAAAGCTTTAAGCGCCGGGCAAAGGACGCCGGATGACCGGGCACATTGCCCAAATCTGGCGCCACCCGATCAAGGCACATGGGCGTGAAGCAATGGTAAAAGCGCGGCTCGAACCGGGTCGCGCTTTGCCTTTTGATCGGCAATGGGGGGTGCTCCATGAGGCCGCCAGACTGGCGCAAAATGCAGATGGTTGGGAGGAATGCCGCAACTTCTCGCGCGGCGCCGGGGTGCCCCTGCTGCAAGCCATGGAAGCCCATTTCGACCTGCCGACCGGAACCGTGACCCTGACCCATCCGAAGATGCCCGGCCTGACGATCAACCCGGACAAACCAGAAGATCAAACGCGGTTTATCAAATGGGTTCAACAGCTTACCCCGGAGGGGCGGCCAAAACCGACACGGGTCATCAAGGCAAAGAACGCAATGACAGACAGTCAAACCGTGTCACTTTCGCTGATGAACCTGGCCAGCCACCAGGCAATTTGCAGCCGGATCGGGCGCGAGTTGTCGCCGCTGCGCTGGCGAGGTAACTTGTTGGTATCTGGCCTTTTCCCTTGGGAAGAACGTGGCTGGGTTGGCAAACATATTCGCATCGGCAATGCCGAATTTTACATCCGCAAGGAAATCACCCGCTGCCGCATGACCGAAGCCAGCACACGCACCGGAGAGCGGGATGCCAACACTCTTGGCGCGCTGCGCGATGGCTGGGGCATCCAGGAAATGGGGGTTCATGCGGTGGTGACCAAGGGCGGTGAGATCACCGTGGACGACAAGATCGAGGTTCTGGAATGACACAACTGCCTTTTCCAATGGCCGAGGAGCCGGATGAGTTGATGCGCGAACGGGGGCGCAAGCTTTTTGCGGGTCAGACCGAGTTTCTGAAAGGCGTGGTGGCCATGTCCGGCCTGCCCGACCCGGACCGGCTTGAGGTCTGCTTTGCAGGCCGCTCAAATGTTGGAAAATCTAGCCTTATCAATGCCTTGACTGGTCGCGTCAAGCTGGCGCGCGCCTCCAACACACCCGGTCGCACGCAGGAAATCAACTTTTTCACCACCACGGACGGCCCCTATCTGGTTGACCTTCCAGGCTATGGATTTGCCAATGCGCCGGTGGCTGTGGTCGAAAAGTGGCAGCGCCTGCTGAAATCCTATCTGTCGGGACGGGCCAACCTGCGTCGAGCCTTTGTATTGATCGATTCACGGCATGGCGTAAAGAAGGTCGATGATGAGATTATGACCCTTCTCGACAAATCTGCCGTTACTTTTCAAGTGGTTATGACCAAGGCCGACAAGGTGAAGGAGAAGGATCGCGCCAAGGTGCTGGAACAGGTTCGCAAGGCCCTGTCGAAACATCCCGCCGCCTATCCCGAACTGGTCCTGACTTCATCGGAAAAAGGGGACGGCATTGCCACCCTGCGCGCGATCATTGCGGGGCTCGACTGAGCCCGCACTGAGCGTCGTTTTGATCAGAAAAAACCAGTTGGTTCTGAGGCAACGCTCCGAACGGCACCGGCGGCAAAACTTTAAAGTTTTTGCATTCCCAAAAGGGGAAAGTTGCAACTTTCACCGGGTCAGAATCGAAAAGTTTAAAGTTTTTCCTCCTCAAACCTGTCCCGGTAAGAGCTGTCACACGGCCTGATCAGACATGCTGGGCGCCGTTCACCTCGATCTCGGTGCCGGAGATATAGGAGCTGGCATCGGAGCAGAGGAAGTAGATCGCATTCGCCACCTCATCGGGTTGGCCCAGTCGCCGCATCGGCAGTTGCTCGACAATCTTCTCCGTGCCCGGCGAGAGGATCGCGGTTTCCACTTCTCCCGGCGCAATGGCATTTACGCGCACACCGAGCGGGCCAAAGTCATGGGCCATTTCGCGGGTGAGTGCGGCCAGCGCGGCCTTGGAGGTGGCGTAGGCGGCACCGGCAAAGGGGTGCACGCGCGAACCGGCAATCGAGGTGACATTGACCACCGCGCCCCCGGCCGCGGCAAGCTCCTCTTTCAGCCCGCGCGCAAGCACCACTGAGGCGAAGAAATTCACATGAAACACTTTCCCCCAGTCCAGCAAGTCAGTGTTGAGCGTGCTGAGCCGCGCCCCCCCCGGACCCTTGGGGGAAATGCCTGCATTGTTCACCAGCGCATCCAGCCGACCGTTCAGTTTTTCCTGAATCAAGCCCACCGCATTGATGGTGTCAGCCGGATCCGAGAGGTCGATGACCACATGGTTTTCGCGCCCCCCGCCCCAGGGGCATTCCTCGGGGAAAGGTTGGCGGGAACAGGTGATCACCCGCCAGCCTTCGCGGTTGAACTTGCGCACGGTGGCATGGCCGATGCCGCGGCTGGCCCCGGTCAGAAGCAGGGTTTTACGGTCGTCACTCATCGGGAACTCCTTAAGGGGCATGGGGGAATTGCGCCCACCCTATCAGGGACACGGAAAGGCGCAATGCCTCTTGGCAGCGGGGCGCGGAGGGCTTAACACAAAAGGGAATGAGGACAGTAGGATGAAGACCCAGAATATGAACCGCGATTGGATCGCCACCGCCCGCACGCTTTCTCAGGCCCTGCCCTATCTGCAACGATATGCGGGCGCCACGGTTGTCATCAAATTTGGCGGCAATGCCATGGGCAGCGACGAGGAGATGGCCAGTTTTGCCCGCGACATCGTGCTGATGCGCCATGTGGGGGTGAACCCGGTGGTGGTGCATGGCGGCGGGCCGATGATCAATGCGATGCTCGAGAAGCTGGATATCAAAAGCGACTGGGTGAACGGCAAACGGGTGACCGATGCAGCCACGGTGGAAGTGGTCGAAATGGTGCTGTCTGGTGTTGTGAACAAGCGCATTGTGCAGGCGATCAATGCGGAAGGTGGCAAGGCGGTTGGCCTGTCGGGCAAGGATGCGGGGCTGGTGACATGTGATCAGACCAACCCGGATCTTGGGTTTGTCGGCACACCTTCCGAGGTGGATGCCACGATTTTACGTGACCTCGCGTCGGCAGAGACGATCCCGGTGATCGCGCCTTTGGGAGCGGGCCGGAATGGCGAAACCTTCAACATTAACGGCGACACGATGGCAGGGGCAATTGCGGCGGCGCTGAAGGCGGACCGGCTTTTGCTTTTGACCGATATCGAGGGGGTGAAGGGCGCAGATGGGGAGGTTCTGACCGAACTGACTGCGGATCACATTCGCGAGTTGATTGCCGAAGGGGTGATCGCGGGGGGGATGATCCCCAAGACGGAAACGGCCCTGGCGGCTGTCGAGGGCGGTGTGCGCGCTGTGGTCATTCTGGATGGGCGCGCCCCGAATGCCTGTCTGCTGGAACTGTATACCGATCATGGTGCGGGGTCGATGATCCGGGCGTGATTGCGGGAAAGACGCGGGAAAAGGGGCGCTGCCCCTCGGGCTTTGCCCTCACCCCGGAGTATTTTGCCAAGAAGAAAGCGGGCGCGGGGCGTGGGGGCCATCTGTCGCGGCAATGTGACTTGTCACCGCGCGGGGACGGCGTAGGGTTGCGGCATGGAATATGAAGCCCTGATACGACTGACCGCCTTTCTTGGCCTTTTTGCGCTGTTTACCGGCATCGAAACCCTGGTTCCGCGACGCAAGCGGGTTCAGACGCGGGCGCGGCGCTGGACCACCAATTTTCTGATCATCGTGATAGATGCGCTGACGGTGCGGGCCATGGCAGTTTTTTTGCCACTTCTGGCGGTCGGGGCGGCCCTGGACGCGGCGGCAAATGGCTGGGGGCTTCTGAACTGGCTGGCGCTTCCGGGGGGCGTTTCGGTTTTGCTCGCGGTGCTGATCCTGGATTTTGCGATCTGGTTCCAGCACATGGTGTTTCACAAGGTTCCTGTGTTGTGGCGGCTGCATCGGGTGCATCACGCGGATCGTGATATTGATGTGTCCACGGCGCTCAGGTTTCATCCGGTCGAAATTGCCGCGTCGATGGTGATCAAAATCGGGGTTGTGTATCTGATTGGTGCCCCGGCCTGGGGGGTGGTGCTGTTTGAGGTGATCCTGAATGGGTCCGCCATGTTCAACCATGCGAATATGCGCCTGCCGCTGGCGGTGGACCGGGTGGTGCGGTGGGGATTGGTGACGCCGGACATGCACCGGGTGCATCATTCCGTGCATCGCCATGAGGCGGACAGCAATTATGGGTTCTGCCTGTCGATCTGGGATCGTATCTTCGGGACCTATACGGACCAACCGCAGGACGGCCATGACAAGATGACCATCGGGCTAGAGTGGCAGGACGACCGTCCAGCACAGTTGGGGTGGAGCCTGATGCTCCCGTTTCGGGACAAATGAGCTGGGCGCCTGCCGCCGAAGAGATGCAGCTGGAAGTGTTCGGGATGCTGCACGATGCGGGGGAGACGATCGTTCTTCTTGGTCCACGTGAGCCGGGGTTCTGGGCGCGGTTTTCCTCTTCTCCCGAGTATCTGGACGGGGCGCCAGATCCATTGGATCGCTGGTCAAAGCGCATGATCGGGGAGCTGGCGCAGGCCTGGGGCGGACAGGCGGTTTTCCCCTCGGACGGCCCCCCTTACCCGCCCTTTTTCCGCTGGGCGCAGGAAAGCGGGCGCGCCTGGCCTTCGCCTGTCACCCTGCTGGTGCATGAGCGGGCCGGTCTTTGGGTCAGTTTTCGCGGTGCCATTCGACTTGCCGGGGAGCGCCCCTTGCCCAGGCCCGCTGCCTCCGGCTCTCCCTGCCAGACATGCCCTGCCCCCTGCACAACCGCCTGCCCGGTCGCGGCCCTGACCCAGGACGGCTATGACCTGCCGCGGTGCCATGCCTATCTCGACACGGAGGCGGGAAAAACCTGCCTTGAAGGGGGATGTATGGTGCGAGTTGTTTGCCCTTTGTCACAAAACTATGGCAGGTTGCGTGAACAATCCCACTTCCACATGAAAGCGTTTCATCCCCAATGACCCTGACCCTGATCCTGACCCGCCACGCGAAATCAAGCTGGAGCGATCCCAGTCTGGACGATCATGAGCGCCCGCTCAACAAACGCGGCGAAGCGTCGGCCAAGGCCATCGGGCGCTGGCTGGCCGAACGCGGGCATATCCCGGATCAGGTGCTGAGTTCCAACGCGAAACGCACGCGCGAAACCTGGGCCTATATCGCGGATAAACTGGTGGGCGGACCCGAGGCCGAATATCGCGAAAGCCTGTATCTGGCGGACCCGGACCAGATGCTGGAAGAGCTGAAGGGGGCCCGCGGCCAGACCGTAATGATGATTGCCCACAATCCCGGCACAGCCTATCTCGCCCGGCGGCTGGTGGCCACACCCCCTGCCCATGAGCGGTTTCACCATTACCCGACCACCGCCACCGCGGTGATCCGGTTTGACGTGGACAGCTGGTCGGATGTGACCTGGCACAGTGGCACGGTGGATGGGTTCGTGGTGCCGCGAGATCTGATCTAAGCGCTTCAGAATACCGGGCCTGTCGCCAGAAAGGAGACCCAGATGGACACTCACTCCGGCGGCTGCCTCTGTGGCAAAATCCGTTTCACGGCAACCGGAAGCCCCCTTCGAGTGGGCATCTGCCATTGCCTTGACTGCCGCAAGCATCACGGCGCGCTCTTCTATGCAGCGGCCGTTTTCCACCAAGATGCGGTACAGATTGATGGGCAAACCAACACCTATCAGGGGCGGCATTTCTGCCCCACCTGCGGCTCCTCGGTCTTTGCAAGAACGGGCGATGAGATAGAGCTTCACCTCGGCGCACTGGATCAGCCCAGCCAGTTCACACCAGATTACGAGCTTTGGACAGATCGGCGGGAGAACTGGTTGCCGGCGTTTCCCGGCGTAACGTCTTCCCTGCGCAATCGGTAAAGCGTTTCGGGATAAACTTGAGACACATGTTTATTCCGAAACGCCCACGACATTGATATCTCTCACCGCATTTCGGTTTTGCCCTGTGTCAGGTAAAAACCGAAGCGCTTTAAGGAGACAAGTCAGTGGAGGCTTGGGGGGAGGGGCGCTGCCCCTCGCCTCTCCGAGGCTCACCCCGAGGTATTTTTGGCAAGAAAAAGAGGGCCCGAAGCCCCCTCTTCCTCCAAGAGATCCTGTCTCTTTTCCTTGCACGGTCATCGGCGCCTCCGCCTGTACCGTATGATCATGCTGGCAGATTTTGGTTAATGCTTGATTTCTTTTTCTTGCACCAAATACCTCCGCCGGAGGCAAGAAAATTGCCGAGCGAAGCGAGGCTACCCCGCCCCGCAAAGAGGCCGCCGCAGGCGGATGATGGCGGGGCGGAACACTCCCGGTCAAAAGAAAACGCCCCGGCGACACAGGCCGGGGCGTTTCATTTCTCATTTCAGCGATGATCAGAGGATCTGGCTGAGGAACAGTTTGGTGCGTTCCGATTGCGGGTTGTTGAAGAACTCTTCTGGTTCGTTCTGTTCCACGATCTGGCCCGCATCCATGAAGATCACGCGGTTGGCGACCTCTTTGGCAAAGCCCATTTCGTGGGTCACGCAGAGCATGGTCATGCCCTCTTCGGCCAGTTCCACCATGGTTTCCAGCACTTCCTTGATCATCTCAGGGTCGAGCGCCGAGGTGGGTTCGTCAAACAGCATGATGCGCGGCATCATGCACAGCGAGCGGGCGATGGCCACACGCTGCTGCTGACCACCCGACAACATGCCCGGATATTTATGGGCCTGATCGGGGATTTTCACCTTTTCAAGGAAATGCATCGCGCGCTCTTCGGCCTCTTTCCGGGGCGTTTTGCGCACCCAGATCGGGGCCAGCGTGCAGTTTTCCAGGATGGTCAGATGTGGGAAGAGGTTGAAGTGCTGAAAGCACATGCCCACCTCTGAGCGCACCTTATCGACGTTTTTCAGGTCCGAGGTGAGCTCGGTCCCGTCCACGATGATCTGCCCTTCCTGGTGTTCTTCCAGGCGGTTGATGCAGCGAATCAGGGTCGATTTGCCCGACCCTGACGGCCCCGCGATCACGATCCGCTCGCCCTGATAGACGGTCAGATCAATGTCGCGCAGCACGTGGAAAGCACCATACCACTTGTTCATGCCGCGGATTTCAATGGCAACCTCATCGGACACTTTCATGGCCGATCGGTCAGCGTGACGGTCGAGAGTAATAGAAGACATTACTTACTCCTTTAACGGTGGTCCGTGCGCAGACGACGTTCGAGATACATCGAATAGCGCGACATGGAGAAACAGAAGACGAAGAACAGGATGGCGATGAAGCCGTAAAGCTCCCACACCAGACCAATCCAGTTCGCATCTGCACGGATCGAGTTCGACAGACCCAGCGGGTCAAGAAGGCCGATGATCGACACCAGCGTCGTGTCCTTGAAGACGCCGATGAAGGTCGACACGATGCCCGGGATCGAGATCTTGAGGGCCTGCGGCATGATGATCAGCCGTTGTGCCTTCCAGTAATCCAGACCCAGCGCATCTGCGGCCTCATACTGACCGCGCGGCAGCGCCGCGAGACCGCCCCGGATCACCTCGGCCATATAGGCAGAGGCAAACAGGGTGACCATGATCAGAACCCGCAGGATGATGTCGAAATCCGTCCCCGGCGGCAAGAAGATGTTCAGAAGCGTCGAGGCCACGAACAGGAGGGTGATCAGCGGCACGCCGCGGATGAACTCGATGAACCCCACGCAGAGGGTTTTCACGATGAACAGATCCGACTGACGCCCAAGGGCCAGAACGATGCCGATTGGCAGCGAGCACCCGATGGCCACCACACCGATGGTGATGGACAGCATGAAGCCACCAAAGTCACGGCTGACCACTTTGACCAGATCCAGCGGAATGATCGCAGCCATCGCGTTGCCAAAAGGCATCGCCATGAACAGCCACCAGCCCAGCACAACAAGCACTGACAGGATCAACCCGGTCAGGCTGCCCAGGGCGGCCGCCAGATATTTGTAGGCAAAGAAGCCAATGACAAATCCAAGGGCTGCCGCGATTGGCAGCCACAGGCTACCCCCCCACAGGAGCCACGGTGTGAGGAAGGGGAAGATCGCGGTGAAAATGAGCGGATTGGGCAGGCGTTTCGCCCCCGCTTCAATCTCGGCCGCGCGGGCATCCTTGTCGGTCGACAGCGCCTTGTAGCCAATGATGGCACCGGTGGCGAGCAGGGCCAGACCGGCAATCCCGCCAGCCAGACCACCAAGGTAAAGCGCCGCAATGCCAAGAACGACACAGAGAAGCACCCAGTTCATCCGGCGCGAGATCATCGAAAACAGCACCGGCGTCACCGCCACGAACAGAAGCGCAAAGGCCAGGATCGGGCGCCAGTATTCTGCAGGCGGGTAGAACCCGAACAGAAGCTGCACCCAGCGTTCCTTGATCACGCCCCAACAGGCGACATGACCGCCCCCGGTCAGTTCACGACAATGATTGACCGAGGTGCCGGACCAGGTGGGCGCAATTGCCCAGCCCAGCAAGGCCGAGATAATCCAGACCACAAAGGTCAAAGACACAATCGACAGGATGGAATTCAGAACCGAGCTGAACAGGTTGGCCCGCATCCAGCCGATCACCCCGACAGAGGAGGCGGGCGGCGCACGTTCGGGCAACATTTCAGAGCGGACATAAGACATATCGGACATATCAGCGCTCCTTCAGCTTCACGGATTCATTGTACCAGTTCATCACCGCCGAAATGGTCAGCGAGATGGCGAGGTAGACCAGCATCAACAGAAGAACCGTCTCAAGCTCGCGCCCGGTCTGGTTCATGGTGATGCCACCCAATGTGCCCGTAATGTCCATGTATCCCACCGCAATCGCCAGCGACGAGTTCTTGGTGAGGTTCAGGTAGTTCGAAATCAGCGGCGGGATGATCACGCGCAGCGCCTGCGGCAGGATCACCAGGTTCATGGTCCGGTTCGGACGCAGCCCCAGTGCACTTGCGGCTTCGGTCTGGCCTTTCGACACGGCCAGAATACCGGCCCGCACGATTTCCGCGATGAAGGCCGCCGTGTAGAGCGACAATGCCAGCCACAGGGCAATCAGCGAGTTGCGCATATAGATGCCACCCTTGAAGTTGAAGCCCTTCAACTCAGGATATCCAAGGTGGAAGCCCAGCATCACCAGAACAGTGATGGTTGGCACAAACACCACCCCCAGACGCCAATACCAGGTGGTCGGGCGATCACCGGTCGCTTCCTGAATGCGATCTGCGCGGCGTTTGATGCGCGACGAGACAAACAATCCGCCGATGAACACTGCAGCCAGCACAATCAGATCGATGCTGATGTCAAAGCGCAGGCTGGACGCGCCAAACAGGTGGATATTGCCCAGCGTGTTGTGAAACAGCGGTTCAGGGATATAGATGCCCCGGTTGGTCAACGCCACGCTGTCAAACAGCGACATGGTTGCCTCACCGCTTTTGAACGCCCGCGGCGCCGGAAGGGTTTCGATCAGGATCGCCATGGTGAACACGATCCACAGCAGGACCGGCACGTTGCGGAAACCCTCAACATAAACCGCCGACAGGCGCGAGACGATCCAGTTGGGCGACAGGCGCAGAACGCCGATGACAACCCCAAGGATCGTGGCCGTGATACAGCCCAGCACCGCCACCAGCAGCGTGTTGAGAAGCCCCATCAGGGCCGCGCGCAAATGGGTATCGCGGTTGGTATATTCCAGCAGGCGCTGGTTGATGTCATAGCCAGCCGGCTCGCCCAGAAAACGGAAGCTGGGCTCTTTGCCGAGGTCCGCAAGGTTGCTGGCGGTGTTTGAAAACAGCCAACCCAGAAGGGTCAGGAAGCCAATCAGCGCGATGATCTGGATCGTCATCGAACGGTATCGGCTGTCATATAGCAGCATGGACAGGCGGAAAGACGCCTGAGGCTGCAGGTCAGGTGTAGTGGTCATTTGGGACATCCCCGTTGCCTCTGGCGATTATCTTGAAGGGCGCGTCTTTTGCGCGCGGGCCAGAGTGCAGTCGATTGAGAGGGAAAAAGGGCGCGGTTTCCCACGCCCTTTTTCGGGTGTTATTAACGGAAGGGCGGCGAGTAGATCAGGCCGCCATCACGCCACTGTGCGTTCAGGCCACGCGCCAGACCAATCGGGGTGTCTTCGCCGATGTTCTTGGCAAAGACTTCGCCGTAGTTGCCAACCGATGCAATGGCGCGGCGCGCCCAGTCAGCGTCAAGGCCGAGCATCTCGCCCAGGCTACCTTCGGTGCCCAGCAGACGGTTGATTTCCGGGTTGTCGCCAGCAGCGGCCGACAGTTCAGCCACGTTGGTCGAGGTGATGCCGAACTCTTCTGCGGTGATCAGCGCGTTCAGCGTCCAGCGCACCACGTCACCCCATTCGTTGTCGCCGTGGCGGACCAGCGGGCCCAGCGGCTCTTTCGAGATGATTTCCGGCAGGATGATCGACGAGGTCGGATCTTCGAAGGTCGAACGGGCAGCAGCCAGACCCGACGCGTCGGTGGTGTAAACGTCACAGGAACGTGCGTTATACTGTTGCAGCGCTTCGGCCTGGGTTTCGATCGGCACCGGTTCATAGGTCATGTTGTTGGCCCGGAAGAAATCGGCCAGGTTCAGCTCGGTGGTGGTGCCGGTCTGAATGCAGACGGTGGCGCCATCAAGCTCCTTGGCCGAGCTTACGCCCAGATCCTTGTTCACCATGAAACCCTGACCGTCATAGTAGTTCACGCCAATAAAGGTGAACTTCAGGTCCGCGTCACGCGACAGCGTCCAGGTGGTGTTGCGCGCCAGCATGTCGATCTCGCCTGAGGCAAGAGCGGTAAAGCGGGTTTTGCCGGTGGTCGGCACAAATTCCACAGCATCCGAATCGCCCAGAACCGCGGCAGCCACCGCGCGACAGACCGAAACGTCAAAGCCTTCCCAACGACCGTTTGCATCCGGCGCAGCGAAGCCCGGAACGCCAGTTGCCACGCCACAGTTCAGCTTGCCGCGGGCCTTGACGTCATCAAGGGTTGCTGCGGCAGAAGCGCCAGCGGCGAGACCGGCGACGGTCAGCGCGCCAAGAAATACGGTTTTTTTCATGTTTACCTCTTCCTGATTTTCACCCCTTTTGCGGGGCGCATTTTTACGGTCTTTGCGACCGTGGGTATGTTTGCGAAAGGGCACTCCCCCTCTCAGCGTGGGGAGAGTTTGGGCGAATTCATCAGTTTTCGTCAAGGGTTACATCGAAAATATGGATGGGTGACCCAGGGGAAGGCGACAAATTCTGTCAGGCGCTAACGCAACGGTTGCGGGCATTTCCGTCAAGGTGACGGATTTATCCGGCGCAATGTCGGAAAAACCGCGAAGCATGGAGGAATTCACCACGTTTGATGTCAGCCTGCGCCGTGGCCTCTTCATCTTCGCCCCATTGTTCTTCTTGCCATTTTTCATCCAGACGGGACAGGTTCCACGCCTCTTCCGCCTCCAGATGTCCCTCGGTGACCGCAAATGCCAGCACAAGTGAGCCGGAAATACCGACAAGATCGTGAAAGGCCGCCAGCTCAAACGGGGTAAACCGGTGCACCCGCCCGGTCAGACGCGCGATGGCGGCCGCATCCTGGGGGGCGTGAATCACCCCGGAAACCGGCGTGAGTCGCGCCTCAAGCGCGGTTGCGGCCCAGTCCAGAACCGGGTCCCATTTTGCCGCCTGACGGTCGATCAGTTCCTGCGGGTGGGTGGCGCGGTAGCAGAGCAGATCACTGTCACCATAGGCCGCCAGCATATCGGCCACCTCGGCAAATTGCGTGGCCACCTTGTCGATGGCCGAGTTGGCGGTGCGGGTGACCGGCATGGTGTTGGGGTCGATCTTGTCCCCCTGCGCGTCCCATTCATCCGCGATCGCCTCGGCCATCACGCGGGTTGGCACGACGAAAGGGGTTTTGGCCGGGGTCTTGATGGCACGCCCGTCAAGGATGACGGAAAACCCGCCCTCGACCTCTGCCACCTCGGTCTGTTTCCAAAAACGTTTCGCAGCCCAACCGCTCATTCCATCCCCCATAATGTCTCAAGCGCCGGTATCAGCGCCTCGTAACTGTCGATCAGCAGATCCGCACCCGCCGCCAGCAATTGTTGCGTATCATGATAGCCCCAGGTCACACCGATCGTGCGGAAACCGGCGGCAACCCCCATGGAGATATCAAATGTGGTGTCACCAATCATCACCGCCCGCTGCGCATCGGCCCCGGTCTCGGCCAGGGTGGCGTGCAGCATCGACGGGTGCGGTTTTGACGGGTGCGTGTCGGCGGTCTGGCTGGTCAGGAAGAAATGCCCGATATCATGCGCCTGATAGGCGTGATCCAGACCACGCTTTGCCTTGCCGGTGGCGACCCCAAGCAGCACCTCGTCGCGCGCATGCAACTGTTCCAGCGCCGCGCGGGCACCGGGATACATCGGCGCGGCAGCCTCGCCGCCTTTTTCCGCGCGCAGCTTGACGAACATGTCCTTGTAGCCCTCGGCGGCGCGGGTGACCTCGGCCTCGGGCATGTCCGGCACCAGCGTGGCAATCGCCTCTTGCAGCGACAGGCCGACAATCGACAGGATTTCCTGCCGGGTCGGGATCGCCACGCCCATATCCGCAAATGAGCGCGACATCGCTTCGACAATTACGTCCTGACTGTCGATCAGCGTGCCATCCACATCAAAGACGACGAGTTTCAGGTCAGACATGTTGGTCCTCCACACGGCGCCCGACCCTGGGTGGGCGCATCATGTCGTCCATGAGAGGGGCACAGGTCCCATCCGGCAAAGCGGTCATATATGCAGCGACAGCAGAAATGCGCCCTCCCGGGGGGAGGGTCGGGCGCCGTGTGGCTTCGCCCCACGCGGTGCGCTCATCTCTTGAGCCGTCTGTGAAGGTCATCCCGCTCACATCGCCTCAAACGGGTCATCGGCGGCAAGGTCCGGGGTCCAGCCCAGCGTGTCAAAGGTCTGCGCCATATGATCCGGCAGGTCTGCGGTCACGGTGATCGGTTTCTTGGTCACCGGATGCTGAAAGCTCATCGAGCGCGCGTGCAGGTGCAGTTTTTTCGAGATCACCCCGCCCATCATCGCGCCCCAGCCATCGCCAAGGTTTTCCTGTCCAGAGCCGCCATATTTGCCATCGCCAATGATCGGGTGGCCAATTTCGGCCATATGGGCGCGCAGCTGGTGGGTGCGGCCGGTGATCGGCTCCATCGCCACCCAGGCGGCACGGGACGCCACGCGAAACAGCGTGGCATACAGCGTGTGCGCGCGTTTGGCACCGGGGGTGGACGACATGTCGCGCGGATGCACGGCGTGCATTTTCTCGCCCTGACCGGACCCGCCACCGCCGGCCTTGACCAGACCAAAGCGGATCTCGCCCAGATAGGGCACAGGCACGCCAGCCACCACCGCCCAGTAAATCTTGCGGGTTTCCTTGTGGCGGATCGCAGCGGTCAGCCCCGAGGCCGCCGCCTGCGTGCGCGCCAGAAGCAGCACACCCGAGGTGTCCTTATCCAGCCGATGCACCAGGCGTGGCTTTTCCTCATAGTCGAACTTCAGCGCTTCCGCGAGCCCATCCACATGGCGTTTCTGTTTCGACCCGCCTTGTGTGGGCAGGCCGGGCGGCTTGTTGATCGCCAGAATATGGTCATCGCGATAGATCACGCAGGACTGGATCATCTTCGCGTCGGCATCACTCACCTTGGGTTTCGCCTTGGGCTGGGCGGCGGGACGCGCGTCGCCCTCTTCCGGCAATGGCAGCGGCGGGATGCGCACCTCCGTGCCCGGCCCCACGCGGGTCGAGGGTTTGGCCTTGGCGCCATCCACGCGGAACTCGCCCTTGCGGCAGCCCTTTTCGATCCGCCCCTGCCCCACATGGGGAAAGAGCCGCTTGACCCAGCGATCCAGACGCTGCTCGGCCTCGCCCGGGCCGATGGTGATCTTCTGCACGCCGCTCATGCCAGCACCATACGGGTGGCAAAGACCCCCGCCACAATCGCCGCCAGAGACAGGCCGACCGAGGCCAGCACATAGCCCAGCGCCAGCCCGTGTTCGCCGCGTTCATAGAGCGTCAGCGCGTCGAGTGAGAATGCCGAGAAGGTGGTGAAGCCGCCAAGCACGCCGGTCATCAGGAAAGGTGCCAGATGCTGGCCCCCTTTCTTGGCAATAGTTACCATCAGCACGCCCATCAGGAACGAGCCCAGCACGTTCACCACCATGGTGCCCGAAGGAAAACCCGGCCCAAAGGCGCGCATTGCACCGACATTGGTCAGATAGCGCATGGAGGCGCCGATTGCCCCGCCAAGGGCCACTTGCAGAAGATGTGTCATCATGGGGCCTGACTGCGCCGCCCGGCCCCTATTGTCAAGCGTTAGGGGGGATTGGGCCGCGCGCGGGGCTCACTCGGCCGGGGCGCTGTCCTCCTCGCGCACCGCTTTTTTGCCGGTGAGCATCGGGCGCACCAGATCCTCGCGCTTCCAGATCCGGTAAAACAGAACCGCCCCCACATGCAGGCCGACAATCACCGCCAGCAGGGTCGACAGCCGATGATGCCAGCCATTGGCCCAGCGGGCGGTTTCAAACTCAACCAGACCGGCGAGCGGCCCGACATTCAGGTAATCATCCGGGTCGGAAAACAAGCCGGAGGCCACCTGCAGCCCCACGAGGCCCAGCAGCGCAAATACGGACAGCGCGCCAAGCGGGTTGTGGCCGGGCCAATAGCTTGGCTGCCGCATGGGCAAGCGCGTCAGGTAACGCAATGTGGTCGCAGGACCAAACAGGAAGTGGGTAAACCGGGCGGGGGCCGGCCCAACCAGCCCCCAGATCAGGCGAAACACCAGAAGGCCAATCACCAGATAGCCCACGTAGTAATGCACTGTCATGACCGCCGGGCCCCATTTGCCCAAGCCCCATGCCAGAAGGACCGCCCCGGCAAAAAGCCAGTGGAACACACGCAGCGCCGGATCCCAGATCCGCCGCCAAACAATACCCTCGGGCAGTGTGTCTGGGGTTACGGGCTTCATCACGCGATACTCCTTACTTTCTGGCCTTGTTTTCCGGTCAAACCTGTCCCGGGGTCGCGGGGCGGCGCCCCTAGTCCCGGTTTCGCTTGCCCCGCAGCTTGGCAAAATAATCGGACCGGCGCTTGAGTTCACGTTCAAACCCGCGCTCGACCGGCAGGTAATAGACCCCTCGCTTCATCCCATCCGGGAAATAGTTCTGGCCCGAAAACCCGTCCGGCGCGTCGTGATCATATTCATAGCCCGCCCCATAACCCTGATCTTCCATCAGCGCGGTTGGCGCATTGAGGATGTGTTTCGGGGGAGGTTCCGAGCCGGTTTTCTTCGCCGCCCGGCGCGCCGCCTTGATGCCCACATAGACCGCATTGGATTTCGGGGCGAGGGCCAGATAGACGGCGGCATTGGCCAGCGCCAGCTCTCCCTCGGGGCTGCCCAGACGCTCATAGGTCTGCCAGGCATTCAGGCAGACGGTGTTGGCCTGCGGATCGGCAAGCCCGATATCCTCGATCGACATCATGGTCAGGCGGCGGGCCAGAAACCGCGGATCTTCGCCGCCTTCCAGCATCCGGGCCAGCCAATAAAGCGCCGCATCCGGGTCGGATCCGCGAATGGATTTGTGCAGGGCGGAAATCAGGTTGTAATGTTCATCGCCGGATTTGTCATAGATGGCGGCGCGTTTCATCAGGCGCTTTGACAGTTGATCTGTGCTGAGCTTGTCGCCCTCGGCGGGCAACCTCCAGGCCATCACCTGTTCAATCAGGTTCAAAAGCGCCCGCCCGTCCCCGTCGGCCATTTCCAAAAGCGCCTCACGCGCAGGCCCGTCCAACGGCAACGCGCGATCCAGCTCTTTCTCCGCCCGTTGCGCCAGCCGCTCCAGATCAGCCAGCGTCAGCCGGGTCAGCACCAGCACCTGTGACCGTGACAGGACAGCGGCATTGAGTTCGAAGGACGGGTTTTCCGTGGTGGCCCCGACCAGCAGGATCGTGCCATCCTCCATATGCGGTAGGAACCCGTCCTGCTGCGCTTTGTTGAAGCGGTGAATTTCATCGACAAAAAGCAGCGTGCCCTGCCCGTTCTGGCGCCGGATCTTTGCCGCCTCGAACACTTTGCGCAGCTCAGGCACGCCAGAGAAAATTGCGCTGATCTGGACGAAATGCAGGTTGGTCTCATGGGCCAGCAGCCGCGCAATGGTGGTTTTGCCCACGCCGGGCGGGCCCCAAAGGATCAGCGACCCCAGCGCCTGTGCCGCCAGCATCACCCCCAGCGGGGCCTCTGGTCCCAGCACCTGCTCCTGCCCGATCACCTCACCCAAAGATCGCGGACGCAGCCGGTCCGCCAGCGGGCGCGGCGCAAGGGTTTCGGGCTGCGCGGAGGGGGGCGCATCTGGATCGGAAGGCGTGTCGAAAAGGTCGCTCATAGGGTGAGACTATGCCCCCCATGCAGGTGAGAAAAGGCCAAATCGCCCCGTCCCGAAAACCGTCCTGAAAACCGGCCTGAAAACCGGGCAGAGGGGTGCTATTCAGGTCCGGTCACAGCAGGTTATATTCCTGTGCCCGCTGCACCGCCTCGGCGGTGGTGCGCACAAACAGGCGTTCGCGCGCCGAGCGCAGCCGGGCCTTCAGCGCACTTTCGGAAATCCCCAGAAGGGCCGCGGCCTCTGCGTGGCGTGACCCTTTGGCGATCAGGCGAAGGGCCATGCGCTGCGCCGAGGTAAGCTGTTCCGGCGGGGTGGATTTTTCATGCAGTTCCTGAACGATATCCTGGATCTGGCGGATTTCTTCGTCGGAAAATTCCCGATCGCTGCGGGCAAACCCACCAATGGTGCGCGAGGATGTGGGTCCGTAGGACACGGTCAGACCATAGGTCAGACCATGGGCTTTGGCCTGATCCAGAATGCCGTGAGGGTCAGGCAGTTCAATCTCACTCCAGCGAATCGCCCCTTCTTCGCCAAACCCCCAGAACACGGTGGGATCACCCAGCATATAGCCCTTTTCGGTGTAGACCTCGGTCCAGCTTGCGTCATAGGTCTGTATCATCAGATGGGCCGATGCATACCGAATATGCAGCCCCAAAGCGTAACCTTTTGGGGACAGGTCCGTCAGGCGCGAAAGGCCCTGATCCAATCCGTTTACATCGTTCATCTCATTTGGCTTTCTGCATAATGGTGGGACGTATATTTTTACAAAGAAAGGGTTTGTCAAACAACTTATGGGTGACGTTACCGCAATTCCCCCTCGCCTTTCCATTGTAAAATGAAAGCCTTGGTCGGATTGCCGGTTCGAAAAATTGCAGCCCTCTGGTCAGGCACTTGATAACTCAGGCGAATTCCCGCCGAACCCCACAGGCACAATAGGTGCCGACCTCTTGCCCGCAGGCATAAAAAAAACCCCGCCAAAGGCGGGGTTTTTCGACGAGATCCAGTCAATCCGGATCGGTCTTTATTCCTCGGCAGCCACTTCTTCGGCTTCCAGGCGGGCGCGGTCAGCTGCGCCTTTGGCGTCGACATCACGGTCAACGAATTCGATGATGGCCATCGGCGCCATGTCACCATAGCGGAAGCCAGCTTTCAGAACGCGGACATAACCACCGTTACGTTCGGCAAAACGCGGGCCGAGAACGTCGAACAGTTTGGCCACGTGCTGGTCTTGTTTCAGACGGGCAGCAGCCTGACGGCGGGCGTGCAGATCGCCACGTTTCGCCAGCGTGATCATTTTCTCGATGATCGGGCGCAGTTCTTTGGCTTTCGGCAGGGTGGTTTTGATCTGTTCGTGTTCGATCAGCGAACCGGCCATGTTTGCGAACATGGCTTTACGGTGTTCATGGGTGCGGTTCAGGCGGCGGTAACCACGAGCGTGACGCATTTTCTATATCCTTCATTTGGTGCTCTTGAATGAGCGATGCTTTGTCTGTGAACCGATGCGTGTCGGTCCCTCTCCTTGGGGCAGGATTGCCCAGATGTTCCCCACCAATGTGGGCATTTCGGGGGCCGCTTTACGCCGCCCCCGGAAACTTGTCAAATCAGAACTGGTCTTCGAATTTCTTCGCCAGCTCTTCGATGTTCTCAGGCGGCCATTCTTCGACATCCATGCCGAGGTGCAGGCCCATGCCCGAAAGCACTTCTTTGATTTCGTTCAGCGACTTGCGGCCAAAGTTCGGGGTGCGCAGCATCTCGGCTTCGGTTTTCTGGATCAGATCGCCAATGTAAACGATGTTGTCGTTCTTCAGGCAGTTTGCCGAACGCACCGACAGTTCCAGCTCGTCCACTTTCTTCAGGAGAAGCGGGTTGAACTCAAGGCCATCATCTTCGTCCTGGCGACCAGCGGCTTCCGGCTCGTCGAAGTTCACGAAGATCGACAGCTGGTCCTGCAGGATGCGGGCAGCGAAGGCCACGGCGTCATCCGGGGTCACGGACCCGTCGGTTTCCAGTTTCAGGGTCAGTTTGTCATAGTCGAGAACCTGACCTTCACGGGTCGGCTGCACGTCGTAAGACACTTTCTTGACCGGCGAATAAATCGCATCAACCGGAATGAGGCCAATCGGCGCGTCTTCCGGCTTGTTCTTGTCGGCAGCGACATAGCCTTTGCCGGTGTTGACGGTCAGTTCCATGAACAGGTCAGCGCCATCGTCGAGGTGACAGATCACGTGGTCCTTGTTCAGGACTTCGATGCCAGCCGATTCCGAGATGTCACCAGCGGTCACAACCATCGGGCCTTTGGCGGAAATCGACAGGCGCTTCGGGCCTTCCACTTCCATCGACAGGGCCACACCTTTGAGGTTCAGGATCACGTCGGTCACGTCTTCACGCACACCGGCGATCGAGCTGAACTCATGCAGAACGTTGTCGATCTGAACCGAAGTGATGGCGGCACCTTGCAGCGACGACATCAGAACGCGGCGCAGCGCGTTGCCCAGGGTCAGACCAAAGCCACGCTCCAGCGGTTCTGCCACAACGGTGGCTTGACGTGCAGGGTCATTGCCCGGCTTCACGTCCAGCTGGGTCGGCTTGATCAGTTCTGCCCAATTCTTATGGATCATGTGTCCCTCCATTCCAGTCCGTGCCCCATGTTCCGTATAGGCAGGACGCCCGAGGTTGAAAAACGACAAAAGCCGGGGGGCAGAAAACCTGCTCCCCGGCGAAATTTTTTGCGATTACACGCGGCGACGCTTCGGCGGGCGGCAGCCGTTGTGGGCAATCGGGGTCACGTCGCGGATCGAGGTGATGTTGAAACCGATTGCGGCCAGGGCGCGCAGAGCCGATTCACGACCCGAACCGGGGCCTTGAACTTCGACTTCCAAGGTTTTCACGCCATGTTCCTGGGCTTTTTTGCCAGCGTCTTCCGCAGCCATCTGAGCAGCATACGGGGTCGACTTGCGCGAGCCTTTGAACCCCATGGTGCCAGCAGACGACCACGCGATGGCGTTGCCTTGCACGTCCGAGATCAGGATCTTGGTGTTGTTGAACGAGGAGTTCACGTGGGCAACGCCCGACGCGATGTTCTTGCGCTCTTTGCGCTTCATGCGGGTCTTATCACGAGCCATTGGTCTAACCCTCCCTTACTTCTTCTTACCAGCGATGGCCTTTGCGGGGCCTTTGCGGGTGCGAGCGTTGGTGTGGGTGCGCTGACCGCGAACCGGCAGGTTGCGACGGTGACGCAGGCCACGGTAGCAGCCCAGATCCATCAGGCGCTTGATGTTCATCTGCACTTCGCGGCGCAGGTCGCCTTCAACATTGTAGTTGGCGTCGATATGCTCGCGGATGGCCAGAACTTCGGCATCCGACAGTTCGTTCAGACGACGGGTGCGGTCGATGTTGAGGGCCTCGCAGATGGAGTCAGCCGAGGTGTGGCCAATTCCGGTGATATAAGTCAGGGCGATCGGGACCCGTTTGTGGGTCGGGAGGTTTACGCCGGCGATACGTGCCAAGTGTCACTTTCCTTTTCGTTGCGGTTCCGTAGTTCCGGAACCTTTTTTCACAACCAAAGCCCGCGGGGATCTTTTCCTGCGGGCCCTTGCTGAAACTCTGATCCGGTGGCGTTGGGGCGCGACCCCGCTGACACACCGATTCCCATAAGGGATGAGGTGGATTAGAAGGGTTTTAAGGAAAGGTCAAGGAAGGATTTCCAACAAGGCCCCCGCACCCGTGCCACGCCCCTGCCCCGCAGCTTTTTCTTGTTCCAAATATCCTGGGGTGAATTGGCGCCGCAGGTGCCAAGAGGGGCAACGCCCCTTCCCCCATGGAAAAGACCCAGAACGAAAAACGCCGCGCAAAAGGCGCGGCGTCTTAAAACCTGTGTCACACGGCGGTCAGCCGTCCAGCAGCCCCGCGATTGAGGATTTCACCTCGTCAATTGAGCCAAGACCATCGATGGATTTCAGATTGCCCTTGGCCCAGTAATAGCCAATCAGCGGCGCGGTCTTCTTGTAGTATTCCATCAGGCGGAAACGCACGCTTTCTTCATTGTCATCGGCGCGGGCTTCTTTGCCGGCGGCCACCGCCTCGGCGGCGCGGTTCACGATGCGCTTGACCAGCGTTTCGTCATCCACCTGCATCTCGATGACCATATCAAGCGCCTCACCCTGCTCTTCCAGAAGGGCGGCCAGCGCATCGGCCTGCGGCAGGGTGCGCGGGAAGCCGTCAAAGATGAAGCCCCCCTTCTTGTCGCCCTGCAGCTTTTCCTTGATCAGGCCAATCACGATCTCATCGGTCACAAGACCACCGGCATCCATGATGGCGGCAACCTTGAGACCCATCTCGGAACCCGAGCTTTTGGCCTCGCGCAGCATGTCCCCGGTGGAGAGCTGGATCATGTCCCGCCCCTCTACCAGAATTTGTGCTTGGGTGCCTTTACCGGCGCCGGGTGGTCCGAGAAGAATGATGTTCATCGTCTGGCTGGTCCTTTTTTCTTGCGTTTTTTGCCCCGCAGTTGGGATTTCTCGATCAGCCCTTCATACTGGTGCGCCAGCATGTGGGACTGAACCTGTTGGATCGTGTCCATCGTGACCGACACAACAATCAGAACCGAGGTGCCGCCGAAATAGAACGGGATGGCCAGTTGGCTGCGCAGCACTTCCGGCAGAAGGCAGACCAGAGCCAGATACCCCGCGCCCAGCACCAGGATGCGGGTCACGATATAGTCCAGCGCGGCTGCGGTCTTCTTGCCCGGTTGGATGCCCGGAATGGAGCCGCCCTGCTGTTTCAGGTTCTCGGCCACTTCATCCGGTTTGAACGCCACCTCTTTGGTATAGAAGAAGGTGAAGAACACGATCATTGCGGTGAAGAACAGAAGGTAAAGCGGCTGACCGGGGCCGAAATAGGCCAGGATCGTCGACATGATCGGGCCGGTCTGGCCTGACGAGAAAGTCGAGATTGTGGTCGGCAGCAGCAGAAGCGCCGAGGCAAAGATGGCCGGGATCACGCCTGCGGGGTTCACCTTGATCGGCAGGTGCGAGCTGTTGGCCTCATAGACTTTCATGCCCACATTGCGGCGCGGATACATGATATGGACCTTGCGCAGCGCCCGTTCCATGAACACCACAAAGGCAATCACGACGGCAACCATCACCATCACACCGATGATCACGGCGGGGCTGATGGCCCCCGAACGGCCAGAGGCAAGGAACTGTCCCAGAGCGGCGGGGATCTCGGCCACGATGCCGACAAAGATGATCAGCGAAATGCCGTTGCCGATGCCGCGCGCGGTGATCTGTTCGCCCAGCCACATCAGGAACATGGTGCCGCCCACCAGGGTGATCACGCAGGACGCGAGGAAATAAAGGCCCGGCGTCGTCACAAGCTCACCAGCCTGCAGCGAATTGGCCAGTGCAAAGGCCTGCCCGGTGGCCAGCAGAACGGTGCCATAACGGGTGTATTGGTTGATCTTCTTGCGGCCCTGCTCACCCTCTTTCTTGAGCTGCTTGAGCGGCTCCCACATCGAGCTGAGCAGCTGGATGATGATCGAGGCAGAGATGTAGGGCATGATGCCAAGGGCAAAGACACCCATCCGCGACAATGCGCCGCCGGTGAACATGCCCAGCACGCCCGCGATGCCCGATTGCGCCTGTTCCATGAAGTCGCGCAGGGCGCCCGCGTCAATGCCGGGGACCGGAATATAGGTGCCGATACGGTAAATGATCAGCAAGCCGATGGTGAAAAAGATGCGTTGGCGCAGCTCGGTCGCTTTGCCGAAAGCGCCCCAGCTCATATTTGCCGCCATTTGTTCTGCTGCAGATGCCATAAGGCCCCCTCATCAAGTAAAAACACCGCCGGACCGTTCCCGGCTCCGGCGGCGCTTGAAAACGTAGAAAGACATGTAAGGGGGTTTCACGCCCCTCACAAGGTCTTATTCAGCTGCTGCCGGAGCGGCCACGGTGAGCTTGCCACCGGCTTTCTCAACAGCTTCAACAGCCGATTTCGACGCACCGGTCACGGTGATCGACGCTTTGGCGGTCAGTTCGCCTTTGGCCAGAACGCGGATACCGTCCAGTTTGCGGCGCACCAGGCCCGAAGCCACCAGGCTGTCCTCGGTGATGTCGGCTGCATCCAGCTTGCCGGCGTCGATGAATTTCTGGATCAGGCCCAGGTTTACAACGGCAAATGCCTTGCGGTTCGGCTTGTTGAAGCCACGCTTCGGCAGGCGTTGGTAGAGCGGCATTTGGCCGCCTTCGTAACCATTGATGGCCACACCCGAACGCGATTTTTGACCTTTGATACCACGACCACCGGTTTTACCGGTGCCCGAGCCGGGACCACGGCCAATGCGTTTGCGGGGTTTGGTTGCGCCGGGATTGTCGCGCAGTTCATGAAGTTTCATGTCGCTTCTCCTTAGCCGGAACTGACCCACGAAGCGTAAAGGGGCCAAACACGGCGTTTCTTGATTTTGATTCTACGGGCGGATGCCCACCGGGTGCGTATAGACGAGGGGCGATTGTCTTGCAAGGGTCTGTAACAGATCGGGATCAGCGCGGTCTGGATCGCCCCAGCGCCTGTTTTGCAACACCGAAAATCACAAGCCAAACCGCGCATCGAAACAACATCGCGCCGAGGGTGCGCAGTTCGTAAGGTCCACCGCGCATCACGTGCATGACCAGCAGCAGCAATACCAAAAGCGACGCCCCCAGAATGGCACCTGACAGATGCACCGACCAGTTTTGCCGCCCCAGCAGCCCCACGCCACTGAGGATATAGAAAAACCCGGCCATGAAATTGAACCAGAGCACAAAGGGCACCACCTCCCCCACCGCCTGTTCAACACTTTCCCCTCCGAAAAGCGCCAGCCCACCGGCAAACACCGTCATCGCGCCAAACAGGATGGCAAACGATCCGGCCAGGGTGAGGGATCTTGTGGAAGAGGTCCGGGACATGTGCATTCCTCCTTCAAACCCGGTTTAGTCCGAGCGGCATAGGATCACAATCCGACCAAAGGTCGCGTCTTTTGCAGGCGGAAAACACAAAACCCCGGCACTTGGCCGGGGTTTTGTTTGCCCCACATCAAAGGCGGGGACACAAGGTGCCGCGAGATCACTTCTCGCAGTTGCACTTGTGCATGTATTCGGTCCAGGTCGGGGTCGGTTCCGACGCGAGGAATTTCTTGGCGGCCCCAAAGATCGTAGTGCCGATGGTGGCGAAGAGAACGGCGGCAAAGCCAACGGGTGCGGTGATCACGGCCATATCGGTGAGTCCCTAAAGAAGTTGTCTGTTGCGCCCGTCATAAGGCTGAACATGTTAGATAACCAATCGCATCTGCGAAGCCCCGGGTTGCAGTGAGTGCATGGGTCGAGCGGATGGGGGTGTCATGCGGGGTTCGGGAGGAGAATGAAGGGCAGCGCCCGGGTCCCTCCCGAGATGGCAGACCACCTAAACCGCGGATTGGGTCTATCCAGTTGATCGCGTTAGTCACGCGTGCGCCACGCCCGAACGATACGGGACAGGTTTTGGAGTGTCGTTGGCGGGCGAAATAGAAATACTACGACAACAAGCGCCAGCAAGAATGCCCCAACCCCGTTTCCGCTTGCGATACCAAATGTCAGCTCTGCATTCGCGATGAGCTGCAACGTCTTATCCATGATTGAGGTAGGTGGTTCTGTCGGCATGACACACTCCCGGCTTTAGTGTGTCACCCCTTAGATAGGTAGATTTTGCTTCTAATTCAGAAATGCGTAAACCCTCGAAAAATAATACGCAAACCGACACAAGCAACTCAAGTATGGATGATTTATTTACCATACCCCCCAAAAAAACACCCCGGCCATTTCTGACCGGGGTGCTCAAAGCTCTCAAAGGAAAAGAGGGTTACTCTTTCTCCTCAACGATCTCGACCATGTGCGAGATTTTGTTGATCATGCCACGCACGGCCGGGGTGTCTTCCAGCTCGCGGGTTTTGTGCATTTTGTTGAGGCCCAGGCCGATCAGCGTCTGGCGCTGTTTCGAGGGGCGACGGATCGGGCTACCGATCTGTTTTACAACGATGGTTTTAGCCATTGGTCAGCTCTCCTTACGCGTCAGCAGCTTCAGCCGGGGCAGCGTCTTTGTTGCCCAGGATGTCAGCCACTTTTTTACCACGACGCTGTGCGATTTGACGCGGGCTTGCTTCTTTTTGCAGGCCGTCAATGGTTGCACGGATCATGTTGTAGGGGTTCTGCGAGCCGATCGACTTCGACACAACGTCCTTGATGCCCAGCATTTCGAACACGGCACGCATCGGACCACCAGCAATAATACCGGTACCTTCCGGGGCGGTGCGCATGATCACCTTGCCGGCACCGTGACGACCTTCGATGTCGTGGTGCAGGGTGCGGCCTTCGCGCAGCGGCACGCGGATCATTTGGCGCTTGGCTTGCTCGGTGGCTTTGCGGATGGCCTCGGGGACCTCTTTCGCTTTACCTTTACCAAAGCCAACGCGGCCTTTTTGGTCGCCAACAACCACGAGAGCGGCGAAGCCAAAGCGCTTACCACCTTTTACGGTTTTCGACACGCGGTTGATCGCGACAAGGCGATCAGCAAATTCCGGTGCTTCTTCTTCGCGGCGGCCACGGCCACGGCGATTTTCACGTTCTGCCATTTGGCATTCCTTTCATGTGGCGCATATTGGCGCCTGTAAAATTCAATCCTGGTGGGCGATCAGCGAACCAACCGCCCCCGGATCATCGGAGGGGCATCGGGATGTTCCCCACGCCCCTCACAAGTCTTAGAACTTCAGGCCACCTTCACGCGCAGCGTCGGCCAGGGCCTTCACTTTGCCGTGGAACAGGAAGCCACCGCGGTCGAAGTAGCATTCTTCGACACCGGCTTTTTTCGCACGTTCGGCAATGGCGGCGCCCACTTTGGCAGCGGCTTCCACATTGTTCTTGCCGAAAACACCCAGGTCTTTTTCCATCGAGGATGCGGCGGCCAGGGTTTTGCCCTGAGCGTCGTCGATGATCTGCACCGAGATGTTTTTGTTGGAGCGGTGCACCGACAGGCGCAGCTTGCCAACATTGTGCTTGCGAAGTTTGTTCCGGACGCGCAGGCGGCGCTTGAGGAACAGGGTCCGTTTGCTGTTTGCCATCTGTCTGGTCCTTACTTCTTCTTACCTTCCTTGCGGAAGATGAACTCGTCTTTATATTTGATACCCTTGCCTTTGTAGGGCTCGGGCTTACGCCATTCGCGGATATTGGCCGCGGTCTGGCCGACGAGTTGTTGGTCAATGCCCTCAACGATGATTACCGTCTGCTTCGGAGCGGTCACGGTGACGCCCTCCGGAGCTTCGAATTCAACGTCATGCGAGTAGCCGAGGTTCAGTTTCAGGGTGTTGCCCTGCATCTGAGCACGATAACCAACACCGTTGATTTCCAGCTCTTTCTTGAAGCCTTCGGTCACGCCGGTCACCATATTCTGAACCATGGTGCGCGACATACCCCATTGCTGACGTGCACGTTTGGACGAGCCGCGCGGCTCAACCGAAACGGCATTGTCTTCAACAGAGATGGTCACATCATCAGTGGCGGTGAAGCTGCGGGTGCCTTTCGGGCCCTTCACTTCAACGGTCTGACCCGACACGCTGGCGGTCACGCCTGCGGGCAGCTCGACCGGTTTTTTACCAATACGAGACATTCCAGACCTCCTTAGAATACGGTGCAGAGCACTTCGCCGCCAACATTGGCTGCGCGTGCGCTTGCATCCGACATCACACCTTTCGGAGTGGACACGATCGACACACCCAGGCCCTGGCGGACTTGCGGGATGTCTTTCACGCCCATGTATACGCGACGACCGGGTTTGGAGACCCGTTTCAGTTCGCGGATCACCGGGGTGCCATCAAAATATTTCAGGCTGATTTCAAGGGTCGGGTGACCGTTGACATCAGTGCCAGCCTCATAGCCGCGGATGTAGCCTTCGTCAGAAAGCACATCCAGAACCCAGCCGCGCAGTTTCGACGCCGGGGTCGAAACGGTGGACTTGCCACGCAGTTGAGCGTTGCGGATACGGGTGAGCATATCGCCGATAGGATCGTTCATATCTTCTCTCCCTTACCAGCTCGATTTCACCAGACCGGGGATCTGGCCGTTCGAGCCCAGTTCCCGCAGTGCGATCCGCGATACTTTCAGCTTACGATAGTAAGCGTGCGGACGGCCGGTCAGCTGGCAACGGTTGTGCAAGCGGGTGGCCGACGAGTTGCGCGGCAGTTTAGCCAGTTTCAGACGCGCTTTGAAACGCTCTTCCATCGACTTCGATTCATCGTTTGCGATCTCTTTCAGCGCAGCACGTTTGGCGGCATATTTCTCCACCAGCGCCTGACGCTTCTTCTCGCGTTCGATCATTGCTTTTTTAGCCATGTCTTTTCCTTCCCGCGGATCAGCTGTTGAAGGGCATGTTGAAGTGCTTCAACAGGCTCTTTGCTTCCGCGTCGGTGTTCGCGGTGGTGGCAATCACGATGTCCATGCCCCAGGTTTCATCCACTTTATCAAAGTCGATTTCCGGGAAGACGATGTGTTCTTTCAGGCCGGTGGCATAGTTGCCGCGACCGTCGAACGATTTGCCCGAAACACCGCGGAAGTCACGGATACGGGGCATCGCGATGGTGATCAGACGGTCCAGGAATTCATACATCCGGTCACCGCGCAGGGTCACTTTCGCACCCAGCGGCATGTCCTCACGGACACGGAAACCAGCGATGGATTTCTTGGCTTTGGTCGTCAGAGCCTGTTGACCGGCGATGGCGGTCAGGTCAGCCACGGCCGACTTGGCTTTTTTCGAGTCTTTTACAGCCTCGGCACCGCAACCGATGTTCAGAACGATCTTGTCCAGCTTGGGGATCTGCATGTCGTTCTTGTAGCCGAACTCTTCTTTCAGAGCGGCACGGATGCTGTCCTTGTAGGCAGCTTTCAGACGAGGGGTATAGTCAGCCATCAGATTGCCTCCCCGGTCGACTTGGCGAAACGCACTTTCTTGCCGTCTTCCTCGCGGAAGCCAACACGGGTCGCTTTGCCGTTCTTGTCAAGAATTGCCAGGTTCGACAGGTCGATCGGCATCGCTTTCGGGATGCGACCACCTTGCGAAGTTTGCGACTGGCGGGTGTGGCGGATGGCCATGTTCACGCCGTCAACAACGGCTTTGCCAGCCTTCGGGTCAACAGAAGCGATTTCGCCCTGCTTGCCCTTGTCCTTGCCGGCCAGAACGACAACCTTGTCGCCTTTTTTCAGCTTAGCAGCCATCTTACAGCACCTCCGGAGCCAGCGAGATGATCTTCATGAAGTTCTTCGCGCGCAGTTCGCGAACAACCGGTCCGAAGATACGGGTGCCAACGGGCTCGTTGTTGTTGTTCAGAATAACGGCCGCATTGCGGTCGAAGCGGATGGCGGTGCCGTCTTCACGACGGACCTCTTTGGCGGTGCGTACGACGACGGCCTTGCGGACGTCCCCTTTTTTCACGCGACCGCGCGGGATGGCTTCCTTAACCGAGACGACAATGATGTCGCCAACGGATGCGTATTTACGCTTGGAACCACCCAGAACCTTGATGCACTGAACGCGACGTGCGCCGCTGTTGTCAGCTACATCCAGATTGGTTTGCATCTGGATCATGTGGTTTCTCCCGACCTTTGGGGCGCCGATGCATGGCGGAACCCCCAGGGTTTCGACTTGTTAAGTCGTCCGGGAAGGTAAGCAGGTAGCTTAGCCTTCCAGAACTTCCCAACGCTTGGTTTTCGACTTCGGCGCGCATTCGATGATGCGGACGATGTCGCCAGCCTTATAGGCATTCTTTTCGTCGTGAGCGCGATATTTCTTCGACTTACGAACGGTCTTGTGCAGCAGCGGGTGCTTGAAACGACGTTCCACCGAAACGGTGACGGTCTGTTCGTTGGCGGCGCTGGTGACGACACCTTGCAGGATACGTTTGGGCATGCTCGTGGGCTCCTCTTATTCAGCCGCAGCTGCAGCTTTTTCGTTCAGAATGGTTTTAACACGGGCCGCGTTGCGGCGTGCTTTGCGCATCTGAGCGGTGTTTTCGAGGGCGCCGGTGGCCTGCTGGAAACGCAGGTTGAAGGCTTCTTTCTTCAGGTCAGCCAGAGCAGCACGCAGCTCCTCAGGCGACTTCTCGCGAAGTTCCTTGGCGTTCATTTCGCCTTGTCCTTTCCTTGCACCAGAGAGCGCTGTCCTTATGTCGACAGGTAACCCTTAACCTGGTGGGTGAATATTCAATACACACGAATCCCGTGACCGGAATCCGCGCGATGCGCCTCTATAGGGGGGATAGGGGATGGGGGCAAGGGAAAGTTTGTGAATTTACGCGCACGTTCCGTAGTCGATCCAGATCTGCACTTCGATCGGGTTTTCGCATTCGACAGCCAGCTTTAGTTTGGCCTCAGCCTGAAGATGCCGCGGAAAACAACGCACACGCAATCACGAAAACCTACTCTCCCTCGCCCTCCCCTTCCAATACCACTTTCCTGCCCCCGCAGCCGACCTTACCCCTCGAACACGACCTCTATCATGTCCGCCTCCCCATCGCCGCGCCCCACAAGCAGCATCCAACTGCCCTGCGGCAACAGCTTTTGACCGTAGAGCAGATTGTTTTCGCAAAAGAGAAGGTAGGACACGGGTTTGGAATAGGCATAATTGCCATGGGGCCGGAACCGCTCACCGAAAGCAGCATAGAACGAGATGCCGTCCCGGCTACCATCCGGCAATTCATAACAATCCGGGGCGGCCTCGATCAGCCATTCATCCCCGGTGGGATAATCTGCCGCCGCATGCCCAGGCAGGAAAAAGGTTCCAAGCGTTTGAACCTTCAGCAGATCCTCGCTTGCCTCTGCAACCGTACTGTTGTTGCGCCCCACCCGCAGGCCTTGCCGTGTCTCCATCACAAACCCGGGCGCACGGAACATCATGATATAAAGATACGGGTCCTCCGCCCCGAACAGCTGCGCCGGATCGGTGACAGCGACATGAAACTGCTGCCGCGCCAAATGCCCCCGCATCACCGAGGATCCGGGGCTTCGTGGCACAAGCTCCACCTCTTCCCCGCCCTGCAACAGGGCGATTTCCAGTCCGGGTGTGGTGGTGTTCCTGGGCGCGACCCAAAGCGCAAGAAGCACAAGCCCGATGATAGTCGCAAGGCCTGCAACCTGCTTTCCGTTCAATGCCTCAGACCTCATCCGCACCTCCTACATCACAGCAACAGACCTAATGTATCGGGCCGCACCCGCCCTCACCAGACCAACCTCCCTGACCGGTTTGCGCCAAATCGTCGCCCGGTCAGCACACAAAAACCTCTCGCCAGTCTTGGCCGGGTTCAGTATGAGGGGCCATGGCCAATATATCCTCTCTCTTCGTGACCCGCCTTTACCACGCTCAACTGTCCGAACATGGCCCTGCCATCGACCAGGATGAGCTTTATGACAGCTGCTATTCCATCGCCGAGGACGACGAGGCGGGGCAGGAATGGTGTGAAGCCGAGGGCTATCCCGGCTACACCTCTTACGCCTCCCTGACCGACCTGCCCTGGCGCTTTCCGATCTTCAAGGATCTGGTCGACAGCCTTGATAAACACGTCGCCGCCTTTGCCGAGGATCTGGAGTTCAATCTGGATGAGCGCGAATTGGTGCTGGAGGACATCT
This sequence comes from Aliiroseovarius crassostreae, assembly GCF_025137635.1. Classification (NCBI taxonomy): domain Bacteria; kingdom Pseudomonadati; phylum Pseudomonadota; class Alphaproteobacteria; order Rhodobacterales; family Paracoccaceae; genus Aliiroseovarius; species Aliiroseovarius crassostreae. The sequence goes on along the minus strand of NZ_CP080772.1, from coordinate 279,647 downwards.
GGATCAACATCCTGCCGCCCGGTGGCTATCACTCGGCCCATATCCACCCGCATTCGGTGATTTCCGGCACCACCTATCTGGCGCTGCCCGAGGGCGCCGGCGCGCTGCGTTACGAAGACCCGCGCCACGCGCGCATGATGGCCGCCCCCCCGCGCCGCAAAAACGCACGGGAAGAGCTGCAGAGCTTCATCACCAAACGCCCCGCCGAGGGGGACATTCTCCTGTGGGAAAGCTGGCTGCGCCATGAGGTGATGCAAAACACCGGCGAAGAAGAACGCCTGTCGGTGAGCTTTAACTACAAATGGGGCGAGTGAGCCTCCGCGCCTCGCCCATTGAACGACACCAAACCGCGCCCACTCGGCGCGGTTTTGCTTTTCGGGCGCAGAAACCGGCAAGTTGCCGCGCTGGCCCCCGCTGATATTGGATAACACTGGCGGCGTGGATAGCATCATGTTCAACAAACGCATCAGCAAATACGCGTTCAAACACTCAGCATGACGGGAATGACCATGAAAGCCCCCCTTAAAGCCGCCCTGATCCTTGCTCTGCTCCCCCTTATGGCCACCGCTTCGCTTGCCGGTAATGGCAAGGGGCATGGCAAGGCGAAAGGTTATGGCGCTGGGGGTTGCCCGCCGGGGCTTGCCAAAAAGAACCCGCCCTGCGTGCCGCCCGGATTGGCGAAACCCAAGGTCGGGGATCGGCTGGACGATTATGAGTATTCCGTTTTCGACGACTATGACCGCTATCGCCTCGATCGCCGCCACAGCTATTACCGTGTGGGCGAGCTGATCTACCGCGCCGATCCAACCACATTCCAGGTGCTGGAGGTGATTGGATTGATGGACCAGCTGCTGCGGTAGGGGCTCAGACCTCAGGGCCACGCCCGACCCCGGGTGGGCGTTTCGGCTCGGTGCAGTTCAGCACCTGTATACATCCAACCCTAACATCACTGGATGTCGATACGTCGCAAAACGCCCTCCCGTCACACCAAAGGTGTGCCGAGTATCATTGGCATGCCTTCGGCATGACGGGAGGGTCGGGCGTGGCCCGTGCAGAGCACAGGCCTAGAACACTGCTCAACCAAACAAAAACCCCCGCCGAAATCTCGACGGGGGCTTTTTTGTTTTCGCAGTGATTTTCGCGGAAGCGAAAATTACCAGTCTTCGCGTTGCACGACGCGCGATTTGATCGGCAGTTTCATGGCAGCGAGGCGCAGGGCTTCGCGGGCCACTTCATCCGACACACCGTCGATTTCGAACATCACGCGGCCCGGCTTCACTTTGCAGGTCCAGCGGTCCACGGAGCCTTTACCTTTACCCATACGAACTTCGATGGGCTTGGCGGTTACCGGGGTGTCCGGGAAGATACGGATCCAAACACGGCCCTGACGTTTCATGTGACGCGTCATGGCACGACGTGCAGCTTCGATCTGACGTGCAGTCACACGCTCGGGCTGCAGGGCCTTCAGGCCGTATGAGCCGAAGTTCAGATCGGAACCACCTTTTGCCTGGCCTTTGATCCGGCCTTTGTGCATCTTGCGGAATTTAGTACGCTTTGGTTGAAGCATCTTTCAGGTCTCCTTAGCGACGGCCGCCGGCGCCACGGGGCGCGGGACCTTCCTGGAGCTCTGCCTGACGACGATCACGAGCCGACGGATCGTGCTCCATGATTTCGCCTTTGAAGATCCAGGTTTTGATACCGATGATGCCGTAAGGCGTCATTGCTTCTGCATGTGCGTAGTCGATGTCGGCGCGCAGGGTGTGCAGCGGCACACGACCTTCGCGGTACCATTCGGTACGTGCAATCTCAGCACCACCCAGACGGCCAGCAACGTTTACGCGGATGCCCAGGGCACCCATGCGCATGGCGTTCTGCACGCCACGTTTCATGGCACGACGGAACGACACACGACGCTCAAGCTGCTGAGCGATCGATTCCGACACGAGGGCGGCGTCCAGCTCGGGCTTGCGCACTTCAACGATGTTGAGGTGCAGTTCGCTGTCGGTCATCTTGGCGATTTTCTTGCGCAGGGTTTCGATGTCTGCGCCTTTCTTGCCAATGATGACACCCGGACGGGCGGTGTGGATCGTCACGCGGCACTTTTTGTGCGGACGTTCGATGATCACACGAGCGATACCGGCCTGCTTGCATTCGGTCTTGATGAAGTCACGAATTTTCAGGTCTTCCAGAAGAAGGTCCCCGTAATCTTTCGTGTCTGCATACCAGCGGCTGTCCCAGGTGCGGTTGACCTGAAGACGCATGCCAATCGGATTTACCTTCTGACCCATTAGGCTTGCTCCTCAACTTGACGCACCTTGATGGTGAGTTCCGAGAACGGTTTGATGATTTTGCCGAAACGACCACGGGCGCGCGGACGACCGCGTTTCATGGTCAGGTTCTTGCCCACATAGGCCTCGGCGACGATCAGTTCATCGACGTCCAGGTTGTGGTTGTTTTCAGCATTGGCGATGGCCGACTGAAGGCATTTCTTCACGTCTTGGGCGATACGCTTGTTCGAGAAGGTCAGATCGGTCAGAGCGCGATCAACCTTCTTGCCGCGGATCATGCCAGCAACCAGGTTCAGTTTCTGCGGGCTTGTGCGAAGCATGCGGGTTTTGGCCATAGCTTCGTTGGCGGCCACGCGGCGGGGATTTTTATCCTTACCCATGGCTTACTTCCTCTTCGCTTTCTTGTCAGCCGCGTGACCGTAATAGGTACGGGTCGGCGAATATTCACCGAACTTCTGGCCGATCATTTCTTCGGTCACCGACACGGGAACGTGCTTTTGACCGTTGTAGACGCCAAAGGTCAGACCCACGAACTGGGGCAGAATGGTCGAACGACGCGACCAGATCTTGATGACCTCATTTTTACCCGATTCACGGGTTTTTTCGGCTTTTTTGAGGACGTAAGCGTCAACAAAAGGGCCTTTCCAGACAGAACGTGCCATATCTTAACGACCCTTCTTCTTGGCGTGACGCGAGCGGATGATGAGCTTCGACGACGCCTTGTTCTTGTTGCGAGTGCGGGCACCCTTGGTCGGCTTACCCCAGGGGGTAACCGGGTGACGACCACCCGAGGTGCGACCTTCACCACCACCATGGGGGTGATCAACCGGGTTCATAACAACACCACGAACCGACGGGCGGATGCCTTTGTGGCGCATACGACCGGCTTTACCGTAGTTTTGGTTCGAGTTGTCGGGGTTCGACACGGCACCAACGGTGGCCATGCATTCCTGACGCACAAGACGCAGTTCGCCCGACGACAGGCGGATCTGAGCGTAGCCACCGTCACGACCAACAAACTGAGCGTAGGTGCCGGCTGCACGGGCGATCTGGCCGCCTTTGCCCGGTTTCATCTCGATGTTGTGGATGATGGTGCCGATCGGCATACCCGAGAACGGCATTGCGTTGCCCGGCTTGATGTCGGCTTTTGCGCTTGCGATGATCTGATCGCCAACAGCCAGACGCTGCGGGGCCAGGATATACGCTTGCTCACCGTCTTCGTATTTTACGAGGGCGATGAATGCGGTGCGGTTGGGGTCGTATTCGATCCGCTCAACAGTGGCGGCGATGTCAAACTTGTTGCGCTTGAAATCAACGATACGATAGAGACGCTTTGCCCCGCCACCACGGCGGCGAGAGGTGATCCGTCCGGTGTTGTTCCGGCCGCCCGACTTGGTCAAACCCTCGGTAAGGGATTTGACCGGACGACCTTTCCACAGCTCCGAACGGTCGATCAGAACCAGCCCACGCTGGCCCGGCGTCGTCGGTTTGTACGACTTAAGTGCCATGCTTTCTGTCTTCCGTTAGCTTGGCGATGCCCCGAGTTTGCCCGAGGTCACCACCTGGTAGGTAAAGCCCCCTGAACGCCATTGGCTGAACAGGTGACCAGGTTAAAGGGCCCTTTTGATCTGGCTTACACCGCACCACGAGGTCCCCGAATTCCAAATATCAAAAGGCCGCAGAACGAATCTGTGGCCTCTCGACTGGTGTGCAGTATCAGGGATGGGGGGAGGTGTCTATAGGTGGGGAGAAAATCTCACACTTAGATGATGCTTTCGCGCAGCAAAACCCTATGGTCTTCGTACATCCGTCGATTATCCGAATTGAACTCCGATTTCATATCGCAAGACATTCCATATAGATCGACAAGCGTAAATGCAGTCGGGCAGTAATCCCGCAGTTCTCGATTTCGAGCATCCCGCAAACCATTCACCCCCCTATCAAGAATTTCAAATCCGACCACAAGATGGTAAGCATCAACCGAAACTTTTGAATCCTCAGCTGGTGACATATAAAAGCTCCTCTGAGTGGTGTCGTGATTTTCAGCAGCGTAGGTTTTAACCTCAAGATACACTGGGATCCCATCCCTTATGATTAGAACATCAGGATACCCTGTCGATTTTCCCTTGCCAGATTTTGTTTTTGGTGGAGCCGCTTTCAATCCAACTTTCTGCAACCCCTCAACGACAAAAGGCTCCATATCGTTCCCAACCTCGTTAGGACGAGGTCTTTGAATCGGCCTTTTATTCGCCTCCAATCCAGCCCACCGCATTGCCTGTTGAATTTTTTCCAACACCTCACGACAATCTGAAGCCTGTCGATCAAATCTAAGAACAGAAACACCACATAGCGCCCTCACAACAACTTCGAATGGTATCCCCTTTACCGGGCGGATAAATTGCTCCAAAGCCGCTTCCAGAATTTTTTCACGCTCTGTCATTGATTTGCTTTCCTAAATATCACAATCCTATTGCTGTTGGTGCCGCGCCGATTATTCTTAACGCCCCAACAATTTGATGTTTTGGTAAACTCCTGCTGGTTAATCATCACTGCTAACACCTCAAAAGGCAGCCCCTTAGCAGCCTTGATTACATTTTCCTCAAGCCGGATAGACCCATTGCGCACTTCTCCAACCTCAAAAGCAATATGCCCACCCTTTTTTGTTATCCGCGCCAACTCCTTCAAAGTTCCCCCAACAAAATGCGTCCAGTCTTCAACAGAGCGATGCGTAGATATTCGAACCTCTTTGGGATCCACCCCTAGGAACCAGCACCGCAGCCAATTGTCTGCTTCATAGTTAACAATATCCAGAAATGGCGGAGACGTGACCGTCAGCATGACCGTTTCATCCTCAATCATCCGTGTCAGATCCGATTGCGCAGTCAACAACATGCCATTTGATACCGGAGGAACACCATCGCTCAACAGCGTTTTAGACTTCTTAATAATTATGTTTTTAATGTCTCGCAACGGCGGCACCTGCGAGCGTTTTTCATTGATAGCACGTTGGCGCTCAACAGAAACCGCCTGATTTGGCGGCAATGTATAAACCGAGAAAAAGCCAGACGAATGCCCCGTCAGGCGATTGATCGCAACCATTCTTATCCAAGCATCAACTTTGTCGAAAACACCTTCCTTCTGACGCTTCAACAACCACCCCTTCAAACCTTCCAACCCAGCAAGGGTCGATGGATGGTAAAAGGCAAGCAAATCTTCTTCCGTGAATGAAGAAAAATCTTCCCACGGAATCTCATCTAAGCGCTGAAGGACCTGCACCATTGTGGGTGGGGATATGCGCGGCTCAACAAAAGCCCGACTCAGTGGGTTCGTGTCGTTTCCATATGGAACGCGCCCCAAAAAAGCAGCTTCCAACGGCGTCGTTCCACGCCCCATAAAGGGATCATAGACGATATCACCAGGCCTTGTAAGTCGTTCGATAAAGAACTTAGGAAGTTGCGGCTTGAAACAAGCACGATAACTTACTTCGTGAAGTCTATGAGCCTGCCGTTGCTTTGATGTCCAAAATTCATTTATGAAATACGGAACCCCCTCTCGCTCATCCATGAGAGTACGAGAGCCAAACTCATCAAATGCAACCAGTTCATCCAGAAAAGACCTCTTCACGTTTTCTTCGACTAAGCACAGCTGCTGCATACCACCGACATCTCCCGGGTTGCCTATCACCACAGTATCTAGCCTTTCTACGACGAGAAATACAGCACCTCCAACAAAAAAGCCCCCCGCAATCGCGAGGGGCTTTTTCAGTTCATGAGCCTACAATCGGCCGCCGGATCAGAGACCGGTGGATACGTCGATTGCGTTGCCCTCTTCGAGGGTCACATAGGCTTTCTTGACGTCTTTACGCTTACCGATCTGACCGCGGAAGCGTTTGACTTTACCCTTGGTGATCGTCGTGTTCACGGCTTTCACCTTCACGTCGAACAGGGTTTCAACGGCTTCTTTGATCGACGGTTTGTTCGCGTCGATTGCCACTTCGAAAACATAAGCACCGTTTTCCGATGCCAGCGTTGCTTTCTCGGTGATGATCGGCTTGCGGATCACGTCGTAGAGTTCTGCTTTAGCGGTCATTTCAGGCGAGCCTCCAGAGCTTCGACACCTGCTTTGGTGATCACCAGGGTGTCACGCTTCAGGATGTCATAGACGTTGGCGCCAATGGTCGGCAGGATGTCCAGGCCTTCGATGTTCTTTGCAGCGCGTGCAAAGTTCTCGTTTACCTCGGCACCGTCGATCACCAGAGCACGTTTCCAGCCCAGGTCCTTGACCTGTTTGGCCAGGGCGGCGGTCTTGCCTTCCGAAGCGGCTTCGTCGATCACAACCAGTTCACCAGCTTTCAGCTTGGCGGACAGGGCGTGTTTCAGACCCAGCTTGCGGAATTTCTTCGGCAGGTCGTGGCCGTGCGAACGCGGCGTCGGACCTTTGTAGATACCACCTTTGCGGAAGATCGGCGCGTTACGGTCACCGTGGCGGGCGCCGCCGGTGCCTTTTTGGCGATAGATCTTCTTGGTCGAGTAGGAGGTTTCCGAGCGGGTCTTCACCTTGTGGGTGCCCTGCTGCGCATTGTTGCGCTGCCAGCGAACCACACGGTGCAGGATGTCCGCACGCGGCTCCAGACCAAAGAGGGCTTCGTCCAGTTCAACCGAACCGGCTTTGCCGCCATCGAGTTTGATCACGTCAAGTTTCATGCTTCACCACCTTCCGCAGGAGCTTCCTCGGCGGGAGCTTCGGTTGCAGCAGTTTTCAGAGCAGCCGGGAACGGAACGTTCTCGGGCAGCTTCTTTTTCACGGCGTCTTTCACGGTGACCCAGCCACCTTTCGAGCCGGGCACAGCGCCCTTGATGAAAACGAGGCCACGGTCGGCATCGGTTTTCACAACCTCGAGGTTCTGAGTGGTCACACGGACGGCACCCATGTGGCCGGCCATTTTCTTGCCTTTGAACACGCGGCCCGGGTCTTGACACTGACCGGTCGAACCGTGCGAACGGTGGCTGATCGACACACCGTGGGTGGCGCGCAGACCACCAAAGTTGTGACGCTTCATGGCACCGGCAAAACCTTTACCGATCGAAGTGCCTGCCACGTCCACTTTCTGACCTTCAACAAAGTGTTCAGCCGAGATTTCAGCGCCCACTTCGATCAGGTTTTCGGCGGGAACGCGGAATTCCACCAGCTTGCGCTTGGGGGCCACGCCAGCTTTGGCATAGACACCGCGCATCGGCTTGGAGGTGCGTTTTGCTTTTGCTTCCCCGGCACCCAGCTGAACGGCGGTATAGCCGTCAGTTTCGATGGTGCGCTGAGCAACAACTTGCAGATTGTCCAGTTGAAGAACGGTCACAGGGATCTGTTTGCCGTCTTCCATGAAAAGGCGGGTCATGCCAACCTTTTTAGCGATTACACCAGAGCGCATCTTAGATACCCTCCTTAAACCGAAATCTGGACGTCAACGCCAGCAGCCAGGTCGAGCTTCATCAGCGCGTCCACGGTCTGCGGGGTCGGGTCAACGATGTCGAGCAGACGCTTGTGCGTGCGGATCTCGAACTGATCGCGGGATTTCTTGTCGATGTGAGGACCACGGAGAACCGTGAATTTCTCAATCTTGTTCGGCAGCGGGATGGGCCCGCGAACCTGTGCACCAGTCCGTTTGGCGGTGTTGACGATCTCTTGCGTGGAGGCATCCAGCACGCGATAGTCAAACGCCTTCAGACGGATACGAATGTTTTGGCCTTGCATAGCATTCGCCCTTTCAGGCTAGGAGTTGATAGGACGACAGGTGGCTCATTCCCCCTGCCCTCGTCGAACCCAATGTGAATTTAAGGTCGTTCCAGATTGGCCATCAGGCAAAACCGAATCTTCCCCATTGCAAATTCACAATGCGAACCCGCGCGATATACGGGGGAATGGGGCGTGTGGCAAGAGAAAAGCCGCGAAAAAACGGCAATCTCACCGTCATCTTTCTGACCGGGCTGCCGCTCGACCTCTGGCAATGCACCTACGGCAAAGGGCTTAGCCCAACCAGCCTTTTGGGGTCTGGATCGGGCTGTCATCCCAAGCCGCCTCTTTGGCGTCTTCGATGCGGCGCTTGCGCTCAAGCTTCTTTTGCCTTGTCACCCGATACCGCCAGCGGGTCGCAAACCCAAGGATGATTGTCATCACGAGGGACACACCGGCCATCCCCCACTGGTCGATCATAAACGACCGAAGTGCGTCCTCACGCCCGCCCCAATAAACATCCAATTGGTAAAGCTGATCCGGCACAGAGATATTTTTGTCTGCAAGATCGTGAAGGATCAGATCCTCCCAGGAAATTTCGGATCGCACAAACCCCGATACGGTCAATGTTTGATCCGGGGCCAGTCGCGCAGCCAGCTGCGACAGGACCTCATCGCGATGGATCGCCAGATCCTGAACGATCACCCCGGGCCCGGAACCATCCTCCGAAACCAGGAGCAGATAGTGAATGTCAGCCTTGCTTTTGGCGATCACATTCTCAATGCCGGAATAGCGCCCTTTGATACGAATTTCACCATAGGCGTTGACCGCCTGATCCGAGGTGAAGTCCCGCAATAGAACCGTTTCTGATGGCGGTTGGCTTTGCACATCTTTCATCGCCAGCTGAGCGTCGACGGCCTTGATCAGCAAACCGATCGACAGCGGGGCCGCACCGAGTAAGACCGATGCAAACAGCCACCAGGGCATGCGGTTGAAAAAGAACTTGCTAAACAAATGACCCTCAAATGGCTGTGCCAAACTAGAAAACTAGAATTCATATGCGATAGGGATGCAAGTGGAAAACACCATAGCAGCATCCCAAAAGGCGTCCCTTCTTTTTTTCCTTGAGTGAGAAGGTGCATCTCGGGATCATCTCGTGGCTTGAACGCAAAAGGGGCCGCCAACTGGCAGCCCCTTCTTTTGAACATTGACGGGGTGGGGTCTCAGCGATTTGCAAGCAATTCGCCTGCCACCCACTCAACGAATTTCGACACTGGTTTGGTGGTGTGTCTCAGGATCGTGGAATTCAAACAAAAAAGGCCGCCCAAAGGCGGCCTTTTCTATTCTTCTGTTGATTGGCTTTCGGCGATTTGACGTCGTCAGTTCACCTGTCGCCCAGATCAAATTTCCCGAGGAAATTTAATCTTACTCAACGATTTTCGACACAACGCCGGAGCCGACGGTGCGGCCGCCTTCGCGGATGGCGAAGCGCAGTTTTTCTTCCATTGCGATCGGGGCGATCAGTTCAACGTTGAACTTCAGGTTGTCGCCCGGCATCACCATTTCGGTGCCTTCCGGCAGCTGAACGGTGCCGGTCACGTCGGTGGTGCGGAAGTAGAATTGCGGACGGTAGTTCGCGAAGAACGGGGTGTGACGGCCGCCTTCTTCTTTGGTCAGGATGTAGACCTCAGCTTCGAACTTGGTGTGCGGGTTAACCGAACCCGGCTTACACAGAACCTGGCCACGCTCAACTTTCTCACGGTCGATACCGCGCAGCAGAACGCCAACGTTGTCACCAGCTTCACCGCGATCCAGCAGTTTGCGGAACATTTCAACACCGGTACAGGTGGTGGTCTGGGTGTCTTTCAGGCCAACGATTTCGATCGAGTCGCCAACGTTGATCACGCCACGTTCCACACGACCGGTCACAACGGTACCACGGCCCGAGATCGAGAACACGTCTTCGATCGGCAGCAGGAAGTCACCGTCAACCGGGCGATCCGGGGTCGGGATGTATTCGTCAACAGCGGCCATCAGCTCACGGATCTTGTCTTCACCGATTGCGTTGTCACGGCCTTCCATGGCGGCCAGCGCGGAACCCGCGATGATCGGCATGTCGTCGCCCGGGAAGTCGTATTCGTTCATCAGTTCACGAACTTCCATTTCAACCAGCTCAAGCAGCTCTTCGTCGTCAACCTGGTCAACTTTGTTCATGAAGACAACCAGAGCAGGCACACCAACCTGACGCGCCAGCAGGATGTGCTCGCGGGTCTGCGGCATCGGGCCGTCAGCAGCGTTCACAACCAGGATACCACCGTCCATCTGCGCGGCGCCGGTGATCATGTTCTTCACGTAGTCAGCGTGACCCGGGCAGTCAACGTGGGCGTAGTGACGGTTCTCGGTCTCATACTCAACGTGCGCGGTCGAGATGGTGATCCCGCGGGCTTTCTCTTCCGGCGCGCCGTCGATCTGGTCGTAGGCTTTGAAGTCACCAAAATACTTGGTGATCGCTGCGGTCAGTGTCGTCTTGCCGTGGTCAACGTGACCAATGGTGCCGATGTTTACGTGCGGTTTACCGCGTTCAAACTTTTCCTTAGCCATGATGGCCTCCTTTTAAATTGGTCCGGACGGGGCCGCCCCCGCCCGGTTTTCTGTGTGGGGAAAAACGCTTACGCGTATTTCGCCTGAATTTCGTCCGAGATGTTCTGCGGAACCGGATCGTAATGCGAGAACTGCATGGTGAACTGCGCACGGCCCGAAGACATGGAGCGCAGGGTGTTGATGTAGCCAAACATGTTCGCCAGCGGCACGTTTGCATCGATTGCAATCGCGTTGCCGCGCGGCTCTTGACCAGACACCTGACCACGACGCGAGGTGAGGTCGCCGATGATGCCACCGGTGTACTCTTCAGGCGTAATCACTTCCACTTTCATGATCGGTTCCAGCAGCTTGGCGCCAGCCAAACGCATGCCTTCACGCATACACATACGGGCAGCGATTTCGAAGGCGAGAACCGAGGAGTCCACATCGTGGAACTTACCGTCGACCAGGGCAACCTTGAAGTCGATCACGGGGAAGCCGGCCAGCGGGCCGCTATCCATAACCGAGTTGATGCCTTTTTCAACACCCGGGATGTATTCCTTCGGAACGGCACCACCAACGATGCGGCTTTCGAACGAATAGCCTTCGCCAGCTTCAGTCGGCATGATTTCCATTTTGACTTCAGCATACTGACCCGAACCACCCGACTGTTTCTTGTGGGTGTAGGTGTGCTCGATCGCTTTCGAGATGGTCTCGCGATAGGCAACCTGCGGGGCACCGATATTGGCTTCCACTTTGAATTCGCGCTTCAGACGGTCCACCAGGATGTCGAGGTGAAGTTCGCCCATGCCCTTCATGATGGTCTGACCCGATTCCAGGTCAGTTTCCACGCGGAAGGACGGGTCTTCAGCGGCCAGACGGCCCAGACCTTGCGACATTTTCTCTTGGTCAGCCTTGGTTTTCGGCTCAACCGCGATCTCGATCACCGGATCCGGGAAGGTCATGGTTTCCAGAACCACCGGGTCGTTGGCAGCACACAGCGTGTCACCAGTGGTGGTGTCTTTCAGACCTGCCAGCGCGATGATGTCGCCTGCGAACGCTTCAGTGATTTCCTCACGGTCGTTCGAGTGCATCATCATCATACGACCAACGCGCTCTTTCTTACCTTTGGTCGAGTTCAGGAGCGTGTCGCCCTTGTTCAGGACACCCGAGTAGATGCGGGTAAAGGTCAGCGAGCCAACGAAGGGGTCGTTCATGATTTTGAACGCCAGAGCCGAGAATGCCATATCGTCGTCCGCACGGCGGGCGATGTCACGGGTTTCGGTTTCGTCACCGGGTTTGAAGCCCATGTAATCCACAACGTCCAGCGGGCTGGGCAGATAGTCGATCACAGCGTTGAGCAGCGGCTGAACGCCTTTGTTCTTGAAGGCGGACCCACCCAGAACCGGAACGAAGTCCAGCGCCAGGGTGCCTTTGCGCAGCAGTTTGCGCAGGGTCGGCACGTCGGGTTCGTTGCCTTCCAGATAGGCTTCCATCGCGTCGTCGTCTTGTTCAACGGCGGCTTCGATCATCTTCTCGCGCCACTCGTTGGCCATGTCCGACAGGCTGTCACGGATCGGTGCTTTGATCCACGATGCGCCAAGGTCTTCACCCTGCCACAGCCATTCTTCCATGTTGACCAGATCGATCAGGCCTTCCAGCTCGGTTTCGGCACCGATCGGAATACCAACCGGAACGGCGCGGGCGCCGGTGCGGTCTTCGATCATGCGAACGCAGTTGAAGAAGTCTGCGCCGATCTTGTCCATCTTGTTGACGAACACCATGCGCGGAACCTTGTAGCGGTCAGCCTGACGCCACACGGTTTCGGTCTGGGGTTCAACACCGGCGTTGGCGTCCAGAACACAGACGGCACCGTCGAGAACCGCCAGCGAACGTTCAACTTCAATGGTGAAGTCAACGTGGCCGGGGGTGTCGATGATGTTCATGCGGTGCTTGGGCGTCTGAGCGGTTTCACCGTCTTCGGTGCGTTCCCAGAAGGTGGTGGTCGCAGCCGAGGTGATGGTGATCCCGCGTTCCTGCTCCTGCTCCATCCAGTCCATGGTGGCTGCACCATCGTGCACCTCACCAATGTTGTGGGACTTGCCGGTGTAGTAAAGGATACGCTCGGAACAGGTGGTTTTACCTGCATCGATGTGAGCCATAATACCGAAGTTGCGGTACAGCTCGAGCGGATATTCGCGTGCCATGGTGTTCGTCCTTCCTTGGCGTTACCAGCGGTAATGGCTGAACGCTTTGTTGGCGTCGGCCATTTTGTGGGTGTCTTCGCGTTTCTTAACAGCAGTACCGCGCGAGTTCACGGCATCCAGAAGTTCACCTGCCAGGCGCTCTTCCATGGTGTTTTCATTGCGGGCACGGGCCGCTTTGATCAACCAGCGGATGGCCAGGGCTTCGCGGCGCTCGGGGCGCACTTCAACCGGAACCTGGTAGGTTGCACCACCAACGCGGCGCGAACGAACCTCAACCGAGGGTTTGATGTTGTCGAGCGCTTCGTGGAACAGCTCCACCGGGGCACGCTTGACTTTGTCTTCGATGCGATCCAGCGCATTGTAGACAATTTTCTCTGCGACCGACTTTTTGCCGTCGATCATCAGGTTGTTCATGAATTTCGAAAGAACTACATCACCATATTTGGCGTCGGGCAGTACTTGGCGCTTCTCAGCGGCGTGACGACGAGACATATCAGACTCTCCTTACTTCGGACGCTTGGCGCCGTATTTCGAACGACGTTGCTTACGGTCTTTGACGCCTTGGGTATCCAACACACCACGCAGAATGTGATAACGGACACCCGGAAGGTCTTTCACACGACCGCCACGGATCAGAACAACCGAGTGCTCTTGCAGGTTGTGGCTTTCACCGGGGATGTAGGAGATGACCTCGTAGCCGTTGGTCAGGCGAACCTTCGCAACTTTACGCATAGCCGAGTTCGGCTTTTTCGGGGTCGTGGTGTAAACGCGGGTGCAAACGCCGCGCTTTTGGGGGCAAGATTCCAGGTGCTGCGACTTGGAACGCTTGACTTTGGGCTGACGCGGTTTGCGGATCAGCTGTTGGATCGTTGGCATAGGGCTCGTTTCCCGTTTCTCAACTTCGTCTACGCAAGGCCGGGGCCCCACGCGGTTAAATCTTCTTCGCATGACAGGATCATGACGATCCTCACAAAGCGAAAATCCGCGAGCGTTTCCTTACCGAGGCAAACGTCGCGGTTGGTTCACAGAGGGCCGGTTCTTCAAAACAGTTCCGGTCTTGATCCCACAATTCCTGTAAGTGCGCAGGGGTCTCCCCCTTTGCTGGATGCTCGCGCGTATAAACAGAGTCGCCCCCCCTGTCAACAGCACGCCCCTACTTGGCCGCCGTCACACCATCCTGCCCCCGGTTGCGCAGCGGACGGCCCGCCAAACGCTCGCGATATAGGGTGAACAATCCCGTGCCCACCACAATTGCCGCACCGATCAGTGTCAACCCGTCAGGCCAGTCGCCAAAAATCAACAGCCCGGTGATCAGCGCCACCACCAGCCCCGCATAGCGAAACGGCGCGATGAACCCAATATCCCCCACCCGCATCACCATAACCGACAGCAGATATCCCATCGTGATGAACCCCGCCGCAAGAACCAACAGGCCCGCCGAAGCCGCATCCACCCCGGACCAGTCCTCACCGATGGACAGGAGGGAAAACCCCACAGTGATGGCAATGGCGGTCAGAAACGCCACCGTCGTGGACGGGGTTGCCGGATCCATCCGCCGCACGATCAGGTCACGCAATGTGATCAGCGCCACCGCCGCCAGTGCATAAGTCGACCAGACCGAAAACCCCTCCCCCCCCGGCTGGACAATCAACAAAACACCGACAAATCCCACAAGGATGGCCACAAGGCGCCGCCAGCCAAGCGGCTCCCCCAAAACCACCCAGGCCGCCAGCGCCACCGTCAGCGGCACGGCCTGTATGATCGCTGTCACATTGGCAATCGGCATGTTGTAAAGAGCCGTCAGAAAACAGTAGGTCACAGTGATTTCGGCCCCGGCGCGCAAACCGATCAACATCCATTCACGCCAGGGCAGGTTGAAGCGAAGGACCCCCAGATAGCGCCCGACGACATACATCAAAGCCACCGCAATCACCCCGCGCAGTGTCACGGTCTGCCCCAGCGGCATCCCGTCCAGCATCAGCTTCACACACATGTCGTTCAGCGTGTAGCAGGTCATCGCCGCGGTCATGAACACCGCGCCTTTCATATTGTCGCTCAGGGCCATTACACGATCCTTTTTCAGACTGTTAAAGCGTTTCCAGTTCTTGTTGGATCACGCAATAACTGGAAACGCCCACCATCCTTGCAGGATGCGCAGCGTTTCCACATCACGCTGTTTCAACGTAATATGGAAGCGCTTTAACAATCCATCCCCTTGCACGCCAGCCCAATCACGACGGATCCTGCCCACCGCGCCCGGTCGGAGTTGGCCTTCCCCGCGCCTCCTTTTCCTTGTTTCAAATATCTCGGGGTGAGCGGCCTCGCCGCGAGGGGCAGCGCCCCTCTTCACGCCCGCCACCGCCCCCGGCCCGTCCCCCTTAAGCAAACGAGCGCGGCCCTCGGAGAGGACACATCCCCCATAGAAAAAGCCCCACCGAAAGGCGGGGCTTTTTGCATGTTTTCAGGTTGGATCACCCAGATCAGGGCTGCTCGTCGCCACCCATTTCCGGAGTGTCGATCAGGCCGAGGTCATCTTCCTCAACATCCGAACCGAACACGCTCGCGGCGTCCTCGACCGGTGCGGCAAGCATCGCGGCCTGTTCGGCCTCGGCGCGGGCCTCTTCGATCACCTTGTTGTCGCGGGCCTGGGCCACGCGGCGCACGTCCTGGGTGGCCCCACCGGTCCCGGCCGGGATCAGGCGACCAACGATGACGTTTTCCTTGAGGCCAACCAGCTTGTCGCGTTTGCCCTGGACCGATGCCTCGGTCAGAACACGTGTGGTCTCCTGGAACGAGGCGGCCGAAATGAACGACCGGGTCTGCAGCGACGCTTTGGTGATGCCAAGCAGGATCGGTTCACCCGATGCCAGGCGACGCCCTTCGCGCGATGCTTTCTCGTTTGCCGCGTCAAACTCGGCCTTGTCCACATGTTCGCCCTTGAGCAGCGTGGTCTCACCCGAATCCGAGATCTCCCACTTCTGCAACATCTGGCGCACGATCACTTCAATATGCTTGTCGTTGATCTTCACGCCTTGCAGACGATACACGTCCTGAACTTCGTCGATCATGTAGTTGGCCAGGGCCTCAACGCCCATAACAGCCAGAATATCGTGCGGCGCGGGGTTACCGTCCATCAGATATTCGCCCTTCTGGATGAAGTCACCTTCCGCAACCGGAATGTGCTTGCCCTTGGGCACCATGTATTCGACCGCATCCTGGCCTTCTTCAGCCGGCTCGATCGAGATGCGACGCTTGTTCTTGTAGTCGCGGCCAAAGCGCACGTAACCATCAATCTCAGCGATGATCGCGTGATCTTTCGGACGACGGGCTTCGAAGAGTTCAGCAACACGCGGCAGACCACCGGTGATGTCCTTGGTCTTCGACCCTTCGCGCGGGATCCGTGCGACGATGTCACCGGCTTTCACCGACTGACCATCTTCGACCGACAGAATGGCATCAACCGACATGGTGTAGGCCACCGGGTTGCCCGCGTCATTGCGCACGGGTTCGCCGTTTTCGTCCACCACGATGATTTCCGGCTTCAGCTCGTTGCCTTTCGGCGCAGCACGCCAGTCGGTCACGATTTTCTGCGTCATGCCGGTGGCGTCATCGGTTTCGTCCCGCACCGAGATCCCGGAGGTCAGGTCGAGGAACTTGGCCTTACCGTCTTTCTCGGCGATCACCGGAAGGGTGAACGGGTCCCATTCAAACAGCTTGTCACCACGCGACACGTCGGCCCCGTTCTTGACAAACAGTTTCGCGCCATAGCCCGGTTTGAAGGCCGCCCGTTCCACACCGTTTTCATCGACAATGGCAACAACCATGTTGCGGCCCATGACAATGGTGTCGCCGTGGCGATCTTCCAGGATATTGGCGTTGCGATACTCGATCTTGCCTTCCTGGTTGGCTTCCTGGAACGACTGCTGGCCACCTTGTGCAACCCCACCAATGTGGAAGGTCCGCATGGTCAGCTGCGTGCCGGGTTCACCGATCGACTGGGCTGCGATGATGCCGACGGCTTCGCCCACATTCACGCGGGTGCCGCGGGCCAGGTCACGGCCATAGCAGTTGGCGCAGACGCCTTCTTCTGCCTCACAGGTCAGCGGGCTGCGAATGCGCACGGCAGCGATGCCGCTTTCTTCGATCGTGTCGGCCTTGCGTTCGTCGATCAGCTCGCCTTTGGCGACCATCACTTCGTCGGTGCCCGGCTTGATCATGTCTTCGGCCGCCACGCGACCCAGAACACGTTCGCCCAGCGACGACACAACTTCACCATCATTCACGGCCGCTTCCACGGTGATCGCGTTTTCGGTGCCACAATCCACTTCACGCACGATGCAGTCTTGGGCCACGTCCACCAGACGGCGGGTCAGGTAACCGGAGTTTGCGGTTTTCAGAGCGGTATCCGACAGACCCTTACGGGCACCGTGGGTCGAGTTGAAGTACTCGAGCACGGTCAGACCTTCTTTAAAGTTCGAGATAATCGGCGTTTCGATAATCTCGCCCGACGGTTTCGCCATCAGGCCGCGCATCCCGCCCAGCTGTTTCATCTGGGTGACAGAACCACGCGCACCGGAGTGGGCCATCATGTAAACCGAGTTCGGTTCCATTTCGGCGCCATTTTCGTCGCGCTTATTGGCCGAGATGGTGCCCATCATCGCGTCGGTGACCTTGTCGTTACATTTCGACCAGGCATCGACCACCTTGTTGTATTTCTCGCCAAGGGTGATGAGACCGTCCATATACTGCTGCTCAAACCCCTTCACCTGGTCACGGGTTTCGTCGACGATTTCCCACTTGTTGTCGGGGATAACCATGTCGTCTTTCCCGAACGAGATGCCAGCCTTGAACGCTTCTTTGAAGCCCATGGACATGATCTGGTCACAGAAGATAACCGACTCTTTCTGGCCGCAGTAACGGTAGACGGTGTCGATGACCTGCTGCACTTCCTTCTTCCGCAGAAGACGGTTCACCAGCTCAAACGGGGCCTTGTTGTTCTGCGGCAGCAGAGCACCAAGACGGACCCGGCCCGGCGTGGTTTCAAAGCGCACCATCACGGTGTTGCCCTCGGCGTCCACCTGCGGAATGCGGGCGGTAACCTTGGCGTGCAGATGCACCTCACCAGCGTCCAGCGCGTGGATCACTTCATCCACGTCAGCAAAGACCATGCCTTCGCCTTTCATGCCCTCACGCTCCATCGAGATGTAGTAGAGGCCAAGGATCATATCCTGCGACGGAACGATGATCGGCGCGCCGTTGGCGGGCGACAGAACGTTGTTGGTCGACATCATCAGAACACGCGCTTCCAGCTGGGCTTCCAGCGAGAGCGGCACGTGAACAGCCATCTGGTCCCCGTCGAAGTCAGCGTTGAACGCCGAACAGACAAGCGGGTGCAGCTGGATCGCTTTGCCTTCGATCAGGACCGGTTCAAACGCCTGAATGCCAAGACGGTGCAGCGTGGGCGCACGGTTCAGCATGACCGGGTGTTCGCGGATCACCTCATCGAGGATATCCCACACTTCGGGGCGTTCTTTTTCCACCAGTTTCTTGGCTTGCTTCACAGTGGAAGACAGGCCTTTGGCTTCGAGACGCGAATAGATGAACGGCTTAAAGAGTTCGAGCGCCATCTTCTTCGGCAGACCACATTGGTGCAGCTTCAGTTCCGGACCGGTCACAATGACCGAACGACCCGAGAAGTCGACGCGTTTGCCCAAAAGGTTCTGACGGAAGCGACCCTGCTTACCCTTCAGCATGTCGGAGAGCGATTTCAGCGGACGCTTGTTGGCGCCGGTGATCACGCGACCACGACGGCCGTTGTCAAACAGCGCATCCACAGATTCCTGCAGCATCCGCTTTTCGTTACGCACGATGATGTCGGGCGCACGCAGTTCGATCAGGCGCTTCAGACGGTTGTTCCGGTTGATCACGCGGCGATAGAGATCGTTGAGATCCGAGGTCGCGAAACGGCCCCCATCCAGCGGCACCAGCGGGCGCAGTTCTGGCGGGATCACCGGCACAACGGTCATGATCATCCACTCGGGGCGGTTGCCCGATTCAAGGAACGATTCAACGATCTTCAGACGCTTGATGATCTTCTTGGGCTTCAGCTCGCCGGTGGCTTCAGCCAGGTCAGCGCGCAGCTGCTCGGCTTCGGCTTCCAGATCAATCTGGCTCAGCATCTCACGGATGGCTTCCGCACCGATATTGGCGGTGAAGGCGTCCATGCCGTAAGTGTCCTGGGCATCCATGAACTCTTCTTCGGTCATCAGCTGACCGTAGGTGAGGTCGGTGAGGCCCGGTTCGATCACCACGTAGTTTTCGAAATAAAGAATGCGTTCCAGATCACGCAGGGTCATGTCCAGCATCAGGCCGATGCGCGACGGCAGCGACTTGAGGAACCAGATATGTGCCACGGGGGCGGCCAGTTCGATGTGGCCCATACGCTCGCGGCGGACCTTTTGAAGGGTAACTTCAACACCACATTTCTCGCAGACAACGCCGCGATATTTCATGCGCTTATATTTGCCGCAAAGGCATTCATAATCTTTGATCGGGCCAAAGATACGCGCACAGAACAGGCCGTCACGTTCGGGTTTGAACGTGCGGTAGTTGATGGTTTCGGGTTTCTTGATCTCACCATAGGACCAAGACAGGATCCGTTCCGGGCTGGCCAGCGACACCTTGATTTCGTCGAAAACCTTCGGCGGGGTCAGCGGGTTGAACGGGTTGGTTGTCAATTCCTGGTTCATTTTGCGTTCCTTTTTCTAAGGGGAAGGGTGGGAGGGGTAAGGCGGGCGCCTTACTCCTCACCCTCCGCATCCAGGAGTTCCATGTTGAGGCCGAGGCCGCGGACTTCTTTGACAAGAACGTTGAACGATTCCGGCACGCCGGCTTCGAAATTGTCCTCGCCTTTGACGATGCTTTCATAGACTTTCGTCCGGCCAGCCACGTCATCCGATTTCACCGTCAGCATCTCTTGCAGCGTATAAGCCGCGCCATATGCTTCCAGAGCCCAGACCTCCATCTCACCGAAGCGCTGGCCACCGAACTGCGCCTTACCGCCCAGCGGCTGCTGGGTAACAAGCGAGTACGGCCCGGTCGAACGCGCGTGGATCTTGTCATCCACGAGGTGGTGCAGTTTCAGCAGGTATTTCACACCCACCGTCACCTTGCGCGAGAACTGTTCGCCGGTGCGACCGTCAAACAGAACCGACTGGCCCGAGGTGTCGAAACCAGCACGGGTCAGCGCGTCGTTCACGTCAGCCTCTTTCGCACCGTCGAAGACCGGCGTTGCAATCGGCACACCACGGGTGACATTGCCTGCGGCATCCACCAGCTCATCTTCGTCCATGCCCACGATGCCTTCTTCATAGACATCGTCGCCATAGGCGATGCGCATGGCTTCGCGCACCGGGGTCAGGTCGCCGGACCGGCGGTATTCACCCAGGGCTTCATCCACGTTCAGACCCAGACCGCGTGCGGCCCACCCCATGTGGGTTTCAAGGATCTGACCAACGTTCATCCGCGACGGCACGCCAAGCGGGTTCAGACAGAAGTCAACCGGGGTCCCGTCAGCGAGGAACGGCATGTCTTCCATCGGCACAACCTTGGAAATAACACCTTTGTTCCCGTGACGACCGGCCATCTTATCACCCGGCTGAAGCTTACGCTTCACGGCGATGAAGACTTTGACCATCTTCATCACACCCGGCGGCAGATCGTCGCCACGACGCACTTTCTCGACCTTGTCTTCGAAACGGTGCTCAAGCGCACGTTTCTGGGTCTCGAACTGTTCGTTCAGGGCTTCCACGATCTTGGCGTCATCCTCGTCCTCAAGGGCGAGCTGCCACCACTGACCGCGCGACAGGGTTTCCAAAAGCTCTTCGGTGATGGTCGAACCGGCTTTCACGCCTTTCGGACCTTTCACAGCCACTTTGCCGAGGATCATGCCCTTGAGGCGCGCATAGATGTTGCGCTCAAGGATGTTCAGCTCGTCATCGCGGTCGCGGGCAAGGCTTTCGACCTCTTCACGCTCGATCTGCAGGGCACGTTCGTCTTTTTCCACACCATGACGGTTGAAGACACGCACTTCCACAACGGTGCCGAAATCACCCGGTTTCACACGCAGCGAGGTGTCGCGCACGTCCGAGGCTTTTTCGCCGAAGATGGCGCGCAGGAGTTTCTCCTCCGGCGTCATCGGGCTTTCGCCTTTGGGGGTGATCTTACCAACCAGAATGTCGCCCGGTTCCACATCCGCACCGATGTAAACGATGCCGGCCTCGTCGAGGTTGCGCAGCGCTTCTTCACCGACGTTCGGAATGTCGCGGGTGATCTCTTCCGGCCCAAGCTTGGTGTCACGGGCAGCGACTTCGAACTCTTCGATATGGACCGAAGTGAACACGTCGTCACGCGCGATGCGCTCGGAAATCAGGATCGAGTCTTCGTAGTTGTAGCCGTTCCAGGGCATGAACGCGACAACCACGTTTTTACCCAGAGCCAGTTCGCCCATATCGGTCGACGGGCCGTCAGCGATCACTTCGCCTTTCGACACTTTGTCGCCCACCTTCACCAGCGGACGCTGGTTGATACAGGTGTTCTGGTTCGAGCGCTGGAACTTGCGCAGACGATAGATGTCCACACCAGCGTCACCCAGGGCCAGGTCTTCGGTGGCGCGCACAACGATCCGGGTGGCATCCACCTGGTCGATCACGCCGCCGCGTTTGGCCTGAATGGCCGCGCCTGAGTCGATCGCAACCTTGCCTTCGATACCGGTGCCCACAAACGGAGCTTCGGCCCGCAGGAGCGGCACGGCCTGACGTTGCATGTTCGAGCCCATCAGAGCACGGTTGGCGTCGTCGTTTTCAAGGAACGGGATGAGCGAGGCCGCCACTGATACCAGCTGTTTTGGCGACACGTCGATCAGGTCAACGCTTTCGCGCTGCGCCATGGTGTATTCGCCCGATTTACGGGTGTTCACCAGATCGTTCTCAAACCGGCCTTCTTCGTCCAGATGCGCGTTGGCCTGAGCCACGGTATGACGCATCTCTTCGGTGGCGGACATGTAGTTCACCTCGTCGGTGACCTTGCCATCCACAACCTTGCGATAAGGCGTTTCGATGAAGCCGTATTTGTTCACGCGGGCAAAGGTGGCCAGCGAGTTGATCAGACCAATGTTCGGCCCTTCCGGCGTTTCAATCGGACACATGCGGCCATAATGGGTGGCGTGAACGTCACGCACCTCAAAGCCAGCACGTTCGCGGGTCAGACCGCCCGGCCCAAGCGCCGAGAGACGGCGTTTGTGGGTGACTTCCGACAGCGGGTTGGTCTGGTCCATGAATTGCGACAGCTGCGAGGAGCCGAAGAATTCGCGAACAGCCGCCGCCGCCGGTTTGGCGTTGATCAGGTCCTGCGGCATCACGGTGTCGATCTCGACCGAGGACATGCGTTCCTTGATCGCACGTTCCATCCGCAGAAGACCCACGCGATACTGGTTTTCCATCAGCTCGCCAACGGAACGCACACGACGGTTGCCGAGGTGGTCGATGTCGTCCACGTCGCCTTTGCCGTCCCGCAGTTCCACCAGCGCCTTGATGCAGGAGATGATGTCTTCGCGGCGGAGCGTGCGCTGGGTGTCTTCGGCATCCAGATCAAGACGCATGTTCATCTTCACGCGACCAACGGCCGACAGATCGTAACGCTCTGAATCGAAGAACAGCGTGTCGAAGAGGGCAGACGCGGCTTCCACCGTGGGCGGCTCACCCGGGCGCATGACGCGATAGATATCCATAAGCGCGGTTTCGCGGCCCATGTTCTTGTCCGCGGCCATGGTGTTGCGGATGTAGGGACCGACGTTGATATTATCGATATCCAGCACCGGAATGTCGGTGAAACCGGCATCCAGCAGCTCTTTCAGCGAGCCACCGATCAGTTCGCCATCCTTGTCATATTCCAGCGTCAGCTCGTCACCGGCTTCCACATAGATCGCACCGGTTTCTTCATTGATGATGTCACGGGCGACATAGCGGCCAACGATGCTGTCAAACGGCACCAGAAGGTTGGTGACTTCGCCCGATTCCATCAGTTTCTTGACGGCACGCGGGGTGATCTTTTTGCCAGCTTCGGCAATGACTTCGCCAGAGGCAGCATCGACCAGATCCTGGGTCGGACGGGTGCCGGCCACACGCTCGGGGAAGAACTTGGTAACCCACCCCTTGTTCTTGTCGAGCTTGTAGTTGACGGTGTCGTAATAGGCGTCACAGATGCCTTCCTGGTCCAGACCCAGCGCATAAAGCAGGGTGGTCACAGGCAGTTTGCGGCGACGGTCGATACGGGCAAAGACGATGTCCTTGGCGTCGAATTCGAAATCGAGCCAGGAGCCGCGATAGGGAATGATGCGGCAGGCAAAAAGCAGTTTGCCCGAGGAGTGGGTCTTGCCTTTGTCATGGTCAAAGAACACGCCCGGCGAACGGTGCATCTGAGACACGATCACGCGCTCGGTGCCGTTCACGACAAAGGTGCCGTTCGGTGTCATCAGGGGCATATCGCCCATGAACACGTCTTGTTCCTTGATGTCTTTAACCGACTTCGCACCTGTATCTTCGTCGATATCAAATACGATCAGACGCAGGGTCACCTTCAGCGGCGCCGAATAGGTCAGGTCACGCTGCTGGCATTCTTCCACGTCGAATTTCGGCGTTTCCAGTTCGTATTTCACGAACTCGAGAATGGCGGTTTCGTTGAAATCCTTGATCGGGAAAACCGACTGGAACACGGCGTTGATGCCTTCGCCGTCCATCGGCTGGGGCTGATCGCCGGATTTGAGGAAAAGATCGTAGGATGCTTTCTGAACCTCGATCAGGTTCGGCATCTCCAATACTTCACGGATTTTACCGTAGTATTTACGCAAGCGTTTTTGGCCAAGATAGGTCTGCGCCATCCGGTAACTACCTTTCATGTTCTCAACTGATGCGCCGACCGTCGGGTCCCCGGTGACGCCTCGTCCGAGATTGGGGGGGTGGACCAATTCATGGAAACCGTCCCAAAGGTTTCCTCCCGTCCGAACCTTTCCCAGGAGAGGGGCCTGCATCGCGGACGATCAGGCCGTTTTCACGAGGCCCCGAATGGCCCCTCTCCAAGACAGGTTCGGCTGGACCCGGATCTCTCCGGGCCCAGCCAGTATTTGCAAGGGCATATGCGCCCTTAAAAGCGTAAAGCTTAGGCCAGTTCGACTTCGGCGCCAGCTGCTTCCAGCTTGCCTTTGATGTCTTCTGCTTCGGCTTTGTCCACGCCTTCTTTGATCTTGCCGCCAGCTTCGACCAGCTCTTTGGCTTCTTTCAGGCCAAGACCGGTGATGCCGCGAACTTCTTTGATCACGTTGATTTTCGAAGCGCCGGCGTTCTTCAGAACGACGTCGAATTCGGTTTTTTCTTCCTCAGCGGCGCCACCAGCGTCGCCACCAGCGGCCATAACAACAGCGCCACCAGCAGCCGGCTCGATGCCGTACTCGTCTTTGAGGATGGTTTTCAGTTCTTGTGCTTCCAGCAGGGTCAGACCAACGATGCTTTCGGCGAGTGCTTTCAGATCAGCCATTTTACTGTTTCCGTTCGATTTAGATGTGTTCCAACGTGTAAGGGGTATCCAGACACGGGGATTTCAGTTTGCTTATGCAGCTTTCTCTTCGATGGTCGAGAGAATGGATGCGATGTTCGAAGCAGGTGCGCCAATGGCCCCAGCGATGTTCGAAGCAGGTGCGCCAATGCAGCCCACGATCGAAGCGATAAGCTCTTCACGCGACGGCATAGCGGCAACGGCTTTCACACCAGCCAGATCCAGAGCGGTCTCGCCCATTGCACCACCAAGGATTTCCAACTTGTCGTTGGTCTTGGCGTATGCGTCCATCACCTTGGCAGCAGCCACAGGATCTTCGGAATAGGCAAGAACGGTCATGCCCGAAAGGAGGTCGGCGATCGAAGCGGCCGGCTTACCTTCCAGAGCGATTTTGGCGAGCCTGTTCTTGGCAACACGCACCGACCCGCCAGCTTCGCGCATTTGCGAACGCAGGTCTTGCATTTCAGCAACTGTCATACCCGTGTAGTGGGCAACCACTACAACGCCAGAGCTTTCAAAGATTTGGCCGAGTTCGTCGACCAGCTTCTCTTTTTGTGCTCTATCCACAGTTTCACTCCAAGTATGGGGGGCAAGCCCCCCGGCTCATATTTCACCAGATTTTCATGAGAAAACCCGGCAATCGGGTCCTTTACGGGTCCTTCGCAAAATCGCCCCAGGGCTGAGCCAGCCAAGAGAATTCTTTTGTCCATTTCCCGTCTCAGGCAGGAATTATGATCCTTGCGCATCCCATGAGGGCCAACCTTGGCCGCCCCTCATCTGATCCGCCGGGGTCACCCACCGTCTCGGACGAAATGCAAAACAGCGCACGACGAATCGCACGCTGGGTTGCAAGAGTGTCTTTAGAGGGTTCGGGCCGGTTTTCCAACCCCTAATCGGGCGCAGGGATTTCCCCCCCGCCCTGCTCTCATTCCTGAAAACCTAACACAAGATTGCGACCAAAGCAAAAGGGCGCCCCGCGGGACGCCCTTTCGTAACCTTTTGCGACCGGATCAGTTGCCGGTTGCGTTGTCGATGTCCAGCGTGACGCTCGGGCCCATGGTCGAGGTCAGGACGACCTTTTTCATGTAAGCGCCTTTGGCACCCGACGGCTTGGCTTTCTGCACGGCACCGACAAAGGCGCGCACGTTTTCAACCAGCTTGGCTTCGTCGAAGGACGCTTTACCAACGCCTGCGTGCACAACACCGCCTTTTTCGGCTTTGAACTGCACTTCACCACCTTTGGCGGCTTCCACGGCGGCTTTCACATCCATGGTCACGGTGCCAACTTTGGGGTTCGGCATCAGGTTGCGCGGGCCGAGGATCTTACCCAGGCGACCAACAACCGGCATCATGTCCGGGGTTGCAATGCAGCGATCGAAATCGATGTTGCCGCCCTGGATCGACTCCATGAGGTCTTCGGCGCCAACGATGTCTGCCCCAGCGGCCTGAGCTTCTTCAGCTTTCGGGCCACGGGCGAAGACAGCAACGCGCATGGATTTGCCAGTGCCGTTCGGCAGGCCAACCACACCGCGCACCATCTGGTCTGCGTGACGGGTGTCAACGCCCAGGTTCAGGGCGATTTCCACGGTTTCGTCGAACTTGGCCGAAGCATTGCCCTTCACCAGAGCAACAGCATCTTCCACGGTCAGGTTTTCTTTGCCGGCGAATGCTTCGCGAGCGGCTTTGGTGCGTTTACCCAGTTTCGCCATCTTACTTCACCTCGATGCCCATGGAGCGGGCAGAGCCCAGGATGATCTGCATTGCGGCGTCGATGTCGTTCGCGTTCAGATCTTTCATTTTCGCTTCGGCGATTTCTTTCACCTGAGCGGCGGTCACCGAACCCACGGTCTCACGACCCGGGGTGTTGGCACCGGATTTCAGCTTGGCAGCTTTTTTCAGGAAATAGGACGCGGGCGGCGTCTTGATGTCCATGGTGAAGGACTTGTCCTGATAATAGGTGATCACGGTCGGGCACGGGGCGCCAGCATCCAGTTCCTGGGTCTTCGCGTTGAAGGCCTTGCAGAATTCCATGATGTTGATGCCGCGCTGACCCAGCGCGGGGCCGACGGGCGGCGACGGGTTGGCTTGACCTGCAGGAACCTGCAGTTTCATGGTGCCAGCTACTTTTTTAGCCATTTGGCTTCTCCTTTAACAACAGCTCAGGGACGCGTCCCCTTGCCTTTCATTGCCGTGGTCCGGTGCCGGGCCGCGACCCTTTCCCTTCCACGCAAAAGAACACGCCCGGATGCGGGATCCGGGACGCGATGGGTGCCGATACACCGATCACGGACAGGACGCAAGTGATTTTGGGAAAAACCGGGTGGGAATTGAAGTCTGGCAATGCACAGCCTGCCCTACCGAACCCCCAATGAAAAAGGCAGGTGTCGCCACCTGCCTCGTAAGTCCTGTTCGTCTGCCCACGACAAACCTGGTGCAAACCAGATGCAAGCCAGACGCCGCTGGCCAATCAGGCCTGTTTCGACACCTGGGTGTATTCCAGTTCCACCGGGGTGGCGCGGCCAAAGATCGAAACGGAAACCTTGAGGCGCTGCCCGTCTTCGTCCACCTCTTCGACAGTGCCGTCAAAGCCTTCAAACGGACCGTCGGTCACATTGACCTTCTCACCCACTTCAAAGCTGATCAGCAGTTTCGGCGCCTCGGCATTGCCTTCTTCGGCACGTCCCAGGATACCTTGCACCTCTGCATCGCGCATCGGCATCGGGCGGCCCTGCGGCCCCAGGAAGCCGGTGACGCGGTTGATCGAGTTGATCAGGTGATAGCCCTCATCCGACATTTCCATGTGAACCAGAACATACCCCGGCATGAAGCGGCGTTCCGAGGTCACTTTCTTGCCCCGACGCACTTCGATCACTTCTTCGGTCGGCACCAGCACTTCGTCGATCTGGTCCTCAAGACCCTTCTCGATCACTTCCGAACGAATCTGTTCGGCGATCTTCTTTTCGAAGTTCGACAGCACACTTACCGAATACCAGCGTTTCGCCATTTCAGCCTCGTCTCAATATCATCACGTTGGGGCGGCAACCGCCCATATCCTCCCGTCACCGCCTTCACCTGCGGGGTCAGACGACCGGGAATAAAAAAGCGGCGTGCAACTTGATTCGCCGCACGCCCCTATCGGTTATTGCGCCCGGACTACCCGTGAAATCAAGGGAATTCAAGAGGGCGCCCGAAGTTTCGCAGAACCAAAGGTCCGGCGAAACGATCAGCTAAACATGCCCAGAGCAGCGGTCAGTGCGCTGCGGATCCCCAGATCCACCACCGAAAAGAACAGGGCCGTCAGCGAGGCCAGCACAAAGACCATAGCCGTGGTCAGCAGCACCTCACGGCGGCTCGGCCAGACAACCTTGGAAACCTCAGCGCGCACTTGCTGGATGAATTGAAGCGGATTGGTCATTTTTTCTCTCAGACTTAAAGGGTCAGGCGGTGAAATACGCAAAGCGGGCGGGATTTTCAAGCCCACCCGTGCACAGAGCACGCAATTGCCTGCATCATAGCACGCGGCAGGTTGAAAATATCACCGATGAAGGGAAATGGCAGGGGCAGCAGGGTTCGAACCCGCGACCTACGGTTTTGGAGACCGTCGCTCTACCAACTGAGCTATACCCCTAAGGCCGGGTGTTGGATTACGACAAGTCGGACGGGGGTGCAAGGGGGTGCGCGCCGAAAAAGAAACTGTCCACGAAAAAACCGGACAAGACCGTCTAGGAAAATCGGAGCATACATCACGGAATGTTGGCACAAGCCTTCAATTTCCAACCCCGGCACATGCGCAGCACGGGCCACACCCGTTGTGCTCAACGCGAAAAGGGCGCCCCAGAGGGCGCCCTTTCCACTTATCTGTTGATTGGCTTTCGGCGATTTGACGTCGTCAGTTCACCTGTCGCCCAGATCAAATTTCCCGAGGAAATTTAATCTTACTCAACGATTTTCGACACAACGCCGGAGCCGACGGTGCGGCCGCCTTCGCGGATGGCGAAGCGCAGTTTTTCTTCCATTGCGATCGGGGCGATCAGTTCAACGTTGAACTTCAGGTTGTCGCCCGGCATCACCATTTCGGTGCCTTCCGGCAGCTGAACGGTGCCGGTCACGTCGGTGGTGCGGAAGTAGAATTGCGGACGGTAGTTCGCGAAGAACGGGGTGTGACGGCCGCCTTCTTCTTTGGTCAGGATGTAGACCTCAGCTTCGAACTTGGTGTGCGGGTTAACCGAACCCGGCTTACACAGAACCTGGCCACGCTCAACTTTCTCACGGTCGATACCGCGCAGCAGAACGCCAACGTTGTCACCAGCTTCACCGCGATCCAGCAGTTTGCGGAACATTTCAACACCGGTACAGGTGGTGGTCTGGGTGTCTTTCAGGCCAACGATTTCGATCGAGTCGCCAACGTTGATCACGCCACGTTCCACACGACCGGTCACAACGGTACCACGGCCCGAGATCGAGAACACGTCTTCGATCGGCAGCAGGAAGTCACCGTCAACCGGGCGATCCGGGGTCGGGATGTATTCGTCAACAGCGGCCATCAGCTCACGGATCTTGTCTTCACCGATTGCGTTGTCACGGCCTTCCATGGCGGCCAGCGCGGAACCCGCGATGATCGGCATGTCGTCGCCCGGGAAGTCGTATTCGTTCATCAGTTCACGAACTTCCATTTCAACCAGCTCAAGCAGCTCTTCGTCGTCAACCTGGTCAACTTTGTTCATGAAGACAACCAGAGCAGGCACACCAACCTGACGCGCCAGCAGGATGTGCTCGCGGGTCTGCGGCATCGGGCCGTCAGCAGCGTTCACAACCAGGATACCACCGTCCATCTGCGCGGCGCCGGTGATCATGTTCTTCACGTAGTCAGCGTGACCCGGGCAGTCAACGTGGGCGTAGTGACGGTTCTCGGTCTCATACTCAACGTGCGCGGTCGAGATGGTGATCCCGCGGGCTTTCTCTTCCGGCGCGCCGTCGATCTGGTCGTAGGCTTTGAAGTCACCAAAATACTTGGTGATCGCTGCGGTCAGTGTCGTCTTGCCGTGGTCAACGTGACCAATGGTGCCGATGTTTACGTGCGGTTTACCGCGTTCAAACTTTTCCTTAGCCATTACGCCTTGCCTTGTACTTGGAGGGACCGAAACAGCCCCTTAGGTTCATCATCGCGCGCTCGTTACTTGGTTGAGGCCGGAAAATCAAGCCTTCCCTGCATTCATCGGTGCTGAAAGCCGAAACTGTTGAGACAGGGTGTCAGCCAATCCACCTTTTTCACGGGATCATGGGCAAAAAGGGGTGCATTCCCGCAGGCTTACTTATGCTTGAACTCCTGTTGCCGACCGGTTGCTTCGTCGATGTCCCGTTCCGGGGTCTCTACCCTTTCATCCGCATCACTATCCGTTTCATTCAAGGGCTCATAATCCGTGCCCTCATCGCGACAGATCGCCTGCAATCCGCGCCATTCCTCCGGCGTCAGGGAAGGGGTGTATTGTGTATCCGCCGCGACCGCCGCCCCCGCCGCCAGGATCCGCTCTTCGAGCTGCGGGTGGGAACTCAGATGCGCCATCAACCCTTCGGCGTCCCCATATTCTTCCTTCAACCGCTCGAAAAAGCTGCCCAGCGCCGCGGGGGAAATCCCTTCGCGCGTCAACACTTGATGGGCGTATTCATCCGCCGCGGTTTCCGCAGCCTGGCTATAGCTGGCATTGATCAGCTGGTTGGCCATAAACAGCACAACCGTTCCGCCCGCAAAATCGCCAAAGAGAAGCCCCAGCACCCCGATCGAACCGGCGGACCGCAACGCATCGCGGGTTGGATCCCGGTTCACCACATGGCCGATTTCATGGGCCAGAACCGCTGTCACCTCGTCTGGATTGCGCGCCTCGTCAATCAGGCCACGGAACAGAATCACATGCCCCCCCGGCAGGGCAAACGCATTGACCAGATCGTGGTCGAACACATGGATATCCACCGGGTATGGCAAGGCCTCTTCCGGCAGCAGGCGATCCCGCAGACCGGTCAGCGCGGCCTGGCCTTCGGGGCCCTGACAGGTGCGCACCTCAAGATCCGCCTCCCCCAGCACCTCGCGAATCTGCGCCAGCGTGCTGTCGCCCAGCGCCTTTTCGCCATCAGGCGGCAGGATTTCGGCCAGTTGCGCCGCCATCAGCGGCACCAGCACAAAGATGATCGCCGCAACCGAGGCCACGGCGCCCGAGGCCCAAAGTGCAAGCCTGCCGAGAGGGAGTGCTGTCGCGCGCCTGCCCAGCGCGGGCGCAGAGCGGCGCACATGGTCGACAAGCTCTGCATCGCGCAGGAACAGACGCGAGACCATGTCCCCTTTGCAAAACAGAACAAGCCCGTCCCGATCCGCCTGATCCCGCAGGGCGCGCAACTCGGCCCAGGGCCAGAACAGGGGCGCGCCTTCCGGCAGGTGCAGTTCAAGCCCGGTCGGAGCCCTTCGCACCCCCACGCGCGTCAGGACCGCGCGATGACCGTGGGCAAAATCGGCAAAACCGTCGAAGTTGATAGGGGTCTCACTCATATCGCTGCCCCCACATCCAACGCGTCGGCAAAGCCTTCGGCTTCGGCAAATTCATCCCGGTCCCGCTGGCGGATCTGGCGCAGCTGGCCGGGGTCAATCAACTCGGTCACTTCGGCGAAGTGACGCGCGAGCGGCAGGGCAAAGATGGCCTGCGAGGCGGCACCGGTCACAAGGAATATCGTGAAATAGGCCCCAATCAGAAGCGGTGCGGAGACGGCCCCCATCGCGCCCAAATTCTCCAACTGTTCCAACTGCTCCGGGTCCATCAGGTCGGCCCCGCCAAGAAACAGGAAGGCCAGCGTGGCCAGGATCACCATCAGCCCGGTCAGCACGATATTCAGGATGACCCCGCCCAGAAGATAGATCCCGAGAACGCGCCCCGCACGCGGTCGGGCGCGAAAGCCCAGGGTGCCAAGTTTCTTGGCCTCGATCAGCCGTCGGAAACTGTCAGCTTTCCAGAAGGCCCAGCCATAGACGGCCCATGGGCTGGTCAGGGCCAGCAGGGCAAACCACCAGGGATTGTCAAACGCTGCGGCCATACCGATCGCCACCACGCTCAGGATCACCGGGTAATAGACATGTTTCATCGCCCCGTAGAGCAGGAAACGCCCGCCCCCCTGCTCAAGGCGCTGATCCCCGAAGAAGCTGCGATGGGTGAGGTATTTTTCCAACCATAAGCGGGTGAGCGGGAAGCTCAGCCCCAGGGTCACGATGCTCAGCCCCCAATGCACCATGGCGCGCCAGGAATAGCCCCAGGCGCCTTCGTCCATCCCGAACCGGATCCCGCGCCAGCGGGTGCGCGCCAGCACATAGCGTCGCGCGCGATAGGCGGCAAAGAAGTAAAGCGGCACCAGCCCGACAAAGCTGAGAGCATAGGCGGCCTCGTTGCCCTGAAACAGCGCAAAACTGAAATACATCAGGAGCAGGTTCACGATGCCGATGTAAAACGCCATGATCACCACCGCGACCAAAAACCCCATCAGCTTTTCAATCGGGTCGCCCACATATTCCAGCGGCACCCCGCCGGGGCGGATTGCACTCCAGAAATAGCGCCGGATCCGGGTGCGCGCCCAGAAGCGATAGATGCCCAGCGTCAACACGGTCAGAAAGCCGGTTTTCAGGGCCAGAAAAAACAGGGGCATACCGCGCCCCGCGTAGGAAACTGGTAAGATACGGGGCGCCATGTGTCACTCGAACTTGTTGTTGCGGGGGAACCCGTGTGGCGGGGCTTTGCCCACCCCTGCCCGTTTGCCAAGCCAGGGCGACAGGTCGGTTTCGGTGCGGGTGCGTTCCCCTGCGGCGGGCCAGGACAGACCCTCTTCAAGGGAAAAGCTCTTGATGTCGGACAGGCCGCCATCCAGTTCAAGCACCCCCTGTTTACCACGGGCGGAATTGTATTTCTGCAGGCGGACCCCCTTGCCACGGGTCATTTCGTTCAGCTCATCCAGAGGGAAGACCAGAAGCTTGCGGTTTTCCGACACCACCGCAACGTGATCCCCGGTCACCGGCACACAGACCTGCGCATGCCCATCCCCCACATTCAGCACCTGTTTGCCGGTGCGGGTCTGGGCCAGAACGTCATCCTCATTGACCACAAAACCGTTGCCCTCATTCGAGGCCACAATCAGCTTGGCACCCGGGCGATGAATGAAGAGGTCAACAATCTCGGCCTCGTTGGGCAGATCCACCATCAGGCGCAGGGGTTCGCCCATGCCACGCCCACCGGGCAGGTTGGCCGCCGACAGGGTGAAGAACTTGCCATTGCTATCAAACACCAGCAGCCGGTCAGTGGTTTCCGCGTGGAAGATGAAACGCGGCCCGTCGCCATCTTTGAACTTGAGGTCACGTTTCAGGTCGATATGGCCCGACATGGCGCGGATCCACCCCATCTTGGAGCAGACCACGGTGATCGGTTCGCGTTCGATCATCGCCTCAAGCGGCACGTCTTCAACCTCTGCCGCTTCGGCAAACTGGGTGCGCCGCAGGCCCCCTTCGTGATCCTTGCCAAAGGTCTTTTTCGCCAGTTTCAACTGCTCGGCAATCTTGCCCCATTGCAGATCTTCCGACGCGAGCAGATCCTCAAGCCCCGCGCGCTCTTCCATCAGCTTGTCGCGTTCCTTGACCAGCTCAACCTCTTCCAAACGGCGCAAGCTGCGCAGGCGCATGTTCAGGATGGCTTCGGCCTGCACCTCGGTCAGTTCGCCTTCGCCGGGGGCGGGCGGGACGTAATCCGCCTCGGACATGGCCCGCGGGAACGCGCGCCCCCAGACCTCGCGCATCAGGGCGGCCTTGGGGTCGTCGTCATAGCGGATGATATCAATCACGCGGTCAAGGTTGAGAAAGGCGATGATAAAACCTTCGAGCACCTCAAGACGGTGGTCGATCTTTTCCATCCGGTGGCGCGATCGCCGCCCCAGCACCTCGCGCCGGTGATCGAGAAAGGCGCGCAGCACCTCTTTCATCGAGCAGACCTTGGGCGTGACCCCGTCAATCAGCACGTTCATGTTCAGCGAAAAGCGGGTTTCCAGATCCGAATTGCGGAACATCATGTTCATCAGCAGCTCGGGATCCACGTTTTTGGATTTGGGTTCCAGAACGATTCGGATGTCATCTGCGGATTCGTCACGAATATCCGCCAGAATCGGCACTTTCTTGGTCTGGATCACCTCAGCGATCTTTTCGATCAGCTTGGATTTCTGCACCTGATAGGGGATCTCGGTGACAATGACCTGCCATTGACCGCGGCCCAGATCCTCGATCTCCCATTTGCAGCGCAGCCGGAACGACCCGCGCCCGGTGCGATAGGCGTTGGCGATGTTTTCGCGCGGCTCGACAATCACGCCGCCAGTGGGGAAATCCGGGCCCGGAACGTAGTTCAAAAGCGTATCATCGCGCACATCCGGCACCTTGATCATGTGCAGGCAGGCGTCGATCAGCTCTGAAATATTATGCGGCGGGATATTGGTGGCCATGCCCACGGCGATGCCAGCCGCCCCATTGGCCAGCAGGTTCGGAAACTCTGCCGGCAGCACCACCGGCTCGGTCAGACGACCATCGTAATTGTCCCGAAAATCAACCGCGTTTTCATCAAGCCCCTGCAACATTGCCTCGGCGATGAAGGTCATCCGCGCCTCGGTGTAACGACTGGCTGCCGGGTTGTCGCCGTCGATATTGCCAAAGTTGCCCTGCCCGTCGACCAGCGGATATCGCACGGCAAAATCCTGTGCCAGACGCGCCATCGCATCATAGATCGCCGCATCGCCATGCGGGTGGAAATCCCCCATGGTGTCGCCTGAAATCTTGGCCGATTTCAGGAACTTGCCCGTAGAGGACAGCTTCAGACGTGACATCGCGTAAAGGATGCGACGATGCACTGGTTTCAGCCCGTCACGTGCATCCGGCAGCGCGCGGTGCATGATCGTCGACAGCGCGTAAGTAAGGTAACGTTCACCAATGGCCCGGCGCAGTGGCTCGGAAATCGACTGGCTCTTCTCGTTGTGATTTTCGGTCAAATCTGTCATACTGATTGTGTATCGAGTGCTGAGGTAAGGGTAAAGCTGCTTAAGGGGAATGACGTCATACTTTCCCCGTAACCTTTTTTAAAGCGCATTGTAGTAATTCACCCAAATTGTTGGGGGGCATGTAATGGGTATTTTCAAACTAACTTTCTTGACCGTTGGCGCGTTGGGGCTGGCCATGGCGCATTTTGGACGGGACGAAGGCCTGCCAGCCGATCGTCTGGGCCTTGAGCCAAGCATCGAAGCGGCCACAATCGAGCCGGTTTCGGCATCTCTCAAGACCGCGACCTTTATTGCCCCTGCGGCAATTGCGGCAGACCCGGCCCCCGCTGCCGTGGTAACGAAAGTCAAACCAAAAACAAAAATCACGCCTCCGGATCCTGATAGCGAAGTCGGCCGGGCGATGGCTGCCGCGCGTGAGATGGCAAAAACGGCTGAGGCTGAAATTGTCAAAGTGGCCGCTACTGCGCAGATTTCCGGCACATCTGCCCCGAAATTCGTGAACGCCAGCGCCGTGAACCTGCGTGCCGGCCCCTCTACCCGCCACGGCAAACTGGGCCGTGTGACACGTGGCATGGAAGTGCTGGACATGGGCGTCGCGGCCCCGGGCTGGACCCAGATCAAGGTCATCGAGACCGGCCAGCGCGGCTTTATGGCGACTAAATTCCTGTCAGCCAGCCGCTAAAGCGTCCCGCCTTATACCTGAAGCAGGGATAAGGCGGGGGGCGGCGCAACATACGCGCGTTTTGCGTGTTCCGCCACAAACCAGCCTTTCAGGTTTTTGGCGGAATGCTTTAATACAGAAATTGGAAAACCTGCCTCACGAACGCTGTTGGAGTTTAAATTTTTCAACGCCTTACGTGATGTGCGGCAGGTCCCCTTGATCCAGTTGCGCCATGGTGGGAGGGGGCGGGCTCCTCCCAGACTTCCCTCTTGTCGGACCTCTTGTCGGAAAAATCATCTGATTTTCTGTTGACGCGGGTCCCCCGTCCTTGCCAACTCACCCTCATGACACAGAAATCCCTGCTTATCACCGGATGCTCGTCGGGCATCGGATATGACGCGGCGCATTGCCTTGCCAAACGCGGCTGGCGCGTCTTTGCCACCTGCCGACAACAAAAGGATGTCGAACGCCTGAACGAAGAAGGGCTTGAGAGCCTGCAGCTCGACTATTCCAGCACCGCGTCAATCGAGGCGGCAATGGACGCCGTATTGACCCGCACGAATGGCCGCCTTGATGCGCTTTTCAACAACGGGGCCTATGCCATTCCTGGCGCTGTTGAGGACGTGCCGACCGACGCCCTGCGCGAAATCTATGAGGTCAATGTCTTTGGATACCATCACCTGACCCGTCTGGCGCTTCCCGTGATGCGCGCGCAGGGCCACGGGCGCGTGGTCAACAACTCCTCGGTGCTGGGCCTGACCGCCCTGCCCTGGCGCGGCGCCTACAGTTCAACCAAGTTCGCCCTGGAGGGGCTGACCGACACATTGCGGCTGGAAATGCGCGGCACCGGCATCCATATCGCGCTGATCGAACCCGGCCCGATCACAACCCGTATCCGTGAAAATTCCCGGGCCCCGTTCGAGCGCTGGATCGACTGGGAAAACAGCGCCCGCGCGGGCCTTTACCGCAAATTGCGCACCCGGCTCTATGATGACAGCGGCACGCCTGACCGGTTCGAACTGCCCCCTTCTGCTGTCACCGAAAAACTGATCCATGCACTCGAACACCCCCGTCCCCGCCCACGCTATTACGTGACCCGCGCCACCCATATTGCCGGGACGGCCCGGCGGTTGATGTCAACGCGGATGCTTGACCGGGTTACCCCGAACGGCTGAACAGAAAGGGGCGCTGCCCCTCGCCGCCTGCGCGGCTCACCCCGGGATATTTGCAGCAAGAGGAAAAGAGCATCTACCATCTTCCTCTTGCCTGAAATATCTTGGGGTGAATTGCCCCCATACGGGGCAAGAGGGGCAAAGCCCCTGACGGGACACGACAAACGCCCCCTCGCTTTTTACTCGGGTGCGCGCTATCCAATTGCCAGTCAACAGGAGATCCAGATGTTTGAAGATCCGCTTTTTGTCCTTGTCGTCATTGCTGTGGCCGCTGTGCTGATCATCCTGCTGATGGGTATTGGCACATTCGGCGCGGGCGGGAAGGTGGCACAAAAGCATTCCAACCGCTTCATGCGGTACCGGATCTACGCACAGGCCGTGGCCATTGCGCTTATTCTCCTGTTCATCTGGATGAGAGGAGGCAACTGATGGTCATTCTGAACAAGATATACACACGCACGGGTGACAAGGGCGAGACCGCGCTGGGGGATGGCACGCGACGCGCCAAACATGATCCGCGCGTGAGTGCTTATGGCACAGTGGATGAGACCAACGCGGTGATTGGTCTGGCCCGACTGCATGCCGGAGATGACGTGGACGCCGCCCTTGCCCGCATCCAAAACGACCTGTTTGATCTTGGTGCCGATCTTTGCCGCCCAGAGATGGCCAAAGACGCCGAGGCCGAATATCCGCCGCTGCGCATGGCGCAAGAGCAGGTGGACCGGTTGGAGGCGGAGATCGACGTGATGAACAAGGCACTTGATCCCTTGCGCAGCTTCATCCTGCCCGGGGGGTCCCCCCTCGCCGCCCATCTTCACATGGTCCGCACGGTCAGCCGCCGCGCCGAACGCCTTGCGACAGAGCTTGCCAGTGTCGAAGACGTGAACCCGGTCGCTGTGAAATACCTCAACCGCCTGTCCGACTGGTGCTTTGTGGCGGCCCGCATGGCCAATGACGGTGGCAAGGCAGATGTGCTCTGGGTGCCGGGGGCGAACCGCTGAAAGCAGCGTGGTTTCCAGTAGACATTGCGGCAACCGGACGGGTGGAGCCAGGGCCCGCACCGATGCCGCAGGCCGTGACTGACTCAGTCCTCATTCAACCTGGTGCAAGCCCGATCAACGGCACGTTTCGAATGACGCAAACCGGTGGCTTGATCACCTATGACTCCGACCTTTTGGCGTCCCCCAAGGCGTTCATCGCCACAATGGTGCATGAGCTGTCACATTACGCGATCCTCACCCAGCCTGCCCGGGCGGAATGGGAAACGGAACCAATGCTTGAGGAACTGGTCACCGATCTTTTTGTGATCGCCTCGGGGTTCGGGATCTTCAAGATTGAAAGCATCACCAACGCCTCGGCCTTTCAATCTCCTTTGGCACAGGGTTGGTGCATCTCTCATGCCGGTTATATTTCACCCGAGTTGTCAGCCGTGGCGTTGGCATTTTATCTGAGGCTGAACGATCAAGACCCTGATCTGGCAAAACCTCACCTGTCCGGGCTCAATCAGAAACGCCTGACCCGCGCCCTGCACCAATTGGACCGAGATGCAGAGCTGCTTGATGCTGCCTCGCCAAGATAAATGAAAGATTTGGGGCATGTCGCGAAACATTCTCGTAAAGAATCTCCTCCAAAAACAAAAAACGCGGCGTCCTTGGGACAAGACGTGACGATTTTGCGCTGTTTTTGACGGCCACGACTCGTTAAACGTGTCGCGAGAGCATGACCGCCCTTCGGGGCATAACTGGGAGAGACACGCCAATGAAGGTGCTTGTACCTGTTAAGCGCGTGATCGACTATAATGTGAAAGTTCGTGTAAAAGCGGATGGGACCGGTGTCGATCTTGCCAACGTGAAAATGTCGATGAACCCCTTTGACGAGATTGCCGTCGAAGAGGCCATTCGCCTGAAAGAAGCCGGCAAGGCAGAAGAGATTGTGGTCGTTTCGATCGGCGTGAAGCAAGCTCAGGAAACCCTGCGCACGGCGCTGGCCATGGGGGCGGATCGCGCCATCCTGGTTGTGGCAGCCGAAGATGTGCATCAGGATATCGAGCCGCTGGCCGTTGCCAAGATCCTGGCCAAAGTTGTTGAAGAAGAGCAGCCTGGTCTGGTTCTCGCCGGCAAACAGGCCATCGACAATGACATGAACGCCACCGGCCAGATGCTGTCGGCGCTCCTGGGCTGGTCGCAAGGCACCTTTGCCTCCGAGCTGGACATCGACGGCGACAAGGCTGTTGTGACCCGCGAAGTGGACGGCGGCCTGCAGACCATCAAGGTCAACATGCCGACCATCGTCACCGTCGATCTGCGCCTGAACGAGCCGCGCTATGCGTCGCTGCCGAACATCATGAAGGCAAAGAAAAAACCGCTGGACGAGAAAACCGCCGCCGATTACGGCGTTGACGTGTCGCCCCGTCTGGAAATCGTCAAGACCGAAGAACCTGCTGCCCGCGCCGCTGGCATCATTGTGGGTTCGGTCGACGAACTGGTTGAGAAACTCAAAGAAGCGGGGGCTGTATAATGGCTGTTCTTCTTCTCGCAGAAGTCAACAATGGCGAACTGGCGCTGGACGCCACCGCCAAGGCCGTCACCGCTGCCAAGGCACTGGGTGATGTGACCGTTCTGGCCGCCGGTGGCACCGCCGCCGCCGCCGGTGAAGCCGCCGCCAAGATCGACGGCGTGGCCAAAGTGCTGGTTGCCGAAGACGCATCGCTGGGTCACCGCCTGGCCGAATCGACCGCAGCGCTGATCGTGTCGCTGGCTGGCGATTACGACCACATCGTGGCCCCGGCCACCACCGACGCCAAGAACGTGATGCCCCGCGTGGCCGCCCTTCTGGACGTAATGGTGATCTCGGACGCAACCGAAGTGGTTGACGGCGACACCTTCGTGCGCCCGATCTATGCCGGTAACGCCATGCAAACCGTCAAATCGTCGGACGCCAAGAAGGTCATCACCTTCCGCACCTCGACCTTTGACGCCGCTGGCGAAGGTGGTTCGGCGGCTGTCGAAACCGTGTCCGCTG
Organism: Aliiroseovarius crassostreae; assembly: GCF_025137635.1. Classification (NCBI taxonomy): domain Bacteria; kingdom Pseudomonadati; phylum Pseudomonadota; class Alphaproteobacteria; order Rhodobacterales; family Paracoccaceae; genus Aliiroseovarius; species Aliiroseovarius crassostreae. The sequence goes on along the minus strand of NZ_CP080772.1, from coordinate 240,325 downwards.
CTGACAATCCCGGCCTGTCCGAATGGGTTGAAGACAAGGTTGCCGAAAGCGACCGCCCCGAGTTGACCTCGGCTGGCGTTGTTGTGTCGGGCGGCCGTGGTGTGGGCTCGGAAGAGGATTTCAAACTGATCGAAACCCTCGCCGACAAGCTGAACGCAGCCGTTGGCGCCTCGCGCGCAGCCGTTGACTCGGGTTATGCTCCCAACGACCTGCAGGTCGGTCAGACCGGTAAGGTTGTCGCCCCCGAGCTGTACATCGCCGTGGGTATTTCGGGCGCCATCCAGCACTTGGCTGGGATGAAGGACTCGAAGATCATCGTTGCGATCAACAAAGACGAAGAAGCTCCAATCTTCCAGGTGGCTGACTTCGGTCTGGTGGCCGACCTCTTCGAAGCCGTTCCGGCCCTGACCGAAAAACTCGGCTGATCCAGCTTTCGAACCAAATAGAAAGGCCCGCCAAATGGCGGGCCTTTTTTGATGTGCAGCTATGCCCTGTCAGGGATGCGCGCGAATGCAACTGACCAGCGCATCGGCGGCAAGGTCATGGGCTACAGCCCCCAGCATGCACTGAGCAGCTGCCGCATCCATTTCCGGGAAAACCAGATCTTCGCGCCCGATTGTGATATCCTGCGACGAGACTTTTACCTCAACGATATCCTGCACAAAGGGGCGCACCTCGTTGATCATGTCCTCGTCCACCATTGCCGGGTCCGGTCCAAGCACACCATGCGGGCAGGTTTCCGAAATGGCGCGTTCAGAAAGCCACAGCAGGATCAGCGGACTTTCGATGCGCGCCACCAGCGATTTCATGCGCCCAACCCATGCTTCCTTCAGCTCCATTTCGACCATGGCAAACTTCTCCGCCGAAATCTCCTGAAGGGTCTGCAGCATATGGCGCGTAAAATTGAACTCGGTAAAATCAACCTCACGATAAATCGCTTTCAACAGGTTGGATGCGCGCAGGAAGCGGTCATTGCGACGGGGATGGACAGCATAGAACCGGTTGGACAGGTTCACCGCACCGGGCACCTGAAGGACCGTCCTCTTTGCATGGTTGCAGGCGTCCAGAATGGTCTGATCATGGGCAAACACATCGACCCCTGCATTCATGCATCCGAAATTGACCACCGGCATTCCCAACAGACCTTCCATAAGGTCCGGATAGGGATATTGCACAAATTTTCCGTAAGTTTCACTTCCCCCGAGGGCCGCTACATACGCACCATCCAGCGAACGCTGCGGTCCGCGAAACAAAATCTTCGACGCCCCATAACGGCATGGAAAATACTCAAGCGACGCTTCGCCAAGGCTTTGATAGGCCATTTCACCCACTCCATTTTTTCACCCAAGGAGGAGATTCGCCCAAAGCTCTTGAAATTTTGCTAACCTGAGAATTCGATTTAAACTGGTAACCAGATATTAAAACATCTCGGGAAATTCGCCGTTCCGGACCAGCCTTTATGAAATCAGTCTATCCAGGCGATGACTATGTGGCACGATGGCTGCGTATCGAACAGATTGAGTTCGGGTCACTATCCTTGTTTTGACAGCATCCCACATGTCCCAACGCAAAACCTGCCCCCAGCACCGAAGCAAAGAGAGGATTGCAGCAATTGCCATCCTTCGTGCGAAGCCCCCCGCATCATTGATGAACTCTCCCAGCCTGCCACCGCCCTCAAAGTGGAGATCACGCACAGGTGCACATGCCTATCACCACCCGATGGATGATGTGCCGGTTACGCGGCTTTGGTGGGTTTCGGCCCCTCACTTTGGGCCTGAGAACGCTCCACGATCCTGAATGTGGCAATAACCCCATCCAGATTTTCGGTTTCCATACGCAGTGACACGCCACTGGAGCTCGCCTGTTCGAACATGGCCGCGTTTTGCTGCGTAACCTGATCGAGCTGCTCTGCTGCGACCGTGATTTCCTGAATGCTCACCGATTGATCCGCCGCTGATTTTGCAATTTCGTCGATCCGATCGACAATGTCGGAAACCGCGTCCGCAATGGACTGAAGCGCAGCACCGGTGCGGTCTACCATTGCCACACCACGGTCCACTTCTTCCTCACTGCGGTTTACCAGTTCGGAAATCTCTCCGGCCGCCCTGGAAGACCGGGCAGCCAGATCACGGACCTCAGACGCGACAACGGCAAATCCCCGACCAGCTTCACCTGCGCGAGCGGCTTCGACACCGGCATTCAATGCGAGAAGGTTCGTTTGGAACGTAATGTCGTCGATCAGCCTGATGGCCGCTCCTATCGCGCCGGAGGAGGTTTGAATTTCGCGAATGGCAGAGACCGTCGACTGCACCAGCTCATTGCCGGAGCGGACTTTATCATTGGCTGACATCGCAGCAGCGTTCACCTCAGCTGCCAGACCAGCCGTTCCTGTGACCGACTGCGACAAAGTTTTGATGGCAGAGGTGGTTTCTTCAAGCGTCGCCGCAGCACGTTCCGTGCGAATGGCAAGGTCCTGGGTCGCGCCGGCAATTTCCTGAGTAGAACCGCTGATCACCGTTCCACTGTCCCGCACCCGCGCAAAGCTCGCTGAGAGGCGGGCAATGGACGAGTTTACCTGCGCCTGAATTTCTGCAAACACTCCGTCGTACTCACCGGTCATCTGATACGTCAGGTCACCTTCTGCCAATGCCGCAAGCGCATGGCTGATCTGGTTCAGACCTTTTTCTGTTACATCACACACCCGGTTCAGCCCGGTCCCAATCTCGGCAAAAGCGCCCTCCATCTGCGTAGGATCCAGCCGCTGGTCGAACTTCCCCCAGGCACAGGCGTTGACAACGGTCGCGATCTCTTCGGCGACCTGCATTTCACGTTGCAACTGATCTTCACGCTCCTGGGCAATTTGGCGTTCGCGCTCAGCATCCTGACGCGCCAGTTCCGCTTCTCGCTCCTGCTCGCGACGCTGCATCTCAATACGTGCTTCGCGTTCCTTTGCTTCACGGATGGCCATAGCGCGACGTTCGAGGCTGTTGTGTCGAAACACATCCAACGTGGCCATGACCTCTCCAAACTCATTTGCCTGAACAGGGGGCAACTCTATCTCGAGATTGCCATCGGCGAGCTCTCGGGCGGTTGTGACCAACCGACTGAAACCACGACGGATCTGCCCTGCAAAATAGACCGATATCATCAGCGCAAGACCGATTGCCCCAAGCGATGCCAGAACAAGCACGATAAGGCGCTGATCTGTAGCGCCCTTTTGTTGCGCCATCAAAACCTGCAACTCATCCGAGATCAAATTCTCTATGTTTTTCAATTGATTGATACGTTCCGTCTGGAGGTTGAAGAAATCCCCTCCGGTGAAACCACCCAGATTTCCTGCGCCTTCCTGCCCCAAGGCGATATTCCGCATCCGCTCCACTTTTTGAGCTACCTCGGACGCCTGCATTTTTTCATAAGCTGCGAGAGCGGCGGGGGTGGCCATGAAACGGAAATTATCGAAATTGACGGCTTGCGCTTCGATCAATCCCTTCAACCGGGCGGCCCGCTCAATATCGAAGAGACCTGCGGCAAAGCCACCGGAGCCCACTGCCCGCTCGATCCCGGCGGCTTCTTTGCCTTTGAGGAGGTGCACGAAAGCCAGGGTCTCATCCGCTATGCGTTTATCATCGCTGATCAAAGAAACACGCTGCACCAGATCCAGCATGTCGGTGTTGAGATTTGTATACAGCGCGATGGCGGATTTGGCGGAGATCGCAAGCTGGTCAACCTTTTCACGTGTCGAGGCGATATCCTGAAACCGTGCCTGATAGCCGGAAAGCCGGTCCCAGAATGCAGCATCAATCGCGCCGAGATCGCTTTGCGCCACAAAGGTCAGAAGCTCGGCATGGCGCGAATCTGTCTTTAATCGTTGATCAGCAAGCTCCTGTTTGAACTCCTTGCCACCGGAGGACAGAAACACGGATGTCGCTCCACGCTCTTTCTGCTGCTCATGCACGGCCTGCGTGATCAGTGCAATTGGTGAAATCAGCTGACTGAGCCTGTCCAACTGCCTTGCTTCATTCACCTTTTCCAGAACAAGGATGGTAGAGAACGCCAGTGCCACAAGCAACGGGACAACGGGAACGAGGAAAATGGCACGCGAAACTTTCAGGTTACCAAAGTCAAACACGGACATATCTGGACGGCCTCCGAAACGAGAGTTTACCGTCCTAACTAGGGGGAAGGTCTGACTTTTCCCTTAACTTCCCTACGTCCGGTCAGCGTTTCAAGTTCAGGGTATGGTCGCGCAACCAGGACATGAAGCCGCGGGGATCCTCAGACAACATGGCCATCTGCGCCTCGGTCAGAACAGGCCCGACAACCGGGCGCTGCGGCTTGTTGCAGCTTTTGACAATCTCGCGCAACAAAAGCCCCTGGCGCAGCGTCGGTGACAGGCGGTTGGCGATCTGATACCAGCGCGAATTGGCACCGGGGAAATAAATGGGCACAACCCTGGCCCCCGACCGGCGGATCAACTGGGCGGTAAACACATTCCAGTCCCGTTCGACCGGCGGCCCCCAGAGCGTGTCACTGGACGCAACAACACCGGAAGGAAACAGCGTCACAAGCCCACCTTCCTTCAGCCACTCCATTGTTTTTGCGCGCATTTCCACCATCTTGCGTTGCGCTTCGGGATCATGGGGAAAGGGCACCGGGATCATGTAGCTCGACGCGACTTCATCAATCCCATCCAGAACCGACCGGGTCAGAATGCGGTAATCATCGCGCCGTTGCCCAATCAGCTGAGCAAGCACCATTCCATCCACCAGCCCGTGCGGGTGATTGGCAACCACCACAACCGGCCCATCCAGCGGGATATGCGCGAGCTCTTCGGCAGGGGTCTGAACATCAATTCCCATCACGTCAAGGCAGGCGCGCCAAAAGGCCTGCCCTTTGGGAACCCCCTGCTTTTCGACCTTGCGCACCATTCGGATGATCGCAAGCTTTCCGGTCATCCATTCAATGGCCCGGATGGCCACCGCCTGCAGCGGGTTGTTGAATGAATTTGCGTATGTCAGACCGCGACGGTCGTAATGGGCCTGCGCCCCGTCATCGTCATATGCGTCTTGATCAGAGGTCAAACAGGATCACCATTGGTTTTGAACACATCCGAAGGAATGCGTTGTTACATTCCCTCACCGAACTTGTCCGCAACAAGCGTGTCCAGCGCATCAAGCAGCTTGGCGGCTTCCGGGCCGGATGTATCCACCTGGATGCTGGTGCCCTGAGACGCGGCCAGCATCAACAGCCCCATGATCGAGTCTCCCTCGGCCTCAAGCCCATCCTTTTCAACCCGCGCATGGGCATCATGTGCCTCGACCGTTTCAACGAATTTCGCAGAGGCGCGCGCATGCAGCCCCTTGACGTTGATGATCTCAAGAACCCGGCTATTGCTCATGTCGATGTCCCCTGACCCGCGTTGATACAATCAATATATTTGCGCCCTGCTGTCAGGGCCATTTCCGTTGCGCGTTCCACTGGCAAATGGCGCGATTTTGCCAATTTCACCAGCATCGGCAGGTTGGCTCCGTAAAGGATCCGTCGATCTGATTTGCAACAGGCTGGCAGGGAAAGGTTGGAAGGCGACCCCCCGAACATATCCACGACGACAACCACCCCGTCGCCCTGATCAACCCGATCAGCCGCCTGGCAAATCTCATTCTGCTTTGCGGCTCGATCCAGCTCGGCCGTTGTCGCAATGGCGGCCACACCTTCCTGCTGGCCGACCACATGTTCAACCGCGGCCAGATACTCGCCAGCCAATCCACCATGTGCGACGATCACAATTCCGATCACGCCTCTTTCCCCAAATTGTCCATCGCCTGCCCCGTGGACTGACGCTCAAGTTCCCGATGCCTAATTGACACCTGCCAGCCCTTATGTGCAAGTGCCTTTGCCAGCTTTTCCGTCAGGGCGACCGAGCGGTGCCTTCCCCCGGTGCATCCAATGCCAATGGCCAGATGCGCTTTTCCCTCTTCGCCATAGGCCGGTAGCAGAAACTCCGCCAGATCCGAAATCTTGTCGAAAAACGGGGCAAACCGCGCATCCTGCGCGACATAGTTCAGCACGCGGTCATCCTGCCCGGTCAGGGCGCGCAAGTCGGGATCCCAATGCGGGTTGCGCAGGAAGCGCGCATCAAAGACCAGGTCCAACCCGCGTGGCACCCCCCGCTTATAGCTGAAAGATTGAACGGAAACGGCCAGCCGATCCGTTCCCGAAACCGACAACCACCGAAGCAGCTCTTCTTTAAGGTCATGAGGCGACAGGTCTGCCGTATCAATCAGCACATCCGCCCGCCCTCGCACCGGTTCCAGCAGGCGCTTCTCAACCCGAATGCCATCAAGCGGCGTGTCCGCAGGGGCAAGCGGGTGCCTGCGGCGGGTTTCGGAATAGCGGCGCACCAGCACGTCATCAGTGCAATCCAGATATAACAGCTCCATGTGATAACGCGGATCGCTGCGCAGCGTTTCAATCACCTCAAGCATCATCTCGGTCGAGAAGTCCCGGTTGCGCGCATCCACCCCAAGCGCAATCGGGTGGGTCAGCGCCGGGCCCGTCAAAACGCGGTTCACAAGGGACAGCGGCAGGTTGTCGATTACCTCATACCCCACATCCTCCAGAACCCGCACGGCCGTGCTGCGTCCTGCCCCCGACGGGCCGGTCACCAGAACAACACTGGGGGGGCTGGGATCGCGTTGCGCAGGATCTGTCGCGTCAACCATCTTCTTCATTATGGACACCGAGTTTTACCATGTAAAATAAGGCACTTGGAAAATGCGGCGCGTCAACCCGCCAAAGGGTGGCAAGCGGGTATTTTGCCACGATTGTGACCGGGCGCGATGGCGGCAGGCGCTGATCTTCGGTCTGCGACAGGTCCACCACCCAGGCCAAAGGGGCAGAGTTTGCGTGGGGCACCCGGATCAATCCGACCCCGCGCGCTTCCATCTTTCCTGCCATGTGATCAGGGGCATGGGCCGTAAGTCCAGCCGGCGTGGCTGCAACACGGGTCAGATCGTCGGATACAAGCATCGCCCCGAGGGAAATAAGCTGAAGCGCCAGCGCGGATTTTCCGCTCCCGGACGGGCCAATCAGCATCACCCCCCTGCCATCAATCGCAACCGTGGTCGCGGGCACATAGCCGCGCGCGTCCGGGGTCAGAACCGCACCAGTCAGGGAACCGTGCGAGGCGGCCTCACTCACACCGGAAGCCCGACCACAAAACGTGCACCCAGGGGTTCAGAGGTGATGTCCGCATCGGTTGGGCGAATGTTTTCCGCCCAGATCACCCCGCCATGTGCCTCGACAATCTGCTTGGAAATCGCCAGGCCAAGGCCTGAATTGTTGCCAAACTGGTTTTCCGGGCGTTCGGAATAGAACCGCTTGAACACCTTCGTCAGGGCCTGTTCGGGAATGCCCGGACCGGTGTCTTCGACCACAACCAGCACCCGGTTGGCACGCCTGCGGACCCAGACCCGGATCGCATCCCCTTCTTCACAGAAGCTGAGCGCATTGGTGATCAGATTTACAAAAACCTGTGCCAGACGCGCCTCAAGCCCATTGATCACAATCGGTTCCGGCGGCAGGTCGGAAATAAAATCCACCCCTTTATCAACCGCTTCATTGCCGAGATACTGTGTGAGGTTCCCAAGCATTTTCAGAAGGTTGAATGGTTCTTCCTCTTCCTTCACAAGCTCGCTGTCCAGCCGTGAAGCGTTGGAGATATCACTGACCAGACGGTCCAGCCGACGCACGTCATGCTCAATTACATCCAGCAATTTGACGCGGTGCTCATCCTTTTTGGCCACCCGGAGCGTTCCGATGGCAGAGCGCAGCGACGCAAGCGGGTTCTTGATTTCATGGGCGACATCAGCGGCAAATTGTTCGTTTGAATCGATCCGGTCATAAAGAGCCGCCACCATGCCGCGCAGCGCACCGGACAGCCGGCCAATTTCATCGGGGCGACCGGACAGGTCCGGAATACGCACACGGCCCGGATTGACCTTGCGCGCATTCTTGTCGCGGCCCAGCTCGGCGGCCGTGGCCAGATCCGACAGCGGGTTGGCGATGGTCGAGGCCAGAACCAGACTCAACCCGATCGAAACAAGAATGGCAATCACGAACATCTGCAACAATTGTTCCCGCTCACTGCGCACCAGAAGATCCAGTTCCCCATCCGCGGATGAGACCGCAACGGCGCCAAGCGTCACCCCGTCCTTCAGGATCGGGGCCGCAACCGAAAACACCATCCCGACATCACTTTTTGCCCCCGGGGCAATCTGCGTTCCCCCGGCCAGGGATTTGTCCAGCAGGGTCCGGACCAATGCCTCACGATCCAGTGGCTTGGATTTTTCCCCGCTCGCCAGAACCGATGAAACACTGTCCCAAAGACTGTTCAGCATATCGGTGATAATGGTTGAATGGGCGCCCGGAGCAAGCCCGTTTACAGGGTCGGGCACGGTGCGCGCCTGTCCGACAACATTGCCCAACAGGTTCTTTTCCCGATCAAAAACAAAGGCTTCTACACCTTCGGGCAGGCTGAGGGCCGCCAGTGTTCCGGTGACATCAAGCCCTGTAGAAAGGGGTGTGCCCTCTTGCATCTGCGCTTCGAAAACATTGGCAATCAGTTCGGCCTCAACCACCAGGCCGCGTTCGCGCTGCAGCACAAGACTGTCGCGGAACGGGTTGAGATAGAGCACCCCGGCCACCAGCACCAGCAGACCCAGAAGGTTGAAAATGATAATCTTGCGGGCAAGCGGTGAACGATTGATGGAAATCAATCCCCGCTTGGCCCGTCCATCGCGCAGCTCGGCTTCGACGGTGTTCTGGGGACCAACCCAATCTTCACCGATAACCACATCCGAGCCTGATGACACTTTGGTATCGCGCAAATTCTTCCCCAGTCTCTGTTCTGTCCGCCTGGTCCAACCCCAGCCTCACGGGCAGGGATTTATTCCTCGTTATAGCGGTAGCCGATCCCGTAGAGGGTTTCGATCGCCGAAAAATCCTTGTCTGCCATACGCATTTTCTTGCGCAGGCGCTTGATATGGCTGTCGATGGTCCGGTCATCCACATAAACCTGATCATCATAGGCCACATCCATCAGCTGATCCCGGCTTTTCACAAAGCCTGGACGCGAGGCCAGCGCCTGCAGCAGCAGGAACTCGGTCACGGTCAGCGAGACATCATTGCCCTTCCATGTCACCGCGTGGCGCAAGGGATCCATGGTCAACTCACCGCGTTCGAGGATCTTGCTTTCCTCGACATCCCCTTCATCATCCTTTGCCCGCACTTCCTGACGACGCAGAAGCGCCCGGATGCGTTCCACCAGCAGACGTTGGGAAAACGGTTTGGTCACATAGTCATCGGCCCCCATACGCAGGCCAAGAACCTCATCAATCTCGTCATCTTTGGATGTCAGGAAAATGACCGGCAGGGTCGAGGTTTTCTGGCGCAGGCGCTGCAGCAGATCCATCCCATCCATGCGAGGCATCTTGATATCCAGCACAGCCATGTCGGGCATGCGCTTGGTAAAGGCATCCAAAGCGGATTGCCCGTCATTATAGGTTTCCACCTCGAAGCCTTCCGCCTCAAGGGTGATCGACACCGACGTCAGAATATTACGGTCGTCGTCAACAAGAGCGATCCTCGACATTACAGAGGTCTCCTTGTGCTGCTCGTGAATGTTGTTTTGTTTTGTCTTATTCTTGCCATAATCCCGTTTTCGGCCTTGAGAATCAACAGAGAACTGCGAATCGGCTTTCGCACATGCATCAATAAAACCGCGAAAGTGTAAAAACATGGCGAATATGTCTCACCCTACGGAAGGCGACCTGGCGGGCAATTCTGCGACAGTTTGCGCAAACAAGCGTTTGGTTGCGCTAACGAGCCAATTGCGCCCTGTTCCCTTTCATTTCCCCCATGCTATAGCCGCCACACCACGCTCGTTCACATGAGGGTGGCGCGCGTGGCCCGGCCCGCGGATCGGGTCAGGACAGACCACGCGCTTACATGTGGAACAGATACGCCGGGGGATCTCTGGACCGGCGACAGGAGCGAATTCTATGACCACTGGACGGGTAAACCCGGCACGCCGCTTGGAAGATCAAGGCATCACCGGGCTGGGCAATGTCTATTACAACCTGATGGAGCCGGCCCTTGTCGAAGCCGCGCTGAAGCGCGACGAAGGCAAGCTGGGCAAAGGCGGCGCCTTCCTGGTCACGACGGGCAAACACACGGGCCGCTCGCCCAAGGACAAGTTTGTTGTGAAAACCCCCAGCGTCGAGGAGCATATCTGGTGGGAGAACAACCCGCCGATGGACCCGGCCAAGTTCGATGTGCTTTACCAAGACATGCTGGAGCATATGAAGGGTGGCGATTACTTCGTGCAGGACCTGTTTGGTGGCGCAGACCCCGCACATCGCCTGGACGTGCGCGTGGTGTCGGAACTGGCCTGGCACAACCTGTTTATCCGTCACCTGCTGCGTCGCCCCGACCGTGACGAGCTGGACGAGTTCGAGCCGGAATTCACCATCATCAATTGCCCGACCTTCAACGCGAACCCCGAACGCCATGGCTGCCGTTCGGAAACCGTGATTGCGCTGAACTTCGACCGCAAGCTGATCCTGATCGGCGGCACCGAATATGCGGGTGAGAACAAGAAATCGGTCTTCACCCTTCTGAACTACATGCTGCCCGAAAAAGGCATCATGCCGATGCATTGCTCGGCCAACCACGACACCGGCAACCCGGTCGACACCGCTGTGTTCTTCGGCCTGTCCGGCACCGGCAAGACCACCCTGTCGGCAGACCCCTCGCGCACGCTGATCGGTGATGACGAACATGGCTGGTCGGACACCGGCACCTTCAACTTCGAAGGGGGCTGCTATGCCAAGACGATCAACCTGTCGGCTGAAGCCGAACCGGAAATCTATGCCACCACCGAGAAATTCGCCACCGTGATCGAAAACATGGTGTTTGACGAGGAAACCTTTGATCTCGACTTCAAAGACGACTCGCTGACCGCGAATATGCGCTGCGCCTACCCGCTGCACTATATCTCGAACGCATCGAATTCCGCCATTGGTGGGCACCCGAAGAACATCATCATGCTGACCTGTGACGCCTTTGGTGTGCTGCCTCCGATCGCACGCCTGACCCCGGCGCAGGCGATGTATCACTTCCTGTCCGGCTTCACGTCGAAAGTGGCTGGCACCGAGAAGGGCGTGACCGAACCGGAACCCACTTTCTCGACCTGTTTTGGGGCGCCCTTCATGCCGCGCCGCCCGGCCGAGTATGGCGCGCTGCTGCGTGACAAGATCGCCAAGCACGGCGCAACCTGCTGGCTGGTCAACACTGGTTGGACCGGTGGAGCATACGGTACCGGGTCGCGTATGCCGATCCGCGCCACCCGCGCGCTGCTGACCGCCGCCCTCGACGGGTCGCTGGCAGATGCGGAATTCCGTAAGGATGAAAACTTCGGCTTCGAAGTTCCGGTCAAGGTTTCGGGCGTGGCTGATCTGCTGCTTGACCCGCGCCGCACCTGGGATGACGCCCAGGCCTATGATGCCCAAGCCCAGAAACTGGTTGAGATGTTCGCCAAGAACTTCACCCAGTATGAGGCCGATATTGACGATGATGTGAAAGCGGTTGCCCTGGGCTAACCCCCTGCAGATCATCTAAAAATCACCGCCCCGCGTTCCTATGCAACGTGGGGCGGTTTTCGTTTCGCGACCCCTTCCCTACAGCCAGCACCGCTGGTTAATGCGTTTCGACTTTAACCCGAGACAGGGAAACGTCAAAACGCCGCAAGAGAGATCAATGTCGTGGGCGTTTCGGAATAAACATGCGTTTCAAGTTGATCCCGAAACGCCTTGACGTTGCCTGACCTGACGCGCGGTCAGACTTTACCACGCCGCAAAACCTGCGCTGATCTGTCCCCATGCGCGATCTCACCGACTCCAGCCAGCCCGTCCTGATCCCCGGCTCACCAGCGTTGCGGGGCACATGGCACGAAGCGACCCGCCCCCGCGCCGTGGCGGTGCTACACGGGGCAACCGGCGTACCGCATCCCTTCTACCGGCATTTCGCCAACTGGTTGGCACAGGAGCAACAGGTAAGTTGCCTGACATATGATTATCGCGGCTTTAGGGCCTCGGCGCACACGCCAATCCATCGCGTCACCGCAACCATGCAGGACTGGGGCATCGGGGATCAACAAGCTGCCCGCGACTGGTTGTCGGCCCGGGCACATGGTGCTCCGATCTGGGTGATCGGACATTCCCTTGGCGGTCTGATGGGCGCGCGCCAAAGCCGGTCGGACGAGATTTCACGGATCATTGCGGTCTGTTCCGGACCTGTGCACACCCGCGATCATCCCTGGCCGTATCAGGCCCTGGTGAGGGCCCTTTGGTATGGTGTCGGGCCGATGGCCCTGGCCATGTGGGGATACCTTCCCGGACGGGTTTCCGGGCTGGGCAGCGACATTCCCGGCCCGGTCTTTCGCCAATGGAAACGCTGGTGCACCACCCCCGGTTTCGACGTGGCAGAGCTTGGCCCCATTCCGACCACAGGTCCAAATTGCCCGCTGCGCACGGTGGCGCTCAGCGATGATGGCGCGGTTCCGCCGCATGTGGTGGCCCAACTGGCGCAGAGATATCCGTCCTGCCCCCATGAACATGTTGTGCTCCACCCCGCAGATTTCGACCTGAAACAGGTGGGACATACGGCGATATTTGCCCGCCGCAATGCAGCAATGTGGCCCGCGATTCTTGGCGACACCTAAGCGTCAGCCCATCAGCCCCTTACGGATCAGGTTCACCCCCGCCACGGTGAGAATCACCAATGTCACCCGCTTGAAGGTCTTTTGCGGCATCGCATCGTGAAAACGTCCGCCAATCACCATGCCAATCCCTGCCGGGACCAGCATCAGGGCAGAAAGGGGAGCCGTGTGAAGACTGAACACACCTGATTTCAGATGCGCCACCAGAAGGGCCAGAGCGCCAACCCCGTAGATCACCCCCTGCACACGCATCTGCTCGGCCTTGGGGGTGTGAATGGCGGTCAGATACGCCACGGTGGGCGGCCCCCACACCCCGGACAACCCGCCGATAAACCCGGCTATCGCACCGACAATCCCTTCATCCCGCAGCCTGTTTTCTGCCTTCAGGCTGGGCGACCAGCCCCGCAATTGCATCAGGCAAAACAGGACAATCGGCCCGCCAATTGCAATGAACAGCCAGCTTTGCGGCAGCACCCGCACCAATTGGGCGGAAAAGGCGATCAGGACAAGAAAGGCGATCAGGAAGATCTTGAACTTGCCGATCGTGCCCCAAGCGGCGGCAGGCCCCTGACGCAGGCTTTGCTGCACATTGGTCAGCACCGTGGGCAGGATCAGCGCCGCCAGCGCGGTTTCCGCCGGCAGCACCGTGGCCAGCCCCGAGATCATGATCAGCGGCATGGCAAACCCCACCGCGCCTTTCACGAACCCCGCCGCCAATGTCACGAAAACTGCCAGGGACAGGACCCAGGGGGACAGCTCTGCCAAAATACCCATCTTTAACTCCAGAAAGTCTTTGCCTCCCGTCTTACAGGAACAGGAAGGGGGCGTCATGCGCCCTATCGCCGCGTCATAATTGTTCGAATGCGATGCTGCATGCGCATTTTTATTGCGCTGCAACTGCAAAATGGCTATCCGGGGGACGAGAGCTTTTTTGCGGGTCCGAATCCGGGCCCCTTTGACAGGAGACAGTAAGATGAGCGCCCTGATCGACAATATTCTGACCCTCACCGGCGCGGCCATTGCCCCGGTGGAAACCGTGTTCGAGACCGCCAAGTCATCGGTTCGTGAGATGGTGAGCGAGGGCGACCGCATCTCTGGCGCCAAGCTGGAAGAGCACCAGGCCGCAGCCCACGCCCTGTCCTGGCTCGCCACCTATACGGAAAGCCTGCGCCAGATGAACGCCTGGGCCACCCGCCTGAACGAGGCTGGTCAGCTTGGCGAGATGGAAACCCTGATCCTGCAAATTGCCTTTGGCGAATATCTTGCCCAGATCAAGGGCGGGATGATGATGAGCCAGAACGAAATGGCCCGTCTGGCCGATATGGGGGTGGACGGTGCTGCTCTGAACACCGACGCGATCAACACGCTGGTGGCCGGTGGCAACTCTCAGGCCGCCCGCACCCGCCTGGTTGAACTGATGCGGGACAATGCGGGCCACGCAACATTCGGCGCCACCGGTCTGGATGAAGAGCTGGAGATGATCCGCGAGCAGTTCCGGCGCTATGCCGACGAACGCGTCGCCCCCAATGCCCATGACTGGCACCTGAAAGACGATTACATCCCGCTGGAGATCCTCGAAGAACTGGCGGAGATGGGTGTGTTCGGCCTGACCATCCCCGAAGAATATGGCGGGCTGGGCCTGTCGAAAGCCTCGATGGTGGTGGTCTCGGAAGAGCTGTCGCGCGGGTATATTGGCGTCGGCTCACTGGGCACCCGCTCCGAGATTGCCGCTGAGCTGATCCTGGCGGGTGGCACGGATGAACAGAAGGAACAGTGGCTGCCCAAGATCTCATCGGCTGAGATCCTGCCCACCGCTGTCTTCACCGAACCGAACACCGGATCCGACCTTGGCAGCCTGCGCACCCGCGCGGTGAAAAACGCCGAGGGCGATTACGAGGTGACCGGCAACAAGACCTGGATCACCCACGCGGCCCGCACCCATGTGATGACGCTCTTGGCACGCACCGATCCCGACAGCACGGATCACCGCGGATTGTCGATGTTCCTGGCAGAAAAAACCCCCGGTGACGACGCAAATCCGTTCCCGACCGAAGGTATGACCGGCGGCGAGATCGAGGTGCTGGGTTATCGCGGCATGAAGGAATTTGAACTGGGCTTTGACGGGTTCAAGGTGAAGGGTGAAAATCTGCTCGGCGGGGTTGAGGGTCAGGGCTTCAAACAGCTGATGAAAACCTTCGAAGCGGCCCGGATCCAGACCGCCGCACGCGCCATTGGTGTCGCGCAGAACGCGCTGGAAATCGGCATGCAATACGCTGAAGATCGCAAGCAGTTCGGCAAATCCCTGATCAACTTCCCCCGCGTGGCCAACAAGCTTGCCATGATGGCGGTTGAGATCATGGTGGCACGTCAGCTGACCTATTTCTCGGCCTGGGAAAAGGACCACGACCAGCGTTGCGACCTCGAAGCGGGCATGGCCAAGCTCTTGGGCGCACGCATCGCCTGGGCCTGTGCCGACAACGCGCTGCAGATCCACGGCGGCAACGGGTTTGCCTTGGAATATCAGATCAGCCGGGTCCTGTGTGACGCGCGCATCCTGAATATTTTCGAAGGCGCTGCCGAAATTCAGGCGCAGGTGATTGCCCGCCGCCTGCTGGGATAAAGCTGCCCGAGCGCAATCTCAAATTCTCATGACCTTAAGCACAAGGGCCGCCCACAAGGTGGCCCTTTTCATATATGCGCCACTGTCAGCACCGCGATCAGTAGGCAAAGCGGGCCGTAGAGGATCCTGTTCAACCGGTCAAAGCAGGCTTCCTGATGCCTGCGCCAGACAGGCAGATAACTGGCCCCTCCTCGCAGCGCAAAGACACCCACCATGCCCCAACCCGCGACCGTCGTCAGCCCGGAGGGAAGCGAGACGGGCATGAGATTTGCCAGCATGGCGACCAACAGGGTGACCCCAAAAAGGGCACAGGCCACCAGCGCACTTGCCCATCTCGGGGGCATCCGGGCAATTCCCTTTACGCCGACCACCGCCCTTGCCAACGCCATCTCATCCCGGATCGGCCAGTTGAAACCCAGAGCCCAGATCAGATGCAACACCGCGATGGCAGACAGGATCGCAATCAGTAAGCCGGTCATGCGCGCGCCCTCATTCCAAACAGCATCACTGCCGGGATCAGCAGAAAAATCACCCATTGAGGCATCACCCAAAGCGATCCGAGGATCGTCGCTCCGTAATACAGGAACAACCCCGCATACCCGAGCAGCACCCCAACCAGCAGCACGCCAAGCCCCCTGTTTTCATGACGCACCATCCAGGCCAGTGACAAGGTGAACAGAGTAAGGTTGACGGTCACGGCGTGCCAGAGAACGGCTGATATCGCCCGCAAATCCGCGGGCAGGTTGCTGGACTGTATCGGCAGGTGAATGTCCGGCCCTCCAGCCAGAACATGCACTCCGGTGGTCAGCCCCATCAGGACGGCTGCCAAAATCATAGACCTTTTCATCGGTTCCTCACAAATTCTCACTCCATACGCTTGCGTATGTTAGCCACGACCGATACTCTGTCAATACGCTATCGTATGGTGAGGAAATGACGGAAAAACGAAACCGGCTGAGCAGTGAAGACTGGATAATGGCAGGCTTTCGTGCCCTGGCCCGCCAAGGGGCCAAAGCCCTGAAAGCAGAGCCGCTGGCGCGTGAGCTAGGCACGACCAAAGGGTCTTTCTACTGGCATTTCAAAGACCTGTCGGATTTTCACACCCAGATGCTCCTGCTATGGGAACATCGCGCCGTGGACGCCATCACGGATGGGCTGGCCTCTGAACCCGACCCGGTGCGACGCCTCTACCTGTTGGGAGAGATTGCCACCGCAAATGATGCCACCCATGGCGGAGACGGCACCGAGCCTGCCATCCGGGCCTGGGCACTGGACCATCCCGACGTGGCCCTGGCCGTTTCTCGGGTGGATCAAAAGCGCCTCGGTTACCTTAAAGAGATCCTGGTTGAGCTGGACCTGACCAACCCCGATTTCGCCCGGATCATCTATGGTGCCTATATCGGCCTGGGCACCCTTTCCGCCACGGATGAGGTCGACAATCGCAACGCGATGAGCACGCTGCTCGCCGCCCTTCTGGCCCTGCGGGACGCTTAGGTAACCTGATACGTATTGGAACCGGAAAATGAGACCAATTAACCTCCTGGCCATGTCGCTTCTGATCCTGGCCGCCTGCAATGACGAAACCCTGTCCGGCTATGCCCCGGAAAAAACCACCTGGGTCTGGCAGGAACTTGACGGGGGTCCTGCCCCGGCCCGCGCCACCTTAACGCTCGGCCCCCGCGGGCAGGTTTCCGGCCAAGCGCCCTGTAACAGCTATTCCGCCAAGGTGACCGTTCCATATCCGTGGTTTGAGGTCGAAAACATCATTGCAACCCGGAGAGCCTGCCCCGAGCTTGCAGCTGAAACCGCCTATTTCAGCGCGCTCGAAGCCATGAGCCTGGCCGAAGTGTCAGGCGACACTTTGCTGCTGAGCAATGATGCCGGGCGTGAAATGCTGTTTGTGGCAAGCCCCTGATCAAGCGCAGACGCTCAAACATCAGCATCCCGCCCCAAATCCCGCCCCAAATCCCGCTGCAGCCGGTCCACCAGTCGCGCCCGTGCATCGGGCAATGGGCGATCTCCAAGCGAAGCGGCCAGACGGTGCAGGAGGAAATATCCGGTTGTGCTCAACCCCTCAAGAACATCCGCAAGACGCCCCTGTCCCCGCCCCAGCATGTCCGCTGGAAGTGGCAACAGACGATCCGCCCATTCCCCCGCCCCGGCAGATGACACGGCGCGTCCGGTTCTGGGGGATACGAAACACAGATCATCACGCGTCCCGGTCACGGCACAGCTGCTCAGATCAAGCCCGAACCCCAATTCTTCCAAAAGCGCCAATTCCCATTTCAGATAGGCCACCGGCCAGGCCGGATTGGTGCCCAGCAGGTTCAACATGGATTGCGTCCGGTCATAAAGAACCGGGTGAGGTTCGCGCTCGGGCAGGGCGTAGGACAACAGGGAGGTGATGGCATTCAGACCTGCCAAGGCCGCCCGGTCAGACCAGATCTGCGCACGCGCCCGGACCGGCTCCACGGTGAAACTGCCGATATGCTCTTCCAATCGCGCCCGCCAGGTGACATCAAGCTGCGCACCGGGTTGCAGGATCGGTGTCATCTTGCGACTCACCCCCCCTCGCACCACACCCGCATGACGGCCGTGACCTTCGGTGAATACATCAATGATGGCAGAGGTTTCACCATGCTTGCGCACAGATAGAAGCGCCCCTTCATCCCGCCAGTCCATCACGTATCCTCCTGTTGGGAAGATGAGATCGACTGACCGCAAAGGCAATCCCCCTTTCCTCACGGCCACCTTATTTTCTGGTCAGAAATATCCCCGCCGGAGGCATGGCCGAGCGGAGCGAGGCCCCCCGTGACCGGACAGCCCAGCCCGCAGGGCTGGGCAGGTCGGGCGCAAAACCCGTTGGGACGATCCCTCAGTCGATCAACCCCGGCTCATCCAACAGATGCCGCCCGGATTTATCTTCCACTTCAATCACCCAAAGGTCAGGATCAAAACTCTTCTGTCGTGCAAGAGCGGCATCCACATCCCGCTCCTCTCCTTCCGACAGCACCACCCAGGCACGTTCACCGGTCATCAGATCAAAACTGCGCTGATACGCGACGGCCCGGCCGTCCAGCGTGTTCAGTTTGACCAGAACGGCCCCCGCGGTCACGTCCCCTTTCCGGGTTACAAACGCAGGTATGCCCGCAAGGCGGAGGCGGGTCAGATAAGCCGAGACCCAGACATCCGCGGTCAGCCGCGTCACGCGTTCCCGTCCTTGAAATCAAGCCCCATCTCAGAGTAGCGCTCTTTTTCCTCAAGCCAGTTCGGACGCACCTTCACCTGCAAAAACAGATGCACCTTGCGTCCCATGAACTCTTCCAGCTCCGCACGCGCCGCCTGGCTCACCGCTTTGATGGTCTCACCGCGCTTGCCCAGCACAATCCCCTTGTGCCCGTCCCGCATCACGTAAATCACCTGATCCACACGGGCCGATCCGTCCTTGCGCTCTTCCCAGCTCTCAGTCTCCACCGTCATCTGATAGGGCAATTCCTGATGCAGGCGCAGGGTCAGTTTTTCACGGGTCATCTCAGCCGCGATCATCCGCATCGGCAGATCGGCAATCTGATCTTCGGGGTAGAGCCACGGCCCGTCCGGCAGCTCGCCCGCCAGCCATTCGCGCAGCGCAACAACCCCGTGGCCTTTCTCGGCCGAAATCATGAAGGTTTCCGCGAAATCATACCGTTCATTGAGGTCTTGGGTCAGCGCCAGAAGCACTTCGGATTTCACCTTGTCGATCTTGTTGATCGCCAGCGCCACGGTGCGGCCTTGTGCAATCTCTTCCAGACCTTCAAGGATCTTTTCCACCCCTTCGGTCACACCACGATGTGCCTCGACCAGAAGCACAACGATATCCGCATCCGCAGCGCCGCCCCAGGCCGCGGCAACCATGGCGCGGTCCAGACGTCTGCGCGGACGAAAGAGGCCCGGCGTATCCACAAAGACGATCTGCGTGTCGCCCTCGATCGCAACCCCGCGAATACGCGCGCGGGTGGTCTGCACCTTATGGGTCACAATCGACACTTTTGCCCCCACCATCCGGTTGGTCAGCGTCGATTTCCCGGCATTCGGCTCGCCGATCAGGGCGACAAATCCAGCTTTGGTCATTTTGAACTTTCCAGCGCCGTCAAAAGCGCTTTGGCAGCGGCCTGTTCGGCCATGCGTTTCGAATTGGCGCGGGCCTGCGCCGTCTTGCCGTTCTCAAGCTGCGCTTCGATGGTGAATTCCGGCGCGTGATCCGGCCCTTCGCGTGCAATCTCGACATATTTTGGCGGTGCCAGTTTTCTGGCCTGTGCCCATTCCTGCAACGAGGTTTTGGCATCGCGCGCATCCGCCTCGACCTTGCCAATACGCTCCCCCCAGAGGCGCAGCACCATATCACGGGCGACCTCGAACCCGGCGTCACGATAGACCGCAGCGATCACGGCTTCCATCGCGTCGCCCAAAAGCGCCTGCTTGCGCCGCCCGCCGGTCTTCTGCTCGGACCGGCCAAGTTTCAGCACATCACCAAGGCCCACTTCGCGGGCCACATCCGCGCAGCATTCCTTGCGCACCAAGGCGTTGTAGCGCGGCGCCAGCACACCTTCCGCAGCCTCGGGATCATCTTCCAGCAGACGTTCGGCCAGCACAAGGCCCAGCACCCGGTCCCCCAGAAACTCCAGCCGCTGGTTGTCCGGCCGGGTGCGCGACGAGATCGACCCATGCGTAAGCGCACGGATCAGCAGCTCGGGGTCTTTGAACTCATGCCCGATGCGACCTTCGAAGGCCCGGAGATCCGCCGACAGTTTCACTCGATTGCCTTGAAGAAGCGATCAGACCGCCAGGTCCAGAAATATACCAGCCGTTTGCCCGCCGCCGAGAACATGATGCGATCCGCCCGCCCTAAAAGATACTCAAACGGCACCATGCCCACACCGCCAGCATTCTGGCTGACACGGCTGTCGGTCGAGTTGTCGCGGTTGTCCCCCATGAAGAAGAAATGCCCATCCGGCACGGTGAACACATTGGTGTTGTCCAGGCGGCCCGTCCCGACGTTCAACACGCTGTGTTTCACACCATTGGGAAGGGTTTCGATGCTGCGCTGTTTCTCACAGACACCGCCCAGACCAACCGGCGCATTTGAACAGCGCGGCACGGTTGCAAACCGGCCCTGGGAGGCCTTGATTTCGGTAAAGATCCCATCGGGTTCCTGCGGTGCTTCGCCCCCGTTGATGAAGACAATCCCGTTCTTGATCTGGATCTTGTCCCCCGGCAGGCCAATCAGGCGTTTGACATAGTCGGTGCCGAGGGTCGGATGGCGAAACACAACCACATCCCCACGCTCTGGCTCCGACCCCAGGATCCGACCGGAAATCGGGCAGATGCCAAACGGGCAGGAGTATTTGGAATAGCCATAAGCCATCTTGTTCACAAAGAGGAAATCGCCGATCAGCAGGGTGTCTTTCATCGACCCGGTCGGGATCCAGAATGGTTGAAAGAACAGGGTGCGGAAGACACCCGCGATGATCAGCGCCCAAAAGATGGTCTTGATGGTCTCAAAGATGCCATCGGGTTTTTTCTCGGCCATGTGGTCCTGCCTGTAAATTGGTTGGGGGCGTTGTGGTCGCTAAGGGGAAAAGAGTCAAGTTTCGCCGGGGGACACACCACTTATCGGCCGTGCTTCGATCACAACAAAGGCCTGCGCCCAGGGGTGATCATCGGTAAGGGTGAGGTGCAGGATGGCCTCATGCCCCTCAGGCGTCATCTCATCCAGACGTTCCTTGGCCCAGCCTGTGACCTCCATCACCGGCTGCCCGGTGCCAAGGTTCGACACCGCCATGTCCCGCCATGAGATCCCCATGGAAAGCCCGGTGCCCAGCGCCTTGGAACACGCTTCTTTCGCGGCCCAGCGTTTGGCCAGCGTGCCCGCCTCATCGCGGCGCCTTGCGGCCTTGGCCAGCTCTCGTTCAGTAAAGACGCGGTTGCGAAAGCGATCCCCGAACCGCTCCAGCGTGGCCTGAATGCGATCAATATTCGCAAGGTCTGTTCCGATCCCCAAAATCATTCTGGCCGCACCGTCAGGATCTTAAGCCCTGCCGCACCAAACAGCCCGGCAAAAGCCAGCTCAAACCCGCGGCGGGCGGACCGATAGACCCGCACGGCGGCGGGGGTCGAAAACAGCAAGGCATAGCCGATAAAGACCAGAATACCGCCGCTATAAAGAAAGCCGAACATGCCGAGGATCTGGGACAAGGATGCGGAGGGTGGCAGGATGATGGAAAACACCGCCCCCCAGGACAGGATCGCCTTGGGATTGGTCAGATGGACCAACGCCCCTTTTCTGAACGCTGAGAGATGCGTCCCGCCCGCGATTGCTCCGTCGATCAGCACCTTGTGCGAAAACGCCGATCTGAGCGATTTCAGCGCCAGGTAAAGCAGATAGGCTGCACCGGCGTATTTGATCACGGAGAAAAGCCAGACATGGGCCAGCATCAAGGCCCCCATGCCAAAGGCAGCGGCGAGGCCCCAGAAAGCGCCCCCTGTCAGGATACCGGCCGCAAAGGCGAGCGCCTTTGTGCGCCCCTGGTTCATAGCGGTCGCCGCAATGCCAAGGGTTGCCGGGCCGGGGGATGCCCCGGCCAAGACCCAGCCCAACCAGATCAGAAGAAGTTCAAACCCGGTCACGCGCGCGCCCAATCCATCAGTTTGCGCATCTCGGCCATTGCATCTGGCAGTCCACGGAAAATCGCTTCACCGATCAGGAAATGCCCGATATTGAGTTCCATCACCTCGGGCATTTCAGCGATTGGTTCGACAGTTTCATAGGTCAGACCATGGCCCATATGCACCTCAAGCCCAAGGGAATGAGCAAGCTGCGCACCCTCACGCAGGCGGGCAAGCTCAGCGTCGCGTTCCTCAAACCGGCCTTCGTTATGGAAATCACAATAGGCCCCGGTATGTAGTTCAATCACCGGTGCCCCGATGCGCGCGGCTGCACGGATCTGCGCCTCATCAGCCCCGATGAACAGTGACACGCGTGATCCGGCCTCTGCCAGCGGCGCGATAAATTCGGCCAGACGGTTGTCCTGCGCAGCCACTTCCAGACCGCCCTCAGTGGTCAGCTCTTCGCGTTTTTCCGGCACAATACAAACCGCGTGCGGCTGGTGTTTCAGCGCAATTGCCTGCATTTCATCGGTCGCGGCCATTTCGAAATTCAGCGGGATCGACAGCACATCCATCAGGGCGCCAATATCATCGTCCAGAATATGGCGACGGTCTTCTCGCAGATGGGCGGTGATCCCATCGGCTCCGGCCTCCTGCGCCAGAAGGGCGGCGCGCACCGGATCAGGATAGGTCCCGCCGCGCGCATTGCGCAGGGTGGCTACGTGGTCGATATTCACGCCAAGGCGTAGTTTGCTGCTTGCGTCGGACATGTCGCGCTCCTCAATCTGGATTCGCGCCAAGTGTTACCTGATTTCGTCCTTATCGCCAGCCCGGGAAATCCGTTCGGCCAGCCGTTTTTCATATCTTGCCCTGAGCTTCTTGATCCGGCGACGCTGATAGGCGTGGATCAGCGGGTTCGACAGAAAATAGCCCACCAGCCCGGCCAGAACACCTGGCGCAATCCCCCCCACCAAATAGGGCAGAAACACCCGGTGGTAGAAGTAATCGAACTGAGACCAGTCCCAATCTGCCCCGGTGAAGATGGCAAAGAAATTTGATCCAATATCACTGGTGGCCCCGCCAAAAGCGGCCATGACTGCGGGCAGGTGGATACTTTGCGGTGATCCCAGCATGGTGTTGCCCAGACTGAGGGACAGCTCTGCTATCAGCGGGAAGGTCAGAGGGTTGCCCACAAAGGTTGCCAGAAGTGCCGCCAGAATATTGCCGCGCATGATCCAGGCAAGCGTGGCCGCGATGACAAAATGCAACCCGAACAGCGGCGTAAAGCAGGTGAACACCCCCGCCGCAATCCCACGGGATATCCGATGTGCCGGATCCGGCAGGCGACGCACGCGGTGGATCACATAACGTGCCGCCCGATACCACCCCCCGCGCGGGTAAAAGAACTCTGCCACAATCCGCAGGTAGGAACGTGGGTTTCTTTTGAACAAGGCGGGCCCCTTTCAGGCTGGCGGTTTAAGATGGCGGCGGCCGCATCACGGCTTGCGATCAAGATCCCTGTAACGTTTGATAGAGGCCACGTCGCTGTCAGCTTCGAGCACCAGCATAACGGCGTGCAAATGTTCAATATCGCGTAAATCCACATCCACAAGCAGGCGATAGAAATCCGGCTTGCGATCAAGGAACTTCAGGTCCGAGATATTGGCCTTCTGCTCACCGATCAACGTGCAAATGCGCCCAAGCACGCCTGCATCATTGGAAATGGTCATTTTCAGGCTGACAGTATGGATCGGCGGGTGGTTTCCCGGCGCCCATTGCAGGTCAACCCAGCGCGAACTCTCATCCTCCAGCTCACCCAACGCATCACAGTCAATGGCGTGCACCAGCACCCCTTTGCCCCGATAGGTGATGCCGACGATCCGTTCCCCCGGCACCGCCTGACAACATTGCGCGCGCTTGAACGCCTGCCCGGTTTCCAACCCCACGACAACCGCGTCACCGTCGATCATGTCTTCGGTTTCGCTGGCTTCGGGATACAGGATATGCAGCACGTCCCGGGCTTGCAGCTCAGCCGATCCAAGCCGCGCCAGAAGCTCGACCTCACTGTCGAGCCGCAGCTGCTTGGCAGCCGTCATCAGGGCGCGATCGGTCACTTTGCGTCCGGCGCTTTCAAAGGCCACACGGGCCAGTTCACGACCCAGGCGGACAAACCGCTCGCGGTCTTCGCTGCGCAGGGATTTGCGAATGGCGGCCTTGGCGCGCCCGGTGACCACGATGTCGATCCAGGTGGCCTGCGGTGTCTGCCCCTCGGCGGTCATGATCACCACCGACTGACCGTTCTTGAGGCGGCTCCAGAGCGGCACGCGGATACCATCCACCTTGGCGCCGACGCAGCGGTCCCCGATCCGGGTGTGAATGGCATAGGCAAAATCAAGCGGCGTCGCCCCGCGCGGCAGTTTCACCACTTCCCCTTTGGGGGTGAAACAGAACACCTGGTCCGAGTACATTTCGAGCTTCACATGCTCGAGGAACTCATCATGATCATCGGCGGTTTCAAACCGTTCCGTCAGCGAGGCGATCCATTTCGCCGGGTCCACCGCAAAGGGGTTTTCCACCCGCTGCCCGTCCCGGTAGGACCAATGCGCCGCCACACCGGTTTCGGCAACTTCGTGCATCTGCTGGGTGCGGATCTGCACCTCAACCCGTTTGCCATCGCGCCCCGACACCGTGGTGTGGATCGAGCGATAGCCGTTTGACTTGGGCTGGCTGATGTAATCCTTGAACCGGCCCGGAATGGCGCGCCAGCGCTGGTGCACCACCCCCAGCACACGATAGCAATCCGCCTCATCCAGCGTGACCACGCGAAAACCGTAGATATCAGAGAGGCGCGAAAATCCCTGATCCTTCTCCTGCATCTTGCGCCAGATCGAAAAGGGTTTCTTCGCCCGGCCAAAGGCTTCGGCCTGAATGCCGGCCACGGCCAGTTCGTGACGCAGGTCACCGGTGATCTTCTCGATCACATCACCGCTTTCCTTCTGCAGCCGCAGGAAGCGGCGCATGATCGAACTGCGCCCTTCGGGATTGAGCACATGAAACGCCAGATCCTCCAGCTCTTCACGCATCCATTGCATCCCCATGCGACCGGCCAGCGGCGCGTAGATATCCATGGTTTCGCGGGATTTCTGCACCTGTTTGTCCGGGCGCATCGCGCGGATCGTGCGCATATTGTGCAGACGGTCGGCCAGCTTGACCAGAATGACCCGCATGTCCTTTGACATTGCCATGAACAGTTTGCGGAAATTTTCCGCCTGTTTGGTCTCAGAGCTGGAAAGCTGCAGATTGGTGAGCTTGGTCACGCCATCCACCAGTTCGGCCACCTCGCGGCCAAACATTTCGGCCACCGCAGTATAGGTCGCGCCGGTGTCTTCGATCGTGTCATGCAAGAGGGCCGTGATGATGGTTGCATCATCCAGCTGCATATCCGCCAGGATTTCCGCCACTTCGAACGGATGGGTGAAATAGGGATCACCCGAATGGCGATACTGACCGTAATGTTCCTGCGCGCCGAATTCAAACGCCGCGCGGATCAGTTTCGAATTGGATTTCGGATTATAGGTGGCGATCCTGTCGATCAGGCCGTCAATCTCGAGATGTTCAAGCTCTTCTTGCCAGCTCGCCACCGATGCCTACCCCGTAACCCCGTAAGACCGCAATCAGCCCTGGCCTTGCGCTTCCATCAATGCGCGCAGCAGCTTTTCTTCCGACATGTCGTCGTCTTCCGGCTTGTCGGCGGCCTCGGCCCCCATCAAAAGCGCCATCTGGTCTTCTTCCGGTTCGTCCACTTCGATCTGGGTCTGGTGGCTTTCGATCATCCGCTCGCGCAGCTCGTCGGCGGTCTGGGTCTCATCTGCAATCTCGCGCAGGGAAACAACAGGGTTTTTGTCGTTGTCGCGATCCACCGTGATTTCGGCACCTGCCGAGATCTCGCGGGCGCGATGCGACGCGAGCATTACCAGTTCAAACCGGTTCGGGACCTTATCAACGCAATCTTCGACCGTAACGCGGGCCATGTGCAGCTCCATTCCTTGCAAGGGGATGTGAACCGCCTGTTTAGGGGGTGGCCTGCCGCTTTACAAGCCGAAAGTGGGGGTTACAGGGGGCTCAGCCAAGTTCAATTGGCACAATTTCGGCTTTTTCAGCGTCCGACAGCGCCTCACAAAGCTCCGTCACGGTCTTTCCCAGCAACGGGTGGCACCAGTCGGGTGCGATATCCAGCAAGGGAATCAGCACGAACCCCCGGTCCTGCAGCCGCGGATGGGGCAAGATCAACTGGTCAGGCGCCTGACGTTTCTGCACCTCAAGCGGCAGCTCGATCCACTTACGCAGCACCTCCGGGTTCGGCGCAATTGTCTCTCCGCTGGCCAGCAGGTCAATATCCAGGCTGCGCGGCGCCCAGCGCGAAGGGCGCGTCCGACCGAACATGGCCTCCACCTCATGAAACAGATCCAGCAACGCGCGGTCTGACAACGGGCTTTGCACCTCGATCGCTGCATTGACGAAATCCGGCCCCGCGCCCGCCGGGAAACAGGGCGTGCGGTAGAATCGGCTGATTGCATTGATTCGGACGCCCTCGCCCTTTAGTTGCAAAATGGCATCCCGAACCAACCCATGAGATAATACCAGATCGGAACTGGTGTTACTTCCAAGCGCCACAAGGCGTTTTATGCTATACTTACCCAAAAGTGCTCCTTGCAGCGTCCGATTCTTACCTTAGATTGCACATCATACTTCGTTGACAGCTACTCACATTATCACTCACGGAATTGTTGGCGAAGTAAAATTGGAAAGGACATTAAATGTTTTATCGCGACGAACGGCTTGCGCTGTTCATCGATGGTTCGAACCTGTATGCGGCCGCAAAATCTCTCGGGTTTGACATCGATTACAAACTTCTTCGCCAGGAATTCATGCGCCGCGGCAAACTTCTGCGCGCGTTCTACTACACCGCCCTTTTGGAGAATGACGAGTATTCGCCGATCCGGCCGCTGGTGGATTGGCTGCATTACAATGGCTTCTCCATGGTGACCAAACCGGCCAAGGAATACACGGACTCGATGGGTCGCCGGAAGGTCAAAGGTAATATGGACATTGAGCTGACGGTGGATGCGCTGGAATTGGCGGATCATATCGACCACGCGGTTCTGTTCTCCGGGGATGGGGATTTCAAACCGCTCGTGGCCGCCCTGCAACGTAAAGGCGTGCGCGTTTCGGTCGTTTCGACCATCCGCAGCCAGCCGCCGATGATTGCCGATGAACTGCGCCGCCAGACCGATAATTTCATCGAACTGGACGAGCTGAAGGACGTGATCGGCCGCCCCCCACGCGAATTTGATCGTGAAGGGCCGAGCGAGGACTGATCCGATACGAATTCAACAAAAAGCCGGGGCCAGCGCCTCGGCTTTTTTGTTGCCTCTTTCCTGCACCGGGGAATTGCGGCACAACGGACACAACTGCGGGCGGCCCCGCACTCCCACCGCCAAACCGGACGAGCGCCACCATGACCACAAACACCAAGCCAGACCTCACCCTTTACCTCGCCGCCCCCAACGGGTTTTGCGCAGGCGTTGATCGTGCCATCAAGATCGTCGAAATGGCGATCGAGAAATGGGGCGCGCCGATTTATGTGCGCCATGAAATCGTGCACAATAAATTTGTCGTGGACGGGTTGCGGGCCAAAGGCGCGGTGTTTGTCGAGGAACTGGAGGACTGCCCCGATGACCGCCCGGTGATCTTTTCCGCCCATGGGGTGGCCAAATCCGTGCCCGAAGAGGCGACCCGGCGCGAAATGGTCTATGTCGACGCCACCTGCCCGCTGGTGAGCAAGGTGCATATCGAGGCGGAACGGCATTTTGAAAATGGTCTGCAAATGGTGATGATCGGTCATGCGGGCCACCCGGAAACCATCGGCACAATGGGGCAATTGCCCGAGGGCGAAGTGCTTCTGGTCGAAACCGCCGAGGACGTGGCCACGCTGGAACCGCGTGATCCCGAGCAGCTGGCCTATATCACCCAGACCACCCTGTCGGTGGATGACACCGCCGGTATTGTCGCCGCCCTGCGTGACCGCTTTCCGGCCATCATCGGGCCCCATAAGGAAGACATCTGCTATGCCACCACAAACCGCCAGCACGCGGTCAAGGCGGTGGCGCCAAAAGTGGACGCTCTTCTGGTGATCGGGGCGCCGAACAGCTCCAACTCGCGCCGTTTGGTTGAGGTCGCCAAGGCCAATGGCTGTGACTATTCGATGCTGGTGCAACGCGCGTCAGAGATTGACTGGCGGTCGCTCGAAGGGATCCGCGCCGTGGGCCTCACCGCTGGCGCCTCGGCCCCGCAAGTTCTGGTCGACGAGGTGATCACCGCCTTTCAGGATCGTTTCAACGTGCAGGTTGAGCTGGTTGAAACCGCGCAGGAGAACATCGAGTTCAAAGTGCCCCGCGTCTTGCGAGAACCCGCATAGGACGGAGAGCGGGCCTTGGCAGAAGATCCCCGGACCCTCAGCGTTTACGACAGCCAATCCGCTGAATATGAGGCTCGGGTAGCGGCAAAAGACACACCGGGCTTGAAGGATTTCATCGCCGCCATGCCTGCGGGTGGACGCGTGCTGGATCTGGGATGCGGTCCCGGACTGGCCGCAAAAACCATGTTGGAGCATGGGCTTGAGATCGATGCCGTTGATGGCTCCTCAGCCATGGTGACCCGAGCCATCGCGCGGGGCGTGCCAGCCCGCCAGGCCCTGTTTCACGAAATCACCGGCACCAATTGTGTTGACGGGGTTTTTGCCAATTTCAGCCTGCTGCACCTGCCCCGGTCGGCGTTTCCGAACATGCTGATCCGCCTGCGACACCTCCTGAAAGCCCAAGGGATCTTGCATATCGGGATGAAGATCGGAAATGGAGAGAACCGTGATCGTCTGGGGCGGTTTTACAGCTATTATCAGCCTGACGAACTGGATCAGCTGTTGACCTTGACGGGGTTTACACCCATCACCCGCATTCTGGGAACGGGTGCCGGTCTGGACGGCTGGTCGTCCGAATGGATTGTCATCCACGCACGAAGCTGAGGAAAGGGGTCACGCAGATGGCCGAGTTTTTTGCCTATACCGATGGTGCCTGCTCTGGCAATCCCGGCCCCGGAGGCTGGGGCGCGCTGCTGCAGGCCAAGGAGGGGGGCACAGTTGTCAAGGAACGTGAACTCAAGGGCGGTGAGGCGCTGACCACCAACAACCAGATGGAGTTGATGGCGGCGATCATGGCGCTGGAAACCTTGGGCAAGCCCTGCGCGATCACCGTCGTGACCGACAGCCAGTATGTGAAGAACGGCGTGACCGGCTGGATCCACAGCTGGAAGAAAAACGGGTGGAAAACCGCAGCCAAAAAACCGGTGAAGAACGCCGAACTGTGGCAGCGTCTGGACGCGGCACAGGCCCGCCACCATGTCACCTGGCAATGGGTCAAGGGCCATGCAGGCCACCCGGAAAACGAACGCGCGGATGAGCTGGCCCGAGCGGGCATGGCCCCGTTCAAAAAGTGACCACTTGCCCACCGGCAAACAGGTCGCCGAAAGCGTTCCGCCTCATCAAAACTCCATCCAGATCCCGATATTGAGTTTGCCGGATGATTGCGGAGCAACCTCTTCGCTCCATTCAACCTGCACATGTCGGCCAGCACTGTATTCCCAGGCGACAGACGGCAGCAGTTTGACATAGACATTGTGCGGGTCGGCAAACGCATCCACCGACATCATTGCCAGGAACCGATCATGTGGCTTCAGCCCGGCCTGGGCAATCACACCGAAAGCTGCCCCCTTCCCCTCTGCCGCCAATTCGATCCTGGCCGAAGCATCAAGCCACCCGCCACCAAACCGCGTCTCAAACCCACGTCCGATATGAAAGCTCGGGACAAATGTCAGGTGATCTTCCTGCAAATCAGCAAGCGTAAACCCCAAGGCTTTTTGCCATATCCCCCCAGGCGGAAAATGCCAGCGCGCAAAAAGTTCAGCATCGCTGATGGACATCTCCATACCCGTATAGTTGGAATAATCGACGTAAATATTGCCCTCAACCTTGCCACCCAGCGTCCACTGATCGGTCAGCCCGTATTCGAGATAGGTGGACAGGGTGGGATAGGTCAGCCAATTGCCCCATTCCTGACTGCCGGACATGGCGACAAAAAACGTCCCCTTTTCGCGAGGCCATGCACCGGAAATGGCGGCAGGGGCCTGCAGCAGGCTGATCAGCACAACCAGAGCCAATGTCAGACTGGCGCGGAGGGGGGCCTTGAAAAACATACCGCCAGACTGTCTCAACGATGGTTAACACCCGGTTAACCTGCGTTAAGGTGTTTCGGAATAACCGTGTGTTTAAACTGTATCCTGACCCACTTTCAGAGTGGTCCCGTCCAGATCATTGCCTGAAATACGTCTTATAAATCCACAACACGACCAGAGCCCCCAGGATCGCGCCGACAAATCCAGCCGCCATCCCAAAAAGTGCGGCCAACCCGCGCAGGATCAACCCACCAACCAAGGCACCAAGCACCCCAATAGCAATGGTGGTCGGAACATCTGCCTGAACCCCCATCAGACGCGTGGCGATGAACCCGGCGGCAATACCGAAAATGATCAGAAACAATATGCTCATGACAGATATATGGGGGGAAGGTGCCCCGTCTTAAAGACACCCCCTAAAAACTAGTTTTCTAGTTTTCTAGTTTTGAAAAATCTTGGCCTCGAACCCGGAGCATCACCCCAGTCTTTCAGGAAGCTCCACCCCTCTCAGGAAATCGGCAGCTTGCATCGGCTTCTTGCCGGGGCGCTGGGCACGGGTAATCTCTACCGCCCCTTCACCACAGGCGATGGTCAAACCGTCCAAAATCTGCCCGGGCGCGCCCTGTCCATCCGCCAAACGCGACGACAGCAGCTTTACCTGCTCACCATTCATCTCGCATTTTGCACCGGGAAACGGCGAAAGGCCGCGGATCAGGCGATCCACCTCTATGGCCGGGCGGGTCCAGTTCACCCGCGCCTCTTCCTTCAGGATCTTTTCCGCATAGATAACACCCTCGTCCGGCTGCACTTCCGGCGTGAGTTTATCCAATTTAGACAGCGCCTTAACGATCATCTGCGCGCCCAGCGGTGCGAGACGGTCATGCAATTGCAGCGTGGTCTCCTCATCCCCAATAGGGATGGCTTCTCGCAAAAGAACCGGCCCCGTATCCAGGCCAGCTTCCATTTGCATAATGCAAATTCCAGTTTCCGCATCCCCAGCCATGATTGCCCGGTGGATCGGCGCAGCCCCACGCCAGCGCGGCAAAAGCGATGCGTGAATATTCAAACACCCGTTCTGTGGCGCATCCAGAACCGCCTGCGGCAAGATCAACCCGTAAGCCACCACAACCGCCACATCCGCGTTCAATGCGGCGAAGTCATTTTGTTCCTGCGCCCCTTTCAGCGACACCGGATGGCGCACCTCAAGCCCCAGTTCCAATGCCCGTGCGTGCACCGGCGTGGGGCGGTCTTTCTTGCCCCGGCCTGCCGGGCGGGGCGGCTGGCAATAAACCGCGACAATGTCATGACCAGCCTCGACCAGCGCCTCAAGAACAGGGACGGAAAACTCCGGGGTTCCCATGAAGATTACGCGCATTGTTTCTCTCCTTCAGGCGGCAAGATCCGGCAGGCGACAAGGTCGAGGGGAACACACCGTCAGCGGAGCTTCTTCGACTTTCGCACCAGCATGTCCCGCTTCATCTTCGACAGGTGGTCAAAATACATTTTACCGTTGAGGTGGTCGATCTGGTGCTGCACCGAGGTGGCCCAGAGATGCACGAAATCGCGCTCCTCCACCTCTCCTGCCGCGTTCATAAATCTTACTGTGACCGCCCGAGGCCGGTCGATTTCCGCCCAGACTCCGGGCAGGTTCGGACTGCCTTCCTGATGGGTGCGCAACTGGGTCGAGGCATGCAGGATCTCGGGATTGGCCATGCGGATCGCCTGCCCCCGTTCATCCGACGCATCCACCACCGCCAACCGAAGGGGGATCCCAAGCTGTGGCGCAGCCAGCCCAACACCGGGCATCGCATCCATTGCAAAGATCATCTCATCCCAGATGGCGCTGATCTCATCGGTGATCTCAGTGACAGGGGCCGCAACACTGCGCAGCACCTTGTTTGGCCACATCACATAGGGTCGGTGCGACGTCACGACCATGCTCAGGCCTTGCCCCGCGCAATATCGCGTTTCAGCTTCTGCATTTTGCGTGTGATCATCTGACGTTTGAGCGGCTTGAGGTAGTCGATGAACAGCTTGCCGTCGAGGTGGTCGATCTCGTGCTGAACACAGGTCGCCCACAACCCGTCAAAATCCCGCTCCTGCACGTTGCCATCCATATCCAGCCAGCGCACCCCAACCTCTTTCGGGCGGGTCACTTCTGCGAACTGATCCGGGATCGACAGGCAGCCCTCTTCATAGACATTCAACTCGTCCGAAGCGCGGATGATCTCGGGGTTGAACATCACGGTTGGCTGAGCGGGTTCGTCGTCATCCCGCACGCAATCCATCACGATCAGCCGTTGCAAGATGCCGATCTGCGGCGCGGCCAGGCCGATGCCCGGCGCGTCATACATGGTTTCCAGCATGTCCTGTGCCAGCACGCGCAGCTCGTCCGACAGGTCCGGAACGGCATCGGCGACTTTCTTCAGACGCGGATCAGGGTGAATGAGAATATTACGCAGTGTCATAAGGGGGATTTAGGGCAAGCCGGGCTGGCGTGCAATGGCCGGGTAGGGGGCAATTGACCTGACATCGGAAAGAAACACCCCTTTTCAGGCCTTTCCTCGGCCCGCCCCCTCTTGCGCAGGTATTGAAAGCCGCTCAAGCGTTTCGAAATCAGCGTGAGACGCGAGTGTTTTCGAAACGCCCACAACATCAATGGGTTCCGTGCAGTTCGCGCCAAGCTTTTGTTGCAAGCCTGGCACGAAACGCTTTAACGTGCCTCGGAACAGAAAACCAGACAATGGATATCCCGCGATGACCACCGCACAGACCGCTCCCAAGGCTTTTGACTCGATGATTGATCGTCGTGGCACCCATTGCTCGAAATGGGACAAGATGGAGAAGCTTTTCGGTGTGCCGGCCGAGGATGGGTTGGCAATGTGGACAGCCGACAGCGACTTTGCCACTGCGCCTTGTGTGATCGAGGCCATTCGCAAGGCCGCGGATCACGGCGTTTTCGGCTATTCCTGGGACCATCCCGATTACCTGAATGCCGTGGCATGGTGGATGAAAACCCGGCACAACTGGGACGTGGACCCGGATTGGGTGCTCACCTCACAAGGGTTGGGAAACGCCATTGCGCTCTGCCTGCAAACCTGGACGGAACCGGGTGACGGGGTGGTGATCTTCACCCCGGTCTATCACGAATTTGCACTGAAGATCGGCAAGAACGGGCGCAAGGTGGTGGAATGCCCGCTGATGCGCGATGGTGACACCTATGTTCTGGATCTGGAGGATGCGCAATCGCGCCTGACCGGCGATGAGCGCATGATCATCTTCTGCTCGCCGCAGAACCCTTCGGGCCGGGTCTGGACCGCCGAGGAACTGAGGGATGTGGCGGATTTTGCCGCGCGCAATGATTTGATGCTTGTCTCGGACGAAATCCATCAGGATCTGGTCTATGAAGGGCATACCCATATGCCCACAGCCGTGGCCGCCCCCGAAGCCCTGCCCCGCCTGATCACCCTGTCAGCCGCATCAAAGACCTTTAACATCGCCGGGCAGCGAACCGGCAACATGATCATCCCCGACCCTGATCTGCGCCAGACCATGCGCAAGCGCCTGTCGGCACTGGACTATGGCGCGGCGATGCTGTCGGTGGACATGATCACAGCCGCCTATTCACCGGAAGGGGCGGACTGGGTGGATCAGCAGCTGGTGCATCTGACCCGCAACCGTGAGATTTTCGACACGGGTGTGAATGCTATCCCCGGTGTGCGGTCGCTGCCGCTGCAGTCGACATATCTGGCCTGGGTCGATTTTTCCGGCACCGGCATGCCCCATGACGAGGTGATTGCCCGCATTCGGGATAAGGCCCGGATTGCCGTCAGCCCCGGCCCGAGCTTTGGCACCGGCGGAGAGGGGTTCCAACGTGTCAACCTCGCCACCCAAAGCGCACGGGTGGAAGAGGCCGTGTCGCGCCTGCAACGCGCGTTTGCGGATCTGCAATAAGCCCGGCGACCCAGCCCGCCCCACTCGGCAAATCCCTGCCCGTGCATGACAGCCGGTCCGGAACCTGCTTGCACTGATCAAGGTCCCGCGCGAGCTTGGCGTCATGCGCCATCTCGCCCGCCTCTTTTCGCGCCTGACCCTTCTTGCGGTGATTGCCCTGATCGGGGTGATCCTGTGGGACAGGTTCGCGCCCCCACCCGCCCCCCCGCTGATGGAACCGATTTCCGGACAGATCGACCGGATTTTGGTGGAGAAAGCTGCGCGAAAAATGACTGTGTTCCGGGAGGGCGAAGCCCTGCGAACCTATCGGATTGCCCTGGGATTTACCCCGGAAGGCGACAAGGAGGTCGAAGGTGATGGCAAGACCCCGGAAGGTCTGTTTCACATCAATCGCCGCAATCCAAGCAGCGCATATCATCTGTCACTGGGCATTGATTACCCGCAGCCAGAGGATATCTCGCGCGCTCGGGCAATGGGGAAAAGCCCCGGCGGTGACATCTTCATCCATGGACAACCCAACGGCGCGGGGCGGTTTGTCACCTTACCCGGAGACTGGACCGCAGGCTGTATTGCCGTGTCGGACGCGGAAATTGAGGAATTGTGGTCCATTACGCCGGATGGGACCGAGGTGGAAATTCGGCCCTGATCCGGCGTTTGAGGGCGCATGATGTGAACCCGAAGGGGCTTTGCCCCTCTGCGCATACGCGCATTCACCCCAAGGTATTTGAGCAAGGAAAATCAGGAGAGCGGGATTTGCAGGAGCGGATCCGGGTTCGATTGAAGGAAGGTGAGATCCACCTCGCGCAGCATGCGTTTCTGGCCGGGAAAGCTGACGCGGGAAACGGCCTGTTCGCTTGAAAGCCAGGCGTAATCTGAATGTTCGTTGTTGAGCCGCACCTCAGCCCCCTTGGGGACAATTGCCACAAAGACAGGTGCGATCACGATCTGATCGGTCCAGGGTTCATAGAATTGTTCGCAGATATCGGCGTTGTAAAAGGCCAACGGGCTCAGACCGGTTTCTTCTTTCAACTCGCGCAACGCTGCAGCCCAAGCGGTTTCGCCCGACTCGATCTTGCCAGCCACCTGACACCAGACCCCGGCCGGTTTGGCCACACGTTTCAGAAGCAGGATTTCAGAGTGCATTTCCCCCGGCCTTATCACAACCACAGAGACCAACCATGGGCGCAAGCTTCGGGCTTTTTGAAGTGAACTCATGGTAGGTCTTTACGATTGGATACCAAGGCGGGGGGCTTGCTGCGCCTATAGCAATGCTACGCTTCTTTGGTGATCAGCCCAACAGGCGCGTTGTCCTCGCGCGCAAAATCCAGCGGGACGTTGTCGTGGGCCTCGGCCTTGCGCTTGAATTCATATTTCATCTGGCCATCCTCTTCTTCCGAAGCGACGATCAGGCATTGATAGAGGTGGCGGGTGCCATCATAGAGGTCAACCAGCCCACGCAGATGCGGGGCACGTGCGACGTCCAGGGAAAAGCCGGTTTCCCAGAATTTCAACACGGGAAACACTTCTTCATTCACCCGTATACGCAGGCGTGATTTCTTTTTCAGATCGCGCTTGCGGGCGGCTTCCAGGCCGTCGCGCACTTCCTGAGGCAAAAATTCCAGCATGTTCCATCTCCCATCGCGGATGGTTAATCATGGCACGAGATATGTAACGGTCAAGTTAACCTTTTGTCAGATTGGGTATTTTTTCAAATTATCCACAGCGCGTTACATCAAAGCCCGCAACAGGAAACGGCGCAGGCATGCCCGCGCCGTTTTTTGCATTTCAAAGCCTGACCCAATCAGGTGTTGTTATCTTCCACCAGATCCACACCCACCACAGGGCGCAGCACATGTGGGATGGATGGATCATAAAGCGCGCTATCCTTGAAGTCGCGCGCGGAGTTAAGGGCGGGGCCTACGAGGATCAGCGCGGTGCGGGTGATCTTTTCAGCCCGCACTTTCTTGCGGATATCGGCAATGGTGCCACGGATCAGCATCTCATCCGGCCAGCCCACGCGATAGGCCACGACAACCGGGCAATCCGCACCATAATATGGGGTCAGCACACGCTCAATCTCACGCATATTGCGCACGGCAAGGTGAATGGCGAGCGTGGCCCCGGTCTTGGCAAAGTTCTCCAGCGTTTCCCCTTCGGGCATCGAGGTGGATTGCATCGACATGCGCGTGAGCACAATCGACTGGGCAATCTCGGGGATGGTGAGTTCCTGCCCCAGTGCCGCCGCGGCGGCTGCGTAGGCGGGCACACCCGGGATGACCTTGTAGTCGATCCCGTCTGCTTTCAGGCGGCGGATCTGTTCGGCAATCGCCCCATAAAGCGAGGGGTCACCGGAATGCACACGGGCCACATCTTCACCGCGCGCGTGGGCGGCCTTGATTTCGGCGTGGGTGTCGTCCAGCGTCATGGGCGCGGTGTCCATGACCTTTGCCCCTTCGGGTGCGCAAGCCACAACCTGCGGCGGCACCAGAGAGCCCGCATAGAGGCACACCGGGCATTCGCCAATGATGCGCTGCGCTTTCAGGGTCAGAAGCTCGGGGTCGCCGGGGCCTGCCCCAATGAAATAGACGGTCATGACAGATCTCCATCAATGCGGCGGGCATAGCCGCGCGGGGTAAACATACGCGGGCCTTCGCCCAATTGCGCCAGACGCGAGTTCGACGATCCGACCAGCACCACGGTCAGCATATCGACCTCATCCACCTGCAATTCGTCCAAGCGGCGATAGCGGATGTTCTCAGTGGGGCGACCCAGATTGGACGCCAGCATGACAGGCGTGTCCGCCGGGCGGTGCTTCAGCAGGATGTCGCGCGCCTCAGCCAGCAGGGTGCGGCGCTTCATCGACACCGGGTTGTAGAAGGCAATCACGAAATCACCCTCGGCCGCGGCATGCAGACGCTTCACGATATCCTCGCGATGGGTCAGCAGATCCGAGAGCGAAATGGCGCAGAAGTCATGGCCCAACGGGGCACCAGCCCGCGCGGCTGCACCCTGCAGCGCGGACACACCGGGGGTGGACACCACCTCGACCCGACGCGCGGCATCACTCACGCCTTTCTCGTCTTCCGAGCGGTCCAGCAGTTCATAGACCAGTGCGCCCATGGCGTAGATGCCCGCATCGCCCGAGCAGACCAGCGCCACGTTCTTGCCTTTGCCCGCCTGTTCCAGCGCGTAACGGCAGCGGTCTTCTTCGCCACCCAGCGGGAAGTCGGACCGGGTTTTGCCAGCGGCCAGCGGGCCGATCAGGTCGATATAGAGGCCATAGCCCACCAGCTCTTCGGCCTCTTGCAGAAGGTGGCTGGCTTCCGGGGTGCGCCATGTGTGCTGGCCTGGCCCGATCGAGACGATGGAGAGCTTGCCACGGGTGCGGCCGCGCATCTCGGTGATCGGTTCGGGCGCACGGGCGATGGCGCAGGTGGTGTTGGCGGTTTTGACCTTGGGAACAACCAGTTCGGCGTCCGGACCAGCCGCGGCCAGCGCCGCGCCTTCCGACACGCCATGACAGCCGACTTCCTCAAACACCACGTCCGAGGGGTTGGCCAGACGCGCGGTTTCGGCTTCCAGTTCCTGCGCCGAGAACACGCGGAACGGCACGCCCAGACGGCGGGCCAGTTGGTTCATCGCCAGTTCGTCGGCCTTCAGGTCCAGCGAGGTCACACAGGCAATCGCTTCGGGGGCGATATTCGCGGCGGCCAGTTGCTCGGACACGTTCTGCCACAGCTCTTCTGGATCTGCGTTGCGCGCACAGCCCACGCCCAGTGTGAAACGTTGCGGATGATAGGCCAGACGGGTCGGGCCGGTCTCAACCGGAGCCTCGGACACAACCAACTCGACCGAGCCGCCAGCGTCTTCGATGTCAAAAATGTTCTCGCCCACGATGGACACGCCTGCGCCGGACAAGAGTTCCGCCATGGCTTCTTTGGCGTCTTTCTGATTGGCCAGACGATAGCCCACGGGCGGCTCATCCAGCGCCACACCCATCGACACGTCGCCTGCGGTGGTCACGGCGGCGGTTGCGCCGATTTCAGCGGCAATCTGGCTGGCCAGACGGTTGGCGCCACGATGCCCGCCCAAAAGCGGCAATACGGCGGATCCGTCATCGGCCACGGCCACGACGGGCGGTTCCGCCAGCTTATTGGCCAGAATGGGGGCAACCGCGCGGATCAGGATACCAGCGGCACAGACACCCACAACCGGCGTGCCAGCAGCAAACAGCATCCGCACATGATCCAGCGCATTTGGGAAAAACGCATCAGCCTTTTCCACACGACCTTCACGCCCATGGACCTGAGCCCCCAACAGGGCGGCAACCTTATGGGCCAGAGGCTCTCCAGAGGCATTCAGGCAAATTACAACAGGCGTTACAGCCATGGATCGGTTCCTTTCGCAAGCAGGATCATCGAGAAATAGGGCGCCTTTTCGGGGGCCTCGGACAGGGGCAGCACCACTTCTTCAGGCAGACTGGCGCGTTCCACGTAAGTGGCTTTGTCGGTGAGGCCGAGATCGGCAATCACCGCACGAATTTTTGCAAGATGGCGGCCGACCTTCATGATCGCCACCGACTCCGCGCCTTCAATCCGCGACCGAAGTTCAGCTTCGTCCAGCGGGCCGGGCAGCACGGTCAGGCGTTCGTTGCGCGCCACCAGCGGGCGCTGCGCCCGGGCGGCCACGGTGGTGATCGAGGTCACGCCGGGCACGATCTCGCAGTCGAAGCGATCCGACAGGCGGGCAAAGAGATACATGAACGAGCCGTAGAAAAACGGGTCCCCTTCACACAGCACGACAACATCGTCGCCCGCCGCCAGACGCTCAGCAATCTGCGCCGCGCCTGCGTCATAGGCGGCCTGCGCCGGGCCACGTTCAACCGTCATCGGAACGGGGATACGGATCTCATCTGTGCCCTCGGCGATCAGATCCGCGGCGATCGAACGCGCAAAGCTGTTGCCACATTCCAAAGCCGGATAGGCCACCACTTTGGCCGCCGCAATCAGCCGCGCGGCCTTCAGCGTCATCAGCTCGGGGTCGCCCGGGCCGAGGCCGATCCCGTAAAGGGTTCCGTTCATCTTTTGATCAGGCTCCATTGTGTGACCGGGCGCAGCGGTTTCCAGCCGGACAGCGGCCCGAGGGCTTCGGCACGTTCCACCGAGAGTTTCACCAGTTGGCCACCATGTTTCTTGTGCAGCGCGGTCAGGCACATCTCACTTTCGATGGTGACCGCATTGGCAACCAGCCGCCCCAGCGGGCGCAGCGCCGCCCAGGCAGCATCGAACGTTTCTTCGGTCAGACCACCGCCGATGAACACAGCGTCGGGCGCGTCGAGGCCCTCCAGCGCGGCGGGGACCATACCGTCGACAAGCTCCAGACGCGGAACACCCAGCGCCAGCGCGTTGGCAGCGGCCATGGCACGACGTTCGGGTTTGGGTTCGATCCCGATGGCACGGGCATAGCGCGCACCGCGCATCCATTCGACCGCAACCGAACCGCAACCGGTGCCAATATCCCACAGCAAAGCGCCACGCATCGGCATGAGTTTTGCAATCGTAACCGCGCGCACCTCTTGCTTGGTCATGGTGCCGTCGGATTGAAACAGCTCATCCGCCAGACCCGGCA
The DNA here is from genome assembly GCF_025137635.1 of Aliiroseovarius crassostreae. Classification (NCBI taxonomy): domain Bacteria; kingdom Pseudomonadati; phylum Pseudomonadota; class Alphaproteobacteria; order Rhodobacterales; family Paracoccaceae; genus Aliiroseovarius; species Aliiroseovarius crassostreae. Next base: position 200,414 of record NZ_CP080772.1, on the reverse strand, counting down.
CGCGGGGCAGCAGCGCCGCATCGGGGGCGGCGATACAGTCCACCGCCAGCGTGTTGAAGGCGGGCACATCATGGTTCCAGCTTTCGGCCAACCCATCAAAACGCGCTTCTTTCTCGCCACCCATATGTGCGAGCACGGTCATGCGCGATTTGCCAAAGCCACGCTCGGTCAGGAACCTGGCGATCTGTTCGGGTGTTTCCGCCCCGGTGGTCAGGATCAACAGGCGCGCATCGGGCTGAATGAAGGCAATCATCTGCTCAACCGGGCGACCATGCACGGTGAGCGTTTCGAGATCCGCCATCGACCAGCCCATCCGCGCCGCCGCCAGCTGGAAGGCACCGACCTGCGGGTGATAAACGATCTCGGCCGGATCAAGGTGACGCCCGATCTTGGCTCCTACTGAAAACCAGAGCGGATCGCCGGAGGCAAGCACGGCCACGGTCTGCCCACGCCGTGCGTCCAGCTCGCCGATCAGGGCGTCAAAAGGAGAGGGCCATGCGAGGCGCTCGGCTTTGGTGTCCAGCATCTCGTGGTGGCGTTTGCCCCCGACGATCACATCGGCAGCTTCGATCACCGCGCGGGTGGCCGGAGTCAGACCATCCAGCCCATCTTCACCGATGCCGATGATGTGCAACCAGGGCTGAGGGATCTCGGGGGGGGTCACACTTTCTCCTCCGGCAGGCCCGCAGCCAGAGCGTTCACGGCCGCCGAAGCGATGGCTGATCCGCCACGGCGCCCGCGCAGGGCGACAAATTCGCAGCCGCGCGGGTTGGCGGCGAGCTCGGCTTTGCTTTCGGCAGCGCCGACAAACCCCACCGGGAAGCCGAGGATCACGGCGGGTTTCGGCCCGCCCGCGTCGATCAGCTCCAACAGGTGGAAAAGTGCTGTGGGCGCGTTGCCCACGGCCACAACAGCGCCTTCAAGCTTGTCGGCCCATAACTCAACCGCAGCCGCCGACCGCGTGTTGCCAATTTCTTTGGCAAGCGGCGGGGTGCGCGGATCGTTCAGGGTGACAATCACCTCATTCTCGGCGGGCAGATAGCGGCGGATAATCCCCGCGCCCACCATTTCGCAGTCACAAAAGATCGGCGCACCGGATTTCAGGGCTTCATGGCCCGCGTCATAGGCGTTTTGTGAAAAAGCCAGACGGTCCGCCACTTCGACCATGCCACAGGCGTGGATCACACGGGTGGCCAGCGCGGCCATGCCACCGGGGAACCGCTCCAACCGGGCTTCGCGACGGAGTGTCGCAAAGCTCTCAGCATAGATCGCCATCGGGTCACGTTCATACTGCAAAGGAGGCCGCATGTTTATTTGACCCGCGCCGATTCCGGACCATGCGGGTGTTTTGCATGGGGGTATTCCGGGTGGTGGTGATCATGGTCGTGATGATGGTGATGGTGCCCGTGATCATGGGTGTGGTCATGAGCGTGATCGTGTGAATGATCGTGGCCGTGCGCGTGATCATGGTCATGCGCATGGCTGTGCCCATGATCATGGTGGTGATGATGGTGATGATCCATATCCAGACGACACGCCCCGGTGCAGAAATGATCGCAGAGCGAACAGGTCTCGACCGTTGAGCCGGGCGCGTTGGCCCCCTGCCCTTCCACATGGTGGTGATGGCTTTCCTGCACCGCGCCCAGTTCACTTTCAAACCCCAGCACCTCAACCCGGTATTTGCACATCACGCAGGTGGGCGGGGGGGTGTCGGAAAAGGCCGGGTGCTTGGCACGATCCGCGGCCGAGATCGCCGCAATTTTCGGGTCATCCAGAGCCAGGATCTGATCACGATAGCCGCAGGTGCCACAATTGGGCGGCGGCATGGCGCCGACCTGTTCGGTGATCCGCTCGGCAAAGGTTTCCAGCACCTTCTCGTGGTCGTTCAGATAACCGGCTTTCACGAACTGGATGTCAGGATGACGTGCGGCCACCTGGTCGGTGAAGCCATAGATCCGGTCGATCAGGATGCCCGTGAACAGGAAATACGGGAAAACGATGACGCGCTTGTAACCCAGCTTGGCGGTGTGGGTCAGACACGGTTCCACCAGCGGGAAGGTCACGCCGGAATAGCCCACTTCAAGCCAACCAAAACCCATACCTTCTTGCAGCAGACGCGCGATTTTCGACACGTTGGCATTGGCATCCGGGTCAGACGCGCCGCGTCCGATCACCACCAGGCAGGTTTCTTCAAGCGGCACGTCGCCATGTTCGGCATTGGCAACCTCCACCGCGTCACGGATACGCGCACCGGCGGCGGCAACCATCTTGGGGTCCACGCCCAGTTCCCGCCCATAGCTGACGTCGATACCATGTTTGGTGGCATAGGTATTGAGCACGGTGGGGATATCGTTTTTCGAATGCATCGCCGCAAAGAGCATCCCCGGCACGGCCAGAATGCGGTCACACCCCGCCTCACGCAGATTGTCCAAACCCACCCGGATCACCGGATTGGCAAATTCCAGATAGCCGTAATCGACCATCCAGTCATCGGGCAGCATCGCGGGCAGCTTCTCTGCCAGCACCTTGAATTCATCCACCGCGGCCTGGCTGCGAGAGCCGTGACCGCAGATCATCACGCCGATTTTCTTACCTTGCGTATCCAGCTGGGTTTTCATCCGTTCAGGCTCCGACCAGTTCCTCTTCGCCACCCTCTTCGGTGGCCTCTTCCCCGGCGTCATCCGCCTTGGCTTTCTCGGTGCCTTTTGCCCCTTTCAAGGCCCCCCAAAGCCCTACGGCCGCCGCGGCGCCCAGAAGGATGATTGCCCCCCAGTGGCCATGTCCGGCCACTTCTCCGACGTGGCCGATATGGGCCATGGCGGGAGCAGCGGTCAGGCTGATCGCTGCAACAGACAAAAGAAGGGTTCTCGACATCATGTGTCCTTTCGCAAATCTGGGGCACAGGGAAGAGACACCGATACGCGCAAAGGGACGGCGCCCGTTACGCTGTTCCGACGATGCTGCGCTCCATCCCCTATCTGGGTCGATGTCCGACAGCCAACCTCTCTGGCCCGAATGGGCTTCGTCAGGAACCGGGTATAGGCCGCAGCTCATCTGCTCGCAATGAAAAACACGGCATCAAGGGCGCCGGGAACGACCCGATCGGGCAAAAACCAAATCATGTTTTTTCCGATTGGATCCAATTTGGCTTTCCAGAGGCTTTTTCACATGCTCAAATCGTCGCATCCGCAATGAACAAGGAGTGCCGCGATGGCCCCCGCCGCCCCGAATATTCTGTTCATCATGTATGACCAACTGCGCTTTGATTACCTGGGCTGTGCCGGTCACAAGACACTGGAAACGCCAAACTTTGATCGGGTGGCGGCGCGCGGGGTGCGGTTTGACCGCGCCTATTGCCAGTCCCCTGTCTGCGGCTCCAGCCGGATGAGCACCTATACCGGGCGCTATGTTTCGTCCCATGGGGCGGCCTTCAACAACTTTCCGCTCAAGGTCGGTGAACTGACCATGGGTGATCACCTGCGCAGCGCCGGCATGGGGTGCTGGTTGATTGGCAAGACCCATATGAAGGCGGATGCCGAGGGCATGGCGCGGCTGGGGCTGGCGCCCGATTCGGTCATTGGCACCCGCATCGGCGAATGTGGGTTTGACGTCTGGATCCGCGATGACGGGCTTTGGGCCGAAGGGCCAGACGGGTTCTATGACCCAAAACGCTCTCCCTATAACGCATATCTGCGCGACAAAGGGTATACCGACCACAATCCCTGGCACGATCACGCGAATGCCGGAATTGATGACGCCGGAGATATTGCCTCCGGTTTCCTGATGATGCACGCGGGCAAGCCCGCCAATATCCGCGAAGAAGACAGTGAAACCCCGTGGCTTACCGACCGGGCGATTGAATTCATGCAGACCCGAAAGGGCGACGGACCGTGGTGCGCGCACCTATCCTATATCAAACCGCACTGGCCCTATATCGTGCCGCCCCCCTATCACGACCTCTATGGGATCGAAGATATCCAGCCCGTGGTGCGTGCGGAAAAGGAACGGCAACAGGCGCATCCGGTATTTGACGCCTATCTGCAGGGCCAGCTCTCTGCCGCCTTTTCCCGTGACGAGGTGCGCGACGTGGTGATCCCCGCCTATATGGGGCTGATCAAGCAATGTGACGACCATCTGGGACGGATCCTCGATTACCTTGATGAGAGCGGGCAGGCCGGGAACACGGTGATTGTGCTCACCTCGGATCATGGCGATTACATGGGCGATCACTGGATGGGGGAAAAGGATTTCTTCCACGATCCCTCCGTCCGGGTGCCGCTGATCATCGCCGATCCCCGCCCACAGGCGGATGCCACGCGCGGCACGGTATCGGACAGGCTGGTTGAGCAGATCGACCTTGCCCCCACATTTGTGGACATGGCCGGTGGGGATGTGGCCGATCATATCCTCGAAGGACGCTCGCTTGTGCCGCTCCTGCACGGTGACGACGTGGCGTGGCGCGAGTTTGCGATCAGCGAATATGACTATTCCACCTCACCCATGGCCGACCGGCTTGGGCTTTCCCCCCGCGATTGCCGCCTGTTCATGGTGGTCACCGACCGGTGGAAACTGATCCATGCAGAAGGGGGCGGCAAAGGCGGGTTCCGCCCGATGTTGTTTGATCTGAAAACCGACCCCGAGGAACTGACCGATCTGGGCAATTGCACAGAGCACGCCGAAATCATCGCAATCCTCTACGATCATCTGCATCACTGGGCCAGACGCATGTCGCAACGCACCACGGTCAGTGACAACCAGATCCTTGCGCGTCGCAAAGGCGGATCCGAACAGGTTGGCGTGCTGATTGGTGTCTATGGCGACGAAGACCTGCCCGACCGCTACACCGCCGCCTATCGCGGGAAGGCCACGCCTGTTGCTCCGGAAGACAAGGACAGCTGATGAAAATCTTCTCAGACAAAAAGCGCCCCGTTCACTTTGGACCTTACCCGTTGGAGCGGCTGAAACGGACCGATCAGGCCGATCTTTCCGCCGTGCCCGCCATGGCCCCCTTGTCCTTTCACCGACCGGAACATCCCGAAAGCATCGTCAATGCCATGGGCGAATTTCAGGCGATGATGGATGCGATCCGGGATGGGGATGTGACCCCCGTGCGCGGGCGCATCCCCGAGGATCTTCAGGAGCGCGCCAACCATTTGAAAGCCTTTGGCTATTACCTCGACACCTCAATGGTCGGCATTGGGCCGGTGCCGGACAGTGCTCGCCTGTCAACCCCTCGCCAGAACCCCGACATCCCCCGCCTTTCCGACGCCCTGAAAACCCGCGAGATCCGCACGCTGGCCGCAGGGATCGACGTGATCATGGCCGATCTCAAGGCGTCGATGGACCGCGCCCCCCGCAGGGCGTCACACCCCAACGCCATCGTGTTTCTGGTCGAACATATGCGCGATCCACGCCCCGATGAGCGCGGGTCGGACTGGATCCTTGATGCCCAGGACCACCGCGCCTGTTTGCGCAGCACGGAAACCGCCGTGGTGATCGCCAATTACATCCGCCTTCTGGGCTTTGACGCGATGGCGCACAGCCCGATGTCAACCGATGTGGATCTGAACCAGCTGGCCGTGACCTCGGGGCTTGCGGTCGCGGAAAACGGTGAGTTGGTCGCCCCGTGGCTGGGCAACCGCTTTGGGGTCGCCGTGGTGACCACGGATATGGACCTGGCGCATGACGCCCCTCTTGCGCCCATGGCCGAGCAGCCGTGGCACGCCACCTCCGGCCCCGCATGGTGGCTGGGCGGCACCGGGCCGGGCAAGGGGCATGCGAAATCGGCCCTGACCCGTGATCCCTATGCGCACCGAGACTACCATATGGGACCGCACCCGTTTGAACGCCTCAAGCGCGTGGACAACCCGACAACCTATATTGATGAGCCCAACGTGGCGCGGGTGCCGAAACGGTCCGACATGTTCGCGCGCAGTCAGTTCGGCGATATGGGAAAACCGCTGCAGGAGGCCTCAAAGGGCGGTCACTACGTGCGTAAATCCGGGCCAAGTTTTGCCCAACGCCGCCTGTTGGGGGCGTTTGTGCCGCTACAGGATGGCGCCACAGCAGACGGGGCCCGCCCCAAGGATGCCAGCCGCAACGCCGACAATCTGCGGGCAGCGAGCTATTTCCTTGGCATCGACGCTGCGGGCACGTCACGCTGCCCGGACTGGTGCTGGTATTCCCATGACGCGACCGGGGCCGAGATCCACCCCCCCCATGACAATGCCATTTCCATGATTGTCGATCAGGGATTCGAGACGATGGAAGGCGCCTCCGGGGATGACTGGATTGCCGTCAGCCAGTCGATGCGCGCCTATCTGCGCTTCGCCCTCATCGGTGGGGTCATCGCCCAGCAGATCCGCAACCTTGGCTATTCGGCCAAGGCCCATACGGTGATGGACGGAACCGTGCTGCAACCACCGCTCCTGCTTCTGGCCGGGCTGGGTGAGGTAGCACGGATCGGCGACGTGGTCCTGAACCCCTATCTCGGCCCGCGCCTGAAATCCGGCGTGGTCACAACCAATATGCCGATGGAGCATGACAAGCCGATCGATTTTGGTCTGCAGGCCTTTTGCGAGGCCTGCAACAAATGTGCCCGCGAATGCCCCTCCGGTGCGATCTCCGCCGGGTCGAAAAAGATGTTCAATGGCTATGAGGTCTGGAAGTCGGACGCGCAGAAATGCACCACATACCGCGTGACCAATCCCGGCGGGGCGATGTGCGGGCGCTGTATGAAGACCTGCCCGTGGAACCTTGAGGGACTGTTTGCACAGGCCCCGTTTCGCTGGGCCGCATCCCGTTTCCCCGCAGCCGCCCCGGCCTTGGCCAAACTGGACGACGCGGTCGGGAATGGTGAGATCAACCCGGTCAAGACATGGTGGTGGGATCTGGAACTGGCCGAGGACGGAGGGTATCACCCCACCGAAAACCCCGTAAACCGGCGGGGGCTCAACCGCGAAATTGACCTCAAACCCGAGGATCAGACCCTCGCCGCCTACCCCGCCAACCTGTCGCCGCCACCCTATCCCTATCCGTTTCCGATGGATCGCGAGGCAGGGATTGCCGCTTATGACGCCCTGATCTCACCCGATGAATACCGCGCCCGCAAAGCGGCGGGCGACCTGTCGATGATCCATCGCTTTACCATCGACGGGGACGCGCCGGTGATCGAAGTGCAGGTTTCAAAAGTCGAGAAAATGACCGACAGGGTCACGAAATACGAATTCATCCGCCCCGATGGCGCGCTTTTGCCGGGGTGGAGCGCAGGCGGCCACCTGGACGTGCTCGTCAGCCCGGAATTTCTGCGTCAGTATTCCCTGTCCGGCGATCCCGCCGACCACACCAGCTATCAGATCGGCGTATTGCGCGAAGACACCGGGCGTGGTGGCTCGGCCCTTCTGCACCGCATCTTTGTACCGGGACGCAAACTGTTCATCTCGAAACCGATCAACCATTTCGAATTGGATGAGACCGCGACCAGAACCCTGCTGATGGGAGGCGGGATTGGCATCACACCGATGATTGCCTTTGCCCACCGGCTGCACGCGCTGGGGCGGGATTTTTCGCTGCATTACTCCTGCTCGCGCGCCGCAGATGCCGGGTTTGTGAATGACCTGACCAGTGCGCCCTGGGCGGATCGGGTGCATCTGCATTTTTCCGATCAGGGCACACGGGCGGATTTCAACACCACCCTGTCCGGCTATCAGCCCGGCTGGCATGTCTATTGCTGCGGATCGGAGGCCTATATGGATGCGGTGATGCGGGCCGCCGAGGCGCAGGGTTTCCCGCAAGAGGCGCGGCATCTGGAATATTTCTCGGTGCCGGACCTGCCGGATTACGAAAACCACCCGTTCACGCTGAAACTCAGGGATGGGCGCGCCTTTACCGTGCCCGAAGATCAGACCGCCGCAGATATTCTGAATGCCAATGGCGTGCATGTGGATGTAAAATGTTCGGACGGGATCTGTGGTGTGTGTAAATGCGGGGTCATCGCCGGGGATGTGGAGCATCGGGATTTCGTGCTGTCCAACGCCCAGCGCGAAGGCGCGATGATCCTATGTCAAAGCCGCGCCCGTGACGCGGGCGGGGTGATTGAGCTGGACCTGTAGACGGGTGTGATTTCGACCAATACGCACGGTTTTTTAATCAAATCCTCTCATCCTGTCCGGGAATCACGGAGAGGAGCCAGAATGGAACCGCAAACACGTATCGGCCTCGCGAACCTGACAAAGATGGCCTATCAGGGGCAGGATCTGACCCCGGTTCAGACACGATTGCTCCGCCAATGCCTGAGCGAAGGTCCCTGCGAAGGGGCATTGATGGACCTGTCCGTGATCGAACAGTTGCAGGGCAATCAGCCTTTGGGGCTGGAATGGCAGGCCAAAGCCCTCTCGCGTCAGCGCGCCTTTGTCACCAACCAAGGTGAGTGTGCGAAACGCCGGGTGCTGGTCTTTGCCAAACCGGGTCACATGGGGGCCAATACACCGGTCGAGTTCCTTTTGCAGCGGTCGGATTTCGAGATCATCACCTATTACCCGCATGTCTCGGACGGCACGCATCTGGATCTGCCCGACCATGACGTCGCCTTCTGCGCCATCCCGGCAGACACCGCCACGACAGATCCGATCTTTGGCCAGGTGCGACGGCTGGCTGCTTCGGCTGGCAGCACGGTTCTGAACCTGCCCGGCGCTCAGCTCATGCTTCAACGTCATCAGCTTGGGCAAAGGTTTTCTTATGTGCCCGGGCTTCGCTTTCCACAGACCAAACGTGTGACGCTGGATGAATTGGTGACCGCGTTGATGAACGAAACCGAAGATCAGATGCTCTCCGCGCTGGGCGGCTATCCGATTGTCATCCGTCCCTGCGGGTCACATGCGGGCAAAGGACTTGCCAATATCCCCTCGCGTGAGGCGCTGATTTCCTACCTCGTGGACCACCCGGAGCCTGCGTTTTTTCTGTCGGAATTCATTGATTACGCCACCCCACATGACAGGCAGTTTCGCAAATACCGGGTGGTGTTTGTCGATGGTCAGCCCTTCCCCTGCCACATGGCCATCGCCGCACATTGGGACATCTGGTATCTGAATGCAGGGATGGAGGCCTGCGCAGACAAACGTCGTGAAGAAGCGCGGTTCATGGATCACTTCCACGATGATTTCGCCACGCGCCACAAACATGCGCTCAGGGCCCTCACCGACGGGATCGGACTGGGGTATTTCGGCATCGACTGTGCCGAGGATGCACAGGGCAATCTGGTGGTCTTCGAAGCGGATAACGCGCTGATCGTGCATGACATGGATTGCGACACCACTTTCCCTTACAAGCCCCCCCACATGCAGCGGATTTTTGCGGCCTTCGAAGAGATGCTTCTGAAAAACTGCCGCCCAACCGGCAGTCGCGATCCTGCGCCGTTTCAGTTCCGACCAAGCGCCCCCCGGATCCGGCTTTCAGCATGAGCGCACATTGCCCACCCTACCCGGACGCGTCCTCATCCGACACGCTGGCAATCTCTTTGGGCAGGATGATCCGAAAATGGGTGCCCTCGCCGTCGGTCTTTTCCAATGTCAAACTGCCGCCGTGCCCGCGGATCAGTTCTGCCGAAATGGCCAATCCCAGCCCTGACCCGCCTTTTCTGTTGGATCCCGCGAAAGGTTGGAACAGGTTTTCACGGGTCGACAGCGGCAGGCCCGGCCCGGTATCGCGCAAATCGATCCGCCAGTGATCCCCATTATCATGCGCGATAAGGCCAATCTCACCTTCCTTGCCGCTGGCCACAATCGCCTGACGGGCATTGCGCACGAGGTTCGACAAAACGCGATAGAGCTGTTCAGGATCGGCTCGCACCACCAACCCGGCGGGCACATCTTCTGCAAAGCTGAGCGCGTGCTCGCCCGATGCCAGTCGCTCGCTGGCGAAAATGTCATCCACAAGCCGAGCCAGTTCAACCCGCTCCAGCCTTGGCGCAGGTTCTTCGGCCTTCCCGAAGGCAAGGGTGTTTTCGCACAGGCTGACCGCACGCGAGATCGAGTTCATCAGTTTCGGCCCCACCCGTTTGACCATCGGGTCCTGACTGCTTTCCATCCGGTCAGCAAACAGTTGTGCCGTGGTAAGGATATTGCGCAAATCATGTGAGATGCGCGCCACGGCCCCGCCCAATTGCGCAAGCCGCTCCTTCTGTTTCAGCGCATGGGTGAGTTCCGTCTGGAGAGACTGAAGTGCCACCTCGGCCTCGTGCAATTCCGTCAGGCCCGTATGTGGGCGCATAATACGGCGCGTGTCTTCGGGGGATTGCGCATAGGCTTTCATATTGCCCACCACCTCGCGGATCGGGCGCACCATCAGGAAACGCACCGCAAGGAACAGCAGGCTGGCGGTGATGGCCGAAATAACGGCGGAAAGAAGGGCGATATTCTTGCCATAATCAATCATCGCATTGCGAAGATCGACGGTGTGCATCGTCACCTCGATCAGCTCTCCGCCCATGCGCACAGGCTGTCCGATCACCCGGATCACCTGTGGCTCCGGGTTCAACAGGCGGGCAAGCGCGGCGCGCATCAAGCCAAGAGAGCTTTCCATGCGAAGGTCAAAGGTCACATCCACCGGCTGGGGCATGGCTGACGCCAACACCAGTTCCCGCATTTCATCGCGCCGGAGAACCACGTTGAACACATCCGCGTTTTCCAGAAGCTCTGCCTCCAGCGCGGGGTCAATCATGTCATCTGCCAACAGGACCAGCGATGCGATCTGCGCCCGTTCCAGCCGTGCCAGCAGATAATCCTCACGAAACCGGGCGACGGAGGGCACGAAGATCAGCACTTCGGCCAGCATGACAAATGCCACGGTCAGGATCAGGAAACGGCCGGAAAGGGAGTTGAGCACCAGGAACCTCGTTCAAACTCAGGGCAGCCAGCGTTGCACAAGGCCAACCACCTGTTTGACCCTAGGATTATCAAAAAGTCGCGGCGAGAAATAGGCCCCTGCAGCACGTTTCGACACTTCGGCCATGGTTGGATAGGGGGCAATCATACCTGCGATCTGGCTCATCTTCAGACGATTGGCCAGTGCCAGCGACCAGAGCGTGATCATTTCGCCGGCCCCGGGACCGACGATAGAGACCCCGACAGGGCGGCCCTTGACCACCATTACCTTGATCAGCCCCTTGGCCTGTTGGGTGGCCAATGCGCGGTCATTGCCAGCAAAGTCGAACCGCGCCACCTCCAGCCGCTCGCCATGTTGGGCACGGGCCTGTGCTTCGGTCAGGCCGACCTGCGCCAGTTCGGGGCTGGTATAGGTGGCCCAGGGGATGTGGCTTGTTTTCGCCAGGGACGGCAGCCCAAACAGCATGGATTTGATAATGACGCCTGCATGATAGCCTGCCACATGGGTGAATTGCAGCCCGCCAGCCACATCACCAATCGCATAGATCCTGCGGTTCGACGTGCGCAGCCCGTCATCAACCTTCACCCCTGCCCGCGTGACCTCTACCCCGGCCTTGTCCAGATCCAGCCTGTCGATATTCGGCTTACGCCCAACGGCAACCAACAGGTGGGAGCCTTTGAAGACGCGGCCATCCTGGACCTCAACCTCTATCGCTCCCTCGCCTCCCCTGATTTCGGCGGCAAGCGCTTCTTCTTCGATGGCAATCCCATCAGCGCGCAGCGCATCCAGCACCTGCGCGGCCAGTTCCGGGTCATCTTTGCCCAGCGCCTTTGCCCCTTCGATCACCGTCACCTCACAGCCCAGACGCCGATGGGCCTGCGCCATTTCAAGCCCGATCGGGCCACCGCCAATGATCAGAAGATGCTCGGGTTTATCCTCGAGATCAAAAATCTGTTCATTGGTCAGATGCGGCACCTGATCCAGCCCCGGGATCGGCGGCACCAGCGGCGAGGACCCGGTTGAGATCACGAAACGGCGCGCCTCGATGATCGTCTCACCCGCCTGCACTTCGCTGCGCGAAATGAAAGCGCCAAATTCGCTAATCACCTGCACACCAAGCCCCGAAAACCGCTCAACGCTGTCATGGGGTTCAATGGTTGCAATCGTGTCGCGCACATGGTCATGCGCCGCTTTCCATCCCATGCCTTTATGACCGGCATGCAACAGCGCCTTGGAGGGAACGCAGCCATAATTCAGGCAATCCCCGCCCATCTTGTGTCCTTCAAGCAGCACCACGGACGCGCCCATCTGCACCGCCCCTGCCGCCACGCTCAGCCCACCGGACCCCGCCCCGATCACACAGATATCAGCCTTGATACGTTTCATGTTTTCTGGCCTTTTTTCAGAGTTTTGAGCACCATCGGCAGAGCAGCAAGCGCCACGAGGCCAAGGATCGGCAGAAGGATATGCGGCTCGAAGATAATACCAAGGTCGGGGGTTTCACCACGGGCAAACACCTCTCCCAGCCCGGCGCCAACCGAGGTGTAGACCAAACCGCCGGGGATGATCCCCACAAAGGTCGAAATTACAAAACGGTGGAGCGGCACCCCGACCAGAGCCGGGATCAGGTTGGCAACAAAAAACGGCACAGCCGGGACAAGGCGAATGAGAAACAGCACCGACCATTGATTGTCGTCAATCCCGTCCTTGATCTGTTTTACCGCCCCGTCCGAAGCCTCCATTTTGGCGGCAAGTTTTTCGCCCAGACCCCAGCGGGCGGCGAGAAAGATCACCACAGCCCCCAGCGTGGCACCGGTGATGTTGAAAACCACACCGGGGAACGTGCCAAAAAGGAACCCACCCGTGAGCGTTGCAATGGTTGCACCGGGAAGCGAAAAGCCGACAATCACCACGTAGGCGGCCAGAAAAACCAGCACGGCCAGCAGGTAATTCGCATCGCGAAAGCTGATCAAAGCTTCACGGTTGGCGGCGAGTGCTTCAAAGCTCAGATACTCCCGCAAGGTGAAAGCCCCGATGAGGGCCACAACCAGAATGGCAATCAACGGCAGGCGCTTCAGCATCGGGTGGCCGCTGCTACCGGACGTTTCCTGTTTCGTTTCATCTCGTTTCACGGAAACCCCTTCCGCACCGTCAGTCATCGCCATCATGTCATCCTTTCGCGCGAACATGTCGCACAGATCAAGTGTGTTGAGGGCAACATGAGGGCTGCGGTGCCAATTTCATAGCGACCGAAACAGGTTCTCACGCTTGCTTGATCAGAGGTGAGGTTTCCGCACGAAAGGTTACAGTTTCCTTTATCCCCCCTCAAATGGGTCTGCGGGAGTGTTCACGCAGGTCCGATCAGGGACATGCTGCGGGGTAGAGACCCGCCATTTGGCCCAGTTCTCGGATAAACGGATTTAGTTTGAAAACATCGCTCCCGGATACCACGCGAACGGTCAAGCATGGCATCACCTTCGACAACAGGGGACAATAGAGGTGAGGCCCGTCAACCCGATCTGTCACTCTGGGCCGGGGCGCAGGTCAGCCGCCGGTGCAGCCCAGGATATCCACGCCGCGCCCGCCCCCCAATACGGTAAAGCGCAACTCGGACCGGTTCAGCGCAAAGGCGCTCCCTTTTGGGGGCACGATATCGGTTTCAGCGATGATCCGCCCACCCTCTCGGCGGCTGTCCACCTCGGCGACCCAGACTTCCGGATCGGCCGTTTCAAGCACCACCACCTCATTCGGGGCAAGCCGAGGCATGTGGATTTCCGCCCGCACGCGCAGGCCATCGCGGATGGGTTCGAAGGAACAGAGTGCCTTTTTCACCCCCGCTTCGCGCGACGTGTCAGGCCGTGCCTGCAGAGCCTTTTTGATCGCTCGGTTCTGCGTTGCAGCCCCGGTTGGCAGCGCCATCGACAGCGATGCCTGCATGGGCATGCAGATATCGAGGCAGACCCCAAATTGCAGGTCGCCCGACAATTTGATGGGTGCCCCCGCCGTTCCGGGCGTGATTGTCATGGGCAGCACCAGCTCTTCTTTATAGCCGATGGTCCGCACCCCGCCTTCAACGAAGACATCCGGCACCGGCCAGTGAAACTCCACATGGCCAACATTTTCCGACGTTTTCAGATCAAAGCTGGGGGGAATGCCGCTGTCGCCCGGCGCGCGCCAATAGGTTTTCCACCCGTCCGCCAGCTTAATGCGCAAGGCAGCCATATGCTCCCCCGTTGCCGTGCGCCAGCCGGGCAGCAACTCTATCCGGGCAATATCATCGGGGGCAGACGGCAGACCGGACCCGGCAGACGCAGGGGCGGCGGAGATCAGGGCCAGGCAGGTGGCCAGATATGTAAACGCGTGTCTCATCTGCCCTATAGATAAGACCTCTGTCCACAAAGGGAAATCACATTTCGGGGATGGGATGTTACCATGAACAGGCCCCCGGCGTTGGTCCCCCCTTGCCATTTCCCGATCTGGGGGCCAAGCTTTAAGCATGGATAGAGAAACGGATCTCAGCGGCAAGCTCCTGATTGCCATGCCCGGCATTGACGACCCCCGATTTGACCATTCGGTGGTCTATATCTGTGCCCATTCCGAAGACGGCGCGATGGGAATCATCGTGAACAAACCCTCGGACGATGTGGTGCTGGACGACCTGCTGTCACATCTCGACATTGATGGCTCTGAACTGACCGACGGACAGGCCGTGTTTTTTGGCGGCCCGGTGGAAGGTGGGCGGGGATTTATCCTGCATTCCGAGGATTACGTCGGGAATGAAACCACCCTGCATGTGGATGACGTGTTTTCGATGACGGCCACGCGCGACATCCTTGAAGATATCGCCAGGGGGAGCGGACCGAAACAGGCCCTTGCGGCCCTGGGCTATGCAGGATGGGCGGCGGGCCAGCTGGAGGGGGAGCTGCAGCAAAATGTCTGGCTGACTGTCGAGGCCGACCGCGCGATTGTCTTCTCTCCCGATCATGATCGAAAATGGACCGCCGCACTGGCCAAGCTGGGCATTGACCCGCTTCTTTTGTCCTCAAAAGGGGGGCATGCCTGAGGTCTTCAGCCCTGCCAGAAATGGCGCGGCCCCTCACATCCCCACACGATCCGGGGCACACCGCCCGGACATCCTGAAACCCGACAAGAGCGGGAACCGCGTTTCAGCTGTCGCGCGGCGCGGCGGCGCGGCGCAGCCGGTCGTTGATGGCGCGCCCCAGACCATGGTCAGGAATGGGGGAAACTGCAATCGGCGCATCCCCTTCGCCATCCAGCCTGTGCAACATGGCAAACAGATTGGCCGCCGCCTCAACAAGGTCCCCGGACGCAGAGAGGTTATACGCGGCATCCACCGGCCCGAACCCCAGCAAGCGTTCGCCGGGGGACAGGGTTTCAGCATTCAGCCGCATCCGGGCATTCGGGGCATAATGCGAGGTGAGCTGACCCGGCGCTGAAATGGCATCGCCCGCCTTATGCATTGCCAAAGATCCACGGATCGCCTGTTCCAGAACCTCGATCGGCAGGCCACCGGGCCGCAACAAAACAGGCCGGGTAAGCTCAGGCGCCGGATCAATGCCGACAATCGTGCTTTCCAGCCCAACCGCACAGGTGCCGCCATCAAGCACCGCATCAATCCGCCCGCAAAGCCCATCCATCACATGCTGAGCGGTAGAGGGGCTGATCCGTCCCGACGGGTTGGCGGATGGTGCCGCAATCGGGCGGCCGGTTTCTTCCAGAAGCTTGCGGGCCAGATCATGTTCCGGCACACGGATCGCCACGGTAGGCAACCCGGCTGAGACCAGCGGCGACAGCGGGCCACCCGGCTTCAGCGGCAGCACCAGCGTCAGCGGGCCCGGCCAGAATGCCAGGGCAAAATCGCGCATCACCCCCTCAAGCACCGCATATTCCGAAACGGCCTCAACCGACGGCAGATGCACAATCAGCGGGTTGAAGCTGGGCCGCCCCTTGGCTTCAAAGATCCGGGCCACCGCATGGTCATTGGTGGCATCCCCCCCCAGCCCGTAAACCGTTTCTGTCGGGAACGAGACAAGCCCGCCCGCCCGCAACACCTCAGCCGCACGCGTGATGCCCTCGGCAGTATCCGCCAGCAATTCAGTTGTGATTGGCGCATTCATGACGCTGCGTTTTCCTTTTGCGCTTGGGTGGCGTTCAGTATGGGATAGATCAGCCCTTACTTACCAGCCTGAAAAGGACGGACAATGCCCTATCGCGCGCCCACCGAAGATTTCCAATTCCTGTTCGATCATGTGATCGGCTATGACCAGATCGCCGAAACCGAGCTGTTCGCAGAAGCCCCAGCCGACATGGCACAGGCGGTTCTGTCAGAGGCGAGCAAGATGTGCGAGGAGGTTCTGGCCCCGCTCAATCGCAACGGAGATCTGACCCCGGCCAAGCTGGAAAACGGCGTCGTTCGCACCTCGCCAGGATTTGACAGCGGTTACAAGGCCATTGCCGAAGGCGGCTGGATCGGCATGGCTGCGGACCCGGAATATGGCGGTATGGGGCTTCCCCTGACCCTGCAAACGGCCGTGAATGACATGATGTCCTCGGCCTGCCTGTCGCTGCAACTCTGCCCGCTGATGACACAGGGACAGATTGAAGCGCTGGAACATCATGCCTCGGACGAGTTGAAATCACTGTATCTGCCCAAGCTGATCACCGGCGAATGGGCGGGCACGATGAACCTGACCGAACCGCAGGCCGGGTCGGATGTCGGGGCGCTGAGTTCAAAAGCGGTGGAGAATGGCGACGGCACCTATTCGGTGACCGGTCAGAAGATCTTTATCTCCTGGGGGGATAATGACATCACCGAGAATGTCTGCCATCTGGTGCTGGCCCGCCTGCCCGACGGGGTGGCGGGCACCAAAGGGATTTCCCTGTTCCTTGTGCCGAAACTGATCCCGGATGCCGATGGCAATCCCGGCGAACGCAATTCCCTGCGGGTGGTCAGCCTTGAGCACAAGATGGGCCTGCATGGCAGCCCCACGGCGGTGATGTCGTTTGAAGGCGCGCGCGGCTGGATGATCGGAGAGCCGCACAAAGGCATGGCCGCCATGTTCACGATGATGAACAATGCCCGTCTTGGGGTTGGTGTTCAGGGTTATGGAACTGGCGAAGGCGCGTTCCAGCAGGCGCTTGAATATGCGCTGGAGCGCAAACAAGGGCGCACTCCGCTGGGGGATGCCGGCAATGGAACCATCGTCGATTTCGCTGACGTGCGCCGGATGCTCACCCAGATGAAGGCTGAGCTGTTTGCCGCCCGCGCCATGGCGATGTCGCTGGCCAAGGCCATCGACATGGGCCGTGCCACCGGGGATGCCGACTGGAATGCGCGTGCTGCCCTGCTGACGCCGATCGTCAAGGCCTATGGGACTGAGACCGGGATCAATGTCTCGAATATGGGCATTCAGGTGCATGGCGGCATGGGGTTCATCGAGGAAACCGGCGCTGCGCAATATCTGCGCGACGTGCGTGTGACCGCAATTTACGAAGGCACCAACGGAATTCAGGCCATGGACCTCGTAGGACGCAAGATGATGGACGGGGGCGACGCGGCCTTCCGCCTGCTTGAAGAGATCGAAACACAGGCCGAAGGGGCCCGCGCCCTGTTCCCGAACATGTCCGAAGCCGTCTGGTCTGCCGCGGAAGACCTGCGCGAAACGATCGAATGGCAGGTGGAACAGACCGACATGCAGGATCGTTTTGCCGGGGCGGTCCCTTTCCTGATGGGCTTTGCCCGGGTGCTCGGGGCCCATTACCATCTCAAGGCGGCCATTGCCGAAGGCGGCAAGGGGCCGCGCACGGAACTGG
Organism: Aliiroseovarius crassostreae; assembly: GCF_025137635.1. Classification (NCBI taxonomy): domain Bacteria; kingdom Pseudomonadati; phylum Pseudomonadota; class Alphaproteobacteria; order Rhodobacterales; family Paracoccaceae; genus Aliiroseovarius; species Aliiroseovarius crassostreae. The sequence goes on along the minus strand of NZ_CP080772.1, from coordinate 182,699 downwards.
CCCGTTTCCACATAAATCGCCTGCTGCCGGAACACGTGGCCCAATTTGCGCAAGCGCGCGCAGGTGCGGCGGGGCTTTATGCGCTGACACCTGACGACCTCGCCTCATGAGCGCGCCCCTGACCTTCCCCTTTCCCGATGCTCCGGGGGAGGGCGAGGCCCTGCAGGTGGCAGAAAACACGTTATGGATGCGGCTGCCCCTGCCGATGGCGCTGGATCATGTGAATGTTTTTGCATTTGAGGATCCTGAAGAAGAGGGCGGCGGCTGGACCCTTATCGACACGGGGTTTGACACCGGAAAAACCCGAAGGATCTGGGAAAAACTTCTTGCAGGTCCGCTGGGGGGCAAACCCGTCAAGCGCGTGATCGTCACCCATCACCATCCCGACCATGTCGGGCTGGCCGGGTGGTTTCAGCGCGATATGGGGGCGGAGCTTGTCACCACCCGCACGGCCTGGCTGTTTTCCCGCATGTTGCTTCTGGACGAGCAGATGGTGCCGGTCGATGAGACGATTGCCTATTGGCAGGCGGCGGGGATGGACCCGGAGGTTCTGGAAAAACGCCGCAGCGAACGGCCCTTCAACTATGCCGATATCGTTGCGGATATGCCGCTGGGGTTCAAACGCATCAAGGAAGGGTCGACGCTGCGCTTTGGTGGACGCGACTGGCGGGTGCATATTGGCAATGGCCATGCCCCGGAACACGCTACCCTCTGGTCGACAGATGGGGCGCTGGTGATCGGTGGCGATCAGCTGCTTGCAACGATCAGCCCAAATCTTGGCGTTTATGCAACCGAACCCGAGGCCGACCCGGTGGGCGACTGGCTGGAGGCTTGCGAACGCCTGTCAGGTTATGCCACCGACACGCAACTGGTTCTGCCCGGACACAAGCTGCCGTTCACCGGGTTGCCGACACGGATGCGGCAGTTGATCCAGAACCACCATCATGCTCTGGACCGGTTGGAGGCCTTTCTGGAAACGCCCCAAGTGGCGGGCGCGTGTTTCCCGCCGCTGTTCAAACGCAAGATCGGGGCGGGGGAATACGGGCTGGCGCTGGTCGAAGCGGTTGGGCATCTGAACCACCTGCTGCATCAAGGCAGGGTGACCCGGATCAAGCGCGACGATGGGGCGTGGCTTTGGCAACGGCGCGACTGACGCGCAGCACCTGGTCAAGACCACGGGTTGATTTAGACGTCTGGTGGCAGTGATTTGCCGGGATGAGCTACGGGCGCCACTCAGACAAAGCTGCGCACGAACATGCAGGCACCGTCACCGGACAGGCCGGCGTCACGGGTGAACCCTGCCTGTTCCAGCAGCTTGGCCGAAGCCGGATTGTCGCGCCCCACACCTGCCAGAACCGCTACGGGTTCCACCTCTCGCAGGATTTCCAACATGCCGCGCATCATTTCGAAGGCATATCCCTGCCCCCAGTCCTGTTCGGACAACAGGTATCCCAGCTGCATCTGCGCCACGGCCCCTTCATCTGCCAGATCCACGAGGAACATCAGACCGACCAGACGACCGGACCCCTGTTCGGGTGTGCTGATGGTGATCAGATAGACATCCCGTTCCTGCGCGCGGCTCTCAACCCAGGCCCGCAAGGCAGTGCGTGACTGATCCAGTTGCATCTCGGCCGGCATCGCAGCCAGCCCTTCCGGCGACAGCAACCCCTCCAGCGCGCGCTCTATCCGCGCCCGGCCAGCGGGATCGGCAAGCTCATCGTCCCAATGACGGATCACCAGGCGTTGGGCTGGCAGTTGGGTAAGATACATGGCGCGTTCCTTCAAACACAGACAAACTAATTCATTCACACGCATTTTTCAAACCTTTCACGTAGATGCGAGGTGACGATCCCCCGCATCTGTGGCAAAACGGAAAGGTTCAGTTTGACGCGAGTGAGGATCATGACCAAAGCCCCGAACACCAAGCCCCGTTTTCAACCCAGAAAACACGCCGCAAAATGTTCCGAAGATGCCCCCGTGGTGGTTGAGGACCAACCCCTGCCGGAGAAAATGGCCGCCACTCCGGTCGAGCAGAAATCCGCCGCTCAATGGGCGTATGAGCGCCTGATCCTCTATATCAAGAATTTCGAAGAACAGCTGGACAATGAACATGAGGTGGCGATGGGGTTCACCGGTGGCGACGCAGGTGTGCTGCGCATTGAGGGGATCGGGTTCTTTGACCCCGACGTGATCACCTTTTACGGCACCGACCAGTCCGGTGCGCGCACGCAGCTGATCCAGCATGTCAGCCAGCTTTCCGTCATGCTGCGCGCCCTGCCTGTCGCGGTTGAGGCTGAAGCCCCCAAACGGATTGGGTTCCGACTGGCGGCAGAACTCGAAGACAGTCAGGATGAGGATCCGGAAGACGGGTCCGAAGAAGGGTAAACCTCAGCCCAACTGCCCGAGTAGAACCGCGGCGGTTGCGGCAATAATCAAGACCCAGCCCAAGCCCAGTTTCAGCCGCAGGATCAGGACGGCACATAAAGCCGTCAACCCCAGGGCCCGCCCATCGAGACTGGCAAAATCCGGGATCCAGAGGGTGATCGGGCCGAGGGTGCTGTGCGTGACCTCATGGAACAACACATTGAGACCAAACCATACCGAGAGGTTCAGGATCACCCCGACCACAGCAGCGGTGATTGCGGAAAGGGCCCCCTTGAGGCGCGGCTGGGCCGCCAGCCGGTCGATATAAGGAGCCCCCGCAAAGATCCATAAGAAACAGGGCACAAACGTCACCCAAAGCGTGAGCGCGGCAGCTGCAAACGCCATGGCAAACCCCGCCTCGCGAAACCCGGCGACAAACCCTACAAACTGTGTGACCAGAATAAGTGGGCCAGGGGTGGTTTCCGCAAGCCCCAGACTGTCAAGCATCTCATCCGCTGTCAGCCAGCCAAACCCGGTGACCACATCCTGCGCCATATAGGCAAGCACGGCATAGGCGCCGCCAAAGCTGACCACGGCCAGCTTGGAAAAGAATGCTCCGATCTGGGGCAGAAAATCCGATCCCGCAATCATGTCGAGCGCAAAGAGGGGCAACAGCCAAATGGTGAGCCAGACCGCGATGGTCGCCAGAGTGCCCTGCCGACCATGGCGTGGCGGCAAGGGGACGTCCACCGCATGGTCCCTGGCGGTCAGCGCGCCATATACACCCGCCCCAACCACGATCAGCGGGAAAGGCAGCGCAAGAAAGAAGATCCCGGCAAAGGCCAGTCCAGCAATCAGCCAATGCGCCTGCCCCTGAAGGGCGCGCCGGGCAACTTTCAACAGCGCCTCAAGCACAATGATCAGCACAGCCGATTTCACACCGAGAAACAGCAGCGCCACCAGCGGCAGGTCACCAAAGCTCACATACAGGGCGGCGAGTGCAAAGATCACCGCAGCACCGGGAAGGACAAATAACAGCCCAGCCATCAGCCCCCCGGGCACGCCGCGCAGGCGCCAGCCGGAATAGGTGGCCAGCTGCATCGCCTCTGGTCCGGGCAGCAACATGCAGAAACTGAGGGCATTGAGGTATTGGCGCTCACTCAGCCAGCCTTCTTCCTCAACCAGCACCTTGTGCATCAGCGCAATCTGCGCTGCGGGACCGCCAAAGGACAAAAGCCCAATCCGCAGAAAGACGCGAAACAGGGTCGAAAAGGGCACATGAGGGACAGCAGAGGAGGGCATCATCAGCTCCGGGATTATTCGGACCAGCCCTTGCAATCCCGGCGTGGTTTGTCAATCCGTCTGGGCCGGCGCATCCCGTCCGGTGGGAATAACCTCATACCCGGGTTCCTCGGGTTCATCATCCACCATTTCCGCCGGGAACCCCGGCGCGCGGATGTCCAGCCCGGTCGCCTCTTCCAACCGCTTGATGATATTGGGCGACAACTCGCGTTCGCCATAGCGCGCAATCCCATCATCAAAGATTTTCACCAGAAGCGGGCTGATCTCAAGCGGCACGCCCTGACGGTCGGCAATGTCCTGAAACAGACCGATGTCTTTTTTGACAAGGTCCATCGTGAAAGAGATGTCCCGCGATCCGTTCAGGATCACCTGGCTTTCCGTGACATGTGAAAACGAGTTGCCCGAGCTGATCTTGATGGCCTCATACGCGGTATTGAGGTCCATCCCTGCCGCCTTGGCCGTAACCAGCGCCTCGGCATTGGCCACCAGGTGCACCGTCGCAAGATAATTGGTCAGCACCTTGAGAACCGAGGCGGAACCGAGATCCCCAGTGTGCAGAACCCGCCGCCCCATGGTGGTAAGCAGCGGAAAGATCCTGTCAAAAGTCGCACGATCACATCCCGCGAAGATCGAGATATTGCCCGTGTCCGCGCGGTGGCACCCTCCCGAAACCGGGCAATCCACCGCGGCCCCTCCCGCAGCGACAACCTTGGCCCCAAGCCGCTTCACTTCGGCCTCATCCGTGGTCGACATCTCCATCCAGATCTTGCCCGGTCCGACCTCTGACAACATTTCGCGCATCACCGCATCCGATGCCGCGGGAGAGGGAAGGCAGGTGATCACCGCATCGCAGTCGCGCATCATCCGGGCCGGGGTCGCAGCGGATATGGCACCCTGCGCCACTTTGCCTGCCACCAGATCCGCGTTCAGATCGTGCACCGTCAGATCAATCCCGTTTCTAAGCAGCGCGCCGGACAGCTTCCCCCCGACATTACCCAATCCAATGAACCCAACTTTCATGCGCTTATCCCATTCCTGTTCTTTTCAAGGTCAAACCTTGCAGCGGAAGGCGTGACAAACTGTTCTATTTGCGACATCGGATCCCCCCGACCTCAGACACGCCCTGCCCGGCTATTTCGCCTGCACGCAGGAGTAAATGGTGACAGCTTCCCGAAAATCCGCTATCCGAAAACTTAACGTGTGATTCAAATAACAGGGAAACAACATGGCTGAGCATGAAATGGGCACGATGGACACAAGCGCGCAGGAAAAAACCTATGAAGGCTTCGTCAAAGCCTGCGTCCGGTCGACGATTGCAATCCTGCTGATTTTGGTGTTCCTTGCCCTGGTAGGTGCATAAACCGCATTCAGCGGTTCGAAATCAGGGGTGAAGATGCGGAGTGTTTTTCTGGCGCTGGCATTGGTCAGCGGACTGACCGCATGTGGTGGAGCCGATAATGTCTGGGCCAGCGACACAGCGGTCCGTCAGGCAGCGTACCGGGCGGATGGCCCCCCGACCCTGACCCTGTTTACGGTGATTTCCAACCGAACCGGGTCCGGTGCCCACTCGGCGCTGATGATCAACGGGCATGAACGCGTGCTGTTTGATCCCGCGGGCACCTGGGGGCATGACCGTATCCCCGAGCGCCATGACGTGCATTACGGCATCACCCCCGGCGTGGAAGACTTCTATATCGACTACCACGCGCGCATCACCTACCACGTGATCCGCCAGGATATCGTGGTCAGCCCGGAGGTGGCAGAGCTGGCCATTCGCCTGGTCGAACAGAGCGGGGCCGTGCCCAAAGCCCATTGCACCCGCAGTGTCAGCGCCATCGTGCAACGTCTTCCTGGGTTTGAGGATGCCCCGACCCCGTGGAATCCCAAGAAGTTCAGCGATTACTTCGCCACCAAGCCCGGCGTGCAGCAGGACATCATCTATGATGATGACCCACATCTGAACTACGAAATTCTGGTAAATGGCCTGCCCTTGGGGGCTTAGCCGGGCACAGGATACGCGACTTGGCTCTGACAGGTTCGGTCGCGCTAAGTCATGGCAACCAGTATGAGGATGATCGCGCCGGCAGGTCCCGCCTGCGATGCATATCCTGCAGACCAATGTCTTTTCTGAGGTGATTTGGCAGGGCATCCACGTCCAGCCGACGGCTTTGCCATTTGCGAACCCAGACCCGTAGCTTCTTTATTCTGGCAATAAGGAATTCAAATGATACACCCTTGTATCGCCTTTCCATGATGTTCAGTATAGTGCCCATTGGATAACCTAACATGTGGTGAAGCCCTATAAATGTCGCGGTCCGCGTCAAATGACCAATCAAACCCGATTGGCAAGACATAAGGAATTTTAATACATGACCCGGCGCAACCTCCCCCCTCTCGCCGCAATCCGTGTGTTCGAGGCCGCGGCCCGGCATCAGAGCTTCACCCTTGCCGCAAGTGAGTTGGGCATGACGCAGGCGGCCGTCAGTTATCAAATCAAATTGCTGGAAGAACGGATCGGGGCTGCGCTGTTTGTGCGACAGGCAAGGGGCGTCACGCTGTCAGAGGTCGGTGCCAGATTTCTGCCCGACACCACCCGCGCACTGGATCTGCTCTCCGACGCCTATTCCAAGGCACAGGGCCAGACGCAGGAAACCCTGTCGATCAGTGTGCTGCCAACATTTGCGGTGAATATCCTGGGGCTGCGCCTTGCGGATTTTCAGCAAGCCCATCCCGAGATTTCGGTGCGCATGGAAATCAGTGAACAAATTGTCGATCTTGAAAATGGCGGGTTTGACATGGCCATTCGCGCGGGCAAAGGCGGATGGCCGGGCTTGCGCCAGCATCTGCTGCTGAAGCATAGTTTCACCCCCCTGCTCAGCCCCAATCTGCTGGACAATGCCCAACCGCTTAAGACGCCATCTGACATTTTGAAACTGCCCATTCTGGACCCAACCGATCCATGGTGGGACGCCTGGCTGTCCGCAGCAGGCGTTGCAGGGCAGGCAAAGCCCAGCATCCCCATTGGAAAATTCGGATCCCAAGTGGTCGAAGGACAGGCCGCGATTGCCGGCAAGGGGGTCGCCATTCTCACCCCGGCCTTTTTCTCAAGCGCCCTGCGCAGTGGCGAGTTGGTGCAACCCTTTGATCTGTTGGGGTCAGATGACAATGCCTATTGGCTGGTTTACCCGGAACATCGGCGCAGCTCTCGCAAGATCCAGATCTTTCGCAAATGGATTGAACACATGCTGGCCGACCTGCAGAAATGCGAACGGTGCTCATCAGTGGGCTGACCGGACCTATCAGCCCAGCAGGTAGATCATCCCATAGAGCGTCAGTGCCCCACTCAGGATTGCAAACAGAACATTTTTGCCAAAATAGCCCACACTCAGCGTCACCAGGGCCGCGGCCAGTCGGGCCGGGTCAACCATACCACCGGTCGCGTCGGGCCAGAGCACAAGCGGGGCAACCAGCCCCGGCAACACTGCAACCGGCGTATAGCGCAGGTGGCGCAGCACCCAGTCCGGCATCGGGCGGTCCCCGATCAGACCAAGGAAACTGAAACGGATCAGGAAACTGCCCACGGCCAGACCGCAAATAACCGCCCAGATCGATAGATGAGAATAGCTCATGACGAGACACCCCCTTTGCCCTGTCCTGCCCCATTCCGCGCCACACGCCGTTCCAGGAAAAGCTCAACCTGCGCGCCGACGATCATCGCCAGGATCGCAGCCACCAGAAGGCCGGTTCCATAAGGCATCCACGCCATCAGAAGGGCCACGATGATCGACGTGACGGCCGCCGCAATATGGGCCAGGGTGCGCAGCGCCGGGGCAATCATCGCGATAAAGGTGATCGGCAGGGCAAAATCCAGCGCAAATTCAGGCGGGATCTGCGTGCCCGCCACCGCCCCCACATAGGTGAGCAGATACCAGAACGGTGCCAGAGGAACGACCGTTCCCAGGTAATAGGCAAACCGGGAGGACACGGAGAGATCCGGTTCCATCTCAAACTTGATCTGCGACAGGGTATAGGCCTGATCGACCATGAAATAGGCCGCCATCGCCCGTTGCCACATCGGCGCCTTGCCCAGATACGGGGTAAGAGATGCCGAATACATCGCCATGCGCAGGTTGACCGCCAGCGCCGTCAGGATCACAATCAGCGTCGGGGCATTTTCGCTCATCACCTGAAGTGCTGCAAATTGCGAGGCCCCGGCGATGACCAGCACGGAAAAGCCCATCACCTCAACCAGGTTCAGCCCGGCCTCGGTGCCAACCACGCCGAACAACAACGCAAATGGCCCCACCACCAGAAGGAAGGGCAGCGCGTCGCGCGCTCCGCGCAGAAAGGCGGTTTTGGGGGTGACAGTTTTGCTCATCGGCCCCTAAATTGCCGATAAACCACTGGGGGGCAAGAGCAAGTTCCCGATAATCTGAGCCTGAGGATGACAGATGGCCCAATCGACCCTGACCACGGACTATATCATCGCCCCGGATCCAACCGCGCAGCGCCTGACGCGGGCGGTGAAAGGGGTGGATGAACATGGCGCCGAGATTTGCACCAATGTGGTTGAGGAGCGCCCGCTGACCATCTTTCTCAACAGCCGTGAGATTGTCACGGCAATGACAATCGGAGATTACCCCGATTACCTCGCCATCGGGTTTCTACGCAATCAGGGCATGCTGCGCGACGACGACCAGATCACCCGCGTCGATTATGACGAAGATCTGGACACGGTGGTGGTCCGCACGGCCAAGGAAACCGATTACGAAGACAAGCTGGCGCGCAAGACCCGCACGTCGGGCTGTGCCGTGGGCACGGTGTTCGGGGATATGATGGACGGGCTTGAGGGGTTGACCCTGCCCCCAACCGAGTTGCGCAGCTCGTGGCTTTACACTCTTGCCAACAAGATCAACCGGACCCCCTCGCTTTACCTCGAAGCGGGCGCCATTCACGGCACCGTCCTGTGCCAGCGCGACCGACCGCTGGTATATATGGAAGATGTGGGGCGCCATAACGCGGTCGATAAAGTGGCGGGCTGGATGTTCAGCGAAGGGGTAACGGGCACGGACAAGATCCTCTACACCACCGGGCGCCTCACCTCTGAAATGGTGATCAAGACCGCGCAGATGGGGATCCCCGCCCTGATCTCCCGCTCGGGATTTACCGCCTGGGGGGTGGAAATCGCGCAGGAGATCGGCTTGACCCTGATCGGCAGGATGCGCGGACAACGCTTCACCTGCCTGTCTGGCGCCGATCGCCTGATCCGCGACATGGACCCGGCCCATGCCCCGTCAGAGGACAAGAAACACCGGCGAAAGGGGAGCACATGAGCTTCCCCAACGCCGCCATACCCCCGACAATGCAACTGCCGGAACACCGCAATATTCCGGCACAATCCCGAAAGGTCCTGCCATGAAACTTTACGGGGTGATCCTCGCTGGTGGGCTCGCAACCCGAATGGGGGGGAGTGAAGACACGCAACTCGACAAAGGGCGGCTGGAGCTGGGCGGCAAAACCCTGCTGGACCATGTGATCACCCGGCTCACGCCGCAGGTCGATGCCATGGCATTGAATGCCAATGGCGATGCGTCCCGGTTTGCCGATACGGAGCTGCAAGTTCTGCCCGACAGCATTGACGGTTTTGCAGGCCCACTGGCGGGCGTTCTGGCGGGTATGGACTGGGCGGCGGATCAGGGCGCCACCCACATCCTGACCGCCGCAGCCGACACTCCGTTTTTCCCAACCGATCTGGCGGCCCGCCTGATCCATGCCGCCAAAACAGGCAACACACCCATCGCTCTTGCTGCCACCAATGACCCCAAACGCGGCCCCATGCGCCAGCCCACCTTTGGGCTGTGGCCCGTGACGCTGCGCGACGACCTGCGCGCAGCGCTTGAACGCGGGCTGCGCAAGGTGGTGCTCTGGACCGATGAACATGGGGCGGCACTGGCGCCTTATGACCCCACGCCTTTTGATCCGTTCTTCAACGTCAACACACCCGAGGATCTGGCCACAGCCGAAACCCTTCTGAAAGGAGCCCCCTGACATGCCCCCTATCTTTGGCGTCACAGGTTGGAAGAACTCCGGCAAAACCGGTCTGGTCGAGCGGCTGGTGGCCGAATTCACCGCGCGTGGGCTTGTGGTCTCCACCATCAAACACACCCATCACGGGGTCGATCTGGAACGCCCCGGCACAGATACCCATCGCCATCGCCTTGCCGGTGCGCAAGAGGTGCTGCTCGCCAGTGACACCCGCATCGCCCAGCTGCACGAGTTGCGCGGCGCCCCCAAGCCGGATCTGCAGGCCCTGGTCAAGCGCCTTCGCCCCTGTGACCTCGTGCTGGTTGAAGGGTTCAAGTCGGCGAGCCACCCCAAGATCGAAGCCTGCCGGTCCGAAACCGGCCAGCCACTGATCGCTCGTGACACCCCCACCGTGCGCGCAATGGCGGCTGACCACACACCACCTGATCTGCCCTGCCCGCTTTTTGATCTGGACGACACCAAGGCAATTGCCGATTTCATCGCCATGGAAACCGGCCTCTCCCCCCGGCCGGCCGAGAAACCCTCCGGCCTCAAGGACAATTGTTTTGCCCTGCCCCCCGGTGTTCACTGGACCCCGGTGGAGGACGCACTCACCTCGTTGCGGGATCGGATTGGCCCGGTCACAGACGTGGAAACCATTGCGACTGACAAGGCGCGGGGCCGCATTCTGGCGCGCGACCACATGGCGTTGCGCGCCAACCCACCCGGCGCGAACTCCGCCGTCGACGGCTATGGCTTTGCCCATGCCAGCCTGCCAACCCACACCCCCATCACCTTGCCACTGGTGGACGGGCGCGCCGCAGCGGGGGGGCCGTATGACGGTTCCGTGCCCCCCGGCAAAGCCATCCGCATTCTGACCGGCGCGCTTTTACCAGAGGGCGTGGATACAGTGGTGCTGCAAGAGGATGTGACGCTCAATGCGGGGACAGTCAGCTTCCCCTCTGCCCCCAAACCGGGGGCCAATGCCCGTGCAGCGGGCGAGGATGTGGACGCTGGTGAGCTGGCGCTTCCAATCGGTCACAAGCTGCGCGCACCGGATATCGCACTCCTCTCCGCGCTTGGTCTGGCCAAGGTCGAGACCCGCAAGCCACTGCGCGTGGGGGTCTTGTCAACCGGCGATGAACTCGCCGCCCCCGGCTCCACGATGGACGTGGCGCGCACCTTTGATGCCAATCGCCCCATGCTCCTGTCCCTTGCCGAGACCTGGGGATACACACCGGTGGATCTTGGCCATGTAGCAGATGATCGTGACGCTTTGCGCGCGGCTTTCGATGGTGGCGCTGAAAAGGCAGATGTGATCCTGACCTCTGGCGGGGCATCAGCAGGGGACGAGGATCACGTCTCGGCCCTTTTGCGAGACACCGGATCGCTGCATCACTGGCGCATCGCAATCAAACCGGGACGCCCCCTGGCCTTGGCACAATGGAATGGCACGCCGGTCTTTGGCCTGCCGGGCAACCCGGTGGCCGCCCTTGTCACCACCTTGATCTTTGCCCGCCCCGCCTTTTCGGTGCTTGCCGGGGGGAAATGGCTCGATCCGATGCCCATCGCCCTGCCCGCCGGTTTTGCAAAGAAGAAGAAGGCGGGCCGCCGCGAATACCTGCGCGCACGCATTGGCGCCGATGGTCGGGTGGAGGCGTTCAAATCCGAGGGATCAGGCCGCATTTCGGGCCTTGCCTGGGCCACAGGGCTGGTGGAACTGTCGGATGATGCGCAGGACATCACCCCCGGCGATCTGGTCAGCTTCCTTCCCTATGCGGGGTTCGACCTCACCTGACCCTCATTTTCTGGTCAAAAATATCCCGGGGTGAGCGGTGAAACCGCGAGGGGCAGAGCCCCTCACTCCCCGTGACGCAGCAGGCGTTGTTTCTGGCGGCCCCAATCACGCTTGGCTTCGGTGGCGCGTTTGTCATGCGCCTTCTTACCTTTGGCGATGCCGATCTTCACCTTCACCAGCCCCTTGTGGTTGAAATACATGACCATCGGCACAAGGGTCATCCCCTCGCGCTGGGTGGCTTTCCACATCCGGGCAATCTCGCGCCGGGACGCCAGCAATTTGCGTTTGCGCCGCTCCAGATGGCCCCAGGTGATCGCCTGTTTGTAAGGCGCGATATAGGCGTTGGTCAGGTAAAGCTCGCCATTCTCAACCGCGGCATAGCTTTCAGCAATATTCGACCCACCGGTCCTGAGGGATTTCACCTCGGACCCTTGCAGGACAATCCCGCATTCGATGTCATCTTCAATCGCATAATCATACCGCGCACGGCGATTTTCCGCGATCACCTTGTAGTTGCCATCTTCTTTGGTGGGTTTTTTCTTAGCCATAAAGCGGATGTAGGGGCTGGCGCGCGCAGTGTCTAGCCCCCGGCGCTCTCCTGTGGCTGATCAATGCTGGCAATCCACGGTTTGATATCCACCACCGGGGTGCCGTCGAAACAGTCGATCGCGTCGATCCCGATCCGCGCCCCGTCCATCGACGTGATCTTGACCGTCGCCAGTGCAATTGGATTGGGCCGCACCGGAGAGCGCAGGGAAAAGACACCCCTAGGGCCATTCGTGTGGCGCGGGCATTGCACAATCAAATCGCGCCGTCCGCGATCCATCCAATACATCACGATGATATGCCGCCCTACCTCCAGACCTTGCAGTCCCTGCACATAGCGCGGGTCCAGTTCGATGGCGAACTCCCCACCCCGCTCCCGCGCACCGGAAATATTGCCGGGCGCCGTGCCCTTTTCCCATGGGCTGCGAACGCGCCCAATGAAGGCGACCGAAGGGCCGACCTCATCAGCTGGGTCAAATGGCAGGGCAATTTCACCTTCACGAATGTCGGACATGGGGGGCTCCTTATATCTTGCGCGCGCAGTCTCACGCAAAGTGTCACGCAAAAGCTCAAAGCGAAAGGTGGAAAGGCCACCTGCAACATCACCTTCTCAAATATGCTACTATGAAAACACTGCTGAAAAGGAGGTGCCCCATGCCAGGTGACCGTATTCTGATATCAAATGGGAACCCGATGGAAGAAATCGTTGGCTTCAGCCGTGCGGTCAAAGTTGGAAACTTCATCGCGGTTGGAGGAACCGCCCCGGTTGACGAAAATGGGAAAACCGTCGGCGTCGGGGATGTCTTTGCTCAAACAACCCAGTGCTTTGAGATCATCAAGGCAGCCCTGGAACATGCGGGGTCCGGAATTGAGGATATCGTGAGAACCCGCGTTATCCTTACTGATATCGACAATTGGAAGGACGCCATCGAGGCACGGAAGGCCTATTGCACAGACTCGCGCCCGGTCGACACGATCATGGCGATCAATCGCTTTGTAAATCCCGAATGGCTGGTGGAAATCGAAGTGGATGCGGTCATACCCGACCGTCGACATTCCAAATAAAAAAGGCGCCCCGGTCGGAGCGCCTTTCGTCTGTGGTCATAGACTGGTTCAGCCCAGCAGGCCTGCGTGGCGCATCGCGTCGTCGATCAGCGCCTTGGTGCTGTCTTCCAGATCGGTCAGCGGGCTGCGCACATCTGGCGCGCACAGACCCAGTTTCGACAGACCGTATTTGGCGCCGACCAGCCCGGGCTCGGTGAAGATCGCCTTGTGCAGAGGCATCAGCTTGTCGGCAATCTCCAGCGCCTGGGCATAGTCCCCCCGCAATGTTGCCGCCTGCATATCCGCACAGAGGCGCGGGGCGACGTTTGCCGTGACCGAGATGCAGCCCTGACCGCCCTGAGCATTGAACCCATGCGCCGTGGCATCTTCTCCCGACAGCTGGCAGAAATCTGCCCCACAGGTCATGCGCTGATAGCTCACCCGCGCCAGATCGCCAGTGGCGTCTTTCACACCGATGATATTCGGATGGCTGGCAAGCTCCCCCATGGTTTCCGGGGTCATGTCCACCACCGAACGGCCGGGAATGTTGTAGATCACGATCGGCAGATCCACCGCATCGGCCACCGCAAGATAGTGATGGATCAGCCCACGCTGGGTCGGTTTGTTATAGTATGGCGTGACCACCAGACCGGCACTGGCACCGACCCGTTTGGCGTGCTCCATGAAGCGCAGCGTTTCCACGGTATTGTTCGACCCGGCCCCGGCAATCACCGGCACGCGACCGGCCGCGGTTTCCACCACCGCTTCGATCACCGCTTCATGCTCTTCATGGCTCAGCGTGGGGCTTTCGCCCGTCGTCCCAACCGGCACCAGCCCGTTCGACCCTTCGTCGATCTGCCAGTTCACGATGCGTTTGAGCGCGTCAAAATCCACTGCGCCGTCCTTGAACGGCGTGACCAGGGCAGGAAGACTTCCTTTGAACATGACACGCTCCTTTGTTGTAGTCGTCAATTCACACGGGGCGTGGTTTCTGAATCGCCCCGCAAACGCGGCGGAAACTAGCCGGGTTCCGGTCAAATGCCAAGAATGTGTGTTGATCTGGCACGCTGCGACGCTAGGTTTTCGTCATGACTGCGCGAATTTACCACATAATGACGATCTTTCTGGCCCTTACATGGCTTCAGATCACACCGGCAACGGCCCAGGAGGCCACTTCTGTCCAGGCGTTGAAGGACGCCATTGCCCTTGCCCGTATGGACGATTGGCCCGCAGCCCGGGCGCGCGCCGAGGGCGGTGGACCGTTGGTGGCGGATATCGTCGAATGGCACCGCCTCAGGCAAGGTGAAGGAGAATTTTCTGATACGGTCGCGTTTCTCGACCGCCGCCCCGACTGGCCGGGGCTGAAACTCCTGCGCAAACGTTCGGAAAAATCCATCCCCCGCAGGTCCGACCCAGAGAGAATCATCGCTTTCTTCGCCCCGCAAGCCCCACAAACCGGCCGGGGAGCATTGCGACTTGCGGAAGCTCTGAACGCCCAGCAGCGCAAGGCGGAAATCGAGGTGATTTCAGATGCCTGGCGCAACCTGTCGATGGACGAGGACGAACACAACGCCTTTGTGAGCCGCTACGGCCAGACCCTGAGCGGGCTGCATTGGCAACGGACCGACAATATGCTCTGGCGTGGCAACAGCACCGATGCCACCCGGATGCTGCCGCTTCTGGGCAGCGCAGAAGCCGCCCTGACCCGCGCCCGCATTGCGCTGCGGCGTGGTGAAAACGGGGTGGACGCTCTGATCAAAGCGGTGCCAGCCGCGTTGGCAAATGATCCGGGGCTGGCTTATGAACGTTTCCTCTGGCGCGCTGGGAAAGGGCGCAACCAGGATGCCGCCGAGCTGTTGCTTGAGCGTTCAAAATCCATGGTCCTGCTGGGACAACCCGACCGTTGGGGCAGCTGGAGGCGGGTGCTCGCCCGTTGGTCAATGCGCGAAGGCAACGACCGGCAGGCCTATCAACTGGCCGCCCAGCACCAGCTTTCAGAAGGGGGGCATTACAATGATCTGGAATGGCTGGCGGGGTATATCGCCCTGCGCAAGCTGAACGACCCGGAAACCGCCCTTTATCACTTCAAACGCTTCCGCAGCGGCGTATTCACGCCGATCTCACTGGGCCGCGCAGGGTATTGGATTGGCCGCGCCTATGAGGCCATGGGCAAGTCCGCTGAAGCCAAGACTGCCTATACGGAGGGTGCGAAATATCAAACCAGCTTCTATGGCCAGCTTGCCGCTGAAAAGGCAGGCCTACCCATGGACCCGGCACTGACCGGCCGGGAACGCCATCGGGATTTCTCCAATCAACCCTTCTGGAACACATCCGTCATGCAGGCCGCACGCCTGCTGCAAGCCGCAGGTGAGCTTTACTGGACAGAACGCTTCACCGTTCACCTGGCGGAACGTCTGAATCGGGATGAAATCGGCCATTTGACGGGTTGGGCTGAAAAAATGAGTGAACCCCATCTGCGCATCATGATTGCCAAATATGCCGCGCGGCAGGGATGGATCCTGCATCGGCCCTATTTCCCAACACCAGACATTGGACGGGGAAATGCGGGTGTGCCGCGCGCGCTGGAACTTGCCATTGCCCGCCGCGAAAGCGAATTTGATCCTGAAGTTGTCTCTGGTGTCGGCGCCCGCGGGCTGATGCAACTGATGCCCGGCACCGCCAAAGACATGGCGAAACGCCTTGATCTGTCCTATTCGAAGGCGCGCCTGACCGAGGACCCCGCCTACAACACACGACTGGGATCCGAATACCTTGCCAAGCTGATCGAAGAGTTTGACGGCAATCCTGTGCTGATCGCGGTTGGCTATAACGCGGGGCCAGGTCGATCGCGCAGCTGGTCCGAACGGTTCGGTGATCCACGAGCACCCGAAACCGACATCGTCGACTGGATTGAGCACATCCCTTTCCGTGAGACCCGCAACTACGTGATGCGCGTCACCGAAAGCCTGGCCATCTACCGCGCCCGCCTGACCGGTAAGACCGCCCCCCTGCGCCTGTCTAAAGAGCTGAAGCAATAGGCATCTCGAAAAGCCCCGAAAACGTGCACCCTTCCCGAAATACATCAGGGGCTCTGCCCCTCGCCTCTGCGAGGCTCACCCCGGGATATTTCCAACCAGAAAATGGGACCAGACGCGCATTTTTCTTGTCCCAAATATCCTGGGGTGAGGGCCTGCGCAGCGCGCAGGTCCGAGGGGCAACGCCCCTTTTGGGGAAATCACCCCCAGCAGGATCATGATGCGATCCTGCCTTTAGCTGGCGGCGCGGGCGCGCTGGAGCGTAAACACTCCTGCTGCCACAACCACCGCTGCGCCGAAAATCACGTTCAGCTCAATCTGCTCATCAAAAACCGCAACCCCCAGAATGGCCACAAAAACAAGCTGCAGATAGGCAAAGGGCTGGACCGCGCTGGCTTCGGCCACCTCATAGCATTTGATCAAGAGCCAATGCCCCAACACACCGGTCAGGCACAGCGTGCCCATCCAGATCCAGTCCCCCCGGCTCATTGGTTCCCAGAACCCGGCCCCAATCACTGTCATCACAACCGCGCCTGTCACACCGGTCCAGAAAAAACTGGTTTGGGTGCTGTCAAACCGCGCCGCATATCTGGTGAGCAGACCGTAAAGTGCAAACATGCCTGCCCCCAGAAGCGGCACCACAGCCGCAGGCGCAAAGACACCAAACCCCGGTTTCAGGATGATCAATATGCCCAGGAACCCTACCCCGATCGCCGCCCAGCGCCGCCAGCCCACATGCTCCCCCAGCACCGGTCCGGACAGCGCCGCGACCAGCAGCGGGTAACAGGCAAAAACCGCGTGACTTTCCACCAGGCCCAACAACGTGAAAGCCAGAACTGTCACGCAGATTTCCAACGCCAACAGGGCGCCACGGAAGATTTGCAAAAATGGTTTGGTTGGTTTCAGCACCCGGTGAAGGCCACCTGACCGCCGCGTCAGCCACACAACAAAGCCTGCAAAAAACCAATAGCGGATCATCACCACCATCCAGACATTATATTCCCCGGCCAGATGGCGCGAAATCCCGTCCTGCAACGCAAACACGAAGGTTGTGGCCACCATCAGCCATATCCCCAATCGGGTATTTTGTTCCATGCCGGCCCCGCTTACGCGTTTTGTGGTCTTACGATGATCAGAGGCGCAGTGCCCCCCGGCTCATATGCCGTTTTCGCCCATAACCGGGCGAGCGTTCCACGGCAAACCCCGCCGCGTCTAGGGCGCGACGAACAAAACCTGCTGCTGTATATGTCGCAAACGTGCCATTCGGGTTGGTATGACGCGCCACGTCTGCCATCAGTTCCTCTCCCCACAGTTCCGGGTTTTTCGCAGGGGAAAACCCATCGAGGAACCAGGCATCCGCGCCACCGGACCAGCGCGAAAGCTCTTCGCGCGCATCCCCTTCGATCACCTCGACCACAAGCCCGTGAACATCAAAAACCCGCTTGCCCTGCGCCCAGGCCGTAAGAAACGGATCAGCAAGGGCGCGTGCCTCGGGAAAGGCCTCCAGCGCGCGTGCGATGTCTTCGACGTCCATCGGATAGGCTTCAAACGAGGTGAATCGCGTATGTTCAGGCGCCCCAGCCCCCTGCCAGGCCATCACCGTGGCCAGCATATTCAACCCGGTGCCAAACCCCAGTTCAGCGATGTGAAATCCTGGCCGGAACCGTGCTGGCAGGTCGTTTCCCGCCAAAAACACATGGCGTGTTTCATCCAGCCCGTTCTCGAGGCTGAAATACGGGTCGTCAAACCGGGTCGCCACCGGGATCGCCCCGTCTTTCCATTCAAGCTCTGCTGTCTGGTCCTGTTTCATCTGATCGCCTATGAGGGGGATAACTACGCGACAATGAGGAAGGATGTTCACTTTGGCAACAGTTGATGTGACGGTGATGGGGGCGGGTGTGTTCGGACTGAGCACAGCCTTTGCCTGCGCCCTGCGCGGGGCGAAGGTGCGGGTGATTGAACGCACCGGGATTGGGGCGGGCTGTTCCGGCGGTGTGGTTGGGATGTTGGCCCCGCACGCGCCGGAAAACTGGAACGACATCAAGGAATTTCAGTTTCAAAGCCTGATCATGGCCGAAAACTTCTGGCAGCAAGCGACAGAACTGTCCGGCCTGCCGACCGGCTATGGTCGCGTCGGGCGCCTGCAACCCATTGACACCGAGCGGGGGTTGGAACTGGCCCGCGAACGGGCCGAAACAGCGCGCAGCTGTTGGCAGGGGAAAGCCACATGGATGGTCAAGGACGCCCCGCAGGACGGCTGGTCGCCGCGCTCTGAAACCGGGCTGGTAATCCACGACACGCTCAGCGCACGCATTCACCCACGCTCTGCCTGTGATGCCCTTTCGGGCGCAATCCGGGCCCTTGGGGGCGAAGTGGTGATTGGTGATGCCCCGAGAGAAGGGAAGCTGGTCTGGGCCACCGGGCTGGCGGGACTTCAGGCCTTGTCGGCCGAGCGCGAAAAGCAGGTCGGAAATGGGGTCAAGGGACAGGCAGCTTTGCTTGGGCTGGATGCGCGCGGCATGGCACAGATTGCCGCGGGACCGGTGCTGATCGTGCCCCATGACAACGGAACGGTGGCCGTCGGCTCCACCTCTGAGCGCGACTATGTTTCAGCAGACGAGACCGACGAACAGCTTGACGAGATCTTGCTGAAAGCCACCGAGGTGCTGCCTGTTCTGCGCGCCGCTCCTATCATCGAACGCTGGGCTGGCCTGCGCCCGCGCGCCCGTTCACGCGCGCCGATGCTGGGGCAATGGCCCGGGCGTGAGGGGGAGTTCATCGTCAATGGCGGCTTCAAGATCGGCTTTGGCATGGCGCCGAACGTGGCCGATGTCATGGCAGATCTCATACTGGATGAGGCCGACAGGGTGCCGGAGCGGTTTCGGGTCGAGGCAAGCCTTTAAATCCCGGCTTCGGCCAACATGCACAACCGGCCATCATGCCCGCGCACCCACAGCACCTGCCCCTTGCGGCAAAGCGTGGCCCCTTGCGTGTGCATCACCGGGGACATGGCACGGAACCGAAAGCTCGCAAGCGGGCCAAGCTCACGGGTAGCCTTGAGCATAAGGAGCTGCGCCAGAAGCGGACCATGCACCACCAGGCCGTCATACCCTTCGACCTCACGGGCATAGTCGAGATCATAATGGATCCGGTGCCCATTGAATGTCAGGGCCGAATAGCGAAACAGCAGGGTTGAGGAAAACCGCCAGCTTTCGGCGCTTTCCTCATCCTCGGCGGCGGGTTGCGGGTTGGGTTTCGGGGCGTTCGGCGAGGGGTCTTCGCGATATACGAGATCCTGCCATTCGGTCACCTTAAGGTCATGCCCCTGATAAATCTCATGCCGCAAAGTGACAAACCCAAGCGGACCGCTGCGCCCTTCCTTCTGGTCCGTGCTTTCTACAATGGTGGTTTTGCGCGCCTCTTCCCCGGCCTGAAGCGGGGCGTGAAAGGCAAGTCGCCCACCGGCCCACATGCGACGCGGCAGACCCATATCCGGGATCAGCCCCCCCACGCGGGGATGGCCGTCACGACCAAGATGAGAAGGCGGCTGCGCATCCCAGAAATAAAGCTGGTGAAAAAATGGGGGCAAAGGATCCCCTGCCATCGGGGCCGGACCGAGATCCAGCGCCGTGAACAGTGCTACGGCCCGGGCTGGATCCATTTGATCGGCAAAGGTGTTTTGGGTGTCGGGGTGCTCTTGCATCGGGGCGGCCCTCCTGTCAGCCTGTGCGTATCCAGCCGGAGAAGACCAGATGCCCACCGTGTCCACTTTAGATCACCTTGTCCTGACCGTGACGAACCTGCAAGACACGATCCGGTTTTACGAGGATGTTATGGGGATGCAGGCGGTGTCGTTTCACCCGGCGGATGGCAGCACAAGGTGGGCCTTGTGTTTTGGCAGCCAGAAAATCAACCTTCATCCTGCGGACAGACCTTTTGATCCCAAGGCCGCAGCCCCTGCCCCGGGGTCAGCGGATCTTTGTTTCCTGTCGGACCGGGATTTGGCGGAGTGGCAAGCTCATCTGGAGCAGATGGAAATTCCTGTTGAAGAGGGCCCCGTGCGGCGCAGCGGGGCCACCGGACCAATCCTGTCACTCTATCTGCGCGACCCGGATGGCAATCTGATCGAAGTCGCCAACACGCTGGGCTGAGGCTGGGCTTGATCTGGCGCACATATGCCGCAAGGATCAGCCTGCAAAACAGGAGAGTGGTATGAGTGTAACGTTACTGGGCTTACCCGGAGCACTGCGCAAGGGGTCGACGAACCGGATGCTTTTGTGCGAAGCGGCGCGGGTGTTTGGGGAATGCGATTTCGTCGAAGCGGATCTGAACCTGCCACTTTACGATGGGGATCTGGAAGAGGCTCAGGGGATCCCGGCCCCGGTGGCTGTGCTGACCGAACAGATCAGGTCAGCGGATGCGGTGCTGATTTCGACCCCGGAATATAACAAAATGCTGAGCGGGGTTCTGAAAAACGCATTGGATTGGGTCAGCCGGACCCGGCCCCAACCCTGGGTGGGCAAGCCGGTTGTGGTGATGTCAGCCGCCAGCGGCCGGGCGGGTGGCGAACGCGCGCAGGCCTCGCTGGTCGCAGCCATGACACCCTTTCAGCCACGTCTGATACTTGGGCCGGAAATTGCCGTGGCGGGCAGTCGGGAAGAGTTTGACGACGGCGGGCGACTGATCAGTGCGCGATATGAAAAGAACCTGACCGCGCTTATGGTCAAGCTGCGGGACGCGATCTGACCGCAGGGTGCTCCCGCGCCCTTTCTCACTTTGGTCGGCAGGTTGGTCGACAGGCTTTTGGGGTGCCTCCGGCGGGAGTATTTGAACCAAGGGGAAAGTGTGAAGAGCGGAGGGGGCCGATCGCCCCGGCCCTACCCAGACCTGTTCAGGTCGTGGTCTTTGGAGGCGCCGGAAGCTCAACCATTTGTGCCAGCTGCAAGTTTCCGATTTCACAAAAGGGGCAGTCGGCAGCAATGGTTTTGGCGGTTTCCAGATCCGGGGCCTCGAGGATGGAATATCCCATCATGGAGCCTGCAAACCCTTCCTGCGCGCCATCTTCTGAAATGGTCCATTGCGGCCCCAATGGCTGCATCGGCACCAGCAAAACGGCCGCGTGTTTCTGCATCCATTGTTGAAACCGCGCCTGCCGTTGAGATTGGACATCCGGATCAGACCCGGCCTGTTCAGCCCCGGTCTGATCCATGTGATAGGCCATATAGAACCTTGGCATGGCGTTTCCTTTTCATATCCAGCGGGCGCGCGCCCCAAAGGCAGATCAGTATTCGACGCCGATCTGCGCTTTGATGCCCGAACGGAACGGGTGTTTGACCAGTTCCATTTCGGTCACGAGATCAGCCAGTTCGATCACCTCATCCGCGGCATTGCGCCCGGTCAGAACCACATGGGTCATCTCGGGTTTTTCCTCGTCAAGGAAGGTGGCGACCTCAGCGGCATCCACATAGCCGTAACGGATGGCAATATTGATCTCATCCAGAAGCACCATCGTGTTGGCAGGATCGCGGATCAGCTCTTTGGATTTTTCCCACGCGGCCTGGGCCATTTCAGTGTCTCGGGTCTTGTCCTGAGTTTCCCAGGTAAAGCCCTCGCCCATGGTGTGAAATTCGCAGATATCTCCGAATTTTGCGGTGATCAGATCCCGCTCGCCACAATCCATGCCACCTTTGATGAACTGCACCACGGCGCATTTCATGTCATGGGCGATACAGCGGAAGATCATGCCAAACGCTGCCGAGCTTTTGCCCTTGCCCTTGCCGGTATGCACAATCACCAGCCCCTTCTTGTCGGTCTTGGTGGCCATGATCTTGTCACGTGCGGCCTTTTTCTTGGCCATTTTCATTGCGTGACGTTCAGGGTCAACAGGGGGTTTTGCGGGTTTGTCAGTCATGTGTTTCCTCAAAGCAGTTCGGAGGTGAGCAGGTGGCGGGGCAGGTCATCCGCCGGGCTGGCCCAGGGCAGAATTTCATCATGATGCACATGCGCGGTCGGCGCAAACAGCGTTGGATCCGCAAGGGCACAGGCAAGCGCATAGAACTGTCCGGGATAGTGGCTGCCTTCGAAACCCAGTGCGGACCCGCAGGTCGGACAGAAAAAACGCTGCACCCCGGGCGAGCTTTCGTAACAGGCGGGGCGCGCACCGGTCCAGCGCCATTGCCCGTTTTTCAAGCCCATGAACCCAACACTCGCCGCACCGGTTGCGCGGCGGCAGCTGTCGCAATGGCACACCACCTGCAAGAACGGCGCGCCATGAAAGGCAAAGCCGCATTTGCCACACAGGCATTGTCCGGTGATGTCATCAAGTTGGGGCATTGCGCTCACAAATCTGATCCTTTCGCCCTGCCACTGTCACGGTTTGGGGCGGGGAATGCAAGCATGCGAAAGGCAAAACGGGCGCCCGAAGGGACGCCCGCCAGCCATATCGTTGGTCCGGTCACTCTGCCGGTTGTGCAACAGCCTGACTGCGGCCGAAATGCTGTTTGTTCAGGCGCAGCACAAGGGCGATCATGGCAAATTGCAGCACAAGGGCAATGGCGGTTCCGCCCCAGTAGATCAACGAGAACTTGTCCAGCACACCCGCTTTCACCAGCCCCGCATTCAGGAAGAAATGGGTCAACACGGACAGCGCCACACCGGGGCAGACAAGAGCGTAGGAGCCGGGCGACGTCTCAACCCCAAAAACGAAGCTTTTCCAGTATCCCTGACGGGCAAGCACGGCCAGGCCCAGCAGGGCAAACAGCAGCTGAATGGTCAAGAGACGGGCAAGGAACACCATGGTTTCTGCCGGGGTCACATGAACATTGAACGTCTCATGCAACCCATGGTTCTGACGCATGAACATGATGCCCAGAACCGTCAGGATCGGGATCACGATCATCAGGGTCGGCGCACTTTCTTTCGAGGTGCCGTAATGCAGCATCGAGTTGAATGCGGTGACCAGCGCGACCAGGGCGTAAACGATTGCAGCGGTTCCGAAAAATGTCGACCCAACCAAAGAAATTGCCACAACGGCGGCGGTATGGCTCATCGCAGCCGGGGCGGCAAAACCCACCGCCACCATCGACAGTGCAAACGCAGGCAGCATCTGGGCAAAGCTGTTATGCGCGGTCACATCGAACACGCCCCCCTTGGTCAACACGCGGCCCAGGAAATCCCCGATATAGACAACCGCAACAATACCAATGGCGAGAAAGGCCAGCATGGCCAGGGGAAACAGATATTCGACGATGCTCCACAGGCCGGGGACAAAAACCAGTCCCGCCACAAACATGCCGTTGACTGACATGGCGAGCGCCAGCGGCATCGCCAGAATAGTGGTTTCGGCATTGGAGTTTTTCAGCGCTGCGTAAGCGTCGGTTTTCTTGAACGCCGAGAATTGTTTGAGGTTCCAGACCAGATATTTCAGGTTCAGAAACACCATGGCAGCGATCCCTGCCCACGCGGCGATCACAGCAATTTTCAACCCCATCGACCCCGATTGCATCACTGCAACCAGATCTTCGAAGATCGGCACCGGGCGGTCCTTATGTGGTACCCAGAACATCAGATACATGAAGAAGGTCACCGACAGACCTCCGGCCCCGACCGAGGCCAGAAAGTAGAGTGGATTGTATTTGTCAGCTGGGCGGGAGAGTTGCATGGCGCGATTCCTTTTCGCTTACATATTCATGTTTACGAATATGTTTAACCCGAGACTCCCGCCTTGGCAAGTGACAAGCGGTCGCAAGCATCAAAGCGGCTGCCGGCATCAGATTTTACCGGTGAGAATTCAGCGGATGATCCATTCTCTGCTCAGTGCTTAACCATTGATTAACCAAAACCACCGACGCTATCCCCATCGACACCTCCGCCACGAGCACCGCCATGCCCCTTCGCCCACTCTCTCTGCTGCCCTTTGCCCTATCCGCCCTGCTCGCAGGGTGTGACAGTCCCAGCCCGGAGTTTCGCAGCAAGGACACCAGGACATATGAAGCCACCGTGCAGGGGGCGACGTTCAAAATCCATCGGCGCGAGGATTGGGTGGAAAGCTACCGGGTGAATTTCGAAGCCCTGCCCAGCGTGTCTTCGGTCCTGCGACGTGCCAAGATCGCCATCGAACAAAGCACCGGATGCCCCATTCGAGAGGGAAGCCTGAGCGGGGATCAGGGCATTCAGCGCGCCCAGTTGAATTGCAAAGGCGACCTGCCACCGGTGCCCCCTCCGATCCGTGTGGATCTGGATTGCGAACTGCAGGATGAATGGAGCGCGGATGAAGACCGCGTGGTAATGCAAAATATCGAATGCACCCCCATTGCGGCACGGCAATAATCGGACCCCACATCCGGCCACGAAACCGCGCGACACTTTGGGTTGCTCCCGCTGTGAGCCTGATCCTGCTTTTGCGCCGCTTCGCGTCGCGAAAGGGGGCTCTGCCCCGCGCCTGTTTCAGGCGCTCCCCGGGATAATTTTAAACAGAAAATGAATAGGGGAAGCATCCCATACGCGCTCTGCGCCGATCCCTCATCCAAGCCACGTCAGGAAATGAGACGTTTTTCGAAACTTAGGGAGGTTGGGCGGTCAAAGCCGGGGTGGGACGATGCCCCAACCTCGTCAAATCCAAGGGCGCGGAACGCTGTGTGGTTCTGGCTGAGCTCCACACGGGTTTTCAAGCGCAGGCAGGGTTTGCCCAACGCGATGGCACGGATGCCGGCCTGCTCCACCAGTTTGCGGGCGACCCCTTTCCCCCGCGCCTTGGCAGTCACCGCCAGTTTGCTGAGATAAAGCGCGTCGGGAAGCGGCGTCAGAAACAGGCAGGCGGCGCGGTTGATCACCCAGACCTCCCCTTCCGCTATCTGCCTTTCGACATCCGCAAGCCCCAGTCGATGCATGGAACTTGGCGGATCAATGCGCCCATCATGCTCGGCAAACACGCGCTGGATCAATTCAAGGATCCATTTGGCGTCTTCTGCCGAGGCAAGGCGGGGTGTCATGCCGATGTCCCGCCAAGCTCATCCAATGAGGCGCGGGCCGAATTGGAGCGTGGCTGCCAGAGGCCCCGATCCATCGCCTCCTTGAGGCGTTCGAGGATCTCTTGCAGCGCCGGGGCGTTGTGTTCCTGGATGAATTCCCGCGTGTCGTCATCTTCGATGAAAGCGGCATGCACGAGGTCGAAATGGTGACTGCGCACCGCGCCTGTGGTGGCGGCAAAGGCAAACATGTAATCCACGGTCGCGGCGATTTCGAACGCGCCTTTATAGCCGTGGCGCTTCACCCCTTCGATCCATTTGGGGTTCACCACGCGGGATCGCACCACCCGACCGATTTCATCTTCAAGCGTACGGATCACGGGCCGCTCCGGGCGGGAGTGATCATTGTGATAGATCGGTCGGTCTTTGCCCTGGAGCGTGGAGACGGCGGCGGCGGCACCTCCTTCGAACTGGTAATAATCGTCGCTGTCCAGAAGATCGTGTTCACGATTGTCCTGGTTTTGCACAATCGCCTCGGCCTGGCTCAGACGTTGCTCAAACCCCGCACGGTCACGCTCCCCTTCGGTGGCAGCGCCATAGGCGTAGCCCCCCCATTCGAGATAGGCATCCGCCAGATCAGCCTTGTCAGCCCAAAGCCGCTCGTCAATCATCGCCTGAAGCCCCGCCCCATAGGCACCGGGTTTCGATCCATAGACGCGGTGGGCGCTTTCGCCTGCCCGCACCCGAGCAGCCGCCGGGTTCATGTCGTCAGGTTCTTCCAACCCCTGCACGGCCCGTGCGGCGCTGTCGTAAAGCGCGATGAGTTGCGGGAAGGCGTCGCGGAAGAAACCCGATACGCGCAGTGTTACATCCACACGCGGGCGACCAAGCGCGGTCACCGGGATCACTTCAAATCCGGTCACGCGACGGTTGGCACTATCCCATTTCGGTTTCACACCCATAAGGGCCATTGCCTGGGCAATGTCGTCTCCTCCAGTGCGCATATTGGCCGTCCCCCAGGCGGTGATCAGCATTGTTCTTGGCCAATCCCCGTGGGTTTGCAGATGTTTGTCGATCAGCAGATTGGCGGATTTCCAGCCCAGTGCCCAGGCGGTGGGCGTCGGCACCGCGCGGCTATCGACCGAAAAAAAGTTGCGCCCGGTGGGAAGCGTATCCAGTCGCCCGCGAGTGGGGGCGCCAGAGGGCGCCGGGGCGACGAATTGCCCCTTGAGGGCGGTGAGAAGCCCCTCTCCTTCTGCCGGACCGCAGGCGCGCACGGCAGGCAGAACCACCCCATGCAATGTTTCCAGCACCGGGCGGGTGGCGTTGAAATGCGCAGGGGTCTCGGACCATCCAACGGCAAGCTGCGCAAGTTTCTCCAGCCGCTCCACCGTGTCGCCATTGTTGCGCCAGGGGGCCGTGTCCGCCGCTTGCAGGAACTTGTGACGCGGCCCCTCATAAGCAGCGGCCATATCGCAATCAAGCGGGTCGATATCGACGTCACAATCCGCAGCGAGCGCCCGGATCAGGGACGCATCCCCCGCTTTTCCTTCCCCACGCGGCACGCGCAGCAGGGCAATTGCCAGATCGCGCTCAAGCTCCCCCACCGGTGATTGTCCAAAGATATGCAAACCATCGCGGATCTGCGCTTCTTTCAACTCGCACAGATAGGCGTCAAGCTTGGCCAGATCACTTTCCTCATCCTCGCCGGTAAGGCCCGCATCCTGATCCAGCCCGGTGACGGAGGTAAGCGACAGGATCTCGCGTTTGAGGTGGTCAATCCGGCGCGGGTCCACGCCCGCGGCCTCGTAATACTCGTCGACCAGCGCCTCAAGATCGCGCAGCGGACCATAGCTTTCGGCGCGTGTGAGCGGCGGGGTCAGGTGGTCGATGATCACCGCCTGCGCACGGCGCTTGGCCTGGGTACCTTCGCCGGGGTCATTGACAATAAACGGATAGACATGTGGCAGCGGGCCGAGGATGGCCTCGGGCCAGCATTCGTCGGAAAGCGCCACGGATTTTCCGGGCAGCCATTCAAGGTTCCCGTGCTTACCCATATGCACAATCGCGTGGGCCTGATGCTGGTGGCGCAGCCAGAAATAGAAGGCGAGGTAGTTGTGTGGCGGGACCAGATCGGGTGAGTGATAGGTTTCGGTCGGGTCGATATTATAGCCGCGCGCAGGCTGCACACCGACGACGACATTTCCATATTCCAATACCGAAAGCGCAAAGCCATCCTCGTAAAACGGGTCATTTTCCGGGGTGCCCCAACGGGTTTCCACCGCTTCACGCAACGCCCATGGGAGGGCTTTGTAATAGGTCAGGTAATCCTCAAGCGACAGGCGCACACCGCCTGTCCGCTCCGCCCGATCCACCAGCCAGTTGGTGGGACCTGCCATGACGGATTGCATCAGGGCATCGCTGTCGGCGGGTGCATTCGTGACCGTATAACCCTCATCCGCAAGCAATCCCAATGCGTGAACCACGGCGGCGGGGGTATCAAGGCCGACACCATTGGCCAGGCGCCCGTCCTTGTTTGGATAGTTTGCCATGATCAGCGCGACTTTACGCACGCCTGCCTCAGCCCGGCGCAGGCGCGCCCAGCCTGCGGCAAGTTCTGCCACAAACTGCACCCGGTCCCCCCGCGCCCGATAGGTGGCGATGGGGCATTCCGTCGCCTCGTCGAAAAACGCCTCCCCCTTAAAGGAAATCGCGCGCGACAGGATACGGCCATCCACTTCGGGCAGCGCCACGTTCATGGCGATGTCACGGGCAGACAGGCCCGCAAGCCCCTCTTCCCATGCGGCCTCACCCGATGCGGCCAACACCACCTGAAAGATCGGAGCGTCATTGCAGAAGGGCGCGGCCAGCGGGTTGGCATTCTTATGCGCTTCATCGTGATGGGGCGAGCCCACGGCAAATGAGGTGCAGTTCAGGATCACATCTGGCGCGGCCTGGGTGAACAGGCTTTCCAATGTTGCCACCGAAACCGGATCTTTCAGGGACGCCACAAAGACCGGCAACGGGTTCAGCCCCTGCCGCAAAAGCGATTTCACCAGCCGGTTAATCGGGTTCAGCCCCGCCCCCTGCACCAACGCCCGATAGAAGACAACAGGCACCACCGGCAGCCCCTCGCTCCACGCGGCCTGTGCAGCGGCAAGGTCGGACACGCCTGCACCGGGCCAATAGACCCCCGCCCGCAACAGCGGCTTGGCGGCTTCTGGCTTTTCGTCTCCGTCCAGCATCGCCTTGGCATAGTTGAGAAACAGTGTGCAATTCTCGGGCCCACCTTCGACCAGATAGGCCCAAAGCGCATCATAATCTTCGTCCGACACGGTGGACAACGCCCGCAGTTCAGCATCAGGTTTGTCATCGCCGGGCAAGAGCACCAGCGGCACCCCCGCCTCACGCAAACGCGCGGAATATTGCTCCGCCCCATATTTCCAATACCCCACACCGCCCAGCACGCGGGCAATCACCAGCCGCGACTTGGACGCGCAATCATCGATATGCAGATCCACAGACATGGGATGGGTGAGGTGCATCATGTTGCCAAGGCGCAGGCTCGGCGGGGCCTCCATCGCGGATCGCGCCTCCGACAGGCCCGCAAGCTCGGTATCTGCGGCCGAGATTACCACCAGATCGGCGGGTGTCTGGCCCAGATCGACCGCTTCTTTGCCGTCATCAATTGCGCCCGGTGTCGCTGCGAGAAGATGCATGATCCGCCTCTTGCTTGTATGATGTCACCTGATCGGGCATGACACCCGAAAATCAGAAAGGTTCAGCCATGGATTACAAAGCCGCCGGAGCGCCCAAACCCGCCAAGGGTGCGCCCCGCCACCGCGAACATAACGAACGTGGCAGCGAGAAAAACCCCTATCAGCGCAAAGACCAGAAGGCAGAGCTTCTGGCCCGGATGAAAGCGGCAGCCAATAAGCAGGCTGCGACGGAGGGCGGGAAATAATCCCGCCCATCACGATCAGAGCGGTTTTTCCATGAAGATGGAGCTGGCCGCGTCAGGATAGTCGCCAAAGGGGCCACATCGGGTAAACCCCGCGCGTTCATAAAGCCGGTGCGCCGCGTGCAGCACATTTCCGGTCTCAAGCTTCATTGCCTTATGCCCCTTGGCACGCGCTGTGGCTTCAAGCTGCGAAAGCAACGCCTCTCCCACCCCTTTGCCACGAGCATCGGGCGAGACGAACATGGATTTCACCTCGCCATACGCTCCCTTATCCGCAATTGCCCCGGTGCCGAGGATCCGCGCGCCCTCACGCGCCACGAAAAACGAAATCTCGGGCGCACAAAGATCGTCAATCTCCAGAAAGAAGTTGTCCTCCGGCGGAAACAGCTCCTCCATCAGCGCATGGCTGGCCTTAAGCAGCGCCGTGGCCTCCGGGTGATGTGGATCACCCGGTTCAATTCGGAGGGGAACGTCGATGCTCACGCCGAAAGGGCCTCTTCGATCGCGGCGCGGTCAAGGCCGGACTGGCCGATCACCACAAGGCGGGTTTCGCGCCTGTCCGCCCCAAACGGCTGATCAAAATAGGTGTCAACGCGGGGTCCGACCGCCTGCAATGTCAGGCGCATCGGCTTGCCTTCCACGGCAGCAAACCCCTTCAGACGCAGGATATTGTTCGATCGGATCACATCTGCGACCTTCTCGGCAAAGGCCTTGGGATCCGCCACTTCGCCGCGGGTCACGACAAAGCTTTCGAACGCATCATGGTCGTGGTGATGGTGGTGATCATCATGGTGGTGGTCATCCTCGTGATCATGGTTATGATCGTGGTCGTGATCATCATCGTGGTCTTGATGATGGTGGCCTTTTTCGTGCAGCGACAGGCGGGCGTCCATGTCATCTTCGGCCCCCATGCCCTGCCCCAGCAGCACCTCAACCGGCAACGCCCCCATGATCGAGCGCACAACCTGCACCCCATCGCGGCTTTCGGCGGCCAGTTTGCCAACCAGCGCGTCAGCCTCGGCATCCCCCAGCAGGTCGGACTTGTTCACGACGATCATGTCGGCGCAGGTCACCTGATCCTTGAACAGCTCTGACAACGGCGTTTCGTGATCCAGGTTGTCATCCATCTTGCGCTGCGCTTCGACCGCATCAAGGTTGGATGCAAACTGCCCGTCCGACACCGCCTTGCCATCCACAACGGTCACAACACCGTCCACGGTCACGCGGGTAGAGATTTCCGGCCACTGGAACGCGCGCACCAAGGGTTGTGGCAGGGCCAGCCCCGAGGTTTCGATCACGATGTGGTCCGGCGGGGTTTCACGGTCCAACAGTTTCTCCAGCGTCGGAATGAAATCTTCGGCCACCGTGCAGCAGATGCACCCGTTCGACAGCTCCATGATATCGTCTTCGGTGCAGGTCTCGTCTCCGCATCCCTTGAGGATGTCACCATCGACGCCCAGATCACCAAATTCGTTGATGATCAGCGCGATGCGTTTGCCATTGGCATTGTCGAGCATATGGCGGATCAGGGTGGTTTTCCCTGCGCCCAGGAAACCGGTCACAACAGTGGCGGGAATTTTGGTCAGCATCTTTTGTCTCTACTCTGTTGCCCGTCCTCCCCGACGGGACATGAAAAGTCGCATATGGCAGGTCTCCTGGCTTACGGATCTCGGCATGGCGTCACCTTCCCAGCGTTCCCGCCAGTGGCATATCAACGCCTGCGCTCCGCCTACAGTCGCGGGGGCGGCTGTCGATTTGGACCCCGACTTGGGTCGCCCGCACGACATTCCCTTTTCTCCCCGGAACATCGTTATGCGCCGGGAAACCATATCCGCCCGTTCTGCCGTGCAAGACCAGTTTTCGTCAAGAAGGATTACGACCGCAGCGGGCCTGCAAACGGCAGAAAGGGGGGCGCCCGGACAAAGGAAAACCAATATCTTGTGGATAACTCTCCCATCCCGACCAGATTTTGGCCCGTTTTAGGTGGGACCCGTTGACAGACCCCCGCCGCACACGAACACTCACTTCACCCGAGAATCAATTTGAGGCAGGCCGCTTGCGGTTTTCAAAACTACGTCTGAACGGCTTTAAAAGCTTTGTTGACCCGACCGATCTGGTGATTGCGGACGGACTGACCGGCGTGGTGGGACCAAATGGCTGCGGCAAATCAAACCTGCTCGAAGCCCTGCGTTGGGTGATGGGGGAAAACCGCCCCACCGCGATGCGTGGCGGCGGGATGGAAGATGTGATCTTTGCCGGTGCCGCCACGCGGCCTGCGCGCAACTTCGCCGAGGTCTCACTGCAGCTCGACAATTCCGAACGGCTTGCGCCCTCCGGGTTCAACGACAGTGACAATCTGGAAATCATCCGGCGCATCACACGCGATGCCGGATCCGCCTACAAGGTCAATGGCAAGGATGTCCGTGCGCGGGATGTGCAGATGCTGTTTGCAGACGCCTCCACCGGCGCCCACTCGCCTGCCCTGGTGCGACAGGGGCAGATTTCCGAGCTGATCAATGCCAAACCCAAGGCACGCCGCCGCATCCTGGAAGAGGCCGCCGGCATTTCAGGTCTCTACCAGCGCCGTCACGAGGCCGAGTTGAAGCTCAAGGGCACCGAAACAAACCTCGCCCGCGTCGAGGACGTGCTTGAACAGCTCGCCACGCAGCTGGCGCAGCTGGCCCGACAGGCCCGGCAGGCCCAGCGGTACCGCACCATTGGCGACGACCTGCGCCGCGCCGAGGGGCTGTTGCTGTATCGACGCTGGAAAGAGGCCGACCTGGCCCGTCACGAGGCGGAAGAGATCCTGACCGAGCGGGTGAAACAGGCCGGTCAGGCAGAACTCTACGCCCGCAAGGCCGCCAAGGACCGCGAAGAAGCCGAGGCCGCCCTGCCCGCCCTGCGCGAGGAAGAGGCCGTGGCCGCCGCGATCCTCAGCCGTCTGACCATCAGCCGCGATCAGCTCTCCGACCAAGTGGCACAGGCCCTTGAACGCATTCAACTCCTGACCGGTCGCATTGAACAACTGGGCAAGGATATCGACCGCGAGGCCGGGTTGAACCGCGATGCCGGCGAGACAATTGAACGGCTGGAATGGGAGCAGGAACAGCTCCGCAAAGCGTCGGAAGGGCAGGATGACGCCCTCACACAGGCCATGGATCAGGCCCGCGAAAGCGCCGCCATCCTGCAAGAGCGCGAAGGCGATCTGTCGCAACTGACCGAGGATGTGGCCCGCCTTGCCGCCCGCCACCAATCCGCCCACCGGTTGCGCGATGACAATCAGAAAACGCTGGAGAAAAGCGAGGCAGATGCCGCGCGCGCGCAAGAGGCCGTCACCCTTGCCCAAGAGGCCGTCACCCGCGCTGCGGAAGATTTTGATCTGGCAGAAGCCGCCGCCGAAACGGCCGCCGAAAACGCGGAGGAGGCCGAGGCCGCCCTGGCTGCTGCGGATGAGGCGCGCACCGAAGCGCAATCACGCGAGGCCGATGCCCGCGCTGCACGCTCTTCTGCCGAGGGCGAGGTCAACGCGCTTCATGCCGAAGTATCCGCCCTCGCGCGTCTGGTCGAACGGGACGCCGCCGAAGGGGCGCAGCTTCTGGATCAACTGCGGGTGCAATCAGGATATGAAAAGGCATTGGGCGCGGCCCTGTCAGATGATTTACGCGCGCCCGAGGTGGAGGCGGATGCCGCCTCTGGCTGGGCCACGCTACCGGCGTATCCACAGGCGCAGCCCCTGCCCGAGGGCGTGAAATCTCTGGCAAATTACGTGACCGCCCCACCGGTTCTGACACGCCGGATCGGGCAGATCGGCCTGTGTGAACCAGAAGATGCCGCGCGGCTACAGGAAGCACTGAAGCCCGGTCAGCGGCTGGTGTCGCTGGAGGGGGATCTGTGGCGTTGGGACGGCTACCGCGCCGGGGCGGAGGACCAGCCCTCAACCGCCGCCCTGCGGCTGGAACAGCTCAACCGACTGCAAAAACTGAAGCAGGACCTCGAAGAGGCCTCGGCGCGTGCAGAAGGCGCGCGGGCGGCCCACGAAGCCCTGAAGACCATGCTGTCAGATGCGGCTGAGGCCGACAAACGCGCCCGCGACGCGCGCCGTGATGCCGACCGCGCCATGTCCGATGCGGGCCGCGCGTTGTCGCGGACCGAAGCGGACCGCAATATCGCAGAAGGCAAACTGGAAAACATGGGGCTTGCGGTGCGTCGCCACGAAGAGGAAGCCCTGGCCGCCCGCACCCGCCTGATGGAAGCGGAAAAGGCGGTGGCGGGTCTTGGCGATCTTGAGGCTGCCCGTGCCGGAGTGGAACAGGTCAAAATGGCCGTTGAAGCCGCGCGGATGACCATGATGGCAAAGCGGTCCTCCCAGGACGAATTGCGTCGCGAAGGTGAGGCTCGCCTCAAGCGTAGCCAGGAAATCACCAAGGAGATCTCGGGCTGGCGGCATCGTCTGGACACGGCGGAACGCCGCATCGCCGAGCTGGAAGAACGCAAGCTGGCAAGCGAAGAGGAACTTGAAGAGGCGCAGGCCGCCCCGGAAGAGCTGGCGATCGAGCGTGAGGAGCTGACCGAGCAGATCGAAACCGCCGAGGAGCGTCGCAAATCCGCCGCCGATAAGCTCGCCGAAGCGGAAACCTGCGAACGCAGTGCCGCCAATCTTGAGCGCGATGCCGAGCGGCTGGCCGGCGAAGCGCGGGAACACCGCGCCGCAGCCGAGGCACGCGCGCAGGCCGCGCGCGAGACCGTGATCCACGCTGCCGAACGGATCGAAGACGACATGGAGACCACGCCGCAGGCCCTGCTTGAACAATTGGATGCGGACCCGGAAAAAATGCCCTCGTCCGAACAGATCGAACATGATGTGAACCGCCTGAAACGCCAACGGGATGCCCTTGGCGCGGTCAATCTGCGCGCCGAAGAGGATGCGCGCGAGGTGCAGGAAGAACACGATACTCTTTTGAAAGAAAAGACAGATCTGGAAGAGGCGATCAAGAAGCTGCGCACGGGCATTGCCAGCCTGAACAAAGAGGGGCGCGAGCGCCTGCTGACCGCATTTGAAGAGGTGAACGGCAGCTTCTCGACCCTGTTTACCCATCTGTTCGGTGGCGGAGAGGCCAAGCTGGTGCTGGTTGAAAGCGATGATCCGCTGGATGCGGGGCTGGAGATCATGTGTCAGCCACCGGGCAAGAAACTGTCGACCCTCAGCCTGCTTTCTGGGGGGGAACAGACCCTCACTGCGATTGCGCTGATCTTTGCGGTATTTCTGGCCAACCCGGCCCCGATCTGCGTGCTGGACGAGGTGGACGCACCGCTGGACGACGCCAATGTCACCCGGTTCTGCGATCTTCTGGACGAGATGACCCGACGCACCGACACGCGCTTTCTGACCATTACCCACCACGCAGTCACCATGAGCCGCATGGACCGCCTGTTTGGCGTGACTATGGCGGAACAGGGTGTCAGCCAGCTGGTCAGTGTTGATCTGAAAAAGGCCGAGGAGATGGTGGCCTGACCCCAGGGTCTTTCCGGCTTGCATTGCATCTGCCCCGCGGATTTCCGAGTGCATTTCGCGCCAAGCTTATGTTGCAAGCTTGGCGCGAAACGCTTTAGGTTGTCGGAAAATACAGGAGTTTCAGATGACAATGAGTAAATTGATTTGCGCAACGGCTTTGGCAGCTTTCACTGCAGGCGGCGCGCTGGCACAAAACATCACCGCCGCAGACCCGCAATCCTTGATGAATTTCTTTGCAGACGAGGGCGCCCCTGCCAAGCTGGATGTCGACAATGTTGGTGATCCGCTGATTGAAATGAAGCATTATGGCACCGAATTCGCGGTCTATTTCTACGGCTGTGACGATGGCAAATCCTGCGACGCCATCCAGTTTTTCTCCGGCTATTCCACTGACGGGAAAACCCCCATCGCCACCATCAATGTCTGGAACCGTGAAAACCGGTATGGTCGTGCCTACCTGACCGATGAGGGCAATGCGCGTGTGGAATATGACATCTACACCGGCGCGGATGGCATCACCCGCGAGGACTTTGCCGAAGTCTTCGAAATGTGGCTGAGCGTGATGGGCCAGTTTGAAAAACACATCGACTGGTAAGACACCAGACCCAGAACAAAAGGCCCGGCAATGCGACCGGGCCTTTTTATTGACAACTGCCCCGCGATCAGAGTTTCGACAAAAGCGCAGCCGTGGGCCACGCATCTGCAGGCAGTCCCAGGCGTTTTTGCTCCTTTTGCACCGCAACCCGTGTCTTGGCCCCAAGGATCCCGTCGATCTTGCCAACGTCATGCCCGCGCGCCGCCAGCTTCTTTTGCAACTGCTTCAACTGCGCACCTGACAGTGCCGGATCCGGGTTGCCGGCCTTGTATACTGGCGCGCCCTCCAGACGGGTGGCAAAATAGGCGGCCGTCATCACATAGGTGAAGCTCTTGTTCCATTCGAAATAGACCCGGAAATTGGGATAGGCGATGAACGCGGGCCCCTTGCGCCCCTGCGGCAAAAGGATCGAAGCCGGCAGGTTTGCGGCGAGCTTGCCTGCACGCGGCGTGACCCCCAAACGCGCCCACTGGCTCGCTTTCATCTGGGTTCCCAAACCGGTTTTGGACCAGTCGAAATCCTTGGGAAGGGTCACTTCCTGCACCCAGGGTTCATTGGCCCGCCAGCCCAGTTGGCGCAGCATATTGGCCCCGGACAGAAGCGCATCTGCGGGCGACCGGCGCAGATCCACCTTGCCATCGCCATTGCCGTCCACACCGGCCTCGATAATGTCACCGGGCAACATCTGAACCATGCCAATCTCCCCCGCCCAGGCGCCGGTGGAGGTCTTCGGATTGAAACTTCCGCGTTCAAACAGTTCAAGAGCGGCAAAAACCTGCGGCTGGAACAATTCAGGACGGCGGCAATCATGGGACAGGGTCATCAACGAGTTCAGCGTGTTGAAATTTCCCTGAAACGCACCGTAATCGGTTTCAAAGGCCCAGAAGGCGGTCAACACTCCGCGGCTCACACCATAGCTGCGCTCCATCCGGTCAAAGATTGCGGCATGTTTTTTCAGTTTTGACTGTCCAACCGCCATCCGGTTCTGACTGATCAACGCCCGCGAGAAATCAAGGAAGGATTTCTGAAAGATCCCCTGCGCGCGATCCGCCTTCAACGTGGCCGCATCCTGCCTTACGCCTGCAAAAAACGTGTCGACCGCAGCCTTGGAATGGCCTTTTGAGCGGGCCTCTTTCTTCATTGCCGTGACAAAGCCGGAAAACGATCCGCCACATTTCACCATCGCGGTCGCAGGGCTGGTCAAACCAATAGCCAAAACGGCTGTCGCAAGAATTATACGCATAAAACTTTCCTCGCTTATATAGCGCCAGCCTACCGGTTTCAGCGGATCAGACAAGCGCCAGGAATATTGCAATTGCCAAAAGCACCCACCAGGCGGACCAGAGCATGTGAACCGCCTGATCCACCTCTTTCGGGCCGATCTCCTGCGCCCCGTCCTCATTCACCCAAGGGAAATCCCGCAATTCGCCCTCATAGGATCGTGGCCCCGAAAGCGCGACGTTCAGACTTGCCGCCATTGCCGCCTCGGGCCAGCCCGCATTGGGCGAGCGATGCAGCGGGGCATCCCGACGAATAATGTCCCAGGCAGCCCAATTGCGGCGGGCAAGCATGAAAACAAGCGCCGAGAGCCGCGCCGGAACCCAGTTCAACACATCATCCAGACGGGCGGCAAACTTGCCAAATTCCTCATGCTTTTCCGTGCGATACCCAATCATGCTGTCAGCGGTATTGACCATCTTGTAGACCATCAACCCCGGCAGGCCCGCAACCGCGAACCAGAAGATCGGCGCCACCACCCCATCCGAGAAATTTTCGGCTGCCGATTCGATCGCCCCACGGGCAATTGCCGGGGCGGGCATCTCGGACGTGTCGCGCCCGACAATCATCGACACAGCCTGTCGGCCATGAAACAACGACTGGCGCAGTCCGTCCGCCACCGCCTGCACATGTTGCGCAAGGGATTTCTGCGCAATCAAGATCGCCGCCAGGAGCATTTCCCACAGACCGCCAAAGGGCAGATGCGGCACGGCCCAGCCCAGCAGCGCGGCCCCGGCACATAAGACAAGCATCACCGCGGTGCCACGCAGGATCCGCCCCTCACCCCGATTAAAGCTCTCATCCGCCCAGCCGATCAGACGCCCCATCAGCACCGCCGGATGCGGCAGGCGTTTCCACGCCCAATCCGGCTCGCCAAAGATGGCATCCAGCAGCATGGCGAGAACGAGGGTCACAGGGCAGCCTCCAATTGGGTCCAGCCCCCGGAGGGGGGCAGCCCCAGACGCAGCCAGGTTTTCGAATAGGGGAAAACGCGGCTCCAGACATGACCGCGGGCCAATTTGTCTTGCCACATCAGCGCATCCTCAACCTCGTAAAGCCGAAACAGCGTGGTGCCCCCGACCAGCTTGGCCCCATGATACATCATCGTCCCATCCAGCCGCGCAGTGTCCACCGCAAGGCGCTGGCGCATGGTGGCAGCCCAGTCGACATCCAGCAGCGCCCGCGTGCCGATCTCAAGCGCGGGGCCCGACACCTGCCACGGACCAACCGCTTCGCGCAGCTTGGCGATAAGGGCGCGATCACCGATCACAAACCCAAGCCGCAACCCGGCCAAGCCCCAGAACTTGCCAAAACTTTTCAAAATCAGCGTGCCTGGTTCAGTGGCGCGCGATATATGGCTCATCTGCGGGGTGACGTCGCAAAAACTCTCATCAATCACAGTCAGAGGCCGGGACCAGTCCGGATCCAGCCAGAACCGCCCATCGGGGTTGTTGGGGTGCACCAGCACCTGTGCCGCGCCCCCATCAGTCAGTTCCCAGCCATTGGCCTCAAAGGCGGCGGCATGTTCATTATAGGTTGGTGTCGGGATCTCGGCCTGCCCTACCCCCAGCAGGGTTGGAATGCGGGCAATCAGGGCCGAGGCCCCGGGAGCTGCAAGGATATCTGCGCCCTCCGGCACATTCCAGAATGCGCGCGCTGCGGCCTCAAGCCGTTCAAACGCGCCTTTGTCGGGCAGCGCGGTCCAGGCTTCGGCACCGATTTCACCCAGCGGATATGGATGCGGGTTGATGCCGGTGGACAGGTCGATCCAGTCCACGCGCTTGCCGCCATATTGGGCGATGGCTGCATCCAGCCCGCCCCCGTGATCACGTAACTTGGTCATGCCCGTGGTTCACTCCTCGGGGATCGGGTGATGGCGGGTGACGAAATGACCCTTCACGGATTGCGGCCACTGACGATAGGGCACAGTGCCGTTTTCGCTTTCTGCATGACCCTGGGCATAGGCCACGATGCCTTCGGCGGCATCCTGAGTGGGATCAAACCGCCCCATCGTATAGGCCAGTTTGCCATGGGCCTGAACCGTCACGTTGCAACTGTTGTCACAGCCCATCAGGCAGGAGACGCGACGCACCTTGAGCGCGCTGCCGATCGCGGCCTGTTCCACCAGATCCGCCAGCTTCTCTCCATCAGTTTTGCCGCCTGACGTGGTTTCATCCCAATCTTCGCGCTTGCATGTGTCACACACCGTGATCCAGCTTGTCATGCGTTTCTCCCTCATACTCTTCCCGCCTTGAACCGGAAATCCGCTCAAAACACAATCCTGCTTGGCATATATCCACCGATTGCCCCGACCCAAACCCTTCGATTGTCGCCCGAACGGGAACAGTGTGAAATACTGTTCCAAGAGATTTGTTAGCGAATCTGAACGGTTTGTGCCACAACGCGGCAGGGAGTTTTCATGCGCGTATTGATCGTCGAAACGAACCAGGATCTGGCCGGGGTCTGGAGCCGTTCGCTGGAACGGCAGGGGGTGGATGTGATCCGCGCCCATGATGAAGATGCGGCCATTCGTGTGCTTGATCAGACCCGCGTTGACGTGATTGTCATGAATGTGCATCTGAAAGACGGAAACGCATTGGCGCTTGCCGATTACGCCGAGTTCCGCACCCCGCATGCGCGGGTGATCTTTGTCACCAATTCCAGCTTCTTCTCAGACGGATCCATCTTCAACCTGGCCAGAAATGCCCATGCGTTCATTGCAGACCAGACACCGGTCGAAGATCTGACCGCCTTGGTCGAGTTCCACGGAGCGCACGCCTGCAACGCAGCTGAATGATCCGCATTTGCAAACCCGCGCCCCTTGGCTAAAGTCCCGTCATGACACAAAGTGATTTGCGACCGGACGCGGTTATTTTCGACATTGGAAACGTGCTCATTCGCTGGCAGCCAGAAGAGCATTATGACCGCTGGATCGGGGAAGATCGCCGTCGCGCCATGTTTGCCGCGGTTGACCTTCATTTCATGAATGAATTGATGGATCGGGGCGGTAATTTCCGCGACACGATTTATGGAACTGCCGCACAATATCCTGAATTTGAAAAGGAAATTCGCTGGTGGCATGATCGCTGGCGCGAATTGGCCAGCCCGCAGATCGACCTTTCCGTCGCCACGTTGCGTGCTTTGAAACGCCGTCAGGTGCCTGTCTTTGCCCTGTCGAATTTCGGCGTCGGCTCCTTTGCCCAATCTGAGCTGGACTATGAGTTCCTGCAGGATTTTGACCGCCGCTACATCTCTGGTCACATGAAAGTCACCAAGCCCAGCGCGCAGATCTATCAGATGGTTGAGGAGGATTGTGGTCTTTCCCCCGAACGGTTGCTGTTTGTAGATGATCGCGCCGAAAACATTGCCGCTGCCGCCGAACGCGGCTGGCAGACCCATCTGTTCAACGACCCGCGCGCCTGGGCGGATCACCTGATCCGACTTGGCTTGATTGAGGAGAGTGACCTTTGATCCATCCGAATGCTCCTGACATCATTCCGTTTGAAGCCGATGCCCTGCTGAATTGGCGCGCATTGACCGACGCGCTTCTGGCCGGTCACAGCTTTCCCGAAGCCAAGATTGGTGACACGTTTCTGTATCGCGATGCGGACACGATGCTGACCCGCTCCGCCTGGATTGACGGGCTGGGAAGTGCGGTAAAGACCGCCAATATCATGCCCGGCAACCCGGCACGTGGCGAACCGATGATCCACGGGGCGGTTAACCTTTACGACGATGTGACAGGTGCGCTTGAAGCTATGCTCAACTTCCACCTTGTCACGAAATGGAAAACCGCGGGCGATTCCGTTTTGGGTGCCAGATTGCTGGCGCGAGCCGACAGTAAAGTGATCCTGATCTGCGGCGCGGGCACGGTTGGTCACAGCCTGCGAGAGGCCTATGGCGCCCTGTTTCCCGAAGCGCATTTCCTGATCTGGAACCGCTCACCTGACGGGGCAAACGCCTTTGCCGAACGCCATGACAAAACGCGCGCAGTGGCCAGCCTGGAGGAAGGCTGGGCCGAGGCGGACATTATCACGTCTGCCACCATGACCACAGATCCGATACACTTTGGAAAATGGGCCCGCCCCGGCCAGCATATCGACATGATCGGCGCCTATCGCCCGGACATGCGCGAGGTGGATGACGAAATGCTGACCCGTGCCCGCCTGTTCATGGACAGCCGCGACACGGTGCTTGACCATATTGGCGAGCTCAAGGACCCGCTGGCACGTGGCGTGATTTCACGCGACGATATTGAGGGCGACCTTTATGATGCGGATAAAGGTGTCTTTACCCGCGCGCCCGATGACATCACCTTCTACAAAAACGGCGGCGGGGCGCATCTCGATCTGATGACCAGCCGCTATATCCTCAGCGCCTGGCGGGAAAGGTAACATCCGATGGTCACGATTACGGAAGAGCAGATCGAAGCCTATCAACGCGATGGTGTGGTCATGATCCCCGGCGCGCTGAGCGACTGGGTCGAGGTGATGCGCGACGGTGTCGAACGCAATATGGCGGAGCCCGGCGAATATGCCTCTGAAAATGCTGTAACCGAAGGGCGTTTTTTCGACGATTACGTAAACTGGACCCGGATCGCGGAGTTTGAAAACATCGTGCGCAACAGTCCTGCGGCGGAAATTGCAGCCAGGCTGATGCGGTCGGCCTCGGCACAGTTTTTCCACGACCATGTGCTGGTCAAGGAACCCGGCACACCGAAACCCACGCCATGGCATCAGGACGGGCCTTATTACTTTGTTGAAGGGGAACAGACGGCGAGTTTCTGGCTGCCGCTGGATCCGGTGCGCGAGAACTCGTTACGGTTCATCGCGGGCAGCCACAAATGGGACAAGATGGTGCGCCCGGTCAGCTGGGCCGATGACAGCGATTTTTACCAAGCCAAGCAGGAGTGGATCCCGGTGCCGGACCCGGATGCCAATCCCGGTGACATGACGGTGCTGGAATGGGAAATGGAGCCCGGCGATGCGGTGGTGTTTGACTTTCGCACCGTTCATGGCGCGCGCGGCAACACGGCTGCAACCCGCCGCCGCGCGCTCAGCCTGCGCTGGATGGGGGATGATGCCCGTTATGTCGAACGCCCCGGCCGCACCTCTCCTCCCTTCCCCGGCCACAACATGACCACGGGCCAGAAGCTGCGCGAAGACTGGTTCCCCGTGCTGTGGCATGAAGGGGACGACACGTGAGCTGGTTTGCACTGTTTCTTCTATGGATGTTGGCCAATCTGGCAGTTGCGCCCTGGGTGTTGGAACGTGCCCGGACAGTGATGGACAGTGTTGCGCGCCGCAAAGCACCCGGCGGCTTTGCGGAGCTGCCCTCTGGCCTGACCCATTACCAATGGCACGGACGGGAGCGCGGGCCGCTGATCCT
Organism: Aliiroseovarius crassostreae; assembly: GCF_025137635.1. Classification (NCBI taxonomy): domain Bacteria; kingdom Pseudomonadati; phylum Pseudomonadota; class Alphaproteobacteria; order Rhodobacterales; family Paracoccaceae; genus Aliiroseovarius; species Aliiroseovarius crassostreae. The sequence goes on along the minus strand of NZ_CP080772.1, from coordinate 140,886 downwards.
TATGGTCCACGGTCTGACAACCCCCAGCTGGGTGTTTTCCGCCCTGATCCCAGGGCTTGCCAAAATGGGCTTTCGCATTCTCACCTATGATCTTTACGGGCGCGGATATTCCGATCGCCCAAAGGGCAAGCAGGACGAAACCTTTTTCCTGACCCAGCTTGAAGAGTTGCTGGAGGCGCTGCGGATTGATGGAGAGATATCCTTTTTGGGCTATTCGATGGGGGGCGCAATTGCCACGGCCTTCACCGCCCGCCATCCCCACCGGGTGGATCGCCTGATGCTGCTTGCCCCGGCAGGCATGATCTATCACACCGGGCCTTGGCTGGCCCGCGCCCGGGACTGGGGTGCAATCGGCAACTGGCTGTGGGGGCTCATCGGGGGCTGGGTGATCTGTCAGGCGGCCAAGCCTGACGCAGTGGCCGCACAAATCCCAGACTTGCCCGCGCGCGTGAAGCAGGAAACCCAGATCCGGGGATCTGTCCGTGCGGTGCTGTCATCGGAACGCAACATGCTGTCCGTAACGCAGGAAGCCGAACACCGCGCCATTGCAGCCACCTCAATTGCGGTGATTTCGGTCTGGGGCGAGAAAGACATTCCCATCCCGCTCACCGCTATGGGCAAACTGACCGAATGGAACCGCGCCTGTTATAAATATGAGATCAAAGGCGCCGGGCATGGGCTGATTTACACGCATCCCGATGAAGTGATTTCTGCCTTGCAGGAACATCTGCGCGAAGTTTGAGCCGCTTCGTAACCCTTCCGCCTCGCGAGCTTCGCATTTGACTCCATCCCCTACCGGGGGATAGGGTTCAAGCATGACTAATCAACATCACCACCCGTCCCACCCGCAGATCACCGCCCGACTGAAGCGTGCGCATGGGCATCTGGCCAAAGTCATCTCCATGCTGGAGGATGAGGCCAGCTGCACCCAGATTGCCCAGCAATTACATGCGGTTGAAAAGGCCATCACCAATGCGAAGAAAGTGTTGATCCACGATCATATCGACCATTGTCTGGATCCGGACATGCCGGTGGATATGCAGGATTTCCGGGAAATCACAAAATATCTCTGAAAGGCACCCCTCGGGATACACATCCCCCCCTCTTCCCATTTCAGGCGACAGACAGATCCCAGGGCATATCGATGATCAGCATCCTGAACAACCGAACCTACCGCCACTTGTTTGGTGCCCAGATCGTGGCACTGACCGGCACCGGGCTGGCCACGGTGGCCCTTGGCCTGCTGGCCTATGACCTGGCGGGGGACCGGGCTGCGATGGTGCTGGGCATCGCCTTGACGATCAAGATGGTCGCCTATGTGCTGGTCGCCCCGGTCGCGGCGGCCCTGGCCGAACGGATCAGTCGCCGCCGGGTCCTGGTCACGCTGGATCTGTTCCGTGCGCTGGTGGTGTTAGGCCTGCCGTTTGTCACCGAGATCTGGCAGATTTATGTGCTGATCTTCCTGCTGCAATCCGCCTCAGCCGGGTTCACCCCAACCTTTCAGGCCACCATCCCGGATGTGCTGCCAGATGAGGAAGACTACACCCGCGCCCTTTCTCTTTCCCGCCTGGCAATGGATCTGGAAACCCTGCTCAGCCCGCTTCTGGCGGCGGCCCTGTTGGGACTGACCGGGTTTGCCACGCTGTTTCTGGGCACATCTTTGGGGTTCATTGCATCGGCGCTTTTGGTTGTTTCCGTCCTATTGCCCACGCCGGAACCGGGCAAGCCCCGCCCGATCTGGGAGCGCACGACGCGAGGCATTGGCCTTTACCTGAAGACCCCCCGCCTGCGCGGGCTTTTGGCCCTGTGCTGGGTCAGCTCGACAACCGGGGCCATGGTCTTTGTCAACACGGTGCAATTGGTGAAATCCGATCTGGGACTGGGTGACAGCACGGTCGGTCTGGTGCTGGGAAGCTTCGGCGCAGGGTCCATGGTGGCGGCCCTTGCCCTGCCTCGGCTGTTGAAAGGAACCGAAGATCGCACCGTGATGTTTGCGGGGGCAGGAATAAGTCTCTCAGCCCTTGCCGGGTTCAGCCTGATCGGCCTTGTCCTGCCAGTCAGTTTTGCACTGATCTCCGGGATCTGGTGCGCCATCGGCTTTGGGTTTTCGGCCACTCTCACCCCCTCTGGTCGTGTCCTGACGCGATCCGCCCATCGCACGGACCGGCCCGCGCTGTTTGCCGCACATTTCACCCTGTCCCACGCCTGCTGGCTGGTGGCCTATCCGCTCTCAGGTCTGCTGATGTTTCATCTGGGCGCTGTCGGCGCCGCGTTGATATTATCCGCTCTTGGGATGGTGGGCGCAGGGTTGGCAGTGCGCCTTTGGCCCCGGCACTCGTCGCAGTCGGTTGAGCATCGCCATGATGATCTGCCGCCAGATCACCCACATCTGGCCGGCGACGGCCCACATTCCCACGCCATTATCATCGACGATCTGCACCCCCGGTTTCCCACCACACGGGGCTAAAACACTTTGGACCTGCCCCTTAAAAACAACAAACCCCCGAAGCGAGGCTGCGGGGGTCGTCGTGGCGAGGAATTGACAACTCCCCCACCGAATACGATCAGATCTTAAAGAAGACCCTCACGTTGCGCTTTCTTCCGAGCCAGCTTGCGCTGACGGCGAATAGCTTCCGCTTTCTCACGGGCTTTCTTCTCGGAGGGCTTCTCGAAATGCTGCCGAAGCTTCATCTCGCGGAAGACACCTTCACGCTGAAGTTTCTTCTTCAGCGCACGAAGCGCCTGGTCTACGTTGTTATCGCGAACCGAAACCTGCATGTGGTTGTCACCACCTTTCTAAGTTAGTGTTTGCAGAATTGCAGGAACGGCCCCTTTAGCAGGGAAAGTGAGTCGTGTCCAGATAAACCACCCGCTGCAGGTGGCAACAGGTGACAATCTGAATGCTACCCCCCACGCTCAGAACCTGTATAAGTAAACAAGAATTTCCCCGGCCCGGATCGATATCATGATCAGTAAAACAGACTTCCTTGACACCGCCCTCAACCATGTCCCCTTTGACGGCTGGTCCGAGGCCACGATGAAGACGACGCAGGGCGAATTGGGGGTGTCTGACGCCGAGCTGCAGGCGCTGTTTCCGCGCGGGGCGCTGGATCTGGCGCTGGCCTACCACAAAGCAGGCGACGCCGAGATGGTCGCAAAGCTCGAAGCTGCCAATCTGGACGAGATGCGCTTTCGTGACCGCATTGCCGCCGGGGTGAAGTTCCGGCTTCAGGTGGCTGATAAGGAAATGGTGCGCAAGGGTATGGCCTTTTTCGCGCTGCCCCAGAATGCAGGCGTTGGCACGGCCGCCCTTTGGGAGACCTGCGATGCAATCTGGGCCACGCTGGGGGACAGCTCCCAAGACGTGAACTGGTATACAAAACGTGCCACGCTTTCCGCCGTTTACTCCTCCACCGTGCTCTTTTGGTTGGGGGATCACAGCGAAGGCGATGCAGCCACCTGGGCTTTCCTCGACCGGCGCATCGACAATGTGATGCAGTTTGAGAAGGTGAAGGCGCAGGCGCGCAAGAACCCGCTGTTCAAATCCTTCATGGCCGGTCCGGGGAAGATCCTTGAAACGATCAAGGCCCCCGGCACCCGCGACATGAACCCCAAATATCCGGGCCGCTGGGCGCCCTCTTCCCCGAATGGAGACACGTGAATGACCGACATGATGCGCGCGGTGGAAATCTCGACCCCCGGTGGGCCCGAGGTGTTGAAACTTATCGACGCTCCAATCCCTACGCCAGCGTATGGTGAGATCCTGATCAAGGTGGCCTTTGCAGGCGTGAACCGCCCGGACGCCATTCAACGCGCAGGAAATTACGCCCCTCCCCCCAACGCGTCACCCCTTCCCGGCCTGGAAGCCTCTGGCGAAGTGGCTGCGGTGGGTGAAGGCGTAACAAATTGGAATATCGGCGATAAAGTCTGCGCCCTTCTGCCGGGCGGCGGCTATGCTGAATATGTCACCACCCCCGCCGCCCACGCCCTACCTGTGCCTGAGGGGATGGGACTGCGAGAAGCATCCTGCCTCCCCGAAACATACCTCACCGTATGGTCTAATGTTTTCATGCGCGGCGGGTTGCAGGCGGGCGAACGGTTTCTGGTCCATGGCGGCTCCTCCGGCATCGGCACCACCGCCATCCAGCTCGCCAACCATTTTGGCGCACGCGTTTTCACCACAGCAGGCAGCGATGAGAAATGCGCGGTCTGCACCGACCTTGGCGCGGAGCGGGCGATCAACTACCGCGACGAGGATTTTGTCGAGGTGCTGAAAGGGGAAGGGGGCGCCAACCTGATCCTCGACATGGTTGGCGGCGGCTATATCGCCCGCAACATCCGGGCACTCGCCACCGAGGGTCGTATGGTCCACATTGCCTTCCTGTCCGGCCCCAAGGCCGAAATCAATTTCGCGCAGATCATGGCCAAGCGCCTGACCGTGACGGGTTCCACCCTGCGCCCGCAATCCGACCTTGCGAAAGCCAAGATCGCGGAGGAATTGCTGGAAAAGGTTTGGCCGCTTCTGGACCAGGGCACCGTCAAGCCCGTGCTCGATCAGGTGTTCCCGCTGGCAGACGCCCACGCCGCCCATGCACGCATGGAAACCAGCCAGCATATCGGGAAGATTTGTCTGCAGGTGGGGTAGAACTCATCCGGGAAGGGGGCGCTTACAAGAGCGCCTTCTCCATATTCAGATCCCGCCCCTCTGCACCGCCTTGCGATAGAGATGCCAGGTGGCATGGCCCAGAATGGGCAGCACCACAACCAGCCCCAAAAGCAGCGGAAGCGCACCCAGCAACAGCGCGGCGAGCACAATCACACCCCAACGCAGCATAACGCCGGGATTGCTCCTCACCAGCTGGATCGAGCATCCCACGGCCACTGCCACACCGACCTTTCGATCCAGCAGCATAGGTACCGAGATCACGGTGGTGGCCAGAACCACCAACGCAAACGCAAAGCCGACGCCCCCACCCAGGAAAATCATCATCCAGCCTGCCGGGGTGGTCAGAGCTGATTTGGCAAAACCGTAAACAGTTTCGGGCAAATCAGGGCCCAGCGTGGCCTGATAAATTGCCCATGCCGACAGCATCCAGGCCATGAACAGCACAAACAGATAGGCCCCAATCACAAGGATCCCCCCCAGACTGGGTGCCCCGAGCACTCCGATCGCAGAGGTAAAGCTCACATCTTCCCCCGCCTCCCTTCGTCGGCTGATCTCGTAAAGCCCTACTGCGGCCACCGGCCCCAACAACGCGAACCCCATCATCAGCGGCGCCAACAAGGGTAAAAGGGACATGTTGAAGGCCATTGTGATCAGGATCAGTCCGACAACGGGATAAAACACGACCAGCATCATAACTTCCGTCCGCGCGGCGCAAAAATCCTTGTACCCCAGTCTCAGCGCCGCATTCAGATCCGCCATATGCAGAGATCGGAGCTTCGGAGGCGCATCCTTCGAGGATATATGATCAATGTTTTCAAGGACATGATGCCCCGCGTCGGCCACATGCTGAGCCATCCAGGATAATGGGTTACCGATTGTCTTGACCATTTGCCTTCCTCCCGCAGTGTTACCACCCGGCCGGCTCCCATGCATCTATGCACAAAGACCGGACCCCGGCCTTTGATCCCAGTGTATCATGACCGGCTCACACGGCCCGCACACAAGCAAGTGAACCCTGCGGTGACCCCAAGGCGGCAGCGGCGATTTCCCTCGCATCGCTCTATTTTCTGGGCAAAATTATCCCCGCCGGAGGCACAGGAGCCATCCCCCAGCCTGCTGGCCTACGGGAAGAAAGGCGCGGGAGCCCCCGCGAGATCAGCGGATCGGATCCAGTAGCGCACGTGTCTGCGAACAATCCCGGCGCACGTCCCGACCACATTCCCGCGGTTCAAGATCCTTGGTCAGGCACAGGCGCGCTTCCTGAATGCGATCGCCTTTGCAGGTGATGGTCAGCATATTGGCCTGCCACTCCGGGTTGGCCTGCAAAAAGGCGTCCTCGATCACTTTCGCAGGCAGCCGCACCGGTTTGTCGAGTTTACGCAGGATTTCCGGTCTCTCCACCGCTTCATAAGCGCGGCGCACGGTGTCGTAGTAGTCTGAGGGTTCCAGCCCAGCACAGGTGCCGTGTTTCTTCCACTGATACCAGGCGGCCCCTCCGTCGCCGAAAATATCCGCCTGCGCACGGGTCATACCGCGCGACGGGGTGCGAAAGCTGTGCCGGCAATAGCTGGGCCACCCGGTTTCATATTGCGGCCACAAACCATGCACGACCCACCCAAGGTCACGGGCCGGATCGCATTGCTCTGATCCCCGCGCATCCCCTTCGACAGCACACCAGTTTGGGGACCAGCTTAACGCCAGAACGTAATAATCGAAGTCTCCGGACGGCTCACCATCTGCCCAAAGGCCCAGCACTGAGAGCCCCCAGATCACACCCGCCAAAACCGCCTTACGCATTTGCTCTTCCCTCTTTTTCCTTTCTCCCTTATATAGACCGCAAGTTCCCCGACAACGAGAACCGGTCTGGAAAACTCCCCGTGAGACCAGACAGCCCAGCCAGGGCACGGGAAAGTCGTATCCGGGCCACGTGTTTTCAAAGGAGAGTTCCAATGTCGAACAAACCGATCATGGCAAAAGCCACCGCCGTCTGGCTGGTGGACAACACCACCATCAGCTTCAAACAGATTGCTGACTTCTGCGGACTGCACGAACTGGAAGTTCAGGGCATTGCCGATGGCGATGTGGCCACCGGCGTGAAAGGCTTTGACCCGGTTGCCAACAACCAGCTTGACCCGTCCGAGATCGAAAAGGCCGAGGCCAACCCGCTGCACAAGCTGAAGCTGAAATTCTACGCCGCAGCCGTGGGCGAAGAGAAACGCCGCGGCCCGCGCTATACCCCGCTGTCAAAGCGTCAGGACCGCCCGAACTCGATTCTGTGGCTGGTGAAGTTCCACCCGGAACTCAGCGACGGTCAGATCGCCAAACTGGTGGGCACCACCAAGCCGACCATCCAGTCGATCCGCGAGCGTACCCACTGGAACATCCAGAACATGGAACCGATCGACCCGGTGGCGCTTGGCCTGTGTAAACAGTCTGAGCTGGACCTCGCCGTGCAAAAGGCATCGAAATCGGCAGACGCAATGTCTGATGACGAGCGCCGCAAGCTGGTTTCGACCGAGCAGAGCCTTGCCATGGATGCAGAGCCGAAAATGCCGTCGGCCATCGAAGGGCTGGAGACATTCACGCTGTCCAATGAACCCAAGGAAGAGAAAGAGGAAGTTCTGGATGCAGACAGCTTCTTCAATCTGCCTTCGGGTGATGATGCGGACGAAGACGACAGCTGATCCCCCCCCGCAAGCGCATTTCGAACCCCGGCCCGGCCTCTCCGGCGCCGGGGTTTTCATTTGTGTCTGAAACTGCACCCCCTAAAGTCACCTCTGAAAATTGATTGCATTTTGCAGACGATTTTCTTCATTCCGTTAAGCCCCTGTTCACCCTCTTCATCCCATTCTGCCAGACAGACAGGAACGCAGAATGCGGAGATGCGGGTATGAAGATTGATGATGTCCTGGCACAGGAACGGCGCGCCAGAATGGCCGCTGAGAGGCTATTGGCCCAGAAACAGGCCGAGCTGTCCGATGCAAACCGGAAGCTGTCCCTTCATGCCCGTAATCTGTCTGAAGAGATTGTCGAAACGCGCGAGGACCTGAAGGAAACGCTCACCGAAAACTCGTTGGTCAAGGCTGATCTGGAACGCGCGACGGAAGAGATTGTGATTGCCAAGCGGCGTCTGTGGGACAGTCTGGAAACCATCGAAGACGGTTTTGCGGTTTTTGACCAGAACGAATGCATGATTGCCGCAAATTCCGCCTATCTGAAACCATTTGACGGGTTGGAATGTATTGCCCCCGGCATTTCCTATGTCGAGATCCTGCACGCGGTTCTGGATGAAGGCATCGTTGATATCGGCACCATGCGTCCCCTGGCCTGGCGCGATATGATGCTGACCCGCTGGCGCGCCCCCAAGCTTGAACCGCACACACTGCGCTTGTGGGACGGCACCTATATCAAACTGGTCGACCGCCGGTCCGGTGATGGGGATACGGTTTCTCTGGGACTGAACATCACCGACACGATTCAATATGAAGCCAAACTGAAAGAAGCGCGCTTCAAAGCCGAAGCTGCAAACCGCGCCAAGTCTGCCTTTCTGGCCAATATGAGCCACGAAATCAGAACCCCCATGAACGGGGTGGTTGCCATTGCAGAGCTGCTGGCCGAAGGGGAGCTGGACGAGGAGCAACAGCTTTATGTTCAGACCATCAAGAATTCTGGCGAAGCCTTGCTGACCATCATCAATGACGTGCTGGATTACTCAAAGATCGAAGCCGCCAAGCTGGCTCTGAAAACCGAACCCTTCGATCTGGAAGCCAAGCTGCACGATGTGGTTACGTTGCTCATGCCCTCCATGCAGGAGAAAGGCCTCGAAATCTCGGTGGATTTTGACCTATTTGTCCCCACCTTGTTGACGGGCGACCCGGTGCGCATTGGCCAGATCCTGACCAACCTGATTGGCAATGCGGTAAAATTCACCCCGGAAGGGCATGTTCAGGTCCGCGTTCTGGGGGTCCCGGTCGATGGGGGCGCCAAACAGAAAATTCACATCACCGTCGAAGACAGTGGCATCGGCATTCCTGCCGAAATGCAATCCCATATCTTTGGTGAGTTCAATCAGGTCGAAGACGAGCGCAACCGGCGATTTGACGGCACCGGCCTTGGGCTTGCAATCACCAAGCAACTTGTCGAGCTGATGCATGGGGAAATCTGGGTCGAAAGCGAGGAAGGCAGCGGGTCCTGTTTCGGCTTGCACATGACCCTTCCTGTTGTTCAGGACGTCGAAATCCCCAATCTTCCTCTGGGCTTGACCACGGCAACATTGTTGATGGATGCGGGACTGCACCAGACAACCCTGTGTAAAAGCCTGCAGGCGATGGGGTTGGAGGTTCACCGGATCACCAGCCCGGACGCCCTCCCATCGGAACTGAACGGCCATCACGTTCTCTTTGTTCAGGAAGAGATTCTTGCCCGTGCAACCCCCACCATGCTGCACGGCCTCTCTTCGGCAAATGTCCGTGTCATTCAAGTAAACAGTCAAAACCATCAGGCGGCGGCCCCGATGCCCCCCAACTGCAGAATTGACCGCACCCTGTCGATGCCAATCCTGCGTCAGGAGCTGTTCCAGACACTTCAGGAAATCGACTTCAAATCAGTCTCCGCAGAGTCTGCCGCCATCTCAAATGCGCAAGACACGCTTGAGGCCGTGGCAGAGCTTATCACCGCCCCACAGGCGAACCCGGCTTCTCCCGCCCCTGTCACCGAAACCGAACACTCCGACGGGCATGGCGACGATCAGCCTGCTCAAAACGATTTTCCCCGCCCGCCCGAACAAATGGATCTGCAGCACCTGCCAGAGGCACCGTTGCCACGGCTCCAACCACAGCCCGAGCAAACATCCTCTCCGATCCAGAACGACCAGACCGCTTCACAGGACCCCTCACAATCTTGCCCGCTGCCCCCCGCTGCGGCGGCCCAAGACTTGCGCCAGATGCGGGTGCTTGCGGCTGAAGACAACCGGACCAACCGGTTGGTATTTTCCAAACTGGTCAAGCCGCTCGATATTGATCTGAAATTTGCCAATAATGGCCGCGAAGCTCTGGAGCTTTTTCAATCCTTTCAGCCCGACCTCGTGTTCATGGACATTTCAATGCCGGAAATGGACGGGAAACAGGCCACGCGCTGCATTCGCGAACTCGAAGCCGAACAAGGGTTGCCGCATACCCGCGTCGTCGCGTTGACCGCCCACGCAATGGCGGGAGATGCCGAGGAGATCTTGCGTCACGGATTGGACAAACACCTGACCAAACCTCTGAAGAAACCACTGATCATTGGTGAGATCCGGGACAATTGCCCCATCAACGCCCGCCCACCGCTTCTTGAGGATTAATCCCCAGCTCAACCCTCGGCATCACGCAGAAATGCCAGGCTGTCACCGTCACTCATTTCAGGGTGATATTGATAGCCACCCAGATCAAACCCCTTAAGATCCTTGGGATCTGTCAGCCGGTTTTCCATCACATATCGCGCCATCGCCCCGCGTGCTTTCTTGGCATAGAAGGACACAATTTTCGGCGTGCCACTTTTCATTTCATAAAAGCTTGGTGTGATCACCCGGGGGATCAGGATATCCCGGTTCGCCGCTGAAAAATATTCCACCGAGGCGCAATTCACCAAGACAGAGGAGCGGGTTTGCTCGGCCCGTGCATTGATCGCCTCGGCGATGCGGTCTCCCCAGAACTCATACAGGTTCTTGCCCCGCGCATTTTTCAACCGAGATCCCATTTCCAGGCGGTGTGGCGCAATCAGGTCTTCGGGGCGCAAAAGTCCGTAAAGGCCGGACAGGATGCACAGGTGATCCTGCGCATAACGGCGCGCATCCTCTCCCAGAGAGGGTGCATCCAACCCTGCATAGGTGTCACCCGCGAACATCTCCAGCGCCTGTTTTTCCCCCTGACCCGAACCAAAAGCGGCAAATCGCTGCGCATTGAGCGCGCCAAGTTTGGGGGAAATATGCATGAGTTTTTCAAGGTCCTGCGTCGTCAATGCGCCAGCCGTGCGGGCAAGCTCGCTGGCCTGGTCCAGATAGAGCGGCGTACTGCCACCTTCAGCCTTGGGGTCTGTTTCATCCAGACGTTTCGCGGGGGACACCACAACCAGCATCACGCATTCTCCATCAAAATTTCCAAAAACACCGGCCCGAACCGTTCCACCTTGGTCTCATTCATCCCCCGCACCCGCGCAAGATCCGCAAGGGATCCGGGTCTGCGCTCGGCAATCTGGCGCAGGGTGCCCGGTGTCAGGGTCATGTATTTTCCGCAGCCATCTTCACCCCGCAACAACCGGGCGGCGGCCTCTTCCAGCTGATCGTAAAGCCCGGCCTCGTTCCGGCCGGCAAGTTTCCGACGCTGCGGATGCAATTCGGGCGCATCCCCCGCAATGACTGATAAGAACGCATCCCCATAGGTTTCAAGCTTCTTCGCCCCCACCCCGCCAATGCGCGCCATCTCATCCAGATTTCCCGGACGTTTCTCAGCCATTTCAATCAAGGTGCGGTCGGTGAAGACCACGTAGGCCGGCACGCGGGCGGCCTCGGCCAAAGCGCGGCGCTTGGCCTTCAGGGCAGACAGAAGCGGCGCGTCCTCTTCGGACACCATCATCTTTGCAGCCGGACGACGGGACGGCTTGAGCATATCGCGGCGCAGGTGGACCTGCTCTTCCCCGCGCAGCACCGGATGCGCCTTGGGCGTGATACGCAACGCGCCATGGCGCGCCGGATCCGGACGCACCAGATCCAACCCAAGCATCTGTCGGAAAATGGCCTGCCACAGCCGTTTGTCATGTTCACGCCCCACGCCGAATGTGGGCAGATTGTCATGCCCCCGTTCGCGCACCCGTTCAGTGGCATTTCCGCGTAGAATGTCGATCAGATGCCCGGATCCGTAGCTTTCGTCAGTGCGCAGCGCGGCAGAGAGCGCCTTCATCACATCTACCGTGCCATCAAACAGCTCGGGTGGACGTTCACAGAGGTCACAATTGCCACAGGGTTCGGAGGTTTCCCCAAAGTAGGCAAGCAATTGCTGGCGGCGGCAACCATGGGCTTCGGCCAACCCCAAAAGCGCATTGAGCCGCCCGTGATCCGCCCCGCGGCGTTCGGGCGAGGCCAGGCCCTCGTCAATCTGGCTGCGACGCAGGCGGATGTCATCGGGCCCAAAAAGGGTGAGGGTTTCGGCGGGGGCCCCATCCCGGCCCGCCCGGCCGATTTCCTGGTAATATGCCTCAATGGATTTGGGCAGATCGGAATGTGCCACCCAACGAATATCCGGTTTATCAATCCCCATTCCGAACGCAATCGTGGCAACCACGATCAGCCCGTCTTCCTGTTGGAAGCGACGTTCGACCTCTCGCCGGTCATCGGCCTCCATCCCACCATGATAGTGGATGGCACTATGCCCCGCATCCCGCAAAGCCCCTGCCAGAGTTTCGGTGCGGGCACGTGTGCCGGAATAGACAATGCCGGACCGCCCGCGGCGGGCATCGGCGAAATCAAGGATTTGCTTGCGCGGATTGTCCTTCGCGGCAAAGGCAAGATGGATATTGGGGCGATCAAACCCGTGCAGGAAGCTGCGCGGCGGGTCGCCGTCAAACAGCTTTTGCACAATCTCGTCACGGGTTTCCTGATCTGCGGTTGCGGTAAACGCGGCAAGCGGGACATCCAGTGTGCGCCTGAGTTCACCAATACGCAGGTAATCCGGGCGGAAATCATGCCCCCACTGACTGACGCAATGGGCCTCATCCACCGCAATCAGCGTGGTTCCCGCACGTCGCAGCAGGTTCACGGTGCCGCCAGAGGCCAGCCGCTCCGGCGCCATGTAAAGAAGTTTCAGCCGCCCATCGGACAGCGCCGCAAACACGGCGTCATTTTCTTCCTCGGTATTGCCAGAGGTGAGCGCCCCGGCCTCAACCCCCGCCGCCTGCAGCGCGCGCACCTGGTCGCGCATCAAGGCAATCAGGGGTGAGATCACCACCGTCACCCCGTCGCGCACCAGGGCAGGAAGTTGAAAACAAAGGGATTTTCCGCCACCCGTAGGCATGATGGCGAGTGTATTTTCCCCCGCGACCACGGCGTCCACAATCTCGGCCTGACCAGGCCGAAAGCCATCAAATCCGAAGACGGATTTCAGAAGATCCAGATCACGGGGCATATGGGCAGCTGCTCGTTTCTTATGACGGGCAGAGTCTCATACCCCGGCGTTCAGAACAAGGGGGGTTAGGGCGTTGTTCAGTAGATCCCCATCGCCGCATTCACCAAGAGGCGTTGCGCGGCGTAAAGACCGATGATCACCACCAGCGGGGACAGATCGAGCCCACCGGTTGCCGGCAGAAAGCTGCGGATCTTGGCATAGACCGGTCCCAGCAGTCGCTCCAGCCCGTACCAGATCTGGGCCACCAGCTGTTGGCGCAGGTTGAGCACCTGGAAATTGATCAGCCAGGACATCACCACATGGGCGATCACGATATACCAGGCGATTTGAATGACAAACAGCAGCGTTTGGATCAGGGCCAGCATGGGTGTTCCTTTCTTGGTCTTCATCCCATCTAGGGTCATGGGATCAAAAGGGCAAGGGTGACGCGCGGTCCTGGTTGACGCGGCGTTCGCACGATGGGCAAGAGATCAAAAACGGAGCTCCCCATGTATCCCTTCCTGCGCATGATCAAAGAGTTGGCGAAAAATGCCAATGCCTCCCCCCTGCCGGTCACGGGCACCCATGTGAGCCATCACCGCTGCTGGCCCTGGGATCTGGACCTGTGGCGCGAGCTGAACAACGGACGCACGCTGACCCTGTATGATCTGGGCCGCATCCCTCTGGCCGGGCGCACCGGGCTGACACGGGTCTTGCTCAAAAACCGCTGGGGGCTGACCATGGCGGGGGCCAGCGTGCGGTATCGCAAACGGATCAAGATGTTTGAACGGGTCGAGATGCACTCGCGCCTTGTCGGGTGGGATGACCGCTTTTTCTATGTGGAGCAAAGCATGTGGAAGGGCGATGACTGCGCCAACCAGATTGTCTATCGCTCTGCGGTAACCGATCGGAACGGGATCGTTTCGACAGATCGTGTGCGCGAGGCGTTGGGTCATGTGGACAGGCCACCGCAACTGCCCTCCTGGGTGCAGGCATGGATCCACGCGGATGCAATGCGGCCATGGCCCCCGGAACAGCCCACACACAAAGCACAGCCGGAAAATTCAGCCGCCAACGTGGCGTAAAGCGCACGGGCCACCTTGCCCTGTCCCTGCAAACCCTGTTTGATCCATTTCATAAACAGCAATATCACCGGACAGCAGGGACAACACCATGGCAGAGATTTCGGCGCGCAAGCGTATCTGGGGCTGGTTCTGGTTCGACTGGGCCAGCCAGCCCTACAATACGCTGATCCTGACGTTTGTCTTCGGGCCATACGTGAAATCCCTGATCGGCGACGGTGCCGAAGCCCAGGCAACCTGGGGGTTCACCGTCGCCCTCGCCGGTGTCTGCATCGCATTGCTGGCCCCCGTGCTGGGTGCCATTGCCGACACATCCGGCAATCGGCTGCGCTGGATCTGGCTGTTTTCGATCATGTATGTCATTGGTGCGGCTGGCATCTGGTTTGCGATCCCCGGCATGGAGAATCTGACCTGGATTTTTGCCAGTTTCGCCATTGGCCTCATTGGCATGGAGTTCGCCACGATCTTCACCAACTCGATGCTGCCCGACCTTGGCACGCGCGAAGAGATCGGGCGGATTTCCGGAAATGGCTGGGCATTCGGGTATGTAGGCGGACTGCTGTCGCTTGTGATCATGCTGACGCTGTTTGCGGAAAACCCCGAGGGGCGCACGCTGATCGGGATCGAGCCGCTGCTGGGGTTCGACCCGGATCAACGCGAAGGCACCCGCTTTGTCGGGCCGCTGACCGCCATCTGGTATGCCCTGTTCATGGTGCCGTTTTTCCTGTGGGTGCGCGACCCGAAACACACCAACCCCAACCCGCAGATGATCAAACACGCCATACTGGATCTTGGCCAAACCCTGCGCAGACTGCCCAAATCACAAAGCCTGTTTGCCTATCTCGGCAGCTCGATGTTCTATCGCGATGCGCTGAACGGCATGTATACTTTTGGCGGTATCTATGCGGCGGGTGTTCTGGAATGGAGCGTGGTCAATGTCGGCATTTTCGGCATCGTGGCCATTATCACCGGCGCGGTATTTGCCTGGCTTGGCGGTAAGGCAGACCACCGGTTCGGCCCCAAACCCGTGATCCGGTTCTGTATCCTCGCCCTGACGGCGGTGGCCGTCAGCGTGGTTTTCATCTCGCGCGAACAGGTGTTCGGCATGGTGGTGGGGGCAAACAGCGCAGCACCTGATATCGCCTTTTACATCATCGGTGCGGTGATCGGCGCGGCCGGAGGGGCCCTTCAATCAGCCAGCCGCACCATGATGGTGCGTCAGGCCAACCCCGAACGCATGACCGAAGCGTTTGGCCTTTATGCACTCGCAGGCAAGGCCACCAGCTTCATTGCACCCTTTTCAATCGGGGTTGTCACCGCCCTCACCGGCAGCCAGCAACTCGGCGTAACCCCGCTGATCGCCCTGTTCATGCTGGGACTTTTCCTGCTGGTCTGGGTTAAACCTGATGGCGAGCATGAATGAGGCCCTGATCATGAGCAAACACATCCTGTCCCTGCCGGCGATTGTTCTGGGCCTGTTGGCCACCCTCAGCAGCCCGGTACAGGCAGAGCGCCCTGCAAAAGAACTTTTTGGCAAGGCCCAGGCAGGATCCGCCCAACGTGCGGCTTCTTACGGCTCCTATGCCAAAGGCTGTGTGGCGGGCGCAGTGCAATTGCCGCAGACCGGTCCGACATGGCAGGCCATGCGCCTGTCGCGCAACCGAAACTGGGGCCACCCCGAGCTTGTGGATTTTGTTCAGGACCTGTCCCGAAAGGCCGCCCGCCAGACGGGCTGGAAAGGGCTTTACATTGGTGACATGAGCCAGCCACGTGGCGGGCCGATGCTATCGGGGCACCGCTCCCACCAGATCGGGCTGGATGCCGATATCTGGATGCTCCCCCCCACCCGGCTGAACCTGAGCGTGGCCGAACGCGAAAAAATCTCCTCGATCTCAATGCGGCGGGCCAAAGGGGCCTATGTGAATGGCAGCTGGACACGCCAGCACCACAATATCCTCAAGGCCGCCGCCCAGGACCCTCGCGTGGCGCGGATCTTTGTCTTCCCCGGCGCCAAGGTGCAGATGTGCAAAGATGAAAAAGGCAACCGGGCGTGGCTTCGCAAGATCCGGCCCTGGTGGGGGCATCACTATCATTTTCACGTGCGGTTGAAATGCCCGAAGGGCGCGCGCGGCTGCGAAAATCAGGCCCCGCCTCCCAAGGGGGATGGCTGCAAGGATGCCGAAAAATGGGTGCAGGACATTCTTTATCCACCTCCCCCGCCCCCTAAACCTTCGAAACCACGCAAACCGCGTGGTCCCCTCACTCTTTCGGATCTTCCAGCACAATGCGGCGCGGTCTTGTCTTCACAATAGCGGCTTTCTTGATCCTGCTCACCGCGTTCGGAGAAGCGCAGACAGCGGGCAAGGCATCTTATCTGCAGTCCTTCCGCATGCGTGGCGAGGGGCCAAATTTTGGTGGGTTCTCCGGGTTGGAACTCGGCAAAGACGGTCTCAGCTTCACTGCAATCACCGACCGGGGCTTTTTCATCAAGGGACAGATCAGTCGCAATGAAAACGGCCGGATCACCGGCATAAGCCAGACCGCCCCGGAAGGGTTACGGACCGACAAGGGCAATCCCCTCCCCCGTTTTTTCAATGACAGCGAAGGGCTGGCAATTGCCGAGGACGGACAGAATTATGTCAGCTTCGAAGCCAAGCATCGGGTGCAGACATATGCCACGCTGGGGCAACCGTCCCGCAACCTTCCGAAACACCCCGATTTTGACAAGATGCAGGTCAATTCCTCCTTTGAGGCGATCGCGGTGGACCTGCAAGGCACGCTTTTCATGTTGCCCGAGCGCAGCGGAGATACTGAAAACTTTCCGATCTACGAGCTGCGACCTGGTGCCGACCACTGGCTGAAACGGTTCAGCATCCCACGTCGCGGTCCGTATCTGCCGGTGGGGGCCGATATCGGTCCGGATGGCAGGCTCTACCTGCTGGAACGCCACCTTGCCGGCATCCTTGGGTTTACCAGCCGGGTGCGCCGGTTTGACCTGGGGCCTGCGGGACCGCAGAACGAGGTGGAGCTGTTACGCTCTGGCCTGGGGGTGCATGACAATCTGGAAGGCATTGCCGTGTGGCGCGATGATCAGGAGCAGATTCGGCTCACCATGATCTCGGATGACAATTTCCAGTTTTTCCAAGTGAGCGAGATCGTGGAATACGTGGTGCCCAACGCCCCATGATCATGCGCTGCCCTGACGTAAAGGCTTCGCCATTGGGAAATTGGGGCTTGAATTGTTGACAATCGAGCGGTATGCCCAGCCCGCTTTTGGGGCAATGCAAGAGGCACCTTCCCAGAGGCCGAGTCGCCGCTACCTTGATAAAACGGATCAAAAACATGACCAGAATCCTACCTGGCGTAATCGCCATGGCCGCTGTTGTGGTGGCCTCGAATATCCTTGTTCAGTTCCTCCTGCTTGACGGGCTGCTCACCTGGGGGGCCTTCACCTACCCGCTTGCCTTCCTGGTGACCGACGTGATGAACCGTGTCTATGGCGCGGGGCCGGCACGAAAAGTTGTGTTCGCTGGCTTTGTGGTTGGCGTCATCTGTTCGCTGATCGGCAGTCAGATCATGTTGCAGGGCGAGGGGTTTGAATATGCCGCGGTCCCGCTGCGTGTTGCAGTGGCATCGGGCGCCGGTTTCCTGACCGCCCAGCTGCTGGACGTTGCCGTATTCAACAGCCTGCGCGACGGCAAATGGTGGCGCGCGCCACTGGCGTCGACCCTTGTGGGATCGGTAGTTGATACTGTGTTGTTTTTCACCATCGCATTTTCGGCCTCGATCACCTTTTTTGGTGCCGATGCCGATGCCGCCATCAACTGGGCCTGGGACCCTGCCCCCTTCCTGACGTTTGGCCCGAAAATGCCGCTTTGGGTCTCACTTGCCGTTGCCGACTGGCTTGTAAAATTGACTCTTGCTCTCGTTGCGTTGATCCCATTCCGGGTCATTGTCACGAAACTTTCACCAAGTGTTGCGTAAAAAGTTTTGACAAATACCAAATATGTGGCACCATCCTATTATCGCTAACATTGAGAAAGGAGGTGTCCATGTCGAGAGATGCAAAGGAGCGAGGTGCCGGGACAGTTTAGGTCACGCGCCTTCCGAGCAGCCTCGGAAGGTCACGTGGGCCAAAGTTGGCGGGCAGTTTTCAGATTGAGGCCCGGCTAACCGGCCCCACCTCCAAAATCTCGAAGGGTCGTCCCACAGGCGGACGGCCCTTTTCTTTTGGGCATCCCCTGCCATCATTTCCTGACAAAACTAGTTTTCTAGTTTTCTAGTTTTCTAGTTTTCTAGTTTTCTAGTTTTCTTCGAAAGCCCTCATTTCCCTGGTCAATCAAGTCGCCTCTTCCATTTTGGATCCAATCCGCTAGGGTGCCCTCATGATCCGCGTGACTGACACAATAACCCTGCAAGATTGGGAACTGACCGAGAGCTTCACCCGCTCCTCAGGACCCGGTGGGCAGAATGTCAACAAGGTCTCGACAGCCGTTGAACTCAGGTTCGAAGCCGCACGCAGCCCTGCCCTGACCCCCGCGGTCAAAACGCGACTGAAGCGTATCGCAGGGCGAAAATGGACCCAGGACGGCGCGTTGATCCTTCGGGTTGAAGATACAAGATCACAGGCGCGCAACCGTGAAATTGCCGCCGAACGGCTGGCCGAGATGATCCGCAAGGCCCTCGTTGCCCCGAAACGCCGCATCGCCACCCGCCCAACATTAGGATCAAAGAAACGTCGCCTCGACGCCAAGAACAGGCGCGGGCAGGTCAAGGCTCTCCGGGGCCGCGTTCAGGAGGAATAGATGTCCGACACTCCCAGCCCCACCGCCAGAATTCTGGCCCGCCGTGAACAAAGGCTCGGCCCCAATATGACCACGTTCTACGACAATCCTGTGCACCTGGTACGCGGTGAAGGGGCCTGGGTCTGGGACGCCGATGGCAACCGCCTGCTCGATTGTTACAACAACGTGCCGCATGTAGGTCATGCGCACCCGAAAGTGGTCGAGGCGATTGCCAAACAGGCACTCACCCTGAACACACACACCCGTTATCTCCACGAAGGTATCCTTGACTACGCAGACCGGCTGACCGCCACATTGCGCCATGATCTGAGCGCCATGATCATGGTATGCACCGGTTCCGAGGCCAATGACATCGCCCTGCGCATGGCCCGCGCGGTGACGGGCAAGACCGGCATTATCGGCACCGACAACACCTATCACGGCAACACGGATCTGGTGTCGCATCTATCCGCCAAGAAAACACCCATCGGTGGCCATGTGGACTGGGTGAAACGCGTGCCTGCCCCGGACAATCTTCGGCCGCTTGGCGGGTCACACGACACCCACGCTCAGACCTTTGCCGATGGTGTCCAGAAAGCCATCGACGAGCTTGAAGCCACCGGTCATGGTTTTTCTGCCCTGATCCTCGACCCGTTTTTTGCCAATGAAGGCTGCCCGACCCTGCCCAAGGGCTTCCTTGACCCAACTGTCGCTGTGGTGAAACGTGCGGGCGGGGTGATTATTGCAGACGAGGTGCAGCCTGGTTTTGGTCGCACTGGCCATGACTTCTGGGGGCATGAACGTATTGGACTGGTGCCGGATATCGTGACGATGGGCAAGCCGATGGGCAATGGGCATCCGGTAGCCGGGGTCGTGGCAAAGCCCGAAATCCTGGCAGAATTCCGCAACGCTTTTGGCTATTTCAACACCTTCGGCGGCAACCCGGTCTCGGCCGCCGCAGCAATGGCCGTGCTGGATGTCCTGGAAGAGGAAAACCTTGTCGAAAACGCCCGCGACACCGGCGGGTACACGCTGGATCTGCTGCGCCAGATTGACCATCCCTATATCGCAGACGTGCGCGGCTCCGGGATGTTTCTTGGGGTGGAGTTCGTCACAGATACCGCCCTCACCCCTGCCGTGGAATTCACCAACCAGCTGATGGAAGAGATGCGAAATCGCGGCGTGATCCTGCATTCGATGGGGCGCGAGTATCACGCAATCAAGATCCGCCCACCGATGTGTTTTGACCGCAACCAGGCCGATCTTTTGGTCGACACTTTGTCCGCCGCGCTGAAGGAGATGCCCGTATGAGCGAGCTCAAAGAGGCGCTGAAAGCCTGGGGTGCACAGCATGTGCGACTGATCAAAGATCGCGAAAACGCGGTGCACGAGGTGCGGGTTGGCAAAGATCGCGCCGCCCTGCGCCTGCATCGGCCCGGATATATGTCCGCCACTGCGATCCGCTCCGAACTCGACTGGATGGGCGCACTGTCGCAGGCAGGGATGGAGGTGCCCGCCCCGATATCCACCCGGGATGAACAGGCTGTGATTGCCCTCTCGACCGGGCGCCTGGCAACAATGGTGACCTGGGTGGACGGGCGGCCCATCGGCGACGGGGGGGTGCCGTTTGACATGCCCATCAACGAGCAGGTCGCGCTTTACCATAAGCTGGGCCGCGAACTGGCCCGGCTGCATAATATCACCGACACGCTGACCCTGCCCGATGGATTTACCCGCCACCGCTGGGATCTGGATGGGCTGCTGGGGGAGGCCCCGTTCTGGGGACGTTTCTGGGAAAGCCCCGCCCTGTCCAAAAGCGATCGTCACCTGGTCAACCGCGCGCGTGCCGTGGCCTGGGACCGCGCGCAGGCCTATCTGGAAAACGGCGCCGATTTCGGCCTGATCCATGCAGATGCCCTGCGCGAAAACGTTTTCATCAAGGATGGTGAGCTGATGCTGATCGACTTTGACGATGCGGGCTTTGGCTTCCGGCTTTACGAACTCGCCGTGATGATGAGCCAGAACGAAGACGAACCCGCCGCCGACCAGATCCGCGATGCCGCCATCGCCGGCTACCGCGAATTGCGCGACTTTTCCGCAGAAGCCGAAGAGCTTTTGCCCATGTTCATCATGTTGCGCCGCTTTGCCTCGATGGGCTGGGCCGTGCCGCGGTATGAGCTGAGCGACCCAGCGCTGATTGGGTATACGGAGCGCGCAGTCGCAGCCGCCCGGCGGTTTCTGGCTTGACCTCCGGGCGCCAGTTGCAAGAATTTGACCAAACGCACCACCCGGAGCAACAAGATGCAGACTGCCGACACCGCCCTTTTGGTCATTGACCTGCAAAATGATTTCTGCCCCGGAGGCGCGCTCGCCGTGACCGGCGGGGACGAGATCGTCGCACCGATCAATGCGCTGCTTGAGGAATTCCCGGTCAGGGTCTTCACACAGGATTGGCACCCGGCGGGGCACAGCTCGTTTGCGTCCTCGCATGATGGCAAATCCCCGTTTGACACCATCGACATGCCCTATGGCCCACAAGTGCTCTGGCCTGATCACTGCGTGCAGGGCAGCGAAGGGGCAGCCTTTCATCCCGCGCTTCTGACCGACCCCGCTGACATGGTGATCCGAAAAGGGTTCCGCCCCGAGATCGACAGCTATTCCGCCTTTTTCGAAAACGACCGGACCACACCCACCGGGCTTGAGGGGTATCTGCGCACGCGGGGGGTGGAGAAGATCCTGATGGTTGGGCTGGCCACCGATTTCTGCGTGGCCTATTCCGCGATTGACGGGGCGAACCTCGGCTTTGATGTCACGGTAGACACGGCCCTTTGTCGCGCGATCGACCTTGAAGGCTCCCTGAAGGCTGCCCGCGATCAGATACAGGCAGCGGGGGTAACGCTGCGCTAACCCCCCTTTCCCTTCTGTCAGATGCCGGTTTAATCTGATCAAAACTTACTGGATGGACCCATGGTCGATATTGCCACCCGCGTCTACAATCACAGCTTCAAGGTCGATCCGATTGTCCGGTCGTTGATCGACACGGATTTCTACAAGCTGTTGATGTGCCAGTCGGTGTTTCGCAACAAGCGTGACACGCGGGTCGAGTTCAGCCTGATCAACCGCTCGATCCATGTGCCCCTGGCCCGACTGATCGACGAAGGGGAGCTGCGTGAGCAGCTGGACCATATCCGCTCACTCAGCCTCTCACGTGGCGAAAGCACCTGGCTGCGCGGCAACACGTTTTATGGCAAACGCCAGATGTTCCGCCCGGATTTCATGGAATGGTTCGAGAACCTGCGCCTGCCTGCCTATCATCTGGAACGGGTTGGCGATCAGTATGAACTGACCTTTGAGGGCAGCTGGCCCGAGGTAATGATGTGGGAAATTCCAGCGCTCGCTGTTTTGATGGAGTTGCGGGGACGCGCGGTTCTGGGCGGAATGGGCAAGTTTGAGCTGCAGGTTCTTTATGCCCGCGCAATGACCCGCATATGGGAAAAAATCGAACAGATACGACAGCTTGACGGATTGAAACTGGCAGATTTCGGCACCCGTCGCCGCCATTCCTTTCTGTGGCAGGACTGGTGTGTGCAGGCGATGATCGAAGGGCTGGGCGACAGTTTTGTCGGCACGTCAAATTGTCGGATTGCCATGAAGCGCGACATCGAGGCGATCGGCACAAATGCCCATGAGCTCCCGATGGTATATGCGGCACTGGCAGAGGACGACACTACATTGCGGCAGGCGCCTTATGATGTCCTCGCCGACTGGCAGGAGGAGCATGACGGCAATCTGCGTATCATTCTGCCCGACACTTACGGCACCCAGGGTTTTCTGGACCACGCACCGGATTGGCTGGCCGGATGGACAGGGATTCGCATCGACAGCGGCGATCCCGCGGCAGGGGCAGAGATTGCAATCGACTGGTGGACCTCACGCGGTGAGGATCCACGCGAGAAAATGGTGATCTTCTCGGACGGGCTGGACAGCGCAAAGATCATGGAGC
This sequence comes from Aliiroseovarius crassostreae, assembly GCF_025137635.1. Classification (NCBI taxonomy): domain Bacteria; kingdom Pseudomonadati; phylum Pseudomonadota; class Alphaproteobacteria; order Rhodobacterales; family Paracoccaceae; genus Aliiroseovarius; species Aliiroseovarius crassostreae. The sequence goes on along the minus strand of NZ_CP080772.1, from coordinate 118,217 downwards.
TGCATCAACAGTTCCGAGGCCGTGTAAAGCTCAGCTTCGGTTGGGGCACCCTGTTGACAAATGACTTCCGCGGGCTGGTCCCGGACGATGCGCTGGCGCCATTTTCCCTGGTCTGCAAGGCCGTGTCTGCCAATGGGCGCCCGACGGTCAAACTTTCGGACAACCCGAATAAGGCGATGGGGCCGGAGGCGGAAATCGCCCGCTACAAACGGGTGTTTGGCGTGGGGCACCAAGCCGCACAGGCGGTTGAGGTCTGAAACATTTTGCCCCTCATCGGGGCCGCCAATTCTAAAACGCTTTAATACGAGTTCTGATGTGGTTTCCACTGCATCCGGCGATACACCCGACGCGCGCGCCGGCCGGGCAGCGGAAGGAACATGGCAGCGGTCAGATACAGAATGTAAAGATCAAGACGGATCGACTTATGTTTCTGATACAAAAGATCTATTCGGGCTTTTCGAGGCACGGAACGGCGCAGATAGACCTCTTCTGTCTCCTGCGGGCAGGAACATTGTGTCAGCAACCATTCTTCATGCCGATGGATCACCACGGACGCCAGCCCGGTGATGCCGGGGCGATCCTGCAAAACCTGCGCATAAAGGTCGGGACATGCCCGCACATAGCGCGGTTCCGGCGGGCGCGGACCAACGAAACTGATATCCCCCTTGATCACATTGATCACCTGCGGCAGTTCATCCAGGCGGAATTTGCGCAGGATGTGACCAATTTTTGTAATCCGGCTGGATTTATGCCCGCCCGTCACCCCCTTGTTGTTGCGCTCATGCACAACTGACATGGTGCGAATCTTATAGAGGCGAAATTTGCGGCGCGGCGATTTCATGCGCACCGACCGGTATAAAAACGGGTGCCCGTCATAGTGAACCGCAAGGACATAAAGCACGATCAGCATCGGCGCGATAAGCACCGACAACAGACAGGCCAGAGCCAGATCAAATATCCGCTTTGTCGTCAGTTGTCTGTTCCTCTCGCCACTGACCCCGGTCAGGGTTTCCCCTTCAGCCCTGAGAACAAGCCGCGCTTTTCCGCTGAACTCTTTTGGCTGCAACTTGGTCATGCGTATAAATCCTGCGCTTCCCACGGTCGAGGGGAGCATATCACGAGAAATGACTACCTTTAGGGTTGTAGCTTCTTCTCAAGGATTTAGCTACATTTTCCCTGTAAAAAAGCGGCGGAAATCTGCCGTTCTCCCTCAATAGTTGATGATTTCAAACAATTCGAGGTGAGTTTCTCCCGTTCTGGGGGAAACCGGTGGATCCGCAAATTTTCGCCACAGGAATGCCCCTTTCATATGATTCCTTGCGAAACGTGACACACACATGAGACAGGTGACCCATGTTGAAATCCACTTTTCTTGCCATTGCGCTGCTGACCAGTGCAGCAGTGTCAGCCGAGGCCGGATGCCGTCTGCAGCAGGTTTCCGGTGCAAATGCCCCGCTTCCGGCGAAGAATATCAACCGGGCTTTGCTGAATGCTGCCGTGATCGCGCAATCAAACTATGCGCGTTGCAAAAACGGCCTACCGCCCCTGAAAGGTGTCAGCGGCATGTCCAAACAGGCCGTGGCCCACAGCAAATGGATGGCAAAGTCACGCAAACTGACCCACAAGGGACGCACAACACTGATGGCTCGGCTGAAGGGCTCTGGTGTTCGCTTCAAAACCGGTGCTGAGAATATCGGCCTGTTCAGCCTGTATCGCATAGACGGGGTGATGACCCGGGATATTGACCTGAGCAAGTGCCGCATTGCCTATATGGATGGCACCCCGGTCCCGCGCCACAGCTATGCCTCTTTGGCCAAACTTGCCGTGGAAAGCTGGATGGCATCATCCAAACATCGCAAGAATCTGTTGATGCGCAAAGCCCATATGGTGGGCAATGGATCGGGCGTCGACTTGAAGGCTGCGCGCTGCGGAAAAGTCTACTTGACGCAGATTTTTGCCGGTTGACCCCCTGATTTGGCGCATTTTTATTGCAAACCTGCCACATCCGGCCTCTGATACGGCCAGCTTCCGCTCTTAGCCAAAAACAACCTTCCAAACCATTTTGTTCTATGCAAGAAAACTCTGGAAGGCGCGTCTGGTTGGCGCGGCCCTTGTAATTAACTTATGGAGTAATACTCATGAAAAAAGTGATCGCTCTGGCCGCTGCTGGCCTGATCGCCGCAACCCCGCTGGTTGCTGGTAACCTGGAAAACACCGTTGTTGAGCCGGAACTGGTTGTTGTTGAAGAAGCTGGTTCTTCGCTGAACGGCACCACCGGCGCTCTGCTGGGTCTGGCCCTGCTGGCCGGTATCATCGCAGTTGCTTCGGACAGCTGATAAGATTTTCCAGTTCTCTGGATGATCAGAAACGACGAGCCCTGCGGCTCGTCGTTTTTTTGTGCCTAAAGCGTTTCGGTTTTAACCTGATACAGAGCAAAACCGAAACGCTGCAAGAGATATCAATGTCGTGGGCGTTTCGGAATAAACATGTGCCTCAAGTTTATCCCGAAACGCTTTAAAGGCCATCTGGGCCAGGCAGCCCCCAAAAAAAAATGGCCCCCGAAGGGACCATTCAAATCAAAGCTTGCTCTGTCGCGGTCTCACCGCAAGGGCTGCACCAACAGATGCCCTGCGCCCTGGCTGATCCACTGATGGGATTGCACGATGCGACCGGCGGCATCGACCCAATAGCGGTTGTCAAACGACAACCCGCCCGAATAGCGGCACTGCTCTTTCATCAAGGTTGTGTTGCGATCAATTTCACCGACTGCAACGCGCATGTGTTTCTCGACCGACAGATCACATTGGGCCTTGAAACGCGTTGTCTGACCCAAACCGTTCAGATGCTCATAGGTCCGACTGTAACGAGCTTGCCCGCGCGCCTTGATCGCAGAGCGTGCACGCCCCAGATCAGACGCCATCAGATCATCGCCAAACCCACGGGTGCCGATGATCATCCCGTCTTTGAACACAACCGCCAGCTTCCCCGCACTCATCCAGGTGTCCGCGCCTGCATTCGACTGAACCGGGCTCATCGCTGCGATCGCTCCCGATTTGCGGGTCACAAAGGCAATGGGACCGGGCGTGGCTTTCAACGCCGCATTGATCAGCGCCTGATGATCCAGCTTGGGGGCGGGTGCCGCCTGGGGCGTCTTGCCACCCAATTTCCCTTTGATTGCAACACCGATAGATTTGGTGTATTCCGCCGCGATCCGGGGCACCTGGGTGACCGACTTGTCCGATCCACATGCCGACAGGCCCAGCACAGCAACAGCCGCCACCGCAAAAGCTGATCTCGCGCGGTTGATTTTCCGTGTCTTCGTCATCGCCAGAATTTCCCCCAACGCCCGGCCAGGGCATTGCCGTGACCTTCTTTCACCCAGTCATACAAGCGCCCTTCCACGTTCAGGCGCACCCCACCATCGCGTGCCAGCGAGCGGATATCGGTCACTGAACTGCCGCGCGAAGGTTGGCCCAGCGCCCATTCCAGCGGCACGGTAAAGCGGATCCCCTTATCAAAAGATCCCTCGCCGAAATCCTCGGCAGAAGCGGATGTGAAAGTGGCATAGCCGCCAACACGCCAGCCATTGTCAAACACACGGTCCACCGCAAGGGTGCCGCCCCAGTCGCCAGCCAGATAGCGCCCGGCATGGATCTTGGCGTCAAACCCGTTTCCGAAATCGTAATAGGCGGACACGTGACCTGTCGCAGTAGAGTAATCCTGGAACCCCAGCAAAAGGTCATAATCTCGCTTCTGCACCCAGTTCAGTTCTGCCCCTAGGGCAAGCGAACTGTCCATCGGCTTCCACAACAGTTCGGCCGAGACCCCGCCGAACATTTTTTCCAGATAGCCCACTGTAACCCGGCCATACAGGTTCTCCCCCGGTCGCGCATACCAGGCTGCGGTCAGGTGCTCGATGGCTGGGTCACCTTCGCGCGCATAGATGGTTGCGTCTGATCGCACACGGGGCAGATTGGACGGCGCCAAATCCTCGCGGCCGATATTGCCCCAGACCGCTTTCGTCACCGCACCAGACAGGACAAAGCCCGGAGTGACCTGATATTTCGCATTCGCCTTCAGGCCAAACTCTGCACGCACCGGATTGTCGGGGTCAAAAATGCTCAGCTCGGCATAGGGCGTGATGCCCCAGGTGAAATGCGGATAAATCCCAGGGGTCGGCACCATATCTGGACGCCCGCGCGCCTCGGTAATTTCCGCGCGATCAAAAATAGCCGCCGAAGAGCTATGCTCCAGCGCCTCGACATCTGATCGTTTCAACGCCACGGTCGACAGCGCCACACCATTATCCACCAATGTGATACGGAATGTCTCAACCGAGGCTGGCATGGCGCGGGTCAGAAGGCGTGCCGCCCGTCCCACCGCCTGAGCCGGAGAATGGTAGCGCAGGTTTTGCAGCTGCACCTCGACCTCGGTCGCCGAAAGCGCCATCGCCTGCAGTCGCTGACCGTCTTTCTTCAGCGCCTTCGACACAACTTTCTGCAGATCGGGCCGGGCACTTGGATCGGTGATCCATTGCTGGTCCCAGCCACTGGCCCCGCGTGGTTTGACAGGCAGGGGCGCCGTTTCGTTGCCACTGCGCGCAGCCGGTCGGCGCGGGTTGAAATTGAAACTGAACTGGCCGCCGATCATATCCCCGTGCAGGTAGAACAGGCTGAGATTGGTGGTGGGGGACCAGTTGTAGTCCAACATGAAATTGAGCGGTGTCTTCTGGTCGACAATCCCACGCTCAGTTTCCCGCGCATAGGTATCGGGCGAGTATTCCGCCTTGAAGGTCAACTTGTCATTGACCTTGTAGGACACCCCGCCAAACGGGGACATCTCTCCCCGGAACCACTGGTTGGAGCTGAGATTTCCGCCAAGCCCGAAATCAAGCGGAGGACGGTCACCAAAAAGCGATCCGATCGTGTTGCGCCCGGCCAAACGTCCCCAGCCCACACCGCCTGTCACACGCAGGCGATCATCCATGAAGGATTTGGTGGCAACCACATATTCGCTCGAATAAAGCCCGGTTCCGATAAAGTCATTCAGGCCAATCGACACGGCGGGCAGGTATTGGCTTTCATTCAACAGCCGATACCGCAGATCGAAGCTGCGGTCGAAATAGTCATTTTCACCGGGTCTGCCCCCATAGTCCCCCAGCTTCGTATACCGAAAAACTGCGGACAGGCGTGGCGTGACCTGAAAAGCGATGCCACCTCGGAAATGAGTCCCGAACGTGCTAAAAAACAGAGAAAACTCACTATCCGGCGCCACTTCGGCGGTGGGCATATCCACCAGACCCGGCGTGCCGGACAGGTTGTAAGAGGTTGAAACCGTGCCCACTTCAGCCCCGGCTGACACTGGCAGAAGTGTGGTCAATACACCCGCGACCAAGGAAGTTGTAATACGCCCCCGCATTTACCCAATCCATTTTGACAACATTTCCCCTTCCATACTTGATCGGATCACAATTCACATCCCCAAAGCCGCCAAATCTTCATTTCCCAGCCGATTGTCGCCCAATTACACCGTATGCATCCCCGGCTTCCCCGACGTCGGGTGGGGAATTGTAACGTCACGTTATAAAAGCCGGGGGCGCCGGGTCTGCGTTAGGCTTGAAAAAACTGACAGCAACAGAGAGCGCACGATGTCCCTCCTCACCCCTTCCACCGCTTGGGCCAGCGACGAGCACCATATGTATGCGGACATGGCCAACCGCTTCTTCAACGAAGAACTTGCCCCCAATATCGAACGCTGGACAGAAAACGGGATTGTCGACCGCTCGTTCTGGCGCAAAGCGGGGGAGAACGGCATCATGGCTGGTGCGATCCCCGAAGCCTATGGCGGCGCCGGCGGCGATATGGGGTTCGAATCCATCACAATCTATGAACAGACCCGCACCGGAGACTGCGGCTGGGGCTACGGCATCCAGTCCATTGTGGTGCATTACATCACCACCTACGGCACCGATGAGCAGAAAAGCCGCTGGCTTCCGGGGCTTGCTTCTGGGGAAATTGTCGGCGCAATTGCCATGACCGAACCCTCAACCGGCTCTGATCTGCAGGCCGTGCGCACACGGGCCGAAAAGGATGGCAACCAATACAGGATCAACGGGTCAAAAATCTTCATCACCAACGGTCAGGCCGCCGACCTGATCATTACAGTGTGCAAAACAGATCCCGACGCCGGATCAAAAGGCATCTCCCTGATTGTGGTGGAACCAGACAAATGTGAGGGGTTCACCCGGGGCAAGAACCTCAAGAAGCTGGGCATGAAAGGGAACGACACGTCTGAGCTTTTTTACCAGGATGTGAAAGTCCCCCTAACCAATCTCTTGGGCAGCGACGAAGGGCAGGGGTTTTACCAGTTGATGAAACAACTCCCATGGGAACGGTTGCTGATTGCGATCCAGGCGCTTGGCGCGATTGATTTTGCGATCGAGCAGACCGTGGCCTACACGCAGGAGCGGAAGGCGTTTGGGCAGCGTGTGATGGATTTTCAGAACACTCGGTTCAAGCTTGCCGAATGCAAGACCAAGGCGGAAGTGTTGCGCGCCTTTGTCAACGACTGCATTGGGCGGCTGATAGATGGAACTCTGGACGCGCCAACCGCCTCGATGGCGAAATACTGGGGCACCGAGGTGCAAAACGAAATCATGCATGAATGCCTGCAACTGTTTGGTGGCTACGGCTATATGATGGAATACCCGATCGCGCGCCTCTATGCGGATGCCCGGGTTCAGATGATTTATGGCGGGACCAATGAAATCATGAAGGAACTGATCGCGCGCTCGATTGATGTCTGAGGCATGCAGTCACGCATCTTTCCCGAAGCACCCGGGCAAGGGGCTCTGCCCCTCGTCCCCCTCTGCGAGCGGGACTTCACCCCGGGATATTTCTGACAAGAAAAATGCGGTAAGCCTTTCGACTTTTGCTATATTTGCACCCGCAGCATGACCAGGAGATGAACATGACGGTAAACGGTCCCTTGTCCGGGGTGAAAGTGGTTGAGATCCAGGGGCTTGGCCCCACTCCTTTCGCCGCCATGTGGTTGGCGGATATGGGGGCGGATGTGGTGCGCATCGAGCGGCCCAATCTGAAGCCTCTTATTCCGCAGAAAGTTGACGTGCTGAACCGGGGGCGCGGTTTCGTGGCGCTGGACCTGAAGTCGGAAAAGGATCGCGAAATGGCACATGCCCTGATTGGCAGGGCGGACATGCTGATAGAAGGAATGCGCCCCGGAGTGATGGAGCGGCTCGGGCTCGGGCCGGACGACTTTTCTGAAAACCCGCAACTGGTCTACGGACGCATGACCGGCTGGGGACAGTCCGGACCATTGGCCCACGCGGCCGGGCACGATATCAATTATATCTCGATCACCGGCGCTCTTCACGCAATCGGCGGAGATCACCCGGTGCCGCCGCTGAACCTGCTGGGGGATTTCGGCGGGGGTGCGATGTACCTCGTGGCGGGAATGCTGGCCGCGCTTCATGCCGCTAAAACCACGGGCCGCGGGCAGGTGGTGGATTGTGCAATTACCGATGGCACCGCGCATCTGATGGCAATGACTTACTCTCTTTATGGCGCCAACCTGTGGGTAGATCAGCGAGAACAGAACCTTCTGGATGGCGGGGCCCCCTTTTACACGATTTATCAATGCGCTTGTGGTGGGCACATGTCAGTGGGCGCCCTGGAGGCGAAGTTCTACGCCGAACTGCTGGAGCGGATCGGGTTGGACGCGACAGACCTGCCCGCGCAAATGGATATCGAAGCGTGGCCACAGTTGCGCGCTGCCTTCGCCGCCAAATTCCGCGAGAAATCCCGCGATGAATGGGCGGCCCTTCTGGAAGGAACAGACGCCTGCGCCGCGCCGGTTCTGTCGATGGCCGAAGCGCCCGCATATCCTCACAACAAGGCACGCGGGACCTTCGACCAGATTTCAGGGATCGCCCAGCCCGCTGCGGCACCACAATTGCTGGCCACCCCTGGCAACGCGAAACCTGGCGAAGAGAAGACACCACAATCCGTAGAGGGCGTATTGGCTCGCTGGAAATCCTGACCTGAATAGCGACACGTTGTGTCGGAGCGAAACAAGGCAAATTGGCTCAAGCCCCTCAGCCCTCTCGACATCCCTTCTGCCTGTCTTCTTATTTTCTGGTCAAAAATATCCCGGGGTGAGGCTGCAAGCCGAGGGGCAGAGCCCCTTCGCCAAGCGAGGCGCGCTCCAAGATACAGCCCCCGCAGGGGCGCGGAAGGCGGGGCGGTCACGGCTCGCGGAAGGCCTCACGCGATTTGTATAGCGGTTTCAGAAGATATTGCAGGATGGTCTTTTCGCCAGTGTGCAACTCCACCTGCCCTATCATCCCGGGCCGCATTTCGATCTGTTTTTGCCGCTCACTCAGTTCGGACAGATCCAAACGCACACTCACCCGGTAGTGGGGTTGCGCATTTGGGTCACGTTCATCTTGAAACGTATCCGCGGAAATAAAGTCGACACGTCCCTTCAGGCTCCCGTAAATCGTGTAATCATAAGCGGATAGCTTGACTGTCGCTTCCTGCCCCCGTTTTACATTGGCAATGTTCTCCGGCTTGATCTGCGCCTCGACAAAAACATCTTCGTCCAATGGGATAATCTGGAAAATCTCTTCCCCCGGTCGCACGACCCCGCCAATGGTGGTCACGCCCAGATTGTTCACGATCCCGCGCATCGGGCTGGTCAGGACTGTCCGGTTCAACTGGTCTTGCGACAGTTTGAGGTTCTGCCGCAGCGTCGCCAATTCCTTGAGCGTGTCGGAATATTCCTGTGCGCGGTCCAGTTCCGTCTGCGTCACCACCTGATTGTAGCGGTTTTCCGCATCGGACTGGGCCTTGCGCACCTTGGTCACCTCAATCAGCGCAACGATGTTCTCGCGATAGAGGTCCTCCATCACTTTCAATTCACGATCCGCCTCAGCCAGAACCTTCTTGGCACCTTCCCGGCGACTGACATAATCGCTTTGTCGTGCGGCAAGCAAAGCCCGTTCGGATGCCACGATCTCTGGCGTGCGCGATGCAAGCTCCTCCGGCACCACCACATCAAATTGCCCGGCCAACTCGGCCTCAAGGCGCAGACGACGGATGTCGAGCGCCGCAATCTGATCCAGGATATCATCCACCGAGGTTTGGAACTCGGTTCCATAAAGCCGCGCGAGCACATCCCCCGGCTCAACCACATCCCCTTCCTTGACCAAAAGTTCGGCAAGGATCCCGCCTTCAAGGTTCTGAATGATTTGCGGGCGGGACGATGAAATCACCGTGCCCTGGCCGCGCACGATCTCATCCACCCAGGCCAGGGAGGCCCAGAGGATAAACGCCAGCACCGCAAAAGCAGACAGCCAGATCACCATCGACGGACCTTTCAGATCCTGTTCAAACTGTGCATCCAGTGACGCCATCACTCCGCCCCCTGCCCGGCCGATTTCAGATGAGCCAGCACCTGATCTCGCGGTCCGTCCACGGTCAGGCGGCCATTTTGGAAGATCAAGGTGCGCTCAGTCAGTGCCATGATCGGCATTCTATGCGTCGCGATAAGGGCGGTGCGCCCGTCAAGCCAGGTTTCCAAACGGCTGATCAGGGTGCGCTCCAGCATCTGGTCAAGCGCCGCTGTTGGTTCATCCAGCAACACGATTTGCGGGTCTTGTAACCAGACCCGCGCCCAGCCGATCGACTGGCGCTGTCCGATCGAAAGCCCCTCTCCCATATCCCGAATTTCCAGATCCAACCCCTTGGCATGACCGCGCACAAATGGCCCCAGCCCCGCGAAATCAAGGGCCTGCAATAACCGATCATCTTCACGTTCCAGCATGGAGAGATTGAGGTTGTCCCGGAGTGTGCCTGCAAACAGGCGCACATCCTGCCCCAGATATCCGATGGAGCGGCGCAGATCGCGCGGCGCGATCTGGGACATATCTACACCATCCACCATCACCCGACCGGTGGTCGGGGTGTAAAGCCCGGCCAGCACCTTGAGAAAGGTGGATTTTCCAGATCCGTTCGCTCCCAGAACCGCAATTTTCTGCCCCGGTTCAACCGCCAGTCCGGGCACATCGATACCCGCTGTGTCCTCATCATAGGCAAAGCGCATTTCTCGGATTTCGTATCCACCACGCAGGGTCTCCCGTCGCAGATAGGTCCGCCCTTCAGCTTCATCCTGCTCTGACCCGGCAATCATATCCAACCCATCAAGCGCGGATTTCACATTGGACCAGCGCGCCAAGGTGCCCGAAAGCTGCGTCAGGGGGGCAAGGGTCCGGCCGGACAGAATACCCACGGCAATAATCGACCCCACAGTGAATTCCCCCGCGAACACCATGTAGGTGCCCAGAATGACCGCGGAGACATAGGTGGCCTGCTGCACCCCCTGCGACCAGAAAGTCAGCCAGGCGGTCAGTTTCCGCTGTTCGCTGTTTTTCACCGCAGACAGCATATTGAGCTCGGTCCACAGCCGCCGCACCCGATCTTCACCGCGCTGGGTCTTGAGCGTGTCGAGTTCGTAAATCGCTTCATGCAACAGGCGCGACGCCTTGGTCGACGCCCCCTGCGTCTCCTGCGAGATGGCAATCATCCGCTTTTGCAAAAAGAACCCGGGCAGCACCATCAAGATCCCACCTGCGATCAGCACCCAGACCACATTGCCAGCAATGGACGCCACCAGAACAAGGAACAAAACGATGAATGGCAGATCGGTGAGTGTCCCCACCGACGACGCAGTGAAAAACTCGCGCACGGATCCGAATTCCCGCATCGTAGCAAACAACGAAGATGGCGAGGTCGGACGCCGGTCCGACCGCATTCCAAGAATGCGATCCATCAACAGGCGCTGGACATTCAGCTCAATCCTGCGCCCGGCCCCATCCATCAGGCGCGCCCGCGCTGCCTTGATCGCAGCCTCCAGCAGGATTGCAACAAAAGCGCCCGCCGCCAGCACCCAGAGCGTGGCGGTGGATTGGTGCGGGATCACACGGTCATAGACCTGCAGTGAAAACAGCGCGACCGCGACGGCCAGCATATTGGCCACAAAGGACCCCAGCGCCACATCGGCAAAATGGCGTCTGAATTTGGGCAATTCCCCCCAGAACCAATGGTCCTGCAACCGGCGCGGGGCATGGCGAGCGGCGAGGTCGGAAAGCGGTATTTCTGCCCGCAAAATCGTGCCAGTGAACACGGCGGAAAATTCCATGCGGTCCACCTCAATTGAAGCGCCATTTGCACCCGCCTCATATACACGCAGCTGGTCGCCTTCCTGCGAGAGCACCATGACAGCCTGGCCATTGGTCATCAGGGCAAGCGCAGGCCATCTATCCGGCTCAAGTGCTTGACCCGGTTCAATTTCAGCCTCCAACCCAAGGCTTGACAAGGCCTCCCGCAGCAAAGGGAAACTTGCATCTTTGCACCCTTTGGCAAGGGCAGACTGCATCACTTCAATCAGATCGTGCTGAACGGCCTTGCGCCCCAGAAGGCTCGCATAGACAGAGGCAAGATCCGCGCGGGCCTTGAGCCGGTCATCACGTGCGGGAACCGGGTGTGTAGGCTGTGCGGGCGGCGGGGTTGCCACAGGCTTGATCTGTGGTCCATTTCCCCCGTCAACAGGCTGACCGGAATTGGTCGGCACGCTCTGGAACGCCAATGGTTTTTTGCCTTTCGACAGCGCCACCCTGGGCCGGGGGCCTGTGGCCGGCACCTTTGACACGGGGGGGGCGGCATCCGCCTGTCCCGGCGTTGGGGTCGCCACGTGTTTCACCTTGCGCTTTGGGCGCGGTCCCGGCTGGGCAATTTTCTCAACCGGTCGACCGGAGGTTTTCCGCTTGGCGCCAGAGATGGTGGGAGACAGGGTCGGCGTTTTGCCGTTTTCGCCGCCATCACGCTGCTGGCTCATATCGCGTCCCCGTCAACCAAAGTCCCGAATTCGCGGGCAATTTCCACTTCGGTACGGGCAATATCATACCTCACCGAGACCTGTTCCTGCTCCAGCCGATTGAGATTTTCAACCACGCCGACAACATCCATCACGGTGCGCTGCCCCGCATCAAACTGGCGTTGGAACAATTGGGTATTGGCCCGCGCCTGCCCAACAAGATCCTTGGCCTGAGCAGCCCGGGCCTGCTGGGACACAAGTTTCTGGCCAAGGGCGGCCTGACGGCGGCGGCTGTCTTCCTGCGCCTGCAGGATCCGGCGTTCGGCCCCTTCCCGCGCGGCTTTCACGGCTGCCAGATTGTCCAGCGTGCCAAATCCGAACCCCTGATCTGAGGTCATCACCAGCCCGGCACTGCTTTCTTCGGCGACCACGGCCTGTGCCCCCAGTCCGGGCAGCAGACCTGCACGGTCAATCTTGGCCTGCGCCACGTCCCGATCCAGTTCGGCTGTGGCCAGCAGGACGGTCAGCGGTTGCAACCCGTTTTGAGGGGCAGGCAGATGATCAATACCACGCAGGCCTGAGATGTCCTCGGCGGACATCGCCTTGAGTTCCGCCATGGCGGTTTTGGCATTCAGGGTTTCGCTGTCGTAAAGCGACTGAAGCTCACTCAGCTTGGCCCGGATCACACTTTGGTCCGAAATATCCGACACCCCGCCTTTCACGCGGGCCGTCATGATCCGGTCAAACTCACGCATTGCCCCAAGGGCCCGACCCGCGGCAGCCGCTTTTTCCTGCGCGGCCTGTGCCGAGAGATAAAGCCCCAGCGCGGTTGAGACCCTGTCATTGGTGTCGATGGAAAGGCTTACCGCAGCCGCTTCGACGTCGGCCCGGGCAAACTCCCGTTCCGCTTTCTTGCGTCCATTGTCGAAAATCACCTGATCCACGACGATGCTGGCCACAAGGTCACCAAGGCTGGACAGGGAAACGCGCGGCCCCAGTGTGGGCAGCCAGTTCTTGTCCGCAGCACGTGCGCGCAGTTTTGCGGCCCGCAGCTCGGCTTCGGCGGGACGCGCAGAGGCGGCCAGCGCGGAGCGCGCCACCTGATCATATGAGGTCCCGACCTTCAGAAGGCTTTGACGAAACTGAAGTTTGGAAATGATTTCGGAGGGGGCTTTTCCGGGAAGAGGCGCAAAGCTGCGTGGCGCCGAACGTGTCACCTCATCCGAACCGGTTGGGCCGGACAGGAAACCGCCCTCTCCGAAGCGCCCTCCGATATCCCCCATACATCCGCTCAGGCTGGCCACCAAAGTGACCAACAAGGGAATGCGTGTTATGTCCCGCACGAAGACCAAAGCTCTGCCTCGTCTTTTGTTTGTTATATCGAGGCCGCGATCATTTGGCGCCGCGGCCTTCGTTCACTTGTATCAAATCACTGTATTTACGTGGATATCTTCCTGAATATACAGCGTGCCACCGGCATCCCCGAGGGTGTAGACATTGTAGTCTGCCCCGTCGATCTGCACCTGCGTCCCCGTGTCCTGCGCCCCATTGGCAATGACCGTATCCTGCACGCCGCCGTGGATGGTGAGCGCGTTGGAATTGTTGGACAGCGCCAGCAGCTGGTCCTCAGAAATTGTCACCGTATTGGCCTCAAGGCTTTCCAGAAGGTCAAGCGCCTCAATATTATACGCCGACAGGCCCGATGCAGACAGATCCACCTGCGCCCCGCCATTGTCGGTGACAATCAGCGTCGAGGTGCTGTTCTGTGCGGCATCGGTTTCGGTCAGGACCAGGCGGGACCCATCCGGCAGGCCGGCGCTCGGGTAGAAGTTGTTCAGCTCAAACCCCGGGGTCGCACCAACCGTCCCATCAGCATTGAGCATTTCGAGCGTGACATCGGCATCAAAATTATAGATGCCGCTGATCGACCCATCGGCATCATTCTGATAGACATTTGCGTCCGGGGCCTCCGGGGCCACGGTGTCAAAGTCAAAGCTGTCCGAGGTATAGCCGACATTGCCTGCCAGATCCTGGGCCCGCACGGTAATGGTTGCACTGCCTTCACCCGAGGGCAGCTGGCTGTCATCAAAGTCCACCTCCCACTCCCCGGTAACAGGATCAACACTGGCCTGCACCCAGGTCGCGGCGGGATCGGTGTTGCTGGTTGCATCCAGCGACACCCAGACAGATGACCCCTTTTCGGTGGTCCCGGTGAAGGTCATCCCGCCAGACAAATCCTCGGCATTGACGGTGTCAGCCCCGCCCAGCGCCACCGCTTCGCCGCCCGTGCCCTGGCCGAGATACGCGTTGGTGACATCCATATCGGTCACTTCAGTGTCGATCCGGATGCCATGGGCCGGCAGGGTGTGACTGTTGCCATACATATCGGTTGCGCTGACCTGCACGGTCTGGTCACTGGTGCCCGAAGGCAGGTCAGTGGCGCTGAAGCTGACGCTCCAGCTGCCATCACCAGCAGGATCCGTTGTGACGGTTTTGGTCACGCCCGCCACCACAACCGTGACCGTCGATCCGGCCTCAACCTGACCAGAGATCACAGCGCCCGATGCCATTTCCGACGCGTTGATCACATCATCGCCAGCCACCGGCGTGACCAGGGCCAGATCTCCGACAAACGTGTCCACCAGAATGGTCTGATCCATCGACGTCGTGTTGCCATGAATATCGGTCGAGGTGATGGTCATTGTGGTTTCGTAACGACCGGAAGGGATCTGCGTTGCGCTGAAATCCACACTCCAGTTGCCGTCACTATCCGCGACAACGGTTCGGGTGACCTCACCCAGCTTTACAGAAATTGTCGCCCCGGCTTCCGCGACACCGGTCAGGGTCAGGCCGCCATCCGGCCCGCTCAGCTCCTGATGGGTCAGGACATTTGCATCCGCAGCGGATGTGCTCAGATTGTCCGCCAGTTTTGCATTTTCGGTCAGCGTCAAGCTGGTTGCGGTATCAATCGACAGGGTGTCGGTGATCGTGGTTGTGTTGCCAAAACTGTCGCTTGAGCTGATCACCACGGCGGTTTCATACTCTCCGGCCGGTATTTCAGCAGGCGAGAACGTAACACTCCAGCTGCCATCCTCACTCACAGTGGTGGAGTGGATGACCCCCTGAATTTCCACGACAATTGCGGCTCCCGGCTCTCCGGTTCCCGAAATTTCAACACCATCAGAATGGTCCTCACCATTGACAACCACATTGGTTGAAACGGTGCCATGGGTCACATCAACCAGAGGCGGCGTGGTATCAATCGTCACTTCCGGACCGGTCGGCGTATGGACGGTTCCGTCTTCCTCCGTCACTGTCACTGTCACCGTATAGGCGCCATCATCCGGGAAATCGTCGCCATCAAACACGGCAGTCCAGGTGCCGTCCTCACCTACGGTTGTCGTGACGGTCCGGTCACCAATTGTCACCTCTACCGTTGCACCCGGCTCTCCGGTTCCGGTGATCGTGACAGTCTCTCCGTCATCGCCGCCCACAGAGACGGGCACCTCCGGATCATCGACAGTCGCCTGGGTGGCCTGATCGCCATCACCATCACCGTCGCCACCGCCGCCAAGCACCGCCCCACCAACAGCCAGGGCCCCGGCTGCGGGAATGAGACCAGCGGCAGCAGCACCACCACCGGCGCCCAGAAGGCCAAGGCCAATTGCCTGCGTAACCTCTTCGCCTTCAGCCGCCACCACGGCCTCTGCCACAACCGGGCTTTCCGGGAAGATCAACGCATCAAGATGACTCCACTTGCCCCAGGCGGTCACCTCGGTAAAAGTCACCTGTCCGCTGGCGTCCAGTGATGCTTCAATCAGCACACCGTCTTCATTCAGATACAGGCGATTTTCCTGCACACCGTTCTCGGCAAAAAAGCCTTCCAGAACGATTTTTCGCCCATCTGCAAGATAAAGTTCCAGGTTTTCGCCCGCGCGAAGATATTCACGCACATCCGAGCGACGAATATTCAGGGACACAGCCCCATCGTCACCCAAAACAAGTTTGTCGGAAATACCGGATTCAATAAGTGCGCCATGCTGGACAAAACCAGTATGGTCACGGACGATAAAGTTGATCGCCTGCATGCTACCGCCTACCTCAATATGTTGGCCTTGGTTTTTCTTGGCCATTTTGTTGCTCTGTCGAGTGAATTACCGCAATTTTGCCATAATTCCTAGTCTCGATGACGGGGAAAAACACAAAATATGGCCCATCGACACTAATGTTGCAAAAAAGCACTAACCTTACATCCTCACTCTGGCGCACCCCTGGCGGCCCACTTGCCGTCCAATCCCCTGAAAATATTTTTGAAGAAACCTCCACTTTTTGTGTTTTCGCTCTTGCACCCCCGGACGAGACTCAGTAAATCCCCCTCACCGCGCTCTGGTAGCTCAGCTGGATAGAGTACTTGACTACGAATCAAGGGGTCGGGGGTTCGAATCCTCCCCAGAGCGCCATTAAAACTATTGTCAGACGACACATAGTTCTTCCTTCAGCGACGTTCATGGTTCGTTACGGCACCACCAATCATCCAGTGGTTGCGAAAGCCTGCCGTTCGAGATGCCGTTCACCGATCATCGCAATGCGGGACAGAACCGCCTTTTTGCTGACGCAGCTATTCCGGGATCAACCCCGGCGCTGTCGCAACAACCAAATAAAGAACAAACCACCAATCAACCCGGTCACAATCCCAATTGGTATGTCGTCAGGAGCCATGATTGTGCGTGCCAGGATGTCAGACCAAAGGAGATAGATTGCTCCAAACAACGCGGATGCGGGCAGAACCCGGGCGTAATCACCTCCCACCAGCAAGCGGACGATATGCGGGACCATCAGACCGACAAAGCCGATGATGCCAGAAAAAGCGACCATCACGCCAGTGATCAATGCGCCTGTCATGAAAATCATCAACCGGAAACGGGTGACGGGAATACCTAGGGTTGATGCGGTTTCATCGCCGATGGTCATGGCATTCAGATTGCGGGCGTTCAACCAAAGATAGCTGCCGCACAGCACCAAGACCACCAACGGATATATCAGCTGGCTCCATTGTGCCAGACCCAACCCACCGAGCATCCAGAAGACCACTGTATGTGTAGCACGAGGATCGCCTAGAAAGATCAGGATATTGGCAAGGGACATGACGATGAAGGACACGGCCACACCAGCCAAGATCAGGCGATCAGCGCTAGTGGCCGAGGCAAACTGCGACACGCCCAACACCAACAGCGTCGCCCCTAGCGCACCGAGGAAGGCAAATAAGGGCACCGTCAGAAGGCCAAGAAACATGCCAGTGTGTAAAAATGCCAATATGGCGCCAAACGCACCGCCTGCCGAAATACCCAGCAAGTGGGGATCGGCCAGTGGGTTACGCGTGACCGCTTGAAGGCTACCTCCGACTATGGCCAGTCCTGCCCCCACGAAACACGCCAAAAGCGCACGGGGAAAGCGAATGTCCCAGACGATGGCCTCGCGCCCGGTGGACCAAGTTCGCGTGATGGTGTCCGGGGCAAATTTGTTAACCAAAATGCCCCAGACAGTTGGCAGGGGCACCGATATGGCGCCCACGCTGATCGCAATCGATATAGAGAAGAGCAGCAGGACGACCCCGCCCCCAATCACAAAACGGAAACTGGTGCTGCGACTGTCTGCTGCCCTTGCAAACATGTTATTCATCCCGAAAAGCCGCAGCGAGTGTTTTCACCGCCTGAATGTTGCGCGGGCCTGGTGTGGCTTCGACGTATTCCAGCGTTACGAAACGGTCGTTCTTCACAGCATCCAGATCCGCGAAGGCCGGGTTGGATATCATAAAGTTGCGTTTCTCTTCGGCTGTCACCTCTCCGTAGTTCACAATCACGATGACTTCGGGGTTGCGTTCGACCACAGCTTCCCAGCCCACGGTGGCCCAGCTTTTCTCAAGGTCGTTCATGATGTTGGTGCCACCGGCGGCCTCGATCAATGCGTTTGGCATGGCATAGCGGCCTGCCGTGAACGGGACATCCTCTCCGCTGTCATAGACGAAGACGCGCGGGGCTTTGGCAAGCGGCGACAGAGAGGCGGTGAAGTTAGCAAGATCAGTGCGATAGCCTTCAACCAGTGCATTGGCCTTATTTTCAACACCAAAGATTTTGCCCAGATTCAGCAGATCATTATACATGTCATCCATGCTGGCGGCGTCTTTTTCACCGATATGGATGCAGCTTTCGGTCAGCTCATAGACTGTGATGCCAAATTGGTCGAGCGTCTTGGGCGTCACGTCCCCCCCGACTTTCATGCCATAGTTCCAACCGGCAAAGAAAAAGTCCGCATCCGCGCCGATCAACACCTCTTTGCTCGGGTATTTCGCAGACAGCTCGGGCAGTTCTTCGACGCCTGCTGTCATCGTCTCGTCCAGCGTTTTCCAGCCAGAGATACCAGTGTAGCCCACCATGCGGTCGGCCAGACCCAAGACCAACATCATCTCGGTCAGGTTTACATCGTGCGCGATTGCCGCCTTAGGCGGCTCTTCAAAGGTCACTTCACGGTTGCAGCTTTGCACGGTGGTTTGCGCAAAGGCCGTTGTCGTCATCACAGCCAGCAACACGCCGGATACGAGTGGGGTTTGGAAAAGTTTCATAGGGGGCTTCCTTTAGCTCGGCAGATGAAATGAAAGGTGTTGAGTATTGCTGAGGCTCAGCGTTTCGCGATGCGCTGTGACGCGGAAGGTTTGGGACACCTGAAGCTCACTCAGCACGTCCTCGGGTGGGCCGAAACCCTTGCAGTGGCCATCTTCAAGCAAAAGAACGGCGTCGCAGACATCGGCGGCCATGTTCAGGTCATGCAAGGACACGACAATGGTCAGACCAAGCGTGCGGCTCAGCGACAGAATCTCAAGTTGATGGCGGATGTCGAGGTGATTGGTCGGCTCGTCCATCACCAGCACTTGTGGTTGCTGTGCCAACGCGCGCGCCACCATCACACGCTGCCGTTCACCGCCAGATAATGTGCCGAGGTCACGATGCATCAGGTGCTGAAGGTCCATTCGAACGATGGCCGCATCGACAATCTCGGCATCTTGCGCACCGGGGGTCGAGAACCCCAAACGGTGCGGTGTGCGGCCCAGGGTAACGATATCGCGCACGGTTAACCCGAAAGCACCGGGTTGCTCTTGCAAAACGGCCGCAACCTTTCGGGCCGCTGCCTTCGGCGGAAGGGACCAAATATCCTCTCCGTCCACCAAAATGCGCCCTGATGTTGGTTGCTGGTAGTGGTAGATCATGCGCAACAGCGTGGACTTGCCCGCGCCGTTCGGGCCGACCACCCCCAGCACCTGTCCGGACTGAAGCTCAAAGCTGACGGGGTGGAGAAGACGCGGCAGAGACCGATGAGGCGCCCAGCTGATATTGTCAGCAACCAGACTTGCGGCGCTCATGACAGGCGTGCCGCGCTGTCTTCGACGGCAAGCATCATGGCCGGAACCCGTGCCAATGTATGTGTGCGCAGCTTACCGGGCCGATCGACGGATGAGCACCAACCATCCCCCAGGACGGCATATTGCTGAGCGAAAGAAACGAGATCATCAATGTCCTGATCGGGGTCAATGCCGCCGAACAGATAAGTTGCTTTGCGTGTGCTGTGATACGCAATCGTGCAGGGCTGCGCACAGCCCGCCATGCAGGCAACGCCCGAGATCTCGAACTCTTCACTGATCGTGTCACCCGCCGCATCAATCGCCGCGCGAAGCCGTTCGATCAGTTCATAGCCGGGGCGACAGGTCTTGCCCTTGTGTTTGCATGATGTGCAGATGGTAATTCTGTGATTTGGTATGCCCATGTCGCCCTCCGCGATAGAGCGGGGCAAACACAGGTCGATTTTCACACGGTTTTATCCGTAAAGCCATCATGGCCTCCTGTCCGGACACCCCGCCCGGGTTGAAGTTACGTCTTTGATGGCAGGTCTCCTGACTTGCGGGTTATTGCTTGCCCGAACCTTCCCAAACGCTGTGCGTTCAGTGGTGTTCATCGGGGTCGCTCGCCGCTCACAGTTGCGGGGGCAGTCACGGATTTGGCGCCGATTGGCTCTTCCTCACCGTATTCCCTTTTCATTCCGAAAGCGCGTTTGTCTTCCGAAAACCATCCGGGATTGTTTCGGACAATAAATTTCCCGAGTCAATGGGCTTGCAGCAAGCTTCAAATCGACAGCTGGATTTGGTCGGTATGGTGCAAAAGCGGTCGTCGAATAAACCACAACCAACGGCAGAAAAGTCCTGCTACATGATCTTAGGCCGCCATATCTATGCTGAGGGGTGACGAATGGCTGGTTCTTACGCCGTATTGCAGCATCAAAATTTTCGCCAGTGCAGCGCACGCAGCACAAATTTAACACTTCCGCTGTGGGCTCTTTTGACACCTTCGCCGCAGCATTGACGAAGGACCGCTTTTCGTATTGGGTCAGGAATGCTTGACGTTTGGGTCGGAATTGAGTGACGTGAATTCCTTGTTTCCTGAAGTTTTGGCAGCCGAATGCGTCAAAGGCTCGTGACGTCCCACAGACCAAGGCCTTAGCGTTCAATCGCTGAGGCCTCGTTTGGTTTTAGAGACACGGTAGGTACCCAAGTCATTGCAATAAGCAGTGAGTTTCTGTGTTCTGGCATGAAACGCTCATCCCTCAAACATCACTGACCACCCTTTAGATTCGCGAACCGGACATGCGGTTTGGTATCCCCGAGATGCATGAGACAGAAAATGAGGGATACTCTCCATGCCAGAGATTTATCGGCACAACTGAAGTTGCCACGTCACCCAAACAAAGTGTTGGATTATTCGCCAGCTAGTGCCTGCTACTTAAACCAAAGCTGAAATCCAATCCCAGTTTGCGGATATCCACAGCTCAGAAACGTATCTCGAACACGGCACCGCCCTCGTTCGGGATCACGCACAGCGTCGCGCCATAGATGTCCAGAAGGGCGGTGACGATGGCCAGCCCCATCCCAGTGCCCCCTTGGTCACGGCGGGTGGTGAAAAAGGGATCGGCCAACTGCGCGGCATCATTTTCCGAGATCCCCTCGCCATCATCCCGAATGCTCAGCACGCCATTTTGGTGCTGAAGCGTCAGTTTGCGCGCACCGTGGGCAAGCGCATTCTGCGCCATGTGCAGCAGGATGATTTCGCCATGCGCAACGGAAAGAGGGATTTCGCGGGTGCTGTTTTGGTCGATCTGAATCGTCAACCCGTCGATATCCGGCAGCATCGCCGCCAATTCCCCCGGGCCCTTCTGTGTCTCTTGCCGCAGCTGAGACATCTCGCGCAGCCGCGTCAGCAAGATGTTCATCCGCCCACTTTCGCTGCTGATATTTCCCAGAAGCTTGGCGCGGTTTTCTGGGCTGAGGGCGTCGCTTTGCAGCAGTTCTGCTGCGCCCAAGATCGACGTGACTGGCGACTTCAATTCATGGGTGACGTGATCAGTATAGGTCGCAATCTCATTCGATCTTTGATCCAGGGTATCCGCCATCGACAACATGCTTTCACCCAGATCTGCCAACTCACGCACGCCATAGTGGCGCAAGGGTTCCGAGCGGGGCTTGTCCCCCGCTGCAATCGCGCGCGCCTCGTTGCGCAACCCGCGAATTGGACGGGACATGAGGCGCAGCAACAGTGCCCCGAGCAGTAGCGCACCGGACAGCGTAAAGACGCCCATGATCATCAGGGGGTCACGCTCGCGGAACACAAATTTGCGCAAGCTAAGGGGGGTGCGTGACAGCATCACAACGCCGATCACGCGGTCGTCGGACAGCACCGGATAAGCGATGAACACCCGATACCCCGTGTCGCGGCTGATCGAGTTCAGAGGGTGGCGACCATAATCGTCGTCACGGGTGCGCAGGGTGACACCGACCCCTCCTGTCAGGGCGGTCTGAACCTCAGGCAGCCCTGCGAAATCATGCAGCCCGTCTTCGCCCAGCCCGACGCCTTCGTGATCCAGAAAAATCGCCCCTGCCAAAGTCGTCCGTCCTGCAGCTTCGGCAAGCGCACGAAGGCGGGACAAGGTTTCCACATGGCGTAGATCTGAGTGGGCATTGACCGGGTTCCCCGCGGGCAGAGGGGGGAGGACCTGTTGTTTTCGAACATCTATTCTGGATGGAATCGGGTGCAGTGGTTCGCGCCAGAACACCATCTGTTCGTCACCCACAATCGGGCCAACAGGATCGCCCTCCAAGCTGTCGAACACGGTCCGGTAAACCTCGGCATAGATGGCGCCTTGCTTTAATAGCGCCTGCTCGGTTTCGCGGACAAATTGGTTGGATGTCAGCTGCACGGTCAGCATCGCCGCAAGCGGGATCGACACAAGAGCCACGCAGATAAAGCCGACAACCAAAGCCATCGAGGGGCGCCATTTTTGACGGATCCGGGTCACAGGCTGCATGGGCCAAGCTTGATGCCGACGCCATGGACGGTCACAATGATGTCGTCGCAGCCCACCGTTGCTGCCTTGGCCCGGACGTTGCGGACATGGCTGTCAATTGTGCGGCCCGACATGGTGGAGTTCACGCCATAGATGGCCTGGATCAACTGGTTGCGGTCATGCACGTGATCGGGCCGTGCCAGCAGGCTGGCGAGAAGTTGAAACTCGGTTGCGGTCAAGTCCAGCGTGTGATCGGCAATCCGGCAGACATGCCCGGCATTGTCTAAAGACAGCTGACCGCGGTTTTGCGGGCGCGACGCCGCGTGGACCCGAGACAGGATCGCCTTGATCCGCAACACCAACTCACGTGGGCTGAAAGGTTTGGGGACGAAATCATCCGCCCCCAATTGAAAGCCCAGCACGCGGTCAATCTCATCATCGCGGGCGGTCAGGAACAGCACCGGCACATCAGATCGCGCCCGGATCGCCTTGCAGCAATCGAACCCGTCCATGTTGGGCATTCCGATATCCAGAACGACCAGATCGACCTTTTCGCGCGCGACATGTGTCAGGGCAATCTCGCCGTTCGAGGCTTCGGTCGTGCGCATCCCTTCGGCCTCCAGCGCGATACGGATGATGTCGCGGATTTTGGGATCATCGTCTACAATCAGAACATGCGTAACCATAGGTGACATGTTGCAAGAGGCAGGGGTGATGTCCAGCCTTACATGTTGGCCTTTCATCAGATTACACCTGCTTCATTCGACGCGGCCGCAGCCCCAGCAATGTCATGACCGCGACAAGGATCATACCAAGCATGGCTTCGGGTTCGGGCGCCGAAGAGCCGGAAAAGCCCTGCGGATAAGCCTCTTCGCTGACACCAGACACCATAGGCAGGGGGACCCCGGCAGTGTTTGCTTCGCGGTCAGTATCGTTCACAACCTTCTGCGACACAGCCACGAATGAGGTGTTCTTTGTCTGCAGCGAGAACTCCAGCCCCAGTCGCGTAATCTCGGCATCCGCTGCCCCGGCGCGGTCACGTACGGCGATGCGACGCTCCATCGTTGCGATCTGATTGCGCGCCCAGATCAGCGGCAGAGCTGCCTCACCCTTCTGATCGGACAGGACCAGCTTCACCGGCATTTGGGCTTTGCGTCCTTGCACCAGACCGTTCAGCATCACCTGCCCCTGATCCGCCCCCTTATAGCGCGCATAGATGCGCAGGCTGTTGCCCGCAAACAGATCCGGGATGCGCGCAGGCGTAATGTCAGAAACCTCAAGCTCGCCCCAGTCAATCTCGATGTCGGTCAGAAGCGGGGTCTTTAGATTGGCAGCCATGACCTCGGCCACTTCCATCGCGTCTTCGTCCAGCCCGACATAACGTGCGTAACCGCGCCCTTCCTCGGCCATGGCATCCAGCAGATATCGATTGACCGAGCTGCCAATCCCGAACGCATAGATCCGCGCCTGCCCGATTTGTTCGCGAATGGTGCGCAGGACCTGGGCCTCACCCCCGATATAGCCATCAGACAGGAAGACCACGATGCGCATGGTATTTGCGGGGCTGGAGGTGGCAAAGGCCGCGTGGATGGCATCGTCGATCTCGGTCCCGCCACCGGAGGTCAGTTTCGAGACAAACTTTCGTCCCGCTTTGATGTTGCTGCTTGTTGCCGGGGTCGCGCCCTGTGCAAAATGGCGGGCTGTGTCAGAAAACGGGATGATGCGGAAATAGTCATCCGGACGAAGCCCCTTCAGCGCCGCATCCATGAACCGTTTGCTGGCGGCCATCGGCTGGCCCGACATCGACCCCGAGGTGTCCAGAACAAAGATCAGTTCGCGCGGGGTGGCGGTGGCTTCGTCAGGAATTGCAGGCGGCTCGATCATCACGGACAGAAACCCGCCCCGCTCATCGTGATGGGTCAGGCTGGCAGCCTGTAACGCCTCACCGCCCAGCATATAGCGCAGGATTAGATCTTTGTTGTCCATCACCTTGCCCTGAGTGAAGCGTGCGCCCAGCCCATCATCGGTATCAGTGATGTCCAGCGGATGGGTCGGGCTGGCAAACTGCGAAACCTCAACGCCCGCGACCATCGTCACATCCAAGGACACGCGATCCGACAGAAAGCTGTCGGGCAGGTCAAGACCCGCCACCTGCGGGTAGGCAGGCAGGGGACTGATCGTCCATGTGGCGTTTTGCAAGGCGGCGGCGTCATCCTGCGCCACGGCGGGTTGGTCTGCCGCCGGGTTTTCGTAGCGCGGGCCGACAATCATCGGAATGACCAGCTCATATTGCCCGTCAATTTTGGGCACCATCTGCACATATTTCAGCGTCACCTCAACCGGCAGTCCGGGCATAAGGTTGGCGATCTTCTGGGTGAACATGTTGGGCCGGTGCTGGGTCAAAAGCGCGGCTGCTTTGCCGTCTGAGGCCGCTTGCTTGTATTCGGCTTCGGCCACCTGTTTTTCGCGAATGACGGCCCGCACAATCTCATCACCCACATGCATGGTCATCCCAAACACGGCGGCGTTCTGGTTCAGTGGGAAAAGGTATTCCGCCTCAAGCGGGATCTGCGACGGGTTCGAGAAGGTCTGGCGCAGCTCAACCGTGGCCATATCCCCCTCGATATTGACCGCATAGGAGCTGTCCAACATGGGCAGTTCGATCATCTCACCACCCACTTGGGCCACAACCCGACCGGCGACGTCCTCATGATCTGTCTGGGAAAAGGCGCTGAGGGGAATGGCAAGGGCATAGGCAACAAGCACGATCAGAAGCGTCACGCGATTGATGCGGGGAAAGCGACGGCCTGGATTGCGCGGGGCGTGCCGCTGCGCGTTGCAGGAAGTGAGATAGGTCATGGAAAACTCCTTCTGTCGGTCAAATATCAAAGGTCCAGGGCGGCCAGTGCGGCGGCCTCAAAGGCAATGCGCTGGGGTTCGGGCATGGATTTGGGGGTGATGCGCTGGACGGATTGCCAAACATGCGAGGAGCCGTTCAGCCAGCTCCAGACGGCTTCTCCGACACCGGCGGTCTGGGCGCCGTCTTTTGACACAAAGCTGACGGCAACGGTCCAGACCTGCCCATCAGGCGAGGTCGCCTCGTATACCGAGGTCGGCAGCGGGTCAAAACGGGTGCCCAGAAAACGAACGTCATATCCCATCCCCAACAGGCAGGTCGCGGGCGAATGCAGATGGCGCAAGGGCGACGCCGTGCGCACGATATTCAGCCCCATCGGCCCGAACTGAGCCTTCTGTGCGGTGCCGCCATAGCTGGCAAAATAATGCTGTTCGGTCGGGGTAAGCGGGACGGGCTGTGCCGGATTGCCCAGCAGTTGATCGGGCACGAAGATCGCCGTCACGCTGTCCGATCGGTCCAGCGGCGTGCGTGGGGCGTTCACCACCGCCACAGCCATGACAAGCGCCAGAAGGGTCGCGGGCACGTGCAGGATGCCGGGCAGTTTGAACATGCAGTACGGGGTTTGGCGCACGGGCACAGACGGCGGGCGATAGAAAATCACCACAGGCAAAACCACCAGTGCAAGAGATACCAGGCCAATGGCGGAATGCAGGCCGGGCTCCATCGTGTTGATACCCTGGCCCAGCCCAGCAGCAAGAAGCGTGATCCGCACGCCATTGCCGACCACCGTCGCCAGCCCGATTACAACGCCTGCCAGCATCGCGTGCAGAAGACCGGGGCGAAACAGCACGTTGATGAAAGACCACAGGCTGACCATCAACAGCAGGCCCGATGCGCCCGAACAGGGCAGATCAACCAGCACGTCGATCCCGTTCAGTTGCAGCCGCACGCCCTCGCAGGTCAGGTCGGCAAAGAAAGGCGTGAGTGCCGCACAGGCGACCTCGGCCGACATCATCTGAAGGGGAAAACCCACGACGCGTTGCAGGATCGGGGCCAGGGGCAGGCAGAACAGGAAGAACACCGACAACCAGAACGGGGACAGGGAGATCCTGCGCTGATCTAGCCGCAGGAAAGTCGCTAGCGCGAAGACATCAATGGCCAGCGCAAGCGCGCTGAGGATGTTGATCGCCAACATCTGCCCCGCCAGCCGGATCGCCGCAGCAACAAGGAATAGAACAAAAACGCGTCCTCGTGCGTCTGGCCCGCTTGGGGACGAGCTGCAAAGGGACAGGATTGCAAGCCCGACAATCACGGCGCCGTACCAGCCTCCGTTTGACTGGTACGAGGGATCGCGCCAACTGGTTAACAGCCACCGAACGGGGTCGATGGCCAACAAGGCCGAGGCCATCGCAAGGCCAATCCACAGCAAGGTATCGCGTTTTTGTTCCATACTGCGGTTTTGCACAGACAGATGTGCAGATCAGCGATGCAAGATGTGCAGAATATGTGCAGGGGCTGGATTAGAGCGCCAACCAAGGTCTTTGCGTGAAGTCGCTGAAGCCTTGGTTAGTTTTAAGCCCTTTTAGGCTCATTAAAGCAAGCCGATAGGTTCACACTTGAGGCGTTCCTCCCAAAAGCCCGTGTCAGCCCCTTACATTTCAAGTGCTGGATAGGCTGGTTAGCTATCCCCAATACGCCTTAGAACCTCATTTGCGCGGACGTGCGGGGTCACGGGATCTGCCCGCTCACACGCTTTTCAAACCGTAAAGCACAACAACAGGCTCCTTCCCGAATTGGAAAGCACGCGGATCCAGCGATGAACGCTGAGACGAGGCTGGGGGCTCCTGTTCATCTGTGGCCCTTTATGCCTCGTTCAACTATCAGTGCCACCTTAGCGCAATATGCTGTCCGCCATCAGACGGATGAAGGTGGTCTGATTGATATAACCCGTGACAGGAAGCTGGCGCGCATCCTGATACCTGCGGATGGCGCGACGGGTGGCATCGTCAAATTTCCCGTCAATCTTACCCGGCTTCAGGCCCAGACTTTTCAACCGGGATTCGATCAGTTGTCGGGCGCTTTTGTTCAGGCCCAACCCCCGCTCAGCAGCTTGCGCCTGTTCGATCCGGGCCTTGTCTGCATCCGAAACCGACAGGTCCGCTATCCGCGCTTTCGCCTGATCAGCAAACGCGCCCTTTGGATACTGGGACAGATAGGTCCTGTAAGC
Source organism: Aliiroseovarius crassostreae (assembly GCF_025137635.1). Classification (NCBI taxonomy): domain Bacteria; kingdom Pseudomonadati; phylum Pseudomonadota; class Alphaproteobacteria; order Rhodobacterales; family Paracoccaceae; genus Aliiroseovarius; species Aliiroseovarius crassostreae. Next base: position 90,858 of record NZ_CP080772.1, on the reverse strand, counting down.
CTGCAGGTCATTTCGGGAACGGGCACGGTCCCATGCCTCCCGGTCCTGAGCAACCGCCTGAGCACGCTCTCGGTCCTCGATCACCTTCAGTCTTTCCTGCGCCAGATCGGCATAAATTCCATCCGGGAACCGTTCAAGATAGGCCCTGAGCCCTGCCGCATCCCCAGCCGCTCCCGTTTCCTGCCAGAATGCACGGTCACGCTTGTCCTGTTCAATCTGCCGCAACCGCGCTTCTTCTTCCAGCTCAGCCGCCCTCAACCGGGCCTGTTGCGCCAGCCGCGATATGTGCTGCGCGTTCAGATAGCCAGACTCCGTAAGACCATTGGCCTTCTGCCAGGCCGTGATTGCGGCGCGAGAGCCGCGCCCGAAAATGCCGTCAATGCCACGGGTATCATGGCCCAGCAGAGACAGGTTGCGCTGGATTTCACGGCGCGCATCACGGCTGAGGTTCAAGTTCTCTTCCGCGGTTTTTTCCCGGTAAAATGGGGTTTCCCGCAAAGAGGCAAGGCGCTGGCGGGCATCCGCTGCGTGGGCCCCGGATGGGTGGCGGTCAAGGTAATCCTGATAGGCTTGTTCAGAGTTTGCAGACAAGGCCCGCGCCCAATCATCATCATCCTTGCCATCATTTCGCGCGGGTGGCTGTGCCTGCACCTGTTCAGGCTGATCAAACAAGGAAAGGGTTTGCGGGGCGAAACCTTCCACTGTCAGATCCGCCCGTCGCGCGGCCCGGATCAGGTCTGCATCGGGTGCTGCAACCACTCCGCCAACAAAACGCGACACATCACTCAGCTCTCCGCGGATCACGGTGACCCCCTGCGGAATGGTGAACTCCCCGGCTCCCGCGGAAACGGGGCCACTGTTCTGTGCAGACACGTCCCCTTCCGCCAGCGCAAGAACGGCGCGTCCGGGATATTGCGCCAATATCGCAAGGGCCGCATCCAGCGGGAAAGCCTGCATCAGCACTTGGGCCGGGTCCAGCGGGTCCTCGGCATCGACAGGCAACAGATAGGCCCCGCCTGCCCCCGCAGCAAACCGCCCGGCCAGAATGATCGCAACCTGACTGGTGTCCTCATCAATGCCATCGACAAATTCAGTAAAGGCCCGCCGCATCTGTGCGGCATTCGCATCCTGCACGCTGGTGACAGATATCCCCTGCGCGGCCAGCGTATCCGCATTTTGTTGCATATCCGCAGGTCGCCCCAGAAAACTCAGGAAACCGTAATCTGCATTGCCGACAAAAAAGGCGCGCCCATCGCTCCAACCGGGCGTTGCCAGCGTCATCATGGTTGCCAATGCGGTGGTCAATGTCATTGTAAATCGTGTCATAAAACGGCTTCTCCTTCTGACAACCGACCCCGGCCGGCACGCATTCCCTTCAGCCGCGCCGGCCATCACAACAGGCCTGCACGGTCCAATGAGATAAGGTTGGGCCGCAGTGGGGTATCACGTCAAGGTTGGGGGGCGGCAATCGCTCCCCTGTCAGGACCGCTAAGCCACAATCCGCTGAAAGGCGGGATGGATCCCCATCATCTGCCGCCCAAAGCGTTTCGATTTTTCCCTAAGCATTGCAGACGCAACCGGGCAGGAGCAGCGCTCAGACCATCCGCAAAAGCCCTGCCAGAGCCTTTTGCGAGCAGTTCTGCCCACGGGGCAGCGACCTGGCACCCGTGGGGGGGGGCGCCGGTCAATCCTCGGCTTCGTTCATGTCTTCGATCAGGCGCGTTTCCAAAAGCTGACCATGCTTGTAAAGCAATGGGTAGGCAACCGCCGCGATATGGCTGTTGAACTCCCTGAGGGCGCGCAGGGTTTCAAGGTGGATATCCGATGTTTCGAAACTCGCCACCTCCCCCATCTGCAACCGCTTCAAATGCTTCTTGCGGCTTTTCCGTTCCGCGCGCTTCACCTCAGTTTTTTCCAAACTCAGGAGCCGCGCGCTTTCCAGGTCATCCGAGACAAGGACATTGCTGGCAAGGTTCAGATTGGACAGGATGCTTTCATGCATCCGGGTCAGTTCCGCCCAGCCGTCCAACGAGAAGGTCGTATGGGTTTTGGCCATTTCCTGCGCCAGCACACAAAGGCGCTTGGCCACAACATCCCCGGCTGTTTCCAGTCGAATGGCGTATTCCATCAGGTCGCGGACCGCCTTTACATTCTCCCGCCCCAGCTCCCGGTTCGGAAGCGCGGCCACGTAATCCCGGATCCCGGTCAGGCAGTCATTCACCTCGTGATCCAGTGCCTGCACCGCCTTGATCTTTTCCCCATCATTCTCACGATACAGCTGCAAGGAGGGGCGGAACATGACCTCGACCATTTCCGACATGCGCAGCAGCTCTTTCTTTAGGCTGGCAATCACCTGGGCGGGCGTTCCGATATTGTCGATATCAAGGGCCGACCCCGGGCGCAGGTTGATCCCCGCCCCCTCATTCTGACCGGGTTCGGGCATGAACCGCTCAGCACTGGCGGCCAGTGCCTTCCCAAAGGGCATGGCCATCAGGACCAGCAGGGCGTTGAAGGCAATATGTGCCATCACCAGCATCTGGCCGGTTTCCGGCAAGACCATCACACCAGAGCGCAGGAACAGGTTCACCGCAAACAGCGCGACAACCGCCCAGACCCCACGCAAAAGCAGATTGGTATAGGGCACTCTTTGCGCCGCAACCCCCATCCCTCGCGTCAGCCAGACCGGGATCACCGCCGAACCCAGGTTCGCGCCAAGCACAAGGGACAGACCCGCCGCAAAGGGAATGGCATCAATCTGCACCAGGGTCACACACATCAGAATGGCGGCAACCGAGGAATGCATCACAAAGGCCAGCGCCGCCCCCACCAAAAACGCGGTCAGGTAATCACGCGCAAGATATTCCGCAATTGCCGGCAGGAACGCACTGTCCCGGATCGGATCCATCGCCTCGCGCAGGAACCGCAACGAAATGAGGATAAATGCCACCCCCATCAGGATCCGGCCGGCCTGACGCCACCGGCGTTCTTCGACCTTGACGAACAGCCAGCCGCCAATGGCCAACAGCACCGGCACCAGCCAATCCAAGCGGAAAGACAGGATCTGGATCACCAGGGCAGAGCCAAGATCTCCGCCCAGCACAATGGCAAGCGCGGCAGGAAATTGCAGGTATCCTCCCGCCACGAACCCGGATGCGAGCAACGCCACGGCGGCCGAGCTTTGCAGCACGGTCGCCAGCATGACCCCAAGGGCCGAATTGGACAAAGGGCTACGTTCCTGGGTCATCATGCGCTGGAAAGACGCGCCGAAACTGCGTTCAATTCCAGTCCGCACCATCCGCACGGCAAACAGCAGGAGCATTGTGGCGCCCGCAAGGCTCAACAGGAAACTCAGGATCGCCATCAGCCATTCACCACTTGCAGCAATTGTTCATGAAGTTCAGGCGTGGCAGCAGACAGCACCCGCCCGTCGGACTGCAGCCCAAGAGGGGCACCGGACCAGTCGGTCATCACCCCGCCTGCTGCTTCGATCACCACAGACAGGGCCAGAAAATCATAGGGTTGCAGATCATAATCCACCACCGCATCCACATGCCCCATCGCCAGCAGCGCATGGGGGTAGCAATCATACGCCATCCGGCGTGTCTGCCCGGTGCGGGTCAGCCGATCAAACAGGGTCGGATGATCCCGAAAGATCTTCTCGCCCTCGTTGATATAGAGGATACCCTGCGCCAGATCGGTCTGGTTGGAGGTTTGAACGGGGCGACCATTCAGCCTGGCCCCCTGCCCGCGCTGCCCGATCAGCACCTCCTCCAGCACCGGCATGCCAATCACGCCGATCTCAGGGATGCCATCAATCAGATGGGCCAGCAAAAACCCATAAAGCGGGTGCCCGGACAGAAACGAACGTGTGCCATCAATTGGGTCGATCACCCAAAGATGGGCGCTGTCTGTCTGGCTCATCCCCTCTTCTTCGCCAAAAATCCCATGGTCCGGGAATATCGCTGCCAGATAGGCGCGCAGCTCGGCCTCTACCGCCTTGTCCGCCTGCGTGACCGGGCTTTCGTCCGCCTTGAATTCGATCCCCAACGCCCCCCGGAAGTAAGAGAGGGACGAGCGCGCGGCGATCTGCGCCATTGCCTCGGCATGTTTGGCAAGATGTGACAGTTCCGTCATGCTTTCATTCCTCCTTTGCCCGCAGGCGCCAATGCGACCTCAACGCCCCAGCCATCCAGCGCCCGGGTCAACCCCTTGTCTGGCGCTTTGTCGACAATGAGAAGGTCCACCCGGTGCGCATCCAGCCCACAATGCGGTGCCTTCACCCCGTATTTCTGGTGATCCAACCCAATCACCACACGGTCCGCGCGGTCAGCCACCACCTCGGACAGGGCTGCTTCAACCGGATTGACAAAAAGAAACCCGCGTTTTTCCGACAGGCCATCCACACTCAGGACCGCAAGGTCAAACGCAAACCGTTGCGCCTGACGTTCCGTGACAGAGCCGAAAGTGCCGCGTTCATCGCTTTTCATTTCCCCCCCGAGGAAGTGCACCCGGTTTCCGGATGTCCCCAGCATTGCCTGCGCGATCGCAATCGAATTGGTCACAACGGTCAAACCCGTGTGTTTACGCAGGCGCTCTGCAACAAATGCGGTTGTGGATCCGACATCCAGAAACACGGTCATATTGTCGGCCACCTGCCGGGCGACCAGCTTGGCAATCTGCCGCTTTTCCTCCGGATTTCGCGCCATGCGCTGAAAGAAACTCGGATCCCCGGCACCGCCAACCAGATAGGCACCACCGTGGACCCTTGCAACCGATCCGGTCTTGGACAGCGCCTTGATCCCCCGGCGCACGGTCTCTTCCGACACATCGAGATGTTTCGCCAACTCGGACGACCGGGCAGCCCCGCCAAGCCGCCGCAAGGCAGTCAGCAGCTCAAGCTCTCTGTGAGATAGGTTGGAGGCGTCAGTCATTTGCGTCTTTCGGTCAATTTCGGTCATTTAACCCACAGTTTCCATCACTTTTCCATTAAAAAAGATCTGATGACACTCGAAAATCAACACATTCCCCCCGGCGCTTTCCCCTCACCATGACGCAAAAATAGCGGTAAGACCTGTCAAAACAGGCATTTGCTCCGCCCATTTGGTCAGGCGCATCATAGGCTGCGCTTATGGATCAATTGCAAAAAGGAATTTGTGACCAACTCCCCTACACCGGAAACTCAAGCGCATGACAGCGGGAGCAGAAACATGAAAATCGTCCGGACAGATTGCGAGCTCCAGACACCTTTGGTGGACAAGGCCCTGACAGATGCGGGGCATAGGTTGGTTCTATTGCCGGACGGGATCAGCGAAGAAGACCTGATTGCCGAGATCCGGGACGCCGATCTGCTGTTGATGTGTTATACGCCCATCACCCGCAAGGTCATCGCATCCGCCCCAAAACTGCGTGGCATCGTGAAATACGGTGTGGGGATTGACGCCATCGACATCCCGGCGGCAAACGAACACGGCGTGACCGTGGTCAATATCCCCGAATACGCAGAAGAAACCGTGGCCGAAGGGGCCTTTGCGCTTCTCATTGCCCTGGCCAAGAAGCTGCCGGCGCTCAATGACCATATGCATAAAGAGGGATGGGCCTGGCCTGAACCGACATGGCTGGGCACGGATATCGCGGGCAAGACCCTGGGCATCATCGGGTTGGGCAAAATCGGGCGTTCGATGGCGCGCATGGCCGGTCAGGGCTTTCGCGCCCGCGTCATTGCCTACAGCCCCCACACCCCGGAAGAAGAGATGCAGGCGATGGGCGTCGAGAAATGCGATACGCTGGACGCGCTTCTGACCGAAAGTGACTTTATCAGCATCCACAGCGTCCTGAATGACGAAACCCGTCACCTGATCGGGGAGCGCGAACTGCGGCTCATGAAACCCAGCGCCATCCTGATCAACGCGGCCCGAGGCGCCATCATCGACGAAGACGCCCTGGTGCGCGCCATGTGTGAAGGGTGGATCGCCGGGCTGGGGCTGGATGTGTTCAGCCGCGAACCCCTATCGCTGGCGGATCACCCGATGAGCGCTCTGTTCTCCCTTCCCAACGTGATCCTGTCCCCCCATCTGACCTTCTATACGAAAGATGCGATGGAGCGGCTGGAACGCGAAACTCTGGAACGCTGCCAAGAGCTTATCGAGGGGCGGGAGGTGTTGGTAAAGTCGACGGATCCACGGCTGCGCATTCAGACAAAAGGCGTCACTTTCAAGGGCTGACATTAAACCGGCTGACATCAAAAGTCCGGCAACTCGGGGGGGCCTGCCCCCTTACCGGGTCAGGGCAATCGCCCCGATCCCCATCCCAACCACAACCGCTGCCAACAGCCGTTGCCCTCTCGGTCCCTCCCCAAACCAGAGCACTCCGATCAGGGCCGCAAAAATGACCGAGGTTTCCCGAAGGGCCGATACGATCCCAAGCGGTGCAATGGATTTCGCGTACAGGACCAGCCCGTAGGCCATGCCGGAAATCAGCCCTCCACTTACCCCCAACACGAGTGCAGAACGCGGCATCGCCCGCACCCGCTCCCAGCGGGTTGGAAAGACGTAGAACACGATCACCAGCTTGGCGGCAAACAACCAACCGATATAGCTGACCGCATGGCCAGACAGGCGCACCCCGACCCCATCAATCAACGTATAGCTCGCCACGACCACACCGATGCCCATCGCGGCCAGCAACGCGCTGCCCGGCAAGGCACCGGCAAAGGCGGGGCGGGAAAGGATCATGATCCCGGCAGACACGGCACATATCCCGCCCCAGGCAAACAGGGGGAGGGTTTCACCCACCCAGACCTGCGCCCCCAACGCCACCAGAACAGGCGCTGCTCCGCGGGAAATCGGATAGATCAGGCTGAGATCCCCAAGTCGATACGCCACATTGAGCAGATAGAAATAGACCCAATGCACCACAATCGACGCGATCATGAACGGCACCGACGCCAAGTCCGGCAAGGGTGAAAGCCCCGCAATCACCACACCTGGCACCACATGCCCCAAGGCGATACAGCCCAGCATGACGGTTTTGTCGCCCGCGCTTTTCACCAACGCGTTCCACATTGCGTGCAAAAGCGCGGCGGACAGGACCACCGTTGCGATGGCCGGTGTCATGCCACCGCTTTGATCGCTTGCACCACGATCTCAAGCGCCCGATCCAGATCCGCCCGCGAGATGGTCAGCGGCGGGGACAGGGTCAATACACAACCTTGCGAGATCTTGAAGCTCAGCCCCGCATCAAGGCAGCGATAATAGATCTGCTCTGCCAGTGCAGTGCCGGGGGTCTTATCGCTACGATCCTGCACAATTTCGACCCCGAACATGAGGCCCCGCCCACGGATATCTCCGACAATGGGCACATCCCAAAGCCGCTCCTGAAGCACCGACAGCGCGTGGCGCCCCAATTCAGCAGAGCGGTCAACCAACCCTTCTTCCTCGATGATTTCAATGGTGGTGAGGGCGGCACGGGCCGTGACCGGGTTTTTCTCATGAGTGTAATGCCCGATGGCAAAATCCCCGCAGACATCCAGATTCCGCCGCGCCACGCAGGCGGCGATGGGCAGAACGCCTCCTCCGAGGTTCTTCCCCATGGTGACGATATCGGGAACAATGTCATCATGTTCGAAAGCAAACATTTTTCCGGTCTTGCCCAGCCCGGTCGGGATCTCATCCATGATCAGAAGCGCTCCGCGCGCATTGCAGGCCTCGCGCACGGCCTTCCAGAACCCGGCAGGTGGCACATAGGGCACAGCGCGCATGGGTTCGGCGATCACCGCAGCCACGTCGCCTTCACGTTCCAGCACGAAATCCACCATCTTGGCGCAGGCAAGTCCGCAAACATCCGGACCCGTATGGTTATAGGGGCAGCGATAGCAGGCAAAGGGCGCGACATGTTCTGCGCCGGCTAGCAGGGGCCCGGCAATATGGCTGCGGAACGTGGCCTCTCCCCCGACGCTCGCTGCACCGAACCCGGCGCCATGAAAAGCATCCCAGAAGCTTACCGTCTTGAACCGCCCCGTGGCCGCCCGTGCGATTTTCAACGCCACCTCGTTGGCATCCGATCCCCCGGTGGTAAACAGCGTCTTCCCCAGATCCCCGGGCGCGATGGCCGCGAGTTTCTCAGCCAGTTCCACCGCCGGTTCATTGGTAAAGCGGCGCGGTGCAAACGGCAGATCATCAAGCTGGGCCTTGATCGCGGCAATCAGCTTGGGATGGCCCCACCCGATGTGATGCACGGAGTTGCCATGGAAGTCCATGTAACGCCGCCCATCCATATCCTCGATCCAGATCCCTTCCGCTTTGGCAATGGTGCTGACACAGGGGCTTGACAGACTTTGGTGCAGAAACACCTCGGCGTCCCGCTCCAGCAGTGGCTCTGATTTTGGGCCAATGGACTTGGCAAGCCACGCCTTGCGGGCGTCAGACGTATTGGACTCGCCTTCGGTATGAACAATCATCGCCATATCAAACCTCTGCATCTCAAGGAAAAAAGTGAGGCCCGATACTCAGACCTCACCAGTTGCGGGAACAGTCAGGAGAAGCCTCCCCGGAACGGGAAGAACTCATTTTTCAGGCCGGTTAATTCGGCCACGGCAGCGAATAGGTTTTCACATTCGTGAAGAACTTCATTGCCTCAGTGACCCCTTCCTTGACCGCATTGCCGCTGTCTTTGATGCCGCCGAAGGGCGAGGTTTCGATGCGATATCCGGGTTGCTCCCAGATATTGCAGGTACCCACGTCGAGCCCGTTGATATAGGCAATTGCGCGGTTCAGATCATTGGTGCAGACACCCGAAGACAGACCAAAATCGGTCGAGTTCGAGATCGCCATCACCTCTTCATCATTGTCCGGCACACGCACGATTGGCACGATGGGCCCGAAGGTTTCTTCCATCACCAATTCGCTGTCATGGGGCACCTTGTCGACCACAATCGGCGGCAGGAGCGCACCCTGACGGCCCGGATGATAGAGGATCTCTGCCCCTTCCTTTTCGGCCTGGTAAACGCGTTTTTCAAACAGTTCTGCCGCTTGTGCGTGGATCACACAGCCAAGCTCGGTCTCAGGATCCTGCGGGTCGCCAAACTTGATCTTCTTGGCTTTCTCCAGAACCATCGGCACAAATTTATCGGCCACGCTTTCCTGCACCAAGATCCGTTTAATCGCGGTGCAACGTTGACCAGAGTTCCCAGTGGCCCCGGCCACAGCAATGGTGGCGGCTTTCTCAAGATCAGCATCGCTCAGGTCATTGCAGACGATCAGCGGGTCATTACCGCCCAGCTCCAACGCCTGACGCTTATAGCTGGCCTTGGAGGCAATCAGCTTGCCCACCGGAACACCGCCAGTAAAGGTGATGATATCGATGTGCTCATTCACCATCATCTCTTCGCCGATATCCTTCGGCCAGCCGGTCACGATCTGGAACATCTCAGGCGGCAGGCCTGCCTCATAGAGGATATCCGCCAGTGCAATCGCCGTGAGTGGCGTCAGTTCCGTCGGCTTGCATACCATGCAGTTGTTGGTGGCAATCGACGGAGCGATCTTGTGGCTGACCATATTTAGCGGGTGGTTGAACGGTGTGATGGCGGAAATCGCCTTCACCGGTTCGCGCTTGGTAAAGATCTTGCGATCCTTGCCGTTGTGGGTCAGGTCGCAGGAAAAAATCTCTCCGTCATCCTGAAGCGCCTGGGCGGCGGCAAACTGATACACGTCTTGGGCGCGTTTGGTCTCATAGATGGCGTGCTGGTGGCAAATGCCCAGCTCCAGCGTCAGCCATTTGGCGAGGTATTCGCGACGTTCACCAATCAGCTCACCTGCGCGCTGCAGGATCTGGCTGCGTTCATAGCGGGTCAGTTTGGATTTGTAATTCGCCGCAATTTCAAAGGCCTGACGCGCATGTTCGGCAGTGCCCGCAGGCACCGTTCCGACCACTTCATCGGTATAGGGATACTTTACCTCGATCACCTCTTTGGTAAAGACCACCTTGCCGCCGATGCGCATCCCCTCTTCACGGATCTGGATCTTGTCTTTCATGTGCGTCAGACCTTTCAATTACAGTGCAGCCGCTTCGGTTGCGTAGAAGAACGCGTCGAAGTTGCGCAGCACGGGACGTTCCGGCAGGGCCAGCACGCGGTTACAGATGAACGGCACTTCCTGTTCGGTCAGGCCGCCATGGCTGCGCAGCGGTTCTTTCAGCGCGGCCAGATCGTGGCGATGTTCTGAGGTGCCAATGCAGATGTTTTCACCCGACAGCATGACAATGTCGCCAATCCGGTCCGACGGCAGTTCGAAACGGGCCACCGCTTCGGCATTGGTCAGAACCAGCGTGATCCCATCGGTGGCGCGCAGCTTGGCCATGATGTCATCACGATCCGCACCTTCCGGCAGGTAGCAGGTGGCGAAAGAGCCAAGCGCACCATGGTGCACAACATAGGGGTCGGTGATCGGCAGGATCACACGAGCTTGGTCCTTGCCCAGCCACTCATCCATCAGATCCTGACAGTAGACCACATTGGGCGAGCCATCAGCGTGGTGCTTGGGCTTCATGCCATGGTCGGCGGTGACGACAATGGCGGCGCCCAGCTCATCCAGCTCCCCAAGATAACGGTCGAACATTTCATAGAAGTCCAGCGCGCCCTGCTGTTCAGGGGCAAACTTGTGCTGGATATAGTCGGTGGTCGACAGATACATCACGTCGGGCTTCATTTCTTTCAGAAGCTTTACGCCTGCGGCGAACACGAACTCTGACAGTTCAGCCGAATAGACTTCCGGCACCGGCATACCCAACCATTCGCTGGCGTTTTCAATGCCATGATCGGCCTTGGTGGTTTCACCCGAACGCTCAGCCGAGAACGCCACAGCGCGGTCTTCGTCGAACTTCAGGCCAGCCCCCAGCAGCGCGCGCAGCTTGTCCTTCGAGGTTACCATGGCGACACGGGCGCCCGCCTCATAGAACTGCGAGAAGATGGTCGGGGCGCGCAGGAAGCGCACATCGTTCATCATCACCTCTTCACCGGTATCCGGGTCGATCAGGTAGTTGCCGCAAATGCCGTGCACAACCGGCGGACGGCCGGTGGCGATCGACAGGTTGTTGGGGTTGGTGAACGACGGGATCACCGAATGGGCCAGACGATCCGTGCCCTCTTCGCGCATCCGCTTGAGGTTCGGCATCAAGCCCTTGCCGATGGCCACTTCCAGGTATTCCGGTTCGCACCCGTCAAGGCAGATCGCAATCGCGCAGACCTTGGGGGTGGCATAGGCGCGCCCGTTCGCAACAACAGGAGATTGGATGGTCATTCTTATGTTCCTTTATGACTTCAGGCGGCCAGTTTGGCGCGTTCTTCGAGGGCCAGCGCGGGCGGGCTTGCATCGGCAACCCCCATCACGTCCAGCGATTCCTTCGCGGCGGTCACAACCTGCCGCATGATATGTTCATCCATCTGCCCGATACAGCCGACGCGGAAACTGTCAACAACTGTCAGTTTGCCGGGGTAAATGATAAAACCCTTTTCCTTCATCAGCTCATAGAAACGATCAAAGATGAAGTTTTTGTCATCCGGGCAGAAGAAGGTCACGATGATCGGTGACAGCCAACGATCCTTGAGCAGGGTTTCAAACCCCAGCTCGCGCATGCCGGCGACCATCACATCGCGGTTGCGGGCATAGCGTCCGCCACGCCCGGCAACGCCGCCTTCTTCCTTATGGGCACGCAACGCTTCAAGGAAGGCTGCGACCACATGGGTTGGCGGGGTAAAGCGCCATTGGCCGGTCTTGTTCATATGCGCCCACTGGGCGTGCACATCGAGGCTCAGCGAATGGCTGTTGCCCTTGGCGGCTTCAAGCTCGGTTTTGCGTGCGATAATGAACCCAAAACCGGGAACACCTTCGATACATTTGTTGGCAGAGGACACCATGGCCTCATACCGGATATCCGCCACTTTCAGCTCAATCGCGCCAAAGGCCGACATGCTGTCGATCAGGAGCTTGCGACCGGCGGCATAGACCGCTTCCGAAATCTCTTCGACCGGGTTCAGGATACCGCTCGACGTTTCACAATGGATCGCAACCACATGGGTGATCGCCGGGTCATCCGCAAGGATCTGCGCCACCTCTTCGCCCCGCGGCGGAAGATAGTCCCCTTTGTTCAGAACAACGTGGTCGCGCCCAAGATATTCCAACGTCTGGGCCGACCGCATCCCATAGGCGCCATTGGCCAGAACCAGCGCCTTGCCGTCGCGCGGGATGAATGAGGCCAGCATCGCTTCGACCGAGAAAGAGCCGGACCCCTGCATCGGCACGCAATCGAATGCATCCGCCCCTTCACCCAGCAGATCCAGCAACATGGTTCGCATTTGCAGGGTCATGGCACGGAAATCATCATCCCAGCTTCCCCAGTCCCTCAGCATGGCCTCTTTCACGGCATAAGACGTGGTCAGCGGCCCGGGTGTCAGCAGGTAGGGTTCACCCAACCGAGGGGGTTCAATTCCAGTAATGGGAGCAGTCATTTTGCATCTCCGATGTGGTCTGTTAGGAACAGCATTGCAGCAAGATGATCTATATGTGAAATTGCAATTGGCAATCGTTATATAGGCTGAGCTTATATAACGAGACCACACCAGATCAGGGGAAAACCAGATGCGCCACAGACAATTGAAAGCCTTTCACCACGTGGCCCGTTTCGGAGGGTTTTCCCGCGCGGCCGAGGCGCTTTTTCTCACCCAACCGGCCATTTCCGAACAGGTGCGCAAGCTGGAACAGGATCACGATACGCTGCTGTTTCACCGGGAACGAAAACGCGTGCGGCTGACGGAGACGGGTGAGCAGCTTTTCCTTCTGACCAAGCGATATTTTGAGGTCGAAAGCCAGATCGAGGAATATCTTTCGCAGAAAGGGGCTGCCATGGAGGGCGAGCTGCGGATCCTTGCGGATTCCGCCCACCACGTCACCGAGCTTCTGGGACAGTTCAAAAAAAGATACCCCAAAACAACAATTTCCCTACGGGTGGGCAACACGGAAAAAGTTATCGAGGAACTGCGCGCCTACAATGCGGAAATCGGTGTCATCGGCAGCATCTCTCCTGGTCAGGACATAACGGTTCATGATCTGGGCGCATCTGAAATTGTCGCCTTTGCCGCGCATGACTTGTTGTTGCCCTCTCAGGAGGCGGCCTCTCTCGAAGATCTGGCAAAATACCCACTGGTCTTTCGCGAAAGCGGCTCGAAAACACGACAGAAACTTGAAGAAGAAGCTCTTCGGCAGGGGGTCACCTTGACCCCGGCCATCGTGGCGGAAGGGCGAGAAGCGGTGCGCGAAGTGGTCGCCTCAGGTGCCGGGATCGGTTTTGTATCACTTGCCGAATATGTGCACGATGCCCGGTTCAGAAAAATCAGCTTGTCCGGCGCGCAAATCTCGATGAGCGAATCCCTTGTGCACCTGACCCAGCGCAGCGACGTGAAAGTCATTCGTGCGTTTATGGAAATTGCACGAAAATCACGCCCCTGACACAAGCAAAAAAACTCCGCCACACCCTCGTGTGGCGGAGCCGTTCTGCGATGTCACTGGCTTCAGCGCGTGCGCCAGGCCTGTGTTTTCTGCAAGATCCCGCGCGAGGCAATCAGGTGGATGATCCGCGCCGCCGCGTTGGTGTAGAAGATCATCATCCCCATCGCCGCTGCTGGCGCAATATCTCCGGCATCATCCATATTCAGCACCGCAATAGAGGCGAGTGTGGTCTTGGGTGAATAGAGAAACACCACTGCCGACACCGTCGTCATCGCGTTGACAAACAGATAGATCGAGATGTCCAGCACCGCAGGCAGACAAACCGGAACGGTCACCCGTGAGAACAGTTTCATCGTGGGCTGTTTAAGCGACGCGGACACACTTTCAAACTCGCGGTCCATCTGTTTGAGCGCCGTCACCGCCGTTAGGTGTGACACGGTGTAGAAGTGTGTCACCGTGCAGATCACCAAGATCGCCATCGTGCCATAGATTGCATTCAGCGGGTTCGACGGATTGTTGAAGAAGAAGATATAGGCGAGACCCAGCACCATGCCCGGAATGGCCATGGGCAGCATCGCAAACATCTGGAACACAGCCCGCCCGGTGCGAAACCCGTTTGACTTCTCAACCAGGTAGGCCCCGAAGAACACAACTGCCGTACCACAAACCGCGGTCAACAGACCCAGTTTGATCGAGTTGAAGTAAGAGCCCCAGCCGCCGCCATCCATCTTGTCAAAATCATAGTTGTTGAGGCTCAGGCTCAAATCGTAGGGCCAGAACTTGATCAACGCAGCAAACTGACACACCGCCAGCATACCGATGATAAAGAACGCAACCAGGCTGCAGTAGACAAAGAAGATCCGGTCGGTCTTGGCATCCGGGGTTGGCTGGAACGGCACCGAACGGGCCGAAAGTGCGGCAACCTGTTTTGACTGCACCATCCGGTCGATGGCAAAGGCAAGGATCGCAGGCACGACAAGCACCACCGAGACCACGGCCCCCATTTCAAAGTTCTGCTGGCCGATGACCTGTTTATAGATATCCACCGCCAGAACGTTGAACTGACCGCCAATCACCTTGGGCAGACCGAAATCGGTGATCACGAGGTTGAACACCACGAAGGCTGCGGAAATCAGGCCATACCGCGCGCCGGGAATGGTGACCGTCCAGAAAGTGCGCCACGGGGTTGAGCGCAGGCTGGTCGCGGCCTCGTAAAGACGTCCATCCGAAATCGCAAGCGCGGTGGAAATGATCAGGAACGCGTGGGGGAAGGTGAAGAATACCGATCCGATCACGATCCCGATCGGCCCATAGATACTGGCCCCAAACAGAAGCTCCTTGATCATACCCTGGTTGCCGAACAGATAGACCAGCGCAATGCCGGGCAGAAGGGACGGCACCAGGATCGGCGCCATGGCCACCAGACGAAACACGCCTTTGAACCGCATGCAGCTTCGATTGAGCGCATAGGCAAACCAGAAGGCCAGCGTCACCGTGACAATTGTCGACACCACTGAAATCCAAAGGGAGTTCTTGATCGAATTGAACAGAGCCGGCGTCGAGAAGTAGTTGATAAAGTTATCCATCCCCGTGGATTTCATCGGGCGCAGCTGCACCCGCCGGAACGTGTTGCTGTCCAGCGTCACCCACTCGGTCGTGTCCTGCAGGGTCGACCCAACAAGGAACCGGCCCGTTTCGGATGTATTGCGGATCTGATACATCACAGGGCTGCGGAAACTGAAATCCGGGAAGAGTTTGGTGACGCCAAGGCGCCCATCCGATCCGGTGCTGAGATCAAGCTCTTCATAGGCCCCGGTGCGGGTATTCAGCGCGGCCCCGGACAGGATCGTGCCATCAAAGACACCGCTGTCATCACTGACCTGGAACTCGTATTGCGAAAGCTCAAACCGATAGGTCGAAAAAGATTTCGACAGCATGGAATAGAGCGGAAAGACCAGCGTGGCGACAAGATAAAGGGCGATCACGATCATGCCGCTGCGCATCATGATATCATCGCGGCTGACTTTGCCTTTGATCACCGGGCCTTCCGGCATGGTTGTCAGATTGGTGCTCGGGCTGCTCATCACGACGCCTCCGGACGTTCAAATGCCATCAGCCGGTCTTCGGGCAGTTCAATGACCATGGTCCGACCTTCCCCCAGCCCCAGACGACGCACCGCGTTGATCGAGAAGTCGGCAATCAGTTCAGAGGTCCCGAACCGTTCATTGCGCAGGCGGCAGCGCCAGAAGGACCCCAGGAATTCCATCTCGTGCAGCAGCACATCAATGCAGTTGCGGTTTGGATCATCCGAGACATACCCCTCTTCATGCGGGATGACATCTTCGGGACGAATGGCCGCGACAACCGGGGTGCCGTCGGTGAATGCGTGCTCATGGCAGGCAAAGGTTTTTTCCCCCACCGACAGACGGCCACCTTTGGTGACGGAACTTTCGATCTGGTTCATCTCGCCGATAAAGTCAGCCACAAACAGGTTCTTTGGCTCACGATACACCTCGGTAGGAGAGCCGACCTGTTCGATCACACCATGGTTCATCACCACAATCCGGTCGGCCATCGCAAGGGCTTCTTCCTGATCATGGGTCACCATCACAGTGGTCACACCCAGCTTGCGCTGCAATTCGTGAATTTCATGACGCAGATGGACGCGCACCTTGGCATCGAGTGCCGAAAGCGGTTCGTCCAGCAACAACAGGCCCGGTTTGGTGGCAATGGCGCGCGCCAGTGCAATCCGCTGTTGCTGCCCGCCCGACAGTTGCGCCGGGTATTTCTTGCCCTGGTCGGGCAGGCCCACCAGTTTCAAAAGCTCATCCACACGGACCGCAATTTCAGACTTGCTGCGGCCGGTATTCTCCAGACCAAACGCGATGTTCTTCTCAATCGTCAGGTTGGGAAACAGCGCGTAAGACTGAAACACGATCCCGAAATCGCGCTCGGACGGGGGCAGGTTGGAAACGTCTTTTCCGTCTTGCATGACCGTGCCCTTGGTCTGCAGGTCAAGCCCTGCAATCGCACGCAGCAAGGTGGTCTTGCCACAGCCGGAGGGCCCAAGAAAACAGATGAACTCGCCTTCGTTGATATCGAGCGAGATATCCTTGAGGGCAAGGAAATTTCCGAAAGCTTTCCATAGTTTGTCGATACTAAGGTAAAGCTTGGTGGGGGCGGGAGCTTGCATCATGAGGGGGATCCTTACAACAACGCCAACCGCCAGCCCGACCGGACATTGCAGCAAGCGTTGAACGCAAAATTTTTGAGTGGCGGAGTGAGATCGGGGGGCAAACCGGCCCCCCGGATCAGGCCAGCATTACTTGGCTTCGGATTTGCCGTCGTAACGCGCTTGCCATTCTTTCAGAATTGCTGCGCGGTTGTTGGCTGCATATTCGAAATCATTGTCGATCATTGCATCCAACAGGCCATCAGGGAAGTATTCGACCGGCTTGGCGACACCCGGATACGCCACGACCGCATAGCCCGAGTTATACATCTCGTTGGCTTCTTTGGTGACCGAGAAATCAACCAGCTTTTGTGCGGCTTCCAGATCATCGGTGCCCGCAACAATCGCAGTGGCTTCCATATCCCAGCCGACACCTTCGCTCGGCACAATGATTTCCAGCGGCGCACCTGCAGCTTTCGACTTGGCACCGCGGAACGCAAAGGACACACCGATCGGAATTTCGCCAGCGGCGGCCAGTTTGCAGGGTTTGGAGCCGGAATGCGTGTAGCGCGCAATATTTTCATGCAGCGCGTCCATGTATTCCCAACCACCTTCTTCGCCAAACAGCTGCAGCCAGCTGGACACATCAAGGAAACCGGTGCCCGAGGAATTCGGGTTCGGCATGATCACATGACCTTTATACTGAGCGTCGGTCAGATCTTTCCACGATGTCGGCGGGGTCAGCCCGTTTTTCTCGGCTTCGACCGTATTGTAGCAAACCGATGCCACCCAGGCGTCCATGCCAACCCAGGCAGGCGGGTTGTCACCGTCAACGAATTTTGCGTCCAGCTTGTCCACCCCGGCAGGAGCGTAGGGTTCCAGCATACCTTCGGATTTCAGTAGCAGAAGCGACGTGGCCGCCAACCCCCAGACAACATCAGCTTGCGGATTGTCACGCTCCGCCAGAAGTTTGGCGGTGATGATCCCGGTCGAGTCACGCACCCAGTTGATCTTGATATCAGGGTGGGATTCGTTGAACTTTTCAGCGTAGCGGGCCAGATCTTCCGCTTCTACCGCCGTGTAAACAGTCAGTTCAGTTTCAGCCACAGCACTTGTGGCCATCAATGCACCCGCTGCCACAGCAGCAAGAAGGGATGCCTTACGTTTCATTTCATTTCTCCTCTGTTGGTCTTTCAAACCAGGCTCTGGATTCTTCACGATCATCAGTAACCACAGGCAGTGTCGCATGTTTCATCAACAAGAAAAGTCGATTAAACCTACAACATCATAAGTTTTGCCTATAGCCAAAACAAACACCGACCGATAAGGGATAAACCCCTGTTTTTAAACACAAACTTACAGAACTCACATCGACGCCCGCCGTCGCATTGGTGTATCGCCAAAGTTTTTGCGATACCTTTGCGAAAAGGACGAATAGGAACCAAAACCACAGGCCAAAGCAATTTCCGGCATTGTTAAACTCGTTCCTCTGATCAACATGTCAGCGCGTTCCAATCGCTCGGCCATATAGTAAGCTTTAGGTGACAATCCTGTGACACCAAGAAATTTTCGCTCAAGTTGACGCAAGGATATCCCAACATCGCGCGCGATCTGCGTCAGCAGAACGGGCCGTTCGAGGTTCTGGCGAATAAGCTCAATTGCCTTGTCCACAACCCCATCACCGGTCAAAGCGGAACCACGGTATGCGGGGTCAATTCTGGATGCACCACGCCGCGCTGCTCCTCTCTGAAAATGAAGAAACCGCCTGTCCAGCTCTGCGCGCACCTCTTGCCCTGAGGACCGAAACACAACATCTGACAACAGATTCAACAGCGCAAACCCGCCATCCGCTGACCACACACGCCCTTCGGAATGAGATGCCTGGCCAAGCGCAGTGATGTCAGAGAAATCCTCCTCCAATATCGCGCAAACCTGCTGCGACATGCATATTGCGACGCCATTCAGAACTCCGGTTTTCGCAACAGGAACAGCGGCCCCATCAATGACGGCCACAACAGCGCCACCGTCCAAATGCATCCTCAGGCATCGCCGCAATGCAGCTTTATTGTCCTCGCTTCGGGCAACGCCCCCCAACACAAACAGAAACTGAAAGGGCTGGGGTTCACTCTCGATCATACGCGTCTGCACGCGCAGCCCACAGCAGCTTTCCACCTCTCCCCCCATGAAAGAAACCACACGGGTTTGAAACAGCGGGCCAGCTTCAAATTGATTGGCCGATTTGAGGTAGTTCAGCGCAACAGACAGCTGCTCAAGAGGGAACCCCTCGAGGCACAGAAAGCCAATTGTGGTGACTTTCTGTACAGGTTTCAGTTCAGCAAGGTCATGTTTCATCTCATGTCCCCCGTCAGTTGGCGGGCAAATTACCCGTCCGCTTTGGTGCGCTCCCCTTTCGGGTCATAGGGCGTGCGCAGATGGGCGGTGGCGGCGTATTTCACACCGGCCAGGTCGATCTGGAACGTGCCAGCGCGAATAAAGTCGGCAGTGGCGCGCTCCGGCGCATCCAGTTGACACAGCGCGACCGAAGCCCCCAGCGTGTGACCGTAAGCGGCCGAGCGCACTTCGCCGATTTCGACCCCGTTATAAAGCACGGCCTCGCCGCCCCAAAGCTGGGCATCGCCATCTTCCAGCACCAGTTGCACGATGCGGGTTTTCAGGTGGTCAGGATCTTCCTTCGCCGCCAGCAATGCCTCTTTGCCGATGAACCCGCCGGGCTTGTCGTAATCCACCGCGAAGTTCAGACCAGCCTGGATCGGCGTGATGTCCGGGGTCAGTTCGCGGCTCCAGGCGCGGAAGCCTTTTTCGATCCGCAGCCCTTCCAGCGCGTAATAGCCCGCGTCGATCATGCCGAATTCGGCCCCTTCGCGCATCAGATCGTCATAAACGCCCGCGGTGAATTCGACCGGCACAATCAGTTCCCAGCCCAGTTCGCCCACATAGGTCATGCGGTTGGCGAGCACCGTGGCATAGCCCAGATCGATCTCCTGCACCGTGGCAAAGGGGAAGGCCGCGTTGGACAGATCCGCCTTGGTCAGCTTTTTCAAAACATCGCGCGATTTCGGCCCCATCACCGACAACACCGACCAGGCGGCGGTCACATCGGTCAGGAACACATGCGCATCATCGCTGAAGTTCTTACGGATCCAGTCCGCGTCATGAATGGTCTGGGCGGACCCGGTGATCAGCATAAACTCCTGATCTTTCAGGCGCAGCACCGTGAGGTCGGATTCGTATCCACCGCGTTCATTCAGCAAGCCAGTATAGACCGTCTGCCCCACCGGCACGTCCACATTCGCGGCACAGATCCGGTTCAGTTCAGCACAGGCGTCACGCCCCTGCACCAGCAGTTTCGAGAACGAGCTTTGGTCAAACAGCGTCACCGCCTCGCGGGTGGCCTTGTGTTCCTTGCCCGCATTGTCGTGCCAGTTCTGGCGACCGAAGCTGTATTCGATTTTTGGTTCTTCACCATCCGCGGCAAAATAGTTCACCCGCTCCCAGCCCATTTTCGATCCGAACACGGCGTTTTTCGCAGCCAACCGATCATAAAGCGCCGAGCGACGGAACGGACGCGCGGTGTCCAGCTCACGGTTCGGCCAGGGCATGGCATAGTGCAGACCCAGCGTTTCCTTTACCCGGTCATGCAGCCAGGTCGGGTTGTTGTTGAAGTTGGCAAAGCGGCGAATGTCGACGGCAAACAGGTCTGAGGTCGGCGCCCCTTCGACAATCCATTCCGCCAGCGCCCGCCCGGCGCCGCCCGCACTTGCGATGCCCATCGAGTTGAAGCCAGCCCCCACAAAGAAGTTCTTCAGTTCAGGCGCTTCGCCCAGCAGATAGTTGTTGTCGGGGGTGAAGCTTTCCGGGCCGTTATAGAACTGACGCACACCGGTATCGGCCATTTTTGGCACCCGGATCAGCGCGTTTTCCATCAGGATCTCGAACTGGTCCCAATCATCTTCCAGAAGCTGGAAGAAGAAGTTTTCAGGGATCCCGTCCATACCCCAGGGTTTGGCGTCGGGTTCAAACCCGCCCATCACCAAACCACCGGTTTCTTCCTTGAAATAGATGTATCCGTCCGGGTCACGTAGCACGGGCAGGTCGGGGTTCACGCCCTCGATCTGTTCGGTCACGATGTAGTAATGCTCGGCCGAGTGCAGCGGCACGTTCACGCCACACATCTTGCCGATATTGCGCGCCCACTGACCAGCGCAGTTCACCACGATCTCGGCCTGAATGGTGCCCTGATCGGTTTCAACCCCGGTGACAATACCGTCCTTGGTCAGCACATCCGTGACCTTGATACCTTCGATCACCTTGGCCCCGCCCATACGCGCGCCCTTGGCCAGCGATTGGGTCAGGTCGGTGGGGTTGGCCTTGCCGTCACCGGGCATCCACAGCCCGCCCTTGACGTCATCCACCTGCATCACGGGCCATTTTTCCTGGGCTTGCTCAGGGGTGATCACCTCAACCTCAACGCCCTGCGCACGGGCGGCGGCGGCGGTGCGTAGCAGCATGGTCATCCGATCATCCGTGCGCGCCACGGTAACCGATCCACATTCCATCCAGCCGGTGGCCAGGCCGGTTTCCTGTTCCAACTGCGAATAAAGTTCAGTCGAATAGCGGATCAGATTGGTCATTGCGGGCTGGCTGCGCAGCTGACCAACAAGACCGGCGGCGTGCCAGGTGGTGCCGCAGCTCAGCTGCCCCTGCTCCAGCAGGACCACATCTTTGTGCCCCATCTTGGTCAGGTGGTAAGCAACCGAGCAGCCGACAATGCCGCCCCCGATAATGACATATTGCGCTGAGGTAGGAAGGGTCGTGTCAGCCATTGCATCGCTCCATGCGTAGGGATTCGTTACCTCACCCTAGCGACGCTTTGCAATATTTGGCAAATGTTTTCTTATTTTGGCATTTACGCCAAAATAATACCAACCCCCTGCTGCGCCAAAGCCTCGGCCAGTTTTCCTGTTGGGCGCTTGTCGACCACAACTGAAACGGACGCGGGCAAAGGCTTCAGTCCAACCTGCCCCACCACACCAAACTTGCTGTGATCCGCCAGGATCAGCGGATGCTGGGCCCGCTCCATCATCAAGTGGCGCAAGTTGGCCGCTTCCAGAGAAAAATCGGTAAACAGTGCGCGTTCACAAATTCCCCCTGTGCCGACAAGTGAAAAATCCGCATGGAACCGACTTAGGTGATCAAGCGTATCAAGCCCCATCGTCGCATTTTCCGCAGCATTGAAACGCCCGCCGAGCAGTGTCACGTCAGCCTTTGGGGCCAAAACCAACGCTACATTCAAATCATTGGTATAAATAGATAAATTATTCCTTGCATGAGCCAGCTCATGCGCTGCGGCCAAGGTGGTTGACCCACTGTCAATGATGATGCTGGCCCCATCCGGGATCAGCTGCGCAATGCGCAGACCGATCTTTTTCTTTCCATCCGGGTTGGTCTGAGATCTGTCCGCCATGGGCGGCTCATGCTTGCGCAGGCTCGTGGCGCCACCGCGCACCTGATTAAGCTCACCCGCTTCCGCCAGAACCTCGATATCCTTGCGAACCGTTTCGCGTGAGACCCCCAGTTTTTCTGTCAGGAACCGTATGGAAACAGCGGGCTGACGCTCTACTTCTCGCAGGATGATCGCATGGCGTTCTGAAGGAAGCATGGCCGTTCTCCAAGGTTTCAATCGCCAAATATTGCCAAATTCTGCAAGCGCGGTCCAGCCCCACCTGGCATTTGACCATCTTTACCCGGTCGCTTTCCCCATGCAAACCATGTCTGTCAACTTGTGCGGGCGAGACCCAGACAATTGCAGGCAAACTCCGCAATCAAACCTCGTCGAAAAGCGCTCACGCGCGCCCTTTCCCCCTCTCGCCATCTTCCCTTTAGGTCTGGAACGGGTTCAGAACCGCATCCGGGGAACATCGTGGGGATCCAGACGCAACTCAACCAGTGTCGGTCCGGCACGCGTTTCCATAGCCGAGATGGCCGCCTCAAGCTCCTCGTCTGAGCGTACCTCAATTCCACGCCCACCCAACGCCGTCGCCAATGCCGCAAAAGACGGCCACTGGAATTCGGACAAACCGGGATCCATCTTGCGATCAAGGAACTGGATATGCTCTGCCCCATAGGCGCTGTCATTGGCGACGATCACAATCAGATCAAGACCAAGGCGCACCGCGGTGTTGAACTCATTGATGCCCCCCATCATGAAGCCACCGTCCCCGGTAAACAGCACAACAGGCCGGTCAGGCGCGGCGACACCGGCCCCCACGGCCTCCTGCAACCCTTGCCCGATGGCGCCAAAATTCGCTGTCACAACAAAGCTTTGCGGATCATGGGCAGAGATCCGACACCAAACCTCCGTCATGAAACGCCCGCCATCCGTCACCAATACCCGATCATGCGGAAGCGCCTCTTCCAGACGCGCCAGCGCATGGACAAAATTCACACAGCCATCAGCGGTTTTGTTCGGCCCCACCGGATGATGGGTCAGGGCAGCCGGATCAAGGCTCTGGGTAAAACCGCTTGGGGCGACCTCAGCTTCGTTGAGCCAATAGAGAATGGTTTCAGCCGTCAAGGCCGCATCCGCAACAAGAGCCGCATGTGGGTGGGTGCTCTGACCGATCGCTTCTGGCGACACATCAACCTGCACTACGCGCTTGCCCTTCATCAGCGCCCCCCGATCCGAGGTGTAATCATGCAAGCTGGTGCCAAAGCACAGAATGCAATCGGCCTTTGCAATCGCCTCATAAGTGGCGGGCGTCGAAAGTGTGCCGAAAATATCCATGTTGTAGGGGTGATCCTTGAACAGCCCCTTGGCCTTCAATGTTGTGGCCACCGGAGCTTCCAGCCGATCAGCCAGGCGGATGATCTGATCACGGGCATGGATTGCACCCGCACCCGCCAATATCATCGGACGGCGGGCCGAGGCGACCATACCGATTGCGTTATCCAGCGTTTCCCCTTCAGCAACCCCGCCGGGTGCTGTGAACACATCCAGCACGCGCTGTTCATGCTCTACCTCCTGCCACATGAAATCGGCAGGCATATTCAGGACAATTGGGCGGCGCTCGACCTGGGCACGGTAAATCGCCCGATCCACATCAGCCGCAATCGTATCCGGTGCCCGCAGCTGGACAAACCCGGCACCAGTGGTTTTCACCACCTCGCGCTGATCCGTGCTTTGCAGGTGGCGTGGGTTCGAAACCGGCGTATCTCCTGCCAGGAGCACCATCGGGATCTGCCCCCGCACCCCTTCTGTCAGCGCAGTCACACAGTTGGTCAAAGCCGGGCCATGGGTCACCGTGGCCACCCCCACCTTCTCCGCAACCTGCGCAAAAGCCAGCGCCATCAGGACCGAGCTTCCCTCATGTGCTGCGGGCACAAATTGCCCCTCACATTCACGGACAAAACTATCCACCATGAAAAGGTTAGCGTCCCCCATCAGGCCGAACATGGTTTTAACACCGTGATCGTGCAAAGCACGGGCGATGGACTGATAGGCATAGATTTTCTGAGCCATGGGAACCTCCTGTTGCGCGTCATGCAAGTATATTGAGGACACCATGCAAAGACTGCGCAAAGGATGCTTCACAGGAGTCTTTTACGCGCATCTTACGCGCATTTTCCAATATTTACGGATTTTTTGCGCATGAAGACAGCAAGCCTATCCTCAAATGGCTCTCGATGACCAAACAGAGGCGGCTCGGCTTCCAAAGGGCTCAGAAAAAAGCCCGAGGGGTGACCCTCGGGCGTGATCTTTTCCGCGTCAGGTATCTTGCTCCGGCACCAGCGCATCAGGCATGTTCTGATAGCACACAGGCCGCAGGAAACGCCGGATCGACAAAGTTCCGACCGAGGTTGCGCCAAAATTGGTCGAGGCAGGGTAAGGCCCGCCATGCACCATCGTATCTGCCACTTCCACACCTGTCGGGAACCCATTGGCCAACACCCGGCCTGCCTTGCGCTCTAGGATGGGCATGAGGGATTGGGCGCTGGCCATATCCGCGTCATCCATATGCAAAGTGCATGTCAGCTGACCTTGCAGACTCATTGCAATCTCGCGCATCTCCTCCACGGAGTCGACTTCGACAATCACCCCCAGCGGGCCAAACACCTCTTCTGCAAGAGCCTCGTTTGCAAGCCAGGTCTTGGCCATGGTCTTGTAAAGATAGGGGGTCGCATCACGCTGATCACACATGCTCGTCAGCACTTCCTGCACCCCTGCTGTGGACGCGACACGTTGCTGGCCGTCGCGATAGGCGCTGGCGATCCCGTCAGTCAGCATGGTCTGCGCACCAACCTGGGCCAGCGCGGTCTGGGCGGTTGCGGTGAAGGCTTCTGCCTCTGGTCCTGCACGCAGGATGGCGATCCCGGGGTTGGTGCAGAATTGCCCTGCTCCCATGCTGAGCGACCCTGCCCAGCCCGTGGCGATCTGCTCTCCGCGGTCTGCCAAAGCATGATCCAGAATGAACATCGGGTTGACGGATCCCAACTCACCAAAGAACGGGATTGGCTCCGGGCGGGCGGCACAAAGATCAAACAGGGCCCGCCCGCCAGCAAGCGACCCGGTAAAGCCGACCGCCTTGATCAACGGGTGCTGCACCAAAGCGGCGCCAACGGCGCGATCCCCGCCCTGGATCAGGCTGAACACACCGGGATCAAGGTCACATTTGGCAATCGCCGCATGGATCGCCTCCGCAATGATTTCGCCGGTTCCGGGATGGGCCGAGTGGCCTTTCACCACCACCGGACAGCCTGCCGCCAGGGCCGCTGCGGTGTCCCCTCCCGCCGTCGAAAAGGCCAGAGGGAAATTGGAGGCACCAAACACGGCAACCGGACCAATCGGGCGTTGCACCATTTTCAGATCCGGGCGCGGCAGGGGCGCACGATCTGGCAAAGCCGGGTCATGACGTCGGTCCAGATAGTCCCCTTGCAGGATATGGTCTGCAAACAGGCGCAACTGGCCGGTTGTGCGGCCCCGCTCCCCTTGCAGGCGCGCCTCAGGCAGACCGGTCTCCTGGGCGCCGATTTCGGTGATCATCTCGGCCCGCGCCTCGATTTCATCCGCAATCGCATTGAGGAATGCGGCGCGGGTTTCGCGAGAGGAGTAGCCAAAGCTCCAGAATGCAGTTTCGGCGGCTTGTGCGGCGGCATTCACATCCGCGACGCGCCCCACTGCAAAGTCATGGCTTGGACCATGGGCCGGGCTGGAGGCAAAGCTCTGATCCCCATCTGTCCAGCTGCCGGCGATAAGGTGTTTTCCATGCGGTTTGAAGATCGTCATTTGTGTTCCCGTGAGCAGATTAAGTGGCGAACGGCCCGATTGGGACGCACGCGGTGCATTTAGTGGATATTGTATCCAATTTTAGGAACGCTGCAAGCCTCATTCCCTCCGCCCCCTCAGGAACCCGAGTTACCCTTCCTCAGCCGCGCGTTGCGCTGCAATCAATTCCAACAAAGAGGATTTGGTGCGCTCGATATGGCGTTCAAGCAAAGCACAAGCCTGATCCACAGAACCCGATTTCGCCAGTTCCAACAGTTTCCGATGCTCTTCCTTCGCCGGTTCGCGTTGCTTCATCACACTGAGATGGATCCGCACATACCGATCCGAATGCACACTGAGACGGGCCAGGATTTCTTCTGACAGCGGGCGCTTCGCAGCGGCATATAGCGCACAATGATAGTCGAAATTCAGCTTGCCCCAACGGCTGACATCATCATCCTGGTAAGAGACCGCCATTTCATCCAGCAGCTTCTCGCACCGAAGAAAGTCACCCTCGGTCATCGCGGGAATGGAATGGCGGAACAGATCCACCTCAATCAGCATCCGCAGATCGAAAATCTCACCGATTTCCCGCAAGGAATGCTTGATGACAGACCCCCCGCGATGGTTTTCCCACATCACCAGCCCTTCGGCACTGAGCCGTTTCAGCGCCTCCCGCACTGGCATGCGCGACACGCCATATTCGTCTGCAAGCAGCTCCTGCCGGATTGCCTCGCCTTCTTTCAGTTCACCGCTGAGGATCCGTTCACGTAGGTCATTCGCAATCAACTCGGGCAAGCTTTGCTTCACCACTGCTCTTTTCCCAGACATATGCCCCCCCTGCGGATTTTGTATTTTGGATGTAAACCACTCAATTATCTATAAACACTTCGGTGCACGCCGGAAAACCCGAAATAAGGATTGTGGGAAGGATGCTCTTTTTGTATCCAATATCCACCAAGAAGATAAACCTATACGCTCAGAAACAGGGAACCGCAATCATGCAGCTGAAACTGGCGGACGTTAAAACCTTGTGTCAGGACGTCCTGGCGCATGTGGGCTATGGCCCGGACCATGCCCGCGCCATCACCGAAATGCTCTATCGCTGTCAGTTGGACGATTGCCAGTCCCACGGGCTGTTTCGTCTGTTCATGTGCGCGCAGACCATGGCGCAAGGGCAGATTGATGGGCATGTGGCACCTGAACTCAGCGATACGGAAAGCGCCGTTGTCCGCGTGAATGCGCGTGGCGGCATGTCCCTTTTGGCGTTTGAAAAAGCCTTGCCCCTGCTGATTGAAAAAACCCGCAAGCACGGGATGGCCGCAATGGCGCTCAACAACTGCTTCCACTTCTCAGCCCTCTGGCCCGAGGTGGAAAGGCTTTCCTCCGAAGGGCTCGCGGCTTTGGCCATGGTGCCCAGCCATGCCTGGGTGGCCCCTGCGGGCGGCACCCGCGGCAGCCTTGGAACCAACCCGATCGCATTTTCCTGGCCACGAATTGGCAAAACCCCGTTCACCTTTGACTTCGCGACCAGCGGCTTTGCGCGCGGCGAGATCGAGCTTTACAAACGCGCTGGGAAACCGCTGCCGGACGGGGTGGCCATCGACAGGAACGGCGCCCCCACCACTGACCCGGAGGCGGCGATGGACGGGGCGATGCTCACCTTCGGGGGCTACAAGGGATCCGCGCTGTCAATCATGATTGAACTCTTGGCAGGCCCGCTGATTGACGACCTGACCAGCAAGGAAAGCATGGATTTTGCCAATGGGGCAGGTGGCGCACCCTATCACGGAGAGATCCTTTTGGCTTTTGACCCCGCCCATTTCAGCAATGGCCGCGTGGCTGAAAATGATGCCCGCGCCGAACGGCTGTTTGCAGATATTATTGATCAGGGCGCGCGCCTTCCCTCACAACGCAGGTTCGCGGCCCGCGCCCGCAATCTTGAGCGGGGGTATGTGGAGATTCCAGACGCGCTTTATCAGGACCTTCTGGCGCTGAAAGCATGAGCTGCCTCCCCGCCAATCCTCGAAAGGCGGGGGCTAGGCCCCCCAGGTGTCGCGCAGTCGATACCCTCCGGGCCAGGGATCAGACGGGTCAAGCATATGCTGGTGAATGCCGGTGACCCAGCCACGCCCCGATATTTCCGGGATGATCGCCGGGCGACCGCCAACCGTGGTGCTGCCAACGATCTGCCCGGCAAACCGCGAGCCGATGATTGAAACGGCCTCGAAACTTTGCCCTTTTGTCATCTGACCACGCGCCGCCATCAGCGCCATTCGGGCAGACACCGCCGTGCCGGTGGGTGAGCGATCCACCTTGCCGGGCTGGATCGCCACGGCAGACTTTCCGGTCAGGCCGGTTTCGGTCTCACTCAGCGGCCCGCAAAAGGCACAGAACGAAATATGTGACCAATCGGGGTTTTCCGGGTGATGAAACCCCAGCTGCTCATTGGCAGCATTGGTGATTTTCACCCCGAGCTGCGCAATCTCCTTGGCTTCCTCTTCGACAATATCAAAGCCAAGCGCCGCGGCATCCACCACCACAAAACTGTCGCCACCATAGGCAGTGTCCACGGTCAGTGTGCCCAGCCCCTCGACCTCAAGCTGCACATCCAGCCTGTCGGCAAAGCTTGGCAGGTTTTGCACATAGATCCGCTCGGCCTTTCCATCTTTGCAGTCCGCACGCACCCGCACCAGACCACCCGGCGCTTCCAGCACCATATGTGTCACCGGCTCCTGCATCGGGATCAACCCTCCGTCCAGAAGCACGGTCGACACGCAGATCGAGTTTGACCCGGACATGGGCGGCGTGTCTTCCGGCTCCATGATGATCCAGGCGGCATCGGCCTCGGGGTGTTTGGGCGGCACCAACAGGTTCACATGGCGAAACACCCCGCCGCGCGGTTCATTCAGGACAAAATTGCGCAGGGTCTGGTCTTCGGCAATAAAGCGGCGCTGGTCCCAGAGCGTCTCTCCCGGAGGGGGCAGGACACCACCGACAATCACGTCTCCGACCTCCCCCTCGGCATGGGCCGAAATGACATGAATGGTTTTGCTGCTGCGCATGGGATTTCCCTTTTCTAAGTCGTTCGGCTGTTCCGATCAGAACCGCGCGGCCCGGAATGGGCGCAAGTCAAATTCACTGGGGCGATCCATGACCAGATCCGCCACCAGTTCGGCCGTGCCAGCGGATTGTGTCAGGCCCAGATGCCCATGCCCAAAGGCATAGATGACGCGGGGCGCGCCGGGGGCACGGTCGATGACGGGCAGGCTGTCAGGCAAGGACGGGCGGAACCCCATCCATTGCGTGCCCCCTTCGGCGTTAAGCCCCGGCGCAAAGCGTTTGGCCTTGGCCAGCAGGGTGTCAGCCCGCTTGTAATTGGGTTTGAGCTTGAGCCCACCCAGTTCCACCGCCCCGCCAACACGCACCCCGCCATTGATCCGCGACAACACAAAGCCATGACCGCCAAAGGTGACATGGGTGCGCAAATCAAATGCCCCCTCGGGCAGGGTCGTGTTGTAACCGCGTTCGGTTTCAAGCGGGATACGATCCCCCAGCCGGGCGGCAAGCTGATGCGAATAGGCCCCCGCACTCACCACCAGTTTCTGTGCGACCAGCGGCCCGTCGGGCAGGGTCAGTTCCACACCGCTTTCCGAGGACACCAGATCGGTCACCTCTGCCACACGAATCTCACCCCCGCGCGCCACGAACTGCGCGGCCAGATGCCGGGTCCAACCGGCGGGATCCACCGTGTTCATCCAGGTGGGGGTATAGCCCGCATGGGTAAATTGACGGCTCAGACCGGGTTGAATATCAGCAATCGCCTCGGGGCTTTCCAGAAGCTCAAACGGGATGCCATGGGCCTTGCGCAGTTCCCATTGGGGCAGGCTCGCCTGAAACTCGGCTGCAGTTTCATAAAGCGTGATTTGCCCCTCGCGCTGCATCAACCCCTCACCATCAACATCCTTGATCTGGCGTTCAAGGGCGGCCCGGCTGAGATCCATCAGCTTTGATTGCGCCGAGAGCGAGGCCAGATAGCGGTCCTGCCAGCTCGCCCGCCAGAACCGCAACATCCACGGGGCGATTTTCAACGCGTATGACGGAGGAACCGACAGCGGGCCAAGCGGGTCAAGCAACCATTTGGGCGCCTTGCGCATGATCCCCGGCGTGGCCAGCGGCACGATCTCGGTAAAGGCAAATGCGCCCGCATTGCCCTTTGACGCCCCTTCTGCCACACCCTCACGATCTATCACCGTGACGTTCTGCCCGCGGTTCAGCAACTCCAACGCGGTGCTGATCCCGATGATCCCGGCGCCAATGACCACAATGTCACGTGTGTTATCCATCTCTGCCTCTCAGATGATCCGGGACGGCCCGGTATGGTCCTGTGTCAATTGGGGTGGCCGGGCGACAAAACCGCCCGGCAGAGCTACAGGTAAATACCTGCCTTAAAGGGGTCCTTCTCATCAAAGAGGAGTGTCCCTTCGGCCATCACAAATGCCTGACCGGTGAGAGTGGGAATAACCCCCCCGTTGGGTCCGGATTGATAAGAGAGCCGATAGGGGCTGCCGATCACGCTTTCCTGCACGATCTCATCACCGGGCGCCAGTCGACCGTCTGCTGCGAGACAGGCAAGGCGGGCGGAGCTGCCCGTGCCGCAGGGCGACCGGTCATACTCATCATCCGGGCACAGCACGAAATTGCGGCTGTGCACCCCGTCCCGCGGTGAGGGACCCTGGAAAATCACATGGTCAACCAGCTCACCATTTTCGCCACATACCCCCTGCGAGATGCAGGTTTCGCGCACCGCAATCGTCATGTCGGTGAGCGCGCGGATATGACCGCTGTCCACCGGCAAGGGGCTGGGGTCAACGATGAAAAACCAGTTGCCGCCATAGGCAAGGTCACCCGTCACCGGCCCGTAATCCGGAACATCCAGAGTGATCCCCGCCCTGACCCGGCGGCTTTCCACATTCGTGACGCGCACGGTATTGGGGTCCAGCACGTCAATCGAAATCACACCGACGGGCGTCTCTATCCGATGTGTGCCGATGCCGATACGCCCCATATGGGCCAGCGTGACACCCAGCCCGATTGTGCCATGACCACACATCCCCAACACCGCGTCCGCGTCGAAATAGATGACGCCAACCTCACAGCTTGGGTCCTGCGGCTCTACCAGCAAGGCCCCGACCATGCCGGGTTGACCGCGCGGTTCAAGCAGGACGGATTTATAAAACCCTTCGTGATCGGTTGCGAGCGCCCGGGCCTGATCGGCCAAAGGCCCGGACCCAAGGTCCGGACCGCCGTTCAGGATCACCCGTGTGGGCATCCCCCCGGTATGGCTGTCGATCACATGCATTCAGCGATCACCCCACCTTGCTTGCTCCAATCCGCAAACCAGTTGCAAAACAGAGCGTATTGCTGTTCGCAATAGTTGCGTTGCGCATCCGTCAGCACATCCGTTTCATTGAAATGCAGGCGGTATTCCTCTTCGCCATTCAGCACGAGCAGGTATTTGTAGTAAAGCACCAGGTCGGTGCCTTCATCAAAACTGGCCAGAACCCCAAAGGCTTCTTCCAGTTCCTGGGCCCGCTTGCGGGCTTCAGCGTGGCCTTTGGCCGCTTTTTGCGACAGGGCAGCAAGCAGCAGGGCCTCTTTCGGAAGAGCTGTTCCGATCCCGGTGATCGAGCCGGTGGCGCCGCAATTGACAAAGCCGTGGTAAACCTCGGTATCAACGCCAACCATCAGCGTCACCTGATCATCCTGGCTGGTGATATGTTCAGCCGCATAGCGCAGGTCGTCTTTGCCGCCGAACTCTTTGAACCCGACAAGGTTCGGATGCTCGGCCCGCAGGGCAAAGAACAGTTCGGCCCGTGTGGCAAAGCCGTATACCGGGCTGTTATAGATGATCGCCGGCACGTCCGGGGCGGCCTCAAGGATTGCCTTGAAATGGTTCTTTTGCGCGGTGATCGAGGTGCCGCGGGACAGCACACGCGGGATCACCATCAGGCCAGCAGCGCCAACTTTCTGAGCGTGCGCCGCGTGGGCCACGGCTGATTTGGAATTGATCGCCCCGGTGCCAACCACCACGGGCAACCCCGCTTCGACCAGACGTTCGACGCCAATCATCCGCTCTTCATCCGACAGCAGGGGCCAGTCGCCCATGGAACCGCAATAGACCACGGCGGACATCCCGGCCTCGATCATTTCGCGTCCCTTTTTGACCAGCGCATCATAGTCCGGGGTGCGGTCTTCTTTGCAAGGGGTCATCAGGGCGGGCATGGTGCCGGTGAAAATGGTATTCGACATGAGGGGCTCCTGTCTGCAGGCTGGCAACTGGGCCAGGAAAGTGATGGGTGAAGAGGGGAATTCCTCCATTGTCATCCCGGTGATTCCATCCATTTGCCGGATTTCCTCAAGGAATAACCTGTATACCCATGGGGATATCAAAATTGGATCCAAAATCCAATAACTTTCTTACGCTACGCAAAAGAAAACCGAAAACCTGCTCTGGCCGCGCTCTGCTCCTCAGCCAGCTATCGAAAAAACACATAACGGGTTTGCAGATGGTCAGCTTCTCATGGCGCAACACCCATCCTAAATGGAGCAGGACGAAACTGCATTCACCTCAAAAAGAAAAGGAGCTGAGGATGGCACAAAACATGATCCACGCCCTGCATTATGTGGGCTTTGTGGCGGTTGGCCTCATGACCATCGTGACAGTGTCGGTTCTGGCTTTTTCATGATCAAACCAGATCCCGTGCTCTCACCCTCAGAATCATAAAAGCCGGCGCTGCCACGCCGGCTTTTGTTTTTTTTCGATTTTTCAAAGGCTCACCCCAAAAGCAGGTTTGGCAACCACAGCGCCAGTTGCGGCACAAAGGTGGTCAGCATCAGCGTGGGCAACCAGGCGAAAACAATAAAGACCAGGGTCGGCCAGAGCATCTTGGCAACCGGCGTCTCAGCCACTTGCGCGCCCAGATACAAAAGCGGCGCAGTCGGCGGCGTAATATTCGCCATACCCAGATTCACACCGATCACGGCGGCAAAATGGATCGGATCCATGCCAACCGATTGCGCGATCGGCAGCAGGATTGGGGTCGACAGCAAAAGCCCCGAGATGTCATCCATCAGCATCCCGATCAGGATCATCACCACATTGATCATCAGGAGGATGACAATCGGATCATCTGATACCGAATAGACAAGATCCTTGGCCACCTGCGGTGCGCCCTGTGCAATCAGGTTATCCGACACGATCAGCACCATGAAGATCATGACCATGACAACACCGATCGTAATGCCCGAGCGTTGCACAGTTTCCATCAGGCTGCGCCAGGTCAGCCCCTTGTAGAAATAGATCGCCACCGGAATGGCATACACCACGGCAATGCCAGCCGCTTCGGTCGGCGTCATGACCCCGCCGTAAATTCCCCCCAGAATGATTAGCGGCATCATCAACGCGGGCCCGGCAAGCCGCCCCTGCGCCTTCAGAACAGGAATAAACGGGTTGGGTCGTTCGGTCAGTTTGATGTCATCATATTTGCGCAGCATGAACTGGTTGGTGATGATCAGCAGTGTGATCAGGATCAGCGCCGGGATCACTGTGGAAAGGAAGCATTTCAGCACATGCTGCTGCGCCACCCAACCATAAAGGATATGCGACGAGCTGGGCGGGATCAGCAGGCCCAGCGGGCTTGCCGACACGATCAACGCCGCCGAGTGACCTGCCGGATAATTCGCTTTTTTCAGATGCGGCATCATGATGCCGCCGATACAGGTCAGCGTCGAATTTGCGCTGCCCGAGATTGACCCGAACACACCGCAGGCCAGCACGGCCGCCGCACTCAATCCCCCTTTGACATGCCCGATGAAAAGCTCCGCAAGCGCCACCAAAGGCGCGGCGATACGCCCCTTCTCCATCACGCCACCCGCGATCATGAACAGCGGAATGGCCAGAAGCACAAGCGAGCGGATCCCGGTCGAACCTGTGGGCAGATAGCCGGAAATGGACTGGTCGCCCACCAGCGCAATAAACATCAGCACGGTGCCGAAGGCGACAAAAACACTGACGCCCAGCAACAACATGGCGCAGACGATGACAAGACTTCCAACAATGATCATGATGCCTGCTCCTCGATCTGGTCAGCGGGTGTTTTCTGGTCTGATTTAAGCGGCAATCCCAGGCCCTGACGGATATGCACATAGAGATAGGCAGCCGAGAAAGTCGCCATGAAGCCAAAGGCGATCATGATGGCAATGCGCCATGACACGAACGGGATGCGCAGGGCAGGTGTGGCGCGCAGGCGCGGAAAGGAAAAATCATCTGCCAGCGAGACATAGCAGGCATAAACGATGAACAGCGTCACGGTCAGCTCAATCGCCAGAACGACAAAACCGCGCCACCAGATTGTGCGCGGATTTGTGATGACGATCCCCAGAATGTCTGCGTTGATATGCAGCTTGCGCTCTGACGCCAGAACTGCCCCGGCAAAGAAGCCAAGAATGCTGAAGGCCAGCAACCATTCCTCATAGGCGAAAAGGTCACCATTGAGCCCATAGCGAATGACCACAACCAACCCGAAGGTGACAGCCATCAACAGCCCGGAAATGGTGACAATCACCTTCATCAGCACCATCGCCCATCTCATGGGCACCCCGATCACCCGCGGCAATTCATCTGTAATATTCATGCTGCGCCTCCCTCTTTCGTGATCTCTTTACCGATCGGAACCCGTATTCGAATAACATTTGTCATCCTCGTTACCCGAAACGCCCCCATCCGATCTTACACAGCGTTTCCGCATACACCTGCACAGGTTCATGGGGAAACACTTTGGATACAGAAAGGGCCGGTGCGCGCCACCGGCCCCCCTGCATCAGCGATTATTTTCCGGCTGCAAGCAGGCGGTCCATCACCTCTTTGCCAACCGAGCTTTCCATCGACGGCCAGATGTTGGTGCGCACATGCTCAACCATGGCTGCCTGCTCTTCATCGGTCAGCTTGAGGATGGTGTAGCCGCTTTCCACCAGCTTCTGTTCGAAGGCTGCGTCGTTTTCACGGTTGTAGTTGAAGAAATCATCCGAAGCTTTCTTCATTGCGGCTTCGATCACGGCTTTCTGCTCATCATTCAGCTTGGCCAGGGTGCGCTCGGAACCATAGTAGAAGGTCTGCTCGGGGATGGTGTTGTATTCCACGAAATAGCTGCCAACATCCGATTTGGCGAAGATCGAATAGGTCGCGGTTTTGGTGCAGCAGATGGCACCGTCCACAATACCCGATTGCAGCGCCGGGAAAATGTCACCCCAGGCCATGGTGGTGGCCTGGAAGCCCAGGCTTTCCACCATCGACTTCACGACATTCGACGACCAGACACGAATATTCATGCCTTTTTCGTCAAAGTTATTCCAGTTCTTCGGCTCTTTGGTGGCGACAATGCCAACAAACCCTTCCGGGTTGCCTGCAATTACCTTCACACCGTATTCGTCGGTGATTTCCTGCAGGATCTTGCTGAATTCCGACTCCGGGTTGCGCATCACGCTGTCCATGTCATCCCAGCCGCTGACCAGGAAGGGCATCGACAGGAATTCCAGGCGCGGGTCGGTATCGGAATAGATGAATGCCGATGCGAAATCGATGTTACCGCGGGCCACATCTTCGAACAGGGCCTCACCCGATCCAAGCTGGTTGGCGGGGAAAACGGTCATGTTCAGACCCACACCGGCTGCGTTCACATCTGCGGCAACCTGTTCCATCATCTTGGTGCCCTGGTGGTCAATCGGGAACACGCCCGCAAAGCGCAGGTTGATGTCATCTGCAATTGCAGCGGTGGTCGACAGAACCGTCAGCGCGCCGGCTGCCACGGTTTTCATCAGCGTTTTCATCTTCAACTTCTCCTCATTTTGAAGGTGTAACTCGTTTGCCAGCGCGACCGCACCGATGTTCTGGTGCGCTGGATAAAAGGGGCACATGCATGGCGCTGCGTGATCCAACCGGTTTTGTCACGAACCCGCCGGACCATCATGGCCAAGGAATGATGCTTGCATGTTTTGACGAATACCCCCTCCGCGCGGCGTCATTGAGGTCGTATAGATTAATTGTATCCAAAATCCAATAGACAATCAAAAAACATTAGATCATCCATCGCAAAGCGAAATGAATGCGCTCTGCCAACCACGGTTTTGCGAAAGACGCCCATTGGCCGCCCCTTCCAATAGACGGGGCAGCTCCAAAACATTTTGAAAAATCCGACGGAATTGCAGACATTTGCGCCCCGGAAATACAATCCAGGGGTCACAGCCGCGTCTTCCTGCCTAGTGCCAGACCCCCTAAAGGGATGTCAGCCGGTCCTGCAGAAAAGAGTAGGTGTTGCGAGCCGTTTCCAGTGCCTGCCGCGTGACCAGAACATGTTTGAATTCTTCTGAGTGGTCCGAAAACGCCACCGGTGGCGTGGTGTCATCCATCCAGGGCAAACAGAACAGCGAATCGCCAAACATCTTCCCGGCCCGATTGAGGCTAAGGAAAAACAGCTGGTTCTCAATCGCCCGCGTTCTGGAAAAATCATGCCAGGTGGCAAATGTTTCATCCCGTGCATAGGCGCCGCAATGCAGGATAAGCTCCGCACCATGTTCCAGCGTCAGATGGCGTGACAATTCCGGGATACGAATATCGGCGCAAATGATCGGCGCAACCCGAAATCCTTTCACCTCAAACGAAAACGGCTTTGTGCCGCGTTCGAAATAGTCCTTCTCCATCGACGCACCAAACTGCGCCAGATAGATCTTGTCGTAATGCCCCACCAGCTCCCCTTCCGGGCCAACCACCCCCATCGAGATGAAATGCCGTCCGCGTTCTGCCCCTTCCCCACGGCGCGCAAACCCGAACACAACATGGCAGTCATGCTTGATCGCAATCTCACGCCAGACCTGAAAAGATGCCCCGTCCAGCGGCTCCCCCAGCTCCTCCAGCGCCGCGAAAGCCGGGCGGGAATAATCAATCGAGGAAAGCTCTGGCAGAACCACCAGATCAGCGGGCTGTTGTTGCAGCCGCGCATCCACCTCGGCACGGACCCGCAACAGATGCCTGTCACGTTCTGCGCCCGTGGTCATGGCAGGAATGTCGATCTGGCAGGCAAGGATATGAAGCTGGTCTGACAACATCGTAGGGGCCTTTTTGTTTGTCCGACCGCTACATTGAGGGTTTCGGCTCAGGCGTCAAGCGACCGCTCAAGCCAGGACTGCATCCGCTGTTTCCCAAGGCGACAGGCCTCGACAAGACCCCACCCCAGCGCCAGTTGGCAGGCAATTGTCGTGGCCAAAGCGCAACCGGTTCCCCTCCTCTCAACAGGCAATCGCGGCGAGGGGAAAGCGTGGTGGCCACACGCCCCAAACAGATGATCTGTGGCCTTTTCACCTCCCCCATGGCCCCCTTTCACCAGCACGGCCCCGGCACCTGCCGACAAAATGTCATTGGCCTGTGCCGCAATTGTCGCAAAATCCGCCGCCGACGCACGCCCGGTCAGAACCGCCGCCTCCTCAAGGTTCGGGGTGACAAGGTCCGCCTGCGCCAGCAACGCCCTTGGCACTTGCCCCGCCATCAGCGTGCCACCGGAACTTGCCTTCAACACCGGATCAAACACGGTCGGCAGCGGCATATGCTGCAGGCAATCGGCAACACATTCCGCGACCTCGACGGTCCCAAGCATCCCGATCTTGATCGCCTGAAACTCTCCCGAGGCAATCGCCGCCTCAATCTGCTGGCGCACAAAACGTGCCGATATCGGAACCACCCCGGCCATCGCCACGTGAGACTGGGCCGTGACCGCCGTCACGATCGGCATCACCTCAACCCCCAACTCGGCCGCCACTGCGATGTCCCGGCTCAGCCCCGCGCCGCCGCTGCTGTCCGAGCCCGCGATGACCATGATCCTATTGGCGTTCATACGGCACAGGCCCCTATCCATTGCCGGGTGCGCGCTTCAGGGTCCTCCGCCTGACAAATATCCGTGACCACCGCCGCACTGTCCGCCCCAGCGGCAAAGACACCGGGCAGCCGCTCCGGGGTCAGCCCGCCGATTGCCACCAGCGGCGTATCCCCCGCCATCGCCTTCCACCGGTTGATTTTTCCCAACCCCTGCGGCCCCCATTTCATCTTTTTCAGAAGGGTCGGATAGACCGGGCCAAGGGCAACATAGGCAGGATCACAAGACAGTGCGCGATCAAGCTCTGCTTCATCATGTGTCGACAGACCAAACCGCACCCCGGCCTGACGAAGGGCGGCAAAATCGGCGCCGTCCATATCCTCCTGCCCAAGATGGACAAAGCTGCACTTTAGGTCCAAGGCAGCCTGCCAATAGTCATTCACCACCAACTGCGCGCCATGCACCGCACAGACATCGCGGGCACGGGCGATCTGGCGACGGATCTCGGTCTCTGGCAGATCCTTGAGGCGCAGCTGCACCAGCTTGACACCATGCGGCACCAGAAGTTCCAACCGGGCCACATGGTCAACAATCAGGTAAAACCGTTCCATCAGCCAAGGCCTTTCATATCAAGATCTGCAAGGCCCAGAATGGGCGTCGAAGGGACCGCCATGTCGCGGCGCGGCATCGGGTCGGCAAGGTATCCTGCCCGCCCGACCGTCACCGCATCCGCCATGGCGCGTGCCATCGCCACCGGATCACCGGCCTTGGCAACGGCGGTGTTCAGA
This sequence comes from Aliiroseovarius crassostreae, assembly GCF_025137635.1. Classification (NCBI taxonomy): domain Bacteria; kingdom Pseudomonadati; phylum Pseudomonadota; class Alphaproteobacteria; order Rhodobacterales; family Paracoccaceae; genus Aliiroseovarius; species Aliiroseovarius crassostreae. Next base: position 52,195 of record NZ_CP080772.1, on the reverse strand, counting down.
AGAACCGCATCCATGCCCAGCTCCATTGCCATCACCGCATCAGACGGTCGCCCGATCCCCGCGTCGACAATCAGCGGCACATCCGGAAAATGCGCGCGCATGGCACGCAGCGCATCCGGGTTGCGCACCCCCTGCCCCGACCCGATCGGAGCCCCCCATGGCATAAGAAGTTCACACCCGGCCTCAATCAGTTTTTCCCCCACAATCAGGTCATCGGTTGTGTAGGGAAACACCTGAAACCCCTCAGCACATAGGGTCCGCGCGGCCTCAACCAATGCGAACACGTCCGGTTGCAGACTGTCGGAATGGCCAATCACTTCGAGCTTGATCCAGGTCGTGCCAAAAAGTTCCCGCGCCATGCGGGCCGTGGTGATCGCTTCGCTGGCAGTGTGGCACCCGGCGGTATTGGGCAGGATGCGCAGATTGAGGTCGTTCAGCACCTGCCAGAACGCCGCCCCCGTGCCCGCACTGGTTTCACGCCGCAGACTGACCGTCACGATCTCACAGCAGGCGGCCCGGATGGCGTCAACCAAAATGGCAGGCGACGGGTATTGCGCCGTGCCCAGCAAAAACCGGGACGAGATCTCTTCGCCGTATATCTGCATCTCAGCCCCCTTTCATCGGCGCGAGGATCTCAACCTGATCCCCGTCAGCCAACCACATATCCGCCCGCAGCTCACGGGCAATGAACTCGGCATTCAACGCCGTGGCGACAAATGGGCTGGTAAAATTCAGCTCTTCCATCAGGTCCGCCAATGTTCTGGCGGAAACGTCACACGCCTTGCCGTTCACGATGACATTCATCTGATCCCTCCTGAAAAAATTGCGCCGCGAGTTGTCCCGCCAGCGCAGGCGCCAGCAGAAACCCGTGGCGATACATGCCGTTCACATGGGTGGTGTCGCCCGCCTGTATCAGCCGGGGCATATTGTCGGCAAAAGCAGGGCGCAGCCCCACACCAGTTTCGATCACGCTGGCTTCGCCCAATGCAGGGTGCAGGGCAAAGGCGGCGCCCAGCAGTTCCAGAAGGGAGCGCACGGTAATTTCCCGCCAGGACGTGCTTTCGATCATCGTCGCTCCGATCATGTAGACCCCTTGCCCGCGCGGCACGAGGTAGAGCGGGATGCGTGGGTGCAAAAGGCGCAGGGTGCGGGTGATCTGCACCTCGGGGGCCTCGATGATGGCCATCTCGCCGCGGATCGACCTGAGGCCCGAGAGCCCCCCTGTCTCTGCAGCGGCCATGCCCCTACAGTCCACATCCACCCGGTCCGGTGCAGGCGTGTCATAGCGGATATCCACGCCAAGGGCCTGCACGGCGGCGCTCAGGTCCATGAGCGCGCGGCGGGCATCAAGATGGGCTTCCTCCTCAAAGAAAAGACCCCGTTGAAACCGGGTTTCGAGCGCCGGTTCCAGCATGGCGATCTCATCTGCGTCCACCCAGCGATGGCGGTCGGTGCGGCGGGCAAAACGGTCAAGCTCGGCCCGGTCGCGCGGCGGGGACAGAACCAGCGTGCCCTTGCGGGTGACAGGTGTCACCTGCGCCCACCAGTCAATCGCACCTGCTCCGAGGCGGACGACCTGCGGATCGGCCACCTCGCCCTCGCACCAGGGCGCGAGCATACCGCCCGCGAACCAGCTGCTCGGGTTGTCGGCGGGGGAGGACCCCGCCTCGTAAAGGATCACCTCCGCCCCGCGCTTGGCGAGTTCATAAGCCGAGGCGAGGCCGGCGACACCGGCCCCGGCAATGGTGATCATTCCCCCGGCTCCAGTTCCGGCGTGACCTCGGCGGGCATGTAGAGCTCGCCACCCTGGCGGAATTTCTCGGCCATGGCCGCCATCCCCTCCTTCTGCGCCTCGGCGCGAATGTCGTGGCTGATCCGCATCGAACAGAATTTCGGCCCACACATGGAGCAGAAATGCGCCACCTTATGAGCTTCTTTCGGCAAGGTCTGGTCGTGGAAATCGCGGGCTGTTTCCGGGTCAAGCGCGAGGTTGAACTGATCCTCCCAGCGGAACTCGAACCGGGCGCGGGAAATCGCATCGTCGCGCCGCTGCGCACCGGGGATGCCCTTGGCCAGATCGGCGGCATGGGCGGCGATCTTGTAGGTGATCACGCCGGTTTTCACATCGTCGCGGTCGGGCAGGCCCAGATGCTCCTTGGGCGTCACATAGCAAAGCATCGCGCAGCCGAACCAGCCGATCATCGCCGCCCCAATCCCGGAGGTGATGTGGTCATAGCCCGGCGCGATGTCCGTGGTGAGGGGGCCGAGCGTGTAGAACGGTGCCTCGTCACAGCAGGCGAGCTGCTTGTCCATGTTCTCCTTGATCTTGTGCATGGCGACGTGGCCGGGGCCTTCGATCATCACCTGACAGTCCTTGGCCCAGGCGATTTTGGTCAACTCACCCAGCGTTTCCAGCTCGGAAAACTGCGCTTCATCATTGGCATCCGCAATGGAGCCGGGGCGCAGACCATCACCCAAGCTGAAGGCCACGTCATACTGGCGACAGATATCGCAGATCTCGTCGAAATGCTCGTACAGGAAGCTTTCGCGGTGGTGATGCAGGCACCATTTCGCCATGATCGACCCACCGCGCGAGACAATCCCCGTGACGCGGTTCGCCGTCATCGGCACCATGTGCAGGCGCACGCCCGCGTGGATGGTGAAGTAATCGACCCCCTGTTCGGCCTGTTCAATCAGCGTGTCGCGGAACACCTCCCAAGTCAGGTCCTCGGCAATACCATTCACCTTTTCCAGCGCCTGATACATCGGCACGGTGCCAATCGGCACGGGGCTGTTGCGCACGATCCATTCGCGGGTGTTGTGGATGTTGCGCCCCGTCGAAAGGTCCATCACCGTGTCGGCGCCCCAGCGGATCGACCAGACCATCTTGTCGACTTCCTCTTCCATAGAAGAGGTGACGGCAGAGGTGCCCATATTGGCATTGATCTTGACCAGGAAATTGCGGCCGATGATCATCGGCTCACTTTCCGGGTGGTTGATATTTGCGGGGATAATGGCGCGGCCTGCCGCCACCTCATCACGCACGAATTCCGGCGTCACGTAGTCGGGGATATTTGCGCCCCAGTCATTGCCATCGTGCGGCTGGCCCTGACCTTGAGCATGGCAGGGGGCAAGCTCGCGCAGCTGGTTTTCGCGGATGGCGATGAACTCCATCTCGGGTGTGATGATCCCGGCGCGGGCATAGGCGAGCTGCGTGACCGCGCGGCCCGGTTTGGCGCGCAGCGGGCGGGGTTTGACCGGGAATTCCGGGGTCAGCTTGTCGCCTTCGACAAAGCCGTTGTCCTCGGGTTTGATCTCGCGGCCGTCATATTCCTCGACATCACCGCGCGCCAGGATCCAGGCACGGCGCAGCGGCGCGAGGCCCTGTTTGATATCGGTGGTCACGTCGGGGTCGGTGTAAGGCCCGGAGCTGTCATAGACCGGCAGGGGTGGTTCGCCTGCCGTGGGGTGCACGGAAATCTCGCGCATCGGCACGCGCACATCGGGGTGCAGGGTCCCCGCGACATGGATCTTGCGGGAGGCGGGCAGGCCACCGGTGGTGATGTTTGGATTGGGGACGTTCATTTTGGCGCTCCTCAAGCTTGCGACTTAAAAAGACACCAGGTGAGCTTGGGGAGGGAGCCGGGGACGGATCGCCCCCGTGGTCGGCTGTCGCAAGGGGGATGCCCCCGGGTCGCGCCTAGCTTCCTACGCCAGTGTCAACTGGGTCAGGTTCAAAGGGTCGCGTCACCGGGGGTGTCCACTTTGGAACGTCCCCTGTCAGCCTCTCAGTCCCCTAGGCGGGACTCCCCTGCGTGCCTAAGGTTTAGGAAAGAGGTTTTCGAATTGCAAGCGGCTCGTTCCAGTTCGGTCAGAAAACTGCCAGCACAACGTCACGGCTCTCGCGCGCGAGGGACCGGAGAGGGTCCGGCACCGACAGCCTGCCCGCCCCGCCAACAGACAGACATCTATGGGCGCGAAGCCGTGGCACCTGACTTGGTCAGACAATGGGTGAGGTGCCGCGCCTCCTGCCAACCTGACACCCCTGTCTCAGCTCAACAGGCGGCCATCAACCGATAGGTGATCTGCGCTGCGGTGAAATCCCAGGCGTCCTGCCCGTTGGGGGCAAGCTCCACCACGTCCATCCCGACACAGCGGCGCCCCTTCAATGCGTGCTCCACCAGTCGCAGGGCTTGATAGAACCCCAAACCTCCGGGCACGGGCGTTCCGGTGGCAGGCATCTGGCTGGGATCCAGCCCGTCCACATCAAAACTCACATAAACCAGTTCGGGGAAATCGTCCGGCAGATCCACGGCAAGGATATTGCCCGTGACCAGATCCTCGGCATCCACATGAAACACGTTGTTGGCAATCCGGCTTTCGGCCTCTTGCGGGCACAGCGCGCGCACACCGAATTGCGCAAGACGGATCCCCTCTTCGGACAACAGATGCATGACCGAGGCATGGGAGTGCTTTTCGCCCTGATACGCCACGCGCAGATCCGCATGGGCATCCACCTGCACCACACCAATCGGCTGGCCCAATGCGCGGGCCACGCCCATGACGGCCCCATAACTGAGCGAATGTTCCCCGCCCAGCGTGACCGGCAGTTTCCCGGCTTTCACCACAGCTTCGGTTTCACTGGCGATCCGTTCCATCACCTCGGGCAAGGGACCGTCACAGTCAACCGGGGCATGGGTAAAGATCCCATCAGTGCAGGGTTCTTTGCCATTGCACAGGCGTTCCAGCTCGTTTGACGCGTCAAGGATTGCGGCCGGTCCCGCCTGGGTGCCCGAACCATACGATACCGTACGCTCCAGCGGCACCGGGATCACATGAAACCGCGCGGCCTCACTGCGTTCGGTTTCACTCAGTTCACTGTCGAGAAAAACAGTCATGACAGACGCTCCTTGAAATCCTCATAGGTGAAGCTTTTCACCATGGTCAGCTGATCAGTTTTACTGTTCCACAGCGCGATGCCCGGCAGGGGCACACCATTGAACGTATTGGTTTTCACCATCGAATAATGGGCCTGATCGAGAAAGGCGAAGCGCTGTCCGATTTCAAGCGGCTGCGCCCAGCTATAGTCACCAATCACGTCGCCCGCGAGGCAGGATGGCCCGCCAAGCCGATAGGTTTGGCCCGCCCCGCCCTCTGCTTCGTCCAGAAGCGCCGGGCGATAGGGGGCTTCGATCACATCCGGCATATGGCAGGTTGCGGAAATGTCGGTGATCGCAAGCGGTATGTCATTGACCGGAAGGTCAAGGATCTCGCCCACCAGAATTCCCGCATCCAACGCCACCGCTTCCCCCGGCTCAAGGTAAACATCGACATCATATTTCGCGCGAATCTGGCTGAGGAACGCCACCAGTGCATCCCGGTCATAATCGGCGCGGGTGATGTGGTGGCCGCCGCCGAAGTTGATCCATTTGAGGCGGGGCAGATAGGGGGCGAGCTTGGGCTCCACGGCGGCCCATGTGCGGGCGAGCGGTTCGAACCCCTGTTCGCACAGGGTATGCATGTGCAGCCCATCGGCGCCCTGCATGATCTCATCCGTTAGCAAAGACACCGGCGTGCCAAGCCGGGAACAGGGCGCGCAGGGGTCATATTTCGGGATTTCCCCTTCGGAATGCTCGGGGTTGATGCGCAGGCCGACCTGAACACTTGCGGCCTGTGCCTGTTGCAAAAACCGGTCTTTCTGAGCGGGGCTGTTGAAGATGATATGGTCCGAGAGTGACAGGATTTCGTCAATATCCTGATCCTTGTAGCCCGCGCAGAACGTGGCAACCTCACCGCCATACTCCTCGCGCCCCAACCGGGCCTCATAGATGCCACTGGCACAGGTTCCCCCCAGATATTGCCGCACCAGCGGGGCAAGAGAGAACATGGAAAACGCCTTCAGCGCGCTCAGGACATGCGCCCCCGAACGGTCGGCCACGCCCTTAAGGATCGCCAGGTTTCGCTCGATGGCCACCTCGTCCACCACGAAACAGGGCGTGGGGACGCGCGACAGATCGAAGTCGCGGAATGCGCCTGCATCTCCGGCTTGGGTTTGCATCAGTTCGGTCATTGTCGCCATTCCAGATGTGTCGGGAGGGCTGAGCCCGTCCGCGGGTGGGCGTGACGCGCCCGCCGATCCCCCCAAGGGTTTGCCTTCGGTAAAACGGGGCGGACGGGCGCTGCCCGGCGTTGCCGCCGGTCTGTCTCTTAGAACTCGACCGGGCCATCCAGTTCGTGAACCTGCCACGGCAGACCGTGGTCATTCAGCATGTCCATGAAATTGTCCGGGTCGAGCTGTTCCATGTTCCACACGCCGGGTTCCACCCAGTTGCCCTTGAGCACCTGCGCGGCCCCAATCATCGCCGGCACACCGGTGGTGTAGGACACCGCCTGCGAACCCACTTCGGCGAAGCATTCTTCGTGGTCACAGATATTGTAGATGTAATAGGTCTTTTCACCGGATCCATCCTTGGCCTGACCGGTGGCAATGTCGCCAATGCAGGCCTTGCCCTTGGTCTCGGCCCCCAGATCGCCGGGATCGGGCAGCAGGGTTTTCAGGAACTGGATCGGGATAATTTCCTGACCGTCATGCATCACCGGATCAATGCGGGTCATGCCCACATTTTCCAGCACTTTGGCATGCATGATATAAGCGTCACCGAAGGTCATCCAGAACCGGGCGCGCTCGATCTCGGGGAAGTGGGTCGACAGGCTCTCCAGCTCCTCGTGATACATCAGATACATGTTCTTGTTGCCAATCGCCGGGAAGTCGAACTCGACCTTGGTGGTCATGGCCGGGCTGGTCTTCCATTCGCCACCTTCCCAGTGACGCACTTCGGCCAGCACTTCGCGCAGGTTGATCTCCGGGTTGAAGTTGGTGGCAAATTCCTGATCGTTCGAGCCGCCATTGGCGTCCAGAATGTCGATCTGGCGGATGGTGTCCAGCTTGTGCTTCTTCAGCCAGGTCGCAAAGACCGAGGTCACCCCCGGATCGAAGCCCGAACCGAGGATCGCGGTCAGCCCGGCCTCTTTGAACTTGTCCTGATAGGCCCATTGCCAGTGATATTCGAACTTGGCCACGTCCTCGGGCTCGTAGTTCGCAGTGTCCAGATAGTGGCAGCCCGCTTCCAGGCAGGCATCCATCAGAACCAGATCCTGATAGGGCAGGGCCAGGTTCACAAGGATCTCGGCGCCGGTTTCGCGGATCAGCTTGACGGTGTCTTCGACCTTATAGGCGTCCAGCTGGGCGGTCTTGATCTCCACACCCACGCGGTCCTTCACGCTGGCGGCAATGGCATCGCATTTGGACTTGGTACGGCTGGCAAGCGTGATTTCGGTAAAGATATCAGCATTCATTGCCATCTTGTGCACAGCGGCATGGCTTACGCCACCGGCACCTACAACAAGGGTCTTTCCCATGGGTATCTCCTGACCGTGGTTATTCAAAATAAGTGTAGCCATTCATCGACGCACGATAGGCGTCGATCAGGGTTTTGCGTTCATTGGCGGTGATGCCGCCGGCGGAAATTGCCTCGTCCACCATCTTGCGGAACGTGGCGATACAGCTTGCGGGGTCATATTCGACATAGGACAGCACCTGCGCGATCGTGTCCCCTTCCTGCTCATGCAAAAGATCAAACCCGCCATCGGCGCGCAGGTCAATTGTCACCACGTTGGTATCGCCAAACAGGTTGTGCAGATCCCCCAGCGTTTCCTGATAGGCCCCAACGAAAAACACGCCCAGATAATAGGGCTTGTCCTCGGGCAACGAATGCACCGGCAGGGAGGGGGCAATTTCGCCCGCCAGAATGAACTGGTCCATCTTGCCATCGCTGTCACAGGTGATGTCGGACAGAACCGCGCGGCGATCCGGGGTCTGATCCAGCATCTGCAGCGGCACGATAGGGTGCAGCTGATCAATCGCCCACACATCCGGCAGAGACTGGAACAGCGAGAAATTGCAGTGATACACATCCGCGATCTTCTGCAGTTCCTTGTCCAGTTCACCGCTTTGCGGGCTTTCATGGGCGATTTCCTTGATCCGCGCCATCAGGTTCAGATAAATCCGTTCCCCCCGCGCCATCTGACGCAGATCCACATAGCCCCGCCGGAACAGCGCGCGCAGCTCGCCCCGATAAAACAGGGCGTCATTCCAACATTCCTGAACCCGCTCGGGCACCAGATATCCGGAAACCGCCTGCAAATCCTTGAGAAGATGATGATCATCAGGCTCAAGCTCGGGCGCGTCCGGGGCATCGTAAAGCGTGCTTTCCAGCACATCGAAAATCAGCATCGACGAAGTTGCCGACACAGCGCGCCCGCTTTCGGTCACCAGAACCGGATGCTCCACCCCCGCTTCGTCCATCGCATAAGCCACGGTTTCAACCACGTTGGCGCAATATTCCGCCATCGTGTAGTTGACAGAGTTCTCGGTTGCCCGCTGTTCGCCGGTATAGTCGACCCCCAGACCGCCGCCCAGATCCAGATGGGTGAGCGGCACACCTTCGCGGGTCAGTTCGGTGAAATAGCGGCAGGCTTCGGTCACGGCGCGGCGCACATCATTCACGTCCGGCACCTGACTGCCCAGATGGGAATGCTGGAGCTTGAGGCAATGCAACAGCCCCTCATCACGCAAACGATCCACCACCCGCAACAGCTGATCGGTATTCATCCCGAAGGCGGAACGGTCCCCCGAGCTGCTTTGCCATTTGCCGCTGATCTGATTGGTCAGTTTGACCCGCACACCCAGCAAAGGATCAACGCCCAGCTCACGCGCGGTTTCAATAACAATCTCGGCCTCTTTCGGGCTTTCAAGCACGATCACGGTATTGAAACCAAGCCGCCGTGACAGGATCGCCAGACGCACGAATTCCACATCCTTGACACCGTTGCAAACGATCAGCGCGTCCTTCGACAGGCGATGGGCCAGCGCGATGACCAGTTCGGGTTTCGACCCCGCTTCCAGCCCGTATTCATACTGGCGACCAAACTCCACAATCCGGTCCACCACCTGAGCCTGTTGGTTGACCTTGATCGGGAACACACCGCGATAAGGGGCGCGATACCCGGTCTTGGCGATGGCTTGGGCAAAGCTGTCATTGAGGTGCTGGATTTCCGCCTCGAGAAAGCTCTTCACCCGCAAAACCAGCGGGCTTGCAATGCCCCGCTCGTGCAGGTCTTCAAGGATCTGCGGCAGGCTGACGGGGGCCGCCTCCGGGTGGGCAGGATCACACAGCGCCACATCCCCGTTCGGCAACACCGAAAGAAGGTCTTTGCTCCAACGATCAATACCGTAGATGGAATGGGAAAGGGGTTGTTCATCGGACATGGGAACAAGCCTTTTCAGAATGTATGGGAAAAAAGGAGATCAGGCGCACGGCATTCCAGCCGCGCAGGACTACGCGGGTTCAATCTGTCCGGCATTGCGCAGACGAAACCACTTCATCTCGATGAAACTCCAGTTTGCGCTTTCACGAGAAAGCTGATCGGCGTTTAAGTTCTAGTGGGCCGCCGAGTCAACAAAATACTGCCCCCACCAAGCCCCCAGAGATCCGAATTCTGCCCTCACTTTGGGCTGTGCCGTGATGTTATCCGGATTTGTTATGGAAAATGAACCCGATGAAGTTGAGCAGGAGCTGTGCTGCAAGGATCTGCGTGCTTTCCGACGGGTCATAAGCGGGGGCCACTTCGACAAGGTCAATCCCCACGACATCCCCACGTTTGGCCAGCCCCTGCAGGATTTCCAGCACATCGTAATAGAGAAAGCCACCATGCGAAGGCGTGCCCGTGCCCGGCGCGATGGAGGGGCAGAACGCGTCAATGTCGATCGTGACATAATAGCGGGCGCCTTTCGGGATACGGTCCAGCACCCCCGCGGTGCCCAGCGCCCGCACCTGCCGCACGGACAGGATATCCGACCCACGCGCGCGGGCATCTTCATACCCTTCCCTGGCAGTGGAGGACACATTGCGAATGCCCAGCTGGGTCATGCCGCAGACATAGTCCTTTTCAATGGCCCGACGCATTGGGTTGCCATGACCATCCGTCACCCCCTTGCGGTTATCAACAAAGTCCAGATGCGCGTCGATCTGCACCACATGGATCGGCCCCTGTTCGGCACAATTGTCCCGAAAGGCATTGATACAGGGAATATTGATCGAGTGGTCGCCGCCAATGATCACCGGCAGCGCCCCGGCGGCGAGGATCTTTTTCACACCATATTCGATGCTCGCATGGCTTTCCTCGGTCTTGGTGTGGATGATGTCAGCATCCCCCAGATCGACAATGCGCACATCCTCACCCAGATAGGTCGCGTCATCTTCATGATCATAGGCCCCCGCATGGCCGAAACTGAACAGTGTCGATGCTTCCCGCACGGACCGCGGACCGAACCGGGCGCCCGAGCGAAACTGGCAGCCAAAATCAAACGGAGCACCGAGGATTGCCACATCTGCATCAATCTGATCCCAGTTCTCAACATAGGGTTTCTTGCCAAAAGTGGCGATTCCAACGAAAGGCAGATTGAGCCGCCCCGTGTCGTAACCATGTCCAGACATGTGCTTCTCCGTGATTGGGAACAATTACCCCGCCCGCAGCCGGGCAGGCGCACCAGCGAATGCCTGCCAGATCCAAGAGACGCGATCCCCCAGACGACAGACCGAAACGCCGATAACTGTGATATCTCTCACGGCGTTTCAGCTTGTCCCTGCCTCAGGTGCGCGGGCGCTCGGAACAACCTTCCTTTCGAAATGCACCCCCGTCAATGAGAGTTTTCACCACTGAGACCTTCAAGAATGGGGCAATCGGGACGATGGTCCCCGGCACATTCGCGGGTCAGGTGGGTCAGCGTTGCATGCATCGCCTGCAAATCGTTGATCTTGGCCTCGATCTCCGCAAGGTGCTTGCGGGTGATCGCCATAACATCCGCACTGGCACGCCCTTCATCTTCGTAAAGTGCAAGCAGGTTCCGGCAATCATCAATCGTGAAGCCAAGCGCACGGGCACGGCTGAGAAAGATCAGCTTGTGCAGATCGGTTTCACGGAAAACCCGGTAGTCGTTGGTATCTCTGAGGGGTTTGACCAGACCGATATCTTCGTAATAGCGGATGGTCTTCGCACGCAGCCCGGTGCGTTTGGAAACATCCCCGATATTCAGGTTCATCATACTTCTCCCGTTCCGCTGATCACAGCTGGTTTCAGAGGGGTCCCGGTGGGCGCCTGACGCGCTGTCGGGGCGCTGATAACCGGGCGCACCCAACGCAACCGCAAGGCATTGGACAAGACGAACACGCTGGACAAGGCCATGGCGCCTGCTGCCAGAACCGGCGACAAAAGCACCTCAAACGCAGGATAAAGCACACCTGCGGCCACTGGGATCAAAAGCGTGTTATACCCAAAGGCCCAGAACAGGTTCTGACGGATATTGCGCATGGTTCGCGCCGAAATGTCAAACGCATTGACCACCCCGACAAGATCCCCGGACATCAACACCACATCCGCAGCCTCGATGGCCACGTCGGTCCCGGTGCCAATCGCAATCCCCACATCCGCAACCGCAAGCGCGGGCGCATCGTTGATCCCATCCCCGACAAAAGCCAGCTTGCCCTCTGTCCGAAGGTTGTTCAACGCATCCACCTTGCCCTCGGGCAACACTTCCGCAACAACGTGATCAATGTCCAACTCGCGTGCAATGGCATCGGCCGTGCCCTGATTATCCCCGGTGATCATCGCCACCTTGAGACCCAGATCATGCAGCGCAGAAATGGCGAGGGATGTGGTTGGCTTGATCGGGTCCGCCACGGCAATGGCCGCTGCAATCTTACCCCCGATCGCGGCATAAAGCGGTGTGCGGCCCTTCCGGCCCAGCTCATCACCGATCCTTCCAAGATCCCCCAGTGCAATCTCTTCCCGGGCCATCAGCCGGTCGGCCCCAATCAGGATTTTCTGCCCTTCAACCATTGCCGAAACACCATACCCCGTGATGGAGGCGAACTCCTGAACCTCGGGAAGGGTCAGTGACTGATCTTCGGCAGCCCGCAAAATGGCCTCGGCAATCGGATGTTCCGACCCCGCTTCGACGGCGGCAACCAGACACAACACGTGGTCGCGCTCAAACCCCTCTGCCACAGCCAGATCCGTCAGCTCGGGCCGGCCTGCGGTCAATGTCCCGGTTTTGTCCAGCGCAACAACCTGCGTTTCCCCCAACAACTGAAGCGCATCCCCCTTTCGAAACAGGACGCCCAGTTCGGCTGCCCGTCCGGTGCCAACCATGATTGAGGTCGGGGTAGCGAGACCCATTGCGCACGGGCAGGCGATGATCAGCACCGCCACCCCGGATACAAGCGCAAAACTCAGCGCGGGATCGGGGCCAAACACAAGCCAGGTCACAATTGTCAGCGCAGCCAACGCCATGACGGCGGGAACAAACCAGGCGGTAATCCTGTCCACAAGCCCCTGGATCGGCAGCTTGGCCCCCTGCGCCTGTTCGACCATCTGGATGATCTGCGCCAGCATGGTGTCGGCCCCAACCTTGGTGGCGCGAAACCGCAAGGCGCCGGTGCCATTCACTGTCGCCCCGACAAGCTCGTCACCTGTGGATTTTTCGACCGGGACCGGCTCGCCGGTGATCATGCTCTCATCGACATAGGAGCGGCCCGACAGGACCTCTCCGTCCACCGCGATCTTTTCACCGGGGCGCACATGTATCACATCCCCGACCACAATGGTGTCAATCGGCACCTCGGTCACATCATCGCCCCGCTCAACCCGCGCCGACTTCGGCTGAAGACCAACCAGTTTGCGAATAGCCTCCCCCGTGCGGCCCTTGGCGCGCGCCTCCAGCCACCTGCCCAGAAGGATCAGCACCACGATGACCGCGGCGGCCTCGAAATAGACATTGGCGGTGCCATCCGGCAACAGACCCGGCGCAAAGGTGGACACAAGTGAAAACCCATAGGCCGCCGACGTTCCCAGCGCGACCAGAGAGTTCATGTCAGGCGCCCCCTTGAACAACAGCGGAAACCCCTTGGTGTAGAACCGCAGACCGGGGCCAAACAGCACGATGGTGGTCAGCACGAATTGCACAAGCAGGCTGGTCTGCGCGCCAATGTTGTTTTGGACCCACATATGTATCGCAGGAAACAGGTGACCGCCCATTTCCAGCACAAAGACCGGCAAGGCCAGCACTGCAGCCAACAGCGTGATGCGTCCCAGATGGGCAATTTCCGCGTGTTTCCGATCCTCGTTTTCCGGCGCGCTGCCGGTTTTGACCCTGGCCGGATAGCCCAGTTTGGTCGCCACCCGCGCCAGATCGGCGGGGGCGACAACCCCTTCAAGATAGCGCAGCTGAGCCGTTTCGGTTGACAGGTTGACCTGCGCGCTCAGCACGCCGGGCGTTGCAGACAGGACGCGTTCCACACGACCAACGCAGCTGGCACAGGTCATCGCCTCAACCTCCAGCGTGACCTCTGCCTGTCGCGCCGGATAGCCTGCCTGCTCCAGCGCCTCCGTCAGCGCAGGCAAAGTGGCGGGTTCGGAGAACGCAAGCTCAACACTTTCGCTTGCCAGATTCACTGTGGCACCCTCGACGCCGGGAACCGCCTTCAGGGCTTTTTCCACGCGCCCGACACAGCTCGCGCAGGACATGCCCTCTACAAACAGCCGGAAATGGGATTGATCAGACATGGTGTCCTCCGCGACTCGATGTTTTGATACCTAGATGGGGGTTCCAGTAAGGGGAGGGTCAAGTGCTGCGCAATATTTTTCCTGCGCGACAACTGCCCCGGGTCGGGCTTGAGGGGAGGTCGCCCCACAAAACACACGGGCCGGGGCAGAGCCGTGACACACCCGTTCAGGCGATCACATCTCCCCCCTGTCCTCAGGATCCGCCTGCCGGGTAATGGGTGAACAGCTCTGTGCTGCCATCTTTTCGGATCAGGTGGATCGAGTAGGCATCCCGCTCACTCTCAGGCCCCATCCCCGGCGACCCATAGGGCATTCCGGGCGCAGACAGGCCAACAGCATCAGGACGCTCTGACAGAAGACGGCGAATATCTGCAGCCGGAACATGCCCCTCGATGACATATCCTTCGACCAGACCGGTGTGGCACGAGGCCATCTCATCCGGGATGCCACTTGTTTCCTTGTAGCGCGACAATGCCGCCCAGGATGTGTCCTGCACCTCCACGTCGAACCCCTCGCGCTTCATGATGGCAATCCAGTTGCCACAACATCCACATTCAGGGTCTTTCAGCACCTTGATCAACGGATGGGAGGTTGCCTGAGCTGGCGCGGCCAGACTGGCGCCGGATGCGGCGAGCCCGGCCACAAACAGGCGGCGGTCGAGATTGGGTTTGGTCATGTCTTTTCCTCTGTTTGCTTTCGCAGATCGTGTGATTTCGATCAACCTGATCGACCTCTCTGGCACCGACCTGCGCAGCTGTTGAAATTGGTCAGGTCAGGTTGTCACAACCCAGCTTGTGCCTGTTCTGCCTCGGTGCGGGTGGCCTGCATGTCGCGAATGCGTTCTGGCCAGGTGGATTTGATAAAGGCCAGGATGTCCCAGATCTGCTGATCGCTGAGGTTTTCACCAAACCCCGGCATCCCGCTGGCAAATCCTGAGACCCCCCGCGCCGACAAAGCAGCCTGTCCGCCCTGTTTGGTATAGTCAAATAACAGCGCATCCCCGTGATGCCATGTATGCCCCGTCTCATCATGAGGGGGCGCTGGCACAGTGCCATCCTCGTTCTGACCACGCCAGTTGGGCTGGCCTTGCAATTCGGCCCCATGGCAGGAGGCACAGACATCCGCATAAAGCACCTTACCCGCTGCAATATCCGAACCGGCGGGCTGCCGGGGCGGGCCTGCCTGCCCAGCCGGGGTATCCGTCAGAAATGTAAAAGCCCCGAGACCACCCAGCGCGGCTGCGGCTAGTGCCAGAAAGACAAGCTTTTTCATGACACCACCCGGATCCAGGTCTTCATGCCTGCCTTTTGATGCGACAACATATGGCAATGCAAAAGCCAGTCCCCCGGATTATCGGCCCGAAAAACAATGCTGCGCGTTTCTCCGCGCCCCAGCAAAAGGGTGTCACGTAGCGGACCAAATGTGCCATCCGCCAACCGTTCCTGAAAATGGTGCCCATGCAAATGCATGGCATGGGGAAAGGCCGTCTCGTTCTGCATCGGGATCTCGACAATCTCTCCTGCCGACACTTCGATCAAAGGCACCTCCGGCAATCCGGCCACGCCGTTGAAGGTCCAGACCTGCCCTTCGGCCACAAGGTCACGGATGGGCAGGACATCCCCTTTCCAGATCCCTTGCCGGAGCCGCCCCATCGCGCCACCTTCCATGATCAGGCGGGCCTGCTTGGCCCCCTCAGCTGATGTAAGGGGAGCAAGCGGGTTCGTGGGAAGGGGGGCAATGGCCCCTCGCGCCACGGATGCTCCACCAGCAACCACATCGAAGTGGGACAGCACGGTGGCATCCTCTCCTTCATGCAGCGCAAGAATGACCTGCTCCCCCACCTCGGCCGTCACGTCGGTGATGAAATCAGCCCGTTGTGCGGGCCCGAGGATCACATGGTCGGTCTGTTCAGGGGTTTTCAGCGGCATCCCATCCAGAGCCACAATCGCCCCGGTCATTCCGTGCAATCCAACCACCATGATCCGGTCCACTGCCGTGTTGATCAGCCTGAGCCTCAGCCTGTCATGCTGGCGTAGCTGCGACAGCTGGGGCGACAGTGCCGCGGTGGGGAAGTTTCCGATCCGGCCCGCATGTGTCCAATCGTGCATCCGGTCAAAATCATCCGTGATGGCACCGGTTTCACTCAACCTCCAGTCATCCAGAACCACCGAGATATCATGGTCCACGTCCAAAGGGTCGGCTTCATCGACGATCAGCACCCCGTAAAGGCCCCGCGCAATCTGTTCGGTGGATTGGTTATGCGAGTGATACCAGAACGTGCCCGCGTCGGGCGGTGTGAAATCATAGGTGAACGTGTCCCCCGGTGCGACAGCCTGCTGTGTCATGCCGGGAACTCCGTCCATTGCGTTCGGCACCCGCACCCCATGCCAATGCACTGACGTCGCCTGTGGAAGCTCATTCACCAGTTGCCGCACCAAACGCGCCCCCTGTTTGAGGCGCAACTCAGGGCCGGGAACGCCCCCCTCATATCCCCAGACCGGCGTTTCAGGATAATCATCCGGCAGCAAACGCGCCATGCCGGGACGTGCAACCAGCCGGGGGGCCACCTCTGCCCGTGCGTGTGCGGGCACCATCGCAAGTGCGGCAGATCCGGCCAGGAAGCTGCGCCTGTTGATCACAGGCCCCTTTGACATCGGGTTCTTTGGGTTTGGGGTCATATTCTCATCCACCCTCATGTTCATCCATCAGATATGTTGCAATTGCAGTTCGGTCTGCCTCGGTCAGGAAACGGGTGCCATAAAGCACCACCTCTCCCATCGACCCGCCAAAGGCATCACCATCGGGCATAATGCCCGTGCGCAGGGCATAGGCGACACTGGCCACATCCCATCCTTCCCTGCTCAGGGTAACATGGTCAATCGGCGGGGCTTTTTCGCCACCCGGCAAGGCATCACTGCCCCGAAAGTGCTCGGTATCGGAGTTGCGGGCCCCCACGATGTTCCGCCCCGTATGGCACGCCGCACAATGCGTGGCCCCCTCAACCAGTTCACGGCCCCGGTTCCAGACATCCCCTTTGCCGGGCACGGGGTCCGTTCGGGGAGGGTCAAGATAGGCGGCCCGCCAAAGCTTCAACCCCCAGCGTTGGTTGAAGGGAAAGCTCATCTCGGGCGGGCGGGACGGCGTTTTCACCGCGGGCACCGTCTGAAACGCCGCCCAGAGGTCCGCGATCTCCTGATCCGAAAAATTCGCATAGAACGGATATGGAAACGCCGGATAATAGGCCTGACCGTTAGGAGAGACACCTTCCCGCACGGCGCGGGCAAACTGTTCCTGACTCCACCTGCCGATCCCGTGTTCGAAATCGGTGGTCAGATTGGGGGAATAAAGCGTGCCAAAAGGGGTCTGCAACGCCAGCCCCCCGGCCAGCGGGGCGCCACCACCCGCAACATCAGTGTGACAGGCAATGCAGCCGGAGGCGCGGGCCAGATAAGCGCCGCGTTCAACACTTCCTTCAAGGGCAATGGGGGTGAGCGGCTGGCCAATTGGCCAGGCCATCACCCCAAGAAGAGTGGCCGAGGCGGTGACCGCCCCAGCCAGCCCGAGACAAATATACATGCGCATCGGCCCTGCCTATTTCTCGACCCTGAAACGGGTGTGGCAGGCGGCGCAAACTTGCCCCATCATGGCGAAAACCCCGTCTGCGGGCATCTGCGACAGGTCCATCATGGCACCGTCAGAGCCAGCCCCCATCATGCCACCCATCATGGCGCCACCCTGGCCTCCCATCATATCACCGCCCATCATCGTGCCGTTTTGACCGCTCATCATGCTACCGGCCGCGGGCATGTCACCTGCCATCATCACCCCGTTTTCAGAGGCGGCCGCCAACCCGTCCGCCGCCCGGCGCAGCTGATCGGCCAGGCCAGAAAAGCTCTCCCAGTCCTGCCAGATCTCTGGCTTTGCTTCTGACGCCTTGTCCGTGCTTCCTTCCGGAAAAAGCCTGGTCAATGCTTCACCGGCGTGGCGGCTGATATCCTCGGCTCGCGCACGCACGACAGTGGCATCATACTCTGCCTCCCCACGCATCATCGGGGTCAGCACTTTCATCGCGTCTTTCATGACGCTCATACCGTCCATGCGTTCCTTGACGACGCCGGTCGCGCCCCCATGTGCAAAGACGGTCTGGCCAGCCATGGCCAGAACGGACGCAACCAGCGCGCCCTTGATCAGATTTTCGGTTTTCATTGGAGTATCCTGTCTGATTATGCCCTCACGCCTGTTGGCGTGCGTGAATACGGATCAGCTCAGGAGGCGGGGAGGTGGAGGGTCAAAACTCGACGCAATCGGCAGACAGGCAATTTCAGACGACCGTGCATAGCGTTCACTGCGCGCCATTGGGACCGGATAGGATAGAAAATGCACAATCATCGCCGGGCCAGAGCAAAACGCCCCTCCAAGGCAATGATCCTGATGGTTGGCAGGCTCGGCACCAAGTTGCATAGGCTGGAATTGGGCCTGGGCAGAGTTCATGGAGGATTGGTGTTTGCCATGGGCCTCAGCCGCCCCACCGGACAGAAGCAGGCTGACGGCAAAAACGCCGACCGCCACGAGCAGATACCCGACCCATTTGCGACTGTCCCACGACACTGTTCAGTTGATCCCGTTCTCTTGCTGCAACTCTCTTACATAGGCGATGATGTTCACAACATCCGCACGGGTCAAGCCTTTGACCGGCGGCATGTCGCCAAACGGCCAGTGATGGGCCTTCACACCCCGTTGCGCCGCCAGGACAAACGCCATATCCGCATGGTGACCAGGCCCATAGGTCTTATGCACCAGAGGCGGAGCAACCCCCTGCTGACCCGCGGCGTTGGTCCCATGACAATCGGCGCAGATTGCATCAAATGCGCGCTTTCCCATCACGGCTTCACCACTTAGCTGCGCCGGTAACTTCACACCAACCATAGGCGCACCATCTTCGATTTCCGCTGCTGCAACCGGATCCTCCTGAGTTCGGCCCTTCATCAGGACAAACCCAAAAGCAAGCGCAACCATGATGATGGCAACCCATAGCTTTGTCTTCATGTGCGTATCCGCCCCTTGTTTAGCCTGGGGTGCCCAGAGGTGCACCCGAGTTTACGGATGCAGGGTTCCCATGGGGGAAGCACAAGAGAAAAGGCAGTCACATTTCAGTGAACACGCGCTTTGATAGCCTTCAGAACCAGCGTGCCCCCAAAAGCGGCCCAGACACAAGTCAAGACTCATCTCATGAAACGCTCGCGAACACCTAAGGTGTCGCGAACGATTATGGGGCGTCCTACACAGGGTGTAGGACGTCGCGAACGCGTTCGCGCCAGCTTCCGGAATTCAAGCGAAATTTCCGCAAAGGACACCCAAAGAAGTTCGCGCTGAATTCCCAAAAGAATTCGCGAAACTCTCGAAATCGTTCGCTCGGGTGACCTTCAAAAAAGGCATTACTCGACTCGGCGAAACGAACTCATATCCTAAGGTTCTGATAGCAAAATCAGAGACTTTTGGGAAGTGCGGAATTCACAGTCTGATTTGCAGATTTTGGCGTGAATTTCGCCATCTGGGATGCATTGATGAGTGTAATCCGGTGTCAGCAAAGCTGTCATTGCAAAAATTTGAGCCAATCAGCTGACAGCAAGGTCGGCGCGCCGCATAATCGAACCAATCAGATGAGCCAAGCTTTCTCGTGGATTTGACTGCCTTTGGCTCGAAAATTCTGATGGCTTAAATGCAGGGGTCTAACGAGTCCATATTAGAATCTAAGCGTGTATCCCTGCATCCACCGCGTCGAAGTAGGTGATTACATCATCCGCTCTGCGTTGCTCTACCAGCTGCGCTGCTGTGAGGCCGTCGAAGCCTGGGAGTTCTTCGTTTTCGAACCAGTTCAGTGCCGCTTCGTCAGTTTCAAATCGTGGACGAATTATCCGTAAGATATCACTCTTCGATTTTGTCATCGAACCCTATTCCTTCCGTTGCTTAGCGTCGATCTTATCGAGCCTCACGATGCTGCCGTCAGCTCTACAAACTCGGCCATCAGGTGAATGCCAGCGATCTCCGTTCTCGGGGCAATACTTCCTCGAAAAGCCGATTTTCCGGCCAGAAAAGCCAGCCCCCTTCACAAAGGCATTCTCAAGTCGCAGGTTATTACTTGAGACCTCTCCTCTTCCGAGGCGTCGCAGATCTTCAGCTCTACTGTGAGCCTTCTCTTTTGAGCGCTCGGAGAATTTGAAAGACTTCTTATTCATCTCCAAATGATATCAGCTTATGTCGTCTGGCCAAAGCTCCACCCTTTGATTATCGGGAACTGCGGATACCGGGGACAACTGACTGGCAGCAAGGTCTGTGCAAAAGCATCGCAACTGGCGACCATACTCTCCTTCTTGCGAGTCAGCACTTCCGAATAGTTCGATGGCGTGATTGGGTAATCGGCGACTTTGGGGTGCTTTGCCGTTCGCTTTGCCAATCAAGCATGAACTGTCAGGGCCGTCGACATGCAGAGCTGGCTTCCTCAAAGAGGTGGTATGGCGCGGTTTCTATGAATTCATTGACGAGGTCTGGATCGTGGATGGGATCGCTCCCAGAAGCCCTGACCAAGTGACGTAAATACAGGAGAGTAGCGGTTGTGATGAGCGCCACGCAGGCACTGAATGCGATTTCGATCCCTGTCATTTTCGGGCCTCTCGCAGCAGATGATAGGGCGCCTTTTTGACGATTTCGCTTATGTCGGGCTCTGGCTTAGGACGCGATACCCACCAAAGAATCGCAGCGCAGGCGTATCCAGCGACCACGTAACTCACACACACAATCAAAAGCGCTGTTTCGAAGTTCATTTCCCCACTCCTGCCCGCCAAGCATAACACAATCCTGCAGCATCGTCGCCCGCTCTATAGGCAGTCGAGCGCTGCGACAGCGCCCTGTAAACTCGGTTAAACCGCCCTGGATTGACTGGACCTGTCACGGCTGAGCGCCTTCTGCTTGGCGCGCTCTGCAAATCTGAAGGTCTTCTGTTTCATAAGATCAGAATACCACAACTGCCCTGAGCCTTGGACGAATTTCAGTCGTGCGACCAAGCTGCCTGCTTAAGGCAATGAACAAAGACTGATCCTTACCTAACGAGCGGAATACAGTCGTTCATTCAGCTCTGAACCAATACTGCTACATCAGGCCCCCGAACCAATCAGTCTGTTGTCATGGGCTACCGGACGACAAAAACGGAGCAAGGCGCGCGCCTTGCCAGACGGGAGGCGGTTGAACCGAGCGCATAGCCTTCGCTGCCCGGGCGACTGGCGGCGGTGATTATGAGATCAGCGCCGCGTGTTTTGGCATACTCTGACAGGACAACACCAGGTTTGCCGGTCAGGGTCACCTTCTCGATCCCATCATAGCCCTTAAGTGCTGCGTCAAACGCCTGCCTGACCCCTTGCACCATCCGGGTGCGATCCGGTTTCACCATCGTGTATTCCGCCACATAAGCGGGGATGTCTTCCAGCACGGCCACGGCGATGATCTTGCCGCTCGGGGCGCAAAGCTTTTGTGCGACCTCCATTTTGCGCGACACGGTTTCGCTGTGATCCAGCGCAATGGGAACAAGGATAGTATTGAACATGGGCAGGCCCTTTATGGACCGCCGCGACCATGTGGCCCCGGCGAATTATTCAGGTTGCGACGTGGCTTACGTCTTTGTCGGGTGAATAGATATCGAGGATGTTCCAATGCCCCGTCGTAGGCGTTGGGTTGTTGATCATCGGAACGTCCAGCACCGTGGGTTTGCCGCTGGCAATCGCCGCCTCAAGCGCAGGAAGCAGTTCGTCAGCAGACGTAATCCGCACCCCAACCGCACCATAGGCCTGTGCAATCTCGGCATAGCCCGGCCCATTGGTGGGCGCGGCGGCGGTGCCGGGGAAGGTCGTGCCATAGGTCAGCCCGTAATGAGCTTTCTGAAGACCCGCGATGGTGCCGAAGGCGTTGTTGTTCATCACCAGCCAAATGATGCCCAGATCCAGCTCAACCGCGGTCGCCAGCATCGACGGGTTCTGCCCAAAGCCGCCATCGCCCACAAGGCTGATCACCACACGATCAGGGGCGGCCAGCTTGGCACCCAGCGCACCGGGAGGACCAAAGCCCATCGTGGCAAAGCCGCCTGGCGTCAAGATCGAGCCGGGGGTCAGGATATCAAACTGCTGCCCGACGCCGTTCTTGTTCCAACCCACATCTGTGGTGATGATCGCATCATCGGGAAGCGCCTTGCGCGTGTCTGCCAGAATACGTTCCGGCATCATCGGAAACGCGGACGAGGTCTGCATCTCGGTGTTGGAGGCTTTGAAACGGCCGCGGAAGTCGGCAATCTCCGCCTTCTTCTCGTTGCGGGGGAAGCCGTCCGGATACATTTCCTTCGCCACACGCGTCAGCACGCGCAACGCGGCTTTGGCGTCTGCGACCACACCGATTTCCGTCGGATAGTTGCGGCCAATTTCCTGCGGTTCGATGTCAATATGGATGACCTTGGTTGTGTCATCCTTCCCGCCGATATTGAACGTGTAGCCCGGATACCAACTGGAGCAATCGGCCTCTTTGAAGCGAGTGCCTACGGCAAAGACATAATCTGCGTTCAAACAAGATTGATTCACAAGCTCGGTGCCCCAGAACCCAGTCATGCCCATGACCAACGGGTGATCGTCACGCAGCGCGCCTTTGCCCATCAGGGAGTGCGCAACCGGCAGACCCATATGTTCGACAAATTCACGCAGTTCTTCGCTGGCCTGTGCCAACAGAATGCCGCCGCCGACATAGGCCACGGGGTTGTTTGCTTGGGCCAGTTTCTCGACAATCTCACGCGCGGTTTCGTCGTCGATCGACGGCTTCTTCAGCGCGCGGGTGTTGTCGAGGATCCGGTCAAACGTGTCCGACGGGATCACTTCCGAGAAGATGTCCATCGGCACGTTGACCAGAACCGGACCGGGCTGACCGCTTTCAGCCAAGTGGAACGCCTTTTCCAGGATCTCGGCCATCAGGTCTGCCCGGTCCACGCGCCAGGCGCGTTTCACGAAGGGCCGATAGATTTCCCACTGGGCCGCATCGGCGTGCAGGTTCACCTCTTGGTGCGGGTGTTTGCCATAGTAGTGGGTTGGGATGTCGCCCGCGATCACCACCATCGGAATACAATCGAGCGCCGCATTTGCGACCCCGGTGGCGCAGTTCGTCAAACCGGGAGAGAGGTGACTGAGCACCACCGAGGCCTTGCCCGTCACACGGGCGTAGGCATCGGCCGCGTGGCTGGCGATCTGTTCATGACGCACGGTGATGAAGTCAATTGGGCTTTCAGCCAACGCTGCCAGAACCGCGATGTTGGTGTGACCACACAGGCCAAACACGTGCTCGACCTCGCGCCGCTGCAAAAAGTCGACGATATGCTCGGCAACCGTTTTGCCGTCTACTTTCGATCCGTCCATCACGCGACCTCCTGTCCGTAGAACTCACCGAACAGCTCCTCTTCCGAGGGGCGGTCTTCAGCGATGGGTCTGCTGACCCATGTGTAGTTCATCATGTGTTTCATGGTGACGTTTTCATTGGTGATATTGCCACCCCAAATACCGCAACCCAGCGAGCTGGTCATCGGCATGCCGTTGGTCCAGGCGCCAGCATTGGCCTTGGATTGCGGCTGACGCACCATCATGCGACTAACCGGAGCCAGTCGGGCCAAACGGTCGATGTTTTCGTCATTATGCGAGTAGATGCCACAGGAATGCCCCTTGCCACCGGTGGCGTAGATTTTGCTGACGGTATCGAGCGCATCATCGAACGTGTCGAAATGATAGAGCGCCATCAGCGTGGTCAGCTTCTCTTTCGAGAACTTGTGCTCCGGCCCGATCTGCCCTTGGTTTTCCACCATCAGGAACTTGCGATCCTCGGGGATCGAGAATCCAGCAACCTCGGCTGTCTGCTGCGGACGGCAGGCGATGGTCGGGAAAGTGCGGTTGCCTTTCTCGTCCCACATCGCGGCCTCAAGCATCGCTTTTTCCTCGGATGAGCAGAGATAGCCACCCTCGGCTTCCAGCGCCTTGACCATGTCGTCATAGATCGACTTCTGGATGATAATGTTGCCATCCGCCGAACAGCCCGACCCGAAATCCGAGGTTTTGGAAATTCTGGTGTTCATCGCAGCGATATCCAGATCAGCTGTTTCGTCAATCACGATCGAGCTGTTGCCCGCGCCAACACCATAGGCCGGACGGCCCGAGCTGTAGGCCGCTTTCACCATCGGCTTGCCGCCGGTGGCCAGCGTCAGGTCACAAATCTCCATCAGATGCTGCGTGAGCGGAATGGACGGCTTGCGGACCGCTTGAAACAGATCTTCTGGGGCGCCAGCCGCACGGCAGGCCGCGCGCATCACTTCGGTCATTTCCCACGTGGTCTGCGCCGTTCGCGGGTGCGGTGAGAAAATCACAGCATTGCGCGCATTGGCAGAGGACACACCGGTCACAGGTGGCGTCATCGCCGGGTTGGTCATCGGGATAAGCGAGGCAATCACGCCCGCAGGTTTGGCATATTTCACCAACCCTTTTTCTTCGTCCACCTCAACAATGCCCGTCGACGGGGTGCGCAGCACATCGCGCAGCACCATCTGGATCTTAAAGCGTTTGGCGGGGCGACCGGCACGATCACCGATGCCGCTTTCATCCACGCCCTGCTCCGCCAGACGGGTGAAGGTTTTCTCGTTGCCCGCATACCAGGCGATGGCTTGGCTCAGGCGGTCCAGTTGATCCTGCGACCAGTCCTCGATTTCAGCCATGGCGGTGCGCGCACGCGCCAGCATGTCGGCCGCCAACTGGCGATCCGCGTCAGTGAGCTCTTTGCCCATGATGATCCTCATTCTGTTGGAGAGTAGTTGTGTCCGGCATCCGGCGCTGAGATCGCGCCTCGCCGAAAGTTCGTTTCGCGTGTTGCAGACAACGCCGCGCGTGTTCTTCGTAACCCAGTTCCGCGACGCGGCTCTGGTTGGGCAGTTCAATGGAATAATCCACCGGTGGCATCCGCTCGATGATGCCCGCAAAATCAATCCAGCCCTCGCCCGGATAAAGTCGCGCATCTCGGGCCAACTGGATCATCCCTTCGCGCGTATCGGCAATGCCAGGCAGGCAATCCGATATGTGCAGGAAGTGAAAGAGTTCGGATGGGACGTGCAAAAGCTCGCCCAGATCAACACGACTGAGATGCAGATAAAGCGTATCGACCAGAATGCCACCATTCGGTCGGTCCGCAGCCCGCACGACATCCAGAGCCTCGTCCAAGGTGCGCAAACGCGAGAAGGACGGGAATTCCAGATCAACGGTGATGCCATAGGGCGCGGCCAGATCACAGGTCTCGCCATAAACATCGACCAGAAAGTTTCGATCATCACGGGTCGGCGTCCAGGCCGACATGATCATCCGCTTAGCCCCCAACTCGCCACCCAGCTCCAAGGCGCGTTCAAAACTGCGCGGATCCACATCTTCGGTAATGCGGGCCAACTCCACATCCAGAACCTTCAAGCCGGTTGAGGCCAGCGCCGTCTTGGTCGCCTGCACCTGCGCCTTGTCCACCGGGGGCTCTTTGAACTCACCCGGCACCTTCATAGGGATAAAGCGAGGGCTGACCGCGTCATAACCCGCACGCGCGGCGATATAGACCAGCTCGGGCGGCGAGGCTCCGATCAGGGTCAGATGTGCCAATGAATACAGCGGAGTGTCATTGGCCTGATGGGCACAGTCGGGCATTGGGAAGGCTCCGGGTGAAATCAGTGAGTCGCAGGATTATCCTACGCAATCTAAAATATCTGATATTTTATAAAATATCAATTGCTGATTTCAGACCCATTGCTGATGATCGGGAGTCAGATCGTGACCCACGCCCCCCCTTGTTCATTTGAACGCACAGACGCTGCGATGAACTGAACCCCGGCAGCACCTTCCGCCACTTTCGGGAATGTCACCCAGCCATCCGGCGGGGCCACTCCATCACGCCGGGCGGCCACAGCCATGGCGAACTCCGTGTAGAGATTGGCCCAGGCTTCGATGACCCCTTCAGGAAAGCCGCGCGCGGTGCGAACCAGACGTTCGGTGGCCGCGCTAACCCCGTGACCATGACCCCGGCTGATCACCTGATCCGCCTCGCCATAGCGATAGAACTTCAACTGCTCGGAGTTTTCCAAATCCCATTCAACGCCGCCTTCAGAACCATAGACCCGCAACCGCAAACCGCCCCGATTGCCTGGTGCAAGACGGGTCGCCATCAACGTGCCGGGCACATCGTTTTGGAAGCGCGTAAACATGAACACCGTGTCTTCAAGCGGCTTTGGCGCACCGCAGACATGAAACTCCGCGCGCAGGTCGGTCATCTCCAGCCCCGAGACAAAGCTCGCCAGATGAGCCGCATGGGTGCCGATGTCACCGACACAGCTTGTCGGGCCGGACACTTTCGGGTCAAGCCGCCATTTCACATGCGGCGCGTCGACCACGTCTTCGGGGGTCATCCAGTCCTGTAAAAACTCCACATGGATCTGGTTGATCTTGCCAATGCGCCCCTCGGCCACGATCTCACGCGCCTGACGTATCATCGGGAAGCAAGACATCGCATAGCCGACACCGAACACCTGCCCGGTTTGTGAGGCCAGGTCGATCAGCGCGGTGGCCTCACAAACCTCATTGGTCAGAGGCTTATCGCAGATCACATCAATCCCCGCCTCAAGAAACGCTTTAGCGGCAGGGAAATGCAAGTTGTTTGGCGTGGTGATCATCACCGCGTCAACGCCATCCGGGCGTGAGGCTTCAGTCTGCGCCATGTCTTCGAACGATGTGTAGCAGCGATCTGGATCCATGAACCACTCGGCCCCTCGTGTCTTCGCACGCGCTGGGTCCGAGGACAGGGCGCCAGCCACCACATCCCATCGGTCAGTCATCCGCGCCGCCGTGGCCTGCGTCGCCGAAATGCGCCCTCCGCCGACAACGCCAAGGCGTAAACGGCGGGAAAGCCTGGGGAAAGCTCCGTTGAAATCCAGATTTTCGGGCAGAAGTTTCTCGGTCATTTTATCCTCCCAGTTTCGGGATCTCTGCCCCTTCAGGCAGAATTTCCAGCGCCATAAAGATGCTGGGCGTGGTAGTTTCATATTGGTGCCAAGGGTAATTGCCCCGGCCGTCATACATCGGGCGATGGGTCATACCCGGCGCCATCGGTTCTTCCAGATAAAGTGTGACCGGATCGCATTCGCGGCATTGCTGCATCTTGCCGAACCCGACGATCTGCGTGTGCACTTCGCGAAATCCCGGAACCGGGCAGAACGGGTGGTCCTTGTGCAGACCGACGTTCAACGGCACCGAGGCCGAGTGATACATGGTGAGGCCGATATTGCCGACGAAGACCTTGGGCGACATATAGTGTTCAACTCCGCGCAGCCGCTCTTCACCCCGCAACTCGAAAGCGGTCGGCCATGCCTTTCGCACTTCAGCACACAGCACAGCGTCATCTGCATGGGCGTCAAAGCGATCAACCACAATAGCGCGGTCCACTTCGTGCAACGTGACATGGGCGAAGATCGCCGATTGCAGCGGGGCTAAGCTCTGGTCCTCGACGCGAATAGGTCGGTCTGAGACGTTCAACACAATTGCGCGCTCGGTGACATCAAACCGGGCTTCATCCACGACGTAGCGCATGCCGAAAAACGGCTCGGCAATGGTGACAGATTCAATGGGCATTGGCGGCCTCTTGTGTCTTGGTGGTTTCACTGGCGGGAAAGGCTTCGGGAAGCGGTTCAGGCACAGAACACGTGCTGTTGATGCGCTGGTAACACCCTTCCTGTGGAGCACGGGCGATGGCATCCATAACTTCGAACACATGAAACGATAGTTCGCCACTGGCTCTCACAGGCCGGTCGTCCCGCACCGCAAGGGCGAGATCGAGCAGACCCAACCCCCGGCTATTTTCATTGAAGCCGTGATAGTTCTCGACCACCTGCCAATCCTCGCGACCCGTGGGACGGGGTTGGTGCGTCCAGCGCGAGGTCTCACGCGTGCGCAGCCAGACTGGACCGTGGAAATCATTTGCCCCATGCACCGGATCCGGATCGGGGATCGAAATCACACCGTCTTCGCCGTAAATCTCGAACCGAGGGGTTTCACTGTCCCAGACATCGAAACTCATGGTCATAGACCCGATCGCACCGCTTTCAAACTCGATCAGGCTAAGAGAATGAGTTTCGACCTCAACCTCCATCCATTCGCCATTTCGCGGACCGTTTTCAATCTGGCGGCAGTCAAAGGCGCGGTTCGCCATACCCGCAACCCTTGCGATTGGACCAAGGCAGAATACCATGGCGGTCAGGTAGTAAGGCCCAAGATCCAAGAGCGGACCACCGCCTGCCTGGTAATAGAAGTCCGGGTTTGGGTGATGGCGTTCGGTGCCATGGGTGCCCACATGGGCAAATACCCCGGTCGGACGACCAATTGCGCCTTCGTCGATCAACCGCCGGACCGTCTGCCAACGCCCGCCCAAAAACGTGTCGGGGGCATTCCCCAGCTTCAGTCCACGTGCCTCGGCCAAGGTCAGGAGCTCGCGCCCTTCGTCCATGTCCGTCACGAAGGGTTTTTCCGAATAGACATGCTTGCCCGCCAAAAGCGCCCGCCGCGTGATGTCCGCATGGGCTGCCGGGATGGTCAGGTTGAGGATACAGTCGATCTGGGGATCGGTGATCACCTCCTCCACCGTCGCGGCGCGCGAAACGCCATGCTGCGCAGCCTTCGCCTGGCTTTCCTCCAAATTAAGGCTTGCGCAGGTCACCACCTCGACTTGGGGAAATTTCGCAAGTGTAGTCAGGTAGATGTCACTTATACGGCCACATCCAATAAGGCCGACCCGGAAGGTTTTCGGTATCTCACCGGTCATCTTCTTTCGCTTCATATAGTGGGAGGTATTCTGGGGGCATAGGCCCCTTGTTGCGCCCGCCCTGCCCCATCTGTTCCCAGCCATGGGCCAGAACACCGACAGAACGGGACAGGCAGAAAAGCCCGCGAGACAGCGGCGCAGGAAATCCAAGTTCGCAGAAGATCACCGCAGTGGCCCCGTCGATATTCATGGCAATAGGGCGTCCGCCCCGCTGGCGGCCCAGCTCAGCTTGCACGGCCTCACCAATCTCGGCAAACTGGCCGGACACTGTGCCCTTGGCGGCGGCCTCACGCACCAGCTCCATCAGGCGAGGCGCACGGGGATCAACCGGTTTGTGGAAGCGATGACCAAAGCCCGAGACGATCTTGCCATGCTCAGCGCGCCAGGCATCCAGCCCGTCACGCACAGCTTGATCAAGCTCAGTGCCTTCGTCCATCAGGGCAGCGATGCCATAGTAAAGCTCGGCGCATTGTTCCCCGGCGCCGCCATGCACGTCACCCAACATGTTCACGGCAGTGGCCATCACATTGTTCAGTCCCACGCCACAGGTTGCTGCCATGCGCGCAGCGGCAATCGACGGGGCTTGCGGGCCATGGTCTACCCCCGCGACCAAAGCGGCCTCGAACAAGGCGGCCTGATCAGACGTGGGCAATTCACCCGCGACCATCAACCAGATCATCTGCGGGAAAGAGACGTTGCCGATCAGATCCTGTATAGGATTTCCGCGAAAAGCGATTTTGCCGGGCTCCATGTCGATGATTGAGGTGCGCCACCAATGGCGGACCTTGTTGGCATCTGTGCGGGTGTCAGTCATGCGAGCACCTCTTTGGATTTAGGCGCAACCTTTTCAAAATGTTCACACATTCGATTTGGGGACGCCGTTCTGCCAGTCAAAAGATGGAAAGCAGCAGCAGCCTGGAAAATCGCCATGCCAGATCCATCCATGGTTCTGAGCCGCAGCTTCTCTGCGCGCGCAAGCAAGGCGGTGCGCCGAGGAAAATAGACTATGTCAGATACCCAGCTTCCGGGTTGCAGACCGGTGGGGTCCAGCGCCATACCGGGATGGGCAGCCATGCCCATTGGTGTGGCGTTGACGATGCCGTCCAATCGCTCCGATTGCACGTCAGCAAATACGTCCACAACATTCACGATAACACGTGGACGGGCCACGGCCAGGCGACCCTTCAACTCTTCAGCCTTAGGGCGATCTTGTTCGAGAATGAACAGCACCTCAGCGCCTTGATCTATCAGCGCGAGCGCAACTGCACTGCCAGCGCCGCCAGCGCCGATCAGCAGACTGCGCGTAATCTGCGCATGCGGCAGGCCGCGACGCAGGGCCGAGCGATATCCCACATAATCGGTGTTGTGCCCAATCCGGCGACCATCCTGAAACAGAACTGTGTTCACCGCCCCCAGTAGCCGTGCTGTATCAGACATATCATCCATGACCTCGGCGGCCTGGGACTTATAGGGGTGGGTGACATTCACTCCGGCCATACCCTGATCCGCGGCCCGATCCAAAAGCGCGCGCAGGCTCTGCCCGGTATAAGGGGCAGTTTCGGTGTCAATGCGCAGGTAGTCATAGTCAAATCCCTGCGCGCCGGCTTCTGCCATATGCATATCAGGGGTCAGCGACCCCGATATACCCTGTCCGATCAATGCGGCTTTCATGTTCTTGGTATCCCTGCTGGGCGTTGGTGCTTCATTTGTGCGGCCAGTCGCGCTGACGCGTTTCGCGCGCCATATCCGGCATAGCCACGGCGGCGTTCGACAACTTCAAAGAAGAACCCATTGAAAATTGGCTGGCTGTAGATCTGGAAGTATTCCGCCCCGTCGACCCGGTCATAAAGCATATTGGCTGCACGAAGACGCGCAACAAACTCATCCTCCAGACCAAACTGAGCCTGCAGATCATCATAGTAGTTGGGCGAGATCTCCAGCCGCGCAAATCCGTTTTCGCGCAACCGATCTGAAGTCTCAAAAATGTCATCAGTCAGGAACGCAATATGCTGCACCCCAGCCCCAAAACGGTCGGCAAGAAACGAGGCAGCAAAGGTGCGTCGCCCTTCTGCTCCATTGAGGTTAAGGCGCACTTCCCCTTCCGGGCTTTCAATCGCCTGACTGTGCACGACACCCGACGGGTCAGCGACATCCACAATCGGCGACTTCGCCATTTCGAAGGTCGAGATGTAGTAAAGCAACCAGCTCTGCATCTCTTCATAGCGCATGGTCTGGGCCAGATGGTCGATCCGGCGCAACCCGGCAGGCGGCG
Source organism: Aliiroseovarius crassostreae (assembly GCF_025137635.1). NCBI lineage: Bacteria > Pseudomonadati > Pseudomonadota > Alphaproteobacteria > Rhodobacterales > Paracoccaceae > Aliiroseovarius > Aliiroseovarius crassostreae. The sequence goes on along the minus strand of NZ_CP080772.1, from coordinate 21,336 downwards.
TGGCCTTGGTCTTGGCAACCGGTTCAAATTCGATGTCCCAGACCCGGTGCAGATCGGATTTTTCGTCAATGAAATGCACCACATTGCCGCCCACGCCCCGCACAGCGGGAATGTCCAGTTCTCCGGTGCCAACGGGTTGTGAAAACTGCGGCGTGCCAAGGGCGGTGGCGCGTTTCACGGTTTGATCCGCATCTTTTACCCGCAACCCCATGTCACAGACCGATGGTCCGTGACCGAGAAAGGCGGAATGGGCAAACCCCTCTTTTTCGGTATTCACCACGATGTTGATGCCGCCCTGTCGCCACAGCTCCACCGATTTGGACACATGGCGACGCTCCATGCGGAAACAGAGCGCGGCGAGCAGATCGGTCAGTTCCTTGCCGCTTTTGTCATCCGCCGCGAACTCGATAAACTCAAACCCTGATGTGTCAACGCGCGGCGGAAGATCAGGGATGTCAAATGTCAGGTCCGGATCGTGATTTGACACCTCGTCCAGCAAATTCACAAGCGAACGGTAGCCATCCAGTGCAAGGGTGCGCCCACCCGGTCGGGGGCTGTGTTCGTTCACACGCGCAATGGACCACGGGCCCTCATAGCCTGCCCGCGCCAGCACTTTAACAAAGCCCGCAAGATTTAGTGCGCCTTGCCCAGGCAATAGACCGAAATGGCGTTTCAATCCGCGAATATCCCCCAACGCACGGGGGGCATCAGAAAGCTGCACATGAAACAGGTGCTCGCCGGGGATATGGCGCATCTGGGCGGGTTTGGTGCCATCGGCCAATGAGAAATAGCTGTTCAGGGCCAACCCGAAATGCGGATTGTCCACGGCCTGCACCAAAGACAGCGCCTGATCATCAGACTGAACATGCCCGGCCCAGGGCAGCGCGATATAAGCCAGCCGAACACCCTGTTGGGTGGCCATTTCGGCCGCATGGGACAGGTCATCAGAAATCTGCCCCATGTCGGAACACTCCGCCGCAGAGGCCGCGACAAGAAGCATATCCGTGCCCAAGGCGCGCACCAGTTCAAGTTTGCAGGCAAGCCGTTCAAAAGCCTGCCTGCGAGCATCTCCTTTCCAACCTTCCAGATCGTGAAAGGGCTTCAAGAGGTTGATGGATAGCCCCAAACCCTGAACCCGTTTTGCGAGCTCAGCCGCAGATCCATGAAACCCAGTGAAATCCGGCTCATGCAATTCGACAGAGGTGAACCCTGCATCTGCGATGGCCTCAAGCTTGGCTTCGAGATCACCGGGGATGGATGTTGTTGAAATGGAAAGTGTCATCAGCCTTGGTATCCAAAGAGCCTCGGCAGCCACAGGATCATATCAGGCATCAGCATCATTGCGATTAGCGCCAGAACCAGCACAAACAGAAAGGCCCAGATCTCGGCGATGATTTCGCGCAGCGGGATGTCAGTCACGGCATTGATGACAAAGAGCAGGATCCCATAGGGCGGCGTAATCAAACCAATCATCGAGTTCACCACCACCAGCACACCAAAGTGAACAAGGTCGATGCCCAGAGCCTCGCAGGTTGGGATGAACAGCGGGACAATTACCAGGATAATTGTGGTCGCATCCAGAACACAGCCCAGCGCCAGGATCAGGACATTCACCATGATCAGAAACATGATCGGGCTGATGTCCGACCCTTCCAACATGGCCGAGATCGCCTGCGGGATCTGTTCTTGGATCACGATGAAGTTCAGGATGAAGGCACCACCAATCACAATCCCAACCGACGCCGAGGAGCGGGCACTGTCAACAAACACCCGATACAGTTTGCCCAGCGAAATGGCGCGGTAGAACATCAGGGCCAGCATCAGCGCATAGAACGCGGCGACGGCGGCGGCCTCGGTTGGCGTGGTCACGCCGCCGTAAATTCCGTAAAGCAGGATCGCGGGCATCAGCAGTGCCGGGAAGGCATTCGCGGTCTTCTTGGGCAGTTCACGCAGCGGCACCGGCTCTTCCAAAGCAAAGTTGCGCTTGCGGGCCAGATAGCCGTTTATGCCCATCAACACGGCCCCCATGATCAAACCCGGCAAGATGCCTGCCAGGAACAGCGAACCAATCGACGCTTTGGACACCAGCGCGTAGAGCACCATGGGAATAGACGGCGGAATGATCGGACCGATTGTGGCCGTGGCCGCGGTGATCGCCGCGGCATAGCCACGCGGATAACGGTCGCCCTTGGTCATCATCTCAATGATGATTTTGCCTATGCCAGCCGCATCCGCGACCGCAGACCCGGACATGCCCGAAAAGATAAGAGACGCCACGACGTTGACGTGCCCAAGGCCACCTTTGAAACGGCCCACGGCAGCAACGCAGAAGTTCAAAAGCCGATCGGTGATGGATCCGGCATTCATGATATTGGCAGCCACGATAAACAGCGGAACGGCCAACAGAATGGTGCTGCGATAGAACCCTTGAAGGATTTTCTCACCCGCCAAAGCGACGTCGAGTCCGGCAACACCCAAATAGACAACAGATGCCAACAAGATCGAATAGCCGATCGGTGTGCCAATCCCTGCCAGGAAGAAGAGAGTGACAAGTAGGGAAATCAGCTCAAAGCTCATTTGTCTGTGTCCTCTTCGGTAACCTCGGCTGCGTCGGCAACCTCCGCTTCGTGAATGGCATCGACGGCCAGCTCAAGCTCGGTTTTTGGGGGACCATTTCGCAGCACATCTATGAACAGCCAGGCGTAGCGTATGGCGATGGCGACGATGAAAACTCCGTAGATCGAGAAGACATCGCGCAGCGGGATCTTGTTACCCGTGAACGGGTTGCGCACGGTCGAGGTCTTTCGGATTTTCATCCAGTCGATGTAATCCCAGGTCGGCAACAGCGTGTAGAGCATGCCAACAACCAAAGCGACAGCCGAGATGAGCGCGAAGATCCGGCGAACAGGTTTGTTGACGGATAGGTAAATGATGTCGAATTTTACCTGATCTTGCTCGCGCACCACAAAGGCGCAGCTGAAGAAGATCACCCAGACCCAGAGAATGCCGATCAGCTCCAGCGTCCATCCTGCGGGCGTGAACAGGTAACGTAGGGCAATCTGTAACAGGAAGGTCAGGAAGATTGCCGCCAGCAAGCCGCCGGCAATCGCTTCTGCAAGTCGGGAGAACCACTTGAGTATCTTCTCCATAGTCGTTCTCCCCCTTGAATTAAGCGCTATTCGAACTGATTATTTGCCGAGTGCGTTAATTTTTTCCAGCACCCCTTCGGGCCAGCTGGCTGCAAATTCAGACCCGACATATTGCGCCTGAACGTGGCTGCGGAAGGCATCCAGATCCGGTTCGTAAACCGACATGCCCTGCTCTTCCAGGAATGAAACAAGGCTTTCTTCCAGTTCTAACTGCTTTGCGCGCCCTGCGTCAGCTGCAGCGTCTGCTGCTTTTTGCACGGTCGCCTGTTGGTCAGCCGATAGGCCGTCCCAAACCGCTTTCGAGATGGCGATGTAGTTCAGGTCGACCAGATGCGAAGTCAGAACGATCTGCTTGGTGACTTCATAGAACTTCTTGTCCACCACGGTCGGCAGCGGGTTATCCTGACCGTCTACAGCACCGGTCGACAGACCAGTGTAAACTTCCGAAAACGCCATAGGCGTCGGGGCAGCACCCAAAGCGGCACCCAGGAATTGCCACGCATCGGTGCCTGGCATCCGCAGGTTTACACCAGCGAGATCCTCGGGTTTCATGACGGTCAGATCATCTTTGGATTGACGCAGGTTCACCTGACGGCGGCCCAGATACATGACAGACAGCAGCTTGATGCCCAGTTCATCTTCAACCTTAGCCTTGAACGGGTCCATCAGCGGATCGTTGAAGACTGCAACCTGGTGGGCTGCATCTTGATGCACATATCCGGTGGCGAAGATCGAGAATTCGGGGAAGAACTGTGCCAGTTCCTGCGCCGAGGCGATCGACATTTCAAGGTTCCCACGCGAGATCGCGTCAAGCTCGGTGCCTTGGGCAAAGATGGTGCCGTTATAGCTGGGTTGATAATCAGCAAACTCTGCGACCATCGGACCAAAGACTTCGGCCATGGCGACCGAACGCTGGTCGGTTTCGGACCCAGACGTTGCCAAACGCAGTTGAATTTTGTCAGCGGCAAGACTGGCGCCCGAGGCCCCAGCCAAGACGCCTGCGGCGACCAATGCGGACAGTGCTGTCCGACGGGTGAAATTGGTGATCATGGTTCTCCTCCCTGAGATCATAGCGTGATCAGCTCGATAGTAACTTTGCCTGATTTTGATATTTTTGCAATATTTTTTGCAAAATATCTGATATTTTATTCGACGGCCTGCTTTTCCTTCGAAAACTCAAGCATTTGAGTGCCCGGAATCTGCACAGCTTCTCCGCTGGCACAGGCCTGTTGAATGGCTTCAATGACTTGCAAGGTCAGTAATCCTTCGGTTCCAGAAACCAGTGGCGCTTCTTCCCTACGAACAACACGGGCAAAATGCGCCATTTGATTCACCAATGGATCCGAAGCCCCCCGAGTGAGAGATGTTGCTGAGATTGGCGTCCACCAATCCTGCGCCCCGCCTTGATGTGTCCAGAGGCGCAGATCCGGCACCGAAAGCGATCCGTGAGAGCCCCCGATCATATAACAGCTTTCCGGTGTTGGCGGGTAAATCGGATATTCGCGCGAAGTGAGCTCCCAGCTCCAGGGCGATACGATGCTGTCGGACACGGTGATGGTTCCGACCGCACCATTTTCAAACCGCAAGACAGCCGCAGCCACATCTTCATTTTCAAATCCACGTGCCGAAGGCGTGGCCTGTGCCTGAACCGAGACGACTTCACCGCAAATATAGCGGATCAAATCCACATCATGCACCAGATTGACCGAAATCGGTCCCGCGCCGAGTTTCTTGCGCCAAGGGGCCGTGTCAAAATAATCGTCGGGCTTGTAGAACCAGCAGTTTACATGCACCGCACGCACATCACCGATCTCGCCACCCGACACGGCCTCATGAGCTTTGCGGATTAATGGATTGTGGCGGCGATGGTGTCCCACCAAAAGCGGAACATTGCCTTTCTCAGCGGCCACGACCAGTTCTTCCGCCTCTTCTGCAGAGGTTCCCAGCGGTTTTTCCACCAGAACTGGACAGCCATGTTTTATACATACCAGCGCCTGGGCCACATGCAGCGGTGTAGGGGTCGCCAGGACGACACCTTCAGGCGACTGGATTTGAAAGAGCTCCTCCAATGTGTCGTAGCAGGGCAACCCTCGTTCGGATGCAAAGCGACGCGCATCGTCACCGGGATCGACCACAGCGCAAAGGTCCACTTCCTTCAGCTGATCCATGGCTGCGACATGCCGCTTCCCAACCAGTCCCGCACCAGCAATTGCGATTTGTATCGTCTGTTTCAACTCTGTTCCCCTGGGTAGATACCCTGTGCCGATTTTCAATTGGCAGGATGACCCCGCCGTCGGAATCAACGTAGCGACAAACTCCGCAATTGGCAATAATATCTGATATTTTTAATTTTGACGGATTTATTGTATGATTGCTGCCACCAACCCCTCATGTTAAATGCATGGTATACCCGAAAACATCGGACAGAATGATGACCCAACAAACCGCCACCATCGGATCCAGCACCTATCAGCGGATCAAACACGACATCATCTTTGGCCTGCTGGAACCTGGGTCAAAGCTGAAGCTCGACACACTCAAGACGCGCTATGAGACCAGCAACTCGACACTGCGCGAAACACTGAACCGTTTGTCCAGCGAAGGTTTTGTGGAAAGCCCCGCCCAACGCGGGTTCTATGTCACGCCTGTGTCGCGTGAAGATCTTGTTGAAGTAGCCGAATTACGTGTTTTGCTGGAATGTCATGCATTGGAGCTGTCAATTGCGAATGGCGACACCGATTGGGAAGGCAATCTTGTAGCTGCGCACCACAAGCTGCACCTTATGGAACAACGTATGCAATCCGGCGACCAGTCCGACAAGGAAATGTGGAAACGGTATGACTGGGAGTTCCATTTGGCCATGATCGAAGCCTGCAATTCCAAAAACCTCCTGTCTCTGCACGCGATTCTCTATGATAAATATCTGCGGTATCAGAACCTTGTCTTGACCTATCGCGGCGAAGAAGCCGTGCAAGAGCATAAGGAAATGTTCAATGCAGCTTTGGCGCGAGATGCACAAAAGGCGAAAGAGCTTTTGGAATTACACATTCGGAATGGCCTGACCCATACGCTCGCTGCCATGTGACTTTAATTCGCGCGATGCAAGGAACTCTTTCGTTTCCGTCACCGCTTTCAGGTGGACAACAAGCCTAAGCTAATGTGGCAATCCGAACCAGTGCTCCTCTACTCGTGGTGCCAACGACCTTTTCGCCACAGATTGTTGCCCCAGCATCTTGCAGCTTCCTTCGCAACGCACGGCTCGACGTCTGTTGATCACGCGCCAAGTCAGCAAGAGGGATATAGGCTCGTTGAAACGCAACCAGGGCTTTGGGTTCGATCAGATATCTAACTTGTTGGCCCTCGTTTTCCTGGCGAGCCTCAAGAAGGCCCGCCTGACACCAATGGGTGACAACCTCTGGCTTCCAACCGGTCAACTCGGCGATTTGATGCGCCGTCATCATCGCGGTCTTTGAAACCCCAGCGAAACGTGCATCAATGTCCTCACAAGCAAACTTGAACGCCCCGAGCGGCTGGTCGGAAGGTGCCGTGACGGCTTGAATCGCTCCTGTCTGAATTGCTTTGAGCACGGCAATCAGCTTCGACTTCTGGGTGGTGCGTCGAAGATTGAGGTCTGAGAAGCGCAGAGTTTCCGAAGTGGAGCTTGTTGTTCTTTGATTGCTCCTGATGCTTTCGACAAGCACCAAGAGATCATTGGACAGGAAGGGGCCTTCGACCAAAGGCGGCAAGTCAGAAGAAGGCAAACGCGAGACCAACCCAGCATCTTGAAGAATGCGAAACTGGGCTTTACCGACGCCGAGCATTTCCATTGCAGATTTCGCGGTCAGGTATTTCGCACGGTCGTTTTTGAGGCCTTCCACCACCGCGCGTGCTAACATGGTGTGCTTGTGCCCGTGCCCGGAGTGCGCTTGCTCCCCCTCCAGCTTACCCGAGGCGACAGCGGCAACGACACGCTCCCCCCGAATGTTCAGAATACGGGCAGCCTCTGTCGCCGATATCCAAGCCCGCTCTCCGACTGGTTTTCCAGCGTAGGGACCTTGAAAATGCTCTGCGATACCAGCCGATAACTGAGTGTGAACATCCTCATACGCATCTCCCTTAAACCGCATCAATCGTTGATACCATTTTCCCAAACGTGCGGGAGCGGATGAAGCGCCAGGATCCCCTACTGACAAGCGCTGCGCCAGCTTTTCTTGGAACCCCTCCGGCCATGATCTCAGCCAAGGTTCAGCCTGAGCGATGAACGCCCGAGTATCGGTAATGGTTGCTGGAAGCGGTGTCTTACCCTCTTTGCCAGATCGCGATTTCTGCTCATTGCTGGCAAGAAAAAAGAGGAAGGAGGCGAAGTTGTCTGGGGCATCTTCTGACCAGGGACCAAACGAGCCAACATCTTCTTGCGCTTGTGGAGCGCAAGCCATCAACCCGGCGACCCAAATTTCGAATTCGGTCGCGCGCGGCGCGACCATCGTTTCGAAGGGTAGGCCGCATTCGCAGCTTTTGAGCCCTCCCACGGTTGTAGAAAAGGTAGTCTTGCAGCGGGGGCAGTGATCCAGAAGCACGGTTTTGTGCACGTCGCATGCCGATACCAGGCTATGGCGCCAGCGCTGCTGCCAAGCTTGCCCTTCCGCAATGCAACTCGGGCATACCGGGTCAGTTTGCGACCGCTGAAATCGCCACTCAAGAGCTGGGTCACATGGCTGGATCTTTGGCGCGATCGCACTGAGTGATGTTTCGCCCACACCAAGGGCTTCAGCCAGTTCGGACAGGTTTTCCAGCATTGGGCGGCCATAAGGCTGCCCAATGTGGCAATAGAACTCTGCAACATGGGAGAACGCGTTCAGGCTTGCCAATCGACGAAGGAAACCAACCAGGCTCTCCCCTTGGAGTGGTGTCGCAAATCTCATTGTCATGCGGGTTCGGATGACAGGGCCCCAAGCTCAAGAAGCGTTGATGGCTCCAGCTCCAAGCCAGCAGCTTGCATCACTTCTACATAGGAGCGAACCTGCTGCAGATCATTTGGCAACTCGTCATCGCAGAGGATTGCCACTTTCGACCGCTCTTGAAAGAGAATAGATGCGGCGCTTTGAATGTCGGCCATGGATATTTTGTGCTCTTTCATTCGTGACAACACACCGCGAAGCAAACGTAGAACAAGACCAACACGACCGCCTGAAAGACAATACAGCCGCGTAGCAAGATCATCGTGATCGAAATCCAGACTGATATTGTTTTCTACGAGGTGGTCAAAAAGACCAAACACCGCCGTGGCAAAGGCTTCACGATCGGCTTCGTCTGACCAATTGTATGGCTTGAAGAAAATGGTGCTCATGGCTCGCGCTTTGAGCTGCTCGTTGCCATCAATGACTTTCTGAAAGTTTGGCAGGCCGCTTAGGATCAAAGTAACACCAGTCTCGTCGACCAATCGCTTGAAATGGTCACCGGTTGCTCGAAGCGTCAGGTTGGCGCCAGATTCAATGCAATGATTGCACTCATCCAAAGCAATGATCTGGATCCCTTCGTCAGCGATGGCCGTTTCGATTCTTGATCTGATGACATGCGTTGGCGTATTTGAGTTGCAGCTATGGCCCAGCGCGCGAAGAAGAGAAATAAAGAGGTCTTTGTCACTTGGCTTTGAAGGAATAACACCATAGCGAGCGGTAGGCGCGGGGAGCATCCAGCCCGGGCCGGTAGCCTCTTTCCCGAGAGTGGAGCAAACCTCTTTCAACAATTCGGTCTTTCCACATCGCGTGGGCCCAAGAATTGGAACAACGCCTCCACCTTGCTCGCGGGCCATTGCGACGGCCTCCACTAATGCATCAAAGGCTTTTTGATAGGCTTCATGCCTGATCAATACATTCAGAAAATCAGCGGGTTTGGTCATCTTGGCATCTTCGGTTTTAGTTCGAGTGCTTGCCGCGGTTTAGCGCTTTTCAAGATCGTGGTGGATTGTGATGCCTGGCTGTGAGCACGAGCTGAGATTTCATTTTCAACTTCGAGCGGTTTGAGGCTCTGCTCAGCAATTCTTCGGTCTTCCTGTGCCCGAGCCGCGCGTTTTTTTGCTTTCCTGGCAGGTGTTCCGTGAATCCCATTGTGATGGATCTGGTCGTGGATTGCCGCAATTGTGCGATCTGCTGAGAGAAACTCTTCCAGATCTGGCGCGAGCTCCTTGCGAATTCGGCGTAGGTCTTCCACCGAAATGGCCGGGAACTCTTCATCTTTTGTCGGCACAAAAATGGTGTCACCTGTAAAAGGATTGACCACCCCAATCATCCGCATGTCAGTGGGATCATATCGGATTGCCAGCTTCTCACCTGCGCCAATCTCACGCCTTAAACGCGATAATTCTGCAGATGCGTATTGAACGCGCTCAAACTCAATGCCGTAGTGATGAAGTGTTCGCTCAGCGGCCCCGCCATAGAAGAGTTGAGCAACTTCCTGAGGGGGTAGGGGATCAGGTATCACATATTCATCGTCAAGCCGTTGCCACGCCATTTTCGGGCTTTCAAGTGTTTTCAGCGGGTTCTCAACCACGCGTCTGGGCCGAACAGCATATGCATCAAAGCGCCACCTTTGGAGGGCCATGATAAACTCATCTAAGGATAAGCACGCTTCCTTCTGGGCCTTATCAATGCGAGATCGGTTTGGCATCTCTCTGGTCGTCGTTGCACCAAGGAGTGTTGTGAGAAAGCCATTCAGCGTCTTGAAGAACCGCTCAATATACGGCTTGTCTTCAGGATGGCCCGGCAAGTTTGGGCTGAGGAGAAGACATGCGTTTTTGACGCAGCTTTCGATGACGTCACCTGAGTTTTCGCTGCCTTGATCGGCAATAATTTGAATGGGACGCCCACATGTATCCAAACGGTTCTTGATCTGAAACTGCTCGAAGAAATCAGGATCTTTGGGCGTCAATATCTCTTTCAGAACCATGGCGGTCACAATTGACGTTGGTTGGGTCAAGCTGACTTTCAATCCAACGATCATGCCAGTCGCACAATCAATGGCTGCGCACACCCAGGGGCGCCCAACATTTCCTTCATCATCAATAATGATGAAAACGTCAGCCTCTGTGCTGTCAATTTCGATACGCTCCATAGGCTGGCTGACCTTCACAAACCGATTGGCTTCGATCAGACGTTTTCTGGCCTCTCGGCCCCCAATGCGGGATTTTACGACATCGCCGTGAGGCAATGACTTGATCAGACTGTTCACAACTTTCTGCCCATGGGGACCCGGTTCAATCTGCCTACGATCGCAGGCCTCAAGATACTCGGCACGTGCGCTCTGCCACACTGCCTTTGCTGTCATTCGGTCGTGTTTCTTGTATTGAAGATCCAGAATGTCGAGGACGATATCTTCGAACAGGTTAGAATGGCGGGGCAAGCGGTTCCCTGACAGATACCGCTTGTCGTGCAGCGCATTGGTACTTTGCTCCAGAAAACCCTTCCGCCATTTCTGGATGGCCCGAACCCCCGGAAAAGGCTTCTGCCGGGCTTTGAACTCAGGCTGACCTTCGAAGTGCTCTTTCATCACACGATGTCTCTCCTGCCAGCCAAAGCCTTCACGCTCCAGCCTGGCTGACATGTTCAATACAGCCTCCCGAAAGGCAGCCTCCAGGTGGTCCGACGCTGTGGGGATCCGGATACCAACGTCCAGTTTTTGCGGGTCCAGAACAAATCCTGCTGCAACCCGCAACCTGAAATCCTCACTTGAGATCTCATGGATCGTGCCATCCGGCGCTTTCAAACTGACAACAGCCTGCCCCTTAATGCGCCCGCGGACTTCATGAAGTTCACCGTCAATCTCAAGTAGGCGGCCGTCGTGCTTTTCGATGAGATCTGTCATAGGGGTAGGAGCTCCAGGTGCTTGGTGCAGCCCTTAAACACCAGCAGTTCGGTGTCTTTTTTCAGTGCTGTTGAATAGAGATCTACAAATAGATGTCCTGTCAGGATCGCTGTGAACAGTTCGCCTTGGGTGAACCCCAGGTCCGAGATGGCCTCTCTGTATGTGAAACGATTGGAATCCAGTGCCTTCTGCTTCGGCAATAAGCCATTTGGTAAAGGGCGACCGATGAACGGGCGCAATAGTCCAAGGTTCTTCTTCAGCTCTGGTGAGATTTCATAGTCAGTCATCAGGAGAAGCTGCTCGCCGAAACTTTCGAAGATGCGTGGGTATTCAAGAATCTCGGGTTGCTTTGAAAGCGTATATTCTGATTTCGCTTCCAGAAAGAAGATCGTGCCGTCTATCAGCACAACTCTGAAATCGGGCGTATACACCCATGGCCTAAAGCCAGAAGCCTTAGCTCTCTTCAGCAGGTCCTCCTTATTCGCGTAGCGAAGTCCAGTATTGAGATCATATGTTACAGGCTGAGGATGAACTTCTTGGACACGAGGATCCAAGGAGCACAAATTGAGGAAATCGACCTCTGTTAGGCTTTCAACCTAAACGATCCCCCGCACTTTTCCACCAGTGAGGTGATGCGCCTTCTGCACCTTGCCACGTTTGTGAATTCGTCGTGCTGTTGATCTTGCTTCTGGGTCAATCTTCATGCCTGCTCACTTGCACATCGAGCAAGCAAAGTTCAATAAAAATGTTCAGGAACAGTCGGTTGTAAAAATTTCGCGGAACGAAAGAGGCTGTTTCGTTCCGTAAGGGCCTGTTTCAAACCTAAAATGCAATTGAGTGCTTTCGCTCAGCAATAACAAACCGCGGTGCTAAATCGACGCCCGAATCACGACGTTGCAGCCATGACATTCAGATTCAGGTTGGGCCGAAAGCGGTCGATCGCAGCAATCTACTCCAACGACCGCTCCCGCGTCTGCATCCTGATCAGGCCACTCCCAGCAGGCCGAGCAGCGCCTCGCGTCCCGACCAGGCGACGGTTGCTGACAGCATGCCGGTGATCATCGCGGGCACACCCTCTTTCCAGCTGTCCCAGATCAGGTGACACCCGATTGCGCCCACCGAGGTGCCCAGCAGTGCCAGCGCGCCAAGCGTCCCGAGCCATGATCCCTGGAGCCAGATGGCGATCGCTCCGAACAGCTCAGCCAGACCGACAAGCATCATGATCTGGCGGTTCAGCCCGTATTTGCGAAACATCGCCAGCTGGGTTTCGAAGATGAGCTTCTGCCAGCCGAGGATCTTGATCGAGCTGGCGAAAAGGAAAAAGACGGACAGCAGTCCGACAAAAACGGTGATCAGGCTCATTCTGCGGCCTCCTTTGATACGAGTGAGAAATCGACGCCAAGCGCGCCAAGGAATGCCTCCTGCGCGGAGGCAATGGCTGCGTTCATTGCTTGCGCCTGCGCGCCGAGAACAGACGGGTCGACGACCGTTCGCAGTGGGCGATGGCCATAGGGCAGGTTCAACAGATCCACAATTGCGTCAGCAACCATCGCAGGCGACGCCTCGACAAAGCTCTTCTGAGCCAACGCCATGTAACGCCCGGCCATCGACTGCGTTTGCGCCAGCGTGGGGGTGTATCCACCTATGCGCTCCGGTTCTTCCGTTGACGGTGATTTTTGCATAATGCCAGTGTCGAACGCGCCGGGTTGAACGATGAGGGATTCCAGCCCCAAGGGGGCAAGTTCGAGGGCATAGGTCTCTGCAACCATTTCCAGCGCCGCCTTGCTGGCCGTGTAAAGCCCGCTCATCGGCAGCGCGAAACGTGACATGTCGCTGGTGATGCTGATCACCGTGCCAGAGCCTCGCGCCCGCATATTGGGCAGCACCGCCCGGAGCACGCGGACCGGTCCCAGAACGTTTACGTTGAGCATGTTCTGAAACCGCGCAGCGGATATCGTCTCGTTCAATCCGCCAACATATATCCCGGCATTGTTGATCACGACATCCAGAGGGCCGTCCAGATCCGCCATCAGTTGAGCAATCCCGGTGTCAACGCTGGCATCGCTGCTGACATCCAACTCAATGGGCACAATCTGCCCGGCGGTGGCGCCAAGTTCAGCCGCTGCGACTGCATTTCGCCCCTTCAAGGCGCGCATTCCTGCGAATACGGTGTGGCCCGCCTCTGCGAGCTTAACGGCCATTTCTTTTCCGAAGCCGCTGCTGGCTCCGGTGATCAGGATGTTCATTTCTCTTGTCCTCTTTTGGGTTGGGACAAAGATGGCAAGCGATAGACATAAGTGGAAATGATGGTTATTTATTCTAAGTATGAATGAGATTCATGCTATTGACCTCAACCTTCTGAAATCCCTGCAAGCCCTCATCATCGAGCGCCATGTTGGTCGCGCCGCACAGCGCATGAATGTCACCCAGCCCGCCATGAGCCATACGCTGGCCAGGCTGCGCCGTCTGTTCGACGATCCACTTTTCGTCAAGCAGGGACGTAAAATGGTGCCAACGGCGCGCGTGCAAGAGCTGGCGCCCCGATTGAACACCGTCCTTTCTGAAATCGCAGCGCTGACCACCCCCGTGATGTTCTCGCCCGAGAGCGCAACGGCGACTATCCGTATCCACGCCCATGACTTTATTGCCACGGGATACCTCGCGGGGGCCATCCAGCGCATTCGGCGACAAGCTCCTGGGCTGGTGTTCGAGATCCACAGCTACTCGGATCGCAGCTATGACATGCTTGATGCAGGCGATGCAGATCTGATCGTGGGGGCTGGACTTCAAGCAAATCCGAAGTTTCTTCAAAAACTGTTGCTGCGCGATAGACTGGTGTGCCTGTTGGACCGTGCGCACCCAGCGCTGGAAAGCTGGACTGCCGAAACCCTGTTTCTCTACCCGCATGTCAGGCTGGGTATCATGGCCAAACAGGACGATCCGGTTCACGTCTTTGGCCGGGACCGAGGCATGCCTGCGCGTCAAATCGGGCTGATCACCGACAACCTGCACCTGCAACCTGCGTTCCTGAAGGAAACCGATCTGATCGCCTTCGTGCCGGAAATGCTTGCCCGTCAGGCCGTCGACAAGGGGAACCTGGTCCTGCGCGATAGCCCTTTCCCCCTACCGGAGCTGGGCATCCGCGCAATCTGGAACGAGCGCGATGCAAGATCCCCTCTACACAGCTGGATCAGAACCCAGTTGGCAGAGTAGAGCCTGCCAGAGGATCTCTGCGTAGCAGCTTGCTTGCCTAACTGAAAGCCAAGGCATAGGCCGACATTCGCTGCGCCCTCGGCAATTGGCAGGAACGGGCCGTTCGCGTAATCTGGGCCATTGATCGCTATTAGCACGAATAGAAGGTTTGACGCCAAACTGCAATTCTACCGAAAGATGATATCTAAAGGCAATCACAGCTCAAGCGAGAAAACTGGCGGTGCCAAAACGGCTAACACCCGCTTTCAAAAAATCTTCAGATTTCGGCGAATTTCAGGGCACTTTTTAACCTGCCCGAAATTCACCAAAACGAACGATTATGGGCTGCTCGCGAAAACTTATGGGTATCGCGAACGATTATGGGCAATCCTACACAGGGTCAGAAGTCGAGGTTCTCCACCGAAAGGGCGTTTTGCTGGATAAATTCACGACGCGGCTCAACCACATCGCCCATCAGTTTAGTGAAAATGTCGTCCGCTTCCGACAGATCATCCACCTTCACCTGCAACAAGGTACGCGCTTCGTGGTCCAGCGTGGTTTCCCAAAGCTGATCCGGGTTCATTTCGCCCAGACCTTTGTATCGCTGCAATGTCAGGCCTTTTTCACCTTCCGCCAGGATGGCGTTCAAAAGGTCAATTGGGCCCTGCACCTGAATTTCACGCTCTTTGCGCGACAGTTTGGCACTGTCCTTATAAATATCCCGCGTCTCCATCGACACTTCGGACAGGCGGCGGGCTTCCCCCGAACGCAGAACGGCCCCGTCCAGCGTGCGGATCTCCTCGACCCCACGCAGCACACGGGCCAGACGGATGCCGTGATCCTGTGTGATCCGACCCTGCCATCCGCGCTCATATTCCACGGCCACCTTATCCAGGCGCGCCGCCACATCATCCGCCACACGCTGCAGATCCGCATCTGCACGCCCCGGATCAAACGCCCCGGAAAGAGCGGCCTGTTCCAGGATATTGCGCGGGTAATGCGTTGGGAACGCGTCCAGAATACGTTTGAAATTGCGCGCACCGTCAACCACGCGGGTCAGGTCCGCACCGGCAATTTCCTCACCCGAGGGAAGACGCAGAACGGTGCCTTCAATCCCCTGTCCGACAAGGTAATCCTCAAGCGCAACCTGATCTTTCACATAAACCTCGGACTTGCCGCGCGACACTTTATAAAGCGGCGGCTGCGCGATGTAGAGATAGCCCCCTTCGATCAACTCCGGCATTTGCCGGAAGAAGAAGGTCAGCAGCAGGGTTCGGATATGCGCCCCATCCACATCCGCATCGGTCATGATGACGATCTTGTGGTAACGCAGCTTGGAAATGTCGAACTCATCACGACCGATCCCGGTGCCAAGAGCGGTAATCAGCGTGCCGATTTCCTGGCTGGACAGCATCCGGTCAAACCGGGCGCGTTCCACGTTCAAAATCTTGCCTCGTAGCGGCAACACGGCCTGATCGTGGCGCGACCGCCCCTGTTTGGCAGAACCACCTGCCGAGTCACCCTCGACAAGGAAGAGTTCGCGTTTGGCAGGGTCTTTTTCCTGACAATCGGCCAGCTTGCCCGGCAACGAGGCCACATCAAGCGACGATTTCTTGCGGGTCATTTCGCGCGCCTTGCGGGCCGCTTCGCGTGCCAGTGCAGCCTCGACGATCTTACCGGCAATCATCTTGGCGATCTGCGGGTTTTCGTCGAACCACTCCTGCAGCTTTTCGTTCATCAACCCTTCGACCGCCGGGCGCACTTCGCTTGAGACCAGCTTGTCCTTGGTCTGCGAGCTGAATTTCGGGTCCGGCACCTTGACCGACAACACACAGGTCAGGCCTTCACGTGCATCATCCCCGGTAAAGTTCACCTTCTCCTTTTTCGCCAACCCGGTTGAGTTGGCATAAAGGTTGAGCGTTCGGGTCAGCGCGCCCCGGAAACCAGCCAGGTGGGTGCCCCCGTCCCGCTGCGGGATGTTGTTGGTAAAGGGCAGCACGTTTTCGTGGTAGCCATCATTCCACCACATCGCCACCTCGACACCAATCCCGTCTTTTTCGCCGGTCACAAAAATCGGCTCTTCCATCAGGGGGGTCTTGTGACGATCCAGATATTTCACGAACTCTTTCACGCCACCATCGTAATGCATTTCCGAATGCAGTTTTTCAGCGGGGCGTTCATCTTCGATAATGATGCGCACGCCCGAGTTCAGAAAGCTGAGTTCCCGCAGGCGATTTTCCAGTGTCTTGAACTGGTAATCCAGGTTCGAGAACGTGTCCGTCGATGCCAGGAAACGCACTTCGGTCCCGGTGCGGTCACCACATTCCCCCACAACGCGAAGATGCTCAGCGGTTTCGCCGCGTTCAAAGCGGGCCACATGTTCTTTCCCGTCGCGCCAGATGCGCAATTCCAACCAGTCGGACAGGGCGTTCACAACCGACACACCCACGCCATGCAGACCACCCGACACCTTATAAGAGTTCGAGTCGAACTTGCCGCCTGCATGCAGCTGGGTCATGATCACCTCAGCCGCCGACACGCCCTCTTCCGGGTGGATATCCACCGGAATGCCACGCCCGTTATCTGAAACGGAAACCGAATTGTCCGCGTGAATCGTAACCGTTACCGCGTCCGCATGACCTGCCAGCGCCTCGTCGATCCCGTTGTCGACAACCTCATATACCATGTGGTGCAGACCGGACCCATCGTCGGTGTCCCCGATATACATGCCGGGGCGCTTGCGAACAGCCTCCAAGCCTTTGAGAACCTTAATGGATTCGGCGCCGTACTCGGCACCATTTTGCGCGTCATCAGCCATGTGGGCCTTCCTGTAATTCTGTCCCCAAAACATAGAGGTTTTCGAGGGTAATGTCACCTATCCGACACAAGATTTGGTGTCAATTCACCCACCCTTTTACGGCAGGCAACCAAAGCCCGTGATATGCGCGCCCCGGCAGCAAGATCAGAGCAGATGCCCGTCTTCATCCAGCTCCCAGAACGGGTTGAAGGCGAACTCCCACAAATGGCCGTCCGGGTCTGCGACATAGCTGGAATAGCCACCCCAATCGGTTTTTGTAGGCTGCGTCACCGCCGTGCCCCCCGCAGCAACTGCCTTGGCAAAAGCGGCATCCACCTCGGCCTCTCCGGGGTAGTTTTGCGCCAGCGTCATCGCCCCGGTTTTCAACGCGTCTTTTGATCGCCCGGTTTCCTTGGCCAGCCCCTCCAGGGTGAAGAACCCGAATTTCATCCCGTTCATGTCGAAAAAAGCCACCTCTGGCAGCACCGCTGAGGGCTCCCACCCCAGCGCCTGATAATAGGCACAAGACCGTTCGATACTCTCAACGCCCAACGTAATCAGCGTCACACGGTTCTGTTTCATGGCACTCCTTCCGAAATGGTTGAGGTCCCGCCTTCATCGCTCACCCGAAAATGCGCGGCGCGGTGACCCAGTTCTGCAAACAACTCCGGCCCGGTGCCAGTCATGAATGCCTGCGCCCCAAGGGCGCAAATCTCATCATAGAGAGCCGCACGCCGCCCCGCATCCAGATGTGCAGCCACCTCATCCAGAAGGTAAATCGGCGCAGCCCCGAAATCGCGGGCCAGCGCCCGCCCATTGGCAAGGATCAGCGACACAAGAAGCGCCTTCTGTTCCCCGGTAGAGCAATCACGGGCCGGCACATCTTTGGCCGTATAAATGGCCCCCAGATCCGAACGATGCGGCCCCACCAAGGTGCGACCTGCCGCCAGATCGCGCGGACGGCTTTCAGCCAATGCCGTGGCCAATTCGTCTTCCGTTGCAGGGGCCAGAACCTCATCCGCCTGCACCAAAGAAAGGTCCGCTGCAGGAAATTCAGTTTCGGCACTTGCTTGTGCATCTTGCAAAAGGGCAATGGCCTTCAAACGGTTTGCGTGGATTTCCGTACCAGACATGGCCATCTGCAATTCAATCGCACGATACCAATGGGGGTCCCGCTGCCCGTCCTTCAGCAACCGGTTCCGTTCACGCATCGCCTTTTCATAATTCAAAACCGCATCCGCATGGGACGGAGTGAAACTCAGGGTCAACCGGTCCAGAAACCGCCGCCGCCCTTCGGCCCCTTCAACCCAAAGCCTGTCCATCACCGGAACCAGCCAAACCACACGCGTGATCCGTCCCAGGGTGACCTGCGTCGCAACCTTACCGTCGATCCGCACCTGGCGCCCCTGACCGGGCTCCACCCATGTTTCAACCTCGTGCATCTGACCAAGGCTCTGCAGGACACCGGAAATCTTCCAACCCACCTGCTCTGGTCGCCGGATCATTTCATCCATCGTCGCCCGACGCAGCCCGCGTCCCGGCGAAAACATCGAAACAGCTTCCAGAATATTGGTCTTTCCTGCACCGTTGACCCCATGCAAAACCACCGGCCGCCCGTCCAAGGACAAGCGCGCCCGTTTGTGGCTGCGAAAATGACTGATCGTCAATTCACGAAGGGCAAGCGAGGTCATGCACCCTCTTTCTTCTTGGCCCAAATACTCCCGCCGGAGGCAGAAAACTCAATCAACGGGGCCGATCACACGCGCATCGGCATGACAACATAAACGGCGCTGGTGTCATTGCCTTCGCGCATCAGGGCCGGGTCGCCGGAATTGTTGAACATGAAGGTTGCATTTTCACGATCAACCTGGCTGGCGATTTCCAGCAGGTATTTTGCGTTGAAGCCAATTTCCAGACGCTCGTCGGAATAGGCCACAGCCAGCTCTTCCTCAGCCGCCCCGGCATCTGGCGCATTCACCGAAAGCACCAGCCGGTCTTCATCAAGCTGCAGCTTCACCGCGCGCGAACGTTCGGATGACACGGTGGCCACACGGTCCACGGCCTTGGCAAATTCCGCCGCATCCACTTCAAGCTTACGGGTGTTGCCGGTGGGGATCACGCGGGTGTAATCCGGGAAGGTCCCATCAATGACTTTCGACGTGAGCGTGATGGCAGGCGTGGCAAAGCGCACTTTGGTTTCCGAAACCGAAACCGCAATCGTGGCCTCATCATCATCCAGAAGCTTGCGCAGCTCCCCCACGGTTTTGCGCGGAACGATCACGCCCGGCATCTCATCCGCGCCCATTGGCAGCTCGGCATCGATCCGTGCCAGACGGTGCCCATCAGTGGCCACCGCGCGCAGCACTTTACCATCTTCGGCAGCCGCCACATGCAGGTAAACACCATTCAGGTAATAGCGGGTCTCCTCGGTTGAGATCGCAAATTTCGACTTGTCGAACAGGCGACGCAACACCGGGGCCGGGGCCGAGAAGTTGGCGGAATATTCCGACGAGGCCATGACCGGGAAATCTTCTTTCGGAAGGGTGGCGAGCGAGAAGTTCGACCGCCCCGCTTCCACCGTCAGGCGCCCCGTGGCCCCATCGTCACTCAGCTGCACCAACGCCCCATCCGGCAATTTGCGCACAATCTCGTGCAGGGTCACGGCCGCCACGGTGGTGGCCCCGGCACGTTCAACCATTGCCGCGGTTTTATCGACCACTTCGATATCCAGGTCGGTGGCGCGGAACGACACGCTGTCGCCTTCCGCTTCAATCAGCACATTGGCGAGAATTGGAATGGTGTTGCGGCGCTCTACCACCGACTGCGCCTGGGCCACGGCCTTTAGCAACGCACCACGTTCAATGCTGATCTTCATTTCCCACTCCTGACAACGAGAGGGGCTGAAAGCCGATGCCTTCGCCCCGTGATGTTCTTTTGCTGGAATGTCCAATGGTTTGAGGGGCGGGTCAAGGCCAAACGACCCTTATCCCGCCCTTTGCGGGCAACTGTGGTGCCCGGGCTTATGCTTCGAGCGCGCGGCGCAGAAGTTCAAGGTCTTCGGCGATCTGATCGTCTACGGCCTTGAGTTCATCAATGCGCTTCACCCCGTGCATCACGGTGGTGTGGTCCCGACCGCCGAACCGGCGCCCGATTTCAGGCAGGCTGCGCGAGGTCATATGCTTGGCCAGATACATGGCCACCTGGCGGGGGCGCGCAATGGTGCGCACACGTTTGGGGCCAATCAGATCCGACAGGCGGATATTGTAATGCTCCGACACTTTGCGCTGGATCTCTTCCACGGTGACCTTGCGATCGGACGCCCGCAGAATATCCCCGAGGCAATCCTGCGCAAGTTCCAGCGTGATTTCGCGACCGACAAGCGAGGCAAAGGCGAACAGGCGCATCAACGCCCCTTCCAGCACACGCACATTGGTTGAAATGCGGTGGGCAAGGAACTCCAGCACACCATCGGCGATTTGCAGGCCGGGATATTGCTGACGATAGCTCGCCACCTTGGTCTGCAGAACGCCCAGACGCAATTCATAATCGGTCGGGTGCAGGTCCACGACAAGGCCGCATTGCAGGCGGGATTTGATCCGGTCTTCCAGATCCTTGATTTCACCAGGGGCACGGTCTGCCGAGATGATGATCTGTTTGTTCTGGTCCACCAGCGCGTTGAATGTGTGGAAGAACTCTTCCTGGGTCGAATCCTTGCCGGCGATGAATTGCACGTCATCCACCATCAACACATCCACCGAGCGGAAGATCTGCTTGAAATCCATCATCTGCTTTTCACGCAGCGCCTTGACGAAACGATACATGAATTGCTCAGCCGAAAGATAAACCACACGCAGGTCGGGCTGGCGGGTTTTCAGCTCATGCGCGATGGCATGCATCAGGTGCGTTTTCCCAAGGCCGACACCGCCATACAGGAACAGCGGGTTGAATGTGACCGGGCCACCTTCTGCCACGCGACGCGCGGCGGCATGGGCAAGTTCGTTCGGCTTGCCGACGACAAAACTGTCGAATGTGAAGCGCGCATCCAGCGGTGCTCCGGGCAGGTCGTCCTGCACCTCAGAACGGGGGGCGGATTTCGACGGGGCCTGCGCTTCATTGCTGGCCACACCGGATCCGGTTGCCGAATTGGTCATCTTGCGCGGTGCGGATTTTTTCGGAACGACGAATTCCAGACGTGACGCGGCAACGCCTGCTTCGGACAGATGGCTCAGGATCTGATCGCTGAAATTGGACCCAACCCAATTTCCCATAAAATTGGTTGGCACCAGAAAGGTCACTACACCCCCGTCCAGATCCGCAAATTCCAAGGGTTCAATCCAA